>NZ_ANFZ01000028.1 GCF_000331245.1 Blastomonas sp. AAP53 | reverse complement strand
TGCGGATTTCGGAGCACCGTGACCGGCCGTTTCGGTTGATCGTGACCGCTCATTTCGCTAACGCGTGACCGCTCATTTCGGTAGCAACGTGACCGATTCTCCGCCTGTTCCGAAACAGGTGGTCACGGCTTACCGAAATCGCCGGTCACGACTTAGCGAAAGCCTTCCCCTTCGTTGCGCATGACCTGATGCGCCGCCATCCTCGACCGATTTCGGGAGAGGAAGATGGCGGCGCCGCGAGTAGCCATGCGAAACATCAAAGAATGTCTGCGCCTCAAGTTTGAGGCCGGCTTGTCCCACGAGAAGATTGCCCGTGCCTTGCAGCTGTCCAAGGGCGTGGTTAGCAAGTACATCGCGGCGGCGCGGGTGGCCGGGCTGGACTGGCCGGCGCTGGTGGCCATGGACGAGGCCGCGCTGGCGGCCGCCTTGTTTGCACCGACGTCGACGAACAAGCCGCGCGGTGAGCGAGTGCTGCCCGATGTGCTGAGCATCCACCGCGAGTTGCGACGCAAGGGCGTGACCTTGCAGCTGCTGTGGGAGGAATATCTCGCCGCGCATGCGGGCCAGCCGACCTACCGCTACACCCAGTTCGTCGAGCACTACCGGCGCTACGCCCAGACGCTCAAACGTTCGATGCGTCAGCTGCACCGTGCGGGCGAGAAGCTATTCATCGACTATGCCGGGCCGACGCTGCCGGTGGTCGACCCGGCCACCGGCGAAGTGCGCCGGGCGCACATCTTCGTCGCCGCCCTGGGCGCCTCGAATTACACCTATGCCTGCGCGACGCCAGGCGAAACCCAGGTGGACTGGCTGACCTCGCTGGGCCAGGCTCTGACCTACTTTGGCGGCGTGCCGGAAATGGTTGTGCCGGACAATCCGCGCGCCCTGGTCGCCCAGCCGGATCGCTACGAGCCGGGCCTGAACCGGGCCACGCTGGAGTGCGCGCGTCATTACCAGACGGTGATCCTGCCGGCACGGCCACGCAAGCCTCAGGACAAGGCCAAGGCCGAGGTGGCGGTGCAGGTGGTCGAGCGCTGGATCATGGCGCGGCTGCGCCATCGGCAGTTCTTCAGCCTGCATGCGCTTAACCAGGCCATCGCCGAGCTGCTGGAGGATCTGAATCGGCGCCCGTTCAAGCGGCTCGATGGCTGCCGGCGCGACTGGTTCGAGCGTCTGGATCGCCCGGCCTTGCGAGCGCTGCCGGTGCATCCCTACGAGGTCGCCACCTTCAAGCGCTGCAAGGTCAGCATCGACTACCACATCGAGGTCAATGGCAGCTTCTACAGCGTGCCCTCCGCCCTGGCCCGGCAGAACGTGGACGTGCGACTGACGGCACACACCCTGGAAGTGCTGCATGGCAACCGGCGGGTGGCCAGCCACCTGCTGCTGGGGCGACGCGGCGCTTACAGTACCCAGCGCGAACACATGCCCGCAGCGCACCAGGCGCATCGTGAGTGGACGCCGCAACGCCTGCTCGACTGGGGCGAGCGGATCGGCCCCTACACGCGCCAACTGATCGATCACCAACTGACCCACAAGCCGCACCCGGAGATGGGCTACCGCGCCTGCCTCGGCCTGCTCTCGCTGGCCCGGCGCTATGGCAATGCACGCCTGGAAGCCGCTGCCGAACGTGCCGTACACCTGCGCGCCTTCACCGGGCGCAGCGTGCGCAACCTGCTCCAGCAAGGCCTGGATCAACAGCCGCTGCCCCAGCGTGCCGCCGAAACGACCTTACCCGGCGACCACGAGAACGTCCGTGGCGCCGACTACTACCAACCCCCGCAACAGGAGCTGTTCGATGATGCCGCAACACACCCTGAATCAACTGCACCAGCTACGCCTGGACGGCATGGCCCGCGCCCTGGAAGAGCAATGGACGCTGCCGGCCAGCCACAGCCTGAGCTTCGATGAACGCCTCGGCCTACTGCTCGACCGCGAACTGGCCTGGCGTGACAACCAGCGCCTGGTACGGCTGCGCAAGAAGGCCAAGCTCAAGTACGCCAACGCCTGCCTGGAAGATCTCGACCGCCGCTCCGGACGCGCCCTGGACGAGCGTCTGATCGCCACCCTGGCCAGTGGCGACTGGATCCGCCAGCAGCACAACCTGCTGCTGACCGGCCCGACCGGTGCCGGCAAAACCTGGCTGGCCTGCGCCCTGGGCAACCAGGCCTGCCGCCAGGGCTATAGCACCCTGTACCTGCGCACCCCGCGCCTGCTGGAACAACTGCGCATCGCTCATGGCGACGGCAGCTTCGGCCGTACCCTGCAACAGCTGGCAAAGGTCGACGTCCTGGTGCTGGACGACTGGGCGCTAGCCCCGCTGGAGGAAGGAGCCCGGCATGACCTGCTGGAGGTGATCGACGACCGCGCTGGCAGCCGCTCCACCATCCTGACGAGCCAACTGCCCATCGAGCACTGGCACGGCTGGATCAACGACCCGACCCTGGCCGATGCCATCCTCGACCGCCTGGTGCACAACGCCTACCGACTGACGATGAAAGGCGAGTCGCTGCGCCGAAAAAAAGCCGAGGAACAAGCCGCATCGTGACCGATGCGATTACAATCCAGAACCCGCGCAACCGGGGTGGAAGCACCGGTCACGTATTAGCGAAACGCTCGGTCACGTTCACCGAAATCCGCA
>NZ_ANFZ01000027.1 GCF_000331245.1 Blastomonas sp. AAP53 | reverse complement strand
CAGAAAACGGGTGCCGAGCCCGGCAACCGGAAAAACAGCTTTGCGGATGGGCTTCACTTGAAATCCTCTTGTTGGCCCCGACAGCCGCCGCAGAGGTTGCAGCGCCCCGCTCCGCTGTCAACCCGCCGCTGCCTGGGGATTGGCCAAAGCCTGCTGTTTCAGGCCTTGACCCGTGCAGCAAAGCTCTTGCGCAGCTTCTGCAGCTTGGGAGGGATGACCGCCAGGCAATAGGGATTGCGCTGGCCTTCGCCGTTCCAGTATTCCTGGTGGTAATCCTCGGCGGGATACCAGGTCGTCGCTTCCTCGATGGTGGTGACGATGGGGGCGGGCCAGCTGGGCTGATTGCGGCTCATCGCGGCCTCCGCTTCCACCTGCTGCGCCGCGTCGAGCGGGAAGATGGCAGAGCGGTACTGCGTGCCGACATCATTGCCCTGACGGTTGAGCTGCGTCGGATCGTGCGTGGCAAAGAAGATGTCGAGCAGGTCGGCATAGCTCAGCTGCTCGCTGTCGAAGGTGACGCGGATCGCCTCGGCATGGCCGGTGGTGCCGGCGCAGACCTGCTTGTAGGTGGGGTTCTCGGCATGGCCGCCGATATAGCCGCTTTCGACCTTGCTCACCCCGACGACATCGTTGAACACGGCCTCGGTGCACCAGAAACAGCCTCCGGCGATGATGGCGGTTTGTTCGGTCATGCTCTTTCATCCTTTTTCTGCATCCAAACCCCGCTCAGCCTGAGCCTGTCGAAGGCCTCGTGGCCACGCCAGCGAAATAGCGGGGCCTTCGAAAAGCTCAGGCTGAGCGGACGGGGATGACTTGTGCTTCAAAATAGAGTGCCTGCAGCCCGAAACAACCACTTCAGCCTTCCAGCGGCAACACCGGGGGTGCCTTGGCATCGTCATCCGCCGCGCCGCTGCGCGCAATCAGCAGGTACATTGCCGGCGTGACGATCCGGGAGAGGAAGGTCGACGAGATGAGCCCGCCGATGATCACGCTGGCCAGCGGCGCATACAGCGATCCGCCAAACAGCGCGAGCGGCATCAGGCCTCCGATCGCGGTGACCGAGGTCAGCAGCACCGGCAGGAAGCGGACCTCGCCGGCGCGCTCGATCGCTGCGCGCAGGCCCATGCCCTCGCGGCGCAGCTGGGTGGTGAAATCGACCAGCAGGATCGAGTTCTTGATCTCGATCCCGACCAGCGCGACGAAGCCGATGATTGCCATGTAGCTCAGCGATTCACCGGTGACGAACAGCGCGATGAAGCCGCCGAACGTGCCCAGCGGGATGACGCCGGCTACCACGATCGTTTCGCGGAAGCGGCCGAATTCGGCGACCAGCACGGCAAAGATGCCGAACAATGCGATGATGATGATCGGTCCGAGCCCGCCGAAGACCGTGTCGATCGCCTCGGCCTCGCCGCCCGCCGATACGCGATAGCCCGGCGGCAGCTTGAGCGCAGCCACCTTGTCCATCGCCTGCTCGCTGATCCGCGCGGGCAGTGCATTGCGTTCGGCATTGGCAGTGACGGTAACCGACCGTTCGAGCTGATAGCGCTGGATCTGCGGCGGAACGCTCTCCAGTCTGGGGCGGGTGATCTGCGACAGCGCGATGGCATCGCCGGTGCGGCTGGCGACATAGACCTGATCCAGCGCAGACACCGGCTGGGTGCGGTCGATCGGCAGGCGCACGACGACGCGGTAGCTGTCACCCTCCTCGTCGCGATAGGCGGCCGCATTCTCGCCGGACAGGGCCAGGCGGATGGCGCGGCGCGCATCGCCCGGAGCGATGTTGAGCAGGGCTGCCTTGCCTTCGTCCAGCCCGATATCCAGATCGATGCCATCATTGGCCACCGGGTTGAGCACGTCGCGCGCACCGGGTGTGGCGCGCAGGATGGCCTCCACCTTCCCGGCAATGTCGCGCAGCGTCTCCAGATTTTCGCCGGTGATGCGAAGGGCAACGGGCGATGCGATCGGCGCGCCGTTCTGGAACAGTTCGACATTGAAACGCGCGCCGGGGATCGCCTCCAGCCGCGTGCGGATGCGCGCGATCATCTCAGGGCTGCGGTCGGGATGCCAGCGGTCCATCACCGCGAAGATTTCGCCAAAATTGGGGCGCTGGTCGAGCGCGAAGACATTGTAGAACACCTGCGGATTGGAGCTGCCGGTATTGGCGGCGCGCACCTTGATGTCGGGTTCCTGCGCCAGCACGGCCTCTGCCTGTTTCACCAGAGCGTCGGTGGTGGCGATACCGCTGCCCTGCTCGGCATCCACCGTGACCCGGAAATAGCTAGTGTCGGCATAGGGGAACAGGCTGAATCCCAGCACCGGCACCAGCGCGAAGGCCGACAGGGTGAGCGCCATCGAGGCCCAGAACGTCTGGCGTGGCCTGTCCAGCGCGGTGTGCAGGATCGGGCGGTACAATCGCTCGATCTGATGGGTCAGCCATTTGAGGATGCCGTTGCCTTCCGGATCCTCGTCGCGCGACAGGATGCGGCTGCCCAGGAACGGAATGATCGTCAGCGAGACCACCAGCGAGGCAAAGACGGTGAAGATGATGGTGTAGATGAACGACTGGGTGAACTTGCCCGCGCCTTCGGGCAGGAACAGCAACGGCGTGAAGGCAAAGATCAGCACGCCGGTCGAGCCCAGCACCGCAGGCGTGATCTCGCGCGTGGCGTCGATCGCCGCGATCGACCGGCGCTTGCCCATGCGCAGGTGGCGCGCGATATTCTCCGTCACCACGATGGAATCGTCGACCAGCAGGCCCAGCGCGACAATGAACCCTGCGACCGCCAGCTGGCTGAGGTTGAAGCCCATCACGCTGATCGCCAGCAGGCCCGAAGCCAGCGACAGCGGGATCGAGATCATGACGATCACCGATGCGCGCCAGCCGAGCGGCAGCAGCGTGAAGATGACGAGGAACAGCGCGATGGAAAAGTCGCGCGTCAGCTCGCTCAACCGGTGTTCGATATCGCGGCTCTGGTCGAAGATCTGTTCCAGCCGGATGTCGGGCGGGAAGTTCGCCTGCTGCCGGTCCAGCTCCTTTTGCAGCGAATCGCGCAGCCGGATCACGTCGAACCCGTCCTTTTGCAGGATGGACAGGAAGATGGCCCGCTGGCCGTTGTAGCGGGTGATGTACAGCTGCTCGGCCTCGCCCCAATCGACATTGGCGACATCGCGCACGCGCAGCAGCGTGCCGTTTCCGGCGCGGATCGGCAGATTGCGAATGGTGTCCAGATCGCGATAGGCGCCGCCTGCCTCGACGTTGAACCGGCGTCCGGCGCTATCAACGGCCCCCGGCGGCAGCTCCGCACCGCCGCGCCGCAGCGCATCGGCGATGGCAGCGGGGGCAAGCCCCAGCTCGGCAAGGCGCCGGCTGTCGATGGCAACCTGCACCTCGGGCTGCGGCAGGCCGTCGATCACCGTGTTGCGTACACCGGGATAGCGGACAAAGGTGTCGCGGATATCCTCGGCATATTTCTGCATCCGCCGCCAGCTCGCGGTTTCGCTGACCATCGCCAGCTGCAGCACGGCCGCCTCGGTGGTCCGCGCCTTGCGATAGCGCAGCTCGGTGATGCCCTCGGGCAGCTGGCTACGAATCGCGCTGACCTCGCGCACCACATCGTTGAAATACTGGTCGGGGTCGCCATCCCAATCGAATTCGGACGTCACGGTCACGAAGCCGTCGGTGATCGCTGCGCGGACCTCGTCGATGTCATCGATGCCGCGCAGCACCTCTTCGATCGGCTTGGCGACGGTCTGTTCGATGTCCGCCGCATCCGCGCCGGGGATCGCGATGATGACGGTAATGACGGGAATCGGGAAATGCGGATCGACCGATCGCGGAATGGTCAGCAGCGAGGTCAGGCCCAGGGCTGCCAGCAGCAGGAACGCCACCAGGCTGAGCTGCCAGCGGCTGATGGTGAAGGCAGCAAGGTTCATGCGCGCGCGACCGGCTTGAGGCTAAAGGGCCGGAGCCGAGGGCGCAGCGGGTGCCGCCGCCCGCGTCCGGCTGGGCTGGCGCGTCGCCAACGGCTTGACCCTTGCGCCATCGGTCAGCAACCCAAGGCCTGATGCGACAATCCGGTCGCCCACCTTGAGGCCGCCGGTGATGACCAGCTGACGGTCGTCGACCTTGCCGATCTGCACCGCCTGCGCGCGCACCTTGCTGCCCTTGGCATCGAGCAGATAGACAAAGCCCTCATCCGCGCGGACATTGAACACCGCGCTGGCAGGGATCGCCAGTCCCGTATCGCCGGGCGCTGCAGCCACCCGGAACTGCGCGGTCCCGATCTGGCCGGAGCGCAGCGCCGCATTTGCAGGCAGTGCGATGGTCACCTCGAACGCGCCCGATGACGGGTTGGCGCGGGCATCGATCTCGCTGATCACGCCCTCGATCTCGCCTTCCCCCAGGGCCGACAACCGCACGGTCGCGGGCATGCCGGGGGACAGCCGGGCTATGTCACTGTCGATCATCGGCGCGCGCAGCACCATGCCGCCGCTCGCTTCGCCCAGCACGACGATCTGCGTGCCGGCGGCGACGACCTGGCCGGGCTCTGCAGTCCGCGCCAGGATGATGCCGCCCGAAGGTGCCAGAATGCGCGACGTCCCGCTGGCAAAGCCCGCGGTGCTCACCTGCGCTGTCGCAGCCCGCGCGGTCGCCTCGGCCCGCTCGACCTGCGCGCGGGTCACCCAGCCCTTTTCGAACAATTGCTGAAAGCGAGTCAGCTCGGATTGCGCACGCTGCTGTTCGGCGCGCGCGCTCTCAAGCGATGCGCCGACCTGCGTGGCATCGAGCGCGGCGATCAGCGCGCCCGGCGTCACCCGGTCGCCCTCCTGGAACCGGATGCTGGCAACCTTGCCCGCCGTGGTGAACCCCAGCGGCGTTTCATAGCGATAGCGCACCGTTCCCACTGCCATGATTCGGGCTGATGTCGCGGCCGGTTGCACCACCGCGATGGTCACCGGGTACACCCTGTCGCTTGCCACCGGGGCAACCTCGCCGCCGGCATCCGAACAGGCGGAGAGGGCAAGCGCGCCGCCGCCGACAAAAACGAGGGTGATGGCCGTCAGGCCGCGAGCAAAGGGAAAGCGCATATTGAGTTTCTATATGCAACCAGTTTTGCTGGCAAGCGCCAACCTGCGCCCTTCAGGCAGATTTCGCTCCAGGCACAACATCGTTATCTGCCTGTTAAGCAAGCTGGGCTAGACCCAACGCTCGTGTTGGTGGCTCACCGGCACATGGGGGCAAAACCATATGAACTGGCGAATCGGACAATTGCAGTCCCAGCATGACGCGTGCCTGGCCATCGTGGAAGATATCCAGGCCCGCTCTGCCCATATCGCGGATCGGGCGTCGGCGGTGGAGATCACGCTGATGCTCGCGCGGCTGACCGGCATATTGCGCATCCATCTCGCGCTGGAAGACGAAATTCTCTACCCGGCGCTCCGCAATGCCAAGGATCCCAAGATCGCCGCCGCCGCCGAACATCACTGGCAGGAAATGGGCGGTCTTGCCGACACCTTCCTCGACTTTGTCGATCGGTGGAAGCGGGCAGACATGGTGTTGAACGAATCGGAGCTGTTTCGCAGAGAATCGGCTGGCGTGTTCAAGGCGCTGGGTGATCGCATCGGTCGCGAGCATGCCGAAATCTATCCGATGGCTGAAAAGCTGCGCGCGGCACGCGCCGCCTGATCAACTCTCGGCTGCGCTTGAGGGCCTGCGCCGCGTCCACAATCCACTGCGGCCTGCAGGCTGCGGATCGCGCATCGCCTGCATCAGGCTGCGCGCCACCCAGCCCGTTTTCTGCGCCCGCGTCGTGATGACGCGATGGTCCCATGCCTGGGCACCCCGATCGCGCACCTCGCGCGCGATATCGCCATAGATACCCGCCGCCGCCAGCACCGCCCAGCGGGCGCGGAACGGCAGCCTTGCCGCCCCGACCCGCGCCGATGCCTCGTGCGCCTCCGACCGATCGGCCAGCCGCGCCGCCAGCGGCACCAGCTGCGATCGCAGCCATGGCTTCATGTGCTGTCCGGGCGGAATATCCCGTTCGGCGAGCCATTCCAGCGGCAGGTAACACCGGCCCACCGAGTCGTCTTCCGACAGGTCGCGCGCAATGTTGGCAAGCTGGAACGCCAGCCCTAGATCGCAGGCGCGGTCGAGCGTCGCCTCGTCGTCGGGATCGACCCCCATGACGATGGCCATCAACAGGCCGACAGCGCCTGCAACATGGTAGCAATATTGATACAGGTCGTGCTCGCTGCGCGGACGCCATTCATCGGCGTCGAGGTCGAAACCGTCGATGACATCGAAGATATACCGGTGCGGCAGACGGCATTCGGCGGCAACACAGGCCAGCGCGGCAAAGGCCGGGTCATCGGTGGGTTCGCCCGCCAATGCCGCCTGAGTTTGGCTGCGGATGTAGGCGACGCGGGCATGCGCGTCGGTGACCGCGCTCATGCCATGGCCCATGTCCTGCCCATCGGCGAGGTCATCGCACTTGCGGCACCATGCGTAGAGCAGCCAGGCGCGCTCGCGGGTCTGCCGATCGAACAGCTTCGATGCCAGCGCGAAGGACTTGGAACCGCGCGCAATCGAATCGCGGGCATAGGCGACGAGGGCAGGGCGATCGAAACCCTTCAAAGATCATCCGCCGTCATCGCGAAGATCGTCTGGTGCGGGCGGTACGCCTCCATCTTGGCGAGCAATCCGTCGAGCGTTTCGTCGACGATCAGGATGTCAGCATGCTGCGGGCGGATGAAGCCGACCTCGATCATATGGCGGTTGAACGCGATCAGCTGGTCGTAGAAGCCGTTGATGTTGAGCAGCCCCACCGGATCGCTGTGATAGCCCAGCTGCGACCAGCTGATCGCCTCCCACAGCTCGTCCATCGTGCCGACGCCGCCGGGCAGCACGACAAAGCCATCGGCCAGGTCCGTGAACCGCTGCTTGCGCGCATGCATGCCGGGCACGACATGCAGTTCGGTGCAGCCCTGGTGCGCGACCTCGGCCTGGACCAGCGCCTCGGGGATGATGCCGATCACCTCGCCGCCCTGCTCGAGTGCGGCGTCTGCCACCGCGCCCATCAGCCCCAGCCTGCCGCCACCATAGACCACGCCGATGCCGCGTCCGGCCAGTGTCGCACCGACCATGCGGGCGTTTTCGATATACACAGGGTCGGAAGGCGTGGCGGACCCGCAATAGATGGCAAGGCGCTTGAAGGGGGCGGTCATGGCGATTCCTGTTGTGATTGTCGCCGGTCCATTGCCGGAAATCGGGTGCGGGGCAAGGCTGTTCGATCGTCCCACGAATCGCCTCGGGCGAGGATAGCCGGGGTCACTCCTGCGGCAGGCCGTCGGCGATCGCGTAGTAATCGCCCTTGTCGGCGGTGAAGATGTGCACGTGCAGGCTGGTGTCGGTCGGCGGATCGAATGCGCCCATGGCAATTGCTATCGAATCGCGGTGCGGCGGGTCCCAGAACAGGAAGCTGCCGCAGGTGCCGCAGAACCCGCGCCGCACCTTGGGGCTCGACTGGTACCAGCGCACATGCTCCTCGCCGGTGATGGCAAGATCGCTGCGCTGGACGTCGGTCGACGCCCAGTAATGGCCCGATTGCTTGCGGCACTGGCTGCAATGGCAGGCATCGGGCGCCTTGAGCGGTGCTGAAACCGTAAAGCGGACAGCGCCGCACAGGCACGAACCGGTGTGCATGATGGTGTCTCCCCAACGCGGCTGTGGCGACGATCCGCCAGCGCTGCGGTTGCAGATTCTATCTCGTTCCTGCCCTGCCTGCCAGTTGCCGTGCAGCGCAGACGCCCAGAGCGGCGGATTCAGCCCCGCCGGGGCATCCGGAATGGCAGCATCAGCTTGACGATGCCCTTTTCCAGCCGGTCAAGCGACAGGCTTTCATGCACCGCCTCGGCCTGCTCGCCGAACAGCCGGGTCTTCAATGCGGTGCGCGAATAGAAGGGCGTGTCTTCCCATGTGCGGCGGATTTCGACCGGCGCGCCCGCATCGGCGCGGGTGATGCGCGGCATGCGCCACAAGGTCTTGGGCAGCACCCGTTCGAGGGGCAGCGGAACTTCGCTGATCGTGCCATTGTCGGCAAAGCGCAGCCCCATCGCAAAGCGCGAGGCATCGCGGCGCTGGCCTTCATACAGCACCACCGAATCGCGTTTGAGGTGCGCGCGCGACCAGTGCCAGTCGGTAAAGCCGCGCTCCAGCGGTTCGACCCCGGCGTTACTGTCGATATAGCCCTCGCCCTTCCAGCTGAGCGAAGGGTTGTCGAGCTTCACCTCGATCGCCGCGCGCGGTGCGATCGGCCTCCAGGCGTGGTTGCCCTCCATGTCGAGCGGCCACAATGTCTGCGGCATCACCTTGGGGAAGACGCGGATGGTGCCGCGCACCTTTTTGGGCAACGGCGCGGTGATCTCTTGCAGGTCGATCCGCAGGCTCTCGCCGTCCCAGTGCATCGAGCTCGGGCCGATCACCAGATTGTCGTGATCGCGCGCCAGATGGTTGCGACCCCGCTCGGTCATGCACCAGCCGCCGCGCGGGCCGTAGAGTGCGACATTCATCGCGATATGATTGTCCGGATCGCCGCGACCCGACCAGTGATAATAAGGCGAGAACACGCTGCCGATGAAGGCGATGATCGTCAGGCCATGCTTGCCGTCGTCGCTCAGCGCGTCGATGTACCACCAGGCATAGCCACCCGGCGGGACGATCGCATCGAAGGCAGGTCCGCAAGCAGCCGCTCTGCCGCCAAGCGGCCGGAGAGACTCGCCATCGGGATCCCGGCGCCGGGGTGAATTCCACCCCCGGCCAGATAAAGCCCCGGCAGGCGGCTCGCTGCCCCGGGCCGCTGGAAAGCCGCCTTCCATCCATGAGTCGCCCGCCCGTAGAGCGCGCCGCCCGTCGCCGGGAACAAATGCTCGTAATCCGCTGGCGTCACCAAATGCGAGTTGTCCGCCGTTCGGTCGATCGTCAGGCCACAATCCTCCAGGAAGCCGAAAACTTGCCTCTCGCATTGGTCGATCTCCGCCTGTGAATTCTGGAATGTGTCGCCATTGGCTGGCGCGTTGACGATGAGCTGCAAGCGTTCGGGACCCGGCGGCGCGCGGGCCGAATGGTCGTCGCGGTCCTGCGCGCAGATATAGATGGTGGGGGCTTCCGGAACGGCGCCGCGCTTGAAGATCGAATCGAACTCGGCGCGGTAGTCGTTCGAGAAGAACACGCTGTGCCTGACCAAGGGAAAACCGGAGGTCTTTGCGTTGATCAGCCAGGTCATGCTGGAGAGCGAGCGCTGCTTGGGCGGCACCGGCGGCACCGCACGGCGCACCTTGTCGCCCAGTCGCCCGATGTTGAGCGCAGCCGGATCGCCGTTGAACACGACCGCGCGCGCGCGGATGACCTCGCCCGTTTCCAGTCGGACACCGGCGGCGCGGCCATGCTCGACCACGATTTCGGCAATCGGCGCATCATAGCGGAATTTCGCACCGTTGCTGCGCGCCAGGTCTGCAATTGCTGTGGCGATCGAGTGCATGCCGTTGTCGGCCAGCCAGACTCCGTCCTGCTCGACATGCGCGATCAGCATCAAGGTGGCAGGTGCAACAAACGGCGAGGACCCGCAGTAGGTCGCATAGCGGCCGAACAGCTGCTGCAGCCGGGGGTCGGCAAAATGCCGCCCGAGCGCCTTCCACATCGCTTGATAGGGGCGGATGGCCATGGTTTCGGGCAGGCGCTTGAAGCCGATGCGCGTCACCAGCGAGAACGGGGTGGGGGCAGGGGCCTCGAGATAGGGTTCGCGCAGCACGTTGAAGATGCGCGCGGCCTCGGCGCAGAAGGTGCGGAAGCCCGCCGCGTCCCTGCCGCTGAAATACTCGCCGATCGCCGCTTCGCTGGCCGACACATCGGCGAGCAGATCGAACGGGGCTTCGGGGCCCCAGGCATGGCGGGCGATCATGCTGGCAGGCGTGAGCGGAATCGCGGCTTCCAGATCGCCGCCGCAATCGGCAAACAGCCGATCGAACACCCAGCGCATGGTGAACACCGTGGGGCCGCCATCGACCGGGCGGCCTGCCGCCATCACCTCGCGCAGCTTGCCGCCGGGGGTGGGCTGGCGCTCGACCACCAGCACCGGCTCGCCAGCCGCTGCCAGCAACGCCGCCGCGCTCAGCCCGCCGACGCCTGCGCCGACGACGATGATCGGCTCATGGCGCATAGGGCGGTCCATCGGGAAAAGCGCAGTTCATGGCATGATGCTAGCAGGTGTCCATAAAGTTTGACAGTCATTTGTCGGTCAAAATGGACATCGCGCGTCGTACGAACCTCGATCCTTCACCGGTCCCCTGCGAAGGCAGGGGGCCATCACCAGACCTCACCATGCTCAGCCTGCGGTGCGCATTGTGCACCCGCAGGAGATGGGCCCCTGCCTGCGCGGGGGGGGGGGGGGGGGTTGCGCTAAAGCCTTTTGCC
>NZ_ANFZ01000026.1 GCF_000331245.1 Blastomonas sp. AAP53 | reverse complement strand
GAAGGCGGCATGAACGAGATCGTCAACATGATGCAGCGTATGCGTGAACTGGCCGTCCAGTCGGCTTCGGGCACGCTGGGCTCAGGCGACCGCGCCAACCTGCAGACGGAAGTCACCGCCCTGCTTGCGCAGGTGGATGATGTCGCCGGCAAGACCAATTTCAACGGCGTGGCCCTGCTCAACACCGCAGGCCCGGTGGCCATTCAGACCGGCATCAATGCCTCTGACACCGTGAACATCGCGCTCGCCAACGTGACATCGACCGGCCTTGCGATCAACGCCATCACCATCGCCACCGATACTGGCGCAGCTGCCGCGCTCACGTCGCTGGACACCGCACTGAACACGATCACCACCGCACAGGCAGGCCTTGGTGCCAGCCAGAACCGTCTGCAGGCGACCGTCTCCAGCCTGATCAACCGTTCGACCAACCTTTCGGAAGCGCGTTCGCGTATTCAGGACGCCAACTTCTCGGAAGAATCGACCAACCTTGCCAAGGCACAGATCCTGGCCCAGGCATCGACCGCGATGCTCGCCCAGGCGAACCAGAGCCAGCAGGGCGTCTTGAGCCTGATCCGTTAATCGGTCCGGTGGACTGGAGCGGCCTCGACCGCTCTGGCTCTTCGCGATGAAGATCGCACCTAAAGGCTGACTTTCATTCAAGAGATTTCGGGGGGAGAGCGACACAAACGGTCGCTCTCCCCCTTTGCTGTGCTGCGCAAGAGATGCTTCTCGCGGCGCAGATGTCGGCAGCCCATCAATATGCGTCAAGAAACCGACATTTTTTCCGGAAAGCGTCAATCTTTCGCTTAATTCGCTTTCCGGGGCACCGTTAACGCTGATGAGGTCGCTTTGGTTTTGCCCGGGCCACCCCATGGAAGAAGTGAAAGGAACAAAAGATGAGTGTCATTGGAACTAACGTTTCTGCCCTTCGAGCAGCAAACGCATCGACCTCGGCCCAGGGCATGCTGTCCAAGTCGATCGATCGTCTCTCGACCGGCAAGCGCATCAACTCGGCATCGGACGATGCTGCCGGTAACGCGATTGCTACCCGCATGACCTCGCAGGTCCGCGGTCTGAACCAGGCAGTCCGCAACTCGAACGA
>NZ_ANFZ01000025.1 GCF_000331245.1 Blastomonas sp. AAP53 | reverse complement strand
GATGGCGTGGCGCTGGTCGACGAGACCGGATCGGTGCTGGTGCAGATCAGCGACCGTGTTGCTGCAATCAACGTCCGCGTCGCCGAAATCTCGTCCTCCACCCAGACCCAGGCCGCGCGCCTGCAGCAGGTCAACATGGCCGTCAGCGAGATGGACAAGATGACCCAGCAGAACGCCGCGATGGTCGAGGAATCGAACGCCGCTGCACGCAGCCTGGCCGAAGAGGCCACCGACCTCACCAACGTCGTCCAGCGCTTCAGCACTGGCCAGGCAAATACGGCAGCAGCCGCCCCTGCCCGCCGCGCGGCACCCGCCCGCGTGCCGATGGTATCGGGCAACCTCGCGCTGAAGGTCGAAGCGACGCAGGAAGATTGGTCCGAATTCTGACTTCAGGGAGCTGCTGCCGACCGGTGATTCGGTGCCCGGAGCGACATGCCGGGCACCTCATTGAAGCTGCGGGTCGGTATTTTCTGTCATCGCACAGGACAAAATAACGAAAATATGAGCATCTCGTTCGATCAGCACGTTAACCTTTTGCTATGAAAATTCTCCAGGGCGTTAACAATGCGGTTCAATCAGCCTCATCAACCTTGGCGAAAAAATAACAGCTTGAACTGAAACGATAATGTTGGCGATTTTCTGCCTGTTTTCACCAACTGTCACCCGATCCCCGCAATGCCAAGCGGGCGGTCTGGCCCGCTACCGCGCCATACCCCCCCATTTCTATGGGGGGAGGAAGGCTGCCCGGAGGGCGTCCGCAGCCTGCGAAATTAACGTTCAATTATAGTGGGAATTATAGTCTCTCGCCATGGGCACGCGCCTGCCGTGGCTAGGAGGGCATGATGATTTCTCACTTTGCGTTACACGCTCCGATCAGACAGAAATTTGATATCATGCTCGGGGTGCTGGTCACGATCGCCAGCCTGCCGCTGCTGGTCAGTCTTGCAGGATGGGGTGGCGGTGCCGCTGCAATCGTCCTTGAGGTCGTCGTCCCCGCTTCGCTTGCCGGGCTGCTGATGGCGGCCAAGAAGATGATCTGCGATCCCTATGTCGGCACCGTGGTGCGGATGGAGGGGCTGGCCCAAGGCGACATGACAAGCCCGCTGCCTTATCTGGACAACAAGGACTGCGTTGGCCGGATGAGCAAGGCGATGCTGGTGTTCAAGGACAATGCGATTGCACGCGCCAATGCGGATGTTGCGCTGGAAAGCGTGATTGGCGGCGTCACAACCGCGCTGAACCGGCTTCAGCAGGGCGATCTGAGCCACACGATCGACATCGACGCGAATCTGGATGCGAATGCCAACGCCATCAGCCATGCCTACAACAATGCGACGGCTGAACTGGCCGAATTGATGAGCAAGGTCGCGTCGGCTGCCAGCAATGTCCTCACCGGTGCATCGGAAATCCGCTCGGCCTCCAGCGATCTGGCGCAGCGCACCGAACAACAGGCGGCCAGCCTGGAAGAAAGCGCCGCCGCCATGCAGGAAGTGACCAGCATGGTGCAGGAAACGGCCCGGAACGCCGGCGAAGTCGGCAAGCAGATGAGCGAAGCCCATGCCGCTGCCACCACCGGGGGCGACGTCGTCCGCCGCGCCGTGGGTGCGATGGGGGCCATCCAGAAATCCTCCAGCCAGATCACCAGCATCATCGATGTCATCGATGGCATCGCCTTCCAGACCAACCTGCTCGCGCTGAACGCCGGGGTCGAGGCCGCGCGTGCAGGCGATGCGGGCAAGGGCTTTGCCGTCGTCGCCAACGAGGTGCGTGCGCTTGCCCAACGGTCTGCCGATGCCGCCAAGGACATCAAGGAACTGATCACCGCATCGAATGCAGGCGTTTCCGATGGCGTGGCGCTCGTCGACGAGACCGGATCGGTGCTGCTGCAGATCAGCGATCGCGTCGCTGCGATCAATGCCCGGATTACCGAGATCTCCAGCTCGACCCAGACCCAGGCGCTTCGCTTGCAGCAGGTCAATCTGGCCGTGGGCGACATGGACAAGATGACGCAGCAGAACGCCGCGATGGTCGAGGAATCGAACGCTGCCGCGCGCAGCCTGGCCGAAGAAGCAACCGACCTGTCTGCCGTCGTCCAGCGGTTCAGTACAGGTCAGGGACAAGGCGCCAAGGCAGCGCCTGCCCCCATGCGCACAGCACGCCGCGCCCCGCCTGCTCGCGCGCCGATGGTGTCCGGCAACCTTGCGCTGAAGGCCGAAGAGTCACAGGACGACTGGTCCGAATTCTGATCCGCCAAAAATCAGCCGCGACCACAGTTCTGGCCGAATGTCGGCAAGCATTTCAACCTGCCCGCGACCCTGGCAATCGAGGGTCGCGGCGCACAAAAAAAATCTGTCCGAGCCACCGTTCGGACGCCAGGCGCGTGTGCGCATTAACCATTGCACCGGTCGGGGGATGGACGGTGATGCTGCGACCAGCCTGAGCTGGTACTGCAGACAAGAACCAAATCATTGAAAAACACAATTTAATCACGGCAAGACCCGGCGTTTCCCGGCGTTATGCTGCCGGGAAGCGACCACCGGGCCACCCTTGGAAGCGTGTTACTTCAACCGGCAGGACGCAGCAAATATCCGGTCGCGCAGGCCTTTCCCCTAATGGCCGTTAACCTTCGATTATCGATTCTAATTTAGGCCAAGCGTGCCGGTTGGACGTTTCCAGCCACAAGGGGGCACCATGATCACCAACTTCTACACTCAGTATCCGGTTCGCAAGAAGTTCGACGCAATTCTGATCGTGCTGCTCGCCCTGACGGCTATCCCTGTCATCACGAGCCTGGTGGGCCTGACCGGCGGCAAGGGCGCCACTTTCGCCGAACTGGCAGTAGAGCTGGGTATCATGGCAGCGGTTGCCGGGTTCATGCTGTACGCCAAGAAGGCCGTCTGCGATCCTTATGTCGCCACCGTTGAACGCATGGAAGGGCTGGCTGCCGGCGACCTGAAAAGCCCGATCGCGTTTACCAACCATGGCGACTGCGTAGGCCGGATGACCAAGGCAATGCTGGCGTTCAAGGACAACGCGGCCGAGCGCACCAATACCGACGAGGCCTTGCGGCAAGTGGTGGACGAACTGACCACCGGTCTGCAGCACATGAAGAGCGGCAACCTTGGCTATTCGATCAACACTGCCTTTGGTGCCGGCTTCGACTCGCTGCGCCACAACTTCAACGACACCATGGCCCAGCTGCATCAGCTGCTGTCGCAGACGTCGTCGGCGGCCAATAACGTGCTGACCGGCGCATCGGAAATCCGCTCGGCATCGGGCGACCTGGCGCAGCGCACCGAGCAGCAGGCGGCCAGCCTGGAAGAAAGCGCCGCTGCCATGCGCGAAGTCACCGCCATGGTGCAGCAGACCGCGCAGAACGCGTCCGAAGTCGGCAAGCAGGTCGGCGAAGCACACACTGCCGCCACCACCGGAGGCGACGTCGTGCGCCGCGCTGTGGGGGCGATGGACGCCATCCAGAAATCTTCGGGTCAGATCACCAACATCATCGATGTCATCGACGGCATCGCTTTCCAGACCAACCTGCTGGCGCTGAATGCCGGGGTCGAGGCCGCACGCGCCGGCGA
>NZ_ANFZ01000024.1 GCF_000331245.1 Blastomonas sp. AAP53 | reverse complement strand
CCCAGGACCTGTCGTTTCCCCCCCCCCCCCCCCGATCGTGGCTGGCACTGAGGTCGGCCACCTCAGGCTGCATCCGCAATGTGTGCATGACCGTAATTGCTGCGTCCCGCGGCGTGCGATCGCAAGGCCATGGGTGCGCAGGGACAAGCCCTGTGCGGTCTGATCACTACGGCGGAGATGGAAGACGATGACTGCAACGGCGCGCAACACCCTGGCGTCCGGGCCCCTGATCGCGCCTGGGCCACGGGGCATCAATCGGCGGGGTGAACCGACGTTCGGGGCTTGGCCGTTCAGCGCCATTGTCTGCATGGACATCGCCATCAACAAGGGGGAATGGCGATGATCGTGTTGGCCTTGCTGCTGACGGCGCTGCTGTTCGGAGGGACCATCCTCTATGCCTTCGGGTTCGCCGCGTTCGTGTTCACCGCGCTGCCCGCCGAAACCGCCGGGCCGCTCATCCGCCGGGCCTTTCCCCATTTCTACCTGTTCGTGCTGACGGTATCCGCCGCTGCGGCCGTGTTCGCTGCGTCCGGGGATCGCAGCAGCGCGCTGGTTCTTGGTGCGATTGCGCTCACCACATTTGTCGCCCGGCAGGTGATCATGCCCGCCGTCAACGCCGCCACCGATGCAGGGGCATCCGGGCGCTTCAAGGCGCTCCACAGCCTGTCCGTGGCGATCACGCTCGCGCACATCGCCGGTGCCGGCATCGTGATCGTCAGGCTGGCGACGTTGATCTGACCCTGAAACAACGAGATTGCCGATCACCATGCTAAGCACCGTAGAGCTGACCGGGCTGGAACTGCCCGTGGACCTGGGCACTTATGCTCAGGGTGATGTCGTCCCTGACGCCCATTATCTTGATCTCACCCTCGCCATCGATCCGTCTGCGGTGCTCATCGCGAAAGACGATATGGCGCTCGTGTTCGACTATGATCCCCTGGTGGGTGAGATCGTCGCTCTCGCGCGCGATGGTCATTACGAGACGCAGGAATGGCTGATGACCAGGATCGTCCGGGCCTGCGCGCAATATGGCGAAATTTCCGGCGTCGAGCTGATGGTGTACAAAACGCCGGTTCTGGCGGGCACTGGCAGGCTGGGCGTCCGGCTGTGCATCGACCGGGCGGACCTTGAGCAACTGCGCGCAAACGCCTCGAGCAACTGAAGCTGAGCTAAAGGCCCCAGGTCCCCGGTCCGATGGCCGCTCGCCTCGCAAGGTGCACTGCGCAGGCGGCTGCTTAGGCCTTGCCGATGCTGGCGGTTTATCCCAGACAGTTGCGCCAGCGGATCCGCTTGGGTCGGCAGCAGGAGGAGAAGGCGGCATGCTGAGCTGCCGACATCGCCCAAACACTGACGCATGGGAACCCGAATGACCGACACACGCTTCGATATCATCGTCTACGGCGCGACCAGTTTCGTCGGTCAGATCATCACCCGCTACATGCATCAGCAGTTTGCGGACGGGTCGGTCCGATGGGCGATCGCGGGCCGGTCGCTGAGCAAGCTGCAGAGCGTCCGCGACACGATCGGGCTGACGGGTATCGAGCTGATCGTGGCCGACGCCGCCGACGAAGACGCGTTGGAGCAGATGTGCGCCCGGACAAAGGTCGTGATGTCCACGGTCGGCCCCTATGCGCTCTACGGTGATCTGCTGGTGCAGGTCTGCGCCACCACCGGAACGCACTATTGCGACCTGACCGGCGAGCCCCAATGGATCCGCAAGATGCAGGCACGCCATGAAGCAGACGCGATCAAGAGCGGTGCACGCATCGTGCATTGTTGCGGCTTTGATTCGATCCCGTCTGATCTGGGAGTGCATTTCCTGCAGCAGCGCGCGCGGGCGTTGTACGGCCAGCCGTGTGAAGAGGTCGCAATGCGTGTCGTCAGTATCAAGGGCGGTGCGTCGGGGGGCACCATCGCCAGCATGGTCAACATGGTCAAGGAAGCGGTCGGCGATGCCGATCTGCGCCGCGAGCTGAAGGACCCCTACAGCCTCTGCCCGCCGGGGCATCGCTTCACGGTCCCGCAACGCGATGTGAAGATCGAACATGACACCGCCTCGGGTGGCTGGATCGCGCCGTTCATCATGGCCGCAATCAACACGCGGGTCGTGCATCGGTCGAACGCGATGAGCGGCAACAGCTATGGTCTGCGCTTCCGCTATGAAGAGGCCACCATTGCCCGCAGCAAGGCCATGGCGCGAGCGGCGACATGGGGGGTGAACGCGCTGATGGTCGGGCTGGCGCTGCCGCCGGTCCGCTGGCTGCTCGAAACAGCCGTGCTGCCAAAGCCCGGCGAAGGGCCAAGCGAAAAGGCGCAGATCGAAGGCGGGTTCGAGTTGATGTTCATCGGAGTGACGCCCAGCGGAGATACGATCAGGTGCCGGGTCACCGGTGATCGTGATCCGGGCTATGGATCAACCGCCAAGATGCTGTCTCAGGCCGCAGCGTGCCTGGCCCTGGACGTCCCCGACGATGTGCCGGGTGGTTTCTGGACGCCTGCCACGATCCTTGGCGATCGGCTAATCGAACGGCTGCAGGCCCATGCCGGGCTGACGTTCGAGGTTCTGCCTTAGGGCAGGGCTTTGGACGGCTCTCTGGACCGGGCCGCAGCCTGGCAGGCCTGGCTATCGACGGCCTCGGCCATTTCGGCCATTCGCGAGGGCAGGGCCGACAGAATCTGCTGCCGTCTGCCGACCGATGCCGTCGGCCATTCCTGGATTTCGTCCAGATCGCGCCCACAGCCTTCGCAATAGCCCGTGCGGTGATGGATCCTGCAGGTCTGGTTGCACGGTGACTTCATGGATCGGACCACACCATAACGACGGCCCTCGCGCAAGCTTGCGAGCAGCGCTGGATGGCCGATGTCATTGCAGCGTTTTGGCCGCATCCGCCGGTGGACGGATCGGGAACCATATCGCTCGTGCGCGGTAAAGCGCAATGAAGGAGAAATCGAATGATCAAGAACATTATCGGTGCAGTCGTGGGCGCAAAGCTCGCAGGCAAGTCGCCCAAGGCTGACAGCGCTGCCGGTGCCACCACTGGCGCAATCGCGGCAACGGCGATCCCGTTCATCGTGTCTCGCATGAGCCTGCCGTCGATGCTGGCCATTGGCGCGGGCGGTTATCTGCTCAAGAAGCGCCGTGACAAGAAGCAAGCCAGCAAGAAGCTGTATTCCTGATTCTATGCGCTGCCGATGCCTGATCGCATCGGTGTCTGGAGCGCGCAGCAGCGTTTCTGCCTGAAAGGGTGGCCGCATCATGCGGTCACCCTTTTTCGTGGAGATAGGCTGCGGTCCGCCTGTCAATTTTCAGCACACGGCCGTGCGGTCGTACCAGGGCGCGCGGCATGCGGCCGTCATGGTTGTCGCCGACGCGGTGGCCTGAGGGCGCCAGCCGATGGCGAACCGCCTGCGCCGGTCAATCGTCGCGCACGACACCATAGCCTTGGGCCATCAGGTTGGCGATCGTCACCATTGCCATCAGGTCCAGCTGGACCTCTGGCAGCAGGTCATTGCGGTCATAGCCCCTCGCCAGATACGATTGGCCGCACAGCCGGATCGAAACGCCCGCCGCTGCCAGTTCTTCCACCAGCTGGCGGCTCGGGTTGGGCGTGCCATGACGCTTCATGTGCGCGGCATCGGTCAGCAGGTTTCTGTCTGGCGCGCCGTGCACGACGATGGCGATGTCGCCTGCGGCGGGCTTCACGCCATGCGCGGCCATGCTGTTCATCAGGCTCGCTGCGCGCCGGAAGGTCTGATGGGGCTGCGCCTTGTCGCGGTTCGGTTCGGACACATCATACAGGATGCGGTATTTCAGTGCGGGGTTCGGTTTCTCCACCGCCCCCGGAATGTCCTGGGGCGTGCCTGCCGATGGCACCGGCTTGGGCAACGCCTGCGCCCAGGCTGGATGAGCAACGAGTACGGCAAGTGCAATGAACGCAGCGCGCATGGCTTGTCCCTTTCGACGCAAAAGGCGCCGCTAGTGGCACCCTCAAGGCCAGCTTAGCGCGCTTTGCTCTGCGGACCTAGGGGGCTGTGCTGGCGCTGGATGAGGCTGGGGCCAGCGGATCGATGGCGTGCCGGACCGGCGCACCAACGCATCAGCGATATCCCATGATATGGTAGCATGACGCATGGTGTATCGGCGCGGTCGGCGATGCCCCATCAACCCCCGCATGAGCTGGCCCGACCCGGAATGTCCGGCCCGCTGGGGGAGTATGGTCATGATCGTCCGCGCGTCTGCCGCACCGAGGTTCCTGCCGCGTCCGGCCCTGATCACCACACCTGCGTCAGCCACGCCCGAAGGGAAAAAGGGGACGCCGAGCCACCAGATGCTGAGTTCTATGCGACCGTGAACTCATCATTCGGGTGGTGGTCGAATGAAGCTAGCCGGCCATCACCCGATCTCTTTGTGCGCCGCATTGCCCAGGCAGTGCGGCGCACTTCGTATCGGGCATGCTACCGGTCAAGGAGCGACCGGCATCCCCGATGATAGCCGGATGGCTGATCTGCCCGCGCTTGCCGGGGCGGGTTGGTTCCTGCGCGCTGTCGCCTGCTACTGCAACACCCTCGTCTGCTGGAGCTGCTGAACCTGCTCGGCGCTGACTGACCAGCCTGCCAGGCTATCCGCCGGATCGCCTCTCGATACGACAGCATCGGGTGACCGGCCAGGTGACCGGTCAAAACGCGGCGCCGGTGCCGGTTGCAGCGATGGACCCTCATGCGCATGGACATGCCGGTCACGGTTCGCCGGATCACCGGCGGCCTCATGAAAGGTCAGCACGGGAGAAACGCAGGCATCGAGATGATCGAAGATCGCGCGCCACTCGGCCTGCGTGCTCGACAGGAAGATTTGCGTCACCTGCTGCGCGCGGTCGGGCCATACGGCGGGGTTGAGATAATCGCCAAAGTGCTGGGGATCGAGCCCGAGCCCCGCGAGGAACGCATCGTGAAATTCGCGCTCGAGCGCACCCACCGCCATGTGCCGACCATCGGCAGTCTCATAGCAGCGGTAGAAATAGGCGCTGCCATCCAGCAGATTGCCGCCGCGGCCCCTGTTCCACAAACCCATCTGCATCCAGCCTGCCATCTGGGTCAGCAGCACCGAAACTCCGTCCACCATCGCAACATCCAGAACCTGGCCCTTGCCCGATCGCTGCCGCTCCAGCAGCGCGGCGAGCACCCCCATGGCCAGGAAGGTACCCCCACCACCAAAATTGCCCACCAGGTTCACAGGCGGCAGCGGCGGGCCATCGGCGGGCCCCATCGGGTACAGCGCGCCTGTCATGGCCAGGTAGTTGATATCATGCCCCGCGCGTCCGGCGAGCGGACCGGTCTGGCCCCAGCCGCTCATCCGCGCGTAAATCAGCCGGGGGTTGGCATCGCACAGGATCTCTGGCCCCAGGCCCAGCCGTTCCATGGCGCCAGGCCTGTAGCCTTCGATTACCACATCGGCCTGCATCGCCAGATCGCGGACCAGCGCGAGCCCGGCTGGCGATTTCAGATCGATCGCGACGGAGGGGCGGCTGCGGTAGAGAAAGTCGTATTGCTCGTCACCGCCCAGGGGCCGCGCGGCGCCAAAACGCTCGATCCGCAGCACATCGGCGCCAAGATCGGCGAGCAGCATCGCCCCGAACGGGGTAGGGCCCAGACCGGAAAACTCGAGGATCCGGATGTTCGCGGCAGGCGGCAGCGCGCCATTGACCGGTGCATTCATAACGACTTTGCTCCCCATGACCTGCTGCCGGGCAGCAGAGAATATTCTCATCAGTTGAAAAATATACTAGCCAGTATCTGCTTGTCCTGTCACTATCTGATTCACGAGGCCGGCACAGACCGGGCCGCAAGAGGAGACTGGATGATGGCTGAAATTACCCCGAGCGAACTTCGCTTCACCCGCACCGAGCGCGTGACCATGGGCGTTCCGACGGCAGAAGCGCTCGCCGATCAGGCAGCCAAGATGGGTTGCAGCAAGGTGTTTCTGCTGGTCTCTGCGAGCCTGCGGGAAAACACTGATGAAATCACCAGGATCGAGGCCCGGCTGGGATCCAGCCATGCAGGCACCTTCAGCGGAATTGCTCCGCACGCACCGCGCGCCGATGTGCTCAAGGCCACCGATGCTGCGCGTGATGCGGGTGCGGACCTGATCGTGTCGGTGGGCGGAGGGTCTGCGACCGATGCCGCCAAGATTGTCGCGCTGCTGATCAAGCACGATGTCCGCAGCGTCGAAGCCTTCGAACCGCTGCGCACCTATGTCACCGATGCGGGCGAGGTCGTGAACCCCGTCACCGTTGGCCCCGACATTCCGGTCATTTGCGTGCCGACCACGTTGTCGGGCGGAGAGTTCAATGCGCTGTCAGGTGCGACCGACGAGGTTACGCAGCACAAGCAGGGCTACGAACACGCCAAGATGGCGCCGGTCATGGTGATATTGGACCCCGCAATCACCCGGCACACGCCCGAATGGCTGTGGCTGTCGACCGGGGTGCGTTCGGTCGATCATGCGGTCGAGACTCTGTCTTCCTATCAGTCGAACGATTTTGCCGATGGTCTGGCCGAAAGCGCGCTGCGGCTGCTGGTCGAAGGCCTGCCTCGCGTGAAGGCGGATCCCAATGACATGGAAGGCCGCCTGAAATGCCAGATCGGCGCCTGGCAATCGATGATCAGCATCATCGGCGGGGTGCCAATGGGGGCCAGCCACGCCATCGGCCACATTCTGGGCGGGACCTGCGATGTTCCGCATGGCTATACGTCATGCGTGATGTCGCCCTATGTCCTGGCGTGGAATGCCGAGCACGATGCCAGCCGGCAGGTGCGGACTCTGGCGGCGCTGGGCGGCGCGCACGAAAGCGCCTCTGCCGCACTCGACAGCTTCATCGCAGGCTTGGGCATGCCGCGTCGGCTCAGCGAAGTGGGCGTGGATGAATCGCGCTTCCAGCAGGTCGCCGAATACACGCTGCTCGACATCTGGGGCCGCACCAACCCGCGCCCGGTGACTTCAGCAGCCGACATTCTCGAAATCCTGCGTCGCGCGGCGTGACGGCGCGCTCATCCGTGGCCACATCGCCCCAAGCACAAGGAAGCATCATGCCGAATGCTGAAAGATCGCGGGACTTTCTGGATCCCCGCATTCCCAACCGCGACGAATGCGTGCTGCGCTATCTGCTCGACCGCTGGGCGGACGAGCGATCGTCCAAGGCGCATGTCGTCTTTGCCGATGGCACCGAGTGGAGCTTCGCAGACGTGCACGCCCGCGTTCGCGCCAAGGCCGCCGGACTGCGCCAGCTGGGTGTGCGGCAGGGTGACCGGGTGGCCGTATGGTTGCCGAACGGACCGGACGCGCTGATCGCGTTTTATGCGATCAACTATCTGGGGGCCGTGTTCGTGCCGTTCAACACCGCCTACAGGGGCGCGCTGCTGGAACATGTGCTGGTCAACTCGGCAGCGCGGCTGCTGCTGGTGCATCCCGACCTTGTCGCGCGCCTGAATGGCGTCGAGCTTGGCCAGCTCGAGCAGTTGGTCATCACCACCAGCAACCCGGTCGAGAACGCACCGCTGCCCTCGGTTCGGTTCGACGACGTCGAAGGCGACCCCGCCGACGACCTGCCGCTGGAGCGCGCGATCGAGCCGTGGGACATCCAGTCGATCATCTACACCTCGGGCACGACGGGTCCGTCGAAGGGCGTGCTGTCCTCGTACCTCCACATGTTCTCCAACGCCGGGCCGGAAAGCTGGCCGATGGTGGGAGAGGACGACCGCTACATGTGCGTCGCGCCGATCTTCCACATCGGTGGCATGGGGCCTCCGTTCGTCATGCTGGCGCGCGGGGCTTCGGTGGCGCTGATCGACAATTTCTCGACCGACGAGTTCTGGTCGGTGGCCAAGCGTACCGGTGCGACGGTCGTGTTTCTGCTTGGCGTGATGGCGACATTCCTGCTCAAGGCGCAGCCTTCGCCGCAGGATCGCGACCATTGCGTCAGGAAGGCGTTCATGGTGCCGCTGACCGGTGATGCGGCGGCGTTCAACGAACGTTTCGGGATCGACATCTACACGATCTTCAACATGACCGAGGTGTCGTCGCCCGTCGTTTCGGAGGCCAATCCGGTCAAGATCGGAACCTGCGGCAAGGTGCGTCCCGGCGTCGAGGTCAGGCTGGTCGATCGCAACGATTGCGAAGTGGCGGTTGGAGAGATCGGCGAGATGCTGGTGCGCACCGACCGGCCCTGGGCGATGAACAGCGGCTATAACGCCAACCCAGAAGCCACCGCCGAAGCCTGGCGCAACGGCTGGTTCCACACCGGCGATGCGTTCCGCCGCGATGACGAAGGCTATTTCTATTTCGTCGACCGGGTGAAGGACGCGATCCGCCGCCGCGGTGAGAATATCTCGTCATTCGAGGTCGAAGCGGAGGTCTGCCGTCACCCCGATGTGCGCGAGGCGGCGGCGATTGCGGTGCCGAGCGAATATTCGGAGGACGAGGTCATGGTGGTGGTCGCACCCGTTCCGGGCCGGTCGATCGACTGCCGGGTATTGGCTGAGTTTCTGATCGAGACGATGCCGTATTTCATGGTGCCGCGCTATTTCCGCGTGCTCGACGAGCTGCCCAAGACCCCGTCTGCCAAGGTGCTGAAGACCGATCTGCGCAAGCAGGGCGTGACCAGCGACACATGGGATCGCGAAGCGGCTGGTCTGCGGGTTCGCCGGGAAGCGTTTACACCATGATCGGCCCCGCTGCGTCGGCCAGTTTCAACCTTTCTGCGCATCTGGCCCGGTCAGCCGGGCCAGATGGTCGCCTTGCCGCAATTTCGATTGTTCCAGGATATTTTTCGACATGACACATGCATTGCCTGACCGGCCGATTTCTCCCAATCAGATCGACTGGCCACTTCTGGAGTCAGGGGTCGAGCACGGCAATATCCCGTCGCTGCTGATGCTGCTGCACCAGATGACCGGCGAAGCGCGGTGGCTCGAGGAGCCGTTCGTGCCGAAGCGCGCGCCGGGCCTCGATGACAATGACAGCGGCCAGCTGGATGAGGAAACTCAGCAGCAGGTCCGCCACCATGCGCTTGAGGCCATCAAGGCGTGGCTGAACGGCAAGCCGCTGGCACTGCCCCAGCCGGACAATGCGCAGCTGGCGAAGATGCTGAGCGTCGCGATGACCGAGCATGTCCCTGAGGAATATGGCGACATCATCGCTGCCGGCATGACGAAGCCGCCGGTGCAACGCGATGCGCCGCCGATGCTCAAGAGCAAATCGGCGATCGTGATCGGCGCGGGCATTTCCGGAATTTGCGCAGGCATCGAGCTTCAGCGGCTCGGTATCGACCATGTCATCTTCGAAAAGAACGAGGATTTCGGCGGCACGTGGTTTGAAAACCGCTACCCCGGCTGCGGTGTCGATACCCCTTCGCTAACCTATACCTTCTCCTGCCGTCCCAACGACTGGTCGAAATATTTTCCGCTGCGCGACGAGATCGAAGGCTATCTGCTCGACACCGCCCGCGAGTACGGACTGGCAGCGCGCACGCAGTTCAGCTCGAAGGTCGAAGCCGCACGCTGGATCGAAGGGGCCGATCAGTGGGAGGTCACCGTATCGAAGCCCGATGGATCGATCGCGACACACCGCGCCGATTACCTGTTCAGCGCCGTCGGCATCCTCAACATCCCGCAATATCCCAGGATCGCGGGGCTGGAATCCTTTACCGGCGAGGTCATCCACACCAGCCGCTGGCCCAAGGACATCGACTTGGCCGGCAAGCGCATCGCGGTGATCGGCAATGGGGCGTCGGGAATGCAGGTTGCGCCAGCGGTGGCAGACGAGGCCGCCGCGCTCACCGTCTTTGCGCGCTCCAAGCAATGGGCCGCGCCGTTCCCGCAGTTTCGCAAGGATGTACCCGCAGGCGTGCGCTATCTGATGCAGGCTGTGCCGCTGTATCGCATGTGGCTGGAACAGCGCCTGTCCTGGACCTTCAACGACCGGGTCCACGGCACCTTGCGCCGCGACCCGCAATGGCCGCACCCCGAGCGCGCGGTCAATGAAATCAACGACGGCCATCGCCGCCATTTCACGCGCTATGTCGAGGAGCAGCTGGCGGATCGCCCCGAACTCATCGAGGCGGTGCTCCCCGACTACCCGCCGTTTGCCAAGCGCATGCTGCTGGACAATGGCTGGTACCGCATGCTGCGCAAGCCGAACACGCGGCTGATCCCCGAGCATCTGGCCAAGGTCGAAGGCAGCCGCCTGTTCTCGTCATCGGGCATCGAGATCGAGGCAGATGTGATCATCCTGGCGACCGGGTTCCAGACGACGCGGGTGCTGGGGTCGTACGACGTCGTCGGAAAGGGCGGGCAGGTGTTGCGCGACCTGTGGGGCGAGGATGACGCGGCAGCCTATCTGGGGACGCTGGTTCCCGGCTTTCCCAACATGTTCATCCTGCTCGGACCCAATGTTGGGTCAGGCCATGGCGGCAGCATGATCCGCAACATCGAAAACCAGATGCACTTCGCCGGCGAAGTCGTTCTTGCCAGCGCGAGGGAAGGGGCGGACACCGTCGAAGTGAAGGATGAGGTGTATCAGGATTACCGCCGCCAGATCGACGAGGCGCACGAAAGGCTTGTCTGGACGCATCCGGGCACGGAAAACTGGTACCGCAATGCCAAGGGCCGCGTGGTCGCGATCACGCCCTGGCGCAACGATGCCTTCTGGCGGATGACGCGGACGCCGAACGTGGACGACCTGGAGTTCGGCAAGACACAAGGCGCTAGCCCCGCATTGGCGGACGCTGGCTGAATGGCCGGCAGCACGGGCACGATGAAAGCCTTTCAGGGGCATCGCCTGGGCGAAGTCGAGGCCTTTGCTGTCGAAGAGCGCGCCGTCGGCACCCCGGGCGCAGGGGAAATGCTTCTGCGCGTCGAGGCGACGGCGCTGGGCTTTGTCGATGCCCTGGTGATGCGCGGCCTGTATCAGGTTCAGCCTGCGGTGCCGTTCGTTCCGGGCGGCGAGATCGTCGGGCGGATCGTGGCGCTGGGGGCGGGCGTCACCGGCTTCCTGCCGGGTCAGCGCATCGCCAGCTGGCAGTTCGGCGGCGGATTGGCCGAACGGGCGATCGTCAAGGCGGCCAACAGCGTTGCAGTCCCCGATGACCTGCCGTCGCCTGAGGCCTCGGCCCTGATCCTCGATTTCCTGACAGCCTATTATGGCCTGTTCGATCGCGGTCAGTTTCAGGCGCACTACACGCTGCTGGTGACCGGTGCTTCGGGCGGTGTCGGGTCGGCAGCGGTCCAGCTGGCCCATGCCAGTGGCGGCAGTGTCATCGCGCTGGCCTCGGGCGAGGCCAAACTGCGCCATGTTGCCAGGCTGGGGGCTGATATGGTGCTGGACTACCGCAACCCGGATTGGCGTGCGGCGCTGAAGGCGCGTTTCCCCGGCGGTGTCGACCGAGTCTTCGATCCTGTGGGCGGTTCGCTGCTCGAGCCCTGCTTTCGATCGCTCGCCAAGCATGGTCGCCATCTGGTGGTCGGCTTTGCGTCCGGGGAGGGCATCGCAAAACTTCCGACCAACCTGCCGCTGCTGAAGTCAGGCGAGCTGGCGGGGGTCGATGCGCGCTATCTGGGCGAAAGCGATCCCGAGCGGGTGCGCGAGATACTGGGCGTCATCTTTCGCATGGCCAGCCGCCAGCAGATCAGGCCGGTGATTGCCCAGACGTTTGCCCTCGCCGATGCGCCCGCAGCGTTTCGTGCGCTGGCAGCGGGCGATCGCATCGGCAAGGTCGTCGTGCTTCCCTGATAGGTTACCAATGGGCGGGAAGCGTGCCCAGTCCCCGGAACAGGAAGCCGTCGCGCCAGGCCGGCGCGCGGGTATCGACGCGCAACCCCGGCAGCCGTGTCGCCAGCCGCTCGAATGCGATCCGCCCTTCCAGCCGCGCCAGTTCTGCGCCGACACAAAAATGAATTCCGCCGCCGAAGCTCAGATGCTTGGCGGCATTTTCGCGGCCTATGTCGAAGCTGTCCGGGTTGCCGAACACGCGCGGATCACGATTGCCCGCACCGATCAGCGTCAGCACCTTTTCACCCCTGGCGACAGCCTGTCCGTGCACCTCGGTGGCGCGCAATGCGGTGCGATAGGTCGCGATCAGCGAGCTTTCGTAGCGCAGAATTTCATCGACCGTTCCGGCTGACAGCGCGACCGGATCGCTGAGAAGGAGCTGCCACTGATCGGGAAACCGGCTGAACGTCAGCAGGCCGTTGCCGATCATGTGCGCGGTCGTTTCGAAACCCGCGCCAAACAGGCCGATCGCCACGGTCACCAGCTCATCGTGCGATAGCGCGTCCTCCTTGCCCCCGGCCTGCACCAGCGCCGTTGCCAGATCATCCTGCGGCGCCGCCTTGCGCTCGTCGAACAGGCTTTCGAAGAACCGCTGGAGCACCGCGATCTGCGTGTTGGCCGTCGCAAGCTCATCTGCCGTCAGCGCGCGCGCTTCGAACACGATGAAGCTCTGCGCTATGGCGTTGATGACCGCCGGCAGCCGCTCGTCCTCCGGATCGATTCCCAGCATGTCGCACATCACCCGCACGGGCAGTTCATAGGCGAAGCGCGCGATCAGGTCGGCCTGCCCGTCGGCGGCGAAGCTGTCGATCAGCCGGTCGGTGATTTCGCGAATGCGCGGTTCCATCGTTCGGACGCGCCTGGCGGTGAGCGCGCCGGTCACCAGCCCGCGCACCCGCGTGTGGTGCGGCGGGTCCTGCATCAGGAACACCTCGGACAGCCATTTGTAGCCCCGTTGCCCCATCACATCGAAGTCCGGGCCATAGAACAGCCGGATATTCTCGACGAAATCGCCCTGGCCGAAGTCATCGCGGTTCATCAGGACGCCGCGAACGTCCTCGTGGCGGCTGACAACCCAATAGCCATGCTCTGCCCAATGCATCGGATCGTCTTCGCGCAGCCGACCGAAAGCGGGGTATGGATTCGCCTTCAATGCTGCATCATCGGGAGAGAAACGCGGAACAGGGTCGTGTGTCACAAGGTTTCTCCTGGTTATCGAAGGGTGCGCGGCACGAATGTCCCGTCGGCGCCGCGATCGACAAATACCGAATGCGGCGCGCCGAAATGGGCAGGCACGATGCGCGCGCCTGTATCGCTGGCGCGTTCCAGAACGCGCCGTCGCGTGCTGGCTGCTGCATGGCGGTCTTCGCAATAGACGCTGTTCCAGTCGGGGCGGACCAGCTGCATCGGGTGATGCAGGATGTCGCCGGTGAACAGAGCCGCCTCGCCACCGGCTTCCACCTCCAGCACCATATGGCCAGGGGTGTGGCCAGGGGAGGCCCAGGCGGTCATGCCTGGAGCGATCAATGCGCCATCATCGATCAGTTCGGCAAGGCCGGCGTCGATGACCGGCTGCACGCTGTCTTCGAAGACGTTGGCGTTGACGCCGGCCCCTGCCAGCGTCGCGTACTGCGCCTTGGCCGGGTTCCACGCCGCTTCGTCCACCCGGGGGAAATAGTAGCGCGCGTTGGGAAAGGTCGGCTGCCAGCTGCCGTCGCGCAACTGCGTGTTCCACCCGACATGGTCGATGTGAAGGTGCGTGCAGAAGACCTTGTCGATGTCGCCGGGTTCGAAACCTGCGGCCTTCAGCCCCTCGAGAAACGGCGTAGCCAGCTGCCCGAAGATCGGGATGCCGGGGCGGTCCTTGTCATTGCCCGCCCCAGTATCGACGATGATCCGCTCGCTGCCGGTGTCGATCAGCCAGCTTTGAAGATAGCCGTAGATCAGCCCATCGCGCAGGAATGCAGGCTCGAAGCCGGCCGCCTGCTCGCGGAAGGCGGCCTCTTCATACTCTGCAAACAGGGCCTCGGGCGGGCTGAACCCGCCCTGCCATTCCTCTAGCCGGTAGACCTTGTGGCTACCGATGGTGAAGGCTGCGTCCACAATGGCATCCTCCCGATCAGAATTCGGCGCCGAGCGTGATGCCATAGGTGCGCGGGGGCCGCAGCGATCCCACCGACACGAAGCTGTAAAGCGGCGCAGCGATGATCGTGTTGGCCAGCGCGAATTTGTCGGTCAGGTTCTTGCCCCACAAGGCCAGCGACCAGCGTTCGTCGGGCGAACGATAGGTGACGCTGGCGTTGACCAGAGCGAAGGCTTCCTGCCGCGCATCGTTGTTGTTGAACTCGGTGAAGAACACCTCGTCCTGCAGATTGATGTCGGCGGCCAGATCGAGGAACCCGGAATCGCCCAGTTCGAAGCGCTGGTCGACGAAGGCCGCGACCGTGTACTTGGGGGCGTTGGACAGCCGGTTGCCCGACAGGTCGACCAGGCCCGGATCAGTGGAGCAGGTGGGATATTGAGGGCGAGCCGCGTTGCCAGCCGCGTAATAGCCGTTGCAGAAATCCTGGTATTTCGCGTTCAGATAGGTGCCGTAAATGCGCACCGTGGTGTTCTGCGCGGGGCGGATGGTCGCCTCAAGCTCGACGCCATAGTTGCGCGCCGCTGCAGCATTGATCGTTTCCACGATGCTGTTGGCGTTGACGAAGCCCACCTGCAGGTTGGTATAATCGTAATAGAAGGCCGCGCCGGCAAAGCCGAACGTCCGGTCTGCAGTTTCGCCGCGGAAACCGGCCTCATAGCTCCATACATATTCAGGATCGATCACCGCATTGGCGCTGCCGATGTTGACCACGCCCGATTTGAAGCCGCGCGTGGCCTTGCCGTAGAACAACGTGCCGCCGGGCGTGCGGTATTCGATCGCGAACTTGGGCGTGATCGCGTTCCAGCTGCCGGTCTTGTCGGTGGGGATGTCGAGCCCCTGCGCATCGAACGTGAACCGTCCCACGCCTGCGCGCTCTTCCCAGTTGTACCGCGCGCCTGCCGTGATCGTCAGATCGGGCAGGATCTCGAGCGCTGCCTCGAGATAGGCGCCCGCCGCCTTGGTCTTCACCGTGCCGCGCTGCAGGTAGAAGCCGTTGTCGAACAGGTTGCCGGGCAGGTTGGTGCCCAGCGCGATGTTGAAAAAACGGGCGAGGTTCACTGTGGGCACGCGCACTTCGCCGAACAGCTTCTCCTCGAAATAGGTCGCACCGCCCAGCAGCGTCAGGTTGTTTGCCTTGTAGGTGAAGTTCACTTCCTGGCTGAACGACTTGCTGTCTTCGGTATAGTTGTTCTGACCGAAGGCATTGATGTCGCTGATATCGAGGTCATTGCGGTTGAAGCGCTCGAACTCGCGGTACGCCGTGGTGGAGACGAGCGAGAAATCGCCCGAATTCCAGGTCAGGACACCCTGGATGCTTGACCCGTCGCGCTTGTTGATCGCGTCTTCGTTCGAATAGATGTTGCGCAGGTTCGGCGTTTCGCCGCGCGCTGCATAGAAGTCGAAGATCGTCCGCCCGCCCAGCAGCTTCGATGCCAGCACCGCCTCGGGGGCGACCGTGGGGCCGAAATAGTGGAATGCGTAGTTGTTGTCGTCTTCCTTGAAATGATCGGCGACGATCAGCAGCTCAAGGTCCGGCGAGAACTTGGCGAGCAGCGAACCGCGAATGGCATAGGCGTCGCGGTCATCGACAGGATTGCCGGTGAACAGGTTGGTGCCAAAGCCATCGCGCTTTTCATATTTGCCCGCGACGCGCGCCATCAGCGTGTCGCCCGCAATCGGGCCACCCAGGGCGCCCTCGACCGTGAGGGCATCATAGTTGCCATAGGTGGCGCGGGCAAAGCCGCCCCATTCGGCGGTGGGCCGTCCGGTGACGATGTTGATGACGCCGCCGGTGGCACCGCGACCATAAGTCGTTCCCTGCGGTCCGCGCAGCACCTCGATCTGCTGGACGTCATAAAAGCCGCTGAGCTGCGCTGCCGGGCGGCTGATCATCGCGCCGTTCTGAAGGAACGCGACGGCACCATCGGCACCCAGATCGATGCTGGTCAGGCCGATGCCGCGAATGAAGGTACGGTTGACGCCGAACTGATCGCCCACGGACAGGTTGGGAATGGCCGCAGCCAGGTCGCCGGCATTCTCGATGCCGCCTGCACCAAAATCCTCGGCGCCAAGGACAGAGATCGACGCGCCGGTATCCTCCAGCGACTTGCCGGACCGGGTCGCGGTCACGATGATCGTGCTGTCTTCGCCGCCTTCCTGCTCGGTGGCGCCCTGGCTTGCCTCTTGCGCAAACGCTGGTGAAGCGATGCCAAAGGACGCCAATGCCGTAGCCGACAGCAGATGTTTGATGTTCGCCTTCATGTTCAACCTCCCTAATTTACCGGCTCTATAATTTTCTACCGGTCAGTATCTTGTGTTACGGCTATGGTTGTGGTCCCAAATCGACCAGTCCAGGCCTTGCTGTTTTTAGAACCTTTTGCCGCTATTCCGCGCCGGCAAGCCGCAGCGCGGCCTGCACGAGATATTCGACCACCTCTTCAGCGGATCGCTGTCCATTGGGCGAATACCAGGTGGGGATCCAGCTGATGAGACCGCCGATCCACACCGCGACAAACGGGTCGATATCCTCGCGAAACTCGCCGCTGGCGACGCCTTCGCGGATCATCTCGCCGATCTGGTGATCGAAACTGTGGCGCAGCCGAAGCAGGCGTTTGCTGTCGTCCGCGCTGAGATGCTTCATCTCGCGCAGGTACACGACGACATATTCCTGCCGGTCGATGACGATCTGCCCGACCTTGCGCACGACCTCGGCCAGACGGGCGCGGTGGCTGGCATGCGTATCCGCCAGCACGATCTCCAGCACCGCCAGCGCCTCACTGATGCCCACCTCGCAGATCGCCGCGAGGATCGCCTCCTTGTTCTTGAAATAGGAATAGAGGAAGGGCTTGGTGACGCTGAGCTGGTTCGCGACATTGTCGAGCGTGCAGCTGCTGTAGCCGCGTTCGTAGAACAGGTGGCTGGCCACCTCGACGATGCGGTTGGTCTTGAATGCGATGAATTCGGATTTCAGCGAGCCGCTGGAGGCAGCGGGCCGGGTCATGGGATCACTAGGCATGGCCAGGGTCATAGCATTGACCTGAGGCAGCCGGATAGTGACATCATAACCTCCCTCTGCGGCGCCATTCTGTCGATGGCAGCTCGTGGCAGAGTTATGCCGCAAATCATATCTACCTGCTAGTAGTTTTTATATGATGCTGGTAACTTTCTCCCGACAGCCAGGCAGGCGCGTGTAAAAGTGCCGCCAACGATGGAATGGGAGACGGTGCAGTGGCGCATTATGGTGATCTACAAACGCATATCTATCAGGCCGGTCTGCGCGGGATTCTCCCCGACTTTCCGGTCGATTTCGCGACGCTTGAAAAGCGCGCGGAAAATGCGCTGGCGCCGTCGATCCTCAATTATGTCCAGGGTGGCTGCGGCGATGAACATACGCAGCGGTCCAATGCCAGCGCGTTTCACCACTGGGGCATGGTGCCGCGCATGCTGGTGGATTGCAGCACGCGCGATCTGTCGATCGAGCTGTTCGGATTGGGCCTGCCATCGCCGATTTTCATGGCTCCCATCGGCGTCAACGGAGAAATGACGCAGGACCGGCGCGGCGACATGGCGGCAGCAACGGCATCGGCGATGACCGGCGTTCCCTTTTGCGCCTCCACGCTGGCGAACAGTCCGCTGGAAGAGGTCGCCGAAGCTGCCGGGGATACGCCTGGCTTCTTCCAACTGTACACGCCCAAGAATCCCGACCTGACCGTCAGCCTCATTCGCCGTGCCGAAGCCGCCGGGTACAAGGCACTGGTGATCACGCTCGATACCTGGGTCACCGGCTGGCGACCGCGCGATCTGAATACATCCAATTTCCCGCAGCTGCGCGGCAAGGTGCTGGAGAACTATTTTTCCGATCCCGTGTTCCGCTCGCTGCTGGCGCGCCCGCCCGAAGAGGACATCGCCGCAGCGGTGCAGGCCTGGGCCGCCGTCTTCGGCAAGGTGCTGACCTGGGACGATATCGCCTGGTTCAAGTCGATCACGCATTTGCCGATCGTGTTGAAGGGCATCTGCCACCCTGACGACGCGCGCCGGGCAGTCGACCATGGTGTCGACGCCATCTATTGCTCCAACCATGGCGGGCGTCAGGCCAATGGCGGGATCGCGGCGATCGACATGCTGGGCGATGTGGTGAAGGCTGCGGGCGATGTGCCAACGCTGTTCGACAGCGGCGTGCGTTCGGGAAGCGATGTGATCAAGGCGCTGGCGTTAGGCGCAAAGGCCGTCGGGATCGGGCGGCCCTATGCTTATGGCCTCGCGATCGGTGGCGCCGAGGGCGCTGCGCACGTGCTCCGGTCGATCCTTGCCGAGGCCGACCTGCTGATGGCGGTCAATGGCTATCCCGATCTGGCCGCAGTGGCGCAGGCAGGCGCGCGCAGGGTGGCAGCGGCGGATCATCGCGCATGAGATAAACCGTCGCTGATGCCACGATCGGCTGCGGCATAGCGCGGGCAGGGGCAAGCTGCGCCCCTGCATTAAGGGGATCATCAGCATGCCAGTGCCCAGCCTTTTTTCACCCTGCCAGATCGGCGCTCTGCCGCTGAGCAGCCGCCTGGTCATGGCCCCGATGACGCGGCGGATGAGCCCCGGCGGGGTTCCGGGCGCCGATGTCGCAGCCTATTATCGCAAGAGGGCAGAGGGCGGGGTGGGACTGATCATCTCGGAGGGTACAGGCATTGCTGATCCAGCGGCGCTGGCCGAACGGGGCGTGCCGGAGTTCCATGGCGAAGGCCTTGCCGGATGGGCTGGCGTGCTCGCCGCGGTGCATGGTGCAGGCGGCAGGATGTTCCCGCAGCTGTGGCATGTCGGCAGCGCGCGCAGACCCGACCAGACCGACACACCGCAGGTGCCCGCCGTCTCGCCCTCCGGCCTGTTTGCGCCGGACAAGCCGAACGGCAAAATGCTCGACGAGGCGCGCATCGCTGCGATCATCGCCGCATTTGGCGATGCCGCTGCCGATGCCCGGCGGCTGGGTTTTGACGGGATAGAGCTGCATGCGGCGCACGGCTATCTGATCGACCAGTTCTTCTGGGGCCCAACCAACCGGCGCACCGACATCTGGGGGCGGGAACCGTGGCGCTTTGCGCGCGAGATCATCGCCGAATGCCGCAGGCGGACCGCGCCGGACTTCCCGATCTGCCTGCGCTTTTCGCAATGGAAGCAGCAGGATTATCCCGCGCGCCTGTTCGATACGCCGCAGCAGCTCGAAGCGTTCGTGGCGGAAATGACCGATGCGGGGACGGACATCTTCCACTGTTCCACCCGCCGCTTCTGGGAACCCGAATTCGCCGACAGCCGGATGAACCTTGCCGGGTGGACGCGTCGGCTTTCCGGCAAGCCCGTAATCACCGTAGGGTCGGTCGGGCTGGACGAGGATTTCCTGGTGACGCGTGTCGGCGATGATCCGGTGGCCGACAGCGCGCGGCTGGACTTGCTCGAGCATATGCTGGCAACCGGCGAGGTTGATCTGGTGGCGGTGGGCCGCGCGCTGATCGGCGATGCGCAATGGGGCCACAAGATGCGCGCAGGACAGCTGGATCGCATCACGCCGTTCACGCGAGAGGCGCTGGCGCGGCTCGATTAGGGGGGCAGAGCCCGCCCGATCAGGCGGGATTGAACAGCAGCGTCTGCCCGCCGGTGGCGAGCAACTGGCCGTTTTCGCTCCACAGATCGACACGGCCCTGCGCGAAACCGGAAGCGGCAGCGGTGATCGTGATATCGCACAGGCACCATCCCGGCGGCGCGGTGCTCACCATGCGCAGGCTGTTGTCGACGCTGTTGCCGCCGCCGGGCCTGCCGCTGACCCTGCCCAGCGCGACGGGGATGAAGTCTGCAAACAGCGCGAGGCTCGCCGTATCGATCGGCCCTGCCGCCTTGCGCCGCAGCCAGAAGCGGGCGCGCCCGGTGGGCAGATCATCTGCGGGCAGCTCGCGAACCTCCATGCTCGCCAGGAATTGCGCCTTGTCGTCCTGGCGCGGCAGGCTGGTGCTGGGCGGGCAGCTTCCGGGGGGCGGAACGTCAGGTGCACGCGCCCATTGCTGCGCAGCAATTCCCGCCCGCGCACCCAGCGTCACACCGGCCTGAAGCACCAGGCGTTCGCCGACATGGCCGGTGACCTGCACCTGGGCGAGCGTCTTGCCGGCCTGCAGCACGGTCACCGCCAGATCGAGCGTCTGGCCCAGCGGGGTAAAGCTGACGAACTGCAACGATCCCTGCACCACCGCGCGCCCGGTCGTCGCTGCGGCCGCGTCCAGCGCCAGCGCGAGGCTCGCCCCGCCGAACAGATAGGCATGGCCCGGCGGTCCCACCGCCAGCTCCGGCCCGATGGCGATGGCGTAACGGCCATCACCCCGGTCGATCAACTCGGCAAAGCCTGAGGTCATTACAGGCGGTAGACCGGGTCGTCAGGCCAGCGACCGCCCACCGGCTTGCGCGCACCGAAACGTTCGTCCTCGGTACCCGGCGGCAACGGCATTTCCTCGACCCAGTCGAACACCACCAGTCGGTTGAGCACGCGCCATTCGCCGTCGCGCTCCACAAACCAGTCGAGATAGCGGCCCTTCATGTCCCATTGGGTGAGCTGGCCATCGGCGCCCGGCTGACGCTGGAAGGCGGAGAAATAGCTCTCCACCGCCGCGCCGCCCTCGCGGAACTCGATCAGCACATTGTGGATCTGGTGAATGCCGCGTTCGATATGCGGCAGCGTCTTCATCGCCCAGGCAATGAAGCCTTCGGCGCTGCCATTATAAGGGCCGTGATTGTCGGTCCCATCGGGCCAATAGGCAGAGCGCAGCATGGCCTCGTCGGCGCGGTCGATGCCGCGACAATAGCGGTACAGGCAATCGCGGATGCGCTCGCGCGCGATCAGTTCGGCCAGTGTGGACTGCAGATCGGGGGTCATGCGGCAAACCTCATGCGATGGTGATCGACCGAACCATGGGCGATGGCAAGCATCATCTGCCGCTTGAGATGGTGGCTGACGATCAGCTCGTCGCTGAAGCCGACCCCGCCGTGCAGCTGCACGGCCTGCTGGCCGACATAGACGCCGCATTCGCCGATCCGTACCTTGGCAGCAGAGACCGCGCGCTGGAACTGGGCCTGACCCTGGGCGAGCGACAGCGCGATATGGCACAGCATCGCGCGCGCTTCCTCGCAGGCCACGGTCATGTCGACCATGCGGTGCTGCAGCACCTGGAAGCTGCCGATCGGTCGCCCGAACTGTTCGCGGGTGCGCAGATACTCGAGCGTGATCGCGCTCACCGCCTCCATCGATCCGACCGCTTCGGCCAGATACGCGCAGTTTGCGCGGGCGACCGCCGCCTCGATGTCCGCCAGCGCATTGCCTTCCGCGCCGATCAGCTGCCCGGCCACGCCGTCCAGCTCCAGCCGCGCGTGGCGATGGCCGTCGATGCCGCGGAACCGCTCGACCCTCAGCCCCGGAACGGTCGCCGCAACGAGGAACAGCGAGATGCCGGTCCGGTCGGCTGTTTCCCCGCCGGTGCGGGCGGGCACGATGAACCAGTCGGCATCGCCGCCATCCTCGACATGCGCCTTGGCCCCGTCGAGCGTCCAGTGATCCCCCGCAACCGCAGCGCGCGTGGCAATATGGTGCAAGTCATAGCCGCCGTCATCTTCCAGCAGCGCAGCAGCGACAAGGGTCTCGCCGGTGCCGATCTGCTCGATCAGATCGTACTGGCCATCGCCGCCCCGCGCGAGCAGGGCCGGCGCGAGCACGCAGGCGGCCACATAGGGTCCGGGCACGAGGTTCCGGCCAAAGCCTTCGCCCAGCGCCATCAGCTCGGCAATGCCGCCGCCAAGGCCGCCGCACTCTTCGGCAATCGGCAGCAGCAGCCAGCCGAGCTCTGCCATCTTCGCCCAGCTCGCAGCTTCCCCGCTGCGCCCCTGCTGGATCAACCGGTGGCGCTCGGTCGGCGGAAAATGCTCCTGGCCAAAGCGCAGGACGCTGTCGAGCAGCATTGCCTGCTCGTCGGAATAGGTGAAACGCATCGCGTTATCCCTTCAGGCCCAGCGCGCGCTGGGCGATGATGTTGTGCTGAATTTCGCTAGAGCCGCCATAGATCGAGGTGACCCGCGCATAGAGCGCGCCCTGCATCGCGTACGGCATGTCGGCAGGCAGGGCGTAACCGTTGTCGAGCGGCGCGAAATGCGCTGCCTGCGGGCCCAGTGCGCCGACCCACAGGGCGGTGCCCGCCTGCGAGAGCTGCGACCAGCGCAGCTTGATCATCGACCCCAGCGGACCGGAATCGACCCCCGCTGCGGCATCGGCCATCACCTTGAGCACCATCGTCTGCAGCGCGATAACCTCGATCTCGTACTGCGCGAGCTTGGCCTTGAAGCCGGGCTTGTCGATCAGCGGCACGCCGCCGATCGTCCGCCGCGTGGCCGCCTCGCGGATGCCCTTGACCGTCTGCACCAGAAAGATCGCGACCGAAGCGGTGACCATCCGTTCGCGGTCGAGCAGAACCTTCCCATATTCCCAGCCGCGCCCTTCCTCGCCCACCAGCTGGGCCACGGGCACGCGGACGTCGTCGAGGAACATCTCGTTGGTGTGGTGCTTCTCGTCCATCGTGGCGACCGGGCGGATGGTGATCCCCGGCGTCTTCATGTCCATCAGCAGCAGCGAAATGCCCTGTTGCCGCTTGGGCTCGTCAGAGGTGCGGGCGAGCACGAAGCAGTGGCTGGCGACATGGCCATAGCTGGTCCACGCCTTCTGCCCGTTGAGCACATAATCATCGCCTTCGCGCACCGCGCGGGTGCGCAGCGAGGCGAGGTCGGACCCGGCATTGGGTTCGGAATAACCCTGGCACCACCAGTCATCGGCGTTGATGATGCCGGGCAGATAGCGGTCCTTCAGCGCCTGGCTGCCATAGGTGAAGATGATCGGGCCGATCAGTTCCAGTCCCTGATGGAATTGCGCGGGCGCATCGGCGGCGGCAGCTTCGGTCCAGAAGATGTACTGGCGGATCGGGCTCCAGCCGGTGCCGCCATATTCCACCGGCCAGGTCGGCGCGCCCCAGCCGCGCTCGGCGAGGCTTTTCTGATAGGCGATCAGCTCTTCGGGGTGCAGCCGCAGCCCGGCGCGCACCCGGGTGCGCCATTCGGGCGGAATGCCGGTGGCGAAGAAATCGCGCACCTCCTCGCGGAAGGCGAGGTCGGCGGGGTCGAGTTCAAATTCCATGGTTGCTGCCTGTGTCTGATGGGATGCGCAATCGGCTTTCGGGGAGCCCTGTGACGCCCAGCCCCCGGATGACCGCGATCCGCCCGCCATCGGGATGATCGGTCACCAGATTGTGACCGGAATTGCCGATCGAGGTCACGTAGAGCGTGTCGAGATCGGGGCCGCCAAAGGCCGGGCACGAGGGGAAGGGCATCGGCATGGCGATCCGGCGCAGCAAATTGCCATCGGGGCTGACACAGGCCAGCGCCTGATCGAGCACCAGCGCGATCCACAGGTTGCCATCGGCATCGACCGTCGCGCCGTCGGGTGCCTGGCCGATGCCGGCAAGGTCGATCCGACCGGTCTGCGCTCCGACCGTTCCGGTCGCTGCATCATACGCATGGCAGCGGATGAAGCCGTCGAGGCTGTCCGCACAATACAGGCGGCTGCCATCGGGGGAAAAGCAGATGGCGTTCGATATGCGCATGCCGCCCGCCAGTTCGCGCAGTGTGCCATCGGCGGACAGCTGGAATAGCGATCCGGCCGCGGCGTCGTGCATCCGGGTGTGGCCGCACACATAGCTGCGCCCGCCCCGATCGACCTTGCCGTCGTTGAGCCTGACGGCACCGTCCTGCGCATCCACGCCGAGCAGCCGTTTGGCCTCGCCCGTCTCGGCGTCGATCAAGGCGAAATGATCGGCAAAGGCCGCGATCAGGCCATTCTGCGTCAGCCCGATGCTGCCCACCATGCTGTCATAGGTCCAACTGACCGGGGCCGAACCGTCGGCGGCTGCACTGCAGATGGTCTGGCCGACCGCATCGACCCACCACAGGCGTGCGCGCGCCGGATCCCAGAGCGGGCTTTCGCCCAGCCTGCACCGGAAGTCGCCCAGAAAGCTGATGTCGGTTGCCACGCCTGCGCCTCTCTGCTGCCGGCCTGTGCCGGTTCTTGGAATTGTTGCAGAAGATTATGCAGCGAGTTCGGGCCTGCGCACGTGTTGAGGGCAGGGCGGGCAGACTATCATGTCCGCGATATTGCGCGCCTATCGCGGTGTGGGGCGGAACGAGGTGACCAGATCCTGCAGCGTTTCGACGATGGCATCCTTGCGGTCGGCGATCCGTTCGGCCAGCCCGCCCACGCCCAGCGCCAGCGGCACGCCGCCCAGATCGGCATCCAGCGCCATGGTGATCGAGGACACCGCAGGCGTCGGGCGGTTGGGGACATAGGCATAGCCGACATGGCGGACCCATTCGACCTGCCGCATCAGCTGCGCATAGGAGACCCGTTCCCCGCCGCCGTAATAGGCATTCGAATAGCGGCACAGCTTCTCTATCGCCCGATCGTCCATCCGTGCCATCAGCGACAGGCCCCCGGAGGAATCGACGAGTTTGCGCATGACGCCGACCTGCGGGGCCATCTGGTACTCATGGTCCGGGGTCAGCAGGATGATGTACTGGACGAACAGGTCGTTGCGGGTGATCAGCGCGACGGTTTCGTCGGTGCGGCGCTGCAGCTCTTCCACCAGCTCGCGATAGCCGCCCGCTGCCTGGATATAGTCGGGCAGCCAGTTGCCCAGCTGGCTGACCCGTGTCGTGGGCAGATAGGTCCGGTGGTCGCGGTCGTAGTTGAGATAGCCCATCATCACCATGCTCTTGAGCAGCGCGGTGGTGCTCGATTGCGGATAGCCGAGCGTCGTGTGAATCTCGTGCAGGTGCAGCGGGGTGCGCCGTTCGACGAACAGTTCGAGCACCTCGAACGTCCGGAGCGCCGATTTGACGGCTGGTTGCGACATTCGCGCCTCTCCCCCGTTGCCGCTGTCTGCGCCATCGATCCTGCCCGCGTGCGGGCGGCTCGTAAAGGGGTTATGCCAGCGGGCGGTTGCGCGCCTGGGTCATGCGCAGATTGTCGCCGCCGTCGCAGGGCAGCACCTGGCCGCTCATCGCATCCGATTGCAGCAGCACCGCAGCAAGGCCTGCGGCCCGGACCGCCTGACGATCATCCATGTCGCCAAGAGCAATCATGTTGACCGTCACGCCCTCGCGCATGAATTCCAGCGCGACCGACCGCATCAATCCGGTCGCGCCGGCTGCAAAACCGGCGGACAGGCTGGCATGCCATTGGCCAAATCCCGCCATGGTGCCGATCAGCACGATGCGGCGATGCTGCGGTACCAGCCCGGCGAGCGTGGCGCCCAGCGATGCCAGCGGCTGGATGAGGCCGGCCTCGAGGTCTGCATCGCCCAGCGCATCGAGCGGAGCTGCGCGACCGGGTGGCATGGCATCGACCAGAGCGGCGGCCATGGTGAGGGTGTCGGCGCATTGGCGGTCGACCAGCGCGGCGATGCTGTCTGCCACGCTGCCTGGGTCTGCAACGACGGTCAGCATGGATAGACCCCCAGCGACTTGCCGCCATCGACCAGCAGCACCTGGCCGCTCAGCGCGCGTCCGGCAGGCGAGGCGAGATAGCCTACGGCGCCTGCAATGGTGTCCGGCTGCAACGCCGTGCCGCTCGGCTCCAGCCGCGTCAGGCGTTCGCGCATGCCCGGGGTAAAATCCGCGATCATCCGGGTCTCGACCATGCCGGGTGCGACCGCGTTGACGCTGATGCCGCGCCAGCGCAGCTCCACCGCCATCGCCCGGGTCATGCCGACCACCGCCGCTTTCGACGCAACATAATGCGCAGCGCCCGCCCCACCGAGATAGCCGCGCGAGGCGATGTTTATGATCGCACCGCCCTGCATCCGGCGAGCCGCCTCGCGCGCGACGAGAAACGTCCCCCCGGTATTCACGCGCAGCATCTGCTCGAAGGCGCCCCGCTCGATCTGCTTGAGCGGCAGCAGCTGCGCGGCGATTCCGGCGCAGTTGACCACGACATCGGGCGCGGGCATCGCATCGAGCACGCGGGTGATGTCGTGTGCGTCGGTGACATCGATCACCGCGCCGGTCACGGTATCGGCATGGTCTGTCACCCAGCCGAGCGCGGCTTCGTCCCGGTCTGCCGCCACAACCTGCCAGCCTTGTGCCGCCAGTGTTTCAGCGACGGCGCGGCCGATTCCCTGTGCACCGCCGGTGACGAGAGCCTGCGGGCGCACCGGTTCAGCTCGTCGCTGCCAGCGCCATTTCGGTCGCGCGGCGATAATCGGATTTGCCGCTGGCGTGGCGTGGCAGATCGTCGAGCACGATCATCCGGCGGGGCAGCTTGTAGCGGGCCAGATCGGCTTCCAGAACCGCGCGGGCGCTGGCCTCGTCATAGCCCGGTGCGGTGCGGATCAACGCCACGATGGCCTTGCCCCAGGTCTCGTCGGGAACGCCGACCACGATGGCGTCCTCGATCCCCGGAGCCCGTTTCAGCGCCTCTTCGACCTCTTCGACGAACACCTTCTCGCCGCCGGTGTTGATGCACAGGTTGCCGCGTCCGATCAGCCGGATCAGCCCATCGGCGGTGCGTTCGGCCATGTCGCCGGGGATGGCATAGACGGTATCGTCGATCTGCCGGTAGGTCTGCGCCGTCTTTTCCGGATCGCCGTAATAGCCCAGTGCAAATGGCGGCCTGCGCGCGAGCCAGCCGGTGCCGGGCTCGTCATCGGCGAGCACCCGGTCGGTCTCGACATCGATGATCACCGTCTGTCGGCCCGGCTCGAAATAGCCGGTGGGGGTTGAGCGCAATGCATTGGTGACCGCATAACCAAAGCCCGACGCCTCCGATGCGCCCAGGATGTCGACGAGCGACAGCTGCGGCAGCTGCGCCACCAGCCCGCGCTTGACCTCTTCGCTCCACATCAGGCCGGCAGAGGATATGACCTTGAGGCTCGCGAGATCCCAGCGGCCCGGGTGCGCTTCGAGCGCCTGCAGCATGGGCCGGGCAAAGACATCGCCGACAATCAGGATGCGGCTGACCCGGTGGCGTTCGACCTGATCCCACAATTCGGCAGCGTTGAAACTGTCCTTTTCCAGCAGTACCGCGGTGCCACCCATCAGCAGTTCGGCCATCGAGCTGTTGAGCCCGGCGCCATGCATCAGCGGACAGGCGGGCAGCACCCGGCCCGGCGTGACGTTCGCCGCAACCTGCCGACCATGATCGTCCAGCGTCAGCACCGGCGTGCGGACCGTAGGCGATTCCAGCTGCACCGCGCGGGCATCGCCTGCCGCCCACATCACGCCCTTTGGCCGACCGGTGGTGCCGCCGGTGTACAGCAGATAGCCGTCATCGGCGGACCGCACGATGCCCAGCGGCGCGCCATCGCCCTCGGCCACCATCGCCTCATAGCCATCGCCTTCGCCGCCGATCTGCACCATCAGCCTGAGGTGATCGAGAGCGGCGGGCAGGGGGGCCACGACCGAGGCGAATTCGTCCTGATGGAACAGCGCGGCGGCCTGGCAATCGGCCAGCACATATTCGATCTCGGCGGTGGTGTAGCGATAGTTGATGTTCACATGGGTCAGCCGCGCCTTGAATGCGGCGCACGCGATCTCGATGAACTCGGGAATGTTGCGCGCCAGGATGGCGACCCTGTCCCCGGTCTGCAGCCCGCCTGCCAGCATGGCGCGCGCCAGCCGGTTGGTGCGGGCATCGAAATCGCCCCAGCAGATCGTGCGGTCGCCGCGCACCAGCGCGGGTCTTTCTGCGGGGACATGGGCGGCGGCGATATCGAGCAGATCGCCAAAGTTCCAGTTGCCGGCGCGCGTGCGTGTCATGGCCGGGCTCAGCGTCCCTGGAACACCGGCGGGCGTTTCTCGACGAACGCCGCCACCGCCTCCGCCGCATCGTGCGAGCTTGCCAGCTTGGCGGTGTTGCCCTGTTCGTAGATATAGCCGTCCCGCAGCGTCATGTTCTCGATCGTGCGCATGCTGTCCTTGGCCAGACGGGTGGCGAGCGGGCTCTTGGCGGCGATGTTGCGCGCCATGTCCATCACCCAGGGCATCAGCTCTTCGGGCGGCAGACACGCCTCGATGATGCCGCGCCGATAGAGCTCTTCGGCAGGCGCGCGATAGCCGGTCAGCATCATCCGGCGCACCAGCGAATGTGGCAGGATCCGCTCTGCATGCTTGCCGCCGCCCATCAGGCCGACATCGACCTCGGGCAGGCCGAAGACCGCGTTCTGCGAGGCGACGATGATGTCGCAGCTGGCCACCAGCCCCAGGCCCGCACCAAGCGCCGCGCCGTTGACTGCCGCGATCGTCGGCTTGGCATTGTCCATGATGCAATAGCTGACCTCGCGCACCTTGCGGTTGCGGGCCCAGCGCGCGCCGGGCGCGGACAGGTCGGGCCGGTTGCGCAGGTCTGCGCCAGCCGAAAAGCACTTGCCCGCCCCGGTGAGCACCACCACGCGGACATCGTCGCGGTCGTTGAAGCTGTCGAAGGTGGCGGTGATCTCTTCGATCAGCTCCATGTTCTGGGCGTTGACCGGCGGATTGTCGAGCGTGACCACTGCAACATAATCCGCGACTTCCAACCTGACCTGACTCATCGAAGCTCTCCCACCGTCTTGTTTTGCTGGCCGAAAGATTATGGGGGCAGTGGGGGCTTGGCACCTGCGCCGTGCCGGGACACGCAACTATTGCATATAGGATATGCCATGCGAGCCCGGGCGCTCAGGGCATCGGTGCACCGGCGGGGTGGCCGCTGGCCAGATAGCCGCCATCGGCCTGCACCGTCGTGCCGGTGATATAGGATGCCGCGTCCGATCCCAGAAAGGCGACCAGATCGGCAATTTCCGAAGGCTCGCCCAGCCTGCCCATCGGTATCCGCCCAATCAGCGCATCGAGATCACGCGCGCCCGATGCGATCAGCGCTTCCACCGCGGGGGTGCGGATATAGCCCGGCGCGACCGCGTTGACCCGGATGCCGTGCGTGGCCCATTCGCAGGCCATGCTGCGCGTCAGCATCGATACTGCGGCCTTGGATGCACCATAGGCGTTGCGCCCCGGCAGTCCCAGGCTGGCGGTGATCGAGGACAGGTTGACGATGGCCCCGCCGCCGCTGGCGATCATCATCGGTGCAGCGGCGCGCGCGGCGTGGATGACGCCCTTGACGTTGACGGCGATGGTCCGGCGAAAGTCGGCTGGCGACTGCGCGTGCGTCGGATGGGCAGGATCGACAATGCCTGCGTTGTTGACCAGCAAGGCCACCGGGCCCAGCGATGCTGCAATCCCGGCGATCGCACTGCGGACCGCGTCGGCGTCGGCCATGTCGGCCTGCCAGACGCGATGCGCACAATGGCCTGCTGGCTGCTGATCGATCACCGCCACCTGCCAGCCTTGTGCCGCCAGGCGGTCGGCGATCGCCGCGCCGATGCCGCTCGTCCCGCCGGTCACGCAGGCGACATCGCCCGGACGCGTTGGCCGATGCGGCATTACCGATTCTGACGCCCGGCCCGAACCGCCAAAGGCATCGACCCCGCCATCGACCGACAGCAAGGTTCCGGCAAGATAGGTGGCGCGCGAGACATGATGGACCGCCTCTGCCACCTCGTCGGCGCGGCCCAGTCGGCCAGCGGGGATGGCGCCCGCCACCGCGCCGCGATCGAACCGGCCCTCCCGTTCCAGCGCCAGCAGGATCTCGGTGTCGATATAGCCCGGCAGCACGGCGTTGACCGCAATGCCGTGCGGCGCAAGCTCCACCGCAAGCGCGCGGGTCATGCCGATCACGCCCGCCTTGGTCATGCTATAGGCCGCGCGTCCGGGAAGCGCACGCAGTGCTGCGCCCGAGGCGATGTTGACGATCGCGCCCTGGCCTTGCCGCATCATCGCGTGCACGACGGCGCGGGTCACCAGAAATGGTCCGTCCAGATTGATGCCGAGCAGCCGGTCGATATCGTCGTCGGGCACCTCCAGCAGCGGGCGCGCCATCCGGTCGACCACTCCGGCATTGTTGACGAGCACGTCGATGGGGCCATGCTGCGCCTGCACATCCGCCAGAGCCCTGGCGACCGCAGCCTCATCCGACACGTCCAGGGTGAGCGCGACATGCCGCCCGCCAAGGCTCGCGGCGGCACTGGAACACGCGTCAGCATCCCGGTCGGCGAGAATGACGCGATCTTCGTCGGCGGCAAAGCGCCGAGCGCAGGCCAGGCCGATGCCGCGTGCCGCGCCGGTCACCAGCACCAGCCGCCCGCCCGCGTGTTGAGCCCTGTCCGTCATGTCCGCTCCTTTTGTGCTGCCCTGTATCGGGCTTGCCGCACTTTCGCGCGCGGATCGCGCTGGGGTCAAAGGGCGGCGGAGGGGCAGTCGCGCTTATCATGCACCGAATAATCGCGCTGCCGCCCCAGCGCGGCGTTGCTGGCAGGGCCCGGGCTGCGGCTAGATGCGCGGCAACAAGCGAAAGGACGACGATGGGCGGGGAACTGAGGGACAAGGTTGCAATCATCACCGGCGCGTCGCGCGGGCTGGGCCGCGCGATCGCCGAGCTGTTCGCCGCCGAAGGGGCGGCGGTGGTGCTGGTCGATCTGAAGCCACATTGGGCCGAAGCGGCTGCCGAGGCGATTGCCGCCACCGGAGCGACCGCCATCGGCTATGGCGCGGACGTATCGGACCGCGCGGCACTGACCGCCGTGATCGACGATGCCGCCGCACGCCTGGGGCGCATCGACATTCTGGTGAACAACGCGATGTGGAACCGCTACGACCTGATCGCGGACATCACCCCTGAAACGTTTGCGCGGATGACGGGTGTCGGCCTGGGCGGCATTGTCTGGGGCATCCAGGCAGCAGCGCCGCATATGCCGCCGGGCGGTGCCATCATCAACATCGGGTCGATGGCAGGGCGGTTGGGCAGCACTGGTGCGCTGCTTTATGCTGCGGTCAAGGCAGGGGTCGACGGGCTGACCCGGTCTGCCTCGGTCGAGCTTGGCCCTCGGAAGATCCGGGTCAATGCCATCGCGCCTTCCACGGTGGCAACCGAAGGCGTGCTCGCCATATTGAACGAGGACCAGATCGCCAGGCGCATCACGCAGACCCCGGTAGGGCGGCTGGGCGAGGCGGTGGATATCGCCCAGGCAGCGTTGTGGCTGGCAGGGGAGCGATCCTCCTTCGTCACCGGCCAGTCGATCGCGGTCGATGGCGGCATCGGCCATACGCTGGCGCGCTGAGGCTGGTTGTCGATCCGGTGTGCTGCGCCTGGCACATCGCAAATCGCCCTTATGATTATCGCGGCTGGACAGGGCCTGCAGGTTGCCTGTTCGGGCCCAATGCTGAGAAATCACACCACTGAAAAAGACGCCAAACCCGCATTGTCGCGCAGCAAATGACCGTCAGGCCTGATCGGCTTGTCGCGCCCCGAGCTCGCGTCCTTTCGGGAAAACATAACACAGGAGGGGATGAATATGTTGAAGGTCAGCAAGACACGGCTGCGTGTCGGTCTGGGCGGTGCAGCTCTGGTATTGGCCATGGCCAGCCAGGCGCAGGCACAGGATATTGAAAGCGCGTCCGAGGCCGCTGAAGGCCCGAAATCGGCTTTCGACGAGATCGTCGTGACCGCCACCAAAAAGGCCAATGCGCAAAATGTGCAGGACGTCGCCATCGCCGTCACCGCCTTTGGCGCCGACCAGCTCGAAAACCAGCATATCCGCACGCTCGACAACCTGAGCTACAGCGCGCCCAACGTGCAGCTCGATGATGTCGGCACCGCGCCGGGCTTTGCCAATTTCTCCATTCGCGGTCTGGGCATCAACAGCTCGATCCCCTCGATCGATCCGACCGTCGGCGTGTTCGTCGATGGCGTCTATATGGGCATCAGCGCGGGCATCCTGTTCGACACCTTCGACCTTGAGGGTGTTGAGGTGTTGCGCGGGCCGCAGGGTCTGCTGTTCGGCCGCAACGTGACCGGCGGTGCGGTCGTGGTCCGCTCGTCTACTCCGGGCAATGATCTCAAGGTCGAAGGCCGCGTGGCGGTGGAGTCCGGGCTCAACAAGATTGTCAGCGGGGTCGTGTCAGGCCCGATCATCGAGGACAAGCTGGCGGCCAAGCTGGCGGTCTATTACAATGACGACGACGGCTATTTCACCAACCAGTTCAATGGCAACACCGATTTCGGCGCGTCGGAAACGCTGATCGTCCGCGCCGCACTCAACTTCACCCCCAGCGATACCGTGAGCATCGTCGGGCGCTACGAGCATGGCCGGGTGCGCGGCGATGGCGCGGTGGTCAGCAACTTCGGCCTGTTCCGGCGCGAGAGCTTCGGCATCAGCGTCGATGAAGAGGGCGAGACCCGCAACGACTGGAACCAGGCCTCGGTCGAGATCAACATCGATACCGCGTTTGGCGATGGCAAGATCACCAACATTGCCGCCTATCGCGATTATAGCGGCTTTGTGGTCAGCGACATCGATTCCTCGCCCGCCTTCACCTTCCACGCCGATACGCTGACCCGCCAGAATCAGTTCAGCAACGAACTGCGCTATGCCGGCACCTTCGGTTCGGTCGATGTCACCACCGGGCTGTATTATTTCGAGCAGGACATCGACTATATCGAGCTGCGCAGGCTGGCAGGCGGCGCGCTGCGCATTTCCGGCGGTGGCAAGCAGGCACAGACGACGTTCGGCGCGTTTGTCTCCACCGACTGGCGGCTCACCGACACGCTGACGTTGAGCGGCGGCGTGCGCTATTCGTGGGAGAAGAAGCGGGTGCAGGTGCAGAACCTGACCGGCAACCTGTGCGACCCGATCGGAACCAGGACCTGCAGCAGCTATGGTTTCCGGGACGAGCAGAGCTGGGCAGACCCCACATTCCGCGTCGGCCTGCAATGGCAGCCGACGAGCGACACGCTGGCCTATGCGTTCTTTGCGCGAGGCTTCCGCAGCGGCGGCTACAACTTCCGCAACGGCAACCCTGCCGAAGCGCCAGGGCCGTTCGATGCAGAGAAGCAGAACAGCTATGAAATCGGCCTGAAGCAGGATTTCGGCAGCCTGTTGCGGCTCAATGTCGCTGCCTTCCACAACACCGTCTACGGCCTGCAGCGCGAGATCATCCTTCCCGTGCTGCCGCTGGGCACCACCCAGGTCATCCGCAACTCTGCCGATCTGCGGCTGCGCGGTGTCGAAGCCGAAGCGACGCTGCGGATCGGTGATCACCTGACGCTGAACGGGCAGCTGGGCTATACCGATGCGCAATACACCCGCATCTTCTTTGACTTGACCGGTGACCGGGTCATCGATGCCAAGGACTTCGCACTGCGTCCGCCACGGCTTTCGCCCTGGACTTATGGTGTTGCCGCAAACTTCGCGCACGACGTGCGCGGCGGCGGCGAGTTCGGCGCGCGGCTGGCCTATGCCCATCGCGATGCCGCCTGGTCGAACGACAACAACACCGGCCTGCTGAGCGCGGGCGACATCGTCGATGCCAATGTGTCGTTCGAGACCGACAACCGCCGGTGGAAGCTCTCGCTCTACGGCAACAACCTGCTGAACGACCAGACTGAAGGCAATGTCTCGCCGCTGCCGTTTTTCGCAGGCTCCACCTTTTCCTCGATCAACAAGGGCCGGGTGCTCGGGGCGGAACTGATCTTCCGTTACTGATCCAGCCCGCCGGGCGGCATCCAGGCCATCGCCTTGCCGCCCGGCCCCTCCCTGAACCGACCCCAAGACCGGAAAGCACCTTATGCCAGCCCAAGCGAACACTCCCCCGGCCAGCAGCGACCCCATCGCCGTCGACACCCTGGTCGTCGGCGCCGGCTTTGGCGGCATGTATGCCGTCCACAAGATGCGCGAGATGGGTCTGACCGTGATGGGTGTCGAGGCGGGCGGCGATGTCGGCGGGGTGTGGTACTGGAACCGCTATCCCGGCGCCCGCTGCGACCTGATGTGCGTCGATTACAGCTTCGGCTTTTCCGACGACATCCAGCAGGAATGGACCTGGAGCGAGCAGTTTGCTGCCCAGCCTGAAATCCTGGCCTATGCCAATTTCGTTGCGGACAGGCTGGCGCTGCGCCCACTGTTCCAGTTCAACACCCGCGTCACCAAGGCATCCTGGGATGCGACCCGGCAACGCTGGATCGCCCAGACGGACCGGGGCCAGCAGATCGAGGCGACCTATTGCATCATGGCAACGGGACCGCTTTCGGTGCCCAAGGACCCCGAGTTTCCGGGCCTGGCCGATTTCAAGGGCGAGTTGCTGCGCGCGGCGAAATGGCCGCACGATCCGGTCAGCTTCCAGGGCAAGCGCGTCGGGCTGATCGGAACCGGCTCCAGCGGCATCCAGATCGTGCCGGTGGTCGCGCAGGAGGCGGGCGCGCTGCATGTCTTTCAGCGCACGCCCAGCTTCACCATGCCGATGCGCAACAGCGCGCTGGACGCCGACTATGTCGCAGAGCTCAAGCGGCATTATCCAGCGATCCGCGCCGTGGCGCGGGCCAGTCAGCTCGGCGGGGTGCGCCCGGTCACCTCGCGGCCGTTCTTCTCGATCACCCCGGATCAGCGCCAGCGGGTGATGGAAGATGCCTGGGCGCGCGGCGGGCTCGATTTCCTCGGCATGTTCTCCGACCTGCTGACCAACCCCGAGGCCAACGAGCATGTCGCCGAATTCGTGCGCGGCAAGATCGGCGAGACGGTGACCGATCCCGTCGTGGCCGAGAAGCTCAAGCCGCGCGGCTATCCCATTTTCGCGCGCCGCCCGTGCCTGGATACCGGCTATTACGAGAGCTACAACCTGCCGCATGTGCATCTGCACGACTGCCTGGAGCACCCGATCGAGCGTGTCACCGAAAACGGCGTGCTGACCAGCGCGGGCGAAGTGGAGCTGGACATGCTGATCCTCGCCACCGGCTATGATGGCCTGTCGGGCGCGCTGATGGCGTTCGAGGTGGAGGGCCGCGACGGGCAGACTGTGCGTACCAAATGGGTAGGCGGCGCGCGCTCCTATCTGGGGCTGATGATGGCCGGCTTCCCCAATATGTTCATGGTCTGCGGCCCCAATGGTCCGGCAGCGCTCGCCAACATCATCACGCTCGACGAGCAGAACGTGAACTGGATCTGCGACCTGATCGCGCATATGCGCAGCACAGGGATCGCCACCGTCGAGCCCCGGCCCGAAGCCGAGGACAGTTGGATGGAAACCGTGTTCTCGCTGGCGCAGCTCACGCTCGTGTCCAAGGCCAACACCTGGTACACCGGCACCAATGTCGATGGTAAACCGCGCGGGCTGATCATGTATACCGGCGGCTTCTTCCGCTATAACGAGGCGTGCACCGCCGTTGCGCAGTCTGGCTATCCGACGCTGAAGTTCGGCAAGGCGATGGTCGCTGTAGGCTGAGCATACCGGGACCGGGCGGGGCGATGATGGCCCGCCCGCCCAGCGCCGCACCGTCGTTGGCGCAGGCTGCTTTCGGGGTGTATTTCAGGCCGTGAACTGGCGGCAGATCGGCATCCGTGTGCCGACAATTCCCGTCAAGCCGCGTCGCGAAGGGCGTCGGGTCCTTCCGGGCTGAGCGCCTGCCTCGCCCGGAAATTTGCAATGGCGTCGGTCATCGCCTCGATGATGTCGGGCTTGGCGCGGGAAATCCGGTCGGCCAGACCACCGACACCCAATGCCAGCGGAATTCCGTAGAGATCGACGTCGAGCGGCACCGCAATGGAGGCCAGCTCGGGCGTGGGCCGCTTGGGCAGATAGGTGTGACCGACCTGCTGGCTCCAGCGGACCTCGCGCATCAGGTCATCGAACGAGGGAAGAGTGTCACCCCCCAGGCCGTAATGCTTGGTGTAGCGGTAGATCTTGTCGATCTCGCGCTGGCGCATCCGGCTCATCAGCGCGATACCCGACGAGGAATCGACCATCAGCCGCATCGTGCCCTCGTTCGGAGCCATCTTGAATTCGTGATCGGGCGTCTTGAGGATGAGATACTGGATGTACAGGTCGTTCTGCGCGACCAGGCCCACGGTTTCGTCCGTCCGGCGCTGCACCTCGTCGACCAGGCTGACAAGACCTCCTTCGCGGTTCATCATGCTGGGCAGCCAGCTGCCCAGGGCAGAGACCCGCATCGTCGGCAGATAGGTCATCGTGGCGCGATTGTAGTTGAGATAGCCCATCATCACCATGCTCTTGAGCAGATTGGTGGCGCTCGACTGCGGATAGCACAGCGATTTGTAGATCTCGTTCAGCCGGAGCGGGCGCCGCTCTTCCATGAACAGTTCCAGGACCTCAAGCGTGCGGGACGCGGATTTCACCTTCATCCGTTGCATCGTGTCTCTCCCTCGATCTTCGCTGCCGTTTCACACTTGGCTAGCGGCCATTCTAGGGCGCGCGGGGATCGAGACAACGGATGGGGAGCTTATCACATGTGTGATGAAAGACGAGGGCCGGCGCTATGGGGGCTGCAGACGCCGACTAGAGGGCTGGCTTGAACGGGCGGCGCGCCCAATACAGGTGGCACGGCGGAATGTTGCGCCAGACGTAGGAGCGTTCGACTTCGTCGAAGCGCGGGGCAAGCAGCGGAGCGATGGCAGTGCGCATCTGATAGGCGAGCAGCTCTCCGTTCGGGTGCAGGACCTGCGCACTGGCATCGAGCACCTTTGCGCCCTCATCGGGCGACATGGTCGAAAACGGAATGCCCGTCACAATCAGGTCGGCGCTGCCCAATTCGTGCTTGGCGAGGGTCGCCCGAACCGATGCGGCGGAGGTCGTGATCGCGAGCAGGCGCGGATCGTCGATCGTGCGTCGCAAGTGACGGGTGAAATGGGGGCTGACGTCGAGGGTCACCAACCGACTGTCGGCGGGCATCCGGCGCAGCATCGCGCGGGTGAGGGGGCCTGTCCCGGGCCCAAATTCCACAACGACCCTCGCCGTGCTCCAGTCCACCGGGTCCAGCAGCGCATCGACCAGATAGCGCGATGCCGGGAAGGCGGAACCGACCAGGTCGGGCCGGTTCAGAAATTCGCGGGTCGAGACCGAGAGGGCGGACCGCCAGCCTGTACTCCGCGCCCCTGCTAGCCGGGCGGCGTCATAGTTGGTGGCCATTGGTCTCTCTCCGTTGGTTGTCTCACTCTGACCGACCAACGTGCGCGCCTTGCAGGGGTTCCAGATGCGCCAGTTGCACTCGGCGGGCTACCGGTGAGCGGACGCGGGGGCGGGGGCGGGGACGGGGGTATAAGCCTCAAAACGGCCGAGCGCGACGAAACCGGTGGTCATGCCGGGCAGGCTGTCGGCCAGATGCACGATATCGCCCGCGCACAGCATTGATCCGGATGTCCGGGTGATCAGGATCTGGTGCCGCGCCAGTCGCGATCCGCCATGGCGCGGGCGGTTGATCAGCGCCTTTTGGCCGGACAGCTCGTAGACGATGCCTTCGCCCGCGATGATCCTTGTCGATCGCACCCGGTGCAGGGCAATGCAATTGGTGGCCGCGCCGATCTGCTGCGCGGCCTCATCGCTGACCGGCGGTACGAACAGCAGATTGCTGCCGGCGGGCACTGCCGCATCAGGCGCGCTGATCGTCGCGGACAGCAGCGCCATCGCACTCAACTGGGTCAGCACATACGGCACGCGCGGGCACTCCTGGGTCCGTGGATGGTTTTGGGCACCCTGAGGGAAAGGCTGGTCGAACCTTCCCCTCAAGGCACCTCCGGTCCGTTGGGGGGCAACATGAACCGGTCCAAACCAGCCGGGGGGGCGGCTGGCTTTGCCTTTGAGACGCCACCGCGCTATGAAACCCGCATCCGTGCATAAGAATGTTGGCGAAATCGCCAAATGTCATGCGGGTGTTGGCATCCGGCGACGTCTGGCTGCATGGCCCCGCCCCATTTCATGCCGAGAAGTCTGAACTCCACGCTGATGTCTGCCCAAGGTCTTGAAGCTGTATTGATCGCCGAACGCGAGCCGTTGCTGCGCTTCCTGCGCGCGCGCGGTGCCGGCGATGCTGCGGAGGACGTGCTGCAGGATCTGTGGCTGAGGGTCACTGCGCTCGAGTCCGGGCCGATCGCCGATCCGCGCGGCTATCTCTTCCGCGCCGCGAACAATGTGATGCACGACCGCTATCGCTCTGCCCAGCGCGCCCGGCAGCGCGATTCCGCCTGGGTCGAGGTGCATGGCGGCCCGGGCGAGGCATCCGATGCGCCATTGCCCGACCGCCAGCTGATCGCGCGCGCGGCGCTCGACGAGGCCGAGGCGATGCTGCGGGCCGAGGGCGAAAGGGTGCTGCAGATATTCCGCATGTTCCGGATCGAGGGCATCGGCCAGCGCCAGATTGCGCGCGATCTGGGCCTCAGTCTCAGCGCGGTGGAGAAGGATCTGCAAAAGGCCTATCGCGCCCTGATCCGCTGGCGGGAGGCACATGATGCGGAATGATGGCCACCGCGACGTCTTTGCTGCAGGACGGACCAGAACATGAGCAATGAAGACACCATCGGCCAGCAGGCACTGGAATGGGCACTGGCAACGCAGGAGGCCGATTTTGCCGGCTGGGACGGGCTTGTCCGCTGGCTGGAGGAAGATCCGCGCCATGCCGATGCCTATGACCGCGCGCTGGCGGCGGGCAATGCCATGGCAGAGCTGACTGCGCTCGCCGGACCGGTTCTGCCGCGTGCCGCGAATGACGACGCGCCATCTGCCGTGATCCAGCGCGAACGGCGCGCGCGGCGCGGCTGGCTCTATGGCGCACTGGCAGCATCGGTGCTGGCGATCGTCGCTGTGCCGTTCTGGCAGATGCGTCCGCAGCCGTATTCGGTGGTCACTGCGATGGGCGAAACGGACAGCGTTGAGCTCGCCGATGGCAGCCGCATCCTGCTAAATGGCGGCACCAGGCTGACGCTGGACCGCGGCAATATCCGCTTTGCGCGGCTGGAGCGCGGCGAGGCGCTGTTCGAGGTGCGTCATAATGCCAGCGACCCGTTCGTGGTCGTAACCGGCGACGTTCGGCTGGTCGATGCAGGCACGGCGTTCAATGTGATCCAGACAGGCAGCGCGCTCGACGTTGCGGTGTCGGAAGGCGTGGTGATCGTCAATCCGGAGGCCGAGAATGTGCGCCTGCCTGCCGGTCGCCGGGCGCAGGTGGATGGGGCGACCGATGGCATCACGGTGTCCGATATCGCGCGCGACCAGATCGGCAGCTGGCGGTCGGGGCAATTGAGCTTTGCCGATGCGCCGCTCGCCGATGTTGCAGCGGCACTCGAACGCAGTATCGGGACGCGGGTCGCGGTTTCGTCCGCAATGGCGGCGCGCCCGTTCAGCGGCGTCATCCAGATCCGCGGTCGCGATGCACAGGCCATCGCCCGTATCGCGCCGGTGCTGGGTGCGCGCGCGGTGCGCCGGGCGGATGGCTGGGAATTGATCGGCACCGATGAGACGCCCTAGCCTCGCCCTGTTGGCGATCCCCGTGGTGATGCTGTCGACACCGGTGCTGGCCCAGGCACCGGTGTCGATCGATATTGCGGCGGGCCGATTGGACGACGCGATCATCGCCTTGGGGCGGCAGGCGGGGATATCGATCGGCATCGGCGACCGCCGGCTGGGCGCGCAGCGGGTGCGGCGGCTGCGCGGGCACATGACGCCGCAGCAGGCGCTCGAGCGGCTGCTGAACGCCAGCGAAGCGCGCCCGGTCCGGCTGGCGAGCGGCCACTGGCGCATCGTACGCGCGACACCTGCGACCCGGCGCAGCGGCGCGCCGATCCGCTTGGCGATGCTGACGCCCAGACAGGCGACGGCGCCGGTCGAGGAGATCGTCGTCACCGCAGCGGCGGCGCGCAGCGATCTGCTCACCCGCGACGCGTTCGGCCATATCCAGTTGGACGGCGAATTCGCGCTGGGCGGGCAGGGGCGCGGGTCCGATGCGCTGGTCGAGCGATTGCCCGGGCTTGGCTCCACCCAGCTTGGCCCCGGTCGCAACCGGCTGTTCCTGCGCGCCATCGCCGATTCAAGCTTCAACGGACCCAGCCAGGCGGTGGTCGGCCAGTATCTGGGCACCGCGCGGCTCAACTACAACGCGCCCGATCCGGACCTGAGGCTGGTCGATCTGAGCGCCATCGAGGTGCGCCAGGGGCCGCAAGGGACTTTGTACGGCGCGGGCACTCTGGGCGGGGTGATCCGGTTGCTGCCCAACATGCCCGATCTCGAAGACTGGCAGGCGGGCCAGTCGGTCGCGCTGGCCGCCACACGGCATGGCGACCCTTCGGCCAATGCCAGCGCGATGCTCAACGCGCCGATCGTCGCAGGCAAGCTTGGCCTGCGCGCGGTGATCTATGGCGGACGCGATGGCGGTTACATCGACGACCGGCTGCGCGGGCGCAGTGACGTCAACCGGGTCGATACCATCGGCGGGCGCATATCGGCGCGGATCACGCCGGGCGCTGGCTGGACGATCGACCTGATGGCCGCTGCGCAGACCATCGATGGACGCGACAGCCAATATGCCGACCGGCGGGGCGATGGGCTTGATCGGGCCAGTCCGTTCGCGCAGCCCTTTCGCAACCGCTTCCGGCTGGGCCAGGCCGCCATCGGCAAGCAATGGGATGCGTTCGAGCTGCTGTCGACCACCACGGTGACGGGCCTCGACCTCACCGAAACCTTCGACACCAGCCAGCCCGGATCCGCTCCCAGCCTGTTCCGCCAGCACGGACAGACGCGGCTGATCACCAACGAGACGCGGCTGTCGGGCGAAACCGCAGGCGGCATCGGCTGGCTGGCGGGGACAAGCCTGCTCAGCAACCGCTATCGCATCCGCCGTGCGCGCGGATCGGTCGAACGATCCTCGGCGATCACCGGTATCGAAAACCGCGTCGAGGAGGCCACTGCCTTTGCCGACCTCACCATCCCGGCGACCGACCGGCTGTTCCTCGATCTGGGCGGCAGGGTCAGCCATGTGCGGCTGTCGGGCGAGGCGCTCGATACGCCGCTGATGGCCCTGGCGGTGCTCGCCCGCAGCAGCGCGCAGCGGAACCAGACGGCATTCCTGCCATCCGCCGGTGTCCGCTATCGCTTCTCCGATGCCGTATCGGGCCATGCCCGGTATCAGGAGGGTTTTCGTCCCGGCGGCATCGGCGTGCGCGATGACATGGTGCGGCGCTATCGCCCCGACAACGTCTCTGCGGTCGAGGCGGGGCTGGCGTTCTCGGGCGGCTCGCTGAGCGGCGATGTGACGCTGGCCTATACCCGCTGGCGCAATATCCAGGCCGATCTGATCGACAGCGACGGGCTGCCCGCGACCGAGAATATCGGCAATGGCCGCATCGTCACGGTGGATGCGACGCTGGCGTGGCAGCCTGTGCCCGCCTTTTCGGTCGAAGCTTCGGCGGTGTGGGCGGACAGCCGGCTGGTCAGTCCGTCTGCGGGCATTTTCGTGCTGCCTGCCAACCGCGCCGGGTTTGATTTCGCGAGCATTCCTGCAGGCGCGGTCATCGCCGACAGCAACGCCCTGCCCAATGTCGCGCGGCTCTCGGGGCGGATGGCGGCGAACTATCGCACGTCGCTGGGCGGGGCGGGTGACCTGATGGTCGGGGGCTCGATGCGCTATATCGGGCGCTCGCGGCTGGGCATCGGTCCGGTGCTCGGCGTCGAGCAGGGCGATGTGCTCGATACCGCGCTGTCGGCCAGCCTGACCCGCGGCGGGCGATCCTTCTGGCTGCAGGCGAGCAACCTGCTCGATACGCGCGGCAACCGGTTCGCGCTGGGCTCGCCGTTCACGCTGCCGCATGGCGAGCAGACCACGCCGCTGCGCCCGCGCACGATCACGATCGGCGCTGACTTCAGCTTCTGACAGTTTTTTGCTTTGTTTTGCAGTGGTTTGCATTGAAATATCGGCCGCATGGCCGGTGGCCGATACGGGTCTGAATCCTCCGCAGCGTCTTGGTGAGTGAAGCTCAACGCTCCATTTTCCCAAGACCCTGAAAGGACGTTTCATGCGCCTGTTGTTGGCCTGTACCTGCCTGACTCCCGTGTCCCTGCTGATCCCTCACGCTGCAGCATTTGCCGAAACCAGCGTGACCACCGCGCGTACCGACCCGATCGCCACGGCCACCGCCAACAACGGTGCTGCCGACAGCATCAAGATTACCAGCACCGGGTCGATCAAGCCGACGTCGGGCACGGCGGTGACGGTGAACAGCAACCACAATGTCGTCAACGAAGGCACCATCCAGACCACCGATGTCAGCAACTCCGCAGGGATCGTCGCGCAGCAAGGTGACGCAGCGACCATCACCAACACCGGCACGATCACGCTCGACGAGACCTATGCGCCGACCGATACCGACAATGATGGCGATATCGACGGACCATTCGCCCAAGGCCAGGGCCGCTTCGGCATCCGCGCTTTGGGGGCGCTCACCGGATCGGTGGTCAACAGCGGCAAGATCACCATCGAGGGCAATGACAGCGCCGCAATCAGCCTGGAAGGCCCGCTCAACGGTTCACTGACCAGCAGCGGCGCGATCTCGGTGCTGGGCAATAATTCGGTGGGCGTGCGCGCGGGCGCAGTGAGCGGCAACGTCGCGCTGAGCGGATCGATCGGCGCTTCGGGTGCCAATGCCATCGGCGTTGCGCTGACCGGCCCGATCGGCGGTGCGCTGACCGTGCAGGGCGCGATCAACGCGACCGGCTATCGCAGCACCACGTCGCCTGCGGACCCCAGCAAGCTCGATGCCGACGATCTGCTGCAGGGTGGCCCGGCGCTGCAGGTCGCAGGATCGGTGGCGGGCGGAATCCTGTTTGCTGCACCGCCGCCCAATCTCAACCCCGATGACAAGGACGAAGACAAGGACGGCATCGAGGACGCCAATGAGGGCACAGCCTCGGTCAACAGCTATGGCGCGGCGCCTGCGGTACAGGTCGGATCGGCGACGCAGGCCGTCACGATCGGTGCGGTCGCGGGCACGGCGGCGGCTGGCAACGGCATCGTCAACAACGGCGGTATCCGGGGCAATGGCGTCTACAAGGATGTCGCCGCGACCGGAATGCTCATCGGCGGACTGGGCGGTGCGACGACGATCACCGGTGGCCTGCTCAACACCGGTTCGATTGGCGCGGCATCGAACGGCGGCAATGCCACCGCGATCCGCATCGGCAACCTTGCCAGCGTACCTGCGCTCCGCAACACCGGGGCGATCGAGGCGGCTGGCGGCAGTGCGGCTGGCAGCCAGGTGCGCGCGGTCGTGATCGATGCCGGGGGCAGCCTTGCCAGCCTGACCAACAGCGGCAGGATCGCAGCGGTCGCTGCCACCGACGGGTCTGCGGGCGGCATCGTCGACCTGTCGGGCACGCTGCGCACGGTCGAGACCACCGGCACGATCAGCGCGACCAGTGCCAAGCCCGGTACCGACCGCGCCATCGCGATCGACCTTTCTGCCAACACCAGCGGCGCGACGGTGCGCCAGAGCGGGGCGACCGCGACGGCCAGGCCCTCGATCACCGGCGATATCCGCTTCGGATCAGGCAGCGACGTGCTCGAAGTTTCGGCAGGCACGATTAGCGGCGCGCTGCGCTTCGGTGCGGGCAGCAACCGGCTGACGGCGAGCGGGGAGGCGGCCTTGTCGGGCGATGCGACCTTTGGCGCGGGCGCCGATACGGTGCAGCTTTCGGGCAAGTCGGTCTATGCAGGTGCGATGGATCTGGGCGGTGGCGCGGACACGCTTGCGCTCTCAGGAACCGCGCAGCTGCGCGGAACGCTTACCGGTGCGGGTCAGGCGGCGGTCACGGTATCGGGCGGAACGCTCGCGATCACCAGCCCGGGCACCGTCAATCTGGGGTCGCTGGCAGTGAGCGAGCAGGGCACGATCGGTGTCGCCATCGACGGCAAGGCGGGCACCTTCACCCGGATCGCGGTCGCGGGGCCTGCCAGCTTTGCCGCAGGATCGAAGCTTGCGGTCACGCTTGCCAATGTGAGCAAGTCGGAAGGCTCGTACCAGATCATCAGCGCCGGACAGCTGAGCGGCAGCGCCAACATCGTCGGTTCCAGCATCGCACTGCCGTTCCTGTTCAAGTCGACGCTCGCGGGCAATGATGCGGCGGGCACGGTGACGGTGGACATCAAGCGCAAGTCGACCGCCGAACTGGGACTGTCGGCATCGCAGGCGCGCGCCTATGATGCGGTGTTCAAGGCGCTGGACAGCGATGCCGCGGTGGCGAACAGCTTCCTGGCCATCGGCAACGCCGAGCAGGCAGGCGCGGCGGTGCAGCAGATGCTGCCCGACCATGCCGGCGGCACCTTTGCCACCGTGACGCAGGGCTCGCGCGCCACTGCGCGGTTCCTCACCGATACGGCAGCGCCCTATAGCGATCAGGGCGGATGGGGCTTCTGGCTGCAGCAGACCGTATGGGGAAGCACCAAGGACCGCGAAAGCACCGCCGCATTCGACACCAGCGGCTGGGGCGCGACCGGCGGGGTCGAGATCAAGGCGGGCGATGTCGGCGCGTTCGGCGTGTCGCTGGCCTATCTGCACGGCAAGAACGACGATTCCGATACCGGCAGCGAGGTCCGCTCGAGCCAGTATGAACTGGCAGCACACTGGCGCGCCGACTGGGGGCCGGTGCGCGCGTTTGCGCGGGGGTCAGCCGCGCAGGTCGAGTTCGACGGCAAGCGCCGTTTTGCCACCAGCATCGCGGGCACGGCGATCGAGCGTCTCGCGCAGGGCAGCTGGTCGGGTCAGCTTTACAGCGCTTCGGCAGGCCTGGCCTATGAGGCACGGCTGGGGCGGCGGCTGAGCCTGCGTCCGGCGGCCTCGATCGACTATTACCGGCTGGAGGAGGATGGCTTTGCCGAAACCGGTGGCGGCGATGCGTTCAACCTGACGCTCGACCAGCGCAGCAGCGACGAGATCGCGGTCAACGGCACCTTGGTCGCGGGCTATGACTTCGGCAGCCTGGCCGCTGGCGATGTGTGGGTCCGGGCAGAAGTCGAGGGCGGCCGCCGCCAGATCATTGGCGGGTCGCTGGGCGATACCACCGCGCGTTTCAAGGGCGGCGAGGCGTTCACTCTGGCCCCCGGTGTGCGCAACAACGGCTGGATCGGCGGCGTGCGGCTGGTCGGCGGGCAGGAAGCCTTCTCGCTGGCAGGCGAGCTCGGGGCCGAGGAGCAGTACGAGAAGGTTGCGCTCAACGCTCGCGTCTCGCTGCGCGTCGGTTTCTGACGCTCAACGCTCGGTCAGGACGCGATCAACTGCGCGCGCAGCTGGATCGCGTCCTCGATCGGGATGGCCTGGATCGTCACGGCAGAAGGGCGGCCAGCCACACCGATGGCGATCTGGGCCAGGCCGATGAAGCGGCTGACTGCGGTCTGGCGGATATCGACGCTCTGCACCCGGCGGACCGGCAGCAGCGTGAGCCGCTGCGCCCAGAAGCCATCGCGGACATACAGCTGGCCATCGAGCAAGGCGTAACGATGCGCGCGCCAGTGCATCCAGCTGAGCGCGGGGACCAGCGGCAGCACGATATAGGCCAGCGCAATCAAGGGGCTGGCCAGGGTGGCGGATATGCCGATGGCGATCATCGGGACGGGAAGCGCCAGGACTACGGGCACCCACCACATCGCCGGATCGACGCTGCGCATCGCGGCATGGTCGGTCTCCCAGGTGATCCGGGTTTCGTCCAGCACCGCGCGGACTTCATCGGCGGTGGCGAACGGCGCAATCGCGTGGTCGCTTTCCTTGTCGCTGTCGCTGGCCAGGCTCTGCACCTTCAATGCGAACCAGCCGAAGCGCCGCCGGATCGGCCCTGTCTCGATGACCGCGGCCTGGATGCGGTGCAGCGGCATCACGACATCGGTCAGTGTCAGCAGTCCGCGGCGGCGGCGAAAGCCGGTTTCGGTGCGTTCCAGCCGGAAACCGTATTCGCGCAAGGTCGTGCGGATGATGCCGCCGACCAGGCCGATCACAAGCAGGCTGAACAGCGCTGCAATCACCGATGCGATGCGCGCGGCGAGATCGAGCGCGGCGAACAGATCGTCCAGCCCCAGCAGATCGAGCAGGCGGCGCGGGTTCCAGACATCGCCGGGGATCAGGAAATCGAGATTGTTGATCAGCGCGCCGACAACGGCGAAGAACACCAGCGAGAAATTGAACACGCCGGCGATCAGCACCCTGCGCATGTCCATCGTGAACAGCACCGGTGCGTCGGCCTCGGCCGGGGTGAGGTCGCCGGCCATCGAGGCGTCTTCCGCCTGCGCGGCCTTGCGCAGCCGGATGACATCGCGCAGCCGCGCGGCCTCTGCCAGATCGACCGAATCGAGCGCGCCTTCATCACCGCTGCCGCTGCTGCCGGTTTCCAGCCGCACCCGCGCCATGCCCAGCATCCGGGCGAGGGGCCCCTGTTCCAGATTGACGTCCTGGATGCGCTCGTACGGGATCGAGCGGACGTTGCGGCTGAAGATGCCGCTGGCAATGCGCAGCTCCTGCGGGTCGAGCCGATAGGAAAAGCGCCACCATTTATAGAATTCGGTACCGAACATCGCGAGGATCGCGATCAGCGCGAACAGGCCGACCCAGCCGCGCAGCTCCTCCGGCCCGCTGAGCCGCAGCGCAATCAGCCCCAGTATCGCCTGCGGTACCTGGCGCGAGAGGTTGAGCAGCAAGGTCAGCGGGTGGAGCCGCCGTTCCTCGCCGACCTGCACGCCCGCCGCCGCCGAGAGCGGGGCAGGCGAGGGTTCGCTCAGCGTCTCGCTCATTCGGCCTCGCGGCGGATGTGCAGCCGCATCATGTCGCGCATGGCCTCGGCATCGTCGCGGCTGAGGCCGGGCAGGGTGACGATGGAATTGTGCGTTCCCGCGGTGTGCACCGTGAGGCTGGCCAGCCCGAACAGCCGTTCGATCGGGCCCTGCGCCACATCGATATGCTGGATCCGGCGGAAGGGAACGATCGTATCGGTGCGGACCAGCCAGCCGCGCGCCACGCGCAGCTGTTCGTCGGCATGGGCATAGCCCCAGCGCCGCCACCGGCGTTGCGGCAGGAACACGACGATGAACGCAGCCAGCGCGAGCGCGGGAATCAGGATCGCGCCGTGCTCGACCTTGTCCTTGTTGGCGAGTGCAAAGTTCAACACCCCTGCGCCGATCACCAGCGGCACTGCGAACAGCGCAGTGCCGATGCGGATGACATGAATATAGGCACGCTCGACGGGACGCAGCCCGGCGCTCAGTCCGTTCGCCGCCGCCTCATCCGGAGCCATGAATTCAGCCGATGATGACGCCATGTCCGCACATGCTCCCGATTGGCCGCCGCTCAAGCGCGGCTCTGCCTTATATGGAGCAGGTGTATTAGTCGTACAAGGCGGTTAATCGGTGCCGAACGGAACTTACTCGGGGGCCGGTGCCTCTGGCTCGGGCTTGCGAACCGGCTCCAGACCATCGGCCTGCGCGCGCATCGCCGCGGCAGCGGCTTCGCGTTCGGCCTTGCGCGAGTCGAGCTGGGCTTCGACTTCGAGCTGGCGGGCTTCGACAGCGGCGGCATCGCGATCGATGTTCGACAGGCGGCGCTGGCGCTCTTCCTCGATCAGGCGACCGGCGACCGCGGTTTCGCCGGTCTTCTTCTCAAGCCGTGCGGCCTGAACCAAAGACTGGGTACAACCGGTAAACCCGCCCACGCCCACCGGCGAGCAGCTGTCTGTGCCAAAATTGCCCACGGTCTCCATCGACCGAACGCGTTCAGTCCACGAGGTATTGGCGATGGAATTGGGGTCATTGCGCAGATTTTCAGGGATGCGGTAGCGTTCCTGTTCGTCCATGCGCATGCACACGACGATTTCGTTGGGGTCGGTGGAAGGCTCGCAGGTGTCGTTGCCATAGACGATCTTCTGCACCACCTTGTCGCCTGCGGCTTCCTGGGCCGAAGCGGGGGCGGCGAAGGCCGTTCCTATCAGCAGCAGGGCTGCCAGCGTTCCGGTCTTCATCGTCATCGTCCTTCCAATCATGTGGTCGCATCCGGGTCTAGTGCAGCGCGGATGAACGGGGCGTGATCGGCGGCAAGCCGCCGCACGGTCAGATGCGCTTGGACAGCGCAATCGCGGCGCGACAGCCCATGCGGATCACCGCACTCATCACAGGATAACCAAAGGCCTGTTCTGCGCCTTCGGCCAGTGCACAGTCCTTGTGCTCCAGCTCCTCGTCGCGGAACTTGGCGATGGCGGTGCTGAGCTCGGGGTGACTATCGCCCAGCTCTTCGAGCTGTTCGGCATAATGCTTGTCGATCTCGGTCTCGACCGCAACGGTGCACGCCATCGCCGCCTTGGGGCCGATGAAGGCGGTGACCGCGCCCAGCCCGAAGCCTGCGATATTCCAGAAGGGCTGCAACGCCGTGGGCCGCACGCCGCGCTCGGCCATCAGCTTGTCAAAAAAGGCGCGGTGCACCTCTTCCTGCTCGGCCATTCCAGCGATCGCGCGCGATTCCGGAACATGGTCGCCCATCACTGCGCGTTGCCCGGCGTAAATGCGGGTCGCGCCATATTCACCGGCCTGGTTGACCCGGATCATCTGGGCCAGATCGATGTCCTTGGCGACAGGCTGGAGCGGTTCGTTTTCGTGCATCATGCGACAATTGTCCCGGTGTTCTTGCGGCGCAGCAGCCAATAGATGGCGCTCGCTCCGCCCAGCGACAAGAGGAAATTGAACCCCGCCAGCGAGATGCCGAACATCGACCAGGGGGCGGTGTCGCAGCGCACCAGTGGCGCGGCCATGATCGAATTGAGCACATCGTCGGTGGTCGCGCCGGACGGCATATCGGTGGCGCAGCGGGTCAGGCCCTCCCACCAGCCATATTCGACCCCGGCGTGGAATCCGCCGATCAGGCCGCTGGCGGCGATGGCGATGGCAGCCAGCGCAGCCATGCCGACACCCAGTCCCTGCACCCGGCGCACCGAGAGCACGGCGATGCCGCCCAGCACGAGCGCCGCCCAGTGCGGCCAGCGTTGCCAGTAGCACATCTCGCACGGATAGAGGCCGAAGACGTACTGGCTGATCAAGGCCCCGCCCAGCAGGAATGCGGGCAGGAGAAACGCCAGCCATGCGGCGATACGCGGCGCGCGCGAAGTCATGTCAGATCAGCCCCCGGCTTGAATGTTGGCAACGCTCAGAATGCGTCAGTTGCGGCGCGTCACCGGACGCCCCGCAACAGCAGAACGCACCGGCGTCGTCCGGGTTGCCGCCAGCCGCGCACTGGCCAGCGTCGTGCGCTGCAATGTCGCCAGGGCGTAATAGAGCTGGAAGTCCTCGATGCCCTTTTCCTTGAGCTGCTCGGTGGTCATCGTGAAGCGCGGATCAGCCAGCTTGTCGACCTCCAGATCCTTGTCGTCCAGTCCGATCTCGTTGATCAGATGGCCGCGCAGATCGGATTCGCGCAGTTTCATGCGCGTCTTGTAATCGGGGTCGGACAGCTGCGGGACGGCGATATCGGGCTCGATGCCGCCTTCCTGCACCGAGTTGCCCGAAGGCGTGAAATAGCGTGCGGTGGTGAGCTTGAGCGCCGAGGTGCGGGTGAGCGGCAGCAAAGTCTGCACCGATCCCTTGCCGAAGCTGCGTTCGCCCATCACCAGCGCGCGGCGATGATCCTGCAGCGCGCCTGCCACGATTTCCGACGCCGAAGCCGAACCGGAATCGACCAGCACGATCAGCGGCAGGCCGCCGGTGGCATCACCGGGACGCGCGTAGTAACGCTCGATATCGCCCTTGTGGCGTCCGCGCTGCGAAACGATCTCGCCCTTCTGCAGGAAGACGTCGGAGACGGCGACCGCCTCGTCGAGCAAGCCGCCGGGGTTGGAGCGCATGTCGAGCACATAGCCCACCGGCTTGCGGCCAAGCTTGGTCTCGATATCCTGGATCGCCTGGTTGACGTCTTCGCCCACGCTGGCGGTGAAGCTGGCGATGGTGATGATGCCGACATTGTCCTTCACCTCCCAGGTGACGGGCTTCAGATCGATGATCGCGCGGGTGATGTCGACATCGAACGGCTTGTCGCGGCCTTCGCGCACGATCGTCAGCTTGATCGAGGTGCCTGGCTCGCCGCGCATCTGATCGACCGCATCGTCTAGCGTGCCGCCATAGATCAGCTTGCCATCGAGGTGCGTGATATAGTCGCCCGCCTTGATCCCGGCCTTGTCGGCAGGGGTTTCGCGGGTGGGGGCGATGACCTTGACCGCGCCGTCCTGCATCGTCACCGACAGGCCGAGGCCCCCATAAAGACCTTCGGTCTGCGTGCGCAGATTGGCAAAATCGCGCGCGTCGAGATAGCTGGAGTGCGGATCGAGCGCGGCGAGCATGCCATCGATGGCCCCGCGCACCAGCTTGTCGTCGTCAACCGGTTCGACATAATCGGCCTTCACGCGCTCGAAGATATCCACGAATTTCGCGATCTCCGCCTGCGTATCCGATTCGACCTGCGACACGGCCGAGGTAGTGATCGGAACCAGCGCAACCGCAAGAGCGATTGCAGAGGCGCGGGCGAGGCGGGACTTCATCATCGAGTGGCAACCTTGTTGTTGAACCGGCTTGAAACCTGGCCTGGGAAACGCCTTGCCCCGCCATCGGTCATGGCAGGAACGGTCCCCGGGCAATGTTCAGCGCGCAAACCCCTGGCGCGTTGATGTCAATCTAGTCGTCCGGGCAGCCAATTGCCAGATGCTTTGCCATCAAGCCGCAATCGGTTTCGACCAGCGTGGTCACGCTAGCGTCGGCACCTTGCTGCGCGATGAACACCCGCCGGTCAGGTGATGAGCGCGGCGATATCGATCGGGCGACCGCCGCGACGCAACTCCACGGTGATGCGCGGGCGGATTTCTGCGGCGCGGCCGATCGGGTCGCCTTGCGCTACGCGCTCGCCAACCTTCAGGTTGGTGCGCTCCATGCCGGTGATCAGGCTGGTCCAACCGCCGACATGTTCGATGATCACGATCCTGCCAAAACCGCGATAGGGTCCGGCAAAGCCGATGCGGCCATCGGCGGGCGCGATCAGCTGCGCGCCGGGCCGCGTGGCGAGCGTGAGTCCCCGCGAACGTACGCCGGTGGCGGCGACCTCGCCAAAGCCCGCGACGATCGCGCCGGCGGTCGGCAGGCGATAGGCGGGGCGGGCGGGGCGCGCTTGCGTGGCGGGGTTCTCGACCACCTGCGAGGCCTGTGGACGCGGCGGGCGCAGCACGGGTCCGTCGAGCGACGCGAGCTGCTGTCGCAGCGTGCCGCTCGCCTCGATGTTGCCGACCAGCGTATCGAGATCGCGCGCGCGCTCGCTCAGCCCCAGCGCGCGTTCCTCTTCCAGCCGCGATGTGCTGGCGAGCTCGCGCGAACGGGTGCGCGATCGCGCCTCGAGCCGGGCGAGCGCGGCGCGACGCATCGCCAGTTCCTTGCGGCCCTGCGTCTGCAACAGCGCGGCGCGCCGGGCCTGTCGCGCCAGATCGCGCGACCGGGCGATATCCTTGCGCAGCACCGCCGTCTCGGCCTCGACGCGTGGGATGGTGGTGGCGAGCACGGCGCGCACGCGCACCATGTCGTCGATCGATCCGGGCTGGACCAAAGCCAGCAGCGTGGGGCGCCGGGCCATCGATTGCAGCGCCGCCGTCAGCCGGGCGAGCGGCTGCTGCCGCCGCACCAGCCGCGCCTTTTGCGCGCGCTGCAAGGTTGCGATGATCTTCACCCGCGCTTGCGCGGCGGCGATGTCGGCTTCGGCCTCCTGCACGCGCGAGGCCAGCACGCGCGCCTCGGCCCGCGCCTTGTCGGCCTCTTCGGTCGCGCTCAATGCCTGACGTTCTAGCGTGTCGCTGCGCCTGGCGGCGGTGCGGGCATCGATCAGCGCGCGGGCGAGCGCTGCGCGTTCCTGATCGAGCAGATTGACCGCGCGCTGTGGCGGAGCAGCCGCGCTGCCGGGCAGGGCGGTGGTCGCGGCCATCGCCGCCAGCAGCGCGATCATCCAAGGCGCCCCCCGCATGGCCTTACCCTTCGCGGTGATAGGGATGGCCAGCCAGGATGCTGGTGGCGCGGTAGAGCTGTTCGGCGAGCATCGCGCGCGCCAGCATGTGCGGCCAGGTGGCCTTGCCAAACGCGATCAGCAGATCGGCATTGGCGCGTTCGGCATCGTCAAAGCCGTCCGCCGCGCCGATGAGGAAGCGGGTTTCGCGCACGCCATCGTCGCGCCAGCGGCCCAGCGTCTGCGCGATCTCCACCGACGTCAGCTGCTTGCCGAGTTCATCGAGCATCACGGTGCGGCTGCCCTGCGGTGCGGGCGGCACGACGCCGCCGCGATCAGGCAGTTCGGTCACCGCCAGCGGCCACTGGATACGCTTGACATAGCGCTGCACCAGCTCGGCCTCGGGTGACCGGCCGATCTTGCCGCGGGCAATGATGTGCAGGCGCATCGGCGCTGGTCCTTCAGGGCGTTGGACGCCCTATCAGGCGTTGGGAGCCTCGGGGGCTTCGCCGAACGCCCACATGCGTTCCAGGTTGTAGAAGGTGCGCACTTCGGGACGGAACAGGTGGATGATGACATCACCGGCATCGATCAGCACCCAGTCGGCGTTGGTCAGGCCCTCGATCCGCGCGGTGCCGCCCGACTGCTTGATCTTCTCTGCCAGCTTCTGCGCCATCGAGGCGACCTGCCGGGTCGAGCGACCCGAGGCGATGACCATGAAATCGGCGATGTTGCTTTTTCCGGCAAGGGGGATGGAGACCACCTCCTGCGCCTGATCGTCGTCGAGCGACTGCAGCACCAGCGCGTGCAGTTCCGTGGCTTCGGCCAGCTGCATTTCTGCGGTGCGCGGGGCCGGATGGCCAGCGGGCGGCTGGGCCGGGGTCTGGGCTGGGGAAAGATTGGTCAATGGAGTTCCTTGTAGATATTCGCTTGAGAAAATCGCGCGGGCCGAAAGCGGTGCGGGTGCGCGTTGAACACAGTGGACAGGTTGGAAGGCATGTCCCGAAGGACGGACGAAGCGACGGGCCAGACTGTCACGCAACATCCTGCCGGGTAACTGCATCGCGCACGACCGTGTCGGCGTAATCCAGAAACCAGTCAGGATCGCCCCTGCGCAGGGCAGTGGCAGATCGCGGATCAGGACGAAAGCGCAGCTGCACGAGCGCCGGCATACTCCATCGTGTCCAGTCACTTGCCTGGCTTCGGGGACGGACACGATGCCCGAACCAGGCCATCGCGGGGCCCGAAATGGCATCACCATCATATCCCGGCCTGGCGATGACTGCAATCGGCATTTGCCGCGCGATGTCCCGCCACCGGTACCATTGGTGGAAATTGGCCAGATTGTCGGCTCCCATCAGCCAGATGAACGACCGTTTGGGGAAGCGCTTTCGCAGCTCTGACAGCGTATCGACGGTGTAGCGCGTGCCCAGCTGCGACTCGATGGCGGTGGCGCGGATGCGGCTGCGCCGCGCCATCTTGTGCGCCGAAGCGAGCCGCGCCTTGAGCGGCGCCATGTCGCGCGCACCCGCCTTCAACGGATTGCCGGGCGAGACCATCCACCATATCTCGTCGAGCCCCAGCGCCTCCATCGCGAACAGGCTGATCGCGCGGTGACCGCGATGCGCGGGGTTGAACGACCCGCCCATCAGCCCGGTGCGTACGGCACGCCCGCTCATGGCTCGAAGCCCCAGTCCAGGCGTTCGTGATAGACGCGCAGGATATTGAGGCCGCGATCTTCATCCGCGTAGATGATCAGGAAAGGGGTTTTGCCAAGCCGCCATTTGCAGTGACCGTGTGATCCGACGGGTGTTCCCAAGCGCGAAAAATCCGCCAACCGGGCCAAGGCTGCATCAAGCGATTCGACTAGATTGAGGGCGTAGCGCGCGTCTTCATCGAGCGCCCGGTTGTAAATGGCGGTGAAGTCAGCTTGCGCTCGCCGCGACCAGGTGACGGGCATCACGCAGCTTTGTCTTGCTCTTGCTGGCGCTTCCTGTCCTGCTCTTCAATCTTCGCTGTGGCCTCAGCGCGCATGCCCGCAAACCACTCTTCCATCTCTTGCTGCGTCAGAGTGCGGCCGGCGGCGATGTCGTCCTCGCCCTCTTTCACGAAATCCATGAACGCGGTTTCGGCGCGGGCCATCTTCTCGATCGCGCGCGCGGCGAGCCAGCTGCGGCTGCGCCCCTGCGCCTTGGCGAGCCGGTCGATCAGCTCCATGACCTCGGGATCGATGCGGGCGGTGATGACCTGGGACTTGCTCATGCCTTATGTATACATTGTATACGTGGGACACGCAAGCGACGCTCAGGCGCGGACATGCCCTTCGCCATCGACCAGCCACTTGTAGGTGGTGAGCCCTTCGAGCGCGACGGGGCCGCGCGCATGCAGCCGTCCGGTGGCGATGCCGATTTCCGCGCCCAGCCCGAATTCGCCGCCATCGGCGAACTGGCTCGACGCGTTGACCATCACGATCGCGCTATCGACCTCGGCCTGAAAGCGCGCGGCGGCATTCGCATCATCGGTGATGATCACATCGGTATGGCCTGAGCTGTGCCGGGCGATATGATCGAGCGCGTCATCGAGCCCGTCGACGAAACAGGCGCTGGCAATGGCGTCGAGATATTCGGTGTCCCAGTCTTCGGCGGTGGCCGAGACCGCGCGCGGTTCGAGTTCCATCACCATCTCGTCGCCGCGCAATTCGCAGCCGCTATCGACGAGCGCAGCGAGCAGGGCTTGGGCGTGCGGATAATCGCGGTCGATCAGCAGCGTTTCCATCGCGCCGCAGATGCCGGTGCGGCGCAATTTGGCGTTGACCACGATCGCCTCAGCCATCGCTGGATCGGCGGCAGCATGGACGAAGCTGTGGCAGATGCCGTCGAGATGCGCGAGCACGGGGACGCGCGCATCGGCCTGGACGCGCGCGACCAGCGACTTGCCGCCGCGCGGGATGATGAGGTCGGTGCCGCCTGCCGCCGTGAGCATTGCGCCCACCGCGTCGCGGTCCTGCGTGGGCACCAGTTGCACCGCGTCTGCATCCATCCCCGCCGCTGCAAGGCCGCGCGCAAGGCTGGCGTGAAGCGCCCGGTTGGAGAGCTGCGCCTCGCTGCCGCCGCGCAGGATCACCGCATTGCCCGAGCGGACGCACAAGGCTGCTGCATCGACGGTCACGTTGGGGCGGCTTTCATAGATGATGCCGATGACACCGATAGGCACGCGCACCCGGCGGAGCACCATGCCGGCAGGCGCGGTGCGCCGGTCGATCTCTTCACCCACCGGATCGCGCAGTGCGGCGACCGCCTCGACGCTTGCAGCCATCGCCTCCAGCCGCCCGGCATCGAGCCGGAGCCGGTCCAGCATGGCGGACGAAAGCCCGCGCGCTTCGCCCGCTGCGCAATCGCGAGCGTTCGCTTCCAGGATCGTGCCTGCGTCTTCGCGCAGGGCCGCCGCAGCCGAGCGCAGCGCGTGCGCTTTGGCGGTATCGTCCATCCGCTTGAGGCTGTGCGAGGCGCGGCGCGCGGCGATGCAGCACTGTGCGATGACCTGCGCAGGCGATGCGGCAGACACGGTGGCGGACGTAGGGTTCAGGGTGTCGATCATGCCGCCGCCTGTATCAGCGCAGACCGGGGCTTCCAAGCCGCGACTCGACTCGTCGCAGATATAGGACAAAATCGACTCGCAACCGTTTGCGAGATGATTTTGACACTCGCAATGTCGCATTAATTGCGAAAAATTCACTTCAGACTGCGGCTCATCGCACGACTCGTCCGACTCGTGGCAAAGATCCCGGACTCGATTCGCCAAGCGCAGGACGCTTTGCTAGCCGCCCCTCGGGGTTAATTTTAGGGTCGAACGGGTCGTGCAAATTCTATTGATGCGTGAGCGTGTTACGAACGCGCTGGCGCAATGGTTCCCTGATCGCGAATTTTTCATGCGATCCAAGGGGCAGATCAAATTTGTGAAAGTGTCATCGCGTCTGCAGATGACGATCGCCGGTGCGATAGCCGCTGCTCTGCTGCTGTGGCTGATCGTCACGTTGGCCATGCTCGCCAGTCAGTACAGCATCAGTGCAGAGCGGATGGCGCTGGTCGCCAAGCAGGCGGAGGTCGAAAGCTCGGCGAGCCGGGTCAACAAATACCGCTCCTCGGTCAACGATGTCGCCGCCGATCTCGAAAAGCGCCAGGCTTTCCTCGAAGACATCGTCACCAGCTATATCGGCGAACAGGCCGCCAGCGATGATGCCAGCGCGGTCGTGGGCGCCGCCGAAAAGGGCAGCAGCGACGAAGCCGCGCAGACCGCGCGCAAGATCAGCGCGATGGTGCCCGAAGCCGCAGGCCTTGCCCGGATGGAAGCGCGCCAGATCGCGTTCGTCGAACAGCTGACCCGCGCCGCCGCCGTGCGCGCGACTAATGCCGAAACCGCGATCCGCAAGTTCGGCCTCAACCCCGACAGCGTCGCCCGTGCCAGCGCGGTCGCACAGGGTGGTCCGTTCATTCCCTTCAAGGGATCGCGCAACGCCCGGCTCGACCCGCGCTTCACCGCTCTGGGCCAGACGCTCGCGCGGATGGACGCGCTGGAGCGTGGCCTGGTCGCCATTCCCTCGGGCTCGCCGGCGCTGGCCCCTGCCATCACCAGCGGCTTTGGCTATCGCCGCGACCCGTTCACCGGCGCGGCGGCCTTGCACAGCGGCATCGATTTCAAGGGCGCGCACGGATCGGCGATCCTCGCCGCCGCACAGGGCAAGGTCGTTTATGCCGGCGTGAAATCGGGCTATGGCAATTGCGTCGAAGTGGCGCACGGCAATGGTCTCGTCACGCGCTATGCGCACCTTTCATCGATTGGCGTGCGCCCCGGTCAGAAGGTCGGCAAGGGCGAGCGGCTGGGCGGCATGGGCAGCACCGGGCGTTCCACTGGTACCCACCTGCATTTCGAAGTGCGTCACAATGACCGCGCGATGAACCCCCGCCCGTTCCTGGAGGCAAACAGAGATGTTCTCGAGATCCAAGCCGTCGCCGAACAGCGCACAGACGACACCACCCGCTAACGCCCGCTCTTCCAGGTCAGGATCCAACATGGTCGGCAATTCCACCTTTTCGGTCATTGGCGGCGATGTCGTGATCACCGGCAACATCTCGGCCAAGGTCGATCTGCACGTGGACGGCCGGGTGGAAGGCGACATCACCTGCGCCTCGCTGGTGCAGGGGGAATCGAGCACCATCCATGGCGCCATCACGGCGGAATCGGCGCGGCTTTCGGGCACCGTCAACGGTTCGGTCGATGCCCGCGATCTGGTGATTACCGCCAGCGCGCAGGTGACCGGCGATGTTAGCTACGAGACGATCACCATCGAGCAGGGCGGCCATGTCGATGGCCAGTTCCGCCACAAGAGCAAGGTGATCGCCGGCGCCCCGACGCAGATTGCCGGAGAGGATCGCCCCGCGCTCATGCTGTCTGGCAGCTGATCGCAAGGGCCCTTGCCGCAAAAGCCGCTTTGCAGTTGCGCACAGCGCGCGTAATCATCGCGGCATGATCATCCCATCCCCGCTTCGCTCCGCGCCGTTCCTGATGGCGCTCGTCCTGCTGTGTGCCTGTCAGCCCACAGCGGAGAAACGGGCCGAGGGTGAGGGCGCGCGGGACGCCGAGGCCGATCCGCATGCCGGCATCGACCTGCCGCCGGGCCACCCTGCGGTGCTGCCCGGCGATGGCGTGGCAGCACAAGGCGGCGCATCGGCACATCCGCCCGTCATCAGCCTCGACGGCGAGGGTCTGCGGCTGGTCGATCCCAAGAGCGGCGCGACACGGCCTGTGGGCTTTGGCATGCCCGAAGACCAGCTCTTGCCGATTGCGGAAAAGCTGAAAGGCCCTGCGGAAAAGGGCCGCGCCGAAGAGTGCGGGGCAGGGCCGCTCAGCTTCCTGCGCTGGAGCGACGGGCTGACCCTGTATTCGCTCGACGGGCTGTTTGCCGGCTGGTCGCTCGACGAGACCGGCACGCCCGCCGCCGCGAAGGCCAAGGGCAAGCCCGCGCCCAGGCTCACCACGATCAGCGGCATCGGCATCGGATCGACCCGCGCGCAATTGCTTGACGTGTACGACGCCAAGATCGAGCAGACGACGCTGGGCACCGAGTTCAACACCGCCGGACTTTCGGGCATCCTCGAGGGCACCGGCGGCAAGGCGCGCGTGACCAATATGTGGTCGGGCGTAAACTGCGTCTTCCGCTGAGCGCATGACCTCGCGCTTTGTGCCGGTGGCGCCGGGCGAGATCGCCACGGTGGTGACGCATCTGGAGATGCGCGTGCGGCCTAAACCGCGTCCGCTCAAGCCCTCGCCGCTGCGGCTGAAACGCTGGAGCGCGCCGGGGATCGACAAGTATCGCATGCTGTATCGGCGGGTGGGCGAGCCCTGGCTGTGGTTCTCGCGCCTCGTCATGGCCGATGATGCTCTCGCCACGATCCTGACCGATCCGGCGGTCGAGATCTTCGCCGTGCTCGACCCGCAGGGGATCGAGGTCGGGCTGCTCGAACTCGATTTCCGCACGAGCGGCCAGTGCGAGATCGCGTTCTTCGGGCTGATCCCGCAGCTGACCGGGCAGGGCTTTGGCGGCTGGCTGATGGGGCAGGCGCTGGGCCTCGCCTGGCGCGGCGCCGTCGAACGCGTCTGGGTGCACACCTGCACGCTCGACGATCCGCGCGCGCTCGGCTTCTATATCGCGCAGGGCTTTGTGGCGACGGGCCGCGAGATCGAACTGCTGCCTGATCCCAGGCTCACCGGCGTGATCCCCAAGGACTGCGCCCCGCATGTGCCGCTGATCGGCCAGCCTTCTTAAATCCTCCCCGAGACAAGCTCGGGGAGGATTTCAGGAGCGGAACGCCCTGGCCATGCTGCGGGTAGTATGCGGCAGACGAACCTCTTCGCAAAGGACCACCGCATGGCCGACACTCCCGAGAATGCTCCCGAAAACACGCCCGACGACACCAAGACCACCGACGCCATGGACAACCAGGAGCAGCGCGACGAAGGCCAGGCGAACGATGTCGCCGACGACGCGCTGAACCGGCAGGAAGACCCGAGCGAGGACAGCGAAAAGGTCGCCACCAGCGGCGTTCCGGTCGTGCCCGAGGATGAGCAGGATCTGGTCGATCACATGAACCAGATGGTCAGCTCCGGCCAGATCGACAACAGCGCCTTTGCCGGCGAACGCAATGACGACGACGAGGAAAGCAACCTCGACTGATTGCGGACCTCTAAAATCCTCTCCCAGCTTGCTGGGGCCAGTCTCGCACCCAAAATCCTCCCCCAGCTGGCTGGGGCCAGTCTCGC
>NZ_ANFZ01000023.1 GCF_000331245.1 Blastomonas sp. AAP53 | reverse complement strand
GGGGGGGGGGGGGGGGGGGGGGGGCCTCGTCTGCACGGACCCTGCATCTGGACGCCTACCCACCCCCAACCCCTCCCTCAAAGGGAGGGGCGATGGATGCTATTTCACCGCGCCGCTTCTGAGCAGCTTCGGCACCAGGAACACCGCCGCGACCAGTGGCCATTTGCGCTGCCAGGGCTTGATCGCGATCTGCGTGCCCGCGTGCCGGTTGATCTTCCAGGCGAGGTAATCGATGCCGCCCGCGAAGGTGAAGCTCGCCTTGGCGAGCCGCGCCACGGTCAGCCTCTTGCCACGCCGCTGCAGCTGCGCCCAGCGGGTTTCGGCCTCGGCGCGCGGCAGGCTGCCGATATCGGGATGCTCGCGCGCGATCGCCTCGCCAACCCTGGCATAATGATCGGGCGCGAAATCGACGACCTTGTCGGGCCGGTCGCCGCGCTCGGCGCGCAGTTCCGCACCATAAGTGCGGGTAAAGCCCGTGCGCCAGATGGCAAGCGGATCCGCCGACGCGGCATCGGTCAGCGGCGCGGCGTGGCGCATCAGCGTCACCGGTGCATCACACAGGGCGTCCAGAACGCAGGCCTGCGCCACATCATCCGCGCCCCACACCAGCCGCACCGGCTGCGCAAAGCGCGCCCAGACCGAGACATCGCCCGCCTGCATCGAGCACGCCTTGGCGAGGTCAGCTTCGGACAGCACCGCGTATTTCGCGGCGAGGTTGTCGAACGCTGCGGGAAACACATTGGGCGGGATCAGCGCATTGGCGCGCGCCATCCAGCCGCCCTTGCCAGCCTGCCGATACGCCGCAGCATAGTCCGAGACGATCACGTAGAAATCGAGCATCAGCCCATCGAGCTGCGCCTCGCGCAGGCACGATCCGTAGAAGATCACCGCGCGCGCCGCACCGCCGAACGGGCGAACCAGCTCGGCGGCAAAGGCGCTGACGCGCGGGTCCACCGGCTGCAGCGCCTCGGCGGCGATCAGGGCATGGAGACGGTCGGTCATCGGCAACGCTTACCCCTCCCGCAGCCGGGAGGGGATGAAAATCTCAAGCCGCCAGACGCAGGAACGGTACCGGGTCGGTCGAGCGCAGGATGATCGGCTTGCCCGCGCTGGCCTCGAAGATTTCACCATCGAGCACGACCCGGCTGCGGCTGCGGTCGCTATCGATGCGGATCATGTCCTCGCGCGCCAGGTGCACGCCGCGCCCCCGCCGGGTGCCGAAGCGGCCCATCAGCGTGTCGATCAGCAATGTGGTGAGGCCCGCACGGTTGTGTTCCACAGCGATGAACTTCAGGTGGCCGGTAGGCGAACTGCCGCTTTCGGCCCTGCTGCCGAGCAGCAGCTTTTCCAGCGTCGTCACCATCACCACCAGGAAGCTGCCGTTGAGCTCTCCCTTCTGGAAGTACGAGATGCGCAGCGCCGAGCGCGTGATCGGCAGGAACTTGGCGGTGAGGCCGAACAGCATGGTCAGCAGCCCGGCGACCGCCGCGATGAAGTGGCTCACCGAATTGGGCAGCCCCAGCGGATAGATTTTCTGGCGGCAGTACAGGATGATCTCGGCCAGGCCAGCGCCGCCCATGAACATGCCCAGCACCGGACGGCCATCCTCGCCATCGGTCAGCGCGATCAGTTGGCGAACGACGATATGGCTTTCCAGATCATTGCGCGCGATGTCGACGATGCGGTCGAGCGTGGGGATCGGCTTGCCGCTGGCCCCCAGATCGAGCGCGATCAGGTTGGTCTTGCCGTTGGGCAGAACCGCGACCGGCGGAGGAGTCTTGCCGAAATGGCCGCCGTGATACAGTTCGGTGAGCGTCGCCTGCACCGTGCCGTCGCCGCCGTTGATCACCAGCACCCGCGGCTTGACCAACGCGATGGCGCGCAAGGCGTCGGCGATCTGGTGGACCTCCTCGACCTCATAGTGAAAGATGTCGGGATTGCGCGCGCAATAATCGCGCACCGCCGGCAGCAACGCCTTGTTGCCGGTGGAGCGGGGATTGGAAATGAGCGCAACGAGGGTCATTTGAGTTTATCCTATCGGCTTGATCGACATGCCCTGGCGATAGTTCATGACCACCGAGATGCGCGTTACGCCGGAACCGACCCGGATAGCGGTCTTGCTTGCAGAAGGCTTTAGGCTGAGCAGCGAGAGCGAGGGGTTATTGGAAAAGCCACCCCCGTCGTTCCAGCCCGACTTGCCGCTGCCATCGACATCATGGCGGACCGCGATGCCGTAAACGCCGGCTTCGGGAACCGGTACGCAGAAATTCATCTTGCCGCCGCGCGGGGCGACCGGAGTGTCGATGCGATTGATCCACGCTCCCTTTTCCAGCCAGCTGGCCTTGGTCCCGGGATAGGCCTGAACCCGGATCCGCCCGGTTTCCGCCTTGAAGCCGCTGACCTCGACATGCACCGCAGGGCCCGATGCCCCGGCGCTGCATTTGCGCATGTCGTTCGAGATTTCCTGACGCTGCGCGCTGGCCACAGGCACGGATACTGCAAAGGCAATGCTGCCTGCAGCCACGAAGGCCAATGATTTTGCCGCAATTTTGAACATGACGTATTCATTCCCAGAAGCTATAGCCAGACCGCTCCGAATGACGCGGTTTGGCTGATGAGCCCCCTTTACCCGTCTGCTTATGGGAAGCGTTTGCGGCCAAATCATGGTGACAGGGCGACAATAAGTTGAAATTGCTAACCGCCACAGACGCTTATATCGGTCGTCTCGTCTTCTTTCCGCTGGTCGGAACACTGGTCATCGCAGCCATGCTGCTGGTGCTCGACAAGATGCTGCGTTTGTTCGATTTCGTCGCGGCCGAAGGCGGCCCGGTGAGCGTGGTGTGGCGGATGCTGGCCAATCTGCTGCCCGAATATCTCTCGCTTGGCATTCCGATCGGCCTGCTGCTGGGCATATTGCTCGCTTTCCGCAAACTGGCGATGTCGTCCGAACTCGACGTGTTCCGCGCCGTCGGCCTCAGCTACACCCGGCTGCTGCGCGTGCCTTACATGTTTGCGGTCGCGCTGATGCTCGTCAACCTGGCGCTAGTCGGCTATATCCAGCCCAAGGCGCGCTATGCCTATGAAGAACTGGGCTTCGAGCTACGCTCCGGCGCGCTGGGCGCGTCGATCAAGGTGGGCGAATTCACCCAGTTGGGCGACCGGATGACGCTGCGCATCGAGCAGAGTCGCGACAGCGGGCGCGAACTCTACGGCATCTTCGTGCGCGCCGAGGCAAATTCGGGCACCAATCTGTCGGTCAGCGCAGAGCGGGGCAAGTTCCTGGCCACTGACGACCCCAACACCATCATCTTCCGCCTGACCAACGGCACGCTGATCCACGATGCGCCCGACTATAGAACGCCACGCGTGCTGACCTTCTCCAACCACGACCTGCCGATCGATCTGCCACAGATCGAATCGTTCCGCAGGCGCGGCGGTGGAAAGGACCGCGAATACACGATCCCCGAACTGGTGCGGATCGGTGCCGATGCGAACATCCCCGAACAGCTGCGCAACCAGAGCCGTGCCAACTTCCATTTCCGCATGGTCGAGGTGGTGATGATGCTGCTGATGCCGCTGCTGGCGGTGGCGCTGGCGATTCCGCCCAAACGATCGACATCGGCGCTGGGCGTGTTCCTGTCGATCGTGATGATCGTCACCTATCACAAGATCAACGAATATGGCGAGGATGTGGGCGCGCTGGGTCTGGTCGATCCGATCATCGCCCTGTGGCTGCCGTTCGCATGCTTTGCCGGGCTGATCGGGTGGATGTACTATCAGGTGGCCTTCGTGCCGGGCGGCCAGCCGATCGGGGCGCTTGAAAAGCTGTTCTCGAAATCGGGCGCCGCGATCCGCGGGCTGTTCAGCTTCGGGCGCAAGCGGGCTTTCCAGGAATAGGTGCCGGCGGATGCAAATGGAATTCTTCCCCTCGCGCACCGTCGCGATCTATATGGCGCGCAAGTTCCTCACCAGCATCCTGGCGGTGGCGGCCTTGCTGTTCATCGTGCTGCAGTCGCTCGACCTGCTGGGCCAGAGCGGCAAGATCATGGCCTATCCCGGCAACGGACAGGCGCAGCTGCTGACCTATATCTCGTTGCGCGCGCCGCAGATCATCGACCTTGTGCTGCCGTTCTCGGTACTGCTGGCGACCATCATCACGCTGGCAACGCTCAACCAGAACAGCGAAGTGGTGGCGATGAAGGCCGCCGGCCTGTCTGCGCATCAGGTGCTCGCGCCGCTGCTGATCGCCGCCTTTGGCGTATCGGCGATCACCTTCGTCTTTTCCGAACGCATCCTGACCCGCGCAACCGCCACGCTGAGCGCCTGGGAGCAGGCCGATTTTGGCCCCATTCCCCGCGATTCCAACGTCAAGGCGAACATCTGGGTGCGTGAAGGCGACAACATCATCCAGGCCGACATGGTCGAGGGCACCGGCAAGGCGACGCGGCTGACCGGCGTTGCCGTCTTCGCGCGCGACAGCCAGGGCGGGATTGCGCGCATCATCCGCGCTCGCAATGGCACCTTTACCGGCCAGGGGTGGAAGCTCACCGAGGCCAGCCGGTTTGACGTCGCCACCGGGCAGAAGCAGATGCTGGGCGATATCGTTGCTGCCAAGGGGGTTCGCCCCGACCAGTTCACGCTGAGCAAGGTCAACCCCGAGGGCCTGTCCTTCCTGCAATTGTGGCAGGCAATTGAAGAGCTCAAGGCGGCTGGCCGACCCACGGCCTCGCTCGAATCGAACCTGTGGCACAAGCTGTCCGGGCCGCTATCGGCATTGCTGATGCCGTTGCTGGGCGCGGTCGCGGCGTTCGGGCTGGCCCGATCGGGCCAGTTGTTCCTGCGCGCGGTGATCGGCATGGGGCTGGGCTTTGCCTATTTCGTTGCAGACAATTTCGCGCTGGCGATGGGCAATCTGGGTGCCTATCCGCCCGTGCTGGCGGCGTGGTCGCCCTTCTTTCTCTTCCTGATGGTTGGTGAAACGGTTCTGATCCGCACCGAGGAATAGCGGGCAGAACCGGTTTGCCGGACCCAGGCCGCCTGGTGCACGGCAGGCCGCAATCTGCGGTCGGCAACGCGCGGCGCTGATTGCCCATCCTGCCAAAGCCCGCTAAACCCGCGAGCCCAAGACCGTGCGCCAAGTACGGCGTCAAAGGAGCCTGAACCCGGTGATCGCCAACACATCGCTTGACCAGTTTGCCCGTTTCAACAATCTGCTCGATCTGTTTTTCGCGCGGGCCGAAGAGCTGGGCGACGCACCGTTCTTGTGGGCCAAGCGCGGTGGCACATGGACATCGATCAGCTGGAACCAGGCCGCAGGGCAAGTGGCAGAGCTGGCGCACGCGCTCAAGGACATGGGGCTGGCGCGCGGCGACCGGGTGATGCTGGTCAGCGAAAACCGGCCCGAATGGTGTATCGCCGACCTTGCGATCATGGCGGCAGGCTGCATCACCGTGCCGACCTACACCACCAACACCGAGCGCGATCACCAGCATATCCTCGACAATTCGGGTGCGCGTGCGGTGATCGTCTCCGATGCCAAGCTCGCCAAGACGCTGCTGCCTGCTGTTCTGCGTGCGGGCAACGCCTGGCATGTCATCGGCATGGAGCCGCTCAAGATCGGCCAGGCCAGCCGGTTCCGGGCGCACAGCTGGTCCGATCTGGTCACCGGCGATCCTGCGCGCCAGGCCGAACTGCTGGCCAAGGTGCGCAGCGATGCCGCAGCGCTCACCCGCAACGATACCGCCTGCCTGATCTACACCAGCGGCACCGGCGGCGCACCGCGCGGGGTGATGCAGCACCATGGCGCGATCCTGCACAATGTCGCAGGGCCCACCCGCGTGATCGCCGAGGATTTTGCCTGGGAGGAGGAGGTGTTCCTCTCATTCCTGCCGCTGTCTCATGCCTATGAGCATAGCGCAGGCCAGTTCTTCCCGATCGGCCTGGGCGCGCAGATCTATTATTCCGAAGGCCTGGAAAAGCTCGCCAGCAATATCGAGGAGGTGCGCCCGACTTTGATGGTCGTGGTGCCGCGCCTGTTCGAGGTGCTGCGCGCGCGCATCCTCAAGCAGATCCAGAAACAGGGCAAGGTCGCCAATTTCCTGTTCGAACGCGCCATGGCGCTGGGCGAAAAGCAGCTGGCGGGCCGGGCAGGCGTCATCGACAAGCCGATGGACTTCATCCTGTCGAAGAGCCTGCGCCCCAAGATCCAAGCGCGCTTTGGCGGGCGGATCAAGGCGATGGTCTCCGGCGGCGCGCCGCTCAACCCCGAGATCGGCGTGTTCTTCCATTCGCTCGGCCTCACTTTGCTGCAGGGCTATGGCCAGACCGAGGCCGCGCCGATCATCGCGTGCAACCGGCCCAGCGTGGGGCTGAAGATGGATACCGTCGGCCCGCCGCTCGCCGATACCGAAGTGCGCATCGCCGAGGATGGCGAGATTCTGGTGCGCGGCGAGCTGGTGATGCATGGCTATTGGCAGAACCCCGAAGAGACCGCGCGCGTCCTCAAGGACGGCTGGCTGCACACCGGCGACATCGGCCATATCGACGAGGCCGGGCGCATCGCGATCACCGACCGCAAGAAGGATCTGATCGTCAACGACAAGGGCGACAACGTCTCACCGCAAAAGGTCGAGGGCATGCTGACGCTGCAGCCCGAGATTCACCAGGCTATGGTGGCGGGCGATCGGCGCCCCTATGTGGTCGGGCTGGTGGTGCCAGACCCGGAATGGACGATGGAATGGGCCTCTGCGCAGGGGCTGAAGGTCGATTTTGCCGCGCTTCAGGCCAATCCCGCGTTCAAGGCGGCGGTGCGCGCAGCGATCGACCGCGTGAATGCCGACCTGTCGGTGATCGAAAAGGTGCGCCAGTTCGCCTTTGCCGATGAACCCTTCGGCATCGAGAATGGCGAGATGACGCCATCGATGAAGATCCGCCGCCATGTCATCCGTGGCCGCTATCAGGCAAGGCTGGACGGGCTGTACAAGAGCTGATCGCCGGTCAGGCGGCGGGTTGCCTGCGGTTCCACCACTGCAGCCCTGCCTCCGCCAGCGCCAGCGGCCCTGTCCAGAAGAGCCAGATGCCGAGCGCGGGGAGGAGCCCGTCGAAGCCCTCCAGCTGCTGCGCCAGGCGGCAGAAGACGAACGTCCAGGTCAGCACCATCGACCGGATCATCCACATCTGGTGGGACCGCCAGCGTTTCTGGCTGCCGCGCCGCCAGCCCATGCTGGTCGCAACCAGCCACACGGCCGCCAGCGTACCTGTCGCCAAGCCATTGGCCGGACTGCGGTGCGGATCGCTGATCGCAAGGAACAGCGCGACGAACGCCATCGTCATTCCGGCGCCCACATAGGTGCAGCCGGTGTGCCGGTGCCATTCGAAACCGCGCCGGGTCCAGCCCATCCACAGGGCGACAAAGCCTGACGCGAGCGTGAGCAGTCCGGTCAGTGCGTGCAGCACGATCCACAGCGAATGATCAGCATGGCCTTGCCGCGCACCGCCGCCCAGCGCAGGCATGACGTTGAGCCACAGCACCGGCAGCGTGGACAGCACGGCAAGCCAGAACAGCACGCTGGCCATAGTGAAGCCGGGCCGATGATCGATCGGCGGCCAAGCCTGGCTGGTCACGTCTCTCTCCCCCACTGCGCGATGATCGCCCTGCGCGCCATGATGGCGCAACCCGCCGGCGCTCGCAATGCAAACGAAAACCCCCGGTTCCATCACCTGGAACCGGGGGTTTTCGTATCGCTTTCCGACCGGGGCCGGAGCGGAGCAGCTTATTCGGCCGCTTCGTAATATTGCGGCGCAGCCTCGTTCAGGATCTCGAGGATCTTCTTGAGCGCAGCAGGCTCGTCGGTCTTTTCCATCGCGGCCAGTTCGCGCGCCAGGCGGCTCGAGGCGGCCTCGAAGATCTGGCGCTCCGAATAGCTCTGCTCGGGCTGATCGTCGGGGCGGAACAGGTCGCGGGTCACTTCGGCGATCGATACGAGGTCGCCAGAATTGATCTTCGCTTCATATTCCTGCGCCCGGCGCGACCACATGGTGCGCTTGACCTTGGGCTTGCTCTTCAGGGTTTCCATGGCTTCGCGCAGCGTCTTGTCCGAAGACAGCTTGCGCATGCCGATGCTTTCGACCTTGTTCACAGGAACGCGCAGGGTCATCCGTTCCTTCTCGAAGCGCAGCACGTACAGCTCGAGCTGCATGCCGGCAATTTCTTCCTTCTGAAGTTCCACAACACGGCCGACACCGTGCTTGGGGTACACCACATAATCGCCTACATCAAAAGACAGCGCTTTGGCGGCCATTCAAAAACCTTTCTCAATTCAGGGGAAGTGGGAGCCTTTTCGAACTTGCGGATTTGCCGTTCGAGTGAATCTCCTCAAATATGTACCGAAAGAGGGACACGGATCAGCGTTTATCTGCAGCGCTGATGAGCGGCACTTAACAGATTCGTCACAAAAAAGCCACCCTGTAATGGCCATTCCGGTCCCAAATGGGGTTTTGAGCCCCCAAAAACAAGGGTAGTGGCCTGTGCGCCGCCCAGCGACGCTACGGAATGTGCGAACGTTTGCAGGTAGGTGCGCATTCTGAACACGCCGGCAAGCTCCCCTCCCCGGTCGGGGAGAGGAGCATTGGCCTTCAGCGTGGGGAAAAAGAGGTCAGTCGCCCTCGCCGGGTTCGGGCGAGAAATAGGCCTCGAACTTGCCTTCCTTGCCCTTGTATTCATCGGCGTCGGGCGGCGAATCCCGCTTGACCGTGATGTTGGGCCATTCGGCGCTGTACTTGGTGTTCAGCTCCAGCCATTTTTCCAGGCCGTCTTCGGTATCGGGCAGGATCGCTTCGGCGGGGCATTCGGGCTCGCACACGCCGCAGTCGATGCACTCGCTGGGGTTGATGACCAGCATATTGTCGCCCTCGTAGAAGCAGTCCACCGGACAGACTTCCACGCAGTCCATGTATTTGCACTTGATGCAGGCGTCGGTGACTACATAGGTCATCGGCTGTGATCGCTCCCCTGAATGGCGCACCGGGGCATTCGACCGGTGGGGTATGATGATTCTGCGGGCCTTGCTATTGCGACAATGCCGGTGCGTCAATAAGGCGCTGCCTTCGCCGACGATAGCGGGGCTTTACCCTATCGCCTGCCGCTCGCCCGGTTCGCTGTAACAGGCCATCGCCTCGACCAGTGGCCCGCGCCGCCACGGCAGCTGGTCAATCTGCAGCACCAGAACGCGCGTTCCTTGCGGGACCGTGAGAATATCGCCGCAGCGCACCGCGTGATGGGCCTTGACGACGCGGTGTCCGTTGCTGCGGATCAGGCCCTGCTCGGCCAGAACCTTGCCCTGCGATCGGCTGCGCACCAGCCGCAGATACCACAGCAGCAGATCCATCCGCATCGAAGCGCCTGTTCCTGCCGAGCCTGCACCGCCCTTTTCAGCCAATCGCCACCTTCCATTCCTTCAACGCCGCAAAATGCCCCGTCGGCGCGACCTCAGGAACAGAGCCCGGCCTTGGCTTGCGATCCAGCCCGCGCCAGCGCCACAGCCCCGCACCTTGCCCGGCTTCCGCCGATCCATCGCGCCGGAATCCGGCCGCCCGCATCAACCGACCGACATTGTCGGCGCTCAGCCCCATCGAGATGGCGAGCGCGGGATCTATGGCGAATGTCGGCGCCTGTCCGCGCTTGTCGTGCGCGGCGCGGATCAGCTTTTCGGCCATGTCGACGCGCAAGCCCTGATCGCCCAGCACCCGATAGGCCGGATGCCCGCCTGCCGACAGCGCGGCTGCAGGTATGACGGTGCGAAGGCTCTCCACCATCGGATCGGCGGCAGCAGGCAGCGGCGTCCCCGCCCGCACCGCTCCGGCCAGCCGCAGCAGCCGCTGGCAATCGGGGCGGATCATCGGTGCACAGAACACGTCGAGGCTGCCCAGCCGGATGCCCAGCCGCTGCAGCACCTGCCGTCCGCCCGCGTCGATCGCGCTGATCAACGGTTCGGCCTGCACCCGCGCCATCGCTCCGCCCGCCTCGATCAGTTGCACGAGCAGCGCGCGCAACGGGCCGGGGCAGCGTCGGTCATCGGCGGCCTTGGCCAGCGCGCGCACCGGCGCCAGCGGCTTGAGCAGATGTCCGTCCAGCCAGGCTGCGACATGCGCCAGCAACGCCTCCTGATCGGCCTTGGGGATCGCCTCGAGCGCGCGGTCCGGCTGAAAGCGCGGCGCAGCCAGCGATGATCCACGCACCAGCAGGCCGATGCGCTGGTTATGCCAGAACAGCGCAGGGCGGCCCTTTTCGTCCGCCGCGATGGCCAGCGCGTCCGATCCATCGGCGATCAGCGCCCGCGCCCGCTTTGCCAGCAACCCCGGCAGATGCCGGTCAGCCGCCGCCACCAGCAGCTTGCGATCCGCCAGCCGCGCCTGCGCATCGACAACAAAGGCAAAGCCGCGCAGATGCCCGATCGGCTCGCCATCGACACAGATGGAATCGCCTTCCTCCAGCGTCACCGGCAGCAGCGAGGCATCGCCGCCCAGCCCGCGCAGCAGCACTGCGGTGCGCCTGTCGACGAAGCGCTGCGCCAGCGCGCGGTGCAAGGCATCGGACAGGCGTTCTTCCACTGCCCGTGCGCGCCCGGCCATCTCTTCGGGATCGGCCAGCCAGTCGCGGCGCTGAGCAACATAAGCCCAGGTGCGGATCGCAGCGATGCGCGCGCCCAGCTTCTCGACATCGCCCTGCACCGAGTCCAAGTCGGCAATGCGCCGCGCGATGAAATCGACCGGAATATGCCCGCGCCCCTGGCCCAGATGCTGCCAGAGCTGGGCAACGAAACTGGCGTGATGCTCCGCGCCGCGATGCTGGAAATCGGGCAGGCTGCACACCGACCAGAAGCGCCGCACCGCCGCCGTCCCGCGCACATTGGCGGCGATCTGCGGATCGTCGGCCAGGCGCCGCAGCACTGCCAGATCGATCGCCTCGGGGGCGGGCTTGAGCACCGGGCTGGACGGATTGCGCTCCAGATCGCCGATCAGATGGCCCAGGCTGTCGAAACGCAGCCGCGATTCGCGCCAGAACAAAGACTTGAGCGGCGGGAACCGGTGCTGTTCGATCCGCTCGATCTCTTCATCGGTGAACTGCGCGTCATGATGCCCGGCGACCGACCCGAACGTGCCATCGCGCTGGTGCCGCCCGGCGCGCCCGGCAATCTGCGCCATTTCCGACAGCGTCAGCCGTCGCCGGCGCGCGCCATCATATTTGTGGAGCGAGGCAAAGGCGACATGCTCGACATCCATGTTGAGGCCCATGCCGATCGCGTCGGTGGCGACCAGATAATCGACCTCGCCCGCCTGATACATCGCCACCTGCGCGTTACGCGTCGCGGGGCTGAGCGCGCCCATCACCACCGCCGCACCCCCGCGAAACCGCCGGAGCATTTCTGCCACGGCATAGACCTCTTCGGCCGAAAACGCGACGATGGCGCTGCGCGGCGGCAGGCGCGAGAGCTTCTTGATGCCTGCATAGCTCAGCGTCGAAAAGCGCGGGCGGCCGATGATCTCGGCATCGGGGATCAGTTCGCGCACCATCGGGGCCAGAGCCTCGGAACCCAGGATCATCGTCTCGTCGCGACCGCGCGCGTTGAGCAGTCGGTCGGTAAACACATGCCCGCGTTCGGGGTGCGCGCCCAGTTGCGCCTCGTCGATGGCGACGAACGCAAAGTCGCGGCCCTGATCGAGCGGCATGCTTTCGGCGGTCGAGAGGAACCAGCGCGCGCCGGGGGGAACGATCCGCTCCTCGCCGGTGACCAGAGCGACCTCGTTCGGCCCCTTGATCTTGACCACGCGGTCGTAAACCTCGCGCGCCAGCAAGCGAAGCGGAAAGCCGATCAGGCCGCTGGAATGGGCGCACATTCGCTCGATGGCGAGGTGCGTCTTGCCGGTGTTGGTCGGCCCCAGCACCGCAGTGACGGGGCGCGGCGAAAATCGGGTCATGGGAGCAGCCTCCGGCCCCATACATCATGGTCCGGCGTCCAAGTTGCAAGCCCCATTTGGATGCCGATCACCACGGCTGTGGACAGGTTGCGCTGCTGATCGGGCAATATGCACCGCTCGTCCCGGCCTGCGCGTTTCCCGCGCCGGGTTAATTTGACTTTAACCGGCTTTCTCCACAAGATTTCTGGGCGAGGGTGATCGCCATCGTGTCTGCCAGACGGCGCGGCACGGGAGGAATGGCGGCAAAAGGGTCGATTTTGTTTCAGCAACGCGAACAGCTTGTCGGCGCCGGTGCCGCCAGTGCCAGACTGTCACTGGCTGATGCGCTGCCCACGCCTGCCCTCCCAGCGCCCGCAACCGGACTGAAGGCGCTGCGCCAACGGCTTGAGCGTGCCCATGCGTTCGTCCACGAAACCAACTGGACCCCCGATCTTGGCCAGAACATCGGCAGCCTCGAATGGTTTCGCGGGCTTGCGACCCTGGGCCTGCTGTGCACCGGTGCCTATGCCGTGTGGCCGGGCATCCACCCGCTGGGAGCCGCAGCAAGCGCGCCTGCCCCTGTGGCGATCGAAGAACTGCGCAGCCAGATGATCATGCCGATGGCGTTCGGCAGCGATACCGGCCGCGCAATGGCGGCGACCGATGCCGTGGTCGCGCTGCGCCAGGCCCCTGAGCGCCCTACCATCGAACTGGCCGCCACCATCGGACGCGGCGACAGCTTCATGCGCGTGATGCAGCGCGCGGGCGTCGGCGGCGGCGATGCGCAGGCGGTGGCCAACCTCGTCTCCTCGGTCGTACCGCTCGAGGATATCCGCGACGGTACGCGCATCGACATCACCCTGGGGCGCCGTTTCGCGCGCAACCAGCCGCGCCCGGTCGAACTCATCGCCTTCCGCGCGCGCTTCGACATGAATGTCGAGATCGTGCGCGCCGGATCGGACCTCGACCTGGTGCAAAAGCCCATTCTGGTCGATGCGACCCCGCTGCGCATTCGCGGCACGGTTAGCTCCAGCCTCTATCGCTCGGCGCGCGCCGCTGGCGCGCCGCCTGCTGCGATCCAGGCCTATCTGCGCACCCTGGGCAGCCAGCTCTCGATCGGCAACGATATCCGCTCGACCGACGAGTTCGACATCATCGTCGATTACAAGCGCGCCGCCACCGGCGAGGTCGAAATGGGCGAACTGCTCTATGCCGGCCTCGAACGCAGCGGCAAGCCGCGCGCACAGATGCTGCGATGGAAGTCGGGCAACGGCATGCAGTGGTTCGAAGCCTCGGGCGTGGGCGAAGAGCGCGGCGAGTTTGCCCGGCCCGTCAACGGCGCGGTGACGTCGGGCTTCGGCTATCGTCGTCACCCGATCCTGGGCTTCCGCCGGATGCACAGCGGCATCGATTTCCGCGCACGCAGCGGCACCCCGATCTATGCCACCGCCGACGGCGTGGTGAACTATGCCGGACGCAAGGGCGGCTATGGCAATTTCGTCCGCATCGCGCACGGCGGCAACCTCGCCAGCGGCTATGGCCATATGAGCCGGATCGCGGTGAGCAGCGGCACCCGCGTGCGGCGCGGCCAGGTGATCGGCTATGTCGGCTCGACCGGCCTTTCGACCGGCCCGCATTTGCATTACGAACTGTATCGCGGCGGCCGTGCGGTCGACCCCGGATCGGTGAAGTTCACCACCCGCTCGCAGCTTTCGGGCAGCGAACTGGCCAATTTCCGCGCGCGGCTCAAGCAACTGCAAGGCGTGACGCCGGGGGCCGCGCTTCAGTCCATCGTCCCGGCACCCAGCACTGCGACGGCTGAACCCAAGCGCGAGATCGAACGGATCGCGGGCACGACGATCGCCTGACCGGCACCGGAACCGACCCCGCCACCAGACGGTAATCCTTCCGTGCGTCGCTGCAAACGCCGCGACCAGACGGAGACCGATGATGACCGATCAACCCAGACCCGATCCCGAAGAACGCGATACCCGCCCGAACGGCGAGAAGACCGCCCAACCCGATGACGGCGGGCTCGTCCCTAAGGATTCGCGCAACGTTACCGGAACCACCAAGGTCGAGGATGGTCGCTGGACAGGCGCAGCGGTTCATCCCGAAGAGGGTCCAAAAGTGCCTGATACCAAGGACTAACGCGCGGCCCCATCGATAGGGCCATGCACCGTCAGCCCTTCAACTCCACCCAGGTCGGCGCGTGATCGCTGGCCTTTTCGCGGCCGCGATGGTCCCTGTCGACGCCGATCGCGCTCAGGCGGTCGGCGGCCCGCGGGCTGAGCAGCAGGTGGTCGATACGGAAGCCATGGTCGCGCTGCCAGGCGCCGGCCTGATAGTCCCAGTACGTCCACACCCCGCCTGCTGGGCGCAGCGTGCCGATCGCGTCGGTCCAGCCATCGGCGAGAATGCGCTGGTACGCCGCGCGGCTTTCGGGCTGCATCAGCGCGTCGCTGGCCATCGCGCGCACCGAATAGGTGTCGTTGTCGCGCGGGATGACGTTGTAATCGCCCGCGAGCACCGCAGGCACCTCTTCGGCCATGATCTCAGCCGCGCGCTTGCGCAGCCGGTCCATCCAGCGCAGCTTGTAATCGAACTTCGGGCCCGGCTGCGGGTTGCCATTGGGCAGGTAGATGCTGGCGACGCGTAGCCCGTGGACATCGGCCTCAAGGTAGCGCGAATGCTCGTCCTCAGGTTCGCCCTTCAACCCACGTTGCACTTCGACCGGCTGCGCATCGCGCGCCAGGATCGCGACCCCGTTGAAGCCCTTCTGGCCATGCCAGATCGCGCCATAGCCGAGCTTTTCGAACTCGGCTGCGGGGAAGCCCTCGTCCTGCGTCTTGATCTCCTGCAGGCAGGCGATCGCAGGCCGGGTCTCGTCGAGCCATTCGAGCAGGCGCGGCAGGCGCGCCTTGATTCCGTTGATGTTGTAAGATGCGATACGCAGCATGTCGCCTTCTTATCGGCGCCGCGCACGCTTGCCCAGCGATTTAGCCCCTGTTCATTTCAGCCCGTCTAAGCCACGATCAATCGATACGTCTGGGGAGGCCAATATGCTGCGTTCGTCACGGTTCTGGATCGGAGCGGCTGCGATCAGCCTGGTCTCGCTTTCCTCGGGGATCACCCCCGCGCTGGCGCAGGACGCCGCCGATCCCAACGCGCCGAGCACGCAGGGCAATGTCTCGGTCACCGTGTACAACGGCGGCACCTCGCTGGTGCAGGACATCCGCAGGCTCAACATCGCCAGCGGCACCAGCCGGATCGAATTCCCCGATGTCTCCGCGCAGATCCAGCCAGAGACGGTGAGCTTCGCCGCCGATGGCGCGACGATCGTCGAGCAGAATTTCGACTTTGACCTGCTGACCCCCGGCAAACTGATGGAGAAGGCCGTGGGCGAGACGATCACGCTTGTGCGTACCAATCCCGCGACGGGCGCGGAAACGCGCGAGCGCGCCAAGGTGCTGTCGGTCAACCAGGGCGTGGTCGTGCAGATCGGCACGCGCATTGAGGTGCTGCGCGACGACGGCCTGCCGGTGCGGGCGATCTTCGACAAGGTGCCCGACAATCTGCGCGCACGCCCGACGCTCTCGATCACATTGGACAGCCAGCGCGCTGGCACGCGCGATGCCGCGATCCGCTATCTCACCGGCGGGCTTGGCTGGTCGGCGGACTATGTCGCCTTGTTCGACGAGGCCAAGGGCAGCATCGACGTGCAGGGCTGGGTGACGCTGTCAAACAGCTCGGGCACCACCTATCGCAACGCCGATACCTTGCTGGTCGCGGGCAATCCGCAAGGCGCATCGGGCTTTGGCGGCGGACGCGGCCGCAACATCCGCAGCGCCGGGACCGAGACCGCCAACCGCGAGAGGCTGGGCGATTTCTATCTCTATCCCGTCGGGCGTACGACGATTGCCGACCGCCAGACCAAGCAGATCAACTTTCTCGACGTGCAGGGCGTGCCCGCGTCGCGCGCTTATGAATACCGCGTCGGCTGGCTGGCGAGCGTCACCGAGCCGCGCAGCGCCGATACCGTGGTGAAGTTCAGCTCGAGCCAATCGGGCGGCCTGGGCGATGCGCTGCCCGCAGGATCGGTGCGCTTCTACCAGCGCGACCAGCGCGGATCACCGCAGTTCATCGGCGAAAACGCGATCGACCACACACCGATGGGCAGCGCGCTGGCGCTCAAGACCGGCGAGGCGTTCGACGTCAAGGTCAAGACCACGGTGACCGAGCGCAAGCGGCTTTCTGCGACCCGCTGGCAGACCAGCATGCGCTATGAACTGACCAACGCGCGCGACGGCGCGGTGACTGTCGATCTGATGCAATCGGGGCTCGATTTCGGCTGGGCCGATACGCGGATTGCAGCCGAGAGCGCCAAGAGCGAGCGGCGCAGCAGCAATGCGGTGGTCTGGGCGGTTCCGGTGCCTGCCAACGGCAGCGCGGAGGTCACCGCGACCTTTGAGACCAGGTATTGACCGAACTGCGAAGACCAAATCGATGCACTTGACCCCCTCTCCGAGTTCCCGAGCGAAGTCGAGGGACCTGCGCGCAACCGTGGCGCATACGTCCCTCGACTTCGCTCGGGATAGGCGGAGGGGGGTGCTTGGGGCCTTTTCACGGTGGGTGCTGGCGGCCTTGCTGATGATGGCATGGCTCACCCCTGCCCAAGCCCAGACCCGCCCCGAAATCATCTCGCCCAAGCCCGACTCCGTCGCCGTCACGATCTATCGCGATCCGGGCCGCGGCAATGGCGGGGGGATGAACCTCAGCTACCTCAACGGCTTTGCGGTGGTCACCGAAAAGCGCACGATCAGCGTACCCGCTGGCCCGGCCACCATCCGCTTTGCCGGCGTTGCCGAGGGCATGGTCGCCGTCTCCGCCGTGATCCGGGGCCTGCCCGGCGGGATCATCGAACAGAACCGCGACAAGAAATTGCTCTCGCCCGGATCGCTGGTTGATGGCACGCTCGGCAACCGCGTGACGCTGCGCCGGACCGATCCTGTGACCGGCGCGGTGAGCGAACGCGACGCGGTGATCCGCAGCGGATCGAGCGGCGCGCTCGTGGTCGAAACCGAGGCGGGCATCGAGGCGCTGCAATGCTCGGGCCTGCCCGAAAAGGTGATCTACCAGGACCTGCCCGGCGGGCTGTTCGCCACCCCGGTGCTGTCGGTCGACACCGTCTCGCCGCAGGCTGCCACCGCCGAGGTGACGCTGACGTACCTGGCTGCCGGGTTTGACTGGAACGCCGATTATGTCGTCAAGCTGGGGGCGGACGGCAAATCGCTCGACCTGTTTTCGTGGCTGACGCTCGCCAATGGCAATGCCGAAAGCTTCGCCGATGCCGAGCTGCTGGTGATCGCGGGCACGCTCAACATCCGCCAGCCGATGCAGCAGATTGCCGACAAGCCGCAGGCGACGCCGCTGTATATCCGGTGCTGGCCGCGCGGCAGCACCGCCGAGGGGATCGACGATATTCCGCCGCCCCCGCCGCCACCCCCACCGATGATGGCCGCAGCCCCTGCGCGCATGCGTACCGGCGCGGTTCGCGGGGAGGCGATGGACGAGATCATGGTCACCGCGTCGCGTAATGTGGAGGCGGAGCTCGAGGCGCTGGGCGATCTGAAGCTCTACCGCGTCCCCTTCCGCTCGACCGTCGCGGCCAGGGGGCAGAAGCAGGTGAAGCTGCTCGGCAAATCAAACGTGCCTGCAACGCTGATCTATCGCGGCAATGCCGATGGCTATGACGAGACGCCCGGGCCGCTGCAGATCGAAATCCGGATGGACAACAAGACCGCGACCGGGCTGGGCCTGCCTTTGCCGTCGGGGCGGATCGCGGTGTTCGATGGCTCCGCAGACAACGGTCTGCTGATCGGACAGGGCCGGATGCGCGATTATGCGGTGGGGCAGGAGGTGAAGTTCACCATTGGCGAGAGCAGCGCGGTGCAACTGGCATCAACCCAGCTGCCTGGATCGGGTCAGAAGGGCATCGAAGCGCGCAAGCTGGTGTTGACCAACACCAACCCTGAACCCGTCACCGCCGAGATCGACTTGGCCGCAATCGCCGACAGCGACCTGCGCAAGGCCAGTGGCCGCACGATTCGCAAGGACGGCAAGCATGTCTGGCTGGTCGAAATACCAGCCAATGACAGCGTGACACTCACTTACGAATCGCGGAGCAAAAACCGCTGAGCGCCGGTCGCGGCGCAAGCGCGCCGTTACTTAGGTGCCAGCACCATCAGCATCTGACGGCCTTCCATGCGCGGATAGGCTTCGACCTTGGCGGTTTCCTTGACGTCTTCCTGCACCCGCTGAAGCAAGGCCATGCCAAGCTGCTGGTGCGACAATTCGCGGCCACGGAAGCGCAACGTCATCTTGACCTTGTCGCCCTCTTCGATGAACGCATGGACCTTCTTCATCTTGACCATATAGTCATGGTCATCGATGTTCGGACGCATCTTGATCTCCTTGATCTCCTGCGTCTTCTGGTTCTTGCGTGCGGCATTGGCCTTTTTCTGGGCCTCGTACTTGTACTTGCCAACGTCCAGGAATTTGGCGACCGGCGGCTCGGCGTTGGGGGAGACCTCGACAAGGTCCAGCCCGACGGCAGCCGCGCGCTCTATCGCTTCAGCGGTACGCAATACGCCCAGATTTTCGCCATTCTCATCGATCACCCGAACCTGGGGTGACTGGATGAACTGATTGAAGCGCGGGCCGGATTTGGGTGGCAGAACAAGGCCGCGACGGGGGGCTGGCGGACGTATAGCGAATTCTCCTGATGTTTCTTCGAGCGCGCGATATAGGCGAAGTCGCTGAATAGATAAAGGCTTTGATGCACATGCCGTGCTGCAAAGGCCTCACAAGGGCCGCGCGGCGTGGCATTACCGCAACGATTCAGCCGCTTCTTGCCGTCAGTCGCCGCGCTTCCCATGTTCTCGACGACCAGCAACGCAGGAGAAACGCCATGAACGCACCCACAGCTCCGATCCGCATCGAGCATGAACGTTCCGCGCATGGCGGGCGATTCGTCTACCAGGCCCAGGGGGCAGAGGCCGAGCTGACCTATGCCCGTGCCCCGGCGAGCGGCGACACGCTGCGGGTCAGCGCCGACCACACCTATGTGCCCGATTCGATGCGCGGCCAGGGCATCGCCGCGCAGCTCACCGACGCGCTGATCGACGCCGCGCGCAGCGAGGGGTGGAAGGTCATCCCGCGCTGCAGCTATGTCGTCACCGCGTTCCGGCGACACCCCGAATGGGGCGATGTTCTGGCCAGCTAGGCTGCATCCGCCGCTGTCCGGACACGTTTGGGACTCGACGAACCGCGACCGGTTGGGCAACAGCGGGGGCGACATCCGTGTTGTGGCGACATCTCGATACAAGGCCGATCATGAGCGACCAACTGCATATCCTCAGCCTCTCCTGCCCCGACCAGCCGGGGATCGTCAGCCGCGTCACCGGGCTGTTGTTTGCTGCCGATGGCAATATCCGCGAGGCGGCGCAGTTCGAGGACCAGGAAACCGGTCGCTTCTTCATGCGCGTGGTCTTCGCGCTACCCGAGGCGCAAGCCGACGCGCTGCCTGCGCGCTTTGCCACGCTGGCGGACGAATATGCGATGCAATGGTCGGTCCGCCGCGCCGATGTGCCCCGCAAGGTGCTGATCATGGTGTCGAAGTTCGACCATTGCCTGGCCGACCTGCTCTATCGCTGGCGGATTGGCGAACTGCCGATGGACGTGGTCGGCATCGTCTCGAACCATCCCGCAGAGGCGCTCGCCGGGCTCGATATGGGCGGCGTGCCGTTCCACTATCTGCCGGTCACCCGCGACACCAAGCCGCAGCAGGAGGCGCAGATCAAGGCGGTGGTCGATCAGACCGGCGCGGAGCTGGTGGTGCTGGCGCGCTACATGCAGATATTGTCGGACGACCTCGCGCGCTTCCTCACCGGCCGATGCATCAACATCCACCATAGCTTTCTCCCCGGCTTCAAGGGCGCCAAGCCCTATCATCAAGCGCACGCGCGCGGGGTGAAGATGATCGGCGCGAGCGCGCACTACGTCACCGCCGATCTCGATGAAGGGCCGATCATCGCGCAGGATGTCGAGCAGATCACTCATGCCGATTCGCCCGACACCCTGGTCCGCAAGGGCCGCGACATCGAACGCCGCGTGCTGGCGCGCGCGGTGCGGCATCATCTGGCTGACCGGGTGCTGCTCAACGGATCGAAAACGGTGGTTTTCACCGACTGACGCGGTTGGTGCCTCACGTCAAAGCGCGATAGCTTCCGGAGCCGAGACGCACGCCCGTGCGTAGCTGTGTTCAAGGCGCATCGTCCCCTGGTGCGCGGGCACGTGAGGAGACACACCACATGAAAAAGCTGCTCGTACTCTATGGATCGTACCGCTCGGACCGGGCCGGCATCCGGCTGGCCGATTATTGCATCAACCGCTTTGCCGAGCGCGGCGTCGAGGCCGAACTGATCGACGCCAAGGCGGTGGGCCTGCCGATGCTCGATCGGATGTACAAGGAACATGAGCCCGGCACCGCGCCCGACGCGATGGAGGCGCTGGCCGAAAAGATCAGCGCGGCAGACGCGTTCCTGTTCATCGCGGGCGAGTTTAACTGGGGCGTGCAGCCGGGGCTCAAGAACCTGACCGATCATTTTCTCGAAGAGTGGTTCTGGCGGCCTGCAGCGCTTGCGACTTACTCTGCCGGGCGCTTTGCCGGCGTGCGGGCGGGCCAGGCCTGGCATCCGACATTGTCCGAAATGGGCATGGTGGTGATCCCCAGCATGCTGTCGGTCGGCCAGATCAGCAAGGCGATCGACGAGAATGGCGCGCCGATCGGGTCGGGTGGAGAAGCGCTGGAGCGCAGCTTCGGGAAATTTGCCGATGAACTGACCTGGTGGGCGGATGCCGCCACAGCGCAGAAGGCTGCTGCCAAGCCCCCGTACTGAGGGGGGAAAAGCGAAATGGTGCTGCTGGGGAGGATTGAACTCCCGACCTCAGCCTTACCAAGGATGCGCTCTACCACTGAGCTACAGCAGCACACCATTTCGCTGGCTTGCAAAATGCGGGGTCGCCGTGGCTGCCCGCTCGCAAGGCCTGCGCCTATGCGCAGGTGCCAATGGTTTGTCAACCCTCGCACAGCTTGCCAAATGCGCCTTTGCGGCGATATTCAGCGCCGACCATGTCGCAGCCCCCCAGCCCGTCCCGGCCCAGCGCCGCAGAAGACCGCAAGGCACGGCTTGCCGCCAATCTGCGCGCCAATCTCAAACGCCGCAAGGCGCAGGCGCGGGCGATGGGTGCCACCGAAGAACCGGCCGACGAATCGCAGGGCGATCAGCCCCTCGCGTAGAATTGCAGATGCACCAGACGGCCCGTGTCGGCATTCGCGCCGAATCCGTCGGCAGAATTGTGGAACAGCCAGGGGCTGAACAGAATCAGCCGGTTGAAGCGCATCGGCACCCGCATCACCCGCTCCCACCGCGCCGGCAGCAGCGTGTCTCGGTTGACGACATCCTCGACCAGAGCGTTGACGTCCGCATAGCCGCTTTGCGCCAGCGCCAGGGGATCGCTCGTCACCTTTTCGAGGCCCGTGCGCTTGTGGCGGAAGAAGTCCGTGCCGCCGCGCGCATCCTCGTTGCGGCTGAGGTAGAGGATGCCCGAATAGAAGCACGGATCGATGTGCACCCCGCTCACCCCGCGATCGCCCTTGAGCGTCAGGCGGCAATGGCCGTGCGTGGTCCCGGGCTGCGGCGCGACCGGCACGCCGATGATCCGCGATACCGACGCTTCCAGCCCGGATATCGCCAGCGGCGCGGACGACAGCGTGCCAGGATAATTGCCCTGGCGCGTCGAAGGATCATAGCCCGCAGCCAGCGCCGCAGCGCGGGCGGCATGCGGATCGGCCAGAAAATCGTCGAGGATGAGCAGCGAAGGCAACATGGCGCAGGCATAGCGGCGGATGCGCCTTTGCGAAAGACCGGGCAGTTGCATGGGCCGCAGGGCACGCTAGACAGGCTTATGCCCCGCCCCCGGACATTGTCATGCGCATCCTGATCGCCGGCGCCGGTATCGCGGGCCTCGCCGCCGCGCTGGCGCTCGCGCGCAAGGGCCATCAGGTTCAGATCATCGAACAGGCCGCAGCGCTCGAAGAGGTCGGCGCAGGGCTGCAGCTGGGCCCCAATGCCATGCGCGTGCTGGACGCCCTGGGCGTCGGTGATGCGGTCGCGTCGGCGGGCCAGACGCCGCCGACGATCACGATGCGCGACGGCCGCACCAGTCGCGAGATCCTGAAAATTCCGCTGGGCGATTCCGCGCGCAACCGATGGCGCGCAGCCTATGTGACGCTCCACCGCGCCGATCTGGTCGCGATCCTGGCGGATGCGCTCGAGCAGGCGCAGCCCGGCAGCCTGCGCACCGGGGTGGCGCTGACCGTCATCGAGAACCGGCCCGATGGGGTGACGGTCACAACCCAAACGGGCGAAACGCTCTCCGCCGATCTGCTGCTGGGGGCAGACGGCATTCGCTCGGTTGTCCGCCAGCACCTGTTCGGCGACGATGCAGCGAGGTTTACCGGCCACGTCGCCTGGCGCGCTTTGGTGCGGATCGACAAGGCCGATCCTGCCGCGCCGCCTGCAGGCGTGGGGGCGTGGATCGGCCCGCGCCGTCATGCGGTGACCTATCGCATCCGGCCCGATCTGGTGAACCTGGTCGCAGTGACCGAGCAAGCCGACTGGCGCGAGGAGGGCTGGAACCTGCCCGGCGACATCGACCGGCTGCGCGCCGAATTTGCAGGCTGGGGCGCGATCACCCGATTGCTCGACCGGGTCGAAGCGCCGCTGCGCTGGGGCTTGCACGATCGCAAGCCGATGCGCGCCTGGCACCGGAATCGCGCGGTGCTGATCGGGGATGCCTGTCATCCGATGCTGCCCTTTCTGGCGCAGGGCGCCGCGATGGGGATCGAGGATGGCTATGCCCTGGCCGTGCTGCTGCCTTCCGACGGCGCCGATATCGCGCCGGCGCTCACCCGCTTCTTCGCGCTGCGCCAGCCGCGCACCGCGCGGGTGCAGGCCACGGCGCGATCGAACGGAGTGGATTTCCACGAAGGCAACCCGCTCGCCAATCTGGCCATGCGCCTGCCGCTGGGCCGCGCCGCTGCTGCCCGGCCCGATGCGGTTCTGGCGCGCTGGGACTGGCTTTATGGCGGCGGGCCGATTGCGCCGGTCAGCGGCAAACTTGCCTAGCGCGGCGCTTTACCGCATAAGCGCTCGGCGTCGGCATATGGCCGGCAAACGGGATGAAGCATGTCCGATCAACCGACCATTTTCGTTCTCAATGGCCCCAATCTTAACCTGCTGGGCCTGCGCGAGCCCGAGATTTACGGTTCCGACACGCTCGACGACATCGCCGACCGGCTCGATGACCGCGCGCAGGAACTGGGCTTGGCTATCGACATGCGCCAATCGAACCACGAAGGCCATCTGATCGACTGGCTGCACGAGGCGCAGGCCACCGGCGCACACGCCGTGCTGCTCAACGCCGGGGCCTATACCCATACGTCGGTGGCGCTGCATGACGCGATCCGGTCGATCACCACGCCGGTGATCGAGGTGCACCTCTCCAACCCGCACGCGCGCGAGGAATTCCGGCACCTCTCGTGGGTGGGCCTTGCGGCCAAGGGCACGATTTGTGGCTTCGGCGCAGCATCTTATCTATTGGCGCTGGAGGCAGCAGCGCTGCTATGAGGTCCGGACACCTGACGATCGCGGTGCATCCGCGAACGCAGGACCGGGATTGAATTTACACGGGGAAGCCGCCAAAGACCGGCCCCCAAAATGACAGCAAGGGCGCAGGACACATGGCATCAACAAGCAGCAAAAGCGGCAATGCAAAACAGGGAGGCGGCATGAACATCGACAGCAAACTGGTGCGTGAACTGGCAGAACTGCTGGGCGAAACGGGTTTGAGCGAAATCGAGGTCGAAGACGGCGATCGCAAGATCCGCGTCGCGCGCACGATCAGCGCCGCTCCGGTCGCGCAAGTTGCCGTGGCCGCCGCGCCCGCGCCGGTGGCCGCCGCTCCGGCCGCTGCAGCACCCGCCGCAGCGTCTGCTGAGCCTGCCGGTCCCTCGATGGCCAATGCCGTCAAGTCGCCGATGGTCGGCACGACCTATCTCGCACCCGAGCCGGGCGCAGCGCCCTTCGTCAGCGTGGGCGCCAACGTCAAGATCGGCGATGCGCTGCTGATCATCGAGGCCATGAAGGTGATGAACCCGATCACCGCCGAACGCGCCGGCAAGGTCACCGCGATTCTGGTGGAAGACGGGCAGCCGGTCGAGTTCGACCAGCCGCTGGTCATCATCGAGTAAGCAGCTCATGGCCATCAAGAAAATCCTGATCGCCAATCGCGGCGAAATCGCGCTGCGCATCCATCGTGCGGCGCATGAGATGGGCATCAAGACGGTGGCGGTGCACTCCACCGCCGATGCCGACGCGATGCACGTGCGGCTGGCGGACGAGGCGATCTGCATCGGCCCGCCGCCTGCAGGCCAGAGTTATCTCAACATCGCCAACATCATTTCGGCAGCGGAAATCAGCCAGGCGGACGCGATCCACCCGGGATACGGCTTCCTGTCGGAAAACGCCAAGTTCGCCGAGATCGTCGAGGCGCACAAGATCATCTGGATCGGCCCCAAGCCCGAGCACATCCGCACGATGGGCGACAAGGTGGAGGCCAAGAAGACCGCAGGCGCGCTAGGCATGCCTCTGGTCCCCGGCTCCGACGGCGCGATCAAGGACATTTCCGAGGCCAAGATCATCGCGGCCTCGATCGGCTATCCGGTGCTGATCAAGGCGGCATCGGGCGGCGGCGGACGCGGCATGAAGGTCGTGCCCTCCGAAGACCAGCTCGAAACGCTGATGCAGCAGGCGGGCAGCGAGGCCAAGTCGGCGTTCGGCGACGACACCGTCTATATGGAAAAATATCTCGGCAACCCCCGGCATATCGAATTCCAGGTGTTCGGCGATGGCAAGGGCAACGCGATCCATCTGGGTGAACGTGACTGTTCGCTGCAGCGCCGCCACCAGAAGGTGCTCGAGGAAGCCCCCTCGCCCGTCATCACCGCAGAAGAGCGCGAGCGCATGGGCGGCGTCGTCACCAAGGCGATGGCCGACATGGGCTATCGCGGTGCGGGCACCATCGAGTTCCTGTGGGAAAACGGCGAATTCTACTTCATCGAGATGAACACCCGGCTGCAGGTCGAGCATCCGGTGACCGAGGCGATCACCGGGGTTGATCTGGTGCGCGAGCAGATCCGCATCGCCGAAGGGCATCCGCTGTCGGTCAAGCAGGACGAGATCGAGTTTCGCGGTCACGCCATCGAATGCCGGATCAACGCCGAAGACCCGCGCACCTTTGCGCCCTCGCCGGGCCTTGTCAGCCATTACCACCCGCCCGGCGGCATGCACGTGCGCGTCGATAGCGGGCTGTATGCCGGCTATCGCATCCCGCCCTATTACGACAGCATGATCGCCAAGGTCATCGTCTATGGTCGCACCCGCCAGGGCTGCATCATGCGGCTGAAGCGCGCGCTGGAAGAGTTCGTCGTGCAAGGGGTGAAGACCACCATCCCGCTGCATCAGGAGCTGCTCAACCAGCCCGACTTCCTCTCGGGCGACTATACCATCAAATGGCTGGAGCAATGGCTGGCCGAGCTGGAAGCCGAGGAAAAGGCCTGACAGGCAAATGACTTATGCTGCACCGCACAATTTTTCGTTGAAACGCGGTGCGGCATTGGTCATATTGGTCCGATGGACATCAACAAGACCGTGCTTGAGGCGATTGCGCTGCGCAAATGCCTGGAAGCGACCTACAACCGCACCCGCATCCGGTTTGCGCCGCACATTCTCTACACACGACACGACCAATTGTATCTGGATGCCGTGACGCTGGAGCGTGACGGCAAGCCGCCGCGTGAGTTGAAGGTGGGCGCGTTCAAGCTCGACGGGCTCAACGATCTTGCGCTCACCGATCGCCTGTTCGACCCCCAGCCCGTGTTCAACCCGGCAGAAGACCGCTACCAGGGCACGACCCTGTTCGCGGTGGAAATGGCCTGAGCATCAGCCAGCAGGCGCTCCGCTCTGCTGTGCCGCCACGCGTTCCACCTGCGCCATGACGCGCAGCACGTTGCCGCTCCAGATCTTCTCGACATCCGCCGGCGATAGTCCGCGCGCCAGCAGCGCCTGGGTGATTTTCGGAATGTCGCTGATCTGGTTGAGGCCGATCACGCCGCCGCCGCCATCCCAGTCCGCACCGATGCCGACATGGTCGACGCCGAGCAGATCGATGCAATGGAACACCGCCTGCATGTAGCGGTCGAAATCGGTGCCCGATCGCGGTTCGGCAGCATTGGCCTGTGCCCATTGCTTCATCAGCTGGGTACGCTCGCCCTGCGGCAGGCTGTCGATGACTTCCATCTTTGGACGCAGCGCATCCACCGAAGGGCGCGGCCTGTCGGGTGAGAGAAACAGGCTGTTGACCTGGATCACCCCGCCCTTGGCCGCCAGCGCCTCCAGACGGGCATCGTCGAGGTTGCGCGGATGATCGTGCAAGGCCTTGGGGCCGGAGTGCGACAGGATGATCGGCGCGGCGGAAAGTTCCAGCATCTGGTCGAAGCTGCTGTCGGCCGCATGGCTGGCGTCGATGATAATGCCCAGCCGGTTGGCCTCTTTCACCCAGGCCTTGCCAAGGTCGCTCAGGCCGCCGTGCACCGCCTCGCCATTGGTCGAATCGGCCAGCTGGTTGGTGCCATTGTGCACCGGCCCTGCCATGCGCAGCCCAAGCTGATAAAACGCCTCCAGATTGGCGATGTCGTTGCCCAATGGATAGCTGTTTTCCATCGAGATATAGACGATCCGCCTGCCACCTGCCACAATCTGTGCGGCATCGGCGGCGCTGGTCGCCAGCGCAAAGCTCTGCGGATTGGCGGCGACGAAATCGTGGATCTGATGCAGCCTTTTCAGCGCATGCGCGAGCGCAGCGGCTTGGCCGCGCGCGTCGTTGGGCCCCTGATCGGTGTAGATCACCCAGAAGCCGCCATCCAGCCCGCCTTCGATCATGCGTGGCAGATCGACCTGGGTGGTATCGTGCAGCACATCGTGCCGATCGGTGATTGTCCAGCCCGGCTGGTCGAAATTGGCCGGGCTATCCAGATGCGTATCGAGCGTCAGGATGCTTTCGTGCACCTGCGCTGCATCTGACAGGCCTTGAGCTGCAAGCGGACTGGACAGGCAGGCCAGCGCCAGCGCCGATAGTGTTCGCAATGTCATATCCCTTCAATCGGCCAGAGCCGCAGCGCGCTTGCGCCAGTCGGCGGCCAGCTGCGGCAGGTCCACCAGTGCACGCACAGCTTCAGGTTCTGCCTTGTATTGCCCGCCGATCAACAGCCGGAACACGCGGTCGACCGTCCAAGCGGAAGGCCCCGGCTCCACCAGCCGCATGACATCGCCGGCCTGCACCAGGCCAGGCTCCAGAACCCGGTAGTAAAATCCGCAGCGTCCGGTGCGCACGATCTCTGCCATGACCGATTGCTTGCCCGATACGCCAAAGCGGTGATCGATCTTCCAGCATGGCTGGCGCCCCTTGGTCAGCTCGACCAAAGCCTCGCCCAGCCGGAAGCGATCGCCGATGCGCATGTCGCTCTCCACCAGTCCGCGCGTCGAGATGTTCTCGCCGAACGCACCGGGCTTCTGCAGCAGCTTGTGCGAATCCAGCCGCTGCTGCCAATAGGGATAATGATCGATCGGGTAATGGTGGATCGCCATGTCGGGCCCGCCATGATGGACGGGATCAGCAACCTGATCGCCCTCGAAGCCCAGTTCGCCCAGCATCACCGGGCCGGTGACGGGCTGGCGCGCAATGGCGCTCATCGTGCCGTCTTCACGAAAAGGGCGGGGCTTGCCGGTGAGCAGCGCCAGAATGCGGACCGCTTGCGAACTCATGCGCTGTCAGCCTAACGCGCCCGACTAGATCGCGCAATCCAATTCCATCCCGAATTAACGGGGTTTTACAAAGCTGAATGGCGAGTCAACCGATCGGTTAAGCTGCGGGTCAGGCGAGGCCCGCTAAACCATGCCATCTGAACTGTCCTGTGCCGCGTGGTTGCCGACACGATTGCCCAGGCCATTATCGAAAGGTCGATCATGGTCACCCCACAAACCTCGCTTGCGCATCCCTCCTCCGTCACGATCGAATATACCCGTCCGCTGGGCCACCGGCTGCGCGGAAAGTTTCACCGGCTTCCGCTGCTGCTCGCGTCAATTGCGGTGGCCAGCCTGTTGCTTCCTCTCGCCACAGCCGATGCTGCGGTGCTGAATGCACCGGCAGAGCAACCTGCGGCGGCCATGGCCTCCGGCCTCGAACCAGCAGCGCAGCAGCGCGAAGGGCGCCGAGGCGGCGGCGAGTTTCGCGGCAACCGGGGCGGTGGGGGAGGCCGCGAGGCCCGGGGTGGCGGCGGCCGCGAATTCCGGGCGCAGCCTCGCAGCAATATCGGCAGCGCGCGCATCGATACCCCGCGCGAGTTCCGGCAGGAGCGGCGCGCAGATCGTCAGGATTTCAGGACCGAACGGCGCGGCGATGTTCGCGACTTCCGGCAGGAACGCCGGGGCGACCAGCGCGACTTCCGGCAGGAGCGGCGTGCCGACCGGCAGGACTTCCGCCAGGGCGAGGTCACCCGGCCTGAATTTCGCGCCGACCGACGCGACGACCGTCGCGATTTTCGTCAGGACCGACGGGGCGACACCCGCGACTTTCGCGCTGATCGCCGCGGCGACGTTCGCGATTTTCGGGCCGACCGGCGCGACGACCGCCGTGACTACCGCGACAACCGGCGCGGCTGGGACGGGCGCGGCTTCGCTAGCAGAGGCTGGGACGGCGGTCGGGATGGCCGCGCCTGGGATGGACGGGGCCGCGACTGGAACCGGGGCTGGCGCAACGACCGCAGGTATGACTGGGTCGGCTATCGCAACCAGAACCGCAACTTCTACCGCGTTGGCCGCTATTACCCCCCGGTGCGTGGCTGGAACTATCGCCGCCTGAACATCGGCTTCACCTTGGGCGCTCCGTTCTTTGCCAGCAGCTTCTGGATCAACGATCCCTGGGCCTATCGTCTGCCCCCCGCCTACGGCCAGTACCGCTGGGTGCGCTATTACGGCGATGTGCTGCTGGTCGATGTCTACACTGGCCAGGTGGTCGACGTGATCAACGACTTCTTCTGGTAAGCCAGGCTTGCTGGCGCTCGACCCGCCGAAGCATTCCGGCGGGTCGTGATGCCGTGGTGGCGCACGCTTGACAGGCCTTGCCCGCGCGGCGCAACCAGTGCGGCGATGATAACCGACTTTCTCCACCGCAAGCAGCTGGCGCAGATCGGCCGCGAGGTCGGCGCGCGGCTGGATGCGCACCCGCATGTCCAGCGCATCAGCTTTGACGACGTTCAGGTGCCGATGCAGGTCTATTGCTACCAGGACTTCATGTCGCGGGCCGAATGCAGCGAACTGATCGGGGCGATCGATGCCGATGCCATCCCGTCGGAGCTGTACAACAACGGCCGGGACGACGAGAGCGATTTTCGCACCAGCTACAGTTGCAACCTCGACCGCTGGGACCCCGATGTGCTGCGCATCGACGACCGTATCTGCGCGCTGACCGGGATCGATCCACGGCGCGGAGAAACGCTGCAGGGCCAGCGCTATGCGGTGGGGCAGCAGTTCAAGCCGCATCACGATTTCTTCCATACCGACCAGCCATATTGGCCCAAGGAGCGCAAGTCTGGTGGTCAGCGCAGCTGGACGGCGATGGTGTTCCTCAACGAACCGGGCGGCGGGGGCGAAACCGAATTTCCGCAGCTTTCGTTCAAGATGATGCCGCGCACCGGAATGCTGCTGATCTGGAACAACATGCTGCCCGATGGGCGGCCCAATCTCCACCTGCTGCACAGCGGCAATCCGGTGACCAGGGGCACCAAATACATCATCACCAAATGGTTCAGACGCGGGTTCTGGATGTAGGCGCACCTGTCATGCAAGGGCAGGATATCGCAAGTTGCAGCAGCTTGCGGGAATACGCCGTGGACCGGCGCTCTGGACGAATCACGGGTGCAGCCTTGGCGGACCAGCGCGGCAAGCCTGACCGGGGGACGACGCGTTTGCGATCATTGGAGACGAATTTTCATGCCCACTGCCGATTTGCGTGAACAAAATTCTTCATCTGGCGTTCATCCATAGCCTTGCCCACTTTTCATTGGGCCCAGTGCGTCTATATTGGCCTATGCTTTAAGGCGGTTGTCGCCGAGCAAAAGGAGAGTTCATGTCCAGATTGAATGCACTGCGCTACACCGGCGTGTTTGCCGGTCTCGCGCTGCTGGCCGCCTGCTCGGGTGGCAGCGAAACCCCTGCGGCCGAAGACGCAGCCGCTCCGGCTGCTGATGCCACCGCCGAAACGCCTGCCGCTACCCCGGCTGCTGCCGAAGCGCCTGCACCCGACAACACCGATACCCTGGACGGCAAGAAATTTGCTGACATGACCGGCAATGCTGCTGAAGGCGAGAAGGTCTTCATCCAGTGCAAGACCTGCCACGTCAAGGAAGCCGGCCAGAACCGCGTCGGTCCCTCGCTCGCCGGCATCGTCGGCCGTGCAGCCGGCACCGTCGAAGGCTTCAACTACTCGCCCGCCAACAAGAACAGCGGCATCACCTGGTCGCCGGAAAAGCTGTTCCAGTATCTGGAAAAGCCCGCCCGCGTCGTGCCCGGCACCAAGATGGTGTTCGCCGGACTTCCCGATGCGCAGAAGCGCGCGGACGTCATCGCCTATCTGCAGCAGCCCTGATCGCTTCGATCCGGACCTGAGCCGAAACAGAAAGGCCGTCCCTTGCGGGGCGGCCTTTTTGCATGTCCGGCGGCCAGGCCAGCCAGATTGCATCCCGAACCCGCCGTCCCCGCCGCCGCAGCAGGGGGACGGCCCAGATCGGGCAACGTGTCAGGCAGCGATCGCGCGCCGCGCCAGCTCGCACTGCGACCAGATGTCGCTCAGCGCGTGGATCAGCTTGTCGATGTCGCCATCGCTGTGGACGGGCGACGGTGTGATGCGCAGCCGCTCGGTGCCCTTGGGCACGGTCGGATAGTTGATCGGCTGCACATAGATGCCGTGGTTCTCCAGCAGCCAGTCGCTGATCCGCTTGCACTTGTGCGGATCGCCCACCATCACCGGGATGATGTGGCTGGGGTTGTCGAGATGGGTGATGCCCATCAGGTCGAGCCGGCGGCGAACCTTCTCGACCCGGTCCTGGTGGCGGGCGCGTTCCATCTGGCTGGTCTTGAGGTGACGCAGGCTGGCAGTAGCACCGGCGGCGAGCGCGGGCGGCAGCGCGGTGGTGAAGATGAAGCCGCTGGCAAAGCTGCGGACGAAATCGCACAGCGCGGCCGATGCAGCAATGTAACCGCCCATCACGCCGATCGCCTTGCCCAGCGTGCCTTCGATCACCGTGATCCGGTCCATCAGGCCTTCGCGCTCGGCAATGCCGCCGCCGCGCGGGCCATAGAGGCCGACAGCGTGCACTTCATCGATATAGCTCATCGCGCCGTGCTTTTCGCAGACGTCGAGAATTTCGGCGATCGGCGCAATGTCGCCGTCCATCGAATAGACGCTTTCGAACGCGACCAGCTTGGGACGGCCCGGCGCGATACCCGCCAGCAGGCGGTCGAGGTCTTCGGGGTCGTTGTGCTTGAACTTGAGGCATTCGGCGCGACTGTGGCGGATGCCCTCGATCATCGAGGCATGGTTGCCCGCATCGGAGAGCACCACGCAATTGGGCAGCTTGGCCGCCAAAGTGCCCAGCGCCGCCCAGTTGGAGACATAGCCCGAGGTGAACAGCAAGGCCGATTCCTTGCCGTGCAGGTCAGCGAGTTCCGCCTCGAGCAGCACATGGTGGTGGTTGGTGCCTGAGATGTTGCGCGTGCCGCCGGCGCCCGCGCCGCACTGGTCGAGCGTGTCGTGCATCGCCTTCAGCACATCGGGGTGCTGGCCCATGCCGAGATAGTCGTTCGAGCACCATACGGTGACCTCGTCGGTCCCCTCTTCGGTATAGCGCGTGGCGTGAGGAAAGCGGCCGCGATGGCGTTCCAGTTCCGCGAAGATGCGATAACGTCCCTCATCGCGGATCGTATCGATTTCGCTCTGGAAAAAGCCCTCATAATCCATAACCACTCTCCTTCATTTATCCTTGACGGCCACTGGGCAAGGCCCAGCGCCACAGCGCGCCGTCTCGGAACGGCAACGCCAAAAACACGTGCTCCAGCGCGCCGAGCGCTGCAAGCGTGAAAACCAGGGTCGCGCTGACCGCCGCAAAGCTGTCATCGGGTGCGGCGAGCGCACGTGCCCCCAGCCATAGCGACAGCGCGGCAAGCGCGACCAGGCTGAAAGCCAGCGCGCCATGCAGGCGGCGCGGGCCGAAATAGGTCTTCAGATATTCCAGATGCCCCGGCATGATCTCGTCGCTCATGTTGGGCACGCCGACGAACAGGTTGAGCTTGGCCGAGAGGCGCAGCGCGAACAGCAGGGTGAAGATCACGGCACCCGTGGGGTTGGCGCTGTCCCAGGTCAGCGATACCAGCATCATCATGACGCCTGCAATCGCGATCTCGTGGTAGATCAATGTCGCCGCCGCATCCGAAAACCGCCGCCAGCCGCGTGCCTTCGGGTCGCTGACCGTCCGGCGGGGGCCTGCAACGATACCGGTGAGGAACGTCAGTTCCAGCCAGCCCCAGATCACCAGCGCCGCGCCGAAGCTGACATAGGCGTCCGTCAACGTCGGCCCTGCGGCATCATGGCCATGGGCTGCGAACACGACCACGCACAGGCAGATGCCTGCGGCAAAGCCCGCCCATGAAATGCTGCGCGCAAACGTGTCCTTGCCGCGATTGGCAAGCCACGCGACCACGCCGGTGCTGCCGAACCAGGCAAACAGCACCACCAGGGCAGGCAGTATATGGCCGTGCAGGCTCATTACCAGGCCGGCTGCAGGCGGATGACGGACGGCAGCGCGTTGGGCTTGCCGGGCATGAAGTACATCCGCGCAAAGGCCGTGCCTGCGCCAATCATGCCGCCTGCCCGCTGGACCAGACCGCCCACGCCGCCGCGCGCCTTGCCCGCCGCGATTCGGTCTGATGCCAGACGCAGCTTTTCCATCTGCAAGCGCAGCGCCGGATTGTCGGTGTCGATCTCCACCGGGAAGACCTGGCGGCTGATGGCGGTGCAGATGTCGAACACCTTGTAGTCATACTCGGTCGTGTCGACGCCAAGGGCGGCATGGAACACGGGCCGATTGTGGTCGCGCACATACATGGTGGCATAGACCGACAGGATGAAGAACTTGATCCAGTAGCGGTTCATGCCCTTGAGCAGCTTGGGGTCGGCGTGCAGCAGCATGGCGAAGGCCTCGCCATGGCGGAACTCGTCGTTGCACCACTGTTCGAACCAGTTGAAGATCGGGTGAAACCGGTTTTCCGGATGCCGCGCCAGGTGCCGGAAGATCGCGATATAGCGGGCATAGCCGATCTTCTCGGACAGATAGACCGCGTAGAAGATGAACTTCGGCTTGAAGAACGTGTACTTCTTGGTCTTGGTGAGGAAGCTGAGGTCGATGCCGATCCCGGCGTCCTTGAGCACTTCGTTGATGAAACCGGCATGGCGGCTTTCATCGCGCGCCAGCAGCTTGAACAGCTTCTTGACGTCGGGGTTCTTGGTGCGGCGGGCGATCTCGGCATACAGGATGCAGCCGGAAAACTCCGACGTCAGCGAGCTGACGAGGAAATCGATGAACTCGCGGCGCAGCGCCGGTTCGAGCGATTCGATGACGCCATCGAACGATTCGCTGCGGCGGAAATGCGCCCGGTTCGGGTCGCCCTCCATGTCGGCCATCAGCTGATCCCATTCGGCACGCACCCGGCTGACATCGATGCTGTCGAGCGCATCGAAATCGGTGGTGTAGAAGCGCGGAGACAGCACCGTCTCCTGCGTCGCCAGCTCCATGGTATCAGGAATATCAGCCTGGCTCGTCGCCGGTTTGATCTTTGCCTGCATGTTCATCGCACCACTCCCGTTGTCATCTGAACAGCGTTCACCACCGGCTGGTGGTGAAGCTTACTTCGTAGAGCTCCTTGAGCTCGCCCATCGCGGTCAGCTTGGTCCATGCCCGCAGCAATGGACCTGCCGGATGCACCGTGGCCATGCGCTGGATCAAAACGGACTCGCCAAATCCCACAATAATCGGGTCGCCATGCACCCGCACCTTGTCGCCCGGCTGGATCGCGACATCGCCGTCCAGCTCGACATGCGCATGGAAATGTGCCTCGCTCTGCTCCACCGCGATACGGCAGGGCGTGTCGAACGACGTTTCGCGAAGAAGTCCCATCCTCCGGCCCCTTACTTCAGCAGCGCTTGGAACGTGGCGCGATTGGTCGGACCGAATGCGCCAAGCTCGACAATGCGGTTGGTCGCGGTATCGGTCAGCGACAGCGAACCGTCGCTCCAGTGGTTGAGCTCATAGGGCGCAAGCATCGGAATCGCGCGCTTCTGCCGTTCGCGGCCCATTCCGCGCAGCACGCCACGGATGAAACCGCTGCCTTCGCCGTCATACACGTGCACCGTCGCGCCGCTGCTCGCATCGGTCACCACGACGGTGCCGCCTGCGCCATCGGCAAACTGCAGGATCCGGGTCGACAGCGCCGTCGCGGCCTGCGCGGAGCGCACTTCGCTGGCAGATGGCGAGGGCGAGATCCAGCCCAGCTGGGTGGCGCTGGTCAGCGCCAGGGTCACCAGCACAACGCCGCATGCCATGACCAGCGCGCCCTTGGGCACGGTGTTTTCATGGCTGTGTCCATGGCCGTTGTAGCTGTTGCTCGGCGCGCTGTGCGGTACGGTGTTCATGCGATTGCTCCCTGAAGCCCGGCGGGCATCGTGTCTGCCTGAGGCGCGACCTGTTCCTGCGCGCGGTCGACCGGCGCGATGGCCGCCACGGCACGCGCCAGCCGCTCACCCACGACAGCCGCATCGGGCAGCGCGCGGAGCATCGGTTCGGGATGGCTCAGCTTCCACGGGCGGGCATGCGGCCACAGCACCATGTATCCCAGGTTGTGCTTGCCGATCAGCTGCAAGGCGAGATCGCCTTCCACCGGACCCAGCGCCCGCAGGTTTGCGCCGCCGATCTTTCCAAGCGGCAGGTTGATGCACATGTTGAGTGCAACCCCGACGCGCATCACCACGCGGCGGCTGGTGAGCGTGTACACCGTGGTCCGTCCCACCAGCCAAGCATAGAGCATCAGCAATCCGATGCCCAAGGCGCCGGCGATCAGCGTGGCAATCACGCCGCTGGTGCTGCCGTTGTAGATCGCCAGCACGACAAGTCCGGCGAAATACAGGCCGACGATGCGGGTGAAGAACGCGCTTCGGGCCAGCAGACGCCAGTCGGGTGACCCCTGCCAGAGCAAAGTTTCGCCCTCCGGCAGCTCGCCGGGGAGACCCCGGACGGGTTCATCGTCATATTCCGTGATCATATCAGCGGCTCCTGCCGGGCAGCGTTGGCGTAAAGGTAGCCACCGCCGAAATATCCGGAGATCTTGTCTTCTTCGTAGCGGCTGATCTGTCCGGGCGTTTCGACCTGCGGGCATCCGCTGAACTGCGCAGCGTTGATCGCATCGACCACGATCTGACGGGCAGACTTGCGGATCTTGGCCATCGGCATCGGTGCGAGCGCATGCACGCCTTCTGCGGTGACGACCTCAAGATACCGCACCTGATGCTCCGAGCGATCGACCCAGATTTCCGCCACGGTGCCGGCGACGGCACCATCGGCGCCGATCACGGTCATGCCGCGCGGATCGGGATCGCCGCGTGCGATCGAGAAGCTGGGCTCCAGCGCCATCGGCACGATGCGGTTGTTGCCGAAGGCATCGATGTCCGGAAGACGGCTGCGCTCGGCATAAGCCGACGGGCCGATGCAATCTGCCAGCGGGTTGCCGGTGGGGATATAGGGATCGCCTGCACCCGGGCCGGCCTTGCGCGCGGCGATGTTGAACGGCTCCTTGCCGATCGTCGGCGTATACACCGTGCCGCGGCCGAAGGGCAGCTTGAACGACTTGGGGGCAGCATGCAGCAGCGGACCGCCCATGCCGAGCGAACGTCCGGTCAGCTCGTCTTCCAGCGGGAAGCCCTCTCGGCGATCCTCTCGCCTGAGATAATAGATCAGCCCGATGAAAAAGAGCACGAACGCCCAAAAAGCGATCGATGCGACATCGATGTTCCCCACGATATTGCCGTTAAACATGGCGCTTACCTCTCTTCTTCAAAACTCTCATGTCGGAAATTCGGTGAGGCCGAACCGCGTCTGCGGCGCGGCGGAATCAACGGGCTGGCCCCCGACAAGCGGGCCAAGCACAATCATGGTGACAAGCAGCAGGATGATTTCGATCAGATAGACGGTGCCATAGCCCGTCGCACGATAGGCCAGGGTGTGACCGATCTGGTCAGCGAGCGCGAGCGCGGACACACCGTCGCGGATCAATCCGCCAGACAGGATGGCAAGCCCGCTGGCGCTGGCCTGAACCGCGCCCCAGGCACCCAGCGCCAGGCCCGATCCCTTGTGCTGGCCGCTGCCGGCGATCGCCATGATCGCGCTCAGCGTGCCGACAGAGAACAGGCCCGAGCCGATGCCGATGGTCAGCGATCCGGCAAACACCAGCGCGCTGGTCTCCAGCGGCACGGCAAACAGCAGCATCGCGAACGCCAGCATGCCGATGACCGCGCCAAAGCCGGCCAGCCGCAGCGGATCGACCCCTGCGCCCAGGCGGCGCGCGGCATAGCCGAAGCTCAGCAGCATGCCGAACGCCCACAAGCCGGTGAGGATCGTGGTCGAGCCCACCGACATGCCCAGAATCTCGCCGCCGAAAGGTTCGAGCAGCACATCCTGCATGCTGAACGCCGCCGTGCCGCAGCCGATGGCAAACAGCAGCCGCGCGTTGCGCGCTTCTGCGGTGAATTCGCGCCAGACGACCGAGAATTTCGGCGTCGGCCGTTCAGGCCGGGTGGTCGAGGGGCGGCGCGCTTCCTGCTTCCACAGGGCAATGATGTTGAGCGCCATGGTGAACATCGCCGCGCCCTGGACGATCGCGACCAGCCGGGTGGCCGAGAAATCGGCGAGCAGCGATCCCATCACGAACGCTGCCATCATCATGCCGACCAGCAGCATCACGAACATGAGGGCAACGACGCGGGGGCGCGTGTCTTCGGGGGCCAGATCGGTGGCGAGCGCAAGGCCTGCGGTCTGCGTGGTGTGCATGCCAAGCCCGGTCAGCAGAAACGCAACCGCGCCCGCGATCAGGCCGACGGTGAACGTATCGCCGCGCGACAGCAGCAGCAGCGCGAAGGGCATGATCGCAAGGCCACCGAACTGCAGCAGCGATCCGAACCAGATATAAGGCACGCGCCGCCAGCCGAGCATCGACTTGTGGTTGTCCGACTTGTGACCGATCAGCGCGCGGAAGGGGGCTACCAGCAGCGGAATGGCGATCATCAGCGCGACCAGCCAGGCGGGCGTGCCGAGCTCGACGATCATCACGCGGTTGAGCGTACCGTTGAGCAGCACCGTCGCCACCCCTACCGTCACCTGGAACAGCGAAAGCCGCAACAGGCGGCCCATCGGCAGCTCTGCGCTCGCCGCATCGGCGAATGGCAGGAAGCTGCTTCCCAGGCCGGTAAAGAACCGGGTAGAGGCGCGCGACAGATTCATCCGCGCGACACCAGCATCGCGTGGCTGGTGTAGAAACCGCTGACAATCCGTTCGCTCGCGGCGATGCCATGGCTGGGGAGACGCTGGGCAAGCAGTCTCGACAGCTTCGCTTCGGCCACCGGCACGATCGCGGGTGCGCGATCTGACTTGGGAAAGAGTTTCCCGGTGGCATGCATCGCCGCGAGCAGAGGTGTACGCGGTGCGAAAGTGAAGGCGATCGACGGTGCACGCGCGCCCAGCGCAGTCAGCACATCGACGATATCGCCGGTTTCATAGTGGATCAGCGAGTCCATCGCGACGACATGGTCGAATTCGCCCAGCGCCGGATCGAGCATGTCGCCCACCCGCCAGTCGATATCGAGCCCCGAGGGCGCACGGTCGCGCGCGACATCGACAAGCCCTGCAGAAATGTCGATCGCGGTGACATGCGCGCCCAGCTGCGCGGCAGCCACGGCCAGGGCACCGGTGCCGCAACCGGCGTCGAGGATGCGCTTGCCCTGCAGATCATCGGGCAGCCAGTCGAGCAGCATCGCGCGCATCCGGTCGCGACCGGCGCGGACCGTGGCACGGATGCCGCTGACCTTGGCGTCCGAGGTCAGATCAACCCAGTTCTGCCGCGCGGTGCGGTCGAAATAGGTCTCCAACCGTCCGCGATAGGCGTCATAGGTGGAGCGGGGCGCGTGGCTTGCCATCATTCGAATCCCAGGAATTCGAAGATGTCGCGGTCCTTCATCGGCATTGCGTCGAGCGGATCGGTGCCCTTCCACAAGGTCGCGGCAAGCCGCATGTATTCGAGCTTCACAGCCTCGATCTCGGGCGTCGAATCCATTTCGAAGATGGTGCACTTCTTCAACCGGCTGCGACGGATCGCATCCAGATCGGGGAAATGCGCCAGCCGCTTGAGGCCGGTCGCTTCGTTGAACCGGTCGATCTCGTCGGTGGCGGCAGACCGGTTGGCGATCACGCCCGCCATGCGGACCTCGTAGTTCTTCGACTTTGCCTTGATGGCCGCGACGATGCGGTTCATCGCGAAGATGCTGTCGAAATCATTGGCTGCGACCACCACAGCGCGCTCGGCATGCTGCAGCGGGGCTGCAAAGCCGCCGCACACCACATCGCCCAGCACGTCGAAGATCACGACATCGGTTTCCTCGAGCAGATGGTGCTGCTTGAGCAGCTTGACCGTCTGGCCGACGACATAGCCGCCGCAGCCGGTGCCCGCGGGCGGGCCGCCGGCCTCGACGCACATCACGCCGTTGAAGCCCTGGAACATGTAATCTTCGGGCCGCAGCTCTTCATGGTGGAAATCCACCGTCTCGAGCACGTCGATCACCGTCGGCATCAGCTTCTTGGTCAGCGTGAAGGTGCTGTCGTGCTTGGGATCGCAGCCGATCTGCAGCACGCGCTTGCCCATCAGCGACAGCGCGGCGGACAGGTTGGAGGAGGTCGTCGACTTGCCGATGCCGCCCTTGCCGTAAACGGCAAACACCTTGGCGCCGGTGATCTCGTCGCGCGGGTCGAGCGCGACCTGGGTGCTGCCTTCGCCGAAGCTCGGTGGCGCGCTGCCGTGGTCCAAAAGGCTCATATCAAATCTCTCCCGTCATTCTGCTGCGATCAGGCCTTCCAGCCTGTCTTCGATATCGTCCGCAGCCGCGCGGAGCGCCGCCAGGGTTGCGGCATCCGGTTCCCACAGCCGGCGGTCGCATGCTTCCAGAAGGCGTTCGGCGACACGCGCCGAGGCTTTCGGGTTCAGGGTGGCCAGGCGTGCGCGCATTTCATCGTCGAGCACGTAGGTTTCACTGATCTGCTGATAGACCCAGGGCGCGACCTGGCCGGTGGTGGCCGACCAGCCCATCGTCGTGGTGACATGGCCCTCGATCTGGCGCACGCCCTCGAAGCCATGCTTGAGCATGCCTTCATACCATTTCGGGTTGAGCATCCGGGTGCGCGTCTCGCGGTCGATCTGTTCGGACAGGGTGCGCACCTTGGCGGCACCTTCGGTCGCATCGACGATATAGACCGGCGCGGCCTTTCCGCCGCGGGCGCGGGTCACCGAGCGGCTGACGCCGCCCAAGGCATCGACATATTGGTCGATATCGGTGACGCCCAATTCGACCGAGTCGAGATTCTGGTAAGTGAAGTCGACCGAGGCGAGCGCGGATTCGAGCAGTTCGCGCTGCTTCATCGGCGCGCCGTTGCGGCCATAGGCATAGCCCTTGTGCGTTTCGAACGCTTCGGCCAGCTCATCGGGATCGGCCCAGGCACCGCCATCGATCATCATGTTGACCTGCGCGCCGTACGCACCCTCGGCATTGGAGAACACGCGCAACGCGGCGGTTTCCATGTCGCAATCCATCTTGGCGGCGTGGCTGAGCGAATGCTTGCGGATGAAGTTCAGCGTTTCGGGCTCGTCGGCGGTCGATGCCAGCCAGGCGGCTTCGGCAATCATCCGGGTCTGCAGCGGCAGCAGGTCGCGGAACACGCCCGAGAGCGTGGCAACGACATCGATGCGCGGACGGCCGAGCTCGGCCAGCGGGATCAGTTCTGCGCCTGCCAGGCGGCCATAGGTGTCGAAGCGGGGGCGTGCGCCCATCAGGTGCAGCGCCTGGGCAACCTGGGTGCCCTCGCTCTTGAGGTTGTCGGTGCCCCACAGCACCATCGCGATGCTTTCGGGGACCGGCTCGCCAGCCTCGACATGGCGGGCGAGCAGTGCATCGGCCTGCGCCGCACCGGTGGCGCAGGCAAAGGCGCTGGGGATGCGGAAAGGATCGAAACCGTGCGTGTTGCGGCCGGTGGGCAGCACGTCGGGATTGTGCAGAACGTCGCCGCCAGGGGCAGGACGGACATAGCCGCCATCGAGCGCATGCATCAGCGCGCCGAGTTCGTCATTGGCGGACAGCTTGGCGTCGAGCTCCGCGCGGGTCGCACCATTGTCGGTAGCAGCCAGCGCATCGAGAAACGCTTCGCGTTCCTCGCCCTGCAGCTGGTTGCCCAGCACGTGCAGACCGAACGGGATCAGCGCGCGTTCGAGCTCGTACAGATTGCCCGCCAGCGCCGAAATGTCGGCAGCGTCGATATCGAGCGCGGCGGCGGCATCGCGGATCATGACCTCGAGCGCAGCGCGCTCGACACCTTCACCCGCCAGCGAGCGCCAGCGTTCGACGAGCGCCTTCAGATCGGCAAAGCCCTTGTAAAGCCCCGCTTCAGCCAGCGGCGGGGTGAGGTACGACACGATCGTCGCGCCCGACCGCCGCTTGGCGATGATCGCTTCGGACGGGTTGTTCGCAGCGTAGAGATAGAAATTGGGAATATCGCCCAGCAGCCGGTCGGGCCAGCAATCGCCCGAAAGGCCTGCCTGCTTGCCCGGCATGAACTCGAGCGCGCCGTGCGTGCCGAAATGCAGCAGCGCATCGGCGCGGAAGTCTTCGCGAATCCAGCGATAGAAGGCGGCAAAGGCGTGCGTCGGGGCGAAATCGCCATCGAACAGCAGCCGCATCGGGTCGCCCTCATAGCCGAAGCTGGGCTGGACGCCGACGAACACATTGCCGAACTGCTTGCCCAGCACATGGATCGACCAGCCATCGCTCTGCAGCTTGCCCGGAGCCGGGCCCCACTGCTTCTCGATCGCGCGCAGGTGCGGCTCGCCGGTGACATGGTCGTCGGTCGAGATGCGCACCGCGACATTGGCGTCGGAGCCGAAGCGTTCCGAATTGCCCTTGAGGATCGCATCGCGCAGGCCATCGACGGTGGCGGGGGGCGAACAGTCATAGCCCTCTGCGGCCAGCCGGTGCAGCGTGGCGTGGAGCGACTCGAACACGGCGAGGTGCGCCGCGCTGCCGGTGGCTCCGGCGTTGGGCGGGAAGTTGAACAGGATGATCGCCAGCTTGCGCTTGGCGCGTTCCGACCGGCGCAGCATGACCAGACGATCGACTTTGGCGGCCAACGCCTCGGCGCGCTCGGGGCAGCTCTGCATCGCGCGCATCGCATCGGGCGCGGTGAACAGGCAATGGCGGGCACAGCCCTCGCACGGTTCGCCGGCACCGCTCGAACGGCCACCAAAGACATGCGGGATGACCGCGCCGTCCAGCTCGGGAATGGCGACCATCATCGTCGATTCCAGCGGCAGCAGCCCCTGGTGACGTGAACCCCATTGCTCCAGGCTCTGGAACTCGATCGGGTGCGCGGCGACATAGGGCAGGTCCATGCCCGCCAGGGTCTCTTCTGCCGCAGCGGCATCGTTATAGGCAGGACCGCCCACCAGCGAGAAGCCGGTGAGGTTGATCACGGCATCGACCACGGGCTTGCCGTCGCGGACCAGGTACCTGGCGATCGCCGGGCGTGCATCGAGGCCGCTGGCAAAGGCCGGGATGACATTGAGCCCGCGCGCTTCGAGCGCGGCGATCATGCCGTCATAATGGCCGGCATCCTTGCCCAGCAGATAGGACCGCAGCAGCAGCACGCCGACCGTGCCGGTGGCAGCAGGGTTGCGCGGCAGGGCGCTTGCATCTTCGGTCATGCGCTCGGCCAGCGCCGGGTGATACAGGCCCAGTTCGGGATATTCGCGTGGCGGCTGCGCCGGGGTCGTACCCTTCAATGCAGCGCGCTCGCCCGAGGCATAGCGGTCGATCAGCCCGCGGATCATCGACATCACATTGTCGTCGCTGCCCGCCAGCCAGTATTGCAGGGTGAGGAAATAATGCCGCACGTCCTGCGCGGTACCGGGGATGAACTTGAGGATCTTGGGCAGGCGGCGCAGCATCTTCATCTGCCCCGCACCCGAATTGCCGCCGGGCTTCGGCGATCCGCGCAGCTTCTTGAGCAAGGCCAGCGGACCGCGCGCGGGCGCATCCATGCGATAGCCGCCCATGCGCGTCAGCTTGACGATATCGCCTGCGGACATCAGCCCCAGCATCGCGTCGCACTGTTCGCGCCGCGCTTCGAGCGCGGGCAGGATGGCGCGGACATGGTCTTCGAGGAACAGCATCGTGGCGATGACGATGTCGGCGCGCGCGATATCGGCGCGCGCGGCATCGATGGTGCCGGGATCGCGGCCCCAGTCGGCGGCGGCGTGGAAGCCGATCGACAGGCCGGGCAGATCCTTGACCAGCAGAGCCTCTGCCCGGTCGACCGCGCCCGACAGATGGTTGTCGAGCGTGATGAAGACCACGCGGATCGGAGCGCTGCGGCCCTTCACGGGCTGGGAGGGGGTTCTACCGGGCATAATGCGCCTTCGCATCGTAGAGCGTATCGAGGGATATCGACGCGAGGCCGCGCTCTTCGGCATACCGTTCGGTGTTCCGGCGCGCCTTGCCGCGGACGAAGAACGGAATTTTCTTGAGTTCCGCTTCCGCCTCGGCGGTCCAGCGGGTCATTTCGAGGACATCGCCGCCTGCAGCGACACTCCCCGATGCGAAAAGGACAGGAGCGGCCGCTGCAATGTCTGCCATCACAGGTTCGGCCACCGGCTCGGCGACGGGCGTCGTCTTGGTGGTGCCGTGGGACAGATGGCTTGCACCTGCGCCGTCGTGAAATTCGAAATCGTCGCGGAACATGGTGAGCAGATGCTCTTCCAGCCCCATCACCAGCGGATGCACCCAGCTGTCGAACAGCACGTTGGCGCCTTCAAAGCCCATCTGCGGGCTGTGCCGTGCCGGGAAATCCTGCACATGGACCGGCGCCGAGATCACCGCGCACGGAATCGACAGCCGCTTGGCGATGTGGCGCTCCATCTGCGTGCCGAGCACCAGCTCGGGGTGCGCAGCGGCGATGGCGTCCTCGACCTCGAGATGATCGTCGGTGATCAACGGCTCGACGCCATGTTCGGCAGCGGCAGCGCGCAGATCACGGGCGAACTCGCGGTTGTAGCAGCCCAGGCCGCAGACCACGAAGCCCAGTTCGTCGCGCGCCACGCGGGCCGCGGCGATGGCATGCGTGGCATCGCCGAAGATGAAGACCCGCTTGCCGGTGAGATAGGTCGAATCGACCGAGCGGCTCCACCAGGGCATCCGTGCCTCGGGCAGGTTCAGCGCAGGCGCGGGGTCGACATTGGCAAGGGCGGCAACTTCACGGATGAAGTCGACGGTCGCGCCATGACCGATCGGGATCGTCTTGGTGAACGGCTGCTGGAAGGTCTTTTCCAGCCAGCGCGCTGCGGTTTCGGCGATTTCCGGATAGAGGACGATGTTGAAATCCGCCTCTCCCATCCGGGCTATGTCTGCCGCGCTGGCCCCCATCGGCGCGGTGACGTTAATCTCTATGCCGAGCGCAGCGAGAATCTTCGCGATCTCGACGATATCGTCGCGATGGCGAAAACCCAGTGCGCTCGGCCCAAGCAGGTTCGCTTTGGGACGCGGAGAACCTGCCTGGCGCGGTGCGGGGCGGGAGGAATCCCCGACCGCGAGAGTCCTGACAATCTGGTAGAATGTTTCCGAAGCGCCCCAGTTCTCCTTGCGGGAGTAGCTGGGCAGCTCGAGCGGAATCACGGGAATGTCGAGGCGCATCGCCTGCGCCATACCCGCCGGATCGTCCTGAATGAGTTCGGCGGTGCACGATGCGCCGACCAGCAGCGCGGCCGGACGGAAACGTGCCACCGCATCGCGCGCGGCGGACTGGAACAGCTCGGCTGTATCCTTGCCCAGATCGCGCGCCTGGAATGTGGTATAGGTGACCGGCGGGCGCTTGCCGCGCCGTTCGATCATCGTGAACAGAAGATCCGCATAGGTATCGCCCTGCGGCGCGTGCAGCAGATAATGCACATCCGTCATGCCGGTCGCGACCCGCATTGCCCCGATGTGAGGGGGCCCTTCATAGGTCCAGACCGATAGCTGCATGGCCCTATACCCTCAACACATCGCGGCGGCGGATCGGCCGTGCGAAAAGTTCGGCAAGATCGCCAGCCTGGTCGAAACCGTGGATCGGCGAGAACACCAGTTCGATCGCCCATTTGGTCGTGAAGCCTTCGGCCTCGAGCGGATTGGCCAGGCCCAGACCGCACACGGTGATGTCGGGCTTCGAGGCGCGCACCCGGTCGAGCTGCTTGTCAACGTCCTGGCCTTCGCTGATCACGGTCGTCGAAGGCAGCTGGGCCAGTTCGAGCGCCATGTGCTGGCGGTGCAGATAGGGGGTGCCGACCTCGATCGGGACCATGCCAAGCTCGGTGTGCAGGAAACGTGCGAGCGGCAGTTCCAGCTGCGAATCGGGCAGGAAGAAGATGCTCTTGCCTTCCAGCTGCGCGCGGCTGTGCTCGAGCGCACGCTTGGCGCGTTCGCGGCCCGGCGCAACAGTGGCGCGGAAGTGCATTTCATCCACGCCGAATGCAATCGCGGCGGCATGCAGCCAGTCGGTGGTGCCTTCTGCGCCGAAGGGGAATGGCGCGGGCAGATGCACGGCGCCGCGATCTTCGAGCGCCTGTGCGGTCTCGCCCAGGAACGGCTGCGCCAGCAGGAAGCGGGTGTTGGGACCCACCGGCGGCAGATCGCGCGATTCGCGCGCTGGCAGGCAGGCAACATTGGTGATGCCCAGATCGCGCACGAGCCGCAGCAGCTGGTCTTCGACGATATCGGGCAAGGCTCCGACGATCAGCAGCTGCTGGTCGCAGGCCGCAGGATGGGCGGGCATGAACGGCACGAGTGCTGCGAGGCACGCATCCTCGCCCTGGGTGAACGTGGTCTCGATGCCGCTGCCCGAGTAGTTGACGATGCGGACATCGGGCAGGAACGCGCCGGCCAGCCGCTGGGCGGCGCGCGACAGATCGAGCTTGATGACTTCGGACGGACAGCTGCCTACCAGGAACAACGTGCGGATCTCGGGACGGCGAGCGAGCAGACGGCGCACGACGCGGTCGAGCTCCTCGTTGGCATCAGCCAGGCCTGCCAGATCGCGCTCCTCGATGATCGCGGTGGCAAAGCGCGGCTCGGCGAAGATCATCACGCCGGCGGCCGATTGCAGCAGATGCGCGCAGGTGCGCGAGCCAACGACCAGGAAGAAGGCGTCGGGCATCTTGCGATGCAGCCAGACGATGCCGGTGAGGCCGCAGAACACTTCGCGCTGGCCGCGTTCGCGCAGCACCGGGGCAGAAGCACAGCCCTGGCTGGCGGCAAGAGGAGCAGCGGCGATCATCGTGCCACCGCCAGGCGGGGCTGCTGCTCGTCCGATGCCGCGCCTTCAAGACGGGCCACCCGCAGCTTCCAGAGGAACTGCGCGGCGTTGATGACATAAGCGGCATAGCCGGCCAGTGCGACGCCCAGCCGCTGCTCGACGGTGCCGATCGCTGCCAGCAGCATCACCAGATACAAGGTGTGCAGCGCGAGCACGAGCATCGAGAACACGTCTTCCCAGAAGAACGATGGTGCGAACAGCCACTTGCCGAAGACCACCTTCTCCCAGATCGAGCCGGTGACCATGATGGTATAAAGTGTGAGGGTCTTGATGATGATCGAGATGTCGGCCGCCGCAGCGCCCTCACCCGTCCCGAAATAGCGCAACACCAGCGCCAGGCTCACCAGAAATACCAGAAACTGGACGGGTGCCAGCAGGCCCTGGACCAGTGTCCACACTGTCGAATCACGCCGCCGGCGCTCCTCTGCAGTATAGAGCGAAGCGCTCGCACGCTTGCCCTGGCGATCCATCAGATCGCCCGCAAGCTGGCGGTTTTCCGCTGTTCCAGGCTGGTTTTTCAGTAGCATGAGGGTTGAAGCGCCTCCCTTTTCAAGAACTGAAACCTACCCCCCACTTCCCAAAAGTGTCAAGTTAAATTGACGTATAGTTTGCTTGACAAATCTGTGGTTGTCAGGCTCTCTGGACAGGCGTACCATCAGGTTCTGGCAAGGTGATGCACGCAGAACGTTTCCAGCCACGGGGCCGGCGCACGGCGCGTCGACAAGACTAGGAGAGTCTGAATGGCCTCAGTTTTTGGCATCGATCTGTTCCGGTCGACATCAGGACTGTTCCGCAACGCGCGCCTGCGCAAGAAGGCGTCGTCCTGGGATGGCGAGCAGACTGGCTCCAGCCGTTTCGCGCGCCATGGACTGAGCGACGATGTCGGTCGGCTGGTCGAGGATGAAATCATCCCCCGGCTGCTGATGGTTCACCAGGATGATCCTCGCATGCAGCATTTCCCCGCTGATCAGTCACCGCACCTGGTCTCGTCCACACTGGCACCCGAACCGGTCAGCCAGGAACCCGTGGCGGACAAGGATTTCCGTGACACATCGGGCACCCAATCCAACGACAATACCAATGCCGGCGATGCCGCGCCCATGCGCAAGGACACGCCGACACCCATGTTTGACGAACCTTCTATAGCAGCCTTCGCCAACCAGGTGCTGGCGCACGAGGTCAACGAGCTGGCCGACATCATCATCGATCACCTCGACAGCGATGTTGCTCCCGAAACGCTGTTCATCGAGCTGATCGCGCCCACCGCCCGCGAACTGGGCGAAAAGTGGACCCGCGACGAATGCGATTTCGTCGATGTGACCATGGGCCTGTGGCGGCTGCAGCTGCTGCTGCGTACCATCGCGGTCTGGGCACCGCCCACGCCCGGCTGGCACCTGCGCTCCAACCGCGCGCTGTTTACGACGATGCCGAACGACCAGCACAGCCTGGGCACCTTGATGATCTCCGAATGTTTCCAGCGGGCAGGCTGGGATGTCGAGGCGCTGGTCGAGCCGGACCAGTCTGAAATCCTCCGCGCGCTCAGCTCCTCGTCTTTCGATGTCGTCGGATTGACAGTCACCACCGACTTTTCTATCGCGGCTGTTCCCAAGCTGCTGACGGCAATGAGAAGCGTGTCCTGCAATCCCAATTTGGCGATCATGATCGGCGGTCCGGCCATTGGCCATGATCCCGAACGTGCGCGTGCACTGGGTGCGGATGGAACTGCACCTGATGCCGCTGCTGCGCTCGCATTGGCCGATGAACTTGTATCTGCCGGGGTTGAGCGCACCGCTCTTTCGAATTGAAGACCGCACCCGGCGCGGCATGAACAAGGACGAGCTTTCAGCAATTGCTATGCCTTTCCGCGACCTCAAAGGCGTTGTCGGTACCCTAGAAATCGGCGCAGCACTCGCATTGGTGCTGGCCGCAGGCGATATTGCCTTGGCGCTCGATGAAGACGGCGTCATCAGCGATGTTTCCGTGAGTGCCGACGACATGCCTGACCTTAGTGGGTGGATTGGCCGCCGCTGGGAAGACACGGTCGCGCTCGACAGCCGCCCGAAGATCAGCGAAATGCTGTCCGCGCCATCATCGGACAAGCCCGCCAGATGGCGGCAGGTCAACCATCCCGGACCCGAGGGCAATCTTCCGATCCACTATCGGCTTGTCAGCCTGGGCGAGGGCAAGCCGCGCATGGCCATCGGCCGCGATGTGCGCGCCTGGGCGAATCTGCAGCAGCGGCTGCTCCAGACACAGCAGTCGCTCGAGCGCGATTACCTGAAGCTGCGCCAGACCGAGGCGCGCTTCCGCCTGCTGTTCGACATGATCGTCGATCCGGTGCTGGTCATCGATTCGGGCACGCGTCGCATCGTTGCCGCCAACCCCGCCAGCTACCGCCTGTTCGATGCCAAGCCCGGCAGCCTGGACAACCGCGATCTGGCCAATGTCATCGGCGGCATTTCGCGCGACGAGCTGATCGCCAGCCTGGGCGGTGCGACCGCAACGGGCGACCATTGCGAGATGCAGGTGAACATCCGCGAGGGCGAACCGCCGATGGTGCTGACCGCAGTTCCCTTCCGCCAGGACAATGGCCGCCAGTTCATGATCCGGCTCGCCAGCGGCGATGCGCCATTCGATCTGGCGGGCGAGCGCCGACCGATGGCCGACCTCATCGAGCGGATGCCCGATGCGTTCGTGCTGACCGACAGCAAGATGCACATCATCACCGCCAATTCGGCCTTTGTCGATCTGGTGCATGGCAGTTCCAAGGAGGCGATCACCGGCCAGCCGCTCAGCCGTTTCATCGGCCGTCCCGGCATCGATGTCGACCTGATGCGCAAGCAGCTGGACGACCACGGCCAGGTGCGCAACGCCACCACGATCGTGCACGCCGATGATGCGATCGAGGAAGCAATCGAGGTTTCCGGCGTCAAGACCGAGGCGCAGGGCGGGCATTACGGCTTTGCTATCCGCACCGTCAGCCGGCGCGTGCGCGACCTGCCGCCGTCCGACCGCGACCTTCCGCGTTCGGTCGACCAGCTCACCGAACTGGTCGGGCGCATGCCGTTGCGCGAGATCGTGCGCGAATCCACCGACCTGATCGAGCGCATGTGCATCGAAGCAGCGCTCGCCTATACCTCGGACAACCGCGCCTCCGCCGCCGAAATCCTGGGCCTGAGCCGCCAGAGCCTGTATTCCAAGCTCCACCGCCATGGCCTTGGCAACCTTATCGGTCGCAAGGACGAGCTCAGCTAGCCTGTCCCGCGCGAGCTACCGGCCGATCAACCCCAGTGCATGCCGGATAAAGGCATCGCGGTCCGTCACCCATTGCGCATCGGGCGGCAACTGCGGATCGGCATAGGTCCAGCCTTCCGGCGAATAGGCCCTGCGGAACGTTCCCCTGGTGTTGAACGCCAGCGACACCATGCGCTGCTGTGCCCTGGTGGTGCGATCCTGGCCGATCACGGTGGGCGTGCCCGGCTCGACTCCCAGGCCCTGCATCCCCAGCCGGAAAACGAACGGTTCGCTGCGATAGCTCTCGACCACGGTGTTGTGGAACACCGACAGATAGACCTGATCGAGTGCGGCCAGGGGCGCCGGCGGCATGCGCCAGTCGGGGCTGACCATGATGCTCCAGGGGTGATGATCAGGCGCCCCGTAGATGATCTCGGTTCGCAGATCGAGCAGCGCATCGCGCGGTGCTTGCGCAGGGGCGACGCGCTTGAGCCGCAGATTGTTCGACCAGGTGAACCCGAAGGCCGAGATATCGACCAGCGGCATCGCCGACGGGGTCGTTGCACCCGGCAGGTTGGCCACGGTGACGTCTTCGTAGACGCGCAGATACGCCTTGTCCTTCAGCTGGTGGCCGCTCGCCACATCGATCCAGCCCTTCTGGCCATACCAGACCGAGTTGCGGATGTGCGAGACCAGGGTCCCGTTGATATAGGTGGAATGTTCCTGATCGACATTGTCGCCGACATTGCCGCGGATCTCGCTGTCCTCGATCAGCACCATCGTCTCCCCGCCGGGCACGAAAATGGCATTCTTGCCGCCGAAGATCCTGGCCCGGCGGATGACGGCCGTCACCAGTCCGGGCCGGGTAACGCCCAGCACCTCGAGATGCACCGCACCCTTGACCTCGCCGGCGTTCGGAAAATCGAGCCCGATGTCGCGCATCTCGAAATGGATGCGCTGCGGACCCAGGTCGAATAGGCGCAGATTGATGGTCGCCCAGGCGTCATTGGTACGGAAAGTCACCGGCACGCCCGGCACCGAGGAGCGGATGATATATTGCGTGCCCTGAGTCGCTCCGGTGATCTGCGGCATCCAGGGGGAAAACGGGTAGACGCACGGGCGCCCTGCGCTGTCATACGCCTCGTAGATGAACTCGAACCCGCCTTCGACCCGGCCATAGAGCGATTCGGCAGATGGCCCTGTATAGATCTCGCGCCCCGCCGCGCGCGAGGCATCGCACCGGATCTTCAGCGTGACGGCGGGCGCACGAAGCCCCTGCATCGGCATGTAGAAGGGATAGGCCCGGTCGCTGCGTTGCGGTTGGGCGGGCTGGTCGGGGGCCGTGACCTCGGCTGTCGGCGCAAGCTTTTCCGTCTCCAGCCGGATCACCGGCGCGCTGCTGCCAGGCCCGGCGGACGACACCAGCAGCGCCGGCAGGAACGCGAGCAGCATCGCCAATCTGTACAAAGACATCATCCGCCCCTTTTGCTGGCCTGCGTTTTTTGCCGTTTTGTCGGCTGTCGGCTAGCCCCAATTGCTTAAAATCCGAAAAGCGCAGGCCAGGACGCCTGCTGCCATCCGAACTTGCCCTGGCTGTCGGGGGCAACGCCGGTCAGACTTACAGCACAAACTGTCCATTCTGATTGACACTTTGGCCCATCGGGCATAGCCTCGGCCCTATGGATCGCTCCGCCAAAATCCCCCGCCCCGTGCCGATTCCCGCTGCGCGCGACGTTCTGGAACTGTTGAAGCCGGTCACCTGGTTTCCGCCGATGTGGGCGTTTTTCTGCGGCGTGATGTCGTCGGGCGCGGGGCTGGATGGCCGCTGGTGGTTCCTGCTGGGCGGGGTCCTGCTCGCAGGGCCCATGGTCTGCGGCACCAGCCAGGCGGTCAACGACTGGTACGACCGGCATGTCGATGCGATCAACCAGCCCGAACGCCCGATTCCCTCGGGCCGGATCGCCGGACGCTGGGGCCTGTATGTTGCGCTGATCGGGTCTGCACTCTCGCTGCTGCTAGGTGCGGCGCTGGGCTTCTGGGTGTTCATCGCGACGATCGTCGGGCTGCTGTGCGCCTGGGGCTACAGTGCGCCGCCGTTCCGGTTCAAGATGAGCGGCTGGGTCGGCCCTGCGGTCGTCGGGCTGAGCTATGAAGGGCTGAGCTGGTTCACTGGCGCGAGCGTGATGAGCGGCGGATTGCCCGACACGCGCGTGCTGATCGTCATCCTGCTCTACAGCCTGGGCGCGCATGGCATCATGACGCTCAATGATTTCAAGGCGGTCGAGGGCGACACCGCGATGGGCGTGCGCTCGTTGCCGGTGACGCTGGGCGTCGCCAACGCCGCGCGGCTCGCCTGCGCGGTGATGGCGGTGCCGCAGATCGTGGTCATCGCATTGCTGTTCAACTGGGGCCTTGGCATTTCAGCGCTCGCGGTGTGCGTATTGCTGGCGATGCAGTTCGTCTTCATGCGGCGGTTGCTGACCGACCCCAACAAATACGCGCCCTGGTACAATGCAACCGGCGTCTCGTCCTATGTCTTCGGCATGCTGGCCGCCGCTTTGGGCCTGGGGGGCTGGATATGATCCGCGCTCCCCGTATCGGCTCCCCCCGTATCGGCTTGGGCTGGCTGGACATCATGCGCATGGGGCTGGTGCAGGCCAGCATCGGCGCGATCGTGATGCTGGCGACATCGCTGCTCAATCGGGTGATGGTGGTCGAATATGCATTGCCCGCAGCGCTGCCCGCCGGGCTCGTCGCCTGGCATTATGCGGTACAGCTGTCGCGCCCGATGTGGGGCCATGGGTCAGACAAGGGCCGCAAGCGCACGCCGTGGATCATCGGCGGAATGGGCATCCTGGCTTTGGGCGGCATCGTCGCGGTCAACGCGACGATCCTGCTACCTGTCTCGCCGCTCTATGGCACGCTGCTCGCCATCCTCGCCTTCAGCATGATCGGCGCAGGCGTGGGTGCGGCGGGCACGTCGCTGCTGGCGATGCTCGCCTCGGGCGTGGTGCCCGAGCGGCGCGCGGCCGCCGCAGCGATCACCTGGATCATGATGGTCGCAGGCATCGTCATGGCCGCAGCCACTGCGGGCAGCCTGATCGACCCGTTCACCGAGCAACGGCTCGCGGTCGTCTCCGGCGGCGTGGCGCTGAGCGCCTTTTGCCTGGCATGCGTCGCGATTGCGGGGATCGAAAGGCGGCTGATACCGCCCCAGCATCCCAATGCCGATGCGCCGACCGCCAGCTTTGGCGAGGCATTGCGCGAGATCCTGGCCGATGCCACCGCGCGCCGCTTCACCATCTTCGTGTTCGTCTCGATGCTCGCCTATGCGATGCAGGACCTGATCCTCGAGCCTTATGCGGGCCTCGTCTTCGGCATGAGCCCGGGCGAATCGACCAAGCTATCCGGGCTGCAGCACGGCGGCGTGATGGTCGGCATGATCGTCGCCGGGATCGGCGGCAGCGCCTTTGCCGGGCGGCGGCCTGCGGACCTTCGCTGGTGGATCCTCGCCGGATGCGGCGGCTCTGCGCTGGCGCTCGCCGGGCTGGCGATTGCCGCAACGACAGGCGGCGACTGGCCGCTCAAGGCGAACGTTGCCGTGCTGGGCTTTGCCAACGGGCTGTTCGCGGTTTCCGCGATCGGCGCGATGATGGGGCTGGCAGGCGCGGGCCAGCAATCGAAAGAGGGTGTCCGCATGGGCGTGTGGGGCGCGGCGCAGGCGATCGCCTTCGGCCTCGGCGGGCTGACCGGCGCGATGGGCGTGGATATCGCGCGCGGGCTTCTGGCCAGCGATGGCGCGGCCTTCCAACTGATTTTCGCAGGCGAGGCCGGGTTGTTCATCCTGGCCGCGTTGCTGGGGGTGCGCGTGACCATGCGCACTGCCAATCCGCTGATGGTGGCGGCACCGGCCTGAGGGCCAGCACAAGGAGCACGAGGCGATGGCACAGGCAGACTTCGACGTAGCCGTCATCGGCGGGGGGCCCTCGGGCGCCACAGCGGCCAACGATCTGGCCCGGCGCGGGCTCAAGGTGCTGCTGCTCGACCGCGACGGCCGCATCAAGCCATGCGGCGGTGCGATCCCGCCGCGCGCGCTCAAGGATTTCGAGATTCCCGAATCACTGCTGGTCGCCAAGGCGCGCGCGGCGCGGATGATCGCGCCATCGGGCCGCGAGGTCGACATGCCGGTGGGCGATGGCCCCGAAGGCAAGGGCTATGTCGGCATGGTCGACCGCGACGTCTTCGACGAATGGCTGCGCGCGCGGGCCGCGCTCAACGGCGCGGAGCGGATCACCGGCACATACGAACGGATCGACCGCGATAGCGACGGCATGGCGGTGTTGGTATACCGGCAGGAACGCGGCGGTCCCGACCGGCGGCTGCGCGTGCGCAGCGTCATCGGGGCCGATGGTGCGCGCTCTGCCGTCGCCCGGCAGAACATCAAGGGCGCCGAACAGGTCAAGTGCGTGTTCGCCTATCACGAGATCATCAAGACGCCCGACCCGGCGACCGCCCGCGCTGCGGACTTCGATGCCGACCGGTGCGATGTCTATTACCAGGGCCACCTCTCGCCCGATTTCTACGCCTGGGTGTTCCCGCACGGCGACACCGCCAGCATCGGCCTGGGCAGTGCCAACAAGGGCTTTCCCCTGCGTGAAACCACCGCGCTGATGCGCGAGCAGATCGGGCTGGCAGGCTGCGAGACGATCCGCAAGGAAGGCGCGCCGATTCCGTTGAAGCCCCTGAAGCGCTGGGACAATGGCCGCGACCTGGTGGTCGCAGGCGATGCCGCCGGCGTGGTCGCCCCGGCTTCGGGCGAGGGCATCTATTACGCGATGGCCTGCGGGCGGCTGGCGGCGGACGCGGTGTTCCAGTTCCTCGCCACCGGCAAGCCTGCCGCGCTCAAACAGGCGCGCAAGGCCTTCATGGCCAAGCATGGCAAGGTGTTCTGGATCCTCGGCATCATGCAGTATTTCTGGTACTCGTCGGACAAGCGCCGCGAGCGTTTCGTGAAGATGTGCGCCGATCCCGATGTGCAGTATCTCACCTGGCAGAGCTACATGCATAAGGAGCTCGTCCGCCGCAAACCGGTGGCGCATGCCAAGATTTTCGTGAAGGACATGGGGCATCTGCTCGGGCTGTCGCGCGCCTGACAGGACGATTACGCGATTTTTTTACAGCTGGGAGGCTGCTGGTTACATGCACCGTGAAGGTTTTCTGCCCGTCATCCTGGCGGCGATGGCGGCATTGATCGTGGCCGCGGGCGGTGCGACGATCACCGATCTGGGCCCCTGGTATCAGGGCCTGACCCAGCCTGGCTGGGCGCCGCCCGGCTGGCTGTATGGCGTCGCGTGGACACTGATCTTCGCGTTGGCCGCCATGGCCTCGCTCGCTGCGTGGCGCGCCGCCCCCAGCCGCAACGCACGCACCAACGTCATCGGCCTGTTTGCGTTCAACGGCTTTCTAAACGTGCTTTGGAGCCTGTTGTTCTTCCGCGTGCAACGCCCCGACTGGGCGTTGATCGAGGTGGCGGCGCTGTGGCTGTCGGTCGCGGTGCTGATCGTCTATTGCGGGCGCTTCTCCAGGGCGAGCGCCGGACTGCTGCTGCCGTATATCGCCTGGGTCAGCGTCGCAGCCGCGCTCAACTATGCCATCGTCCAGCTCAACGGACCATTTGGCTGATGGGCGCGGCATCTGCCCTTTTTGTCAGCGGTCATGCGGCGGACCTGATCCTGATCGTGCTGGCGGCGGAGTTTATCTGGCTGGTAGTGCGTGGAGCCAAGGCGCTGGATGTTGCGCTGGCGCTCGGCCCTGCGGTGTTCATCGTCCTTGCGCTCCGCGGCGCACTGACCGGCGCGGACTGGCCGATGATCGCACTGCCGCTGATGCTGTCGTTCCCGGTGCATATCGCGGACCTGAGGCGGCGCGGGATGGTCGGCAAAAGGCTTTAGCGCAACCGCCCCCCCCCCCCCCCCCCCCCC
>NZ_ANFZ01000022.1 GCF_000331245.1 Blastomonas sp. AAP53 | reverse complement strand
GGTGGCGGGCCGGCATGGACGACCGTCGTCGGGCCGGTTTCGGTAATGCCGCCGCCGCCGCAGCTGACCGCGCTCAGCAGGCAGCCGTTGACGCTGGAATTTGATGTGAAGCCGCTGGGGCCACCGCTGTCCTGTCCAGCGCTGGTCGAGCGCGGGAAGATCAGATCGCGCACAGAGCTGCCATTGCGGACAATGTCGCCGCTGTCGAGAAGCTGGCCGTAGATCACCAGATCAATCGGGCTCGATGCGCTGCTCTGCGATGAGCGGGGCACGATCTCGAAACTGCCGACGCGGCCGAAGAAGCCGGCATTGAGCAGGCTGGTGCCGGTGTTCTGGATCAGCAGCGCGCTGCCGACGTTGAACTGCAACCGCGAGGCCTGGATCACCCCATCGGGCCGTGACGTGGCGATGGGCACGCTGAGCGCAGTGTCACGCCCGGTGAAGTTGACGTTCTCCGCCAGCCTGCCGAGCAGATCTGCGCTGGCGATATGGATGTTGTTCGCGGTGATCGACAGCGTTCCGCCTGGCGAACTGCCGTTGAGGAATAGGCCGCCGGTGTCGGCGTTGATCTCCACCCGGCCTGCATTGAGCGCGACACGGTTGGTGGTGGCCATCGAATTGAATATGGCATTGCCGTTGACCCGGATGGTGCCGGACGTGTTGATTGTGAGGCTACCTTCGGAGCCGTTGAGGTTGATGCCGCTGGTGGCGGCCGATCCGTTCATGGTCAGCGCGCGGATCTCGACCCCGGTGCCCGTCGAAGAGACATTGGGCGCGTTGATGACGATGCTCTGCGCGCGGATGCGCGCAATTTCGTTGCCGTCGAGCGTGTAGCCGCTGGTGCTGCTCTGGCTGTCGCCGCTGCCGCCGATGATCACAGGGCCGCTGCGGTTGGCGGTCAGCGTCAGCGTGCCGGTGCTGGCGTTGCCGAGGCCTCCCGCCTGCGAGAAGGCGATGTCGGCCGAGCTGATCGTGATGGTCGGTGCGACTGCAAGGCCGCCGAATACGGCGGTGCCGCCGACATCCAGACTGATCCGCGTGCCCGCCTGGATCGCACTGCTTGCCGAGAAGCCGCCCGTAGAGGCGGACAGCAGCGTGCCGGTGGTGACCGGCGCGCCGATCGAGACACTGCCGCCCACGCGCACCGGCGTGGCCGCCAGCAGTGCATTGAGATCGATCGTCGAAATAAGCCCGGTCGGCGAAATCGCCGAGCTGTTCGAAATCAGCGTCGTTCCCGTCGTGCCGGTGCTGATTGCGCCGGTGTTGACCGATTGCGACGCCAATAGCAGCGCCGATGTGCCCGTGGTGACGTTGCCGGTAATGAGGCTGCCGCTCATCGCTGCCGCCAGAATGGCGTTGGTCGCCTGCAACGCGCCGGTGGTTACCGTGCCGCCGCGCACGCGGATCTCGTTGGTCGAGGCGATCGCGCCGGTGGTCAGACCCTGGGTGCTGCGGACGAACACATTGCCGCCAGCGGTGATCGCACCGGTCGAGATGCTGACCGCATTGCCGACATTGCCCTGGCCGTCATCCGATCCGATGCCGACCGAGCCGAAGCTGTTGATCGTTCCGGTGGTGATGGTGCCATTGGCGCCCAGGCCGATGCTGAAGCCGCTGGTCGGTGCAACGCCGGGACCGGTGGTGCGCAGGTTGCCCAGCGTCAGGTCGCCGCCGACGATCGTGCCGATCCAGCTGCCTGCGGTGATATCGCCGCCGGTCACCGATCCGTTGACGTTGAATTGGGTGTTGGCCGATGATGTCAGCGTGCCGAATGTCAGGTTGCCAGCGGTGGCCGCCATCGCGATCGCGCCCGCCGTGCTGGTGACGTTGGTCAGCGCAATCGCGGTACCGCCGATGTTCACCGTGCCGCCGGTGATCGCACCGGTGGAGGTGAAGCTGGCCGCGCGCGAGCGCAACTGCGCAGCGCCGGTGGTCGTCACTCCGCCGATGCTGACCGCGCCCTCGCCATCGACACCGACCTGGCTACCGTTCAGCGTGCCTGCGGTGATCAGCCCGGTCGTGGCCTGAAGCGTCGCTGCGCCGCCCGCCGCGATATTGCCCACGGTCAGATTGCCGTTGGTGGCGTTGATCGCGGTCGCGAGCGTCGAAGTGAGGCCTTGGGCAGCAATGCTGTTGGCGGTGATGCCAATGCGTCCGCCATTGGCGATGATCGCGCCGGTGGCGTTGAAGGCCGTGCCGACGCCAGCCAGCACATTGCCGGCCGAAACAGGCCCGTTGACGGTCAGGCTGCCAGTCGTGCGCACGGGTGCCACGCTGAACAGCGGGGCGGGGTTGAAGTCTGCGCCGAGCAGCGACACCATCGATGTGTTGCCGACATAGAAATGATTGGTGGCACCCGTCCCGGCGGAGACCGGACCGTTGAACAGGATGTCGCCATTGCCCAGTGCAATGATGTTTTCACCGCTGCTTAGCGATCCGGTGGTGATGGTGCCGGGCGACACGATGCCGATGTTGCGCGCACCTGTCAGATTGCCGACCTGAACCGATCCGGACCGCGAGAGCAGGCCGACGCTGTAGGTGGTCGTGGTCCCTGCGCCTGAGGCATTGACGTTGCCGCCGGAGATGTTGCCCAGCGCTTCGACAGCAAACTCGAGCCCGGTCACGGCATTGCCGAACTGCACCGATCCTTGAGCTTCGATATCGGTATCGTTGGTCGACTGGATATTGCCCAGCGCCATGTTGCCCGCGCGGGTATCGAGCACGATATAGTCGCCCGCCGTGAGGTTGCCGATCGTCAGATCGCCCGACTGGACCAGCAGATCGATGTGGCCGGTGCTTGCGGTGGCAAGCCCCAGCGTCAGGCCATTGGCCGCCGTCATGGCGATGAAATTGGCAGCGCTGACCGTGCCTGCGGTGATCGCCCCGCTGGTCGATGTGAGATTGATGTGGTTGCCGGAACCCAGGTTGCCGAGCGCCAGGCTCGCGCCGCTGATGCCGATGACGCCGCCACCGGAGATATTGCCCAAAGTGACCGATCCGGGCACCGAAATCGCGATATCCTGCACGACATTCAGGTTGGCGGTGACGATCAGGTTCCCGCCCGATTGCAGCTGCAGGGCATTGGCGTTGATCGCGCCGATATTGCCAGGCGCGGTCACCACCGTATCTGCAACATAGGTGCCCGCAACCAGACCCACCGCAGCCGCGCTGAGCGATCCGTTGTTGATCAGCGTCGAAAGCCGGCCCGGGGTGGTGAAGGTGAAGGTTTGGCCTGCGGTCACCGTTGCATCGGTGACACGGATGTAATCTTCGACAATGTCGGTCGGCTCGGGCGCGTCGCCAGTGTTGCCGATGTTGAAGATGATGCTGTTAGCGGTGACATCCCCGTTGGTCGCCCGGAAGAATGATCCGGTCTCGTAGAAAGTTGCACCAGTGACTGCGCCCGAACCGCCCGTGCCCCGCGCAATCGCGGTGATGGTGTTCGCGACAAGCCGGCCGCGGTTTGCGGGCGCGGAGAACTGCTCGGTGCTTTCCACGCCGATGACGCCGCCGATGGCATTGCCGCCATTGCCCTGGACGGCGCCATTGCCGCCCGCGCCGCCATTGGCATTCGCCAGAAGCGTCAGATTGTTGACCTGCACCAGCGAGCCACGGGTGGCGAAGAAAATATCTCCGGCAACGCCGAGCCCACCATTTCCGCCATTTCCATTGACCGTGGTGCCCGTGCCACCATCGCCGCCCGCGCCGCCGAAGCCGCTGGCTTCGACTACGGCATCAGCCATCGTCATGAAACCGACAGGAGTAGGATTGGGCCCATTGGTGATGGTGCTGCTGACGGTTCCGATCTGTGTGGTGCCACCGGTTCCGATGCCGCCCGCGCCGCCAATACCGCCTGCGCCGGCTGTCCCGGTGCCCCCTGCTCCGCCCGCTCCGCCAAATCCATTCATCGTGACCTGAAGGTTCAGGAGGTCGAGTTGACCATTGCGCGCGGTGCCGATCGCCTGGGTCCGGCCGCCGGTGGCGTTGCCGCCTGCGCCGCCAGCTCCGCCGGTCGCACCGGTCGCGCCCGCGCCGCCAGTGCCACCGAAGGCATCGGCAGACAGGAATGCGTTGTTGAAATCGAGCAAGCCGACAACCGTGCCTGCACCCGCAATCAGCGTTGCAAGCCCGCCGGTCGCATCACCGCCACGGCCACCGAGTGCGCCATTGCCGCCGCGCCCGTTCGCCGAAATGAACAGATCGCCGCCGGTCATCTGCGTGTTGTTGGAGCCGAAGCGCGATGTGCCGCCGGTGCCGCTACCGCCGTTTCCGGCGATGACCGAGTCACCGCCGGTGCCAATGGCGTTCATCGAGATGGGGCCGCCAAAGGTGAGATTGCCGGCGACTCCGATCGTGCCGCCTTCGCTCACTCCGCCGATGGCATTGCCGCCATTGCCGGTATGCGCCAGCCCGCCAAAGGCATTGGAGGCCATGGTGAGCGCACCACCCAGATTGATCGTCCCGTTGCCCAGGCTGCCGATGACGACCGCCGTCCGGCCGCCAGTCGCGTTACCGCCGTTGCCCGATACCGTGCTGTTGCCGCCGAACGCACTGGCGTCGATCGATACGCCACCAGTGATATTGATCGTGCCCGGTCCTGCCGCCAGTTCTACCGTGCCGCCAAGCGCATCGCCGATTGTACCGGTCACTGCTGACCCGACACCTGCGATGGCATCGGCAAACAGACTGCCGTTGACGGTGATCCCGCCGCCTGCACCGGCAGCGAAGACGTTGACAGCGCCGCCCGTCGCTGCGGCTGAATTGCCCGCGCCATCATCGACATTACCGCTCAGGCCCTGAGCCGAGAGGAAGGCGTCCTGGTTGAGCGTGATCTGACCGGTGCCCTGCGACAACAGGCTGATCTGGCCGCCCAGCGCGGCTCCGCTGCTCGCCCCGCTGGAGGCCGATCCACCAAAAGCACTCGCGTTGAGCGTGGTGATGCCGCCAATGGTGACCCTGCCGGTATTGTCGGCAAAGATTTGTGCGATCCCGCCATCGCCCAAGCCACCGAAATTTCCAGTGCCCGATGCGTTGCCGCCAAAGCCTTGCGCGCTGCCATTGGCTGCTCCCGCGATCTGGATGATACCGCCGGGGATCGCTCCGATGATGGCCTGGCCACCAGTTCCTGTACCGCCCGAGCCCACGCTCGAAGAGCTTCCGCCCAGGCCATCTGCCCGCGTTTCGCCGGTGCCGCCGATTGCCAGCGTACCTGCGCCTGCGCCAAGATTGGCCAGGCCACCGATGCCGTCGCCACCGCGGATTCCGCCCAGGTTCGCTCCGCCAAAGCCGCTCGCATCCACCGATGCGTTGCCGGTGATGGTGATGTTGAGATCGTTGACCGCGATGCGGGCATCGCCGCCGGTGCCAGTGCCGGCAATGCCGTCGCCGCCGCCCTGGTTGGCATCGCCAGTGCCCGTTGCGGTGACATTGGCGCTGCCGTCGATCGTGATCCGGCCCGCCGAAGCTTGCGATATCGAGGCATTGCCGCCGGTGCCGTTGCCGCCATCGATTCCTGCCAGCGCGGTGCCAAAGACAGAGCCATTGGCTGCGACGCTGACATCGCCGGTGATATTGATGATGCCGCCGGTCAGCGCCACGATCTGCGCCAGTGAGCTGCCGGTGCCGCTGCCCGACGATCCGGTCCCCGGGGTGGTCGCTGATCCGCCCACGCCCGATCCATCAACCCCAGCGCCATTGAGCAGATTGAGCTGGCCGGTGTTGCGCGCGACGATCTGTGCGTTGCCGCCGGTGCCGTTGCCTCCAAAGGTTGCCGCGCCGCCAAGGCCAAAGGATTGGACCTGTGTGGTCCCAGAAATCGTGAGGTTGCCGCCGGCAGCGTTCTGGAAGATGATGGCTCCGCCGCCTGTAGCGTTGCCGCCCAGGTTGCCGGTCGCAAAGCCTTCGCCGCCAGTCGCGTTGGCCTGCAACACCAGGTTGCCAGCGATGTTGAAGATCCCGCCGGTGCCTTCCATGCTGATGCTGGCGGTCCCGCCGGTCGCCGCACCGCCTGCCGCGCCTGCTGCAGAACCGGCCGCGCCGCCAAAGCCGAAGGCCAGGTTGGAAAGATCACTCTGAAAGTCGAGCGTGCTTGCGCCCTCGGTGCTGAGGAAGATTTCTCCGCCCTGGCCTATACCGCCATTGCCCGCATTGGCGCCTGCGCCGCCAAAGCCTGCGACGTCTGCCAGAAACGCGCCCCCGAACCGGGCCAGATGCCCCGATCCTTGCGCGAACAGGTTGATTCTTCCGCCAAAGCCTGCCCCGCCCGTGCCGGTTGCAGTGCCACCATCGTCAGCGCCTGTGCCAGCGGCAATCAGTTCGGTGCTGCCATTGATCAGCAAGCTGCCATTGCTGCCGAGGGTGAACAGGCTGATATTGCCGCCACGGCCAAAATTGCTGCCGATCCCGGTGGTCTCATTCGGGCCCGCAAAGCCCGAGGCATCGGCGCGCAGGTTGCCGGCAACCGCGATCAGCCCGCCGTCATTGGCCGCGATCTCGATCGTTCCGCCGGTTCCGCTGCCGACGTTGCCGCTGGTGGAACTCGATCCGCCGATGGCCACCGCGCTCAGATCGGCATTGCCTGAAAGGCTGATGACCGCACCATTGGCGGCTGCCATCCGGATGGTTCCAGCGGTGGCGTTGGCGCCTTCGGTAGTCGGGTTGGAATCGGCGGACAGCCTCAGGTCGCCGCCGACGTTGATCGATGCTGTGGCGCCATTGGCATCAAAAATGGCCGAATTCGCGCCAAACGCCTGAACATCGCTGAAGAAATTGAGGTCGCCATTCAGCGATTGCGCCAGGAAGCTGCGCGATGCCGCGGCAGTGAGCGACGATGTGATATCGGCAGGGGTAATCTGGATGTCTGCGGCCTGCGCCGGATTGACCGGCGCGTTGGTATCGATGAAATCGCCGAACACATTATAGCCCGCCGACAGGATGATCGAGTTGCCGACCACATCGGCTGCGCCTGCCACATCGAAGCCCAGCCGACTGCCCGAACCGATCGCCATGGTGATGGCGTTGTTCTTGGGCACCGCGACCATGTAGATCCGATGGTTGTCTCCAGCGCCGCTGCTGACCGCGCCGCCCGTCACGCCCGAGTGGCCGATTGCGATGCCGCCGCTGCCGTCGGTTCCGGTGGTCACCTGGATGTCGAAAAGGCCGTTGCCGCCAAAGGTGATCGTCGCTGCTTCCGCGCCGACGTACAGCGCCGATCCGTTGACGTCGACCGTGCCCGCCTGGATGACGGTGGGCGCGACCATCGCGACATAGCTGTTCTGGGGCGTCGCCTGGATCAGCGCACCAGGCTGGACGATCACCGACGAACCCGGGCTGGCCGGGCCGAGCGTGAACGATCCACCGGCGTTGATGAAGTTGCCCGCGCCGTCGCGCGCGGGATCGGCGCTGGTCAGCAAAAGTCCACCCACGTCGATCACCGAGGTCGCGTTCACCACGATGCCGCCGGGGCTGTAGAACCAGACGTTGCCGCCGCTCACCAGTCCCGCCGCGGTTTGCAGCTGGCTGATGATCGTGCCGTTGAACTGCACCATTCGCGAAGGATCGGTCGGCAGGATGCGGTTGAGAACCGTGAACTGGTTCTGCGCGGTCGGGTTGTTGCGATAGACGACCGTGCGTCCGCTGGGCAGGAAGTTGATCGGCCCGCCACCGATGCCGGTATCATTGGTGGTCCAGTTGATGACCGCCTGATTGGTATCGACCCGGATATCGTCGTTGCCCGTGGTGCGGTTGATCACCACGCCGCCCGAGACGACGGTCGGGTTGCCCTCATAGGCCTGGGCATGCGCGCTGCCCGATCCCCCGATGGCGAGGCCCGTGGCCAGGGCCATCGCGGAGGCCGCCTTGGCCAGCATCATGCGGCGTGCGAACAAGGTGCGGTTATCAGCCATCAGCGGGCTCCCCAGGGCAGTAGCAAGGTGGTGAGGGTGAACAGGACGCGCGGGTCGGGCGTGTCGGTGAGCAGGCCGGCGCGCTCTGTCGGCACCGCCACGGTCACATCCAGCCGGAACCGGTCGTTGAGCCGCGCGCGCACGCCGCCGCCAACCGAAGAGAGGCGCTGCGGATCGCCGGGGCGTCCGTCATCCCAGGTCCAGGCGACATCCATGAAGACGAAGGGCTGGAACGAGAAATCGGTTTCCTTGATCGGCGTGATCTGCGGTCCGCGCAGTTCTGCCTGGAAGCCCACGCCGTCGTCGCCCACGATCGTGCCCGGATCATAGCCGCGTCCGATGGTGAAGTTGCCGCCCGAATATTCCTCGAAGCTCAGCACCGGATTGAACGCCAGCTGGCCACGCCCGCGGATGAAGACCGACGCATTGTTGCCCAGTGCCGCTTCGGCGGAAAGCTCGCCGCGGATCAGCGTGGAGGTGGGGTCGCCATCGCCGCGCGTGGTCGGCGTGCGCACCAGCGCGCAGACGAAATTGCACGGGTCGCTCGCACCTAGAATGTCGAGCCCCTGGCGGAATTCCAGCTGCCCTGCCATGCGCCAGCGCGGCTCTGCGCCATTGGCCATGTCGATCGCTTCGCCGGTCACCTGAGCATAGGCGATGCGCAGCCGGTCGCGCGACAGCGGACCGATGAACGCGATGTCCTGATCGACATAGTCGAGGCCGATGGCGGTGTAGACCGAAGCAGCCTGGCTGCGCAGCACCGGATAGCGCGCCTCTGCACTGGCGAGCAGCGTGGTGGCATCGATCTTGGCCGCGACGCCTGCGGGCAGGTTGATGTTGGGTTCGGTCCACGCATAGGTGAACCGTCCGGCCAGCGTCAGGCCTTCGCTGCCCACCCGGAACTCATGGCCCGCCTGAAAGATCTGCTGTTCGCGAAATTCCAGCGTCGAATAGGCCGAGACATAGGTGCGGTCCCCCATGCCGGTAAGGCCATAGAACTGCGCGCGCAGCTGTGCGCCATAGGGCCCTGCATCGCGCGCCGCCATGTTCTGGACGTTGAGGTCGACCTCGAACGGGGTGCGGCGCACGGTGACATCGCCGATCAGTTCACCCGGACCGGTGCCCGCCGGCACCAGTGTCAGGCGGATGTCATAGCCCGGCAGATCGCGTGCGAGCAGCAGATAGCGTTCGGCCAGCCGCTGGTTGAACACCGTGCCATCGGTCAGCCGCTCGAGATAATTCGCGACCAGCTTCTCGCCACTGCCAGCATCGCCGCGCACGCGGATCGAGGTGAGCTTGGCGTAGAGCACCTCGAACTGCACGACGCCATTGTCGATGCGCTGGGTCGGCACCTGCACGGCGGCGATATAGCCATCGCGGCGCAGCTTGGTGGCGACGGCATCGCGGATTTCGCAGAGCACCGCGACCGGCTGATCGGTACCGATATACTCTTCGTAGAGCGGGCGCAGCTCGATCGGTGCGACCGGGCCCAGGTTGTTGAAACGCGCTTCGGTGAGCCGCAACCGCACATTGGCATAAGCCGGGTCTGCCAGCGGGCAGGGCGCGCGCTCGATATCACCTTCCACCGTGAGCCGTGCGGGCCGATCCGCACGCGGCTGAACCGGGCGTTCGATCTCTTCGCGGGTGAGCGGCGACGGCACATTGACCTGCTGGGCCTGGCCAGCGGTCGTCCACAGAATCGCGGCACCGGCGACGGTTCCCAGAATCAGTTGTCGTGTGCGGAAAGGTCGCGTCGGCAAAGTCACCCCCTGTAGCCTGTGCGGACACCGGGGAGGAACGGACACTCGCCATCACCCCGGACCGTATGCTGGATTGCACAGCAGCTTTTTTCGCGCTTGTACATTCCCGGGCGACCTTGGGTGTGTCTTAACTCACCGTCAATGCGGGGGCAACCTGCAATTCATCGCAGGTTCAGCAGATTGTCCTGAGTTAACATGCGGTTGGAGCAGGCGCTCTCGGTCTGGTCGACCATCGACCGTGAGCATTGATTTCATTAACCATTTTTGCCGGCCCGCACCGCAGGGCGCACCAGGCCAATCGGGTCCGGGGCTTTGCGCCCTGCGCACTTCCCTCTTCGCCCGGTTCGCGCTATGCGCGCGGCCCATGACCAGCCAGCCCCAGCCCAAACCATGGATCGAGGCGATTCACGCCTATGTGCCCGGAAAATCAACCAGCGATGACGGTCAGCCGCTGATCAAGCTTTCCGCCAACGAGAACCCGCTGGGCTGCAGCCCTGCGGCGCTGGATGCGCGCTTGCAAGGGCTGGCGCTCGCGCCGTCGCTCTACCCCGATCCCGACAGCACAGCGCTGCGCGCGGCGATCGGGCGACGGCACGGTCTTGACCCGGCGCGCATCGTGTGCGGCACGGGATCGGACGAATTGCTCAATCTGGCCGCGCAGGGCTATGCCGGTCAGGGCGACGAGGTGGTCTATGTCCGCTACGGTTTTTCGGTCTATGACATTGCGGCCCGTCGCTGCGGTGCGACGCCCATAGTTGCGCCAGACAACTTCTACGCGACCGATGTCGATGCGCTGCTCGCCTGCGTCACCGATGCGACACGCGTGGTGTATCTCGCCAATCCCAACAATCCCACCGGCACGCTGACGTCGCGCGCGGACATCGCGCGGCTGCATGCCGGGCTTCGTTCCGATGTGCTGCTGGTGCTCGATCAGGCCTATGCTGAATATCTGAGCGAGGACGAGGACGATCACGGCCTGGCGCTGGCCAGCGCGCACGACAACGTGCTGGTCACGCGGACCTTCTCCAAGATCTATGGCCTTGCGGGCGAACGGATCGGCTGGGGCTATGGCGCGCAGGGGATCATCGACACCTTGAATCGCATCCGCGGCCCGTTCAACGTGACGCTGACCGGCCAGGCCGCAGCGCTCGCAGCGGTTGAAGACGAGGATTTCGTCATCCGATCGCGCGATCACAACACGCGCTGGCGGCAATGGCTGGCCGATGAGCTGGGCCAGTTGGGCAACCATGGCGTCCGGCTGGTCCCCAGCCACGCCAATTTCCTGCTGGTGCTGTTCGAGGGCGATGTGACCGCTGAAGCGGCTTACGAAGCGCTGATGCAGGCAGGCTATATCGTGCGCTGGCCCAAGGGTCAGGGGCTGGGCCATGCTTTGCGCATCACCATCGGGCGAGAGGCGCACATGCGCGCCATCGCTGCCGTGCTGCGCGATCTGGTTTCGGCATGAGCGCGCCGTTCGACACCATCGCCATTGTCGGGCTGGGTCTGATCGGTTCGTCGATCGCGCGCGCGGTGCGCCAGAGCCTGCCCAATACGCGCATCCTGGGCTATGACCGCAACGTCAATGTCTGCGCGCGGGCCGAGGCGATCGGGCTGTGCGATGCCTATCTGCCGGCGTTCGGCGCCGAGCTGGCCGAGGCGCAGATGGTCATCCTGTGCGTGCCGGTCGGCGCGATGACCGCCGCCGCTGCTGCCATGGCGCCCCATCTGTCGGCTCACGCGATCATCAGCGATGTGGGATCGTGCAAGGCGAGCGTGCTCACCGCGCTGCGCGGCGCGCTGCCGAACGCGATCATCGTGCCCGCGCATCCGGTGGCGGGGACGGAGAACAGCGGCCCGGAAGCGGGCTTCGCATCGCTGTTCAAGGGCCGCTGGTGCATCCTGACCCCTGATGCCGATGCCGACGCCGAAGCCTGCGAGCGGGTCGCCGCGTTCTGGCAGGCGCTGGGCGCGAACGTCGAGAGAATGGATGCGGCGCACCACGATCTGGTGCTCGCCGTCACCAGCCACCTGCCGCACCTCATCGCCTACACGATCGTCGGGACCGCCAGCGATCTGGAGGGCGTGACGCAGAGCGAGGTGATCAAATATTCGGCTGGGGGCTTTCGCGATTTCACCCGCATCGCCGCGTCCGATCCGGTGATGTGGCGCGACGTGTTCCTGTCCAACAAGGACGCGGTGCTCGAGATGCTCCAGCGCTTCTCAGAAGACCTCTCTGCCCTGCAGCGCGCGATCCGCTGGGACAAGGGCGACGAGCTGGAAGAGCTGTTCACCCGCACCCGCACCATCCGCCGCTCGATCATCGAACAGGGCCAGGATGACGCGAAGCCCGATTTCGGGCGCGAGCATAAGTAGGGGTTTGCTGATCGCGCCTTCCCTGCCCTGAGAGGGAGGGGACCAAGTAGTCGCAAAAGGCGCAGGTTGCGCACTCAGCTTCTCCAATCCGCTCAGCCTGAGCTTGTCGAAGGCCCCGCTATTCGGCCGGCGTGGGCGCGGGTCCTTCGACAGGCTCAGGATGAGCGGGGGTGGTTAGATCAATCCCCCACAGCATCCCCCAAAGGTTCGGTCGGCAGCGCCTCGGGCGCGGGCAGTGTCGCCTCGGCCGGCACCTCGACAGGCCGATCCGCCGCGCCCTTGATCAGGTGGAACGCGCTCTGCCGCCCGTCGAGATAGCGGACCTGCTCGCCGTCGAAGACCATGTCCTCCTCGGTGCGGAACGATACCGCCTGATCGCCCCATTCGGGCACGTTGTTGGTGACCGCCAGCTCGATCGACCATGCCGTGCTGGCGCGGACGAGATAACGGCCCGCCGGGCTGCTGTCCTGATTGTCCCAGAAGCCGATCGCAGGTCCCGCACCATGGCCGTGGAAGCCGATGGGGTGCGAATAGATGCTGGGCTGATAGCCTGAGCTGATCGCCCGCGCCCGGGTGGCTGCGAGCAGATCGTTGCCGGTGAGGCCGACGCGGAATTCCGCGGTCAGCATGTCCTGCACCGCATTGGCAGCGGCAAGCCCCGCCTTCAGCCCCGCCGGTGCGTCTGCCTCACCCGGCTTCAGCACATAGGCCAGATGCTGGGTGTCGGTGTTCAGCCCCAGATACTTGATGCCGAAATCGGTCCACAGCATGTCGCCCGGCTGGATGATCGCATCGCCGGTCAGTTCGCCCGCCTCGCCTGCGCGGAAGATGTTGAGCGAGGGGTGGAACCAGGTGTCGAGCCCCAGGGCGTTGATCTTGTCGCGCATCCACCATTGCACATCCTCGGCGCTGGTCTGGCCGGGCGTGATCACCGCGTCGGACAGGGCTTCGGCGATGATCGCGTGCGCCAGCCGGACGATCGAGGGATAGACCTCGAGTTCGGCGGGAATGCGGCTTTCCAGCCAGCCGATGGCGAGCGGCCCAGCGGGCACGATGCGGCTGCGCAGCTCTTCGGGCAGCGCCGCCATGAAGTCCTCGTGCTGGCTGTGCGTCAGCCCGTCGGCGAGCGCGGTCTGGCCCGAGACGTTGAGCGCGATTTTCTGCGGATTGCGCTCTGCCACCACCTCGGCCAGCCGCTTCCACTGGTCGGGCTGCTGCTCGGGCGTCCACACGGGCGCGAACATGTCGGCCAGGCCATAGCGGCTGACCGTCAGCCGTTCGATTGGCTTGCCCTCGCCGGGGTCGAAAAACACCAGGATCGTGCGCCGCCGCGCGTGCATCGAGCGCGCATCGAGCATCGTTTCGACCACCGGGTCTTCGGCATATTCGCGCGCGATCAGCACCCACATGTCGACGCCCTGTTCGCGCATCAGCGCGGGGACGACGGTTTCCAGCCGCTGCTTCAGCCAGGCATCGCGCAATTTCGCCTGTTCGCGCAGCGGCAATACGGCGGGGTAATCGGGGGCTTCAGCCTCGACGGTGTTGCCGGCCGATTGGGCCATCGCCGGCACAGCGAATGCAAGGCAAGCGGCGATCGTGGCGGAAAATACGTTTGCGGCGATAGTCATGGAGTTCCCCGAATGTGGCGCGGCATGCACCATTGCGGATGAACGCTAGCGCGGCTCGCCCTGGTACGCCACCCCGCGTGGTGCGGCAGGACCCGCCGGCCAGTCGAGCTCGGGCCAGCCCTGCGCGCGTGCCACGATGCGCATCGGCATGTGCGCGTTGGTGACAAAGGCTTCATCGGCCAGTTCCAGCATGGGCACGTCGGAGACATGGTCGGAATAGCAGCGGATGTGGCATGCTGCGGGGTCCAGCCGGTGCTCGGCAAGCCATTCGGCGATCATCTGCGCCTTGTGCGGGCCATAGCAATTGTGGCCCGCGATCCTCGCCTGCACCGTGCCGCGCGAAACATGCAGATCGGTCGCGATCACATCGTCGATGCCCAGCCGCCGCGCGATCGCCTCGACATACAACCGGTACGAGGCGGTGGCGATGACGATGCGATAGCCCTCGGCGCGGTCGGCGGCGATCCGGTCCAGCGCACCCGGGCGGATGTTGGTGTCAAAGACATGATCGGCGTGTGCCGCCATGGGGTCAGCCAATAGCGCCACCCGCAACCCGCCCAGCAGCAGGCGCTGGTTGATCTGCTTCAGCTCGTCGCGGCTGACAAGGCGCAGCACATACGCGATGGCCGCCAGCACCGAGACAGGCAGCAGCAGAAGCCGCCAGGGGGCGTTGCGCAATGCCATCCACAGCAGAAAACGCGCATAGGTGGGGTGGACGGTGATCGTCCTGTCCATGTCATAAAAGGCAAGTTTGTCCCCCACGGTCCGGAGCTTTAAGGCCAAATCGACGCGAAACAAGCAGGCGCGTGTAACTTGTTGCCGTCGCGCCTGGCGGAGGCTCCTGCGACGGATGGTGCGCCAATGTGCTTGTGATCGCACCGTTTATCGCACAAAGATGGCTGCGATATGGGTGCCCCAGCCGACTTTGCGATCGAAGAGCGCGGTGAGACCGGCGCGGTGCTGCGCTTTAGCGGCAACCTCGACATCACCACGATCGCCGCACTCGACAAGAGGCTCAAGCAGGTCGAACAGCCGATTGGCCTGATCGATATGGCCGATACCGGACATATCGACACGGTCGGCGCGTGGATCGTCTATCGTCTGTCGCGCGATCAGGGCTGCGAAATCGTCAACCTCAGCGAATCGGGCGGTCGCCTGGTCGAAGCTGTCGGCAAATCGGATCTGGGCGATCTGCAGCCGCCGCATCGCCCCAATGCCGTCACCCGCATGCTGGCCAGTGTGGGCGACGGCACCATGATGGCGCTCGGCTCGATGCTGGGCATGCTCAGCTTCTTCGGAGCGCTGGTGCGCGCGCTGGTCTCGCTGATGGCGCATCCGGGCCGAATCCGCTGGGCGGCAACGGTGCGTCATTTCGAACTGGTCGGCGTGTCAGCGCTGGGCATCGTCGGGCTGATGAGTTTCCTGATCGGCATCGTCATCGCGCAGCAGGGCGCGGTGCAGCTGCGCCAGTTTGGCGCGGAGGTGTTCACGGTCAATCTGGTAGGGCGGCTGACGATCCGCGAACTGGGTGTGCTGATGACCGCGATCATGGTCGCAGGCCGTTCGGGCAGCGCCTTTGCCGCGCAGATCGGCACGATGAAGCTGACCGAAGAGGTCGATGCCATGCGCACCATCGGCGTGTCCCCGGTGGAGGCCCTTGTGCTGCCGCGCGTATTCGCAGCGGTGCTGATGATGCCGCTGCTAGGCTTTTATGCGATGATGGTCGCCATGGGGGGCGGTGCGTTCCTGTGCTGGATCGTGCTGGAAATCCCGTTTGCGACCTTTGTCGTGCGCATCCAGGAAGTCGTGCCGATCACCGATTTCTACGTCGGCATGATCAAGGCGCCTGTGTTCGGCCTGATCATCGCGCTCGCCGGCTGCTACCAGGGCATGCAGGTGCGCGGCAATGCCGAGGAGGTCGGCGCGCGGACCACCGCCGCCGTGGTGCAGGCGATCTTCATGGTCATCGTGCTCGATGCGTTCTTCGCGGTGTTCTTCACGGAGATCGGCTGGGGATGAGCGCGGCACGGGACAAGGACTGCGAATTTGCCATCCGCATTGCCGGGCTGACCAACAGCTTTGGCGATGACGTGGTGCACGACAATCTGTCGCTCGATGTGCGCCACGGCGAGATTCTGGGCGTGGTCGGCGGATCGGGCACCGGCAAATCGGTGCTGATGCGCTCGATCATCGGCCTGCAGACGCCCGATACCGGAACCATCGAGGTGCTGGGCGAATCGATCCTGGACGGCGAGGAGGAGGATGTCTCGATCCGCAGCCGCTGGGGCGTGCTGTTCCAGGGCGGTGCGCTGTTTTCCACGCTGACCGTGGCGGAAAACGTGATGGTGCCGCTGGCCGAATTCTATCCCCGGATCGACCACCGGCTGCGCCGCGAGATCGCGCTGTACAAGATTGCGCTGTCTGGTCTGCCGGCGGATGCAGCGGACAAATATCCGTCCGAGCTGTCGGGCGGCATGAAGAAACGCGCTGGCCTGGCCCGCGCGCTCGCGCTCGACCCGGATGTGCTGTTCCTCGATGAACCTACCGCCGGGCTCGATCCGATCGGCGCGTCGCGGTTCGACGAGCTGACCCGCGAATTGCAGCGCACTTTGGGCCTCACGGTGTTCCTCATCACCCACGACCTCGACACGCTGCACGAGATTTGCGACCGGGTGGCGGTGCTGGCCGATCGCCAGGTGATTGCCGTCGGCACGATCCCCGAACTGCTGGCGCTCGACCATCCGTGGATTCAGGAATATTTCAACGGCCCGCGCGGCCGTGCTGCGGCGGTCAGCCATGCCGACGAGGAACGGCGCAAGAACCGGCACCCTGCGCAGACCCAGAGCCGGGGGTTCAAGCGATGACGCCAGATCACGTTCCGGGGAACGACCGTGCCGCATTGGCGGTAGACAGCATCAGAACATCAGGGGCATAACCAAAGCCATGGAAACACGCGCCAATCATGTCTGGGTGGGGACCGTCACCCTGGTGCTCCTGGCGGGCATCGCCGCTTTTGTCATCTGGCTGGCGGGCCTGGGCGAGACCGATCGCCACAAATACGATATCTTCTTCAAGACCTCGGTCGATGGCATCGCCAAGGGTTCGGTCGTCGCATTCTCGGGCGTGCCCTCGGGCCAGGTGACCGAGATTGCGCTGTGGGCCAAGGATCCGCAGTTCGTGCGCGTGCGCATCGAGGTCGACGCGCATGTCCCGATCGTCGAGGGCACCACCGCCACCATCCAGGGCGTGGGCTTTACCGGCGTGTCGCAGATCCAGCTCGACGGCGCAAAGCAGGGTGCACCCGCGATCACCCAGCCGGGGCCGGAGGGCGTGCCCGTCATTCCCACCAAGCCCGGCGCGCTGGGCGAACTGCTCAACAATGCGCCGCTGCTGCTCGAACGGCTGGCGACGCTGACCGAGCGGTTCACCCAGGTGCTGTCCGACGAGAACCAGAAGTCGATTTCGGTGCTGCTCAGGAATTCGGGGCGGCTGACCGGCGAGCTGTCCGACACCGCGCCGCAGCTGCGCGCCGCGCTGGCCGAACTGCGCGTCACGCTGACCAAGGCGGGCGTGGCAGCAGAGCAACTGGGCATGGCCGCGCAATCGACCAAGGATGTCCTCGATTCTGAAGGGCGGCCGCTCGCCAAGCAGCTGGCGCGGACGCTTTCGGAAACCGACAAGACGCTCGCCAAGCTGACCGAGACGATGGAAGAGGCCAAGCCCGGCCTGCGCCAGTTCTCCACCACCACTTTGCCCGAGACCGAGGCGCTGGTCCGCGACCTGCGCGTGACGGCCAGAGCGCTGTCGGCGATTACCGAGAAGATCGATCAGGAAGGCGCCACCGGCCTGCTCGGCGCGCCCCCGCTGCCTGACTACAAGCCCAAGAAGTGAGAAGGCGAGCCATGACCGCGATGCCGACAACCGGAGCCAGCCGTGTGACCCAGATGTTCCGTCCCCTGCTTGCCGCCGGAGCCACCGTGGCGCTGCTGTCTGCCTGCGTCAGCTTTGGCGACAAGGCCCCGCCGCAGTTGCTCACCCTGACCTCCGATGCCGCACCGACCGCAGGATCGATGGCGTTGGCATCGGTGACCGAGGCGATCATCGTCGATGTGCCCACGGTCGAACGCACGCTCGATCAGGTGCGCGTGCCGGTGCAGGTCAGCGACAGCGCCATTGCCTACGTCCAGGATGCGGTCTGGGCGGACAAGCCGGCGCGGCTGTTCCGCGGCGTGCTCGCCGAGACGCTCGCCGCCAAGAGCGGCAGGCTGGTGCTCGATCAGGTCGAGACCGGGTCCGAACGCGGCATGATGCTGTCCGGGCAGCTCCAGCGTTTCGGTTATGACGAGGGCATGGGCGCGGTCGTGGTCCGCTATGACGCGGTGATCCGCAAGCCGGGCAGCCCGCTCCGCAAGCAGCGGTTCGAGGCGAGCGAGCCGGTTGCAACGGTCGATGCCGTCAGCGTGGGCGCGGCGCTCAACCGCGCGGCCAATACGGTCGCCACCCAGGTCGCCGCCTGGGCGGTGAACTGACCTCACCGCCGTTCCAAGTTTCCGATCTACCATCACCTGATTTCATAGGGGCAAGACACATGGCGCATTTCCTCATCGTGGAGGCACGCTTCTACGACCATCTCAACGATCTGCTGATCGAAGGCGCGCGCGCCGCGCTGGATGCTGCGGGCCACAGCCATGAAACGCTGACGGTTCCCGGCGCGCTGGAGATTCCTGCGGCCATCGCCATGGCGTCCGACACGCGCCGGTTTGACGGCTATGTCGCGATCGGCGTGATCATCCGCGGCGAGACCTATCATTTCGAAGTCGTCTCGAACGAAAGCGCACGGGCGATCATGGCGCTGACGCTGGATGGAATGCCGATCGGCAATGGCATCCTGACCGTGGAGAACGAAGCCCAGGCGTTGACCCGCGCCAAGAAGGACGAGAAGGACAAGGGCGGCGACGCCGCGCGCGCCGCCGTTGCCATGCTCGAAATTTCAGAACGGCTCGCGAGCTGATCCCCGCTTCCCGAGGGCGTATCAGCCCTTGGGTAACGGCGAGGGGATTGGACGCGACGGCGGCGCGCGTGAGGGCAGGGGATCACCCAGTCCCCCACCTGCCCGCCGCGAAGGCGAGTCCGCCGGACCATCCTTTGCCGGTCCCCCGACAAACCCCAGCGTGATCGAGATGCGGCGGTTGGCCGGATCGTTGCGATCGCGCGGGTTGTAGGGCTCCTTGTCGGCCACGCCTTCGATCCTGTACACCTGCGAGGCATTCATTCCGCCCACCACCAGCGCCTTGCGGGTCGCTTCGGCACGCGCGGTCGACAGCATCCAGTTGTTCATCGTCTTGCCAGAGGCATAAGGCAGTGCATCGGTGTGTCCGCGGATGATGACCGGGTTGGGCATGCCGTTGACCACCTGGGCCACTTCGCTGAGCAGCTCGGCTGCCTTGGGCACCAGCATGTCGGTCGACCGCGCGAACATGCTGAAGTCCGCCTTGTCCACCAGATCGATGCGCAGACCCTCGCGGGTGTCCGTGAAACGGACATTCTCCATCAGCTTCTTGAGATCCTCGCTGGACCCAAGACGCTTTTCCAGCTGCTCCTTGAGCTTCTCGAACTGCTCCTTCTCCGCCTGCTGCTGGACCTTCTTCATCGCTTCGCGCTGCTCGTCGGTCAGCGAGCTATAGGCGCTCGTGCCCGCTTCGTCGGCAGTCCCGGTCGCATCCTGCGGAATGGTGATGGTGCGCGTTCCGGTTTGCCCGGCGCGGTTGGGATAATCATCCTTTGCCATGATCGCATCCCCGCCGAACAGGCCGTTGGAGCCTGCGCTGCCCGCTTTCAGCTCGACGATGGTCGGCGCGAAATAGTCGGCAATCGCCTTGCGGTCCTTTTCCTCGGTCGCGCCCAGCAGCCACATCAGCAGGAAGAACGCCATCATTGCCGTCACAAAGTCGGCATAGGCCACCTTCCAGGCGCCGCCATGATGGCCGCCATGACCTTCTTCGATGATTTTCTTGACGATGATCGGGCGAACATTCTCGACCGGATCGGCTTTGCGCTTGGCGGCCATGGCTTAGCGGCCCCGCATGCCGTCGAACACGTCGGCGAAGGTCGGCTGGTTCGAATGACCCAGGCTGGAGCGGGCGGCCTCGATCACCAGCGGCTGCGGGTGACCGTGCAGCGACGCGATGATGATCTGCTTGGCGACATGGTAGATCGCGCCATCGGCCTCGATCACCTGCTTGCAGCGGTTGGCGAGCGGACCCACCAGACCATAAGCCAGAAAAATCCCCAGGAACGTACCAACGAGCGCCGAACCGATCATTTCACCCAGAATGGCAGGTGGCTTGTCGATCGAGCCCATGGTCTTGACGATCCCCAGAACGGCCGCGACGATGCCCAGCGCGGGCAGGGCATCGGCCAGGCTCTGCAGGCCATCGGCCGGCGCTATGGCTTCATGATGATGCGTCTTGATCGCCTGGTCGACGACGTCCTCGACCGCATGCGGATCGAGCTGGCCGGACGAGACGACGACCAGACGCAGCGAATCGCAGATCAGGTGGATCAGCGTCGAGTCCTTGAGCAGCACGGGATATTCGGAAAACACCGTCGAGCTGTTGGGGTCTTCGATGTGCGGTTCCAGCGCGACCGGTCCTTCGGTGCGCAGCATCTTCATCAGCTTGGAGACCAGGAAGATGCAGTCCAGGAAGTCCTGCTTCTTGTATTTGGCGCCCTTGACGGCCGTCATGACGCCGCCACCGATCGCCTTGAGGTGCGGGCCCGAGTTGCCGATCAGCATCGAACCGGCTGCAGCCCCGCCAATGATCATCATTTCGAGCGGCAGGGCGTGCAAGATCACGCCCATGCTGCCCCCGGCGATGATGAAACCGCCGAAAACCATGCCAATCAGAACGACGAAGCCAATAACTGCGAACATGGCGGTTCCCTTGATCGTGACGCACGCCCACCGGACGGTTGGCGCAATGAGGGCCGAAAATCGGCCCGTTCAGATCGTAGAACGGCTTTTGTTGGTCGTGGTTAAGGGCAAAACAGGGTTAACAGCACGCGTTTGTTGGTTAACGCGGGTTAACGCAGATAGTCGATCAGCGACTGCTGTGAAATCTTGGCGTAGACCGCCTGGGTCGCCTGCAGGTTGGTCAGCAGCGTCTGCAGGCGGGTCAGTGCCTCGGTGACATTGGCATCCACCAGTTCGGACTTGCGTGTCGCCAGCGACAGCTTGCTCTGTGTCAGTTCCTCGCGCGCAGACTCGATCGAGCCCTTCACCACGCCCTGGCGGGTGAGCAATTGCGTCATCCGGTCGATCGCTCCATCCAGCGCTGCCAGCTGTTCGCCGCGCTCTGCCGCCGTTCCCGTCCGGATCGAAGCAACCGTGTCGGCCATGATATCGGACAGCCTGGCAGGTCCGCTGCCGGTTTCGATATCGTCCTGCACCTCTTCAAGATTGGGCGCGGCATCGACATAGCGCGCTTCGCCGATCGGCATCCGGATACGGGCTCCGGATCCGAACAGCGGGCCGCCAAAGTTGTCGCGCTGATTCAGCGCATCGGTGAAATCCGATGCGATGCCCTCGACCTCCAGCGCCAGCACGGTAGTATCGTTCCCGGCGATGGTTCCGGTGTTGGCCTGCAGCAACAGTTCGCGGGACCGGATCAGGCCGTTGACGATGGTGTTGAGGCTCGCCTCGGCCTGGCTGGCGCGGGTGTCGGCGCGGCTGAGGTTGTTGGTCCAGGCCGCCTCATCCGACTGAAAGCGCGAAATGGTGGCCGCTTCCAGCCACGCCTTGGAATCGTCGGAAGGCGTGGCCACGCGGCTGCGCCCGCTGACCAGCAGCTGCTGGTCGGTGATCTGCTGGCTAAGCCGGACCTGCAGGCTGACCTGTTCCGGTGCGCGGTAGCGGTTAACGGACTGGACCATATTTGTTCATCCCGACTCTTAAAATACGCCCAAAATGGCTTGCATCGTCTCGCGGGCGACCTGGATCACGCGGGCCGATGCCTCATAGGCCTGCTGCAGCCGGATGAGATCGGCGGCTTCGCGGTCCAGATCGACCCCTGATATGGCATCGCGCCGCCGGCGTGCGCCCTCGTCCAGCGCGGTGGCGGCATTGGCCTCGCTGCGCACCGACGCGACATTGGTGGCAAAGCCTGCCAGAAAATTGTTCCAGCGCGTTTCCACCCCATCGGCCGCGCGCAGATTGGGCATGGTCAGCAGGTTGCCATTGGGGGTTCCATCGGCGCTCGCCACGGCCAGCGCGGCGACATCGGTGGTTGTCACGGCCAAGGTGGAGATGTTCCCGGTCATTGACAGCAGCGGCGCGCCAGGGGCACCCGCCATGGTAAAGCCCTGCGCCTGCCAGCCGTTGATATCGTCGACGAACTGCTGCGCAAGCGTGGTCAGATCGTTCATCCGCCCCTGCGCAGTCGCTCCGGCGCGGCTGAGCCCGGCGAGCGATCCCTCGCTGGGAACGGCAACGCTCACGCCATCGACCTGCAGCGCAAGGCTGCCATCCACATTGGTCGCTGCAGTGACCGTGGCGGCAAAATTGACCCCTGCCAGCTGCTGGCCGCCATATGTGATCGTGGCGGTGCCATTGGGGGCGAAGCTGATGCCGGCGTTCAGCTTTTCGGTGATCGTCGCCAGCATCGCGTCGCGCGAATCCAGCAGCCCGGCATGGGCATCGGACCCTTCCTTGGTGCGGGTGATGTTGAGGTTGATCTTGTTGAGATTTTCCAGCGCCGCATTCAGCGTGTTGGCTTCCAGTTCGGCGCCTTGCGCGACCTGTGCCGAAGTCAGCTGGATATTGGTCGATGTCCGGCGAAAGGCGTCAACCACGGCATCAAGGTCGCTGAGCAACGAGAGCTTGAGCGCGTTGTCGAAAGGGGCAGCGGCAACCTCTTCGGTGCGTCCGAAGAACGAATTGAGCCGGGTGCCGACATTGGACCCGGCGTTGTCGAGATTGGTTTCCAGCCGTTCTAGCCACGCAAGCTGCGTTTCGGTGCGGATGCGGGCGGCCCCGGTCTGACGCACCTGTGCTTCGATGAATTCGTCGGACGCGCGCACCGTATTGGCAACGCGTACGCCATTGAGGCCGCTTTGTGCGAAATAGTCGGGGTTGAGCGAGGTCGATACCGTGGCATCGGTCAGTTCGACGCTGCGCCGGACGTAATCGGGGTTTTCCGCGTTGGCGATGTTGTGCGAGACCGCTTCCATCGAGCGCGAATAGGCCCGAATTCCGGATCGTCCGAGGCTGAGCAGATCGGTCATGGCTTATCGACTCCAAACTGCTTGAGCACCATTTCAGCAATGCCGAAGCTCTGCTTGTCGGCCATGTCATCGGCCAGTCGCGCGTCCATCATGTCGCGGAACTGGTCGGATGCGCTCGATCCCAGCAGCGTGTCGCCGCCGGTGGCGCTGCGCATCGCGCCAATCATCTGGCGCAGGAAGATCGCCTCGAACGATTCCGCCGCCTTGGTCAGCTCGGCCTTCTTGTCCGCGCTGGCATTGTCGCCGGCAGCGTCCTTGGCTTGCAAGGCAGCCGCCGTCGCCCGGGCCTTGAGGTCCAGCGGCGGCGCAGCGCTGGCACGCGCCAGCGGGAAAGCTGCAGAGGCGGACATGATGGTCACAGGATCACCAGCTCCGCCTTCAGCGCGCCAGCCTGCTTCAGGGCTTCCAGGATCGCGGCAAGGTCGCTCGGCGATGCGCCGATGGCGTTCACTGTCTCTACAATCTCGGACAAGTTGGCACCTCGCTTGATTTCGAACGCCGGGTTGGTTTCTTCCTCGATCGCGACCTGGCTGCGTTGTTCCACGGCGGTCTGGCCCTGGCTGAACGGCGCAGGCTGTACGACGGTGGGCGCTTCCTGGACCTTCACGGTCAGCTTGCCGTGGCTGACTGCTGCCGGGCCGATCCGCACTGCGCCGTTGATAACGACAGTACCGGTGCGCGCGTTAACAATTACTTTAGCCGGGGCCTCGGCGGGGGTGACCGGAATGTTCTCGATTCGGGACATCATCTGCACCCGTTCCTGCGCGGTGACGGGCGCAGCGATGCGGACGGAGACCGCATCATTGGCGACCGCAAGCGCATAGCCGAACTGGCTGTTGATCGCATCGGCGACCCGCATCGCGGTGGTCAGGTCCGCATCAGCGAGGTTGAACAGCAGATAGGGCGTCTGGTCGAAGCCGGTATCGACCGCGCGCTCGACCGTCGCGCCGCCCGCGATGCGACCGACCGAGGGAATGTTGACGACGGTGCTCGATCCATCGGCACCGCTGACCCCCAGACCGCCGACCGCCAGGTTGCCCTGCGCCATCGCGTAGATCTGACCGTCTGCGCCCAGCAGCGGCATCATGATCAGCGTGCCGCCGCGCAGCGACTTGGCACGGCCCAGCGCCGATACGGTGATGTCGAGCCGTTGGCCGGGCTTGGCCATCGCCGGCAGCTCTGCGGTCACCAGAACGGCAGCGGCGTTCTTGGTGGCGGGGTTGATCCCCGGTGGCAGCGACAGGCCAAAGCGGTTGGTCACGCCGCGCATGCCGACGGTTGCGTATTCCAGGCTGTCATCGCCGGTGCCGGCCAGGCCGACGACAATGCCATAGCCGGTCAGCTGGTTGGCACGCAGTCCCTGAAAGCCGCCCAGATCCTTGATCCGTTCGGCAGCGGCCGGCTGCATGGCAGCCATGAGCGCCAGCGCCAGCACGGCGACCGCGCGAAACAGGGCAGGGAACGGCTTGGTCATGGGCGAGTGGGTCATGTCGGGGCCTTAAAACGGACTGATGGTTTCAAAGAAGCGCTGCAGCCAGCCCTTCTGGCTTGCGCGCGCAATCTCGCCGGTGCCGCCATAGATGATCTGCGCATTGGCGACCCGCGAGGAGGGAACGATGTTGTCCGGGCCGATATCGACCGCGCGCACGATGCCGCTGAAGCGGATGTGCTCTGCGCCCCGGTTGAGGCTGATCAGCTTTTCGCCGCGCACCAGCATCGTCCCGTTGGGATAGACCTGGGCGATGGTGACGGTGACCTGGCCCTGCAGCGAATTGGACTGCTGGGCCGTGCCGATACCCTGGAAACTGGTGTTGCCACCCATGCCGATGTCGCTGGGGTTGAACAGGCTGAGCGGGCCGGTGGTCGGCGGGGTGAGGCCGATCGAGCCATTGCGATCGGTGTTCGCACCGTTCGATTTCACCGCCTGGGTCCGTTCGACCAGCGATATGGTCAGGATATCGCCCACCATCCCGGCGCGCGCACCGTTGGTCAGTGCCGAATAGCCATTGCTGGCCTGAAAGATCGATCCGTTGGGCACGGCCGGACCTGCCATCGGCAGCGACAAGGTCGGCGCATAATCCGGGTCGGGCTGGATCGGCGGCTTCTTCTTCTTCGCATAGGCCGGAGTGGCGGCGCACAGGGCGATGACGAGCGCCGCGACCAATCCTCCCCGAACCGGGGAGGGGAACCGCGAAGCGCTGGTCGTGACGGGAATACGGGTCATCTGGGTTTAGCCGATCTGCTGGTTGGCGAACTGGAGCATCTCGTCGGTCGACTGGATCATCTTGGAGTTCACCTCATAGGCGCGCTGGGTTTCGATCATGTCGACCAGCTCTTCCACGATGTTGACGTTCGATCCTTCGAGCGCGCCCTGGCGCAGCACGCCGCGGCCTTCGAGGCCTGCCGCGCCGATCACCGGGGCACCGCTGGCAGCGGTTTCGGCCAGCAGGTTGTTGCCCAGGGACTTGAGCCCGGCAGGATTGACGAAGCTGGCGATCTCGATCTGGCCCAGCTCGCTCGCCTCGGCCTGTCCGGCCAGCGTCGCCGATACCGTGCCGTCGGCGCCGATGGTGATGCCGGTGACGCCTTCGGGCACCTGGATGTTGGGGACCAGCGGCAAGCCTTCGGGCGTGACGATCTGGCCTTCGGCGGTCAGGTTGAAATTGCCCGCACGGGTATAGGCATTGGTGCCGTCGGGCAGCGAGACCTGAAAATAGCCCTTGCCTTCGATCATCATGTCGAGCGCATTTTCGGTCATCTGCGCCACGCCCTGCGTATCGATGCGGCTGGTGCTGCCGATCTTGACGCCGGTGCCGACCGAAAGGCCGGTGGCGAACTGGTTCTGCGCATCGGCGCGCGCGCCCGCAGCGATCTGCTGCTGATAGGCGAGCGTCTCGAAATTGGCGCGGTCGCGCTTGAAACCGGTGGTGTTGACGTTCGCCAGGTTGTTGGCGATCACGCGCATCTTGGTGTTCTGCGCGTCCAGCCCGGTACGGGCGACCTGAAGGGCTCCGTTGCTCATCTTATTCTACTCCGTTCCGGTTCATCAGGGCATCCGCATGATGCTGGCGCCGCTGTCGTCCATTTCCTGTGCCGAGGTCAGCATCTTGACCTGCGTTTCCCAAGCCCGGCTGGCTTCGATCATGTCGACCAGCGCCTCGGTCATGTTGACGTTCGATCCTTCGAGCGCGCCGGGGGTGACCGTGGCGTCGGGGTCTTCGGGCAGGGCACCATCGCCGGGCACGCGAAACAGGTTGTCGCGGCCCTTCTTGATCTCGCTGCCCTGGGGGCTGACCAGCTTCAGCAGACCGACCTCGACCGGCTGCGCCGGGTCGCCGCCCTGCGGTATGATCGAGATCGCGCCATTGGCAGCGACCATGATCTTGTCGGCGGCGGGCAGCGTGATCGGGCCGCCCTGGCCCAGCACGGGATGTCCATCGCCGGTGGTGAGCAGCCCGCTGTCGGTGACCATCAGGTCGCCGCGCCGCGTATAGGCTTCGGCGCCGTCGGCGGCCTGGACCGCCAGCAGAGCATCGCCGTTGAGCGCGATGTCGAGCGCGCCGCCGGTGGTTTCCACCGTGCCGCCCTTCATGTCCGCGCCAACCACGGCCTCGCTGGTCGATACCCGGCTATCCAGCCCGCCACCGTGCACATACAGCGCGCGGGCATTGACGATTTCAGCGCGGAAGCCGGTTGTGTCGGCATTCGCCATGTTGTTGGCGATGGCCGTCTGCCGGTTCATGATGCCCTGCATGGCCTTCAGGTTGATGTGGATCATCTTGTCCATGTCAGGGCACCTTGTTCCTTTACGCTACAATCGGGTTATCAGCCGTCATCAGGTCTGCAGGTTGACGATCGTCTGGGTCAGGGTGTTGGCGGTTTCGAGCGCCTGCGCGTTCGCCTGGAAATTGCGCTGTGCTGCGATCAGCGACACCAGCTCTTCGGTCAGGTCGATGTTCGCCGCTTCCAGCGTGCCGGAGCGCACCGTGCCGAGCGGGCCGTTGCCTGCCTGGTTGATCAGCGGCGTGCCCGAGACACCCGTCGCCTGCCAGTGCGCATCACCGATCGGGCGAAGCCCTTCTGCCGCCGGGAAGCTGGCCATTGCCACCGCGCCCAGGCGTGCCTGGCTGCCGTTGGTGAAGGTCGCGGTCACGACGCCCTCGTCGCTGATCGTGATGTTGGACAGCACGGCGGACGGATCGGCCGGGTCGGACTCTGGCAGCACGAAGTCGAACATGTCGGCAGCATTGGTGGAGGTCACCCGGCCAGTCGCATCGACGGGCAGCATCTGCACCTTGCTCCCGATGTTGTCGGTAACCTCGCGATCGACATTCACGAAGAAGTTGCCGTTGCGCGTGAAGCTTTGTGCCTGACGCGGCGAGGTGCCCGACACCACGAAGAAGCCGTCACCGGCGATGGCAAGGTCGAGCGTGCGGTCGGTCGAGTTCAAGGAGCCCTGCGTGAACTGCTGGACGATGCCGGTCAGGCGCACGCCCTGGCCTGCAACCGACTTGGTGCTCTGCGTCGGCGCGGACGCGAACAGGTCACCAAAGGTCGCCTTGCTCTTTTTGAAGCCGGTCGAGCTGGAGTTGGCGATGTTGTTCGAAACGGTTGCCAGGTCGGTCTGTGCCGCCTTGAGGCCGCTGAGCGAGGTGATGAAGGACATGTGGGCTACTCCTCAGTGAAACTTGATCGTTGGGGTTTTGAAGGCGGGCAGATCAGGCGATGCGCTTGGCGCTGCTCGTGGAAATCGAACCGGCGGGGGTGACCAGAAGGGCCTCGGCGCCGTTGCTGCTGGACTCGACCGCCGTGACCGGCAGCCAGGTGGACATGGTGCTGGCGGCCGCCCCGGTCACGCGGACCTTGAGTGGACCGATATTGACCGGGTTGCCTGCTTCATCCTCGCTGAGCAGTTCGAACGGAATCTTGCCCGCCGGAACCTGCCCCATCGCCTGGGTGTGGACGACGTTGCCTGCGGTATCGAGCCATTCGAGCGACACATTGTTGGCTGGCGCGTTCAGCGTGAATTCGCCGCCATAACGGCCGTTCGCGTCAGAATAGGCGGTATCGCCATCCTGCAGGACCGAGCGGCCGATGAAGCTGGCGGCTTCCGACAGACGCGACGTGCCAAAGCCTCCCGCGATCGCCTTCAGCGAGGCGTTCATCTCGGAAATCCCGGCGACCTGGCTGAATTGCGCCATCTGTCCGACCATCGCCTGGTTGTCGACCGGGTCGAACGGGTCCTGGAACTTAAGCTGCGCGGTCATCAGTTTCAGGAACGATGCCTGGCCGAGCGATTCCTGGGTGTTCTTGCTTGCAACGGTTTCCTTCTTTTGCAGGCTCGAAACAAAGTCATTGGTGATTGTCGTCATTTGCCCATCCTCACGGTATCGAGGATCAGCGACTTGGCGGTCTGCATCACCTGCACGTTGTTCTGGTACTGCCGGGCCGTCTCCAGCATATCGATCAGCTCTGCGGTTTCATCGACGCCAGCATCCCAGACATTGCCGTCGGCATCAGCCAGCGGGTTGGTGGGGTCGTGCCGCTTGGTCGGCTTGATGTCGGACTGGATCACCTTGTCGACCTGCACGGTGGCAACGCCGGGGCTTTCCTGGATGGTCTTGAACACCGGCTTGATCGCGCGATAGGCCTCGGCCTCGCTCGAATAGGTCGTGCGGGCGTTGGCCAGGTTCGATGCGGTGGTGTTCAGCCGCGATAGCTGCGCCGACATCGCACGACCGGAAATGTCGAAGATGTTCATGGGGCCCGACACGGCTTATTCTCCCTTGATCGCGCGGGTCAGCGTCGCAACGCGGCCCTCAAGGAATGACAGCGTGGTCGAATAGCCAATGGCGTTCTCGGCAAACAGCGTCTGTTCGGTCGAAAGCTCGACCGTGTTGCCATCCATCGAATTCTGCAGCGGAACGCGATAGCCCGCATTGTCGCCCAGCGCGCCTTCCAGACTGTCGCCGCCCTGCACGCGCTGCATGGCCTTTTCGAAATCCAGGTCGCGCGCCTTGTAGCCGGGCGTCGCGGCATTGGCGATGTTCGATGCCAGCATCGACAGCCGCTGCGATCGCAGCTGCAGTGCCGTGCCGTGCATTCCAAAAAGCCTGTCTGCCCCCATGGGACCATTCCTCTTAAACTATGGCTGCATCTGCCGTCTTAAGCGATGGACAGAATGCGTCGCCCAGATGGAAAGCAAAGGCTGTGCCATTTTGCAAAACGCCAGGATTTCCGGGGGTTCTTGCGGATATGAGAGAGGTCTCCTGCTGCGGTGTTCGCAGGCGGGCGGCAATTTTCTGCCGGCGGGGCGGCAAGGATTTGCCGCCTGTGCACGGCGGCAAATCGATGGTTTGACAGGGATACGCAATGACGATTGCCGCTTTCATCGATCCGCTGCCGCTGGCCTTTGTTGTCGGCAGCAGCTTCGCGGTGGCCTGGGTTCAGAATGGCACGACGGCAGCGCTGGGCGGACTGGCCGCGCTGCGGCGCGAACTGTGGTTCAAGGTGCAGGACCAGGCAGACGAGGCGCATCGCGCGGTGCTGCGGATCGAACATGTCGTTGAAAGCCGGGGCCTGAGCTGCGCCGACCGGGTCAAGACCGGGGGGCCGTTCGTTGCCGCCGCTGCAGATGCGATGGCCAACCAGCGTTCGCTGGATGGCTTTCAGGCGGCGATGGCCCGCCTGGCCGGACACCGCCGCGCGCGGCTGACGGCGATGGTGCGTTTCTGGGAAAATGTCGCCGATTGCGCGCCCGCCATGGGGATGCTCGGCACCGTGATCGGCCTGATCCTGCTGTTCGGCAACGTCAGCGACGCCGCCTCGATCGGTCGGGCGATGGCTGTTGCACTGCTTACCACCTTATATGGGCTGGTGCTTGCCAACCTGATCGCCGGTCCGATCGCACAGCGCCTCGCGCGCATCGCAGGCGAACAGATCGGCTGGGAAGAAGATGCCGCCCGCCGACTGTTCGACATCGGGCGCCGCGAATTTGCAGATGTCGCCGCCGCTGCTGCTACCCAGCAGCGATCACCGGATGACGGTCGTCCCACGCACCAGCAGGTGCATCCGGTATGACGCCCGCCCAGCGGACCACCGTATCCTTTCTCGACCTCGCGTTGATCATGACCGGGGTCATGGCCATGATCGCCAGCGTCGGCGATCGGCACCTGGCCGTTGCGGATGCCATTTCGGACAGCTTCGGGTCGGACAACGCTGCGCGGTCGAAAACCGTGGCCTTGCCGCTGGCGAGCCTGTTCGAGCCGCAGGAAGCGCGGATGACGGCAAAGGGTGTGCAGGTGATTGCCGCCCTGGGCGGCAAGAACCGGCAGGCGGAATTCGCCATCGCCGTGCCAGTGGTCACGCAGGAGGCTGCATCGCGGCTTGACCGGTGGGAGCTGGCCGCCGCGCGCACCGCCGCGATCATGCGTGTGCTCGCGGAAGCGGGCGTGGCCGATGGTGCGATGCTGCCGGATCTGGCGCAACCGGGGCAGGGCGGCAGCGCTTCAGAGGCGCGCACGGTGCGCCTGACCCTGCGCGACAAGCCGCAATAGCGAATTCTGGCACGGACCTTGCTGCGACTGGGATACAGTCATTGAAGGACCGCCCATGCCCGATCGCAAATCTGCTCTGGCTCTCTGCCTTGCCGCTCCCTTGCTTGCCCTGCCCGCGCCCGCGCTGGGCCAGGCCATGCAGGATCTGGGCGAAATCGACGTGCTGGTCGCCGCCACGATGGGGGCCGAGATCGGCCAGCCGGGCGGTGCGCGCGCTGCAGTCGATCGCCGCCTGAAGCTGAAAGCCTGCCCTGTCGCGCTGGAAGTGACGGGACCGGATCTGGGCGCTGCCGCGGTGCGCTGCCCTTCGCTCGGCTGGCGCATCCGCGTGCCGCTGGATCTGGCCGCCGAAAGGCAGCAGGTCGTGGGCGCACGGACGGCGCAGTCGCGCAGCGGTTCTGGCCAGCAGGGTCAGGAAGGCATCAAGCGCGGCGAGCCCATTCTGCTCACCGTTGAACGGCCGATGTTCTCGCTCTCGCGCGTGATGATTGCCGACAAGGACGGCCGCGTTGGCGAGGTCATCTCGGTGCGCGACGAGCCCAAGGGCAAGCCCATTTTCGTGCGGATCGTCGAACCGGGCCGTGCCACGATCCTGAGTAACTGAGCCGTTTACCAATGCGGGCAAAACCGCGTTAACCTTTCATCAAAAAATCGCCTTAAGCAACCGGTGCGAAGGCCGTTAAAGGACGTAAGTCATGCTAGAACGAGGTCTCAATATCATGTCCCGTATTAACGCATATGGCAGCCCGGCCCTGGGAGCGACCCGCAAGGGCGGCAGCACCGAAAAGGCAGTGGGGGCGACGGCAGCCGCTGCACCGACCGACAATTCGGTCCGCAACGCGCCGGTCAGCACCACCAGCTTCCTGCAGACGGCAGCCGCCTCTGCTCCCATCGACGAGGGCCGCGTCGCCGCGATCCGAGAAGCGCTGGCCAATGGCAGCTATGTCATCGATGCGGAAAAGCTCGCCGCCAAGATGATGGAACTCGACCTTGGCGTAGTCGCCAACTGATGCAGGGCGAACTGCTTGAGCGTTTTGCCGACACGCAAAGCGCCCTCATCGCCGCGCTCGACGCCGGAGACACCGAGGCCATGATCGCCTACACGCGCGATCTGGGCGGCATCACCGACGCGCTGCGCACCCAGGGTGTGCTGCGTGCCGACGCCAGCACCCGCAGCCAGCTGGACAGCCTGATGAAATTCAATACCGCCGCAGCCCAGCGGCTGCGATTCCTGCGCGACCACGTCGAACGCCGCGTCGCCGCCATTCATGGCGAGCAGGCGTCCAACACCTACGCCAACATGACGCAGCGCCGCTGACACCTTTCTGGCATGACTGAATGACTTGACCCTTCGCCCGTTCGCGGGCGGGGGGTTTTTGCGTTGTGGCGGGTGGGGCGACAAGCGAGGCCTCTTCCTTCCCGCAGGCGGGAGGGGAGAGGGTTTCCCCTCAAACTGGCACAGACCTTGCTGTGAATGTCTCCAACAACCGTGGAGACCCGTTTTGTCCTCGTATCTTGGCAGTGTCGGCAGCAGTGGAGATCGCGTCACCAGCGCGATTGCCGCCTCTGCGCGCCGCACGGGCGTGGATTTCAACTATCTGCTCGGCCAGGCGCGGATCGAAAGCGGGCTCAACCCCCAGGCGAAGGCATCGACCTCTTCGGCCACCGGCCTGTTCCAGTTCATCGACCAGAGCTGGCTGGGCGTGGTCGAAAAGCACGGTCCCAAGCACGGGCTGGATTGGGCGGCAAACGCCATCCAGCGCGATGGCAAGGGGCGCTATCGCGTCGCTGACCCGGAAACCCGCCAGTCGATCCTGGCCCTGCGCAAAAACCCCGAGATTGCCGCGCTGATGGCGGGCGAATTCGCCTCGGACAATCGCAATTACCTGGAATCGAACCTGGGTCGCCAAGCCGCGCCGGTCGATCTGTATCTCGCGCATTTCCTCGGCCCCGAAGGCGCACGCCAGTTTCTGGCCGCGCACGATGCCAACCCTGATGCCGCCGCTGCGCCGATGTTCGGCCGCGCCGCCGGGGCCAACCGGTCGATCTTCTATGATCGTTCGGGCAGCCCGCGCAGCTTTGCCGAAATCCGCGGCCGCTTTGCCGACAAGCTCGGCGGCGCAGGCGCGGCAGGTGGCAGCCGGTTGCCGCAGCAAGGCAATGATCTGCCGCAGGTGCAACCTGCCGATTACGTCCGGCTCGCCAGCGCGCGCGCCACCCGACCTGATGCCGCCTCGCTCGGCACAAACGATAATGCGCGGCTGGCTTACATGCTGCTCGCGTCGATGGGAGCCTGAATTTCATGACACCTGCCCCCTCCAAGCTTGGCGGAATCATGGCAATGTCACGCGGCGCGATTCTGCCGCTGACCACCTTGCTGCTGGTCGTGTTCCTCATCCTGCCAGTGCCTGCGCTGGTGCTGGACATCGGCTTCATCTTCAACATCATGATCAGCCTGGCGGTTCTCATGGTGGCATTGAACGTCACCAAGCCGCTCGACTTTTCCAGCTTCCCCACCGTGCTGCTGTTTGCCACGCTTTTGCGTCTGGGCCTCAACGTCGCCTCGACGCGCGTCGTGCTGGTCAACGGCCACGAAGGCGGGGCAGCTGCAGGCCATGTCATCGAGGCGTTCGGCAGCCTGCTGATCGGCGGCGACTATATCGTCGGCATCTTCGTCTTCGCGATCCTGATGATCATCAACATGGTCGTCATCACCAAGGGCGCGGGCCGCGTGTCCGAAGTGTCCGCCCGTTTCACCCTGGATGCGATGCCCGGCAAGCAGATGGCAATCGACGCCGACCTGAACGCCGGCCTGATGACGCCCGAAGAGGCCAAGGCGCGCCGCGTCGAAGTCGCGACCGAGGCCGATTTCTACGGATCGATGGACGGTGCGTCCAAGTTCGTGAAAGGCGATGCGGTTGCCGGCGTCCTCATCCTGGTGGTCAACATCATCGGCGGCATCATTCTGGGCGTGGCCAGCCATGGCCTGAGCATCGGCGATGCTGCCTCCAACTATACCATGCTCGCCATCGGCGATGCGCTGGTGGCACAGGTGCCCGCGTTGCTGCTGTCGATCGCCGCTGCATCGATCGTCACCCGCGTCAATTCGCCGCTCGACCTTCCCGGCCAGATTTCCGGCCAGTTCGCCATCGCCAAGGCCTGGGTGCCGGTGGCGGCGATCCTGGGCATCATGGGTCTGCTGCCCGGTATGCCGCACATGATCATCCTGCCGGCAGCGGCGATCGCCGGGTTCATCGCGTGGAAGCTGTCGCGGCCCAAGGCAGCGGTGGCAGAGCCCCTGGCCCCTGCAGCGCCGGAAAACCCCAATGCCATCGATTGGCAGGACGTGTCCGACGGCGCGATGCTGGGTATCGAGGTCGGCTATGGCCTGGTGCCGCTGGTCGACGAGCGCCGCGATGCGCCGCTGATGCGCCGCGTCACCGGTATCCGCAAGCAGATCTCCAAGGAACTGGGCTTCGTCATCCCGCTGGTGCGGATCAAGGACGACATGAGCCTGGCGGCCAATGCCTATCGCATCACCATCGGCGGCACGATCGTCGCCGAGGACGAGATCTGGCCCGACGATCTGCTCGCGCTCGACAGCGGCGATATCGATAACCCCATCGATGGCCGTGCCTGCAAGGACCCGACCTTCGGCATGGATGCGGTGTGGATTTCCGCCGACAAGCGCGCCGAAGCGATCGTGCAGGGCTATACCGTGGTCGATTCCTCGACCGTCATGGCAACGCATCTCAACCAGATGGTCCGCCTCAATGCCGCGCAGCTGTTCGGCATGGACGAGACCAAGAAGCTGCTGGAAACGCTCAAGGAAAGCTCGCCGCAGCTGGTCGATGGCCTCACTCCGCAGCCGCTCTCGCTGTTCACTATCTCCGCCGTGTGCCGCGAGCTGCTGCGCGAGGGCGTGCCGCTCAAGGACTTCCGCCGCATCTGCTCGGCCATGGTCGAAGCCGCTGCCGAAGGCACCACCGTGGCGCAGATCGTCGAAGGCGTGCGCCAGCGGATCGGGTCGATCATCATCCAGTCGCTGGTGCCGGTAAACCTGCCGCTGCCGGTGGTCACGCTGGATGCAGAGCTGGAAACCCTGCTCGCGCAATCGCTGCGCGTGGCCGGCGATGCTGCCTTCCCGATCGAACCGGGACTGGCCCAGCGCATCCTGGGCGCGATCGAACAGGCTGCCCGCCCGCTGATGCTGGAGCAGCGCAACTACGCTCTGGTCACATCGCCGCTGGCGCGCAAGCCGCTCGCCGATCTGCTGCGGCCGCGTTTCCCCGATACGCCGGTGCTCTCGTTCCGCGAGCTGCCCGACGACAAGCCGGTCGAGGTGGTCGCCACGGTCGGCGGCCAGGCCGGATACCGCACGCCCCAGGCCGAACACTCCTTCTCGCGCGGCTGATCGAACAGCCGCAGCCCGCCATTCTCACGAAGCTGGACAGATAACATGCAGCATCTACCCATCGAGACGATCACTTATGGACGCAAGCCGGCCGCCGTGCCGCCCGGCAAGCTGATCGAGGCGCATCTGCCCCTGGTCCGCAAACTGGCCTGGCATGTGCGCGGCATGGCGCCGGGCGTCATCGAGATCGAGGATCTGGTCCAGATCGGCATGGTCGCGCTGGTCGAGGCCGCCAACCATTACGAGGACCGGGGGCACGGCTTTGCAACCTACGCCAGCATGCGCATCCGCGGCGCGCTGATCGATCACCTGCGATCGAACAGCAACATGTGCCGGTCGGCGATGGATTTCCGCAAGAAATTGCGAAAGGCGCAGGAGCAGCTCGTCCGCCAGCTGGGGCGCAACCCCACCGAGCAGGAGGTCGCCGCGGCGATGGGGATGGACGCGGCGGACTTCCGCATGCGCTCCGATGCCGCGCAGGATGTGCGCTTTGAATCGATGGACGAGGTGTATTCCGAACATTCGATGTGGTTTGCCGACAGCGAGGATTCGGCGGAAACGCGGATGGAGGCGGACAACCTCAAGCAATTGCTCAACGCCAGCATCGGCACGCTCAAGGAGCGCGAGCAGTTGATCTTGCAACTGCATTACATCGAGGAAATGAATCTCGACGAAATCGGGCTGGTGCTGGGCATCACCGCCGCGCGCGTCTGCCAGATCAAGAAATCCGCGCTCGAAACGCTGCGCAAGCGGCTGGCGAGTTCGCGCTGAGCCTGACCTCAATCCTCCCCGAGCCTGTCTCCGGGAGGATTTTTGATTCAAGGCCCCCGGACAACGAAAAACCCCCTTCCCGTTGGACGGGGAAGGGGGTTGATCGAATATCGAAAGGCTCAGGCCACTGAGTTGTCGATGAATGGCCGTTGCGGAGCCTCTACGGTTCAGGTGCGTTGAAGTTCCAAATCGATTTAACGGATCAGACTCAACACGCCCTGCTGGCTCTGGTTCGCCTGGGCGAGCATCGCGGTTGACGCCTGGGCCAGGATCTGTGCCTTGGCAAGGTTGGTCGATTCTTCCGAGAAGTTGGCGTCCTGAATACGCGAACGCGCTTCCGACAGGTTGGTCGCACGGTTCACGAGGCTGGAGACGGTTGCCTGCAGACGGTTCTGGCTGGCACCAAGACCTGCCTGTGCGGTGGTGATCGTGTTCAGCGCGGTATCCAGCGACGTCAGAGCCGTGCCGGCGCCAGCAGCGGTGCTGATGTCGACCGATCCGATCGAGAGGCCGGTGGATGTCACGTCGGCCAGCGCGATGTTCACGGTGTCAGAGGCATTGATGCCGGTCTGAATGGCGACCGGGCCTGCGGTGTTGAGCAGGGCCACGCCGTTGAAATTGGTCTTGGTGGCAACGTCATCAACCTGCGCAATCAGCGCGGTGACTTCCGCCTGCAGGTTGGCGCGGTCGCCCGAACCCAGCGTGCCCGAAGCCGACTGCACGGCCAGTTCACGCATACGCTGCATCATGTTGACGATCTCGTTCATGCCGCCTTC
>NZ_ANFZ01000021.1 GCF_000331245.1 Blastomonas sp. AAP53 | reverse complement strand
CCCCTCCACCACCCGCTGCGCGGGCGGTCCCCCTCCCCCAGCAAGCTGGGGGAGGAATTCAGATGCCTCACACCGTCGGCAGCACGTGGTCCTTGAACTGATCGCGCAGCGCGGTCTTGAGCAGCTTGCCGGTGGCGCTGTGCGGCAGTTCGTCGACGAACACGATGTCATCGGGCAGCCACCATTTGGCGACATGCTGCGTGAGGTGATCGAGGATCGCCTCCTTGGTCGGGTTCGTGCCCGCCTTGGGCACCACCAGCAGCAGCGGGCGCTCGTCCCATTTGGGGTGCGGCAGGCCGATTGCTGCGGCTTCGGCGACATCCGCCATGCCGACGGCGGCATTTTCCAGATCGACCGAGCTGATCCACTCACCGCCTGACTTGATCACATCCTTGGCGCGGTCGGTGATCTGCATGACGCCATCGGGGTGGATGACCGAGACGTCGCCGGTATCGAACCAGCCATCCTCGGTCAGCGCGTCGGCCTCCGCCTTGAAATAGCGCTTGATGATCCACGGCCCCTTGATCTGCAGCCGTCCGCTCGACTTGCCGTCGCGCGGCTGGATATTGCCCTCGTCATCGACGACGCGCAGCTCGACGCCGAAGGGCGCGCGGCCCTGCTTGGTCACCAGATCGAGCTGGGCGTCGAAGCTCAGATCGTCCCAATCGGGCGATGGCGCGCCCATCGTGCCGATCGGCGAGGTTTCGGTCATGCCCCAGGCATGGTTCATCCGCGCGCCCATCTTCATGATCCGCTCGCACATCGCGCGCGGCGCAGCAGAGCCGCCGATGGTCACCACCTGCAGATGCTCGGGCTTCTTGCCGGTGCTGTCGATATGCTGGAACATCGCCAGCCACACCGTCGGAACCCCGGCGGAATGCGTGACCTTCTCGTCGTTCATCAGGTCGCACAGAACCGCAGGATCGTTGACTGCGGAAAACACGAACTTGATCCCCGCAGCCGCGCCTGCAAACGGCAAGCCCCAGGCCGCCGCGTGGAACATCGGCACCACCGGAAGCGCCACCGATTGCGGCGACAGGCTGAACACCGCCGGCTGCATTTCGGCCAGCGCGTGAATCACGGTCGAGCGATGCTCGTACAGCACGCCCTTGGGGTTGCCGGTCGTGCCCGAGGTATAGCACAGCATGCACGGATCGCGCTCGGGCCCCTCGTGCCAGCGATAGTCCGCATCGCCTGTCTCGAGCAGCGCCTCGAACCCTTGCGCCGCTGATCCGGCGGGCGGATCGAAGCAGACATAATGCTCGATCGTGGTCCAGCGGTCCTTCATCTTGTCGATGATCGGCTGGAACGCCGCGTCATAGCACAGCACCTTGTCCTCGGCGTGATTGGCGATGTACTCCAGCTGCTCTTCGAACAGCCGCGGATTGATGGTGTGGATCACGCCCCCCATGCCGATCGCGCCATACCAGGTGACCAGATGGCGGCTGTGGTTCATCGCCAGCGTGGCGACGCGGTCGCCCGGCTGCAGGCCCAGCTTGACGAGCGCACTCGCCAGCCGCCGCGCATCACGCGCGATGCCCGCCCAATGGGTGCGGGTCTGGCTGCCATCGGCCCAGCGGCTGACGATCTCGCGGGCACCACTTTCGCGTTCGGCATGATCGAGCAACCGCATCACGCGAAGTTCAAAGTCCTGCATTCCACCAACGATCATCATTCTCTCCTGACCCAAGGCCCTTCAATGGGGCCGGTTTCCTGCGGATCAGAAACCCCGAAGCGGCACTTAAGTCAACCGACGAGACGAAGTTCGGGACGAGATGCGGTATGGGATTCGATATCGCGGACGCAAAGCCCCTCGATCGCGCGCAACGCCTCGAGCGCATTGGCATCGAGCTGGAACCGCTTGCCCAGGCATACCGGCATCACCCGGCCTTCGCCCAGCAGCAGCCGGGCGTGCACTTCGTCCTGACCGCCACCGGCCTGCCCGACCAGCTCGGCCAATGCTGCGAGCGCATCGGGGTGCTGCACATCGATTTTCGCCTTGTGCCGCAGCGTGACCTTGATCTGGTCGAGCGGCCTGGCCCGGCGAATGGTGGCGCGCGGGGCCTGATCCTCGCTTGACCGATCGAACTCCAGCTCGATCAGCAGACACGCCGACTGGCTGGCCCATTCGGGCATCGATGCGACCACATCGTCATCGAACGAGCTGGCGGAAAACTGTCCGCTTTCGTCCGACAGATCGACCATCACGAACGTGCTGCCGCGCTTGCTCTGGCGGCGGTTGCAGCCTTCGACAAGGGCTGCAACCTTGGCGGTCTTGCGCTCGCCGACGCGCACATCCATCGTCTCGACGACCTGCTGATAGGGGCGCGCGCCCTGCGCCCTGGCCACCGCCGTAAACTCGGTCACCGGGTGCGCGGAGAAGAAGAAACCGAACGCATCGCGTTCGTATGTCATCGCCTCGCCTGTCGCCCAGGGCTTGGACGTGGGCAACCGCAGCGACTGGCCCGGCTGCTGGACATCGCCAAACAGCCCGCCCTGCCCACTGATCCGCTGGCGATGCGCCTCGGCCGCAACCGCCAGCACCATGTCCGCACCGCCGTGCACGGCAGAGCGCTCAAGCCCCAGCCCGTCGAACGCGCCAGCGGCGGACAGGCTTTCGATCTGGCGCTTGTTGACCTGGCCGGCGTCGATCCGATCGGCAAAATCGCCCAGCGACTTGAACGGCCCGCCCGCCATCCGCGTGGCAACGACGCCTTCCATCGCCTTCTCGCCGACATTCTTCAGCCCCGCCAGCGCATAGCGCACCGCCAGGCCATCTGCGGTCTGCTCGACCGAAAACTCCGCCTCGCTGGCGTTGATGCACGGCGGCAGGCAGGCGACACCCATGCGGCGCATGTCATCGACGAAGATGTTGAGCTTTTCGCTCTGCGCCATGTCGAAGCACATCGATGCCGCGTAGAATTCGTGCGGATAATGCGCCTTCACCCAGGCGGTCTGGTAGGCGAGCAATGCGTAAGCCGCAGCATGGCTCTTGTTGAAGCCATAGCCGGCAAACTTGTCGATCAAGTCGAACAGCTCGTTGGCCTTCTTGGCATCGATATTGTTGGCGCCTGCACCCTGGACAAACCGTCCGCGCTGCTGGTCCATCTCTGCCTTGATCTTCTTGCCCATCGCGCGGCGCAGAAGGTCGGCGTCACCGAGCGAGTAACCGGCCAGCACCTGGGCTGCCTGCATCACCTGTTCCTGATAGACGATGATGCCGTAGGTTTCCTTGAGGATATCCTCAAGCAGCGGGTGCGGATAGGTAATCGTCTCGCGCCCGTTCTTGCGCGCGCCGAAGCTGGGGATGTTGTCCATCGGCCCCGGGCGATAGAGCGAGACGAGCGCGATGATGTCGCCGAACGCGGTCGGCTTCACCTGCGCCAGCGTACGGCGCATGCCTTCGGATTCCAGCTGGAACACGCCGACGGTATCGCCGCGCTTGAGCAGATCGAACACCCCGGCATCGTCCCAGGGCAACGTGCTCAGATCCACCGTGACGCCGCGCTTGGCGAGCATTTCGGTCGCCTTGTGCAGCACCGACAGCGTCTTGAGGCCCAGAAAGTCGAATTTCACCAGCCCTGCGGTCTCGACATATTTCATGTCGAACTGGGTCACCGGCATGTCGGAGCGCGGATCGCGGTAGAGCGGAACCAGCTGCGCCAGCGGACGGTCGCCAATGACGACGCCGGCGGCGTGAGTCGAGCTGTGGCGTGGCAGGCCTTCGAGCTGCATCGCCAGATCGAACAGCCGCTTGACCTCGGCATCGTCGCGATACTGCTGGCGCAGTTCATCAACGCCAGCGAGCGCGCGGTCGAGCTTCCACGGATCGGTCGGGTGGTTGGGCACCAGCTTGCACAGGCCGTCGATGCGGCCATAGCCCATCTGCAGCACGCGGCCGGTATCGCGCAGCACTGCGCGCGCTTTCAACTTTCCGAAGGTGATGATCTGCGCGACATGATCACGGCCGTATTTGGCCTGCACATAGCGGATCACCTCGCCGCGCCGCGTTTCGCAGAAGTCGATATCGAAGTCGGGCATCGACACGCGTTCGGGGTTGAGGAAACGTTCGAACAGCAGCCCCAATTTGATCGGATCGAGATCGGTGATCGTCAGCGCCCAGGCGACGACCGAGCCCGCGCCCGAACCACGGCCCGGGCCCACCGGAATGTTGTGATCCTTCGCCCATTTGATGAAGTCGGCCACGATCAGGAAGTAACCGGGAAAGCCCATGCCGACGATGACGTTGATCTCGAACTCGAGCCGCTCGAAATACGCCTTGCGCTCTTCCTCGCTCTGCTCGGTATAAGTCGACAGCCGCATTTCCAGCCCGGCAAAGGCATCGGCGCGCAATTGCGCCGCCTCGCCTTCGAGATCGCCGGCCAGGCTCGGCAGGATCGGCTTGCGCTTGGGCGGCGCGAACGCGCAGCGCTGCGCGACCACCAACGTATTCGCCAGCGCCTCGGGCAGGTCGCTGAACAGCTCACGCATCATCGGCGCGGACTTGATCCATGCCTCGGGCGAGCTGCGTTCGCGGTTGGCAGCGCTGACATATTCGCCGCGCGCGATGCAGAGCATGGCATCATGCGCGGGATGGAAGCCGGGGTCGGAATAGCAGGCCGGGTTGGTCGCGACGATCGGCAGGTCGCGCGCATAGGCGAGGTCGAGCAGGGCGGTTTCCGCCAGCGTCTCGATCTCCTCGCCCCGGCGGCAGAACTCGATATACAGCCGGTCGCCGAACAGCGCCTGCAGCCTGTCGCAATAGCTTTCCGCTGCGTCTGACTGGCCGGCTGCGAGCAGGCGCACCAGCGCGCCCTCGCCGCCTGCGGTCAGCGCGATCACGCCTTCGGTGCGGCCCTCCAGCCGGTCGAACGGCACGTGCGCGGGCAGCTCCAGCGGACGGTCGAGATGCGCATGCGACACCAGATCGCACAGATTGTCATAGCCCTGCGCGTTCTGCGCATAGAGCGCCAGCCAGTCGAGCACCGGCGCGGAGCCTGCAACATCGGGGCGGGCGACGCACAGCAATGTGCCGATGACCGGCTGGATTCCGCTGTCGAAGCAGCCATCGGCGAACTGCATGCCCGCGTACAGGCCGTTGCGGTCGGCCAGCGCGATCGCGGGAAATCCGCGCGCATGGGCGGTCTTGGGGATCGCCTTGGGCTCGATCGCGCCTTCCAGCATGGTATATGCCGAGAACACGCGCAGCGGGACGAAGGGTTCATAGGCCATGGGGTAATGCTACCGCCTTCGCTGCGATTCTGGGAGCGGGATCACTCGCCGGTGGATAAATCCTGCGCCGCAATCTTGCGCCGCACATCGCGTACGGTTGACCAGATGCCATAGAGGATCAGCGCGCCCAGGAAGAACCAGACCCATAGCGGGATGTCCTTGCCGACAATCGCCAGATACACATAGGCCGAAACGAAACACGCGCCCGCGCACATCACCGGCAGCAGCGTCGGCTTGCCGGCGCGCGCGTTGCGCACCAGCCAGGCGATACTGGCGAGGAACAGCGGGATGGCGCCGACATAGATCGACGCGAAAATCCAAGGATTGACGCCATATTGCGCCCCCAGTTCGTTCGCCCAGGTGCTGATGGCTTCGATCATGTACGGCTCCCCCATTGGCCGATGTGCCAGCCCTCCGTCACGCCTGCACATGCAGGCATGGCGCGAGAATACAGCCGGAAATTCGCGTGTCGAGAGCGGCTGGTTACAGCAGCTTTTCGATGTCCGCCTTGAGCTGCTCGGGCTTCACCATCGATCCATAGCGCGCAACGACGGTGCCCTTGCGGTCGATCAGGAACTTGGTGAAGTTCCACTTGATCGCGCGGCTGCCCATCAGCCCGGCCTGCTGGCTCTTGAGATACTTCCACAGCGGATCGGCCTCTTCGCCGTTCACTGCGATCTTCTTCGACAGCGGGAAGGTGACGTCATAGGTCAGCGAGCAGAAATTCTTGATCTCTTCGGCATCGCCCGGTTCCTGCGCGCCGAACTGGTTGCAGGGAAAGCCCAGCACCTCGAAGCCACGATCCTGATATGCGCGATGCAGCTCTTCCAGCCCCTCGTATTGGGGGGTGAAACCGCATTTCGACGCGGTGTTGACGATCAGCAGCACCTGCCCTTCATAGTCGGAAAGCGGTTTGGTGCTGCCATCGGGCAGCGGCATCGTGAATTCGAAAACGTTCATGCGATCCTTCCATCGTGCAGGCGGACAACCCGGTCCATGCGCGTGGCCAGTCTTTCGTTATGGGTGGCCACCAATGCCGCGCTGCCCTCTTCCCTTACAAGATGAAGGAACTCCTGGAACACCATGTCTGCGGTCGCCTCGTCCAGATTTCCGGTCGGTTCGTCGGCCAGAACCACCTTCGGGCGGTTGGCGAGCGCTCGCGCTACGGCAACGCGCTGCTGCTCCCCGCCCGAAAGCTGCGTCGGCCGATGATCGAGCCGCTGGCCCAGCCCCAGCCGCGTCAGCAGCTCTGCGGCGCGATCCGACGCGGCTTCGCGCGATTGCCCCATGATCAGCTGCGGCAGCACGACATTCTCCCGCGCGGTGAAATCGGGCAGCAGATGGTGGAACTGGTAGATAAAGCCCAAAGCGGTCTTGCGCAGCAAGGTGCGACCGTTGCTGTTCAGCTTGGACGCTTCCTCGCCCGCAATGCGGATCGAACCGGTAAAGCCGCCCTCGAGCAGCCCCACGGCTTGCAGCATCGTCGATTTGCCCGACCCCGATGGCCCCAGCAGCCCGACGATCTCGCCCGGCTGCACCGCCAGATCGACACCCTTGAGCACATCGATGGTAACCCCGCCCTGCGCGAAGCTGCGGCGGACATCGGTCAGGTGGATGACAGCATCATTCATAACGCAGCACCTGTACCGGATCGGTCGAGGACGCCTTGAGCGCCGGGTAGAGCGTGGCGAGGAAGCTGAAGATCATCGCCATCGCGGTGATGCCCAGCACCTCGAACGGATCGGTGCGGCTGGGCAGTTCGGTGAGGAAACGGATCGACGGGTCCCACAATTCCTGCCCGGTCACCATCTGCACGAACAGCACGATGCTCTGCCGGAAATACAGGAACACAAAGCCCAGCCCCAGTCCCGCCAATGTGCCCAGCGAGCCGATGATCAGCCCGACGGTGATGAAGATCTTGAGCAAGGATTTGCGGCTCGCGCCCATGGTCCGCAGGATCGCGATGTCGCGGGTCTTGGCGCGCACCAGCATGATCAGCGAGGACAATATGTTGAACACCGCGACCAGGATGATGATCGACAGCACGATGAACATCGCCACGCGCTCGACCGCGAGCGCCTCGAACAGCGAGGCGTTGATCGTGCGCCAGTCGGAGATGATCGCCTGGCCGCGCAGCTTTTCCTCGAGCGGGGCAAGGATCTGCCGCACCTGATCGGCATCGCGCGTCGTCACCTCGATCATGCCCACCTGATCGCCCAGCAGCAGCAGCAATTGCGCATCGCGGATCGGCATGATTACGAACGCCTTGTCGTAATCATACACGCCGATCTCGACGATCGCGGCGACCTCGTACAGGATCTCGCGCGGTACCGTGCCGAACGGCGTCGAGCGGCCCGCCGGATTGATGATGGTGATGCTGTCACCAATGCGCACGCCCAGATTCTGCGCCAGCCGCGAGCCGATCGCGACCTTGGAGGTCCCCGCCTTGAGCGCGCTCACCGAACCCAGAACCGTCTTTTCCTTGAGGTCGGCGATATCGGAGGCATCGGTGCCGCGCACCAGAATGGCCTCGACCCGGCCCTCGTAATTCACCAGCAGTGGCTGCTCGATCAGCGGCGATGCGGCGACAACGCCGTCCATCTTGCGTGTCTCGGCGAGGATTTCCTGCCAGTTCTTCAGCCGTCCGCTATAGCCCTGGACCACCGCATGGCCGTTGAGGCCCACGATCTTGTCGAGCAGTTCGGCGCGAAAGCCGTTCATCACGCTCATCACGATGACCAGCGCCGCGACGCCCAGCATCACCGCGATCAGGCTGATGCCCGCAACCAGGAATATGAACGCCTCGCCGCGACCTGGCAGCAGATAACGCTTGGCGATCGTCCATTCAAAGGTGGACAGCATGATGGAGAGAACCGGACCTTTCCGATGGCAGATACTGGGGGTCCAGCATCCGCGCGCTGCTGAACGCTCTAGCCAGCGCAAGGTTAACTGACAATGGCCGATGCGGTTCCACGCGTGTTGCATAGACGCCACAGAAAGCATCAAAAATGACGCTAAGCCACGAAACACCCTAGCGTCGGAGGCCGCATTACGGAATCATGACACTGCGGATCAAGCGGCTACGGCCATGGGTTCGGGGATAGTTTCCGTTGCTTTGGGGAAAGCGGCGGTTACCAGGGTCCACTAATTGCGAGCGCGGCGGCAACGCTTTCAGCGCGCAGATTGGACCTGATAAAGAGCGTCCGGGTCTTGGGGGCCGGACGCTCTTTTTTCGTCCATTGCACGCGTATGGCAAGGTGCGACCCACAAAAAAAACCATCTTGAAACCGCTTCGCGATATCCTAGATTTGCGATGTGAGCCACGCCAACCGGGTGGTTCGCCGTTACCGAAGCGCCGCACATGCGGGCTTCAAACCTATGAAATCGCTTATATAAAGGATTTTGAAGATGAACCGTTTTGACTTCACCCCTTATCGCCGCACCACCGTTGGCTTTGACCGGCTGTTCGATTTGCTGGAAAACCAGGCCCGGGCTGCCCAGGGCGATAACTACCCCCCTTTCAACATCGAACGCAGCACCGACGATGCCTATCGCGTCACCATCGCTGTCGCCGGTTTCAAGTCGGACGAGCTGGACATTACCGCCCAGCAGAACCTGCTGGTGGTATCGGGCCGCAAGGCTGCCGAAGCCGAATCGCGTGGCAACTTCCTCCATATGGGCATCGCCAACCGCAACTTCGAACGCCGCTTCGAGCTGGCGGACTTCGTGCGGGTGAGCGATGCCAGCCTGGAAGACGGTTTGCTGACGATCGATCTGGTCCGCGAGGTCCCCGAGGCGATGAAGCCGAAGAAGATCTCGATCAACGGCGCGCCGCGGCTCTCGGTCGTCGAAGGCGCCGCGAAGGAAGACGGAGACAGCAAGGCAGCCTGACGCCTGGATCGCTGTTCTTCAACGGGTAGCAAGATGAACGGGGTGGGTCGGCAACGGCCCACCCTTTTTCGTGCCAAGCCTCTGCCATCAAGAGAGATGCAAAGTCATGCACCTTCGCTCGAACGTGGAAGTCCAAGCATGACCGCGCACAAAAGAAGAGGGCGGACCCTTGCAGGCCCGCCCTCCGCGCCCGCTCTGGACGCTGCTTTTTCCAGGGACAGGATTGGCCGGGTCGCATTTACCGCACCTGCCCCTGAAAAAAATATGAAACCGGTGACCCCGCGCCACAAGGGCGCGGGGTTTTCTCCGGGGCCAGGTTCGGCCGGGTCGCATTAACCTTGCCCAACCCCGGAAAACTGAAAACTTGCAGTGCTTCAGGCAGCCTCGGATATCTCCAGCAACGTATCGCGGTCGATGATCTTCACCCTGCCCTGCTCCAGCTCTATCAACCCGGCATCGGACCAGGCTGACAGTTGCCGATTAATCTGTTCGCGTGACAATCCCGCGAACGTCCCCAGCTCGCTCTGGCTCAGGTCCAGCTTGAGCTTGCCTTCATTGGCCCCGGACACCATCAGGCGCAGCAGATAGCGCGCCAGCCTGGGTCCCGAAGTGAAGGCGCGGTCCGCCTCGATCACGTCGTTTGCCTGGCGAAGCCGTTTGGCCATCACCCGCAACATCCTCCGGGGCATCGCCACGTGCCGCTCGGCGATCTCTTCGAAGGCTGGCCGCGACAGCGACAGCGCCGTCAGTTCGGTCAGCGCCTCGATCGATGCCGTGCGCGGCCCACCGTCCAGAAACGCGATTTCGCCGATGACATAGCCGGGCTCAGCATAATCGAGCACGATCTCGTGCCCGTTGCTCGCCACCATGCTCACCCGGGCAAAACCGGTCAGGATGATCAGCAGGTTGTCGCCTTCATCGCCCTGGCCCATCAGCTCCTGGCCCTTGCGGTAACGGACAAAATGCCCGCGCAGGATGATGTCGGACAGTTCGTCGGTTTCGCAATCTGCAAACAGGCTGTGGCTGGCCAACAATTCGGCTAGCTCATTCGCGTGCATGATCGCCCCCTATCCCTTCCTTTCTGTCTGACCAGGCCCCGACTAAGCAATTTAGCTTCAGTCGCCCTGTGCCCGCCGACAGATGTGTGTTGCCTCGAATCGACATACGCCGCTGTGCGCCAGCGCACAACAATGTCACTTAGAGTAAATTTCGAGTCTAGTGATGTGGTAAATTGGGGCACAGCGTCGGAAAATCGAGGCAAAACGCTGCCTTAGCCAAACGCAGTTAACGTCTGGTCGCGAAATGCTCTCGAGTGTTAACCCCCTTGAATGGGGGGATGCACCGCGTCGATCAGTGGCGGCGCGTGCAGGCGATCGTCAGACCAGCCGGCTTTGCGCCACCGCCGCTTCGATGAAGCTGGCAAACAGCGGATGCGGATCGAACGGCTTGCTCTTGAGCTCGGGGTGGTACTGCACCCCGACGAACCAGCTGTGATCGGGTCGCTCGACGATCTCTGGCAGCACGCCATCGGGCGACATGCCGGAAAACACGAGCCCGCCCTGTTCGAGCCGTTCGTGATAGGCGGTGTTGACCTCGTAGCGGTGGCGATGGCGCTCGCTGATGGTGTCGCTGCCGTAGATGCCGCGCACCCGGCTGTTGCCCGACAATTTGGCAGGGAACGCACCCAGGCGCATCGTGCCGCCCAGGTCGCCTTCGGCGCTGCGCTTCTGCAAGCCCGATTCGCCCATCCATTCGGTGATCAGGCCGACGATCGGCTCGGCGGTTTCGCCGAATTCGGTGGTCGATGCCGCCGAAATGCCCGATGTGTTCCGCGCCGCCTCGATGCACGCCATCTGCATGCCCAGGCAAATGCCGAAGAACGGCACGTTGCGTTCGCGTGCGAAGCGGACCGAGAGGATCTTGCCCTCGCTGCCACGCTCGCCAAAGCCACCGGGAACCAGGATGCCGTGCATCGGCTCCAGCTTGGCGGCGAGTTCATCATCGGGCAGCTTCTCGAACAGCTCGGCATCGAGCCATTTGACATGCACCTTGACCCGGTTGGCAAGGCCACCATGCACCAGAGCCTCGTGCAGCGACTTGTACGCATCCTGCAGGCCGACATATTTGCCGACCACGCCGATCGTCACTTCACCCTCGGGATGCTCGTGACGTTCCATGATATCGTGCCAGCGCGTGAGGTTGGGCGCAGGTGCATCCTTGATGCCGAACGCGCGCAGCACTTCGCGGTCGAGCCCCTCGGCATGATACTGCGTCGGCACGGCATAGATGCTCTTGGCATCGAGCGCGGGGATGACCGCTTCCTTGCGAACGTTACAGAACTGCGCGATTTTCGCGCGATCCGATTCGGGCAGCGGATGCTCGCAGCGGCACAGCAGAATGTCGGGCTGGATGCCCAGCGAGGTCAGTTCGCGCACGCTGTGCTGCGTCGGCTTGGTCTTCAGCTCGCCTGCTGCCGCGATATAGGGCACCAGGGTCACGTGGACGAACACGGTGTTCTCGCGGCCGATCTCGTTGCGCAGCTGGCGGATCGCCTCGATGAACGGCAGGCTTTCGATATCGCCCACAGTGCCGCCGATCTCGCACAGCACGAAGTCGAGATCCTCGGTCTCTGCCTGCGCGAACTGCTTGATCGCATCGGTCACGTGCGGAATGACCTGCACCGTCGCGCCCAGATAATCGCCGCGCCGCTCGCGCTGGATGATCGTCTGATAGATGCGGCCCGAGGTCACGTTGTCCGACTGCCGCGCAGAGACGCCGGTGAAGCGTTCGTAATGGCCAAGGTCGAGGTCGGTCTCTGCGCCATCATCGGTCACGTAGACTTCGCCGTGCTGATAGGGCGACATCGTGCCCGGATCGACGTTGAGATACGGATCGAACTTTCGGATGCGCACGCTGAAACCGCGCGCCTGCAAGAGAGCGCCCAGGCTGGCGGCCATCAGGCCTTTGCCAAGGGAGGAAACCACGCCGCCGGTGATGAAAATATAACGCGCCATGGGACCAACTCGTTAGCCGTTCACGCGCAAGGCTGACAAGCGCGCGAATCCGCAAGGAAACAAAAAACTGTGAACAGATCGCGCGACGGCGACCCGCGATGTCAGTTGGCGGGAGCCTCGCCAGCAGGTGCAGCATCGCCAGCCGGGGCCGCAGGAGCCGCCGCCGCAGGAGCTTCGCCCTGCGCGCCAGCCGCCGACAGCGGATCACCCGATGCCGGCATGCCCGGCGCAGCAGGTGCTGCCAATGGATCGGACACCGGAGCCGCAGCGCCACGCTGCAGCGAGGTATCGATATCGCCGGTCGAGTGAATGTTCGCTGCCATCACCGCCAGTGCGATGCTGAGCACCACGAACAGTGCCGCCAGCACCGCCGTGGTGCGGGTCAGCAGGTCGCCTGCGCCACGCGCCGACATCAGGCCGTTGGGGCTGCCCCCCACGCCCAGCGCGCCGCCTTCGGAACGCTGCATCAGGATGACACCCACCAATGCAGCAGCAATCAGCGTCTGCACGATGGTGATGAACAGGAAAATCGACGACATGTATGGTCAGACCCAGCAATAAGACTTCAAGTTGCGGCGCACATAGCGACTGCGCCCCGCCAGCGCAACCGGCGCGGTGCAGGGGTGATCGCCATGCCGCCGCAGTGGTTCAGCGCAGCGCAGCCTCGATGATCGGCACAAAGCTCTCCGCCTTGAGGCTCGCCCCGCCGACCAGCGCCCCGCCGACATCGGGCAGCGCCAGGATTTCTGCAGCATTGCCGGCATTGACCGAGCCGCCATAGAGAATGCGCACGCCCTTGCCCGCCTCGCCCAGCCTTTCGACCAGCGTCGCGCGCAAGGCGGCATGCATCGCGGCGATATCGCCTGCCACCGGAACCCGGCCCGTGCCGATCGCCCAGACAGGTTCATACGCCACCGAAAGCCAGTCACCGTCCGCCGAGTCAGGCAGCGACGCGGCAAGCTGGGCCGTCACAATGGGGATGGCGTTGCCGGAGTCGCGCTCGTCCAGCGTCTCCCCGACGCACAGGATCGCGCCCATGCCTGCAGCCTGCAGCGCCTGCGCCTTGGCGTTGACGTCGGCATCGCTCTCGCCCTGATCGGCGCGGCGTTCGGAATGGCCGATGATGGAATAGGTCGCCCCGGCGGCCTTGATCATGGCCGCAGACAGGTTGCCGGTGTGCGCACCTGAAGCCTTGGCATGGCAATCCTGCGCACCGATCTGCACCGGCCCTGCTGCGCTGGCGAAGGCGGCGATCAATGTGGCGGGCGGGCAGATGCCGACATCGACGCCGTCATGGCCTGCCGCTGCATCGGCAATGGCCTGCAACACCGTGACATCGGCCGCACTGCCGTTCATCTTCCAATTGCCGACGATATACGATCTGAGCTGCGCCATGCTGGTTTCCGTCCCCTTGCCTTTTGGTCCTGTGGAGCGGGCGGCTAGCAAATCGCGGCCCGCTTGACCAGCCACGGCCTCGGCCACGCTTTGTCAGGGTTGAAGCGGGCGGCAAAGCCCCCTAAAGCCAGCCCGCGTTTTAACGAGGCACAGGCCAGTATCCCGGCCCGGGCTGCATTGCGGACTATTCGATGATCAGCTTTATCCGTTCCTTCTTCCAGTCCAAGATCGGCCTTGCCGTCAGCTTCATCTTCCTGGCGCTGATTGCGGTGGCGTTCGCCGCATCGGACGTCACCGGCGGCGCGACCTTTGGTGGCGTCGGCAGCGAGGCCGTCGCGGAAATCGATGGAGACGATATCGGCACCGGCGAATTTTCGACCACGGTGACCAACGCCTTCGGCCAGGTCCGGCAGGACAATCCGCAGCTTGATATGGCCGCGTTCGATGCGCAGGGCGGCATCGACGGCATCCTCGAGCAGATGATCGGCAGCTATTCTGCAGCCGCGTTCGGTGAAAGCATCGGCCTTGGCGCCAGCAAGCGGCTGATCGACAGCGAGATCGCGGGAATCCAGTCCTTCAAGGGCGCCGATGGCCGTTTTGACGAGACCTTGTTCCGCGGCGCGCTGGCGCAGCAGGGCCTTACCGAATCCCGCGTCCGGATCGACATTCAGCGCGCGCTGATGACCGATCAGCTGGTCATTCCGGCCTCTTTCGGCGCCAAGCTGTCGCAGCAGATGGCGCTGCCTTATGCCGGATTGATCCTCGAAGGTCGTGAAGGTCAGATCGCGTTCGTGCCGTCTGCCGCGTTCGCACCCAAGACCGCCCCGACCCAGGCGCAGCTGCAGGCATTCCTGACCAAGAATGCCGCGCGCTATCGCGTGCCCGAGCGCCGCGTGTTGCGCTATGCCAGCATCATCACCGATCGTTTCCGTGACCAGGTGAAGGTCAGCGATGCCGAAATCGCCGCGCTGTACAAGCAGCGTTCGGCAGAGTTCGCCGCCACCGAAAAGCGCGATGTCGAACAGCTGATCGTACCGACCGAAGCGGCTGCAAAGGCGATCGCCGCCAGGATCAATAGCGGTGCCAGCATGGCCGCTGCCGCCAAGGAAGCGGGTCTGGAACCGGTAGACCTGGGCCTCAAGTCCAAGGACGATCTGACCAGGGATGCCTCGTCTGCGGTCGCCAACGCCGTGTTCGCTGCGGCCGCGGGCAAGGTCGCAACGCCCGCGCGCTCACCGCTTGGCTGGCATGTGGTGCGGGTCGACAGCATCTCGGCGATTTCCGGGCGCAGCATGGCGCAGGTCCGCAACCTGCTGGAAAACGAGATCACGCAGGACAAACTGCGCCAGACCGTGTCCGACTTTACCGCCAATCTGGAAGACCGCATATCCGATGGTGCCTCGCTCGCCGACCTCGCCAAGGACGAAGGCCTGACGCTGGAGGTCAGCCCCGAACTGCTCGCCAACGGCCAGTCGCCGACCAGGCCTGACTTCGTGCCCGTGGGGGCCTATCAGGCGATGCTGCCGGTCGCCTTCGGGCTCGAGGAAGATGCCGGGCCGCAGCTGGTCGAAGTGCAGCAGGGCAAGGAATTTGCCGTGTTCGAGGTGCAGGAAATCAAGCGCGCCGCGCCGCCGCCGCTCGCCAGCATCCGCGACCGCGTCGCGCGCGACTGGGCGCTGGCGCAGGGCCTGACCGCTGCCAAGTCGCTCGCCGACAGCATCGGCAAGGCACGCACCACCGCCGCGCTCGCCAAAGCCGTAAGCGGTGCCAAGGTTCCGCTGCCGGGCATCGAACAGATTGCCACCAACCGTCAGACGATCATGCAGCAACAGGGCCGCGTGCCGCCGCCGGTGGCGTTGCTGTTCAGCATGGCAGAGGGCACCACCAAGGTACTGGAAGGCCCCGACCGCACCGGATGGTTCGTCGTCCATCTCTCCAAGATCAATCGCGGCGACGCCAGCAAGGTCCCCGAACTGCTGGCCGCCACCCAGACCCAGCTGGGCCAGGTGGTCGCCGATGAATACGGCCAGCAGCTGATGCTGGCGATGAAGGCCAATGCCAATGTGAAGCGCAATCCCAAGGCGATCAAACGCGTCAAGGATCAGCTCACCGGCCGCAACCAGCAAAACTGATGTCCGGCTCCACAAGCCAGAACCGGGCCGAAGCTGCGCGTGCACTGACGCAGGGCCAGTCCACGCTGATCTGGCGGCGGCGCATCGCGGATACCGAAACGCCGGTGTCCGCAGCGCTCAAGCTGATCGAGCCCGAGCGCGGCGACTTTCTGCTGGAATCGGTCGAAGGCGGCGAAACCCGCGCGCGGCACAGCTTTGTCGGGCTGGCGCCCGATCTGGTGTTCCGCGCCTCGGGCGATGCGGCGGAAGTCAACGCCAGCTGGACAAGCGACCGCAGCGCCTTTGCGCCGTGTGCGCAAGGATCGCTGGGCGCATTGCGGGCACTGGCCGAGCAATGCCGGATGGAAGTTCCGCCCGAGCTGCCGCGCGCGCTGGCGTTTCTTGTCGGCTATTTCGGTTATGAAACCATCGGCCTTGTCGAGAAACTGCCGCGCGCGCCGCAGTCCGGTCTGGCGTTGCCCGACATGCTGTTCGTGCGCCCGACGGTGCTGCTGATCTTCGACCGGCTCAAGGACGAACTTTTCCTGATCGCGCCGATCTGGGCGGGGGCTGGTGATCCCGAACAGGCCATCGCTGCCGCCGAAGAGCGGCTCGACGCCGCCGAGCGCGCGCTGCACGCTCCCCTGCCTGCGACCGTGCGCGACGCGGCGTTCGATCCGGACAGCCTCGTCCCCACGCCCACCCTCGCGCCCGGTCACTATGGCGAGATGGTGCTCAAGGCCAAGGACTATATCGAGGCGGGCGATGTGTTTCAGGTCGTCCTGGCGCAGCGCTTCACCGCACCGTTCACGCTGCCGCCGATCGAGCTGTACCGCGCGCTGCGCCGCGTGAACCCCTCGCCGTTCCTCTATTTCCTCGACCTGCCCGGCCTCGCGCTGATCGGATCGAGCCCCGAGATCCTGGTCCGCGTGCGCGATGGCGAGGTCACCATCCGCCCGATTGCGGGCACCCGTCCGCGCGGCAAGACCCCGCAGGAGGACATCGAGAACCGCGCCAGCCTGCTCGCCGACCCCAAGGAGTTGGCCGAGCACCAGATGCTGCTCGACCTTGGCCGCAATGATGTCGGTCGCGTCACAAAGGCAGGCACGGTGCGCGTCACCGACAGCTTCACCGTCGAACAATACAGCCATGTGATGCACATCGTCAGCAATGTCGTGGGCGAACTGGTCGAGGACCGCGACGCCATCGACGCGCTGTTTGCGGGCTTCCCCGCAGGCACCGTCAGCGGCGCGCCCAAGGTGCGCGCGTGCGAGGTCATCGCCTCACTCGAGCCCGAAACGCGCGGCGCCTATGCGGGCGGCGTCGGCTATTTCGCGCCCGATGGCTCGGTCGATAGCTGCATCGTGCTGCGCACCGCAATCGTCCGCGAAGGCACGATGCATGTGCAGGCAGGCGCTGGCATCGTTGCCGACAGCGTGCCCGAATACGAGCAGCGCGAATGCGAGGCCAAGGCCGGCGCGCTCTTCGCTGCCGCGCGCGAGGCGCTGCGCCTCGCCAACGAAGCGGGGTACGGGCAGTGATCCTGGTCATCGATAACTACGACAGCTTTACCTACAACCTCGTCCATTACCTGATGGAGCTGGGCGCGGATGTGCGGGTCGAGCGCAATGATGCGCTGAGTGCGCGCGAGGCTCTGGCAACCAACGCACAGGCGTTCCTGATCTCGCCGGGCCCGTGCACGCCCAATGAGGCGGGGATCTCGCTCGATCTGGTCGCCGCCTGCGCCGATGCGAACAAGCCGCTGCTGGGCGTGTGCCTGGGCCACCAGTCGATCGGTCAGCATTTCGGCGGCGAAGTCATTCGCGGCGGACTGATGCACGGCAAGACATCGCCGGTGGAGCATGACGATACCGGTCTGTTCGCCGGCCTCCCCTCGCCATTCCTCGCAACGCGCTACCACTCTTTGGTCGTGCCCGAGGCCAGCCTGCCGCCCGAGATGATCGTCAACGCGCGCGTCGCCGTCACCGATGACAGCACGCCGCACGTGATGGGCTTTCGCCACGCCAGCCTGCCGATCCACGGCGTGCAGTTCCATCCCGAAAGCATCGCCACCCAGCATGGCCACCGGATGCTCGCCAATTTCATGGAACTCGCAGGGATCGCGGTGAAGCCGATGCGCGCGGAGCTGCTGGCATGACCCAGCTGCCCGATACCGCCCATCCGCTCAGCCGCGATGCCGCAGCAGAGGCGTTCACCGCCATCCTCGACGGCACGGTCAGCGACGAGGCGATTGCCGAGTTTCTGGTCGCCTTGTCCGAGCGTGGCGAGACCGCGATCGAGATTGCCGCAGCCGCACAAGGCTTGCGCGACCGGATGATCCCGATCGCCGCCCCCGAAGGTGCGATCGACGTCTGCGGCACTGGCGGCGATGGCCATCACAGCCTCAATGTTTCGACCGCCGTGTCTTTGGTCGTGGCAGCCTGCGACGTCCCGGTCGCCAAGCACGGCAACCGCGCCGCCTCGTCCAAGGCAGGCGCTGCCGATACGCTCGAGGTTCTGGGGCTTGATATGGCCGCCGCCGGCGCATCGGCGGAACAGTCGCTCGCCGAAATCGGCATCTGCTTCCTGTTCGCGGTCAACCACCATCCGGCCATGCGCCGCATCCAGCCGATCCGGCAGAAAATCGGCAAGCGCACCATCTTCAATCTGATGGGGCCGCTCGCCAATCCGGCGCGCGTCAAGCGCCAGCTGATCGGCATCGCGCGTCCGGGCTATGTGCATGTCTATGCCGAGGCGCTCGAGATGCTGGGCACCGAGCATTCGCTGATCGTGTCGGGCGATGAAGGCCTCGACGAGCTGTCGCTGGCGGGCGGCAACGAGGTCGCCGATATCGGCGGCGATGGCGTGATCATGAAACGCTGGTCGGCCAGGGACGCGGGCCTTCCCGTCCACCCGATCGAGGCGATCCGCGGCGGCGATGCAGCGTTTAACGCTGCCGCGCTGCGCCGCTTGTTGCAGGGCGAGACCGGGCCGTATCGCGACGCCGTGTTGTTCAACGCCGCCGCTGCGCTGCTGATCGCAGGCGAGGTCGACAGCCTGACCGATGGCGCGGAAGAGGCCGCCGAAGCGATCGACAAGGGGCTGGCGAACGCGCTGCTCAACTGCTGGATTGATTTTACGAAGGCCGCCGCATGAACAAGCTGGAAGAAATCTGCTCGGTCAAGGCCATCGAGGTCGAGCGCCGCAAGGGCCTGGCCTCGCTCGCCGAGCTGGAAAAGCGCGCAGCGTCGGCCAGCGCACCGCGCGGCTTTGCGCGCGCGCTCGCCGAAAAGTCGGCAGACGGCTTCGGCCTGATCGCCGAGATCAAGCGTGCCAGCCCCTCCAAGGGCCTGATCCGCGCCGATTTCGATCCGCCTGCGCACGCCGCTGCGTATCAGGTAGGCGGCGCGGCGTGTCTTTCGGTGCTCACCGATGTCCCTTATTTTCAGGGCCATGACGATTTCCTCGTCGCCGCGCGCAACGCCTGCGACCTGCCGTGCCTGCGCAAGGACTTCATGGTCGATGTCTGGCAGGTCGCCGAAAGCCGCGCTTTGGGTGCCGATGCCGTGCTGATCATCGTCGCCGCGCTCGACGATGCGACGATGGCCGATATCGAGACGGCTGCGCTGGACCACGGCATGGACGTGCTGATCGAGGTGCACGACGAAAGCGAACTGGAGCGCGCGCTCAAGCTGCGTTCGCCGCTGATCGGCGTCAACAACCGCGATCTGCGCAGCTTCGAGACCGATATCGCCACCACCGAGCGGCTGGTCGCGATGATCCCAGAGGGCTATATCGCGGTCTCCGAAAGCGGCATCTACACGCATGACGATTGCGAGCGCCTGAGCCAGCATAATGTGCGCAATTTCTTGGTCGGGGAATCGCTGATGCGGCAGGACGATATTACGGTTGCCACCCGCCAGCTGCTGACAGGTGCTGCCGCCTGATGAGCGACCTGACCCATCTCGACGCCAGCGGCGCGGCGCATATGGTGGATGTCTCCGCCAAGCCCGACACGGTGCGCGAGGGCGTGGCAGAAGGATCGATCAGCATGGCGCCAGAGGTGATCGCCGCGATCCGCGCGGGCGACATCAAGAAGGGCGACGTGCTGGGCACCGCGCGCATCGCCGGGATCATGGCCGCCAAGCAGACGAGCAGCCTCATCCCGCTGTGCCACCCGTTGCCGATCAGCAGCGTGTCGGTCGAGTTCGAATACACCGAAACCGGCGTTCGCGTCGAAACGCGGGTGCGCACTTCGGGCAAGACCGGGGTGGAGATGGAGGCGCTCACCGCTGCCAGTGTCGCGCTGCTCACCATCTACGACATGGCCAAGGCGCTCGACAAGGCCATGGTCATTGGTGCCGTCCGGCTGCTCGCCAAGAGCGGCGGCAAATCGGGCGACTGGACCGCGCCCTGATGGCAGGCGGGTTGATCTCGCTTGATGAAGCGCGCGCCCGGCTGCTGGCGCTCGCCACGCCGAAACCCGCCATCACGCTGCCGTTGCACGAGACGACCGGGCTTGTCCTGGCCCAGCCGCTGACGTCATTGCGCAACCAGCCCGCCGCCGATCTTTCCGCCATGGATGGCTATGCCGTGCGCCATATCGATCTGCCCGGACCCTGGCGCGTCATCGGCGAGAGCGCGGCAGGACGGCCGTTTGCAGGCGTCATTGGCACGCGCGAGGCAGCCCGCATTTCCACCGGCGCGATGATCCCCGATGGCGCGGATTGCGTCGTCGTGCAGGAAGACGTTGCGCGCGACGGCGAACAGCTGACACTTACCGGCGATGGCCCGCCCGCACCCGGGGCGCACATCCGCCGCGCAGGGCATGACTTCGCATCCGGATCGGTGCTCGCCAATGCAGGATCACCGATCGACGCGCGGCTGATCGCGCTTGCGGCAATGGCGGGTCATGGCGCGCTGGCCGTGCATCCGCGCCCGCGCGTTGCGATCATCAGCACCGGTGACGAGCTGGTGTCACCGGGCGAGCCGCTGCCCTCTCCCGCGCATATCCCGGCAAGCAACGGCGTGATGCTGGCAGCGATGCTGTCCGCGCTTCCGGTCGACCTCATCGTGCCGCCGTTGCTGCCCGATGGCCGCGCAACGATCGCCGCCGCGCTGGCAGAACACAGCGACGTGGACATTATCGTTACTACCGGCGGGGCCTCTGTCGGCGACCACGACCTCATCCAGCCTGCGCTCGCCGATAGCGGCGGCAGCGTCGATTTCTGGCGGATTGCAATGCGGCCCGGCAAGCCCGTGATGGTCGGTACCCTGGGCAAGGCGATCGTGCTCGGCCTGCCCGGCAACCCGGTCTCCGCCTATGTGACTGCGTTGCTGCTGATGTTGCCGCTTGTCCGGCATCTGCTGGGGTATCAACAGCTTGGCCCGGTCATCGAACACGGCGTGGCAGGAGCGCCCTTTCCGGCCAATGGTTCGCGGCAGGACTTCATGCGCGCTCGGATCATCGATGGCGCGCTGCGCCGCATCGGCAACCAGGACAGCGGCGCATTGTGCGCGCTGCATCTGGCGGATGCACTGGTGGTCCGTGCGGCGAACGCCCCCGAGGCCGCACCGGGTGACCCGATCGACTATATCGCGCTCGATCGGCACTGAGCACACAAGGTCTTGACCTGACCGCCTTTGTTTCGTAATTGTTCCTTATTCGTTCGACACGCCGGCTTATGGTTTACGCGTCGAGCGACCCAGAAAGGAACATCGGCGATGCTGACCCGCAAGCAACATGACCTTATCCGCTTCATCCAGGAACGTCTGGAAGAGAACGGCATCTCTCCATCGTTCGAAGAGATGAAGGAGGCACTCGACCTCAAGTCGAAGTCCGGTGTCCACCGGCTGGTCAGCGCGCTGGAAGAGCGTGGGTTCATCCGCCGCCTGCCCAACCGCGCGCGGGCGCTCGAAATCCTCAAGCTGCCCGAGGCCAGCGTCAAGCCGCGCGCCAAGGAACTCGCCGCTGCCTCTGCCGCCAAGGCGAGCGCCGCCAAGAGCAACATCGTCAGCTTGGATACCGTGCGCAAGCTGCAGGTGCCCGAAGCGGCGAACAGCAACGTGCTGGAAATTCCGCTGCACGGCCGCATCGCCGCAGGCGCACCGATCGAGGCCTTCGAGGGCACCGAAATCCTCCCCGTCCCCGCTGCCCTACTGGGCGCTGGCGAGCATTATGCGCTCGAAGTTTCGGGCGATTCGATGATCGAGGCGGGCATTTTCGATGGTGACTTCGCGCTGATCAAGCGCACCGAGTCCGCGCGCGACGGCGAAATCGTCGTGGCGCTGGTGCGTGGCGAAGAAGCGACCTTGAAATACCTGCGCCGCGAGAATGGCCGCATCCGGCTCGATCCGGCCAATGCGGCCTATGCCCCGCAATTTTATGCGCCGCATGAAGTCCAGGTTCAGGGCAAGCTCGCAGGCCTGCTGCGCCGCTACCATTGAGGCTGCGGGGTCTGGCGCCGGGTGATCAGCCCCGCGTCAGGCCCAGCTCTTCGAGCAGGCGGGGCATCTGCTGCTTGAACGGGAAAAAGCCCTTGCGCGCATGCGGCCAGAACGTCTCGTCCCACCGGCGGCGCGCCTCGATCAGGTCCACGCCGCCCTTGCCCAGTTGGAGTTTCAGTCCGGCAAGCGCATCGGCCACCGGGCCGATCGGCGCATAAGGTGTCACGATCTGCCGCACGCCCGCTGCTTCGGCCGCTGCGGCCAGTGTTGCCGCATCCATCCGCGCTGCCATCGTGACCGGAACGCCCCGTTCGGCCTGCAGCAGCGTTGCGCAGTCCTGTGCAGCGGCTGAAACGAACGCCCGCGCCTGATCCCCCCACAGCAGGTGCGGATCGGACGTCACCAGAACACCGCGAATATCCGAGCTGCGCCATACGGATTGGTCGGGGTTCAGGTCTTCAGGCGTAACCAACAGCAATGCGGGTTCGCCTAGTACGCCGCGCTCTGGTTCGGACAAGGGTACAGGCGCTGGCACCGGCGGCTCGGTCAGCGGCTCGGCGTGGAGCGCCAGGCCCTTGGGTGCGAACCGGCCCCCGGTGTAGCGCGCTATGTTCTCGGTCGTTGCCAGATACGTCTTGCCCACCGTCTGCAATCCGGCCACCCAGCGCCACGACAGGGTGTTGCTGGCGGCATCCGCATCGATCAGGTGACGCAGGAAGAAGTCCGCACCCAGCGCCCAGGGCAGTTTCAGCGTAAAAATCCAGATCGAGGCGAACCACATTCGTGCATGATTGTGCAGATAGCCGGTTTCGACGAGCTCCTGCGCCCAGTCGTCAAACCCCTCGATGCCGGTGCGGCCCTGCTCGGCCTCCGCCAGCCCCTTGGGATAGACCCAATTCTCGCGCTGCCGGTCCCGCTCGGCCACGAAGCACGACCACACGCCGGGCCGCATCTCGAGCCAGCCCTTCCAATAGGTGCGCCACAGCACCTCCTGCACGTATTTCTCCGCCGCACCCAGCGTGTGCCGTGCCAGCACGGCATCGACGACCTCGCCCTCGCTGATCAGGCGATAGCGCAGCCAGGGCGACAGGCGCGAAACAGCGCCCGGCTGGTCTGGCCCCGGATCGGTGTTACGGCCGTCGGCATAATCGGCGCCGGCATGCGGCACGAACGCCGCCAGGCGCTCCAGCCCGGCAGCGCGCGAAGGCATGAATATCGCGCTCATCGTGCGCGCTCCCGCACCCATGCCTGCAATCGCGGACGAACCTTCAGAAACCGGAGGTACAGAGCCTCCAAGCCGCGCAGAGCCAAAGGATTGCGGGCGAGCAGCCCCAATGGACGCAGCAGCGGGATGGCGCGCCACATTGCCGCAAAAGCGGCGGCGCCCGACAGCATCACGCCATCCTCGCGCGCGTGAAACCGCGCCAGCAATGCGCTGCGGTCAATCGGACACACCGTATCGGGCGCGGCGACATCGACAAAGCGGATCGCTCCGCGCTGGTCGAGCCTGCGCATCAGTGCAATCTCGCGCAGGCACAATGGGCAGCCTCCGTCGAACCACACCATCAGTTGGTCATTGTGCCTGGCCACCGCTGCATTCCCCCCGTGCGTCATCGTCGATGATATAGGGCGCGGCAGGACGATTACCACTGCAGCCCGGCCATGGGGCGACATGCGCCAGCGCCTTTCCGACCTGCCAGCCCGCCCCTGAAATGCTGCGCCGCACAAGATTTTTGAGTGCCGCGCAAATTTCCGCTTGCCCAAATTTCTTAACAATGATTGTATCGCAGTATCAGCTGAGAATCGAAGTTTCCGCTACTTTTGAAAGAACAGACGACCACGTTGCGTCTGCAGCTTTCCACCTGATTTCCTTAAAAAATATTGCGCCGCACAATAAGTTGGATGGCATCTTGTTGCATTGCATCACGGCATTGGCCGTGCCGTGCTTGTACCAACGTGACCTGGCTGACCGCAAAGGGATGGGATGAGCTGAAGGCCTGCATTTACGAATGGGGGCATTCCAGAGTGATTACACGAAGAACTATGCTGCACCACATCGGCGCAGCCGGCGGGGTGGCGGCGGTCGCAGGCGCGATGCAGTCGATGGGCTGGTTTGGCGCCGCTCACGCTGCGACGCTGGAGCCGATGCCCGGGAACCTCGGTAACGGCAGGTCGGTCATTGTCCTGGGCGCAGGCTTTGCAGGTCTGGTGGCGGCGTACGAGCTGGAACAGCGCGGCTTTTCGGTGACGCTGCTCGAGGCGCGCGGCCGTGTTGGCGGCAAGGCCTGGACTGTCCGCGATGGCGACACCATCAAGATGCAGGGCGAGGCCGATCAGGTCGCCCGTTTTTCCGAAGGATTGTATTTCAACGCGGGTCCTGCCCGCCTGCCGAGCTTCCATCAGGGCGTGCTGGGCTATGCCAAGCGTTTCGGGGTGCCGCTTGAAGTCGAGGTCAATTCCAGCCGTTCGGCCTATCTTGTCGGCAAGAACGGCCGCAAGCTGAGGATGCGCACCGCGATCAACGACATGCGCGGTCATGTGTCTGAGCTGCTGGCCAAGGCGGTCAACCAGGGCGCGCTCGACCAGGCCTTGAGTGTGGACGAGAAGGCACAGCTGCTGCCATTCCTGAAAGCCTATGGCGATCTGGAAGGCGAATACGAGTTCAAAGGCACCACCCGCTCCGGTTTGCGCACCAGCCCCGGTGCCGGGGTATCCAGCTTCGAGACTGCAGGTGCGCCAGTGCCGCTGTCAGAGCTGCTGGCCAATGAGCAGATTGCCATGATGGGGTTCGAGGACAATCTCTACATGCAGGCCACGATGTTCCAGCCGGTGGGCGGCATGGACCAGATTTCTGTGGGGATCGAGCGCAACCTGCAGCAGCGCGCGGTGCTGAATGCCGATGTCCGGCGCATTCGCCAGAGCGCGTCGGGCGTGGATATCGCCTATATCGACACCGGCACAGGAACCGCGCGCACGCTCAAGGCGGACTATTGCGTCTGCACCATCCCCTTCCCCGTGCTGGCCGGGATCGACGCCAATTTTTCGAAGCCGGTCGCCAGCGCGATCGCCGGGGTGGTCTATGAGGATTCGAACAAGGTCGCGTTTGAAGCACCGCGCTTCTGGGAGCAGGACCAGATCTATGGCGGGCTGACCTTCGTCGGCGGCGAGACCAGCCTGATCTGGTACCCGTCCTGGGGGCTGCACGGCGAGCGCGGCATGATCCTGGGCTGCTACAGCTCGGGCCCGCCCGGCAAGGCCTTTGCCCAGCGACCGCTAACCGAGCAGATCGCGATGGCGCGGGCGGCGATCGAGAGCGTCCATCCGGGCCATGGTGACGAATGCAGCGCGCCGCTGGTCGTCAACTGGCGCAAGGTGCCCTACAGCCTGGGTCCCTGGCCCAACTGGACCCCCGGCGCGCGGGGTCGCGGCGAGCATGCCGCCACCGACACCCCTGCCTTCCGGCTGCTCAACCAGCCCGATGGCCGCATTGTCTTTGCCAGCGCCGCGCTCAGCCAGACGCCGGGCTGGCAGGAAGGCGCGCTCGCATCGGCGCATGCCAGCGTTGCCGCGATCGTCCGCCAGATGGCCGAGCGCAGCGTGACGGAACGCTCGCCAAGGGCTGCGGCTGCATGATCATTCGCCCCGCCCGGCCCGAGGATGTGCCCACGCTCGATCGCGTGATCGCAGCTTCGGCACGCCAACTGAGTGCAGGCTATTATGACGCGGCGCAGACGGAAGCGGCGATTGCCCATGTCTTCGGCATCGATAGCGAGCTGATCGCCGATGGCACCTATCTGCTGGTCGACATCGATGGCCAGATTGCCGGCTGTGGCGGCTGGAGCCGGCGGGCGACGCTGTTCGGATCGGACCGGTTCTCGGGCCGCCAGTCGGGCTATGTCGATCCTGCTACCGCACCCGCCAAGATCCGGGCGTTCTTCATCGCACCCGAATTCGCGCGGCGGGGCATCGGCACGGCGCTGCTCACGGCCTGCGAGGAGGCTGCGCGCGCGGCGGGTTTTTCCCAGGCCGAACTGATGGCGACGCTTCCTGGCGTGCCGTTCTATGCCACGCACGGCTATCTGCCGGGAAGTCCGATCACACAGGTTTATGACGGCGTCGAAGTGCGCTTCGTGCCGATGCACAGGTCGCTCCGCGCCCTAGGTGAGCAGGAAGCCGGCACGAACAGTATTTTCCAGGCCTAATCATGCAATCGTTGTCGAAGCCACATTGCGGTGCGGCGTCACCATGCTTCGATGACGATGACCAACGTAATCAGGGTAACGAGAGAGGATGATCTGAAAGCTCGACTTCACAACAAAGGGGGCTTTAGATGAACATGAACGGGAGCATTTCCAGGGCCGCGATGGTCGTGGCCCTGCTGGCGTCTTCGCACACGGCATGGGCGGCCAGCGCCGCCGACGATGTCGGTGCCGATGTCCAGGCAGCAGAAGCACAGGATGACGAAACCCCCGAAAGGGCCGATATCGTCGTCACCGGAACACGGCGAACCGACCGGACGGTCATCGAATCTTCGGTACCGATCGATGTCTTCACTTCAGACGACCTCAAGACCCAGCCAAGCCCGCAATTGCAGACGATCCTGCAGACGCTCGTTCCCTCGTTCAATCAGCAACGCAACCTGCTGGGCGACGCGTCCGCCTTTGTCCGACCGCCAACGTTGCGCGGCCTTCCGCCGGATCAGATCCTGGTCCTGATCAACGGCAAGCGCATGCACCGTTCCGCGCTGGTCCAGGTCGCCGGTGGCCAGCTGGCGCAAGGCTCGCAGGGCCCCGATCTGTCGCAGATTCCGGGTCAGGCGCTCGGCCGCATCGAGGTGCTGCGCGATGGTGCATCCGCACTGTACGGATCGGACGCCATTGCCGGCGTGATCAATCTGGGGCTGAGCACCAAGGACAGCGGGCTCGACATGCAGGTGCGCTATGGCCAGACCTATCAGGGCGACGGCCAGGACACCCAGGTCTCGGCGATCTGGGGCAGCAAGCTGGGCAGCGACGGCGGCTATTTCAACGTCACGGGCGAGTTCATCGACCAGAATGTCTTTGACCGTTCCTCGCCCCGCCCTGAAATCGCGCCGTTGGTCGCGGCCGGGATCACGCCCGATATTCCCAACGGCAACCGGCTGGGTCAGCCTGAAAACCGGGCCTATCGGCTGGTATGGAATGCCTCGCTGCCGCTGGGCGACAAGGACGAGCTTTACCTGTTCGGCAACTGGGGCACGCAGCGCCAGGGCAATGACTTCAACTATCGCCGCCCGATCGGCGTGACCGCCACACCGATCACCGGTCGCGGGCCGGGCTTCGGCAATACCGGCGCGCTGGGCAAGTCGATCAACACCACCTATCTCGACCGCCTGCCCAACGGCAATTTCAGCGAAACCGGTCGCACCTTCGAGGCTAGTGAGATCTTCCCCAATGGCTTCACGCCATTCTTCGAGGCCGAGAACGAGGATTTCTCGATCGTCGGCGGCTACAAGGGGGAAACCAACGGCGGCCTGCGCTATGACCTGTCGGCGGCATCGGGCACCAACAAGATTCGCTATTTCATGAGCAACACGCTCAACCCCTCGATGGGCCCCGACAGCCCGACCAGCTTCTATCTCGGCAAGCTGGTGCAAACCGAAACCAACCTCAATCTCGACCTGAGCTACCCGGTCGAACTGGGCCTGGCCAGCACGTTGAACATCGCAGGCGGGGTCGAATTCCGGCGCGAAAGCTACGAGGTGGGCCTGGGCGATCGGGCCTCGTGGCTGACCGGACCGTTCGCGGCGCAGACGGTGCAACGCGCCAACGGCACCACCTTCCTGTCGACCAAGCCGGTGGGCGCGAACGGCTTTCCAGGCTTTGGCCCGGATTCGGTGACATCAGGCGGGCGCAACAGCATTTCGGCCTATCTCGACCTGGAAGCCGATGTGCTGGAAAGCGTGACGCTGTCAGGCGCGCTGCGCTATGACCGGTTTACCGATTTCGGCGACACGGTGAACGGCAAGATTTCGGCGCGCTGGGCCGCATCGGACGCGATAGCGGTGCGCGGCAACTTCAACACCGGTTTCCGCGCGCCGACGCCTGGCCAGCAATTCACCCAGAACGTGCAGACCGCATTCCCCAATGGCAGCCCGGTACCGGTCGCGGTCGCCACGGTACGGCCGGACAGCATTGTCGGCATCGCGTACGGATCGTCAGCGCTGACCCCCGAAAAGTCGACCAGCTTTTCCGGCGGCCTGGTGCTGACTCCGGGGGGCGGCTTCACCTTCACGCTCGATTATTACAACATCAAGGTGAAGGACCGGATCGGCATTACCGGCAATTTCAACGTGACGGCCGCCAATCGCACCGCGTTGCTGGGCCTGGGTGTCGCCAACGCGCTCGATCTGGGCCAGATCAACTTCTTCACCAATGGCTTTGCCACCCGCACACAAGGGGTAGACGCGGTGCTGACCCATCGTGCCACCACCGGAATGGGCAGCTTCAACACCAGCCTGGCGGTCAACTGGAACAAGTCGAAAGTCACCGATATCCGCTCGGTCACCCCGTCCGCCGCGATCGGTGGCACCGCGCGACCGCTGATCGACCGGGTGCGCGAAGGCAATATCGAGGAATCGCTGCCACGCTGGCGCGCGGTGCTGTCAGAAACCTTCACCAGCGGCATGTTTGATGTCACCGCGCGGGTCAATTATGCCAGCAGCTTCACCACCTATTTCGCCCCGGCGACCGGCTTCGACCCGGCCTTTGCCTCGCTTTACCCCAACCCCTGGCCCAAGACCTTTTCTGCCGAAGTGTGGGGCGATCTCGAAATTGGGGTCACGTTCGAGGAGAAATATCGCATCGCCGTGGGAGGCCAGAACATCTTCGACAATTACCCCGAGCGCGAAACACGCAACATCTATCCGCAAACCGGGGGTGCAGCCAACGGATCCTTCTATCCCGACACATCGCCTCTCGGCTGGGCCGGCGGATTCTGGTACGTTCGGGGCAGCGTGAGTTTCTGAGCCGCCTCTCCCCGCCCCGGCGCGCCTGCCGGCGCCGGGGCCCATCATCTTAGCCTGCGAAAGGAAGATTCCTTGATCCGACATCTCGTGCTGACCACCGTTGCTGCCGCCCTGTCACTGGGCGTGGCGCATGCCCAATCGATCGTCCGCCATACCAACCCGCCACCTGCGATCATCCTGAGCGGTGTGACCATTCCGCCTGGCGCGGAAGTTCTGATGCTCAGCGGGCAGCTTGCCAGCCCGATCGACCCCGCCAAGACCGAGGGCATCGAAGCCTATGGCGACACCAAGACCCAGACAGTCAGCACCTTCAGGAAGATCGAGGCGGCGCTGGCCAAGCAGGGCTATGCCATGTCCGATGTGGTCAAGCTGACCGTGTTTGTCGTGGGCGACCCCAAATTGGGCGGCAAGATGGACTTTGCCGGATTCAACGCGGGCTATCGCGAATTCTTCGGCACGGCGGCAAACCCCAACCTCGTCGCGCGCTCGACGGTCCAGGTGGCTGCGCTTGCCGGGCCGCAGTTCCTGATCGAGATCGAGGCGACGGCGGCCAAGGCGAAATAGCACCGAAGCCGGAAAGTCCCGCCAAAGCCGAAGGGCGGCACCCTGACCCGTGCCGCCCTTTGCTGGCTGCTGCGCGATTGCGTCCCGGTCAACCGGGCTTGCCACTACGCAAACCGGGCAAGACCAGCCTAACGGGCGGTCTCTGCGCGCTCGCGGGCCAATCGGTCGGCGAGGCGCTTGCGGGACCGATCGGCATAGGCGCGACAGGCTCCCGGCGCGCTGCTGTAGCGCCCTTCACCTGCATTGTCGGGGTGCGCGGCGATCAGGATATCGCATGCCAGGCCCGCCATGCGCTTGTGGCTGGCCGCAAAGCCCTTGACGATGGGAGCGCTGGCGGGCGCGCTGTAGCGATAATCGTCGGACGAGACCGGGTTGAGGCTCGATGCGAAGAGGATTGCCTTGCACGCCTGTTGCTCGCACGCCTTCCAGCTCCAGCTCATGCTGCCCATGGTATGGCCGGGCGTCGCGTGCGCGGTGATCGCGGTTTTGCCAAGGCGGATCACCTGTCCGTCGCGCACCACGCGAATTCGCGTGACGCGGGGCCAACTGCCACCATAAGCGGCTTGCGGATCATCCTTGGCATGCGCACCGGCGCGGAGCCCCTCGGCCCCGCGCGCGCTGGCCAGCACGGTCGCCCCGGTATCGCGTGCCAGCGCAGCAATGCCGCCACTGTGATCATAATGCGGTTCGGTGCTCAGAATAAATTTGATGTCTTTGGGGTCGAAACCCAGTTTGCGGACATTGTCCAGGATCATCGGCGCGGCCTGGGGCAGCGCGCCATCGATCAGCACCAGCCCGGCGCCTGTGTCGATCAGCACCACGCTGAGCCCGCCGAACCCGACGAGGTAACTCGTCCCGAAAATCTTCTCCGGCGGCGCTGGTGCGAGCCATTCATCGGCCCTTTCCAAAGCCATCGGACGCGTCAATGGATCCTCTGCGTTCGGTGCGGCAACGCTTGCAGCCCCCATCAGCCAAGCTGCGATAGTCGTCATGACGATCATGTCTGTCTCCCTTCACGGCTGGAATGCCCCCCGACTGCGCATGCGACAATGGATCATTTCTCGACAAAGCCATGAGCAAAGCTCATGCTAAGCCATGGACCGCGCCCAACTCCCGCTTAATGCGCTTCGTGCCTTCGAGGCAGCAGCGCGCCACCTCAATTTCACCCGAGCCGCGATCGAACTGTGCGTCACACAGGGCGCGGTCAGCCATCAGGTGGCACAGCTTGAACACCGGCTGGGCACCCGGCTGTTCCACCGCCTGCCCCGCGGACTGGCGCTCACCGAAGAGGGCCATGCGCTGGTTCCGGTGCTGGCCGACGCCTTCGACCGCGTGGGTGCAACGCTCGATCAATATGCCGATGGTCGCTTTCGCGAGACCCTGAAGGTGGGCGTCGTCGGAACCTTCGCGACGGGCTGGCTGCTGCCGCGGATCGAAGCGTTCAATCGCGCGCATCCCGCGATCGACCTGCGGATATCGACCAACAACAACCGGGTGGACCTTGCCGGCGAAGCGCTGGATTTCGCCATCCGCTTTGGCAATGGCGCGTGGCACGGCACGCATGCCGATCCGTTGCTCGCAGCGCCGATGGCTCCGGTCTGCGCCCCCGCCATCGCCGAACGACTCACCGGCCCCGCCGATCTTGTTCATGAGTCGTTGCTACGCTCGTACCGGCCCGACGAATGGGCCCTGTGGTTTGCAGCGGCGGGCGTTCCGGTGCCGGTGCTGCGCGGGCCTGTGTTCGACAGCTCGGCGTTGATGGTCTCGGCCGCCACTGCCGGGCTTGGCGTTGCGCTGGTGCCGCCTGCGATGTTCGCGCGCGAACTCGCGTCAGAGCAGCTCGTTCAGCCGTTCGCTGCCACCATCGATGTCGGGCGCTATTGGCTCACCCGCCTGATATCCCGCCCCGAGCACGAGCCCATGCGCCGCTTTCGCGAATGGTTGATGGCCCAGATCGACGCAGGGTCGGCGCTGCCGCCAGAATGACGCGCATTGACCCTGCCAGGTCCGCAGGCCGCCTGCAGCAAAGACAGCGCTGGCCGAGTGTCCGCAGCTATAGCGCGGTGCCCACCAGCCTGCCGATACCTGCGGTCAGCGCCATTGCCAGCACGCCCCAGAAGACGACACGGGCCACCGGCCTGGCGATGGCCGCGCCCCCGGCGCGCGCACTCACCGCGCCCAGCAGCGCAAGGAACAGGATCGACCCGCCCGCCTCGCCGATTACCAGCCACCCCATCGGCAGCACGGCCGCCAGCACGAGCGGCAGCGCCGCGCCCAGCGTGAATGTCAGGGCCGATGCAACGGCGGCCTGCAGCGGCTGGGCCGCTGTGCTCGCGTTGATGTGCAGTTCATCGCGGGCATGGCTGCCCAAGGCGTCGTGCGCCATCATCTGAGCGGCCACGATATCGGCGACCGCAGGCTCGACACCGCGCCCGACATAAATCGCGGCCAGTTCGGCCTGCTCGTGCTCGGGATCGCTGGCCAGCTCGGCACGCTCCCGCGCCAGATCGGCGGCCTCGGTATCCGACTGGCTGCTGACCGAGACATATTCTCCCGCAGCCATCGACATCGCGCCAGCGACCAGACCAGCTGCCCCTGCAACCAGCAGCGCCTGGCGATCCGCGCCAGATGCCGCTACGCCAACGACAAGGCTTGCGGTGGAAACGATCCCGTCATTCGCGCCCAGGACAGCGGCGCGAAGCCACCCGATCCGCGATATCTGGTGGCTTTCGGAATGCATTTTCGTCTTTGGCATGGGGTTTTCCCTTGGGCTGATGGAAAGACCATGCCTGCTTATAGATCATCGCCGATCCAGATACTGTGACTGTCGATCAAAATGCGCGTGATGGCTCGCAAGGCGGCGGTGCGGGCCTGTACCTCGGACCGGAACATGTCCTGCGTCTGCCGCTCGGACAGCAACAGATCGGCAAGGTCGATGGCGCCGAGATCATAGCCCTTGCGCATCTTCAACACGGCAGCGACCTGGGCTTTGGCGCCATCGCGGCTGCGCAGCCAGGCTTGCCAGGCGGTGTCCGCGCTGACGACATCGGTATCGGCCATTTCCTGCACGTCAAACCCGACTGCAGTCGCCTCGGCGGCGGCAGCAGCAGCCTCGCCACTGGCGCGATCGGCCAGGGCGCTGCGATGACGCCCTCCCAACGGGATGGTGGCGATCAGACCCAGACCCGTTTCTGCCCCGCCGCGTTCGCTGAATGCGCGCACGCCGATGCTGGGATCGGCGATCCGATCACGACCAGCGCGGTCGGCCAGAGCCTGCAGCCGGTCTGCCTCTGCCTTGGCCGCGCCAACCTCATGGCTGCGCTCGATGACGAGGCGGCGCAACTCGGCCAGGCTTGCCTGCGGCAGTTCGGGCAGAGGCAGATCACCGGGCGCGCTGGGCAGGACCAGGCCCGGAAACTGGGCCTGCAACCGTGCCTTGGCGATGGCCGCGCGCCCGGCTGACTGCTGGACCTGCAACCGCGCCACACTCAACGCCGCCTCCGCCTGATCGACCTCCATCGGCGCGGCATCGCGCTGCTCAGCCCGGCGGCGGATGCTCGACAGGGAGCGCTCCAGATTTTCGGTCGCCTGACGGTCGATTTGCTCCTCGGCAGACGCGCCCAGCCAGTCCCACCAATAGTCGGCCAGCAGCAACGCCGCCTGGTGCCTTGCATCCTCCATCCGGTTTTGTGCCGCCTCGATGCCCGATGCCCCCGCCTGTCGGTCGAGCCGCGCCTTGCCGGGCAGTCGGATCGGGCGGCTCAACGCGGTGTCGAATTCGGCATAGCGCCCATCGCGATCGACCGTGCGCTGGATGACGCTGGTGGTCAGCGAAAACTCGTGCGGCCCCACGCGCAGCGCTTCATCATCGGCACGCGCCGCTTGCACGCGGGCAATGGCCGCACGCACCAAGGGGTGCTCGTCCAGCGCCGCGCGCACCTGCAGCTCGGGCGGCAGGCCGGGCTGGCCCAGCGCAGCAGACGCGCTGGCCAGCACGGCGGCGGCCAATGTGGGAAGCAGGACGGAGATCAAGGGAAACCGGGCCATCATGCTGCCTCTCCCGCCGCTGCATCGCGGTTGCCCGCCGCGCGCTCGGCCCGGCTTTCGCCAAAGCGTTCATACAGGATCGGCAGCAGGATCAGCGTCAGCATCGTCGCGCTCACCAGCCCGCCGATCACCACGATGGCAAGCGGCCGCTGGATTTCGGAGCCCGGCCCGGTCGCAAACAGCAACGGCACCAGACCGAAGGCGGCGATGGTTGCGGTCATCATCACCGGGCGCAATCGTCGCACCGCGCCCTGTCTCACCGCCTGCTCAAGGCTCAGCCCGTCCTCGCGCAGCTGGCGGAAGCAGGTCACCATCACGAGCCCGTTGAGCACCGCGATGCCGAGCAGCGCGATGAACCCGACCGAGGCCGGGACCGAAAGATACTCGCCCGCCAGCGCCAGCGAGACCATGCCGCCCACCATCGCGAACGGAATGTTGGCCAGGATGAGCAGGGCAGCGCGCACCGAGGAAAGCGTAGCGAACAGCACCAGAAAGATGAGCACGAGCGAGATCGGCAGCACCACCATCAGCCGGGCCGAGGCGCGCTGCTGGTTCTCGAACTGGCCGCCCCAGACCAGCCGATAGCCCTGCGGCAGATCCACATTGGCTTCGATGTCGCGCTTGGCGGCATCGACATAGCTGACCAGATCGCGCCCACCGACAAAGGCCTGCACCATCGCGTAGCGCGACCCGTTTTCATGCTCCAGCTTCACGGGACCGGCGACCTGGCGGATCTGCGCGACGTCGCTGGCGCGGACGAGCTGGCCCGAGGGCGCGCGATAAATCTGGTCGGCAAATGCCGCAGGGTCCATGCCATCGCCACCGATCCCCTTGATCATCACCGGAACCCGGCGTCCGTTTTCGGTGACCGTCCCGGCGCGGATGCCCTCGACATTGGCGCGCATCATGTCCTGGAGCAGGTCAACCGGCATCCCGGCGCGCCCGGCCGCAACGCGGTCCATGTCGAGCTGAAGGTAATCCACGGTGTCATTGGCCACGGTCATCGCCTCGGTGGTGCCTTCGATCTTCTCGAGCCGCCCCTGGATCTCGCCCGCCAGCCGCGAAAGCTCGTTGATATCGGGGCCGAACAGCTTGATCACCAGATCGCCGCGCGCGCCGGTCAGCATTTCCGAAATGCGCATCTCGATCGGCTGGGTGAAGGTCGGCTCGATACCGGGAAAATCGTGCATCACGGCGCGGATCTGGTCGGTCAGCCAGGCCTTGTCGGCCCGGCGCCATTCGTCGCGCGGCTTGAGCTGGAGGAAACTGTCGGTCTCGTTGGGGCTCATCGGGTCGAGGCCCAGCTCGTCGCTGCCCACCCGCGCGATCACCGCCTCGATCTCGGGCACATCGGCGAGCAGCGCCTTTTGCACCTTCATGTCCCCTGCCGTGCTGTGGCCGAGGCCGATGCTGGGCAGCTTGGTCAGCTGCACGATGATCGAGCCTTCATCCATCGTGGGAAGGAAGGTCTTGCCGGTGACCGCATAGGCCCCTGCTGCCAGCAGCAGCGCCGCGCCTGCCGCTGCGAACACCCGGCGTGGATGCACAAACGACGCGTCGAGCAACCGCGCATAGCGCGGGGTCATCCAGCGCATCAGTGCGGGTTCGTGCTGCGCTTCGCTGCGCCTGAGGCCGTAATAGGCCAGCACCGGCACCAGGGTCAGGGCCAGGATCAATGCCGACAGCAAGGCCAGCACGATGGTCATCGCCACCGGCGCGAACAGCTTGCCCTCCAGCCCCTCGAGCGTCAGCAACGGCAGAAAGACCAGGGCGATGATCGCCATGCCCGATGCCACCGGAGTTGCGACCTCCGATGTCGCGACAAGCACGCAGTTGAGCTTGCTGGCGCTGCGATGCTTCGCGTCGGACAATCGTTCGACAACATTCTCGACGACCACGACGGCACCATCCACCAGCATGCCGACCGCGATGGCAAGGCCCCCCAGGCTCATCAGATTGGCGGTCAGGCCGATCGCGCGCATCCAGATGAAGGTCATCAGCGCCGCCATCGGCAGGGCGACAGCGACGATGACCGAAGCGCGCACATCGCCCAGGAACAGCAGCAGCAGGATGACGACGAGGATCGTCGCCTCCAGCAACGCCTTTTCCACCGTGCCGACGGCGCGGCCGATCAGGTCCGACCGGTCGTAGAACGTCGCTACCGTGACGCCAGGCGGCAGTGTCGGTTGCAATTCGGCCAGCCGCTGCTTGATCCCGGCCACGATCTTGCTCGCATCCGCGCCGCGCAGGCCGATGACCAGGCCCTGCACCGCTTCACCCTGGCCATTCTTGGTCACCGCGCCATAGCGGGTGAGGCTGCCCATCCGCACCGTGGCGACGTCGCCGACGCGCACCACGCCGCCGCCTGCGCTGCGCACCACCACCGAGGCCAGATCGTCGAGCGAGGCGATCGCTCCGACCGAACGCACGATCAGTGCCTCTTCCGCGACGCTCAGCCGGCCCGCGCCATCATTGCGATTGCTGGCTTCGATCGCCGTCCTGAGGTCGTCGATGGTCAGACTGGCGGCGGCGAGCGCTGCTGGATCAGGCTGAACTTCATAGGTTTCGACCATGCCGCCCAGCGCGTTGACATCGGCCACGCCCGGCACCGTGCGGAGCGCAGGCCGCAACGTCCAGTCGAGCAGCCGCCGTTTCTCGGTCAGCGACAACGGCCCTTCGATGGTGAACATGAACATGTCGGACAAGGGCGTCGAAATCGGTGCCATCCCGCCTTCGACCGTCGCGGGCAGGTCGGCGGTGGCATTGGCCAGCCGCTCGGCGACCTGGCTTCGCGCCCAGTAGATGTCGGTGCCGTCGGCAAAATCGATGGTGATATCGGCGATCGCATATTTGGCGACCGAACGCAGGACCGTCTGCCGGGGGATGCCCAGCATCTCCATCTCGATCGGCGTGATGACCCGGCTTTCCACCTCTTCGGGCGTCATGCCGGGGGCCTTGAGGATGATCTTGACCTGGGTCGAGCTGATATCGGGAAAGGCATCGATCGGCAGGTTGGCGAACGACCAGGCTCCGATCGCTGCGAGCGCGATCGCCAGCCCGGCGACGACCAGCCGGAAATTCAGCGAGGCTTCGACGAGTTTGCGCAACATCGCGGTCAGTTCCCCGCCAGCAGCATCTTGAGTTCGCTCAGACCCGAGACGGCGACGGTGTCCCCCGGCTTCAGACCATCGGACAGGATCGTCAGATCGCCCGACTGCCCTGCGGTGACCACCGCGCGCGGGACGAAACTCTTGCCTGTGCGCACCAACACGTGCGGCTTGCCGTCGATCCGGGTCACCGCGCCGGACGGCACGCTGACGCCGGTTTGAGCGCCATCGCCAACGATCACGACCATCACCGATTTGCCGGCCACCAGGGGCGGCGCGCCATCGATCCGCGCCTTGGCGATGATCGACCGGGTCACCGGATCGAGCGAGGCACCGACCGACACGATCGTGCCGCTGAATTCGGCCATCGCCCCCGATGCAGGCACAAGGATGCGCATGCCGGGGCGCACCTTGCCCGCCAGCCGCTCGGGCAATTGCAGGTCGAGCGTGAACGCTGCGCTGTTCTCGATCACGAACGGGGCGGACGTGGCCATCACCGGCCCGCCGACCTGCGCCGTCATCGCGGCGACGCGTCCGCCGATCGGCGCGCGCAGCGTGACCTCGCCTGCCGGGTTTGCCCCTGCCTGGCGCAGGATACGGGCGTTTTCTGCGACATCGATCCGCGCGACGCGGATCTGGGCGTTCATCTCGTCAGCCCGTGCCCCGGCAATGATCCCTTCCTGCACCAGCTGCCGCGTGCGTGCAGCACTCGCTTCGGCCAGGCCCAGCCTGGCCTCGGCGCGCGCCAGCTCCGCACCATATTGCACCGGCTCGCGGCTTTTCACCGTGGCCAGCGCCTGGCCCGCCGAAACCTGCTGGCCCTGGATGACGTGCAGCCGGATGATCGCCCCATCGAACGGGGCCGTGACCGCGACCTGCGCTTCGGGCGGCAGCGTTATCGCGCCGGAGACGGTTCCCAGAGGAATGTCTGCCGCTACCCTGGCAGATACGGTGCGAATGCCCAGCCGCTGCACTTGCTGCACGCTGAGCACTCCGGGCGCTGCCTGTGATCCGGCAGCCTCTGCGCCCGCATCATCGGGCTGATCCGACCCGCCCAAAAACTGATACCCTGCGACCGCGCCGACAATCGCCAGCGCCGCCATGCCCCCGAAAATGATCTTTGCCCTGTCCATGGCATCGCTGGTGCCGGACAAAGCTGACAACCGCCTGACGGCAGCCAGTTATGGGCAAAAATCGAGGATAAGGCTGCTGCGTCCAGGGTCGGTGCGGATGGTGCCGCCATGCACCTCCATGATGCGGTGGACGATGGCAAGGCCAAGGCCCGCCCCGTCGGGGCTGGCATGGTCGGCACGGGCCGAACGCTGCACCAGCCGGTCGAGCTGATCGGATGACAGGCCGGGCCCCCCATCGGCAACACGGATGGCAGGGCTGCCGTCCAGCATCACCCGCACGGTTCCTGCAGGCGGCGTCACACGCACCGCATTGTCGATCAGGTTGCGCAACGCTGCACCGATGGCCTCGCGTCGGCCGCGCACCAGCGGTGGCAGCGTGTCGCAGACAAGCTCGATCATCCGGCCCGAGGCAATCACGCCGGGCGCAATTCGGGCGATCACATCGCTGGCAAGCTCGGCCAGATCGACATCATCGGTCGCCGTGAGTGCGGCCTGTTGCGCATCCATCTGCGCCAGCAGCATCAGCTGATCGATGAGCCGCCGCATCGCTGCGACGTCGCCCTTCAGCCGCGCAGCCTCAGGCCCCTTCATGCCGTCCAGCTCCAGCATCATCGCTGCCAATGGCGTGCGCAGTTCATGCGCAACATCGGCAGCAAATGCCTCCTGGTGCGCTGCGGATTGTTCCAGCCGCCCCAGCAGTGTGTTGACCGCGGTGGTAAAGGGCAGGATTTCGGCGGGCAGATGCGCATCGTCGACGCGGATATTGCGATCCTGACCGGACACGGCATTCAGCCGTTCGGTCGCGTCCGACAATGGCTGCAGGGCGCGGCGCATCACGAAATGGATCGCCAGCATCATCGGGATGGCGAGCGCCAGCACCGGAAGCACGACGTGCTCGGCCATCTCGCGCAGCGCTGCGCGCAAGGCATCGGGCGCGGGCATCGCGGCAAAGCTGCTCCAGTATTCCAGCAACACCGCCGCCAGCAGCAGAATGGTGCCGCCGCTGACGACCAGCGCAAGCCCGCGCGCCAGCGACCGGAAGATGGAAGGCATGGCCTGGTTCACTCACCCGCTCCGCAGCATGTAGCCGACACCACGCACGGTGTGCAGCTGCCCGGCCAGCCCCGCCTCTTCCAGCTTGCGCCGCAGCCGCGAGACAATGGCTTCGACGGCATTGGGAGTGACCGGCTCGTTGAAGCTGTAGAGCGCGTTCTCGATGGCAGCGCGCACCACGACGCTGCCCAGCCGCCGCATCAGCAGCTCGAGCAGATCGGCCTCCCGCCGCGACAGATCGATGACGCGGCCATCCAGTCGCGCCTCTCGCGTCACCGGATCGAAGCGCAGCGACCCGCTTTCCAGCGCATTGATGGCGCGCGGGCCGGGCCTTCGCAGCAAGGCCCTGACCCGCGCCGCCAGCTCTTCGATATCCACCGGCTTGACCAGATAATCGTCCGCCCCGGCATCGAGACCGGCGATTCGGTCCTCAAGCCCGCCGCGTGCGGTCAGCATCAATGCGGGCACCAGCTGGCGCAGGCTGCGCTGATGCTGGAGCCACGCCAGCCCGTCTCCGTCCGGCAGGCCCAGATCGAGGATGACGGCGTCGAAGCTGGCCCCGGCAAGGCAGTCCTCCGCCGTCGCAAGATCAGGCGCGGTGTCGCAGATGAATCCGCGTCGCCCCAGTCCCTCGGCGAGCAGTCCCGCCAGCCGGTCGTTGTCTTCGATGATCAGCAGGCGCAAGGCGCATGTCCCTGTTCAATCGTCATCGTTGGCCTCCAGCACCGGGCCGCCCAGCGCGGCGTGCTGCTCTGCATGTTCAGCCTCCTCGCGCGATCCGGGGATGAACGCCCCTGCATCATAGCGGATCACGCCCAGCACCAACAGGCCGACAATCGCTACCCCGCCCAGATGGGCCAGCATACGAAATCTGCGCGGTGCCACCGGCAACTGCCCTCCGTGCGCGGCTTTGCGGCCGGTTACCATCGCCTGGGCCAGATTGTCGTGCGTCAGCAACGACATCACCACGACGCCAACGATATGCACGACGATCAGCCCCAGCAACGAAAAGGCGAGAATCTCGTGCAGGTCCTCGCTGCCTCCGCCAGAGGTCATCCGGATACCCGTCCAGGTCACCGCCGCCGTACCCGCCAGCAGCGCCAGCACGGCAAGCCCGCCCAAGGGATTGTGCCCTATCGAGCGCTCCGGTCGCCCGGCGATCAGCTCGCGCAAATGGGGGAACACTGCGGCCGGCTTCACGAAGTTCGCGAACCGCGCCTGAGCATTGCCGATGAAGCCCCAGCACAGCCGAAAACCGATCAGCACCGCAGCGACCCACCCGGCGACCATGTGCCAGGCAGCAAGCGGGCTGTCTTCCTCGGACGATACGAAGGCAAGCGCGATCGCGACAACCAGCGACCAGTGAAAGAGCCTGACCGGAACATCCCAGACGCGGATGGTAGCACCAACAGATCGAGTCGCATGAGCCATGATAGCCTCCTATGCGACCGGGTTTGCCATCCGTGGCTGACGCGAGCCTGACATGCTGACGAAATGAGGCGCGAGCAGCCTGTGTGGCAGCGGAGTAATGTGGTGGTGTTGAATGTTGTGGTGTGGGAGTGCTTGCACAGAGCCATCAGCCCATGGCGACAGGCTGCATCGCCAGATCGATGAAGATAATGTGGTCGGGGAGACAGGATTCGAACCTGCGACCCTCTGCTCCCAAAGCAGACGCGCTACCAGGCTGCGCCACTCCCCGACTCTAAGCAGTTTCATGTTAAATCAACAACTTAACAACCACCAATAGCTTTTCTGGAAAGCCATAGCCGAGGTGCAAGCTGTCGAGGGTGTCCCTTAGGGGGGCCGAGCTAACATTGCTAGCGCAATGTGAATGGGTCGATGAAAAATTACCTGCTAGCCTAGGCGTTACAAGCTTTATGACCTGGTCAATAAGGGTAGCAGGCTTTTCAGCGCAGGTCATGCTAAAAGCGACATTACCCCTCCCTCTCTATGCCCAGCAAAATTTCTGATTTTTTGGTTTTTCCAAACTCACGGTCAACCTACACTTGTGGGCATGTCTGAGAAAATGACCTGTGGCCACTGCGGATCGATTTATGCAGTCACCTATTCTCGCGTGACCATGCGGGACAAGGATCATGCGGACTGCGATGTTTGCGGCTTTCGCCTCGATTCCTGGGACGGCTCAACCATTCCCCATCATGAACTGCTACAGCGTGGAATGCTACCTCCCCCCAAAGCGAATAGTGAGACTTAAGCAAGTACCATAGACGGTGCGAACGGTCTGAAATTGGACGTATCCGCTAGAGTTGCAGAAGACTGACCGCAATCCACTCAATCGGGGCTATCTCGATATTCCTTGTGGAAAAGCGCATGAGAGCGTTTGACAACCATCAACAGCGTCAACAAGAAATGAGCATATAGAAAAACCACGAGAGCAGGGATCAATCCCTTATCATAAGACTTTATAAATGAAACTAACGACACCACCAAAGCAGAACAGCAAACAAGAATAAGGTAGGACAGATTGGCATTCAATTCTATCAATAGTTTTTTTCGGTCAGCAAGAGTTTGAGCCATCGACATCGCAACACGCTTGTCCGTTGGCACTTCCCATTTGCGCTGAAAAATTGAAAACATTGCCACCTGGATGTTCAGTATTAAGGCAATGAAAATTCCGAAGAACGTAATTGATATGTTATATGCATCGGTTTTCAGCGTTAGGTTAAAATAATAAGAAACAGCCGCCGCAACCATTGGGCATCCGTAAAATAAAAAAACATCAGCCAATGAAGCGCGATTGCTTCGGCTGTCGTAAAGGGTTTCGCAATGATCCCGAACGATGGAGATTATATTGATTTTCATGTTTGTTTATTATTCACGATTTCTAAGAAATCCAACAGTATCTTGTCGCATTGAATAACTAGTGATTCATAAGTAGGGTGACCATCTGGCCCGCGTTTTATATCTTGCGTTATATCGATAACGCCAGCGTTGGTATCACTCCCAAAGACTCCAACCGGCCGGAATTTGCCACCAATCTTTACATCGGCATACACTTCTGAAAATTCGATACCGTCATGCAAAACAAGTCCAGCGTCACTTTTTCTCAGTGCGCCCGTAACTTCTTTGAATGTTCCGAGAATTTTGTTGCGGTTTGTAGATAACCGCACTTCAAAATTGACGGTATCAGGAACCCGCCTGCCTAAATAGCGATCAGTTACGTCTTGCGGAGCGTTACGCTTGATCAGACGAAGCCGTTTAACGGGTGCTTTACTATACAGGCCGCTTCCCTCACTCGGTATCAGCTTTTGATATTTCAAAACATACCCTGGATTTCTTGCTGCAAACTCATCTTTCGCTTGCTCCATCACCAAGCCGATGCAGGACCGACCTTGAAACGACTGGAACGCCGCGAAACAAAAATTCTTATTATCAGGCCACCAAAACTCATAAAAAAGTGGTATTTCTTCCGTGTCGTCGATTTCACGTCGGTATTTTTTTGTTTTTGTCTTGCTATTTACGAAATCGCTTTCAAAACCAAAGGTGCCATAATGCGTATAGCCCTTGCTGTTTCCTTTTCCATCTTCATCGCGTTCTTCAAAATACCAGCTACGCTCTTTTTCAGCGTGCTGGACAGCCTCATCATGATCAGCGACAAATTTTGTGAAAAATTTGGGCGGGGTAATATTGAGTTCCGTTGAGCTAAACGGAATCATTGCGCGTTCGCCCTTCTTATGCGCCGTAATCAAATAACCGCGTAGGCCAATTGCACTCGCCATCCTGACACCCCTCTTGTGGTTTTTCTATCAAAGCAAGATGCGACGACAAATTCAATGATCGTTTCAATCATAATGACGGCATGACCGCCTTACGTATTCCGCGCAGAGCTCTACGTGCCACTGATACGAAGCCTTGCCAAGTCCAGTTAAAGGCTCCGTATCACGTTTATCAGCGACTGAGATTTTGCGCCTAGTGAATGGCCACCTTTCCCCAACTCCCCTGGCTGCTGCCCGTTCGCTTTGCCGCGAGATTTTGCATGGACTAGTCCGGTATACGTCCAGCCTCGTCCAGTTCTCGCAAAACTGCTTTTTGGTCCAGGCTCATATCGTCAAGTTCGCGCTGCACCTCTGCAAGCTGCTCGCGCGCAGAATCTCGCTTAGCCACGGCATACATGCCACACATCCGCACAAGCAAATTCTGATCATCTGGCGACAGTCCACCGACTGAGCCGGCATCGCGAATAATCGCCTGCCACTCAAATGCATCTATTGTTGCCTCAGAAGCGGCGCGGCATATGCTCCCGACCTCTTCAAGGTCGTTCATTTCATCTGGCGTTATGAACAAAGGTGCAACTACTTGAAGCAGGAACAACGCACACGCTAGCATCATGCACACCTTAGAAGCATTGCAGCAGCATCGCTCGTAACTTTATCCATCTGCTGCCTGGAAGCCTTTGCGTCAAGACCTGCCCCGGCGCCGCGCAATGCCTTGATGATTCCTTCCGGAGATTCAATCACACCACTTCGCGAAATTCGCGCCATGGATTTCATCAAAAAACCTTCATTTCGCGCTGGCTCAAACACAAAATTATCAAAGCCGACATAAGCCCCATAGGAATTTTTCGCGTTGTATTCGCCACATATCACTGCCCCCTGTGCCCTGACATTGCGAAATTGAACCGCAATGGGATCAGCAGTTGCATTACGGACGGCATCGGTGGCAACTTTGACGGAAGTCTTCGATTGGCCATTGAGCGGCGTTGCGAGCAGAGCAAGGCCAACAACAATCACATTCCTGCCAACAGCATACATACGTTTCTCCAGCCACCCGAACCGGGCGGTTAGTCGGCGCGAACACAGGAACACGCCCCTACGTATTCCCATTCGGTATTTTATTTCGCAGGCCACCCGGCGTGTGCCGGTAGACCTGTGTTTTTGCCGCGTTCAGCGGGCGCTCCTCACGACTAAGATCGGAGCGACGAGAGTTGTTTAGCTAATCCAACCGTTATGTCCAGAGGTAGTGAGTGGACTACCTCCACTCAGCAAATCAATACTGCCCAAAGCATGCCGAGACGATACGACATCATAGACATGCCCCAGATTCCGTTTTAAGCCCCCTCAGGACTCGATTTGAAAGTACCCGGAGGGTGACCCAACCCAAACACCAATCATGCCCTGAGGGGCTTTAAAATCGGATTTTTCAAATACGCTATCACATCGCACAAAAACCGCCAACTTTAGTCAGCGCAAAATCAAGAAATTTCGTCTTAGCCTATGATATACACCATATATACCTTATTTTTTATATCAAAACTAGCTAACGCGTTAAGAAATAAAGAGAATATATATGTATATCCTAGGCTAAGGACAAAAAACGCAATTTAGCGCCGACTAAGTTAAATCGATTTTTGCCCGACCATCCATCCCTCCTCCACCTTCAAAACGCATCTGCTAGGAAACAATCGACGGCTACCAAAATTTAGATAAGGCATACTCTCGGATTTTATAACTCGGTACACCTTCGCCTTACTGCACCTCCAACGCCTAGCCAATTCAGAAACCGTTAAATACTCATTCATATCAAATTCCTTCAATTTTGAAGTAACCTGCATAATGCAATGCCAGTATTTTTGCGACGATTTCCGGATTAAAGCCCTAGCTATTTGGTTTATTTCTTCCAATCAGGCTTGCAACATGGTTATTCCAAGCCTCCAACGCCTTTCGCTTTTCTTCTGAAAAGGCATAGAGGTTATAATGGGCAGCCGTCCCGGTCACAGCATCTCGGCTCTGGACTGCTTCGATTACCTCACCCCGGAAGCCTTGCCGCTGCAATTCAGTCGCAGAAGTGCGACGAAAATCATGGAAAACCCATGGAGGCACTTCACCTAGCGATTTTCGCATACGGGCACTGATCCTCAGCTTAGCGCGACTATCGCTCCCCATATTCCGGGCGAGAGATCGCCGATTGGGGAACAAATGATCACAACCATCGATGCGAGGTAGGCTCTCCAGTAGCGCCAGCATCGGCTGTGTTAATGGAACAGCGTGCTCCCGCGCCATTTTCATCCGGTCAGCAGGAATCAACCAGATTTTCTGGTCGAGATCAAACTCACTCCACCGTGCCCCGAGCACTTCCATCAATCGCTGACTTGATAGCAACAGAAGCTGATAGGCCTTCCCGTATGATCCGGTTTCGGCATCGCAAGCCGCCCAGAATGCAGCTATCTCTGCATCAGACAGACGCCTAGTTCGTGCAGACTGTCGGGGGCTACGTGGCGTTCGCAACTTGTCGGCAGGATTGCGCTCAATGATAGTTCCCCCACCCGACCAACCACGTTCGATTGCCCAATTGTAAATGGCCTTGATCGTTTTGAGGGCATGGTGTGCGGTGGTGGCTCCATTGATTCGCTCGATGTTGGAAACCAATGCAACAACCTCTTGGCGAGAGACCGTGCCCGCGACCTTGCCGTGGAAAGATTGGAGATATTTTTCCACGTATCGTCGCGTCTCCGCTGCCTGCCGACGCAGTGGTTCATCATGAACCCTGCGCAGCCATTCGTTAGCCAGCGCAAGAAAACTGTCTCCGCGCTCCTCTGCTGGCTTGGAAAGCTGCTCTCGTTCCAACTGATACTGGACTCGCGCAGCCTGTCGGGCTGCTTTCCTTTGGGCTACCGGGTCGATACCACGACTCTTGTTGCGGGCTAACTCCCGCACTTTACTCCGCGCCTCTGCTAGAGTGACGGCTGGATAAGATCCGATGCCGACACGCATTTTGCGGCCATTGGACTTTGAGCGCCAGACAAACGACTTTGCCCCGCTCGGCTGTATCACGAGATACAGTCCCTTCTCAGCAGCGTCTCGATGCTCCTCGCGTTTGCCAGTGGTGTTTTGAAGTGACCGAATTCTCAGGTCAGTCAGGGGGGGTAGTTGCATACGACTTCCAGTGCCTTGGGGTGGCCCTTAGGGTGACCTCCCCTTATATGTCGTGGCGAGTCGTCCTGCGCCACAACGATGCACTTAGAGCCTAGGGCTTCCGTTGTTTTCCGGTGAGTTGAGCGCAAATTGTGCGCTCTGGTGACTCACCTTGCAACGTCATGAGTGGCTAACGGGGCTGCTCCCAAAGCAGACGCGCTACCAGGCTGCGCCACTCCCCGATCCAATGGCCGTCATCTGGCCCCTATGTCTTCCAGTCTATGCCGGCTCCTGGTGGTCCGGCGTGAGACGGGCTGGTGGGCCCGGAGGGACTCGAACCCCCGACCTAGCCGTTATGAGCGGCCAGCTCTAACCAACTGAGCTACAGGCCCGTCCCGGCTGTGCCAGAGGGGCGGTTACCCAGCGCAGGGCGACATGGCAAGCGGGAAAAGCGGCTGGATGCGGTTTCCTTCGCTCGCGCGCCGCAATCAGCGCACGACGCTGGCGTCGATCCCGGCGATGCTGGTGGGCTGGACCCCGCGTTGCGAGAGATAGGACAGCACCCGGTGCCACCAATCGTAGAACGCAGCGACATCCTCGTCCTTGCGGACATAAGGGGTGTAGCCGGCCTTCAGTGAGGGCGAGTGAAACGAGAAGTTGAGGATCGGCAGGCCGTCGTCCAGCGCGATATCGATGCCCCGGATCACCTCATCGACCGAAATCCCCTCCGGCGTCAGCGAAATCCTCTCCAGCAATCGCCCGCGCGCCATCAGCGAGCGCGTGAGCCCCGCCATCTGCGCCAATGGAAAGTGCGAACCCTGGCGGCGCAGCAGCCCCCAATAGACCGATGTCACCGGCAGTTCGATGATGCCCAGCGCCTTATCCAGCCAATAGGGCTTGAGCGGATAGCGCGAAAAGTCCGGCCCCTCGGCCTGGCTGTAGTCGAAATTGGCGCGCACCGATGTATCGTAACGCACCCCCGCTTCGCGCAGCAGATTGAGTGTCTGCGGGCCGATGCCATAGCGTCCGGCCCGATACGCGATCGGCTGGGTCCCTGTCGCCTCGGTGATCGCATCGCGCAGCGCGTAGAATTTGGCGCGCTCGAGGTCCTTGGGCAGGTTGCCGGCGTAGGTGTTGCGCTGAGTGACCTCCTCGTCGAACGGCGGGTTCACCCAGGGGTGCAGCTGGATGCCGACCTCGGCCCTGCCCTCGCGCACCAGTCGGCCGTAGATCTCCTTGCCGCGCGGATCGGAAATCACCGGCCAATCGACGAGATACAAAGGCGTTACGCCGTATTCTTCGCACAGCGTCTGAAAGTCGTTGATCGCCTCGACCGCTTCGAGCGAATAGCCCTCGCGCTTGATCGGACGCGTCCAGTCAAACTCTTCCTCGACATCGACCGTGACCAGGTAACGTGGTCCGGCATCGGGCGAGAAATGGACGAAATCATCCTTTCCCGGCAATCTTGCAAAGGTCATTCGCTTCGGTCTCGCAGCGTCGCAATGATCAGGCCGGCGGCTCCCCACCGCCAGGCCCTGCAGCGCCCCTCCCGCTCAAGAACGCGCTACTTCTGCGCTAATCCCCGCATTGGGCAAGGTCAAGCGAAGAGCATCGGGCTCCACCGTCATCTGCCCGCCATGGCTGGCCAGCAGGTTGCGCACCAGACGCAGACAAAAGCCCAGGCCCAGCAGAGGTCCACCATCACGCTGCGACGCATCGCCGCGATCGACATCGAACAGGCTTTCCTCGTCCAGCCCGGCGAGCGACTGCGGGCGGCTGAAGCTGAGATCGATACCATGTGTGCCGGTGGCAAACTGCAGCACCAGCGTTTCTGCGGGGGCACAGCTGCCGATCAGCGCTCCGGCCAGCCGCGGCACGATGCGGTCGAGCGCCTGCGCCGACATGGCGATGATGGCAGCTTCCGGCTGCGGCCCCATGTCCAGCCTGGCGTTGGAAAACTCGATCAGCGGCTGGATGCGGGCCGACAGGCGATCAACCAGATCGGCCAGCGAAACGTGCCCTGCCGGATCGTCGATGGCGTTACGATCAAGCCGCAATGCGGTATCAAGATCATCAAAGCCGCTGAGCAGCTGGCGCGCGTCTTGGCGGATGCGCTGTGCCATCTCGCGATACTCAGTGGCAACCGGGCCGAACAGCTGCTGCTCGATGATCTCGGAAAAACCCATGATCGCGTTGAGCGGGGTACGCAGTTCGTGGACGATCTGGCGCAGGCCATCACGTCCGGTCAGGCCGGCAACACCCGCATCCGGGCCCGCACTTTCCCACGGCATCGGGCGACGCACCGTGCCGCTGTACCCGATGAAACGTCCCGTCGCGCGATCGAAGCTGGGATCGGCATCGACCCGCCACTCGCCTGCCAGTGACGCTGCGCTGCCCAGATCGGCGCGACCGCCGCGAATGGGCATCCGGCGACTGAACGCGGTCGAGACCGCTGCATCGACGCCGCGGTATCCAGACATCGCGGGCATCGCCAGCGAGAGGCCATGCACCATGCCCAGCAGCATGCCCTTGGTGCTGGCGATCGCGCCATCGACGCCGGTGGCGAACTGGAAGTGCTGATGCCCCTCGGGCCATCCGCTTTCGCCGGCCGTTTCGGCCAGCTTGGTCTCGGCAGGCGTCGCTGCGACACCGCCAACCGCGCCTTCGAGCAGGCTCCAGCCTTGCGCGGCATCGACCGGACGGTCCTCCATCGCCTGGCGAATGCGGACCTCCTGCAGGGCTTCGATCCGCTTGACGATCTCGCCGATGCTTTGCGGTCCACCGGTTTCTGCTGGAGCGGGCGCACCGGTGTCGGGCTGGGCTTCTGGCTCTGGCTCTGGCTCTGGCTCTGGCTGGGCCAAAGTCACCGTTTCGAACAGGGGCTCGGGTTCAGGCGATGGCCCAGCGTCAATCAAGGTGACTGGCTCGATCAGGGGCTCTGCCTCGATCGAGGGTTCCGTATCGAGCAAGGGCTCGGGCTGGAACTCGGGTGCAGCGCCGGCTGCGGGCTGGGCTGCAAGCGGCGCGTGTTCGGCGGCGTCGCGAACAGCATCGGGCAGCGCGGTGTCGTACAGCCCCAACTGGTCGAGCAGCGCGCGGGTGCGCGGCCCAAGGTCGCGGCGGTTGCGCAGGAATCCGCGTGCCCTGGTCGGCAGCGACGGCACCAGCGCGGCCCATTGCGCATCGCTCAACCGCGCGGCGCGAATGGCGGCGCTGGCGATATCGGGACGCTCCGATGCCAGGTACTGGACGAGCACCGGCGAGACGAGACGTCCCGAAAGGCATTGCACCGTCAGCAGCCGGTCCGGCTCGGTGACCGAAGAGCGCAGCGCGTGAATCCGGCCCAGGGCGGTCCCATGGCGTTCGTCGACGTCATCGCCTGCAATCTGGCCCAGAATGTCGACCAGCTGCCGGTATTGCGCCACTGCCGCCGTTCCGGCAGGAACTTTGCCGGCCAATACGGTGGAAAGGCGATCATCGTAACGCATGTAGGTTGGGCAGTCCTTGATCGGCTTTGAATTTACAATCTGTCGATGCGATGGCGATACACTGCACGGTGCAGCGCCGACAAGCGTTAGCCATAGCGATCCGTCTGTGAAAGGGCGCTTTTTATCGCGTCGCAATGTGGGACAATTGCGTTACCGAATAATTATATTATAGGTAGGTGGCGTCTTGTTGCGGAAAGTTTCTGTGGAAGACGCCAAGACCACGGGTTGCACGCGGCATGAATGCCCGGGCAGGGCCGCAGTACCAAAATTTCAGGGCAAGGCAGGGGAAGAAGAGTGTCAAGTCTGGACCATATCGACCGGCAATTGTTGACCCGCCTGCAAGACGAGGGGCGGATCACCAATGTCGAGCTTGCCAGCAGGGTAGGGCTGACCGCGCCGCCCTGCTTGCGCCGCGTCCGGGCACTCGAGGAATCGGGCATCATCCGGGGCTATCACGCCGATATCGATCCGCAAAAGCTGGGCTTTGCCATCACCGTGTTTGCGATGGTGAGCCTGAAAAGCCAGGCCGAGAGCGACCTCAAGGCATTCGAGGATCATGTCAGCACGCTGCCGCAGGTGCGCGAGTGTCACATGCTGAACGGCGAGATTGACTTCATTCTGAAAATCGTCGCGCGCGATCTTCAGGAATTCCAGGCCTTTCTGACCTCGCGGCTGACACCCGCTGCCAACGTGGCCAGCGTCAAGACCTCGCTGACCATCCGGACATCCAAACAGCAGCCTGGCGTCCCGCTCGACGAATAGGGGCGGTGCTGGCGTCCCGGCCATCGACCGAACATGAAAACGGCAGGCCGGGCAAGATGCCTGGCCTGCCGTTTCGGCGTCCGGATTAAAAACCGAGCTTAGGCAGCAGGTGCCGCAGCCGGTGCAGCCGCACCCGTCTTCTGATCGATGTACAAGGCCCACAGCTTGGCGATCGGCGCGCGAACGCCGGTCACGCCAGCCAACGTCTGCTTGGCGGGCTCATATTTGCCCTGCTGGACCTGTGCGATGGCCTGCACCATCATCGCGCGCTCCTTGTCCTCGACATTCTTGGTCAGCGCCAGTGCGGCCAATTCCTCGGCTTCGGCGAACTGCTTGTTGGCCAGCATCGCGTCAGCGGTCGCCAGCGTCACATTGGGTGTGGCCTTGCCGCGAGAATCGCGGACCGAGTCCGGCAGCGTTGCGATGTAATCGGCGCGGTTCGAATTGGCGGTCGCCAGCGCTTCCTTGAAGGTCGCATTGCTGTCGGTGATGATGCCAGCGGCCTTGCCTTCCTCGATCAGCGCAATGACTTCGGTCGGGCGGCGGGCGGCTCCTGCAGCCTCGATATACTCCTGATAATCGCTGGCGCTGTTCAGGCCCCCTGCCATCCGCAACAGACGCATGGCATCGAGGCTCTGTTCGCTGGTGAAGTTGCGATTGTCGCCCTGCACCGCGCGGATCACCTCGTTCCAGGCACCCTTGCCGCTGTCTGCCTGCAGCAGCAGCTGCGCCCAGGTGGTGCTGTCGCTCTTGGTCGCCCGTGCGATCTGGAAACCGCGCTTCGCCCAGCTGGCGGCATACTGCTTGTCACCGGCCAGCTGCGCCTCGACCGCGCGCTGCAGGTACGGCAGGCCCTGCGCTGCGAGCGGCGCGTTGGTGGCATCGATGCTGCGTCCACCGGACTTGGCAATGGCTTCACCAAAATGCGCTTCTGCCAGCTGGAACAGGTTGACCGGCCCGGTCTGACCGGCCTGAACCGCTGACGTCAGATAGGTGCGCGCGCGACCAAAGTCGTTCTTGACCAGGGCCTTCTCGCCGATGAAGCTGTTGAACGTGCGCAACTCGACCTCGGTCGACTTGCCACTGGCCAGCGCCATTTCGACGCCCTGCATCTGCATGGCATCATCCTGCTTCTTCAAGCCGATTTGCAGCGTCATCTTGCCGGTCAGATATTTCTCATCCGGGCTTGCAGCGACAGCTGCAGCTTCGGTCAGCTTCGCCTCGGCAGTCACAAAATCATTGGCGCCGAACGCCGTCTGGGCGGCAGCAAACGCATTGCGGAATTCGGGGCTCAGCTCAAGCTGCGGCGCTTCTTCCTTGCCTTTCTTGCCCTTCTTCTCAGCGCGCTGCGCAAAGGCACCGTCGGTGGGCAACATCAGCGAGACGGCGCTCGTTGCGGCCAGAGCCAGCGCGAGGGTCATCGGGAAACGGGAAATGCGACGCATGTAATCCTCCGAGCTAAAGACACGGCCAGACCGTGCCGGGCTTATGCGACCGTTTGCCGGTCGCTTGATGAAGCCGTCCTTAATGACTCTGGCAGAAACGAACAACCGCACTTTGCGGTTCCCCGGCAAAATGCCTGCCAGGGGCTGATCCCTTGCACCAGGCCCAGTGCCAGAGCGCCGAGCGAACGCGCTTTGCATCCAGGGTCGCCCTGCGCTATCCGCCAGCGCCTATGATTATCCTTCTCTCCCCCGCAAAATCGCTGGACTTCGATTCGCCGGTTCCCGCCGTGGACCCCACACCGCTGCGGTTCGAGGCCGAGGCAGGCCGGCTGGTGCGCTCTGCAGCAAGGCTCAGCAAGGCGAAGCTCAAGCAGATCATGCCGGTGTCCGATGCCCTGATCGATCTCAACCATGCGCGCTATCGCGACTTTCACGGCCAGCCTGAACGTGCTGCTGCGTTCGCGTTCAATGGCGATGTCTACACGGGCCTGGCCGCCCGCACGCTGGACGATGCGGGGCTCAGCTTCGCGCAGGATCATGTCCGCATCCTCTCGGGCCTGTACGGTCTCTTGAGGCCTTTTGACACCATCCGCCCCTATCGCCTTGAAATGGGTACCCGCTGGGCGCCGCGACACAAATCGCTGGTGGCCTTCTGGGGGGATCGGATTGCCGCCGCGATCGCAGATGACCTGTCGGCAGCTGGCAGCGATACCGTGATCAATCTGGCGAGCCAGGAATATTTCGCCGCTGCCGACAAGGGCCTCGCCCGGCGCGGCATCCGCATCATCACCGCCGATTTCCGGCAACAGGGCCCCAAGGGTCCGCGCTTCGTCAGCTTCGATGCCAAGCGCGCGCGCGGCATGGCCGCCCGGTTCCTGTGCGAACATCGCCACAGCGATCCCGAAGCGCTCAAGGGCTTTGACAGCGACGGCTATCGCTTCGACGAGGAGGCCAGCGACGATCATATCTGGCGCTTCGTCCGGTCATGAGCCGCCATACGGTCATCATCGGCGCATCGGGCGGCATCGGCGCTGCGCTGGCGCGGCAGGCCCAGGCGCGGGGAGACCAGGTCACCGGCTTTGCCCGCAGTTACGACGGGCCGTTGCACCTCGATCTGGAGGATGAGTCCAGCATCGCTGATGCTGCCGCCTACCTGCGCGAGCAGGAGATCGTGCCGGAGTGCGTGATCGTCGCCACCGGCCTGCTCCATGCCGATGGCAAGGGCCCGGAAAAAAGCCTCAAGGGTATCGACCCGGTGTGGATGGCGCGCAATTTCGCCGTCAACACCATCGGCCCGGCGCTGGTCGCCAAGCATTTCGTGCCGCTGATGCCGCGCAAGGCCCCAGCCCACTTCGCGGCGATCGGCGCACGCGTCGGCAGCATCTCGGACAACCGGCTGGGCGGCTGGTACGGCTATCGCGCGGCCAAGGCGGCGCTGCACATGACGATCCGCAACATCGCGATCGAATGGGGCCGCCGCAACGACCAGGCCATCTGCGTCGCTTTGCACCCTGGCACGGTCGATACGGCGCTCAGCCAGCCGTTTCAGGGCAACGTCGCCGAGGGGCGGCTGTTCGATGCGGACCATAGTGCAAGCTGCCTTCTGGACGCGCTGGCAGGACTTTCAGCCGCCGATTCGGGGGGGATATTCGCCTTCGACGGCAGCGCCATCCAGCCCTGACAAGCGCAACCACTCAAGCGGCTGTATTTCCTGTTGAAAAATAGCGGCTGAACACCCGCAAAAGCTGGCATTTCGCCCCCCCGTCGCCTAGAGCCACAGGGGACGCAAAAGCGTCACAAAAGCAATTAAGGCGTATGGAATGAACGATACCACCGCACCTGCGGAACCCACCGAGATCGAACGCATCGACATCGTCGACGAGATGCGGTCCAGCTATCTGGATTACGCGATGTCGGTCATCGTCAGCCGCGCCCTGCCCGATGTCCGCGACGGCCTGAAGCCCGTCCACCGACGCATTCTCTACGCCAGCCACGAAGGCGGCTTCGTCGCCGGAAAGCCCTATCGCAAGTCGGCCAAGATCGTTGGTGACGTGATGGGTAACTATCACCCGCACGGCGACAGCTCGATCTACATGGCCTTGGCGCGCATGTCGCAGGATTGGGCGATGCGCGTGCCTCTGGTCGACGGCCAGGGCAATTTCGGATCGATGGACCCGGATGCCCCGGCATCGATGCGATACACCGAAGCCCGGTTGAGCAAAGTCGCGCTCAAGCTGCTGGAAGATATCGAAAAAGACACCGTCGATTTCATCCCCAACTATGACGGATCGCGTCAGGAGCCGCAGGTCCTGCCCGCGCGCTTCCCCAATCTGCTGGTCAATGGCGCGGGCGGCATCGCGGTCGGCATGGCCACCAACATTCCGCCGCACAATCTGGGCGAAGTGATCGACGGCTGCCTCGCCTGGATCGAGAACCCGATGATCGAGCTCGATGATCTGATGAAGATCATCCCGGGCCCCGATTTCCCGACAGCACCGCTGATCCTGGGCCAGTCGGGCGCGCGCAACGCTTATTCCAAGGGCCGCGGGTCGATCATCATGCGCGCGCGCTACGCGATCGAGGAAGGACGCGGCGATCGTCGGTCGATCGTGCTCACCTCGATCCCCTATCAGGTCGGCAAGAACGCGCTGGTCGAAACCATCGCCGAAGCCGCCAAGGGCAAGGAAGCGCGGATCGAGGGTGTCAGCGACATTCGCGACGAATCCAACCGTCTGGGTGTCCGCATCGTCATCGACCTGAAGCGGGATGCCTCGCCCGAGGTCGTGCTCAACCAGATCTGGCGCTACAGCCCCGCGCAGTCGAGCTTCCCGGCGAACATGCTCGCCATTCGCGGCGGCCGTCCCGAGGTGCTCAGCCTCAAGGACATCATCGAGGCGTTCGTCCAGTTCCGCGAGCAGGTGATCACCCGCCGCACCAAGTACGAGCTCGCCAAGGCGCGTGACCGGGCGCATATCTTGCTCGGCCTGGTGGTCGCGGTCACCAACATGGACGAGGTGGTGAAGATCATCCGCGGATCGGCTTCGCCCGCCGAAGCGCGCGCAGCATTGCTGGCGCGCGAATGGCCGATCGGCGAGATCGCGCAGTACATCAAGCTGGTCGAGGCGATCGAGGGCGAGCAGGAAGGCGATATCTATCGCCTCAGCGACCTGCAGGTCCGTGCGATCCTCGATCTGCGTCTGCACCGCCTGACGGCGTTGGGCCGCGACGAGATCGGCAACGAACTGAGCGCGCTGGCGGTGGCGATCGCCGAATATCTGGCAATCCTCTCCGACCGTGCCAAGCTGTACGAAGTGCTCAAGGAAGAACTGATCGCGGTGCGCGACGAATTTGCCACCCCGCGCCTGTCGGTGATTGCTCCGGCAGCCGATGGCATTGATGATGAAGACCTGATCGAGCGCGAGGAGATGGTCGTCACCGTCACGCTGCAGGGCTATATCAAGCGCACCCCACTCGAGGCGTTCCGTGCACAGGCACGCGGCGGCAAGGGCCGCTCGGGCATGGCGACCAAGGACGAGGACGCGGTGACCAGCATGTTCGTCACCTCGACGCACACCCCGGTGCTGTTCTTCTCCACGCATGGCAAGGTGTACCGCAAGAAGGTGTGGCGCCTGCCCGAGGGTGGACCTGCCACGCGCGGGCGGCCGATGATCAACCTGCTGCCGCTGGCGCAGGGCGAGACCATCCAGACCGTGCTGCCGCTGCCCGAGGACGAGAGCACCTGGGCCGATCTGCATGTCATGTTCGCCACCGCGAACGGAACCGTGCGCCGCAATTCGATGGATGCGTTCACCAACATCCCCTCGAACGGCAAGATCGCCATGCGCTTTGACGACGATTCCGACGACCGGCTGATCGGCGTGGCGCTGCTGACCGAGGGCGACGACGTTCTGCTCGCCACCCGTCAGGGAAAGGCGATCCGCTTTGCCGCCACCGATGTGCGCGAATTCCAGAGCCGCACCTCGACCGGTGTTCGCGGCATGAGCTTGCGCGAAGGCGACGAGGTGATCTCGCTGTCGATCCTGTCGGGCTTCGAGGCCACGACCGAGGAACGCGACGACTATCTGCGCGCTGCGCCGTGGAAGGGCAACGAGGCCGAACCGACACTGAAGCCTGAGCGGGTCGCCGAATTTGCCGAGGCCGAGCAGTTCCTGCTCACCGTATGTGCCAATGGCTATGGCAAGCTGTCGTCGGCCTATGAATACCGGCGCACCGGTCGCGGCGGACAGGGCATCACCAATATCGACAATATCGATCGCAACGGGCCGGTCCTCGCCAGCTTTCCCGCGCACCAGTCGGACCAGCTGATGCTGGTGACCGATCAGGCCAAGCTCATCCGGCTGAGCCTTTCGACCATGCGCGTCATCGGCCGCAATTCGGCGGGTGTACGCCTGTTCAACGTGGCCGACAACGAACACGTGGTCAGCGCTGCGCGCATTGCCGAAGAGGACAATGGCGACGAGCCTGCCGGCGATGCCGAAGGCGCGCCGGATACGGCGGAGTAAGCCTTAACCGGCTTGCACGATGTGATCGCGAAACCAGCGGGCGACCTCGTCTTCGGACAGGTCGCCTGCGGCGAGCTGCTGCATCATGACCGTCGCATCAGCCTTGTCGAACGCGATCTCGACAGCATTGACCATCAGGAACAGACGCGCAGCAACCCAGGCCGTGCGTTTGTTTCCATCTACAAACGGATGGTTGCGCGCGATGCCGAACGCATAAGCAGCAGCGAGATCAGCAGCTGCCGGCTCTCCATAGCCAGCCAGATTCACGGGCCGGTTCAGCGCACTTTCCAGAAGGCCCTCGTCCCGAATACCCTGGCCACCGCCATGCTCTGCAATCTGACGGTCATGCACTGCCAGAAGAATGGCCTTGTCGAGCCACTTCCAGTCGATCATTTCGCCAAAACGCGAAGAATATCGCGATCCTCGCGCATGATCTGTTCGGCCAATTCCATCTGACTCGCAAATTCGGCATCGTAGCGGTCGAGGCTGATGCGACCGTCAGCGCTTTCGCTCAGATAGATCTCGTCGCCCTGCCCCACATTCATGCGGGCCAGCACATCCTTGGGCAGGATTATCCCGGTCGAATTGCCGATCTTGATGAGTTTGAGGGGCTTGTTCATACAGATGTTATAACACGCAGGGCCTGCCCGCTCAAGCCGCGACGCGCGGGTCTCGGTGGCGCAGCGTCTGGATAACCCCGGTGCAGATCAGAAACTGGCCGAAATAGTAGAGCGGCCAGATCAGCCATTCGGGAATCGCGGAAGCCTCCAGCGGCCCCAGCTGCGCGAAGATCAGCAGGTCCGACGCCACGAACAACAGCGCGCCAAGGCCCACGCGATAGCGCGGGAAATCGCTGGTCCACGCCATCGCCGCCATCACGGCAAGGAACAGGCTGTAGAGCGCAATGCCGGCAGCCCCGCTGCGATCCAGCGGCAACGCCCAGGCGATCAGCACCACGCATGGCACCAGCACAACCGCAAACATCCGCTGGCTGAAGGTGACCGTGGCGCGCCTGTGCCGCGCATAAAGCGCGATCGCGATGGCATGACCGACCAGGAACGCGACTGCGCCATAGATCAGGTCGATTTCGATCAGCATGTCGCCGATCGCACCGAACGCCATGACCCCGCCGATCAGCCGGCCATCCGCCGAATGGTGACGCACGGTGGCAAACACCGCCAGGAAGCTGACGCCCAGCCCCTTCCAGATCATCAGGTACAGGCCCGGGATCTGGGCATCGCTGACGAAATAATAGCTGATCGAGGCCAGCAGGCTGAGCAGCAGCCAGGGCCGCGATTCCACCAGTGCGCGTTTGACGACCATATCGCTCCCCTTGCTGAATCGTCGCGTGATGGCACCGATGTGCCGATCAACGCAAGCTGGGCAAAGCCGTTATCCCGCGCTATCTGCGTGAGCATGACACGCACACAGAATTTCGATCACCAGATTCACATCATCGGCGGCGGCCTTGCCGGGTCCGAGGCAGCCTGGCAGCTGGCGCAGGCGGGCGTTCGCGTACGCCTGTCCGAAATGCGCGGCTGCGGCGACAACATGACGCCCGCGCACCAGACCGATGGCCTGGCCGAGCTCGTCTGCTCGAACAGCTTCCGCTCCGACGATGCCGACCGCAACGCCGTCGGTCTGCTCCACCAGGAAATGCGGACGCTGGATTCGCTGATCATGGCGGCAGCCGAAACCGCCAAGGTACCCGCAGGGTCGGCGCTCGCGGTCGATCGCGATATCTTCTCCGCCAATGTCACCAGGGCGCTGGAAGAGCATCCCAATATCCACATCGTGCGCGAGCGGATCGACACCCTGCCCGACAGCGGCCCGACGATCGTGGCCACCGGGCCGCTGACCGCGATGACGCTGGCCCAGTCGATCGGCGCGGCGACAGGCGAGGATGCGCTGGCGTTCTTCGATGCCATCGCCCCGATCATCCACCGCGACAGCATCGACATGGACATCTGCTGGATGGCCAGCCGCTGGGACAAGGTGGGGCCTGAAGGCGACGGCAAGGATTACATCAACTGCCCGATGGACAAGGAGCAGTACCTTGCGTTCCACCAGGGGCTGATGGACGGCGAGAAGACCGAGTTCAAGCAGTGGGAGAAGGACACGCCCTATTTCGAGGGCTGCATGCCGATCGAGGTGATGGCCTCGCGCGGGGTGGAGACGCTGCGCTATGGTCCGATGAAGCCGGTCGGGCTCGACAATCCGCGCACCGGCCGCTGGCCCTATGCCGTCGTCCAGCTGCGCCAGGACAACAAGCTGGGGACGCTGTGGAACATGGTCGGCTTCCAGACCAAGCTCAAGCATGGCGCGCAGGTCGAATTGTTCCGCACCATTCCGGGGCTGGAAAAGGCCGAGTTCGCACGGTTGGGCGGGCTGCACCGCAACACCTTCATCAACTCGCCCCGGCTGCTCGACGAGCAGCTGCGTCTGAAGAGCGCACCGCACATCCGCTTTGCCGGGCAGATGACCGGCTGCGAAGGCTATGTCGAAAGCGCCAGCGTCGGGTTGATGGCGGGGCGCTTTGCTGCTGCCGAGCTGCAGGGTCGCACGCTCGAGACCCCGCCGATCACCACCGCGCTGGGCGCGCTACTCGGCCACATCACCGGCGGCGCGGAGGCGAGCGACTTCCAGCCGATGAACGTCAATTTCGGCCTGTTTCCGCCGCCCGAGGGCGCGGTGCACAAGAAGCAGCGCAAGGAGGCCTATACCTCGCGCGCGCGGGCTGACCTGCAGCGCTGGATATCGGGTGAAACCGAGGCGATTGCCGCGGAATGATCAGCACTTGCAGCGCTGAACGGCGCGCTTGGGCCGGGTGGTGGCAAACTCCTCCGGGCTGAGCCGCCCATTGTTGTCGCTATCGGCCCCGGCGAAGCGATCGGACGTTGCCACGGCCCATTCCTCGAACGTCAGCAGGTTGTTGCCGTCCTTGTCGAGCGCCTTGAACGCCTTGGTGCGGCTGGCGAGCAGTTCCTCGCGCGTGATGATGCGGTCGCCGTTGCGGTCGAACCGGGCAAAGCGCCGCTGCTCGCGGGTCATTTCGGTGGCTTGCGGAGGCTCGGGACCACGCAGGGCACCCGGATCGACGATCGGCAGCGCGGCATCCTCAGCAAGCGGCGGCGGCGCGGCGATGCTGGCCAGTTCGTCCGCCTGCTGCTGCTGTGCGCGGATCAGGAAGAAACCGCCGACCATCAGCACGATTGCCGCCAGTCCGCCGAACAGGATCCGCATCTGTCGCCTCCAGTTCCCCGGCCCTTGCCCGGCAGCCTAGCGACCGCTCAGTCCGTGCCAGACCAGCCGGGCAAACACCCCCGGGCTGCCCCAGGGACGATCCATCGCCCCCTGCGCGATGTCAAGCTGCACCGCGCGCGCGATGATCGAGAGCGGGCGCAGGTTCCGTGGCAGCCGGATGCGCGCCAGGGCCTGCGCATCGATTCCCCGCACCGCTGCATCGAGCGCCTCTGTCCGCCGGTGAAAGCGCACCATGTCCCACAAGGCCCAGGCCGCACCGATGCGGTGCAGATCGTCCCTCGCCGCGCCCTGCCCCAAGGGTGCGAACGCCGCCATCAACTGCCCGCGCCCTTTGGCGAAGTCTGCAACCGCTGCGCTATCCTCACGGTCGAGCGCAGCCTCCCAGCCGCGGATCACACCGCCCAGCGCGCCCGCCAGATCGAGCCCCTGCGCCTCGAGCGGCAGCAGCGCGGCCAGCACCGGGTTGGCAGAGGGCCGTGATGCTACAGGTTTGGCGATGACATCATGCCACCATTGCAGGCGGATCTGCGCCAGCATCGGCTCGCGCGCCTGCAGCACGATGCCGGCAATTTGCGCATCGAACGCAAACAACGCCTGGCACCACAGCCGCATCTGCGCATCGCCATAGCCGGTGGCCAGCGTCACGAGCGGCGAAACAGGGGTTTGCGAGGCATCCATGCGGCCCGCGCATCGACCAATTTCTGCGGCGGATCAAGGTAAACATGGCGGTAACCAACTCCCTTTGAGGGCTGCTTACCATTCCGCACGTAGAAGGCACATTACGTCTCAGAGGCACTATTCATACCATGACCATCCGCCACACCGACCCACAGCGCCACGACAGCCCCGCGCAGACCTGTGCTGCCGCCCAGCCGCCGCGCCCGGTGCTCAATCGGCTGATCGGGTCGAAGCGCGGCAACGTGCTGCCCATTCTGGCGGCCAGCATTCTGCCGATGGCCGCGATGATCGGCGGCGCGGTGGACATGAGCCGCGCCTATATGGTCAAGTCGCGCATCCAGCATGCCTGCGACGCGGGCGTGCTCGCCGGTCGCCGCGCGATGGAACGCGGCAGTTACAACGACGCAGCCAGGGCTCAGGCCCAGGACTTTTTCGACATCAACTTCAAGGAAGGCTACAACCGCACCACCAATGTGGTCTTCAACACCAGCAACGCCAGCGGTTCCAGCACGGTTCTGGGCACTGCGTCCACCATCATGCCCACGACCATCATGGGCATGTTCGGCAAGGAAACGCTGACCATCGCCGTTTCGTGCGAGGCAGAACTGAACCTCAGCAACACGGATGTCACCTTCGTGCTCGATGTCACGGGCTCGATGGCCTGGACCATCCCCAATGGTTCGGGGGGAACGGTTGTCAGGATCGATGCCCTGCGCAGTTCGGTGATGAGCTTTTATGATACGCTCGCCAGCGCATCGGCTGGCAGCAATGCACGTATTCGCTACTCGTTCGTGCCCTATTCGACCAACGTCAACGTCGGCGAGCTGCTCTACGACGCCAATACGCAGTGGCTGATCGGTGCCAATCCCGCTGATACCTGGAGCTATCAGTCGCGTCGGCCGATCTGGAGCATCACCACCAGCGACACGACAACCGATGTCTCGTCGCAGTCGTCGGTCGATTATCAGACCTATGGGACCACGCTCAACCCCGCCAAATGCACGAACTATGGCAACAACGTCAATTTTGACCAGTTTCTTTGGAACTTTCGCCCCTCCCCGCAGGGCACGCCGATTGTGGTCACCAGCGGCAACGTCAAGACCACAACGAGCTACGAGCCTTATAGCTGGAATGGTCAAACGTCGAACTGGTCCGGAACGAACCGCCGTACGTGCGTGCGCAAGCGCACGACCGTCGTTGAGACGACCACCACCACAACCACGACCACCACTGTCGAATCCCCCGTCTGGCAGTCCGGCGCAACATTCGCGCGGTGGGAATATGGAAGGTTCGCCTTTCCGGTTCATGACTTCGTCCGGTCGATCAAGGCCGCGAACCCCGCCGTGCTCACGCCCAGCGAAGTCAATGGCAGTACCAGCCGCTGGACCGGGTGCATCGAGGAACGCGACACAATTCCGGGCGGTGTCATCGTCAACACCGCCAATGGCATTACCGTTGATGGCAGCAGCAATGCCCACGACCTCAACATTGATGCATTGCCCACCAGCGATGCAACGCGATGGCGGCCGTATTGGGAAGAGACCTATTTCTTCCGAAACAACGACCTGAGCATGAAGAATCACAATCTGGGCTACACAGCGTGCCCCAGCAAGGCCACCTTGCTGGCGTCGATGTCGCGCACCCAGGTGCAGGATTATGTCAACGGGCTGGTGACCGTGGGCGGTACCTATCATGACGTCGGCCTGCTCTGGGGGGCTCGCCTTGCGTCGCCACAGGGACCTTTCCAGTCGACGGTGAACGCCAACCCGGGCAATGCCGGCACAGTCAGCCGCCACATGATCTTCATGACCGACGGCGAGCTCACCAGCTATTTCGAATCTGTCGCGAGCATGTATGGCGTCGAGCAATATGACCTTCGCGTGACAGGCGGCAGCACCGACCCATCGATGTACGAACGGCAGCGGCGACGCTATCTGGCAATCTGCGAAGCGATCAAGGGCAAGGGCATTCGCCTTTGGGTCATTGCCTTTGGCACGACGCTGACCACTGACCTGCAAACCTGCGCCAGCAGCGGCAGCGCCTTCACCGCCGCCAACAGCACCACGCTCAACGCCGCGTTCCAGAACATCGCCAAGCAGATTTCGGAATTGAGGTTGACCAAGTGATGACCATGTTCGCTTTGATCAGGCGCGCAGGTCGCGATCGGCGTGGCGTGACCGTTGCCGAGTTCGGCCTGATTGCCCCAACCTTTCTGATGCTGCTGCTGGGTGTGTTCGACATGGGATACACCGTCTATGCCCGCGCGATCCTGGATGGAGCGGTGCAGAAGGCTGGACGCGATTCCGCGCTCGAAACGGGCACCAGTTCGGTCAGCGTGCTGGATAACAAGGTCAAGGCGAACCTCGGCGGCCTGGCCGAGGGGGCTGATTTTACTTACGACCGACGCAACTATCGCGACTTTGCCAAGGTTGGCCTGCCCGAAGAGCTGGACGACCGGAACAACAACGGCAGCCGGGACCCGACCGAGTGCTTCACCGACGAAAACGGCAACGGAATCTGGGATCGAGATCTCGGCAAGGAGGGCATCGGGGGTGCAAGGGACGTGGTCCTGTACACCGTTCGCATGACCTACCAGCGCAAGTTCCCGCTCTATGCGCTGCTTGGAACCAGCAGCACGGCCACCATTTCTTCGGCCACCGTGCTGCGCAACCAGCCCTTTGGCGACCAGGCATCCCAAACCACAGAGGTGATCTGCACATGATGGCGACCCCGCCCATGGCCGGAAAACCCGGCCTCATCGATAGGACTCGCAAGGCTGCCGGCGCGTTGCGTCGCGACCGTTCGGGGCTGGCGTTGATCGAATTCGCCTTTTCGCTGCCGATCTTCATCGGCCTGGGCTTTTATGGTGTCGAGATATCCAACCTGGCCATCACCCAGATGAAGATGAGCCAGATCGCGCTGAACATGGCGGACAACGCCTCGCGCATCGGCACGCTCAATTCCAACCTGGGCGCCAAGGTGATCAACGAACAGCAGATCAACGATGTGTTCCAGGCAGCATCGATCCAGGCGGGCGCGGCAGGCCTGTATCAGGATGGTCGCACCGTGCTGTCGAGTCTCGAGGTCAACGCCAGCGGTGGGCAGACCATCATGTGGCAGCGGTGCAAGGGCATGGCGATCGAGGATTCGGATTATGGCCCGCAAGGCACCGGTTCCACCGGCACGGGCTTTCCCGGCATGGGCCCTGCGGGCGACAAGATCAGCGCCACGACCGGCACGGCGGTGATGTATGTCGAACTGACCTACACCTACCACCCGCTGTTCGGCACGATGTTCATGGAAGAAAAGGAACTGCGGCAGGAAGCGGCCTATACCGTGCGCGACGCGCGCGAGATCGGCAAGGAACCGACCAACAATGTCGCGCCTGCGCGCCAGTCCACCTGCGACAAATATGACGCGATCCTGCCGCAGACCAGCGATGCACAGATTGCCTCCGCACAGGCAGCAATGTCCGCTGCGCAGAATGGCGGGGACGATGATGATGATGATGATGAGGATTTGCCGGGATATAGTGGAGGCAACAACCCCAACAATCCCGGCAAGGGGCTGTGCGTAGCGGGCCTGATCTGCACAAAGGCGGAGACTTGAACAGGTACCGGCCGGGCTGAACTGCCCGGCCGGTTCTGTTTGCAGCAGGGCTCAGCCCTTGTAGCAGACCTTCTTCACCGCAGCGATCACGCGGGCACTGTCGACCAGCGCCAGTTTCTCGAGATTGGCGGCATAGGGCAGCGGCACGTCTTCGTTGGTGACACGCAGCACCGGTGCATCGAGGTCGTCAAAGCCCTGCTCCATCGCCACCGCGCAGATCTCGCTGGCGATCGAGCAGACCGGCCAGCCTTCCTCGACGACGATCATGCGGTTGGTCTTCTTCAGGCTTTCCAGCACGGTTGCGGTATCAAGCGGACGCAGCGTGCGCAGATCGACCACCTCGGCATCGATGCCTTCAGCCGCCAGCTTTTCCGCTGCATCCAGCGCCACGCCGACGCCGATCGAATAGCTCACGATGGTGACATCGCTGCCTTCGCGCACGATCCGGGCCTTGCCGATGGGCAGCACATGGTCTTCCAGCGCCGGCACATCGAACGTGCGGCCATAGACCAGCTCGTTTTCGAGGAACACGACCGGGTCTTCGGTGCGGATTGCGGCCTTGAGCAGACCCTTGGCATCGGCCGCGTCATAGGGCGCAATCACGATAAGCCCGGGGACGCTGGCGTACCAGGGACCGAAGTTCTGGCTGTGCTGCGCTCCGACGCGGCTGGCCGCGCCATTGGGACCACGGAACACCACCGGACAGCGCATCTGGCCGCCCGACATGTAGTTGGTCTTGGCCGCCGAGTTGATGATGTGGTCGATCGCCTGCATCGCGAAGTTGAAGGTCATGAACTCGATGACCGGGCGGAGGCCGCCCATCGCAGCCCCTGCACCGATGCCGGCAAAGCCGTATTCGGTGATCGGCGTGTCGATCACGCGGCGCGCGCCGAACTCTTCGAGCAGGCCCTGCGTCACCTTGTAGGCGCCCTGATATTCGGCGACTTCCTCGCCCATCACGAACACGCGCTCATCGCGGCGCATTTCTTCGGCCATGGCATCGCGCAAGGCCTCGCGCACGGTGGTGCCCACCATCTGCGTCCCTTCGGGGATGGCAGGGTCGCTGACCGTGGCGCGCTTGGCCGGAACGATAGCCTCGGCAGCCTCTTCCTTGCTGTTAGCAGCGGAAGCGGGAGCCGGCGCAGGCTCGGCAGCAGCGGCAGGTGCAGGCGACGGTGCGGGGGCAGAGGCATCCTCGCCTTCGGCAGCAATCAGCGCGATGACCGCGCCGACCTTCACATTGTCGGTGCCTTCGGCAATCAGGATCTTCGAGATGGTGCCTTCGTCGACAGCCTCGAACTCCATCGTCGCCTTGTCGGTTTCAATCTCTGCCAGGATGTCGCCTGATGCGACGGTATCGCCTTCCTTGACCAGCCATTTGGCCAGCGTCCCTTCTTCCATGGTCGGGGAAAGGGCAGGCATTTTCAATTCGATGGCCATCAATATTGCTCCACCAGCACATCGGTATACAGGTCGGACGGATCCGGCTCGGGCGAGGTTTCGGCAAAGTCTGCCGCCTCGCTGACGACGGCGCGAATGTCCTTGTCGATCGTCTTGAGCGCATCTTCGCTGACGCCCAGACGGATGAGTTCAGCCTTCGCCGCCTCGATCGGATCGGAATTGTCGCGCATGTTCTGCACTTCCTCGCGGCTGCGATACTTGGCAGGGTCGGACATCGAATGGCCGCGATAGCGATAGGTCTTCAGTTCCATCAGCAGCGGGCCGTTGCCGCCGCGGACATATTCAAGTGCAGCTTCTGCCGCACCGCGCACTTCCAGAACGTCCATGCCGTTGACCTGCATGCCGGGGATGCGGAAGGAATCGCCGCGCCGGTAGAACTCGGTCTCGGCGCTGCTGCGCGACACCTTGGTGCCCATCGCATAGCCGTTGTTCTCGATCACGAAGATGATCGGCAGTTTCCAGAGAGCTGCCATGTTGAAGCTCTCGTAAACCTGGCCCTGGTTGGCCGCGCCATCACCGAAATAGGCCATGCACACGCCGCCGTCTTCGGAATATTTGTGCCCGAAGGCCAGCCCCGCGCCCAGCGGAACCTGCGCACCGACGATGCCGTGCCCGCCATAGAATTTGTGCTCGGTCGAGAACATGTGCATCGACCCGCCCTTGCCGCGCGAAATGCCCGCGGCCCGGCCCGTCAGCTCGGCCATGATCACCTTGGGATCGATACCATAAGCCAGCATGTGGCCATGGTCGCGATAGCCGGTAATCACGCTGTCCTTGCCCGGCGTCAGCGCCGATTGCAGGCCCACCGCGACCGCTTCCTGACCGATATACAGGTGGCAGAAACCACCGATCAGGCCGAGGCCATAGAGCTGGCCGGCACGCTCTTCAAAGCGGCGGATCAGCAGCATTTCCTTGTAGAAATGCATCAGCTCTTCCTGGCTCGCCTCGAAGCGTCCGGGCGTGCGGGGACGGGGGTGGTTGCTGCCCTCTTCAGGCAGAACAGGCGCTTTGGCTTCGGCCTTAGCAGGTGGCTTACGAACGGGCTTTGCAGCGGGTGTCTTTACCAAGACGAAAAAACCTTTCACGCTGAAGGATCAGTGCCATGAGGCGGGGGAGGATTTGACCGCCTGTCTATAGAAGCATGGGCGCGCTTTACGCAACGGCGAAGGCGGTTTTTGCGCAAGATTCCCGCAGCATCAGCAACGCCGCAAGGCGCATTCGATCATTTCAGCGGAACGATGATCTCATCGGGATGCGCGACATTCAGGTCGCGGCGCACCAGCTCGCTGACCAGGTCCGGGTCGACCGCGCGCGGATCGAGCAGTTCAACGCGATTGCGCAGCGCGTCGCGTTGCTTGTGCAGCCGGGCAAGCTCCACTTTCTGCACCTCGAGCCGCTGGCGATAATCGCCCCAGGCGAGCACACCCGTCGGCCCCAGCAGGGCATAAGCCGCAATCACCAGCAGCGCGACGAGCGAGATGCCCGGCGCGATGGCCTGTTTTGCGGGTTTGATGACGGGTTTGCGGGACGACATTGATCGCTTGAATCACAATTGATTCGGGCTGGCAAGCCGAAACGGCCAGCCCGAATCAAATATGCGATCAATGCCTGCCAAGATCAGCGAAAGATGGCGGCTCCGGCATAGTGCGCGCTGGCGCCCAACTCTTCTTCGATACGGATCAACTGGTTGTACTTGGCCAACCGGTCCGAGCGCGCGAGCGATCCGGTCTTGATCTGGCCGCAGTTGGTCGCAACCGCCAGATCGGCGATGGTTGCATCTTCGGTTTCGCCCGAACGGTGCGACATCACCGCGGTGTAACCCGCGCGGTGCGCCATGCTGACGGCTTCCAGCGTCTCGGTGAGCGTACCGATCTGGTTGACCTTGACCAGCAGGCTGTTGGCCAGCCCCTTGTCGATGCCCATCGCCAGCCGCGCGGGATTGGTGACGAACAGATCGTCGCCGACCAGCTGCACCTTCTTGCCGAGCAGTTCGGTGACGGCCAGCCAGCCTTCGAAATCGTCTTCGCTCATGCCATCCTCGATCGAACGGATCGGGTATTCGTCGCACAGCTTGCCGAGATACTCGGCCATCTGCACGGGGCTCAGCGACAGACCCTCGCCGCTGATCTCGTACTTGCCGTTGCGGAAAAACTCGGTCGCGGCGCAGTCGAGCGCCAGCACCACGTTTTCGCCGGGCTTGAAGCCTGCCTTTTCGACCGATGCCATGATGAAATCGAGCGCGGCGCGGGTCGAGGCGAGGTTGGGCGCAAAGCCGCCCTCATCGCCCACCGCCGTCGCCAGGCCCTTTTCGTGCAGACCCTTCTTGAGCGTGTGGAAGATTTCCGAGCCCCAGCGCACCGCTTCGGCCAGGCTGTCCGCGCCGACGGGCATGATCATGAATTCCTGGAAGTCGATCGGGTTGTCGGCATGCTCGCCGCCATTGATGATGTTCATCATCGGAACCGGCAGCACATGCGCGGACACGCCGCCGACATAGCTGTAGAGCGGCAGGCCGCGCGCGTCGGCAGCGGCCTTGGCAACGGCGAGACTGACGCCCAGAATGGCGTTCGCACCCAGCCGCGACTTGTTCTCGGTACCATCCAGGTCGATCATCGCCATGTCGATGTCACGCTGGTCTTCGGCGTCGAGGCCAACGACGACCTCGAAGATTTCGCTGTTGACCATGTCGACAGCCTGCATCACGCCCTTGCCGAGATACATCGACATGTCGCCATCGCGTTTTTCGACGGCTTCGTATGCGCCGGTGGATGCGCCCGAGGGCACCCCTGCCCGGCCGAAGCTGCCGTCTTCCAGCAGCACATCGACTTCCACCGTCGGGTTGCCACGGCTGTCGAGAATCTGGCGGGCGTGAATGTCCATGATCGCGGTCATAAGCGGCACTCTTTCGGGTCAGGCAGGTGAATGAATGGCGTCCCTCTAGGCGCTCGCCTGCGGCATTGCAACTCTGCGGGCGCGGGCGGATCCAGCGCGATGCTGCGTCCGCGAAATCGCTTGAAAATGTGACCAGACTGGCCAGAATAACGCACAAGCGAGCGGAACCCCTGCGGCGCTTCGTGCGTCTGCCCTGAAGCTTGAGGAGGAATTGATGTCCGACAATGAAACCGGGGCCGACGCGCCTGAAAACGCTGCTCCCGCAAACGCTGCGCCCAAGAAGCCGCGCGCGAGGAAAGCGGCGAGTGCCGAAAGCGCTCCCCAGACCGAGGCTGCCACAGACAAGCCCAAGCGCAAGGCGGCTCCCAAGCCCGCTGCCGCAACACCCCCGGTGGACCATGCGCCCGCCGCCAGCGACCCGACCCCCACGCCCAATACGGCAGTCCAGGTATCGAGTGGCGCTGCTGGAGCAGGTGCAGCCGCCGCGACCCATTCCTCTGGCGCACTGAGCGCCGTGACTGACAAGGTAAGTGCAATGATTCCCGAAGACATGACCACCAAGGCCAAGGACGCAGCGGTCGAGGTTAAGGATATGGCCTGCGACGCCGCGCATGGCATCGCGCGGATCATCAGCGACAGCGCGGATGCCATCGACGACAATATCGGCCCCAAATATGGCGACTATGCCCGCAGCGCGGCGCAGTCGGTCACCGACGCAGCAGACCGTCTGCGCGCCAAGCCGGTCGAGGAAATCGCCGAAGACACCAAGGAATTCGTGCGCAACAAGCCGGTCGCCGCAGCGGGCATCGCGGCGGTGTTCAGCCTGGTACTGGCCAAGCTGCTGTCATCGGTCTTTGGCAAGCGGCGCTGAGCGCGCACGACGCCCGGACGAAGATCTTGGAACAGCCTGCTCACCCCAGCGCGCCCCTGCCCGGCGCGAACCCTGCCCCGCCGCAGCCGGATACGCAGGCAGACAAGCCGGGCATGATCGCGCAGCTGCGCGGACTGTATGACGACGGGCGCGAGCTGATCGACGCCGAGATCGGCTTTCAGAAGGCGCGCATGGCCGCCGTCGGGCGGCAGGTGCGCGCCATGGCCCTGCTCGCGGTGGTCGGGCTGATCTTGATCAGTTGCGCGCTGATCGCTCTGGTGGTCGGCACCATGATTGCGCTGATCCCGATCATGGGAGCGTGGGCCGCCATGGGCGTAACGGTGCTGGGATCGCTGGTGCTTGCCGGATTGTGCTTCTGGCTCGCGGCCGGACGCATCGGCAAGGTTGGCGCACTGTTCGAGAGCGATGGCGATCAGACCGCAGACACCGGGAACGCTGCATGACCCAGCCGGACAAGACCGACATATCGCACGTTGACGTTGACGATGACGCCGCCCAGTCGCTGGCGGAAGTCTCTGCACGCCGCCTGGCGGCGCGCAGCCAGTGGCAAATGGCGCTCGCCCGCGCAAAGGACCGTTTCGCCCCCGCCAATCTGCGCGACGAGGCGATCGATACGGCAGCGCATGCAGTTGGCAATGCCGCCGATCGCGGGGCGTCGCTCGCCTGGGCACATCGCGGCAAGATCGCGCTCGCAGGATTGCTGGGCGGGCTGTTTCTCGCCCGCAAGCCGATCCGCGAGGCTGCCGGCCCCCTGACGACGAAGGCCAAGGGGCAGATCAGCAAGGTCAGCGCCAGCGTTGGGCGGGCGCGCAAGCGGTAAGCCCGCCGCCCGTTGCGGCGACAACCGCAACAGGGCTTTAAAATCCTGCCAAACCGCATTATGGCCCAGCCGCAGAGCGCAAGGGGCTGGAAGCAAACCGTCCCTGCAGGAGAGGATGCCGCCCGGCGACGGGTTCATCGGTCATGGGACGCACACACTAATGAGCAAACTTCACCTCGTCATGGGCGGCCGCGTCAGCGACCCGCAAACCCTGGATTACTGCGAACTCGACAAGATGGATCTGGTCGGGGTGTATCCCGATTACGCCAGCGCCGAGGAAGCCTGGCGCAGCAAGGCGCAGTCGACCGTCGACGATGCCGAAATGCGCTATGTGATCGTGCACCTGCATCGGCTGCTCGATCCGGAAACGCCCTCCGCCTGACGGCGCGCGTCAGGGAATATCGTGCCGCGGCCGCCGGATGCGGTGGCCGCGCGCCAGCGGGATCGCCAGCATCAGCCCCACTATGAAACCGCCGATATGCGCCCAGATGGCGATTCCCAGCGCGCTCCCTGCAAACGCAAGCTGGCTGAGCAGGTTGATGCCCACCCACGCCGCCAGCAGCCACGCGATATGCACGGCCACCGCTGGCAAAGGTCCGATTGCGGGCGGCCTGCGTCTGGAAAACAGCAGGAAATAGGCGGCGAGCAGCGCTGAAATCGCGCCGCTGGCCCCCACCACCGGGGTCGTCGACAGCGGATCGACCAGATAATGAACGGCGGCTGCGCCGGCGATGCCCGCAGCGTACAGCAGCACGAAGCGTTCTGAGCCAAGAGCGGCTTCCACCACCCGGCCAACGACCACCAGCAGCAGCATGTTCATCGCCAGGTGGAACAGCCCGGCGTGCAGGAATGCCGACGTCACCGGCGTCAGCCAGACCGGAACGACCCAGGGATAGCCGATCGGTAACGCGCTGCCATGCCCGTTCAGGGCATCATGCAGCCGCGCGGCCCAGAAGCCGCCCTCGATCTGCATCGGTTCGGTCCAGCCGGTGATGAACCCGACGAGCCACACCAGCACATTCAGGATGACCAGCGCGTTGGTCGCCGCTCCGCGCGGCATTTGGGGCATGGTTCAGATGAACTCGATCTTTGACACCAGGTAGAACTTGTCGCCCGAAGGGACGCTCACCTCGACCTCGTCATCGAGCTGACGCCCGATCAGCGCGCGGCCAAGCGGGCTGGAATAGCTGATGCGGCCCTTGCGCGCGTCGGCTTCCGCCTCGCCGACGATCTGGTACTTCACCGGCTTGTCGTCTTCGTCGAGCAGGGTGACGGTTGCGCCGAACACGATCTTGTCGCCCGACAGCGTAGTGGGATCGATGATCTGTGCACGGCTCAGCTTGCCTTCGAGGTCGCCGATTGTGGCCTCGACCTGGCCCTGGCGCTCCTTGGCTGCATGATATTCCGCGTTCTCGGACAGATCGCCATGCGCGCGCGCCTCCTCGATCGCTTCCACGATCAACGGGCGCTCTTCCTTGAGCATCTTCAGCTCGCGCGAGAGCTTTTCATATCCTTCTTGCAGCATCGGCAGCTTATCGACGGTTGCCATTCGGCATATCCCTTCTTCTTTGGCTGAGCATGGCCAAGCATCTGACAAAAATACCCGCTACGGCCCGTCATCCGGGCCGCATCGGATTAACGACTTGTCAGGGGGCTCAAGCTTCAGATCGTTTATAATAAGCCTGAAGCGGCTTTACTTCAAGGCTGGTCTTGGCAAGCGACGCCATCGCCTTCACCGACGCAACGCTGGCTGCTGCCGTGGTGAAGTACGGAATCTTCCCCGTCAGCGCGCTGGCACGGATCGATTGCGAATCCTTCAGGCTCTGCCAGCCTTCGGTGGTGTTGAAGATCAGCGCAATCTCGCCGTCTTTGATGCGATCGACGATGTGCGGGCGCCCCTGCGCCACCTTGTTGACCTCGGTGACCGCAACCCCGTTATCGGCCAGATAGCGGGCGGTGCCGCTGGTCGCGACGATATCCATGCCCAGCTCGATCAGGCCGCGCGCCGCTTCCAGCACTACCGGCTTGTCGTTTTCCTTGACAGAAATGAACACCGTGCCCTTGGTCGGCAGGGTGAGCCCCGCGCCGATCTGCGCCTTGGCAAAGGCGGTGGCAAAGTCCTTGTCGATGCCCATCACCTCGCCAGTCGATTTCATCTCGGGGCTCAGCACCGGGTCGACGCCGGCAAAGCGCGCCCAGGGGAACACCGCTTCCTTGACCGCCATATGGTCGATGTTGCGGTCGATCACCGGCAGATCCGCCAGCATCTCGCCGGCCATCACGCGCGCCGCGAATTTGGCAACTGGCTGGCCGATCGCCTTGGCGACGAACGGCACGGTGCGGCTGGCGCGCGGGTTGACCTCGATGAGGTAGACCTGACCATCCTTGACTGCGAACTGAATGTTCATCAGGCCGCGGACCTTCAAACCTTCGGCCAACGCGCGCGTCTGGCGCTCCATCTCGGCAATCAGGTCATCCGAAAGGCTGTAGGGCGGCAATGTGCAGGCGCTGTCGCCCGAGTGCACGCCGGCTTCCTCGATATGCTGCATGATGCCGGCAATCGCGACATCGCGGCCATCGCAGATCGCATCGACATCAACCTCGATCGCATCGCGCAGATACTGGTCGATCAACACGGGGCTATCACCCGAGACCTGCACAGCCGTGGCGATGTACGATTCGAGCTGCGCCTGACCGTCGACGATCTCCATCGCGCGGCCGCCCAGCACGTACGAGGGGCGGATGAGCACCGGATAGCCGATGCGGCTCGCCACCGCGATCGCCTCTTCGCGGCTGCGCGCGATGCCGTTCATCGGCTGCTTGAGGCCCAGCTTGTCGACCAGCTTGGCAAAGCGCTCGCGGTCTTCGGCCAGATCGATGGCATCAGGCGAGGTGCCGAGGATCGGGATGCCCGCATCCTCGAGCGCCTGCGCCAGCTTGAGCGGAGTCTGTCCGCCGAACTGCACGATCACGCCAACCAGCTCGCCGGTCGAACGTTCGACATCGAGGATCTCGAGCACATCCTCGGCGGTCAACGGCTCGAAATACAGCCGGTCGGAGGTGTCATAGTCGGTTGAGACCGTTTCGGGGTTGCAGTTGATCATGATCGTCTCGAACCCGGCATCGCCGAGCGCGAAACAGGCATGGCAGCAGCAGTAATCGAACTCGATCCCCTGGCCGATGCGGTTGGGTCCGCCGCCCAGGATCACCACCTTGCGGCGATTGGTCGGCTGGCTTTCGCACTCCGGCTCGCCAAAGGTCGGGGCCTCATAGGTCGAGTACATATACGGCGTTTTCGCCTCGAACTCGGCTGCGCAGGTATCGATCCGCTTGAACACCGGGCGCACGCCCAGCTTGTGGCGCAGCGCGCGCACCTCTTCCTCGGTGACGCCGCCGGTCATCGCGACCACGGCATCGCGCACCAGTCCCGATCCGCGCGCCAGCGCCTGGCCCATGCCGGGGCGCAGATGCGCCGATTTCAGCGCCAGATAGGCAAGACGCTTGTCAGAAAAGCCCATCGATTTCAGCCGCCGCATGCCAGCGGCATCGCGCGGCAGACCATCGGCCAGCACCTCGGCTTCGGCATCGACAATCTGCTGGATCTGCTCGAGGAACCACGGGTCGTACTTCGCGACCGCGTGCACCTCGGCGACGGTCATGCCTTCACGCAGTGCCTGTGCGGCAACCAGCAGCCGGTCTGGCGTCGCCTGGCTGAGTTCGGCGATGATGTCCTCGCGCGGCGCGCCGACCAGATGATCGACGAAGTTGAAGCCGGACAGACCGGTTTCCAGCCCACGCAGCGCCTTCTGCATCGATTCCTGGAAGTTGCGGCCGATCGCCATCACCTCGCCCACCGATTTCATCGCGGTACCAAGCAGCGGGCTCGATCCCTTGAACTTCTCGAAGGCAAAGCGCGGAATCTTGGTGACCACATAGTCAATGGTCGGCTCGAAGCTGGCGGGCGTCGCGCCGGTGATGTCGTTGGTGATTTCGTCGAGCGTGTAGCCGACGGCCAGCTTGGCCGCGACCTTGGCAATCGGGAAGCCGGTCGCCTTCGACGCCAGCGCCGACGAGCGCGACACGCGCGGGTTCATCTCGATGACGATCAGGCGGCCGTCCTTGGGGTTGACCGCGAACTGCACGTTCGACCCGCCGGTCTCGACGCCAATCTCGCGCAGCACCGCGATGCTGGCCGAGCGCATGATCTGATATTCCTTGTCGGTCAGCGTCAGCGCAGGCGCCACGGTGATGCTGTCACCGGTGTGCACGCCCATCGGATCGACATTCTCGATCGAGCAGATAATGATGGCGTTGTCGTGTCTGTCGCGGACAACCTCCATCTCATACTCTTTCCAGCCGAGGAGAGACTCCTCGATCAGAACCTCGGTCGTTGGCGAAGCATCGAGCCCGCCGGTGACGATCTGGACGAACTCGTCGCGGTTGTACGCGATGCCGCCGCCGGTGCCGCCCATCGTGAAGCTGGGGCGGATGATCGAGGGCAGCCCGGTGCGTTCGAGCACCGCCAGCGCCTCATCGATGGTGTGGGCAATGCCCGACCGCGCCGATTCCAGCCCGATCTTGTCCATCGCGTCGCGGAACTTGAGCCGATCCTCGGCCTTGTCGATCGCTTCGGCCTTCGCGCCGATCAGCTCGACATCGTATTTTTCGAGCGTGCCATCGGCATCCAGCGCCAGCGCGGTGTTGAGCGCGGTCTGCCCGCCCATCGTCGGCAGCACCACCAGCTTCTCGTCCGGGCGCTCGGCGCGCTCCTTGGCGATGATCTTGGCGACGATCTCGGGGGTGATCGGCTCGACATAGGTCGCATCGGCCATATCGGGATCGGTCATGATCGTGGCGGGGTTGGAATTGACGAGGACGATGCGATAGCCCTCCTCCTTCAACGCCTTGCATGCCTGCGTGCCCGAATAATCGAACTCGCACGCCTGGCCGATGATGATCGGGCCTGCGCCGATGATCAGGATGCTGTCTATGTCGGTGCGCTTGGGCATTGTTATTGTGCTCTCTTTGTATACATTGATTGCATTGATATCATTATGAGGAGGCCGCTATGGCCAGCCTGACTGTTCGTAACCTGCCCGATGAGGCCAAGCTGCGCTTCCGCCAGGCCGCTGCCGCGCATGGCCGCTCGATGGAAGAGCATCTGCGCCAGCTGATCATCGAGGCTGCTGGCATGGGTTCTGCCAAGCCTGCGGTTGCCGATGCATCGGTACCGTTCCAGGGGCTTGAGCCCGATGCGAAAGCCGAAAGTCGCGCGCGGATCGAAAAGCTGATCGAGGCAGGCCGTGGTATCGGCTGGGAGCCTGAACCGCGCAGCATCGGGACAATCAAGGAAACGGACTTTTCTTGATCATCGTCGATACCAACGTGTGGAGCGTTCAGTTCAGTCGCCATCCGAACCCAAGGGTGGTCGACTGGCTGATCGCACACGAACGCTCCCTCTGGCTGTCGACCATTGTCATCGCCGAAATTCGCTATGGCGCCGAACTGCCGAAAGCCAAAGCAATTCGCCTTCGACTTGTGCGTTGGCTGGACATTCTCGAAACGACCTACGCGGACAGGATTTTGCCCTTTACCAGCGACGCCGCACACCTCTGTGGTGCCTTGCGCGCGCAGCGACCCGACACGACGACATTGCTCGACCTTCAGATAGCTGCGCAGGCGCTGGCGCACGATTGTCCGATCGCCACGCGCAACGTGACCGACTTCGCCTGGACGGGCGTCAAGCTGATCAATCCGTGGGGCGACTGACCGCATTATCAATGCACCGTGCCGACCTGGGCTTCGCAGCCCCAGCCGTCATATTCGACATCGAATATCATTTCGATCTGCAGGCAGATGCGCGTCAGATCCTTGATCGACTGCGCATCGACCGCCTGGAACCGCTCGAAGAACAGATACGGCTCGCCGCCCTCGGCATCGTCCTCGCGGTCGAGCTCGACCAGCCCGAAGGTCTTCGCGCCTTCTGACAACCGCTCGAGATTTTCTTCGGACCCGCGAAAGCTCACATCGACCGCGCGCTTGATCTCGGCCCGGTCGCCGTTCTCAGCCAGATTGCGCAGCACGTCCTGATCGGCCGCCCATTCCTGCTCCATGCGCGCAGGATCGACCTTGGGGAGTTTCATGCTCATGCTGCGTGTTCCGATGCCTTGAGGCCGCTGACGAATTTCTCGAACAGGTAGAAGCTGTCCTGCGGGCCCGGCGACGCTTCCGGGTGGTACTGCACGCCGAACGCGTTCTTGTCGGTGAAGGCGATGCCGCAGTTGCTGCCGTCGAACAGCGAGACATGGGTTTCGACGACATTGGCGGGGAGCGTCGCGGCATCGACCGCGAAGCCGTGGTTCATGCTGGTGATCTCGACCACACCCGTTTCAAGGCGCTTGACCGGATGGTTCGCGCCGCGATGGCCCTGGTGCATCTTGGTCGTGCGCGCGCCAGCGGCCAGGCCCAGCAGCTGGTGGCCAAGGCAGATGCCGAAGATCGGAACATCGCGCTCGAGCAGGCCCTGGATGACGGGAACGGCATAGGCTCCGGTCGCCGCCGGATCGCCCGGGCCGTTCGAGAGGAACACGCCTGCCGGCTCCAGCGCGAGGATCGCGTCGAGCGGGGTTTGCGCGGGCACCACGGTCACCTTCGCGCCGGCCTGCACCAGCGAGCGGAAGATATTGTGCTTGGCGCCGTAATCGATCGCGACGACATGCGGCCGCTCGCCCTCGCCATTGCCCGCATAGCCCTGGCCCAAGGTCCAGATGCCGCCCTGCCAGTCGCGGGTGTCGGCACCGGTAACCTCGATCGCCAGGTCCATGCCCTCGAGCCCGGCCCAGCTCTTGGCCTGCGCGAGCAGAGCGGGCATGTCGAACACCCCGTCGGGGGCATGCGCGATCACCGCATTGGGGGCGCCCGCCTCGCGGATGCGGCGCGTCAGCGCGCGGGTGTCGATGCCTGAAATGCCGATCTGGCCGTTCGCTTCCAGCCACTGCGTGAAATGCTGCGCCGAGCGGAAGCTGCTGGGGTTGGTGACGTCCTCACGCACGATGCAGCCCAGAGCCTGGGGCACGTCCGCCTCGATGTCTTCCGGGTTCGCGCCGACATTGCCGATATGCGGAAAGGTGAAGGTGATGATCTGCCCGGCATAGCTCGGGTCGGTCAGGATTTCCTGATAGCCGGTGATCGATGTGTTGAAGCACACCTCGCCCGCCTTGGCCCCTGCGGCGCCAAAGCCCCTGCCCCAGATCGCCGTGCCATCGGCCAGAAGCAGCAAACCGGTCGCGCCTTGGGGTTGAGCGGAGGTGGTGGCGTGCGCCATGGATCGTTTTCCTTGTCGTGCGTTGAGTCGCAAATGAGCCGGGCCGCAGATTATGGCAGGTTCGGGCAAGGCCAAAGCCCCGTTCACACCCCCTGCCGACGCGCGGCCAAATTGGCGGGTCACTAGGCGGGGCAGGCTTGCACGGTCAATCTATGAAAAACATTTTTATCCGGCTAGGTTGGTAACTTGTTCCAAAATTCATCGGGGAAAGGATGCGTTCGCATGATTCGCGATTCGCTTAAGGCTGCGCAGGTTGCGGCAATGAAAGCCGGAGACAAGCCGCGCACGGCGGCGGTTCGCCTGATTCTGGCCAAGATCAAGGACCGCGACATCGAACTGCGCACGGCATCGGCGCCGGCGGATGACGATGCGATGGTCACCGAAGTGCTGCAGAAGATGATCAAGCAGCGCCGCGAATCGATTGCCATGTACGAGCAGGGCGGCCGCGCAGAGCTCGCCGCGATCGAGGCATCCGAAGTGGCGATCATCGAGGAGTTCCTCCCCGCGCAGCTCGATGAAGCCGCCGCCAAGGCTGCGATCGCCGCCGTGGTCGCGCAAACCGGCGCATCCAGCCTCAAGGACATGGGCAAGGTCATGGCCGAGGTAAAGGCGCGCCACGCGAGCGAAATCGACATGAGCAAGGCCAGCGGCTGGGTGAAGGAAGCGCTGGCGGGGTCCTGAGTCCGTCAGCTCCGCCTCCCCCCCTCCCGTCTGTCCCGAGCGAAGTCGAGGGACGTATGCGCAACCATCGAGACCAAAGTCATGGCGTTCTGGGTCTACATCCTGAAATGCGCAGATGGCCGGTTCTACACCGGACACACAGATGACCTGGAACGCAGGATGGGCGAGCATCAATATGGCGGGTTTTGCGATTTCACTTCGCGAAGGCGGCCAGTGGAACTCGTCTGGAGCGATTGGTATCAAACGCGCGACAATGCGTTGGAGGTCGAGCATCAGATCAAGTCGTGGTCGCGCGCCAAGAAAATCGGTCTGATCAATGGGGATTGGGAGATGGTCAGTCTGTTTGCGCGACCGCCCCACGAACGTCCCTCGACTTCGCTCGGGACAGACGGAGGAGGGGGTAATCCCTCTATGCCAAAGGGCGAAGTGCGAAAATGACTCTCTCCCCGCAATGGCTGGACGAATTGCGTTCGCGCATCACGCTGTCGACGCTCATCGGGCGGCACGTGAAGGTGCAGCGTGCGGGGCGCGAGTTCAAGGCGTGCTGCCCGTTCCACAACGAGAAGACCCCCAGCTTCACGATCAACGACGACAAGGGCTTTTATCATTGCTTCGGCTGCGGCGCGCATGGTGATGCGATCCGGTTCATGACCGATCACCAGGGCCTGGGCTTCATGGACGCGGTCAAGGAGCTCGCCTCCGAAGCCGGGATGAGCGTTCCCGCGCCCGATCCGCGCGCGGCGAGGCAGGCCGAGGAGCGCGCGTCGCTGCACGATGTCTGCCAGGCGGCGCAGGACTGGTTCGTCGCGCAGCTCAATAGCGCGGCAGGTCAGGAGGCGCGCGCGTACCTGAAGAACCGGGGGTTCACCGCAGAAACGATCGAGCGGTTCGGCATCGGCTTTGCGCCTGACAGCCGCAACGGCATGAAGTCTGCGCTCGCCAGGATCGACGAGGACCTGCTGATCGAGGCCGGGCTGCTGATCAAGGTCGACGACAAGGCGCCGTACGACCGCTTCCGCGGCCGCGTGATGATCCCCATCCGCGATCCGCGCGGGCGCGTCATCGCGTTCGGCGGCCGCATTCTGGGCCAGGGCGAGCCCAAATATCTGAACTCGCCCGACACGCCCTTGTTCGACAAGGGCCGCACGCTCTACAACTTGCACCTTGCCGCCCCCGCGTCGCGCCAGACGGGCCGCATCGTCGTGGTCGAAGGCTATATGGATGTCATCGCGCTGGCGCAGGCGGGCTTTGGCGAGTGCGTCGCGCCGCTGGGTACCGCGCTTACCGAACACCAGATCGAGCGGCTGTGGAAGATGGTCGACCGGCCCTTGCTGTGCTTCGATGGCGACAATGCCGGACAAAAGGCGGCGATGCGCGCCGCTGCGCGTGCGCTGCCGCTGCTCAAGCCCGGGCTGTCGCTGGGCTTCGTATCGCTACCCGCCGGGCAGGACCCCGACGATCTGGTGCGCGCGTCCGGCCCGCAAGCGTTCACATCGTGCATCGATCAGGCCACCGGGCTGCTCGACCACCTCTGGACGCACGAGCTCAATGCCGCGCCGCTGACCAGCCCGGAATCGCGCGCAGGGCTGAAGGCCCGGCTGAACGCGCATGCCGACACGATTGCCGATGGCGACATCAAGGCCCTGTACCGGCGCGAGATCGGCGAGCGGTTTTCCGACATGTTCTTTGCCGCGCGGGGCCGCCCCAATGCAAACGGTGGTACAGGCTTCCCCGGCCCTGCCCGTCCGCAGCAACGCGGATCGGGAAAACCGTGGCCGCGCCGCGACGAGCCTGTTCCCCCCAGCGAGGAACTGCGCGCGTTCAGCCGTCAGCCGATGAGCGACTTGATCGTGCGGGGCGTTCTCACCGGGCTGCTGCTGCGACCGGCGCTGATCCTGCGCCATTCGGAGACATTGAGCGAATTCGTTTCCCTGGCAGACCGCTGGGCCGATCTGCTCGATGCGATGCTCGATGCAGCGCATCTGGCCGCACCGGACGCTCTTGATACGCCGGGGCTGATGACCATATTGCAAGGCAAGCGGCTGGCAGACGCGGTGGACAGGCTGAAAATGGGCGAAAAACCCCCGTTTTCCTTTTGCACCAAACCGGCTCAGCCTGTTGATGAACAGCGCGAGTCCCGGATTGCAGATGACTTTGCCGAGGCCATCGAGGTGATGACCACCCGCCCCCGGCTGGAGGCGGCGTTGCAGGATGTGACCCGTCGTTTCGAAAATGACATGCAAGACGGTTTGTTTTTGGAGCAGCAGCAGCTAAGGGCAAGAAAGGAAGCGTTTGACCAGCGCCTGATAGAATTGACGGAGCGAAGCTGATAAGCGGCCCATGGTGTCCGCCAGACAGTCCCTCGCACGCCGGATCAGGCCGGGCACGCAACAGATTTGAACGGGCCCCATGCGGCTTGATAAAACGGTTTTTCTCCGCAGCCAGGACGCGGGCGGCGGCGACACAGGTGACAGGAAGTACGTAAATTGGCAAGCAAGGCACCGAAAGACAGCAAGGCCGACAGCACCGATGCACCGCTGATCGATCTGAACGAAGCCTCGGTCAAGAAGCTGCTCTCGCGCGCCAAGAAGCGCGGTTACATTACCTATGACGAGCTGAACGAGGCGCTGCCGCAGGACCAGATGTCGTCCGAGCAGATCGAGGACGTGATGTCCGCGATCTCCGAAATGGGCGTCAACATCGTCGAGAACGACGAGGAAGGCGGCGAGGAACAGCCTGCCGCCGACGACGACACGCCCGACGACGGTTCGGAACAGCTCAACATCTCTCCTGAAAAGAAGAAGGAGACGATGGACCGCACCGATGACCCGGTGCGCATGTACCTGCGCGAGATGGGTGCGGTCGAGCTGCTCAGCCGCGAAGGCGAAATCGCGATCGCCAAGCGCATCGAGGCCGGCCGCGACACGATGATCCTGGGCCTGTGCGAAAGCCCGATCACCTTCCACGCAATCATCGAATGGTCGACCGCGCTCAACGACGGCGAAATGCAGCTGCGCGAGATCCTCGATCTCGACGCGATGCTTTCGAAGGAGCCCGCGCCCGAAAGCCTGTCCGAGGACGGCGAGGACGATGGCGAGATCAGCGAAAAGACCGCAGGACCCAGCTTCAAGGAAGAAGACGAGGTCGAAGAGGTCGCCGAGTCGAACGACGACGAAGACGATCTGACCGAGCGCCGGACGCGTCGTCCCGATGACGACGAGGAAGAGGACAACACCCTCAGCCTCGCGCAGATGGAAGCGCAGCTGAAGCCTGCCGCGCTCGAGAAGTTCGCGCTGATCACCTCGCTGTTCCGCAAGTTCGAGAAGATCCAGCGCGATCGCCTGAACGCGCTCAGCATTGGCGACGATTTCCCGTCGGCCAAGGAAAAGAGCTATCACAAGCTGCGCGAGGAACTCACCGCCGAGGTCGAGTCGGTGCAGTTCCATGCGAACAAGATCGAATATCTGGTCGACCAGCTCTATTCGTTCAACCGCCGCCTGACCGCCCTGGGCGGCCAGATGCTGCGCCTGGCCGAGCGTCACAAGGTGCCGCGCAAGGATTTCCTCGACCGCTATGTCGGTCACGAGATGGACGAGGCCTGGCTCGAAGCCATGGCGGGAATCGACAAGAAATGGGCCGCATTCGCATCGAACGAAGCCGCCGCCGTCGACCGCATCCGCTCCGAAATCTCGGACATCGCAGCTGCCACCGGCATGTCGCTGGGTGAGTTCCGCCGCATCGTCAACATGGTGCAGAAGGGCGAGCGCGAAGCACGCATCGCCAAGAAGGAAATGGTCGAGGCCAACCTGCGTCTCGTGATTTCGATCGCCAAGAAATACACAAACCGCGGCCTTCAGTTCCTGGATCTCATTCAGGAAGGCAATATCGGCCTGATGAAGGCGGTGGACAAGTTCGAGTATCGTCGCGGCTACAAGTTCAGCACCTACGCAACGTGGTGGATTCGTCAGGCGATCACCCGGTCGATCGCCGATCAGGCGCGCACCATCCGCATCCCGGTGCACATGATCGAGACGATCAACAAGCTGGTGCGCACCAGCCGCCAGTTCCTGCACGAACAGGGCCGCGAACCGACGCCGGAAGAGATGGCCGAGCGCCTGTCGATGCCGCTCGAAAAGGTCCGCAAGGTGATGAAGATCGCCAAGGAACCGATCAGCCTCGAAACGCCGATTGGCGACGAGGAAGATTCGCACCTGGGCGATTTCATCGAGGACAAGAACGCGATCATCCCGGTGGACGCCGCGATCCAGGCGAACCTCAAGGAAACGGTCACCCGCGTGCTGGCATCGCTCACCCCGCGCGAAGAGCGCGTGCTGCGCATGCGCTTCGGCATCGGCATGAACACCGACCACACGCTCGAAGAGGTCGGCCAGCAATTCTCGGTGACGCGCGAACGTATCCGCCAGATCGAGGCCAAGGCGCTGCGCAAGCTCAAGCATCCGAGTCGGTCGCGCAAGATGCGGTCGTTTCTCGACCAGTGAGGCGGACCCGGTGCCGCGGGATGGTCGGCACGCACTGACCCTCCCGCTGATTGCCGCACGCCCATGGATTCCGGGTCGTTGCGGCATGCGTTGCGCGGCCCAATGCTCTGGGCTGGACAGCAGGCAGGTAGCAAAGTTTTCAGGCAGATAGGCTAGCTTCGCTTTCGCGCGCGCCCTATCCGCCTGGCAAACATTTACCCAACAGATCAGCTGCGATCGTCGCCTGCGTGATAGCCGGCGCGTAAAATTGCGTCTGCCAGCCCTGTAAAATGACGCTTTTCAGCCGGAAATGATAGATTACCGACAGGCCGGAACTTGCCATCGCATAAACAAACATGGCTAACGGAACGGTTAAACTAAAACTTTACTATTAGAACATAGTCATTCCCTAGCCGCTCAGCATGCTGCTCCGTCACACGGCGATGGAGTCAGGGGGGCGCGGTCACTTGAGGGGAAGACTTACCATGGCCAAGACGGCATTTTTTCTTGTAACTTCGTATCTGGCGCTTTCGACGCCAGCCTGGGCGGAAACCGCCGCTGCAAACAGCACCGAGGCGACTGCCGAGGCAGAGGCTGACACGCAGGGCGCAGATCAGACCGCCAAGCCGCCGGTCGAGGTATTCTCCACTGGCGTCGCCAAGGGCCGTGACCGGCTCGACAGTGCAACGTCGACCAGCGCGCTGCGCGGCGGTGACATCACCATCCTTGGCCCGCGCCCCATTGGCGAGGTGCTGCGCACCATGGCCGGCCTGCGCGTGGCTGTCAGCATCGGTGAAGGCAACAACAACTTCACCGTGCGCGGATTGCCACTGGCTGCCGGTGGTTCGAAGTACATGCAGATTCAGGAAGACGGCCTGCCGCTGCTCGAATTTGCCGATCTGTTCAACGTCGGAGCCGATGTCTATCTGCGCAACGACCTGACCGTGAACGCGATCGAGACGATCCGTGGGGGCTCGGCGTCGACCTTTGCGTCAAATTCGCCGGGCGGCGTGATCAACATCCTGTCGCGCACTGGCGAGGTTGAGGGTGGATCCATGCAGCTCACCACCGGGGTCGACTTTGACACCAAGCGTGTCGACTTCACCTATGGTGCAAAACTGGGCGAGAACACCCGCTTCCAGATCGGTGGATTCTACCGCCAGGGCGAAGGTCCGCGCAACAACGGCTTTGATGGCTGGAAGGGCGGCCAGATCAAGGCCAACATCACACGCGAATTCGAGAACGGCTATGTCCGGCTGTACCTCAAATATCTCGACGATCGCTCACCGGTCTTTGCACCCTATTTCGCCAACATCACCGGCACCAATGCCGATCCGATCATTCGCAGTTTTCCGGGCTTCGACCTGCGCAACGACACCATCCTGTCGTCGTTCCTGGGCCCGGTGATCACGCTGGATCAGAACAACCAGCCCGCAGCGTTCCCGGTCGCCACCGGCCAGAGCGCCGAATCCAAGTCGATCGGCGTGGAAGCCCAGTTCGACGTCGCCGGTTGGACGATTACCGAACGGATGCGCTATGCTGCCAATGGCGGCGACTTCAGCCGCGGCTTCCCCAACACGGCCAACACCGTGTCGGCATTTGCAGCAGGACAAGGCGGTGTTGGTGCAACAGCGCGTTATGCCAGCGGACCGCTGGCGGGCCAGCTGATCGACCCCAATGGGCTGATCAACGGCAATGGCCTGCTGTCGCTCTACTTCTTCTCGTTCGTACGCGCACGCTCGCTCGACAATTTCACCAACGATGTCCGTGCCTCCAAGGTGTGGGAGTTGCCCGGCGGCAAGCTGACCACCACGGTGGGCGCTTATCTCGCGACCCAGGATCTCAACACCACCTGGCTGCACACGGCGATGAATATCGACGCCAATGGCAACAACGGAACCGCCCAGGTCGACATCTTCAATGCCGCAGGTCAGCCACAGACGCTGAACGGCTATTTCGCCTTTGCCCGCGCCTCCAGCCTGTTCCGCCGGGCGTTTGACGTGAACTACAAGGTGTTCGCACCTTATGGATCGGTGAACTATCATTTCGGCAAGATCGCCATTGGCGGCAGTCTGCGCTATGACACCGGCCGGGTCCGCGGTTCGCTGGTTGGCGCGGATCTCAACAATGGCAGCGTCGGCCTGATCACGCAGGACATCAACTCCGATGGCCTGATCAACCCTGCTGAACGACGGGTGGCGTTCCTGCCCTTCACCCAATCGGCTCCGGTCAACTACAATTACGGCTATCTCAGCTATTCGGCCGGGATCAACTATCGCGTAGCAGAGCCGGTGTCGCTGTTTGCACGCTACAGCAAGGGCGCACGCGCCAATGCCGACAAGGTGCTGTTCACGCCGCTGATCAACAATGCCGATGGCTCGATCCGCAGCACGCGCGACAAGCAGGATGACGTCAAGCAGCTCGAAGGCGGCTTCAAGTTCCGCAACGATGGCTTGACGTTCAACGCGACCGCCTTCCGCGTGACGGCAGCAGACCATAATGTGATCAACGGCGCTGCGAACCGCACCGACCGTACCTATCGCGCGACCGGCGTCGAGATGGAAGGGGGGGTACAAAAAGGCCCGTTCAGCCTGATGATCGGGGCGACCTATACCAAGGCCAAGATCACTGCCGATCTTCTCAACCCTGCGCTGACCGGCAAGGAACCGCGCCATCAGCCTGACTGGACCTACTTTGTCACGCCCTCGGTGGATCTGGGCCGAGCCGTGATTGGTGCCAGCATCGTTGGCGTGACCAAGAGCTTTTCGCAGGATTCGAACCTGCTGGTCATGCCTGGTTTCACCACGGTCGACCTGTTCGGCCAGATCAAGCTGTTCAATGGCGGCAGCCTGCAAGTCAACGCCAACAACGTGTTCAACACGCTGGGAATTTTCGAAGTGAACCAGGCAAGCGTACCGGCGAATGGCGTCGGCTTTGCCCGGGCGATCAACGGACGGACCATTTCGGCCTCGTTCCGCTTCGATTTCTGACGGCGCAAGGCAGCGCCTGCTGCTTGCGTTGGCGATGCGACCACTGGCCGGGGGGCAATGGTCGCACCGCAGGGCGGGAGAATGGACGGGAGAGGATGGCATCCATCCGCTCTGTCTCAATTCTCCCGCCTTTTTTCATGCCGACGACACGGTCATCCCAGCGCGATGGGCGCGTGGCCCGCTTGTGCCGAAATGGTGTGGAGCCCGCATCATGAAGACGTGGGTCAGCCCCCGCTCTGCAACCGTGACGGCGGTGCGGGACTGGTATAGGCAACTGACGCGCTACAGGTGTGGTCGGCCAGAAAGTGAGCGAGGATTTGGTGTCGTGCGCTGAGATCAGGCCACGCGTTTGCTGCGCTCGTCTGAAACTGCGGGACCGCTGCCTTCGCAGTCTTCATCAGCCAAAAGCCAAGCTTCGGCCTCTTCGATGCTGGAGAAATACTGCGCGCTGCGGTTGGCGGATGCACGCAGCAGTTGCATCCGCGCCAGCGACAACGCGACCACGAACGCCAGTTTTCGCGAATGGTAGCGCGGATCGGCCATCACTGCGGTGAAGGTCTTGACGATATCCTGCTGCTGGATCTTCATATCGCGCACATCGACCAGCGTGACATGCTGATTGGGAGCGCAGGTCAGCCGCTGATGGGCGGCATTTCGCGCGGCCACATAGCGCTCGACATCTGCCGGCTCAAAGAACCCGGCAAGGTAATGCCGGACGACATTGCGCACCGGATCGACGTCGACTCTGTAGTTGGCATCCATGCGAACGGTGTAGCCGGAGTTGGTAAAAATGCGGTAAGCGCAGCCTTCGCATTCCCGCGTACAGCGTTGGCCAAAACCGCGAGGCGTCACCCTCTCCGCGTGGCAGTGCGCGTTAATACAGCCGCAGCCCGCGCACCGAATCCCAAGCCGCTTCGTCGGGCTGGGTCAGCGCATCAAGGTCTTCCGGAACCGCCGATGCATCATCCACCCATTCGCGCAGCGCCGGTCCGCCGTTGATCACGTCGATAGCCAGCTTGCCGAGTTCGTACTCGTAGGGAAAATCTCGCCAGAGCGGATAGTTTGGGTAGAGAGTGCGGATCGCCTTGAAGGCGAGTGCCTGAACGCGCCACGGGCGGAACGCGGCGTGGTCGTAGAACGCGCCTTCGGCATGGATGTGGACGCCGTGGCACAGCTTGCCAACATGCTTGTGGAAGGTCGGCTCGAACCAGATCTCGCACAGGGCGCAGCCGGTGAGCCAGTGCGGCGCAATCTCGCGCATCTTCGCGATGACGGCGCGCGCGTCGATATCGGGCGCGCCGAAGATCTCGAGCGGGCGCGTCGTCCCCCTGCCCTCGCTCAAGGTCGTGCCTTCCAGCATCACGGTGCCGGCATAGGCGCGCGCCATGTTGACGTTGGGCGCATTGGGGCTGGGGTTGATCCAGACGCGGCTTTCCGGCCAGCCGAAGCCGGGCGCGGCATCCGGCTGCCAACCCTGCATCTGGATCACCCGGTAATCGACGTCGAGCCCGTAATGCTGGATGAACCAGTGCCCCATCTCGCCCAGGGTCATGCCGTGGCGCATCGGCATGGGACCAGCGCCAACGAAGCTTTCCCAGCCTTCGCGCAGGATCAAGCCCTCGACCGGGCGTCCGGCGGGGTTGGGGCGATCGAGCACCCACACCGACTTGCCCTCCTTCGCCGCCGCCTCGAGCATGTAGAGCAACGTGGTGACGAAGGTGTAGATGCGGCAGCCCAGATCCTGCAGGTCGATCAGCACGACATCGAAGGTGCTCATCATCTGCCCCGTCGGGCGGCGAACCTCGCCATAAAGGCTGAACACGGGGATACCATGCACCGGATCGGTAAAATCCGGGCTTTCGACCATATTGTCCTGCTTGTCGCCGCGCAGGCCATGCTGCGGCCCGAACGCTGCGGTGAGCGTTACATCGTCGAGCGCGGCCAGCGCGTCGAGCGAGTGGGTGAGATCAGCCGTCACCGAAGCAGGGTGCGCGACCAGCGCGACGCGCTTGCCGGCCAAGGGCTTGCGCAGATCAGGCTCTGCCAGAAGACGATCGATACCGAAGAGCATATGCAAACTCGCGCTGCCGAAAAGGGTGCTGGTTCTTTACCCCAGCCGCGCCGCAAAACAATCCGCGTGGTGAAAATCGGGCTGGCCCGCCGGATGCGCGAGCGACCAATAGCTCTTGCTGCAGTCCTTCGCCTCGATCACCGCGGTGATCGCAAGCCGCCAGGGTGCGGGGCCGATGAGGTCGTCCAGCCCCATCAGATCGAGCGTCGCGCGCCATTGGCCGGGGCTTGAGTGCGCGACCAGCGGCGACGCGGCCAGCGCAAGCTCGCGCATCCCGGCGCGATAGTCATCAAACGCATACGCCGCCCATGCGCCCGACGGGGCAAGGTTGAACTCGGCATAGGTGGAGGGTCGGCCAGAGGCCATGAACGCCTCGAAACAGCTGTGCTGCCACAGACTATCGGTACGCCCCGATGCAGCAGTGGGCCAGAGGATCGCACGGTGCGGATCGATGACACGGTAATCGATCGCCAACCGGTGGCTCTCCATCGCCCATTCGGCCGACACGGCGACGCCATCGGGCGGCGGAAAGTCTGGGTGGGGCATGAGATCGTGGTGCGGCATGACCTCAACTGTCGCGCGCAATCGGCTGGAATTCAAGCGATTTGGTCAAGCAACCTTTGGCTGGAACCGGCCCGTCATGGCGGCGTTTGCGTGACTCCCCCAAGCCTGTTAGACTGACGCAAGCGTAAAGCAGAAACGCAACAGGAGAGCCCGCCTCATGGCACTGGTCAAGGCCGCCAACCCGACACAAATCTTTGGCCGCGATCGTTTTCGCGAACTCACGACAGTGTCGAAGTGGAAAGGTCTGGCGTTGGTCGCGCATGGCTGGGCGGTGATTGTCGCACTCGCCTGGGGTGCGGCGTATCTCGGCACATGGTGGGCATGGGCAATCGCGATCGTGCTGATCGGCGGGCGGCAGCTTGGGCTTGCCATCCTGATGCACGAAGGCGCGCATGGCCTGCTGCACCCCAATCGCGCGGTCAACAACTGGGTCGGGCAATGGATCACCGGGGTGCCGATGGGCACCGATCTGCACGCCTATCGCACCTATCACCTGACGCACCACCGCTACACGCAGCAGCCCGAAGACCCCGATCTGTCGTTGTCCGCGCCCTTCCCCACCACACGCGCCAGCCTGATGCGCAAGGTGGTTCGCGACCTCACCGGCCAGACGTTCCTCAAGCAGCGCGGCGCGCAGCTGGCGATGGCGCTCAAGGGTTTCGGTCCCGGCGCGAAGGAACAGAATCTGTTTGTCGGCAAGGTCGTGTTGCGCTTCATCGCAGCGCAGTTCGTGCTGCTCGCGCTGTCCTTCGCCACCGGCCTAGGGGCGCTGCCCTATCTGGCGTGGCTGATCGCGCTCGCGACGACGTTCCAGCTGTATCTGCGCATCCGCAACATCGCCGAGCATGCCTGCACCGCGACGGGGTGCGACGATCCGTTCACCCACGCGCGGACAACGTACGCGAACTGGCTGGAGCGCGCCACGGTCGCGCCCTATTGGGTGAACTTCCACAGCGAGCATCACCTGTTCATGGGCGTGCCCTGCTACAACCTGCCCCGCGCCCACACATTGCTGATCGACGCGGGCCATTCACACCGCATGACCATCGCGCGCGGCTATGCGCAGGTTATGCGGCAGGTTGTCAAACCCGCCGCATAACCGGTCACATCAGACAGTTTCGGAACGCGCGTCGGCCATCTCGCTGACCATCTTGGCGATTGCCTCGCCGAATGCGGGCAGATCATCCGGGTTGCGGCTGGTGATCAGGTTGCCGTCCACGGCCACTTCCTGGTCGACATAGTTCGCACCGGCGTTCTTCAGATCGGTACGGATCGAATTGTAGCAGGTCAGCGTCTTGCCCTCGACCAGGCCCGCCTCGATCAGCAGCCAGGGGGCGTGGCACACGGCGGCGATCGGCTTTCCGGCATCCGCGAAGGATGTGATCAGCGCCATTGCAGTCTCGTCGACGCGCAGCAGATCGGGGTTGATCTGGCCGCCCGGCAACACCAATGCGTCGAAATCTTCCGCCTTCGCGCCATCGAGCGGCGCGTCGACCGAAACGCTCTGACCCCAGTCGTCACCCTTCCAGCCACGGATTTCGCCGCTTTCGGGTGAAACAATGGTCACTGTGGCGCCTGCGCCCTTCAGGTCGTCGCGCGGCTGGATCAGCTCGGATTGTTCGAAGCCGTGCGTTGCCAGAATGCAGATGCGGCGGCCAGTCAGGTCGGGAAGTGTCATGGGGAATTCTCCGTCATTGGGGGGGATATATGCCTTACGACCCCCAGTGCCGGTTCGTTCCATCGGGTCGCGCTACAACCACTTCGCCCATTTGAACCGGGCGTAAAGCGTCACGCAGACCGCCGCCATGATGCCAACCACCGCGAAATAGCCATAACGCCATTCCAACTCGGGCATGAACTTGAAGTTCATCCCGTAGATCCCCGCAATGGCCGTCGGCACCGCCAGGATCGCGGCCCAGGCGGCAAGCTGCCGGGTAATCACGCCCTGGCGCTGCTGCTCGAGCAGGCCACTCGTTTCGATCACCGATGTCAGCGTATCGCGCAGACCGGCGACGCGGTAATCGGCGCGGCGGACATGATCGTGCAGGTCGCGGAAATACGGCTGCATGTCGTGGTCGATCTGCGGCAGTTCGAGATGCAGGCAGCGGCTGGCGACGTCCTGCATTGGCCCCAGCACGCGTTGCAGCCGGAACAGGTCGCGGCGCAGCGAGAACAGCTGCGCGGTCTGCTCGCGGTCCAGAAACGCGTCGAGCGCGCGGTCTTCCATCGCCAGCACGCGGTCCTCCAGCGCGTCGATGACATCAAGATAGCCATCGACGATGAAATCGAGGATCGCGTGCAGCACGAAATCGACGCCACGCGCCAACAACTGCGGTGTCGCCTCGAGCTGCTGGCGCACCGGGCTGTGATCGCGCAATGACCCATGCCGCACGGTGACGATGAACTGTCGCCCCATGAAAACGGCGGTGTTGCCATAGGTGATCGCGGTGTTGCTGTCGCTTTCATCGAGATGCACGGTCCGCGCGACGGCAAACAGATGCTCGCCATAAGGCTCGATCTTGGGCAGGTGCCGCCGGTCGAGCGCGTCTTCCACCGCCAGCGGATGCAGCCCCAGCTGGGTCTCGATCGGTTCCAGCTCGTCCGCTGTCGGTTCGTGCAGGCCAATCCACAAAAGCGCCGCCGGGTCGTCGAGTGACGGCAATGGCTGCGCCAGATCGACATCGGCCACCTTCTTGCCATCGCGATACAGGCGCGCGGCAATGACGGTCATCCAGCGATGACCTGCACCCATTGCGCCTTGACCCAGCCGGTCTTGCATGGTCCGGCATAGGGGCGATCTGCGCTGACCGGCGATCCGACGCCGCAATCGACATCGGGATCGCGGCTGTAGACGATGCCGATCATGTCGCTGCCCTCATCGCCGTCACACAGCCAGACCTGCTCGCCATCGGACATGAAATCGATCGCATCGGGATCGGTGGTGTTGCTTGGGAACACCATGATCGCGCCCTCGCCCGCGCCGGTGATCGCACCCAGCGCGCAGGGGTCCAGCCCATCATCGGCCTTGAGCATGACCGGGCGGTTGGCACCGGTCAGCAGCGGTTGGGCGCATGAAGGTGATCCGATGGTCAGCGCACACAGCGCCATGCCCGCAACAATGGCCTTCATGTCGTCTCTCCCCTCAGGCAACCGAGGCCAGCGCCTCTGCGATCAGCTTGCGCGTGTTGGCGATGCCATACAACGCGATGAAGCTGCCCATGCGCGGGCCCTGTTCGGAACCCAGCAGCGTCTCGTACAGAGCCTTGAACCAGTCGCGCAAGTTGCCGAAACCATAGGCCTCGTCCTTGCCGATGGCGTAGACGATGTTCTGGATGTCCTCGGCGGTCGCGTCGTCTCCCAGCGCGGCCAGCTCGGTATCCAGCGTCTTGAGCGCTGCAACCTCGGTGCCGACCGGCGCGCGGCGCTTGAGCGTCGGCGCGATGAAGTCACGACCATAGTTCACCGCATTGGCGATCAACCCGTCAAGCTCGGGATGCGTTTCGGGCGACACGCCCGGCGCATATTTCTGCACGAAGCCCCAGACGAGGTCCTTGTCGTCCATCCCCGGCAGGCTGACGACGTTGAGCAGCAGCCCGAACGTCACCGGCGGGCTGCCTTCGGGGACTGCACCGGCATGGATATGGTGCGCAGGGTTGCCCAGCCGCTTGTCGGCGTCCTGCGCGTGCCAGTTGTCGCGGAACTGGAAATATTCGTCCACCGCGCGCGGCACCACGGCCAGGCTCAGCTGCTTGGCGGCCTTGGGCTCACGGAAGATGTAGAACGCCAGGCTGTTCTCGCTGCCATAGCGCAGCCACTCGTCGATCGAGAGGCCATTGCCCTTGGACTTCGAGATCTTCTCGCCCTTTTCGTCGAGGAACATCTCGTAGATCATGCCTTCGGGCTTCTGTCCGCCCAGCACGCGCGCGATCTTGCCCGACTGCACGCCGCTGTCGGTCAGGTCCTTGCCGTACATCTCGTAATCGACGCCCAGCGCCACCCAGCGCATCGCCCAGTCGACCTTCCACTGCAGCTTGGCGCCGCCGCCCAGGATCGACTGCTCGATGGTCTCGCCCTCGTCGACGAAGCGCACGATTCCCGCTTCGGCATCGACCACCTCCACCGGCACCTGCAGCACCACACCCGACTTCGCGCTGATCGGCATCACCGGCGAATAGGTCGCGGCGCGTTCGGCACGCAGCGTCGGCAGCATGATGTCGAGGATCGCCTGATAGTTGCGCAGCACGCCGCGCAGCGCCTCGTCGAAGGCACCGCTTTGGTAACGCTCGGTCGAGGAGACGAACTCGTAATCAAAGCCGAACTGGTCGAGGAACGCGCGCAGCATCGCGTTGTTGTGGTGCGCGAAGCTTTCGAACTTGTCGAACGGATCGGGGATCTGCGTCAGCGGCTTGCCCAGATGCGTGCGCAGCATGTCCGGATTGGGCACGTTGTCGGGCACCTTGCGCAGGCCGTCCATGTCGTCGCTGAACGCCACCAGCCGCGTCGGTGCGCCACCGGTGAGCGTCTCGTACGCGCGGCGCACGAGCGTGGTGCGGAACACCTCCTGGAACGTGCCGATATGCGGCAGGCCCGAGGGGCCGTATCCGGTTTCGAACAGCATCGGGCCTTGCGCCTCGGGCTTGCCGCCGGGATAGCGTTTCAGCAGCTTGCGGGCCTCCTCGAAGGGCCAGGCCTTGGATCGCATTGCTGCCTCGCGATACGCGCTCACGTGTGTTTCCTTTTCGTTCCGATGCCGCCATAAGAGGCGCAATGACCGCTTCCCTAAACTTTCCAGCCCTGCATGCAAGCCATAGCGCGATCTGGTTCGCGCGTCCCGGCGAGCCTGCCGTGCGCATCTCCAAGGGCGATGCGATCGGCCGCGCGGCCGAGACTCCGCTGATCATGCTCAACGCGCCGCTGTTGGCCCAGCGGCTGGGCTATCCCGAGCTGTCCGGGCTCGACCTGCTCGAGATGTTCGCGTTCGTCCATCCGGCACAGTTCATGGTGCCAACGCCGATGGGGCTGGCGCGGGCTTTGGGCCTCGCTCTCCCCGACCACGCCACCAGCACGTTCCCCCGCGAAGGCGGGGGCCCATCACCTGAGCTTTCGGGTCTGTGGGCGGGTGGGGATGCAAAACCTGCAGACGCAAATCGCTCCGGCCAAAGTGCCGACCGCTCCATCCGCAACCCTTCGGAGATGGCCCCCCGCCTTCGCGGGGGACCGGAAAATGGCGGTGATCAGGGATTGCCCGATTCCGCCATCCCCGCCCTCCTCCACGCCGCCGCGCAAGCGCTTGTCGCGACGCTGGAAAGCACCGAATGGCCGCAGCGCGAAGGCGCGTGGTCGTCGCTCCAGGCGCTCGCCAAGCTGCGCTGGCCCTGGGCGGGCGTTGCCGCAAAGCACCTCAAGCAGCCTGAAAAGGCCGAACGCTGGCTGTTTTCGAAGCTGCCCGAATGGGAAGAGCAGCCGCCGCGCGCCCAGCCTCGCCAGATCACCCTCGCCGAGGACGAGGCCGAAGCGCAGCTCGAGGCGCTGACCGGCGCAGGCGCAGAGCGGCGCGAGGGCCAGCGCCAGTTTGCGCGCACCGCCAGCCACATCTTTGCACCGCGCGATCGCGCGCCGGGCCAGACCGCAGAGCCGCACATGCTGCTGGCAGAAGCCGGCACCGGCATCGGCAAGACTTTGGGCTATCTCGCCCCGGCCTCGCTCTGGGCGCACGGTGCCGGCGGCACGGTGTGGATTTCCACCTATACCAAGGCGCTGCAACGCCAGCTGTCGCGCGAGACCGAGCGCATCTACGGCAACGAGGCCACGTTCCGCAAACGCGTCGTCATCCGCAAGGGGCGCGAGAATTACCTTTGCCTGCTCAATCTGGAGGACGCGCTGCAGGGCGGCTTCCAGAACCGTGCGGCGGTGCTCGCGCAGCTGGTCGCGCGCTGGGCCGCCTATAGCCGCGATGGCGACATGATTGGCGGCGATCTGCCCGGCTGGCTGACCACATTGTTCCGGCGCGCAGGAGTCACCGCGCTCACCGACCGGCGCGGCGAGTGCGTCTATGCCGGCTGCCCGCACTATCGCAAATGCTTCATCGAGCACGCCACGCGGTCGAGCCAGAATGCCGATCTCGTCATCGCCAACCACGCTCTGGTGATGGTCAATGCGGCGCGTGCGCGCGAACAGCAGGGCCGGCCGACGCGGATCATCTTCGACGAGGGCCATCATCTGCACGATGCCGCCGATTCGATGTTCGCGGTCGCGCTGACCGGCCAGGAAACGGTCGAGATGCGCCGCTGGATCATGGGGCCGGAGGGCAAGTCGCGCGGACGCCGGCGCGGGCTCGCCGCGCGCCTGTCCGACGTTGCCTCGTATGACGAACTGGGCGGCCGTGCGATCGAGGCGGCGCGGATCGCGGCCGAAGCGCTGCCGGGCGAAGGCTGGCTGGCGCGCATCCGCGAAGGCGCACCCTCGGGCGAGATCGAGCAGCTGCTCGCCGCGATCCGGGGCACGGTCTACGCGCGCGACGAGAGCGGCGCAGAGGATGCCGGCTATGGGCTCGAGACCGAGCTGGCCGAACTCGACGGCCCGCTGATCGGCGCGGCGCTTGATGCCGCACGCGCGATCGATGCGCTGCACGGGCCGCTGGTGGCGTTGGGGCGGCGGCTGGAGGCGCTGATCGAGGATGGTCCCGACTGGCTCGATGGTCCGGCGCGTGCGCGGATCGAGGGCGCGCTGGCGTCGCTTGGCTGGCGGATCGACCTGCTCGCCGCCTGGGCAGCGCTGCTGGGCCGGATCGGCGGGCCGACCGACCCCGATTTCGTCGACTGGCTGGCGCTCGACCGGGTCGAGGGGCGCGAATACGACATGGGGCTGCACCGCCGCTGGCTCGACCCGGGCAAGCCGCTCGCCGAAGCGGTGATCAAGCCCGCGCACGGCGTGCTGGTCACCTCCGCCACGCTCAAGGCGGGTGCGGACTGGGCCCCTGCCCTGACGCGCAGCGGTGCGATCCATCTCGACAAGCCGCCTGAACTGTTCGAGGCGCGCAGCCCGTTCGACTATGCCAACCAGGCCGAGGTGCTGATCGTCACTGACGTCAAGCGCGGCGACATGGCGGGGCTCGCAGGCGCCTACGGGCGGCTGATCGAGGCGGCGGGCGGCGGCGCTCTGGGGCTGTTCACCGCGATCCGGCGGCTGCGCAGCGTCCATGGCCGCATCGCCGACCGGCTCGCGCAATCGGGGCTGCCGCTCTACGCGCAGCATGTCGACCCGATGGAGACCGGGACGCTGGTCGATATTTTCCGCGACGATCCGCGCGCCTCGCTGCTCGGCACCGACAGCTTGCGCGATGGCGTCGACGTTCCGGGCGATTCGCTGCGGCTGGTGATCATGGAAGGCGTGCCCTGGCCCAAGCCCAGCATATTGCACCGCGCCCGGCGCGCGGCGGGCGGCGGCACGCAATATGACGACATGATCATCCGCGCGCGGCTGGCGCAGGCATTCGGGCGGCTGATCCGCCGCGCCGATGATCGCGGGCGCTTCGTGATGCTGTCCTCGGCCTTCCCCTCGCGCCTGCTCAGCGCCTTTCCGGCTGGCACGCCGGTGCGACGGGTGACCCTTTCCGAAGCTTTACAAGCGGTGCAAACTGGCGTTTCTGCGCCGCGTAACGACACCGTGCGAATCGATCCCGTTGCGGGGTCCGGGGGAGAGGGACGATGAAGAGGCTGACCTTGCTGCGGCATGCCAAATCGGACTGGCTGGACCGATCATTGCGCGACTTCGACCGCCCCCTCAACGCCCGCGGCATGCGCGGCGCCAAGGCGATGGGCCTGTATGCAGCGGAAAAGGCGATGGCGTTCGACGCGGTCGTCGCTTCGCCTGCGGTGCGCGTCACCGAGACGATCGATCATTTCGAGGCCGCGTTTGGCCACACGCTCAACCCCGATTGGGACCGCCGCATTTACCTCGCCTCGTCGGTCACGCTGATCGACGTGCTGCGCGGCATGCCCGACAGCGCGAACCATGTGCTGATGGTGGGGCACAATCCGGGGCTGGAAGATCTGGTGTTCGACCTCGTTCCCGACGATGGCTCCAGCCCGTTGCGCGATGTGGTGGAAGAGAAATTCCCCACCGCCGCGCTGGCCACGCTCGACGTCGCGATCGACCGATGGGAACAGCTCGACAACAACACGGCGACGCTGGTGGAGCTGATCCGCCCGCGCGATCTGGACCCCGATCTGGGGCCGCAGGACGACGATTGAGCCCGATGACCGCGGCGTTACCCGAGACGATCCTGCGCCGCGCCGGGCCAGAGGATGCGCCCAAGCTGGCGCTGCTGGGTTCAGCCACGTTCCTCACCGCATTTGCCAGCGACCATCCGGGCGAGGCTCTGGTCGATCATTGCACGATCGAGCACGGCGTCGCGCGCTATGCCGCCTGGCTGGAGCAGCCCGACTATGCCTTGTGGCTGATCGAAACCCCGCTCGGCGCACCGATTGCCTATGCGATGCTGTGCCCGCCCGAGCTGGACATCACCCCCGATGCCGACGCGCTGGAGCTCAAGCGCATCTATGCACTCTCCGGATGGCAAGGCGCCGGGCTGGGCCAGCGATTGATGGAGGCGGTGATCGATGAGGCCCGCGCGCGCGGTGCGCCATCACTGTACCTGTGCGTCTACACGATCAACGTTGCTGCACAGCGTTTCTACGCCCGGTTCGGATTTGAACAGGTGGGGCAGCAGCAGTTCATGACCGGCAATGTGCCGTTTACCGACTGGATTTTGCGTAAGGCGCTGTAAGTCCGGGGATCAGGCCGCTTCGAGCGCCGCAGCAAGCCGATCGCGGATGGCACGCAGCGCGGCGACATCCAGCGGCGGCGTTGGCTGCACCGGCGCTTTGGGGGTTTCAACTACAGCAGGCCCAGTCTTGCTTGCCAGAAGCTGGCGCGCGCCGCGCACGGTAAAGCCCTCCTGGTTGAGCAGGCGGTTGATGGTGCGCAGCGTCTCGACGTCTTCCGCGCGGTAATAGCGACGCCCTCCGGCGCGCTTGAGCGGGGTGATCGTGTCGAACTGCGCCTCCCAATAGCGCAGGATATGCGGCTTGACGCCAAGCTCCGCCGAAACCTCGCCGATGGTGCGCATCGCGCCCTCGGCCTTGGCGGAGACGGTTGGATCAGTCACCCGCCATGATCCTTTCCTTCATGATCTGGCTGGCGCGGAAGGTGAGGACACGGCGCGGGGTGATCGGCACCTCGACCCCGGTCTTGGGGTTGCGGCCGACTCGTTCGCCCTTGTCGCGGAGCAGGAAGGTGCCGAAGCCCGAGATTTTCACGTTCTCGCCGCGCTCCAGCGCATCGGTCATGTGGTTGAGAACCGATTCCACCATTTCAGCTGCATCTGCACGCGACAGACCAACCTGGTTGTTGATCGTGTCGGCCAAATCTGCCCGTGTCAAAGTGCCTACCGAACGCATCCCGACGTCTCCTAACCCCGCTATGAGGGTAAAACTAGCCGATTAGCGGGGCGATGGCAAATGCCGCCAAGGCAAAAACAGTGCTAAAAGAGCGTATTGGCGCGTAAAATCGCGCGATGTTAATAACGGACGACCGCCGCACCCCAGGTCAGGCCACCACCCATGGCCTCGAGCACCAAAAGGTCGCCGCGCTTGATCCTGCCATCGCGGACGGCGGTATCCAGAGCCAGCGGCACCGATGCAGCCGATGTGTTGGCGTGCTGGTCGACGGTAATCACCACCTTTTCAGGCGGCAGCCCCAGCTTGCGCGCGGTCGCATCGAGGATGCGGGCATTCGCCTGATGCGGCACGACCCAGTCGATATCGGCACTGGTCAGGCCCAGCGGCACCATCACCTGTTCCATCACTTCAGCCAGGTTGACGACCGCGTGGCGGAACACTTCGCGCCCCTTCATCCGCACCTTGCCGACCGTTCCGGTGGTCGACGGACCGCCATCGACATAGAGCAGGTCGTGATGACGGCCATCGGCATGCAGCTGCGTCGCCAGGATGCCGCGCGGAGCGTCGTCGTCCGGTTGCGCAGTCTCCAGCCCCAGCACCACCGCGCCCGCGCCATCACCGAACAGCACGCAGGTGCCGCGATCTTCCCAGTCGAGAATGCGCGTGAAGGTCTCTGCGCCAATGACCAGCGCGCGCTTGGCCATGCCGGTGCGCAGCATGCTGTCGGCCACGCTCAAGGCATAAAGAAAGCCCGAGCATACCGCCGCAACATCGAAGGCGATGCCGCCGGTCATGCCGATGGCTGCCTGTACCTTGGTGGCCGTGGCCGGAAAGGTGTTGTCGGGCGTCGCCGTTGCCAGCACGATCAGGTCGATATCGCCACCGGTCAGGCCCGCAGCGTCGAGCGCAGCGCGCGCAGCATCGGTGGCCAGTGTCGAGGTCGTCTCATCAGGCCCGGCGATGTGGCGAAACTTGATGCCGGTGCGCTCGGTGATCCATTCATCCGAGGTATCGACGGTTTCAGACAGTTCGGCATTGGAGACGCGGCGGGCAGGCAGAGCCGAACCCGTGCCCAGAATGACACTGCGCGCTACCGGAAGGTGATCGCTCATTTGGGTGATTCGCCCGATCCATTGGAGGCAACGCCGTTACTGGCAATCGCACTGGTGTCGAAGTCCTTCAGCACATCGCCGATGCGCTGGGTGATATTGTCTTCCACCAGCCGCGCGGCGACTTCCACCGCGTTGGCGACGCCCTTGATGCTGGCCGAGCCATGGCTTTTGACGACCACGCCGTTGAGACCAAGGAAAACCGCGCCATTGTGGTTGTTGGGGTCGAGATGGTGGCGCAGCAGGTCGGTCGCCGGGCGCGAGATCAGGAAGCCGATCTTGGACCGCAGCGAGGACTGGAAGCTGCGCTTGAGCAGATCGGTGACGAAGCGCGCAGTGCCTTCGAGCGCCTTGAGCGCGATATTTCCCGAAAAGCCGTCGGTCACGACGACATCGACATCGCCGCGCGAAATCTTGTCAGCCTCGGTAAAGCCCTGGAAATCCATCGGCAGATGCGTTGCTGCGCGCAGGGCGGCAGCGGCATCGCGCAGCGCATCGGTGCCCTTGGAATCCTCGGTCCCGATGTTGAGCAGGCGCGTGCGGGGCTTTTCAAAGCCGAAGATGATCTGCGAATAGACCGCGCCCATCACCGCGAATTGCACGAGGTTGCGCGCATCGCATTCGGTGTTGGCGCCCAGGTCGAGCATCACCAGATCGGTTTCTTCGAGCGTGGGAAGAAGTGCGGCCAGTGCGGGCCGATCGATGCCGGGCATCGTGCGCAGCGCCAGCTTGGCCATCGCCATCAAAGCGCCAGTATTGCCCGCGCTGACTGCAGCACCGCAATCGCCCGATTTGACCGCCTGAATAGCGAGCCCCATCGACGAGTTCTTGGATTTTCGGATGGCCTGGCTCGGCTTGTCCTCACCCCGCACCACCTCATCGGTGTGCAGGATTTCGGATGCCGCGCGCAGATTGGGGTGACGGTCCAGGCCTGCCTTGATCTGCTTTTCGTCTCCGACCAGCAGAAAGGTAAAGCGCTCATGGCGGTGGCGGGCTTCCGCCGCACCACCCAACATGACACGCACGCCTTCATCACCGCCCATCGCATCAATCGCGATCCGCGGCTTCATCGGCACCAGTTAATCCCCCTGAAAAAGTGCAAAGGCCGTCTGATCTGAATCAGGCGACTGCAAGCACCTCACGGCCGTTGTAATGGCCGCATGCGCCGCAAACGTGGTGCGGGCGCTTCAGTTCACCACAGTTCGAGCATTCGCTGAACGCATCGACGGTGAGCGAATCGTGGCTGCGACGCATGCCGCGCTTGGAAGGTGAGGTTTTTCTTTTAGGAACAGCCATGGCAGGATCTGCTTACCTTATTTGTTTGTCTATCAATGCGATATTGCCATGTTTTCCGTAGCGGGCGCGTTTTGCGCAGCCAGCCGGCGGAGCAACAAAGCCCGTTCGCGTGCGAAGGCGGGGCTATAGCGAAAATCTCGTGCGTTGCAAGCATTGTCACGCTACCCCTCGCCCGGAAATCGCCACACGCACAGTGGCGCAACGCTGAGGGAAGACCATATGAACCTGCCGCTGACACTCACCATGGCCGCCGCCGCCGGATTGATCAACATCTGGCTTGCCATCCGCATCGGCCAGGTGCGCACCAGCCAGAAGGTGAGCGTGGGCGATGGCGGCAACGAATTCGTCATCCGCCGCATGCGCGCGCAGGCCAACTTCGTCGAGTTCACGCCGTTCGTGCTGATCCTGATCGGCGCGCTGGAGTGCTCAGGCTATGCCGCAACCTGGCTGTGGGTGGTCGGCGTGGTCTACATGATCGGCCGGCTGGCACATGGCCTGGGCATGGATGGCGGCGCCTTCGGGCTGGGCCGGACGATCGGCACGATCACCACGCTGCTGACGCTGCTCGGGCTGTCGGGCTATGCGGTCTATGTCGCGAGCATTCTGCCGGTAGCGTGAGGGCGCACCTCCCGCTCCAAAAGCTCCCCTCCCTCTGAGGGAGGGGCTGGGGGTGGGTAGGCCGTTACAGAAAAGCCGTCCGCCCTATACCGCCGCAGACCCACCCCTAACCCCTCCATGGCCAGGGAGGGGAACGCGCACAACACCTGGGGAGAGAATTAAGCCAGCACGTGATCCGCAACAAAGCCGTTGCGCTGGCGTTCGAAACCGAAATTGCTCGTCGGTCCATGTCCGGGGACGAACACCGTCTCGTTCCCCAGCGGCCAGAGCTTCTGCGTGATCGAATCGATCAGGTCCTGATGGTTGCCGCGCGGAAAGTCGGTGCGGCCGATCGATCCCTGAAACAGCACGTCCCCCACGATCGCCAGCTTTGACGGCGCGTGGTGGAAGACGATGTGCCCCGGCGTGTGCCCCGGGCAATGGATGACATCGAGAACCAGATTGCCGACGGTGACGGTATCGCCATCTTTCAGCCAGCGATCAGGCTCGAACACCGCGCCTGCAATCCCGTAATTGCGGCCATCGTCATCGAGCCGCGAGATCCAGAACCGGTCTTCCTCGTGCGGCCCTTCGATCGTCAGCCCCAGCTCCTTCGCCAGCGTGCCGGTCTCGCCGCAATGGTCGATATGCCCATGCGTCACCAGCAGCTTTTCCAGCGTCACGCCTGCCTGAGCCACAGCCGCCTTGAGCTTGGGCAGATCGCCGCCCGGATCGACCAGCGCGCCCTTCATTGTCTCAGTACACCACATCAAAGTGCAGTTCTGCTGCAACGGCGTCACCGGAATGATCGCGGCACGAAGCGGCGGCTGGGCGGGGTTGGCGGAGGTGTCGGTCATGCCAAGCTATGTGGCAAGGATGGCGGGTGGGTGCAAGTCAGTCGTCTTCGATCGACCACAGCGGAGCATCGAGCACACCAGCGATGGCACGGCGCAGCTTGGCAGCACCGCGCGCTGTGCCCGCCTCGATCTTGCTCAGCCAGACCTGGCTGCAGCCCGCTTTTTCCGCCAGATCTGTCTGCGATATGCCCCGATATTTGCGCCATGCAGCGATGGGGCTCATCTCGTCATTGATCATGAACGCGACAACCTCCCCAGGAACGCCCTGCTCGCCTTGGCGAATACGCTCCAATTGCAGACGCGCGGCGACCACGTCCTCTGCATCATCAGCAAGATCACGCAACCGGTCGAATTCGGCAGCGGTCAGAACGACCATCTTGGTACCATCGGGTGCCGTAAAGTGCTGCGGTTCGTAACCCATTAGCTAACCTCAATCATAAGCACTGCCACGTGGCGCGATCTGCACGATATGAACGACCACCCTGTCCTCGTTAAATATCACCCGCCAATCCCCGACCCGCAGTCGCCACAATCGATCCTCGCCCTTAAGCCGCTTGACCTGGTTGGCCAAACTTGCCGGGTCATCGGCATATTGCGCAACCTTGACTTGAATCCGCTTCGCGGTCGCATTGTCGATTGACCGCAGGGTTTTCAGGGCATCTCGGGCATAGATGATCTGACGCACGTCATCATGCTATAACGGTTCGTACGAAAATCCTATAACCAATCGATCAAACCCGCCGTCCGGCCCAGATCACGCGCCCCACGATCGCAATGCTCTCCGGTGCGACATCCGGATAGCTCGGGTAAAGCGCGTTATCCGAAGTCACCGACAGCCTGCCATCCGGGCGGAAGGCGAGCCGCTTGACGATCAGCGCATCGTCCATGCGCAGCACATGAATGCCATCGCGGCGACGCTTGCCAGTATCGACGGGCGTGGCGACGAGGATGTCGTCGCCATCGCTGAGCGTCGGGGCCATCGAATCGCCCTCGACCTGGATCATCGTCACCGCGTCCGACCCTGCCCCCAGTCGCCGCAGCCAGGCCTCATCGAACGCGATTTCGGCCACCGGTGCCTCATCCTCGGCCAGTGCGCCCGGCCCCGCCGATGCGCCCACCGCAAGGCGGGGGATCAGCCGCATGCGCGCGGGCAGGCTGCGATGACCACTGCGCGCAGGAACGCTGCGCCCACCCCTGGACTGCGCCAGATCTGATCGCCCGTCCGGAAGCGCCTCATCGGGCGCGCCCAATTGCTGTTCCGACACGCCGAAGAACTGCGCCAGCAACCGCCGGTCACGCTCGTCGAGCCGCTTTGGCGATCCTCGGCGGATGAACTGCTGGATATAGGCCGGGTTCTTGCCGAGCAGCTGCGACACCCCGGCGAAGCTCACGCCCCGCGCCGCGATCAACCGCTCCAGCGTCTGGCGAACATCATGCTCCATATTGGACATATAGCACGGCCGGCAGTTTCTTCAAGGATATTTCCTACACTCTGCGAATCGCCTATAGGATTATTACTACTTCCCACCAGCGGCCCGCCGCTGCCGTTCGATTCGAGGAGACATGCCGATGCCGCTGCTGCGCCTGGTCGAAAAATTCCTGCGCGAAACGGGGATGCCGCGCACCCGCTTCGGTCGCCTGTCCGCGCGCGATCCCCGGCTGGTCGATGACCTGCGCAATGGCCGTGAACCTCGCGAAGACTTGCGCCAACGAATAGAACATTTCATGAACATTTACCGGCAGGAGCAGGCATGATCCACCAAAAGATTCGCCACGACCCCGCCACCGCGCTGATCCGCGCGGTGCTGACGCTGGCCGCAGGTGCAGCGCAGCTCGAGGAGCATCGCGGCACCGCCTGGGCCAGCGCCACCTTCACCGGAATGCGCCACGTGATGCGCATTTCATTCGAGAACAGTCTGGGAGTCGAAACCGGCGCATGGCTGGCGAAGACCCTGCCCGAGCATGAATTCACCATCGCGGGTCATCTGGTGGCCGATCTGGCGATCACCGAAGTGCACCGCCGCTCAGAAGGCACGCCGATGATGACGCTGACGATCGAAGCGCTCACCGTCGAAGCGGATTGATCGCGCGTGCCTTCAATCGGTCCAGCGGTCGGCGATGGATGACGCATTGGCTGCAATGGCTGACGCCGGATAGCGCAGCCGGTCCGATGCGATAGACGCCGGATCGAAGCCAGACAGCGCCACCTGTGGCGGCTTGCCAGCCCGTGCCACAGCCGCCTTGGCCAGCTCGGCTGCCAGCGCCGCATCGAACAGCGCAAGTCCGCTGGGATCGCTTGCCGCCAGATCGAGCCTCCGAAAAAGGTCTATCACGTAATAGGGCGTGACCGGCTGGTGCTGCTGCAGCGCATCGGCCATCGCCTGCCGTGTCTCGGCACCATCGGCGATCGGCTGGGCGCCGCCCAGATCGCGAAGGCCAAAGTGCCGCGGGATAAGGCCGACGATCACCGCCAGCGCCTCGTCCCCCAGCAGCGGCGCCATGCCCGCCACAATCGCGTTGGCCATGCTGGGCTGCCGCCGCGCGAAGACGCGGGTCAGCAGCCCCCTGAACACGCGGCTATTGCCCCCTGGCTGCCAGCATCGCCGGACGCGGACCGAGCCAGTCGGCCATCGTCACCGTGTCGCTGACCTTGTATGGCTTGCCGCTGCGGTTGAGGAACAGCTTTTCCATCTCGCTGCGGGTGAATGGCCGCGAGCCCAGCCGCCCGAAGACTGCCATCTGCCCCCCCGATTCATCGACACCGCGATCGCGATCGAGCCCCTTGGCCACCGCCAATGCGGCCGAGGGCGTGCGCGCGAACGCAATCAGATCGGGCCGGGGATCGGGCGAGAAGCCGTAGAAATTGGGCTGGCTCGACGGCGAGGTCAGCTGCAGCACCTTCATGCCGTTGCGGCCATCGGCGACGTAGGCGAACAGTGTCGCGTTGGTCGAACCGACGATCACATCCTCGGCATCGTTGAGCAGGCCGCCGGCGTTGTAGCGCATGTATTCGCGCGGCGCTTCGGGGTTCGTCATGTCGATGATGACGAGCCCGTCCTGCTTGGCGGCGACATAGGCGAAGGTGCGCGCGAGATAGAGCTTGCGTGCATCGGCGAGCCGTACCGTGCCCGAGGGCACCGCGACGGGCGCTTCGAGCCGCGTGATGTCGAACAGCTTGATGCCGTCGGCATCGGTGACCCACAGATAGCGGAACTGCACCGCGCTTGCGCGCGCATCATTGAGCGGCAGCACCGCCATCAGACGGGGGTTGAGCTTGCTGTAGTCGAAATCGCGCGGCGCATTGGCGGGCGGATCATCCGCCAGCCGCACCACGACCAGCCCGGCATCGGCGGTGATATAGGCAAAGTCGCCAGCCAAGGTGATGTGGCGTGCGCCCTTGAGCACATTGTCCGGGTTCCAGGTCAGCGTCCGCTTGAAGAAGTTGTTGCGGAATTCGCCATCGGCCAGCGTATCGATGTTGACCGCGATCAGTCCTTCGACGCTGTCGGTGACAAAGGCGTAGTGATAGACCGCGCGGAACGGCTGTTCCTGATTGGCCTCGCGCATTTCGGGCGTGTTGCGCGTCGGTGCGATCGGCTGCGTAGTGGCGATCGCCATGCAGGTCGCGTTGGTCGTCTTGACGTGCGTGTCATGCCCCAGCGACGAGAACGGCGCGCGGATGATGCGTTCGGAAAAGCCCTTGTTGCCGATCGAGGCGATGTCATAGGCACGGAAACCGCCCTTGCCTTCCGCAACGAACATGTACTCGCCCCGGTTCTGCAGGCAGTTCACCCGGCCGTCGGTGCCCTGGACGACATTGGCGAACTCTTCGCGCGCATAGGTCTCGCCCGAGAACTTGTCGTCGAAGATCGGACCGCGCGTCCAGTTCTTCAGCTCGCGGCCGTTCTGTTCGACATGCAGCTTGTAATAGTCGGGATAGGCATAGCGGTGGAGATACGATCCGATCACCGCCTGCGGCTCGTCCCATTCGGTGACGCGCACCGCCTCGAAGCCGCCTTCGAGCCCGAACCAGCTGTTGAGCCCGACGAAGTTGACGAAATTGGTGCCGAGCAGCAGCAGCTGCGACATCACCGCATTGTTGTCGTTCGCCTCGCTGAGGTGGCAATCCGAACACTGCTTGGTCTCGGTCTTGCGCACGGTGTGCGGGAAATGCGGCGCGAACGCCTGTGACGAGAAGCCGGGTGCCGAGATCGGCGGCTGCTGCACATAGATGCGCTCACGGTTGATGTTGGTCGACGACAGGATCAGCGCCGAGGTCGAGCGGATCGGGGCGATGATGTTGCCCTTGCTCGTCTGGTGGCGGCCGATCTGGAACATCTCGTCACGCGCGACCTGCGGGTTGTAGGTCGCATAGTTGCGCGTCTCGTCTTCCTCGTATTTGTGGACCTTGGCCTTCCAGTTGGCCTCGATCGGCAGATGGCAGCCACCGCACGATGTTGTCCAGCTCAGATGGCAGGTGAAGCACGCCATCTCTTCGGTGTTGTGCGCGCGGTCGGCCTTGGCGACTGAGGGACCGAAGCTGTACTTGCCTGTGTTGGCACCATCCTTCGCCATCAGCTTGGAGCGCGCGGCCTTGGGGTTGAAATCGGGGCTGGCGGGGTCGACCGCGTCCTTGACCAGGCTGACCTGCCACGACAGTTCGGGATCGAGCACCGACCGCTGCAGCAGCACGCGCTTGCCGCTGGCGTCCTTCATCCATTCGAACCGGCGCTGGCCATCGGGATTGCGGATCAGCGACAGGTTGTTGCCCTTGGGCCGGGCCGCGAGGTTCGATGTGAACAGCGTCGGATAGGCATCGGGCGTGCCGTGGCAGTCCTTGCAGCCGATCTCGACCGCGTTGGCGACCTCGCCATAGATCAGGCCGTTGCCGTGCCCGTCCTGGCTGAAGTGGCAATCGACGCACTGCATGCCGAGCTCGGCATGGATGTCCATCATGTGCACCGACTTGCCGGGGTTGGTGCCGACGGGGACGAACTTGCCCTCGCCCGCCTTGCGGAACTTCTCCGGATCATCCGGAAAGACCATGTTGGCGGTATCGGTGCCCCAGGTCGCCATGTTGCCTTCCGCATCGAGCAGATTGCCCTTGCGGTCGCGCTTGAGGATCGCGCGGAAGTTCCAGCCATGGCCGTGGTAATCGGCAAACTGCGTGTCCTTGGCCTCGGTGTTGAGGTCATAGACGTTGCGGACGAAATCGATATCCGACCACAGGCCGCGCGCAGCTGCGCCTTCGGGATTGCGGTCCAGCGTCGCGCGCACCTCCTTGGCGGTGGGATAATGCTGCTGCTTGTAGATCCGCTGGTAATCCTGTTCGGACATGCCCTCGGGCTTGGGCGCGCGGTTTTCCGGCCCCGGCCACATCAACGGCGCGTCGGATTCATAATCCCACATCGTGTAGCCAAGATAGCTGTTCAGGAAGATGTTGGGCTGGTGCATGTGGCAGTTCATGCACTGCGCAGTCGGGATCGCGCGGGTGAAGGCATGCTTGAGCGGGTGGCCCTTTTCCTTGAACGCGGCTTTCTCGGCGTGCGCGTCCTTGGCACCATGACCATCGCCGCCGCCATGGCCATCTCCATGCGACGCGCCGTGCTCGCTCGCGCCTTCGGCCAGCGTCGTGCCGTGATCGCCGCCATGCTCTTCGTGATGCTCTGCCGCGTCATAATCGCCATAGCGACCGGGGCGCTTCTGCCCTTCGGTCAGCGTGTTGATCGTGGGATCGTCGGTAATCGTCTGGCCGTCGCGGCCGTACTTGGCGTACACTAGGCTGTGGCGCGGTTCGCGGTCGTTGGCATAGACGACGTGACACGCCGCGCAGCCCGAAGCGCGATAGTCGCCGGGCTGGTCGTTGGTGCCCATCTGCCACAGGAACGGATCGTTGAGGCGGGTCTTGTGGATGTTGATCACCGGCACCGCCACGCGCAGGCCCGTGCCCGGGCCCCGGTTCGACTGCTTGAGGTCAGGGCGGCCCGGCTCTTCGAGACGCTGGATGATGCCGCCGATATTGGGCAGGCCGATTTCGGGGAACTGCGAGTTGATGTTGCGCCCGCCGCGCTCGAACACGCGGAAGATGTCGCCCGGCGGCAGGATGTGCCAGGTCGGCAGCGGATACATCACCGGCAGCGCGCCGCGCGCCTTTTCGGCAGCGGTCACCGTGCCATGCGCCGCGCCCGCTTCGGTCGCCGCCGACTTGATCATCGCCGGCTTGCCATCGCGGGTGAACGCCTCGCCGAACATGTAGTTCTTGAACGGGACGATGCCGTTGTTATACGCCGCGCCGCCCCACAGCATTGCACCAGTCGCCATCAGCGAGCGCTCCGAGGCCTCGATGATCTCGATATGGCAGGCGCCGCACGATTCGCGCACCACGCGGTAATCGGACGGGTTGACGAAGCGGATGAACTCGGGCGCTTCCTTGGCGAGCAGCGCGTAGGAGCGCTGCGGGTTCGCCGAAGACGGCCATTTCCATGCCACCGGATATTTCGGCAGCACGTGGCTCTTCATCAGCGCGTCCTGATACGGCAGGCTGTCGCGGCCCCAGGCGTTGTCGCCCATGATCGCCGCATCGCCGCCATGGCAATCGGTGCAGCCCAGCACGACGGCGGGCGATGCGTGCATCGTCTTGTGGTCGCTGGCGGTGTGGCAGCTCTGGCAGCCTGCGCTCTTGGCGTCGGCCTCGGCCCATTCCTGGTTTGCGGGCGCGGGCGCGGTGAAGGTGTACTTGACCTTCTGCGCCTTTTCCTTGCTCGATGCGAGCAACTGATCGGCGGGCAGCGCAGTGAAGGTGACGAGCAACAGCCCCGCCAGCAGCAGCTTCCAGTTAAAGGCTGGCGCGTTGCCGCGCGCCCGATCAGTACGCCAGAATTGCATTGAACAGCACCGAATAAAAGAGGTCTGACTTGCCCGATTGGGTGAACAGGTCGCGGAAACCCCTGGACGGGTCGAACACCGCGCCGGAGAGGCGGAAGACGAGGTTCTGGTTGGCATTGGGCCGCCAGATCAACGCTGCCGAGACATCGGTGCCGATCGAGCTGGGCACCGTGCCCTCCTGACGCAGCGCCTCGATCGTGTCGGTCTTGTGGAACCACAGATGGTTGACGTTGGCCGACAGCCGCGTCGTCGCGCTCAGGTCAAAGTCCGCCCCTGCGCCCAGCAGCACCGTGCCGGGGTTGTTGAAGTTCGACTGGCCCTGCTCTTTCGACGAACGCAGGTTGTTCAATATGCCGTTGCGGGTGTTGACGCCCACCGCGCGGCCACCGCCGGCAAACGGAATGACCTGGCGGATCCAGTAGCTGGTATCAGCGCCTGCGAAGATCGGGTTCTCGAAGATCGCGTCGAACCCGGCCTCGGTATCGTTATACGGATCGCCATCGCCACTGGCGAACAGGCCCTGCAGGCGGAAGCGCGCCCAGTCACTGTCATAGCTGAGCTCCGCCGCACCGAAATACGAGGCGATATCGGCCTTGCGGCTGGTGAAGAAGCTGTTGCGATCCTCGCCGAACGCGCCGTACAGCTGGCCGGTCAGGTTGATGCGCCCGATGCGGCCATCGACCGCATAGCCCAGATACACCACGTCATATTCGCGGCTGCGCAGGTCGCCCAGCAGCGCCGGCCGTACCGGGAAGCCGTTGTCGTCGATCTTGAGCTCGCGCCCGCCCTCGCGGTTCATGTTGTACGTGACCGAGAGCTGGCTGGTCAGGCCGACCAGCGGGAAATCCTGGCGATAGGCGTTGGCGAAGAACACCCAGTCGTCGCGCGGGCTATCGACGATGCTGTTGAGGCCCGAATTGGTGTCCTTCTCCAGCCGCCAGAACGCGCCGACATTGAACTGGAAGCGGTTGTTGTCGCGGTTGCCGAACAGGCGGATGCCCAGCTGGTTGTCCTGAAACAGGAAGCCGCGGAAATCGGCCTGCATCGGCTGGATGCCCGCGCGCACCGAGATGAAGTCATAGCGCGACGTGTCATAGGCGCCGAGGTGATAATCGATGAACGCTTCCTGCACCCCCACGAAATGGTCGGTGCGGTGCGTAGGCCGCGATGGCTCGACGAACAGGATGCGCCGCTCGTTGACGTCAACATGGTTGACCTGCGCGGCCAGCGTCAGGCGGTATTCGATCGCGGGCGGCTTGTACGTCGTCTCGCCCTTGATCAGCGCCACTCCTGCGATGATCGTCTGCGCCAGCACCAACGAATCCGCGCGGCCGAACACGTCGAGGCTGTCGGGCCGCGAGGTTGTCTGGACGCCTACCGGGGTCGGGAAGCTGCGCGGTTCGACCACGGTGTCCGACACGACGTTGGCGACGAAGAACCAGTCGTCCTCTTTCAGGAAGCCGGGGCGCTTGCCTTCGGGCAAAGGCCGGTCGCCCTTGAGGATGTTCTGGTGGTACGGATCGAGCTTCGACCGGCAAACGCTCGAGAGGTTGGGATACAGGCCATAGATCGACTGATCGCCGCCCTTTTTGGGGCACAGCGAAGTCACGATGCGCCAGCGATCGGGCACCGGAAACTCGTCGGTCGGGAAAGCCTCGGGCGCAGGCGCGCGCACCGCGCCCGGATTGTCCTGCGTCACTCGATCGGGCAGCTGCTTCTCAACGCCGGGGCGGCGGCGATCGTCGATCAGCGCTTCGTCGGCTTCGATGGCATCGGCATCGGTATCGGCAGGCGGCGGCATTGCCCCTGGAGCCGACGGTGCTTCCTGCTCGGCGGTGAGCAGCAGCATGTCATCGGCGGCGCCCTGGAAGAACAGGCTATGATCGGCCAAAGCGCGCGGCGAGCTGAGACGCTGCGGTGCGGCGGGCGCGGCCGTCCTTGTCGTCCGCGCCACCGGCGCGGCATCGGCGGTCAACGCGATGCGGGTCAATGCCACGCTGCGCCCCAGCTCGGCAGCGGCCAGCGCCGCGACCGCGGTCTGCGGGCCGCTGTGCAGCACCGGCCCGGCGATGGGCGCGCCTGCAACGTCGCCAGTCCCGGCGAAGGCCATCAGCGGGATCAGGGCAACGAGCGGCACGGTCATTTACAGACCCTCGCAGACGTTCTGGGTGTTGGTATCGAGGAACGGCGCAAACGGGCAGCTGACATAGCGCAGCCGCACCTGCGCGTTGCCCAGGTTCACCACCACCCGGTCGGCGCGCATGTCCTTGGGCGCATTGCCCACCGTGCCGACGCGCGCGCCACCGTTGTTCAGCCCGAGAAAGCTGACCATGTCGTCTTGATCGATGCCGTCGCCCGAAACGCCGATACCGCCGACAAGCACGTTGCCGCGATAGATCGGAACAGATCCGGGGAATATCTGAATGCCGTTTTCCAGACGGTTCTGGCCCTGCACCGTATCGGGCAGCGCGGTGCACCGCTGCGCGGTATCGGTCGGCGAAGCGCCCGAGACGAACTGCGAATGCTGGATGATGTTGGCGGCCACCAGCTGCACCTGCAAGCCCACCGCGAACGGGTTGAAATCTTCGATCGGACGCGAGAACGGACCGGGAGGGCGACCCAGTTCACCATCGGGGAAATACGGCCGCGACAGATTGCCGTTTGCCCTGTCCGAAAAGGCGATGGTCCCGGTCAGCGCCTGCGGATTACCGAGAAACGTGCGGAGCGCCGACACGAACGGGGCAACGCCGCCGCCGGCGGACATGAGATTGGACGCCGCCTGCGGGTGCGAGAAGAACATCGCTGTGCGCGCCTTCTGCAACGAGACATCGATGCCGAAGATCGGCGCATCGGGCGACCGGACGATGCCCAGCACCTCGCCATGCGTATCGACGACCGAGATCGACGCCTGCATGCGGCTGTCGAGCGGGCGACGGATCTGCGCGCGCGCGCGGGTCAGCACCGTGAACGCCTCTTCCAGGATGGCACGGACCTCCGCGGCGGTCAGCGGCTGCGAATTGCTGACGCTGTCAGTCCCGGCGCGGATCGGATAGCGGTTGTTGCCGGCACCATCGGTGAGGATGAACGCATCGGCATTGGCGAATTCGGCCGCGCGTGCGGCACGCATTCCGGACGCCTCGGTGCCATAGGGGGTGCCCGCAATGATCGACGCCGTGCTGTAGCCGCGCACCGCGATCACGCTGCCCGCCGTCCCGTTGATCGCAGCAAAGTTGCCCGATAGCGGGCCGATGTCGCTGGCGATGATATCGGAAAAGCGCAGTGTCGTGCCATCGACGGTGATCCGGTCGGCGCGAATGGCCTCGGCGGCGGCAAATCCTTGCGTGCCGGCAAAGGCGATCGCCTCTTCGGGATCGATATCGCGGTCGAGAATGTTGGGGTCGAAGCCATAGTCGCCATCGCCCATGACGCCGATTGCGCCGACGACGACACCGTTCTTGTACAGCGGCAGCCCGCCGGGGTCAGCCGCCAGGCCCAAAGGCGAACGCTTGGGGCCAATGAGCGCCGATGCGCCGCCTGCCGCCTGAAAGCGCGCCGACAGGTCCGAACAGGGCAGCTGGCTGAACTGCACGCCGAACAGCGGTCCGCTTTCCAGCCCGCGCGTCGAAGGCGCAGGCGGGAAATGCTGCTGCACGATCTGGCTGGCGGTGCGGCTCGAGAACGCATTGCCGCCGCTGGAGAGGTACGCGCCGGTCACCGCCTTGGAGATCGCGGCGATCTCTGCCGGAACGTCGAGCCCCTGCGCATCGACCAGCGGGCTGTTGATCCCCGCTTCGGTCAGCGCGCTGGTGCGCGCGAGCGTGCGCGCGCCGCTCATGCGGAACACGCCGAGCACGTTGCCGACCCGGTCGACCACCGCGATCACCGATGGCAGGTTGCGCCTTTGCGCCTCGCCCACCGCCTGCGCGATGATCTGCTGCACCTCGCCGACGCTCAGCGATTCCTGCGCGGGCGCGGTGAAATTGCCACCGGCGGGCGGCGGCGCGGGATTGGGGGTGGGCGTCGGGCTGGGCGCAGGCGTGGTGCCGCTGCTGTTGCCGCCCCCGCACGAGGTGAGCACCAGGGCCATCGCCGCCAGCGACGTCGCCATCTTTCCGATCCGCATCATGCCGCGATACTCCGCAGGCATGCGACCCGGCCCGATGTCACAGAACTGAACTCACCCAAACGTTCCACTGCGGTCATCTCCCTGCCCACCGGCGTTATTGCAACGACCGGATGGTGCGCACGGCCCCGCCAAGGGCCCGGCGGAATTCCAGCGGCTTGTAGGCATTCGGCTCGGCAACGGCGGCATAGGCCTGGTTGATCTGCGCGCGCAGCGATGTCGCCGCACCGCCCGAGACCTGGCCTTGCGTCACCAGACCGCTGAGCAACGTATCCACCGCCATCACCGCCTGCACGCTGCCTTCGTAATCGGTAAAGCGTGGGGAAATCGCCTCGCTCGCGATCGATTCCATGATCGCAAAAGTCTGCGCGCGGGTGAAATCGCTGCGGCTGAACCGATCCGCCAGCGCCATCGCGGTCTGGCGCAACCGGTTGGCCGCTTCGACCGCCGGGCCCCTGCCCTGTGCCATCGCGGCGTGGAACGCGCGCGCCTGGCCTTCATACTGGCCCGCCAGTTCGGGCGCGGCAATCCGCACCGCCGCCGAGAGCATGATCATGTTCTCGTCGTTATAGGGCGGCATGCCCGACGGGATCGGACGGCCTGGATTGCTCAGCTTGCCCGGACGGGCATCCTCTTCGTCATAGATCCGGCGGTGGCAGCTGTGACAATCGAAGAAATAGAATTCGGGGAACATGCCTTCGGTGCCCAGACCGGGCTTGCCGAACAGGCTGAGCGATCGGTCGAGCGCGATCGCCTGCCCCACCGCCCACATGCGCATCGAATTGGTCTTGCCCTTGCGCTGGCGGTAATCGGCGTCCTCGTCATGATGCTGGGTGAGCGTCGAGAACAGGTCGAGCTCGAAGGCGATGCGCGGATGGCCCGCCGCCATGATCCGGTGGTTGACGAACTGGCCGGGCGCGTCGTTGCCCAGGTGACAGTCGAGGCAGACGCCAGCACGCGCCTGCGCGCTTTCCAGTGGCACTAGACCCTGCGAAACATTCCGCGCGTGGCTGGTGCCCGTGGCGTAATGGCTCGACAACCAGCCCGATGCTGCGCCGTGGCACGCTTCGCAGCTGACGCCGTCGCTGGCCTGATAGCGCGCGCCCCTGGATGCGGCCGGGGTGGAATGGCAGCCCAGGCACATCGCGGCAGACCGCGGATCGCCGATGCCGAGTTTCTTGCCAATGGCGAGGCTGCGCGGTTCGCCCAGCACGCGATAGGCACGCGAATGCGCGCCGCCGGGCGTCGATTCTTCCTGCCAGCGCCACAATTCGTCCTGCCGCACGACGGCGCCATCGGCCTCGTTGCGGCCGTGGCAGGTCGATCCGGCGCAGCTGCCCACGCCCATGTGCGTGCCACGCGGAGCGGCCGAAGCTTGCGCCTCGAGCCGCTCGGCCCCTGCCAGATTTGCGATGAACAAAGCGCCGACCGCCATGGCAAGACAGGTCGCGCCGACAAACGCGGCACGCAATCCACCCATGCGAGATATGGCCCAAAGCCGTAATGTGTGCATCGTCGCTTTTCCCCCGGCTTCGCGAGAAACCGGCCCCCGATAGACTAACGATGCGACCCCTTAGTCTTGTCTTCGCAGCCTTATCGCCGGTTCGCCTGCCACTTTCAAGGCAATGATTGGCGGCGGTTGCAAAAAACCGGTGGATCAAGGCGATGACCGAATTCCGGCTGCGCCGCTTGCCGCAACGTGGGACATTTGCCATGCTGCGCTGCACATCTGGAGATTGGGGCATGACATTAGGCTTGGGGTTTTCCGACGGAGCCTGGCTGGGGCATCTGGCGTTCATGATCCTGGCGATCGCCCTTATCGCCCCGCCGATGCCGTGGATGCGAGTCGGTATCGTTTTGTCGTCGATCGCGGGCCTTGGCTATGCTCTGGGCTTTGCCAACGATCTGGGGCTGGCTTTGTGGTTCTTCGTACTGCTGGTCACCGGCGCATCGATGCTGCTGGGCTATCTGATGGCGGAACGCAATTCGCGCTTCTCGTCCGAAGAAGAGGCGCTGCGGGCCAGCTTCATGGACGAGATGACCCGCGCCGGTGCCCGCCACCTGATGGACCAGGGCAACTGGATCACGGGCCGCGCCGACGAAATCCTGATCAACGAGGGCGAGGCGATCAGCCACCTGTTCTATCTGCACGACGGCGCCGCGCAGATCAGCCTGCACGGCAATGTTGTCGGGCAGGTTGGCAGCGGCGATCTGATCGGCGATGCCACGGCGTTGAGCGGAGAGCCGGCCACCGGCACTGTCCGGTTGATCGAGGACAGCCGGTTCTGGTGCGTCTCCGCCCCCAAGTTGCGCCAGTATCTGGAATTGCACCCCGATGCCCGCACCGTGATCGAGCGGCAGATCAACAGCGCGCTCGACCGCAAGCTGCGCGCCGCCAACGCTGCGCTGGCGAGCAGCTGACCCGGCGTTATTCGGCCGGGGTCACCGCTGGTTGCGATGCGGTCGCCGCTGGCCGCGCCGCGCCCTGGGTCGCGCGTTCCTGTGGGCTGAGCACGGTTTCGATCACGTGCACCATGCCGTTGCTCGCCTTCAGGTCGCCGGTGGTGACCGATCCCACATTGCCGCTGGCATCGGACAGGCGCAGCTGGTCGAGCTCGATCGAGACATTGAGCCGCTCGCCTTCCAGCGTCTCGATCTCGACGCTGCCGCCCTTGTCCGCGATCTGCTTGCGCATATCAGCCACGCTCAGGCGGCCAGGGATGACGTGGTAGTTGAGCACCATCGCCAGTCGGCCCTTGTTCTCGGGCAGCAGCAATTCGGCCAGCGTGTCGACACCCAGCTTGTCGAACCCGCCATTGTCGGGTGCGAACAGGGTCATCGGGGTTTCCGCAGCCAGCGCAGCGTTCAGGTCCGCCGCCTTGATGGCGCGCGCCAGCGTCGACAGGTCGGGATTGCGCAGCACCACCTCGTCCACGCGCAGGATCGCGTCCACATCCGCCGCAGCCGCATCCTGCGCGTCCAGGCTCGCGGCATCGACGCGCTTGACCGGATCACCACCGCCATCCTGGCTGCCACAGGCCGAAAGCGCGAGGGCAAGCCCCAGAAGGGGGACAGTGGCAGTGAAACGCATGGTGATCTCCAATAATCGGGCGGGCGGTCAGGTGTCGTCCTGCTTGTCGAGGAAAACGAAGTCCCGCTCCATACTGAGCATATGGGCACCGCCATCGACGAAAAGCAACTGACCGCTGATCGCGGGTTCTGTAGCCAGATAACGCACTGCGCGCGCAATGTCTCCCGGTGTCGACAAACGATGCAGCGGCATCCGCGCCGCGAGCCGCTCCATCTGCGCCTCGTCATAGTCTTCGGTCGCCAGCGTCAGGCCCGGAGCCACGCCATTTACCCGCGCCCGCGCGCCAAATGCCCGCGCCAGTGTGCGGATCGATTCGGCCAATGCCTGTTTGGACAGCGTATAGGACAGCTGGTCGCCATTGGGGTTGCGCACCCTCTGGTCGATGATCTGGACGATCGCGGGGCAATCCCCCTCGCCTGCGGCCGCGACCACTGCACGGGTCAGCAGCATCGGGGCGAACAGGTTGACGGCGAAATGGTCCTGCAGCATCGCGGCACTCATCGTGTGCCAGTCATCATATTCGAACAGCGAGGCGTTGTTGACCAGCAGCATCGGCGCGCGCCCGAAATGCGCGGTCACCTGAGCCACCAGGGCATCGGGTGCAGCAGGGTCCGCCAGATCGGCAGCAAAGCCATGCCACGGCGTTTCGCAATCGCGCAGCGTCTGCGCCAATGCCGGTTCGGGGTTGAGGTCGCTGCGTCCGTGCAGCGCCAGCGCCCAGCCTGCGCGCGCCAGTTCCGCCGCGATGGCCCCACCGACCCGGCGCATTCCGCCGGTCACGAGGGCAACGCGAGGCACCGGCGGGCCGCTCACCGGCGGGTCCGGGTCAGCGTGATGCCGATCGATTCGCCGTTCTCCGCGATCGCCAGCTTGATGATCTTCAGCTTGATCCGCCAGATGCGCGCATCCTGCAGGAACAAGGTCTCGATGACATGGTCGGCCACCGCCTCGATCAGCGTGAAATGCACACCCTGCGGCAGCGCGGTCGAAGCCGCGTGCTTGAGGTCCATATAGTTCTTCGAGGCGGACAGCGGCGTATCGGGCCCGTAATGGTCCTCAGCCAGCATTTCGACCGCAATGGTGAAACGCAGCGGCTGCGGCAGTTTGGTTTCCTCGGAATAGATGCCAGTGAGGACGTTGACGTCGAAATCGGCAACTTCGAGGATCAGGCTATCGGGCGTGGTGTCGGTCAACGTGCAGTGCCAATTCTATCAGGAGAGCGGCGACTGCCGGAACTGCCGGCACGTCGTCAATGTGGCTGCGCGTTCGCAAATTGTGCGCCGCAACGCAAGCGTTCAGACATTCGACCAGCGCGCGAAGATCGCGGTGGGTAGCAGCCGCCCGCCCGATTGTTCGCGCACGGCCAGTTCGCCGATCTCGATCTTGCCCGGCAGATCGGCAAAATGCGCTGCCAGCAGCTCGCCCAGCGCCAGCGCCGACATGCGCACCGCATACACGGTGAGGAACAGGCAAGCCGACTGGTCGTCGAGCAAGCGGCGGCAATCGGCGATCAGCGCGGGCAGATGCTCTTCCAGCTTCCACACCTCGCCTTCGGGTCCGCGCCCGAACTTGGGCGGATCGAGCAGGATCGCATCATAGCGTTTGCCGCGGCGGACCTCGCGCGCGGCGAACTTGACGCAATCATCGACCAGCCAGCGGATCGGCACATCGTCCATGCCCGAAAGCGCGGCATTGGCGCGTGCTGCGGCCACCGACTTCTTCGAGGCATCGACATGCGTGAGCTGCGCGCCTGCCGCCGCCATCGCCAGCGTGCCGACACCGGTATAGCCGAACAGGTTGAGCGCCCTGGCTTTTTCCTCGCCCTGGTGATCCGCAATATGCCCGCGCAGCCAGCGCCACACCGGGTCCATGTCGGGAAAGAAGCCCAGATGTCGGAACGGCGTGTTGAGCGCGGTCAGCCGCACCTCTTCCCACGCGAGCGGCCAGCCCTCGCGCGGTACGTTCGGCTCGAGCTGCCAGCGTCCGCCGCCGTCCTCGTCCGATCCGGGGATGAACGCGCCATCGGCGTCCCAGTCGGCCAGGCTGGTCGGCCACATCGCCTGCGGCTCGGGGCGGACGAAGCGATACGGGCCGTAAGCCTCAAACTTGCGCCCGCCGCCGCTGTCGATCAGCGTGTAATCCGCGCGCGGTTCGCCAATCATCAGCACCGGTTGCGGATCGAGTATGGCCATGAGACGGCGTCAGCCCTTGGCGGGCACGGCGCGCGCGGCGATGTAGTCGCGCACGGTGTGATAGTCGCCCGCCAGCTTGTCGAACCGCTCGGCCCGTTCGAACAGATCGCCGACGCGGGTCGGCAGACGCGGACGCAGGCCGGTGGCGCGCTCGACCGCATCGCGGAACTTGGACGGATGTGCCGTCGCCAGCGTGACACATGGGATCGACCGGTCGAGCGTCCCTGCATCCTGCAACCGGTGCGCTGCACCCAGGCCGATCGCGGTGTGCGGATCGAGCACCTGCCCGGCCTGATCCCACGCCCGGCGCATGGCGATGCCCATCTCTTCGGGATCGATGCTGGCACTGGCGAAGATCGCCTCGGCCCCGGACCGCATGTCGGCAGTAAGCTGCATCGCCTTGCTCGATTCGAAACCCTTCATCCGCACCGAGGTCAGCGCGCCATCGCGGCCTTCCAGATCGAACAGCAGCCGCTCGAAATTCGAGCTGACCTGGATGTCCATCGACGGTGCTGCCGTCGGCGTGACGCTGCCTGCCGAATAGTCGCCCGCGCTTAGCGCCCGGTGGAGGATATCGTTGACGTTGGTCGCCACGACCAGCCGGGCAATCGGCAGACCCATCTGTGCGGCGACATAGCCCGCGAACACATCGCCGAAATTGCCGGTGGGGACCGAAAACGCGATCGGCCGGTGCGGCGCACCCAGTTGCAGTGCAGCGGCGAAATAATACACGATCTGCGCCATCAGCCGCGCCCAGTTGATCGAATTGACCGCCGACAGCGTGAACTTACTCGCAAAGTCGGGATCGCCGAACATGCGCTTCACCATCGCCTGCGCATCGTCGAAGCTGCCGTCGATCGCGATATTGTGCACGTTGGGCGCCAGCACCGTCGTCATCTGCCGCCGCTGGACGTCGGAGACGCGGCCATCGGGGTGCAGCATGAAGATATCGACCTTCTCGCGCCCGGCCACGGCATCGATCGCGGCAGAGCCGGTATCGCCCGAGGTCGCTCCGACGATGGTCAGATGCGTATCGCGATTCGACAGGAAGCGCTCGAACAGATGGCCGAGCAACTGCAGCGCGACATCCTTGAACGCCAGGGTCGGTCCGTGGAACAGCTCGAGCAGCCAGTTGCTTTCATCGAGCTGGACCAGCGGCGTCACGGCCGTGTGTGAAAAGCGCCCATAAGCTGCCTGGCACAGACCGCGCAGCTCATCTTCGGTCAGGCTGCCTGCGACGAAGGGCGCCATCACACGCACCGCGAGCTCGGCATAAGGCAGGCCCGCCATCGCGGTAATCTCGGCGTGCGTGAACCTGGGCCAGACGCGCGGCACATAAAGCCCGCCGTCGCTTGCCAAACCTGCCAGCGTCACGCCCTCGAAATCGAGCGCGGCGGCTTCCCCCCTGGTGCTGATATAGTCCATGGGGTGGACCCGTTAGCGGTCATGCCCCGTGCTTGCAACCTGCGCGTGCGGGATCACTCTTCTTCCGGGCTTTCGTAGAACATCAGCACCGCAGGACCTTCGGGCGTATCGATCAGACCCGTCTCGACAAAGCCTGCACGAATATAGGCGCTGCGCGCGCGCATGTTCTCGGGATCCGGATCGATGCACAGCACCCGCACGCCTTGGGCCGCGAGCTGCTTGGCAAGCATCGCCAGAAGCTTTGCGCCATGGCCCTTGCCGATCAGCCCGGGCACGCCAATGAAGCAATCCACCGCGCGCGCGCCCTGCGGCAGGTCCTGCAGATGCTTTTGCGGCCAGGCGTGCACCTCGAAATGCTGGATATAGGCAATCGGCCGGCCATCGAGCATGCCGATCAGCTGGACCATGTCGGGATTGTCCATATCCTCCATGATCAGCGCCAGCTCGTGCTTCGGGTCGCCCCACCACTTTTCGACCTCGGGCGTCTGCAACCACGATTCGATCAGAGGAATGTCCGAATGGGTGACCCGGTGAAAGCCGTAATAATGTCCGCCCTGCATGATCTCTCCTCAAGGCACCGCGTCGAACCGGTCAAGATTTTGACCGTCGTGCAACTGCCATCACATATATAACGGCAGCAATGCCCGCGAATAAAAACCATTGTACGGCATAGGCCCAATGGTTGTTCGGAATATCCTCTGGCGAGGGCGGCTGAACCGCGTCCAGCCCGGCCACCGGCGGCGCTGCGATCAGCCGGATCAGATGGGCGCTGTCTGGCGCGATCACGCCGCTGACCGCTCCGCCTGTCCAGTCCGGATTGTCAGGCCGCAGCGACCATCCTGCCACGACCTGCGCGCCCGGCCCTTCCGCGCCGGTGCGGCACGAGGCGATGTGCACCCAGCCCGACTGGCCGCGTGCGCTGCGTCCGCTGGCCGATCGCCATCCCGTCACCTCAAGGCAATTGACGCTCGACTTGCGGTACAGCGGCAGCGACGCCGCGTCGGGCACCACAGGCCAGGCGATCGCAGGCCTGTCGGCAGCATCGGCATATTCGGCGAGCAGAGCGTCCTTCCAGGCCATGCGCTGCACCTGCCACACGCCCAGGCCGATCATCACCGCGATCGCGATGCCGACGATCAGCGTCGGCCAGAAAGGCAGGCGTTTCATTGCGACTTGTCTCCGCCGCTGTCGATGCGGCCTTCGCGCACCTGTGCGCGCGCTTCGTGGATCAGCATGGCGGCCTTCGAGACTCGCAGCGACAGCAGCACCAGCGCCGTGGTGAAGGGCACCCAGAGCACGATGTGCACCCAGAATGGCGGGCTGACCTTCACCTGCAATACCAGCGCAGCTGCGCAGACGATGGCGCCGATCACCAGGATCAGGAAGGCGGCCGGCCCATCGCCGACGTTATAGGCATTGAAATCATGCCCGCAGGCGCGGCAGCGGGGGGCAAAGCGCACCCAGCCGGCGAACAGCGTCCGCGCGCCGCACGCCGGGCACTCGCCAAAAAGGGCAGCCTGGACCAGACCAGACTGCCCTTTTGGAAGCTGCGGATCAGGCATCCTGTCCGCCTGCTGTCAGTGCATTGACGGTCAATGCGTCGCAGCGCCCCATCCGCCCCAGACATAGATGACCAGGAAGAGGAACAGCCACACGACATCGACGAAGTGCCAGTACCATGCAGCGGCTTCGAAACCGAAATGCTGCTTGGGGGTGAAGTGACCCTTGTAGGCGCGCACCAGGCAGACGATCAGGAAGATCGTGCCGACCAGAACGTGGAAGCCGTGAAAACCGGTCGCCATGTAGAAGGCCGAACCATAGTTCAGATCCTTGAACGGGAACGGCGCGACCGAATATTCATAGGCCTGAACGCCGCTGAACACCGCGCCCAGGATGATGGTGCACCACAGACCCTTGATCAGGCCATCGCGGTCGCCATTGATCAGCGAGTGGTGCGCCCAGGTGACCGTGGTGCCCGAGCACAGCAGGATCAGCGTGTTGAGCAGAGGCAGTTCGAAGGCATTGAGCACTTCGACGCCCTTGGGGGGCCAGGTTCCGCCGATGACGTCCGCGGTCGAAGGGAACAGCGAGAAATCGAACCATGCCCAGAACCAGCCCACGAAGAACATGACTTCCGAGGCGATGAACAGGATCATGCCGTAACGCAGGTGCAGCTGCACCACCGGGGTGTGGTCACCCGCATGCGCTTCCTTCACGACCTGCGCCCACCAGGCGTACATCGTGCCCAGAACACCGGCGGTACCGGCGTAGAACACCAGCCCTGCGGTATCCATGCTGTGCATCCAAAGGATGGCACCCACCGCCATGACGAGCGCCGACATCGATCCGGCGAACGGAATGATGCTGGGCGGCAAAATATGATAATCGTGGTTCTTTGTTCCGGCCATCGGTCTGGTCCCTGTCGTCCCTAAAGCGTCTTGTAATCAGCCCTTAACTGCCCTTTTTCGCCTGGTCCAGCGGGTAAAAGGTGTAGCTGAGGGTTATCTCTTCGATATCCTTGGTATCCGGATCGGTCAGGATCGCGGGATCCACGTAATAGATCACCGGCATCCGGACCTTTTCGCCTGGCTGCAGGGTCTGCTCGGTAAAGCAGAAGCACTGCACCTTGGCGAAATAGCGCCCTGCCTGCACCGGGGTGACGTTGAACGTCGCGGTGCCGGTGACGGGCTTGCTTGACAGATTCTCTGCCACGAACGCGGCCATGTCGCGCGCGCCGATGGTGATCTTCTCGGTCGGATTTTCCGGCTTGAAGCGCCACGGCAGTGCCGACGACACGTTCGAATCGAACCGGACGGTGATCTGCTTGTCGGTCACCGCGATCGCCGAGGCGGTCGCCTCGCTGACCTTCATCGTGGTGCCGCCAAAGCCGGTCGCCTCGCAAAAGATGCGATACAGCGGCACGGCGGCATAGCCCAGAGCCAGCATGCCCAGCGCAAAGCTGAGCGCAATGATTGCGGCGCGCTTGTTGCGGCGAGCGACGTCGTTCGGAATGGTTGCTGCGTTCATCCCCACACCCCGATCTTGACGATGGTGATGACGTAGAACAGCACGCACAGTGCGATCAGGATACCGGCCATGAACAGCGCCCGGCTACGCTGACGTGCCCGAAGCTGCGCCAGCACGGCGGGATCGTTGAAGTCGGGGGCCGAAGACACGGGGGTTGGCTGCTCACTCATACGCCGATCACCGGAACGACGGCACGGTCGACGACCAATGCCGTGAACACCATGAACAGATACACGATCGAATAGGCAAACAGCTGTTTTTCGGGTTTCAGCGTATCGCCCTCGCCTGCCACGCGGAAGCCGACGCGCGCGGCGAGCGCCACGAAGATGCCGGTCAGCACAGCTGCGCTGATGCCATAGGTCGCGCCGGTGAGGCCCAGCGCATAGGGCGCCATGGTGATCGCGAACAGCACGAGCGAATAGCCGAACACCTGGTGACGCGTGGACTTTTCGCCTGCGACATTGGGCATCATCGGAATGCCGACGCGCGCGTAATCCATCTTCACGAACAGCGCGAGCGCCCAGAAGTGCGGCGGCGTCCAGAAGAAGATGATCGAGAACAGCAGGATCGGCAGCATGGTGACATCACCGGTCACCGCCGCCCAGCCAATCACTGGCGGGAACGCCCCTGCCCCGCCACCGATGACGATGTTCTGCGGCGTGTTGGGCTTGAGCCACACGGTGTAGATCACCGCGTAATAGAAGATGGAAAAGGCGAGGATCGCGGCCGACAGCCAGTTGACCGCCAGCCCCATGATCACCACCGAAAAGCCCGACAGCGCCAGACCGAACTGGAGCGCGGCTTCGCGGTCCATGCGACCTGCCGGGATCGGGCGGTTGGCGGTACGCTTCATCAGCGCGTCGAGATCGGACTCGTGATACTGGTTGAGCGCGGCAGCGCCGCCTGCGCCCATCGCGATGCACAGGATCGCGACGAAGCCGATCACCGGATGAATATGACCCGGTGCGGCCAGCAGACCGCACAGTCCGGTGAACACCACCAGACGGATGACGCCCGGTTTGGTGAGCGCCCAGAAATCGCGCCAGTGCGCGGGCATGATGACACCCGGCTGGCCGGCCAGCGCGGCTGGCTGGGCATTCATCTGCGGAACGGCTTCGGTCATGGTCTTGTCGTTACCCATATGGCAAACCCCTCTCGAAAGCCGGGAGGGGTGCCGGGGCCGGATGGGACAATTCCCGATCCGGCCCTGTCAGATGTGCAACGCTGCTGCGATCACTTGATGACGGGCAGCGTTTCGAACTGGTGGAACGGCGGCGGGCTGGACAGGGTCCACTCCAGCGTCGTTGCACCCTCGCCCCAGTAGTTGCCTTCGGCACGACGTCCGGCAACCAGCGCATAGGCGATGTTGATGAAGAAGATCAGCATGCCGGCAGCCATGATGGCATAACCCAGCGAGGCGATCTCGTTCCAGTAGGCGAACGCTTCAGGATAATCGGGATAGCGACGCGGCATGCCCTGACGGCCCAGGAAGTGCATCGGGAAGAACAGGATGTTCACGCCGACGAAGAACACCCAGAAGTGCAGGTGGCCGAGCAGTTCGCTGTAGTGGCGGCCGCTCATCTTCGGGAACCAGTAATAGAAACCGGCGAAGATCGAGAACACCGCACCCAGCGAGAGCACGTAGTGGAAGTGCGCGACGACGTAATAGGTGTCGTGCATGTTGTCGTCGACGCCGCCATTGGCGAGGACAACACCGGTCACGCCACCCACGGTGAACATGAAGATGAAGCCAAGCGCCCAGATCATCGGCGTCTTGAAGGTGAGCGATCCGCCCCACATCGTTGCGATCCACGAGAAGATCTTGATGCCGGTGGGCACCGCGATGACCATGGTGGCTGCAGTGAAGTACATCTTCATGTTCACCGACAGACCGACGGTGAACATGTGGTGCGCCCACACCACGAAGCCAACGACGCCGATGGCGACCATGGCATAAGCCATGCCGAGATAGCCGAACACCGGCTTCTTCGAGAAGGTTGCAATGATGTGGCTGATCATGCCGAAACCGGGCAGGATCATGATGTACACTTCGGGGTGACCGAAGAACCAGAACAGGTGCTGGTACAGAACCGGGTCACCACCGCCAGCGGCGTTGAAGAAGGCCGAGCCGAAGTTGCGGTCGGTCAGCAGCATGGTGATGGCAGCGGCCAGAACCGGCAGCGAGAGCAGCAGCAGGAATGCGGTGACCAGCATCGACCACACGAACAGCGGCATCTTGTTGAGCGTCATGCCCGGAGCGCGCATGTTGAAAATGGTGGTGATGAAGTTGATCGCACCCAGGATCGACGAGGCACCGGCAAGGTGCAGCGACAGGATGGCAAGGTCGACGGCGGGTCCGACCGAACCGCTGGTCGACAGCGGAGCATAGACCGTCCAGCCGGTACCGGCACCCAGGCCCGAACCGCCGGGCACGAAGGTCGAGCCGAGCAGCAGGGCAAAGGCAGGAACCAGCAGCCAGAACGAGATGTTGTTCATCCGCGGGAAGGCCATGTCGGGTGCGCCGATCATGATCGGAACGAACCAGTTGCCGAAGCCGCCAACCATCGCGGGCATGACCATGAAGAACACCATGATCAGGCCGTGCGCGGTGATCAGCACGTTCCACATGTGATAGGCCTGATCGAGCGTGGCTTCGCTGCCCTGCATCATCGTGGCCCAGCCCTGCAGATACTGCACGCCGGGTTCGGCGAGCTCCATCCGCATCAGGCCGGAAATGGCACCGCCGATGATCCCCGCGAAGATCGCGAAGATCAGGTACAGCGTACCGATGTCCTTGTGGTTGGTCGACATGAACCAGCGCTGGAAAAACGCAGGCTTGTGGTCGTCATGTGCATGATCATGGTCATGCAGATCGGCCGGATTGGCAGCAATCGTGGTCATGGTCTTGCCCTGTCCTTACTGAGCGGCTGCAGGAGCGGCGGCGGCTGCGGCCGCGCCTTCTGCTGCGGGAGTGGTGGTGGCGGCTGCCGGAACAGCAGCAGGAGCGGCGGCGGCGACTTCGTCACCCTTGACGGTGCCGCCCTGCGAACGGACCCATGCGTCGAACTTGGCACGGGGCAGAGCCTCGACCGCGATCGGCATGAAGCCATGACGCGCGCCGCACAGCTCGGAGCACTGGCCGTAATACACGCCAGGCTCCTTGATGATCAGCATCTTCTCGTTCGAACGGCCTGGAACGGCGTCCATCTTGAACCAGAGCGAAGGCACCGAGAAGCTGTGGATCACGTCCGATGCGGTGGTGATGATGCGGATCGGCTCACCGGCGGGAACGACCATGCGGTTGTCCACGGCCAGTTGGAAGGGCTCGCCGCTCTTTATGGCGTCTTCCTCGGTCAGCATGTTCGACACGACTTCGAAGTCGCCATTATCGGGATAGGTGTAGCCCCAGTACCACTGGTAGCCGGTCACCTTCACAGTCACGGCAGACGCCGGCGCCGGCTTGTACTGCTTGGCGAGCAGATCGATCGACGGAACGGCAACGCCAACCAGGATGAGAACCGGAACCAGCGTCCAGATCACCTCGATGGTGGTGTTGTGCGTCACCCGCGACGGATTGGGGTTCGCAGCGGCGCGATAGCGGAACACCACCCAGAAGAGCAGCGCCAGCACCAGCAACGAGATGGCGACGATGATCGGCAGCAGCACCGAGGTGTCGAGCCAGTGCGCGTATTCGCCAAGTTCCGAATACTGCTTCTGGAAATCGATGCCCTTGTCGACGGGCATGCCCTTGCCCGCAGTAGGCGCCATCGGCGTGTAGCTCGAATCGAGCGCCGAGGCAGCTGCATCAGCAGGCGCAGCATCCGCTGCCGGCGCGTCAGTGGCCGGAGCGACTTGCGTGCTGGGGGTCGGAGCCGTCACCGGCGGAGCGGGCGGCGTTTGGGCCAGCGCCAGCGGCGCGGTAACGAGAACAAGGGCTGCGAAACCGATCGATTTCGTCCAAGATGCGAACGCCATTCGTAGAATGTCCCTGTATAGGCAGGGCATCCGTCCACGTCCCGTAGTGCCGGATCACTGCCGTGTTTGCGTCATAGCTAAGCGTGCCTATACGCAGGCTTGCCGCCAGTCTCAAGCCAATCTAGGGATATTTTTTAAGCGCACGTTCAGCCGGCTACGGCGCGAACGGCATGGACGTTACGTAAAGGGCATATCGTGATGCAGGATGATGAGATTCTGGCCGAATTCCGCGCCAGCCAGGCACTGCTAGAAGGACATTTCATCCTGTCCTCGGGGCTGCACAGCGCCCATTATCTGCAATGCGCGCGCGTGCTGATGGATCCGATGCGCGCCTCGCGCCTCGCCAGCGCGCTGGCCGCGCGCATGCCGCGCGATGTTCGCAGCCAGATCGACCTTGTGATCTCGCCCGCCATGGGCGGCCTTATCATAGGGCATGAGATGGGCCGAGCGCTCGGCGTCGAGGCGATGTTCGTCGAACGCCCGACCGGCACGTTCGAATTGCGCCGCGGCTTTGCCATCAAGCCGGGACAGAAAGTGCTGCTGATGGAAGACGTCGTCACCACCGGGCTTTCGTCGCGCGAGGCGATCGTGGCGGTGAACGCAGCCGGCGGCAACGTGATCGCAGCCGGCGCACTGGTCGATCGCTCCGGCGGAGAAGCCTCGCTAGGTGTGCCGTTTTTCCCCCTGATTTCGCTCAATTTCCCAAGCTATCCCGCCGATGCCCTGCCCCCGGAACTCGCCGCCACACCCGGCGTGAAACCCGGCAGCCGCAAGGAACCGGAAGCCGCGTGATGCATGCGTTCATCGCCCCTCTGGCAGCGATGATGCTGGGTGCAGGCGCGCCTCCGCCGGCATTCGATGCCGATTCCGTTACAGCCGCGCTTGATGTGGCCAAGGCTCCCGGCACCGTCCTGATCGCGCGCGGCGATACCATCGTCTACGAGCGCGCCTTCGGGCTGATCGACCCGGCGGGCATGGCCGAACACCAACTGGGACAGACCTGGCGCTGGGCATCGGTGACCAAACAGGTGACGGCAACCATCGCCATGCAGGAGGTCGCAGCCGGGCGGCTCGATCTTGACGTCCCCATCAACACCTACCTTCCCGACAGCAAGGCCCCGTTCGCAGGCACCATCACCGCGCGAATGCTGATGCAGCACGTGTCGGGGCTGCCGCGCACCGAAGAGGGGCCGATCGGCAGGGACGAATGGCCGACCTTCTACATGGTCGATCGCGCCAGTCCCGAAACCGGGCGCACCTGGTGCGAAGGGCCAACCACGCGGACACCGCCGGCCCAGTTCTTTTACGGGGACTGCGATTTCATCCTGATGGCTGCCGTAATCGAGGCCACCAGCGGCAAGTCTTATGAAGCGCTGATAACCGAGCGCATCGCGCAGCCGCTGGGCCTTGCCAGCGTGGGCCTGTTCCCGCGGGCCGAACCGACGGTGGCGGGCTATGCCGAAGGCAAGCCGGAGACATCGGCGTTCCGACTCGATAACTTCGGCGGAGCTGGCGCTCTCTATGGCACGACGCGCGATCTGCTCGCCTTTGATCGCGCGCTGATGACCGGCAAGCTTATCCCCGAAGCCCAGCGTGCGCAGATGTGGGACGGCAAGCCCCAATACGGCTATGCCGCGCTCGGCCAATGGTCGTTCAGCGTACCTTTGAAGGATTGCGGTGACACCCCGGTGCGCATTGTCGAGCGGCGCGGCTTCATTGGCGGCGTGGTGCTGCGCAACATCATCTTGCCCGATCTGGACATGGTGATCATCATGACATCGAACCGCGCCGAGGCCGAAGCGGCCTATGGCGAAATCTGGCAGCAGGCCGGCATCACCCATGATGTGATGCGCGCCGCCGTGTGCGCCACTGGAGCTCCCTTATGACCCCTCACCTGCGCCTTGGCGTCAATATCGATCATGTCGCCACCATCCGCAACGCGCGCGGCGGCGATCATCCCGATCCGATGCGCGCGGTGCGCATCGTGCAGGCTGCGGGCGGCGACGGCATTACCGTACATCTGCGCGAAGACCGGCGGCATATCCGCGACAGCGATCTCGACACGATCATGGCGGGCGCGACCTTGCCGATCAATCTGGAGATGGCCGCGACCGACGAGATGCTCGAGATTGCGCTGCGCCACAAACCGCATGCCGCGTGCATCGTGCCCGAAAAGCGCGAGGAACGCACCACCGAGGGCGGGCTCGATGCCGCGGGGATGCACAACACGCTGGCGCCGATGGTCGCTCGCCTTGCTGATGCGGGCATCCGGGTGAGCCTGTTCATCGAGCCCGAGGCGCGGCAGATCGAAGCCGCGATGCAGCTGGCAGCGCCCGTGGTCGAGCTGCACACCGGCCGCTATGCGCATCTGCGGCTGGACGAGGATGCCGCCGGGATCCAGGTGGAGCTGAAGCGAATCGCCGATGCCGCTGCACTGTGCGCCAAGAACGGCATCGAACCGCACGCGGGCCACGGCCTCACCTTCGACAACGTCCAGCCGATCGCCGCGATTCCGCAGCTCGCCGAGCTGAACATCGGCCACTACCTGATCGGCGAGGCGATTTTCGATGGCCTGGAAGCCTCCATCCGTCGCATGCGCCAGCTGATGGACGAGGCGCGATGACCGTTGCAACCCTGGAGGCACGCACTCCCCTTCCCTCTCCCTTCACGGGAGAGGGAGCGAGACTTGGCAGCTTGCTGCCTAGTCGCAGCGGGAGAGGGCTGATGCGCTATGCCGTCCCCCTCTCCAGGAGTTGCCAGGCAGCAAGCTGCCAGGCCAACTCCGTCCTCCCCCGCAAGGGGGGAGGAGAATTGGCATGATCATCGGGCTGGGCTCTGACCTGTGCAATATCGAGCGGATCCAGAAGTCGCTCGACCGGTTCGGCGCGCGGTTCGAGCAACGCGTGTTCACCGAAGTCGAGCAGGCCAAGGCCGCCCGCCGCCCGTTCACCAAGGCGGGCACGCTCGCCAAGCGATTTGCCGCCAAGGAAGCTTTTTCGAAGGCGGTGGGAACCGGGTTCAAGGCAGGCGTGTTCATGAAGGACATCGGCGTCGTCAATGCCCCCTCCGGCGCGCCGACACTGCATCTGACCGGGGGCGCGAAGGCACGGCTCGACAGCATGATTCCCGCAGGTCACCGCGCCGTCATTCATCTCACGCTCACCGACGATCATCCATGGGCGCAGGCGTTTGTCATCATCGAGGCGCGACCGCTTGACTGACACGCCCCCTCCCCGTCCTGACCCGAAAGACAGCAGCATGGCCCCTGAAGCTTCCAACGTCGCCGGAGAGCCAGAAAGCCCGCGCGTCACCCCTGCGTCGGACACCGAAAAGCCGGTCAACTGGTTCGAGGAAATCCGCGGTCTCGCCCTGCTGCTGCTGGCGGTGCTGGCGTTCCACTCGCTGGTCGCCAAGCCCTTCTACATCCCCACCATGTCGATGATGCCCAACCTGCTGGTCGGCGACCGGCTGGTGGTGAGCAAATATCCCTATGGCTGGTCGTGGGTCTCGGTCTCGTTCCACCTGTTGCCGCCCATGAAGGGCCGCATCATGGGATCGACGCCCGAATATGGCGATATCGTCATCGCCACGCCCCCTGGCGCGAACAGCGACTATATCAAGCGCGTGATCGGCCGCCCCGGCGATACCATCGAAGTGCGATCGGGCCGGGTGATCCTGAATGGCGAAGAAATCTCGCGCTCGGTGCAGCCCAACCTGCTGCTGCCGGTCGACCTCAATTCGCCCTGCAACGCCAGCGATTTTCCGATGCTCAAGATGCGCGGCGCGGACGGCAAATTCTATTGCGAACTGCCGATCATCCGCGAAACCCTGCCCAATGGCGTGTCGTACAACACCATCGATCTTGGACCCGATTATCCACTCGACAATTACGGCCCCTACAAGGTGCCTGCAGGCCATGTCTTCCTGATGGGCGACAACCGCGACCGCAGCGCCGATAGTCGCGCGAGCCTGGATGAACTGGGCCTGGGTGGCGCGGTGCCGTTGGAGAATATCGGCGGTCGCGCCGAGATCGTCACCTTCTCGCTCGACGGCAATACCAACTGGAACCCGGTGAGCTGGTGGCAATCGCTGCGCGGGGACCGGGCAGGCGCGTCGCTGCGTCCCGACAAGGACTGATGACCGCGCCCCCCGCTACAGCTGCGCGCGGGCCGCAACACCGCCTGCCCTCTTCCCTTTGCCGCATCACACGTTAAGGACGCTCACGGTGGAATGATCTGTAAGGGACGGTTAAATGGGTGAAACGCTGAACATCGCGCTGGTCGGGCTGGGTACCGTGGGCGCGGGCGTAATCCGGCTGCTGGAAGAGAATGCGGCGCTGATCGCCCGGCGTGCGGGCAAGCCGATCCGCGTCGCTGCCGTCACCGCGCGCGATCGTTCCAAGGATCGCGGCGTCGACCTTTCCTCCTATGAATGGGTCGACGACATGGGCGAGTTCGCCACGCGCGCCGACATCGACGTCGTTGTCGAGCTGATCGGCGGCGCCGATGGTCCGGCGCTCACGCTGGCGAAGGAAAGCATCGCCGGCGGCAAGGCGTTCGTCACCGCCAACAAGGCGATGGTCGCGCATCACGGCCTCGATCTGGCGCAGCGCGCCGAGACGGCCGGGCTGGCGTTCAAGTACGAGGCGGCGGTCGCAGGCGGAATCCCGGTCATCAAGGGCCTGCGCGAAGGCGCGGCCGCCAACCGGCTGAGCCGCGTTTACGGCATCCTCAACGGCACCTGCAATTTCATCCTCTCGGCCATGGAAAAGACCGGGCAGGATTTTGCCGAAGTGCTCGCCGAAGCGCAGGCGCGCGGCTTTGCCGAGGCCGACCCCAGCTTTGATATCGATGGCGTCGATGCCGCGCACAAGCTGTCGATTCTCGCCGCGCTCGCCTTTGGCACCGAGCTCGATTTCGAAGGGATCGAGCGCAGCGGCATCCGCAAGATTCTGTCCGCCGATATCGCGCAGGCGGCGGCTCTGGGTTATCGCATCCGCCTGATCGGCATGGCCGAGCTCGACGGGCACAATGGCGATGCGCGGCTGTTCCAGCGCGTTCACCCGTTCCTCGTTCCGATGAACCACCCGCTGGCGCATGTCGAGGGATCGACCAATGCGGTCGTGGCCGAAGGCAATTTCTCGGGGCGGCTGCTGTTCCAGGGCGCAGGCGCAGGCGATGGCCCGACCGCCAGCGCCGTGGTCGCCGACCTCATCGACATTGCACGCGGCGAAATCGGCCCTGCGTTCTCGATGCCGGTGCGCGAGCTCGACAAGGTGGGCCGCGCCGAAACCGGTCACCGCACCGGCAAATGCTATCTGCGCTTCGAGGTGGCCGACCGCCCCGGCGTGCTGGCCGAGATCACCGCCGCGATGCGCGATAGCGGGGTCTCGATCGAAAGCCTGATCCAGAAGGGCCGCAGCCCCAATGGCAGCGTGCTCGTCGCGATGGTGACGCACGAAGGCCCCGAAAGTGCGGTGGCTGCAACCATTTCCGCGCTGAACGGTTCCCCCAGCTTGCACGCCGACCCCCTCGTCATCCACATTCTGGGAGATTGACCCCATGCCATCCGGCCTTGCCGCCCTTCTGGACGATGTTGCGGCACTGACCCGCCTCGCCGCCGTATCGCTCGATGATATCGGCGCCGCATCGGCCAAGGCCGGGGCCAAGGCCGCAGGCGTGGTGGTCGATGACGCGGCGGTCACCCCGCAATATGTCACCGATTTCAAGCCGGAGCGCGAGCTGCCGGTGATCTGGCGGATCGCCAAGGGGTCGCTGTTCAACAAGTTCGTCATCCTGCTGCCCATCGGGCTGCTGCTGAGCGCCTTCCTGCCGTGGCTGATCACCCCGATCCTGATGATGGGCGGGCTCTATCTGTGCTTCGAAGGCGCGGAGAAGGTGATTCACAAGCTTGGCCACCAGCAGGAAGTGGCCGAAGACGTGGCGCAGGTTCAGGACATGTTCGCGCTGGAAAACGACCGGGTCAGCGGCGCGGTGCGCACCGACCTCATTCTCTCGGCAGAGATCATGGCGATTGCGCTGTCGGAAGTCGCCGAACGCCCCATCATGATCCAGGCGGCGGTGCTGGCGGTGGTCGGACTGCTGATCACGATCGCCGTCTATGGCGCGGTTGCGCTGATCGTGAAGATGGACGATTTCGGACTGCACCTTGCCCAGAAAAAATCAGCTGCAGCGCAGGGCTTTGGCCGCGGTCTGGTGAAAGCCATGCCCATCGTCATGTCGGCGCTGGCGATCATCGGCACGGCGGCGATGATCTGGGTGGGCGGGCAGATCATCATCCACGGGCTCGCAGTGTTCGGCATCGCCGGGCCCGAGCATGTCATCCACGATATCGCGGTGGCAGCGGGTAATGCCGTACCGGCTGTGGGCGGACTGGTTGAATGGCTGGTAGGCGCGCTGGGCGCGGGCATCGTGGGCATCATCCTGGGCGGCATCATCGCGTTCGCACTCAAGGCGCTGCCCAGCAAGGCGCATTGATCGGCCCGTGCCACCAGAGCGCTTTGCTCAGTCCAACGGACGGGCCCGCGCATAGACATTGACCGGGTGATCAGCATGCTCGCCCTGCCCGATCTGGAAAAACCCCAGTTTCGCCGCGACATGTTCTGACGCGCCATGCCCCGGATCGATGATGCAGCGCACCACCGGCGCGTGCAGCACCGTGTCGCTCCAGCGCAGCACCGCCTGCATCGCCTCGGTCACCAGCCCCTGGCCCCAGTGATCCGGGGCCAGCGCCCAACCGGCTTCGGGCAGGCCTTCCAGATACGGCAGGCCGCGCTCGAAATTGGCAAGGCCGCCGACGCCGATCAACGCATCGGTATGACGGTCAGCGAACAGCCAGTAGCCATAGCCGCACAGCGCCCACAGCCCGTGCATGCCGATGAAGCGCGTCCAGCTTTCGTTGCGGGTGCGCGGTGTGCCGCCGATGAAGGCGGTGACGCGCTCATCCGCCCACATCGCGGCATAAGCCTCGAAATCGCCAATCACCGGCGCGCGCAGGCGGAGGCGTTCGGTCTCGATGATGGGAATGGTGTTCACTGGGCCCCCTCGTTGTCCTTTGCACCGTTCGGGTCGCGCTTGGCGTCCTGCTGGCGCCTGAGCTCTGCCGCCTCGGCTTCGCGCGCCTTTTTCAGATAGTCCTCATCGACCTCGGGCAGTTTGGAATAGTCGATGAAATAGGCCGGCGGTGGCGGACAGGGCGGGACGATGCAGCCCAGCCCCATGGTCGCCTTGCCCTTGAAGATGCCGTCGCCCGCCACATCGGGCGCAGGCGGTGGTCCGCCGGTGGCCAGCCTGCCTTCGGTATCGGCAGGCACGCGAAACTTGGCATTGGGATCGGTCTCGCCGCACACGACGATATCCTGGCCCGCAGCGCTGGGCTGGCAGCGCTTGGCGCGCTCCTCCTTGCCGGTCCACTCATCCGCCTTGCGAATCAGCTGCTTTACCTTAGCGTCAACCGGATCGGGTTCGCGCTGCTCGGGATCGGGCAGGCGCGTGTCGTCCTGTGCATCCTGAGCCATTGCTGCAGGCGACAAAAGTCCCGAAATGGCGAGCGCGATGGCCACCAACAGCATTCTCGACAATGCAATAATGCTCCCTTATGGACCGGGCTCAATGCACCTGGCCTGGAACGCAACGGGTGCCCCACAAAAGAAGGATGACCCGCCTGCCATGTCCAGCGCAAGCCTGAAAGCGACCACCAGCTCACAAACCCCGCAACTGGACCGTGTCCTGGTGCTCGAAATGGTCCGCGTGACCGAGGCAGCCGCGATTGCCGCAGCGAACCTCATCGGCCGAGGCGATGAAAAGGCGGCGGATGCTGCGGCGGTGGAAGCGATGCGCGCCGCGCTCAACGGGCTCGATATCGACGGCACCGTGGTGATCGGCGAAGGCGAGCGCGACGAAGCCCCGATGCTCTACATCGGCGAAAAGGTGGGCCTGGGCAACGAAGGCGCACCGCGCATCGACATCGCGCTCGATCCGCTGGAAGGCACGACCATCACCGCCAAGGCCGGCCCCAACGCGCTGGCCGTGCTGGCGATTGCCGAAAACGGCTGCCTGCTCAACGCGCCCGACGTGTACATGGACAAGATCGCGGTCGGCCCCGGCTATCCCGAAGGCGTGATCGACCTCAACAAGACGCCGACTGAAAACGTCAAGGCAGTTGCCGCCGCCAAGGGCGTCAAGCCCGGCGAGATCATCGTGTGCGTGCTCGACCGTCCTCGCCATGCCGAGATGATCGAAGAACTGCGCGGCCTGGGCTGCGGCATCATGCTGATCCCCGATGGCGACGTTGCGGGCGTCATCGCCACCACCAACCCCGATACCACGATCGACCTGTACATGGGTTCGGGCGGCGCGCCGGAAGGCGTGCTGGCCGCAGCCGCGCTGCGCTGCGTCGGAGGCCAGTTCAAGGGCCGCCTGCTGTTCCGCAACGATGATGAACGCGCCCGCGCGCGCAAATGGGGCATCGAAGACCTCAATGCGGTCTACGACCTCACCGATCTGGCCAAGGGCGACTGCATCTTCGCTGCAACCGGCGTCACCGACGGTTCGCTGCTGCAGGGCGTCAAGCGTCGCCGCGACGGCATCATGACCACCGAAACCGTGGTGATGCGCTCCTCCAGCGGCACCGTGCGCTGGGTCAAGGGCGAGCACCGCATCGCCAACTGATCGTCACATCGGGGGCGGTCGGCCATCGGCCGCCCCACGATACCGCGCGGCGATGAGCCTAGGGAAATTCGGACATGGCCTTTTCGATCAACGACTTTGATTTGGGACGGTTCGTTGCTGCCACGCTGGCAGAAGACCTGGGGCCAGACGGTCGCGATGTGACCTCGCTCAGCGTGATCCCCGAAGACGCGCGCTTTACCGGCGTGATGGACGCGCGGCACGATATCGTCGTTGCGGGACTGCCGATCGCAGAGGCGTTTTTTCGCGCGCTCGACGCTGATTGCACCGTCGAACTGCTGGTCGGCGAAGGCGAAGCGGTTCGCGGCGGCACCGACATCCTTTCGGTATCTGGCAAGGCGCGCGCGCTGCTGACGGCAGAGCGATCGGCGCTCAACACCGTGCAGCACCTGAGCGGCATCGCCAGCCTGACGCGGCTGTATGTCGATGCCATCGCGGGCACCGGCGCGGTGCTGCTCGATACCCGCAAGACCATCCCCGGCCTTCGCCTGCTGGAGAAATACGCGACCCGCATGGGCGGCGCGAAGAACCACCGCATGGGCCTGTGGGATGCCGCCATGATCAAGGACAACCATGTCGCGGTGGCGGGCGATATCGGCGAGGCGGTGCGCCGTGCGGTCGCCGCCGGGATCGCGCAGATCATCGTCGAGGTCGATCATGTCGAACAGATCGAACCTGCGCTGGCCGCGGGCGCCACGCATCTGCTGCTCGACAACATGGGTCCGGCGACGCTGCGCGGGGCGGTGACCCTGGTGGGGGGCCGCGTGCCATGCGAGGCCTCGGGCGGCGTCACGCTCGAGACGATCCGCGCGATTGCCGAAAGCGGCGTCGATTATGTGTCGGTCGGTCGTATCACCCAGTCCGCGCCCGCTGCCGATATCGGGCTCGATTTCAAGGCAGCGTGATGCGCTGGCCTGCTGCGCTGATTGCGGTGGCCGTTGTGGCGATGGCCAGTCCCGCACCGCTGATGGCGCAGGCGTATCAATGCCGCATGCCCGAAAAGCTCTCGCCCCTGCCCGCGCCGAAGCGGTCGCGTTCGGACGTCCGCCGGGTGCTGCCGGTTGCAGGCTATACGCTGGCGCTGAGCTGGTCGCCCGAATATTGCCGCGGGCGCGAAAGCCAGGCGAGCGAGGTCCTGCAGTGCAGCCGCGACCATGGCGAGTTCGGCTTCGTGCTGCACGGCCTGTGGCCCGAAGGCAAGACCTCCACCTACCCGCAATATTGCGCCAGCCGGCCCTCGCCGGTGCCCCTCTCGGTCGTTCGCCAGAGCCTGTGCGTCATGCCATCGCAGCGGCTGATCCAGCACCAGTGGGACAAGCACGGCAGCTGCATGGCGCGTGACCCGGCACAGTATTTCCAGACCGCAACAAGGCTTTACCGCGCAATACGACTACCAGATCTTGAACGCATGTCGCGCCGGGAGCTGACGTTCGGCATGGTGAGGCGCGAGATCGCGCGCGCCAATCCCGGCATGACGCCGCAGGCGATTGCCATCCGCTCCAATGGCCGGGGCTGGCTGCAGGAGGTGCGGATCTGCCTGGGGCTGGACTATCGCCCGCGCGCCTGTCCGGCGCATGTCCGCCAGCCGCGCGGTGACACGCCGCTGCGCATCTGGCGCGGGCTGTAGCCAGACCGCGCCGGCGCCGCGCCTAGCGGACCAGCACCTCGTCGGCCTGCAGCGCTTTCTGCCCCCAGACCAGCACGAAAATGCAAAGGCCGATGATGATCGCGAACGATTCGAACGGGGCGATATTGTAGAGCCACACACCGATCGCGGGTGCGACGATATAGGCCGCGCCGTTGACCGATGCGACGATGCCCGCCACCTGGCCCTGCTCGGCGCGCGTGACCGCCAGCGATGATCCGGCGGTAAAGCCCGGGCGGAACAGCCCGAAGCCCAAAGATGCCAGCGCAAAGCCCACGGTGATGGCGTTGAGGCTGTCCGAAAAGGCCACCATCGTGCACCCCAAGGCGCCCAGAGCCATGCCCCAGAGCGTCGAGGTTCGCGGCCCCATCTTGAGATACGGGATCAGCCCCCATTGCGCGAGCAGGGTGGCAAATGCGCCCGACATCAGCACGATCCCCGTTGGTCCAGCGGCGAGCTCCGGCGTGGCGCGCAGATCGAGCCGGTCGAGCAGCATGAAGCCGACCAGCCCCAGGATCATCGCATTGGCATGGCCACCGACGAGCCCGGCGATCAACCAGGGGCGCAGCCGGGCATCACGCCACGACAGGCGGGCGGCCATGGGCTGGCTGGTTTGGGGCTCCTCGTCATGCTCATCGGCGTTATAGACCTCGCCCGCTGCGCCCGAACTCATCGGCTCGGACATCAGCCGCCCGCGCACGGCATAGCTTGGCGTATCATCGGGCAGGCGGATCTTCAGCGTGACCATGACCAACAGGCCAAAGGCGGCAAAGACGAAGAACGGACTGGGCAGCCCCAGGAACGGCAGGATGATCAGCGGGGCGAGCGCCGGGCCGATCACGGTGCCCAGGCCAAAGGACGAAGAGATCATCGACAGCGCCTGCGTGCGCTCCGCGCGGCTGGTGCGCGCGGCGACATAGGCCTGCACCGCAGGCGGACCGGCAGAGCCCAGGCCGCCATACAGGCTGCGGAACAGGGCGAAGATCAGCAGCGTCCAGACGGCAGACAGATAGCCGTGCAACCCCGCCATCAGCGTGAGCCCGCACAGCGCAAACGACGAGATGAAGCCCAGCAGCCCCAGGTTCATCAGCGCCTTGCGGCCGCGCTTGTCGGACAGGCGCGCCCAGCGCGGCGCGAACACCATCCACAGCAAAGCCGACCAGCTATAGGCCAGGCTGACCCAGAAATCGGCAACGCCCAGCCGCGTGCCGATGGCCGGCATCACCGATTGCATCGCGGTGTTGCCCGCAGCCGTCACCAGCATGACCATGAACAGCAGCGCCATCCGGTCGGTGGGCAGCTTCTGCCCGCCATCGGTGTCGATGCCGCCAGCGCTCTGCGAGGGGTCTGTCGTGCTCATGGCCAGGCATATCCTCGCTCGATCCGGGCGACATGCAGTGTGTAGCGGTCGTACCACCGATCCCGGCCCGCCTCGCGCGCGGCGCGATGTTCGGGATTGTCGCGCCAGGCGCGCGCACTGGCATCGTCGGACCAGTAGCTCACCGTGATGCCGAACCCGTCGGCACCCCCGGCATGGTCCATGCCCAGAAAGCCCGGCTGGCGCGCAGCCAGCGCATCCATCGCCGCTGCCATTTCGGCATAGCCGGATGCATCCCGACCGCTGTGCTGCGCGGCGAAGATGACGGCGATGGCACCGTTGGCGTGAATGCGGGAATCTGCTGTCGCTTGCATGTCCGCTGCTCTAGGCGCTAGCGGCGATGTTGCAAAGTACTGCTATGCAACACTGACACACATCATTGCTTTGCCTGGCCCAATCTGCAATTGTGAACGCTAGGTTACAGCCAATTCGAGAGGTTTTTCATGCATTCCAACGACCTGGCCCAGCTGCCTTTGCGGCAGCGCATCAAGACGCGCGCGGAGCGGACGTTCGGGGCCTGGGGTGTCTTCGTCAAGGGTTTCGTCAAGCATCCACGCATGGTGGGCTCGATCGTTCCCTCGTCGGAACGCACCATTCGCAAGATGCTGGCGCCGGTCGATTGGCAGAGCGTTGAACTGTTCGTGGAGTACGGCCCCGGTGTCGGCACCTTCTGCCGCGCGGTGCTCGATCACCTGCCCCGGACCGCGACCTATATCGCCATCGATACCAACCCGGATTTCATCCGCTATCTGCGCAAGACCGTGCCCGACAGCCGTTTCATCGCGGTGCACGGATCGGCAGCGGACGTCGAATCGATCATCGCCGCGCATGGCTTTGCCCATGCCGATTACGTGCTTTCGGGCCTGCCGCTCTCGACCCTGCCCGATGGCATCGCCGACCAGATTGCCAGCGCCACCTATCGCGCGCTCAAGCCTGGCCGCGCGTTTCTGGTCTATCAGTTCACCAGCTTCACCGCAGGGCTGATGCAGCCGTATTTCGACCGCATCGATCGCGGAATGGAGGCCTGGAACGTGCCGCCGGCGCACCTGTTCTGGGGCTGGAAGTCCAATGCCGATGGCTCGCAGGCACGCGGCCATCATTGACTTTGCGCTGGCCAGCGTCTAAGCGCCGCCTTTCCCTGATATATAGCTTGAGTCTGGAGCCCGTTCATGGCGCGCGTAACCGTTGAAGATTGCATCGACAAGGTCACCAACCGGTTTGACCTGGTACTGCTCGCCGCCCAGCGCGCGCGCGAGATCAGCGGCGGCGCCGAACTGACCATCGACCGCGACCGCGACAAGAACCCGGTCGTCGCCCTGCGCGAAATCGCCGACGAAACCGTGTTCCCCGAAGAACTGCGCGAAAGCCTGACCGTCTCGATGCAGAAGGTCCAGATGGACGACGACGATGCCGCCGACGAAATCGGCTCGCTGAGCCTGTCGGCAGAGGCCCTGCGCCTCACCGCATCGGCGCCCGCGCGTACCAGCAACCTGGGCGGCGATTTCGACGCCTGATTGCTGAGAGCTAGAGTTACAAAAAGCCGCGCGAGCCAGAAGGTTCGCGCGGCTTTTTCATTTGCCCCCTGAACCCACCCCCGCTCAGCCTGAGCCTGTCGAAGGCCCCGCGCCATCCCGCACCACCCCCGCTCAGCCTGAGCCTGTCGAAGGCCCCGCGCCCTCACCAGCGGAATTGCGCAACCCCTTCGAGAGCCTCGAAATCAGCTCCCAATCCCCAGCAATCAGCGCCTCTTTCTTTGCGCGTGACCAACCCTTAATTTGCCGCTCCACCCAGAAGGCGTCTTCGCGCGACGGAAAATCGTCCGACCAGACCAATTCAACAGGACGTCTTGTCGCGGTATATCCCCCGCAGGCACCGCTGCCATGCTGCGACAACCGATGCTCGAGGTCGTCGGTATGCCCGGTATAATAGCTGCCGTTATTGCACCGCAAAAGGTAAGCGTAAAAGGCCATAGTCCAGACTAGCGATAGCGCGGGGCCTTCGACAAGCTCAGGCTGAGCGGGCGGGGTTGGCTTTGGGCATGCCCGGGACAGTAATTGCGGTTCCCAACTAGCCCCCGTCATCAGCACCAGACTCACCACCCCCGCTCATCCTGAGCCGCGGGCTTCAGCCCGCGAAGTCGAAGGACCCGCGCCCACGCTGGCCGTATAGCGGGGCCTTCGACA
>NZ_ANFZ01000020.1 GCF_000331245.1 Blastomonas sp. AAP53 | reverse complement strand
TCGAACCTCATCATCTCGGGCCGCTACATCCTGCAGCCAGAGGTGATGCGCACGCTGGAAAGCCAGGAAAAGGGCGCAGGCGGTGAGATCCAGCTCACCGATGCCATGGCGCTGATGATCGGTACCCAGCCGTTCCACGCGGTGAGCTTTGCGGGCAAACGCTATGACTGCGGATCGAAGGCGGGCTATATCCAGGCAAACCTCGCGATTGCACTGGATCGCAATGACATGGGCGCAGAGATCCGCGCGTTTGCGCTTGATCTGCTGGCTAACTGATCACGAACCCACGAGGGTAAGCGCCAACAAAACTTATTAGTCCAAACCGAGCCGGCGTCTGCAAACATCTCGGACTAGACCCTGAAGGATCGTAACGCGTTCCCCTAGCCACGCCAGCTCCTCGTCGCTGATCTTGTAGTGTGGGGAATAGCGCGCATTGACATACGCCTGCCGCAGCAATTCGAAGCAGCGGCGGCTGAACCGGTCATCGCGCGGCCAAGCTGTGATCAGCTCGGACGCGATTTTCTCGGCATGACTGCGAAGAAAGCCTAGTTTGTGAGATTTGGGGCTGTAAAGCGTTAGCACCAGCAGCGCGCAGTGATAGGCGCGTTCAGCAGCCTGGTGCAAAGTGAATGCCGCATCGTTATGTTCGCCGTCTTCCAGGTATCTAGCAGCGCCACGAACCGCGCTGCCGACTTTTGGAAACCATTGATCAAAGTGTTTCTGCGCTTCTTCACGCGCGGCAGTGGGCGCAAGCTTTGTTGGGGTCGCAAACGGAAAGCCCTTGGCCTCATAAAGCGCAACGCCCTGTGCGGCGATGTCCACGAAGAACGGACGACCCTGTTCGAGCTGCTTGTTCACATCCTTGAGGCTGTGGACTATAAAGCTAACCGGCGCGCTCAACGTTTGGGTGATCGTCATTTCGCGCATCAGCCGATCATCGGCAGCCGCCCAATAGTCAACGACATCGGTCAGGCGTTCGTCATCGACCACCACGAGCAGGTCATAATCTGACTTATAGCCACCGATCGGATCGTCGACCCATTCACCGCGGGCATAGCTTCCATAAAGAACAACCTTGACGATACGACCCTGCTTTTTCCATGGTGCGGTGCTGCTGCCGATGGCTGACGAAAACTCTTCAAAAAGGATGCGGACTGCCCACTGCAGCTCCTGCTGCTTCCGGCCGGGCAGATGATCTAGATCGGTTCGCATGCGCGCATCGTGCGACCCAGGGGCTGCCATTGCAAGCCTGCACTGAACCAGAATGCTCAGACGCATCCGTCACGGACCAATTTTTGGCAAGCCTGCAGCGAACTGAGCATGCTTCATCGCCACCACCTTGCCTGCCAGCACAAATTTATATCAAGGGTAGAAAATCATCCGTGGTTGCCCGGTGGTTGCTAAATACGCCATTTGCGGTGGAATAACGAAGAATTGTTCGTTGTTTCAGACACCTACTTCCAAAATAGAGTTTGCTGTGGTACTTTAGCGATCATTTCCAAATTTTGGGCTACGGTTGGGTGAGGGGCTATGAAATCGCTCGTCCAGATGGCGTTAGGTTGATCCAATGGCGACGCAAGGAGGCGTAGCCATGAGTGCTTAATTTGGTTGCCGGAGACGCAAATGCGTCGGATCGGGCCAGATGCTCCGTTGTCGCACGGAGTTCAAAGGGTTGGTGATCGCCGGGTCATCAGCTGCATCAACTTCGTCATCCGCAACGGTCTGTGGTGGCGCGATGTTTCTGCAAAGTACGCTGCGCCCAAGACCATCTACAGCCGTTTCATCCGCTGGATCCATCTGGACGAGTTCGACAAGATTTGCACAGCATTGGCGGCCACGGCTCGAAATCCAAATCAGTTGATGATCGACGCTACTCATTTGAAGCCGCGTATCACAGGAGCTAGCCGACCCAAAAAGGATTTGAACCGCCCCGGGACTGCTGGAGGCCATTTGGTTTAAGTTACGCGGCCATGGAGACGTCGTCCAGCATGGCGTAATATCGTTCCTCGGCTTCGGCGGGCGGGACATTACCGATGGGCTCCAGCAGCCGCCTGTTGTTGAACCAGTCAACCCATTCAAGCGTGGCATATTCGACAGCTTCAAGCGATCGCCATGGACCTCGCCGGTGGATCACCTCGGCCTTGTAAAGGCCATTGATTGTCTCGGCCAGGGCGTTGTCGTAGCTGTCACCAACACTCTCGACCGACGGCTCGATCCCGGACTCGGCGAGCCGCTCGGTATATTTGATTGATAGATATTGGCTGCCGCGGTCGCTGTGGTGGACAAGTCCGCCACGATGAACAGGCTGGCGATCATGGATAGGTTGCTCGAGTGCATCCAGGACGAAGCTGGCATGTGCCATCCTGCTGACCCGCCAGCCCACGATATAGCGGGCATAGACATCGATGACGAACGCCACATAAACGAAGCCCGCTCATGTCGCGACAAAGGTAAAGTCCGACACCCAAAGCATGTGGGGTGCCGGCGCATAGAACTGCCGGTTCACCTGGTCGAGTGGGCAAGCTGCAGCTTTGTCGCTGATCGTCGTGCGCACCGGCTTGCCGCGGGTGACACCTTGCAACCCCAGGTCACGCATCAGCCGCTAGATGGTGCGACGCGCGACGGCGAAGCCCTCGCGGTTCATCTCCCGCCAGACTTTACGCACCCCGTTAACGCCGAAGTTCTCGGCAAAGACGCGCAGCACCTCGGGCTTCAGATCCCGATCGCGCCGAGCACGATCCGATAGCCTACCTGAATCTCGTCGCTGTGCGACACGCTCATGATAGGTAGACGGGGCGATCGGCAGAACCCGTCAGATCGGCTCGACCCCATAAACCTCACGATGCCCGTCAATGAAGGCAGTCATCTCCGAAGCGGGCGGTCGAGCTCCGCCTGGGCAAAATATGCCGACGCCTTGCGCAAAATCTCGTTGGCCTGGCGTAACTCGCGGCTCTCGCGCCCGAGCGCCTTAAGGCGATCAGCCATCCCGGTCGGCATGCCGGCGCGCTTGCCGCTATCTACCTCAGCCTTCTTCACCCACTCATGAAGAGTCTGTGGAACGCAGCCGATCTATGCTGCGATCGAAACAATGGCTGCCCATCGTGAAGGATGATCGCCTTCGTCATCCAGGACAATCCGGACCGCACGTGCGAATTTGCTGGTTATCTTACTCATCGTAGGCCCTTCCTCTCAGGAGTTAGGGCCTCCGGCAATCCCGGGGCAGTTCACTTGCGTATACCCAGGCTTGTTCAAGCGTCATCAACCATTTCTTAGTCTAAAGTACTTGATTTCCCTAGAAAACTCCTGTTTTCAAGCTTATGAGTAGGCCATGCTAAGGGCATGGCTCGTTAAGGATACCCTCATGGATAGTAAAACATGGACAGATTTGGAAGCCCTCAGCTATATAGCCAGCTACTCTGACCTTACTGCCACGCTGGGTCCGGACCCGTCCGCAGGACGCGCCCATTTTGCAAATGCAGGGTTTGCCGAAGGGCGGAAAATCTCATTTCAACCGCTTTCGTATATTGCCTCCCACAGCGATTTGATATCGGCATTTAGAACCGACGGCTTGGCAGCTACCAAGCATTTTATCACAACGGGCTTCGCTGAAGGTCGTGCAACGAGCTTTGATGCGCTCGCCTATGTTGCTTCATATTCTGATCTCATCTCAGCGTTTGGCACAGACAGTGAGGCGGCAGCCGAACATTATATCCGGTCGGGATTCCGCGAAGGCCGGGTCCCCAGCTTTAACGCTTCATCCTACATCGCATCCTACGGGGATCTGATACAAGCCTTCGGTTCCGATACCGTTGCAGCAACGCGACATTTTATCAGCTCTGGGTCGAAAGAAGGTCGTGCCGCCAGCTTTGATGGGTTGGCATATCTCGCATCCAATTCGGACTTGATTGCCGCTTTCGGTACAGACGTTGCCGCTGCGACCAGGCACTATATTTCAACGGGAGCCACAGAGGGGCGCGCGACTAATTTTGACGCCGTAGCCTATCTTCTCAGCCAGCCAGATCTCGGCTCGTCGGGAATCGGCGCTGGGGGTGCGCTAAATCACTGGGTCCGGACAGGGTTCAATGAAGGGCGGTCTGGTGATCAGTTATTCGGTCGTGAGCAATCCAGCCACGCATTCGGCTTAGACACCCCGGTGACCGGCGAAATCGATACAGCAGCCGATAGAGACTGGTTCAAAATTGATCTGGCGGCTGGGCAGCAGATTCAGTTCTCGGTTCGTGGAGGAACAGGTTTTGCAGGTACGATCGGTGTTCATGATGATGGTGGGCGCAGAATAACATCGGTCGTTGAAAATACGGCTTCTGGTGTCCAGACAGTATCCATGACGGCGGCAAAGGCCGGGGCTTATTACATCGTCGTATCCGGCTCGAATGGATATACCGGTGGTTATGAGCTTGCCGCCGACCCACTGTTTATTCTCCTAATCGGCACGAGCGGGGCTGACACTTTGGTTGGCACGGCTGGCAACGATCTTCTGCAGG
>NZ_ANFZ01000019.1 GCF_000331245.1 Blastomonas sp. AAP53 | reverse complement strand
GACCGCAGACAACGCCAGCCGCGAGTACGGCCTCGCCAACCCGACCTTCACTGGCACGGTCAGCGGCTTGCGCAACGGCGATACGTCGAGCGTCGTCAGCGGGCTGGTGTACGGCTCTGCTGCAACGGCGGCCTCGAACGTTGGAACATTTGCCATCACCGCCTCGGGCGCGGCGGCAACCAACTACGACTTCGCCTATGTCCCTGGCACGCTCACGATCACCAAGGCATTGCTGACGGTCACGGCGGACAACAAGGGGCGCGAATACGGCCTCGCCAATCCGGCGCTGACAAGCACGATCACCGGGCTGCGCAATGGTGATACCGCATCGGTCGTCAGCGGGCTGGTGCTGGCCACCAGCGCGACCCAGGCATCGGGTGTCGGCAGCTATGCGATCGGTGTGTCCGGCGGCAGTGCGCTCAATTACGACTTCAGCTATGTGCCGGGCACGCTGGCGATCACGCCGGCGACTCTCACCGTGGCGATCGATGACAAGACTCGCGTGTACGGCGCCGCCAACCCGGCGCTCACCGCCAGCATCACCGGCTTCCGCAATGGCGAGGACCCGACGGTGGTCACCGGCTTGAGGCTGCGCACCGGGGCGAATGCCCGCACCGATGTCGGCAGCTATCTGATCACCGGATCGGGTGCGAATGCGGCGAATTACCGGTTCGATTATCAGCCGGGCATGATGACCATCACCAAGGCGATGCTGCAGGTGCGGGTGGACAATGCCACGCGCGAATACGGCCTGGAGAATCCTGCGTTCACCGCCCGGATCACCGGTTTCCGTAATGGCGACAATGCCAGCGTGGTCACGGGCCTCACCTTTGGCACCCCCGCACTGATCGGGTCCGATGTCGGCAATTATGCCATCACCGCATCGGGTGCGTCGGCGCTGAACTATGACTTCAGCTATGTCCCCGGTCGCCTCACGATCACCCAGGCGCGGCTGCTGGTCACCGCCAACAATCTGACGATGACGCAAGGCAGCGCTGATCCGGTGCTGACCGTCAGCTATGCCGGGTTGCGTGCGGGCGATACCCCCGATGTCGTGACCGGGCTGGTGCTGCGCTCATCGGGCGGCGGCAGTGCCGGGCCCGGCCAGTACATCATCAACGCCTCGCGCGGCACGGCGCGCAATTACCAGATCACCTATCGCCCTGGAGTGATGACGGTCCTGCCCGCCACGCCGCCACCGGCGGAGGATCCGCCTGCCACGGGCGGTGGCGGCAATCCGCCGGTGATCATCTTCGTGCCGCCTCCGCCTGCTCCGCCCGCCGGTGGAAGCACAGCGCCGGTGGCCAACCCGCCTGCCGGCACAGCGACGGAGCCTGCGCCTGGGGCGATCCCGGCCCAGCCCGTCGCTGCGACGCCTGTCACAACCCTGCCGGCTCAGGGTGCGGTCAACGTGCCGGTATCGCCCGAGACTCTCTCGCCGATGCAGCTGTTGCAGGGCCTCGCCGCGCCGTTGCCGGTGCTGGTAGCGCCCGAATCACGACCGGCGACCGGTGGCGAGGATCGCGACCCGTCTCAGGGCGATGGACAGCGGACTGGCTGCGCGTATATCAGCCTGTGCAACAGCGCGCCGGGTCCCTTGTGGACCTTTCAGCCAACCCCGTGAAACCAAGCCTGCACCATAAAGTCAGCCTAGCCCGTAAAGAAAGTGTCTGCCTGATGTCCCTCGTGTTCCGTTCGATGTTTGTGACTCTTGTCGCGATGGCATCTGCCCCGCTTGCAGCGCAGACGGCCAAGCCCGCCACGCCTGCCGCGCCTGCTGCTGCTCCGGCGATCACGCCGAAAATGGGTCCGGATGGCGCCAAGCCCTGGACCGCGGGCTGCAAGGGCACTGGCGAGCAGGAAATCTGCGATGCCGTCCAGTCGCTGATCGACGAGGCCAATGGCAAGGAAGTGATCCGTGTTGCTGTCGCGCGGCAGAAGACAACGGGCAAGACAGGTCTGCTGGTCAAGGTGCCGCTGGGCGTTCGTCTGGATACCGGGGCGCTGATGCAGGTGGACGGCGACAAGGCCAAGGCGATCGACAAGATCGTGTTCAGCCGCTGCCTGCCCGAAGGCTGCATCGGTGAAAAGCCGCTGCTTCCCGCCGATGTCGATCACCTGAAAAAGGCGAACAAGCTGGAGCTGGTCTTCCTCGACCTGGAGGGCAAGCCCATCGTCATCAACGTGGTGACGACCGGGCTGGGCGCTGCGCTGACCGGTTTCTGATCGAGGCGTCGGCTGCATGACCATCCGTCCGTTCCACCTGGCCTTTCCGGTCGATGACCTGTCAGCGGCGCGGCACTTCTATCGCGACGTGCTGGGTTGCGGCGAGGGGCGGTCGTCCGATCACTGGATCGATTTCGACCTGTTCGGGCATCAGATCGTCGCGCATCTTGATCCTGCGGCCAGGGCGAACCGCGCGCACCACAACCCGGTTGACGGGCATGACGTGCCGGTGCCGCATTTCGGCGTGGTGCTGACGATGCCCGACTGGCAGGCGCTGGCCGATCGGCTCAAGGCGGCGGGCACATCCTTTGTCATCGAGCCGCATATCCGCTTTGCTGGCCAGGTGGGCGAGCAGGCGACGATGTTCTTTCACGATCCGGCGGGCAATGCGCTGGAATTCAAGGCGTTCGCCGACGACGCGATGCTGTTTGCCAGCTGATCGGGTTTAGCGGACAGCCAGGTCCGCAGGCAGCGTCGGCTCGCTGATCACCCGCTCCATCGCCGCCCAGCGCGCCTTGGCATCGGGCCCGGCAGCTTCGACATACGCCTCAACCATGTCCTGGCCCAGCCCGTAGTTGATCACATAGCTGCGATAGGTGTCGGTAAAGCCGATCGACTGCCTGGCACGCGCCGCGCTCATCAGCTGGTATTTCTGGGTCAGCGCGATGGCGCGATCACGATCGATCTGCCCGTCGAGATACATCTGTGCGATAGTAAAGCGTGCACCGCGGAGCCCTGATAGCGCCTTTTGCAGCTGAACGAGGCGTGCCGCGTCGGTGGTCGCCAGCCCGGCGAGCGGATAGAGTTCGCGCATTTCGAAAGCCAGCTTCTCGTCCCCCGGAAATGCCAGATCGATGCCGTAATTCGCTGAACCCTCGGCGATGAGCGATTGCGGGCTGTAGAGCGGGTAGACGCTGTATTCCATCCAGCCACGGCCACGCATCAGTCGCTGTTCGAGCAGATAGTTGAGTGCGTGGTGGCCGGGATAGCCTTCGTGACAGCCCAGATCGACCGCGCGGCTGATGCGGATCGGCAGATCGGTATTGATCTGAATGAGGCTGGCAAGATTGCCCTGATAGTAATTGTAGCCGCTCCACGGCTTGCCGGTGACGAACTCCATGCGGAAGCTTTCGCCCCTTGGCAGCGCAATGTGCGTAGCAGTGCGCGCGCGGCATTCGGCAATCGCGCGTTCGAACACCGGTTTCAGCCGGTCGGCGGGGATGACGAAACGTTCCTGAAAGCCATCGACCCGCTCGGCCAGCGTGCCAGTGCCGGGCAGCAAGGTCTCGATTTCGGCCAGCACCGGGTCATAGCTTTCCAGCGGCTTGATCTCCGGCGTCGCGCCGAACAGGCCGAGCGATTCCTGCCGGAAGCTGAGCTTTTCGCCGCGGAGCATCTTCAACCGGGTCCGCGCAGCGTTAAGCTGGGCGCGCAGGAATGTCGCGCGCCGCTGCTCCAGCGTTTCGCGGCCCGAGACGTCGATCGCGGCCAGGCTGGCATCGAGCGTTTCGACCGCCTGAGCGAGCGCAGGCAACGCGCGCGGTGCGGCCTCTGCCGCCTTCTTCCACTCGGCGGGCCCGTAATAAGCATCGATATAGCCATCCTCGTGCGTGCCGATCTCCAGCGACAGCAGCACATATTGCCGCGCGATGTCGTTCAGCGGATCGGCAGGCGCTGCAGTTTGAGGCGCGGGCTTTTGCACGCAAGCAGCGCAGGCCAGGACCAATGCCAGGAGACCGAAGCGGGCGAACGGGATCATGCGGGCACCTTGCCTTCGTCTTCGTCCTCGTCGTCTTCCAGGCTCTCGACATCGCCATCGGCGCCGACTTCTTCGGCCTGTTCACGCTCTTCGCGCTCGTGCTGCGGGTGCAACGGGCAGACGCGCAGGATGGTATAGCCTAGCAGAGCCGAGGCGACCGAGCCCATGATTACGCCGATCTTGGCCTCGTCGATCAGCAGCGCGTTGCCCGGGAAAGCGAGCGCGCCGATGAACAGGCTCATGGTAAAGCCGATGCCGCACAGCGCTGCGACCGCATAGATCTGCAACCAGGTGGCGCCGCGCAGCTTGCTGGCAATGCCCAGCTTCACCGACAGCCACACGCTGCCGAAGATGCCGATCTGCTTGCCGAAGAAAAGCCCTGCGGCAATGCCAAGCGGCACCGGCGCGAAGACCTCGTCCATCCCCAGACCCTGCAGGGAAACGCCAGCATTGGCGAAACCGAACAGCGGAATGATCAGGAACGAACTCCAGGGCGAAATGCCGTGTTCCAGCCGGTGCAGCGGGCTGTCTGCAGCGTCAGGGGTGCCAGGCGTCTTGATGATGGGGATCATGAACGCAGCCAGCACGCCGGCAATGGTGGCGTGGACGCCCGATTGCAGGATGGCATACCACAGGAGCACGGTCAGGATCAGATAAGGGATCAGGTTCATCACGCGGGCGCGGTTGAGCCCGTACATGGCCGCCATCACCACGGCTGCCAGACCCAGCCACGCGGGCGCCAGCCCTTCGGTGTAGAACAGGGCGATAATCGTCACGGCGCCCATGTCATCGACGATTGCGACGGTGACAAGAAACAGCTTGAGCGATGTCGGCGCGCGCTTGCCCAGCAGCGCGAGCACGCCCATCGCAAACGCGATATCGGTGGCCGCAGGGATCGCCCAGCCGTTGATCAGCGCGGGATCGAAGCCCGTTTCCACCAGATAGAGGATGGCGGGCAGGGCCATGCCTGCCGCTGCCGCGATCACCGGCAGGCGGCGCTTGTCCCAGGTCGAGAGGCGACCGTCGACCAGCTCGCGCTTGATCTCCAGCCCGACGTACAGGAAAAAGATGACCATCAACCCGTCGTTGATCCACAGATGCGGGGTCATCGGGCCCAGCTTGGCGGTCAGCACCGGGCCTTCGATATCGTGCAGGACATGATGGTAGAGGTCATAGAGCGGGCTGTTCGCGATGATCATCGCAATCGCAGCCGACAGGATCAGGATGATGCCCCCTGCCGCCTCGCTGTTCAGAAAATTCCGCAAGGCAGATTTTTGCCCCGCGCCGCTATGCCCTGCTGCGACCATGTTCGCTCCCATGTTTTGATGCCCCGAACGTGCTTGACCAGACGCGCCTTGCAAAGGCATGCCCTGCAACCTGGCAGGGCCGCCGGTTCGTATTCCCCAACGCTCCGCCGCGCAAATGGCTGCCGATTGCTGGCATGTCTATGTCCCGTGGTCTATCGGCAAAGCCCGGGTGGGTCCACCCCCGGGCGAGTAACTTGAGGATGAAAGTCCATGTCTCAACAGTTTGATCCAGCCGCCAGGCCGCTTTCCGACGGTGGCGGAGGCTCGAGTCTGGGCCAGCTTGCTGCGCGGGTCGCTGGCCCGCTGGGCAGCTGGTGGCGCGGATCGGTAATACCGGGGATCGAACATCGGGCCGTCATTGCCAAGGTCGATGACGAGGCGAGCCTGACCCCGCGCTATGCGTTCATGATCCTGATGTCTGCCGGTATTGCGGTGCTGGGCCTGCTGCTGTCATCGCCTGCCGTTGTTATCGGCGCGATGCTGATCTCGCCGCTGATGGGGCCCATTATCGGGCTCGGCTTCGGCATGGCGCTGGTTGACGGCAACGAGATGCGCCGTACCGCGATGACGCTGGCCGGCGGCGTGCTGCTGGCAGTATTGTTCACCGCGCTGATCGTGTTCTTTTCGCCGATCAAGGACATTACGCCGGAAATCGCGGCGCGCACCCGGCCCAACCTGTTCGATCTGCTGGTGGCACTGTTTTCCGCACTGGCCGGTGCCTATGCGATGATCCGCGGGCGCGAGGGTACAATCGTCGGCGTCGCCATCGCCACCGCACTGATGCCGCCGCTCGCCACGGTCGGCTTTGGTCTTGCCACGCTCAACGGCACGGTATTCTTCGGCGCGCTGCTGCTGTTCGTGACCAACCTGATGACGATCGCGATCGCTGCGGCAATCATGGCACGGCTCTACGGCTTTGGCCCCAAGCTGAGCAGCCGCCAGAGCGGGCTGCAGGCAGCGGTGATCACCGCCGTGTTGCTGGCTCTGGCCATTCCGCTGGGCTATTCGCTCAGCCAGATCGCCTGGGAAGCACGCGCGCAGCGGCAGGCGCGTGATGTGCTGACCGACCAGTTTCCGCGCCAGGCCAAGATCGATCAGCTGGAGATCGACTTTTCAGCCGAACCGCTGGCTGTGCGCGCTACGGTGCTGACACCCCAGTATCGCGTCAAGGCAGGCCAGCTGGGCGAAGCGAAGCTCGCGGAGGCGCTGGGGCGTCCGGTGAAGCTCAGCCTTGATCAGTTCCGCGTTGGCACTGCGGCGGGCGACGCCGAGGCGGCACAGCTTGCCTCGGCATCCGCGCGCGAACAGTCAAACAAGGAGCGCGCCACGGCTGCTCTTGTCGGGCGTGAGCTGGCGATCCTTGCTGGTGTCTCCCCCGAAGCGGTGCTGGTCGATCGCGACAAGCGGCTGGCGCAGGTGCGCGCCGCGCCGTTGCCCGGTGCCACGCTCGCCACCTATCGCGCGCTTGAACAGCGGTTGTCGGCAGCCGAACCGCAATGGCAGATGCGCCTAGTTCCTCCACCATTGGCATTGCCCGCCATTGAATTCGACGGTGACTCCCCCAGTACAGATGGCGCGGCGGACTTGGCCTTGGCCATCTGGGCGGCGCGCAGAGCCGGTCTGGCGGTCACCGTTTCGGGCAATTCGGAATATTCAGAATTTGTTTTGACCAAGATGCGCGAAGCAGGCATTTCTGTTGAAAGTAACGGTTCGGCGGCAACAGACGGGCGTATTGGCCTGGCCTGGGCTTTATGAGCTTGAGCTGGACATGGATTGCTGGGGGGCAAGGGCTTGGGCGCAGCGGATCAGGCGGCGGACGGAAACTTTTGTTTCATGCTGCTGCGTGCCTTTGTTTCGCTGAGTGACTTTGCTGCAGCAGAACTTCTCCTGTTCGCCGGAATATGGTTTTTCATCGGCGCGCTGGATGATCTTGCGCTCGACCTTGTGTGGATCGTGCAGTGGCTGCGCGCGCGGGGACGGGGCCATGCGCGACGGCTGACGGTTGCTGCGGCCTGCCCATCCCAGGCCGCCCAGGGCCCGCCGCGCCACGCCGTTTTCGTGCCGGCCTGGGACGAGGCTGATGTGATCGGCGACATGGTGGCGCATTGCCTCGGGCGGTGGCAGGGCGATGATTACCGGCTGTATGTCGGGGGCTATGCCAATGATCCCGCGACGAAATCTGCCGCGCTGCGCGGCGCACGCGGCGACCAGCGGCTGCGCATCGTGCCGCTGGACATAGCCGGACCAACGTCCAAGGCGGATTGCCTCAACCGCATATGGCACGCAATGCAGCAGGACGAGACGGCGCACGGTTTCCGGTACCGCTCTATCGTTCTGCACGATGCAGAAGATGTCGTGCATCCCGCCGAACTATTGCTGTATGACAAGCTGCTGGCCGACCATGCGTTTGTCCAGATCCCCGTCCACCCCCTGGTCGATCCTGCAGCGCCGTTGATCAGCGGGCATTATGCCGACGAGTTTGCCGAGGCGCATGCCCGTGGCATGCCGGTTCGCAGCCACATGGGCGTCGCCTTGCCATGCGCGGGGGTGGGGTGCGCCTTTGACCGGGCGACACTGCAATCGCTGGCGGATGCGTCCGGCGATGGCTCGCCCTTTGCCACCGACAGCCTGACCGAGGACTATGAACTGGGCATCCGCATCCATGAGGCGGGCGGGCGCGGGTGCTTTGTCCGGGCGTATGACGACCGGGGGGACATGGTGGCAACGCGCGCCTATTTTCCGGGCGATCTTTCCGCCTCGGTTCGGCAGAAGACCCGCTGGATGATCGGCATCGCGCTCAGCGGCTGGGACAGAACCGGCTGGGGCAGCGGTGTGGCCGATATCTGGATGCGTGCGCGTGATCGCCGGTCGGCACTGGCTGCTGTGGTGCTTGTGGCGGGTTACCTGGGCCTGGTGCTATGGCTGCTGGTGGGCATCGGGGCGGCATTCGGCCTGCATCAGCCCGCGCCGCTCGACCCGGCGTTTCGTGCGCTGCTGATCGTCAATGGCGCGATGCTGGCCTGGCGATTGGCGATCCGGGCCTGGTGCACCGGCTGGCATTACGGATGGCGGCAAGCCTGCTGGTCGCTGCCACGCGCGCTGGTCAGCAACATCATCGCGGTGATGGCAGCCCGAAAGGCGCTGGCTGCCTATGCCGCAAGCCTGCAAGGTGGCGCGGTGCACTGGGACAAGACCCGTCACCATATCCCGCCTGCGCCCGACCCTGCTGCCGATGCTCGGCCGACGACAGCCCTGGTCACCGGCGGAAATGGATAGCGCGGCGACTCCCGATCGGCCGACAGGCCGCAGGCGAGGCCAGCCTCTGGTGTTTCTCGCGACGGTTGTGCTGCTGTGGAGTCTGACGCGGATCGTTCAATACTGGCCCGAAGCAGGTTCGAACTTTCCTGTGAACACAGTGGCCTCACGTCCTGTTCCGGAGCCCCGCACAGCAGCGCAATTTTCCCCCTTGGCGCTTGCGATGTCAGCGACCCCGGTTGCCCGACCGATGGCGCACGGGGGCGCGCCAGTGGGCGCATCGGTGCTGGCGTCCCCGCGCGGGCTGCCGTTTGATGTTGCGATGGCACATCAGCAGCTGTGGGTCGAAAGTCTCGTCATGCCCGCAGGACCGGGTGCGACAGTGATTTTGCCGCCTGGCGCGGCGGGGGGCACGATGCAGGGTATCGGATCGCTGCTGGTCGATACACCGCTGACGCTGTTGCCCGAACCACCAGCGGCGCAAGCACCGCTGCCGGGCGCGCGCACGGTGCGGCCCGGCGGCGGTCGCTGGTCCTTTTATGGCTGGTCGCTCTTGCGCCAGCGGAACCGCACGAGCGCGCTCGCCCCTGCGGCGCAATATGGCGGCAGTCAGGCGGGGATGCTGGTGCAGATGTCGCTGGCCGATACGCTGAGCCGGCCCATGCTGTATGCCCGCGCCACCACGGCGCTGGGAGCTATCGACGATCGCAGCCTCGCGCTGGGCATGTCAGCCCGACCGGTCCCAGGCGTACCGATCGATCTGGCAGTGGAACGCCGTCTGGGGCTGGCACGCGGCCAGCCGGATCGTTTTGCCGCGATGATTGTCGCTGGCGGCGCCTGGACCGCGCGGCCCAGCAAGCTGCGGCTTGAAGGCTATGGCCAGGCTGGCGTGGTGGGGCTGACCAACCCGCAGGCGTTTTTCGATCTGCAACTGCTGGCGACCCGTCCTGTCCATGAAGCGCAAGACGCATCGATGGCGCTGGGCGGCGGTGTCTGGGCGGGCGGGCAGCAGAATATCGACCCCCGGGGGCACAAGCCCTGGACGCACCGGGTCGATCTGGGCCCGCATGCCGCGCTTTCCGTTCCTGTCGAAAGGGAGTCGCTTTCGTTCGCGCTCGACTGGCGGCAGCGCGTCGATGGCGACGCTCAACCGGCTTCGGGGGCCGCATTGACCTTATCCGCGGGTTTTTAAGGCAAAGCGCACCTGCAAGGGTGCGTGCCCTCTTCTGCTGATGCCCTAAAGCGGCTAGCCTTGTGAGCACACATGGATGTCTATCTTCCCATCGCGAATCTATCGGTCAACGCGCTCGTCATCATCGGGCTGGGCGGGCTTGTCGGCATCCTGTCGGGCATGTTCGGCGTCGGCGGCGGGTTCCTCACCACACCGCTGCTGATTTTCTACGGCATTCCGCCGACGGTCGCGGCTGCTTCGGCTTCCACCCAGGTGACGGGATCGAGCGTTTCCGGCGTCATCGCCTACAGCCGCCGCAAGGGCGTGGACTATCAGATGGGCGGCGTGCTGGTGGTCGGCGGCATCTTCGGCACGCTGGCCGGGGCCGCATTGTTCCGCGTGCTGCAGCAGCTGGGCCAGATCGATACGGTGATCAACATCGTCTATGTGCTGCTGCTCGGGTCGATCGGCGGCATCATGGCACGCGAAAGCCTGACCAGCGTGCTGGCCATGCGGCGCGGCGAAAAGCTTCCGGCCAAGAAGCGGCGGCATCACCCATTGGTGGCCAACCTTCCGCTGCGCTGGCGCTTTTACCGTTCGGGCCTCTACATCTCGCCGCTCGCGCCGCTGCTGCTCGGCTTTGCCACCGGCATCCTGACCATTCTGCTGGGCGTAGGCGGTGGCTTCGTCATGGTGCCTGCAATGCTCTATCTGCTGGGCATGGGCGCGCAGGTGGTGGTGGGGACATCGCTGTTCCAGATCCTGTTCGTCACGCTGGCGTCCACCATGGTGCACAGCCTGACGACGAAGGCGGTCGATGTCGTGCTGGCGGTGCTGCTGCTGATCGGCAGCGTCACCGGGGCGCAGATCGGCGCGCGTTTCGCGCAGAAGCTGCCGCCCGAATATCTGCGCCTGCTGCTGTCGGTCCTGGTGCTGCTGGTGGCGCTGCGGCTGGCCATCGGTCTGGGCTTTCGTCCTGCGGAAATCTACACGGTCGAGCTGCTGCAATGAGGTGGCTCCGCGTATTGCCGCTGGTGATGGCGGTTTCGCTGCTGACGGCAGCGACCGAGCCGGTGCTGGTGCCCGAGGTGTCGCAGCGCGATATCCAGATCCAGTACGGCTTCACCGGTGCCGAACTGCTGCTGTTCGGTGCGATCGTCTATCCCGGCGGCACTCCGCCGTCGCGCGACAGCGACATCGTCGTGATCCTCAAGGGGCCGCCCCAGTCGATCATCCTGCGCGAAAAGCAGAAGATCGCCGGTATCTGGATCAATGCGGCCAGCACCGAATTCCGCTCTGCCCCCGGCTATTATGCGGTGGCGTCCTCGCGCCCGATCGAAAAGATCGTCGATAAGCGCACCGCCGCGATCTACGAATTCGGGTTGAGCAACCTGCAGCTGTCGCCTGCCGGATCGATCGACCCTGCTGAACAGCGCCGGTTCCTGTCGGGCCTGGTCGATCTGAACACGCGCGAAGGGCTGTACAAGCAGCAGGACGGCAGCGTCGAGATTCTGGAAGGCGTGCTGTACCAGGCGCGGCTTTCCATCCCGGCCAGCGTGCCCACCGGCACCTATACCGCTGAAACGTTTCTCGTCCGCGACGGCCAGGTGCTGGCGGCGGCGGTGCGCGAGATCGAGGTGCGCAAGTTCGGCTTCGAATTGTTCGTCGCCGCGATGGCCGAGTATCAGCCCTTCTTGTATGGCGTCAGCGCGGTTCTGATTTCGCTGGCATTGGGCTGGCTGGGCGGCGTGCTGTTCCGCAAGGTTTGAAGCTGCCGCAGCCCGGTTGCGGTGCCATAGAGGGAAAATTTACCCGTCCACGCTAACGCTGCCGTTGCATGGGCAATAATCAAGGCAGCACACAGCGCGATGGTCGAGCATAATCCCCGCAGTTTCCAGGATCGCCGGCCCGCTGCCTCTCCAGAACGCCCGGAACTTCCCTTTGTGGTGCAGCGCCCCGCCGAGCAGCTTCGAATCGGTGAAGTCATTGAAATTGCCGGATCCAGTTCGCAGGTGCTGCTCGATTCCAGCCGCCTGACCGCTCTGATCGATCACAGCGATCCCAGCGTGTCGATGGCCGGGCAAGTCGGCAGCCAGGTCAAGATCCGCATGGGCAATCGCTGGCTGGTCGCCAATGTCCGCACCCAGCGGATGCACCAGCGCGAGGCCGGGCTGATCGTGTGCCAGATCGATTTCCTCGGCGAGGGCGAAGAGGAAAAGCTCACCGGGCGCATCTTCAATTTCCGGCGCGGCGTGACGCGCTACCCGGTCCCCGGTACCCCGCTTTTCGCGATGACCAGCGCAGACCTGAAGCAGGTCTATGCCGCCGATGCGCGCCCGCATATCGAGGTCGGCACGGTCTATCCCACCAGCGACACGCGCGGCGCGCTGTATGTCGATGCGCTGCTGGGCAAGCATTTCGCGCTGCTGGGATCAACGGGTACCGGCAAATCGACCGCTGCCGCGCTGATCCTGCACCGCATCTGCGACATGATGCCCGATGGTCACATCGTGATGATCGATCCGCACGGCGAATATGGCAGCGCGTTTGCCCAGAATGGCGAGCTGTTCGATGTCGGCAACCTGGCGATGCCGTACTGGCTGATGAACTTCCAGGAGCATTGCGAGGTGTTCCTCACCTCGCATGGTGCGGACCGCCAGACCGATGCGGAGATTCTGGCCAAGTGCCTGCTCGCCGCCCGGCTGAAGGGCAAGGCTGCGCAAGGGACCACGCGGGTGACGGTCGATACGCCGATCCCGTACATGCTGTCCGATCTGGTGGCCAATATCCAGAATGAGATGGGCAAGCTGGACAAGGCGACATCGAGCGCGCCGTTCCTGCGGATCAAGGGCAAGATCGAGGAGATCAAGGCCGATCCGCGATACAGCTTCATGTTCTCCGGCATGCTGGTGGGCGACAACATGCCCGACTTCATCGCCAGGATCTTCCGCATGCCTGCCGATGGCAAGCCGATCTCGATCATCGATGTATCGGGCGTTCCATCCGACATCACGTCCACCGTGGTCGCGGTGCTCAGCCGGATGATCTTCGACTTTGCCATCTGGAGCCGCAAGGAACAGGTGCGGCCGGTGCTGCTGGTGTGCGAAGAGGCGCACCGCTACATCCCCTCGGACCGGATCAGCGAGCACAGCGCGGTACGCGACATTCTCAGCCGGATCGCCAAGGAGGGCCGCAAATACGGCGTTTCGCTGGGGTTGATCACCCAGCGGCCGTCCGATCTGTCCGAAGGCGTGCTCTCGCAATGCGGCACGATCATCGCCATGCGCCTCAACAACGATCGCGACCAGGCGCATGTGCGCTCTGCGATGCCGGAGGGCGCGCGCGGATTTCTCGAGTCGATCCCTGCGCTGCGCAACCGCGAATGCATCATCTGCGGCGAGGGCGTGTCCATTCCCATTCGCGTGGCGTTCGACGATCTGGCCGAAGCGCGCCGTCCGGCATCCGACGATCCGCTGTTCAGCACCCTGTGGAAGCAGCGCGGCGGCGAAGCTGAAATGGTGGCGCGGGTGATCAGCCGCTGGCGCAACCAGGGCAACGGCTCGCGCTGAACGGCTCAGGTGCCGCGTGTGTCGCCGTAAAGGTGGATATGCAGCCGGTCGGTGAAACGCCAGCCCTGGGTCTGGCACAAGGCGGCTAGCCATATGCTGCGTTCGCGCAGCACGTTTGCGCTCGTTCCTTCCGGCATCAGCAGGATGCGATCGGCCGGCAGCGCAAAGCGCGCAGCCAGATCTGCCACCTCCTCGGCATCGGCGGGGCTTGCGATCACGAACTTGAACCAGGCGCGCGGATCGGCGGCGTATGCCTGCAGCGCAGCCTCGTTCAGCCGTGCAGCGTCGCCATTGCCCGAGTGCCGCAACTTGGGCGAGAGGTTGAGTTGGTCGACATGCGGAGCAAAGCTCGATGTCAGCGCGACCGTTCCGTTGCTTTCGATCTCGATATGGAAGTCCGGCCCCAGAAGCGCGCACAACGCCGCCAGCGCCGGCTGCTGCAGCAAGGGCTCGCCTCCGGTAAAGACGATATGGCGACAATCGAACGCGCTGATCGTGCGGGCCACGTCTGCAATGTCGAGCGTGACGGAGTTGTCGCGCCGCTCGTACGTCTGTGCACCGCGATGCGGGGCCGAATGGCCAGTGAAGAACCAGGTATAGGGCGTGTCGCACCACTGGCAGGCCAGATTGCAGCCCGAAAGACGCACGAATACCGACGGCCGACCCATTGAGATGCCTTCGCCCTGGAGCGAATGAAAGATTTCCGGCTCTTGCGGACGGACGGTGGCGAGGCGCAATCGGGTCATGGCGTGGTGCCATTACTCCATTTTGCGCGGCTTGCAAAAGACTGTGGCCGCACCCGTGCTGAACGGATGCGGCCACTGCCCCCCAAACCGGAAACTTCAGGTCAGTCGTCGATCAGAACGCGGCAGTGACGCCGAAGACGATCGTCGAATCTGCAATCTGACCGCCGCCATTGCGGACGCGGCTGAAATTGGGCTGAAGATACGCCGACTCTGCAGCAGTGATGTCGGTGTCGACATAGGTGACGCTCAGCGTCAGCGGGCCATAGACGTTCACGGCTGCGCCGAACGAGTAATCCCAGTACTTGCCGGTCGGCGCGATGCTGGTTCCGTTGGGGCCAAGGCCGGGGTTGCCGTCCGAATAGCCGACATGCGCGGTGACGCTGATCGGGGTGTCAGGAATGGCGATGCTGGCGTCCCCTGCAAGATACAGGTTGTCCTGCTTCTGACCACGGCTGAACGGCGTGTTCGAGAAGTTGCCGAGCGCTTCCTGCTTGGGCGCATAATAGACCGCCGCGGTCAACGAGACCGGACCAGCCGTGCCCTTCAGCTTGGCATAGCCTTCAAAGAAGTCGGTGTTGTCGAAGCCATCGGGGTACATGTACCATGTCACGCCGACATCGATGCCCGCCGAGCCGACGGTGGTGGCATAGCCTGCGAACAGATCGACCTCGAGGTTCGGGCCGCCAAACGTGCCCCAGCCTGCAAGGTTGGATCCCCAGGTGCCGGCATAGAAGCCCGATTCGTGGCTGACGGTAAAGCCACCCTGCAGGGCAACAGCCTCGTCGGACTGCGAAACCCCGCGGAACCGGTAATCCGATACCAGACCGACCGATCCGGTCACGGTGACCGGCGGCGATGCCTCTTCTTCCTGCGCAAAGGCAGGGCTGGCAATGGCCGACGACGCGAGGAGAACGAGGCCAGCAAGGCCCCGGTGAAATTTGGACGTACGCATGTTTTTCCTTTCAACTGGATGCGTTTCGTCCCGCCTGCGCTGCAATGGCGACCCTCTGTTTTAACCGGCGTCCCTGGTCGCCATCTACGGGGTGCTCATAATCAGCGACAGTAAGGCTGCCGTGTCGTGTTGCGGTGCACAAGAGAAAAGTGACAAGAATGCCAACTTAAGTGAAAGATTGTGTCTTTCGCGCCACGCCATGGGGCCGTTTCGGTCCTTTAGTGGATGTTAACTGGGTGACGTCACACTCAGTGTCATGTTTTCACCAATCACCCCGATTCTGCCCGCTGCGACGGTCGATGACACGACGGGAGAGGTGCTGGCGCGGGTGGATGCGATAGGCGTGGTCCTCGCCGCATTGGCGCGCATGGCGGGTGCGGCTGCTGCCACAGGTCACAACGGCCTGTCCCGCGATGCAGAGCTGTGTGCTGCCCTCGCGGTGATGGACAAGCAGCGAGTCGCGCGCATGATGGTCGAGCTGGATGGTATTGCCGCTGCGCTGCAGGCCGGGTTTGTTGCGCTCGAAAAGGCGCGCGTGCGGGGCCATCAGGCGGCGGCTGCGACCAGGCTGTTGCACGCCGAAGCTACAGACGCTTTTGCCGCGACACTGGCCGCAGCGGCAACCCACAGCGCGGACATCTGATTCTCGCGCGCCTGGCGCCTTCCCTTTGTTCTTGTTTTGTATTAGTAGGGCGGGCATGACTGACGCCCTGATCCGTAACGCTCTGCCCGTTGATCCCGCGATGCTACCGGGAGCTGGTGTCGTTCCGCAGGCCGGTCCTCCGCTCGGCGCAGCGGCAGTGGCCCGCGGCATCGCGCGGCTGTTCCGGCGCAACCAGATCTGGGTCGCGTCCGAAGTCGCTCTGCCCAATGGTCGCCGCGCCGACCTGATGGGAATCGATTCGCGCGGCGCCATCGTGATCGTGGAGATCAAGGTGTCGCGGGCTGACCTGCTGGGTGATTCGAAATGGGGCGAATATCTCGACCATTGCGATCGTTTCTATTGGGGGCTGTGCCCATCGCTCGACCCCGGTCTGGCCGGAACGGACCCTTTTCTGCCCGACATCACCGGTCTGATCGTCGCCGATGCCTATGATGCGGAGATCATTCGGCCGGCGGCCACCCGCCCTCTGGCGGCCGCCCGGCGCAAGAGCGAGACCCAGCGCCTCGCCGCTCTCGCGCTGCGCCGCCTGAACCTGCTGCAGGATCCGCCACCCCCGGATGAGGCATATTAACCCATACGGTTAAAGACGGTTGACATCGTGACGCTGCTTTGGTACAAATCAGGAACATCGAGAAGAAGCGAGTCGCTTGGGGCCAATCTGCTCCGCCCGCTCTCTCGCCCCTGACGCCACAAGCGCGGAGAACCCCTTGTCCGATTTTCTGTCGGAGGAAAGCCTGCGGGCGTTTCTCGATCATCTGGCTGAAACGTCCAATGTTTCGGTGTCGGCCAAGCGTGCCGGTGTCTCGCGATCAGCGGTCTATCGGCTGCGTGCGACCAGCCCGGCGTTCAGCAACGGATGGCAGACGGCCATCGCCACCGGTTATGACGAGCTGGAGTTTCGCATGCTCAAGACCGCGCGGTTCGGTACGATCAAGCCGATCAAGCGGCCCGATGGCAGCATGGGGCGCGCGACCGAGTTCGACGATGCGCAAGGACTGAAGCTGCTGATGGCGTACAAGGCGAGCGTGGAAAAGACGCGCGGTGATGCAGCGCCCGATCCGCTGGCCGCCAAGGGCGCGCGCGAACAGATGACCGCAACGCTCGAACAGATCCGCCAGCGGCTCGACACCGCCATCGGTGCGCCTATCCCCGCCAAGGGCGCGGCGGCAGACGCGACGTGACCAGCCTCTCGCTGGCCGAAAGGCTGGCGGCGATGCCGGATAAGGCGATGCGGCGCTACATCGATGGGCTGTCCGATGGGGCGGCGCGCGAGCTGGTGCATCACTGGAGGTTCTGGGCGCGGCCCGAGCAGATGGCGCCGCCGGGCGATTGGCGGATCTGGCTGATCATGGCTGGGCGTGGCTTCGGCAAGACGCGGGCGGGGGCCGAATGGGTGCGTTGTATCGGCGAGAGCATGCCCGATGCGCGGATCGCATTGGTCGCGGCCAACATGGCAGAAGCGCGCAGCGTGATGGTGGAAGGGCCAAGCGGCCTGCTCGCCATCGCGCCCGACGCGATGCGCCCGGTCTGGGAACCGTCGCTGCGCCGTCTGCGCTGGCCGGGCGGCGCGCAAGCGACCTTGTTTTCGGCAGCAGAGCCCGAAAGTCTGCGCGGGCCCGAACATAGCCATGCGTGGTGCGACGAGATTGCCAAGTGGGACAATGCCTCGGGCCGCGCGATGGCGGCGTGGGACAATCTGCAACTGGGCCTGCGGGTGGGAGCGCTGCCGCAGGTGACGGCCACGACGACCCCGCGCGCGGTTCCCCTCGTCCGCCACCTGCTTGCCGATGATGGTATCGTGATCAGCCGGGGCAGCAGCCACGCCAACCGGGCCAACCTGCCGCCCGCGTTTCTGGCGGCGGTGGAGCGGCATTATGGCGGAACCGCGCTCGGCCGGCAGGAGCTCGATGGCGATCTGCTCGACGATATCGAAGGCGCATTGTGGAGCCGCAGCCTGATCGAGGCTTGCCGCGTGCGCTGGAGCGCGGAAGGCTTCGTGCGCGTGGTGATCGGTGTCGATCCCCCGGCGGGGTCGCAGGGCGATGCGTGCGGCATCATCGTGTGCGCCTTGCAGGCCGATGGCCGCGCCGCGGTGCTCGCCGATTGCTCGGTCGAGCGCGCCTCGCCCGAAGGCTGGGCGCGCGCGGTTTCGGCGGCGTCCGATGCCTGGGGCGCAGACCGGATCATCGCCGAGGCCAACCAGGGCGGCGAGATGGTGGGCGCGGTGCTGCGCGCTTCCAACATCGCGCTGCCCGTGCGGCTGGTCCACGCCAGCCGTGGCAAGGCCGTCCGGGCCGAGCCGATCGCGGCGCTCTACGAGGCAGGCCGGGTGATCCATTGCGGCACCTTTGCCCGGCTGGAGGACGAGATGTGCGGCCTGATGGCGGGCGGCGACTATCAGGGCCCCGGCCGCTCGCCCGACCGCGCCGATGCTTTGGTCTGGGCGCTGACCGAACTGATGCTGGGACGGCGCGGCACTCCGCGCATCCGATCGCTGGAGGACTGACATGGGATATTGGAAAGACCTGGCACTCGCGCTGAAAGGCGCGAGGGGTGAACGGCCGCCTTTGGCGCGCGCGTACACCAGCCCGTGGAGCGTGATGCTGGCCGATCCGCCGTTGTCTTATCCCGAACAGGTGCGCGCAGGTTATTGCGACAACCCCATCGCGCAGCGCGCGGTGCGGCTGGTGGCCGAAGGCGTGGGCGGCGCACCGCTCGCCAGCTCCGATCCCGCGATCGCCGCACTGGTCGCGACCACCAGCGCGGGGCAGGGTTTGCTCGAGACGTTGGCGGCGCATCTGCTGCTGCACGGCAACGGCTATGTGCAGATCTTGCGCGATGCCGATGGCCGCCCGGCGGAGCTTTTCGCATTGCGCCCCGATCGTGTGTCGATCGAGCCCGACGCGCGCGGCTGGCCCGCCGCCTATGTCTATCGTGTCGGCGACAGCTCCACGCGGCTCGCGGCGAGCGAGGGCGACGGTGCGCCGGTAATCGTCCATATCAAGGCCTTCCACCCGACCGACGACCATTATGGCCTGGGGTGCCTGGGCGCGGCGGCGCGCGCGGTGGCGGTGCACAACGCCGCCAGCCGCTGGAACCAGGCCTTGCTTGACAATGCCGCGCGGCCGTCGGGCGCTCTGGTCTATCGCCCCGATGAGCCCGGAGGCGTGCTCTCGCCCGACCAGTTCGACCGGTTGAAGGCCGAGCTGGAGGCGAGCTTTTCGGGCCATGCCAACGCCGGGCGACCGATGCTGCTCGAAGGCGGCCTGAGCTGGCAGAGCATGGCGCTGTCGCCCGCCGACATGGATTTTGTCGCGCTGAAATCGAACGCCGCACGCGAGATCGCGCTGGCCTTTGGCGTCCCGCCGATGCTGCTCGGCCTGCCGGGGGACAATACTTACGCCAATTATCGCGAGGCCAACCGCGCTTTGTGGCGGCTGACGCTGCTGCCGCTCGCGGACAAGATCACCGCTGCGCTGACCCAAGGGCTCGATCACTGGTGGCCGGGTGCCGCGCTCGCCATCGATCAGGACCGGGTGCCTGCGCTGTCCGAGGATCGCGAGCGGCTGTGGGCGCAGGTTGGCGCGGCAGACTTTCTTTCGCCTGAGGAAAAGCGGGCGATGCTGGGGATATCGAAGCCATGATGGACAGCGAAGACATGCTCGCCAGCCTGCTTGCGCAGGCGGCGGAAGAAGGCGCAGACCTCGCCACGCTGCGCGCGGTGGTCGAGGAAGCGGGCGATCTGGGCGCGGTGCGGGCATTGGCGCGGATCGGCCTGGCCGATGCGAGCGCGGGCGAAGATCTGCGTCAGCTGCGCGAGCTGTTGCAGACGTGGCGCGATGCGCGCGCCGGGGTCTGGGGCGCGACCTTCGACAAATTCGTCCGCGCGGTCATGGCGATCGTGCTGACCGCGCTCGCGGTCCAGCTGGGCGTGGGCGACCTCGTCCAGTGAGCGTGCGCTTTGCAGGCTATGCCGCGCTGTTCGACCGGATCGATCGCGGCGGTGACATCGTGCGGCGCGGGGCGTTTACCGGGTCGCTGGGCGGCGGCGGTCTACCGCTGCTGTGGCAGCACCGCCCGGACAGGCTGATCGGACGGATCGAACATGCAAGCGAAGACCGGCGCGGCCTGCGTGTCATCGCTGCGCTCGATGATGGTGCCACCGAGGCGCTCGCGGCGTTGCGTAGTGGCGCGGTGATGGGCCTCAGCTTCGGCTACCGCGTCCGAAAGGCCATGGGCAGCCACCCACGCGAGCTGATCGATCTCGATCTGGTCGAGGTCAGCCTGGTCAGCGTGCCGATGATGCCGGGGGCCAAGGTCCACATGCTGCGCTGAAGCGTCCAGCCCCGTTTCTCTCCACCCCGCTCCGGCGGGGCTTTTTGTGCCCAAATCCGGGACTGGTCCCCGTGTGATCCCTGAATGGAAGGATGAAGATATGGAAATGCCCCCCAACCCGATCGAACTGAAGGCCGATGCCGATCCGCTGGAAGCATCGTTCGATGCGATCCTGCAGGCGCAAGAGCATGAAGAGCGCATCGCTGCGCTCGAAACCGGTCTTGATGGCGTGAAGGGCGAGGTCGATGTGATCCGCACCGAAAGCGCGACGATGCGCGAACGGATCGAGCGGCTGGCCCGCACCGGCGCGCGGCCCTCGCTGGGCGGCGGTGATGCCAAGGCGCCCGAGACCAAGAGCTTCGTCGATCAGTATCTGCGGCGCGGCCTGGAAACCGGGGTGAAGAGCTTTGCCGCCACCACCGGCCCCGATGGCGGCTATGCCGTTCCGCGCGAGATCGACGCGATGATCGCCCGGATGCTGACCGACATTTCACCGATCCGTGCTATCGCGCAGGTCGTGCAGACCGGTACGGCGGGATATCGCAAGCTCGTCACCACCGGCGGCACGCCCTCGGGCTGGGTCAGCGAGACGGCTGCGCGGCCCGAGACCGATACGCCGGCCTTTGCCGAGATCGCCCCGCCCAGCGGCGAGCTCTATGCCAATCCGGCGGCGAGCCAGGCGATGCTCGACGATGCCGCCTTCGATGTCGAAAGCTGGCTGGCGGGCGAAATCGCCGAAGAGTTCGCCCGCGCCGAGGGGGCGGCGTTCATCACTGGTACCGGCGCCAACCAGCCGCGCGGATTCCTGAACGGCACGCCGACGACGCAGGACGATGCCGCGCGTGCGTTCGGCGTGTTGCAATATGTTGCATCGGGTGCGGACGGCAATTTTGCCAGCAGCGCGCCCGAGGACCGGCTGGTCGATCTGGTCCACGCGCTGCGCCCCGCCTATCGCCAGGGCGCGAGCTTCGTGATGAACTCGTCGACGCTGGCGCGCATCCGCAAGATGAAGAGCGATGATGGTGCGTTCCTGTGGCAGCCCTCGCTGGCGGCAGGCCAGCCCGCCACGCTGCTCGGCTATCCGGTGGTCGAGGCCGAGGACATGCCCGATATCGCCGCCAACAGCCTGTCGATCGCATTCGGCAACTTCCGCGCGGGGTACCTCATCGCCGAACGCACCGCGACGACGATCCTGCGCGATCCGTTCACCAACAAGCCGTTCGTGCATTTTTACGCGACCAAGCGGATCGGCGGGCAGGTGATGAACGCGCAGGCGATCAAGCTGATGAAGTTCGCCGCAAGCTGACCGCGCGATTTCTTCCGTTGCCGGTGCCCTGCAAGCGGTGCCGCGCAAATGCCCGCGCGGTCCTCCCCGCCGCGCGGGCATCCACGTTATCCCCGCTGCCGTGTTCAGCCAGGAAAGGCCCGCCATGCCCCAACTCTTCTTCGCCGATCTGGTGCGCGAATCGACCACCGCCACCGGGTCATCGTCGCTGGCGCTGGCAGGCGCAGTGCCCGGCCATCGCAGCTTTGCCGACGCGGTGCCTTCGGGCGCGCGCTTTCACTACAGCATTGCCGGGGTCACCCATGAGCACGAATGGGAGGTTGGCGAAGGCGAGATCATCGGCGGTGCGCTCGCCAACCGCACCGTGCTGGTGTCGTCTCATGGCGATGCGCTGGTGGATTTTTCGCCCGGCCTCAAGATCGTCACGCTGACGGTCGCGGCGCAATGGTTTGCCGCGCGCGAAGATCGCGCAGGTCATGATCACGCCATCGCCGATGTAACGGGGCTGCAGTCCGCGCTGGATGCCAAGCAGCCAGCGGGTCATTATGCGGCGGCCGGCCACGGCCATGCCAGCCTTGCGCTGGAGCCGGGCAGTGCAGCCAGCCCGGCTTTGGCCTTTGCCGCCGATACCAATACCGGTGCCTTTTTGCCCGCAGCGGACTGCCTCGCCATCAGCACGGGGGGAACCGAGCGAGCGCGCATTGCCGCCGATGGACGCATGGGCATAGGCACGTCATCGCCGCTGGGTGCGCTGCATGTCGTGTCCAGCGGCTTCAACCCGAACGCCAATCTCGATGGCGCAGTGATGGTCGGCGGGCCCTACGGCGGCGGCCTGTTGCTGAAGGATAGCCTGGCAACCGCAGGGCTGTGGACCTCTGATTTCGGGTACAGCCTTCATGTCGGCATGGGCCCAAGCAACCTGATCGCAACGCTCGACATTCGGCAGGACGTGATGCACGCGGCAGTCGATTCAGCGATGTCGCTGGGGCGCGCTGACCGCCGCTGGACCCAGCTCTATGCCACCGATGGCGCGATCCACACCAGCGATGCGCGCGACAAGCACTGGATCGGCGGGCTTGATGCCAGTGAGATCGCGGCGGGGCGTGCCATCATGGCGGAGCTCGGGCTATTTCAGTGGTTGGCCGCGCGCGATGCCAAGGGGCCGGAGAACGCACGCCTGCATCATGGTGTCCGCGCGCAGAACGCCTTCGATATCCTGACCGCGCACGGACTCGACTGGCGGCGCTATGGTTGGTGCTGCCACGACGTATGGGAAGAAGACGACGACGGCGCGCATGACCGGTTCGGCATCCGTTCCGATCAGCTCGCGCTGTTCCTGATCAACGTGCTCGCGCAGCAGGTGGCCGAACTTTCAGCGATGATAGCCGCGGTGCCCGATGCCGGGGCGTGACGCGATCGGCGCGGCCGCGATCGCCAGTGTTGCGATCCGTCCGGGGGCGACAATGGCGCTGGGGCCCTTGTCACAGACGGTTCGACCTCAGCACCTCGCGGTCACCGCCACCAGAACCCATAGCATGACACCGCGCCGTCCCTGACCGGCCCGCGCGAAACCCCGCCAATCAGAAGGAGCAGCCGATGAGCCTGTTCGTCAAGGATCCGGACAGCCGGATCGATTATCGTGTCGATTGGGGCGCCGCCTATCTGGGCGCGAACCTGATCGCCGCCAGCCAGTGGCAGGTCACGCCGCAGCACGAGGGCGGAATGGCAATCGCCGCGTCGGGCCATGATGGTCTGAGCGCGGTGGTCACGCTGACGGGCGGGCGCGCCGGGGCCAGCTATGCGCTAACCAACCGGGTCACGCTCACTAATGGCGAGATCGACGAACGGTCGGTTGCCGTCCGGGTGGAGCAACGCTGATGGGAGGCATCACCAGCGAACCCGCTGCCATCGCACCCCTGGCACTCGCGGAGGCCAAGGCGTTCCTGAATGTCACCCGCGATGGCGATGACGCGGTTCTGACCGGGCATCTGCGCAGCGCGGCTGGCCTGTGCGAACAGTTCATCGGCCAGTCGCTGCTGGTGCGTGAATATCGCGAGACCTTGCCGGTGGCACGCGCTTGGCAGCGGCTGGGCGCCCGCCCGGTCCATGCGATCACGTCGGTCAGCGGCATCAATGCTGCTGGCGAGCGGTTCGCGCTGGCGAGCGATGCCTTTGCCATCGACATTTCAGCCGATGGTAGCGGCCGGGTGCGTGTGCTGCGTCCCGGCTCTGCCAGCCGCATTGAGGTGCGTTATGACGCAGGGCTTGCGGCGCACTGGGGCGATCTGCCCGAGCCGTTGCGGCAGGGGATCATCCGTCTCGCGGCGCATGTCCATCTGGCACGCGATACAGGCGATGCTGCGCCGCCCGCGATGATCAGCGCACTGTGGCGGCCGTGGCGCGTGGTACGGCTGTGATCGGGCGCTTCGGATCGGTGCTGCTGCGTCAGGCGGAGCGGATCGGCGCGCGCCGGGCTGAGCGCGTGGCGACACGGCTGGGTGACGAGATCGGCGTGATCCTGCCCGATATCCGCATCATCGTCGATCGTGGGCGCGTGCACCTTTGGGGACGCGGGTTGCGCCGCCGCTGGCTCACCGATGCAGCTTTGCGCTGGCTGGGGAGGTTGCTGCGATGAGCCTGGAACAGGATTTTGCGCTGGCCGTCATCGATTGGCTGGCGGGCGATGCGGCGCTGATGGCGCAGGTGAACGGCGTGTTCCACCGCAGCCCGGCCCGGATCGTGGCGCCTTATGTGCTGCTGGATGATGTGCTGGCAACCGACTGGAGCACCAAGGACAGGCCCGGGCGCGAAGCACGGCTCGCGTTCACCATTCGCGACGGATCGGACGACGCCGTGCCGGTCTCCGCGATTGCCGCCGCGCTCGAAGCGCGAGTGTTGGCCACGCCGCGCACCGGCACCGGCTACCGGCTGGTCAGCCTCTCGCCATTGCGCAGCCGGACGCTGCGCAACGGCGACCTGTGGATCGTCACGCTCGACTACCGGGCGCGCCTTCTCTCCCTGTGATGAAAGGATAATCGAATGACCGCAGAAAAAGGCAGCGCCTTCCTGCTCAAGATCAGCGATGGAGCCAGCCCGGTGACTTATCGCACCGTCGCCGGGCTGCGTACGACGCAGATGGCGATCAATGGCGAGCCGGTGGTGATCACGCACAAGGGCAGTGGCGGCTGGCGCGAACTGCTGTCGGGCGCAGGCGTGCGCTCGGTTTCTGTCTCCGCCGCCGGGCTGTTCCTGGGATCGGACGCCGAAAGCGCGATCCGCGTGCATGCCATGAACGGCACGCTCGACGATTATGAGCTGAGCTTTGAAAGCGGGGCGCGGATGCGCGGGCGCTTTCTGGTCGCGCGGCTGGAATATGCCGGCGATTTCAATGGCGAGCGCAACTACACGCTGGCGCTGGAAAGCTCCGGCGCGGTGACCAGCCTGTGAGCGGCGGGCCGTCCGCCAATCCGGTGCGGGGCGAGGCGCTGCTGCAGCTGGGCGGGCATGACATCGTGCTGCGTCCGGCCTTTGCCGCGCTGGTGGCGGCAGAGCAGGAGATCGGGCCGCTGTTCGATCTGGTCGAGCGTGCAGCGGCGGGCCGCTTGGGGCTGGCCGAGCTGGTGGCGCTGCTGTGGCACTGCCGCGTTGAGGAGAGCTGCCCGCTGGACCGTGGGTCTTTCGCCGAGGCGTTGGCGCAAGCGGGGCTGGTCGCGCTGACGCCGGCGCTCAAGACCTTGCTTCGCCAGATCCTGCAGGGCCGATGAGCGCGGACAGGTTTGCCGATGCGGCACGCACGCTGGCAGGAATTGCCGCGCGCATGCTGGGCTGGCGACCGTATGAATTCTGGGCGGCGACCCCCGACGAACTGGCCGCAGCGCTGACCGTGCCCGGCGATCCCGTCGCGCTGCCGCCCGAACCCCAGGCGATCGCCGCGCTGCGTTCCCTGTTCCCCGATACGCCGGAGACCTTTGATGGATGACGAAATCGAACAGCTGCTGGTGAGCGTACGCGCCGATACGCAAGGCTTTGCGCGTGACTGCGTCGTGATGCGCGGCCAGATCGACGGGACGTTGATCGAAGGGCTCGGCCGGGCGGGGCAGGTGCTGGAACGAGGGCTGCTGACGGCGTTGCGGCGCGGCTCGCTGGGGTTCGATGACCTCAAGCGCATTGCGCTTGCCGTGATGGAAGAGATTGCAGCGGCCGCGATCAGCAAGGGACTGGCGGCGATCGGGCTGGGGGGATCGGGCTCAGGCGGTATACCGCCCGCCGTCAGCCTGCTCTCTGGCCTGCTGGGCCTGCCGGGCAGGGCGACCGGTGGGCCGGTCTCGACGGGGCGGCCCTATCTGGTCGGCGAGCGCGGGCCCGAGCTGTTCGTACCGAACGGCTTTGGCCGGATCGAGCCGCGGGGCGGGGGCGGCGCGCGTGATGTGCGGATCGCGATCAGCATCAATGCAGCCCCGCAGGCGGCTCCGGCGGCGCTGCAGGCCTCCAGCCGCCAGGTCGCGCGTGCAGTGCGCCGTGCGCTGATGGAGGACTGAAGCCATGCCCTATTGGCTGTGCGATGCGCGCCGCGACCAGACGGCGTGCCATATCCAGCGGTTCGACCCGCGCTTCTGGACGGTGAATTTCCCGCGCCCGATGATGGCGTCGGTCGTCACCACTGCGCCCGATGCATTGCGCGTCGATGTGCAGTTTCATGATCGCGATGCGCTCGCCGGGCTGATCTGGGAGAGCGAGGACCGGTTCGATCATGCACTCCTCGCCTATGCCCATGACCGCGACTACAGCCGAACCACGCTGCGCTTTCGCTGGCGCTCGTCGGGGGTCAAGCCGCTCGATGCAGTGCATGGGCCGACATTGACGGTCGAGGGGCGCGATGCCGAGGGTAATCCTCATAGCTGGTTTGTGCGGCTGTGGAATTATGCCAGCGGAACACCCGAAGATGCGGAGATCACTTTGCCGTTCTCGGCTCTCGAGGGTGGATTTGATTTGCCGGGCGAGGCGGACCCGCTGCATCCTGCCGCTATCGACCGGATGTTCATCTCGCTGGTCCCGCCGGATTATGATGGCGCATTGGGCCCATTGCCGGCTCCGGTGAACGGCTGGATGGAGATGACCGCAATCGCCTGCGAGGGCGAGCGGGCGATGCTGGAGATCGGCGATGTGCTGGTGCCCCCGCATGGCCTGGCGATGGCGACCGCCTATGACGACAGTTTCAACCTCACGCCCGCGCGCATCGTGCGCAATATCATCGGACTGGGCTATCGCGGGTCGATCAACCATTATGTCGGGATGAGCCATTATTTCTCGCTGGCGCAGGTCGGTGGTCAGTGGCTGGTGACGACCGAGGGCGGGGCGATCAACCCGCCCTGCGCCGCCTGGCATCGCAGCCTGGCGCAAGAGGCAAAGCTCTGGGGCCTGAGCCCGATCGTTTCGCTTTCCTACGAGCTGTTCGACGCGCACTGCCCCGACGGCTGGAAGCAGCGCGCGGAAAATGGCGACCCTGCGCTCACCGGCTGGGAGCCGCCTTCGACCCTGCTCAGCCCGGCCAGTGGCGATGCCATGGCCTATCTGCAGGCGGTCGGCATCGCCTTTGCCGCGATCATGGCGGAAGCGGGTCTTCCCGTTCGCTTTCAGGTTGGCGAACCCTGGTGGTGGATCATGCCCGATGGCCGTATCTGCCTCTATGACAACGCGGCCACAGCAGCATTCGGGGCCGCGAGCGTTGCGATCCCGACCATCCGCGCGCCGATGAATGCGGCGCAACAGGTGATGCTCGATTCTGCCGGTGCAATACTGGCGGCTTCGACGCTCGCTCTGGTCGCCGCGGTGCGCGTTGCGCTGGACCCTGTGCCGGTCGAATCTTTGGTGCTGGTCTATCTGCCAACCGTGCTCGATGCCGCAGCGCCGGATGCCCGCCGTGCCAATGTTCCCGTCGGCTGGGCCTGGCCCGCGTTCGATGTGCTGCAACTGGAAGATTATGACTGGGTGATCGAAGCGCGCTTTGCCGAGCAACGGGCGGGGCTGGCGGTGATGCAGCAGCGGCTGGGCTATCCGCTGGCGCAGCAGCATTACATGAGCGGCTTCGTGCTGCAGTCCGAACATGCGGACGTCTGGTCGTCGATCGCCCGGGCCGCCGATCTCGCCAAGGCGCGCGGGGTTGCCGAAACTCTCATCTGGGCGCTGCCGCAGGTCGCCCGGGACGGATTTGTCTATTTCGATCTGGAAGCAGAGGGAGACGCAAGCATGCAGGCCTTTGACGATGTCAGCTTTCCGCTGCCCATCGGGCGCGAGGCCCAGAGCACCAGCCGCTTTTCGACACAGGTCTTCCGATCGGTGAGCGGGCATGAAACGCGCAACAGCCTGTGGGCCGATGCGAACCTGAGTTTCGATGTCGGGCCCGGCATCCGCTCCGAAGCGGATTGTACCGAGCTCGTCCGCTTCTTTCGGGCCAGGCGGGGGGCTGCGCGCGGGTTCCGTCTGCGCGACCCCCTCGATTGCAGCTCTGCCGAGGGTGACGCCGCTCCGCATCACGCCGATCAGTTGCTGGGGCAAGGCGACGGCATCCGTTCCGAATTCGCGCTGATCAAGCATTATGGCGATCCGCCCGATGGCCAGCAGCGCCGCATCACGCGGCCGGTCGCCGGGTCGGTCAGCATCTCGTTGGACGGGGTGCCCGCGACCGGCTGGACGCTTCAGGCAGGCGGCATCATCGCCTTTGCCGATCCTCCACCGGCTGGCGCACAGGTGCGGGCCGGCTTCCTGTTCGACGTGCCGGTGCGTTTCGCTTCGGATGAGCTGACGGTGAACGCGGCGACCTATGCAGCGGGCGAGGCGGTTTCGGTGCCGCTGATCGAAATCCGCGAGGCAACATGAGGACCCGGTGGTTCGACCGTCCGCTGGAGACGATCGCGCTGCTGTGGCATGTCGAACGCGCAGACGGGATCGCGCTGGGCTTTGCCGCGCATGATCGCGACATCAGCATCGCGCATATCATCTATCACGCAGCGCCCGGCATGCTGCCATCGGCGATCGAGATGGACGACAGCTTCGATCCGCTCGACATGGATATCGGCGGTGTGCTCAGCCACGGCCTCATCCGCGCGGACGATCTGGCGGCGGGCCGATGGGATAGCGCTGCCGTGAAGGTCGGGCTGACCGATTGGGAACGGCCAGACGAAGGCGCCTTCTGGTTCTGGCGCGGACATCTGGGCGCGGTGTCGGTCGAGGGACAGAGCTTTTCTGCCGAACTGCGTGGCCTGAAGGCGCGGCTGGACGAACCCTTCGTTCCCGTTACATCGCCGTCATGCCGGGCAATCTTCTGCGGTAAGGGCTGCGGCCTCAGCAGGGCCAGGTACGAACGTGTTTTCGAGATGGAGGCGACCAGCGAGGCCGGCCTTGGCTTCATCGGGCTGGATGCAGCGGAGGCGGAGGGCTTTGTCCATGGTAGCCTGCGCTGGATCAGTGGGGGCAATGCTGGCCTTGCCGGGGCGCTGATGGCGCAGAACGACGCGGCGCTGGTGCTGGATGGCAGGCTGGCGGATGCGCCGCAACCGGGCGACCGCGCGGTGCTGATGCAAGGGTGCGACAAGTCGCTGGCTACCTGCGCGGGCGGGTTCGGCAATACGATCAACTTTCGGGGCGAACCGCATCTGCCCGGCAACGATCTGCTCACCCGCTTTGCGAGCTTCTGACATGACCAATGCAGACCGGCTGGCGCAGGCAGCATTGTCATTGGTCGGTACGCCGTTCCGGATGCACGGTCGCGATCCTGTGACCGGCCTGGACTGTGTCGGCCTTGTCGCGGTGGCGCTTGCCCGCATCGGACGGGCAGTGATTGCGCCATCCGATTATCGGTTGCGCGGCGGAAACCTGGCGCAGTTCGATGGCTGGGCTCTGGCCTCGGGATTTGGCCGATGGGAGGACGTCGCCTCCGGGCAGCCTGGCGATGTCCTGCTTTGCGAGGTTTCCGCTCAACAATTTCATGCGGTGATCGATGCAGGGGGACTGTTCGTCCATGCGCATATCGCTCTGGGCCGAGTCATCGCCCACCCGCCGCCTTTGCCCTGGCCGGTTCAGCGGCGGTGGTGCCTCCAGGAAAAGGGATAGACCATGGCTACATTGGTGCTCAGCACGGTGGGCACGCTGGTGGGCGGGCCGATTGGCGGCGCGTTGGGCGCGCTGGTGGGACGGGCGATCGACCAGACGGTGCTGTTTCGGCCCAACGATCGCGAGGGGCCCAGGCTCACCGACCTTGCTGTGCAGAGCTCGCAATATGGAAGCGCGATCGCCAGCGTGCATGGCCGCGTTCGTATTGCCGGGACCGTGATCTGGGCGACTGACCTCAAGGAACGGCGCATCCGTGAAGGTGGCGGCAAGGGCAGGCCGGGAACGACACGCTACAGCTATTCGGTGTCCTTTGCCGTGGCGCTGTCATCCCGTCCGATCGCAGGCATCGGGCGCATCTGGGCCGAGGGCAATCTGTTGCGCGGGCAGGATAATGTGTTCACCAGCGAGACCGGTTTTCGCGTCCACCTTGGTCACGGCGACCAGCCTTGCGATCCGCTGATTGCAGCTGCGGAGGGTAGCGAACAGTCCCCCGCCTATCGCGGCCTCGCTTATGTTGTGTTTGAGGACATGGCGCTGGAGGAGTTCGGCAACCGCATCCCCTCGCTGACCTTTGAGGTGATGGCTGATGAAGGCGATATTGCGCTGGGGCCGATCGCCAGCGGCATTGCTGGATCCAGGACGCTGCCGGATGGTGAGTTCCATCTGACAGGGTGGAGCCTGTCGGCAGAGAGCCGGCGCGCAGCGCTGCAGACAATCACGACCGGCTTTCCGCTGGTGCTGCGCGAGGTCGAGGGCGAGGTGGTGCCGGCATGGCGCGAAACGTTGGATACCGTGGCCACCGAGATTCCCAGGGCGGCGCTGCTGCCGCGCTCCGAGGACGCTGCACGGTCATATGATCACCACCGTCTGGCACCGTCTCCCGAAGCCTTGGTGCTGCGCTACTACGAACCCGAACGCGATTACCAGCCGGGCCTCAGGCGCAGCGGCACCAGCACGAGTGGCCGAACGCGCCAGATGGACGTTCCTGCAGTGATGAGCGCAGCGCTGGCGCAGGAACGGGTGGAGCGGCTTTCGGCGCTTGGGCGCGATGGGTTGGAGAGCATCGAACTGCGCGTCGCGATGTTCGACACCGCGATGCAGCCTGGCCGAACAGTGCAGATCGAAGGTGTTGCCGGTCTATGGCGCGTGCGACGCTGGCACTGGAGTGGTGACGGCATCGATCTGGGCCTCATCAGGTATCGGCCCAGCCTTGGCCCTCTGCCAGTTGCGACCGATCCGGGGCGGGCCATCAAGGCTCCCGATGGTGCGATAGGCCCAAGCCAGTTTGCCATATTCGATTTGCCCTCGCCGCTCGACAGGCCGATGGCGCATTCGCACATAGGCTTGGCCGTCGGTGGGGCATCGGCTGGATGGCGCGGCGCGCATGTCTATGAAGTCCAGGCGGATGGAACATTGGGCGAAGTGCTCGATTTTCTGAGGGTCGGGGCGGTGATGGGGCAGGTGGTGGTGCCTCCCGGGCCCGGCACGCCGCTGCTGCGGGATGACCTCCGCAGCATCATCGTTCGACTGGTGCGCGACACGCCCTTTGCGTTGGTCAATGCGAGTGACGACGCGTTGGCGCGCGGCGCCAATATGGCGATGGTCGGTGCAGAGCTGCTCCAGTTTGCCCATGTGCAGCCGCTGGGCGACCGGCAGTTCCGACTGTCCGGCCTGTGGCGCGGGCGCGGCGGGACAGAAGACTCGATAGGCGGGCATATCGCAGGCGATCCGTTTGTACTGGTCAACGAAGCGCTGGGGCTCGTCGAACCGGACAGGATCGGGGTACAGCCGGATTTTCGCGCTGCGGCGCAAGGTCGCGGTGACGATGCCCCTGTGGTGGTAGATCTCACGCACCATGGGCGGGCCATGCGCCCCCTTTCACCGGTTCATGGCCGAGTCGAAGAAGGCGCTGAAGGAGCGGTCACGATCAACTGGACCCGCCGCAGCCGCAGCGGTTTTGCCTGGCGTGACGAGGTCGATGTCCCGCTGGGCGAAGCCATCGAGGCCTATCGCGTGAAAATCTACGTCGACGGTGTGGTCCAGTCCGAAACAGAGGTCTCCGAACCCAGGCTGGCGCTTGATACGGTGACAATGGCGGCCCTTCGATCTGTCGCGTCGGTGTCGATCGAGGCTGCCGTGGTCCAGCGCGGGGCTTTGGGCCTGTCACCGCCCTTATGGCTGGCGCTTCCCCTTTGATCTCGCAATTCCTGTCCCGCAAGGAGGGCTCATCATGTCCAGCACCCCCAACATCGCACTGCCGCTGCTCTATGCGGCTCAAGCACAAAAGGAAATCACCCACAACGAGGCGCTACTGCTGATCGACGCGCTGCTGCCGGGTAGTGTCGTGGCGCGGGCCAACGATCCTTCGGCACTGTCGCCGCAGCCTGGCGATGCGTGGATCATCGGCCCCGCGCCGCTGGGCGCATGGGCCGGGCATTCTGCAAAAATCGGAGTTTTCAGCGAAGGCGGATGGCGATTTGCTCCGGCAGTTCCGGGCATGCGCCTGTTTGACCGGGCAGCAGGAGCCGTATGCCAATATGACGGAAGCGGCTGGGTCGCTGCCCCCGCAATCGCTGATCCATCAGGCGGCGAAACGATCGATGCCGAAGCGCGCGCGACCCTTGCCGGCATGCTCGCCGCATTGCGTTCGGCGGGTCTCTTGGCCGTTACATGATTGATCTTTCGAGCGTTCTGCGTTTATGATTCGTGATGTTACCCAGTCTGACGGCCGATCAACCGGCTGCGCCTGAGGTGACGTCACTTTTTGCCTGACACCCCCTGAAATGGCGACATTTCGGCAACACTCCGGCCAAAACCACGCTTGCGCGGGCAGGTTGATGGCGTTAGTAACGTTGCCGAGTTGTCGTTCCAAATCCTAATTAAAAGGGGAATAAACATGCGCAAGTTAGTCATTGGACTGGCATTGGCATCTACCGCCCTGACCACGCCGGCCTTCGCCCGTGACGGTCAGTGGTATGTTGGCGTCGAAGGCGGCGCCATGATCGTTGAAGACATCGAGTTCGATGTCGGCACTGTCAGCAATGCAACGATCCTCGATTCGGACACCGGCTATGACGTCGGCGGAATCGTTGGCTATGATTTCGGTCCGTTCCGTATGGAAGCCGAAGTCAGCTACCGTGAAGCGGATCTCAACGGCGTGAATTCGCAGGTTGCCCTGCTGCGCGGTGCGCCCCTTGCGCCGATCACCGGCATCTCGAACGCTGTCGGCTCGGCCAACGTCCTGTCGTTCATGCTGAACGGCCTGCTCGACTTCGGTCCCGATGATGGCCTTCAGGGCTTTGTCGGCGGCGGTGTCGGCGTCGCTCGTACGGACATCACTGCTGCAGCAACCCCTGGTCGCCTGGCATTCCTCAACGATTCCGACACCGGCTTTGCCTGGCAGGTTCTGGCGGGCGTTCGCGCTCCGCTCAGCGACAGCTGGGATGTTGGTCTGAAGTATCGCTTCTTCAACAGCGACTCGGTCAGCCTGGTTGACGCTGGTGGCCGCGATTTCGACGGCCGCTTCCGCAGCCACTCGATCCTGGGCAGCATCATCTACAACTTTGGTGGTGAAGAAGCGGCTCCGCCGCCGCCGCCGCCGCCGCCGCCGCCCCCGCCGCCTCCGCCTCCTCCGCCGCCTCCTCCGCCGCCGCCTCCGCCGGTGTGCGAGAAGGGTCCGTACATCGTGTTCTTCGACTTCGACAAGTCGAACATCACGCCGGAAGCAGCGACCATTCTGGACAACGCCGTGGCAGCCTATGGCAGCTGTGGTTCGGTTCCTGTCATGCTCGCAGGTCACGCTGACCGTTCGGGTGCAGCAACCTACAACGTGGGCCTGTCTCAGCGTCGTGCGGAATCCGTCAAGTCCTACCTGGTCTCGCGGAACATTCCTGCAAACGCGATCAGCACCCAGGCTTTTGGCGAAACCCAGAACCGCGTGCAGACCGCCGATGGCGTTCGCGAACTTCAGAACCGTCGCGTGGAAATCACCTACGGTCCGGGTTCGGGCATGTAAGTCATTTTCCGGACTTTCGGGTCTGGAATGCAAAAGAGGGTCGGTCTTCGGACCGGCCCTTTTTTTGTGCCAATCAACGGCACACAGGCAAGTTCGATGGCATCGCTTGCCGGACGCCTCGCCAAGGCTTATGTTGGCCTTATGGATACCCTCACCACCGAAGCCATCATCCTGACCCCCAGCGCTGCCCGGCGCGTCGCAGCCATCGCGGCCAAGCAGGGCAAGCCTGCCATCTTGAGGCTTTCTGTCGAAGGTGGCGGATGTTCCGGCTTTCAGTATCGCTTCGCTCTTGCCGAATCGCCAGAGGAAGGCGACACCATAGCGGTCGAGGACGGTGTTTCGCTGGTGGTCGACGAGATCAGCCTTGATCTGGTTCGCGGCAGTGCCGTCGATTTCGTCGAGTCGCTGGGCGGGGCCGCTTTTCAGGTCACCAATCCCAACGCTGCCTCCGGGTGCGGTTGCGGTTCCAGCTTTTCGATTTAAATCTGTATGCCCGAAACGCTCCGATGGAACTGGTTGATTGAGCCATCGTAGTGCAGACAAGACGAGCCTCTTCCTGGCCGTCCGGGGGGCATATCAGTGTTCGCACCGCTTCGCGTGACATCGCTGCCAAAACCTTTCGGCCCCTCAATTTCGCCGAAGACCGGCGGGTTCATGTGATGAAAGACCACAGATCGTGATCGATGCTTCCGACCATTCAGCCAAGACCAACGCTGCGCAGGAAGGTGACCACTCCTCGTCGGTGAGCGACCATGCCACCCGCACGGTCCACCCTGGGCAGGTTGCAGCCATTACGCTGACGGTGCTGGGGATTGTCGGTATCGCTTGGCTGCTGATGGAGCTGACGCAGTTTCTGCTGCTCGTTTTCGCGGCGCTGGTTCTGGCGGCGGTATTCTCGTCGCTGGCCCGTCGCGTCTGCCGCCTCACCGGGATGCGTCGTGGCCCCGCCCTTGCCATTTCGGTCTTTCTGCTACTGGCGATATTCTCCGGTGCATTTACTCTGTTCGGGTCACAGATCGCGAGTGAATTCGATACGATTCAGCAGAGCATCCCCCCTGCTATAGATCGTGTCGAAGCGCAGCTCGACGATATGGGGCTGGGTGAGCAAGCCCGACAGATCGTTCGGCAGGGCAGCGGTGACCTCTCCAGCCTTGCTTCGCGTCTCGGCGGCTTTGCCATGACCGCGACCAACGGCATTGCCAACTTCGTGCTGGTTTTTGTCGGAGCGATCTTCATCGCGAGCGACCCGCAGGTCTACCGGCGAGGCCTATTGCTGCTGCTCCCCAAAAAGGCCGAGCCGCCTGTCGGCGAAGCGCTTGACGATGCATCGCGCGGGCTGCGCGGCTGGATGATGGGGCAGGCGGTGTCGTCGATCGTTGTGGCGTTGCTGACCGGTGGGGGCCTGTGGGTGCTGGGTGTTCCGGCCTCAGGCGGCCTCGGAATTATTGCTGGATTGCTCGATGTCATTCCGATGGTCGGTCCGGTGATTGCGGGCATCCCTGCAGTGCTGCTTGCCTTTACCGTATCGCCGACGACAGCCTTGTGGACTGTCGGACTATTCCTGCTGGTTCAGCAGCTGCAGGGCAATTTCCTGCAGCCGATGATCCAGAAGCAGGCAGTCGATGTGCCGCCCGCCGTGTTGCTGTTCGCAGTTGTGGCAGCGGGCCTGATCTTCGGATTTCTGGGCGTCTTGCTCTCTGCGCCGCTGACAGTCGTCATCTACGTGATGGTGCAGCGATTGTATGTGAAGACGATGCTGGGCAAGCAGATCAAGGTGGCCGGGCAGGAGTAATCCCGCCCGGCACGCGATCACAGCGGATTGCCGTCCTTGTCGCGAAACACTTCGCGTCTGCCCACATGGTTGGGCGCGCTGATAAAGCCATCCTCTTCCATCCGCTCGACCAGGCGCGCTGCGCTGTTGTAGCCGATGCGAAGTTGGCGCTGCAGCCAGCTCGTCGATGCCTTCTGGCTTTCGAACACGATCTGGCAGGCGTTCCGGTACATCTGCTCTTCCGGCGTGTCGTCCAGGCTGGCGCCGTCGAGCGCAAAACCGCCGTCTTCGGGCTCTTCGGTGACCGCCTGGACGTAGTCCGGCTGGCCCTGGCTGCGCCAGTGGTCGGCAACGCGGCGAACCTCTTCATCTGAAACGAACGGTCCGTGGACGCGTTCGACCTGCTTGCCGCCCGACATGTAGAGCATATCGCCCTTGCCGAGCAGCTGTTCGGCGCCCTGCTCTCCGAGAATGGTGCGGGAATCGATCTTGCTGGTAACGTGGAAGCTGATGCGGGTGGGCAGGTTGGCCTTGATCACGCCGGTGATGACGTCAACCGAGGGGCGCTGCGTCGCCATGATCAGGTGGATGCCCGCCGCGCGTGCCTTTTGCGCCAGCCGCTGGATCAGGAATTCGACCTCCTTGCCAGCGGTCATCATCAGGTCGGCAAGCTCATCGACGATGACGACGATCTGTGGCATCGGCTCGTAATCGAGCTGCTTCTTCTCATACTGTGGCTGGCCGCTCACGGGGTCCCAACCGGTCTGCACCTCTTCGCCCAGCGGCAGTCCTTTGGCCTTGGCGACGCGGACCTTGTCGTTGAAGTTGACGAGGCTGCGAACCTTGAGTTCGCTCATCATCCGGTAGCGCTCTTCCATTTGCTCGACCGCCCACTTGAGCGCGCGGATCGCCTTTTGTGGTTCGGTCACCACCGGCGAAAGCAGATGCGGGATGCCGTCATAGATCGACAGTTCGAGCATCTTGGGATCGATCATTATCATGCGCAGCGTCTCGGGTGTCATCCGGTAGAGCAGCGAGAGGATCATCGCGTTCAGGCCCACCGATTTGCCCGATCCGGTGGTGCCGGCGATCAGCAGGTGCGGCATCGGCGCCAGATCGGCGATGACGGGGTCGCCCGAAATGTTCTTGCCCAGGATCACCGGCAGCTGCCCGGTATTCTCGGCAAAATGGCTGGAGCCGATCATCTCGTGCAGGACCACGGCATCGCGGTGCTGATTGGGCAGTTCGATGCCCAGTTCCTTGCGGCAGGGAATCGCAGCGACGCGCGCCGAGCGGGCGGACATGTTGCGCGCGATATCGTCTGCCAGCTGGATGACGCGATTGGCTTTGATGCCGGGCGCGGGCAGCAGCTCGTAGCGCGTGACCACCGGCCCGGGACGAACGGCCGTGATTTCGCCCTTCACGTTGAAATCGCTCAGCACGGTCTCGAGCAGGCGGGCATTGCGCTCCAGCGCGATCTTGTCGAGCGCAGGCCCGGTGCTGCTCGGAGGCGGATCGAGCAGATCGACCGAAGGCAGTTCATAGGGGCCGAAGAAATCGCCTTGCTTGCTCTTCGGACCAAGCTGAGCCTTTGCTGGACGCAGAGACGGTTCGGTGATTTCCGGCGGCGGACGGTTGTCCGGAACAGCTTCCTTGCGGGGCGCGGCAAGGGCCGGCCGGGGCGAATCTCCGATGGTGCCTTCCAGCAGATCGATCTCGTCTTCATCGACCACCGGGCCGATAGGGCGACGGAACAGCGCCTCGGGCACGGTCACCTTGATCGATGGCATGCGCAACAGCGCACGTTCGAGCCCCAGAGCCTTCCAACCCAGCACCGCGCCCACCAGTCCCAGCACGCTGGCGCTGCCGTAGAGCGCCCAGCCCGCCCCTGCAGGCGGCAGCAGTGCGGACAAGGCTTGCAGTGCGCGTGCGCCCATCATGCCCATCAGGCCCCCGGGCCCTGCCGGGAAATGTTGCGCCGATTCTCCAAACATCACCGCTGCCGCCACGGCCAGCAGGGCGATGCTCAGCAGCGTGGCGATGGCAGCGCGGCGCCAGTGGCCGAGCGGACGGTTGATCCACAGCCGGTGCGCCTGGATGGCGGTGATGGGCAACAGCAATGCGCTTGCCGGGCCTGCGACGAACAGCAGAAAATCGGCAATCCACGCGCCACTCGAGCCCATCCAGTTCTCCGCAGAGCCGCCTGCGGCCGTGTTGAACGACGGGTCCGTCTGGTGATAGGTCACCATCGCCACCAGCGCAAATGCGGTTACCGCAAACAGAAGCAGCGCCAGGATCAGGCTGCCGCTGCGCATCAGGCTTTGACGCATCAGGTCGCGCCAGTCGGGCGCGTTTCTGCTGGCGGCGCGGCTGGCCATAACCTGTTTAACTCCAGAAAATGTGGTAAATGGACGCGCATTTTGCGCAGATGGCGGACTCCGCGTCAAGCAAGGACTTGTGCGGCGCTCAGGGCCGCAATGCCTCTGTTCAGGCGGGGTGCAACGCCCTACATTGAGCCCATGACACAGATCCAGCACAGCGACATCCTGATCATGGGCGCAGGGCCAGCTGGCCTTTCGCTGGCCTTGGCCGCCGTCCGTCATGGCCATAGCGTCCGGGTGATCGACCGCATCACGCCGCAGACGCTTGCCGATAGCGTCTTCGACGGCCGCGCGTCGGCGCTGGCCAGCACCAGCTGGCAGATGCTGCAAAATCTGGGGCTCGGCGATGCGCTCTGGCGCGATGTGTGCCCGATTGATCGGATCGCAGTCAGCGATGGCCTGCGCGCTGGTGGACTCGATTTCGACGCCGGGGTCGATGGCATGGGCGTGATGCTGCCCAACAGCCTGTTGCGCGCTGCCCTGTATGAAACGGCCAGCGCCGATGGCGATATCGACTTGGTGATGGCAGCCGATGTGGTCCACCGCGCGGTGGATGCGCACAAGGCCACGGTGACGCTGGCAGATGGTCGCGTTTTCACTGCCTCGCTGCTGGTGGGGGCAGAGGGGCGGGTGTCGCCGACGCGCGACCTGGCTGGCATCACGCTCAGCCAGTGGTCGTACCGCCAGCGCGGGATCGTGACGGCGGTGACATTGGAAAAGTCGCACCAGAACACCGCTTTCGAGATTTTCTACCCCGATGGTCCGTTGGCCATCCTTCCGCTGAACGACGATGACGAAGGCAGGCCGATGGCCTCGATCGTCTGGACCGTGCCCGAGGGCAAGGCCGATGCCTGGACCTCGCTGTCCGACCGCGCGTTCGGTGCGGCGCTCACACGTGCCAGCGGCGGCTTTCTGGGCGAACTCGTTCCGGTCGCGCCGCGCAGCAGCTGGCCGCTGACCTTGTGCCAGGCTGCCGACATGGTCGCCCCGCGCATCGCGCTGATCGGTGACAGCGCGCATATCATCCATCCGATTGCCGGGCAGGGCCTTAACCTCGGCCTGCGCGATGTCGCGGCGCTGGCCGATGTGCTGGGCGAAGGCGCACGGCTGGGTCTGGACCCGGGCGATCTGGCGCAGCTCAAGCGCTATCAGAACTGGCGGATGCTCGACAATGCGATGATGGCTGCTGCGACCGATGTGCTGAACCGGCTATATGGCCTGCCCGGCGGCACGCCCTCGCTGGTCCGGCGGATAGGCATGCAACTGGTCGGCCGCACCGGACTGGTCCGCCGCCTGATCGTGGATGAGGCACGCGGCACCAGTGGCGATCTACCGGAACTTCTGATGGCGAGCGATTGATCCGGCTTACGGTTTAAGCCCACGCGTGATGAAATCGTTGGCAGCGCTTGCGATGGCGTCGGGGGCCATGTCCTCGCTCCACACGCCGTAACGCAGGCCCAGGAAAACGTTCATGCCCATCACCGCCCAGGCATGAAGTTCGCTCACATCATCGCGGATTTCGCCCTCGTCCGCGCCGGCCTTCAAGCGGCTGAGAATCCGTGACGCGGTAACCTGATAGTGCGCGCGATAGGTGTCTGAATCGACGAATTCGGCCTCGTCGATGATCCGGTAGATTTCCTTGTGCTCGCGCGCAAACTCCAGAAAGCCCTGCAAAGCCGCGCGTTCGCGATCGAGCGCCCCGGTCGCCTCCTGCATCGCCGAGGCGGCATGGACACCGACCTGGGCCGACATGTCCTGCACCAGCGCGCGGAAGATCTCGTCCTTGGAATCGAAATAGGTATAGAAGCTGCCCAGCGCGGTGCCCGCCCGCCGCGTGATCCCGCTGATCGAGGCTTCATGAAAGCCGCGTTCGCCGAACTCTATCGCCGCTGCATCGAGCAGCTTGCGCAAGGTGGCGCGTCCGCGCGCGGTGCGCGGCGTCTTCCCCGGTTTCTCCCCAGGCTCGCCCGCCTGTTCCTGCGCCCGTGCCGCCATATTCCACTCCTGCTGCCGCACATGATGCACTGAGGCAACACTTCTGGCCGATGTGTCCGGCTTTGTCTTCCCCAAATCGGATAAGAGTTGAAAGCTGGTTCAACTTTCACTAATGGATCATCACGCCCTGCGCAAGACCGGTCAATCGATGAACCGGCGCACCACAGGGTCTCAGGTTTGGATGATGGGAGGATTGCTATGTCGTCGTTTCGGGTTACCCGCCTTGCCACTGCGCGCGCCGCGCTGACGCTCGGCGTTGCAGCAGCCGCGCTGACCGCGCTTCCCGCAAGTGCACACGCGCAGGACGCGCAGGAAGAGGCTGAAGCCACCAGCGTCGATGGCAGCGTGATCGTCGTCACCGCGCGTCGGCGCGCGGAAAACCTGCAGGATGTGCCCATCGCAATCAGCGCGTTTTCTGCCGAGCGACTGGAAAACCAGGGCGCGCTCGACATCACCGACATTTCGCAGATCACTCCCAACACCACGCTGGAAAACTCGCGCGGCACCAACTCGACGCTGACCGCCTTCATCCGCGGCGTGGGCCAGCAGGATCCGGTCCCCGGGTTCGAGGCCGGCGTCGGCATCTATCTGGATGACGTCTATCTCAACCGTCCGCAGGCCGCCGTGCTCGATATCTACGAGGTCGAGCGGATCGAGGTCCTGCGCGGGCCGCAGGGCACGCTGTATGGCCGCAACACCATCGGCGGCGCGGTCAAGTACGTCACCAAGATGCTGCCGCAGGACTTCAGCGTTAAGGCTCGCGCGACCTACGGGACGTATGACCAGGCCGAAGGTGTGGTCACGGTTTCGGCCCCCATCGGCGATATCGTCCGCGTTGGCGGTACGGTCGCACGGCTCTCGCGCGGCGGATTTGGCGACAACCTCAACATTCGCGGCGTGGAGAACTACAACCGCGATGTCTGGGCGGGGCGCGGTACACTGGAAATCGGCGGCTATGATGCTCCGGTGCTGATCCGCATCTCCGGCGATTACACCCGCGACAAGTCCGATCCGCGCAATGGCCACCGCCTGATCCCCGGCATCCGCAGCGGCACCCCGGTGCTCAGCGATGTCTATGACACCCGCGCCGGGCTGAATACACCCAAGCAGGATATCGAGGCATACGGCCTGGCGATGAACATCTCCGCCGAGCTCACCAACACCTTGACGCTGCGGTCGATCAGCGCCTGGCGCAAGGATGACAGCTTCACGCCGATCGATTTCGATGCACTGCCCGCGATCGATGTCGACGTGCCCGCGCTGTACCGCAACGAACAGGTTAGCCAGGAAATCCAGCTGCTGTATGAAGGCAGCCGCCTGAAGGGCCTGGTTGGCTTCTATTATCTCGACGCCAAGGCCGCGACCGCGTTCGACGTGCTGCTGTTCACCACGGTCAACAACCTCAACGCCTATACCGCAGGCGATGTCCGCACCGATACCTGGTCGGTGTTCGGCGATTTCACGTATGATTTTACCGACCAGCTCTCGCTGTCGCTCGGCGGTCGTTACACCGTCGACAAGCGCAACTCGACCATCCTGCGCCAGACCAAGTTGGGCCGCTCGGCCGAATTCGGCGGCACCCCGATCATCCTGGCGACTACCTCGAACTTCAACGGACAGGCGCGCTTTACCGATTTCAACCCGCGCGCTTCGCTCAGCTTCAAGCCGAACAGCGATCACCTGTTCTTCGCGGGCTATTCGCAGGGCTTCAAGGGCGGCGGTTTCGATCCGCGCGGCCTGTCGACCGCCGCGCCCGACCTCAACCGCGATGGCGTGCGCAGCGAGGCTGAAATCTTCGACTTCCTCAGCTTCGAGCCCGAGACCGTCGACAGCTATGAACTGGGCTGGAAGGGCAGCTTTGCCGACAATGCCATCAACCTGGCAGTCACCGGCTTCTATGCCGATTACACCAACGTGCAGGTGCCCGGTTCCGCCGGGTTCGATTCCAACGGCGATGGCGTCAACGACACCTTCATCGGTGTCACCACCAACGCCGGCAAGGCCAATTTCAAGGGCCTGGAGTTTGAAGGCAACGCGGTGTTCGCGCGCGATTTCGCCGGTGGCGGATCGTATCTGAGCTTCAATGGAACGCTCGGTTATATCGATGGCCAGTACAAGCAGTTCATCGATGCCCGCAATATCGATGTCGCCAACCTGCGTCGCATCCAGAACACACCCAAATGGACCGCATCGGGCACATTCAGCGGCGCCTTCCCGGCATTCTCGGGCATGATCACCGCATCGACCACCGTCAGCTATCGCAGCAAGACGTTCCAGTTCGAAACGCCCAGCCCCTTCCTCGACCAGAAGGGCTATGCGCTTTGGGATGCCTCGCTGATCTGGCGTGATGACCAGGACCGGTTCAGCTTCGGCCTCAACGCCAAGAACATCCTCGACAAGCAGTACATCACCTCGGGCTACCAGTTTCTCGCGACCGCGCCCGATGGCACGCCGACCCGCACGGCAGCAGGCGCGCTGGTTCCCACTCTGGGCACCGAAGGCGTGGCGACCGCGTTCTACGGAAACCCGCGCCAGGTGTTCGTCACTGCAGGCGTGAAGTTCTGACCGCCTGATCTTCGATCAAAAGGTGTGTGGCCGCAGGCGTCAGCTTGCGGCCACAAGCCTTTGCGTCATCGCGGCCTGGGGGTGATTGACGAGGTCGGCGATCGAACCCTGCTCGACGATCCGTCCAGCATCGAGCACCAGCGCGCGGTGGCAGAACTGCGCGGCGAGCGCGAGGTCGTGGGTAATCACCAGCATTGCGATGCCCTGATCGCGCTGCAGCCGTTTCAAAAGCGCCACGATTTGCGCGCCGACCAGCGGGTCGAGCGCGCTCGTCGCCTCATCGAGTACCAGCATTTCGGGCTCCGCCACCAGCGCGCGGGCGATGGCGACGCGCTGCGCCTGTCCGCCCGATAGCGCGGTGGGAAGCCGGTCGGCCAGCGCGCCATCCAGATCGACCAGCTGCAACGCCTTTTTGACCAGCCCGGCGCGGCCCCAGGATGTGAGGTCGGGGCGCAAATGCACCAGCGGCTCGGCGATGATGTCCGACACTCGCCAGCGCGGATCGAGGCTGGCGAGCGGGTCCTGGAACACCGGCTGAATGAGGCGGCGCTGGTCGCGGGTTCGCTTGGCGGAGAGCGGTTCGCCGCGCCACAGCACGGTTCCCGCGCTCACCGGCCCCAGTCCCGCGATGCCGCGCCCGATGGTCGATTTGCCCGATCCCGATCCGCCGATCAGCGCCACCGCTTCGCCGGCACGGACCATCAGGTCGACACCATCCACCGCTGTCATCGGCTTGGCGAACAGCCCGCTGCCGGGAAAGCGCACCGTCAGCCCGCGCGCCTCGACCAGCGCGGCGCCCGGTTGCGGCAGATCATCTGGCAGAGCCGACTTCAGGTTTGGCGTCGCGGCCCAGAGTGCCTGACTATAAGCGTGCTGCGGTGCGTGCGCGATCATTTGCGCTGCGCCTGCCTCCACCACGTGCCCCTCCTGCATCACCAGCACCCGGTCGGCATGATGTTCCAGCGAGGCAAGGTCGTGGCTGACCAGCAGCAGTCCCATGCCCGTCTCGCGCCGCAGCCGCGTGAGCAAGGCCATGATCTCGCCGCGCAGATGCGCATCGAGCGCCGAGACCGGCTCGTCGGCGATCAGCAGCCTCGGGCCGTGCGCAATGGCGCAGGCGATCATCAGCCGCTGCCGCTCGCCGCCCGAAAGCTGGTGGGGATAGCGTTTGAGCTTGGTCAGCGGGTCGGCCAGCCCGACGGCATCCAGCATATCGCCGAGCGCCGCGCGATCGGGGCGCGGGCCGCCCGCCTGCATCGCGCATTCGGCCAGGTGCTGCGCGCTCGTCAGATGCGGGGTCAGCGCGGTCAGCGGCTGCTGGAAGACAAAGCCGACCGTATCGCGGCGAACGGCGCGGAGAGCAGCCTCATCCAGTCCGGCCAACTCCTTTCCGTCCAGCACCGCCGACCCGCCAATGCGCCCAGCGGACAGGCCGAAAGGCGACAGGCTGGTCAGGCTCTTGCCCGATCCCGAAGCACCTGCCAGCGCGACGCACTCGCCCGGCGCAATCTCCAGCGACACATCGCGCACCAGCACGCGCCCGCCGATCGCTACCGACAGGCTCTCAAGCCGGTACAGGCTCATGCGAACCGGTCCCGCAGCCGCTCGCCGATCAAGGTCAGGCACACCAGCAGCGTCACCATCACCCCGCCGGGGACCAGCAGCCCCATGGGCGCTACATCCATGTCGTCCGCGCCCTCCTTGACCAGGATGCCCAGCGAGGTCAGCGGCTCCTGTACCCCCAGGCCGAGGAACGACAGGAAGCTCTCGATCATGATGATGCCGGGCAGGGTGAGCGTGAGGTACGCGAGCGCGACGCCTGCGATATTGGGCAATATGTGCCGCCACAGGATCACGCGCACCGGCGCGCCGCTGGCTTGCGCTGCCAGCACGAACGGCCGCTGGCGCAGGGTCATCACCTGCCCGCGCACGATCCGCGCCATGGTCAGCCATTCGACCAGCCCGATGCCGACGAACACCAAAAGGATCGAGCGGCCGAACACCACCATCAGCACGATGACGATGAACATGAAGGGAAGGGCGTAGAGCACATCGACGATCCGCATCATCGCCTCATCGACCCGGCCCCCGGCCCAGCCTGCGACCATGCCCCAGGCGATGCCGACGATCATCGAAACCAGCGCGGCGGCGAGTGCCACCAGCAAGGTGATCCGGCTTGCCACCGCCAGCCGCGCCAGCCGGTCGCGGCCCAGTTCATCGGTGCCCAGAAGGTGGCCCGGCGATCCGGCGGGTGCGCGGACATGGTCCCAGTCGATCGCATCATGGCTCCACGGCAGCAGCGCAGGCAGGATGAGCGCGGCGAGGACGATCAGCGCGACGATCGCGGCGGGCAGGGCGATACGCCTCATGCCCGGCTCCGGGGGTCCAGCCAGCCATAAATTAGATCGGCGAGGAGATTGAACGCGATGATCAACGCGGCGTAGAGCAGGATCACCGCCATGATCAGCGGATAGTCGCGGTTGAGCGCGCCCTGCACGAAATAGCGGCCAAGGCCCGGCAGCGCGAACACCGTCTCGATCACCACCGCGCCGGTGAGCAGCCCCGCCGCCGCTGGTCCTAGGTAGCTGACGACCGGAACGAGCGCGGGGCGCAGCGCGTGGCGCAGGACAATCGCGCCGGTCGAAAGGCCGCGCGCCCGCGCGGTGCGGATGTGCTCTTGCGCCAGCGCCGCTGCGAGGCCAGCGCGCGCCAGCTTGGCGATCGCGCCCGCCACCGGCAGCGCGAGCGCGATCACCGGCATCACCCAGAATTGCGGCGCGCTGATGAGGCTATCGCCCAGCCCGCCCACCGGCAGCAGCCCCAGCCACAGCCCGAAGACCAGCGCCAGCAGCGGCCCGGTCACGAAGCTGGGCAGCGCGGTGACCAAAGTTGCGCCCAGCATCAGCGTCTCGTCCGCCCAGCTACCGGGGCGCAAAGCAGCCAGCGTTCCGGCTGCGAGCCCGAGCACCAGCGCCAGCAGTATCGCCAGCCCGCCCAAGGTCAGCGACACCGGCAGGCTGTCGGCGATCAACTGGGTGACGGTGAAATCGCGATAAACGAGGCTCGGCCCGAAATCGCCGGTGAGCGTGCGGCGCAGGAACAGCGCGAACTGCTCCCCCATCGGCAGGTTCAGCCCATACGCCGCCTCCAGCGCCGCCCGCGTCTCGGGCGCCAACGGCCGCTCGCCGTCAAACGGCCCCCCGGGCGCAAAGCGCATCAACGCGAACGAGGCGAGCAGCACCAGCAACAGCGTCGGGATTGCGGTAAACAACCGGCGAAGGATCAAGGCGCGCATCGCTTGCGACAATGGCGTATCGGGAGGAAGGCGTCATGCGGAAAATGACGCGTATTGGCGTCGCAGACACGAGGACTCCGGCCAGATTTGGCGGTTCACTTAGTAATAAGGCTCGCAAGCGATTCCGTCCGAATCGCCGTCCATTTCGTCACGATAACCTGGTTCCCCCGAGTAGATTGGAGCGGTGCCAGCCCTGCGGGCATCGTCGCACCCTGGCCAATAATCACCAGATCGAGGCTCACGTGCTCGCATGAGCCCTGCGTTGATAGCAAAAGGCCGCGCCGCAGCTGCCAATTGGGCAAACCCCCGCTCGCTTGCGAAAATACTTCCAACACCAACAGTGAAACCTAACGAAGCTGCCATCACCAAAAGCTTCGCTGCAAAGCGCTTTTCCGCCATTTTTTGTTGGCGTCTATAATAGCGCCCAAGTTTAACCGGGTTGGCTCTGAAAGGTTTCCTGAAGCTCACAACCTCACATTATATGGTAGTCGTAAATGAAATATTGTGCCGAATTGAGGCTTTGGTATTTTGGTGCTTCAGTAAAAAACCCCTTGAAGCTGACCTTACGTCAAGTGGCATAAGCCGCTTATGGCTGATTCGCTCGACATTGCTGCCGTTACCCGGCTCACCGGTCTCACCGCCCGCGCGCTGCGCTTTTACGAGGTGCGAGGACTGGTGGAGCCGTTGCGGACCGCGTCGGGGCGGCGGCATTATGATGCGGTGGCGCTGGAGCGGTTGAACCTGATCCTGTCGCTCAAGAAGGCGGGGCTGACGCTGGCACAGATCCAGCGGCTGACCGCCAACCGGCGGATCGACCTCAACGGGCTGATCACCGCGCAGCTCGATCATCTCGAAAGTCAGGCGCGGCGCATATCCGAGGCGCAGCCGCTGCTCATCTCCGTCAAGTCACGCATCGATCGCGGCGAGCCCATCGATGCAGAGACATTCTGCTCGCTGATCCGAACCGAACAACAGGACAGTACACAGATGTCACAGGACCAATGGAAGGCGGTGACCGACCGCTATTTCACCCCGGAAGAGCAGGCCGAATGGGCCGATAGGATGGGCGCGCTGGGCGCGGATTTCGACCAGGATGCTTACTCAGCGCAATGGAAGGCGCTGGGCGACGAGATCAAGGCCTCGCTGCCGATGGACCCAGGCAGCGAGGCGGCGGCGGGCTTTGTCCAGCGCTGGTTCGCGCTGCTGAAACCCTTCACTGATGTCGCCACGCCTATGATGTGGACCGGCACGATGAAGATGTACGACGACATGCCCAACTGGCCCGCACAGGCCGATCCCGGTTTTGATGCCGAGGTCTGGGCGTTCATGAAACAGGCAACGGCCACGCGAATGCTGGCGGGCGATCCGATTGCGATGCCAAAGGCCGAATGAAGGAGAGCATGCGATGAATGCGTGGGTTTTGCTGGCTCTGGCCATGGTCTGCGAGATCGCAGGCACCAGCCTGCTCAAGGCCTCCCACGGGTTTGCCAGGCCGCTGTTCGGCATGGCATCGATGGCCTGTTATGGCCTGTGCTTCTGGCTGCTCGCCTTTGCCTTCACCCGCATCCCGATGGGCATCGCCTATGCGATCTGGTCGGGTGTGGGCGTGGTGGCCGTGGCGGTGATCGGCTGGCTGGTGTTCCGCCAGTCGATCAGCCTGGCGCAAGCCGGGTTCATCGCGCTGACGCTGATCGGCACGACTGGGCTGTATCTCACCACGCCCGATGCCGAGACGCACACGCAGGATGTAGTGACCGAGGCCTAAGCCCCGTCCGCCGAGAGCCGCACCGCGCGTTCGCGCAGGCGGTCGAGCGCGGCGTCGTGGATGTCGGGCGCGCAGCACAAAACGCCAAAGGCATTGGCGCGCGGCTTGTTGAAGCGCAGTTCGCCGCCCAGTGCGTCGGTGACGCGCGCGCCCGCTTCCTCGGCGATGATCGCAGCCGCGCCGATGTCCCATTCATAACCCCAGCGCAGGGTCGCGAGCAGATCGGCGCGGTCATCGGCGATCATCGCCATGCGAAGCGCTATGCTGTTGGGCTTTTCGACGACGGTCAGGTCGATGTCCGCCTTGGGCAGGCTGTCGGTGGGCACGCGCGATCCGGGAAATTCGGTGCGGCGGCTGGCCTTGAGCCTTTTGCCGTTGAGGAACGCACCGCGCCCGCGCGCGCCGATCCAGTATTCGTTGCGGGCAGGGGCCGCGAGCACGCCCATCACGACGCGGCCATTTTCGACCAGGGCGACCGAAATCGCCCAGCCCGCGCGGCCGCGCACGAAATCGCGCGTGCCGTCGATGGGATCGACCAGCCAGATGCGGTCGCAATCGAGCCGGTTGGTATCATCGGCGGTTTCCTCGGACAGCCAGCCCGCATCGGGGACCAAAGCGCCCAGCCGGTCGCGCAGGAAATTGTCGACCGCCAGATCGGTCTCGCTGACCGGATCGCCGGGCTTCTTGTCCCATACCTGCAGGTCACCGCCGGCGCGCGCGAACGCGGCCATGGCGATGGTGCTCGCCTCTTCGACGATATGCCGGATCGTATCGGGAGAGACCTTGGTGCGCGACGCCATGGCCCGCCTTAGCGCAGCTCTGCCGGGCTGCAACAGTGTTTTAGCGCTCGCGCGTGGCGCTGAAGGACAGATCGGGGTTCTTTTCCTGTTGATAGCCGACATCCCAGGCCGACCGCGCCATGAACACCGGGTTGCCGTCGCGGTCCTTGGCCAGGTTGTTCATAGAGATCCGCTTGAACGCCTCGAGCGCATCGGAAGGCCCGCTGAGCCAGCGCGCGGTATCGAACGGCGCCATCTCGAGCACCGCCTCGACCTTGTATTCGGCCTCCAGACGGCTGATCAGCACCTCGAGCTGCAGCTGGCCGACCACGCCGACGATCCACTGGCTGCCGATCTCGGGATAGAACACCTGGATCACGCCCTCTTCGGACAGGTCGTCGAGCGCCTTGCGCAGCTGCTTGGTCTTGGTCGGGTCCTTCAGCTGCACGCGGCGCAGGATTTCAGGCGCGAAATTGGGAAGGCCGGTGAAGCGGACGTCGTTCTTCTCGGAGAGTGTATCACCCACGCGCAGCGTGCCGTGGTTGGGGATGCCGATGATGTCGCCGGGCAAAGCCTCGTCGGCGAGCTCGCGGTCCTGCGCGAAGAACAGGATCGGCGAGTGCACCGCAATCGGCTTGCCATGGCCCGAGGGCACCAGTTTCATGCCGCGCTTGAACGTGCCCGAGACCAGCCGCATAAACGCGATGCGGTCGCGGTGCTGCGGGTCCATATTGGCTTGCACCTTGAAGATGAAGCCGGTCACGTCCTTGCGCGTCGGCTCGACCGCTTCGGGCTGCGCGGGCTGGCTGCGCGGCGGCGGGGCGTGGTCGGCAATCGCGTTGATCAGTTCCTCGATGCCGAACTGCTTGAGCGCGGAGCCGAAATACACGGGCGTCAGGTCGCCGTGCCGGTACGCTTCCAGATCGAAGCTCGAATAGCCACCCTGTGCCAGCTCGGCCTCGCCGGTGAGCCGTTCGAGCGCCTGTTCGGTGAGCTTGGCGGCCAGTGCGGGATCATCCAGCCCCGATACTTCCGTGAACGATCCGTCGAACTCGCGGCTGGGGCCGTTGGGCTGCATCAACCGGTTGCGCGCGAGATCGTACACGCCTTCGAACTGCCCGCCCATGCCGACCGGCCAGCTCATCGGGCAGACATCGAGCGCCAAAGCATCGGCAACCTCGTCGAGCAGTTCGAACGGATCGCGCCCCTCGCGATCGACCTTGTTAACGAAGGTGATGATCGGCACGCTGCGCAGGCGGCACACCTCGAACAATTTGCGTGTCTGCGGCTCGATGCCCTTGGCGGCATCGATCACCATGATCGCGGAGTCGACCGCGGTCAGCGTACGATAGGTGTCTTCGGAAAAGTCTTCATGGCCCGGCGTATCGAGCAGGTTGAAGGTGATGCCCTGCCGCTCGAATGTCATCACCGAGGAGGTGACCGAGATGCCGCGCTGCTGCTCGATCTTCATCCAGTCCGACCGCGCCCGCCGCGCCGCGCCGCGCGCCTTGACCTCGCCCGCCAGATGGATCGCACCACCGGTGAGCAGCAGCTTTTCGGTCAGCGTGGTCTTGCCCGCATCAGGGTGCGAGATGATGGCGAAGGTGCGGCGGTTGAGAGCGGTCATGATATCGGCTTTGCTAATGTGTCGTTTCCCCGCATCTGCACAGGATGGATCATCGGATGATGCATCCAGACGCGACGGGCAGGGGATCGGCCCCTGCCTGCGCAGGGGACCGACTTAAAATCAACCCCTCAATTCCGCGCCCAGCTTCCCCGCTGCCTTGACGATGGCATCGGCAATGGCCTTGAGCTCGTCATCGGCGAAGCTCTTGTCCACCGGTTGCAGCGTGACCTCCAGCGCGAGCGACAGCTTGCCCTCGGGCACGCCCTGGCCTGCAAAGCTGTCGAACACGCGGGCGTCGGTGATGTGCTTCTTGTCCGCGCCCTTGACCGCGCGCACCAGATCGCCCGCCGCAAGTTTGGCATCGACGAGGAACGCGAAATCGCGCGTCACCGCCTGCAATGCCGGGGGCGCATAGGCCTCACGCATCGCAGAGCCGCGTGGTTTCAACGCAATGCCGTCGAGGAACAGCTCGGCGACCATCACAGCGCCGTGTACCGGCTTGAAGCCGAACGCCTTGGCGGTTGAAGGGTGCAGCGTGCCGTACGCGGCCAGCACATTCTTCGGCCCCAGCCGCAGCGTCGCCGCCTGGCCTGGGTGATAATGTCCACCGGGACCGGCGGCATCGGGCGCGAAGTCCATGAGCTTGGCGGCTGGGGCACCGGCGGCATCGAGCAGCGCCAGCACCTCGGCCTTCACGTCGTGCGCGGTGAAGGCCTGCGCCTTGCCCGAGCGCCAGTCGCGGCTCAGCTTGTCTCCCGCCAGCACGATGCCGAGCGTCGCGCGCTCGAGGCTGGTGCCATCCTCGGCCTTGAAATAGCGCCGCCCGACCTCGAACAGCCGGACCGAGCCAGCGCCGCGATCGAGGTTGCGCTTGGCCGCCGAGAGCAGGCCGGGCAGCAGCGAGGGCCGCATGACCTTGAGGTCTTCGCTGATCGGGTTGGCGAGCGTCCAGTCGCCGCCGCCAAAGGGCGCGGCTTCCTTGTCCGAAATGAACGACCAGTTGACCGCCTCGTTGAGACCGCGCGCCGCCGCCAGACGTCGCACGCGGCGTTCCTGCAGCTGCGCAGGGCTGGCGGTGGGCTTGGCGACACCGGGCAGGCGCGGCAGCGGGGTGGAGGGGATCGCGTCTATGCCAGTGATACGCACCACTTCCTCGACGATATCCGCTTTCCCTGAGACATCGCGCCGCCAGCTGGGGACGGTGATCGTCCACGGCGTCTCGCCGCTGTCCACGGCAAAGCCGAGGCGCTCGAGGATGGCCTGCTGATCGGTCGCCGAAACATCGATGCCACCCAAAGCCGCGCAATAGGCCGGATCGTACGAGACCGTCCGCGCTTCCACCGGAGGCGTGCCCGCGCGGGTGATTTCGCTGGCAGTTCCGCCGCAAAGCTGCGTGACATAGGCGGTCGCAATCGCCAGGCCATCGTCGAGGAACGCCGGGTCCACGCCGCGCTCGAACCGCTGGCGCGCGTCCGAAGTCAGCATCAGCTTCTGCCCGGTGCGCGCGATCTGCTCGGGGTCGAAATAGGCGCACTCGATCAGCACATCGGTGGTGGTCTCGGCCACGCCCGAATGCTCGCCGCCCATGATGCCGCCGATATCGTGCACCTGTGCGCTGTCGGCGATCACGGTCATGCTGGCGTCGAGCGTGTAGGTCTTGCCGTTGAGCGCGAGCACCTCTTCGCCTTCCTTCGCCTTGCGCGCGACCAGCCCGCCCGAAAGCGTCGCCATGTCATAGACGTGCAAGGGCCGGCCCAGATCGAGCATCACATAATTGGTGATGTCGACCAAGGCCGAGATCGGCTTCTGCCCCACGGCCTTCAGCCGCGCCTGCATCCAGTCGGGTGCAGCGCCGTTGGTGACGCCCTTGACGGTGCAGCCGTAGAACGCCGGGCAGCCGTCAGCGTCGTCGGTGCGCACATCGGGGCCTGCGCCCGAGCGCGGGACATCGGCGATCACCAGCGGCCTCAAGGTGCCGATGCCCGAGGCCGCCAGATCGCGCGCGATGCCGCGCACGCCCATGCAGTCCTGCTTGTTGGGAGTTACCGAGACATCGATCACCGGATCATCGAGCCCGGCATAATCGGCAAAGCTGGTGCCCACCGGTGCATCTTCGGGCAATTCGATGATGCCGTCGTGATCTTCGCCCATTTCGAGCTCGCGGTACGAGCACATCATGCCGAAGCTTTCGACATCGCGGATCTTCGCCGGCTTGAGCGTGAAGGCCGGGCCGGGCACATACGTGCCCGGAGGGCCGAACACGCCGACAAGGCCCTGACGCGCATTGGGCGCGCCGCAGACGACCTGCCAGGGCGTGCCCGATCCGTCATCGACCTTGAGCAACCGCAGCTTGTCCGCATTGGGGTGGGGGCCGGCCTCGATCACGCGCGCAACCTTGAACGGACGCAGCACATCGGCGGGGTTCTCCACGCCTTCCAATTCCAGCCCGATCGCGGTGAGGCGGTCGGTGATTTCGGTCAGGCTTGCATCGGTGTCGAGATGCTCTTTCAGCCAGGAAAGCGTGAACTTCATGCGCCGACTCCTCCGCTCAGCGTGGGGACATCGAGCGACGAGAAGCCGTAATGCTTCAGCCAGCGCAGATCGCCGTCGAAGAACGCGCGCAGGTCGTCCATGCCGTACTTGAGCATCGCGAGGCGGTCGATGCCGCAACCGAAGGCAAAGCCCTGCCACTCATCGGGGTCGAGCCCGCAATGTTCGATCACCTTGCGGTTGACCATGCCGCTGCCCAGGATCTCCATCCAGCCGCCATTGGGGCCGGTGGGATCGCCGCCGATCACCCGCTTGCCCTTTTCGACCGTGAAGCCGACATCGACCTCGGCCGAGGGCTCGGTGAACGGGAAATAGCTCGGGCGCAGCCGCAGCACGATATCGTCGCGCTCGAAGAACGCCTTCACGAAGGTTTCCAGCGTCCATTTGAGGTGCGCCATGGTAATGCCCTTGTCGATCACCAGCCCCTCGACCTGATGGAACATCGGCGTGTGCGTCGCGTCCGAATCGCTGCGATAGGTGCGGCCCGGCGCAATGATGCGGATCGGCGGCTTCTGCGCCATCATCGTGCGGATCTGCACCGGCGAGGTGTGCGTGCGCAGCAGCATCTCCTCGCCCGCAGCATTGCGATCAGGGAAGTAGAACGTGTCGTGCATCGCGCGCGCCGGGTGCGTCTCGGGCATGTTCAGCGCGGTGAAATTGTACCAGCCCGATTCGATCTCGGGTCCGGTCGCCACGGCAAACCCCAGATCGGCGAAGATCTCGGCGAGCTCGTCCATCACTTGGGCAACCGGGTGCACCGATCCCTGGGGGCTGGCAGCGGCAGGCAGCGTCAGGTCGATCGCTTCGGCGGCAAGGCGTGCGTTGAGCACTTCGCTTTCTAGCGCATCCTTGCGGGCAGCGATCGCGGAGGTCACTGCCTCGCGCGCGCCGTTGATGCGCGGGCCCTGTTCCTGCCGCTCCTCGGCGCTCATCGCGCCCAGCGTCTTGAGCAGGCCCGAAATGACACCCTGTTTCCCCAAAGCGGCGATGCGGATCTCTTCCAGACCCGCAAGATCCGCGCTGGCGATCTGGGCCAGATAGTCCTGCTGCAACTGTTCCACGTCCGCCACGGTCATATCCCTTGCGTAAAAATCCGTGCGCGAGCCGTAGTCACGGCCCCCGGCACAAATCAACCCCTGCCGGACGCGCGAAGACTTTTGAACGGACTTTTCGCAGACTTTTCATTCCGCCGCGTGCGGTGCTATCATGGCCCGCAAGGACCGGGCAAAGACCTGGCCGGACATGGGGACGATGCCGATGAACCTGATGCTGCTGTTCGCTTCACTGGCCGCGATTCTGGCGGTCGCGGGTCTGGTCTGGCTGTTGCAACTGGGCGAAAACCAGATTGGCGACGCCAGCGCCGCTGCGCGCATTGCCGAAGAGCAGATCGCGGGGTTCGAAGCCGGCCCGGTGCTGATGTCCGGCGATGGCGAGGCCGCTTTGGTCGAGGGGACCGATGGTCGCGTCGTGATCCTGAAACGCCACGGCGCGCACTGTGCTGGGCGGGTGTTGCCCAAGCCGCTGCGTGCGCACCGCTGCAGCGAGGGGTGGAAGGTGGAAACCGGTGATCCGCGCTTCGGACATGTTTCACTCGCCCTGTCAAAACAGGATGCAGACAAGCTGCTGACAATGATGTAAGCAACCGGCATCATGACCACGGCGCCCGATCTGCCCAACCCGACCGAGCTTGCGATCCCGGCATTCGTGCTGCTGATCCTGATCGAGATCTGGTGGGTGCGCGGTCGTGATGCGCGCGCTTACGAACCGCGCGATACGCTGACATCGCTGGCTTTGGGCCTGGGCAGCACCGTTGCAGGCGCGCTGACCGGCGGGCTTGCGCTGCTGATCGCGTTCCAGGTCTATGAACACCGCATTTTCGACATCGGCTGGGCGTGGTGGGCCTGGCCGATCGCGTTCGTGGTCGATGATTTTGCCTATTACTGGGTGCACCGACTGGGGCACCGTGTCCGCTGGATGTGGGCGGCGCATGTCATCCACCATTCGAGCCAGCATTATAACCTGTCGACCGCGCTCAGGCAGACATGGACCGGGTTCTTCACGCCCGGGCTGCTCGTGGGCCTGCCGATGTTCTGGCTGGGCTTCCATCCTTTGATGATCGCGTTCTGCGGTGGCATCAACCTGATCTACCAGTTCTGGATCCACACCGAGGCGGTGAAAAGGCTGCCGCGCTGGTTCGAGGCGGTGATGAACACGCCCTCGCACCACCGCGTCCATCACGCGATCAACCCGCGCTATCTCGATTCGAACTACGCCGGCGTCTTCATTATCTGGGACAGGATGTTCGGCACCTTCGTGCCCGAGCGCGACGACGAGCCGATCCGCTATGGCATCGTGAAGCAGTTGGGCAGCTTCAACCTGATCTGGGCGGCGTTCCACGAATGGGTGGGAATCGCCCGCGATATGTGGAGCGCGCCGGGCCTCTCGAACAAGCTGGGCTATCTGCTGCGTCCGCCGGGCTGGAGCCACGATGGCAGCCGCGAGACCAGCGACACGATCAAGTCGGCCTGGGCCGCGCGCCAGCAGCGGCAGAGCCAGCTCGAACCCTTTTCCGGTGGGAGCCTGACGCCCGCCGAATGATCCGATTGCCTGAAATGATCTGAACACATGGGCCGCACCAAAGAGCCCGAAGGAGAGAGCATGAACGAGTACGACATCATCGTCATCGGTGGCGGTTCGGCAGGGTGCGCGGTCGCCGGGCGGCTCAGCGAGGATGCCTCGCTATCGGTCTGCCTGATCGAGGCGGGGGGCCGCAACAATGGCGTTCGCGTGAAAACGCCGGGGTTCATGCCGTTCCTGCCTGCCAATACCAACTGGAAGTTCGATACTGTGCCGCAGCCGGGCCTCAATGGTCGCCCGGGCTATCAGCCACGGGGCAAGGGGCTGGGCGGATCATCGGCGATCAACGCGATGGTCTATATCCGCGGCAACGCCTGGGATTATGACAACTGGGAGGCCATGGGCGCGACCGGCTGGAGCCACAAGGACGTGTTGCCCTGGTTCCGCCGCTCGGAAGGCAATTCCCGCGCCGGTTCTTCGGCGGAATTCGATGCGCACCATGGCGGCGATGGCCCGCTGTCGGTGGTCGACCAGAAATGGGCCAACCCCGGCAGCCACGCCTTTGTCGAGGCGGCGCGGCGACTGCAGCTGCCGCTCAACACCGATTTCAACGGGGCCAGGCAGGAAGGCTTTGGCATCTACCAGACGACGCAGAAGGACGGCGAACGCTGGAGCGCCTCGCGCGCCTATGTCGAACCCGCTGCGGACCGCAAGAACCTGGACGTGCGCACCCATGCGATGGTCCGCCGGATCATCATCGAGAACGGCCGCGCGCGCGGCGTCGAGTTCGAGCGCGCAGGCCAGGTGGTGCAGGTGTTCGCCCGCGGCGCCGTGATACTCTCTGCAGGCGCCTTCGGATCGCCGCAGATCCTGCAGCTGTCGGGCATCGGCCCGGGCGGCATGCTGAAGGAGCATGGTGTCTCTGTCGTGGTCGATCGTGCGGAGGTGGGCGCGAACCTGCAGGATCACATCGATTACGTCTCGGGCTTTGCCACCAAGTCGACCGACAGCTTCGGCAGTTCGCTCACCGGTGTGACGCGCATGGCGCGCGCGGTGCTGGAGCATCGCCGCAAGCGCACCGGCATCCTCACCACCTGCTGGGCGGAGGCTGGCGGTTTCTGGAAGATGATGCCCGATGCGCCCGCGCCCGATGTGCAGTTCCACTTCGTGCCTGCGGTGCTCGAAGACCATGGCCGCGAGAACGTGAAGGGCCATGGCTTTTCGTGCCACGCCTGCGTGCTGCGGCCCGAGAGCAAGGGCACGGTGACGCTGAACAGCGCCGATCCCGCAGCCCCCCCGCGGATCGACCCCAATTTCCTGGCCGACGACCGCGACATGGCGGTGCTGCGCGCAGGCGTCCGCTTCATGCACCGCATCTTCGAAACGCCGCCGATGTCGGATTACGAGCCGGTCGATCGCCATCCGATCGATCTGTATGATGATGCGGCGCTCGACGAGCAGATCCGCAACCGCGCCGACACCGTCTACCACCCGGTGGGTACCTGCCGCATGGGGTCGGACGAGGCGAGCGTCGTCGATCCGCGACTCAAGCTGCGCGGTGTCGAGGGGCTGTATGTCGCCGATGCCAGCATCATGCCCAAGATCGTCAGCGGCAACACCAACGCGCCCAGCATCATGATCGGTGAACGCTGCGCCGCGTTTGTCGCGGAGGATCTGCGCGTGGGAGCGATGGTGGCGGCTTGACGCAACCCATAAATCCTCCCCCAGCAAGCTGGGGGAGGATTTTAGGCGAACTCGCCCCTTCCACCCTCAGGCACCGTCGGCTAGTTGAAGCCGGATGAGCCAATCACCCTCCGACAGCGCCCCCACGCCGATGATGGCGCAATATCATGCGCTGAAGGCCGAGGCGCCCGATTGCCTGCTGTTCTACCGGATGGGCGATTTCTTCGAATTGTTCTTCGATGATGCCAAGGCCGCCGCGGCCACGCTCGACATCGCGCTGACTGCGCGTGGGGCGCATGGCGGCGATCCCGTGCCGATGTGCGGCGTGCCGGTGCACAGCGCGGAAGGCTATCTGGCGCGGCTGATCAAGGCGGGGCACCGCGTCGCGATTGCCGAACAGACCGAAACGCCGGCGGAGGCCAAGGCACGCGCCGGTTCCAAGGCGCTCGTGGCCCGCGCGATCGTCCGCTTCGTCACTGCAGGTACGCTGACCGAGGAATCGCTGCTCGATTCGCGCGCCGAAAACCGGCTGGTCGCGCTCGCCAGCGCCGAGGGCGGCTATGGCCTGGCGATGTGCGATATCTCCACCGGCCGGTTCGAACTGATGCAGGCGAGCGCGGCCGATCTGTCCGCCGAGATCGCGCGGCTCGCGGCCAGCGAACTGATCCAGTCCGACCGCAGCGATCCGTTCACCGATGATTCCATCCTGCGCCCGGCAGGCGCGTTCAGCAGCATCGAGGGCGAAAAGCGGCTGAAGGCGCATTTCGGCGTCGCGACGCTCGACGGCTTCGGCAATTTCAGCCGAGCGGAGCTTGCCGCAGCGGGCGGGCTGATGGCGTATCTCGAGCATGTCTCGCGCGGCAAAATGCCGTTCCTCGCTCCGCCGCGCAGGCATGAGGTTGCGCAGCATATGGCGGTCGATGCAGCGACGCGCGAGAGCCTGGAAATCCTCACCAGCCAGCAGGGCGGGCGTGCAGGATCCTTGGTGCATGCGATCGACCGCACCGTCACTGGCGCAGGCGCCCGGCTGCTCGCGAGCGATCTCGGCGCGCCGCTGACCGACATTGCCGCGATCCGCGACCGGCTGGCGCTCGTCCAGTGGTTTCACGAGGATTCGCTGCGCCGCGACAGCGTGCGCGAGGCGTTGAAGGCCATCTCCGATCTGGCGCGCGCATTGGGCCGGGTGGTCGCCGGACGTGGGTCTCCGCGCGACCTGGGGCAGCTGCGCGATGGGCTGAGCGCGGCGCGGACCCTGCGCGAACGTCTGGGGCGCGGCGATGACCTGCCGCCTCTGCTCAAGGCATTGCTCCCCGACATGCAGGGCCATGGCGCGCTGGTCGAGCATCTGGCCCGCGCCCTGGTCGAAAGTCCGCCCACCGAGCGCCAACAGGGCGGCTATATCGCGCGTGGCTATGATGCCGCGCTCGATGCCTTGCGCGATACATCGGGCAACGCCCGCCGCGCAATTGCTGCGCTCGAGGCGGACTACAAGGCGGCGACCGGCGTGCAGGCGCTCAAGATCCGGCACAACGCGGTGCTTGGCTATTTCATTGAGGTGCCCGCCGCGCGCGCCGATGCGCTGATGAAGCCCGACAGCGGCTTCGCCCATCGCCAGACGATGGCGGGCGCGGTGCGGTTCAACTCGCCCGCGCTGCACGACGAGGCGATGCGGATCGCGCAATCGGGCGGCCATGCGCAGGCGGCGGAAGAGGCGCATTTCGAAGCGTTGTGCGAAGAGGTCGTCGCTGCGCGCGAAGCGATCGCGCGGACGGCTGCCGCGCTCGCCCGGATCGATGTCGCCGCGGCCCATGCCGCGATGGCGGCGGAAGGCGATTTCACCTGCCCCGAACTGACCGACGAGCCTTGCATCGCAATCGCAGGCGGTCGGCATCCGGTGGTCGAGGCGGCACTGCGCAAGGCAGGCCAGGCGTTCGTCGCCAATGATGCCACGCTGTCCGAGCGCGACCGGCTCTGGCTGGTCTCCGGCCCCAACATGGGCGGTAAGTCGACCTTCCTGCGCCAGACCGCTTTGATCGTGCTGCTCGCGCAGGCAGGCGCGTTCGTTCCAGCCCGCTCGGCACGGATCGGCATCGTCGACCGGTTGTTCAGCCGGGTGGGCGCATCGGACAATCTGGCGCGGGGCCGGTCGACCTTCATGGTCGAGATGGTCGAGACTGCCGCGATCCTCTCCCAGGCGACCGAACGCTCGTTCGTCATTCTCGACGAGGTCGGGCGGGGGACATCGACCTATGACGGGCTCGCCTTGGCCTGGGCAATTGCCGAGGCGGTGCATGACACCAACCGCTGCCGCTGCCTGTTCGCGACGCACTATCACGAGCTCACGCGGCTGACCGACCGGCTCGATGCGCTGTCGCTGCACCATGTCCGCGCACGCGAATGGAAGGGCGATCTGGTGCTGCTGCACGAGCTCGCCGATGGCCCGGCAGATCGCAGCTATGGCCTCGCCGTCGCCAAGCTGGCGGGGGTTCCCCCGGTGGTGGTGGCGCGGGCGAAGGCGGTGCTCGCCAAGCTCGAGGCCGGGCGTCAGGCGACCGGCGGGCTCGCAGCGGGGCTCGACGATCTGCCGCTGTTCGCCGCCGCGCTGGCCAAGGAGCCCGAGCCCGTCGATGCGTTGCGCGAGGCGCTGGCCGGGATCGATGTCGATAACCTGAGCCCGCGCGATGCGCTGGAGGCATTGTACCGGCTCAAGGGGCTGGCGAGCGACGCTGCGCAATAGCCGTTCAATTGCCTGCGAAATCCGGTTATCCTGCAATCTGTTAGAAGGCTGGGGCCAGGCATCATGTGGGTTGAGACTCTGGGATTGGCGCTGGCCCTTGCCACGTCCGATAGCGCTGGTGCCAGCGTGCCGGAGGCTGTGGCCTATTGCGGCGGTTCTGCCGAGGCACCCGCACTGCCTGCGTTCCCCATGGCAACCGAGCGCGCAGCGCGTGCGCGCGCGTTGATGCGCGGCGGCACAGATTCGGCGGTGGATGATGCGTTAGCAGTGCTGCTGGTGCCCGTCGGTCGGCCAGGCGATGGCCCGCCGCCCGTCGCCGCTACGCAATCCGCCGGGGATCGCGCGCTGGCCGAGTACTGCCTGGTTGCAGGCGAAGCGATGCGCCGGGCGCCATCGGGAAGCCAGTCGCGGGCGCAGGACTTTCTGCGGACAGCGATGGCGCTGGCCGACCGCGCAGGGGATGCGCCGCTGGCTGCGCGGGCGGCATGGGAGGCAGCGCTGGCGCTCGCAGGTGGCGCTCCGCCGAGCACGGTCGGAACGCGGCGCAGATCGGCCAGTGTGTCCGCTGTGCTGACTGCGGCGGGCTGTTCCGCCAGCGAGAACGAAGGCGAAGGTCGGCGGCTTGAAGTGGCATTCGCCTGCGCGCTCGACCGAGCCGTTCGCGCCGATGATGCTGAGCTCACCGCGCTGGCGTCGCTGCGGCTGGCGCGGCTGGAAAAGGCGCGCAAGGGCAATGTGGCACCACGGCTGGCCACAGGCTTGGCCGCGACTGCGAGGATCACAGACGCGCAGCGTCGCTGGGCACTGGAGCAGGCGCTGTTGATGCTGGCGTGCGACGCGGGTCTGTGTGCAACTGATATGGTTGCCAATGCGGCGGCTGAGTCAACCTTCATGGTTAAACGAGGCGCTGGCGATCCGGCTGCGTTCGCCGCGCTGCAAGGTCGGATTGCGCAGGCGCGGGGTGATGCGGCGCAGGCGCGCGGGCACCTGCGCCGTGCAGTCTTTCTGGAAAGCCAGAAGCCGCTGCCGCAGCACCTGCCGCACTACATGCTGCTGCTCGCCGATGCCGAGCCTGATCGCGCGAGCGCGCATGTGCTCGCCGCCTATCGCGCCCTCGAACGGGTGCGCACCGTGCTGATGCCGGTTGATCCTCTGACCGAGGAAAGCCGTTTCGATCTGCTCGTGCGCCCGGTGTTCGAACGCGCGATCGGAACGACGCTGGCATTCGCGGGCGACGATGCGGGCACGCTGGCCCAGGCGCAGCGGATTGCGGAGGCCTATCGTTCGGCTGAACTGCAAAACAGCCTGGGCGCCGAATGCGTGCCGCTGCGCAATCCGGTTACCCCTGCCGATCTGCAGCCGGGCGAGGTGCTGCTCTACCCCCTGCTGCTCGAGGACCGGGTCGAACTGCTCTATGCGACGGGGGATGCCAAGGCTTTGGGCTATCGACGGATGCCCCCCGATCGCTCGATCAACCGCGCGCAGATCGCCGCGCTCGCGCAGGCGATGACCGCATCGTTGAGCGGCGAGAGCAACGCCTGGGAGGCGGCATCGCGCGCATTGTACGCGGCGCTGATCGCCCCGATCGCAGGGCAGCTCAAGCCGGGAGGCACGCTGGTGATCGTGCCCGATGGACCGCTGCGCCAGATCAGCTTTGCCGCGCTGATGGACGCGCAGGGCAAGTTCCTGATGGAGCAGGCGCAACTGGCGGTCGTGCCTGCGCTCAGCTTTGCCGCGCCGGGCACGCGCGATACCGATCCGCAGATCATCGCCGCCTCGCTCGAGAAGGCGCTGGAGCTTCCCGTTGGCCGCTTCACCCGGCTGGAGGGAACTGCCTCCGAGGCGGCGATGGCAGCGGGGCGCGATGGCATTCTGCTCACCGATTTCAATCGCGCCGATCTGGCATCGGCCCTGGCGAAGCGACCCGCGTCGGTGCTGCATCTGGCCACCCATGCCGCGTTCAACGGGCGCACCGAACGATCGTTCATCGTCGCCAATGGCGAGGCGATCACGCTGCCGGACTTGCGCGCGATGCTCAGCACCAATCAGCTGCGCGGGCAAGGGCTGCAGCTGCTGGTGCTGAGTGCGTGCGAGACTGCCGTGGGCGATGACGACCAGGCGATGGGGCTGGCCGGTGCGGCGGTGGAGGCCGGTGCGGCAAGTGCTCTGGCGTCGCTCTGGGAGGTGAGCGATGCCGGGACTGCGGCGCTGATGGAAGCCTTCTACACCCATTACCGACGCGGTGAGGGGCGGGCGCGGTCGCTGCAACTGGCGCAGATCGAACTGGCCCGTGGCGCGGATGGCCAATGGACTGATCCGGGCATCTGGAGTGCGTTTACGATGGTGGGGAGCTGGCGATGAGGCCCTGGTGGATCGGCTGTGCGCTGCTGGCGCTGATTGCGGGCGCAGCGTCTCCGGCGCCCGCAACGGCGCAGGAGGCAATGGCGCCAGCGACCACGATCACCCCTGATACGCTGCCTGCCCTCTCGACCGGCACGACCACGACCACCGACGGCGTAACCACCACCATCGGCGGCGGGGTGCGCGCAGGCGACAACCTGTTCCACAGCTTTGCCCGCTTCAACATCGGCCCCGGCGACATTGCTCGCTGGAGCGCAAGCGATGCACTCACTATCCGCAACGTCATCAACCGGGTTACTGGCGGCGAGCAATCGTTCATCGCCGGGACGATTGATGCGAGCGCGATGCCGGGCGCCGACTTCTATTTCATCAACCCGGCAGGCATCGTCTTTGGTGATGGCGCATTCGTTGATGTCGGCGGCACCGCGCACTTTTCGACCGCGCAGCAGCTGGGATTTGCCGATGGCAGTGTGCTGGTCTCGGGCACGGCATCGGGATCGACCTTCAGCATGGCAGAGCCCGCACGCTTCGGCTTTCTGGGCAACAACCAGCCGATTTTCACCACAAGGCTCGACGCGTCGGATGATTTCATCTTCGGAATACGCGCTGGACATCTGACGCTCAGCGCCAGCGACATCGTCGTGTTCGATACCTTCGTCACCGCCGAACGGATGTCTGTCGCCACTGTGGGCGGGGGTGTGACCGATCTGCCATTGGGCCCAGGCATGACTTCCACAGCCCTGAGCGGCAGCATCCGGATTTTCGGCGGGTCGATTCTCGCGGATGGTGAGGGAGGCGGTCGCCTTGACCTAGCGGCTGGCGAAATCCTGCTCGCGGATCGTGGAACGATCGAGGTCCTCGCGCAGCAATCACCCAGCCCCGCTTTGCGGGTGGTGGCCAACCGGCTTGAGGTAGTCGACGGCGATCTAAGGGTTGCCAGCCTGCCGGGTGTCGACGAGCTCGGCGGTGACATGCGCATCGATGCGAACCAGATCATCGTTAGACCAATGGGCTCCATCAGCATTGTGAGCACCATCGAAGGTGGCGGTGGTGCCATCCGGCTCAACACGCAGCATCTGCTGGTCGAAGGCGGCACTATTGAGGCGCGCGGCAGCTCGGCACCTGGCCGGTCGGTCGGGAACATCCACGTCCGCGCAGATCTGGTAGAGATCGTCGAGATCGGTCTGATCAGCACCACTCTGTCCGATTTCGATGGGCAGCTCGTGGGCACGACGGGTAACATCGTCATCGATGCTGGTCGACTTTTCATGGATACCACCGGGCTAATCCTGGCCGAAAATCAGGCCCCGAATGCATCTGGTCCGGGATCGATCACGATCCGTGCTGGCTCGATGAAGATCACATTGGGTCGGATATCCACGCGTACCGAAACCGCGACTGCGGCTGGGCCGATCGACATCACGGTCGGCGGATTGCTCGAACTGGATGGCTTTGGCGGCATCCAGTCGATCAGCGAGGGGCTGGGCGACGCGGGAGCGATTTCCATTCGTGCAGGCGCGATCCGGATGATCAACACTATGGGCGGCCCCACGATATCGTCCGCGACACGGATCCCGCGGCCCCAGGAAATCGAGGACATCAACGATTATACAGGGTCCGCGGGCCGGATCCTGATTGAAACCGGGAAGCTCGATGTCATCGGCAGGGGCACCAGCATCTCGACCTCTTCCACCAGCTTCGGCAATGCCGGGGACATCGTCATTCGCGCAGATCAGATGACGATCGCGGATGGCGGCAGCATTTCATCGGCGGCGCTGGCGCTCAACCTGGTCGATGAGGAAAGAGGCTCGTTCATCGTCACGCCGGGCCCGGGCCGGGCGGGCACCATCACCATCGACGCAGGCCAAATGCTGGCGATCACCGAGGGGACGATCTCGACAGCGACCGAAGGCTTTGGCGATGCGGGCGCGGTGACCTTGCTGGCGGAGCGGATCATGCTGGGGCAGGGCAGCCGGATCAGCTCGGATGCCTCCAGCCTGGCGCCGGGGCAGGCCGGAACGGTGGTGCTGATTGGACGCGATATCGCGCTCGCCGACGGGGCGCAGGTGACGACTGGCTCGCAGAACGCAACCACCGCTGGAAATATTGTGCTGTTGGCCGAAGATTCCATCACGGTCACCGCTAGCCAGATCGCCAGCACCAACGGCGCAATGGCCAGCACAGGCGGCGCAGCAGGCAAGATCGCCGTCTCCGCGCCACGCATCACCTTGGGGCCGGGCGGCACGATCACCACCAGTTCGATGCTCGGCGCTGCGGGGCAGATCGAGCTGGCGCTGCCGGACACCGGCCTGCTCAGACTGGCCGGCGGGGCGAACCCGGCGGTGATCGCCACCTCGTCGGGTCCGGGCACCGGCGGCCGGATTGTCATCAGCCGCCCCTATGCGCTGATCGCCGATGGCGCGCGGATCGAGGCCTTGGGGCAGCAACGCGGCGCGAATGTGCAACTTGCCACCGATTTCTTCATCCGTTCAGCCGACAGCAGCAACCTGTTGCTGGTCGATGGCGATCTGGTGGTCGACAGCCAGGTCGGCAATGTCAGCAGCGGCATCGACACGCCCGATATCAGCTTTGGCGATGCCGCGGGCGTGCTGGCGGGCCAGTGCCGCGCGGCGCGCAGCAGCGGCTCGGTGAGCCGCCTTGCCATCGATCAGGTCGGGCCGCTGGCGCTGGACCCTGGAGCGCTGCAGCAACCGGGAGGCTGTCGTTGAGCCTGTTGCTCGCGCTTGCGCTGCAGGCTGGTGCTTGTGCGCGCATGCCTGATACGATCGATTCCGGGATCGTCACGTTCTGCGAAGTCGAGGTTCACGCAGAGCCCGATGCGGTTGCGGTTGCGACGACGGACAGCGACGGGCTCGATTTCGGTGGCTTTGCCGTGCGCTATCGCATCGGCGACTGGCTCGATGGCGAATGGGTGCGCCAGCAGATCGCCGCGAACCGCCTGATCGAAGCCCCGGTGTCGCTGGATCGCATCGCCGCCGCTGTCCAGCAGATCAGCCTGGCCTATGTCCGCAACGGCTATGTCAATTCGGGGGTCCTGATCGATCCGATGACCGACGCTGGCGGAGCCTCGCCACTGGTGCTGCGGCTGGTAACGGGGAGGCTGATCGGGGACGGCCCGATGGTCGAATGGCAGGATGGGCAGGCCGGTGGCCTCACCGAAGCCTATGTCATTGCGCGGATGCCGTCCGCGCGCGCCGTGCCGATCAATGGCCTGGCGATCGAGCGCGACTTTCGCAATCTTGCCGCCGACGATGCCATCGCCACGGTCAAGGCCGATCTGCAGCCCGGAACCCGTCCGGGCGAGGCGCGATTGTCGCTGCTGGTCGATCCTGCTCCGCGCCTTGCAGTGCAGGCCAGTATCGCCAACAGCCGTTCGCCTGCAGTGGGCGGATTGCGGTTCGGCACCGGCATCGCTGTGCGCAACACGGTGTTCGCAGGCGACCGGATCGGCGTGGATGCGGGGCTGACGGCGGGGCGGCCCGATGTGCTGGTCGATTATGCCGCGCCGTTCTTGCACCCGGCGCTGCAGATGGAGGTGCGCGGCGGCTATAACCGCGCGGCGGTGGTCGATGCGCCGTTGCGCAACCTCAACATCCGCGCGACCGACTGGTTCGTCGAAGGCGGCTTTGCGCTCACGCTCTGGCAGCGCCCGCTCAGCCCTGCCGCTGCCGACGGCACGCCCGAGGTCAGCGCGCAATCGGTGACGCTGCGCACCGGCGTCATCCACCGCGAAACGCGCACATTTCTGCTGGGCCAGCCGTTCTCGTTCAGCCCCGGATCGGTGCGCGGCCTGGCGGAATATTCCGCGCTCAGGCTGGCGGCGGAATGGACACGGCGCAGCTCTGCCACGGTCTGGATCGGGCAACTGCGGTTCACGCAAGGGATCGAGGGCAGCCGGTCGGATATCGTCGGCATCGCCGCACCCTCGCCGCGCTTCCGCAGCGTATCAGGCCAGCTCAGCCATGCGCGCAGGCTGGGGCGCAGCGGCTGGGAACTGCGCGCGCGGATTGCCGGGCAATATGGGCAGGGCGTGCTCTATGCCGGCGAGCGCTTCGTGGCAGGCGGCAGCCAGAGCGTGCGCGGCTATCGCGAAAGCCTGTTGCTGGCTGATCGGGGTGTGGTCGGATCGGTGGAACTCGCCCGGCCGCTGCAGATCGGGTCAGGCGCGACGGGCCCGCTGGGGCTGCGCTGGGGCAGCTTCACCCCGTCACTGTTCACCGATGGCGCGGTGATGCGCAACGCCACCCGCGGTTTCCAGCCGGTACCAGGCGAGATCGCGAGCATCGGTGCGTCGCTCGCCTGGACGCCGTCGCCTTCGCTGTCTGCGCGGCTGACCTATGGCCATGCGCTGATCGACGCAGCGATCACCGGCAGCCGCGATGTGCAGGATGACGGCCTGTCGTTTGCGCTCAGCTGGAACCACCGCTTCTGACGCGGCCGCGCACGAGCACCGCGCCGCTTGACCTTGGCCCCCACAGCATTACGACACGGTCGCATGAAGTTCTTTTCAGACAATGCCGCCGCCGTTCACCCGCATGTGATGGACGCCCTTGTTGCTGCCAACCAGCTCGATTCGCCTTATGATGGCGACGCGCTCAGCCAGGCGCTCGACGACCGCTTCAGCCAGCTGTTCGGCACGCGCGTGCGGGCGTTGTGGGTGGCGACCGGAACGGCGGCCAATGCTCTCGCGCTCTCGGCTTTGTGCCCGCCGCACAAGGGCGTGATCTGCCACAACATGGCGCATATCGAACAGGACGAATGCGGCGCGCCGGGCTTTTTCATGCACGGGGCCAAGCTGATCCTCGCCGATGGCGAGGGCGCAAAGCTCACCGCCGACGAGGTCCGGCGGGTCGCCGGCAACATTCGCGATGACGTGCACCAGGTCCAGCCGGCGTGCGTCTCGATTACCAACGCCAGCGAATACGGGCTGGTCTACACGCCCAAGGAGGTCGCTGCGATCGCCGAGGTCTGCAAGGCAAAGGGCCTCAAGCTGCACATGGATGGCGCGCGCTTTGCCAACGCCATCGCATCGACCGGCGTGCATCCGGCGGATGTGACCTGGCGCGCAGGCGTCGACATGCTGAGCTTCGGCTGCGTCAAGAACGGCGGGATGAATGCAGAAGCGATCATCGTGTTCGACAATTGTCTGGCACGCGAACTGCCCTATTTGCGGAAGCGCGCAGGCCAACTGCAGTCCAAGGGCCGTTTCCTCGCCGCGCAATTGCTGGCGATGCTGGAGGACGACCTGTGGCTGTCGAATGCGGCTGCGGCCAATGCCGGGGCACAGGCGATTGCGCAGGCCGCCGGTGACCGGCTGCTCTATCCGGTCGAGGCGAACGAGGTGTTCGTAAAGCTCACCGCCGGCGAAGCCGCATCGCTGCGGGCGCAAGGTTTCGAATTCTACGACTGGGGCGAGATGACGCCCGAAGGCGGAGAGGCGCGTTTCGTCACCGCATGGGATCAGGACGCCGGGGTCGTCGCCCCGCTCGCCGCTGCCATCGCCGCGCTGTAATGGCCAGCAGCGCCGCCGCTCCGACCGAGATCCGCGAGGAACCGTCGATGCTGTCGGCGCGCGTCCTGGTGCCATTCCTGATCGTCTCGCTGATCTGGGGGTCGACCTGGCTGGTGATCAAGGACCAGATTTCCAGCGTGCCCCCGACCTGGTCGGTCAGTTACCGCTTCGGTGTGGCGGCGCTGGGCATGTTCCTGCTCGCCTGGTGGCGCAAGGCCCCTTTGCGGCTGGACCGGCAGGGGCAGCTGATCGCACTGGCGTTGGGCCTGTTCCAGTTCTCGGCCAATTTCAACTTCGTCTACCGGTCGGAGATGTACATCACCTCGGGCCTGCTCGCGGTGCTGTTTGCCATGCTGATGGTGCCCAATGCCATCCTGTCGCGCGTGTTTCTGGGCCAGCGGATTTCGGGTGGGTTCGTTCTGGGAACGGCGGTGGCACTGGCGGGGATCGCCTTGCTGTTCGTGCAGGAATATCGGGCAATGCCGGTGGACCTGGGCGATGTGATGATGGGGCTCGGCCTCGCTTTATGCGCCATCATGTCCGCCTCGATCGCCAATGTCATGCAGTCGGCCGAGCGGGTGCGCACGATGCCGATCCTCACGCTGCTCGCCTGGGCGATGCTTTGGGGGGCGCTGGGCAACGCGGTGCTGGGCTGGGCGCTTTATGGCCCGCCGGTGTTCGAAAGCCGTCCGGCGTATCTGGGCGGCATCGTGTATCTGGGCCTGATGGGATCGGTCGTCACCTTCCCGATGTATTTCGCGCTTATCCGCGACATCGGTGCCGCGCGCGCCGCCTATAGCAGCGTGCTGGTGCCCGTGGTGGCGATGATCCTCTCGACGATCTTCGAGGGCTATCAATGGAGCGCGCTGGCGGCAGGCGGCGCGGTGCTGGGGATGATCGGGCTGGTCATCGCGATGCGCGCCCGCTCCCCCCGCACGCCGCGCCTCTCCGGTTGACGGCGCACGTCAGGGACGATCGCGTGCCTGCGGCATGTCGAGCAGGCTGAGCCCGGCCGCAATCGCGTCTTCCAGATCGCCAAAGGTGGAGGGCAGCGCGCCGCGCATGGTGACGAAGCCGTGGACCATGCCCGCTGCCTCGAGATGAACCACGCGCGCGCCATGGGCCTCGGCGAGCCGGGCATAGGCGATGCCCTGATCCTGCAATGGGTCGAGGCTGGTGGTCTGGATCATCAACGGAACCGCTGGCACCGGCCCCAGCAGCAGCGCATAGCGCGGATCGTCATACGGCGTGCCGCAATGGCCATCGAACCAATCCATCATCGGTCGCGTCACGACATAGCCTTCGCTGAAGTTTCGCACCGAATCCCAGTCATTGCCGCCGCCGACAAAGGGATAGAACACCCATTGCGCCAGCAGCGGCAGGCCCGCCGGGCGCGCGGCCAGCTGCTGCGCGACACAGATCGCCAGATGGCCCCCGGCGCTGTCGCCGCAGGTCACCAGTCCGGTGATCTCCAGTCCGAGCGCGGCAGGCTGGCCGGCAACCCAGCGCGCCACGCATTCGGCATCGTCGACAAAGCCGGGAAATGGGTGTTCGGGGGCGAGCCGGTAATCGACCGCCAGCACCGGCAGATCGGTGCAGTCGGCCAGAAATCGGCAGAAGCTGTCATGGCTTTCCAGTCCGCCCAGCACGAAGCCGCCGCCATGGAAGAACACGATCAGCGGCCCGGCACGGCTGCGGTCGCGTTGGCAATCGTAGAGCCGCAGCGGGATCGGCCCGCCGGGACCATCGCACCAGAGGTCGCGAACCGCAGCAATATCGATCGCGGGCGCGTCGGTCATGGCGCTGATCGCACCGAAGGCCTCTCGCGCGATGGCGACTGGTAGCTCATGCAGCGATGGTGTGCCCGATACGGCCTGCGCCTGCAGAAACGCTTCGACATCGGGACGGACGAACGGCTGCGTCATGGCTCTTGCGTATCGCTGGGGGCCAGCAGCAGCACCGGCTTGATGACACGCCCGGTTTCGCCGGCGGCGATGGCCTGTTCGATGTCGTCAAACGCGAAATACTCGACCAGCCGGTCGAACGGAAACAGGCCCTGGCGATAATATGCGATCAGCTGCGGGATGAAGCTGGCAGGGTCGGCGCTGCCTTCCACCACGCCGCGGATCACCCGCCCGCCGCTCATGATATGGGCAGGGTCGCTGGCCACCGGCGTGCCCGGCGGATAGGCGCCGACCAGCGCGATCTCGCCGCGCGGGGCGAGTGCCAGGATCGCCTGATTGACCAGGTCGGTGATGCCGGTGGTGTCGATGATATAGTCGAAACCTGCCGGGCAGCCCGCTGCCGTGGCATGGCCAGTGTAGCTGTCGGCATCGGCGCGCAGGCCGTGCGTCGCGCCCAGCTTCAGCGCCAACGCAATCCGCGCGTCGTTGATGTCGAGCGCGACAATCGTGCCCGCCCCCGCAATGCGCGCGGCCATGACGGCGGACAGGCCGACCGCGCCAGCGCCGATCACCGCGACGCTCGACCCGGCCCGCACGCGGCAGGCGTTGAGCACGGTCCCGGCACCGGTCTGGATGCCGCAGCCCAGCGGGCCGAGCAGCTCGATCGGCAGATCGGTGTCGACCTTGATCGCGTTGCGCCGGTTGACCAGCGCATGGCTGGCAAAGGAAGACTGACCGAAGACATGACTGTGTATGGATGCGCCGTCCGCATCGGTCAGAGCGGTCGATCCATCGGCGCGCGCGCCGAAGAAATTGAGCGGCACCCAGCTGTGGCAATAGGCTGGCGCGTCATCGGCACACGATACGCACTGGCTGCACGACATGAAGCTGAGCACCACATGGTCGCCGGGCGCAAATTCGGTCACTGCGCAGCCCACGGCGCGGACAATGCCCGCACCCTCGTGTCCCAGCACCACCGGCAAGGGAACAGGCAGATGCGAATCGCGCATCACCATATCGGTATGGCAGACGCCCACGCCCCGGATCTCGACGAGCAGCTCGTCGTCGCGCGGGCTCTCGATTCTGACCGGCTCGATCCGGGGCGCGGCGCCGGGATGGCGCGATATGGCCGCTCTGGCAGCTATGCTCATGGTTCACACTTTCCTGGAGAAAAGACAGCCCGGTGCCGCTGCATGGCAGGGCACCGGGACCGGATCAGAACTTGACGCCGAGACGCAGGTACCATTCGCGCGGCCGGTTATAGCTGCCGAACACCAGGCCTGCGGACAGGTTGGGGCCACCGGTGGTGATGTAGCGTTCGTCGGTGAGGTTGGTGCCGCCCAGAGTCAGCGACCAGCTGTCGTCGGGCGTGACATACTGGACCGATGCGTTGAACACGTCGGTCGACGGGCGGAACAGCAGTTCCGTGCCCGCGATGTCGTTGCGGAACGCGCTGGCATAGGACCAGTCGCCCAGCACGACCACCTGCCCGCCGCTGGGCAGAGTGTGTTCGTAGCGCGGGCTGAGGTTGAACTTCCATTCGGCCGATTTGGGCAGGGGGGCGCCCACGCCGATGCCGCGCTGGATTCCGGGAATGGCCGAAGAGGTGACCAGAGCGGCGGCCTCGACGCTGGTATAGGCGGTGTCGAGATAGCCGAGGGCGCCGGTGATGGTCAGCCCGCGTACCGGTTGTGCGGTCAGTTCCAGCTCAAAGCCCTTGATCCGTGCATCGCCGGCGTTGTCGATGGTGGGCGATGTGCCGACCTGGATGTTCAGCTGCACGCCGGTGTACCTGGTGGTGAACACCGATGCATTGAGCTGCAGGCGGCGATCGAGCAGTGTCGCCTTGACGCCGGCCTCAAAGGTCTCTGCCGTTTCAGGACCGAAGTCGGGCGCGACATTGCCCTGCGGATTGGTCAGGCGCGTGGTCCAGCCGCCAGTCTTGTAGCCCCGCGACCAGCTGGCGAACATCAGCAGATCCTCGCTGGGGTGCAGCTGGATGCCCGCGCGCGGCGCAAAATTGTCGAACTTCGCGCGGTTGACGCCCGGCACATAGACCCGTGTCGGCTCGGTCGGCGAGGGGAAGCTGAGCCCGGCAAAGCACGGCACGCCCGGAGGGGCGAGCGGGAACTGGCCCTGCGGCGTGATCGTGCCATCGGGCGCAGAGCAGCCGAACAGGCGGTAGTTGAAGCCATTGAGCTCCTGCTGACGACCTTCGAACTTCTTGGTCTCGTTGGTGTAGCGCGCGCCCAGCGTGAAGCTGATCAGATCGATCGGACGATAATCGACCTGGCCGAAAAAGGCGTAGTTGCTGGTGTCGAAGTCGTTGGGTCCATCGACCTGCACGAGCCCCTCGTTGAAGGTGACGAAGTCGTGCAGATCGCCCTTTTCCTCGAAATAATAGGCGCCGCCGACGAAGTTGAGCTTGTCGTCCAGTGCCGATCCTGACAGCTGCAGCTCCTGGCTGAACTGCCACTGGTTCTGCTCGAAGCTGATCTCGAGAATGCTGAGCGGCGAGCCGTCATAGTCGCCGCCGGCCTTCCAGGCGGTCTTGCGATAGCCGGTGATCGACTTGATCTGGATATCATCCGTCAGGTCGAATTCCATCGTGCCCGCCAGCCCCCAGGCGGTCAGGTTGGAAAAGCTGGGGCCGGTGGAATAGCTCTCGTCGATATTGGGGTTGAGGAAACGGCTGTCCCAGGGGATGCGGTCGTTGGTCGGATCGGCATCCACGTTGACGCTGGCGAACGAGGTCAGCCGCCGATTGGGGAGGAACTGCGTTCCGCGCGCGCCGCACAGCGCCTGGGCATTGCGCGCTGCGATCTGCGCCGGGGTCGATCCGATGCAGAAATTGTAGAGGCCGCCGAACAGGAAGCCGGTGTTGGTCGGGCTGAACGCGGTGCCCGGAAGGTTGGCGGTGCCGGCGAACGGCCCGGGGACATTTTCGAACGTGCCCAGCAGCTTGCTTGCCTGGCCGCTGTTGTCGCTGTGCATATAGTCGCCTGAGAACGAGACCCGGAACCGGTCGGATGCCTCCCAGATCGCCCGGCCGCGCATGCTGAAGCTGCCCTCGCCACCTTCACGCTCTGCCGAGCGATAGCTGGAGTGGTTGAAGTTGAGGAAGCTGTCCGAATTGGAGGCAAAGCGCGCGCCCGCGCCGGTGAACGGCACGCGGCGCAGGAAGCCGTCGCGGGTCGAGCTGGATACCGTCAGCGAGGTGCGCAGGTTGTCGGCCAGCGGGACATCGACCGTCCCGCGAAAGCGCAGATAGTTGAAACTACCCGTGGTGATGTCGCCGGTGAAGCCGAAATCGCGTCCGGGCTCGCGCGTGACGATCGAGATCGCGCCGCCGATGGTGTTGCGGCCAAACAGCGTGCCCTGCGGGCCCTTGAGGATTTCGACGCGCTCGACATCGGGCAGGTCCAGATTGGCGCCGACGGTGCGCGCGAGATAGATGCCGTCCAGATAGATGCCGACGCCCGGATCGATGTTGAAGGCAAAGTCATCCGACCCGATGCCGCGGATGGTGGCGGAAATGACGGCGGTCGACCCTGAAAACGGCGTGCCGCCATCCAGGTTGACGTTGGGCGCCAGCCGCGAGAGCGAGGACAGATTGCCGACACCCTGTTCGGTGATCGCATCGGCGCTGAAGGCCGAGATCGAGATGGGAACGTCTTGCAGCGATTCCGCGCGGCGCTGCGCGGTCACGACGATTTCCTGCAAGCCTTCGGAGGCACTGCTGTCCGCTTCCGGCGCTGACTGTTGCGCCCATGCCGGCGAGGCGGCCATGGCGAGGCTCAGCGCCAGCGCGCACGCGGATACACGAGTGAAAAGCATTTCAGACTCCCCCATATTTTGGTTGTTGACGGGGGAGGTAGCAACGCCCGGGCGGGCGGGCTTTAACGATCGCGCAAAAAAGCTGGATTCAAACGCAAGTCAGTGCCGTGTGCGGTATTCGCTGGGAGAAACCCCGAAAGCGGCATGAAACCGCCGGGCGAAATAGGCGCAATCGTTGAACCCGACATCAAAGGCGATAGCGGTGACCGACCTGCCGGCGGAATTGACCAGCAGCTCGCATGCCTTTTCCAGGCGCCGCCGGATGATATAGGCCGACAGCGTAATGCCGCGCTTGGCGCACGCCAGTTGCAGCGTTCGCAGCGGCATGCCTATCTGTTCGGCGATCGACGAAGGCGTGAGCGCAGCATCGTGCAGCCTGGCCTCGATGATACCTTTCACCCGAGCAAGCGGAAGATCATCGCCGGTCGCAGCAGGCGAGGGGTTGGCCTGCAACGCGGCAGCTGTCAGCGACAGAATGGTGTCATTGTAGAGCGCCGATGACTCGCCATCGAGCGTGTTGGCCCCCTCGCGCCACAAAGACAGCAGGAAGTTGCGCAGGATGCGGGTGGACGCGAGTTCACCCGAAACCAGGCGCGCAATGTGCGAATCCACGTCCGTTATCTGGTGTGCCAGCAGGTTGCGATCAAACTCGACGATCAAAAGCTGGTGATCGTCTGGCGCGTCGAACTCGTAAGCCTCCTGTGCCGCGCACAGCATCATGTCTCCGGGCGCAAGATGCGCGGTGCGCCCACGAAGCGACACCGCGCACCGCCCGGTGTGGAGGATATGCAGCACCAGATTGTCCGAACTTTGCGCAACCCGCATCCGTGAAACGCGGGCCCGTGTGGATTGCGGCCAGGTCAGCGTCATCCGGTCGAGCGACCACCGCTTGAGCTCGGCTCGGAATCGCCGGTCAAGGGGATCGACCACCAGACCCTGGTAGGTCTGGCCCAGCAGATTGTTCCAGAACTCGACCCCGGTTTCCCTGTGCGCTTGCGATGTGGAAAAAATCTCGATCACAGTGCTACCCCCAATCGGCATCATGCCATTTTCGAAATGCGATGCCCTTATGCCGCAGCGTTGACGATGTGGGCCTGCGTGTATTCATGCAAGCCCGCCTGTCCCAGCTCGCCTCCCAGGCCCGATTGCTTGGAACCCCGGAAGGGTATCGAAGGGTCGATGGCCATGTGCTGGTTGACCCAGACTGTGCCCGAATCGATCTGCATGGCCACTTCAAGCGCACGCTTCCTGTCCTGGCCCCAGACGGTGCCGGCCAGGCCGTAGTCAGAGGCGTTGACCTCGTCGATCAGCATATCAATGTCGTCATAGGCGAGCACCGGCAGAACCGGGCCGAACTGTTCTTCCTGCACGATTCGGGCATCGCGCGGCAGATCGCGCACGATGGTCGGCGCGATGAAATAGCCTGGCCGGTCGAGCGCCATGCCGCCTGCGATGACATTGCCGTTCTCGTTCGCGTCGGCAAGAAACGCCTTCACCTTCTCGTACTGCGCGCGGTTCTGGACCGGGCCGATCTCCGCTCCCTGGCGGGTGCCTTCGTCGACGACCATGTCCTTGGCCAGCCGCGCCAGTTCGTCGCAGAACGGATCGTACATCGCGCTGGGCACATAGGCGCGCTTGACCGCGACGCAGATTTGCCCGGCGTTGAGCATGGCGCCGTGGAACACCTTGCCCGCAACGTCCTTGACGTCGGCATCGTCGAGCACGATCGCGGCATCGTTGCCGCCCAGCTCCAGCGTCACGCGCTTGATGCCTTTGGCTGCCGACTGCATCACCTTGCTTCCGGTGGCGGTCGATCCGGTAAACGCCACCTTGGCGACATCGGGGTGGCCGGTCAGCAGGCTGCCAAGGTCGTTCTCGTCGCAGATGATGTTGACCACGCCTGCGGGCAGGATCTCACGGCACAGTTCACCGAACAGCAGCGTTGTGAGCGGTGTCGTCGGTGCAGGCTTGGCCACCATGGTGTTGCCTGCCACCAGCGCCGGGCCAACCTTGTTCATCAGCAAAATGACCGGGAAGTTCCACGGCGTGATTGCGGCGACCACGCCCAGCGGCGTGCGGTGCTCGATCACCAGGCCGCGCTCATCGTCGCGCAGCGTGCGCGGCTCGATCTTCATCTCGGCAAAGGTGCGCAAGGTGCCGACGCTGGCCATCAGTTCGTACTGGGCCTGGCCCAGCGGCTTGCCCTGTTCGCTGGTCAGCAGCCGCGCAAACTCTTCCGAGCGAGACTCGAGCGCATCGGCCAGCGCATGGACCAGCCTGGCACGTTCGCTGGCCGGGGTTCTTGCCCAGCCGGGAAATGCAGCCTTGGCGGCAGCGACAGCGTCGTTCAGCAGCGTTTCGTCGGCGCGGGGGCAGTGCGCAAAGGCCTGCCCGGTCGCCGGGTTGACGACATCGAAGCTGCCACTGCCTGCATGGGCCTTGCCGTCGATCAATAGGCTGAATCCGGTCATCATCGCTTTCCACTCCCTTTGAGATGAACTGCCAGGGCTGCGGTGCATCCCTGTTTCCGATTGTCATTCCATCGGACTTGACAATCTGTATCCCTAGCGGATAATCCACCTAGGATACAAAATCAAGCGCTCGTTGAACAGGACCCCGTCATGCCCACACTCGATGCAATCAGCGGCAGCCGCGCTCTGGCGAAGCTGGTCGGATTTCAGCTGCATCTGGCCAACATGCGGGTGATGCAGGCTGCGCGCACCGCACTGGCAGACCGCAACACAACGCCGGCCAAGGTGACAGCGATGCTGTTTGTCCTGGACAATCCGGGGTGCGATCAAACCACGTTGAGCAAGTTCATGCATGTCGGGCGGTCGGCGATCATGAAGCTCCTCAACACCATGGAGCAGCGCGGTCATGTCGAGCGGCGCAGCGGACGCGACCTGCGCAGCAACGGGCTCTATCTGACCGCAGCCGGTGAAGCCTTTCTCGCCGAGGCGCTGGCGCTGATCGAGGAAAGCGATCGCGACATGACCGCCAGCCTCACCCAGGCCGAGCAGGCGCAGCTGATCGATCTGCTGCACAAGCTGCAAGGCAGCTGAAGGCCGCGCGGCGGCCGGGCACACCAACACCATCCATCAACATTTCGGTCCTGCCCGTGAACCCTGGGCCAGGCACAATTAACTGGAGACACGCCATGACAGATACCGACATTGTAAGCTGCACCATTGAAGACGGCATCGCCTGGGTGAAGTTCAATCGCCCCGACAAGCGCAACTGCATGAGCCCGACGTTGAACCGGCGGATGCTGGAGGTGATCGAGAGCATCGAGTTCCGCGACGATGTCGGCGTGATGGTGCTTTCGGGCGAAGGCACCGCATGGTCGGCAGGCATGGACCTGAAGGAATATTTCCGCGAGAACGAGCAAAAGGGTCTGGGGGCCGTCCGCAAGGCCCAGCGTGAAGCGTACAGCTGGTGGGAGCGGCTGCGCTGGTTCGAAAAGCCGACGATCGCGATGGTCAATGGCTGGTGTTTCGGCGGCGCTTATGGCCCGCTGTTTGCCTGCGACCTGGCGTTTGCGGCGGAAGACGCGCAGTTCGGTCTTTCCGAGATCAACTGGGGCATCCTGCCGGGCGGCGGTGCCTCCAAGGTGGCAGCAGAGCTGCTGTCGTTCCGCGACGCGATGTATCATGCGATGATGGGTGAGAATCTCGATGGGGTTGCCGCTGCCCGCAAGGGCCTGGTCAACGAGGCGCTTCCCAGCGACCAGCTCAAGGCCCGCGTGACCGAGGTTGCCAATACCCTGCTCAAGAAGAACCCCACCGCGCTGCGCGCCACCAAATGGGCCGTCCGCAGGGTGCGCGAGATGACCTATGACAATGCCGAGGAATATTTGATCCGTGCGCAGGAGGCGGCCAACTCGTTCGACGGCGAAGGCCGCAAGGAGGCGACGCGCCAGTTCATCGACGAGAAAAGCTTCAAACCCGGATTGGGAGCATATGATCTGAGCCGCGCATGACAGCGTGCTCGGCGGACATGATCGCGGTTCATGCGCGGCTGCAGCCCGACCGGCTGGCCGCGCATGATCTGACCAGCGGTGAGACATGGACCTACCGCCAGCTGGACCGGCTGGTGGGGGGGCTTGTCGCAGCGCTGCGGCAACGCGGGATCGCACCGGGCGACCGGATTGCGCTGCATGCCCGCAACAGCGTGGCCCAGGTGGCGCTGCATTTTGCCTGCGCCCGATTGGGGGCGATCTTCGTGCCGCTGAACTGGCGGCTTGGCGAGGCGGAGCTGGCGCAGCTCCTGACCCTCGCCAACCCATCGCTGGTGATGGGCGATCCGCAGGCACCTGCCACGATCGCAGGGCTGTCCGTGCGTGATTTCCCGGCGTTCGTGACCGCTGCCTCAAAGCTGGAACCTGCGCGCGATCAGGTTCCGGACTGGACCGCGCCGTCGTTGATCCTGTTCACTTCCGGAACTTCCGGCGCATCCAAAGGTGTGGCGCTGTCAGAGCGGGCACTGCGCGAGACGGCCGTCAATTTCGGGGTGTTGACCCGGGTTGACAGCACCAGCACGGTGCTCTGCGAAGCGCCGATGTTCCATATCATCGGACTGGTCACCAATATCCGCCCGGTGTTGACCCAGGGCGGCACCATATTGGTTTCGGACGGTTTTCAGCCCGAACGCACGCTGGGTCGGCTGCAGGATGCGGACCTTGGCATCACCCATTTCATCGGCGTCCCGCAGATGATGGAAATGATCCGTCGTCAGCCGGGTTTCGACCCGGACAGGCTTCGCCACCTTGTTGCCCTGGTGTCTGGCGGCGCGCCGCATGACCACGAAGACCAGCAATCATGGCTGGGATGCGGCATCCCGATGGTGCTGGGCTACGGGATGAGCGAGGCTGGCACGATATTCGGAATGCCTGCCGATTGCGGCATCATTGCAGGAAAGATCGGCTCCGTTGGCCTGAGGATGCCGGGGGTCGAGACCCGGATCTGTGGCGCAGACGGTGCGGTGTGCCGACCAGGGGAGGCGGGCGAGCTCAAGCTGCGCGGACCCAATCTGTTTTGCGGCTACTGGCACAACCCCCAGGAAACCGCCGCCGTCGTCGATGGCGAGGGATGGTTTGCCACTGGAGATATCGTGCGCGAGGACGATGACGGGTTCTACTGGATCGTCGATCGCAAGAAGGACATGTTCATTTCTGGCGGAGAGAATGTCTACCCGGCCGAAATCGAGACGCAGCTGCGGAGTTACCCGGGACTTGCGGCTTGCGCGCTGGTCGGCGTACCTGACGCACAATGGGGTGAGGTCGGGCACCTGGTCCTCGTGCCGCAGCCCGGGGCCACCATCAGCGCTGCCGATGTACAGGCGTTCCTCAGCGCGCGATTGGCACGCTACAAGCTGCCCAGGCACATCAGCCTGCGCGACGCATTACCCGTCACCGCGACCGGAAAGGTGCAAAAGGGCGAATTGCGACGCGCACTTGTGGCAGCGGATGCTGGCGCATAAGGCCAGCGGGGCAGAGGCCATCTATCTCAAGTCATTGAAAAGATGGTGGGCGCGGCAGGGATTGAACCTGCGACCCCACCCGTGTGAAGGGTGTGCTCTACCACTGAGCTACGCGCCCGCTGTCGGCTGTGGTCAACCGAACCTGTGTCCGGCGCGCCGTGCGGAGCGCCCCATTGCCAGAAGCGGTAGCGCTTGGCAAGGGGGCGAAGGCATCAGGAAATCGCGCGCAGCGCGGTGACATTGGCGGTATCGGCAACGGCCAGTTGTTGCGTGCCCAGGCCATCGAACAGCGTATCGATGACGATGCGCAGATTGTCCGGTGTCGCGGTCCGCATCATGTCCATCATCACGAACGGGTTGCAGAAGGGCTGGACCATCAGGTTGGTGATGGCCACCACATGGTCAAGGTCGTAACCGGCAAAATACCCCTCGCTCATCGCCTCGCCCAGCACCACCGCCATATAATGGTCGGCCAGGTCGACATAGCCGCGAATGACCTCCCAATGCTCCTCGCCCAGGTCCATGTTGGCGCGGAACAGCGCAGGGTCTGCCTCGAACCGGGCGCGCTTGACCGCGACACGGCGCGCGAAGAACTGGACCAGCTTCTCCCGCGGCGGCAGGTCGGAAGCGACGACCTCTTCCATGATCTGGTTGAGCTCCTCGAACCAGCGTCCGGCGATCGCTTCGAAGAACGCCTCCTTCGAGGTGAAATAGCGGTAGAAGCTCGACTGCGACATGCCGCAGGCAGCGGCGACTTCGCTCAGCGACAGGTTGATCGCGCCGCGCGCGCGCACGATCTCTTCGGCCGCATCCATGAGCTGGGTGCGGATGGCGTCGTGATCGTTGAGGGGGCGAGACATGGAATCAGCCTGACTGACTTATGGGGATAAGTCGGTTATACGATAAAATTCCCAGATTATCAAATGTTGCTTCAGGCGACTGCGGCACGCTGCCATTCGGGCAAATCCAGCGTGGCCAGATCCTCAATCCGGCGGTGCTCGACCGACAGGCCCAGGTCCTCGTGCACGCATTTCTGCCGTTTTGCGTCAGCCTGCGCGATGGGGAGCACGACAATCCGGCGATTGACCTTCTGCCGCCAGTTCATCCGTGCAGTGTTCTCCTGGCCGACATAGCAGCCCTTGTCGAAACTGACTCCGTTCAGCTCGACGGCGTTGGTCTCCAGCCACAGGATGTCGCCCAGCTCGCTGGCGCCTTCGGGGACGCCCAGCGCCAGGCGGTGGGCGCGCCACGCTTCATCTGCTCCGGCCCCATCGGTCGCTGCATCGACCGGTGACGATGCCAGCCAGCGCCAGCCCAGGGCGGCCAGCCGAGGGTCCGGGCAAGCGCCCTCGACCGGGTCCGGCGACCAGTGGACGCTGATCCGTGGTTCGGGGGCGATAGAAATGCTGCGACGCAGGCGATAGAGAGTGAGCCGTTTGGCAAGGTCGCCAGCTGCATCCGCTGCGCAATCGATCAGCACATCCGGGCCGTCATCCCACAGCAGAAAATCGAACAGAGTCTTGCCCTGGGCGTTCAGAAGCGCGCAATATTGCGGGCTTGCGGGTGTCACCTTGCGCATGTCCTGCGTGACCAGCCCCTGCAGAAAGCCGCGCACATCCTCGGCATCGGCGGTGGGGGAAAGGCGGATGAGCGCGCGCTCGGTCAATATGCTATGGCTGGACATAGCCAACTACATGCGTATCAACCGCAACTAATCAAGCGGAGACGGACAATGACGGGCAGCTTCGACCTTATCCTCAAGAACGGCACCGTGTATCTGCCAGGTGGTCCGGTGGCAGCGGACATCGGCGTGACCGGCGGCAAGATCGCAGCGATCGGAGCATTTGGTGCCGATGCCGGTGAGGTCATCGACTGCACGGGCCTGCATGTCCTGCCCGGAGTGATCGACAGCCAGGTGCATTTCCGCGAGCCGGGGCTTGAGCACAAGGAAGACCTCGAATCGGGCAGCCGCGCAGCCGTGATGGGCGGGGTCACCGCGGTGTTCGAGATGCCCAACACCAAGCCCAATACCGATACGGCCGATCGCGTCGCCGACAAGCTGGCGCGCGCGCACCATCGCATGTGGTGCGACCATGCCTTTTATGTCGGCGCCACGAGCGCAAATGCTTCCGAACTGGCAGAGCTCGAGCGCATGCCTGGCACGGCGGGCGTCAAGATCTTCATGGGCGCGTCCACCGGCGATCTGCTGGTGGCAGACGATGGCGCGCTCGCGCGCGTGCTCGCCAGCGGCAAGCGCCGCGTTGCGATTCACGCCGAGGACGAGTTCCGCATGAACGAGCGCGCGGACATGCGCGTGACCGGCGATCCCTCGTCGCACCCGGTGTGGCGCGATGATGAAAGCGCGATGCTGGCGACGCGGCGTATTCTGGGGCTGGCGCGCGCGGCCAGGCGGCGCATCCACATTCTGCATATCACCACGCCGGCAGAGCTTGAGCTGATCGCGCAGCACAAGGACATCGCCACCTGCGAACTGACGCCGCAGCATCTGACACTGGCGGGCGAAGAAGCCTATCCGCGGCTTGGCACCTATGCGCAGATGAACCCGCCG
>NZ_ANFZ01000018.1 GCF_000331245.1 Blastomonas sp. AAP53 | reverse complement strand
GACGAACCGCTCGAGCCCGACGAACCGCTCGAGCCAGACGAACCGCTCGAGCCCGAAGAGCCGCTCGAGCCCGACGAACCGCTCGAGCCCGAAGAGCCGCTCGAGCCCGACGAAGCGCCAGGCTTGCCGCCGCCCGATGATGACGACGACGAGGAACTCGACGAAGAGCTCGACGAGGACGAGCTGGATGACGAGGAGCTGCTCGAACTGACATTGCCCGACGACGAGGAAACGTTACCCGACGACGAGGACACGTTGCCCGATGACGAAGAGACGTTGCCCGATGACGAGGAGACGTTGCCCGAAGAGGTGCTGACACCACCGGTCGAAGTCGACACGCCTCCGGTCGAGGTCGAGGTCGACACACCGCCGGTCGAGGTCGAAACTCCGCCGGTTGAGGTTGAAGTCGATATACCGCCGGTCGACGTGCTCACGCCGCCGGTGGACGTCGAAATTCCGCCGGTAGAGATGCTGCCCGAAGACGTGCTGGTCGACCCACCCGTGCTGGTGAAACCGCCGGTCGAGGTGCTGGTCGAGCCGCCCGTGCTGGTGAAACCGCCGGTCGATGTGCTGGTCGATCCGGTCGAGGAGATCACGACGCTGCCGCCGCCGCCACCGCCGCCACCGAAGAAGCCGCCGAAGAAGCCGCCACCAAAGCCGCCTCCAAAACCGCCACTGCCGCCGACAACGACCGGGAAGCCACCGCCGCCGCCGCCGGAAAAGCCGCCCGAATACTGCTGAGGATAGGCGGGCAAAGGCAGCGGAATGGGGGCCTGCTGGGTCGTGACCGTGATGACCTGCGGCGTCTGCACGGGAGTACGCGCCACCATGCGGCGAACTCGCTTCACCTTGCGGACGGGTACCGCCTTGGCAATCTGCCGGCCGCGAATCGGCTTGGAGGTCTTTGCCTGCCGATACTGCTTCACCTGCGCAGGGGGCGTGTCTGCCACATGCACTGCACCACCACCGATGATTGCTCCACCGCAGGTGCAGGCGCACAATTTTGCCAAGGCCATCCGTACAGACATTGTTTTTTCTCTCTCAGATCTGGGAGACTGCTTGCGACCGGCCGATACCAAAACCGGGGTCGGGTCAGCATCCCGATATGCTAGGCAAGCCAGAACAAAGCGTTAATCTCAATGCTGTTAACCCTGATTTGACTATCCGTGCGACAAAAATTTGCAGGTTATCAGGGTCAACTGTACCGCATGTCCCGATTTGGAACCGAAACGCGAAGCAGAATTAACCCGGATCACCTTTGAAGAGGCCTGCGACCGCGCTTCGGGCGAATGACGGTACGGTAACCATGGCCCCCACCGATCAACCGACGGTTTCCCCCCGATTCTCTAGCTTTGCAGCTTGTATACCCCCTTGCCGCTGGCTATAGCCCGCGACAACCAAAGGCTGACGGAATGTGTCCGACCCTGGGCACGCACCGGCGGCACTGCTGAATTACCGGGAGCATTCGATGGCCTCCATCTCGACAGCAATCGACGATATCGATGTGCTGGCCAAGGCGCGCAGAAACATCTCTGGCGATTATTTTCCGTCGCCAGACGAAGACTATATGTCGGCCCGCCAGCTGGAATATTTCCGCACGCTTTTGCAGGAATGGAAACGCTCCATCCTTGCAGCATCGAAGGACACGCTGCAGCAGTTGCAGGATGGCCCGATGCGCGAGCCGGACTTGAACGACCGCGCTTCGAGCGAAACCGACTGGGGCATCGAGTTGCGGACCCGCGACCGCCAGCGCAAGCTCATCGCCAAGATCGATTCGGCCCTGCGCCGGATCGACGAGGGCGAATACGGCTATTGCGAAGTCACAGGCGAGCCGATTGGCCTGGGTCGCCTGGTTGCCCGCCCCATCGCCACGATGACGGTTGAGGCTCAGGAAGCGCATGAGCGCCGCGAGAAAATTTCCCGCGACGACTGAATTTTCCCAGCCTCGACAGCAGGATTTAACCAATTGGCGACGATCCAGCCGCTATATGATTTGCGCACATGATATCTCCACCATTTTGGGGGCATCGCGCAAAACACGAACCTGGATGTCAGACCGATGAATATGCCTGTCAGCCCGAAGTCGCTCGAAAGCGCGGAGGCGCGCGCGAGAGACAGCCTGTTCCTGCTCGCTGACCTGGCGATTGAAGGCGATGATGAGCAGCACAAGGTGAAGGTCCGCAACCTGTCGGCCGGCGGCATGATGGTCGAGTCCGAGCTGGAAGTCGCGCAGGGCCAGAAGATCGTGGTCAACCTGCGCAATATCGGTCCGACTCGTGGCGAAATCGCCTGGGCCCGCAGCGGGCGGTTCGGAGTTGCCTTCGATCGCAGGATCGACCCCAAGCTGGCGCGCAAGCCCGTGGGCGGCACGACCGAGACCGCCCGGTACCTGCGCACCCCCACAACCTACAGCCCTTCCTTCCCGCGCTGAGCGGCAGGCCAGCGCGCGGTCAGGCCCGCTCAATCATTGGCGGGCCGGGGCAGATCGGCGTTTTGCGCGCCCACGCTTTGGGGGGCGAGTCGCTGATTGGCGGGACTTCCGGCAAAGGCGATCGGATGCCGCAGCGTGCGATACGGGCCGATATGCGGCGCCTCCATGTCCATGAAAAAGCCTGACGCCTTCAGATGCGGATCGTCCGGCACCTGCTCGATGGTGTTGAACCGCATCGCAGGGATATCTTCCTTGTCGAGCAGTTCCACCCATTCGTCCGTGGTCTTGGTCGCTGCAACCTCCTCGATGATCGCATACAGATCGCCGGTGTGCTTGGTCCGCTCCTCATAGGTTGAAAACCGGGGATCCTCGAACACGCCGGGTCGTCCGCCGATCTCGAAAAAGCGCGCCCATTGACGGTCAACATAAGGCACGATGGCGATGTAGCCGTCCCTGGTCGGATACGGCCTGCGGCGCGGATTGATCGAGCGCGTGTAACCGAACTTGCCATCACCGGGAAATGTCTGGCCGTACAGGTTCTCGACCATGTTGAAGAACGTGAAGCACTCGAACATCGGTACCGAGACAAACTGCCCCTGGCCGGTGCGCTCCTTGTGGACCAGTGCGGCCAGAGTGGCGTTCGTCGCAAACAGGCCCACCGTCTTGTCGGCGACCAGCGAAGGCGTATAGGCAGGCGGCCCATCCGACCTTTTGGCATACAGATCGGCCCAGCCCGATGCGGCCTGCACCAGATCGTCATAGGCCTGGCGCTTGCCATAGGGCCCTTCGGCGCCATAGCCACAGCAGTGGATGTAGATGATCTGGGGGTTGATCTTCCGGACGGATTCATAATCGAGCCCCAGCCGCTCCATCCCGGCCATGCGGACGTTGTGAAAGAACACATCCGCCTCGCGCAGAAGCATCTCCAGTTGCGCCTTGCCCACCGCATCGCGGCCATCGATGGTGACGGCTTTCTTGTTGCGGTTAAGCGCCATGAAGATCGGCCCCAGATCCCCTGTCGGCGATGTGCCCGCATAGCGCATCATGTCACCGGAATGGGTGCCGCCCTTGTTCTCCACCTTGATGACATCGGCCCCCATGTCGCCCAGCATCATCGTGGCCAGCGGACCCATGACCACGCTCGACATATCCAGCACGCGCACCCCGGCGAGCGGGCCGGTCGCGGCGATATCGCTTATCGTCCAGATTGATTCGGCCAAGGGGCAGTCCTCCTTCCATGCAAATTGTCACTCATGCCGCCATATTCACCAGCATACATGCAGCGGGCTATCCAAAAACGGAACAAAATAGGGGTTTTTGCACCAGTCCCGGCCCTTTCGCAGTTGCAGAATCCTTCAGATTGAAGGTAGAATCGATACTGTCGGAGCAGGGGTGTATCGACCTGATGGGGGTTGAACACGTCTTTTTCCGTGGGGGGTTTATGGTTCTGGGATTGTTTGAAAGCGCCGACCAGCGGCGCAAGGACAACGAAGAGTTGGCCGCGCTGCGCCGCAAATACAGCGATGATCTGTGCACCGTGCTGGAAGCGCGGGCAGATGACGAAGGCCTGTCGGATCGCGATCGCAGGCACTGGTCCAGGCTGCTGCGCAAGGCTCGCTCACGTTTCGCTGACTGATCGCGGATCAAGCAAGACATCGATCAGCGCCTCTGGTCAAAGCGTCTGCCGATCATGGCGCTGGCGATATTCACTTTCTGAATGTCGATCGCACCACCGGCAATGCCCCAGCCCCATGCGTCGCGCATCCGCCGTTCCATCGGATATTGCGTCGAATAGCCATAGCCGCCCATCAGCTGCACGGCATTGCCCGTGACGGTCCGCGCAATCTGGTTGGCAAAGCATTTGGCCGACGAACTGTCGAGGATCGAGGGCAGCCCCTGGTCCGAGTTGGCCGCTGCGCGCCAGATGAGCAGCCGCGCCGCCTCGACCTCGATCTGCATTTCCGCCAGCTTCATCTGCACCGCCTGAAAATCGACCAGGGGCTTGCCGAACTGCTGTCGCTCCTGAACATAGGCCATCACATCCTCCAGCGCGCCAGAGGCCTGGCCCAGCGCCATGGTGGCATTGCCGCAACGTTCCAGGTCGAACGCCTCCATCAGCCTGGCAAAGCCGCCTGCGGGCACCACGATATTGCCTTCGGGCACCACGCAATCGTCGAACATCAGATCGGCCGATGGCACGCCGCGAAAGCCCATCAGCGTCTCGGCCTGGCCGAAGCTGAGGCCGGGTGTGCCCTTTTCCACCAGCACTGCGCCGATACCCTTGGCCCCCGGTGCATCGGACAGCCGGGTGTACACCAGATAGGCGTCCGAATGCCCGCCGCCCGAGCACCAGCGCTTGGTGCCGTTGATCGTCACCTGACCATTGGCGATGACGCCGCGCGTCGTCAGATCGGTCAGCGCGGTGCCAGCGGCAGGTTCCGACATCGAGACGGCCACGATCATCTCGCCCGCGCACACCTGGGGCACGATCCGCTGCTTCAGGGCTTCGGGGGCAAAATGCTGGATCGCGCGCACCGGGCCGACACAGGCTTCGAACACCGGAAAGGCAACCGCTGAACTGACCTTGGCCAGCTCTTCGAGCACCACCAATGCGTCGAGGTTGCTCAGCCCCAGCCCGCCCAGCGATTCAGGCGTGTTGATGCCCAGCAGGCCCATTTCAGCGTAACGGCGCACCATGTCGCGCGGGACCGGGCGGTTGTCGCGCTCCAGCTCGGCGGCCAATGGCACCAGCTCGGCCTGAGCAAAGCGCCGCACCGTATCGCGCAGCGCGACCTGCTCGCTGGTCAGGTTGAAATCCATCTCCGTGCCCTTGTTAATCGAACGGTTAACAAGGGGATGGGGGAGAATGCGCCCCGCGTCAATGCCCAGTTATGTGAGGCATTGCGCGGGGCGGTATTGGCATCAATCTCCGGTCAGGATGCGATCGACCAGCTGCTTGACGGTGGGCACGAAGCCGTTCGAATAGAACGGATCGGTCCCGAAATTATAGGCCGCGTGGCCCGCGAACATCAGGTTCTTGTCGACATCCTCGCCATGCGCGATGTTCTGCAGCGCCTTCTGGATGCAGAAGCTGCGCGGATCGGCGAGATAGCCGGTCGAGAAATTGTCATGGTCCTTCCAGGCGGAAAATCCGCAGTGCGACAGGCAGCCCATGCAGTCGGCCTGGTCCTTGCGGATTTCGGCACGCTCGTCAGGCGTGCAGAACACCAGGGTGTTGTCGGGCGTCTTGAGCGCGGTGGTGAACCCCTGCGCATCCCAACGGCGTGCGCGCTGAAGGTCTTCGGGCGTCACCCAGAAGTTCTTGCCCTTCACGCCGCAATCGAGCTGCGCCGTGTGCTCCCCTGCCATCTCGGTCGAGAACGGAATCTGACGTTCGGAACGGGCTTCCAGGCTGCGCAGGAACGGATTGCGCACCGCGCTGGAATAAAATCCGGTGGGGCTGAACTTGTGCAGCAGCACGTCGCCAGGCTGGATCTTGGTCAGTTCGTCCTTCCAGCCTTGCGGGATCGGGCTTTCCTGCGTCAGCAGCGGACGGGTGCCGAACTGGAACGAGATCGCTCCCAGCTCGGGATTGTCGATCCAGTTTTCCCAATCGCGCAGGTACCAGACGCCGCCCGCCATCACGATCTGCACATCTTCCGACACGCCCTCGGCGCGCATCGTTTCGCGCAGCGCCTTGACGCGCGGATAGGGGTCCTGCGGCACGCGCGGATCTTCCGCATTCGACAGGCCGTTGTGTCCACCGGCCAGCCAGGGGTCTTCATAGACCACGGCCGCCATCAGACCGGCATATTTGTGATAGGCGCGCTTCCACAGCGCGCGGAAGGCGCGCGCAGAGCTGACGATCGGCAGATAGCTGACATTGTATTGCGCCGCGATTTCCGACAGCTTGTAGGGCATGCCCGCGCCGCAGGTGACGCCTGCCACCATGCCGCGGGTCTGTTCCAGAATGCCGTGCAGGATCGGCTGCGCGCCGCCCATTTCCCACAGCACGTTGATGTTGATCGCGCCATTGCCGCCGGCAATCTCATAGGCACGCCGGACCTGTTCGACGCCGCCAGCGATGGCATAGCGGATCAGCTCCTCGTGGCGGTCGCCGCGCGTGCGCCCGTGGTAGATCTGCGGGATGACATTGCCGTCGTCGTCATAGCTGTCCGCGTTCACGGCAGACACCGTGCCGATACCTCCGGCTGCGGCCCATGCGCCAGAACTGGCATGGTTGGTGGCGGAAACGCCCTTGCCGCCCTCGATCAGCGGCCAGACTTCACGCCCGCCATAAACAATCGGCTTCAAACCCTTGAACACGTAATAGCTCCCACATTGGCACAGCCGTATAAGCATGCTGCGCAGCAAATGCCCAATAAAAACGCCCCGCAGGCAGGTGCGTTGCCTGATCCCGTCAGGGTTGATCGCATCCCTTGATCTTGCCGGGATCAAGCGGGGGTCCCACCGCCTCGAACCGTGCAAAATACCCGGCGATATCGGGCTTTTCGATGAATTCGACCAGCTTGTAGCCCACTGCCTCGAACTCGCAGAACAACAGCTTGGGCGGAATGCCATGGCGGTTGGTCGGACGGTCGACATCGACCACGATCACCTGCCCGCCCGCCTTGAGCGCGGGCCGCAACCGCCAGATGAAGGCATAAGGCTCGGTCACCTCATGGTACATGTGTACCATGAAGATGCGGTCGAAACTGGCCTCGGGCAGGCGCGGATCGTCGACATCGCCGGGCTTGATCGAGACATTGTCCAGCCGTTCGCGCTCGACCCGGGTGCCCAGACGCTTGAGCGCGGCATCGTCGATATCCTGCGCCAGCACCCTCCCCTGCTTGCCGACCCGTTCGGCCAGGCGAACCGTATAATAGCCGTTGCCCGCACCGATGTCTGCCACGGTCATGCCCGGCGCGATGCCGGCCAGGTCCATCACCGTCGTCGCCTCGTTGCGGTCGTCGCGTGCCTCCTCATTGGAGAACTCGTTGCTGACAACGCCCGCCACCGGCCTGTCGGCGCGCGGAAAGGCGCGCGCGGTCTCCGGCCGGTCAGTCTGATCGCCCGATGCCGGCTGGCAGGCGACTAGCCCTGCCGTTGCCAGCAAAAGCCCCGCCCACCGGCCGAACCGGTCAGTCGACATCTTCGACGTCCACCTTCTCGCCTGTCACCTTCTGCGACAGCGCCGCCGCCATGAACGGGTCGAGCGCGCCATCGAGGACATCGCCCGGCGCGGTCGAGGTGACCCCTGTGCGAAGATCCTTGACCAGCTGATAAGGCTGCAGAACATAAGAGCGGATCTGGTGGCCCCAGCCGATCTCGGTCTTGGCAGCATATTCGCCCGAGGCTTCGGCCTCGCGCTTCTGCAGCTCGGCCTCGTACAACCGTGCCTTCAGCATGTTCATTGCGGTGGCACGGTTCTTGTGCTGCGAACGGTCGTTCTGGCTCGCGGCGATGATGCCGGTGGGAATATGCGTAATGCGCACCGCCGAGTCGGTGGTGTTGACGTGCTGACCGCCCGCGCCCGATGCGCGGTACGTATCGATCTTGAGGTCGCTCTCCTTGACCTCGATCTCGATATTGTCGTCGATCACCGGATAGACCCAGACGCTGGAAAAGCTGGTGTGCCGCCGCGCCGAGCTGTCATAGGGCGAAATGCGAACCAACCGGTGCACGCCGCTTTCGGTCTTGGCAAAGCCGTACGCGTTCTCGCCCTTGATCAGCAGCGTGGCGGACTTGATACCGGCCTGTTCGCCCGCGTGATAATCGACCAGCTCGACCTTGTAGCCGCGCCGTTCGGCCCAGCGCGAATACATGCGCTGCAGCATCTCGGCCCAATCCTGGCTCTCGGTGCCGCCCGCGCCCGCATGGACTTCCAGATAGGTGTCGTAGCTGTCGGCCTCGCCGGCGAGCAGCGCCTGCACCTTGTCGCGTTCAGCGCGCTCGGCCAAGGCCTTGAGGCTGGCGAGCCCTTCGGTGATGGTCTCGTCATCGCCCTCGGCTTCGCCCAATTCGACGAATTCGATGGCGTCGGCCATCTCGGCACCGATCTCGTTGACCGTGCCAATCGCCTGTTCCAGCCTGCGCCGCTCGCGCATGACCTCTTCTGCAGCCTTGGGATCGTTCCACAGCGTCGGGTCCTCGACACGCGCGTTCAGCTCGTCGAGGCGACGCAGCGCGCGGTCCCAGTCCAGAAACTTGCGGACCAGTGCCAGCGCGGCGTTGATGGTATCGATATGGGCCTGCCCTTCGGCACGCATGGGTTTCACTCCTGATGACTTGGAGCCGCGCTCTAGCCGATTGCCTGCCAATCGCAAAGCCCTGCACAGCAATGGCGATTGATCTTGGTCCACAAGCGCCTAGATTGGTGACCATGCACGGCACCCCAGGCCCGGTCACCATCGATCTGAACATGCTGATGCGTGCCTATGCGATCGGTATTTTCCCGATGGCCGATGCCCGCGACGATGTTGATGTGTTCTGGGTGGAGCCCGAAATGCGCGCCATCCTGCCGCTCGATGGCTTTCGTTTCTCGAAATCGCTGAAGAAGGTGGTGCGCCAGAACCGCTTCACCGTCACCTGCAACCGCGCCTTTGGCCGTGTGATCGCGATGTGCGCCGAATCCGCCCAGGGCCGCGAGCAGACCTGGATCAACCGCACGATCGAGGCGAGTTTCCTCGCGCTGCACCGGCAGGGGCGCGCGCACAGCATCGAATGCTGGCTGGGCGACGAGCTGGTCGGCGGCTTGTATGGCGTGGAAATCGGTCGCGCATTCTGTGGCGAAAGCATGTTCAGCCGCGCGACCGACGCCAGCAAGGTGGCGCTTGCGTTCCTGGTAGCTGCAATGCGCAAGGGCGGCCTTCAACTGCTCGACTGCCAGTTCATCACGCCGCATCTGGCCTCGATGGGCGCGATCGAGCTTCCGCAGGCCGACTATCTGGAACTGCTCGGTGATGCGCTCAGCGATTCGCCGCTGGCCCCATCGAAGACGCAGCGGCCGCACCCGGTGATGCCAGGTCTTTATTCGGTATCGGTTGAAGGCGTGGTGGGGCCAGGCGTCGATTCGGGACTGGTGGCCGGGTTTGCCGCATTGGCAGGCGCAGGCGCAGTGGGCGCAGGTGAAGGCGCGCCGCCTTCAGCCTCTGCCGGGGCTTCCTCGCCAGGATATTCCATCGCGCAGTTCTTGACCCAGACGTCGTAGATCGGATGCTCGACAACGTTGAGCGACGGCGATTCCTTGAACACCCAGCCGGAAAAGACGCGCTTCCAGACCGGGTCGGACGAGCGTGTCTCGCGGTCCTGCACCAGCAGCTGAACGAATGCTCCGGTCTCGGGTACCGGTTCCCATGGCGCGGTCCGCTCGCACGCCGACAGGCGGATGATCGCATTGCCGATGCGCCGCGATTCGCCGGGCTTCATCTCAATGTCGCGGGTTTCGCCGTTGCGCTTGTTGAGAAAGGCTATGGTGGCGACCCGCTCGGCCATCGGCGTGGCATCACCCTCGGCCAGCGGGACCGGCGCGGGTGCCGCCTTGCGACCGTCCGCAGGCTTCAGCGCCACGCGTTCGGACGATGGCTTCAGGCGCTTGCCATATTGCAGCCCGCCATAGACGCCCGCCCCGATGAGCGCGGCGACGATAATGATGATGGCGATGATTCGCCCGCGCGTCACGCCTCAGGCGTCCACGCTTCGTAATCGCCGGTCGCTGCCGCGCGAACGCCGCCTCGCTCCAGCGAACCTGCGGGACGATAGGCTCCGGTCGTGCCGGTCAGATTGGGGACGTAATCCTTTTCCCAGATCCGCGGCGGCGGCAGATGGCTCTCGGGAATCGCGTCATAGCTGTTGTGCAGCCAGCCGTGCCATTCGGACGGCACGCGGCTCGCATCATTGGCGCCGTTATAGAGCACCCAGCGGCGCTCCTTCTGGCCCTTTTTGGGCTTGGAGCGGAAATAGCGGTTGCCCTGATGGTCTTCGCCGACCTTTTCGCCGTTCAGCGCGCTGAACAGATGCGTACCGACGGTCGCGCCGTCCCACCAGGTGAAGATCTTTGCCAATAGTCCCATGGAGGCCCGCTTAATGCCTGTGCGCGCAAAGGGGAAGATGGTTTTGTGCACCAGCACGCGTTCACCGGGCGTTTCGAGGCGGGCAAAACGGCAGAAGCGGGACGGTGGTGCCATCCCGCTTCTTTCCACAGGTGCGACCCTTGGGGATCGGGGCCGTCGGGAAACGCTGTCCCCGGCAATCCGGTTCAGCCAGCCAGCGCCATCTGCTTGTCGGACACCAGACGGTGCATGGCCTTTTGCAGCTTCTCGAAGGCGCGCACTTCAATCTGGCGCACGCGTTCGCGGCTGACGTTATAGACCTGGCTCAGCTCTTCGAGCGTCTTGGGATCATCAACCAGACGACGCTCGTTGAGGATGTGCCGCTCGCGTTCGTTGAGCGACTGCATCGCCTCGCCCAGTAGCGCGTGGCGCATCTGTGCTTCCTGCGCATCGGCAACGGCAACGTCCTGCAACGGCCTGTCGTCGGTCAGCCAGTCCATCCACTGGCCATCACCATCCTCGCGCATCGAGACGTTGAGCGACGCATCGCCCCCCATCGCCATGCGGCGGTTCATGTTGACGACTTCGGTCTCGGACACGCCCAGCTTCGTCGCGATCGTCGTGACATCGTCGGGGTGCAGATCGCCATCCTCGAACGCGCGCAGATTGTTCTTCATCCGGCGAAGGTTGAAGAACAGCTTCTTCTGCGCCGCAGTGGTGCCCATCTTCACGAGGCTCCAGCTGCGCAGGATATATTCCTGGATCGACGCCTTGATCCACCACATTGCGTAGGTCGCAAGGCGGAAACCGCGATCGGGCTCGAACTTCTTCACGCCCTGCATCAAGCCGATATTGCCTTCGGAGATCAGCTCGCTGACCGGCAGGCCATAGCCGCGATAGCCCATCGCGATCTTCGCGACAAGACGCAGGTGCGAGGTTACCAGCTGCGCAGCGGCTTCAGGATCCTGATGTTCCTGATAGCGTTTGGCGAGCATGTATTCCTGCTCGGGTTTGAGCAGGGGGTATTTGCGAATTTCGGTGAGGTAGCGGTTCAGGCTCGCCTCTCCGCCAAGGGCGGGGATGGTTGCCGGGACACTTCTGGTCGCGCTCATTTTTTCCCTTTCTGCCAATCCGTTATGCAGGCCTCGAAGGAGCGCCCGTCATGGGGATCGCATTTCGACTTGCAACCTAAACACGCAATCTATCCAAAAGTTCCGCCATGTCGGCCGGAATCGGACTAAAAAAGTCGCATTCAGATCCAGTCACCGGATGTATAAAGCCCAGACGCTGTGCGTGCAATGCCTGACGCCGGAAATCCGCCGCTTTGAGCAGGTCCCGCAAGCCTTTTGGCGGACGCGAATACAGCGGATCACCCAGCAGCGCGTGACCGATGCTGGCCAGGTGCACACGCACCTGATGTGTGCGCCCGGTCTCCAGTCGGCACTCGATCCGGGTGGCGCCAGAGAGCTTTTCCTCGCTGGTGAAGTGCGTGACGGCATGCTTGCCGCGCCCCTCGCCCACCAAAGCCATCTTCTTGCGGTCGTGGTCGCTGCGCCCGATATTGCCGGATATGGTGCCGCTGGCTGGAACCGGCCGTCCCTGCACGACGGCAACATAGCGCCGGTTGATCGCATGCTCGGCAAATTGCGCTGCCAGCCCCAGATGCGCGGCATCGGACTTGGCAACCACCAGCAGCCCGGACGTGTCCTTGTCGATGCGGTGGACGATGCCCGGCCGCGCCACGCCGCCGATGCCTGACAGCTGGCCCGCACAATGATGCAGCAGCGCGTTGACCAGGGTGCCGTCGGCATGGCCCGCCGCCGGATGCACCACCAGCCCGGCGGGCTTGTCGACCACCAGCAGGTCGCCGTCTTCGTACACGATATCGAGCGCGATATCCTGCGCTTCGGTGTCGAGCGCGCGCGCCTCCGGTATGGCAATCGCGTAATGCATGCCCGCAGCCAGCTTGACCGACGGGCGGGTCGATGGCTTGCCATCGAGCATCACGGCACCCGCCAGGATCAGCGCCTTGATCCGTTCGCGCGACAGCGAAGGCTCGACCACGGCAAGGCCCGCATCCAGCCGCTGTCCTGCAACGGTTTCCGGAATGATCCCGGTGGCACTGGATTGCGCTGAATTCATCGCTATCGTGTGGCCGATGCCGGTCCAGCTTTCAAGCGCGCTCCTCGTCGAGCTAGTTGCACAGGCAGCAACTGCCCATCCGCAGGAATGCTGCGGGCTGCTGATCGGAAGCGAGCAGCGCGTTCAGACCATCCGTCCATGCGCCAATGTTGCCGACGATCCGGCGACCGGTTTCGAGATCGATCCTGGCGCGCTGATTGCGGCGGAACGCGCCATGCGGCAGGGCGGCGAGCAGCTGATCGGCCATTATCATTCGCACCCCAACGGCCGGTGCGAACCATCACCGCGCGATGCCGCCAGCGCAGCGGATGATGGAAGACTGTGGCTGATCATTGCAGGCCAGCAGGTCAGTGTCTGGCGGGCGGTCAGCGGCGGCGCATTATACGACGCGTTTGATCCGGTCCCGATCACCCTGTCGGATGGATGAGCGCCCCTGCCTGCCATTGCCTTGACGCTTGTCCGCATTAAGGCTTGAACCCGCTCACCCTTTTCGCCACATCGGCGCTATACGGCCACCGCGCCATTTCTTGCGACCAATTGTCCCATCATCGCCACAAAGGCCACCCCCTGCTTATGCCCAGTTCCACGGACCTGTCTGAAATCGAACTCGCCAGCCTGTTGTGCTCGCGCCTGTGTCACGATCTGCTGAGCCCGATCGGAGCGATGAACAATGGCCTGGAGCTGCTGGCGGATGAAACCGATCCGGAAATGCGCGCGCGCTGCATCGAATTGCTGACCGACAGCGCCCGGGCATCTGCCAACAAGCTCAAGTTCTTTCGGCTGGCTTTTGGCGCTGCGGGCGGTTTTGGCGACAAGGTTGATGTCAACGAGCCGCGCCAGTTGATCGAGGGGCTGGTCGTCGACAAGCCGCGGGTCGAGCTGCAATGGCATGTGCCTACCGCCATGCTGGCAAAGCCCGCGGTCAAGGTGCTGCTCAACCTGGCGCTGATCGGGCTCGACGGGCTGGTGCGCGGTGGACAGCTGATCATCGCCGCCGAGGAACAGGGCGGCATCTGCGAGATCGCAATCAACGCCGCCGGCCCCAAGGTGGTGATCGACGAGGCGCTGGCAGCCATGTTGCAGGGCAATGTCACCGCCGCTGCCTTGAGCCCGCGCACCGCGCCTGCCTATATGGTGGAGCGCATCACCCGCACCAATCGCGGCACCATCCAGCTGGCCACCACGCCCGAATCGCTGATCATCGGCGCGACGCTGAGCGTCTGATCGCCAGGGCAGGCCCGCGTGCAGTCTTTCACGGCCGCAACGTGATCTTAACCATATCCAGCGCACACCGTCCCCCAGCGCATGCGGACGGTGACGATGGACGACCTGGTACAGGAATTTATTGCTGAGACCCGTGAAACGCTCGATGCGTTGGCCAGCGAACTTGTGCTCTGGGAGCAGGACCCGCAGGACAGCGAGCGTTTGGCCAGCATCTTCCGCTTCGTCCACACGGTCAAGGGCAGCTGCGGCTTCCTCAACCTGCCGCGCTTCGAGCGGCTGAGCCATGCCGCCGAAGATGTGCTGGCGCAGGTCCGCGATGGCAGGCGCGAGGCTTCTGCAGCGCTGGTCGATGCGGTTCTGGCTGTCATCGACCGGATCGGTGAGCTGATCATCGTCATGGAAACGGGCGAGGCGCTGCCCGATGGCAGCGACGCAGACCTGATCGCCGCACTGGGTCGCTCCGACGAACCTCTCGAAATCGCCCAGCCCAAGGCTGCCCCGCTGCCCGATGACGCCAGAGGCGCAGCGCGCAGGCAAGCCATCCGCTCGATCCGCGTCCCCCTCGACCTGATCGACCATCTGATGAACGGCGTGTCGGACATGGTGCTGGCGCGCAACGAGGTTGCCCGGTGCCTGCGCGACGAGCAGAATGGCGCGTCGCTGGACAACGCCTTCGAGCGGCTGTCTGCCTGCATCGCCGATATGCGCGACGCGATCGGCCAGACCCGGATGCAGCGGATCGAACGCATCTTCTCGCCGATGCCGCGGCTGGTGCGGGATCTGTGTGCGGACCTGGGCAAGCAGGTCGATTTGCGCACGTCGGGCAACAATGTCGAGCTGGACCGCGAGATGATCGAGATGATCCGCGATCCGCTGACCCACATCATCCGCAACTCGATCGACCATGGCATCGAATCGCCTGCGGCCCGCCGGATCATCGGCAAGCCCGAGACAGGCCGCCTGAACATTTCGGCGCGCCAGTCGGGCAACCAGATTCTCATCGAAATTGCCGATGACGGCCGGGGTATCGATACCGACAAGCTGATGTCGCGCGCTCTGACATCCAAGGTGCGCAATGCAGCCGAAATCAACGCGCTGAGCGAACGCGCCAGGCTGGAGCTGATCTTCGCCCCCGGCCTTTCAACAGCAGACAGCGTGACGGCGGTCTCCGGTCGCGGTGTCGGCATGGATGTCGTGCGATCGAACATCGAACGGATCGGTGGTTCGATCGATCTGGAGAACAACCCCGGCAAGGGGCTGCGGGTCATCCTGCGGGTGCCGCTGACCTTGACCATCATCCCGTGCCTGACGGTGCGGGCCGGTGGTCAGGAGTTCGCGATGCCACGCTCTGCAATCCGCGAAATCCTTTTCGATACAAACAACCAGGTCCGCATTCAGCAGGTCGGCGGTTGCGACCTCGCCCATATTCGCGGTGAGTGCCTGCCCTATGTCGCGCTGGAAACGCTGCTGGGGCTGGAGCTGAACCCCGATCCTTCGAGCAGCTATCGCACCATCATCACGGTCAACGCCGCCTCTGATCTGCGCTATGCGCTGGGTGTCGAAGAGGTCATCGATCACGAAGAACTGGTCGTGCGGCCAGGCGCGCCGGTGATCATGGCCGACGGCCTGTATGCGGGGACGACATTGCCCGACAACGGCCGCCCGATGTTGCTGCTCGATCCATTGGGCCTCGCCCACCGGGCACAGCTCAACGAACGCGGACGGCTCGATCCATCGACAGGCGAAGACGCGCAGGCCACCCCCGTTCCCGATGGCGGCTCGGCATTGCTGTTCCGCGAGACGAGCGGGGATTTGCGGCTGATCGCGCTGAGCGCCGTCGAACGCGTCGAGGACGTTTCCACCGATCGGCTCGCCATAGCGGCGGGGCAGGTCCGGGTGAGCATCGATGGCGAAAGCCGTCCGGTCATCGGCCTGTCGGCCGTGCCCGCCGAGTCCCATGTCAAGCTGCTCCACCTCACCGATGGCCGGATGCAACTGATGTATTCGGTCGATGACGTGATCGATATCGTCCGGCTACCCGCCAAGGTCGAGCCTGCACCCAGGCCCGGTCTGGTCGGCGGGATCGCACTGCTGGGCGATCTGCAGCTTGAAGTGCTCGACGTGCACTGGATCTTCAGCTCGCAAGGCGGTGCGCCGAGCGAGTCCGAGCGCCCTGCCTGCCGGCTGATCGGCCAGGACGATCCGTGGACGCGCAACATCCTGGCTCCACTGGTCGCCGCCGCTGGCTATCGCCCGATCCTGACCTCTGCCGATGCCGATGATGACGGTGTGGACGCGGTCATCAGCATCATCGTTGGCGATGCCGCGCCCGCTCCTGTTGCCTTGCGCGGCCAGATCATCCGGCTGAGCGATTCGATCAGCAGCACGGGTCAGGATTGCGACACCATCTATCGCTACGACCGCGCGGCGCTGCTGGGCCGCCTGATCGCCGGGCAGACGAGGCAAGCGGGATGAACAACCTCTATCTGATCGCCGTCATCGCAGGCGAAACGGTGGCCTTGCCCACCAACCAGGTCGACAGCGTGGTCAAGGTCCGCGAATCGGTTCCTGTACCGTCTGCAGCCCCCTTCATTTCCGGGCTGTTCGCGCTGCGCAGCCGCGTGCTGACGCTGATCGATTGCCAGTTCTTCGTGACCGGCGAGCCGATCGACCTCGTTCCCGGCCAGCCCGCGATCGTCGTCAATATCGGAGGCTGCAGCTATGGGCTGCTGGTCGACGATGTGCTCGACGTCGTCCAGATGACGGGCCAGGCCATGCCGCTGCCCGGTCAGCTGCCCGCCGGATGGAGCGACATTGGCCGTGGACTGCTTCAGGTTGCCGATGCCACCTACCTCATGATCGACCCGGAGTATCTGGTGAACCCATCCACCCGGCGTGCGGCTTGACCCGGCTTTTGCGGATGAACGTTCACTGCAAAGGCATTTCCGTTAAGCTGCTGATTACCAATCGCCCCTACACTTGCACTGCGGCAAGCATGTCGCTGGGAGGCAGCTTTGATGAAAACGTGTCTGGTCGTCGATGACAGCAAGGTGATCCGCAAGGTCGCCCGGCACATTCTTGAAACGCTTGATTTCACCGTTTCCGAAGCCGCTGATGGCAGCGAAGCGCTTGAACATTGCGGTCGCGCGATGCCCGATGTGGTGCTGCTGGACTGGAACATGCCGGTTATGGGTGGAATGGAATTCCTCTGCGCGTTGCGTCAGGTCGAAGGCGGCGCAACCCCCAAGGTTGTCTTTTGCACCACCGAAAACGGACGCGGCCACATTCAGGCAGCGATCGAAGCGGGTGCAGACGAATATGTCATGAAACCGTTCGACCGCGAGACCCTTCACAGCAAGCTCCAGATCGTCGGCTGCGCCTGATCTGCGCGACGGGGGGAGGGCAGATAGCATGACAGGGTCAGGACATCTGGCCACCGCACGCACTGGCCTGCGGAGGGCTGAAGCCGTCGCTGCAAACAGCCGGGTGCTGATTGTCGACGACAGCCTTGTCACGCGCTCGATCGTCCAGCGGATTGTCGAAGCCCTGCCCGGCTTTTGCGTGGCTGCAAGCGTGGCCTCGGCTGAAGCAGCACTCGCCTATCTGGCCGACAATGGCGTCGACATCATCATTCTCGACATCGAGATGCCGCACCGCGACGGTCTGGATGCCCTGCCCGACCTGCTGGAGGCGAGCCACGATGCCAAGGTTCTGGTGCTGTCATCGCATTGCGGTACCGGGGATCAGGTGGTGATCAAGGCTCTGGCTCTGGGGGCCAGCGATACCCTGGCCAAGCCGGATCGCCAGTTTTACCCGCAGGATTTTATCGCCGCGTTTCATACACGGCTGCAGCTCCTGGCCGAGGCGCGGCTGACGCGGCGTGAAACGGTGCCCGTGGTTCTGGCCCGCCGGGTTGTTCCGCCCTGCCCGCTGCACTGCATTGCCATCGGATCTTCCACGGGCGGCATCTCCGCGATCCATGAACTGCTGACGGCGCTGGACCCGCGCATCACCGCACCAATCTTGATCACGCAGCATCTGCCAACCGAATTCATGCCGCATTTCGCGCGGCATATCGACGACCTGGGCCTGCGCCCGGCGCGGCTTGCGACGCATCGCGGCAAATTGGAACGGGGGCACATCTACTGCGCACCGGGCGATGCCCATCTGGGGCTGGAACGCCACAACGGGCAGGTCCGGATGCTGCTGCTGCCTGCCTGGCCCAATACCGCCTACCTGCCCTCGGTCGACCCGATGCTGGAGTCGGTCGCGCGGTGCTTTGGCGCCAGCGGTGTAGGCATCATGCTCAGCGGCATGGGTTCAGATGGCATCAACGGCGCTCATGCCCTCGCTGAAACGGGCGCCCCTATCTACGTTCAGGATGTGCAATCCAGCACGATCTGGGGAATGCCGGGTGCCGTTGCCCGCGCGGGCCTTGCCAGCGTCATCCTGCCGCCCACCGGAATTGCCCGCTTCATGGCCGATTGCTGGCTGGAGGACACATGATACACTCTCCCCCTGCCGCCAGCGCCACCCGCATACTTGCAGGGCTGCTGGAAGCGCGCACAGGCCAGCAGATCGCGCCGAGCCGCTACTGGCGAATCCAGACCGCGCTCGCCCCGCTGCTCAAGCAGCATGCCATTCCCGATCTCGACGCTCTGGTCGCGGTCCTTTCCGATCCGGACAATGAAAGCCTGCTGCAGGAATCGCTTGAGGCAATGTTGAACAACGAAAGCTTCTTCTTCCGCGATACCGCGCTGTTCGCGTCGTTGCGGTCCGAAGCCTTTCCCACCTTGCGAGAACGCCGCAGCCAGCAAAAGACGCTGCGGATATGGTGCGCCGGGACATCGACCGGACAGGAGGCGTATTCGGTCGCCATGCTGTTCCACAGCGAGCGCGACAAATGGACCGACTGGACCATTGAGATCGTCGGAACCGATATCTCGGCGACGGTCATCGAACGCGCCAAGGCGGGCCGCTACAGCCAGTTCGAAATTCAGCGTGGCCTGTCGGTCGATTACATGCTGCGCTACTTCTCGCAGGATGGGGAAGATTGGGTGATCGATCCGGCCTTGCAGAAAATGGTTCGCTTTCAGCAGGAAAACATCCTCAAGCCGCGTACCGATCTCGGCAAGTTCGACGTGATCCTGTGCCGCAATGTGCTGATGTATTTCGGGCCGGAAACGCGGTCGATTGCGTATGCCAAGCTGGAACGATCGCTGGAAGATGATGGCCTGCTGATGCTGGGTGCGGCCGAGTCCGTGTTGAGCCAGACCGATCTGTTCTCCGCCACGCGCGAGATGCGCGGGCTGTTTTGCAAGGCGGTGCCGGGCCGCACCGGCAAGTCCAGCCTGCCGGCCCCCTTCGACTGATCTATTTGCCCGGCTGTTTGTTCGCAAACGCAGCAAATAGCTGTCCTGTCCGGGCATTTGCACTATGCCAACGGCCATGCAGCCTGATTCGTCCCTGACTGATCCGCCCGAACGCGGCTTTGGCCGGCTCGACTGGGCCGTGGCCGTGGCGATGATGCTGCTCTGGGGCTTCAACATCATCGCGATGAAATCTGCCGTGGACAGTGCAGGCGCACTGCCCGGTGCGTTTCTGCGCCAGGCGATCGTCGCCGTCGTGTGCCTTCCATTCCTGCGGATCGTTCCAGGCCGGATGCGGTTGATCGGCGTGTTGGGCGTGCTCAGCGGCGGACTGTTCTATGTCGCCATCGGCCTGTCGCTCAAGGTCAGCACCAATGTCAGCGCGCTGGCCATCGCAGGGCAACTGGGCGTGCCTTTCTCGCTGATGCTGGCGGTGGTTTTCCTGAAGGAAAAGATTGGCGTGCCGCGCCTGATCGGCATCCTGTTGGCGCTGTTCGGCGTGGTGCTGCTGGTCTTCGATCCCAAGGTGGCCAGCGAGTTGCCAGCGATCGCCATTTCCGCGTGCGGGTCGCTGATCTGGGCGATCGCGACGCTGATCCAGCGCAATCTGGGCGGCATCGGCGTGCTCAACATCAGCGGCTGGATGGGGCTGATCGGATCGCTGGTGATCCTGCCCTTCGCGTTGCTGCTCGAGCCCAATGGCATGGCGATGCTGCCGCACCTCAGCATGGAAACCTATGCCTGGACCATCTACGCGGCGCTTGGCTCGAGCATCGGCGGCCACGGCGCGATGGTTTGGCTGCTTCAGCGGCACAGCGTCTCCACGGTCAGTCCGCTGACGATCCCCACCCCTGTCATCTCGGTGGCCTTTGCGACCTGGTGGTTCGGCACGCCGCTCACCCCGCTGATGATTGCAGGTGGATTGATCGCGCTCGTCGGCGTCTCTATCGTGGCCATCCGCAACGCGCAAAGATCGCGGATGCTGGCCGAAGCGCGGCTGATGAAGGAGGGCACCAGGTCTTGATCGACAACCCGTCACCGAATTTTGACGAGCGCTCGCTGCCGATCACGATGCTGGTGCTGCATTACACCGGCATGCAGGATGCGCCCTCGGCGATCGACTGGCTGGCCAATCCCGATTCCAAGGTCTCTGCGCATTATGTCGTGACCGAAGATGGCCAGATCATCCGCATGGTCGATGAGGCCAACCGCGCCTGGCACGCAGGCCGCGCGCACTGGCGCGGCATCACCGACGTCAACAGCGCCAGCATCGGCATCGAGATCGTCAATCCCGGCCACGAGTTCGGCTATCGCCCCTTCCCCGAAGAGCAGATGTCGGCGCTGATCCCGCTGGTGGCGGAGATCGTCGATCGCCACGGCATCCCGCGCGCGAACGTGGTGGGGCACAGCGATGTCGCGCCCGCGCGCAAGCAGGATCCGGGCGAACTGTTCGACTGGCAAAGGCTGGCGCGGGTGCGCCTGGCGCTGCCGATCCCCGACGGGCGGCTGGTCGATCCGTACTGGAGCGACGGCGCGTTTTTGCTCGCGCTCGAACGCTTCGGCTATGACATTTCCGATGGGCGCGCCGCCACGACCGCATTCCAGCGCCGCTGGCGCCCCGGCACGATCACCGGCGAGGTCGATGGCGAATGCCGCGCCATCCTGTTCTCGCTGCTGCTGGACCGCGACGCGGGCCGTTACCGCTGATTGCGTTCAGGCAGGTTCGCCGCTAGGGCCGCTTCTGCCAGAGGGTCGGGCAGCCGCGGGTCATGCAAATGGCGCGAGGAAAGTCCGGGCTCCACGAAACAAGGATGCCGGGTAACGCCCGGCGGGGGCGACCCCAGGGACAGTGCAACAGAAAGCAGGTTGCCAAGGCTTCGGCCCGGTAACATTGAAAGGGTGCGGTAAGAGCGCACCGCGCGGCCAGCAATGGTTCGCGGCATGGTAAACCCCATCCGGAGCAAGACCGAATAGGGGCGGATTTGGCGATACGGTTTCTGCTTGCAGAGGCGCGTCCCAGGGGTGTTTCGGCCCCTTGCCGCCCGGGTTGGTTGCTTGAGCGGTGCAGCAATGCCCCGCCTAGAGGAATGGCTGCCCATGACCGGCAACGGTCAGGACAGAACCCGGCTTACAGACCCTCTGGCAATTTTTCTGAATTCAGCCGCGGTGACGCGCGAAGCTCACAGCGCAGCCAGCACCAGCTTCGACGGCACCGAATAATCGACGGCGGCTGGCGATTGTTCGAGCTCATCGAGCGTGCACTCGGCAAAATCCTGGGCTGCATCATCGCCGGCATACGCCTGCGAACCCAGCACGTAGGTTGCCATCATGGCGATGGACAGCATGGCAGAAAACATCAGCTGGCGGCTCATTGCGGAAAATCCTAAGAAACGTCTTGATATGCAATCTATGCTGCAGACGCGAGATAGCTAGCCGATCAATCCTTTCAAGACCCTTAGCGTTCGACAAACGACATTGGCGGTCGATAAGGGGAAAGCTCTGTCAGCCGAGGAAACCGAAAATGAACGACATTGCATGGGCCATAGAACTGCAGATCCGGCGGTTCGCCATGCTCAACGACGCCCATGATGCCGATGGGCTGGCGGCGATGTTCACCGCCGGCGGCAGCTTTGCCCGGCCCAGCGAGCCCGATGCTCCGGTGATCGGCCGCGACAATATCCATGCGTTCTTTCGCGACCGCCCCAAACGCGTCACCCGGCATGTGATGGCGAACACGATTGTCGACATCATTTCAGACACCGAGGCGCGGGCGCACAGCTATGTCGTGCTGTACATGGCCGACAAGACGCTGGTGGGCGATTTTCACGATCGCCTGGAACTGCACGACGGCATATGGCTGTTTGCAGAGCGCCGTGGCAGCCTGGTGTTCTGACCCCCGCCTTCGGGCAAACCCCACGTTACCCAGCAGGGGACTAGCCCTGCCCGCCCAGCATCGCTAGATGACACGCATGGCAGGCAGACGATCCACGGACTGGGGATTCCCGCGCTGGCGCGGCTACGGGTCTTCGCGCGAGGCGCAGACCGTGCGCCTGTGCGACCGGCACAATTGCACCGAAGCGGGCAAGTGCCCCGCGCCCAAATCGCCCAACAGCCCCGACCGCTGGTATTTCTGCGAAAAGCACGCAGCTGAATACAACCAGGGCTGGGACTATTTCGCCGGGCTCGACAAGGAAGAGGCCGCAGCACGCGCCGCCGAGGAAAAGCGTGATACCTCTGGCTATCGCGAATCGGTGTTCAACGAATGGGCGGGCTCTGGCGATGGCAGCCGTTCGCGCGACGAGATGCGCGCGCTCGATGTGCTGGAATGCAATGCGCATAGCGAGTTCGACGAGATCAAGAAGGCCTATCGTCGCCTAGCCAAGGCCAACCATCCCGACACCAACCAGAACGACAAGGACGCCGCCCAGCGGTTCCAGGCGATCCAGGCGGCCTATGCGGTGCTGCGTAGCGCCGAGGAAAGAAAGACCTGGAAGGGCGTGTAAACGTCTCTGCCTGTCCCTATCTGCTTCCCCATGAAAAGCGAAATTCGCGCCAACTGGTCGCATGCGATCCTTGTGTGCAAGAAATGCCAGAAGCGCGCAAAAGCCAGCTTCGGGCCAGAAGGCGACCCCTCGCTCGCCAAGGCTCTCAAGCGGAGACTGCCGGGCGGAAAGGGGCGCAAGGCCAGGCTCGGGGTGATCGAAGTCCCCTGCGTCGATATCTGCCCCAAGAAGGGGGTCGTGCTGATCGATACCCGCCACCCCGACAGCTGGCGGATCGTGCGCGAAGATGCCGATATCGACCGGCTGGCCGAAGAGTTGACCTGACCCCCGCCTCCCCCGTGTTCCCGATACAAAAAGGCCCCTCCCGTTGCCGGAAGAGGCCCTTTCGCATGATGCAAGGGTAGTGCGTATCAAAGCTTAGCGGCAGCTGACCCGGCTGCGATCGATGGCGCGGCCTGCGGCTGCACCGCCCAGGCCACCGATAACGGCACCCAGCGTCTTGTCACCACGGCCGGCGATCTCATTGCCCAGCAGCGCGCCGACACCTGCACCGACCAGCAGGCCGGTGGTGCCGTTGCTGCGCTGGCAGCGATAACGGCCGTCATCGCCACGCCAGTAGCGGCCCTCATAGCGCGCCTGGCGGCGCGCATCGCGGCGGCCTTCACGATAGGCGCGGCGCTCGCCACGGTCGAACTGGGCAACTTCCTGCGTCTGGAAGGTCGTCGGCAATGCAAGCACGGGGGCGGGGGCAGGCGCCGGGCTCAACAGGGCAGCTGCACTGGCAAGGGCAAGGTTCAACATGATGGTATCTCCACTGATTGCTCCGGGCGGTTTGTCCCGGCTCAACGCTAACAACATTCATCCTCGCCCCCGGTTTCATGAACAGAATACAACGGTGCTGAATCGGGGCCATATGAGGTCGAACCGAGGTTCTGGCGCGACGAGCCGTTGTTTTGCTTGCAACCTTGCGCTGTCTTATCCATATAAGACACATGCTGAACATTCTTTCCATCATCATCGGGGTCGTCGCGCTGCTGCTCGCGATCCCTGCCTTCATACCCCTGCTGGGTGCGCTCAACTGGCTGATCGTGCCGATTGCGCTGCTCGGCGTGCTGCTCGGATTTCTGTCCAGCAGCAACACCGGGCGCAATTTGTGCCTGATTGTGCTGGTGATCTGCATTATCCGGCTATCTCTGGGCGGCGGCATTCTCTAATTCGCCGCGATGAGCGGTGATAGCGAACGATTGAAGGGCCTGCCCGAAGCGGTGGGCGCCTACACCATCTGGGGCTTCATGCCGCTGTTCTTCAAACAGCTGCAGGGCATATCCCCGGCGGAGATCGTCGCACACCGCGTCGTGTGGTCGGTCATCCTGGTGCTGGCGATCCTGTGGGTGCGCAAGAGCCTCGGCGAGTTCCGCACGGCCATTTCCGATCCCCGGACCCGGCGGTTCATGCTGGCGAGCACCGCGCTGATCGGGGCAAACTGGCTGATCTACATCTGGGCGGTCGCCAACAACCATATCCTGGCCGGCAGCCTTGGCTATTACATCAACCCGCTGATCAACGTGGCGCTGGGCGTCGTCTTCTTCAGCGAAAAAATGAACCGCACGCAGTTGGTCGCGATCGCGCTGGCCGCTGCGGGCGTGCTGGTGCTGGCCAGCGAGTCGCTGGCATCGATCTGGATCAGCCTGTCCCTAGCAGCCACCTTCGGGCTGTATGGCATGGTCCGCAAGATGGCCCCGGTGGGGTCGCTGCCGGGCCTTGCCTGCGAAACCGCGCTGATGCTGCCGCTGGCGATCGGCTATGCCCTTTGGGCGGCGCTGTACGACCCGACGCCGGGCTTTGGCTATTCAGGATATACCGATGCGTTTCTGATCGCGGGCGGCGTGATGACGACACTGCCGCTGCTGCTGTTTGCCAGCGCTGCACGCAAGATGCCGCTCTCGACGCTGGGCTTCATCCAGTTCATCGGCCCGACTATCCAGTTCGTGCTGGGCGTGTTCGTCTATGACGAACCGTTTACTCGCGCGCATGCGATCTGCTTTGCGCTCATCTGGAGCGCGGTGGCGATCTTCTGCGGGGATAGCGTGAGGCGTTCACGCGATGCGCGGCTTGCGGCCGCGAGGTAAGGAAAAACCCTCCCCCTTGGGGGAGGGTCTTGGGTCAGGTCAGCCCGCGCCGACGAGGCCCTTTTCCTGCATCATCGCCTGAAGCTCACCGGCTTCGAACATTTCCATCATGATGTCCGATCCGCCGACGAATTCACCCTTCACATAGAGCTGGGGAATGGTCGGCCAATCGGAAAATTCCTTGATGCCCTGGCGGATTTCCATGTCCTGCAGGACATCGACGCTCTCGTAATCCACGCCCAGATGGTCGAGAATGGCAATGGCCTTGCTCGAAAAGCCGCACTGCGGGAACAGCGGCGTACCTTTCATGAACAGCAGGACGTCGTTGGCCTGGACGATTTCAGCGATGCGCGCGTTGGCGGTGTCGGTCATGGGTTCAGCTCCGTGAATATGCAGATCATGCCAATTAGCTGGGAAGAGCCGTGGTCAGTTGCAAGGCATGCAGTTCTCCGCCCATCCGGCCACCCAGCGCGGCATAGACGGCGCGCTGCCGGGCAACGCGCGTCAGCGGGCGAAAACTTTCAGCCACCACATGCGCGGCATAATGGTCGCCATCGCCCGCCAGATCGGTGATCGTGACGTCGGCATCGGGGATGCCTGCCTTGATCAGAGCCTCGATATCGGCGGCGGCCATCGGCATGGCTCAGTTCGCCTCTTCGATATACTGGCGGCGTGCCTCGACCATTTGGGCCTCCAGCGCGGTGCGCACGCCCATCTCGTCGATATCGACACCGGCCGATACCAGATCGCCCAGCAGCTTGCGGATCACGTCCTCATCGCCGGCCTCTTCGAAATCGGCCTGAACGACCGACTTGGCATAGGCTTCGGTCTCTTCGGGCGTCAGGCCCATCTGCTGTGCGGCCCAGTGGCCGACCAGGCGGTTACGCCGCGCGGTGATGCGGAACTGAAGGTCTTCGTCGGCTGCAAACTTGGCTTCGAACGCGCGTTCGCGATCAGTGAAACTGTTCATGTCGGCCCTTCATTGGTCAAAAACTGGGTTGGTCATGCAGGTCTGGCGTTAGCGCATAGGGCCAGCACGCCCTAGCGGCAAGCGCGAAACCGCACGATCCTGCTGGTTACATCGTCACGACAAGCTTGCCGATGGCCTCACGGTTTTCAAGCCGGGCAATCGCCTGCGGTGCATTTTCGAAGCTGAAGGTTTCCGAAATGCGCGGGGAAATCTTGCCCGCCGCCCAAAGGTCGAACAGTTCGGCGATGTTGGCAGCGTTGCGCTGCGGTTCGCGCGCGGCAAAAGCGCCCCAGAACACGCCGCAGACATCGCAGCTCTTGAGCAGCGTGAGGTTGAGCGGCAGCTTGGCGATGCCAGCCGGGAAGCCCACCACCAGAAAGCGGCCTTCCCATGCCATCGCACGCACTGCAGGCTCGCTATAATCGCCGCCGACCGCATCATAGACGATATCCGCGCCATTGGGGCCGACCGCATCCTTGAAGGCATTCGCCAGGGCCTTGGACTGGTCCTTGTCGAACGGCTGGCGGCCATAGACCACCACCTCATCCGCGCCCGATTCGCGCGCGGCCTGTGCCTTCGCCTCGCTGGAAACGCCCGCCACAACGCGCGCGCCATAGGCCTTGCCGAGTTCCACAGCGGCAAGACCCACGCCGCCTGCAGCTCCTAGCACCAGCAGCGTATCGCCGGGCTTGATATGGCCGCGATCCTTGAGCGCGTGGATCGAGGTGCCATAGGTCATCAGCAGCGATGCGCCCTGTTCGAAGCTGAACTGATCGGGCAGCCTGTACGCGCCCGCTGCTGCTACGACCTTCTTTTCAACGAGGCCGCCAAAGCCCGTGCCCGCAATGACGCGATCACCCACTGCCCAGCCGGACACGCCCTCGCCCACCGCTTCGACGATCCCTGCAATCTCGCTGCCCGGTGCGAACGGACGCTGGGGCTTGAGCTGATACATGTCCTTGATGATCAGCGCGTCGGGGAAGTTGATCGAACACGCCTTCACCGCGACCAGAAGCTCGCCGGAGCCGGCGAGCGGCGCGTCGATTTCGGTCATCGCCAGCGTATCGGGTCCGCCGGGGGCAGTCGACAAAAGGGCTTTCATTTCAGGCTCTCTCCATGTTTCTGTTTGATGGGCCGCCGTCCCGTCTTCGCGGGATCAACGGGTTCAGGCGGTTGCGGGCACCAGCCACGGGCGCTGCGCGCTGACTTGCTGCTCATAGGCGCTGATCGCGTCTGCCTTGCCCAAGGTCAGGCCGATTTCGTCGAGCCCCTGCATCAGGCAGGTCTTGCGGAACGGGTCGATCTCGAAGGTGAAACGGTCCTGAAACGGCGTGGTGACGGTCTGGCTTTCCAGATCGATATGGATCGGGTCGGTCGCCGCGACCTCCATGAGCCGATCGACAGCCTCCTGCGGCAGCACGACGGTCAGGATGCCGTTCTTGAACGCGTTGCTGGAAAAGATGTCCGAAAAGCTGGGGGCGATGACCGCCGTGATGCCGAGATCGATCAACGCCCATGCGGCATGTTCGCGGCTCGACCCGCAACCGAAATTGTCGCCCGCGATCAGGATCGGCGCACGGGCGAACTCGGGATCGTCGAAGATATTGCCGGGTTCGGCGCGCACCGATTCGAACGCGCCCTGACCGAGGCCCTCGCGGCTGATGGTCTTCAGCCACTGCGCCGGGATGATGATATCGGTATCGACATTCTTGCGGCCAAACGGGATGGCCCGGCCCTCGACACGCTCAATCGGTTGCATGGGGGCCCTCGGTCGCTTCGGCGCCGGGTTCTTCCGGCTTGGCTGGCGCATCGGTCTTGGGCTTGGTGAATTGCTTGCCGACGTACAGCAGGGCCGCAGCGAGCGCCGCCGACCCTACGGCTGCCCCGGCCATGGCCTGGTTGGACCAGCCGCTTTTCTTGTCCTTGGTCACGTTCTGTTACTCCGCCGCTTGGGGAAATGCCGGCAACTTCTTGATGTCGGCCGGCTCGTGCTGAATGATGACTGTCGCATTGAGATTGTCGGCCAGTTTCTTGAACCGGTCAAGCGAAGCCAGCGTCTGCGCCCGATCGAAGTTGAAGGTGGGCACACCGTTACTGGAGTAATTCTCCTTGAAATGCGCCAGATCACCGGTCAGCAGCATGGCCTTCTTGCCCTTCAATCGCACCAGAAGGCCGTTGTGTCCGGGCGTATGGCCCGGCAGGCGCAGCATCGTGACCGAGCCGTCGCCAAAGATGTCCTTGTCGTTCGCGACTGCTTCCACCTTGCTGCCACCCTTGATCCAGGGCTCGAACGGCTTGGGATCCGCGCCATAGCTGGCCGGATCGGTGGTCACCACCTGCCAGTCCTGCTTGCCGACGAGGAGCGTGGCTCCGGGAAAATCGGCAAGCTGGCCGATATGATCGAAATGATAGTGGCTGACACCGACATATTTGATCTGCGCCGGATCAACGTTGATCTGCGCCAGCTGCTCCTTGATCGTCGCGGTCACGGTTGCATCCATCGCCGCCTTGGGGTCGAGCGGCTTGCCCTTCATCGCGGCAGGAAGCCCGGTATCCCACAGCAGATAGTCTGTGCCATGGCGGATCAGGTAGCAGCTGCTAGCCAGCCGCTTCGACTGGCCGGTATAGGCCTGCGTGTCGGAAAAGGCGTTGAGGTCGTTGGCCGCGACCGAACCGCAATCGAGTCGCCACAGCTGCATATCCGCCTGCTGCGCGGCAGCGGGGGTGAAGACAGACAGGCTGGCGGCGATTGCCAGGCAGAACATCGACTTGCGCATTTGAATTGCACTCCTGTTGCAGGTCTTGCCGCATCGTCGGCCAGCCTGGCCGCTGCGGCAAGCCCCTGTTCGATCAGACCAGCGCGCGAACGTCGCTGAGCCGCCCGGTGACCGCCGCAGCGGCAGCCATGGCGGGCGACACCAGATGGGTGCGCGCGCCAGGACCCTGGCGACCGACGAAATTGCGGTTCGAGGTCGAGGCGCAGCGCTCGCCAGCGGGTACCTTGTCGGGGTTCATGCCCAGACACGCCGAGCAGCCCGGCTCGCGCCATTCGAAGCCTGCTTCGATGAAGATGCGGTCTAGCCCTTCGTCCTCGGCCTGGCGCTTGACCAGGCCAGAGCCCGGCACGACCAGAGCAGACTTGATGCCTGGCGCATTGCGGCGACCTTTCAGCACGGCCGCTGCGGCACGCAGATCCTCGATGCGGCTGTTGGTGCAGCTGCCGATGAAGATATGCTCGACCGGGACTTCGGTGAGCGGCGTGCCTGCAGACAGCCCCATGTAATCGAGCGATTTCTGCGCAGCGGCGCGCTTGGACGCATCGGCAAAGCTTTCGGGATCGGGGATCATGCCGGTGATCGGCACGACGTCTTCAGGGCTTGTGCCCCAGGTAACCGAAGGCGCGATATCGGCGGCGTCGATGACAACGCTCTTGTCGAACTGTGCGCCGTGATCGGTGTGCAGCGTGCGCCAATAAGCGACCGCCGCGTCCCAATCGGCCCCCTTGGGCGCCATCGGGCGACCTTTCAGATAGGCAAATGTCGTATAATCCGGCGCGATCAGACCGGCGCGTGCGCCCGCCTCGATCGACATGTTGGCGATCGTCAGCCGTCCTTCGACCGACATCTGCTCGAACACGCGGCCCCGATATTCGACGACATGGCCGGTGCCACCGGCAGCGCCGATCTGGCCGATGATGTGCAGGATCAGGTCCTTGGGGCTGACGCCCGGCGGCAGGTCGCCCTCGACGCGGATTTCCATCGATTTCGACCGCTTGAGCTGCAGCGTCTGCGTCGCCAGCACGTGCTCGACCTCGGACGTGCCGATGCCGAACGCCAGCGCGCCCAGCGCGCCATGCGCGGCGGTGTGGCTATCGCCGCACACCATGGTGCAGCCGGGAAGCGTGAAGCCCTGTTCGGGCCCGATGACATGGACGATGCCCTGGCGAATGTCGGTCGCCTCGATATAGGGCACGCCGAACGCGGGCGCGTTGCGCTCCAGCGCTTCGAGCTGCGCGCGGCTTTCGGGGTCGGCGATCGGCAGACGGTTGCCCGCGGCATCGACCCGCGCGGTGGTGGGCACATTGTGATCGGGCACGGCGAGCGTCAGATCCGGCCGACGCACCTTGCGTCCGGCCATGCGCAGTCCCTCGAACGCCTGCGGGCTGGTCACTTCGTGCACGAGGTGGCGATCGATGAAGATGATCGCGGTGCCATCGTCGCGCTGATCGACGACATGCGCATCCCAGATTTTCTCGTAGAGCGTTTTTGCCAGAGCCATCGCGCAAATTACCCCTTTTGACCGATCTTTGCAGGCCGATTGGCAGATGCGGCAAGGCAAATCCAGCGCGGATTTGGTTGCCAATGCAACCAGGACAATATGACCTCTTCAATCGGCATGCGAATGCGCCTATTCTGGTGGCATGCAAGCTCTGATCAACCTCGGCATCGTTGTCGCCTCCGTCGCGTTCATGGAATTCGTGGCGTGGTGGAGCCATAAATACGTGATGCACGGCTGGGGCTGGGGCTGGCACCGCGACCATCACGAGCCGCACGACAACCTGCTCGAGAAGAACGACCTCTACGCCATCGTGGGGTCGGCGCTGTCGATCAGCCTGTTCATCATCGGAGCGTGGCTGTGGGAGCCGGCGACCTGGATGGGCATCGGCGTAATGATCTACGGCGCGATCTACACGCTGATCCATGACGGCCTGGTCCATCAGCGCTATTTCCGCTGGGTGCCCAAGAGCGGCTATGCCAAGCGCCTGGTCCAGGCGCACAAGCTGCACCACGCGACGATCGGCAAGGAAGGCGGGGTGAGCTTCGGCTTCATCGTCGCCGAGGACCCGGTGAAGCTGAAGCAGGAGCTGAAGCGCCAGCGCGAGGCGGGGATTGCCGTCGTGCGCGATTCGGTGGGGGCGAACTAATCAACGATTCCATAAGCCCTCCCCCTCGATGGGAGCGGCAGGAAGGTCATCCTTCTTCGGCAGCCGACTGCGCGGGGCCTTCGACAGGCTCAGGCTGAGCGGAAGGTGGTGAATGAGTTGGATAAAAGGCGAAATATCACCCGAGCCCGCTCAGCCTGAGCCTGTCGAAGGCCCCGCGATCAACCTCACAGCATCGCCAAATCCGTCGGCAGACCCAGCGATACGCGTCCCACAAGCTCATACACGCTGCTCGCCGTCGCGATGTGCTGCGTGGCGACATGGGCATCGCGGAAGCGGCGTTGCAGGGTGCTGGTCATGTAGACCGCGCTGCCGCCGCCGATGGTGAACGCGGTCTTGGCGACATCGGCCGCCGTTTCGGTGGCAAAGGTCGCCGCCAGACGCAGCAGCGCGCGCTCATCGGCGGAGAGTGCACCGCGTGTCGTGGCGCCTTCCCAGCATTTTTCGACGCTCTCGCGCAGATACGCCTCTGCCCCGCCCAGCTTCGCTTCAGCGCGCATCAGTTCGGTCTGCACCACGCCGCGCTCGGCCAGGCTGCGCTGCCCGCCCTGCGGCTTCTTCGCGCGGGCTAGCGCCTTGATCTCGTCCATCGCGCCTGCCGCATTGCCCAAAGCCACCGAAGCGACACCCAAGGCCAGCAGGCCGAAGATCGGGAACTGGTAGAGCGGGCCCTGCTCGACCGGCTTGTCGGCGATCAGCGAGACGCTGCGCTCCTTGGGCACGATGATGTCCTTGACGGCGAAGTCGCCCGAACCCGTGCCCTTCATTCCCATCACATGCCAGGTATCGAGCAATTCGGCCTGGTCCGCCGGGAACATCATCATCCGGTGGTAGGGCGCGCCGTTTTCGAAACGCTGCAGTTCTCCGTCCTTGAAGATCATCGCCCCGCCCGACAGCCAGTCGCAATTGGCGCTGCCCGATCCCCATTGCCAGCGGCCCGAGACGACATAATGGTCACCTTTGTCGTCGGCCCGGCCCATCGGCGCAAATACGCCGCCGGTGATCGAATGCGGGTCGCAATAGATCTCTTTCGCCACATCGTGCGCCAGATACGCCGCGTTCAGCGCAGTCGTCGATCCGATCATCGCGCACCAGCCGGTGCTCGCTTCGGCCCGGGCGACGGCGTGCAGCACGCCCATCATGTCCATAGGCGACAGCTCCAGCCCCGCCAGGCTGCGCGGCCGCAGGATGTTGAAGGCGCCTGCATTCGCCAACTGCTGCGCGATATCGGCGGGCAGCCGCCGCGCCGCCTCGATCTCGTCCGCACGCGCGGCGATACCCGGCAGCAGGATGGAAATGGCATGGCCCAGCGGCTGGATGCTTTCGAGTGGTTGCATGACTTTTTCCCAAACCCCGTTAAATCGCCAGCCCTAAAGCCGCATCAGGCTCGCCAGATTGTTGCGCTGCATGTCGCTCGATCCGCCGACGATCGGCATGCCCAGCAGGTCGCGGACATGCCGCTCCATCTCATAGGCATCGCTCAGCGCATAGGAACCCATCACCTGCTGGCAGGTGAGCGCGATCTCCACGCCCGTATCGGCGACAAACAACTTGGCCATGCTGGTCTCGACCGAACAGGGGCGCCCCTCGTGCGCCAGCCATGCGGCGTGATACAGCATGTGCCGCGCCGCATGCCATTTGGTACGCGCGGTGACCAGTTTGTGGCGGATCGCCTGATGCTGGCTGATCGGCTTGCCGAACTGCTCGCGCTCCTGCGCATAGGCCCAGGCCTCGTCGATCGCGGCGCGCGCGATGCCCAGAGCCACGGCGGAAATCTCGAGCTTCTCGACATCGAGCGCGCGCCCCGCGAGCAGCTTCCAGCCCTTGTTCCACATCGCCTCGCCGCCGACGATCGCGGATGCCGGCAGGCGAACGTTGTCGAAATACACGTCCTGGCTGTGCGTGTAGCGCAGGTTGACGTGTTCGATATCCTGCATCGACACGCCGGGGGCCCTGGTCGGCACCAGCACGAACGACAGGTTCTTGTAGCGCTCTTCCGCCGGGCCCGAGCGGACCAGGCAATAAATGTAATCCGCCCAGTCCGCACCGGTGCACCAGCGTTTGGCCCCGTTAATAACAATCTCGTCGCCCTCGCGCACCGCGCGCGTCTCGACACTGGCGAGATCACCGCCGACATTGGGCTCGGACAGGCCATAGGCGAAGAACAATTCGCCCTTGGCGAGGCGCGGCAGGAATTCGGCCTTCTGCTCGGGCGATCCGTTCTCGCTGAGGTTCATGCCGCCGTAAAAGCTGGTGTGGATGAACGGCCCCGCCAGACACGGCCCTGCAGCGGCCAGTTCCTCGATCACCGCGATCGCGGCGACCAGATCCTGCCCTGCCCCGCCGAATTCTTCCGGCACGGTCAGCGCGGTGAGGCCCAGTTCGTTGAGCCTGGCATAGACATCGCGCGGCCAATGCGCCGCCCTGTCCCACGCCTGCCGCGCCTCGCGCGGGGCATGCTCGGCGACGAACCGCTGGATCGTCGCACGCAGGGCGCTGACATGATCGGGCTCGTCGGTAAAGGTCTGGAGGGTCATTCCGCCCTCTCGAATGCGTCACCCTGAACTTGTTTCAGGGCCCATTTCTCCCCGCGCGGCTTCGGTGCCTGGGGCACGATGGGTCCTGAAACAAGTTCAGGATGACGACAATTGGTCAGCGCCACTCCCCTTACTCCCCCGTCAGCCTGGGTGCGCGCTTCTCGGCCATCGCCGCCACCGCCTCGCGCCGGTCGCCCAGATAGTTCGAGACACTCTCCCAGCCGATCGCCGCATCCATCATCTGCGCAGCGAGAGCGCGCAGCGGAATGTTGGTGACGCTCTTGGTCCAGCGCACCGCCCATTTGGGGTTGCCCTGCAGCTTGGCGATGATCTCGCCGAGCTTGGCGTCGAGCTGGTCGCCCGGCACCGCATGGTTGATCAGCCCCAAGGCCTTGGCTTCGGTCGCGGTCAGCATGTCGCCGGTCATCAGCAGCTCCTTGGCGCGGGCATAGCCGATCAGCTGCGGCCAGATCAGCGCGCCGCCATCGCCCGCGACCAGCCCCACCTTGACATGCGGATCGCCGATCAGCGCCTTTTCGTCCGCCACGATGATGTCGCATAGCAGCGCAATCGTCGCCCCCAGCCCCGCCGCCGCGCCATTCAACCGGCACAATATCGGCTTTTCCATCTCGAGCAGGCTGGAGACGATGCGCTTGGCATCCCAGGCAATGGCGCGGAAGCTCGCAGGATCGTCGATCTGCTGCTGGAACCATTCGAAATCCCCGCCCGCGCAAAAGGCCCTGCCCTTGGCGGTCAGCACGATGATGTCGCTGTCGCTGTCGCGCTGCAGGTCGGTGAACACCCGCGCCAGTTCGTCGTGCATCGGCCCGTCGACGCCGTTGACCGGATGATCCGAAGTGATGATGGCGCTCAACACCCGGCCATCGCGCTCGAAGGTGAAGCGGCTGTAGCTCTGGTCTTCTATGCGGAAATGCTGGCTCATCAAAACTCTCCCAATCGCACCAGACGGCGGCCAAAGCTGGCGCCGGTAAACAGCCCGCAGAACGCCTCGGGCATCGCTCCCAGACCGTCGAACTGCTCTTCGCGATACACCAGCTTTCCATCGCCGATCATCGCGCCCATTTCGGCCTGCGCGGCCGCAAACTGCGGAATGTCATCGAACACCAGGATGCCACGCATCGTCAGCCGTTTGGCGATGAACTCGCCGGTGTTGGTGATCCCTGCCCGCTCGCCCAGCGGCACGTTATAGTCGGCGACCTGGCCCGAGACGACGATGTTGCCGTTCAGCCGCATCATCGGCAACACGCGGTCGATCATCGCATTGCCGACATTGTCGAACAATATGTCCACGCCCTTGTGGCAGGCCGCAGCGATGGCGGCGTCGAGATCATCGACCGCCTTGTAGTCGATCGCCGCATCGAAGCCGCACGCCTCGACCAGCCAGTCGCATTTGTCCTGGCCGCCCGCGATACCGGTGACGCTCGCCGCGCCCCAGGCCCGCGCGAGCTGGCCTGCAGTCGCACCGACGACACCGGCGGCAGAGGTGATCAGCACATGCGCGCCCTCGCGCATCGCGCCCACGCGTTTCAACCCGAACCAGCTGGTCATGCCCGGAATGCCCAGCACGCCCAGCCACAGCGAGCGCGGCAGGCCATTGTCGGCGATCGGCATCACATAGCCGCGCCCATTGCCGATGCTGTGCGTGGTCCAGCCGCCGCTGCCCGTGACCCAGGTGCCGACCGGAAAACGCGCGTTGCCGCTTTCGACGACCTGCCCGACCATGAAACCGTCGATGGTGCCGCCCGGCGGAATCGGTGGCGCATAGCTGGCACCGGTGGCGTGCAGGCGCGATCGCACGCCCGGATCGACCGAGGCAATGCGGTGTTCGATCAGGAATTCGCCATCTGCAAGCGCCGGGATCTCGGCCTCGACCAGCGCAAAATCATCGGGTTGCGGCAGTCCGTCTATCGGTGCTTTCAGCACCACGCTGCGCATCATCGCCCTGGCCAAAGTCCGCTCCTGCTTCGCTATCGTTGCAAGCTTGATTGCATAACCGATACCATTAGCAAAGCAGAAATGCTGACACGAGTGTCAGCCAGAGCGGCGCTCGCTGCCGAGTTCGGCGAGCAGCGCGCGGTCCGCGTCGGGCACCAGGCCTTCGAGCACCCGCCAGAAACCGGTGACCGATTCCTGCCCTGCCCGGCGATAGGCTTGCGACAGGCGGCTGCGCAGTGCCTCGAACAGCTCGGATTCCAGGGTCGCTCCCGCCGCCGTCAACCGCAACAGCTTCTGTCGCCGATCGGTCTCGCCGCTGCGTGTTTCGATCAGGTCGCGGCGCTGGAGTTCCGTCAACACCCGGCCCAGCGATTGCTTGGTGATCGCCAGCGCGCGCAAGAGCTGGCTGACGGTCAGGTCGGGGTTGCGCGCAATGAAATACAGCGCCCGGTGGTGCGCGCGGCCCAGCCCCTGCACCGCCAACTGATCGTCGATCGACTTGGTCAGCCGGGTGTAGCCGAAGAACAGCAGTTCGACACCGTGGCGGATTTCATCCTCGCGCAGGAACAGCGCGGATGCCGATGGGGAAGATGGGACAGGCATGTTGACCTTGATTGCCAGCACGATTAGGTCTTGGCAAGCCCGCGTTGCAGCAAGGTCAACGAACGGGTCCGGACGACCGCCCATAATCCTTGCAGTTTTCAGGGGATGACATGCTGCCCTTCGCCATCGAGCCGACCACCAACCCCACGCCTGCCAATGTGCGCGATGCCGCGCTGGTCGATCCCGGCTTCGGCAAGCTGTTCACCGATCACATGGTGGTGGTGCGGTATGATGTGGACAAGGGCGGCTGGCACGATGCCAGGGTGACCGCGCGCGCGCCGATCCCGATGGATCCGGCCTCCTCTGTGCTGCATTATGCGCAGGAAATCTTCGAGGGCATGAAGGCCTACAAGCTGTCCGACGGCAACACCGCTTTGTTCCGCCCCGATGCCAACGCGCGCCGTTTCAACGAATCTGCCGCGCGCATGGCGATGCCCGATGTGCCCAACGATCTGTTCATCGAGGCCGTCGAGCAACTGGTGCGGATCGACTCGCAGTGGTTTCCCCAAGTCGATGGCGGCGCGCTGTATCTGCGCCCGTTCATGTTCGCCAGCGAGGTGTTCCTGGGCGTGCGCCCCGCCAGGCAATATCTGTTCATCACCATCGCCTCGCCGGTGGGCGCCTATTTCAAGGGCGGCATCGCGCCGGTCACCATCTGGGTATCGCAGCATTATACCCGCGCTGCCCCCGGCGGCACGGGCGCGGCCAAATGTGGCGGAAACTATGCTGCCAGCCTTGTCGCGCAGGCCGAAGCCACCGCGCAAGGCTGTGACCAGGTCGTGTTCCTCGATGCGGCAGAGCACAAATGGGTCGAGGAACTGGGGGGCATGAACCTGTTCTTCGTCTTCGAGGACGGCAGCATCGTCACCCCGCCGCTCACCGGCACGATCCTGCCCGGCATCACCCGCAATTCGATCATTGATCTTGCCCGCGCGCAGGGCCTGACCGTGCGCGAGGAACCCTATTCGATCGACCAGTGGCAGCAAGATGCGGAGAGCGGCAAGCTGCGCGAGACCTTCGCCTGCGGCACGGCCGCAGTGGTGACGCCCGTCGGCACGGTGAAGTTCCCAGACGGCAGCTTCACGATCGGCGGCAACCAGTCGGGCCCGGTGACCGCCAGCCTGCGCTCTGCCCTGGTATCGATCCAGCGCGGCGACGCTGCCGATCCGCACGGCTGGGTCCACCGTATCGCATGATGAGACACAGGCACCGCCAGCGCCCCAAAAAGGCGCTTGGCGGCCCGCGCCTTTTCCGTATATAGGCCGCTCCCGCGCTGCCCCGGCCCCTCAGCCTGAAACAGCGCCGCGAGCACGGCATTGGGGTGTCGCCAAGTGGTAAGGCACCGGTTTTTGGTACCGGCATTCGCAGGTTCGAATCCTGCCACCCCAGCCAGCTTTTGAGATCGTCGCGAGGCATTGAAATAGCATCCAGGAGCTGGCGAAGCAGATCAGCGAGCCGGTAGGGATCGCACCTTGGGCCAGCCACGCAACAGCACCAGTCCCGGTAGCTCGGCGGGGGCTGCAACCACGTCGGGCCGGGCCTTTTCGAAATTCAGTTGCGAATGACGCGGGCCGCCGTGGCCAGCCAACACCATCCAGTCCAGCCTGAACTGGCGCGCCATTAGCACGTTCTGCAAAACCGGATGCGCGCAATCGGCGGCCGATGATCGGTGGCGGCGGATTGGCGGGCCGGGTCGGGCCGGTAGGTGGCGCTGCAAGTGCTGCGCACATGGTGATCGCCCGCCCGCCATGCGATCAATGGGCGGGTGCCGACCCGGTTTCGGGATTGTAAGCCGGGTTCTTCGGGTCGAGCGGGTCTGTGGCCGGACGGACGGGCGGACTTGCCGATTCGGCCCAGGCGCGCGTCACGATATCGCGCAGCATGCTGGCCCCTGCCCCGGTGCGGGCATAGACCAGGTCGCGCGCGGACTTGGACTCGGGCGTTGCAAAAGCAGCCTGCTTTTCCAGCTGGTACACACGCTCCATGTTGGCGGCGCTGTCGTCCAGAAATACCAGCACGGTGTCGAACAGATCGCCACCCTGGCGCGCCACCGGCGCGACATTGCTGGCAACCTGCTGCTCGGTCAGACCGATCATGTCGACGAACTGGCTTTCGAAGCGGCTATGGATCGTGCGGTCGGTGGTGTAGCCCCTGGGATTGTCCCCGCGCCAGCCATCGCTGTGGATAGAGGCATGCAGCGGCTGCGCGCCATCACCGATGTAATGGCCGATCCGTACGACATCATAGGCCAGCGCCTGATCGATGAACCGGGTGTCCTTGCCCTCATCCGCCAACTTCCGGTGCCAGCGCATTCCTGCCACCAACCGGCCATAGGCCTCCACGATCGCGTACGGCATCGTGCCGGTCCAGCGGACATTGGTGCGCAGCGCATCATCGGAGGAGGGATCCGCCACCGTCCGCTGCTGGTTGAGCAAGGCAATGACGAACTCGTAGCGTGACCGTGGTTTGGTCTGCATGAACGTGAACTGTTCGCTGAACCAGCCATGGTTGGGATCTTCGTCGATCTTGGAGAACGGCTCGGACGACGAGCGCCAGATATCGGGCAGGCTGGCGAGGCCGCCGATGAAATCGATGTGATCCTTCAGAAAGACCGGGCCGTCCTCTGGAATGCTGGTGATCGCCGCCCGGTTGATTGCGGTGTGTGCCGTTGTCCCCCACGCCAGCGCCGGGGCCGGAATGGCGGCAACCGAAAGGTGCAGCGCGGCTGCAAGGGCGAATAGCGATCGGGACATGGATTTTCTCCGGAAATGCATTTGGTGATCAAGGATCGAGCGGGTCGAGCGGCTCGGCGTGAAATGCCTTGCGATCGGGCAGGAATTCGAACGCGAAAGCCGTGTCTGCCGCAGTCACCTGGCCCGGTGTCACGCCGGTTTCCTGCAGGGTGCGCGTCATCAATGCCGTGCTGCCGATATACGGTGAAGTCGCCGGATCGGTGACGATCAGCGAGGGCCGGTCGGTGGGCAGGCCGGCGGCAAACAGCAGGCGCGCGCAATTGCGCAGATTGGTGGTGGTGTGCCGCGCATGCGGCTCGATCAAGATGCGGTCAGCGGGGATCTCGTATTGCTCGATCAGGATGCGCTTCATCTCGACCGCCTCGTTGAACGGGGTGCGGTTGGGATGGACGTTGCCGCCACTGACGACAATGAACGGAGCCAGACCGGCCGCGAACAGATCGGCGGCCCGCGCCATGCGGATATGGCCCATCACCCCGGTGCGCGACTGCGCGTCTTCCGGACCGTGGCCGAACACCAGCAGCGCAGGGTAGCGATAGTCCGCCCAGCGCGTGCTGACAGCCAGCGCCGCTGCTGCCGCATTGGCTTGCGCCAGTTGCTGGCGATAGGCAGCGGCATCGGTGCGCTCGTTCATCCGCAGCAAGCCGATCGCGTAGCGACCCGGTGCATCGAACACCAGATCATCGGCGCGGGTGCCCGCAGCCGTCACCTGGCCATGCGCATCGAGCACCGCGCCAAAGGGCTCCTCCTTCGTGTCGAAGATGGTAGCATCAATCAGCGGATAGCGCGGCGGCGTGCCTTGGGCATAGACTGCGATGAGGTTGTTCATTCCGGCGGCGGCATCAGTCCATGCCGCAACGACGAGTTCCGGATCGGCCAGCGCCTCGTGACGCGCAAACCGGCCCGAGGGGCGCATATGGCGCGTCACCAGAGCCTGAGCGCGGCCCGGCTCGGCGGCGATCCGGCGCAGGGCACCCTCTACGGTTGCGATATCGGCGGGCGTCCACGCCCAGGCATCGGCAAGGCAAGCCGGCCTGGCCGTGCAGGCAGTCGCCGCGCGGACCCGCTCGGCCCGTTGCGCCGCCAGCGTGATCAGCGCAGGATCGCTCCTCAAGGCGTCCCCCCAGCCCGGCGCGGTGCGCAGCAGCGACAGCAGCGGAAAATTGAGCGCTTCGAGCGTGTCGTCAAAGGGCGCGGTGTATCCCGGCGGGTCCATTGCCTGCGCCGCCCCGGGGAGCGCCAGCGCGGCGAGCAAGGCTATCAGGGGACGCATCGATCGTTTCATGGCTCGCACCTTCCGGCGACAGGGTTGCACCGCCACCCGCCCGCAAACGGGGGAACATGATAGCCGTTGCCATGGACATTGGGCGCGGTGAGATAATCGGTCGAGATGATCTGCGCGCCGCTCGCCAGCGTGCGGTCGCGCCGGTCGGGATCGTTGCGGCGCGCCTCGTCGGTATCGATGTCGGCGCGCGAACGCACCATATAGCCGGCGCGTACCAGCTGCGGAATGCGATCGGGCCGGGTGAGCGCGTTATCCACCAGCACGAACGCGGTGTGCGGCATTCCCGGCAGACCCTGCACGAAGGCCGCCCGGCCTTGCAGCGATGGCCGGTCCTGCATGTAGGGCGCGAACGTCTGCAGGTTCAGACCCGGCACAAGATACAGGAACACGAACCTGCCGCGCATCTGCGACAGCCTGGGCCAGGCCTTGGCGAGTGCTGCCTTCTCCAGCGTGGCATGGTCGCCGCGCAACTGGTCTGGCGTGAAAATCCGCTGCGGGCCCAGGATGTCGCGGATCGCCTGATCCACTTCCTCAAAAGCCGCTGCATCGAACGCCGGCACCTTCACTGCACCATCTACGGCTCGGTCGAGCGCTGAGGATTTGGGTTCCAGCAGCACGAACACCGGGCTGTGGTCCGGGTTGGCATCGGACCAGCGCCGCATCAGGCTCAGGCAATCACGAAGCGCCGGGCACTGGCTGCGGAAATCGAGATCGGCGACGTGCAGCACCTTCATGCCTGGCTGCTTCAAGGCGTCGGTGTGAATCGGGGCGAGATCGCGCAGGCCCTGTTCGCGCAGCTGGCGATAGGGCAGCGGATCGGCATAGAGCCCGCCCTCAGGATCGGAGTGCAGATCCAGCTCGATGCTGCGCACCCCCATGCGCAGCTGCGCCTCCAGCGGCATCTGGACGTAATCGAGCGAGAGCGCAGGGTCGCTGATCCCTGCAGGGTGCTCTTCGGCCAGCGCTGCGCGCCGGTCCTCGGGCAACTGCTCGCGCATCGCAGCATAAAGAGCCGCCAGCCGGGGTGCCATCAGCGCCATCGCCCGCGCATCGGCGGGGATGGCATAGCTGTTGTGGGTGCCGATCACCTGGATCTCGTTGATCCTGGGATCGGCCCTCTCACCAGGCGGTGTATCCGCCCCGGCAGCGGCGGGCACAAGCACCGCCGCTGCCATTGCTGCGCCCAAAGGCCAGCGCATCACCATTTGCGGGTCACCACGAAGCGCACGTTGCGTCCGAACAGCGGGCGACCGTAAATGGCCTGGCTCGCGCCCTGCCCTGCCAGCTGGTCGGTGCGCGGATTGCCCTCGGTCAGGCCGCGCGCGTTGGTGATGTTGTCTCCCACCACCTGGAACGACCAGTTGTTGTAATCGGCGACGATCCCCGCCCCCAAAGTGTCATAGGCGGGCAGCTCGGTGAGGTTGAACAGATCGACGAAGCGCTTGCCGGTATAGTTGTAGCGCAGATAGGTCTGCACCTGCAGATCGCCGATGTTGAAATAGACCGTCGGGCGGAAGTTGCCGTAGATCTTGGGCTGGCGGATCAGCTGGTTGCCATCCACCGCCGCTGCCGAGGCGCCGAGTTCATTGACGAGGTCCGATATGGTCGGGTCGCTGACCGTGACGGTCCCTGCCAGCGACAGCCAGCGCACGGGACGGATATCGATATCCGCCTCCACACCCTTGGTGACCGCAGAACCGATGAAGGTCAGCGGCACGTTGTTCTGGCCGGTGTTCGGGTTGAACGCCAGGAACGAGGCGTTGAACGGATCGAACTTGGTGTAGAAGCCGGTCAGGTATGCCGCCACACCGGGGAGCGAAATCTTGACCCCGGCTTCATACTGGCGCGCCTTGGGCGTGACATTGGCCGCGCCCGAATAGACGTTGAACTCGCTCGGCACGCGGAAGGCTTCGGCGACGCGGGCGTAAACACCGAACGACGGACTGATGTCGTAGTTCGCGCCCACTGTCCAGGGAGTCACATCGACCGTGAACCGCCGGTTGGTCGGCACGCCGGTATAGGCGCGCGTGGCATTATCGGCGAGCGTGGTCGGGTCACCCAGATTGACCGTCGTCTGGCCGATGCCGAAGCCCTTGAAGGTATAACGCTCGTGCCGGATGCCGGCATCGATGCGCAGATTGTCCGTCACCTGCCAGGTGTCGTTGGCAAAGGCGGCCCACATCGTCACATCGCTTTCGCCAGCGGTAACTGTGGTCGAATAGCGCAGCACGCCCTTGTCGGTCACCGACCCCAGCACCTGGCCGGTTGCCGAATAGGCCAGCAGGTCCAGCGTGCGCGGCTGGGTCGCGAGTTCGAACAGATAATCCTGATAGCGCTGGTTGTATTCATTGCCATAAGCAGCCGCATAGCCACCAAAGACGACGCTGTGCTTGCCCAGGCCGGTTTCGAATTCGCGCGACAGGCGCAGTTCGCCCTGGCCCGAATAGAAATCCGACGAGATCGCGCGGTACTGCGCGCTCAGCACCAGCCCCGATGTCGCAGCGGGATCGAACACCGTCGCACCATTGGTGCCGCCGATGGCATATCCCAGCCGTGCGACCGTGGCGGTCGGCGTGTTGAATGCGGCGCGGGCGGCAGTCAGGAAGCTGTTGGCAAAGACGGTGCTGTCGACCGGGTTCGTGGTCGAATACAAAGCGTCGAAGTCCACGCGCCCATCGGTCCAGCGACCCTTGGCATCGAACGTCCAGTCACCCAGTTCCTGGGTGTATTCCAGGCCGATGCTGTACATCTTGGTGTGCCGGCCATCGGCCAGATCGCGATCCTCGACCGTGGTGCCACCGGCACCGTTCGAATAGAGCAGGCGGGCGTTGCGCAGGGCGGGCGAATTGAGCGTGCCTTCGAAATAATCGAGCAACGGGTCGAGCGAGGCTGCGGGGTTGCGCGGATCGGCCACCGGGATCGGCAGATAAAAGATGTTCTTGTCGTTCAGATACAGCACCGACAGCTTGACCTGGCCGGTGTCGAACTCATGCCGGATGTTGGCGCGGAACTGGCCGCCGTCGTCGCTGGGAAAGCCGTTGGGGCGATAGCCATCATGGCGGCGGACAAAGCCACCGGCGGCGAAATAGGTGCGATCGCCGATCAGTCCTGAATGGAACGCATCGAGCCGGTAGAGCCCGGTATCACCCAGCGTCACGCGAACTGCACCTGCAGGCGTGTCCGATCCGGTGACGGTAATCGCATTGAAAATGGCCGAAGCGTTGCTCGCAAAGATCGGAGCAGGGCCGCCGCGAACGAATTCGATCGTTTCGGTCATCAGGTCGACGCGGTTGAGCACATCGCCCTTGAAGAACGGACCGTCATTGTCGTGATAGATCGGCAGGCCATCCTGATGAAAGGCCTGGAAGCTGCCTTCATTGGGAATGCCGCGCACGCGGTAGACGTTCTGTACTTCGCCGCCGGTGGCTTCGGCATGAATGCCGGGAATCTGGCCCAGCAGATCGGCAAAGTTGAGCGGTGCCAGCTTCTGGATATCGTCGTTGGACAATGCCGTGACCGCATAGGACACATCGAACTTGCGCTGCTCGGTGGCCGAGCCGGTGACGATGATCTCGTTACCGGTGGATGCCGTGCGCGAGTCCTTGTCTGCGTCGGAATCCGTGTCTGCCGCTGGTGCCGGTGCCCTGGCGGCCGTCTGCGCATGCGCTGCGGTCACAAGCCCTGTTGCCATGGCCGTTCCAAGCAACAAACGCGCAATAATTATCGTCGACTTCATGGTGCGATTCCCCCCGCCGTGATTGGCTCGGACAGGCCTTTAGGGGGCGACCATGACTGGTTCTGGACCGGAAGGTGACGCTTGTGCGTGGATTAAAAGTCAGTTCGACGCGATAGGGTTTCTCCTCAGCCAGGCTTGCAGATCAGAGTCTTGAGGCATGGCCCCGCACATCCCATCGCTATGCCGAGCGCGATGAAACGGAACCCTCGTGCTGGCTGCCGGACAGGTGAAGCGCGATACCGGTGGGTCGGTCATGGCTCAGGACACCCACGCAGTTCGCCGGCCCGTGCGGTAGCGTGTGCCTAACCAGAGAGGGGGCAGCCGTTGACCCGGACACGGAAATCCGACGAGTGCTTGTAAGCGCGGCGGCGGGCGCGGTTGATGCCGCCCAGCGGCCGATGCGCCACCAGCGCGTTCCATGGAGAGAAGTGCAAGGCTTCGTCGATGCGCCGCACCTTGTCTTCGAACCAGCTGTCCTGCGGCTCTATACGCAAAGTCGCAACCTGAACGAAGGGCGCGTCCTCTTCCTTCCATTCGACGCTGGCATCCTTGATCGGCTGTTTCTCCAGATCGCGCGCAAGCTGAACCTCGAAGGCCCACTCGCCGGTCAGCTTGGCGGCATCTTCGCGGATGGTTTCGCGCAGGCCATCGGGCCGCCCGGAGGTGTCGATGATCGTGCCGGTCAGAACCGTGAGCGAGGGCGAAAGCGGACGCAGGCGGAACTTTGCGACATGATCGCCATAGCGGAACGGCACGGTGGTGAAATAGGTTTCGCCCAGCGGGTGAACCTGCGGCAAACCGCCCATTCCTGCCAGGGCCTGCGATTCGAGGCCAACCTTGCCCAGAGCGGAGTTGATGAAGCCGAGCACTGTCGAGAGCGCGACCTTTGCACCCTCGGCGCGATCGGTGGTCGCGGCGAGCAGTTTCAGCTTGCCTGCAAACTTGTCTGGCGTGGGCACGGCAAAGACGGGGCCGTTGACCATCAGGAAATCCTGACCATCGCCCTCCGCACCGGGAAGGCGCTCGCCCTCAACGCGCTCGACCTTAAGCGCTATGCCCCGCGGAAGCACGACGTTATCATCCAGGATATCTCCAGGATTGGTCGAGACGCGCAGCGCAGCGGAATAGGTGCCGGGCCTCGCAAACAGGCCCTGCGCGAGTTCTGGCGGAAGATGGCCGTCAACCGTGAACGTGCCCTCGAACAGGCCGTGCGCCTTGGCATGCACGGCACGCACCGCATGGCCATAATCTGCCGCCGTGGTTTCCAGAATGTGGTCGAACGACTGTTCGAGGCTGGCATCGGTTTCCGCCTCATCGGGCTGAAGCTGTTCAAGGTCGGCGGCGTAACGAAGCGGAGGTGCTATCACGAAACGATCCTTCAGGCGGCCGATGCAAACGGGTCGGGCAAATGGGGGAGGACCTTGTCGAGCGTGAGTGGGAAGCTGCGCACGCGCACGCCGCAGGCGTTGCGGACGGCGTTGGCAATCGCACCGGCCGCGCCGCAGATGCCGAGTTCACCGACGCCCTTTGCCTGCAGCGGGCTGGCCGCCGCATCGCGCTCTTCCAGCAGGATCACCTCGAGCGCGGGAACGTCGGCGTGCACGGGCACGTGGTATTCGGCCAGATCGTGGTTGACCAGATGGCCATCGCGCGTGTCGAACGCCAGCTCCTCGGTCAGTGCGCTGCCAATGCCCCAGACCATGCCGCCCAGGCACTGCGACCGCGCAGTCTTGGCGTTGAGCACGCGGCCAAAGCCGAACGCCCCGGTCATCCGGCGCACGCGCACTTCACCGGTGAAGGCGTGAACCGCGACTTCTGCAAAGAATGCGCCGTAGCTCGCTTGCGAGAAATCCTTCAAGGTCTTGCCGGGCTTGATCGAGCCGACTTCGGCAATGTCCTTGCCGTCCAGAAGCTCGACGAGCGAACGCTCGCGACCGTCAAAACTGGCCATCCCGTCGCGAATTTCGAGTTCATCGGCATCACTTTCCATGTGCTTGGCCAGTTTTTCGCGGATTGCCTCGCAGGCGCGCATGACCGCAGAGCCGGTCGAGATCGCGCCGAAACTGCCGCCCGATCCGGCACCCGGCGGCAGGCTGGTATCACCCAGCACGACCTTCACCTGGCTGATCGGCAGGCCCAGCATTTCGCCCGCGATCTGCCCCAGAATGGCATAGGTGCCGGTGCCGATATCGGTCTGGTCGCTCTCGACCAGTGCGGTACCATCTGCCTTGAGCGTGACGCGCGCCTCGGCAAGTGTCAGCATGTTGACGCGCGCGGCACTGGCCACGCCCATCCCGATCCACCAGTCACCCTCGCGCGTCTGGCAGGGCGCGGGCTTGCGCTTGTCCCAGCCAAACTGTGCAGCGCCCTGCTCCAGCGCTTCGACCAGCATTCGCGACGAATAGGGCGTGCCCTCGACCGGCACCTTGCCAGGCAGGTTGCGCTTCCTCAGCTCGACAGGATCGATACCGACCGCTTCGGCAAGCTCGTCCATTGCGGCTTCGAGCACCTGCATGCCCACGGCTTCTCCGGGCGCGCGGACGGACCCTGCAGTCATCCGGCAGATCCGCGCGACCTCCACCTTGAGCAGGCGGTTCTCTCCGCCGTACAGAAACTCGGTCGCTTGCGTGACAGGTTCGGCAAAATCCTCCCCGGGCAGGTTGGAAACATGCGCTTCATGGCCCAGGCCGATGATCTTGCCGGCCGCATCGGTGGCGAGGCGCACACGTTGGCGTGTTTCGGAACGGCGCATGACGGTCTGGAACACCTGCTGGCGTGTCATCACCACCCGCACCGGGCGATCCAGAGCCTTGGCCGCAATGGCAGCGGCTACCGCCTCGTGCGTGATCCCCAGCTTGGAGCCGAAGCCCCCACCGACATAAGGCGCGATGATCCGGACCTTCTTGGCCGGCATCGACAGGCAATCGGCGATTTCCTTCACATTGTAGGCCAGCATCTGATAGCTGCCGCGCAGGATGAGATGGTCATCCTCCCAGTACGCAATCGTGGCATGGGGCTCCATCGCAGCGCTGGCATGGCCGGGCGTATGGTATTCGACATCGATGCTGAACGCCGCTTCGCGCATCGCCTGGTCGAGATCGCCGCCTACGACGGGCTCCTCGTCAGACGGCTGCTCGACCTCGGCATCGGGGCTTTCCGGGTCGAACGCGACCGGGACTTGTGCGTCGTCATAGTCCACTTTGAGCGCAAGTGCGGCGTCGCGGGCCTGCTCGAACGTCTCTGCCACGACCAGGGCTACGGGCTGGGCGAAATAGTCGACCGTATGGACATCCTGCACCGGAGCCTTGCCGGCGGTGCCCTGGACCGAGCGACGAACCATCGCTTCGTCGGCAAGAACCGCCAGCACGCCCGGCATGGCCAGAACAGGGTCGCGATGGATGGTCTTGACGGTGCCTTGCGGAATGCCCGCCAGAACCAGCACGCCTTCGACGAAGCCGTCGATTTTCCATTCTGCCGAATAGGTCGCGGTGCCGCTGACCTTGAGCGGCCCTTCCGGGCGGTCGAGCGGCTTGCCGATGACACCCTGCTTCATGGTGTCCAGCAGATTGCGCTCGTCGGGGGTGTTGTACATATCGGCCAGGGGCAAGCGCATGGGTCAGGCCTTTCCAGTTCGTGTGGCGTCGTTCAGCGTCGCGGCGAGCGCACGCGCAGCGAGCGGAATCTTGAAGTCGTTCGCGCCAAAGCCCTGCGCATCCTTCAGCAGGACCTCTGCAGCCTTGGCGAACAGCGCCGAGCTGGGCGCCTCCCCGATCAGCACCTGCTCTACCGCCGGATCGCGCCAGGGCACCGTGCCGAGGCTGCCGAAAGCCAGTGCGCACCGTGCAATGCGCCCCTCGTTCATTGTCAGATCGACCGCCACCGACACCAGCGCAAAGGCATAAGAGGCGCGATCGCGCACCTTGCGGTATATCTGCACGCCACCTGTCGGCGCGGGCAGCCGCACGGCGGTGATGAGCTCGCCTGCTTCCAGCACGTTGTCGCGCGCGGGGTCGTCGCCGGGCGGCAGATGGAACTGCGCAATGGGGATCTCGCGCTCGCCCGACGGGCCTTGCGTGAGGACGACCGCCTCCAGCGCGAGCATGGCCACAGCCATGTCCCCCGGATAGGTCGCGATGCACGCATCGCTGGTGCCAAGCACGGCATGGATACGATTAAAGCCCTCGCGCGCGGCACAGCCCGAACCCGGGTCCCGCTTGTTGCACGCCTGGCTGGTATCGTAGAAATAGCCGCAACGCGTCCGTTGACACAGGTTCCCGCCTGTCGTTGCGCGATTGCGCAACTGCGGGCTGGCGCCTGCCAGAATGGCCTTGGCGAGCAACGGCCAGTTCTCGCGAACCTGCATGTCTGCGGCGCAATCGGCATTGGTGACAAGCGCGCCGATTCTCAGCCCTTCGCCATCCTGCGCGATGTCGCCAAGGCCGGAGCGTCGGAGCGAGACGAGCCGTTCGGGCGTGGCGATCTGCAGCTTCATCAGGTCGACCAGGTTGGTGCCCCCGGCGATCGCTGTTGCGCCATCGTCCAGGAACTGCAGCGCTTCTGCCGTCGATGCGGCGTGGTCGAGTGCAAACGGTCTCATGCCACTGTCCCTTGATGATCAGCATCCGCTGCGATCACCTCTTCGAGTGCGGCAATGATGTTCGAGTAAGCGCCGCAGCGGCAGATGTTGCCACTCATCCGTTCGCGCAATTCTTCGGGCGTGGGGGATGGCCGTGCGGTCAGATCCTCTGTCTGCGCGCTCGCCCAGCCGTCGGCGAGTTCCTGCATCAGCGCTTTTGCCGAACAGATCTGGCCGGGCGTGCAATATCCGCACTGGAAGCCATCGTGTGTCACAAACGCCCGCTGGAGCGGCGCAAGCTTGTCAGGCGTACCGATCGCTTCAATCGTCTCGATCTCGTCACCATCATGCAGCTGGGCGAGCGAAAGGCACGAGTTGATGCGACGCCCCTCGACCAGAACGGTACATGCACCGCACTGCCCGTGGTCGCACCCCTTCTTGGTACCGGTCAGCCCCAGATCCTCGCGGAGCCATTCGAGCAAGGTCCGCCGCGGATCGGCTGGCAATGGATTGGCGACGCCATTCACGACGGCCATGGCAGTGCTTGAAACCATGTCTGCTGGATACCTTTTCGCTGGGGTTGCAATTTGGGTACGTGCAAACCTGGGGAGCGATCCCGCCCCTGGCTGATTTATCGCGATCATCGCGCGCGCCCTGCCGCAGTTTCGCAGTTGATCCGCCAGTGGCTTTGGCTGTCACAAGGTTCGCAAGCCCGGGCTGGCCTTCGCAGCCTTGTGCATGCTACCTGCGCACGGCTAAGAAATGCGGGAACCAACATTGCGAAAAGAGGCAGCGTGACAAAGTCCAGCGGAACCACGCAACCCTATAGCGTCGCGAGCAGATGGGCCTTCGTGGGGCTGGTCATCGGCATCGCTTTCTTCGTCATCAGCGCGGTGATTGCCTATTTCAACATCGAGAATGTGCGCGACAGCGAGCGCGAAATCCGGCGCACGCACGGCGTTCTGACCACGCTCGACGATGTGCTGTCCGCCACGCTCGATGCTGAAACCGGGCAGCGCGGATTCCTGCTGACGGGGCGCGATGCCTATCTCGAACCCTATTCCGAAGGGATCGCGCGGGCCGATGACGAACTGCGCAAGCTCGATGGCCTGACGCGCACGAACCCGCTCCAGAAGGAAAACTTCGCCGCGCTGGAGAACAGGATCACGGCCAGGATGCGGATCATGGCGGACGTCATCGAGGTGCGGCGCACCCAGGGCGTAGAGGCCGCGATCGCGGCACTGGCCACCGATCGCGGCAAGACTGTCATGGACGACATCCGTGAATATGTCGCCCGGATGACGCGCGAAGAACAGAGGATGCGTGAAACCCGGCTGGTTGCAATGGCCGCTGCCTCACAGGCGGCCGTTCTCAGCGTCGTCATGACCAGCCTCAGCGGCATCGGGCTGACGGTCGCAGTCTTCTTCCTGTTCATGCGCAACACCCGCAGCCGTGAGCGCCAGCAGTGGCTTCAGGCCGCGCAGGCCGATCTGGGCAAGGCGATGATGGGTGACAAGACGGTATCGGAGCTTGCCGCAGCCATCCTGTCCTTCCTGCACGAGCGCACCGGCAGTCCGGCAGGCGCGCTGTTCAAGGGGGAGAGCGGCAGCTTCCGGCGCGCCAGCATGCTCGGCGTGCCCGGCGATGCCGATGTCCCGACTGAATTCGCGCTCCATGAGGGGCTGATGGGACAGGTTGCGGTCGATGGCCGGATCATGGTCCTGGGCGATGTTCCGCCCGGTTACCTCACGGTCGGATCGTCGCTCGGTCGCTCGGCGCCGCGGCATCTCGTCATTGCTCCTGCCAAGGCCGACGATGCGGTCAATGCGGTGATCGAACTCGGCTTCTTCGAGCCGGTCGACCAGGTGGTGCTGGAACTGCTCGACGAGGCGTCAGGCGCTATCGGCATCGCGCTGCGCTCGGCGCGGTTTCGCGAACGGCTGCAGGATGCGCTCGAGGAAACCCAGCGTCAGGCCAGCGAGCTGCAGGCGCAATCGGAAGAGCTGCGGGTTTCGAACGAAGAGCTCGAGGAGCAGGGGGCGGCGCTGCGCGAATCGCAGGCGCGGCTGGAGCTGCAGCAGGTCGAGCTCGAGCAGACCAACAGCCAGCTGGAAGAGCAGGCGCAAGCGCTCGAGACCCAGCGCGACGAGCTGGAGCGCGCCAGTGCGACCTTGCAGCTCAAGGCGCGCGAACTGGAACAGGCGAGCCAGTACAAGACCGACTTCCTGGCGAACATGAGCCACGAGCTGCGCACCCCGCTCAACTCGCTGCTGATCCTGTCCAAGCTGCTCGGCGACAATCCCGATGGCAATCTGTCGTCCGAACAGGTGCGGTTCGCGCAGACGATCCAGTCGTCGGGCAACGATCTGCTCAACCTGATCAACGACATTCTCGACCTTTCCAAGATCGAGGCGGGGCATATCGAAATCCAGGCGGGGTCGGTTCCGATGGACCGGCTGCTGGGCGATCTGAAAAAGGTGTTCCAACCCATCGCCGACGAGCGGGGGCTGACGCTGACGCTCGAGCTGTCCGATGAGTGTCCGCGCTCCATCCTGACCGATCGCATGCGGCTAGAACAGATCCTCAAGAACCTGATGTCGAATGCGCTGAAGTTCACCGAGAGCGGCAGCGTGCGATTGACCGTGGCATCGGCGGACGACGACACAGTGACCCTCACGGTCGCGGACACCGGCATCGGCATCACCAAGGAACAGCAGGACAGCATCTTCGATGCGTTCCAGCAGGCCGACGGCTCGATCAGCCGCAGGTACGGCGGAACCGGACTGGGCCTGTCGATCTCGCGCGAGCTGGCCCGGCTGCTGGGCGGCGCGATCACGGTGGAGAGCGAGGTGGGCGCGGGCAGCCGGTTCATGCTAACCATTCCTGCGACCTATGATCCCGCCCGGGTCCCCGTGCGCGAGCAGGCGCGCTCCGCGCCGCAACCGGCGGTGGCCAGCCCGCAACCTGCCATGCGTCGTCCCGCTGCCAAGCTTCGCACGTCCGAGGTCCAGGCCGACCGCAATGCGCTCGATACCGGCAAGCGTCTGCTGCTGGTGATCGAGGACGATGCAACCTTTGCCTCGATCGTGTGCGATCTGTCGCACGAAATGGGCTTCCAGTGCATCGTCGCCGGCACCGCGCAGGAGGCGATCGACATTGCGCGCGACTACAAGCCCAGCGCGATCGTGCTCGATATCGGCCTTCCCGACCAGTCGGGGCTGACCGTGCTCGATCATCTCAAGCATCAGGACGAAACCCGGCACATTCCGATCCACGTGATCTCGGGCGCCGACCAGAGCCAGACTGCGCTGGCGCTGGGGGCGATCGGCTATCTGGAAAAGCCGGTGCAGCGCGAACGGCTGGCCGAAGTGCTGGGCGGTCTTCAGAAGAAGCTCGCCTCATCGATGCGGCGGGTTCTCATCGTCGAGGACAATGACGTGCAGCGCGACGCGGTGTCCGAACTGCTCAAGTCGCAGGATGTCGAAACCGTGGGCGTGGGCACCGTGGCGCGGTGCCTCGAGCTGCTGCGCAGCGAACCCTTTGATTGCATGGTGCTCGATCTGGCGCTGCCCGATGCCTCGGGCTTCTCGCTGCTGGAAGAGCTCAGCCAGGACAGCGATCGCGCCTATCCGCCGGTGATCATCTATACCGGGCGCGATCTGACGTCGGAAGAAGAGCAGCGCCTGCGCCGCTATTCCAGCTCGATCATCATCAAGGGGGCCAAGTCGCCCGAGCGGCTGCTCGACGAGGTCTCGCTGTTCCTCCACCAGGTGGTCGCCGAGATGCCGCCCGAGCAGCGCCGAATGCTCGAAAAAGCCCGGCATCGCGATGCCGCGCTCGAAGGGCGGCGCGTGCTTATCGTCGAGGACGATGTGCGGAACGTTTATTCGCTCACCAGCGTTCTCGAACCGCGCGGCGTCATCGCCAAGATCGCACGCAACGGCCAGGAGGCGCTCGATATGCTGGAGGCAAGCGCCGATGGGGCCGAAAAGCCGATCGACCTGGTGCTGATGGATGTGATGATGCCGGTCATGGACGGGCTGACGGCGGTGCGCACGATGCGCGGCAACCCGAAATGGGCCAAGCTGCCGGTCATCATGCTCACCGCCAAGGCCATGCCCGACGATCAGCAGAACTGCCTCGATGCCGGGGCGAACGATTACATGGCCAAGCCCATCGATGTCGACAAGCTGCTCTCGCTGGTGCGGGTATGGATGCCGCGCTAGTGACCAGCTCGATCGAGGACATCGAAATCCAGCTGCTGCTGGAAGCGTTGTACCAGCATTATCACTATGACTTCCGCCAGTACGCGCGTGCGTCGATCAAGCGCCGCTTGCTGCAGGCACGCAGCCAGCTGGGCTATGCCAGCATTTCCGAGATCCAGGCTGCGGTGCTGCGCGATGCGACGCTCCTGCCCCGTCTGCTCGATTTCCTGACGGTTCAGGTGAGCGAGATGTTTCGCGATCCGTCCTATTTCCGCGCGCTGCGCGAAAAGGTCATTCCGCACCTCCACACCTATCCCTCGCTCAAGGTGTGGGTGGCAGGCTGCAGCAACGGCGAAGAACTTTATTCACTCTCCATCCTGTTTCACGAGGAGGGGCTGGCCAGGAAGACCCTGTTCTATGCCACCGACATCAATCCGACCGCGCTCAAGGCGGCGCAGGCCGGGGTCTATTCGCTCGACCAGATAAGGCTGTTCACCGAAAATCATCAGCGATCGGGTGGGCGATCATCGCTGTCCGATTACTACACCGCCGATTATGGGCGTGCCGTTTTCGACAGGTCGCTTTCCAGCCAGGTCGTGTTTTCCGACCACAGCCTGGTCACCGATGCCGCATTCGGCGAAATGCACCTGATTTCGTGCCGCAACGTGCTGATCTATTTCGACCGCGAACTGCAGGATCGCGCGGTCGGCCTGTTTCGCGATTCTCTTGCGCGCAGAGGCTTTCTGGGTCTCGGATCGAAGGAGAGCCTGCGGTTTTCCGCGCATGCCGATGCCTTTGACGAGTTCGAGCGCGAAGAGAAGATCTATCAGCGGACTGCGTCGTGATGCGGGCGATCGTCATCGGCGCTTCGGCGGGCGGGGTGCAGGCGCTGCTGTCGATCCTGACAGCCTTGCCGCCACAGTTTTCCTGCCCGATCCTCATCGTCCTCCATGTGCCCCAGCGCAACGACAACCCGCTGGTCAGTTTGCTGCGGGCCCGATGTCTTCTCGACGTCAAGGAAGCAGAGGACAAGGAACCGCTAGGACAAGGCACGATCTATTTCGCCCCGCCCGGCTACCATCTGCTGATCGAGAAAAACATGACGATTGCCCTGTCCTCCGACGAACCCGTCAACTTCTCGCGCCCCGCCATCGACGTGCTGTTCGAGACGGCGGCCGATGCCCTGAGTGACGCTGTGACGGGCATCATCCTCACCGGCGCCAACCATGACGGTGCCCAGGGTCTGCGAGCGATCGGTGCGGCCGGTGGTACGGCCATCGTCCAGGACCCCAGCACCGCCGAAATGCCTGCGATGCCGCTGGCCGCGCTGGAAGCCTGTCCGTTGGCGCAATCGCTGAGTATCGACGAGATAATCGAGTTCCTGAGGAAGGAGGCAGCGTGATGACGATGGCTGACGATCCGGTTCGCATCCTGCTGGTCGATGACCTTGAGGAAAACCTGATTGCCCTGAGCGCCTTGCTGCGCCGCGAGGGGCTGAGCTGCGATACCGCGCGCAGCGGCGAGGCGGCGCTGGAGCTGTTGCTGGTCAAGGACTATGCGCTGGCCTTTCTCGACGTCCAGATGCCCGGCATGGACGGCTTCGAGCTCGCCGAGTTCATGCGCAACAACGAACGATCGCGGCACATTCCGATCATCTTCGTCACCGCTGGCGCCAGCGACGGTACCCGGCGCTTCAAGGGCTATGAGGCGGGCGCGGTCGATTTCATCCAGAAGCCGATCGAAGCCGATATTCTCAGGTCCAAGGCGCGGGTGTTTCTCGAGCTCTACAGCCAGCGCCGGCAACTGGCGGTCCAGCGCGATGAGCTTGCCGCGCTGACCGAGTCGCTCAAACAGGCCGACATCCAGAAGAACCGCTTTCTTGCCGTTCTGGGGCACGAGCTGCGCAACCCGATCATGGCGCTCAACGCCGGACTGATCATGCTCGAGCGCAAGAAGGGCCAACCGGTCGAGGGCGAAATCCGCACTTCGATGAGCCGCTATCTGACGCACATGACGCGGCTGGTGGAAGACCTGCTCGATATCTCGCGGATCGAACAGGGCAAGATCTCGCTGCAGCGCGAGCGGGTGGACCTGAACGACGTGCTGGCGTTCGCCATCGAGACATCGCGTCCGGCGATCGACGAGGCCGGACACACGCTGCATCTCGAGCTTCCGCCGAAGCCGGTGCTGCTGGATGCCGACCACGCGCGCATGGCGCAGATCATCGGCAATCTGGTCAGCAATGCAGCCAAATACACGCCTGCTGCAGGCACGATCCGGGTGACCGCGCGCGCCGAGGACCAGACCGCCTGGATCGAGGTTTCCGACAACGGCATCGGCATCGCGCCCGATCAGCAGGGCCGCATTTTTGGCATCTTTGAGCAGGCCGATGTCAATGGCACGGTCAAGCAGGATGGCCTCGGGATCGGGCTGGCGCTGGTCAAGCAGCTGGTCGAGCTGCATGGCGGCACCATCCGCCTGAAACACAGCGCGCCCGGAGAAGGCAGTACCTTTGAGGTGTGCCTTCCCACAATCGGCTAGCGCCTGACCACCCGATCAGGGTATTTTGTGGGATTGCTATCTGGCGGAGAGGGTGTCGGTCATATTATATATCTAAAAATATGATCTAATGTGATTTTATTCCAACCCGCCCCGATGCCTATCCCTAACCCTACCCCAACGTGTAGACTGTTGACCAAGGGGATAGCCGCGCCTCTGTGACGACGAAAGCAGTAGCCGGATGCAACACCACCCACTCCACGGTTGGTCCACAAGACTTGGCCTAGGACATTCCGGCCGTTCCCTTTGGCCTCCGCCGATGACGGCATCGGACAGGACCGTACATCTCCTGTTGGATAAACCCAGCGGCTAGGTGCGAGAATGGCCCGTCAGCTCTGCTCCTGGGCTGGCAACTGAATTAACTGGCTCGGTGGCAGGCCAAGCGGCCTCTGGGATCACAGATTATTTTGGTATCGGCATAGCTATGGCGTGCCGGTGGCTTGCGCTCGCGCTACTGCTTCTGGGCGAGGTTATCGCGCACTTCGCCGCCGACCCGGCCGTCATCGCCAGCAGCAAATTGGCAAGTGCCAATGCGCCAAGGGCATTCAGGATAATCACAGCAAACAGCATCTTCGTGGTAACGGTTGTCGCAACCGGAATGGTCATCCCTCCGGGCGCAATCGCATCTTTGGCAGCCACGCGCCCAGTACCAAACCCAGAATGCTCCCCACGCCAGCCGTAATCTGAATCGCGCCAATGACCGCAGTCACGTCCCAGCGTTCAGGTGGCTCCGCTGGCTGCTTGTGGCTCCCACAAGATGTGGCGGTCGTCCAAGCATATCAGGTTGTCAATCTCGACCAGCACGCCTCGGGAGTGATAGCCAATCAGCTGCTTGACCGGAATTTCCCGGTTGCGGACAAGAATGGCAGTTTCTTCCGAAGAGAAGTCGGTCATGCCGCGGGCACGTTCGGTGCCTGTCTCGTCATAGATGTGAATCACATCGCCCTTGACGTAATTCCCGCAGATCGAAACCACGTCGTCGCGGTCGATACCCCGCCCGCCCGCAGCCATTGCCTCGGCCGCATTTTTGGAAATGACGATGCTGCCATCCATCTGCAAACGGTCGGTCAGCCATGCTGCCCAGCTGTCTGCGGGTTCGGCATGCGCCACACAGGTCGTGCACGGTCGAATGCCATCCAGCACAGAGGTCACCGGATTGTCGGCCTCACCGTTCGCTATCAGCGTCGTGCAACCGGCGTTCTGCGCCATGTTCGCCGCCTGCATCTTGGTCAGCATGCCGCCAGTGCCCAGCGTTCCAACCTCACTGGTGACCGCGAGATACTGGCTGACATCGTGCACGGTTTCGACCAGCCTGGCGCCGGGCTCGGACGGATTGCGGTCATACAGCCCATCAACCCCGGTCAGGATCACCAGATGCTGGGCCTGAACCATCTGCGCCACCTTGGCGGCCAGACGATCATTGTCACCCACCCGGATTTCTTCGGTCGTGATCGTGTCGTTCTCGTTTATGATCGGGAGCACGCCCGATTCGATCAGCCGGTGAAGGGTGTTCTTGGTGTTGAGAAACCTCCGATGGTCTCCGAAGTCACCCAAAGTCACCAGAATTTGCGCGATCTTGAGATCATGTTCGTGTCCGATCTGCTTGTAGGCGTTCAGTAGCAGCGGCATTCCGCATGCTGCAGCGGCCTGTTTGTCGCGCAAACCGGCGGTTGCAGGGGTGATGCCGATCATCTTCATCCCCAACGAGACGGCCCCCGACGAGCATAGAACGACCTCATAGCCCCTGGATGACAAGAGAGCGATATCTTCCATCAATCGTTGAAGAAACGCCCAGCGTGGTACAAGATTGTTTTGATCAGTCAAAAGACTTGAACCAACCTTGATAACAATACGGTCTGTTTTATTCACGATTTACTCTACTTTTTACTTTAGGAATTAGGCGATTAAAGGCATATCAATGCCTCCGAAGTCACTCGCATGGCATATGGTTTGACACCGAAAGCCAATTTTGACATAGGGGCCTATATCCTTGACATTAACATATGGCAACCCGGCCTTCCGCCGGAGCGCCGGAATGTCATTCAGGCACATGCTGTCGGCTCATATGGATTGTCTTTGAAATCTGTCGGACCCGATAGCGCCACATTGACCCATATCGATAATGAAGAAGGTTGTTGTTTTGCGTATTGCATTGGTTGGACATGGAAAAATGGGTAGCGCATTGCTCACCCAATGGTGCTCGGTCGTCGACACGGATTTTCCCGGCACTAAGTTTTTCGTTATCGATCCGATGCAACACGACAGCTTGTCTGCGGAGTCGGATCATATCGACTATCTTCGCGAGCCGCCTCCTGTCGACGAATGCGCGTTCGACCTGGTCATTGTCGCGGTTAAGCCGCAGGTTGTGGCCGAGGTGCTGCCCGATTATGCCGCGCGGCTATCGCAAGACGGGTTCGTCGCTTCGATTGCGGCTGGCTGCTCGATTGAACGGCTTAAGGCCCTGTCCGGCGGTGCAGCCGTTGTCCGCGTGATGCCCAACCTCCCTTCGGCCATTGGCGCAGGCGTCAGCGGGCTGTGCGCAGATGGCGACGCGACAGAGGCCCAGCGGGCATTGATCGAACGCCTGATGGCGGCAGCGGGTAGCACGATGTGGGTGCCGGACGAAGACATGCTCGACCGGTTGACCGCCGTTGCAGGATCAGGGCCGGGTTATATCCTCGAGATCGCCCGCAATTATGTTGATGCTGCAGCGTCCATGGGCTTCAGTCCAGAAGACGCGCGGCAGCTGGTGCTTGGAACCATGGCGGGGACAATCGCGATGGCCATAGGCTCGCAATCCAGCCTTGAGCAACTTCGCATCAGCGTGACCAGCAAGAACGGGACGACCGCAGCGGGGCTTGAGGCTCTCAACGGGGATGACGCGCTGGGGGAGCGGTTTAGCGCCACGTTGAAAGCCGCCTATGTCCGCGCGGTCGAATTGCGTTGACCGCCCCGCATCGAAATCCAGACACACGGGCCAACCTCACAGGCCGGCCTCGCGGGAGAGACGACCCATGACATTGCATAAACCAGTCCAGACAGAATCTGCCGATGCGGCCGCGCATGTCTTCGCGCTTTGCAAGGCCGCAAGGGTCGCCGCGCGGCAGCTTGCGACGGCGGATACCGCGACGAAAAACATCGCACTGCGCGCCGCAGCGCGGGCGTTGCGTGTGACGAGTCCTGATCTCATCGCCGCCAATGCGGCGGACATCGCCAGTCTCGATGGCAGCAAGCCTGAATCGTTCATCGACCGGTTACGCCTCGACGAGGCCAGGGTCGCAGCGCTTGCCGACGCGCTCGATGCCATCGCCGAACTGCCAGACCCGGTCGGCCGCGAGCTCGCGCGATTTGAAAGGCCCAACGGCCTGGATATCCGCCGGGTGGCGGTTCCGATCGGGGTGATTGCGATGATCTATGAGTCCCGCCCCAATGTCGGCGCGGATGCAAGCGCGCTGTGCATCAAATCCGGCAACGCCATCATCCTGCGGGGCGGATCCGAAAGCATCCGTTCAACCGAGGCGATCGTGCGCTGCATGCGCGAGGGGCTGGTCGAGGCTCGTTTGTCACCCGATTGCGTGCAGATGGTTGGCACCACCGACCGGGCAGCGGTCACCGAATTGCTACACGCGGTCGACCATATCGATCTTGCCATTCCCCGCGGTGGTCGTGGCCTCGTCGAACTGGTCCGCCGCGAAGCGCGCGTGCCGACGTTGCTGCATCTCGATGGCAACTGCCACAGCTATGTTCATGCCGATGCGGATGTGGCGCAGGCGGTCGCGATCATCCGCAACGCCAAATTGCGTCGCACCGGAGTATGCGGCGCGACAGAAAGCATCGTCATCGACCGTCAGATCGCCGCCAAGGTTCTGCCTGCACTGGTCGACGCCATGCCCGATTGCGAATTGCGCGGCGATGCCGAGGCGATCGCCATCGAGCCGCGGCTGTCCTGCGCCAGAGATCAGGATTGGAGCACCGAATATCTCGACGCCATCGCCTCGGTAAAGCTCGTCGACGAACTCGATGCCGCGATTGCCTTCATCGCGCAGCATTCCTCGGGGCATACCGATGCCATCCTCACGCGGAACACCGATGCTGTGAGGCAATTCATGCTGTCGATCGACAGCGCGGTGGTGATGCACAATGCCTCCACGCAGTTTTCGGATGGCGGTGAATTCGGAATGGGCGCCGAAATCGGCATCGCCACCGGCAAAATGCACGCGCGAGGCCCGGTTGGTCTCGAACAGCTGACCAGTTTCAAATATCTCGTCCATGGTGCCGGACAGATTCGCGCCTGACCGGTACTGTCTGTCTGAGTCCAACCCACTGCCGAACGGAACATCGTCATGAATTCGGAAACCGCCGTCTCGCTGGGCGCCTATTTTGTGCTGATGATCGGCATAGGCCTGTATGCGTGGCGCAAATCGACGAGCAATGTCTCCGAGTTCATGCTGGGGGGGCGCAACCTGCCACCTGCGGTCGCAGCACTCTCTGCCGGCGCCTCCGACATGAGCGGCTGGATGCTGATGGGGCTCCCGGGGGCGGTTTATCTGTCAGGGTACAGCGCCGTTTGGATCGCGGTGGGACTGACCGTTGGCGCCTGGGCAAATTACCGCCTCGTCGCGCCGCGCCTGCGCGCATACACCGAAATCGCCGAAGATGCGGTGACGATCCCGGACTATCTTGAAAAACGCTTCGAGGATCGCAGCCGCAAACTCAGGGTGATCGCGTCGCTGGTCATCGTGGTTTTCTTTACCCTGTATACCTCGGCCGGCCTGGTGGCCGGCGGCAAATTGTTCGAGGCGTCGTTCGGCTATGATTATCGCTTCGGGCTCATCCTGACAGCGTCGGTTGTGGTGCTCTACACCTTGTTCGGCGGCTTTCTTGCGGTCAGCCTGACCGATTTCGTCCAAGGCTGCATCATGTTCATCGCTCTGGTGCTGGTACCGATCGTCGCGATTGCAGCGGTCGGTGGCTGGAATGAGACACAGGCTGCGGCCAGCGCAACCGATCCGGACTATTTCGACTGGTTTGCCGGGGTCAGCACGCTCGGCATCATATCGAGCCTTGCCTGGGGACTGGGCTATTTCGGCCAGCCCCACATCATCGTGCGCTTCATGGCAGTGCGCTCGGTCAAGGACATGCCAGCCACGCGCCGCATCGGCATGTCGTGGATGATCGTTACCGTGATCGGCGCGGTACTGTGCGGTATTGGCGGGCTTGCCTATGTCGCACAGAACAACATCGCACTGGCCGATCCTGAAACAATCTTCATCGTGTTGTCGCAGACGCTGTTTCACCCCTATATCGCGGGCTTCTTGCTCGCTGCGATCCTGGCCGCGATCATGAGTACGATCTCCTCGCAGCTTCTAGTGTCATCAAGTTCGCTGACCGAAGATTTCTACAAGACGTTCTATCGCAAATCCGCCAGCCAGACCGAACTGGTGATGATCGGCCGGGTGGCGACGCTGCTGGTGGCAGTCATTGCGGTGTTTCTGGCACTCGATGGGTCGAGCAGCATCCTGTCGCTGGTCGGCAATGCGTGGGCAGGCTTCGGTGCGGCGTTCGGCCCTGTCATCCTGCTCAGCCTGCATTGGCGCCGCATGACCCGCCAGGGTGCGCTTGCAGGCATTGTCAGCGGAGCAACGACGGTGCTGATCTGGCTTTACGCCCCCATAACGATCAACGGGCAAGCGCCCACCGACGTGGTTTACGAGATCATTCCAGGGTTCATCCTCAGCACCATTGCTGCCGTCGCTGTCAGCCGGTTCGGCAAACCAGCACCGGACACTCTGGCAAAGAACTTCAGCGCAATGCTTTCTGAGCAATGAACCGCTGAAGCTTGCCGCCGACGAGGCTGTAGGCAGCCTCCACCTTGTCCCTGGGCGTATGGGCGAGCATCAGATCAAATTGCCACCGTTTCAAAGTCTATGCCGCCGGAATTGCCGTTCGCGGTTTTGTTGCAGCGCTTGGCTTGCCTAGGATCAATCCCGTTCGCGAGAGAACGCTTGGCATCATCCCGACGCTCGCTTGCCTCGCGAAGGGTGACCTCTGGATAGCCTCCGAAGGTCAGCAGCAGCTCCTGACCCTTGAGCCTGAATTTGAACCGTCAGACAATCCGGCCGGTCTTATCGACGTGGAGGTAGAGCCCTCCAGCGTCACTCATCTTGTAGTCCTTGTCTCGCGGCTTGGCCGTCCTCACTGCAGTATCGGTGAGCATCATACCCCCATCGTCTTCAGCATACCCCCGACCCCACCCCCAAACTGCATGGCGTACCCCCGGAAAGGGATGACTTGGCACGGAAATGCGACCCGAGAAAACTCCCGTATTTGCAGGGGTTTATAGACGTTCATGGAGGGGTATGAAAGAACCACTGGCGGAGAGGGTGGGATTCGAACCCACGGTGAGCTTGCACCCACGCCGCATTTCGAGTGCGGTACATTCGACCACTCTGCCACCTCTCCGGCCTGGTGCGGTCCGGGCCTTGCGGCCTGGCGATCCAATCGGTTTCCCGCAGGGCATGAAGCGTGGTCGATCTGCGGGAACGCGGGCCATTAGCGCAGGCTTTGCGGCTTGCCAAGGGGAAACCTGCACCCTGATGGCGGAAAGCTTGTATGCTGCGTTGCAACACATTAGATTAAGCTTATGAGCAACAATCCTTTCCGTTCCGACAGCGCCGATGCCCCCCAGAACGTCGCATCATCGGGCGCGGTGGTCATGCCCCGCATATCGCGCGCACGCTATGCGATCGGCGACGTGGTGCGGCATCGTATCTTCGATTTCCGCGGCGTCGTGTTCGATATCGATCCGGTGTTCGCCAACAGCGATGACTGGTACGAATCGATTCCGGAAGAATTGCGCCCTGCCAAGGATCAGCCGTTCTACCACCTGTTCGCTGAAAATGCCGAGAACAGCTATATCGCTTATGTCAGCCAGCAGAACCTGGTGAGCGACGAGGACGGCGGCCCGGTCGATCACCCGGCGGTACCGCAGCTGTTCGGACCCTTCAGCGATGGTCGCTATCGCCTGCGCACGATGCACTGATCGCGTACGGGCGGCAGCCCCGGCCCGTCAGGACCGCAGCTTCCAGCCCGAACGCAGCAGCGCATAGCAGGCAACGCCGAGCGCGGCGTTGATCGCCAGCAGCACCGCCGCGCCCAGCAGCAGCGGCGAATCGGTGGTGCCGATAAAGCCGTAGCGAAAGCCCGAGATCACGTAGAAGAACGGGTTGGCGTGGCTGAGCGCGCGGAACGCCGGTGCCATCGCATCGACCGAATAGAAGGTGCCGGACAGCAGCGCGAGCGGCGCGACGACGAAATTGGTGATCGCGGCGGCATGGTCGAACTTTTCCGCCCAGATCGATGTCATCACGCCCATGAACGCCAGCATCATCGACCCCATCAGCCCGAACCACATGATCGCCAGCGGATGGCGCGGCATGACATCGATGCCGGGCCACAACAGCATGGCCAGCCATACCGCCGTACCGACCAGGATCGCGCGGGTCACAGCGGCGATGACCAGCGATACCAGCACCTCGAGCTCGGACAGCGGCGGCATCAGATAATCGATGATCGTGCCCTGGATCTTGCCGACCAGCAGCGAGAAGCTGGAATTGGCAAAGCTGTTCTGCATCATCGCCATGACGATGAGGCCCGGCGCAAGAAAATCGGCGAACGGAACATCGAGTACGGTGCGCCCGCTGCGGCCCAGTGCAACGGTGAAAATCACGAGATACAGCATGGTGGTGATCGCCGGCGCCCAGATGGTCTGCAACTGCACCTTGAAGAAACGGCGCACCTCTTTCATATAGAGTGCTTTCAGCCCTCCCCAGTTTATTGCGCTGATCCTGACCGTGCCCGGCTCTGCAAAGGCCGGTTCGGATCGCAATTCCGGCGTCATCGGGCGTCCGGGTGCGCTGGCGGGGGGATTTGGTGCTTGATCGTTCATGGTGGTTGCGCCTATCGGCGGTCACCAGACCGGGCAAGCCCCAATAGGTCAAGAAGGAATTGCTTTTCATGTCATGGACCGACGAGCGTATCGATCAGCTCAAAACCATGTGGGAAAAAGGCCTCACCGCCAGCCAGATCGCCGAAGAACTTGGCGGGGTCAGCCGTAACGCGGTGATCGGCAAGGCCCACCGCCTTGGCCTGAAGTCGCGCCCGTCTCCGGTGAAGCCCGGTGAAGCCAAGCCCAAGCCCGCCGCGAAAAAGGCCGAGGCGAGTCCCAAGCCCGCCAAGAAGGCGGAAGCCGTGGTCGAGGCAGAGGCCGAGGCCGACACACCCCCGTTCAAGCCGGATGCCCCGGCGGTCGCCAAGCCGGTTCGCGCGGCACCTGCGCCTGCACCGACTCCCGCGCCGCGCCCTGTCGAAGCTGCAGCGCCTAAGGACGAAGACGAAGACGACGGCGAAGAAAACGCCGAAGTCATCGCTGCGCCCAAGCCGCAGCCGCGCATCGTGTCTGTCGGTCCGGGCGGCTTCCTGCGCCAGGGCCCTGGCGACCAGCAGGCGCCAATTCCTCCCGCGCCGCCGCGCCGCCTGGTGCCTGCGCGCCCCAGCCCGGAAATCGCCGACAAGACAACCCTGCTTGATCTCACCGACCGCATCTGCCGCTGGCCGATGGGCCATCCCGGTGAGCCCGATTTCCACTTCTGCGGTCAGCAGGTGAACCCCGGCTTCCCGTATTGCGTCGAGCATTGCGGCCGGGCCTATCAGGCGCAGCTGCCCCGCGGCACGCGTCGCCCTCCCCCGCCGATGCCTTTCGGTGGCCCCAGGGTCCGATAAGCCCAAATCCCGTGCGATAATGGCGGATAAATCGGGCGCGCTGCTTGCGGGCGCGCGGCATTGCGCCCTATAGATTGCGGCATGGCTGAAGATCTTTTCGCGAAATCGCAATCTCCGGTGGAAACCTATGACGCCTCGGCGATCGAGGTGCTCGAGGGGCTCGAGCCGGTCCGCCGCCGGCCCGGCATGTACATCGGCGGCACCGATGAGCGCGCGCTGCACCATCTGGCGGCAGAAGTGCTCGACAACAGCATGGACGAGGCGGTCGCGGGCCACGCGACTCGGATCGAGGTAACGCTGCGGGCGGGCAACCACCTGTCGATCAGCGACAATGGTCGCGGCATCCCGGTCGACCCGCACCCCAAGTTCCCGGGCAAATCCGCGCTCGAGGTCATCCTCACCACCCTGCATTCGGGCGGCAAGTTCTCTGACAAGGCCTATGCCACCAGCGGCGGCCTGCACGGCGTGGGCGTCTCGGTCGTCAACGCGCTCTCCACCGAGCTGCTGGTCGAGGTGGCACGGAACAAGGAATTGTACGCGCAACGCTATTCGCGCGGTGCGCCGCTGGGACCGCTGGAAAAGGTGGGCGCTGCCCCCAATCGGCGTGGTACGACGATCAGCTTTGTCCCCGACGAGGAGATTTTCGGCGCAGGCGCAAAGTTCAAGCCCGCCCGGCTGTTCGCGCTCGCGCGGTCAAAGGCGTATCTCTACGCCGGGGTCGAAATCCGCTGGAAGTGCGACGCAGAGCTGTCCGACGACAAGGTGCCGCAGGAGGCAACCTTCCAGTTCCCCGGAGGCTTGGCCGATCACCTGCGCGAGCAGTTGGGCAGCCGCGAATGCGCGACGGCCGATTTCTTCGCCGGGCGGCAGGATTTTCCCGAGGGCAAGGGCCGCGTCGAATGGGCGGTGGCCTGGCCTTTGTGGAGCGACGGCAGCTACAGCTATTATTGCAACACCATCCCCACACCCGATGGCGGCACGCACGAGGCGGGGCTGCGCGCGGCGATCCTCAAGGGACTGCGCGGCTTTGGCGAGCTGATCGGCAACAAGAAGGCGGCGACGCTCACGGCGGAAGACGTGATGACCGGCAGCGAGCTGATGCTCTCGGTGTTCATCCGCGATCCGCAGTTCCAGAGCCAGACCAAGGATCGCCTCACCTCACCCGAGGCCGCGCGGCTGGTGGAACTCGCGGTGCGCGACCATGTCGACCATTTCCTCACCGGCAATATGGAGCGCGGCAAGGCGCTGCTGGGGCTGGTGCTCGAGCGGATGGACGAGCGCCTCAAGCGCAAGGCCGAGCGCGAGGTCAAGCGCAAGACCGCGACCAGCGCGCGCAAGCTGCGGCTGCCCGGCAAGCTGACCGATTGCAGCAACGACGGCACCGGAGTCGAAGGCGCGGAGACCGAGATCTTCATCGTCGAGGGCGACAGCGCAGGCGGTTCGGCCAAGCAGGCGCGCGACCGCAAGACGCAGGCGATCCTGCCGATTCGCGGCAAGATCCTGAACGTCGCCTCGGCCAACACCGCCAAGATCGGCGCGAATCAGGAAATCGCCGACCTGTCTCTCGCCCTGGGCTGCGGCACGGGCAAGCACTGCGACCCTGGCCAGCTGCGCTATGACCGCATCATCATCATGACCGACGCAGATGTCGACGGCGCGCATATCGCCACGTTGCTGATGACCTTCTTCTTCCAGGAGATGACCGAAATCGTGAAGGCGGGGCATCTGTACCTGGCGCAGCCGCCGCTCTACCGGCTCGTGGTCGGCGCCAAGAGCTGGTACGCGCGCGACGATGCGCACCGCGCCGAGCTGGAAGCGACGATCCTCAAGGGCAAGAAGGTCGAGGTCAGCCGGTTCAAGGGACTGGGCGAGATGAACCCCGGTCAGCTGCGTGAAACGACGATGAACCGCCAGAGCCGATCACTGCTCCGCGTGACGCTGCCGCCCAATTACGAGCAATATTCGGCGGTGAAGGAGCTGGTCGGCGAGCTGATGGGCAAGAACCCCGAGCACCGGTTCAACTTCATCCAGAACCACGCCGCGCAGGTCGACCGTGAAGCGATCGACGCCTGAGGCCGATGGCTCGAACGCGCGGCTAGCGCAACGTCCCTCGACTTCCCGGCAACGCCGGGAAGTCGAGGGACGTCCGCGCAGCATCTCGGCCAAACGGATGGTGACCTTGGCCACCGCCATTCTGGCCATGTCGTTTTGCCCGCTTCCGGTGTACGCGCAGGCGATGCCGCCCCCGCCCACCAACGCGCAAACCGCCTTTGATCAAGCCGCGGCCAATGTCCTCGCGCTGCTGCAGGGTCAGGCCAAGGGCGAAGATGTCTTCACCCCCGCTTTCCTCACCGCTGTTCCGCCCGACCAGCTGGCCACGGTGCTATCCTCGCTGAAGACGCAATTCGGAGAGGCGCAGACGGTCGAAGCCGTGCGCCCGATGGACGCGCGCTCCGCCAGCATCGACATCCGCTTCGACAAGGCGGTGGTGACCTTCACCATTGGCATGCTCGACGGCAGGCTCTCGGGTCTCTTCATCACCGGAACCCGGACCGAAGACGATAGCCTGGCGAAGATCACCGCAGATATCGCCGCGCTGCCGGGGCGTACCGGGCTGGTCGTGCAGAGACTGACCGAGGCCGGCACAGAGACGATCGCCAGCCGTCATGCCGACGACCGCTTCGCGATCGCATCGGTGTTCAAGCTCTATGTGCTCGCCGAGATCGACCGCGCAGTGCGCGCAGGCGAGCGCAAGTGGAGCGATGTGCTGCCGCTCACGCAGAAATCGCATCCGTCGGGGATCACGCAGGACTGGCCCGACAATGCCCCGATGACGCTGCAGACGCTGGCGACATTGATGATCTCGATCAGCGACAACAGCGCCACCGACACGCTGATTGCCGCGATCGGCCAGAAGAAACTCGCTGCGATCGTCCGCGCGAGCGGCCATGCGCAGCCACCAGACCTCACCCCCCTGCTCTCGACGCAAGCCGTGACGGGCCTCAAGATGCCCGCCAATGCGCCGTTGCGCGACCGCTTCCTCGCCGCCGATGATGCCGGGCAAGCGCGGTTACTGGAGCAGGCAGGCGAGACGCTGCGGCTCAAGAACCTAGACCTGTCAGTCTATACCGGCGGGCCGAACCAGATCGATACCGTCGAGTGGTTCGCCAGCCCCGCCGATATCGCGCGGCTGCTGACGATGCTGGAGCGCGATGCAGACCCGGTGACGCGCGCGATCCTCAAGATCAACCCCGGCATTCCCCCGGTCAGCGCCGGTCGCTGGGCGTATCTGGGGTACAAGGGCGGGTCAGAGCCCGGCATCATGGGGATGAGCTTCGTGGCGGAAGGCAAGCAGGGCGACCGCTACATCGTCAGCGCGCTGATCAACAACCCCGCCGCCGAGATCGACCAGCCCGGCTTCGTCACGCTGATGACGCGCCTGCTCGATCAGCTGGCTGGGCCTTCTGCGCCAGCCACTCGTCCCTGAGCAGCCCGAACAGCACGGTATCGCGCACGCCGATATGCGTTTCCCATTCGGCGCGCAGATGGCCTTCCTGTTGAAAGCCCATGGAGGTCAGCAGGCCGATCGACGCCGAGTTGTCCGGATCGGTATCGGCGAAGACGCGGCGCTGACCTTCGGTGATCAGCAACTGGTCGATGACCATGGTCACGGCTTCGCGCGCGATCCCTTGCCCCCAGGCTGAACGCGCGAGGATATAGCCGATCTCGCTCACATTGGCGCGCTTCTCGTGCGCGTTGACCCAGCCCAGCGCGACATCCTCGCCTGCGCGCGTGATCGCCCAGCTGCGCCATTCGCCCACCGCCGCCGGTTCCAGATAGGCCCGCGTCTCCTCCACCGATTGGTGCGGGCCCGATGACCACCAGGTCATGAGATCGGCATCGGACAGCACTTCGAACAGCGCCTCGGCGTCGCTCATGCGCACCTGACGCAGAACGAGTCGCTCGCTCGACAGAACGGGAAGTCCGCTCATGCCGCGGTCAGCGCCTCGACCAGCGCCTTGACCTTTTTCTGCCGCCATTGCGGGGTCGGCGCGACAACCCAATAGGCGCGCCGCGACACCTGTGCCTCGCCCACCGCCACCAGCCGGCCCTCGGTCAGGTCGCGTTCGGCGAGCATCCAGGGGACGGTGACGCTGCCGAAACCGGCGATCGCGGCATCAAGCCCCAGCCCGGCATCGGCGACCTGCATGACGGTTGAACTGGTGTCATCCCCTTCAACCTCGCCGCGCTGGCAACCCGGCCATTCGATCCGCCGGTCGCCGGCATAGCCAGGGGACGCGACGGTGACGAACTGCGCGGGGCCGATCTGCGCGCCTTCGAGGTCCGCCGGACCATCGGCGAGGCGGATTGCGCAATCGAGGTTTGCCTCGGTAAAGTCGATGTCGCTGTCGCCGGACACCAATGTGTAGCGGATTTCGGGATTGGCGGCGGCATAGCCGATCAGCCGGTGGTGCAGCCATTTGGCGGCAAAGTCGCGCGGCACCGCAATGGTCAGGCGAAAGCTCGACTGGCCTTGCTGCATCGCGCGCACGGCTTCCTCGAACTGCAGAAAGCCGCTGCGCAGCGCATCGAGCCCGGCGCCTGCCTCGTCGGTCAGCTCCAGCCCCTTGGGCGTGCGGCGGAACAGCACGACGCCCAGCATCTCCTCGAGCGCACGAATCTGCTGGCCGACGGCAGCAGGTGTCACCGCAAGCTCATCGGCTGCGCGGGTGAAGCTCAGGTGCCGGGCTGCGGCATCGAGCACGCGCAGGCCGTTGAGCGGAAGATGGGTACGCTTCATGGGACGAACGGATTAGTCGGCAACCGCAGGCGCCACCAGCGGAAAACGCGGAATCTCCACGGCGATCAACTGTCCGTCATCGCGCAGCATGCGGTACATGCCCTCCATCCGCCCGGTGGGGGTGTTGAGCGGGCAGCCCGAGACATAATCATGCGCCTTGCCCGGCTGGATCAGCGGCTGTTCGCCGACCACACCCTCGCCATCGACCTGATGCACGCCGCCGCGCCCGTCGGTGATGACCCAGTGCCGGGTGAGCAATTGCACCGGGCCGTCAGAGTGGTTCTCGATGCGGATATGATACGACCAGAACCAGCGGGCGCTGTCTGCACGCGAACGGTCTGGCAGAAAGCTCACCGCGACCCGCACGGTCACGCCATGGCTGGTTGCCGAATGGCCGAAGAACTTGTCCATGCTGTCTGAAAATCGGTCCATGCCGATAATATGCCTCTTAACGCTGGCAGGCGAAAGGGGGCGGGCGGGATTATTTGCCCCGCAGGCCCGCGCAGACTATTTGCCGCTTTCCTGCTTGAGATAGGAAATCACGTCAGCGCGGGCCTGCGCATTGGACAAGCGAAAGCCCATCTTGGCGCCCGGGACAAAGGCCTGCGGGTTGGTCAGCCACTTGTCCAGCCTGGGCGCATCCCAGGCGAACTTGGCGGCCTTGAGCCCCGGCGAATAGGCGAAATCCTTCACGCTACCGGCCTTGCGACCAAACACCCCGCGATGCGCCGGGCCGACGATATTGGCATCGAGCGAATGGCAACCCGAGCAGTTGGTCTGATAGACCTTCGCCCCGCGCGCGGCATCGCCCGCTGCCGGCGCGGTCTGTGCCTGCGCCTGGGTCACCGGGCTGGTCGTGACCAGCAGTGCCACCGCCAGCGAGGCAAGAGCAAGCATGAGGGAAAGCGACTTCAGGGATATCATCAACTGCAAGCTCCGCAGGCCATAAGGGAGCGCGGGATATGGGGACCGCCCAGCCCAGTTCCAAGCCGCAGGCGCCCGATCACTCCGCCGGTGCGGGCATTGCCTCGGGCTTGGTACGCCGTCCGGTCATCCAGCCGATGAGGCGCGGAACCGGGCCATGGCGGTCCATCCACGCGGCGTACGCGGCATAATCGGGGTCGGCCATCAGATGCCGCTCCTCGGTGCGCGCCCGCCAGTAATACACGGCCGACACGCACGCCAGCAACGCCGTGTTGCGCAACGCATCGCTCCACGACCCGCTGGTCACCAGGAACGGCATGGTGGCAAACCACCAATAGGCGTTCTTGGAAAGGTACGCCGGATGCTTGGTCCAGCGGTAGGGCCCATGGGTCAGGATGCCGCGATGGGTGAGGTTGGAAAAGCGGATGCCGAACGCGACCGTGGCCCAGGCGTAGATTGCCGTCAGCACGACCAGCCAGATGCCCCACACCGCCAGCAACGCCGTCTGCCCTTCGAACCAATAGGCCCAGTCGGCGGTGTTGACGTGATAGTTGAGCGGGCCGTTGTCGCCCATCATGATGAACGGCGGATAGCAGATCAGCGCCGCTGCCCAGCCGGCCATGAACGGATTGGCGGTGCGGATGTGCGAATCGAGCGGCTTTAAGGTCAGCACATAGCCGACGGTGGCGAACTGCACATCGACCAGGAACATCGCGATGATCAGCCAGTTGGCGATCCACACCGGGTTGGTTGCGATTTCCGCGACGTTTGCGTTGACGATATCGGCATAGCCACCGGGCACGATCGACAGCATGAAGGCGAGAAAAAAGCCCTTCACCGCCCAGGCACGAAGATGGTGATGGATCGCCTCGCGCTCCCAGCCGAGCTGGCCAGAGATCATCGCGCCGAAATGCCACGCACCGTCGTGCGGATCCTTCAGATAGCGGTCGATCCAGATCACGTAAGGGATCGAGAGGAAGAACAGGAAAGGCGATGCATAGATGAACACGTTCATCGAAAACTGGTAGTTGCCGGTCCAGTACCAGCGCGCCACCGCATAGATCGCGGCAATACCGGCCCAGGTCATCCACAGCCCGATCAGCTTGATCTGGCTGGTGTCGATGACGTCACGCACCGCGCGCGGATGCGCCCAGTCGATGCCGGTGCTGGGCCGCCGGTGAACCTTGTCGACAATGAGGGACCACAACACCATGGGAAGCCCGGTCGCCACGCAGCACACCAGCGCCGCATTGGGTCCGTTCCAGCCATATTGCCGCGCCAGCAGGATCCAGCCGAACAGGCCGACCAGCCCGATCAGGCCTGCGCCGTGGCTGACGGCACTGGGCGGGCACGGGTCGTGCGGTGAAGATATGGCCTGGGACATTGCGCGCCCCTCTTAACCCAGATTGGTAAGGATTGGGTGAAGGAAAGTCGCCCCCCATCACCCCGTGCATTCTGTCGCAAATTGCGGCGCGTTTCGCAAAGCTGCTCGACACGGGAACATGATCGTGGCCTAATCTCACCGCTGGCATGGGGTCCGAGCCTGAGAAAGGGGACGGACACCAGGGGGAGATGCCGGTACAGGGGTTGCAAAGGGTCGTATGATGGTTCTGGGGCGGTTGCGTTTGGCGCATTTCACATGGGCAGGGCTTGGCCTTGCAATGACAGGCCTTGGCAGCGTGGCTGCACACGCTCAGACGATCCACGGCACCTGGGAAAACCCCACCGGCGATGTACGCGTCGTCACCCATCCTTGCGGCGAGGAACTGTGCGGAAAGGTCAGCTGGGCCAGCGATCTGGCCAAGCGCGACGCCAGCGCCGGGGGCACGCCCAACCTGATCGGTACCAGCCTGCTGCGCAATTATCGCCTGACCAAGCCGGGCCACTGGCGCGGCAACGTATTCGTGCCCGATCTGGGCGACACATATTATTCGACGATCAAGCAGCTGGACGCAGACCGCATCAAGATCAGCGGCTGCATCCTGGGCGGGCTGCTGTGCAAGTCGCAGATATGGCGCAAGATCTGACGGTCAGTCGCGCGGACGCTCGCCGGCTGCGGTCTCGGCGGCAAATCCATGCATTTTCCAATGGTATTGCAGCGCGATGACCGCCCCCTTGGCAGGCTGCAGCAGCGCAATGGTCAACACCAGCGCGCCGACGATAGCGATCAACGCCAGCACCCCCATCGGAAGGAGTTCACGACTTCCCACCGCGATCAGCAGCGGGGCCAGCAGGTGGCCGCTGATGAAGATGGCGATATAGGCGGGGAAATCATCGGCCTGATGCAGCGTCCAGTCCTGCCCGCAGCCTGCGCATCGTTCCACCGGCTTAAGATAGCGCCGAAACAGCGGCTTGGTATCGCAACGCGGACAATGGTTGCGCATGCCGCGCAGCGCCAGCTGGGTGGCACTGATGGCAGCCCTGTCAGGCGCAATCGGGGTGTTGCGAGCGGAATCGGGCATGCGACATCTTTCATGAACGGGGGCATCAACGCCCCTTCACTCTAGATAGGCGCGCGCGGCGACAATGTCATAGCTTAGTCGCCGCATTGATTGTTCAGATCCGCACCCCATCATGAAGGATCAACGTTCAGGGGCGCAGCATGACCATCCTTATCCCGATTCTGGGCGACCAGCTCAGCGGCAACCTTTCCGCGCTCAATGGGGCAGACCGGGATGACACGGTCATCCTGATGATGGAGGTGGACGCCGAGACCACCTATGTCCGCCACCACAAGGCCAAGATCGCCTTCATCCTGTCTGCCATGCGCCACCATGCCGAGGCGCTGCGCGCGGCGGGCTGGACGGTCGATTATGTGAAGCTCGACGATCCCGATAATAGCGGATCCTTCACCGGAGAGGTTGCGCGCGCGATCGAGCGCCACGCACCAGACCGCATCGTCGCGACGCGCCCGGGCGAATGGCGCGTGCTCGCCGCAATGCAGGAATGGCCCGACCGATTCGACGTTCCGGTCGAGCTGCGCGAGGACAGCCGCTTTGTCTGCACCCATGCCGAGTTCGATGCCTGGGCCGAAGGGCGCAAGCAGCTGCGCATGGAGTTCTTCTATCGCGAGATGCGGCGCAAGACCGGGCTGCTGCTCGACGGGAATGGCAAGCCCGAGGGCGGCGAATGGAACTACGACAGCGAAAACCGCAAGCCGCCGCCGAACGAGCCGCTGCTGATCCCGCAACCGAAGCGCTTTGCACCCGATGCGATCACACAGCAGGTGCTGGATCTAGTCGCCGGGCGCTTCCGCAACCACCCCGGCAGTCTCGATCATTTCGTCTTCGCCACGACGCGCGACGATGCGCTGGCGCAGCAGACGCATTTCATCCAGCACGCGCTCGCCCGCTTCGGCGATTATCAGGATGCGATGCTGACCGGCCAGCCATTCCTGTGGCACTCGATCCTGTCACCCTATCTCAACTGTGGCCTGCTCGACCCGCTGGCGCTGTGCCAGGCCGTGGAAGAAGCGTACCGCAACGGCAAGGTGCCGCTCAACGCCACCGAAGGCTTCATCCGCCAGATCATCGGCTGGCGCGAATATGTGCGCGGCATCTACTGGCGCGAAGGGCCCGACTATGCCCAGCGCAATGCACTCAATGCCACGCGGCCCCTGCCCGGCTTCTATTATGACGGCCAGACAGACATGCACTGCATGCGCCAGGCGATCGGCCAGACGATGGACCATGCCTATGCGCACCATATCCAGCGGCTGATGATCACCGGCAATTTCGCGCTGGTCGCAGGGATAGATCCGCACGCGGTGCACCAATGGTATCTTGAGGTGTACGCCGACGCGTATGAATGGGTCGAATTGCCCAACACCCTCGGCATGAGCCAGTTTGCCGATGGCGGGCTGCTGGCCAGCAAGCCCTATGCCTCGAGCGGCAACTACATCAACACCATGTCGGATTACTGCAGCCATTGCCGCTATGACGTGAAGGCCAAGACGGGCGCAAAGGCCTGTCCGTTCAACCTGCTCTACTGGGATTTCCTCGATCGCAACGAGGACGTTCTGGGCAAGAACCAGCGGCTGTCGATGGTCTATCGCAACTGGGCCAAGCGCGCGGACAAGGACAAGCAGGCCATCCGGGCCGATGCGAAACGCTTCCTCGATTCGCTCACCAGATGAACGAGGTGATCGCGACGAAGAACGCGGTGAAGCTCAACAGGAACAGGCGGACATCCTCGTTGCGCTGCGCCCGCTTGCGCCGCGCCAGCACCTCGGGCTCGTCGACCGGCGTCACGTTGAGGATGCTGGGCGCAAGATTGGCCCTGAACCCATGGGGCTGAGAGGGTGTCCGCAAGAATTGAAGTCGCTGCATGTGTCCTGAGTTAACGCAATTTTAACCAATGCCTATGGCAATTGATGGTTAACGCTATCGCTGTGCCGAAAGCGGACACCGGTTCGCCGCAGGCGCTTTACGTAGACGTCAACCTGGCCGCGTAAAATGCGGTTGGATCGCGGGCCAAGCTGCGCTAGACCCTGACCCCATGAAGCATGACAGCATCCGCAAGGCCGAAACCATTCCCTTCACCTGGGACGATCCCTTTCTGCTCGACGAGCAGCTGACCGAAGAGGAGCGGCTGATCCAGGCGAGTGCGCGCGGCTTTGCGCAAGATGTGCTGCAACCGCGCGTGATCGACGCCTTCCGCGAGGAAATCGACGCGCCAGAGCTGTTCCCGATGATGGGCGATGCGGGCCTGTTGGGCGCGACATTGCCTGAGGATTTTGGCGGCGCGGAAGCGAGCTATGTTGCCTATGGCCTGATCGCGCGCGAAGTCGAGCGGGTGGACAGTGGCTATCGTTCGATGATGTCGGTGCAAAGCTCGCTCGTGATCCACCCGATCAACACCTATGGCAGCGAGGAACAGCGCCGCAAATACCTGCCCGGCCTGTGCGCAGGCACGCTGATCGGCTGCTTCGGCCTGACCGAACCCGATGCAGGCTCTGACCCCGCAGGCATGAAGACGCGCGCGAAGAAGATCGACGGCGGCTATGTCATCTCGGGCGCGAAGACATGGATATCGAACAGCCCGTTCGCCGATGTGTTCGTGATCTGGGCCAAGTCCGATGCGCATGGGGGCGCGATCCGCGGCTTCATCCTCGAAAAGGGAATGAAGGGGCTGAATGCCCCCAAGATCAAGGGCAAGCTGAGCCTGCGCGCGTCCACCACCGGCATGATCCAGATGGATGAGGTCGAGGTGGGCGAAGATGCGCTTCTGCCCAATGTCGACGGTCTCAAGGGGCCGTTCGGCTGTCTCAACCGTGCACGCTACGGCATTTCCTGGGGTGCGATGGGCGCGGCGGAATTCTGCTGGCATGCCGCGCGCCAATATGGCCTTGACCGGGTGCAGTTCGGCAAGCCGCTGGCTGCGACGCAATTGTTCCAGAAGAAGCTTGCCGACATGCAGACCGAGATCGCACTGGGGCTGCAGGCCAGCTTGCGCGTCGGACGGCTGATGGACGAAGGCCGGTTCGCGCCCGAGATGATCTCGATCGTCAAGCGCAACAACTGCGGCAAGGCGCTCGACATCGCCCGCGCTGCGCGCGACATGCATGGCGGCAACGGCATCAGCGAAGAATATCAGGTGATGCGTCACATGGTGAATCTGGAAACGGTAAACACCTATGAAGGTGCGCATGATGTTCATGCCCTCATCCTGGGTCGCGCGCAGACCGGAATTCAGGCGTTTTTCTGACTTTCTGACCAGTTTTTCCAAAAGTAACCGGTAGTTAACAGCCTTCACCTAGCGTCCTTACTCGACTACGGAGGGTCGCACGCACTGCTATGGACGGATATCGCAAGCATTTCGGGGACACCGGTGCCGACGCCTGGGACGACGCCGCCAATGGTGATCCCGCCTGCGCCGTCATTCCTCGCCCGAGCGCTGCGCGGATAGTGTCAAGCCTGGAGCGCGCCGGCATCGGGGTGTTCGAATGCGACCTGAAGACCGAACGGCTCGCATGGACGCGCAGCGTTTACGACATCTTCGGTGTCGTTCCCAAGGCTGACATTCACCGCGGTGAGATCGTGGAATTGTACGACGAGGAATCGCTGGAAGCGCTTGAACGCCTGCGCTCGCGAGCGATCGAGCGAGCATCCGGGTTTACCCTCGATGCGCGGATTACCCGGCCCGATGGCGCGGCGCGCTGGATCCAGATCGTGGCGCAGGTCGAATGCGAAGGCGACGCCCCCGTCCGGCTGTCCGGCACCAAGCAGGATATTACCCGCCAAAAGCTGGAGCGCGATCTGCTGCAGCAGTCGGCGGAGATCGACAGCCTGACGGGCCTCGCCAACCGGGCCGTGTTTCAGTCGCGTTTTCTTGATTCTGCGCGCACCGCTTTGGGCTTCCGTCCGCTGGGCGCACTCGTGCTGTTCGATGTCGACGGCTTCAAGCAGATCAACGATCGCTTCGGCCATGTCGCGGGCGATGCCTGTCTGGCGCAGTTCGGCCAGCGCATCCGCCAGGCCTTCCCTGATGCATTGATGGTCGCGCGGATCGGAGGCGATGAATTTGCGGTGCTGCTGCCCAGCCATCGCAACCTGCAACGCCTGGGACGCCGGGTCGAAGGCGCGGTCGCGCTGCTCAAAACGCCGATACTGTGGAATGGCTTACTGCTGGAAGCAGGCGCAAGCCATGGCATCGCGATGGCCGAAAATGCCATCTCCTATGATGCAGAAGCGATGTTCGTGCGCGCAGATCAGGCGCTGTATGCTGCCAAGCGCGCCCGCAAGCGACAGCCCGTGCGCTAGGTGCCAATCAGGTTAGGCGCGAAGACCCGCCAGCTCGTCGAGCCCGGCCATGATGTTGAGGTTCTGCACCGCAGCGCCGCTCGCTCCCTTGCCCAGATTGTCGAGCATCGCGATCAGCCGCACCTGCGACCCATCGGCGCTGGGCAGCACATGCAGCGACAGCCGATCGGTGGGAGCATCGCCCTCGCTCAGCAGCAACTCGCCCGGAGCAGAGCCCATCGGGGCAACACTGACCAAAGGTTCGCCCGCATAATGATCGGCCAGCGCCGCGTGCAGCGTTGATGCGTCGGCAAAGCCCATTTCCGGATCGAGAAACAACGGCACATCGACCAGCATGCCGCGAAACGCCCGCACAACGGCGGGCGCGAACAGCGGCGCGCGGCTGAGCCCGGCATGCACCTGCATCTCGGCCAGATGCTTGTGCTCCAGCCCCAAGGCATAGGCGCGGAAACCGATCTCGGGCGCATCGACCTGCATCCGCGCGATCAGATCCTTGCCGCCGCCCGAATAGCCGCTGACCGCATTGATGATGAAGCCATGGTCGGCAGGCAGCAGATTGTCTGCCACCAGGGGCGCAACCAGCGCCAGAAAGCCGGTGGGATAGCAGCCGGGGTTGCTCACCAGCCGCGCCTGCGCAATCGCTTCACGCTGGCCGGCGCGCAGCTCGGCAAAACCATAGGTCCAGCCATCGGCGACACGGTGCGCGCTCGATGCATCGATGAAGCGCGTGGGCGCGCCCTCGCCCAGCGCCACCGCCTCGCGCGAGGCGGCATCGGGCAGGCACAGGATCACGAAATCGGCGTTCTGGATGGCGGCGGCGCGCGCGGACACGCTCTTGCGGTCGGCATCGCTCAGTGTGATCAGGCGAAACTCGTCACGCCCGGCCATCCGCTCGGCGATTTCCAGGCCGGTTGTTCCGGCGGCTCCATCAATGAACAGGCTGGGCATCAACCAATCCTCTTGCGCGCCAATACGGGCTGCGGGGTGGTTTCGGGGAAGCGCGCGATCACATCGGCGAGCGGTTCTGCCACCACCTGCATCCAATGCGCGTTGGCGTGAATGAGCATTTCGGCATCCATCATGATTCCGACATGGCCGGGGAAGAACACCAGGTCGCCCCGCTCAAACGGCTCGTCGTCCGCCAGCGCGCGGCCGAGCGCGGCCATCTGCTGGTCACTGTCGCGCGGCGCATTGTGCCCTGCCAGCGCCAGCACAAGCTGCACCAGGCCCGAACAATCCAGCGCTTCACCGCCGCGGCCGCCCCACAGATAGGGCGCGCCAACCAGTTGCAGCGCGCGATCGACAGGGTCGCAACCCAATCCCTCCAGCGCGATGGCGTGGCGCACCGACATCCAGCCTTCGGCCAGCTGCCAGAACTTGCCGCATTCGCTTGTGCCCAGCACCGTCACTCTGGCGCCCATCGGATAGGCCGCCAGCATCGGCGTCTTGATCGAGGGTTCGGCGAACACCAGCGCGCGGCGGGCATGCACGACATGCGTTGGCGCGGGCGCATCGCCGGTCAGCGCATCCAGCGGCAGATAGCCGCAATAGCCGTCATGGCCGCCATAGCCCCAGGCCCAGTCCCCGGCGCTGTCGAGCAGCGCGAAGGCCTCGCCCGGCAGCAACTGGCTCACCGCCTCGGCATCGCTTGCGCCTGCATTGCGCAGCATGGCACCATCACCCAGCACGCGGTGGATCTGCGGTGCGACATAATGCGGCGCAAAGAAACGCCCAGCGAGCGCGATATCGGCCAGATCGCCGCGGATCGCGGTGACGCGCGGGTCATAATCGGCCGCGGGGCCGCTCAACACGAACTGCCGGATGGGCGCAGCAGGGCTGTCGGACGCGTCCGGCAGAACCGTTCCGGCATCGACCGGCGCCGCTTTCGCCGAAATGCGTGTCGAATGTGTCAAGAACCCCGGTCCCCTGCGCGATGCTGCGTCGTCAATGTCACTTGCGCCCGTGGCTGGCAGCGGGCTGGCGGGCCAGATAGACGAGTTGCGCGCATTTGTCCAAGCCCCGTCACGCGGGCCCCTGTCCCGCATCGCCATAGCGTCCGCGCAGATAATGCCAGCTGGCGCGCAGACCCATCGCCTCTCCGCCCTTGGGCTGGCCGGGACGCGGCGTCGGGCGCCACGCATAGGTATCGAAATGCGCCCAGGGCACGCCCTCGCCGACAAAGCGCTGCAGGAACAATGCCGCCGTGATCGCGCCCGCGAACGACCCACCGCTGTTGCCGATGTCGGCAATATCGCTGGTGTACATGTCCTCATAGCCCGCCCAGAGCGGCAACCGCCAGCTGGGGTCGCCCACTGCGCTGCCGCTGGCGACAAGGCCCTCGGCCAGCGGATCGCTATTGGCGAACAGCGCGGGCAGATCGGGGCCCACCGCCACCCGCGCCGCGCCGGTGAGCGTCGCGAAGTTGATCATCAGATCGGGTGCGCCTTCGCTGGCCCTGGTCAGGCAATCGCCCAGCACCAGCCGTCCCTCGGCATCGGTGTTGCCAATCTCGACGGTGATGCCCTTGCGGCTCTTCAACACATCCCCGGGGCGGAAGGCGTTGCCGGAAATCGCGTTTTCTACCGCACCGACCAGCATGTGCAGCCGCACCGGCAGCTTGCCGCGCATGATCAGCTGCGCCAGCGCCAGCGCATGCGCTGCGCCGCCCATGTCCTTCTTCATCAACAGCATGCCGGCGGCCGACTTGATGTCCAGCCCGCCGCTGTCGAAGCACACGCCCTTGCCGATGATCGCCACGCGGGGGTGGTCTTCGCGGCCCCAGTGCAGTTCGATCAGACGCGGGGCATGGCTGCGCGCCGCGGCGCGGCCGACCGCATGGATCATCGGATATTGTGTCGCCAGCGCATCGCCGCGCGTCACCTCCAGCACGGCATTGTGCGCCCGCGCCAGCTCCTCGGCAGCAGCCTCCAGCGCAGCAGGCCCCATGTCCTCGGCGGGCGTGTTGACCAGATCGCGGACCCAGGCGGTCGCCTCGGCCTCGGCCAGCGCATCCGACTGGCGCGCCGGATCGTTGGTCAGCAGCACACGCGGACCTTGGGGGGATTCTTCGGGCTTCTTGTAAGCGGTGAGCCGATGCTGGGCGAGCGCCCATCCGATCAGCGCCTGGCCGGGACGGACATCACCCGCAAGGCGATAATGGCCACCTGCCAGCACCTCGGGCACCTTGGCAAGGCACCAGGGGCGAAGATTGCGAACGTCGGCAACGCCCAGCACCACCGCCCAGTCATCGGCATGGTCACCCGGCACCACCACGAGCTCGTGCGGACGCGCGGTAAAGCGCATTGCGGCCAGATGATTGCGGATGCGCGGCGGCGCGGCGGCCAGCCAATCGGCAAGCCCAGCCTTGTCGATCACATGGATGGAGCGCGCGGATTGGCCAAGGTCCGGGTGGACGAGGTGTGACAAATCGATCATTGTCGGGGTCTTACAGCATTATGACACCAAACGGCGAGAGAGAATCATGGCGCTCGGGAAACCTGCACATCTGGCGCTGGCTGCGCTTCTGGGCCTTGCACTGCCGGCGGTGGCGGCATGCGGCGAAGACGCACCCCAGGCCACCAAGGCAGAGCCTGCAAGGCCCGCCAAGGCAGCTGCCAAGCCCGTTTCCTTCGAGCGCGAAACACCGCTGTTCAGCTTCAGCCATGGCTATCCAGCAGACGCTGCCGCGCTGCCGGAACTCGCAGCGATGCTGGATACCGAGCGCGCGCAAGCCATGGCGGAACTGAAAAAACAGACTGCAGAGGCGCAAAAGGACGCAGCCGCCAACGATTATCCCTATAATCCGCACATGATGGGGATCAATTGGACCACCACCGGCAACACCGAGCCGTTGCTGGCGCTGCTGGCCGAGATCAGCACGTTTTCCGGCGGTGCGCACGGCAACACCGGCTATGAAGCGCTGCTGTGGGACAAGGTGGCTTCGAAGCGGATGCCGATCGAGGGTTTGTTCGCCGATATGAAGGCCGCGCTGGGGTCGATGCGCGATCGCTATTGCGATGCGCTGAACGCCGAACGGCTTGCACGACGCGGCGAATATGCCGGCGAGTCCGACGACATGTTCAACGCCTGCCCGCCGTTCGACGAACTGGTCATCATCCCCTCTGCTGTGGGCAATGACGGTTTCGACCGGATGATGTTCATCGCCGCGCCCTATGTCGCCGGGCCCTATGTCGAAGGCGTGTACGAGATCAGTCTGCCCATCGATCAGGCAACGGCTGCGGGGATCAAGCCTGAATACCGCGGAGCGTTCAGCCCCGCCGAATAAAGCCTATTCCGCCGCGATGGCCGCCGGTGCGTCAGCCTGGGCGCTGGCGTGGCGGAATGCCAGAACGCCATCATCCACCGCCTCCTCGCGCAGCACCTTGCGGTCGAACAGATAATCCTGGTTGAGTCGCCACGGCATGCGATCCCCCTGTTTGGGCAGGATATGCAGCGCACGCTGCACATAGCCCGACGAGAAATCGAAGATATCCTCCTCGTTCACCGGGCCGTCGCTGCCAAGCGCAGGCACCGCGATCTCGGTACCGGTCGCGGCCATGTGATTGAGCGTGCGGCAGACGAAATCGGCGACGATATCGACCTTGAGCGTCCAAGAGGCATTCAGATAGCCGAAGACGATCGCCATGTTCGGCACATCGCTGAACATGCAGCCCTTGTAATAGAAGTGCTGGGTGAAATCGACCGGCTTGCCGTCCACAGTGAAATCGACCTTGCCCGCCATCGCGAGCTTGAGCCCCGTTGCGGTGATGACCACGTCCGCATCGAGGTGCCGGCCCGACTTGAGCTGGATGCCGGTGGGGGTGAAGCGGTCGACATGATCGGTGACGATATCCGCCTTGCCATCGCGCATCGCCTTGAACATGTCGCCATCGGGGACCAGACACAGCCGCTGTTCCCAGGGGCCGTAGGGCGGCTGGAAATCGGGCTCATGCATCTTGTTGCCCATGATCTTGCGGATGCGCTTGAGCAGATAGTCGCCGACCTTCTTGGGGTTCTCGCGTGCCCGCTTGAACGCGATCTGCTGCATCCGCACGTTCTTGAAGCGGATGAAGCGATAGGCCCATTCGTCGGGCATGATGGCGCGCAGGCTGTTCGCCAGCCAGTCCTTGGCCGGGCGGCTCCAGTACCAGGTGGGCGTCCGCTGCAGCATGGTGACGTGGCTGGCCTTGCCGGTCATGGACGGCACGATGGTCACGGCGGTCGCGCCCGAACCGATCACCACGACGCGCTTGCCGGTGTAATCGAAGCCCTTGGGCCAGAACTGCGGATGGATGATCTGGCCGCCAAAGCTGTCCCGGCCCTCGAAAGCCGGGTCATAGCCCTCGTCATAATCGTAATAGCCGGTGCCCATGAACAGATAGCCGCAGGTCATGTGCTGGACGCCCTGCCCTTCGACCTCTGCGGCGATCGTCCAGCGCGCCTCGCTGCTCGACCAGCTGGCAGACAGCACCTTGCAGCCCAGCCGGATGTGATCGTTCAGCCCGCGCTCGTCCTTGATGCGGCGCAGATAGCTCAGGATCGAAGGGCCGTCGGCAATCGCCTTCTGCTCGCGCCAGGGTTCGAATTCGAAGCCCAGAGTATGCATGTCGCTGTCCGAGCGGATGCCGGGATACTGGAACAGGTTCCACGTGCCGCCGATGTCGCTGCGGCGCTCCAGGATCGCAAAGGTCCGGTCGGGGCACTTTTCCTTCAGATGCACCGCCATGCCGATGCCGGAGATGCCCGCGCCGATGATCAGCACATCGACATGGGTGGCAGCTTTGAGGTCGGACGGCTTTTCATGCATCATGGCGTGGCTCTCCAGTCGCGGACCGCTTGGGCGCGGTTCTGTTCGCTTGCCTGCCCAACCTTGCTGACATCGTTGTGAATTGCAACTGGTATTGGACCGCAGCGGCCATATTTTGCGGTCAGGCGATCTGCCATTGCCCATCGACGCGGACCATCACGCCTCGCTCGCTGGCGTCGCGCAGGTCGGCAGGCAGCAGCTCGGCTGGCAGATCCTGATAGGCAACCGGCCGCAGGAAGCGGTCGATCGCCAGCGTACCGACCGAGGTCGTGCGGCCATCCGAGGTTGCCGGATACGGCCCGCCATGGTTGATCGCATGCGTCACCTCGACACCGGTCGGCCAGCCATTGGCCAGGATGCGCCCCACCCTGCGTTCGAGCACCGGCAAGAGTGCCCGCGCGTCTGCGAGATCGGCATCGTCCATGTGCAGCGTTGCGGTCAGCTGGCCTTCGAGCCCGCGCAGCACGGCCAGCAGCTCGCTGCGATACGCGCAGCGCACGACGATCGACGCGGCGCCGAACACCTCGTGCTGCAACGCGCTGCGCGCCAGCCAGTCCGCCGCCGTCGCGCTGAACAGCGCGGCGCGGCCCTCGTGCGGGCCTGTGGGGTGAACGCCGCGCGCAATGGTCTTCACCTCGGGCGTGGCAGCGAGCGCGGCGCTGCCCTTTTCATAGGCCGAATGGATCCCGGCGGTCAGCATCGTCTGCGGCGCCTGCGCCTCGACCAGCCGCCCGGCTTCGGCAAGGAACGCATCGAGCCCTGGCGAATCGATCGCCAGCACCAGACCCGGATTGGTGCAGAACTGGCCAGACCCCATCGTCAGCGAACCGACATAGCCCGCCGCCAGCGCCTCGCTGCGCGCCGCCAGAGCACCGGGCAGCAGGATCACCGGATTGATCGCCGACATTTCGGCATAGACCGGAATCGGCTGCGGACGATTGGCCGCGATCTTCATCAGCGCCTCGCCACCGCTGCGCGATCCGGTAAAGCCCACCGCCTGGATACGCGGGTCGGCGACCAGAGCCGCGCCGATCGCATTGCCGGTTCCGGTCACCAGGCTGAACACGCCTGCCGGCATGCCGGTGTCCGCCGCAGCCTTCGTGATCGCGCCCGCGACCAGCTCTGCGGTGCCGGGATGCGCGGGGTGGCCCTTGACGACCACCGGGCATCCGGCGGCCAGCGCCGATGCGGTGTCGCCGCCTGCGGTGGAAAAAGCGAGCGGGAAATTGGACGCGCCGAACACCGCCACCGGACCGAGCGGGATCATTCGCAGCCGCAGGTCGGGCTTGGGCGGAGTGCGCGCCGGAACGGCATGGTCGATGCGCAGCTTGAGCCACTGGCCATCGCGCACTTCGGCTGCGAACAGCCGCAACTGGCCGCAGGTGCGCCCGCGCTCGCCGGTGATGCGCGCCAATGGCAGCCCCGATTCGGCGCACGCCCGCGTCAGCAACGCATCGCCCAGCGCCTCTATCTCGGCAGCGATAGCATCAAGGAACGCCGCGCGCCGCTCCAGCGGCAGATCGGCACAGGCGATGGCGGCATCTTCAGCGGCGGCGCAGGCATCGGCGATGTCCTGTTCGGTCGCGCTGAAAAAGCCGATGTCGTCGATGCTCGCGCCCTTGGCCGGATCATAGGCCTGAAACCGCTCGCCCGATCCGCGCCGCGCACCCGCAATGAAAAACTCGCCCGTCAAAGTCATATGTGGTTCCAGTTGCTTCAGTCGGTGCCTGCGTCACCCGATCAGGGTCAGGCCGGGGTACCGCCATCATGCCGCGCAAGGCTGCGCGAACGGCTGTAGACGAAGTAGAACGCCAGCCCCGCCAAATTCCACAAGGCAAACCGCACCAGCGTCTGCGACGGCAGGCTGACCATCAGGTACAGGCAGCCCAGGATCGCGAGCGTGCCGACCAGATAGGGCTGCGGGCACTTGAATACGCGCTTGAGTTCGGGCGCGCGCTTGCGCAGCACCATCAGGCACCCGCCGACCGCGATAAATGCCAGAAGCGTGCCGGCGTTGGCGAGCTCGGCGATCTCGTCGAGGCGGAAGAAGCCCGCGACCGCGGCGACGAACACCCCGGTGATACCGGTCACCAGCACCGGCGCGCCGGTCTTGGGCGACACCCGCGAAAGCACCGGCGGCAGCAGGCCATCGCGTGCCATCACGAAGAAGATGCGGCTCTGGCCGTACATCATCACCAGGATCACTGAAGGCAGCGCAATCAGCGCGGCGAGCGCGACCAGATAGGACGCGGTCGGGTGACCCAGCGTGCGCAGCACCAGAGCGAGCGGCTCGGGCGAATTGCCGAGCGTCAGATACGACATCGCCCCGATCGCCGAGAGCGCCACCGCCATGTAGATCAATGTGCAGACCGCCATCGATCCGATGATTCCGATGGTGAGGTCGCGCCCCGGGTTGCGCGCCTCTTCCGCCGAGGTCGCCACCGCATCGAAGCCGTAAAAGGCGAAGAACACGATCGCCGCAGCCGCCATCACGCCGCGTGTCGCGCCATCCTGCACCGAGCTGCCGAAGCCATAGGGCATGAATGGGCTGAGGTTGTCCGCATCGAACGCCGGTGCCGCCAGCGCGATGAACGCGGTGAGCGCCGCCAGCTTGATGATCACGAGAATGATGTTGAGCGTGGCGCTTTCGCGGGTTCCCGCCATCAGCATGCCGGCAATCGCCAGCGAGACGATGACCGCTGGCAGGTTGATGATGCCCCCGGCATGCGGGCCGGCGAGCAGCATTTCGGGCAGGTCCACGCCTGCCGATTGCAGCCATCCCACCAGATAGCCCGACCAGCCGACCGCGACGGTTGAGCAGGCGAGCGAATATTCGAGGATGAGGCTCCACCCCACCACCCAGGCGAGCGTCTCGCCGACCACCGAATAGGTGTAGGTATAGGCAGAGCCCGCCGTGGGGATCATCGTCGCGAGTTCGGCATAGGCGAGCGCCGCGCACGCGCACACTGCGCCTGCGATGGCAAAGGCCAGGATCACCGCCGGGCCTGCGCGCTCTGCACCCACGCCGGTCAGCGTGTAGATTCCGGTGCCGACAATCGCGCCGACGCCCAGCGCGATCAGATGCGGCCAGGAGAGTGTCGGCTTCAGCCTGCTGCCGGCAGGCGCGTCCGATGCCTGAACGATCGGTTTGATTGGCCCCCAAATCCCCATGTGCGTCCCTTTTTATCGCTGGCGCAGATCAAATTGCGGCCATTCGTCCGGTGTGTCCCGACACCGGTAGCGCCCTAACAAGGACCGCGTCAAAATGTCTTGTGGTCTGTGGCCAGCTGAAGCCGAAGGTCATCGAGCGTTTCGCCGATATGGACCTCTGTCAGCGCGGCAACCCTGTGCTCGTCGCGCGCCAGCCAGGCATCGAGCAGTTCACGATGCTCGTCATTCGCACGCTCGTTGCGGCCCAGCGGCTCCAGATGCTTGCGGACATAGCGTTCGGACAGCACGTGCAGCCGCTCGAGCATCGTGAAAGTCACCGGCTGGTTGGCAGGCCGCAGCAACGCCAGATGGAATGCGCGATTGAAAGCACCTACGCCATCGCCCAACGGATCGGTCATCGTGTCGATCTGGTCTATGAACCCGGCGGCGCGGGCCTGATCGGCAGGGCTTGCAAGCCGCGCCGCCAGCGCCGTTGTCTCGGGCTCCAGCTTCAGCCGCAGCGCATAGACCTCTTCCGCCTCGGCGGCGTTGAGCGGACGGACGGTGAAGCCGCGATTGGCCTGCGAGACCAGCAAGCCTTCCTGCTCCAGCCGGGCGAGCGCCTCGCGCAGCGGGATTTTGCTGACCCCCAGTTCCGCCGCCAGCGCATCCTGACGGATCGGACGATCCGGCGCTACGACGCCGGTCAAAATCCGGTCGCGAACCACATCGACCAGCTGTTCGGCCAGATTGCGCACTACAAGACTCATCTGATCCTCATATCACACTGAAGCCTTCCCAGAAGGGGTCCTGGTTATCGATCCAGATCGTGTTGAACCCGGTGGCGATCGCCGACCCTTCGATCGACGGGATGATGGCCTTGTGCCCGTCCAGATCGACCAGGTCTTCCACCCGGCCGGTGAAGCGGCTGCCGATATAGCTTTCGTGGACAAAACTGTCGCCGACGTCGAGCCTGCCCTGGTGCGCCAGATGCGCCAGACGGGCCGAGGTGCCGGTGCCGCAGGGCGACCGGTCGATCGCGCGTTCGCCATAAAATACCGCATTGCGGCCATCGGCACCCGCCCCACGCGGACCATCGGCCCACAGCACATGCGTGACACCGCGAATTCGGTCGTCGAGCGGGTGAACCGGCTCCACGTGCTCGCACAGGATCGTGCGGATCTGGCGCGACAGCTCCACCAGCCGCGCCGCGCCCAGCGCATCCAGCCCGGGATAGCCCGGCTGCGGTTCGATGATCGCGTAGAAATTGCCCCCATAAGCGATATCGATGGTGAGCGGCCCCAGACCCGGCACGTCGATCATCACGCCCTGCGCCGCGACGAACGAGGGCACGTTGCGGATCCGCACCGAGGTCACCCGGTCGCCTTCGCGGACGTAATCGATGGCGATTTCGCCTGCTGGCACCTCGACCTTGAGATGGCCGGGGACCTGCGGATGGATCAGCCCGTGTTCCAGCCCGAAGGTGATCATGCCGATGGTGCCGTGGCCGCACATCGGCAGGCATCCCGATGTTTCGATGAACAGGATGCCGACATCGTTCTCCGGCCGCGTCGGCGGATAGAGGAACCCGCCCGACATCATGTCATGCCCGCGCGGCTCGAAGCACAGGCCGGTGCGGATCCAGTCGAACCGATCGAGAAAGTCCATCCGCCGTTCGGCCATCGACAGCCCGCGGAGCAATGGCGCGCCGCCGACCACCAGACGCACCGGATTGCCCGCGGTGTGGCCGTCGATGCAGAAGAAGGTGTGCCGCATGATGAAGATCGCCCGCCGTCAGTCTGCGAGCGGCCGGGTGGCGGCGCACTGTTCGACCCAGGCGGTCACCTGCGCGCGGCGCTCGCCGCTGAGCGGCATGCGCGGCATCCGCACCCGTTCCGACCCCCGACCCATGATCTGTTCGGCCAGCTTGATCGACTGGACAAGGTCATGCTCCGCATCGAGGTGGAGCAGCGGCATGAACCAGCGGTAGATACGCAGCGCCTCGGCGTAATCACCGCGCCGCTGCGCCGCCACCAAGGCGACCGATTCGCGTGGGAACGCGCTGGTGAGCCCCGATACCCAGCCGGACGCGCCCAGCATCAGGCCCTCCAGCGCGACATCATCCAGCCCCGCCATCAGCGTGAAGCGGTTGCCGAAGGTGTTGTACAGGTCGGTAAAGCGGCGCGGATCGGGCGCGCTTTCCTTGATCGCGACGATGTTGGGCACATCCTCGAGCCTTGCCAGCGTATCGAAATCGACATTGACGCGGTAGGCAGGCGGGTTGTTGTAGAGCATGATCGGCAGGCTGGTCGCCTCTGCAACCGTGCGGAAATGCGTGTACAGCTCTTCAACGGTGGGGACGTAAACCATGGCAGGCAGCAGCATCAGCGCATCGATGCCGATGGCTTCGGCCTGGCGGGCATATTCGACCGCGCGCCCTGTGGTGAATTCGGACACGCCCGCTACCAATGGAACGCGGTTGCCGACGGCCTCGACCGCCCCCTTGAGCACGGTGAGCTTCTCGTCCGCCTCCAGCGAATTGTTCTCGCCGCACGTGCCCAGAACGATCAGGCCGTCAACACCGTCGTCGACCAAGGCGGTCTGCACCTGCTGCGTGGCATCATGATCGATCGCCAGACTTTCGGTGAACTGGGTGGTGGCGGCGGGGTAGACACCCTGCCAGAGCGTCTTGGCGGTCTTGATGGTCACGCTGTAATCTCCGGTTGCGATCAAAATCGTATACAGTATATGATTACAGCCGCACAATGAAAAACGGAAAACACCTCGCCGGGACGACCGCACTGGTCGTGGGTGGAGGCCTGATTGGCCTTTGTGCTGCGACGCGCCTCCAACATATTGGCGCAGATGTGACATTGATTGAGCCCGAGGAAAAGCCGAAAGGTGCCTCGTGGGGCAATGCGGGTCACCTTGCGATCGAGCAGATCCAGCCGCTGGCGTCGCTCGCCACCATCCGTAGCGTCCCAGCCCGGCTGTTTCCGCGCGGCGCGCTGGCACTGCCGGCATCTCAGTTGAGGACATGGGCGCCCTTTGCCTTGCGGATGCTGCGCGCGAGCGCCCCTGCGCGTTTTGCTGCTGGCACTGCCGCGCTGGCGGCGCTGCTGGCCGAGGCGATGCCCGCCTGGCGCAGAGCGTGCGAAACGAGCGGGACAAATGATCTGCTGCGCGAGGACGGGCATTTCGTCGCCTGGGAAACCGCCGCCTCTGCAGCGCAGGGTCGCGCGCAATGGCTTGCCACCCCGATCGGCACGGCAACCGTGCGCGATGCCACCTCCGACGAGCTGGCCATGATTGCGCAGCTCGCACCCCAGACCAGCATAGCAGGCGCGATCCGCTTTGGCGGCTCCGGCCAGATCAGCAACCTCGACGCGCTCGCCGCCGCCTTGCGCGCGCTGCTCGTCGCGCGCGGCGGCACGATCCGCCAGGCGGCGGCCGATGGAATCGTGCGCACCGGCAATATCGCGCAGGTGCGGATCAATGGCGCGTTGTGCAATGCTGACCATATCATCCTGTGCGCCGGCGCCGCGTCTGCCGACCTGCTGCGCCCGATGGGAGAGCGTATTCCGCTGATCGCCGAGCGCGGTTACCACATCCAGTCAGCGGCGAGCGACTGGCCGCCCGACATGCCACCGGTCGCGTTCGAGGATCGCTCGATGATCGTCACGCGCTTTGCGGGCGGCCTGCGCGCGGCGAGTTTTGTCGAGTTTGCCGCGCGACAGGCCCCGCCCGACCCGGCGAAATGGGATCGCCTGCGCCAGCATGTCACGGCCTTGGGCCTACCGTTCGATCTGCCAGGCGAGCCCTGGATGGGCGCGCGCCCGACATTGCCCGATTACCTGCCCGCCATTGGCCGCAGCCGCCGCGCGGCCAATCTGATCTACGCCTTTGGCCATCAGCATCTGGGCTTGACGCTGGCCGCCGTGACCGGTGAGGCTGTGGCGTCAATCGCATCGGGCGACGCGCCCGCCGTCAACCTTGCGCCGTTCGACCCGGCCCGATTTGGAGATACGACATGACCGGCATTGGCGGATCAAGTGCGGCGCAGCAGCTGGCGGCGATCACCCCCTGGGAACAGACCGCGCCTGCCATCACGCTCGAAGAACGGCTGGCGCGGATCGAAAAGGCGCGCAAGCTCACGCGTGACAGCGGCGCGGATGCGCTGCTGATCGGAGCAGGAACGAGCCTGCGCTATTTTGCGGGCGTGCCCTGGGGCGGCAGCGAACGTCTGGTGGCGATGCTGATCCCGGTGACCGGCGATCCCCTGATCATCGCGCCGTATTTCGAACTCGGCTCGCTGGAGGCGGAGCTTCAGGTCAAGGCTGATTTCCGCCTGTGGCAGGAGGACGAATCGCCCACCGCATTGGTCGCCGATGCCTGCCGCGCCTGGAGCGCAACCACGCTGGCGATTGACCCGGCGCTGCCCTTCCTATTCGTCGACCGGATCGCCAAGAGTGCGCCCGGCCTCAATCTCGTGAGTGGTGCAGCAGCGGTGGACGGCTGCCGGATGGCCAAGTCGCCGGCCGAAATCGCGCTGATGCAGCAGGCCAAGTCGATGACATTGGAGATCCACCGCCGTGCCGCATTGACCTTGCGCGAAGGCATAAGGGCGAGCGAGGTCACGCGCTTCATCGACGAGGCGCACCGCGCCATCGGCGGCGCTGGCAGCACTTTCTGCATCGTCCAGTTCGGACGCGGCACCGCATTTCCGCACGGCCTGCCCGGCGACCCCGAGCTGCGCGAGGGCGACATGGTGCTGATCGATACCGGCACCACAGTGCAGGGCTATCATTCGGACATCACGCGCAGCTATGTCTTCGGGCAGCCCCATGACGAACAGCGCCGCATCTGGGATCTGGAAAAGGCCGCCCAAGCTGCCGCCTTCGCCGCCGCCCAGCCCGGTGCCCCTTGCGAAAGCGTGGATCAGGCCGCGCGCGATGTGCTGGAAGCCGCGGGGCTTGGCCCTGATTACACCCTGCCCGGCCTGCCCCACCGCACCGGGCACGGCATCGGCCTGTCGATCCACGAGCCCGCCTATCTGGTGCGCGGCGACACAACCCCGCTGGCCACCGGCATGTGCTTTTCCAACGAACCGATGATCGTCATCCCCGACCGCTTCGGCATCCGGCTGGAGGATCATTTTTACATGGCCGAAGATGGCCCGCGCTGGTTTACCGAGCCGCAGGTGGCGATCGACGCGCCGTTCGGGTGACGCGTACCCGGCCGAAACTGGAGCGCCACGCCGCCCCTCAGCCGGGATGCGGCGACGGTCCGCGTGCGGAAAAGTGCAGCGCAACAGCAAGGCACGCCGTTGCTACGGTCCCTGCGGCGCCTGCCGGGTAAAGCCAGTCCATGCCCATCGCCAGTGCTGCGGTGTTGACCAATGCGGCCGCCAATCCTGTCAGGATGGCCAGCCCCCCGGCAATCCTTGCCACCCCCGTGCTGCGCAGCAGAGCCTTGCCAACAAGAATCGCGGCAACGCCGAACAACAGCTTACCCGCAAAATACAGGAAGAATGCCCCCGCGACGATCGCCTCATAGGCCGGGGCCATGGCCTCTCCAGCGTCTGACAGCGGCGCAAACATGGCAAGGCCCATCCCGACCTGCAGAACGTTGAGCAGGCCGCCGACCGCGATCGCTGCCCATGCCATTGTCAGCGGACCTTTCTGAACCATGGCGGCAAGCGCCAGAACGCAGATCGCCAGAAATACCAGCGCCTCCAACGACCAGATAACCGTGCCCGGCAAGTCGATCTTGTAAGTGGATTTCACGATATAGGCGATCTGGGTGAGCACGATCACGGCGAGCAGTATCGCGATGATCAAGGCTGTTCTGTTTGCACTGTGCATGATCGATGCTCCCCGGTTGCAACGCCTGCCTGGGCCGCATTCCGGTGGTTCGGTCATACCCCCCTGAAACGTTACAGCCGTTCGTCGCGAATATGGCAAAACCGATCGGTCAGGCTTGCGCCTTCTCAAGTTGGCCATCTGCGCGCGGGGTGATAGTCGGGGGCGATGACCATCTCTGCCAATCCGCCTTCTCCCCTGCCGACGCGGCCGCCGCGCCGCTGGTATGCGCAGCTTTATGTGCAGGTGCTCGTCGCCATTGTCTTGGGCGTTACCCTTGGGCATTTCGCGCCGGAGACGGGCGCGACGATGAAGCCGCTGGGCGATGTGTTCATCAAGCTGGTGAAGATGGTGATCGCGCCGGTGATCTTCCTGACCATCGTCACCGGGATCGCCGGGATGCGCGATCTGGCGAGCGTCGGGCGCGTCGCGGGCAAGGCCTTTGCCTATTTCCTGACCTTCTCGACACTGGCGCTGATCCTGGGGCTGATCGTCGCCAATGTCGTCCGCCCCGGCGACGGGCTCAACATCGATCCGGCGACGCTCGATGCCAGCAAGGTCGGCGAGTTCACCGCCAAGGCGCAGGACAGCTCGATCACCGGCTTTCTCACCAGTATCGTGCCCGATACCTTCCTCGCCGCGCTGAGCAGCGGCAATCTGCTGCAGGTGCTGTTCGTCTCGATCCTGTTCGGCGTCGCGCTGGCGATGATCGGCGACAAGGGCAAAAAGCTGTTCGATCTGCTGGAGGATGCCTCGATTGCGTTCTTCAAGCTGGTCGGCATCGTGATGAAGGTCGCGCCCATCGGCGCTTTCGGCGCGATGGCGTTCACCATCGGCGAATATGGCATCGGCACGCTCGCCAATCTCGCGGCGCTGGTGGCGACCTTCTATGCGACATCGCTGCTGTTCGTGCTGCTGGTGCTGGGCCTGGTCGCACGCGCATGCGGGTTTTCGATCCTCAAGCTGATCGCCTATCTGCGCGCCGAACTGCTGCTGGTGCTGGGCACGTCATCCTCGGAGAGCGCGCTGCCATCGCTGATCGAGAAGATGGAGCGCGCCGGATGCCCCAAGACCGTGGTCGGCCTGGTCGTGCCCACAGGCTACAGCTTCAACCTCGATGGCACCAATATCTACATGACGCTGGCGGCCTTGTTCATCGCGCAGGCGTGCAATGTCGAACTGTCGCTGGGCGAACAGTTGCTTCTGCTTGGCGTGGCGATGATATCCTCCAAGGGGGCTGCAGGTGTCACCGGTGCAGGCTTCATCACGCTCGCCGCCACGCTCTCGATCGTGCCTTCGGTGCCGGTCGCGGGCATGGCGCTGATCCTGGGGATCGACCGCTTCATGTCCGAATGCCGCAGCCTCACCAACTTCATCGGCAATGCGGTGGCAACGGTGGTGGTCTCGAAATGGGAGGGCCGACTGGACAAGGAGCAGTTCGACCTTGCACTGGCCGATCGGCTGCCACGCGTCGAGGATCTGCCCGAGGACGCGGTCGACCCCTGAGCGGGATCGCCCGTCAGGCCTTCTCGTCGGCCAGCAGCGTGCCGGGCGACAGGCCGATACGCCGCATCTGGAGCAATACCGGGGGCCAGACGTGCTGGAGAAAGTCCTCGCGTTCCATCGACCGCAATTTATCGACCGCGCCGCTGGCGACATACATGCCGACCCCGCGCTGGACTTCGACCAGGCCCTGGTCCTGGAACATCTGATAGGCCTTGGCGACGGTCAGCGGATTGGCCTGTTGCTCGGCTGCAAACGCACGGACGGACGGAAGCATGTCACCCTCGGCATAAACGCCGTCAAGGATCGAGGCCGCGATAATGTCGCGCAGCTTGAGATACACGGGTTTGCTGTTGTCTGCCATCACTGCTTCACTGCCATAATACAGCGTGTCAGGTCAAGCGCATTTACCCGGTGTCACATGCCTGTCAGACGCCAGAGACAGCATCGCCCACGTTGATTCGCTGACCCTGAGTGATGATCACGACATCACCCAGCTTGACCTGCTCGAACAGCATCTTGGCAAAGGCGGTCGGCACGCCGATGCAGCCGCGGGTGCCATAGCCCCATTCGACATCGCTGCCATGGATGGCAACGCCATCGTTGGTCAGCCGCATCATGTAAGGCATCGGCGCGTCATAGAGGTTCGATACGTGATCGGCGTCCTTTTGCGTGATCGGGAACGCGCCCAGCGGCGTGGGCTTTTCGGGCGTGCCGTACAGGATGACCGCCACACCGATTTCATGACCGTCGCGGAAGACCGACAGCGTCTGCGCCTCGATGTCGACGGTGATCAGCAGCGGGCCATCAGCAGGCGCGCGGCTTTCATCCCAGTAGTAATTGCCATGGCCCAGCGGCCCGTCGATGGTCATCACGCTCTTGATCGCATAGCCGGCCTGCTCGGGCGTGGTGATCTGCGATGCAGCCGTGGTGAGCGCGGGCGCTGTCTCGCCAGTTGCCGCCATAGCCTGCGATCCGGGCAACGCCGCCTTGACCGCCGGCTGGATCGCCGCATCACCCGGCGCGCTGGTCAGCATGGCGGTGACGAGTAATCCGATGCCCGCCAGAATGCCGCCGCCGGTGATCTGCCTTGCACTGGGCCATTTCATGTTCGACGCGCTCCCGCTTTCATTCGCTTGTTCGCCGCAGCAACGCGACATTTACGAAACGCTAACCAATTGTGCGGCGAATCGCCAGCGCAGCCTTGGGCCCGTCCCCCTGCGGGACGGTGCCGGAGCAACGGGTTAACGCCGGTGGCAACCACGATGCGCCTGCGTTTCAGCCGGCACATATGACTTGCCTAACAGGGCACTTGCACCTATATGGCGATCCATCCCGACATGGTTGTTGAAGCTTGACGGGCTGGCGCCACTGGGGGCCGGCACCACACCGCTTTTGCTGCCATTTCATCTTGATGCCTAATCTGGAAGCCCGCCTTTGACTGATCTTGCCGCCGTGTCTGCCCTTGTCGAACCCGAAGCCAACGCGCTCGGCTTCGATCTGGTACGCGTGCACCTGTTCGGCGCGGGCGATGAGCGGACTCTGCAGATCATGGCCGAACGGCCCGACACCGGCCAGCTCAACATCGACGATTGCGCCAGCCTGTCGCGGCGCATTTCCGAAGTGTTCGACGCGCTGGAAGAGGCCGGCAAGGATCCGGTTCCCGGATCGTACCGCCTGGAAGTCAGCTCGCCCGGCATCGACCGTCCGCTGACCCGGCTGAAGGATTTCGGCAACTGGCTGGGGCAGGAAGCCCGGCTGGTGCTGCACGAGCCCGCACAGGGCCGCAAGCAGCTGACCGGCGATCTGCTGAGCCTGGAAGGTGACATGATCACCGTGCAGGACAAGAAGACCGGCGCGGTCACCGTGCCGCATTCGAACGTGATCAGCGCCAAGCTGATGCTGACCAACAAGCTGATTGCCGCCACCCGCCCGCTCGATACCAGCGGCGCGGATGACATCGAAGAATTTGACGAAACCCCCGAAATTGATGCTCTCGAAGAACAGGAAGACTGACCATGGCCAGCGCCATTTCCGCCAACAAGGCTGAACTTCTCGCCATCGCCAACTCGGTGGCGACCGAAAAGATGATCGACAAGTCCATCGTTCTCGAAGCGATGGAAGAGGCGATCCAGCGCGCTGCCCGTGCTCGCTACGGCGCAGAGAACGACATCCGCGCCAAGCTGGACGCGAACAGCGGCGATCTTCGCCTGTGGCGCGTCGTCGAGGTGGTCGAGACCGTCGAGGATTATTTCAAGCAGGTCGATGTCAAGGCCGCGCAGAAGCTGCAGGCTGGCGCCGTGGTCGGCGATTTCATCGTCGATCCGCTTCCCGCCGTGGACCTGGGCCGCATCGATGCGCAGGCCGCCAAGCAGGTGATCTTCCAGAAGGTCCGCGACGCCGAGCGCGAACGCCAGCACGAGGAGTTCAAGGACCGCGTGGGTGAGATCATCACCGGCGTCGTCAAGTCGGTCGAGTTCGGACATGTCATCGTCAACCTGGGCCGCGCCGAAGGCGTCATCCGGCGCGAACAGCAGATCCCGCGCGAAGTTGCCCGTGTCGGCGACCGCATCCGCGCGATCATCCTCAACGTCCGCCGCGAAAACCGCGGACCGCAGATCTTCCTCAGCCGCGCGCACCCCGATTTCATGCGCAAGCTGTTCGAACTCGAAGTGCCCGAAATCTACGACGGCATCATCCAGATCAAGGCCGCCGCGCGCGATCCGGGCAGCCGCGCCAAGATCGGCGTGATCAGCTATGACAGCTCGATCGATCCCGTCGGCGCCTGCGTCGGCATGAAGGGCAGCCGCGTGCAGGCCGTCGTGCAGGAAATGCAGGGCGAAAAGATCGACATCATTCCCTGGTCGGAAGACACCGCGACCTTCGTGGTCAACGCGCTGCAGCCCGCAACGGTCAGCCGCGTGGTGATCGACGAGGAAGAAAGCCGCATCGAAGTCGTCGTTCCCGACGATCAGCTATCGCTCGCCATCGGCCGTCGCGGCCAGAACGTGCGTCTGGCCAGCCAGCTCACCGGCTCTGCCATCGACATCATGACTGAGGCCGAATCGAGCGAGAAGCGCCAGAAGGAATTCACCGAGCGTTCCGAGCTGTTCCAGAACGAGCTCGACGTCGATGAAACGCTGTCGCAGCTGCTGGTTGCCGAAGGCTTCAGCGAGCTGGAAGAAGTGGCGTATGTGTCGCCCGACGAGCTTTCGAGCATCGAAGGCTTCGACGACGAACTGGCCGCCGAACTGCAGAACCGTGCGCAGGAAGCCCTGGATCGTCGCGAAGAGGCCTCGCGCGAGGAACGTCGCGGCCTGGGTGTCGACGATGCGCTGGCCGAACTGCCGCACCTCACCGAAGCCATGCTGGTGACGCTGGGCAAGGCGGGCATCAAGACGCTCGACGATCTGGCCGACCTCGCCACCGACGAGCTGATCGCCAAGAAGCGCGTCGAACAGCGTCGCCGCGACAATTCGGCACCGTCGAACAAGCGCCCCGAAGACAAGGGCGGCGTGCTGGCGACCTATGGCCTGAACGAAGAGCAGGGCAACGAGATCATCATGGCCGCCCGCGCGCACTGGTTCGAAGACGAAGACGCCGTCGAGTCCGGTGCCGAAACCGGGGAGGACGCGAATGCGGAAACCTCCCAATGACACGGTTGCTGATCTAGCAGCCGACGCGCCTACCCCCTCTGCCGACACCGCAGAAGGTCCCATTCGCCGCTGTATTCTCAGTGGCGAGCGGGATGAGCGCGCGCATCTGATCCGCCTGGCGATCAGCCCCGATGGCCTGGTCGCCCCCGATGTGCGCGCCAAGGCGCCCGGACGCGGCGCGTGGATCGGGGTCAATCGCGCCGGCCTTGAAGAGGCGATCGCCAAGGGCAAGCTCAAGGGCGCGCTGGCCCGCGCGTTCAAGACCGGCCCCATCACCATTCCCGACGATCTTCCGCAAGCCATCGAGGAAGCGCTGACCCGCGCGCTGCTCGATCGGCTGGGACTGGAGGCGCGATCGGGCACATTGCTGACCGGATCCGACCGGATCGCCGAGACCGCCAGGCGCGGCAAGGTCGAGATGCTTTTGCACGCCAGCGACGCTGCAGCGGACGGCAACGGCAAGCTGGACCAGGCCTGGCGCGTAGGCAGCGAAACCGAAGGCAGCGGCAATCGCGGCATTGTATTGCCTGTAGACCGCACCCGCCTGTCTGTGGCATTGGGGCGCGACAACGCGGTACATGTTGCGCTGACCGATCATCGCGCCGCCGCGCGCATTGACCAGTTTCTTGGCCGATTGCTGCATTTCAAAGGGGAGGGGGCTGAACCTGCCCCCGGAATGACGATCTAGCGCGCATTGGCGTGCGTGGATCGCCCCACGCGGACCGGTGATGTGCCAGCGCATCGCCCGACGTGACGTATTTATTGAGGATTGAGTCTGTTCGATGAGTGAAGATACCGAAAACAAGCCGACCCTGGGTCGCAAGCCTTTGGGGCTGAAGCGTTCTGTCGAGGCAGGCGAAGTCAAACAGACGTTCAGCCATGGCCGCACCAACAAGGTCGTGGTCGAAGTGAAGCGCCGCAAGCTCGTCGGCAAGCCGGGCGATGCGCCTGTCGCCGCCCCTGCTCCTGCGCCCGCCCCGGCACCTGCGCCCGCACCTGTTGCTGCAGCCGCTCCGCCGCCGCCACCGCCGGCACCTCGCCCGCAGCCGACCACGATGGCCAGCCGCCGCGAGCTGCAGGAACGACTGCTGCGCGAGGCGGAAGAAGCGCGTCTCAACTCGCTGGAAGACGCTCGTCGCCGCGAGACTGAGGAAAAGCAGCGCGCCGCCGAGGAAGCCCGTCGCCGTGCGGAAGAACAGCGCAAGGCTGCCGAAGCGCCGGCTCCTGTCGAAACCCCGGCTGAAGCAACAGCAGCAGAACCGGTTCAGGCCGCGCCCGCCCCTGCCGCGACCGAAGCCAGCGCAGAACCTGCCCCGGCAGCGACCGAGCAGGCCAAGCCCGCCGCCGAAGCGCCCCGCGCTGCTCCGCCGCCGCGTCGCTTTACGCCGGTGGCCCCTGCCCCGCGTCCGGAAATCAAGCCTAAGAAGACGACCGGTGCCAAGGTTGTCGACAACCGTCGCCAGTCGGGCAAGCTGACCGTCAGCAAGGCGCTGAACGAAGGCGATGGCGGTGCCCGTGCCCGCAGCCTCGCCGCGCTCAAGCGTGCGCGCGACAAGGAGCGTCGCCTGCACATGTCCGGCCAGAGCCGCGATGCACAGCCCAAGCAGGTGCGTGACGTTGTCGTGCCCGAAGTGATCACGATCCAGGAACTGGCCAATCGCATGGCCGAAAAGGGTTCCGATCTGGTCAAGTCGCTGTTCAAGCTGGGCATGATGGTCACCATCAACGAGGCGATCGATCAGGACACCGCAGAACTGCTGGTCGAGGAATTCGGCCACAAGATCACCCGCGTGTCGGATTCCGATGTGGAAATCGATCATGACGCCGATGTCGATGCCGATGAGACGCTGTCGCCGCGTGCGCCTGTCGTCACCATCATGGGCCATGTCGACCACGGCAAGACCAGCCTGCTCGATGCCCTGCGCGGCACCGATGTGGTTGCTGGCGAAGCCGGCGGCATCACCCAGCATATCGGCGCCTATCAGGTGCAGGTGGCATCGGGCGACAAGATCACCTTCCTCGACACGCCGGGCCACTCGGCCTTCTCGGAAATGCGTGCGCGCGGTGCCAATGTCACCGATATCGTCATCCTCGTGGTGGCGGCCGATGACGGCCTGATGCCGCAGACGATCGAGGCGATCAACCACACCAAGGCGGCCGGCGTGCCGATGATCGTGGCGATCAACAAGGTCGACAAGGATGGTGCCAACCCGCAGAAGATCCGCGAACGCCTGCTCGAGCACGAAGTCATCGTGGAAGCGATGTCGGGTGAAGTGCAGGACGTGGAAGTTTCCGCGCTCAAGAAGATCAACCTCGAAGGGCTGGTCGACAAGATCCTGCTGCAGGCCGAACTGCTCGAACTGAAGGCCAACCCCGATCGCGCGGCAGAAGCCGTGGTGATCGAGGCCAAGCTGGACAAGGGACGCGGCCCCGTGGCGACCGTCCTGGTGCAGCGCGGAACGCTCAAGAAGGGCGACATCTTCGTCGTCGGCGAACAGTCGGGCAAGGTCCGGGCGCTGATCAACGACAAGGGCAAGCAGGTCAATTCTGCAGGTCCCTCGGAGCCTGTCGAAGTTCTGGGCCTCACCGGCGTGCCGTCTGCGGGCGACAAGCTGACCGTGGTCGAAAACGAGCAGCGCGCGCGTGAAGTCGCCGATTACCGCCGCCAGAAGGCGCTCGAGAAGCGCACGACGATGGCACCGGCCAATATCGACACGATGTTCTCTTCGCTCGCCGCCAACCGCGCCAAGGAATATCCGGTGCTGGTCAAGGGCGATGTGCAGGGATCGGTCGAAGCGATCGTTACCGCGCTCAACAAGATCTCGACCGACGACATCAAGGCCCGCGTGCTGCACGCTGGCGTGGGTGCCATCACCGAGTCCGACGTGACCCTGGCCAAGGCGTCCAACGCACCGATCATCGGCTTCAATGTCCGCGCCAATGCGCAGGCACGGGCGCTGGCGACGCGCGATGGCGTTCGGTTCAAGTATTTCGACATCATCTATGACCTGCTCGACGATATTCGCGGCGAGATGGCCGGGGTTCTCGGCCCAGAGCGCATCGAAACCATCGTCGGCCGTGCGGAGATCAAGGAAATCTTCCCCGCGGGCAAGAAGGACAAGGCAGCCGGTCTGCTGGTCACCGACGGCATCATGCGCAAGGGGCTGTATGCCCGTATCACGCGCGACGATGTCATCGTCAGCAAGACGGTCATCGCCTCGCTGCGTCGCTTCAAGGACGATGTCGCCGAAGTGCGCACGGGTCTGGAATGCGGCGTCGTGCTGCAGGATACGAACGACATCAAGCCGGGCGATATCCTCGAGACGTTCGACGTCGAAATGCGCGACCGGACCCTGTAATTCGTGACCTCCGCCGCCTGCTGATCCCATGGATCGCAGGCGGCGGGGCGTCGTGAAAGGACATTATGGCCAAGCATAACGATACCAGCCCCGAAGGGCGTTCCGTGCGCGTACTGCGCGTGGGCGAACAGGTGCGCCACGTGCTCTCCGAGCTGCTGGCGCGGGGCGAGGTGCACGACAAGGTGCTGACCGCAACCACCATCTCGATCACCGAAGTGCGCATGTCCCCCGACCTGCGCCACGCAACCGTGTTCGTGAAACCCCTGCTGGGCAAGGACGAGGAGGTGGTGCTGAAGGCATTGCGCACCAACACCGCCTATTTCCAGAAGGAAGTCGCCGCGCGTATCCGCACCAAATATGCGGCCAAGCTCAAGTTTCTCGGCGATGACAGCTTCGACACCGGCAGCCATATCGACAAGCTGCTCAGCGCGCCCAAGGTGGCGCAGGATCTGGGCAAGGATACGGGCGAGGACGTGGCCGAAGATTGACGTCTTACCGGGTAAGACGTATTCTGTGCAGATGAACGACGTTACCCGCCTCTCGGCCAAAGGCCAGATCGTGATCCCGAAGGACGTTCGGGATCGGCTGGGTTGGGTTCAGGGACATGATCTGGAAGTCATCCCGATGGGCGACGGTGTGATGCTTCGCCCCGCCACTCGACCAAAAAAGAAAACGATCGAGGAAGCAACGAGAGAGCTGCGGCAGATGTACCAGCATGAAGGTCCGCCGATACCGATCGAAAAGCTAAGCTGGTCGCCCGATGTCGATGATCCCGACATGGACGTGGCTTTCTCTCGCTGACGCTGTGCGCGCCGTTGATACCAACATTCTGGCACGCTGGCTGCTCGGCGATGATCCTGTCCAGACGCCAGTCGCCTTGAAGGTGTTGAGCGAACCCGCGCATGTCTCGCTGACGGTACTGACGGAGCTCGGCTGGGTCTTGGAAAAGGCGTTGCGCATTCCAAGGCCCATCGTTGGCAGCATGCTCGAAAAGGTTATCGACCTGGAACATGCGCAGGTGGATAAACAGCCATCTGTGCGTTGGGCGATCGAGCGGTATCGCCAAGGTGCGGATTGGGCCGATATGATGCATCTCGTGGCCGCTGCGGGCGCAGCCCCGGTTTTTGCAACTTTCGACAAAAGCATTGCCCGCGATGCCGGGGAAAAAAGCCCTGTCCTGATCGACACTCTTCGAGAAGCTCCCTGATGGCCAAGCTCTATTTCTACTATGCCTCGATGAATGCGGGCAAATCCTCCACGCTTTTGCAGGCGGCGTTCAATTACGCGGAGCGCGGCATGCGCGCGATGCTGTGGACGGCGGCGCATGACGACCGTTTCGGCACCGGGCAGATCACCTCGCGGATCGGGCTGCAGGCGCCTGCGCACCTGTTCGAGGCGGAAACCGACATCTTCGCAGCCGTCGCGCTCGACCTTGCGTCCGCGCCGCTCGATTGCGTACTGGTCGATGAGGCCCAGTTCCTTACCAAGCCACAGGTCTTCCAGTGCGCGCGCATCTGTGACGAACTCAAGATCCCGGTGCTGTGCTATGGCCTGCGCACCGATTTCCAGGCCGAGCTCTTCCCCGGCAGCGCGCAGCTGCTGGCGATCGCCGATCACCTCGTTGAGCTGAAAGCGGTGTGCGAGTGCGGCGCCAAGGCGACGATGAACCTGCGCGTCGACGACAGCGGCCAGGCGGTGAAGACCGGCGCGCAGACCGAGATCGGCGGCAACGACCGCTACATCGCCTTGTGCCGCAAGCACTTCATGGCAAAAATGGCATGAATGCGCTGGAGACCCTTCTGGAAGATGGCGATGTTCGGCTCGAGCCTCTGGCCGCGCGCCATATCGAACCTCTGCGCGCAGCCTGCGCGCGCGATCATGACATCTGGCAGATCTATCCGGTCTCGATGCTGGGCGAGCATTTCGACCCGTCGATGGCGCAATACCGCGCCTATCCCGGCTGGGTGCGCTTTGCCGTGCTGCATCACGGCGAGGTGGTGGGCATGACCAGCTATATCAGCCCCGACCTGCCCAATCGCGCGCTCGAAATCGGCGGCACCTATATCGAGCCTTCGGTGCGCGGCCCCAATGGCATCAACCGCACCATGAAGCGGCTGATGATCGATCATGCCTTCGCCTGCGGGTTCGAGCGGATCGAGTTCCGCGTCGATTCCCGCAACCTGCGCAGCCGCGCTGCCGTGCTGAAGCTGGGCACGCAGCAGGAGGGCATCCTGCGCCGCAACCGCATCACCTGGACCGGTCATGTCCGCGATACCTATGTGTTCAGTCTTTTGAAGGACGAGTGGCCGAGCCCAAAGCCCTAGGCGGCGGCGCGTGCGCTGAGCAATCCCGCCAGGCTGTGTCCACGCCGGTCGGCATCGGGAGCCGGTAACTCCATCAGATCCATCATCGTCGGGTAGATATCGAGGATCGACACCGCTTGCGTATGCTTCACATGTGCGCCGGTCGCGATCCACAGCGATCCCGAAGGGCTGTGACAGCCGCTCTTCACGCCCTCCATTGCGTACAGCAGCGACCCGATGGTGATCGCCTCGCCAGTGGCGGTGTCGGTCATCGCGGTTTCGGCATCGATCTGCCAGCTGATCTGGCACCCGAAGTACAACGCATCCGCATCGCCATCGTCGCGGGTGGCGAACACCTGATAGCCATCGGCGAGCGTGAACGCTTTGAGCCGGGCCTTGGCCGCAGCGCGCGCCTTCTGGCTGTCGAAGCGCAGCATGTACTGGTGCGTCATCGTCGGGTCCGCCGACCGGCTGACGATGCCGCACCGCGCCAGAAACGCTTTGTGATCGCGCAGCCGCAGGAAGTGCTGGCCGCCCTGGTTCTCGTAGCGCGCGAACGGCTGCTGACTGAGCGCGGTCTGGAACACGATCATTGCATCGTGCTTTTCCGCCAGATCGATGAACCGCCCGACCATGGCATCCATCGCGACATAGCCGTCATAGATCGCGGATTTATAGCGCGCGGTCTCTTCCGCACCCGGTTTCACCGTGAACGAATCGGGATCCATGTGCCGCCAATAGCTGTGCTGCAGATGGGCGACCGAATTGGCGAAGAAGCTGGCAAAGCGCGGGCGGATGCGGCGGTAATAATGCGAGAACACGTCGTACTGCAGCGCATCGAGGATCGCGACGCGCGCATGGCTGCCGGCCTTGCCCAGCTTTTCGCCCGCCAGTTGCGAGGTGATGCGCAGCACCGTCGCCGCCGACAGCCCATGCGTCAGTGCAAAGCGCAGGAACGCGGCATAATCGGTGGCTGACAGCCTTTTCGCCGCATTGGAATATTCGCGGACATTGTGGCCGACAAAGCGGTTGTAGATATTGAGCTCGGGCGGAAAGGCATCGCCCTGCTCGCTCCACGGATCGCCGACATATAACGATCCCGGCCTGGCGAACGGCCGCGCATTCATGCTGGCGAAGTTCATCACCGCAGACCCTGCATCGCTGACCGTCTGCCAGATGTCGCGATGCGCAGCGCCGCGGCCGTCGGTCAGGCGAAACACCTTGTGCTGGTCATATGAAAGTCCGGTGTGGATCGAGTACCACTGGATCCAGGGCTCCAGCTCTTCGGGGCTGTGCGTGTCGGCCTGAGTCTCGAAGACATGGCTGCGCGCGTGCAGCCGCCGGAAGTTGGGCAGCGATCCGTCCGCCATCCAGCGATCGAGCAAGGGCGCGCACAGTTCGTTGAGTTCAAGCGACAGGATCGGGCGGTTGGTCATGGCACCGGGAGTTAACAAAGCCGCGTTGGCATTTGGTTAAGCAGGCCAAGGCTGCTAACGGCGCTGACGATGCACGGATGGATCATATTGGACAAGCCCTATGGGCTGGGCTCGACCGACGCGGTGACCGCGGTCAAACGCGCGTTTCGCGCCGGGGGGCATGGCAAGGTCAAGGTCGGCCATGGCGGCACGCTCGACCCGCTGGCGACCGGCGTGCTGCCGATTGCGCTGGGCGAGGCGACCAAGCTCACCGGCCAGATGCTCAACGGCGACAAGACCTATGACTTCACGATTGCCTTCGGGGTGCAGACCGACACGCTCGATGTCGAGGGCAAGCCGGTGGCGCACAGCGATGTGCGACCGACGCTGGACCAGATCGAGGCGGTGCTGCCGCGCTTCACCGGGCCGATCGAACAGGTGCCGCCGGCCTTCTCGGCGCTGAAGGTGGACGGCAAGCGCGCGTACGATCTCGCGCGCGCGGGCGAAGACGTGGAGCTGGCGAGCCGGGCGGTGACGGTGCACAGGCTCACCATCCACGCACCTTCCCCGCTCCCCCGCGAAGGCGGGGGCCCATCTCCGGACGGTGCACCCGACGCAGACGCTCAGGTGATGGGCCCCTGCCTGCGCAAGGGACCCGGCGATGGAGCGATCGAAGAGATCACCCTCACCGCCTTGGTCTCCAAGGGCACCTATATCCGCTCCCTCGCCCGCGACATCGCGCAGGCCTTGGATACCGTCGGCCATGTCACCATGTTGCGCAGGACGCAGGCCGGGCCGTTCGGCCTTGCGCAGGCGATTTCGCTGGACATGTTGGCCAAAATCGGCCAAGGCGCGGCCGCAGAAGACATAATCTTGCCATTCGAGGCAGGGCTGGACGACATCCCGGCTCTAGACCTCACTCCCGATCAGGCAAGGCGGCTCCAGATGGGGCAGGTCGTGACCGGGATTGCCGCACACGATGGGCGATATTGGGGGCGTGGGAGTGATGGCACTCCACTCGCACTCGTTTCGCTTTCGGACCATGAGCTCCGGGTCGTGCGTGGCTTCAACTTTGGATAGATGTTCGAGGACAAAAGACACATGACGATTACCGCAGAACGCAAAGAAGAAGTCATCAAGGAACATGCGCGCGAAGCCGGCGATACCGGTTCGCCCGAGGTACAGGTCGCGATCCTGACCGAGCGCATCAACAACCTGACCGACCACTTCAAGGCGCACCACAAGGACAACCACTCGCGTCGCGGCCTGCTGATGATGGTCAACAAGCGGCGCTCGCTGCTGGACTATCTGAAGAAGAAGGACGCCGCCCGCTACAGCGACCTGATCGCCAAGCTGGGTCTTCGCAAGTAAGAATTCTCGAACGGCCCCCCAGCGGGGCCGTTCGTTTATCCGCGCCCCTGAAATTTGCCGGGCGCGGCACTCACGGACCTTCCCCGCAATGAGGCGGATGAAGGCCAGCCGGGGCAGCAGAACAGCCCCGAACCGCGCCAGACCGGTCAGTCTGGCACCAGAAGAGGCCCCGGTCCGCAATAGGGCGCATCGGGTTCGATAAGGAAAATCCATGTTTGACGTAAAGACTGTAGAAATCGAGTTGGGCGGAAAGACCCTCAAGCTCGAAACGGGCCGTATTGCCCGTCAGGCCGATGGCGCTGTGCTCGCCACCTATGGCGAAACCGTGGTGCTGTGCGCCGTGACCGCCGCCAAATCGGTGAAGGAAGGCCAGGATTTCTTCCCGCTGACCGTTCACTATCAGGAAAAATTCTCCGCAGCAGGCCGCATCCCCGGCGGCTTCTTCAAGCGTGAGCGCGGCGCGACCGAAAAGGAAACGCTGACCAGCCGCCTGATCGACCGCCCCGTCCGTCCGCTGTTCCCCGAAGGTTTCTACAACGAAATCAACGTGATCGCACAGGTCCTGTCGTTTGACGGCGAATCGGAGCCCGATATGGTGGCGATGATCGCAGCATCGGCTGCGCTGACGCTCTCGGGCGTGCCCTTCATGGGCCCGATCGGTGCAGTCCGCGTCGGTTATGCCGAAGGCGAATATCAGCTCAACCCGTCGATGGAGCAGGTCAAGGCCGGCGAGCTCGATCTCGTTGTCGCCGCCACGCACGACGCCGTGATGATGGTCGAATCGGAAGCCAAGGAGCTTTCCGAAGAGGTCATGCTGGGCGCGGTCGAATTCGCTCATGAAGCGTGCCGCGACATCGTCGGTGCGATCATCAAGCTGGCCGAGCAGGCTGCCAAGGAGCCTTGGGAAATGGCCGCTCAGGCTGATCTCTCGGCTGCCAAGCAGAAGCTGCGCGACCTCATCGGTGACGACATTGCCGCAGCCTACAAGCTGACCGACAAGTCGGCCCGCTCGAACGCGCTCAACGAAGCTCGCGCCAAGGCCAAGGCAGCATTTGCCGACGCCACACCGCAGGACCAGATGGCCGCCAACAAGCTGATGAAGAAGCTGGAAGCGGAAATCGTGCGCGGTGCCATCCTCAAGGACGGCAGCCGCATCGATGGCCGTACCACCACGCAGATCCGTCCGATCGAAGCGATGGTCGGCTTCCTGCCCCGCACCCATGGTTCGGCGCTGTTCACCCGCGGTGAAACGCAGTCGATCTGCACCACCACGCTGGGCACCAAGGACAGCGAGCAGATGATCGACGGCCTGACCGGCCTGTCGTACGAGAGCTTCATGCTGCACTATAACTTCCCGCCCTATTCGGTCGGTGAAGTCGGTCGCTTCGGCGCGCCGGGTCGTCGTGAAGTCGGCCATGGCAAGCTCGCATGGCGTGCGCTGCACCCCGTGCTGCCCACCAAGGACGAGTTCCCCTACACGATCCGCGTTCTGTCCGACATTACCGAATCCAACGGCTCTTCGTCGATGGCCACGGTGTGCGGCGGTTCGCTCTCGATGATGGACGCAGGCGTTCCGCTCAAGCGTCCGGTATCGGGGATCGCGATGGGCCTGATCCTCGAAGGCACCGAATTTGCCGTTCTGTCCGACATCCTGGGTGATGAAGATCACCTCGGCGACATGGACTTCAAGGTGGCTGGCACGTCCGAAGGCATCACCACGATGCAGATGGACATCAAGATCGCCGGCATCACCCGCGAGATCATGGCGCAGGCGCTGGCGCAGGCCAAGGAAGGCCGTGCGCACATCCTGGGCGAAATGGCCAAGGCGCTCGACAGCACCCGCACCGAGCTTTCGGCGCATGCTCCGCGCATCGAGACCATCCAGATCGACAAGTCGAAGATCCGGGAAGTCATCGGCACCGGCGGCAAAGTGATCCGCGAGATCGTCGCTGAAACCGGCGCCAAGGTCGACATCGACGACGAAGGCCTGATCAAGATCAGCTCGTCCGACGTCAACCAGATCGAAGCCGCCAAGAAGTGGATCCTGGGCATTGTGGAAGAGGCCGAAGTCGGCAAGGTCTACAATGGCAAGGTCGTGAACATGGTCGATTTCGGCGCGTTCGTGAACTTCATGGGCGGCAAGGACGGCCTGGTCCACGTTTCGGAAATCCGCAATGAGCGGGTCGAGAAGGTGACCGACGTCCTGACCGAAGGCCAGGAAGTGAAGGTCAAGGTTCTCGAGATCGATCCGCGCGGCAAGGTCCGCCTGTCGATGCGCGTCGTCGATCAGGAAACCGGTGAAGAGCTGGAAGACACCCGCCCCGCCCGCGAACCGCGCGAGCGCGGTGAACGTGGCGACCGTGGTGATCGCGGCGACCGTCGCCCCCGTCGTGACGGCGATGGTGGACGTGGTCGCGGTGGTGACCGTTCGGGCGGCGGTGATCGCGGTGGCGAGCGTACCGGCGGTGGCCGTGGCCGCGGCCGTGCAGAAAGCGGCGAAGGCGGCAACACCGGCGGCGACGCTGGCCTGCCCGACTTCATCACCGGCGACAACTGAGACTAGCAGTTCGCTGCTAGCGTCGCGGGCTTGCCCGTGATGCTGAAAGACCGGCTGGAAGCATCGCGCTTCCGGCCGGTTTTTTGTTTGGGTGCGGGCCAGATTGACGCGACCTGTTAAACGACCTATTATTGGGTCATGATCCACGATATTTTGGCTGACCGCAGCATCAGCATCAGTGATTTGAAGAAGAACCCCAGCGCAGCGATCGAGGCGGCCAATGGCTTTCCGCTTGCCGTGCTTAACCGCAATACGCCCGCCGCCTATCTGGTCCCCGCCAAGGCCTGGGCCGCATTGATGGAGCGGCTGGAAGACATGGAGCTGGCCGAGATCGTCCGCCAGCGGCTGAGCGAGGATCAAGAACGCATCAAGGTGCGCATTGAAGATCTATGAGCTTGAGTTTCTGGGCGCTGCCTCGCGCGAATGGGCCAAACTCGCGCCGACAATAAAGAGCCAGTTCAAGAAGAAGCTGGCCGAGCGCCTGGGCAATCCGCACGTACCTTCAGCGCGTCTGCATGGGATGCCCCACTGCTACAAGATCAAGCTGCGCAAGGCTGGCTATCGTCTGGTGTATCAGGTGGAAGACGAGCGCATCACAATTGTCGTGATCGCTGTGGGGCGGCGGGACCGCAATCTGGTCTATGAGGCTGCGAGCAAAAGATTACCGTAGCGCGTTTTGAACTGGATTGGCGTTGCTACCAGGATTTGGTACAAAACCCGCATGAGCAGGAACACGTCAATCGTGCTGGGCGCGCCGTTTCAGGAATTTGCCAGGAGCAAGGTGGAATCCGGTGAGTTCGGTTCGACCAGCGAGGTCGTACGTGAAGCCATGCGGCGGTTCATGGCGGAGGACCTGAAGCTTCAGGCGCTCCGGGCTGCGATCCAGGAGGGCATCGATAGCGGGCCTGCTGAACCTTTCGATTGGGATGAGTTCATGGATCGGCATTTTGGCGATGTCGCATAAGGTTCTTTTGCGTCCCGCTGCCGGACGCGACCTTGATGCGATAGCTGTCTATACCAAGAAGCAATGGGGAGCACGGCAGGCGCGACTTTATGTCGCTGCGCTTCGTGCCGATATTGAGACGCTCGCGGATTTTCCAATGCGGCACGAGCTGCTTCACATCGATGGCTCGCATTTTCGCAAGCTATCAAGCGGTCACCATTTGGTCTTCTATGTCGTCGAAGCTTACACAGTGTCCGTTGTCCGCATCCTGCACGAACGCATGAACATCAACCGCCATCTCTAGACCTGGGCGTCCAATGCACATCGGGGCGGGATCATGCCTCATCAGCATCATCCCGCCCCGAATGTGAACCCATCGCCCGAAGGCAAATCTATCCGATCAATACACCCGCTTCTTGGGCTTGATGTAGTCGATCTCGTCGCTCAGCGTGTATTCGTGCACCGGGCGGAAATCGAGGGTGACCTTGCCGCCCTTGCCGCCCCAGCCTTCGAACCAGCTGACGGTGTGCTTCATGAAGTTGGCATCGTCGCGCTCGGGATAATCCTCGTGCATGTGCGCGCCGCGGCTTTCCTTGCGGCTGTGCGCGCTTTCGATGGTGCACACGGCCTGGCTGAGCAGGTTGTCGAGTTCGAGCGTCTCGATGAGGTCGGTGTTCCAGATCAGCGAGCGATCCGAGACATGGACATCCTCCATCCGCTTGTTGACGTTCTGCATCAGTGCAGTGCCTTCGGACAGCAGCTGCGTGTCGCGGAACACGGCTGCATGCTTCTGCATCGTCTTCTGCATCTCCATGCGGATCTGCGCGGTGGGCGAACCGCCCTTGGCGTTGCGGAAGTGGTCGAGACGCGCCAGCGACATGTCCGCCGAGTCCTTCGGCAGTGCCTTGTGCGCGCTGCCCGGCTTGATCGTGTCGCGAAGGTGATGGCCGGTCGCACGGCCGAACACCACGAGGTCGATCAGCGAGTTCGAGCCCAGGCGGTTGGCACCGTGCACCGACACGCAGGCAGCTTCGCCTACGGCATAGAGGCCGGGGACCACGGTATCGGGATCGCCATCCTTGATGGTGACGACCTGGCCGTGATAATTGCAGGGAATGCCGCCCATGTTGTAGTGCACCGTCGGCACCACCGGCAGCGGCTGGCGGGTCAGGTCGACATTGGCAAAGATCTTGCCGGTCTCGGTGATCCCGGGCAGACGCTCGGCCAGCACCTTCTCGTCGATATGGTCAAGGTGCAGGTAGATATGGTCGTTTTCCTTGCCGACGCCGCGACCTTCGCGGATTTCAGCCGCCATCGAGCGGCTGACGACGTCGCGGCTGGCCAGATCCTTGGCGGACGGCGCATAGCGCTCCATGAAGCGCTCGCCTTCGGAGTTGGTGAGGTAACCGCCCTCGCCGCGCGCGCCCTCGGTGATGAGCACGCCTGCGCCGTAGATGCCGGTCGGGTGAAACTGAACGAACTCCATGTCCTGCAGCGGCAGGCCGGCGCGCAGCACCATCGCGCCGCCATCACCGGTGCAGGTGTGCGCCGAGGTGGCGGAGAAATAGCAGCGACCCGAACCGCCGGTGGCCAGCACCACGGCATGGCTGCGGAAACGGTGGATCGACCCATCTTCCATGCACAAGGCGATCACGCCCCGGCACACGCCGTCTTCCATGATCAGGTCGATGGCGAAATATTCGATGAAGAAGTCCGAATCGTACTTCAGCGACTGCTGGTACAACGCGTGCAGCATGGCGTGACCGGTGCGGTCGGCAGCGGCACAGGTGCGCTGCACCGGCGGGCCTTCGCCCATGTTCTGCATGTGGCCGCCGAACGGACGCTGGTAGATGGTGCCATTGTCGTTGCGGCTGAACGGCACGCCTGCGTGCTCCAGCTCGTAAACGGCGGCAGGTGCTTCGCGCACCATGTATTCGATCGCGTCCTGGTCGCCCAGCCAGTCCGATCCCTTGACGGTATCGTACATGTGCCACGACCAGTGATCGGGCGAATTATTGCCCAGGCTTGCCGCGATGCCGCCCTGCGCTGCCACCGTGTGGCTGCGGGTGGGGAACACCTTGGTGATGCAAGCAGTTTTCAGCCCCGCTTCTGCGCTGCCCATGGTGGCGCGCAGACCCGATCCGCCTGCCCCGACGACAACCGTGTCGTATACGTGGTCGATGATCTTGTAGGCTTCAGACATCAGCTTGCGGCTCCGGCAAAGGCAATGCGTGCGACAGAAAAGATGCCGAGGGCGGCCCCGGCGATGGCATAGAAATTGAGCAGCAGGATCACGCCGAACTTCATTCCGTGATCATGCACATAGTCTTCGGCCAGCACCTGCAGCCCCAGGCGCAGGTGATAGAAGACAGTGATCAGCAGAAGGATCATCGCGGTGGCCGACAAGGGCGACGAAAGCCATGCGGTCACCGTCGCATGATCGAGGGCCGGCAAGCTGATCAGGGATGCGATGAACCACAGCATCAAGATGAGATTGCTGACGGCGGTGACCCGCGCCATCACCCAGTGATGCGTCCCGGTTTTCGCCGATCCCAGCCCGCGAACCTTGCCAATTCTCGTGCCACTACCCATGGTCGTCTCCCCGCGCAGGCGAATACGCCCTGCGCTTACGTAAATAGGTCAAAACGTCAGACGAAAAAGATGATCGCCCACAAAATTGCGGTCAGCAGCACGCCCAGCACCGGCAGCAAGGCCGCCCAGCGGTTGTTGCGATCGACCTCATAGCCCGCGCCGATATCCAGCACGAAGTGCCGAAGGCCGGAGAGCATGTGCTGGAAGAATGCCCAGGACAGGCCGATCATCAGCAGATAGCCGATCGGACTCGTCGCTAGACCGACAAACCAGGCGTAGTTTTCCGGGCCGCTGGCGAGCGCCATCAGCCAGCCAACGAGCAGAATGCCGCCCAGTATGGCCATGCCATCGCCGGTTGCGCGATGCAGGATGGAGACGAGCATCGCCGGCCCCCAGCGCCAGATGGAAAGGTGCGGCGACAGCGGCCTGCCCGATGGTTTTGCCATGGTATCCCCCGGTAATGCGGTCATGTTGACAGTCGAAATTGCGTCCGGCGCCTGTTTAGCCGATTGCCGTCGTGATGCAATTGTTGATTATGCTCGCGCGCTTGCGCGGCGGGCGTTGTCGCCGGGGCTGCAGATCGTCGCACGCAGGCCGTCGCGGCGATAACGCCGCGTTAACCATGTGCGCATATGCCGATGGCTCGACTACCCCAGGTTCCCACGAGGTCAGCATGGCAGAGCAGAGCAACGATCCCAATGGCACGGCCGCTTTCAAGGCGCTCTACCAGTCCGTGGCGCACGAGCTGTCGATCGCCAGACGGCTGGCGGCTTTCGACGCCGCCGGTGATCTTCCCCGGCATGCGCACCAGGCCATGGAATTGCTGAGGGACGAGGAGGATGCCATCGCCGAGGTCTTCTGGGACCATTATGCGACCGTTGCCGATCTGGCCAGCAAGACCAAGGACGTTGCCAGCTTCAGGCAACGCCACATTGAGGCGAGCCGCAGATACACCAGGGAAAAGCTGAGCAATCTGGCCGGTCAGGGCTGGGTGGAAATGGCCTTTGCGCATGCCCTGCAGGCCCGCAAGCTCGGCATTCCGATGTGGCAGCTCCTGGCTGCGCAAGCCCACACGCATGATTTTGCCATCCGCAAGATGGCCGAGAAGCTCAAGGACAATTCCGACCAATACCATACACTGGCTCGCGCCACGGCGCAGGTGATGGTGATCGAGGCGGAGATCATGTCGTTTGCAATCAATACCATCACTCAGAAAGAGGCGCTGGAGATCCGCATCGCCCAGACGGCCAGCTTCAAGCAAACGGTGGAAGGCGATCTGCAACAGGCATCGCATCTGGGCACCGGCCTGCAATGCCAGGTCGTTGCCGCCTCAGAGGCTGCCCGGCAGATGCTGGGCCGATCATCAGAGGTTGCAGCCGCTGCTGAACAGTCGGCCATCGCCATGCGCGAGGCAGCGCAAACTGCCGCAGGCCTGATCCGCGCGATCGAGGATGCGCGCAGCGAGGTCGAGGTTGCCACCGATATTGCCGAACGCGCCTCGCGCGAGGCAGGCCATGCCGTGGACAGCACGCAAACCCTCTCGACCCATGCCGAGTCGATCGAATCCATTCTCAGCCTGATCCGCGATATCGCGGGACAGACCAATCTGCTCGCGCTCAATGCCACGATCGAGGCCGCCCGTGCCGGCGATGCCGGCCGCGGCTTTGCGGTGGTGGCACAGGAGGTGAAGAGCCTGGCCAACCAGACCGCCCGCGCCACCGATGACATCGCACACAAGATCACCGCGATCCAGCAGGCGACGCGCGATACCGTGGCATCCAACGATTCGGTGCGCGCCACCGTCAGCGAGGTGCAGGTCAGCGCCGACCGCATCCGCGAGGCGATGGAGATCCAGGCGCAGACCGTCACCATCATCACCGCTGCGGTTGATGAGACCGCGCTGGCTGCCGATTCGATGTCGAACACCATCGGCACGATCCGCATGGACACCGAAGGCCTTGCCAGCGAGATGGACAAGGTCGGGGCCGGCTTCAGCCGGATGCAGGACCATCTGGCCGAGCTTCGCAACCGGTCGGAACGCTTCGCCGACGAAACCGGCCTCGCCAGGAGCGCCTGACGCGCGACCAATCGCAGATCGTGCATTGCCCGGCAGTGGACCCGGCAGTGGACCGCGCCGTGCGCGCACGATATGGTCCTGGCCATGATCAGCGTCGAACAGAACATTCTCGTCACCGGCTCCAGCCGTGGCATCGGTCGCGCCATCGCCGACGTGCTCCATGAAGCAGGCCACCGCGTTGTCGGCCACGCCAGCCGCGATTTCCCCGATGACAGCCCCGACAGCCCCGAATGGGATCTTGTCGGCGCAGATTTCAGCGATTTTCGCGGGCCTGGCAGCCTGTGGAACGAAGCACTCGACCTGCTCGACGGCCGGATCGATGTGCTGATCAATAATGCAGGCATTTTCGTGCCCAACCCCATCGAGCGCGGCGATGCCGAATGGCTGGCCGGATGGGACGAGACGATGACGATCAACCTCACCGCCAGCGCGCAGCTTTGCAGGCTCGCGGTGCAGCATTTCATCGACACCGGCAACGAAGGGCGGATCGTCAACATCGCCAGTCGTGCCGCCTATCGCGGCGACAGCCCCGCGCACTGGCATTATGCCGCGTCGAAGGGCGGCATGGTTGCGATGACCAAGTCGATCGCCCGCGCCTACGCCGCGCAGGGCATCTATGCCTTCGCCATCTGCCCCGGCTTCACCATGACCGGCATGGCGGACGACTATCTCTCCAGCCGCGGCGGAGACAAATTGCTCGCCGATATCCCGCTCGGCCGCGTCGCCATGCCCGACGAGGTCGCCACCATGGCCGCCTTCTGCGCCATCGACGCGCCGCCATCGATGACCGGCGCGGTGCTTGACGTGAATGGCGCGAGTTACGTGCGATAGCAGGGGCCATCGGCAGCCTGGCCATGGCAAGGTTGGCATTTTCCGCCCTTTTCCACTACACGATGCGGTGACGGCTGACGCTCAGCCATTAGGAAGAACAACGTTGGACAACTGGAAAGTCACCATCCCCTGCACGCTGGCAGAAGCGCAGGCAGTTACCGAAGCCGATGATCTGGACGATACGGCCTTTGGCAGCCCCAGCCTGGTGGCGAGCGAGGTCGACGCTTATGCCGATCCGCAAGAGCCAGGCAGCTGGGCCCTTCACGGCTATTTCACGCAGAAGCCCGAAGCGCGCTGGATCCGGCGGCTGCGCGACCTGGTGCCCAGCGCCGATGGCATGAAGCTGAAGCCCGAGCGGCTGCCCGATGCCGACTGGGTGACGATGAGCCAGTCCGGGCTCGAGCCGATCCGCGCGGGACGTTTCTGTGTCCACACGCCCGAAATGCCCGCCTCGACCGAGGCCGGCGTCCGCAACTTCTGCATCCCGGCCAGCCTCGCCTTCGGTACCGGTCATCACAACACGACGCGCGGGTGCCTGATGATGCTCGATTCGATGAAGCGGCGCGGGCACATGGTGCGCAGCCATATCGATATTGGCACCGGCACCGGCTTGCTCGCCTTTGCCGCGATGCACCTGTGGCCGCGTGCCTATGCAACCGCCAGCGATATCGACCCGGTGTGCGGGCCCGCCGTGGCCGACAATGCCGCAGGCAATGACGTGGAACTGGGCCAGCGCCAGGGCACATTGGCGATGTTCATCGCCGAGGGTCTGGACGACGCCGATCTGCAGCGCCGCGCGCCTTATGATCTGGTGATTGCCAATATCCTGGCAGGGCCGTTGATCGATCTGGCGCTCGATGTCGCAGCCGTGACGCTGCCGCAGGGTCAGGCCGTGCTGTCCGGCCTGCTCGGCACACAGGCAGACGCGGTCGCGCGCGCCTATCGTGCCCAGGGGTTCCGTCTCGCCGAACGGCTGGACCTGGGCGACTGGACGGTGCTGCGCCTGCGCAAGCGCGGGACACGATGGTCGAAAGCGGGATAAGCGCCTGATGCGGCTGGCCCGCATCGTTCTGGGCTGGCTGTTTCTGCTTGCAGGGCTGGCCTTTGCCGCGGGGGAAGCGGGCGGACTTGCTGGCACCAACCCCGGCTGGCGCGAACCCGATGACGGCATCACGATCTATGTCGAAACCAACGGCTTTCACACCGGCTTCATCCTGCCCGCGCAGGCCGAGGGCATCGACTGGCACGCGCTGTTTCCGCCCACCGACGTCAGCGACCCGCGCCATCACGCCACCAGAGCCACCGATCATGTCGCGATCAGCTGGGGCGAGCGCGATTTCTATCTCGGCACGCCGCGCTGGCAGGATCTTGACCCTTTGACGATGGCGCGCGCGGCGATCGGCAGCGATGCGACGCTGATCCACGTCTACCACATGACCAGACCCGCCGAGGGACGCTACGCCCGGCGGTTGGTGATCAGCCACGCCGCCTATCGTACGCTGGCCACGCGGCTGATGCAAAGCGTCGCCGTGCCCGACACAGGCCCGCTGACCCCGATCCCCGGCTATGGCGGCGATGACGTGTTCTATGCCGGGCGCGGTCGCTATTCGCTGGTCAACAGCTGCAATGTGTGGACCGGCGACCATCTGCGCGCCATCGGGGTGCGCATCGGCGCGTGGACCCCGGCGGAGCATCATGTCATGCGCTGGTTTCCTGAAGGGCCGCCTCAAGATACAGCCGCTCGGCGCGCGGCGGATTGAGCGACAGCGCGGCGCAATAACTCGCCTGCGCTCCAACTAAATCGCCGGTCGCCGCCAGCAGGTGCGCGCGCGCGGCGTGCCATGGCCGATAGGTCGTGAGCGCCGCCGCATCGAGCACGTCAAGCGCAGCCAGCGCGGCATCTGCTCCGGCCACCCGCCCAAGCGCGATCGCGCGATTGATCGCCACGACGGCCCCGGGCCGCATCGCCAGCAGCACATCATAGAGCCTCAGGATCGCGTCCCAGTCGGTCCAGCCTTCGGCGCGGCGGCGGGCGTGCGTGAGATGGATCGCCGCCATGACCTGGTAGGGACCGCTGCAACCCAAATTGGCCGCGCGCTGCATCAAGCGTGTTGCCGAGGCGATCAAGGCGCCATTCCAGTGCGTGGCGTCCTGCTCGCTCAGCGGCACCATGCACCCGGTTGCATCGACCCGGGCAGCGCGGCGCGATTCGGCCAGTTGCACCAACGCCGCCAGGCCCAGAACTTCAGGATCGTCGGGCAAGAGCTCTGCCAGCATCATGGCCAGCCGCAGTACCTCCGGCCCCAGATCGGCGGTCGGTTCGCTGGCAGCGGCGTCCTGGTAGGCCAGCGCATAGCCGATCTCGAGCGTTGCCAGCACGGCTGACAGCCGTTCGCCCCACAGATGGGGCGGCGGAGTTTCGAACGGGACGCGCGCCTCGCGGATCTTGGCCCTGGCGCGGGTCAGCCGCTGGTACATCGCGGGCACTGCCATCAGGAAGGCAGCCGCGATCCGCTCGGTCGGCACGCCGCAGACAATCCGCAGTGTCAGCGCGGCGCGGGTATCCGGCGCGATCGCGGGGTGGCAGCAGATGAAGATCAGCCGCAGCCGCTCGTCATGGATTTGCTCGTCGAAAAGCGACGTGACAGCCATGTCCTGCGCATCCATCCCAGGCGCGCCCTGCTCGACGATCCGCGCCAGTCGCCCGTCTCGCCGCAGCCGGTCGATGACCCGCCGCCGCGCTGCGACATGCAGCCAGCCCGCCATGTTGCCGGGCAATGGCGCGTGCGCAAACTGGCGCAGCGCCAATTCGGCAGCATCGGCAAAGCCGTCTTCGGCCAGGTCTAGGTCGCGGAATCGGGCTGCGAGCGCGGCGACCACGGCGGGCCGTGCAGCAATGATGGCTGCGCCCGGCCCGCCTTCGGCGCTCATGCGTCGGCGTCGTCCATCGGCCAGACCGGACGCACCTCGACCGCGCCCTTGCCGGGAATGGCGATGCGTTTGGCCCACGACAGCGCCTCGTCGAGATCGGCGACGTCGATGATGTAGAAGCCGCCCAGCTCCTCATGGCTTTCAGAAAACGCCCCGTCGTGCACCTGGTGTGTGCCATGGTCCCAGCGGATAGTGGTGGCGGTCGCGGCAGGCTTCAGCCGCTCGCCCGAAAAGCGCACCCCGGCGGCCACCAGAGCCTCGGCCAGCGCCATATGCTTGGCGAGCGTGTCGGCCAGTATCGCCTCGCCGTTGGGGCCGGCATAGACGCTTTCGTCCTCATGGATCGTCAGCATGTACTGCATCATCGTGTCTCCTCGGGTCGAACGCCGCACCAACCGGGCGTTCCATCCCCATGACGAACGGGCAGAGGCGGATTCGACACGCCTAGTCTTTTTCGTTACCCTGAACTTGTTTCAGGGTCCATGTTCCGATGCTCGAGAACCTAGCCTGGACGCACCATGGATGCTGAAGCAAGTTCAGCAAGACGGATTGAGACCCGATCATGGCATCATGCAGAAGCCATGATTTCCGCCCATTCGGCCTCATCGACCACGCGCACACCCAATTCCGCCGCCTTCTTGAGCTTCGATCCCGCACCGGGGCCTGCGACCAGCAGATCGGTCTTGGCGGAGATCGATCCTGCGGCCTTTGCGCCCAGCCGTTCGGCCTGCGCCTTCGCCTCATCGCGGCTCATCGTCTCGAGCTTGCCGGTGAACACGATGGTCTTGCCGCTCCACTCGGTCTCGCGCGCGGTGGAGACGAAGGGGGCGGGGCGGACTTCGGCGATCAGGTCATCGAACAGTTCGGCATTGTGCGGCTCGTGGAAGAAATCGCCCAGCGCCTCGGCGACCGCAGGGCCGATGCCGTCGATGCTGGTGACCTCGGCCACGGCCTCGACCTCACCTGATGCCAGCCGGTGACCGATAGCTCCCACCGCCTCGGCGCTGCCGAACGCCTTGACCAGATCCTTCGCGGTCACCGATCCGACATGGCGTATACCGAGCGCGAACAGGAAGCGCCCCGGGTCTGCCCCGCGCCGCGCCTCGATGCTGGCGAGCAGGTTGTCGACCGACTTTTCCTGCCAGCCTTCGCGCGCGAGGATCGCACTGCGGTGCTTCTTCAGCCGGAAGATGTCGCCGGGTCGGTCGATCAGCCCGGCGTCGAGAAACTCGGCGATCGTGCGTTCGCCCAGGCCATCGATATCGAGCGCGGCGCGGCTGACGAAGTGACGCAGCCTCTCGAGCTTCTGCGCGGCGCAGATCAGCCCGCCGGTGCAGCGCACATCGACCTCGCCCTCTTCGGCGACCGCCTCGCTGGCGCAGACCGGGCAATGATCGGGGAAGGCATAGGGCTCGCGAACTTCGTCGCGTGTCAGGTTCTCGACCACCTGCGGGATGACATCGCCCGCGCGCTGGACGACGACGCGGTCGCCGGGGCGCACGCCCAGCCGCGCGATCTCGTCGCGGTTGTGCAGCGTGACGTTCGAGACGACGACGCCGCCGACGGTTACCGGGGTCAACCGCCCGACCGGGGTCAGCTTGCCGGTGCGCCCGACCTGGATATCGATCGCCTGCAAGGTCGTCTCGGCGCGCTCGGCGGGGAACTTGTGCGCCAGCGCCCAGCGCGGCGCCTTGGCGACAAAGCCCAGCCGCGCCTGCCAGTCGAGCCGGTCGACCTTGTAGACCACACCGTCGATATCATAAGGCAGATCGGCGCGGATGCGTTCGATCTCGCGGTAATGTGCGAGCAGGTCGTCGAGGCTTTCGATACGCCGGAGCAACGGCGAGATGGGCACCCCCATCGCGGCAATCACCTGCATCACCACGTGTTGCGTTTCGCCCGGAACCTCGCTCGCGACGCCCCAGCCGTGCGCGAGGAAGCGCAAGGGCCGCGCGGCGGTGACCTTGGCATCCTTCTGGCGCAGCGACCCGGCGGCGGCATTGCGCGGATTGGCGAACAGCTTTTCGCCACGCTCGGCCTGCGCAGCGTTGAGTGCGGTAAAGTCGGCCTTCGACATGTAGACCTCGCCGCGGATTTCGAAGACCTTCGGCATGCCGATCCCCTGCGACGGCAGGGGTCCATCTCCTGCGGTTGGAGATGGGCCCCTGCCGTCGCAGGGGACCAAGGCCTCCGGTATATCCGCAATCATCCGCACATTGGCGGTGACATCCTCGCCCACCTCGCCATCGCCGCGCGTCGCCGCGCGCACCAGCACACCCTCTTCATAGCGCAGCGAAAGCGACAGCCCGTCGATCTTGTCCTCGGCGGTCAGCGCGAGCACCTCGCCCTCGGGCAGCGCCAGATACCGCCGCACCCTCCCGACGAATTCCGCAATGTCCTCGTCCGAAAAACCGTTGTCGAGGCTCATCATCCGTTGCTCGTGCCGGACCTTCGTCAGCGGCGAGGCCTCGACGCCAGCCCCCACCATCCGGCTGGGGCTGTCGGCGCGGATCAGGTGCGGGAAGGCCGCCTCGAGCTCATTGTTCCGCCGCACCAAGGCATCATAATCCGCATCGGAAATCTCCGGCGAATCCTCGGCATGATAGCGCCGGTTATGATGCGCGATCTTCTTCGCGAGCCGCTGCAGCTCGATCGCGGCTTCGGCTTCGGTGAGCATCGTGACGTCTTTCATTATACCCGCTCCAGCAACCGATCGGCCTGTGCGCGGGCCTCGGGCGTGATTTCCGCGCCCGAGAGCATGCGGGCGATTTCTTCCTTGCGGTCGGCGTCATCGAGCAGGCGGACGCCGGTGCGCGCGACGGTGCCGTCGCTGGTCTTGGCGATCAGCAGATGGTGCGCGCCGCGTGCTGCCACCTGGGGGGAGTGGGTGACGACCAGCAATTGCGTGGTGCGCGCCAGCCGCGCCAGCCGCTCGCCGATGGCAGAGGCGACCGCACCGCCGACGCCCCGGTCGATCTCGTCGAAGATCATCGTCTCCGCACCGCCCTGTTCAGCCAGCGCGACCTTCAAGGCGAGGATGAAGCGCGAGAGTTCGCCACCCGAGGCGATCTTCATCAACGGCGCGAAATCGCTGCCGGGATTGGTCGAGATGAGGAATTCGACATGGTCCATGCCCGATGCGCCCCAGCGCGACTCATCGAGCGGGTCGACCAAAGTGCGGAAGCGCGCGGCATCGAGCTTGAGCGGGATCAGTTCGCTCTGCACTGCGCTATCCAGCGCCTTGCCTGCCGTCGCGCGCGCCGCGCTCAGTGCCTCAGCAGCGGAAACGTACGCGGCTTTTGCAGCGTGGCGGGCCTTGTCGAGCGCGGTCAGGTTCGCCCCGCCCGATTCAAGCGCGGCCCAGTCCGCCTGCATTTGCGCGAGCAGATCGGGCAGCGCGTCGCCCGCCACGTTATGCTTGCGGGCGAGCGCGCGCAGATCGAACAGGCGGCGTTCCATCTCGTCGAGCCGCACCGAATCATAGGTCAGCGCCTCGGCCGCCGCGCGGAGCTTGGCCTCGGCATCGTCGGCCTCGATCACCGAGCGGTCGAGCGCCTCCAGCGCCTCGTTGAGCAAAGGATGCTCCTCGGCGATCCGGTCGAGCTTGCGCGCCGCGCCGCGTAGCTGGGCGAGCGCGCTCTTCGATCCTTCGAAGGTCGCGAACAGATCGGCAAGGTCGCCCGACAGCCGCTCGCCTTTCTGCATCGCGGCGCGTTCACCCGCGAGTTCGGCCTCTTCGCCCGGCTGCGGCATGAAGGCGGCAAGTTCGGCGAGATTGTGCTCGAGCAGATCCCGGTCGCGCAACGCGGTGTCGATCGCGGCATTGGCATCGGCAAAAGCGCGCTCAGCCGCCTGCCAGCTGCGCCATGCCGCCGCCACGCCTGCGACATCGCAACGGGCAAAGGCATCGAGCAGATCGCGGTGGCCCTTGGGGTTGATCAGCCCGCGATCGTCGTGCTGGCCGTGGATTTCCACCAGCTGCACGCCCAGATCGCGCAGCAGCCCGGCCGATACCGGCTGGTCGTTGACGAACGCGCGGCTGCCGCCATCGGCGCGCACCTGCCGCCGGATCAGCAGCGGTTCGCCCGGCTCCTGCGCAATGTCGTTATCGCTGAGGATTGCGGCGACGCGCTCATGGCCGGTGATATCGAACCCGGCGATCACCAGCGCGCGTTCCGCCCCCTGGCGCACCAATCCGCTATCAGCACGCGCGCCCATCGCCAGGCCCAGCGCATCGAGCAGGATCGACTTGCCCGCGCCCGTCTCGCCAGTCAGCACGCCCAGCCCGGCATGGAAATCCAGGTCGAGCGCCTCGATCAGCACGAGATCACGAATGGCGAGCGACAGCAGCATGGGCACCGCTTTAGAACATACAGGGGACATGTGGGAACAGGCTTTTTGGCCTTTGCGCCACCTTGTTCGCGAAGCGCCGCCATACGATTTCACGCGCTTGTCATTGACTTGTCATGAAGGTGCAAATAGCGCCATGGTGGTGGGGCCAGACATGCGTAAGGATAACGACGCACCGATGATCGGTTTCCCCTCCTCATTCCCATCAAAGGCGGCATCATGAGCCTGACAGCGCTGCCGCTGGCGCTCTTTCTGTCTGCGATGCAGGTCGGCGCAGACACTGCACCGATCGGGCAGCCCGCGACCGAGCAGTCGGCTCCGACCAGCGCGGTCGAAGCGCCTGCAGCGTCTCCGTTGCCGCCATGCCCTGCCGGCGAGCCGTTGCCATCGATCCCCCTGGGCACTGCGCCCGTCGCTTCCTCGGACGTCGCCACGCCTTTGGCGCAGGATGGCGCCATTGTGGTCACCGCGCGCCCCGATTCCGAGCCGGGTGATCCGATGCTGCAGCTTAACGCAGAATCGTTCGAGATGGTGCAGGATGTCGACGAGGCGCTCGTCGGGCCGGTGGCGATGGCGTACAAGGATGCTGTTCCCAAGCCGATCCGCCATGGTCTGCGCAATTTCCTGCGCAACCTGACCGAACCGATTGTCGCGCTGAACTTCCTGCTGCAATTGAAGCCCGGCAAGGCGGCTGAAACGGTGGGGCGCTTTGCGATCAACACCACCATCGGCATCGGCGGGTTGTTCGATATCGCCCGGCGGGATCCGTTCAAGCTGCCCTACAGGCGCAACGGCTTTGCCAACACGCTTGGCTATTACGGCGTGAAGCCGGGCGCTTACCTGTTCCTGCCGCTGGTCGGCCCGACCACGGTACGCGATCTGGTGGGCGGCACGGTCGATGGGCTGCTGCTGCCGACAGTGGCGGGCGCACCGTTCAACGATCCGTATTTCACGCTGCCTGCTGCGACATTGAGCGCGCTGCAGGGCCGCATCCAGATCGACGAGCAGTTGAACGCACTGCGGACCTACAGCAACGACCCCTATGTCGACGCGCGCGACTTCTATCTGAAGCGGCGTCAGGCGGAAATCGATGCCCTGCGCGGCCGCGCGCCCTATCTCGATAGCGAACTGCCGTTCGTCATTCCGGGTAGCGGTGGTGCAGTCGTTGTGCCGGTGACGCCGATCGTGCCGCTGACGCCGGGCGTGAATTGCGCGCCGCTGGCCGGGTTCTGAAGGCCGGGCTGCGGCGGGCATTCACAACGCCCGCTCAGCCTGAGCCTGGCGAAGGCCCCGCACCAAAACCATATCCGTCACCCTGAACGTGTTTCAGGGCCCATTTCTCCCCACGCAGCTTCGGCTCATCGGGCACAATGGGTCCTGAAACGAGTTCAGGATGACGATGGAGTTTATGGCCAACGTCTTCGCGAGGCCTTCGACAGGCTCAGGCTGAGCGGGGGTGGGCGCAAATCGGCTTACCCCCTCTGCGTTCACGCCCCCTGCAACAGCCCTTCCTTGGCAATCCGTTCCTTCCAAACCAAAGGTGCGAGCTGGTGGACGTTGTTGCCTTCGCTGTCGACCGCGACGGTCACCGGGAAGTCGCTGACCTCGAACTCGTAGATCGCTTCCATCCCCAGATCGTGGAAGCCCACGACCTCCGAGCCCTTGATTGCGCGGGCGACCAGATACGCCGCACCGCCGACCGCCATCAGGTACGCGCTCTTGTGGTCGCGGATCGCTTCGACCGCTGCAGGTCCGCGTTCGGCCTTGCCGACCATTGCGAGCAGGCCTTGCTCCAGCATCATCCGGGTGAACTTGTCCATCCGCGTTGCGGTGGTGGGGCCGGCGGGGCCGACGATTTCCTCGCCCACCGGATCGACCGGGCCGACATAATAGATCACGCGGCCACGGAACTCGACCGGGAGCTGCTCGCCCTTGGCCAGCATGTCCTGGATGCGCTTGTGCGCAGCATCACGCCCGGTCAGCATCTTGCCATTCAAGAGCAGCCGGTCGCCCTGCTTCCAGCTCTGCACCACCTCTGGCGTGAGATTATCGAGATCGACGCGGATCGCGGCCTTGTCGGGCGTCCAGTTGACGTCGGGCCATTCGGCAAGCTTGGGCGCTTCGAGATAGGCCGGGCCCGAGCCATCGAGGCTGAAATGCGCGTGGCGCGTGGCGGCGCAATTGGGGATCATCGCCACCGGCTTGCCCGCAGCATGGCAGGGCGCATCCATGATCTTGACGTCGAGGATGGTCGACAGGCCGCCCAGCCCCTGCGCGCCGATGCCCAAGGCGTTGACCTTGTCGAAGATCTCGATCCGCATCGCCTCGAGGTCGCTCCTGGCCCCGCGCGCCTTCAGCGGGCCCATGTCGATCGGGTCCATCAGCGCCTTCTTGGCGAGCAGCACCGCATGTTCCGCCGTGCCGCCGATGCCGATGCCGAGCATGCCCGGCGGGCACCAGCCTGCACCCATCTGGGGGATCATCTCGAGCACCCAGTCGACGATGTTGTCGGACGGGTTCATCATCTTGAACTTGGACTTGTTCTCGCTGCCGCCGCCCTTGGCCGCGACATCGACATGGACATGATGGCCGGGCACCATCTCGACGTGCAGCACGCACGGGGTGTTGTCCTTGGTGTTGCGGCGGGTGAAGGCGGGGTCGGCCAGCACCGACGCGCGCAGCTTGTTCTCGGGGTGAAGATACGCGCGGCGCACGCCTTCATCGACGATCTCCTGCAGCGACTTGGCCGTGTCGTCTATCCGGCAATCCATGCCCCATTTGACGAACACGTTGACGATGCCGGTGTCCTGGCAGATCGGGCGGTGGCCTTCCGCGCACATCCGGCTGTTGGTGAGAATCTGCGCGATCGCGTCCTTGGCGGCGGGCGACTGCTCGGCCTCATAGGCCTCGCCCAGCGCGCGGATGTAATCCATCGGGTGATAATAGCTGATGAACTGCAGCGCGTCGGCAACGCTCTCGATCAGATCGGCGGCTTTGATGGTCACGGTCATGGCATTTCCCCCCGGGTACGCAACGCGTGTGCAGCGCTGGCGGATGAAGTGCGACCGTCTGTATTGCTCTGGCCACGCTATCGCAAGGTGGGGCACAAGGGAATGTGGTTCGGCCTGGCCATGACCACGATGCCGACGCCTGTCCACAGCCCCCAAATTGCCGTGCACAAGTCTGTGGAGAGGAAATTGTGGGCAAGGGCGATTTGCCCTCTTGCGATTTTTCGGGGCGGCTTTTCACCGCGCGTCGCGCCGTGTGAACGGTATACCATGTGCGACGAATGGAATCCCACGCGCGACGAATGGTGATGTAAATTAACCATTTACCCTCTTGCGTCGGAATCAGGATCCGCCACTATAGGTAGTGGGGTACGCGGCTGGGGCATACCAAGAACAGTGGGTACAAGACAGCGCGGGGGCAGACAGTGGCCTTCGCGTCAAGGGTTTTTGACCCTGTTTCGACCTTCTGTTGGGGATAAGTTTTCCCCCGCGAAGCCCGACAAGATGCTATACGGGACGCTTGCGCCCCGACTCGAACAATTGCGGAACAAAACTCCGCACGCAACGATCAATCTGGGGGCGTCATGGATTTCAGAGATACCAAGGGTAGCGCAATCGATATGGGTGAAGCAGATGTACTGGACGCAGCCGAAAAGGCAGGCACGGGTGTGGCGATGGGCGCCTCCAGCGCCGATGAATTGGCACTGATCGCGATGGCAGCAACTCAGGCCGCCGCCGCCCTGCCCGCCGACGTGCGCGACAGCAAGACCGTCGAGGCGCGCCGCTTTACCATCGTCACCGACAACAGCCGCGATGCGCTGCTCACCGATTTCGGCAAGGAAACGCTGGAGGACCGCTATCTCCTCCCCGGTGAAAACTACCAGGACCTGTTTGCGCGCGTCGCCGATGCCTATGCCGACGATCAGGAACACGCCCAGCGGCTGTACGACTATATCTCGAAGCTGTGGTTCATGCCCGCAACCCCGGTGCTGTCGAACGGCGGCACGGGTCGCGGCCTGCCGATCAGCTGCTATCTCAACAGCGTCGACGACAGCCTCGAAGGCATCGTCAACACCTGGAACGAGAACGTCTGGCTGGCCTCGCGCGGCGGCGGCATCGGCACCTATTGGGGCAATGTGCGCGGCATCGGCGAGCCTGTCGGCCTCAACGGCAAGACCTCGGGAATCATTCCGTTCGTCCGCGTGATGGATTCGCTGACTCTCGCGATTTCTCAAGGGTCGCTGCGGCGTGGCTCGGCGGCCTGCTATCTTGACGTGTCACATCCCGAGATCGAGGAGTTCCTCGAGATCCGCAAGGCCAGCGGCGACTTCAACCGCAAGGCGCTCAACCTGCACCACGGCGTGCTGCTGACCGACGAGTTCATGGAAGCGGTGCGCGACGGCGCGGACTTCGACCTCAAGAGCCCCAAGGATGGCAGCGTCCGCAGCACGGTCAACGCCCGCGCGCTGTTCCAGAAGCTGGTGGAAACGCGCCTCGCCACCGGCGAGCCTTACATCGTGTTCAACGATACCGTGAACCGGATGATGCCCAAGCATCACCGCGAACTGGGCCTCAAGGTTTCGACATCCAACCTGTGCAGTGAAATCACGCTGCCCACGGGACGCGATCACCTGGGCAACGACCGCACCGCCGTGTGCTGCCTGTCGTCGCTCAACATCGAAACCTGGGACCAGTGGCACGACGACAAGCTCTTCATCGAAGACATCATGCGCTTCCTCGACAATGTGCTGCAGGACTATATCGACCGCGCCCCGCCCGAAATGGCGCGTGCCCGCTATAGCGCGATGCGCGAACGCTCGGTCGGCATGGGCGTGATGGGCTTCCACTCGTTCCTGCAGGCGCGTGGCCTGGGCTTTGAATCGGCGCTCGCCAAGTCGTGGAACATGAAGATCTTCAAGCACATCGCGGCCAAGGCCTCCGAAGCCTCGATGATGCTCGCCAAGGAACGCGGCCCCTGCCCCGACGCTGCCGATCAGGGCGTGATGGAGCGCTTCAGCTGCAAGATGGCGATCGCGCCGACCGCGTCGATCAGCATCATCTGCGGCGGCACCTCGGCGTGCATCGAGCCGATCCCGGCGAACATCTATACCCACAAGACGCTCTCGGGCAGCTTCGTGGTCAAGAACCCCTATCTGGAAAAGCTGCTGCGCGAAAAGTCGAAGGATTCGACCAATGTGTGGAACACGATTCTCGAGAAGGGCGGCTCCGTCCAGCATCTCGACTTCCTGAGCCAGGACGAGAAGGACACCTTCAAGACCAGCTTCGAGATCGATCAGCGCTGGCTGCTCGAACTGGCAGCCGATCGCACGCCGTACATCGATCAGGCGCAGTCGCTGAACCTGTTCATCCCGGCGGACGTCGACAAATGGGATCTGCTGATGCTGCACTTCCGCGCATGGGAGCTGGGTATCAAGTCGCTCTATTACCTGCGGTCGAAGAGCGTGCAGCGCGCAGGCTTTGCTGGCGGCGTCGAGGCCGACAACACCATCGAAGCGCCCAAGTTCGAACTGGGCGAGACGACGGATTACGACGAATGCCTGGCTTGCCAGTAACGCAGCTTCCGCCCCGTTTCCCGGACATGATCCAGGGCTCGGGGCGGTCAGGCACCGCATCCGTCAGCGATGCCGCCCGTATCTTCGTCGAACAGAATTGAACCCATCAAAATCCATCCCTCTTCCATTTTGAGAGGGATTCACGGAGCAACCTTATGTCCCTTCTCGAAGCCCGCAATCAGTACAAGCCCTTCGAATATCCCTGGGCCTATGATTTCTGGAAGCGCCAGCAGCAGATCCACTGGATGCCCGAGGAAGTGCCTCTGGGCGAGGATTGCCGCGACTGGGCGCAGAAGCTGACCGAGCATGAGCGCACCTTGCTCACGCAGATCTTCCGCTTCTTCACCCAGGCCGATGTCGAGGTGCAGAACTGCTATCACGACAAGTACGGCCGCGTGTTCAAGCCGACCGAGGTCAAGATGATGCTGACCGCGTTTTCGAACATGGAAACCGTGCACATCGCCGCCTACAGCCACCTGCTCGACACCATCGGCATGCCCGAAAGCGAGTACGGCATGTTCCTCGAATATGAGGAAATGAAGGCCAAGCACGATTATCTGGCCGAGTTTGGCGTCGACAATGACGAGGATATCGCCCGCACGCTCGCGATGTTCGGCGGCTTCACCGAAGGCCTGCAGCTGTTCGCATCGTTCGCGATGCTGATGAACTTCCCGCGCTTCAACAAGATGAAGGGCATGGGGCAGATCGTCAGCTGGTCGGTGCGCGACGAAAGCCTGCACTGCGAAGGCATCACCAAGCTGTTCCACGCGTTCTGCGCCGAACGCGGCTGCCTGACCAAGGCCGTCAAGGAAGACATCATCGACTGCTGCCAGAAGACGGTGCGGCTGGAAGATGCGTTCATCGATCTGGCATTCCAGGACGGCCCCGTCCACGGCATGACCGCCAAGGAGATCAAGCGCTATATCCGCTACATCGCCGACTGGCGTCTGGGCCAGCTGGGCTTCGCCCCGGTCTATATGATCGAGGACCACCCGCTGCCTTGGCTCGCGCCGCTGCTCAACGGTGTCGAACACGCCAACTTCTTCGAAACCCGCGCCACCGAATATTCCAAGGGTGCGACGCGCGGCAACTGGAACGACGTGTGGAGCGCGTTCGACAAGCGCCAGAAGAAGGGCGCGGCGAACGAAGCTGCCATCATCGATGACGGCGAAGACATGTTCAAGCAGGCGGGAATCGCTGCGGAGTAACCACAGACGGCAGCTCGGGACGCGTTGAAACCATGGATCGCAAAGGCGCCGACGGCGTTGTGTCCATCAACCGTCCCGAGTATCGCCCACCCACTCTGAAAACATCACGAGGCCGATCGTCCGCAATTTCTTGCTCGATATCGATCAGACAGCCGCGCTAGCCCAGGCTGAATTTGCGCGTGGCTGATGGCGCACGCCCCTTTGCCCTGCGCGAGCATTTTTCCGATGGGTCGCCATCCCGCGATATCAAGCGCGCGCTCGTCGAGGAAGCGCCGGTAGCCATCGAGATCAATGGCCTTGGCTATGCCGTGATGATGGCCACCCCGACCGATCTGGAAGACTATGCGCTGGGCTTCTGCCTGTCCGAACAGCTCGTTACCACAGCAGGCGAGATGGCATCGGTCCAAGCTGCGCCGGTCGAGGCCAGGGGATGGGTGCTGCGCATCCAGTTGAACGTGGCCAACGCTGCACCGCTGATCGAGCGGGTGCGATTGCGACTGGCAGAGGGCAGCTGCGGGCTGTGCGGCATCGAGAGCCTGGAACAGGTGATGCGCCCGCTCGCTCCGGTCCGCTCCACTTTGGACGTCAAGCCCGAGGCGATATTCCGGGCGGTGGGAACCCTGGGCGACCGGCAGGTGCTGGGCAAAGTGACGCGCGCCGCGCATGCAGCCGCCTTGTGCCAAGCGGATGGCACCATCGTCCTGGTGCGCGAGGATGTCGGGCGGCACAACGCGCTGGACAAGCTGCTGGGCGCTGCCGCTCGCGAAAGAATTCCCATCGCAGATCATTTCATCCTGCTGACCGCACGCTGCAGCTTCGAGCTGGTCCAAAAGGCGGTGATCGCAGGCGTGCCGTTGCTGGCAACCATTTCTGCTGCATCGACGCTGGCGGTCGAGCAGGCTGCGGCACATGGCTTGCGGCTGGTCAGCCTCGCCCGCCATGACAGCTTTCTCGGCATCGCGACCTGACGCCGGCGGCTTCAGCTGCGAGTCGACACCTGCCTCTTGCCGCGTTCAAAGATGATGGGGACGGTCGTTCGCCGCGCCACTTCTCGCAACACGAAACTACTGCGGATCTTGGCTACATTGGGCAGGTTGGAGAGTTCTTTACGATAGATTTCATCATACTCATCCAGCGAACTGACGTGGATCATTATTATGAAATCGGTGTCTCCTGATATAAAACCGCAGTATGATATGGACGGGCACCTGATAACCTCTTGCTCAAACTCATCCAATATGTGCTCCGCTTGAGACCTTAACTCAACCATGACAATCACGACACCAGAAAAACCGAGTGCCTGCAGCGACAGATTGGCGTTATAGCCGGATATTATTCCAGCTTCTTCCATGATCCTGCGTCGCCGGGCGACCGCCGTGCTGGAAAGATTGATCGATTCCCCCAGCGCGACATCCGATATGCGACCATCTGCCGACAGCGCCTCAAGGATTCGAAAATCGATTCTATCCAGCTCCGGAATGGTGGATTTCATCACGTTTCTCGATATTTGATGAGAATATTCACGCAAACCCCCCAAAATTTCGGCAATTTTCGCAGATTATTCTGCGCATTTTCTGTTAGCCTGCAAGGGCAAAGGGGTTCAATCCCCTGCCATATTGGCAAGAACCTGCACCTCCGCTGCATCCGGAGGGTAATATTGTTACATGACGATGGCCTACACGCAATGATTTAGGCGATATAAAAATATACAGGGCAAATAAAATAACAAACTAGGGGAAGATGACGAAAGGCCCAAATAACCATATAATGGGGGTTTATCCATGGGGTCTTTTACAACATTCAATTCGCGACGTTTACTTGTCGTGAGAACGCTGCTGCTTGGCGCGGCCGCTTTGCCGATCGTATCGGTCTCGACTGCAGCGATGGCGCAGACGACCAGCGAACAGGCGACCGAACAGGACGCAGACAGCAGCGCCACGAAGGTGATCACCGTCACCGGATCGCGCATCGCCCGCGATGGCTATGATGCCCCCACCCCCGTCAACGTCGTCACCGAGGCCGAACTCGACGCCGAACCCCAGGCGAACATCGGTGATTATGTTAGCACGCTGCCCGCCGTGCAGGGCAGCCAGTCATCCTCCACCAACTCGGGCTCGCTGTCGAACGGACAGGCCGGGATTGCGACGATCAACCTGCGCAATCTGGGCGCCAATCGTACGCTGATCCTGATCGACGGCCAGCGCTCGGTCGCCTCGGCAACCGTCGGCTTTGTCGATGTGCAAACAGTGCCACAGGGCCTGATCAAGGGCGTCGAGGTCGTGACCGGCGGTGCTTCCTCCGCTTATGGTTCGGACGCAGTGGCCGGCGTGGTCAACTTCATCCTCGACAAGGACTTTACCGGTCTCAAGGCCGAATATGAACATGGCGTCACCACCTATGGCGATGTACCCAACCACCTGCTGCGTCTGACAGGTGGCACGCAATTTGCCGGTGGCCGTGGCAAGCTGTTGCTCGCAGGCGATTATTTCACGCAGAAGGGCGTGGATACCTATGACCGCAAATGGCAGGACAGCGGCTTTTTCCAGATCGACAATCCCGCCTATGTCGTGGGCAACGGCCAACCCGAGCGCCTGATCGCCAGCGGCATCGGCACCTATCAGTTCACGCCGGGCGGCATCGTCAATTCCGGCCCGTTGCGCGGCACCTATTTCGGGTCGATCAACCCCACCACCGGCCAGGCCAGCCTCAACCAGTTCACCTACGGGCCCAACCGCGGCCAGTGGATGCAGGGCGGCGATTACCTGATCAGCCGCGAAGGCCATTTCAGTTCGAACTCGCTGGCCCCCGATGAAAAGCGCATCAACGCCTTCGGTCGAGCCAGTTTTGAGATTTCGCCTGCGTTCGAAGTGTACGCGCAGGGTTCCTATTCGCGTTACGAGGGCCAGAGCTTCTACCAAAAGACGCCTTCGACCGGCGTAACCATCATGCGCGACAATGCCTATCTGCCGGATGCCTTCCGTGCGTTGATGGTTGCCAACAACCTCACGAGTGTATCGATCGGGACCGGCAACTTCGGCATCCCGGCACAAGGCAGCGACAACACGCGCGATGTCTATCGTTATGTCGTCGGTGCAAACGGCGATTTCGATACTGGCGGCATTGCTTGGAATTATGATGCCTATTACCAGCTTGGCATTGCCAAGACCCATGAGGTATTGACCAATACCTGGCTCAACTCACGACTGGCGCTCGCACAGGATGCAGTATTTAATGGAAGCGGCCAGATCGTTTGCCGGTCTACGCTGACCAATCCATCCAATGGCTGCGTTCCGATCAACCGCATCGGGCTGGCTACGCCCAGCGCTGCTGCGCTCAACTACATTTTCAATGACGGTGTTCAGCCATCGCGGCGACAGCGACTGCAGCAAGATGTGGCAGCGATCACGTTCCAGACAACCAGCCTGTTCGAAAACTGGGCAGGTCCGGTCAGCCTGGCATTCGGTGCGGAATATCGCCGCGAGGAAGTCAGCGGTTCTCTAGACCCTGACGTACCCAACAATCAGGGGTTCCTTTATGGAAACTACCGCGTCACCACCGGCGATTTCGACGTCAAGGAAGCGTTCATCGAGACGGTTTTTCCGGTCTATGACGGTGTTGATCTGAACGGTGCCGTCCGCGTCACCGACTATTCGACATCGGGCACAGTGGTCACCTGGAAGCTGGGCGGCACGTTCCAGGTCATCGATGATCTCAAGTTCCGTGTCACCCGCTCACGGGACATCCGTGCCCCGAACCTGAACGATCTTTTTGCTCCCGGTACTGCGCGTACCAATACCGTGAACGTTGCGCTCCCAGGTGGCGGCCAGCGGGCTGACCAGTTTCTGGAGCAAACGACTGGCAACCTGAGCCTGAACCCTGAAGTTGCGCGCACCTGGGGTGTGGGTGCAGTGTTCACGCCGACCTTCCTGCCTGGCTTTGCCGCGTCCATTGACTATTTCGATATTTCGCTCTCCGATGCTATCGCCAATATCACAGCCCAGACCACTGCGAACCTGTGCTTCGAGCAAAACGTTCAGGAACAATGTGCGCAGATTGCGTTCGCCAGCCCGAACGACATTAGCACGATCACACTGGTGCCGTTCAACTTCGCATCAATCAAAACCCGCGGAATCGATTTCGAGGCGAGCTATCGCAGGCCGGTGGGTCCCGGCAATCTGACGCTGCGGGCGGTTGTGTCGCACTATATCGACAACATCACCGACAATGGCATCAACGCACCGGTTGATCTGGCCGGTCAGAACGGTGGTGGCGGCGATGCGACGCCATCGTGGAACTACCGCCTGTCAGCCAATTACGATGCCGAAAGCTGGTCTCTGAACGTCGTTGGCCGGGGCTTCTCCGGTGGGGTGTACAGCAACAACTTCATCGAATGCCAGACCACCTGCCCGCTTTCGACCCCCGACTTCCGCACAATCAACGAGAACGACATCGCTGGGCAATGGTATCTGGACATGTCACTGACCAAACGCTTCGAAATCGCGACCAAAAAGGCCGAAGTGTTCCTGTACGTCCGCAACGTGCTGAACACCGATCCGGTTCTGGTCGGCAACGGCCCCACCGGTAACAACACGCCTGCATATCCCCAGACCAACCGCAACCTTTACGATGTGCTGGGCCGCGTTTTCCGCTTGGGCGTCCGCCTGACAATCTGATCGCAGACACGGTGGGGCAAGGTTTCACGCATGTTCCGTGCCCCATCGTGACCAGGGCCTGCACCGCCACATTCAAACCGACTGACATCAGGAACCGCATGATGATGAAACGCTCGATAAAACTGCTCACCGCACTGCTGATGGCCTCCACGCCATTGGCCGCGCACGCCAAGGCCTCCCCCGCGCTGAAGAAGGAAGCGATTGCCGAAGTCGACGAGCAGGCCAAGCTCGTCCAGGAAATGGTCGATTCCGTCTACAGCTTTCAGGAACCGGGCTTTCAGGAGTTCCAGACCGCCGAATATCTGACCGGCATTCTCGCCAAGAACGGTTTCACCATCACCATGGGCGTTGCGGGCATTCCCACGGCATGGACCGCAACCTGGAGCAATGGCGAGGGGCCAACGGTCGCCTTGGGGTCGGATGTCGATGGCCTGCTGGGTCTCTCGCAGGTCCCCGGCGTACCGCAGATCAAGCCGCTCATCGAGGGCGCACCGGGCCATGGCGAAGGGCATAACTCGGGCATGCCGCTGATCGTGGCCGCCGCAATCGCCGCCAAGGAGGTGATGACCAAGAACGGCATCAAGGGCAAGCTGATGCTGTGGCCGGGGATCGCCGAAGAGCTGCTGGCGACCAAGGCCTATTATGTCCGCGCCGGCCTGTTCAAGGATGTCGATGTCTCCATCTTCACCCATGTCGCCTCCACCTTCGGGACCAGCTATGGCGATTCCGGCAACAACGGGATGGTATCGGTCGAATACACGTTCAAGGGCATCACCAGCCATGCCGCAGGCTCGCCCTGGTCGGGACGCAGCGCGCTCGACGGGGTGGAACTGATGAACATCGCCTGGAACATGCGGCGCGAGCATCTGCCGCTGACCCAGCGGTCGCATTATGTGATCACCAATGGCGGCGGACAGCCCAACATCGTGCCCGGCGAGGCGACGGTGTGGTATTATTTCCGCGAGCAGACCTTCGATACCGTCCGCAAGCTTTACGAGACGGGAAGCGAGATTGCCGAAGCCTCTGCCAAGGCGACGGGAACGACCGTCACCCGCCGCGTGCTGGGCTATGCCGCGCCCAATTATGGCAACAAGCCGCTGGCAGAGGCCGCGCAGGCCAATATCGAGCTGGTCGGCATGCCCAAATGGTCGCCCGAGGACCAGGCCTTTACCAAGGCGGTGCAGGAGGGGCTGAAGTTCAAGGTCCAGCCGCTCAAGACCACGGTCGAGCCGCTTTCCACACCTGAAAATCGCAAACCCTCGATGGGTGGCGGGTCGGATGACATTGGCGATATCATGTGGACGGTTCCGACCATCACCATCCGCTTCCCATCGAACATTCCCAGCATGATCGGCCACAATGTCACATCGGCGATCGCGATGGCGACCCCGGTGGCGCACAAGGGCGCGGTCGCCGGGGCCAAGGCAGTGGCGCTGACGGTGCTGGATGTGATGACCACGCCCAAGCTGGTGAGCGATGCCAAGACCTATTTCGACACCGTGCAGAACAAGGACCAGAAATACGATCCGGTGTTGACCCCCGAGGACCAGCCCGCCATCCATCTCAACAAGGATCTGATGGAGCGCATCCGGCCCGAGCTGAAGAAATATTATTACGATCCCAGCAAATACAGCTCGTATCTCGAACAGCTGGGCGTCCAGTATCCGCAACTCACGCCGCAATAGGCCTGCGCCTGACCACGGCATGTCATCGCAGACATGGCGTGCCGTGGTCACCCGGGCGAAGCGGATGGCAACCAAAGGCCCTGCCCGCACCGTTACCCACTTTCAGGCAGGCAGCCGCCGCGCGGATCGGGGACGATTTCCGACCGGATCGACGATCGTCTAGCCGATCCTCGCAAACCCGGCAGCGCCCAGCGGAATCCGCGCCGGCGGCTCTGCGGCGGGAGATGCCAGCAGCGCGTTGTGCAACGCTGTTGCGGGATCATCCTGTCCGCCCATCATGGCCTCCATCGTGCGGACGCACAGGCCGACCGATTCATCCGCCAGACTATAATAGACCTGCTTGGCGGCACGGCGGGTGCGGACAAGCTCGGTCCGGCGCAGCTCGGCAAGTTGCTGGCTGAGCGCGGGCTGGCCGATCGCGGTGGCGGCATCGATCTGCCCAACCGTCTTTTCCCCGTCCAGCAGGTATGACAGGATCATCAGCCGCTGCGGCTGGGCATAGGCGCGCAGCTTTTCGGTCATCGCATCGGCCAGCGCCCGGCTCTGGAAGACCGCCGTCATGGCGCAGCCATGGTGCGGCAAAACCAGTCGGCGGCGGAGTCGGGCATCGCGTCCGGGTCTGGCGCGTGCAGCAGGTCATCGCCCGGTTGCCAGCCTTCGGGCGTCATCACCGCGCCGTCGTCGGCCCGCTGCAACGCGGCCAGCAGGCGCAGCATCTCTGCCACCGACCGCCCCACATTGTGCGGATAGACCGTGATCGCGCGAACCACGCCCAACGGATCGATGAAATAGGTGCACCGCATCGCCGCACTGCTGTCAGCGGTATCGTCGATCATGCCATAGGCCCGTCCGATCGCCATCGAAGGGTCCTCCACCACTGGAAAACTGATCGAGACCCCGAAGGTCTGCTCGATCGCGCGCAGCCAGGCGTGGTGCGCATACAGGCTGTCGACCGACAGCCCCAGCAACGCGCAGCCCATTTGCCGGAACTGATCGGACGCGCGCTCCATCCCGATGAACTCGGTCGTGCACACCGGGGTAAAATCGGCCGGGTGCGAGAAGAACACCAGCCACTGCCCGCGATAGTCGCGCAGCGCCTTTTCGCCCTGCGTCGTGCGCGCGCTGAAGTCCGGCGCAAGATCGCCGATTCGGATGGGACGGAAGGCTGGCGGAGGACTGGAATCGAATGACGTCATGCGTTCGCCTTCTCACAAGTGCGGTAGCCAGATCAATTGCCTTGACGCGCAAGACATACTTACTTACATAGTTTGTGTAAATATGAATTTGAAGAGGATACCCCATGTCCGACTCCACGCTCGCCACCGCCACAGCCCAGATTGCCGCCGCCCAGGCCGGCGTGCCGGTGATCAAGGCCTTTTTCGACAAGGACACCAACACGGTGTCCTATGTCGTCCACGATCCCGAGTCCCTGCGCGGGGCGATCATAGACAGCGTGCTGGACTATGACCCCGCATCGGGTCGCACCTCCTTCTCCTCGGCAGACGCGATCATCGCTTATGTCGGGGAGAAGGAGCTTGGCATCGACTGGCTGCTCGAAACGCACGCGCATGCCGATCACCTCTCGGCAGCGCCGTATCTGCAGCAGAAGCTGGGCGGAAAGATTGCCATCGGCGCATCGATCACATTGGTGCAGAATGTATTCGGCAAGCTGTTCAACGCCGGGACCGAGTTCGAGCGCGACGGCAGCGATTTCGATGCGCTGTTCCACGATGGCGATCATTTCAGGATCGGCAATCTCGACGTGACCGTGCTCCACGTGCCCGGTCATACGCCTGCCGACATCGCCTATGTCATCGGCGATGCTGTGTTCCTGGGTGACACCATGTTCATGCCCGATTACGGCACCGCGCGCTGCGACTTCCCCGGTGGCGATGCGCGCACCCTGTTTCGCTCGCTGCGGCGCATTCTGGAGCTTCCCGCCGATACCCGGCTGTTCATGTGCCATGACTATCTGCCCGAGGGCCGCGACCATTTCGTATGGGAGACGACCGTGGCGCAGCAGCGCGCGCACAATGTTCATGCGCATGACGGCATCACCGAGGACGAGTTCGTCGCAATGCGTGAAAAGCGCGATGCGGGGCTCGACATGCCGCGGCTGATCCTGCCTTCGGTGCAGGTCAACATGCGCGCCGGGCACCTGCCGGAGCCCGAAGAGAACGGCGTGCGCTACCTCAAGATCCCGCTCAACGCGCTGTGACGGGAACAGGCATGATGCTTCCGGGCTTTCCCGATGCGATGCCGCTGCAAGGGCTGGCGGGCGGGCTGATGATCGGCCTGTCTGCTGCCATCATGCTGCTGGCGCTGGGCCGGATCGCCGGCGTGAGCGGACTGGCCGCACGCGCCACCGGGCTTTCGTCCACCGGAGCGCCGCGCAGCGTGGCTGTCGCCTTCATCCTCGGGCTGCCCTTGGGCGCGCTGGTCATCAGCACGATCACAGGCGGCGTGCAGACGACTTTCCCGGTCAGCCCCTGGCCGTTGCTGATCGGCGGCCTGCTGGTCGGCTTCGGCACGCGGCTGGGCTCGGGATGCACCAGCGGGCACGGCGTGTGCGGCATGTCGCGCCTGTCACCGCGCTCGCTGTTCGCCACGGCCATGTTCATGGCCGCGGGGTTCGTGACCGTAGGCTTGCTGCGCGCGGGAGGATGGCTGTGAAAAAGACTGCAATTGCGCTTTTCGCCGGGCTGCTGTTCGGCGCAGGCCTCGCCATCTCGGGCATGGCCGATCCGCAGCGGGTGCAGGCGTTCCTCGATCTGTTCGGAGCCTGGGACCCGACGCTCGCCTTTGTGATGGGCGGCGCGATGATCCCGATGGCGATCGCATGGGCGGTCCAGCGGCGGATGGCGGCACCGGTTGCGGTCAGCCGCTTCGACCTGCCGGGCACCAAGACAATCGACCGCAAGCTGGCGATCGGTGCGGTGATCTTTGGCGCGGGATGGGGAATCGGCGGGCTGTGCCCCGGTCCCGCCATCGCCGACCTCGCCATCGCCCCTGCGCCTGCAGCGATGTTCATCGCCGCAATGCTGGCGGGCATGGCAGGGCACGCCATCACCAACCGCTGACATTAGCAACCACCGCTCGGAACGGGAGATCCTGATGCATACCACGCCATCATCCGCCAAGACCTTCGACGTCGTGATCGTCGGCGGCGGCAGCGCGGGAATCGCGACTGCCGCCAGCCTGCTCAAGCGCAACGCCCGGCTCGATATCGCCATCATAGAGCCGAGCGACGTGCATTATTACCAGCCTGGCTGGACAATGGTGGGCGGCGGCATATTCGATGCGCCGTTCACCCGCCGCTCGCAGGCATCGGTGATGCCGGACGAAGTAACGTGGATCCGCGCGTCGGCCAGCGGCTTCGCGCCCGAGGACAACCGCGTCATCCTGCACGATGGCAGCGATGTGCACTATCGCGTTCTGGTCGCCTGCCCCGGCATCAAGCTCGACTGGGATGCGATCCCCGGATTGCGCGATGCGCTGGGCCATTATGGGGTGACCTCCAACTACGGCTATGACCTTGCGCCCTATACGCGCAAGCTGGTCGATGGCATCCGCAGCGGCCGCGCTCTGTTCACTCAGCCGCCGATGCCGATCAAGTGCGCGGGCGCGCCGCAAAAGGCGATGTACCTGTCGTGCACCCGCTGGGAAAAATCGGGCGTGCTGCCGCAAATGGATGTCCAGTTTCACACTGCAGGCGCAGTGCTGTTCGGCGTGCAGGCCTATGTGCCCGCGCTGATGGACTATGTGGAGCGCTACAATGCGCACCTGAATTTCGAATCGAAGCTGGTCGCGGTCGATGGCCCCCAGGGCTTTGCGACCTTCGAGCAGAAGCACGGCGATACCATCACCCGCGTCGAAGAGCATTTCGACATGATCCATGTCGTGCCGCCGCAGACCGCGCCCGACTTCGTCCACTCCAGCCCGCTGGCTGCAGCATCGGGGTTCATCGATGTCGATGAGGCGACACTGCGACACACCCGTTTCGACAATGTCTTCGCGCTGGGCGATGCCTGCAGCGCCTCCAACGCCAAGACCATGGCAGCGGCGCGCAAGCAGGCACCGGTGGTCGCGGTCAACGTGCTCGCAGCCCTGGAAGGCAAGCCGCCGGTTGCCGATTATGACGGCTATGGCAGCTGCCCGCTCACCGTGGAATCGGGCAAGATCGTACTCGCCGAGTTCGGCTATGGCGGCAAGCTGCTGCCCAGCTTCCCCAAATGGCTGATCGATGGCACAAGGCCCTCACGGCTGTCATGGCTGCTCAAGGACACGATCCTGCCGCCGGTCTACTGGCACGGGATGCTCAAGGGGCGCGAATGGATGGTCAAACCGCATATGATCGGCGCCTGACGGATGCAGCTCGCCCGCTATCTGCCAGTGCTGGAATGGGGTCGGGGCTATAACCGCACGATCCTGACCAACGATCTGGTCGCAGCCGCGATCGTCACGATCATGCTGATCCCGCAGAGCCTCGCCTATGCGATGCTCGCAGGGCTGCCGCCCGAGATTGGCCTGTATGCCTCGATTCTCCCGATCGTCGCCTATGCGCTGTTCGGCACCAGCCGCGCGCTGGCGGTGGGACCGGTCGCGGTGATCTCGCTGATGACACTGACCGCAGCCAGCAGCATTGCGCCGCCGGGCAGCGCGCAGTTCATCGCGGCAGCGCTGATACTCGCCTTTCTGTCGGGCGCGATGCTGATCGCGATGGGGGTGCTGCGGCTGGGGTTCCTGGCCAACCTGCTGTCGCATCCGGTCGTGTCGGGGTTCATCACAGCCTCGGGGCTGATCATCGCCACCAGCCAGCTCAAGTCGATCCTGGGCGTCTCTGCCAGCGGTGAGGCGATGCCCGAGCTGGTCGCGACACTCGTCGCCAGCCTTGCGGACACCAACCTGCCCACGCTGATCATCGGGGTTACCTCCACCGCGTTTCTCTTCTGGGTGCGCAAGGGGTTGAAGCCACTGCTCGTCAAACTGGGGCTGAAGGCGCGGACTGCCGATCTCACCGCCAAGGCCGGGCCGATCGCTGCGGTTGCAGTCTCGACGCTCGCGGTGGTGCTGCTCGATCTCGAAGCGCAGGGCGTCAAGGTGGTGGGGCAGATCCCGCAGAGCCTGCCGCCGTTCACCGTGCCCATGTTCGATGCCGAACTGTGGCAGCGGCTTGCCATCCCCGCCTTGCTGCTCAGCGTCATCGGCTTTGTCGAAAGCGTGTCCGTCGCCCAGACGCTGGCCGCCAAGAAGCGCCAGCGGATCAACCCCGATCAGGAGCTGATCGGGCTGGGCGCGGCCAATGTCGCAGCGGCATTCACCGGCGGCTATCCGGTCACCGGCGGCTTTGCGCGATCGGTGGTCAATTTCGATGCAGGCGCGGAGACGCCGGCAGCCGGCGCGTTCACCGCGATCGGCATTGCGGTCGCCGCGCTGTTTCTCACCCCGTTCCTCGCCTCACTCCCCATTGCCACTCTGGCCGCGACGATCATCGTTGCGGTGCTCAGCCTGGTCGATTTCAAAACGCCGCAGCACATCTGGCGCTATTCCAAGCCCGATTTCGCCGCGATGGCCGCCACCGTGCTGGTGACTTTGCTGGCCGGGGTCGAGCCCGGCGTGATCGCCGGCGTCGGCCTGTCGCTCGCGTTGTTCCTGTGGCGCGCCTCGCGTCCGCATGCCGCGATCGTCGGGCGGGTGCCCGAGACCGAGCACTTTCGCAACGTCAAGCGGCACGCGGTCCTCACCGATCCGCGCATCCTGACGATCCGCATCGACGAGAGTCTCACCTATCTCAACGCCCGCTGGCTCGAGGAGTTCGTGCTCGAGCAGGTCGCCGAGCATCCGCGCCTGAGGCACCTCATCCTGATGTGTTCGGCGGTCAATGCCATCGATGCCTCTGCGCTGGAAAGCATCGAGGCGGTCAACCACCGCCTTGCCGATGGCGGCGTGCAATTGCACCTGTCCGAGGTCAAGGGACCGGTGATGGACGCGCTCGAACGCTCGCACCTGCTGGCTGACCTGACCGGAAAGGTCTGGAGATCGCAGAACGACGCGTTCTCGCAGATCATCGAGGCGATGATGCGGTTGGACGAGCCGGATTGCGCACCGGATCTGTATGGGCCGCGAGGCGTGATCTAGACCGCTGCCCCAACCCGTCCCGCTGGTGCGTGCCGCCGGATAGGGGTTATGCCAGCGCCTTGTAGATGCTGAAAAGGCTGGTCGCCGTGAGCACCGCGCCGACCATCAACAGCAGGATGCGCGGGCGGACGTTCTTGGCCAGGATGGCGCCAAAGGGCGCGGCGAGCACGCCGCCGATCAGCAGGCCGATGGTCGCCTTGGTGAAGGCCTCGAACCCCAAAGTGAGGATGAACGTCAGCGAGATCGAAACGGTCAGGAAGAACTCGGACGCGCTGACCGTACCTATGGTCTTGCGCGGCTCGCTGCCCTGGATCAGCAGGTTCGATGTGACCACCGGCCCCCAGCCGCCACCACCAGCCGCATCGAGAAAGCCGCCCGCCAGCCCCAAAGGAGCCACCACGCGCGCATCTTCGAACTTGTGCGGCGGAAAGCGCCAGGCGCGGTAGAGCAGCATCGCGCCAATCACCGCGAGATACGCCATCACCAGCGGCCGTGCGACGCCTGCATTGATGTTCGACAGCACATAGGCCCCCATCACCCCGCCGATCACACCGGGCACCACCAGCTTGCCAAACAGCTTCCAGTCGATGTTGCGATGCCAAGCGTGGCTGAGCCCCGAAGCTCCTGTCGTGAACACCTCGGCCAGATGAACCCCTGCCGAGGCTTGCGCCGGAGGCACGCCGAGCACCGAGACAAGCAGCGTGCTGGAGATGACGCCGAACGCCATCCCCAGCGCGCCATCGACCATCTGCGCGGCAAAGCCGGCCAGCACGAAGGGCCAGATATCGGCGGGGTTCAGGATACTCAGGTCCAGCATGTCTGGTCCGTCCTTACCTGGGAATGGGACGTCACCCTGGAACCGTCACGAGGTCATCGCTGCACGCAGGCTTGGAAGGCGGCATGAGACGAACTCCTGTGAAATCTGGTGCGAACCTTGAGCGTGCAACATCGCCCGCAAATGCAGGGCTAATCTCAACCTATTTAGTTGCCAAGATAGTTTTTCTTTGGGGCGTACCCGCCGCCGCTAAACCGCGATCAGGGATAATGCGCAAACGGCCCATACCGACCATCCCCGCACGCTTGCCTGGCAGGGTTGATCGGCATGGGATAACAGGATGTTTCACAGGCCCGGATCGATCAGGGCCAGTTGAATCAGGCGATGACGGGCAACCGCTCGAAATATTTGTCGAGCGTGATCGGATATTCGCGCACTCTGACGCCGGTCGCGTTGAAGATCGCGTTGGCGATGGCCGCGCCGGGGCCGCAGATGCCCAGCTCGCCCACGCCCTTGGCCTTCATCGGCGAGATGACCGAGTCGAGCGTGTCGAGGAACAGCACATCCTGTTGGGTGATGTCGGCATGCACCGGCACCTCGTATCCGGCCAGATCGTGGTTCACGAACAGGCCGAACCTCTTGTCCACCACCAGCTCTTCCATCAGCGCCGCGCCTGCTGCCATCACCATCGCGCCGATGACCTGGCTGCGCGCCGAAAGCGGATTGAGGATGCGTCCGGCATCGCAAACGGCGAGCATCCGGCGGATGCGCGCCTCGCCGGTATAGGCATTGACCGCAACCTCCGCGAAATGCGCGGCATACGTGCCGACATCATATTCCCGCTTGAACTTGCCGAAGGTGATCTCGCCATCAGCGGACATCGTACCAGCCTCGGCCAGATCGATCACCCGGTCGCCCGCGCGGATCTGGCTATCGGCAAACACGGCCTCGTCGCCATTGAAGCCCAGTTTCTCGCCGATCGCCCGGCGCAAGTTGACGCATGCGGCATAGACGCCTGCGGTAGAGCTGGCCGCGCCCCATTGCCCGCCCGATCCGGACGACGCCGGGAAGCGCGAATCGCCCAGAGTCACCTGGACCCGGTCGAGCGGAACCCCCATCGTCTCGGCGGCGGTCTGCGCGATGATGGTGTAGCTGCCGGTGCCGATATCGGTCATGTCGGTTTCGACGATGACCTTGCCGCTGCCATCCAGCCGGATGCGCGCGCCCGATTTCATCGTCGGCGCGCCGCGATAGCCTGCCGCGACCCCCATGCCGACCAGCCACTGGCCATCGCGCACGGTGCCGGGTTCGGCCTTGCGCTGGGACCAGCCGAAGCGGTCTGCGCCTTCGCGCAGGCAGCGCACCAGGTTGCGGTCGGAGAACTGCTTTTCAGGCGTTGCGGGCACGGTCTTGGGCTCGTTGCGGATGCGCAGTTCGATCGGGTCGAGGCCCAGCTTCTCGGCCAGTTCGTCCATCGCCACTTCGAGCGCCAGATGCCCGGGGGCTTCGCCCGGCGCGCGCATCGCATTGCCTTCGGGCAGGTCGAGCGTGGCGATATAGTTGGAGGTCAGCCGGTTGGCACCGGCGTAGAGAATGGGCGTCTGGTAGGTTCCGTTCTCTCCGTCTTCGCCGTTGAGATTGCCCGACCAGTTTTCGTGCGCGATCGCGGTGATCTTGCCTTCCTTGTCCGCTCCGATGCGGATGCGCTGGATGGTGGCGTGGCGGTGAGTGGTGTTGTTGGCGATCAAGGGCCGTTGCAGCGCGATCTTGACCGGCCGCTTGGCTGCCCTGGCCGCCAGCGCAGCCACGAGCACATCGGCGCGGATGAACAGCTTCCCGCCAAATCCACCGCCGATATAGGGCGAATCGAGCCGGATGTTCTCAGGATCGATGCCCAGCGCCTCGCCCATGCTTTTCTTGCCCCAGGCGACCATCTGGTTCGATGTCCAGAGCGTCAGCCTGTCACCCTCCCATGCGGCGATGGTCGCGTGCGGCTCCATCATCGCATGACTCTCGTCGGGCGTGGTATAGGTCGCGTCCAGCTTGACCGGGGCTGCGGCGAACGCGCCGTCGAAATCGCCCAGCCTGGCCTGGTCGGGCTTGTCGCCACGCCCCCTGGCAAGCGGCGCATCCGGGGCAAGCGCGGGAAAATCGAAGCGCCCCTTTTCGCGGTCATACTGCGTGCGGATCAGCGACGCAGCGGCGCGGGCCTGTTCGAACGTTTCCGCCACCACGCAGGCGATGGCCTGATGGTAATGCGTGACCTCGCTGCCGCCGAACAGCCGCGCGTTGTTCATCGAGCTCTTGCCCGGAACATCGGTATCGGGCGACGTCACGACGGTGATCACCCCGGGGGCTGCGAGCGCCTGGGATACATCCATCGCGGTGATGCGCCCCTTGGCGATCGCCGCGCCCAGGATATAGCCATAGGCTTGGTTGGCGACGACATCGTGCCGCTCATAGGCATAGGGCGCGGTGCCGGTGGTCTTGAGCGGACCATCGATACGCGGGGTCGACTTGCCGACGACCTTGGCGGTGTCGAACAGATTGGTGTCCGCCGGAGCATTGAATTCCATGTCGATCAGCTCCTGGTTTGCGCGACAACCGATGCCAGCGCGCGCTGGGCCAACGGTATCTTGAACGCGTTTTCTTCCGTGGGACGAGCGCCGGCAAAGATCGTTTCCATCGCCGCTGCCCTGTCCTCATGCAGTCCGGCTTCTGCCGCCTCGACCCGCCACGGCTTGGGGGCCATGCCGCCGAAGGCGGCCCGCATCTTGCCATCGGGCTGGATCACTGCGGCGACCGACACCAAAGCAAAGGCATAGGACGCGCGGTCCCGTACCTTCTTGTAGAAATGCTGCCCGCCGATTGGACGCGGTAGGTCGACATGGGTGATCAGTTCGCCGCGCTCCAGAACATTGTCGATCTGCGGTGTGTCGCCGGGAAGTCGATGAAAATCGGCCATCGGGATCGTCCGCGTCGCGCCGTCGGGTTTGACCGTTCCGATCGTGGCATCGAGCACGCGCAGCGCGATCGCCATGTCACCGGGATAGGTCGCGATGCACGAATCCGACGTGCCGATCACGGCCAGCTGGCGCGAAAAGCCCTGGATCGCGGCACAGCCGGAACCGGGCTGGCGCTTGTTGCACGCCATGTTGGTGTCATAGAAATACGAGCAGCGCGTGCGCTGCAGCAGATTGCCCGCCGTCGTCGCCTTGTTGCGCAGCTGTCCGGAGGCTCCTGCGACGATGGCGCGGGACAACACGCCGTAATCGCGGCGGACGCGCTTGTCCGATGCCAGCGCGGTGTTGCTCACCAGTGCGCCGATGCGCAGTCCGCCTTCGGCCGTGTCCTCGATCGTGTCGAGCCCGATGTCCTGCACATCGACCAGATGCGTCGGGGTTTCGATTTCCAGCTTCATCAGATCGAGCAGGTTGGTGCCGCCCGCCAGAAACTTTGCACCCGGAATCTTGGCAACGCTCGCGGCGGCTTCTGCCGGGGTCCTGGCGCGCTCGTAGGTGAAGCTCTTCATGCCTTGGCTCCTGCCGTCTCGAGAATGGCCTCGGCGATATTGGAATAGGCCCCGCAGCGGCAGATGTTGCCGCTCATCCGCTCGCGCAGTTCGTCCGCATTGACGCTGGGGCGGGCGGTAATGTCGTCCTGCACATGGCTGGGAACGCCTGCCCTGATCTCATCCAGCACCGCGACAGCCGAACAGATCTGCCCCGGCGTGCAATAGCCGCACTGATAACCGTCATGCTTGATGAAGGCCGCCTGCATCGGATGGAGCTTTTCGGGCGTGCCCAGACCCTCGATGGTCTTCACCTTGTCGCCCTGATGCTGGACCGCAAGGGAAAGGCACGAATTGATCCGCTGGCCGTTGACGATCACGGTGCACGCGCCGCACTGGCCATGGTCGCAACCCTTTTTGGTGCCCGTGAGTTTCAGATGCTCGCGCAGTGCATCGAGAAGCGTCGTGCGGGTGTCGAGTGTCAGTTCGACCGGCTTGCCATTGACCTCGAACTTCACCGGTATGGCAGCGGGTGCCTTGGCCGGAACACGTTCCTGGCCCGTGGCCGGCAGCGATGCCAGCGCCACGGCCGACGTGCCGCCCACAATTACACCGCGCCGCGACACAGCGAGTTCACCCTTGCCATTCATGCCTGTCTTTCCCCTTCGGCCGAGCATCTGGCTCGCCTGAACGTGTGTAACGCACAAAGCGCCAATTGGATGCTACCGCCTGAACACGCAGGCGAATACCTGCCATTTGCCTGATCCCTGCCATATACTCGATTGATGGAGGGTCATTCATACAGCGTTCGCCTCTTGCACCGGCCCTTCACATCGAGCCAGCACAGCAGCCAGCACCGGCTCGCTCGGCGCGATGCGCTGCAATCCGGCTTGATTTGCAGCCGGGACCCTGCCATCACCCTTCGTGAGAACGTTCACAAATATAAGCGGATGAGGGTGGAATGCGGAGCAAGACTTCGATTGCGGTGCTGGGATGCGTTTTGGCGGCAGGTCTGGCAAGTGGCCCCGTGCTATCGCAGCAGACGTCCACGACCCCCGGCGAAGCGACTGCGAACCCGGCCAACTGGCCCAAGGCAGCGAGCCCCAACGAAATCACCAGCGCGAGCACCGAGGCCGAGATTGACCGGCTGATTGCCAGGATGACGCTCGCCCAGAAAGTCGGCCAGCTCATCCAGGGAGATATCTCCTCGATCACGCCGGGAGACCTCGTCCGCTATCCGCTGGGGTCGATTCTGGCGGGCGGCAATTCCGGTCCTTACGGCGATGAGCGGGCAAGCGCAGATAGATGGGCTCAGCTGGTCCAGTCGTTTCGTGACGCCTCGCGCAAGGCGGGCGCAAACATCCCCATCCTGTTCGGCGTCGATGCGGTGCACGGCCATTCGAACGTGCCGGGAGCTACCATCTTTCCGCACAATATCGGTCTGGGCGCGGCACGCGACGCAGACCTGATCGAGCGGATCGGGCAGGTGACAGCGACGGAAATCGCCGGAACCGGAATCGAATGGACCTTCGCGCCGACGCTGGCCGTGCCGCAGGACCCGCGCTGGGGGCGCACCTATGAAGGCTATACCGCAGACCCGGCGCTGGTGGCCGAATATGCGCATGCGATGACGATCGGGCTGCAGGGCCGCCTGGTGGCGGACCAGCCCGTCGGTGCGCAGCGCGTGGCGGCAACTGCCAAGCACTTCCTGGCCGATGGCGGAACCACCGACGGTCGCGACCAGGGCGATGCCGCGATCAGCGAGGCCGAACTGGTGGCCAAGCACGCCCAGGGCTATCCCCCCGCCATCGATGCCGGGGCACTGACCGTGATGGCCAGCTTCTCCAGCTGGAACGGGGTAAAGCACCATGGCAACACATCGCTGCTGACCGATGTGCTCAAGCAACGCATGGGCTTCGAGGGGCTGGTTGTCGGTGACTGGAATGGCCATGGCCAGATCCCCGGATGCACCCCTGCCAGCTGCCCTGCGGCGATCAATGCCGGCCTCGACCTGTTCATGGCACCCGACAGCTGGAAGGCGCTGTTCGCCTCGACCCTGGCCGCCGCCAAGGATGGCACCATTCCGATGGCGCGGATCGATGACGCGGTGCGTCGCATCCTGCGGGTCAAGTTCAAGCTGGGCCTGATGGGCAATGCCCCCATCACCCGGGGCGATACGCGGCTGGTCGGCGCGCCTGCTCACCTTGAGGTAGCGCGCGAGGCGGTCGCCAAATCTCTGGTGCTGCTGAAGAACAACGATGCCGTTCTGCCCATCAAGCCCAAGAGCACGGTTCTGATCGCAGGCAGCGGCGCGGACAGCATGGCCATGCAGGCTGGTGGCTGGACGATCAGCTGGCAGGGCACGGATACGCGCGCAGAAGATTTCCCCAATGGCCAGACCATTGGCAAGGCGATTGCAGAGGCGGTTCGCGAAAGCGGCGGCCAGGCAACGCTAGGGGCGGATGCGGCTGCGGCCAACCAGCCTGATGTGGCCATCGTCGTGCTAGGTGAAAAGCCCTATGCAGAATTCGAAGGCGATGTGCCCCACCTTGCCTTTCAGCCATCTGCGGCTGATGTGGCGCTGCTCGCCAGACTGAAGGCTGCAGGCACCCGTACTGTCATCGTGTTTCTGTCGGGGCGGCCGATGTTCACTGGCACGCTGATCAATCAGGCCGATGCCTTTGTCGCCGCATGGCTGCCCGGAACCCAGGGTCGCGGTGTCGCCGATGTGCTGGTAGCGGGGGCAGACGGAAAGCCCGCTCGCGATTTTACCGGTCGCCTGCCGTTTGCATGGCCGCAGGATGCGCGCTGGCCTGCTGAGCAGCCGCTGTTCCCGATCGGGCACGGCCTGACCTATGCAAGCCCCGCCCCGCTGCCACCCGTCAACGAAGACCCCCGGGTGGATCTGGACACCAGCAGCCAGGCCACAAGCTATATCGTTCGCGGCAAGATTCCTGCCCCCTGGCACCTCGATATTGGCGGCGCGATCACCTCGCGCGCGGTCGATGTCGCTGCGCAGGAAGACGCCCGGCAGTTCAGCTGGGGTGCGGACGCAGCCTTCGCGGTCAACGGCCCCGCCGTCGATCTCAGCCGATCATTGAATGCCGGATCGACATTGCTGATCGAATGGCGGATCGATCAGCGCGCCTCGGGACCGGTCAGTGTTGCGATGGGCGAAGGCACGATCGATATGTCGAGCCTGGTCGCGAGGCAACAGACTGGAAAGCTGGTTGAGACGCGCATTCCATTGCGTTGCTTTCAAACTGCAGGCACGAAGATGGGGTCGGTCGGATCGCCGCTTCGTATCCAGGCACCCAAGGGGCTTGTCGCAACGCTGCGGACTGTCCGCATTGATCCAGCGGCCAGCAATACCGGCTGCCCCGGGACAAGCCGCGCAAATTAAACTAGGCGCATTCGACTGAACACTGCGCATGGAGAGAGATTGATGGCCCTGCAACCTGGCGCACCCGCCGCAGCCGCTGATGGCGGTTCGCATATCGATGCACCCCAGCTCCAGGTCTTCGTGATGGGGCTGTTCTTCATCTTTGGCGGCATCACCAGCCTGAACGATGTCATCATCCCCAAGCTGAAAGAGCTGTTCACGCTGAACTACACCCAGGCGATGCTGGTGCAGTTCTGCTTCTTTGCCGCCTATGCCGTGATCGGCATACCCGGCGCGCGGCTGATCAAGCGGATCGGCTATATGCGCGGCGCCGTTACGGGCTTGCTGACGATGATGGCAGGGTGCCTGCTGTTCATCCCGGCCAGCCAGACCGCCACGTACGCGCTGTTCCTGCTGGCGCTGTTCGTGCTCGCGAGCGGCGTGGTGATCGTGCAGGTCGTCGCCAACCCGCTGATCTCGATGCTGGGCAAGCCCGAGACCGCACACAGCCGCCTGACCTTTGCGCAAGGCTTCAACTCGCTGGGCACCACCGTGTTTCCCATCGTCGGCTCGATCCTGATCCTGGGCAGCCTGGCATCGGTCAGCGCCAGCGAGCTTTCCGGCGCGCAGCTGAGCGCCTATCGCACCGCCGAAAGCCAGGTCATCGTCAATGGCTATATCGGCATCGCGGTCGCGCTGGCGATCGTTGCGGCGGTCGTCTGGCTGTTCCGCAACGCGCTGAAGGGCGAACGGCACGAGCAGAGCAGCGGCCTGGCCGGCCTCGATCTGCTCCAGCGGCCCCGCTTCGGCTATGGCGCATTGTGCATATTCCTTTATGTCGGCGCAGAAGTCGCCATCGGTTCGCTGATCGTGAATTATCTGATGCAGGGCCATGTGCTGGCGCTGCCCGAGCAGGACGCGGGCAAGCTGATCGGCGTCTATTGGGGCGGCGCGATGGTCGGGCGCTTCATCGGTTCTGCGGTTCTGCGCGTCCTCAGCCCCGGCAAGGTGCTCGCTGCGGTATCCGTCGCTGCGATCGCGCTCATCGCGCTGTCATCGCAGTCCACAGGCGCGCTGGCGGGCTACAGCCTGCTCGCAGTGGGGCTGGCGAATGCGATCATGTTCCCGACGATCTTCAGCCTCGCCTGCGAAAAGCTGGGTCCGCGCGCGGCCGATGGATCGGGCATCATCAACGTCGCGATCGTGGGCGGCGCGATCATTCCGTTGCTGACCGGCGTGATTGCCGACATGTCCGGCAGCCTGACGGTAGCGCTGACCCTGCCGGTGCTGTGCTATGCGATCATCGCGGGCTTTGGCCTTTACGCGCGGCGCCCGGCCTGAACTGCACCGGTGCGATCCTGATACCGGATCAACCCGGCAATCAACAGCGCGGCAGACCCGGCCAGCACGGCCAGCACGGCAAACAGCGCGTCGAAGCCGTAGACGGGAACCAGCGCCAGGGTCAGCCACGGCATCACCAGCGATGGGACCGTATTGGTCAGGTTGAACAGCCCCAGATCTCTTCCGCGCCGATGTGGCGCCGGAAGAAAGCGCAGCGTCTGGCCGCTGTGCAGCGACAGGAAGACGCTGCTGGCGAGGCCGAAAACCGCATAGCCGGCAATCGCCATCGTCAGGCTGGTCGCCGTCGCCATGATCGCCAGCCCGCTCATGGTCACCGCAGCACACGCCGCGATGGGCAGCAATGGGCGGCCCGCGCGGTCTGACCAGCGCCCCAGCAACAGCGCCACGATCACCGCGCTGCACAGAACCAGGGTGAGAATGGTGGCGGTCCTGTGTTCGGCAAATCCGGGCGCGATGCTGCGGAACCACAAGAGCAGAAAGGCAAACAGCGATGCTTCTGCAATCTGGACCAGCAGCCTTGCCAACCACAGCACCAGCACCGTGCGCGATGCCTGGGGACGGGTCAGCGGATCGCCGGCGCCTGCCTGCTGACGCGGGTTGAGGCGCGGCATGGGAACGGGTCGTGCAAACAGCAGCGCTGGCGTGACTAGAACAATCACGAGAAACGCCACCACGAGATGGCGGCTGTCGTCCGGCACCCAGGGTGTGAACGTCACCACTGCCCCCGTTAACGCGCCCGTGGCCGGGGCAAAGGCCAGCAATCCGCCCAGCAGGCCTTTTTGTGCATCAGGCACATTGTCCCCAGCCCAGGCTGCCAGCGGCGCCAGCATGGCATTGAGGCAGACCTGCCACAGCACGATCAGGCCGATCAGCGCTACGGGGCTGGTCGCCATCGGCATCGCCGCCAGCAATGCCGATGATGCGAGCATGCCGCCTGCGATCAGCGGGCGTCGCCTTCGGATGACGTCGCTGACCCAGCCGAACGCGATATAGGCAAGGCTGGCGGTCACCGCCCCTGCGAACGCGATATAGGCGAGCAGGCGCAAGGCCGCTCCGCTGCTGGCGGTCATCAGCATCGCCTGCACCGGCAGGATGACCGTGAGGAAAGGGTAATAGGCAACCGCGCCCCCGGCGAAGGCAGCCGCGTACAGGATGAGAAAGCGCGCGTTCTGCCGCTCGCCTTCGCCCGTATCAGGCCGTGCCATGGTCGCCCGGCGGCGCGGTGCTGGCGCGCTGCACCAGTTCGCTTGCCAGCTCGATCGGCTGGTCCGGCGGCGGCCCGTCGCGATGGTGGATCAGCAGGTCCACCGCCTTGGCGAACGCTGCGGCGATCGGCTGGTCGATCGCGGTCAGCTGGGGCCGGGCAAACCGCACCAATGGCGAATTGTCGAAGCTGACCAGCGACAGGTCGTCCGGCACGGCCAGCCCCTGCGCCGCTGCGGTGTCCAGGGCGGCAAGCGCCATCTGGTCGCTGCTGGCGATGATCGCGGTTGGCCGGTCGGGCTGCTGGAGCAGCTGCTGGGTTGCAACAGCGCCGCTGGCATAGCCGAAATCGCCGCGCACCATCAGGCCATCGGTGGCAAGACCCGCGGCCGTCATCGCCTCTGCCCAGCCATCGATGCGCCATTGCGAGAGGCTGTACTCCTCGGACCCCGCGATCAAACCGATCCGCTGATGGCCCAGCGCGATCAGGTGCTGCGTCGCCAGCCGGGCGGAATGCTCATCGCCCATCGTGATCGCGATGCCCGGCCCGCAGGCCTTCGATCCGATCCGCGCGAAGGGTATGCCGCGCGCGACCAGCAGCCCGGTGATCTGGGGATTTTCCGAATGCGGCGGGGTCAGGATGATGCCGTCGGGCTGCAGCGCCGCGATGGCAGCGCCCAGCTCTCGCTCGACATGGTCGCTATGCGTGTCGATCAGCTCGAAGATCATCCGATAGCCGTGCTCGGCGGATTTCAGCATGCCGCCCAGCAGCATCTGGTCGACCCAGTCGCTGCCCTGCCGCGCCTGCCAGTCGGAGATCGTGCGCTCGCGGTCGTTGATTGCCAGAATCAGATAGGAACGCGAGCCGCTCATCCGCTGCGCCGCGATCGAGGGCACATAGCCCAGCTTGTCGATCGATGCCTGCACCCGCTCCTTCATCGCGGGGCGGACGTTCGGCTCGTTGTTGATGACGCGACTGACTGTCTGCAGCGACACGCCTGCATCGGCGGCGACGTGCTTGATGGTAACGGACCGGACGCCTTTCGCCATCTGCAATCAGTTCTCTTCCGTTCGTTTCATGCAGGCCAGCCCAGTCGCCCGGTCATCCTTGCACTGGTAAACACGCACCCAGTCGATTTCAAACCCGGCAGGGACGACATTGGTGGCAACGCCCTTGTCGTTATTGTCCTCGGCCATCCGGCCTCCAATGGCAAGGTTGGCCATCAGGTAGAAGGGTTGATCGAACGGCGCAACCGCATTTCCCCGCGCCTTTTCCGACGTGGTGAACCATTTGTCGGGGGTGACCTCCCAGTACATCCGGCCATCGAGGTAGAAGCGCATCAGGCCCTGGGCCCATTCGAGCGTCCACACGTGGAAATCATCGGATGGCAATGCGTCATCGGGCAACGCTACACGCTGCATGATATGCGTGTTGCGCGGCGGGCTGTCGCCGAAATGCAGCGCGCTCGACGTGCGGTTTTCGCCAACATCGCCAGTGCAGTCCTTGCAGGTCGCGCCGAGATTGGCGGCTTCCAGAATATCAATCTCGCCCGACAGCGGCCAGCCGCCATAGGCATCGTCGGCGGGCATCATCCACACCGCAGGCCAGGTCCCCTGCCCTCTGGGCACCTTGGCGCGAAACTCGACCCGGCCATAACGCCACGCGGCCAGCCCGCGCGTGCGGACCTTGCCGGAAGTGTAGGGCTGTGTGGTCTGCGGATTGGGGGTCGAGGCGATCTCGGGCGGGCGATCAGGACCGGTGAAGCGCTCCTTCTTCGCCAGCAGGTGCAGCTTGCCGTCTTCCACCCGGATGTTCTCGGCCCGGTAGGTATAGCATTGCTGCTCGGCGTTGCCGCCACCCCAGCAGGACAGTTCGGGCTTCCATTTGGCAGGATCCAGCGCGGTGCCGTCAAACTCATCCGACCAGACCAGGTCCCAGCCACCTTGCGCGGGCGAGGCGGCCAACGGCGCCTGGGCGGGGGTTGTCGCGGCCAGCACGGCCAGCGGAAGATGGAACAGCGATGTCATGCCGGTCTCCTGAACGCCGGGACGCGGGCAGGCCCGCAAAAGTGGCGAGCCTGGCACCACGGCCAGGCTCGCCCTTGCGCAGGGCCTGGGGAAAGCCCTGCGCAGCGGTTTAGCGCACTGCGCCTCGCCCTAGAAGTTGAACCGCGCCAGGAACGTGTAGCGACGGTCATTGCGAAACGCCGAGCGGGTGGCGCGCGTGCCGTCGAAATCGATCACCTGGCTGGTGCGGGTCACTTCATCGAGCAGATTGACCCCCTGAACGCCCAGCTTGAGATTCTCGTTCACCGTGATGAAGATCGATCCATCCAGCTGGCCGGTCGCCTCGCCGTAGATCGGCGAGAAGGGGAAGATGACGTCGCGCGGAGTCTGCAGGAAGTCCGAGCGCCAGTTATAGGCAACACGTGCAGACAGGAACGACTTTTCGTAGAACAAGGTCGCATTGACCGTGTGCTTGGAAACCCCGGCCAGCGGCAGGTTATCCGTGAACGGGCTCTGTTCGGCACCCAGCGTGCTGTTGTTGAAGTCGCCCGCATCGACATAGGTATAGGTGACCTGCGAACCGAAGCCGCTCAGGAAGCCCGGCAGGAAGTCATAGGTCTGCTGGTACGCCAGTTCGACGCCCTTGAGCGTGCCGCCATCGTTGTTGGCCGGCCCGTTGACCAGAACATCGGTGGAAACACCTCTGCCGCTGGTGAAGTTGCGGGTGACAGCGCCAGTGTTGACGATGCCCTTGATGTCCTTGACGAAGCCCGCCAGCGTGATCGACCCGACCCGGTTGAAATACCACTCGAACGAGAGGTCATAGCTCCAAGCCTCGGTCGGCCGCAGCAAGCGGTTGCCGGTGAAGATCTGGAACAGGGGCCCATTGTCGAGCGTTCCGCCCTGCCGCAGGTTGGTGGTGTTGTCGAAGATCGCACCGCCGGTCGCAAAGGACGACAGATCCGGGCGGAAGATGCCCTTCGATGCCGCCGCGCGGATCAGCATGCCGTTGCCGAAATCCAGCTTGGCATTGAAGCTGGGCAGCCAGTTTTCATATTCGATGTTCGAGCTGTCGTCGATGACCTCGCCGGTGAACACCGATGCAAACTGCGCCTGACGCTGCGGCGAGAGGAAGCAATAGCCCGGCGCGACCTGACCGGGCTGTACGTTGCCGCACGCTGCCTGGATTTCGCCGACGCTGACGACGCCATCGCCGTTGCCACCGGTGCCTCCATCGAAGAAATCGACGGCAGGGAAGTTGATCTGCCCCGCGCTTTGAACGGTGGTCCTGACATAGCGCAGGCCGACATTACCGGCCAGGACGATGTTGCTGCCCAGGTCCGCGCCAAAATCGGCCCGTGCATAAGCGGCAAAGGTGCTTTCATCGACGTCCGATATTTCACCCGGGGTCCACGGACCGCCCGGGACGACGCCGCTGCGTTCGTTGATCGGGATCCAGGCGTTGGGGGTCAGCGTGAAGTCGGTGATCGCGCGGGCCTGCGGGCGGATGGCACCGCTCAGATAATCGGCAACAAGGTTGTCGCCACCGAAGAAGAAGGCAGAACCATCACCAAAGGGTACCGGCGCGTTGCCGCGCTGGAAGCTGTTGCCAAACGGATTGCGCAGCCCCGAGGAGTTGGGGAAGTCGCGGACATAGGCGCCACCGGCTCCGAAAATCTGCGGATCGGCGCCGTTCCAGTTGCCGCCGCGCCCGGTCCATGGCGCACCCAGATTGCCCCAGTTGGAGAAATTGGCGTTGCGCGTCACGCGGTTGCGATCGCCCCAGCGCGCGCCGAAATGGGCCTTGCGGAAGAAGCCGTCGTCGCTGACATCATATTCGGCATCGAACCGCATCGAGGTCAGCTCACCCTGGTTGCGGACCTGATTGTCGATCAGGAACCAGTAGAAGGTGTTGGCCGGATTGGTGAAATAGCTGGCGGGCGAATTGGCGGTGCCGGGCTGCAGGAACTGCACCTGCGGCGTCTTGCCCGAAGCATCGAACGCGACATCGGTATAGGTCTGCATCGTGCCGATGAAGCCGTTTTCCGTCCTGTCCGAATTGATCTTCTGCAGCTCGACGTTGAAACGCAGACGGTCGGAAGGCTGCAGCTTGATCTTGAGCGAGAAATCCTCGGTCATCGCGGTGTCTTCGCGCTGGAAACGCAGCAATTCGGTGGGGAGCCCAAGACCGCCGTTGAACGGCTGCGCCTGCGTCAGGCGGCCCGAGACGAACCGGTTCCCCTGGATCACCGGCGTGGTACCGGCTGCGACCACCGGGAACAGGGCATCATCGTTGACCAGTGCCAGCACGGCAAATTCGTCGAGCGTCGCATCGGTTTCGGCGCGCAGATATTCAAGCGTCACCTGCGCGCGGCCATCGTTGCTTTCCCACTGGCCAACGGCCGAATAGGCGTTGCGGTCGCGGGTCAGATCGGTGGTGCGCACGCCCGCGCCCTTGGGCACGATCAGCGCATTGGCAGGCGGGAATGTCGATGCATCGACCGGATCGCCGCTGAAGCCGCCCGAGCCAACAGGGCGTACGCGCAAGCAAGGCGCATCGAGCGAAGCAGCCCGATAGCACGGATCGGTGATCTGCGATGCGTCGGTGCGGGTCACCAGCTCGGATTGCGCATAGGCCAGCTGCAGGCCAAACGTGCCGATGCCGGTGTCGAACGTGTTCGATGCGAGCACGGAGAAGCCCGGCGACCATTCCTTGGCCAGGTCGCCGTAATTGCCCTCGAGCGTGCCTGCGAGGTTGAACCCGCGCTTGTCGAGCGGCTTGCGGGTGACGAGATTGACGGTGCCGGAGATGCCGCCGTCGATCATGTCGGCCGTGGCGTTCTTGAACACTTCGACGCGGCCCAGCAGTTCGGGCGAGACGTCGTTGAACGACAGTTCGCGGCCACCGTTGGCGGAGAAGATGTCGCGCCCGTTCAGCTCGGAGCGAACGAACGGCAGGCCGCGGATGATGATGCCAGAGCCTTCGACCGAGAAGCGATCAGGGTCGTTGCGCTGTTCAAAGCGCGAGACGTTGATGCCGGGAATGCGCTGGAGCGCTTCTGCTACCGAACGGTCGGGCAAGGCGCCGATATCTTCGGCGGTGATGACATCGACAACGGTGTCCGCGTCGCGCTTGATGGTCTGCGCGTTGGCGAGCGAGCGCCGGAAGCCGGTGACGATGATCTCGTCGCCAGCAGCTTCAGCCGGAGCTGTCGCCTCCTGCGTGTCCTGGCTTTCCTGCGCGAGCGCAGGATGCGCAGCGAACAGCGCCAATCCGGATACCGATGTAAGAGCGACAAGACGCGACGAACGCGATGCGGCGCAAATGGGCCTGCGTGCCAAAACCAACCTCCCCTGAAAATCCTGACGCGACAGATATGGTTTCTGCCGTCAGCAAGGACCTCTATCGAAAATTGAGAGCGTTCACAAGAGCGAAGATGAACGTTCACATTGGGCTCGTCCATGCTATATCATCGGCAAAACAAGGCTGATGCAGGGGCGGATATGGCTATTGAGAGGATCGTGATCGTCGGCGGAGGTACGGCCGGGTGGATGGCAGCGGCGGCCTTGTCCCGCCTGCGTGCGGGCCGGCCGGTCGATATCACGCTGATCGAATCGGAAGAGATTGGAACCGTGGGCGTTGGCGAGGCGACGATTCCGCCGTTCGTCGACTTCAACCGGCTGCTCGAAATCGACGAGCGCGAGATGATGGCCTGCGTGCAGGGCAGCTTCAAGCTGGGTATCCAGTTCGTCAACTGGGGCAGGCTCGGAGACAGCTACATCCACCCGTTCGGCAACTACGGCTATGAGATCGACGGCATCTCGTTCCACCATGTCTGGCACAAGTACAAGATGGCGGGAGACAACCGCCCGATCCAGGTGTTCAACATGGAAACCATGGCGGCACACTTTGGCCGCTTTGCCCGCACCGAGGATTATCAGCGCGAAGACCTGCCGCCGGTCAACTATGCCTATCACATCGACGCCGGACGCTATGCGCGTTTCTTGCGCCAATATGCCGAACGGCGCGGCGTGGTGCGTCGCGAAGGCAAGGTGGCCGATGTCGCACTCCATGGCGAGACCGGCCATGTCGCTTCGGTCACGATGGACGATGGCGCGGTGCTGCCGGGCGATCTGTTCATCGATTGCTCGGGCTTTCGCGGCCTGCTGATCGAGCAGGCGCTCAAGACCGGGTACGAGGACTGGTCGAATTACCTGCCCTGCGACCGCGCCGTAGCATTGCCCTGCCTGCGCGAGGATGGCAGCGGCCCGTTGCCCTATACGCGCGCCACGGCGCACAGCGCGGGCTGGCAGTGGCAGGTGCCGCTGCAGCATCGCAACGGCAACGGCCATGTCTATTGCAGCAGCTTCATGGAAAGCGACGAAGCGCTCGACATTCTGGTGCGCAATATCGCCGGCAAGCCCGCTGCCGAGCCCAATTTCCTGCGCTTCGTCACCGGGCGGCGCAAGAAGTTCTGGAACAAGAATGTCGTGGCCTTGGGGCTTTCGGCGGGCTTCATGGAGCCGCTCGAATCCACCTCGATCCACCTGATCAACACCGGCATCACCAAGCTTATTTCTTTGCTGTCGCTCGATGGTATCACCCAAGTGCAGGAAGATGCGTTCAACCGGCTGACCGGCAAGGAATATGCGCGCATCCGCGACTTCCTGATCCTCCACTACAAATCCACCACCCGCAACGACAGCGACTTCTGGAACCACTGCCGGACGATGGCGGTGCCCGACAGCCTGACCGAAAAGATCGACCTGTTCCGCCACAACGGCCAGATCTTCCGCGAAGACGACGAGCTGTTTACCGAGACCAGCTGGGCCGCCGTCATGATGGGCCAGGGCATCGCCATGGGCGGGCACAACGTGATGGCAGACGGGCTGCGCGAACCCTCCACGCGGCGCGAGTTCGATGCCATCGAACAGTCGATCCAGTATGTCGTGCGCAACATGCCGATGCACGGCGATTATCTGCGGCAATATTGCCCGGCTGCAGCCTAGACCGGATCGACGAACAGCTCGGCCATCGCATCGATGATCGCCTCGCTGTCGAGCCGGTAGGCGCGATAGAGATCGGGCAGGTCACCGGTCTGGCCGAAGCGGTCGGTGCCGAGCGGGCTGACCCGGTGGCCACGCACGCCGCCCAGCCATGACAAGGCGGCTGGCGATCCGTCGAGCACGGTGACCAGCCCGGCATCGGGCGCCAACTGGCCGAGCAGCCGTGCGACATGGCTGTCCGCCCGTGCTCCGCCGGTCCAGCGTGCCGACGCTTGCGCCGACCAGTCGCGGTGCAGCCGGTCGGGCGACGTTACCGCGAGCAGGCCAAGCCCCGGAATGTCGTCCTTGAGCGCCTCCCATGCCGCGATGGCTTCGGGCGCGACCGCGCCGCAATAGGCGATCGCGGCCTGCGCACCAGCGCCGGGTTCGCGCAGCCAATAGGCCCCTGCGATCGCATCGCCTTCCCAACCGTGATCGGCGCGCGTCACCTGCTCGATCACCCTGGTCGTCAGCCGCAGATAGACAGAACTTCCGCCGTCCGCCTGCATGTGCGCGAATGCCCAACCCATCATCAGCGCGACCTCGTCGGCAAACGCCGGCTCGAAGCTTTCCAGCCCCGGCTGGCCCATGCCGATCAGCGGTGTGTTGATCGATTGGTGCGCGCCGCCCTCACCCGCCAAAGTGATGCCCGAAGGCGTGCCGACGAGCAGGAAGCGCGAATCCTGATAGCAACCGTAATTGAGCGCATCGAGCCCACGCGCGATAAACGGATCATAGACCGTGCCCACCGGCATCAGCCGCGTGCCGAAATGCTGGGCGGACAGGCCAAGCGCCGCGAGCGCGAGGAAGAAGTTGTTCTCGGCAATGCCCAGCTCGATATGTTGGCCTGCGTTATGCGCCGACCATTTCTGCGCGCTGGGAATCTTCACGCGCTGGAACACATCGGCCAGCTCCTGCCGCCGGAACAGCCCGCGCTGGTTGACGAACGCGCCCAGGTTGGTGGTCTGCGTGACATCGGGTGCGGTGGTGACCAGCCGGTCGCCCAGCAGCGTGTCCGACTTCGCCAGATCGTGGAGTACCTTGCCGAACGCCGCCTGAGTCGATTGCTCGGCGCCTTCGGGCACCGGGAGCCGATCGGGCAGCGGGATCGCAGGCGCGGCGAACTCGGCCTGCTTGCGCGCGATCGGGCTGGCATTGACAAACGCCTGCAAGGTGGCTGCCAGATTGTCGCCCAAGCCTGCCCATTTGCCCCACTCGTCGCCGGCCGAGATGCCCAGCGCGTCGCGCAGGCTCTCGATCTGCGTGCCGTTCATCATGCCCGAATGATTGTCCTTGTGCCCCGCCAGCGGCAGGCCATAGCCCTTGACGGTATAGGCGATCAGCAAGGTGGGCCGGTCGTCGTCCATCCGGTCGAACGCCTCGAGCAAGGTCTCGATGCAGTGCCCGCCCAGATTGGTCATCAGCCGGGCGAGTTCGGAATCGTCGTGCGCGCCGAGCAGATCGGCAACCCCGCGCTTCTTGCCGATGTCGGCTGTCAGCCGCTCGCGCCACGCAGCACCACCCAGATAGGTGAGCGCGGCAAAATCGGCATTGGGGCAGGTCTCGATCCAGTCTTCCAGCGCCTTGCCGCCGGGCCTGGTGAACGCCTCGCGTTGCAGTTTGCCGTGCTTCAAGGTCACGACGCGCCAGCCGCAGGTTTCGAAAATGTCGTCGAAGCGGCGGAACATCCGGTCGGCGGTGGTCGCATCGAGCGACTGGCGGTTATAGTCGACGATCCACCAGCAGTTGCGCAGATCGTGCTTGTAGCCTTCGATCAGGCATTCGTAGATATTGCCCTCGTCGAGCTCGGCATCGCCCATCAGCGCAATCATCCGCCCGGATTGCTCTTCGCGCAGCTGGCCATGCGCGATCAGATAATCCTGCACCAAGGACGAAAACGCGGTGATCGCGACTCCGAGGCCCACAGAGCCGGTCGAGAAGTCCACCGGAATGCTGTCCTTGGTGCGCGATGGGTAGCTCTGCACCCCGCCCAGCCCACGAAACCGCTCCATCTTCTCGCGGGTCTGCTCGTCGAGCAGATAGTGGATCGCGTGCAGCACCGGCCCGGCATGCGGCTTCACCGCCACCTTGTCCTGCGGGCGCAGGCCGTGAAAATACAGCGCGGCCATGATCGCGGTCATCGACGCGCAGCTCGCCTGATGCCCGCCGACCTTCAGCCCGTCGCGCTTGTCGCGCAGGTTGTTGGCGTTGTGGATCATCCACGACGACAGCCAGCGCAGCCTTTGCTCGATCTCGGTCAGCAGCCGGACGGTCTCGGCACGGTCTTCTGGGGCTTGGGTAGCAGCAACCTGGGTGATCATGGACGGCGGGCCTCTGGCGGCAGGATGGACGCTGGGAATCAGCCCGAGCGATAGTTTCTGGCGCAACCATGCCCGAAATACGAGTGCTTCATCCAGCCCTTTTCTCCTTGCCTGGCCTGATTGCAGCCCCCGCGCCGGTTGAACGCGCGCGCGCTTGCTGCTAGCTGCGCGGCGGAATCACCGGGGCGGCTCAAGGCGCCCTCCACCGCCTCTTGCTGCAAGGACATGTCCATGGTCCCCCGTTACGCCCGCCCCGCCATGACCGCCATCTGGGAACCGGAGGCGAAGTTCCGCATCTGGTTCGAGATCGAGGCGCACGCCACCGACGCGCTGGCCGAGCTCGGCGTAGTGCCCAAGTCCGCCGCCAAGGCCCTGTGGGCGTGGTGGGCGACGAACCCGGCCATCGACGTGCCTGCGATCGACGCGATCGAGGCGGTGACCAAGCACGATGTCATCGCGTTCCTCACCTGGGTAGCCGAACAGGTGGGCGACGAGGCGCGCTTCATGCACCAGGGCATGACCAGCTCCGACGTGCTCGACACCTGCCTGGCTGTGCAGCTCGCGCGGGCATCCGACCTGTTGCTCGAAGACCTCGACGCGCTGCTGGCGGCGATCGAGCGCCGCGCGATGGAGCACAAGTACACGCCTACCATCGGCCGCAGCCATGGCATCCACGGCGAGCCGACCACCTTCGGCCTCAAGCTGGCGCAGGCCTATGCCGAGTTCGACCGCTGCCGCGCACGCCTCAAGGCCGCGCGCGCCGAGATCGCCACCTGCGCCATCTCCGGCGCGATCGGCACCTTCGCCAATATCGATCCGCGCGTCGAAGCGCATGTCGCCAAGAAGCTGGGCCTTGCGCTCGAGCCCGTCTCCACCCAGGTCATCCCGCGCGACCGGCACGCGATGTATTTCGCCACGCTCGGCGTGATCGCCTCGTCGGTCGAGCGGCTGGCGACCGAAGTGCGCCATCTGCAGCGCACCGAGGTGCTGGAAGCCGAGGAGTATTTCTCGCCCGGCCAGAAGGGCTCGTCGGCGATGCCGCACAAGCGCAATCCGGTGCTGACCGAGAACCTTACCGGTCTTGCCCGCGTCGTCCGCGCCGCTGCGATCCCTGCGATGGAAAACGTCGCTTTGTGGCACGAGCGCGACATCTCGCACAGCTCGGTCGAGCGCTTCTTCGGCCCCGATGCCACGATCACGCTCGATTTCGCGCTCGCCCGGCTCACCGGCGTGATCGACAAGCTGCTGGTCTATCCTGAGCGGATGCAGAAGAACCTCGACAAGATGGGCGGGCTTGTCCACTCGCAGCGTGTGCTCCTGGCGCTGACCCAGGCAGGCGTGAGCCGCGAGGACGCCTATCGCCTCGTTCAGCGCAATGCCATGCAGGTGTGGGAATCGGATGGCGCGCTGTCGCTGCTCGAACTGCTCAAGGCCGATGCCGAAGTGACCGCCGCGCTCTCGCCCCAAGAGATCGAGGAGAAGTTCAACCTCGACTATCATTTCAAGCATGTCGACACGATTTTCGCCCGGGTCTTCGGCTGATCGCACGCCGGGCGGCCGTCAGGCTGGCCAAGCCGGGCTTATGCTCCTATGCTGTCCCATTGACCGCCGGGACGCGGACAGGATTTGAGGAGACACAGCGGTCATGCAGTTTCTGAAGACACTGGTGATCATCATGCTCGCCGTGGTGTTCATCGTGTTTGCCTATAACAACTGGCAGGCGGTCACGGTGGACCTGTGGGGCGGGCTGCAGCTGGTGACGAAGCTACCGGTGCTCTTGTTCCTCACGTTTGCGGGAGGCTTCCTGCCCTTGTGGGCGTATCACCGCACCGCCAACTGGCGTCTCAAGCGCCGCATCGCGACGCTGGAGTCCAACCAGGCACGCACCACAACGGCGGCTGTCGCACCTGCTCCCATGCAGGCCGAGGCAGCCGCAGACAGACCAGCCGAACCCGAAAGCGTGTTGCGCTCGGTCTGAAGAGTTTCAACAGGGGTCACGCAAGCATCATGTCCAATCCCATCTATCTCGCGGTCGATGTTCCCGATCTCGCGCGCGCCGCCGCACTGGTGCAGCAGGTGCACAGCCATATCGGCGGCGTGAAGCTGGGGCTGGAGTTCTTCTGCGCGCACGGTCACCACGGCGTGCATGAGATCGCCAAGATCGGCCTGCCGATCTTCCTCGACTTGAAGCTGCACGATATCCCCAACACCGTCGCCGCCGCGATGCAGGCGATCCATGTGCTGGAACCGGCCATCGTTACCGTCCACGCTGCCGGTGGCCGCGCGATGATGGAAGATGCCAAGGCTGCGGCCGGCACACACACCAAGGTGGTCGCGGTGACGATGCTGACAAGCCTCGACGATGACGACATGGCGCAGATCGGCATGGCAGGTTCATCGCACGACAACGTGCTGCGGCTCGCCGACCTGGCGCACAGCGCCGGGCTCGACGGCATCGTATGCTCGGGCCAGGAGGTCGGCGCGGTGCGTCACCAGTGGCGCGACGGCTTTTTCGTGGTCCCCGGCGTGCGTCCTGCAAGTTCAGTGCTGGGCGACCAGAAACGCGCCGTCACCCCGCGCCAGGCGCGCGATGCCGGTGCATCGGTGCTGGTCATCGGCCGCCCGATCGCGCGCGCCGCAGAACCCGACAACGCCGCCCGCGAAATCATGGCGACGTTGTAATCGCAGCGTTGCCATGACCACCCTCATCAAGATCTGCGGGCTTTCCACCGAAGCCGCCATCGACGCCGCCGCCAAGGCGGGTGCGAGCCATATTGGCCTCGTGCATTTCGAAAAGAGCCCGCGCCATGTGACGCTGGAGCAGGCGGCGGACCTGCGGCGGCGGACGCCGGCGCACGTCAAGGTCGTGCTGCTGCTGGTCAATGCCTCGCCCGAGCTGACGCAAAAGGCGCAGCGCACCGTTCGGCCCGATATCATCCAGTTCCACGGCTCGGAAAAGCCCGAATGGCTGGCCATCGTGAAGAAGCACATGCCCGTCGAGGTCTGGAAGGCCCTGGGTCTGCGCAGCGCCGAGACCCTGATCAACGCGCGCCGGTTCGACGGCATTGCCGACCGGCTGCTGTTCGATGCGCCCGCGCAGGCTTTGCCCGGCGGCAACGGCACCGTCGTCGACTGGTCGCTGCTGACTGGTCACCAGCATATCCTGCCGTGGGGGCTGGCAGGCGGGCTCGATCCCGACAATGTCGGCGAGGCGCTGGCTGCGACGCACGCGCCTCTGGTCGATGTCTCCTCGGGCGTCGAAAGCGCGCCCGGGCTCAAAGATATGGACAAGATGGCGCGCTTTTGCCAAGCGGTTGCCAATCATGACCAACGCAGCACCCCAGCCTAACAGCTATCGCAATCAACCCGACGCACAGGGCCATTTCGGCCAGTTCGGCGGGCGCTATGTTGCAGAAACCCTGATGCCTTTGGTGCTCGATCTCGAGAAACACTATCGTGCGGCTCAGGCGGACCCTGCATTCCAGGCGCAGTTCGACGATCTGCTCGAGCATTATGTCGGACGCCCCAGCCCGCTCTATTATGCCGAACGGCTGACCGAGGAACTGCGCAAGGACGCACCTGCGGGCAAGGGCGCGCAAATCTGGTTCAAGCGCGATGAACTCAACCACACCGGCGCGCACAAGATCAACAACTGCATCGGCCAGATCCTGCTCGCGATGCGGATGGGCAAGACGCGGATCATCGCCGAGACCGGCGCGGGCCAGCATGGCGTTGCCACGGCGACCGTCTGCGCACGGTTCGGCCTGCCCTGCGTGATCTATATGGGCGCGACCGACGTCGCGCGGCAGCAGCCCAATGTGTTCCGCATGAAGCTGCTCGGCGCGGAGGTCATCCCGGTGACCTCGGGCGCAGCCACGCTCAAGGACGCGATGAACGAGGGGCTGCGCGACTGGGTCGCCAACGTCCACGACACCTTCTACATCATCGGCACCGCCGCCGGCCCGCACCCGTATCCCGAACTGGTCCGCGATTTCCAGAGCGTGATCGGCAAGGAAGCGCGCGCGCAGATGCTGAGCCGTATCAACCGCCTGCCCGACCTGCTGGTCGCGGCGATCGGCGGCGGATCGAACGCGCTGGGCCTGTTCCACCCGTTCCTAGACGATGACGTGAAGATGCTTGGCGTCGAAGCCGCAGGCTATGGCCTCGACGGCAACGAGCATGCCGCGAGCCTCCTGGGCGGCTTCCCCGGCATCTTGCACGGCAACAAGACCTATCTGCTGCAGGACGAGGACGGCCAGATCACCGAGGGCCATTCGATCAGCGCGGGTCTGGATTATCCCGGCATCGGCCCCGAACACGCCTGGCTCAAGGACATGGGCCGCGTCGAGTACACCGCGATCACCGATGACGAAGCATTGGATGGCTTCCAGCTGCTCTGCCGCACCGAGGGCATCATCCCTGCGCTCGAGCCCGCGCATGCCATTGCGGCGGTGGCCAAGATCGCCCGGGACATGGACCGCGACCAGATCATCCTCGCCAACCTGTGCGGCCGCGGCGACAAGGACATCTTCACCGTGGCCGAGAAGCTGGGAGTGGAGATGTGAAGCTGGTTTTCGAAACCCTAGGTATTGCCGTTTTCTTTTTCGTGGCGATGCTCCTCATCGGCATCGTCGCATACCATATCGGCGATAGCGGCAAGCTGAGCTTTACCGTCAACGGCATTGGCGGAGACTCGTTTGGGCGGATCGTCCAGAATGCCTTGATGGCAGGGGTCCTTGTTTCGCTGTGGCGTGCAATTCTCAAACGTCGCGGATACATCCAAGCATGACCCGCCTCGCTAACGCCTTCCCCGCTGACCGCGCGGCGCTCGTGTGCTTCGTCACCGCAGGCGATCCTGACGCTGCGTCCACCCCTGCCATTCTCGACGCGCTCGTTGAGGGCGGCGCGGATGTGATCGAGCTGGGCATGCCGTTCACCGATCCGATGGCCGATGGCCCCGCGATCCAGGCGGCGAACCTGCGTTCGCTGGCTGCGGGCACCAAGACCGCCGACATACTCCAGATCGCCACCGGTTTCCGTAGCCGTCACCCCGATGTGCCGCTGGTGCTGATGGGCTATGCCAATCCGATGACGCGGCGCGGGCCCGAATGGTTTGCCGATGCCGCAGCAGCCGCTGGCGTCGATGGCGTGATCTGCGTCGATATTCCGGTGGAAGAAGACGCATCGCTCGGCCCGGCTCTTCGCGCCAAGGGCATCGCGCCGATCCGGCTCGCCACGCCCACCACCGACGCCGCACGGCTGCCCGCCGTACTCGATGGCGCCGGTGGATTTTTGTATTATGTCTCGGTCGCCGGGATCACCGGCAAGCAGCAGGCGGTGCAGGCGAGCATCGAAGAGGCGGTCGCGCGGCTCAAGGCCTCGACCGACCTGCCGATCGCGGTCGGCTTCGGCGTGCGCACCCCCGAGCAGGCCGCCGCCATCGCACGCGTCGCCGATGGTGTTGTCGTCGGCAGCGCGATCGTCGATATCGTCGCCCAGCACGGTGCCAACTCGTCGGGCCCGGTGCGCGATTACATCCGCAGCCTCAGCAGCGCGATCGCCACCGCCCGCCAGACCACGAACGCCTGATAGGAGCATTTGAATGAGCTGGTTCAGCCGCGTCCGCAACTCGATTCCCTTGATCGCCAAGCGCGATTCCACCCCCGACAACCTGTGGCACAAGTGCAAGGCCTGCGGCGAGATGGTGTTCGCCAAGGAGTTCGAGGACAATCTGTCAGTCTGTCCCAAATGCAACCATCATGACCGCATCGGCGCGCAAGCGCGCTTTGGCATGCTGTTCGACGACAAGATCTGGGAAGAGCTGCCCTCGCCGGTTGTCCGCGAAGACCCGCTGAAGTTCAAGGACAGCAAGCGCTATGTCGACCGGCTGAAGGCCGCGCGTGCCGCCAATGTCGGCAATGATGCGCTGACAAACGCGCTGGGCCGCATCGAGGGCCACAAGGCTGTCGTCGGCGTCCAGGATTTTGCCTTCATGGGCGGATCGATGGGCATGGCCGTGGGCGCTGCCTTCATCGCCGGGACCGAGCGCGCGATTGCCGAGAAATGTCCTTATGTGATCTTCACCGCCGCCGGTGGCGCGCGGATGCAGGAGGGCATCCTGTCGCTGATGCAGATGCCGCGCAGCACCGTGGCGATCAGCCGCCTGCACGCGGCGGGCTTGCCGTACATTGTCGTGATGACCGACCCCACCACCGGCGGCGTCACCGCCAGCTACGCGATGCTGGGTGATGTGCAACTGGCCGAACCCAACGCATTGATCGGTTTTGCCGGGCAGCGGGTGATCGAACAGACAATCCGCGAGAAGCTTCCCGAAGGCTTCCAGCGCTCCGAATATCTGCTCGAGCATGGGATGCTGGACATGGTCGTCGAGCGCAAGGACCTGCGCGCACGGCTGGGCAGCGTGATCGATTATCTGATGGCGGCCAAGGCGGCAGCGTGATGACAAAGCCCCTCCCCTTCAGGGGAGGGGTTGGGGTGGGGACTGTCCAGCACAGGAATCACTGCCCCACCCCCGTCCCAGTTTTGGAGTCACGTGCCTCCAAAGCTCCTGAAGGGGAGGGGTGATCTATGGCCGACCACGCCATCTCCAACCACCCCGGCGTCCAGACCCAGCTTGACCGGCTCACCGCGCTGTCGCCGGGCCGTGATGTGCTGGGGCTCGAGCGGATCACCGAACTGCTCGCCCGGCTGGGCGATCCGCACCACCGCCTGCCGCCGGTGTTCCATGTCGCGGGCACCAACGGCAAGGGGTCGACCTGCGCGTTCCTGCGCGCCGCGATCGAAGCCTCCGGCCAGACCTGTCATGTTTACACCAGCCCGCATCTGGTGCGCTTCAACGAACGGATCCGCATCGCCGGGCGGCTGATCGATGACGAATTGCTGGCCGATTATCTCGCGCGGGTGCTCGATATCGCTGAAGGTATCAACGCGAGTTTCTTCGAGGTTACCACCGCCGCCGCGTTCCTCGCCTTTGCCGAAACGCCTGCCGATGCATGCGTGATCGAGGTGGGGCTGGGCGGCAGGCTTGATGCGACCAACGTCATCCCAGCGCCAGCGGTGTGCGGCATCGCGGCGCTGGGGATCGACCACGAAGGCTTTCTGCTCGCACCTGAAGAGGGCACGCCCGACGCGCCGCTGGAGCGGATCGCGTTCGAGAAGGCAGGCATCGCCAAGCCGGACGTGCCGCTGGTGATCCAGAAATACGCGACCGGCATGATGGGCGCAGTCGCTGCACAGGCGATGCGCGCAGGCGCGTACGTCAAGGCGCGCGGCCACGACTGGGATGTGGCGCTCTATCAGGGGCGGCTGCATTATCGCGATGTCGACGGCAAGCTCAGCCTGCCGGTCCCGCGCCTGCCGGGCGAGCACCAGGCCGACAATGCCGGGCTCGCCATCGCGATGATCCGCCACCAGAGCGCAATCGCCATTCCCGACAGCGCGCTGTCCGCCGCGATGGGCTGGGCCGACTGGCCGGCGCGGATGCAGCGCCTGGGCGATGGACCGCTGACCGCACTGCTGGGCACCGGCGAGCCGGTGTGGCTCGACGGCGGGCACAATCCCGACGCCGGTGCGGCGCTCGCGCGCCATGTCGCCAGGATGGGCGGCAAGGTGCACCTGGTCATCGGCATGCTGTCGAACAAGCAGCCCGGCGCGCTGCTCGGCCCGCTCGAACCGCACCTCGCCAGCGTCACCGCGCTGCCGGTTCCGGGGCATGAGTGGCACGATGCCGATGCGTTTCAGGCGTGCCTGACCTCGGGCCTGGAGGTCGAGGCGACGGCGGACGTGCGCGCGGCGGTAGCTGGGCTGGCGGATCGCGAGCCGATGCCTGTGCTGATCGCGGGCTCGCTGTATCTGGCGGGCGAAGTGCTCAAGGCGAACGGGCAGGAGCCGGATTAATCCCCTTCATTCCGGCGCTAGTAAAAACCGCAAACCTCCCCGCGTTCCCGAGCGAAGTCGAGGGACGTTCTCGCAAACGATAGCGCATGCGTCCCTCGACTTCGCTCGGGAACGCGGGAATGTTTGCGCATTAACCCCAGACTACTCCCCGCTCTCCTCAGTCCCCGCCGTGCCCAGCGAGCGATCGACCAGCCCGCTGGCCATCATCCACCAGAACAACAGCACGCCGGGCAGTGCCGCGAGCGTGGTGACCAGGTAGAAATTGGCATAACCCAGCTGCTCGATCATCCCGCCCGCCAATGTTCCGGTGAGGAACCGCCCGGTGATGCTGGCAGCCGCTGACAGCAATGCGAACTGCGTGGCGGTGAATTCCAGATTGCACAGGGCCGAGAGATACGCGACCACGCACACCCCGCCGATGCCGCTGGCGAAATTCTCGAAGCCCATCGCACCCGCCATCGCCCAGGTGCTGTGACCGACCGATGCAAGCCCAGCAAAGGCAAGGTTGGACACCGCCATCAGGATCAGGCTGATCAGCACCGATCGCTTCATGCCCAGCCGGGCATAGAGGATACCGCCGACGAAGATGCCCGCGAGCAGTGCCCAGAAGCCCAGGCCGACGTCGTAGATCGCCAGCTCGTCATTGGTGAAACCCAGATCCTCGAACAGCAGGCGCAGCGTCAGGTTGGCGAGCGTATCGCCGATCTTGTGGACCAGCACGAACAGCAGCACGACCAAGGCGCCTGAACGCTTGAAGAACTCGGCCAATGGGCTGACATAGGCTATCGCGGCGGCGATCGGACCCTTCAGCGGCTTGGGCTCCTGCCGGCGCGCCGGTTCGCCCATCACCAATCCGGTGACGACCGCGAAAAGGCCGAAGAACGACACCGCGATATAGGCGGTGGTCCAGTCGGCGCGCGCAGCCACGATCAGCGCCACCGACCCTGCCAACGCTGCGCCGATGCGCCAGCCGTATTGGCTCATTCCCGATCCCACGCCCAGCTGGTGCGGTTCGAGCAGTTCGATGCGATAGGCGTCGATGACGATATCGAAGGTCGCGCCGGCCACCCCGACCAAGATCGCCGCGATCGCGACGCTGGCGATATCCGCTTCGGGATCGGCAAGCCCCAGGTTCATGATCGCGACCATCACCAGCACCGCGCACAGGATCAGCCACGAGACGCGCTGGCCGATGCGACCGAGCAGGGGCAGCTTCACCGCATCGATGATCGGTGCCCAGAGCCATTTGAAATTATAGGCCAGGAAGGTCAGGGCAAAGGCGGTCACGGTCGATTTCTCGATGCCCGATTGCGCCAGCCGCGTCGAAAGCGTCGCGGCGATCATCGCGAACGGGAAGCCCGACGACATGCCGAGAAACAGAGCGGCAAGCGGTGCGGCCTCGGTATAGGGCCTCAGGCCCACCGGCAGCGACGCGCGCCAACCCGTGACCTCAGGCGATGCCCCGGCAGCGTGTTCGGTCATGCAGCAATCTTCCCTTCGGTGTCCCAGCCCCACAGTCTTGGCCGGGAAACTAGCGGCATCGGCGATTTACGCCAGAGGGATTGTGCGCACCGCCCGCTTCAGATCACCGCCGACCCGATCACCGCCCCGCCCTGGCCCTGCCGCACGATCAACGCGTACCGATCCGCGCCGGGCGTCGCGAGTTGCTGCGCGCGCAGCGCCATCGTCTGCGACCCGCCAAACCAGCGACCCAAAGGCGTCTCGTCGATCACGACATTGGTATAGCTGACCTTGCGGCCGCCATTCTCGCCGCGCCCGATGCTCACCGTCTCGCGCGACGACAGCGCAACGAGGATCACCTCGGCCCCTGCCCCGGCCTTGCCGCCGAGAATCACGCTGCGTCCGCCATCGGTGGCGCGCACGATCCGCACCGTCACGCCGCTGCGTTCGCGCACTGCGCCAGCGTCGGCGATCAGCTTGCGGGCCCTGGCCTCCTGCGACCCCACGCCCTGGGTGCGGCCGTCGACGACCAGCTGCGGGGTATAGATGTTCGCGCCGGCAAAGGCCGTGTCGCCATATTGACGCTGCAAACGGGTGTTTGCTTCGCGCCCCAGCCTGTCCTTCCAGCCCAGCCGGTCCCAGTAGGTCACCGGGCGGCTGATCACGAGGATGGCAGGGTCGCGCCAGCCGCGCCGCCACCGCATCGGCGGGTGGGCATGACGAGCAGCCCTGGCTGGTGAACAGCTCTGCCACGACCGGCCCGGATGCAGCGGCCTTGATCACGGGCGGTGCAGCAACAGCACGTGCAGCCGGCGGATTCGCGCTAGCAGGTGCGTCCGACACCCCCTGCACGAGAGCAAGGACGGCCAATCCTGCGATCACCACACCGCCAATCCATAGTTTCGACATCGATCGTCTCTCCCGCGCGGACATCCGCTTGCTCGCGAGATGTTCGGCGATGCGAAACCAAAGGTTACGGGCGAGCTTTCATGCCTCTGAATAGAGGTTCAGCGGCTTGGGCATGTTGCGGGGAGTCTTGCCGCGGATCATCTGATCGACCGCGTGGATCGCCTTGACCAGCTCTGCTGCACTGTACGGCTTGATCAGGCAACCGACCGCAAATTGCTTCGCATGCCCCGGGCAGGCGCCGGTGGCGAACAGCACGGGAATATCCAGCTCGCTGGCGACGCGCGCCACCTCGACCCCGCTGCCGCCGCGCGAGAGGTTCACATCGGCCAGCACCAGATGGATCGGCTCGCGCTGGAGCACCGCAATTGCCTCTGCCTCGGTATCGACCGTCGCGACCACCCGATAGCCCGCATCGACCACCCGCAGCTCGTTGTCGAATGCCACCAAAGGCTCGTCCTCGACGATCAGGATGGTCTCGATCGACCGGGTAAACCGCGAAAACAGCATATGCGGCCTTTCTGTCAGGGCTGCGAGGGACGAAAGGTAAATACGCGGTGGTGATTTCTTGCGTTCCCGCCCGGCACCTTCCTCGTTATAGCAGCCGCTATGCCCCCCCGGAAACCAATATTCGATCCGCTTGCTGAAAGCGAAACGCCGCCCGAACCTGTGGTGCGCAAGACAACGTCTGCCCTGGGCGAAGGCCAGCGCATCGCCAAGCTGCTCGCCCGCGCCGGTATCGCCAGCAGGCGCGAGATCGAGCGGATGATCGAAGGCGGCCGCGTTGCGCGCGATGGCGTTGTCATCACCACGCCTGCCACGGTGCTGACCAGCCTGCACGGCATCACCGTCGACGGCAAACCGGTGAGCGAGCCTGCGCCCGCCAAATTGTGGCGCTTCCACAAGCCCGCCGGGCTGCTGACGGCGGCGCGCGACTTTACCGGTCGCTCGACGATCTATGATCACCTCGCCCGCGTCGCGCCCGATGCGCCACGCATGATGCCCGTCGGGCGGCTCGACCTCAACACCGAGGGCCTGCTGCTGATGACCAATGACGGCGAGCTCAAGCGCCAGATGGAGCTGCCCGCCACCGGGGTCGAGCGCACCTATCGTGCGCGCGCCTTTGGCGAGGTCAGCCAGACACAGCTTGAAGACCTGATCCACGGCATCACCATCGAAGGCATCCGCTACGGCAAGATCGACGCCAATCTGGAACGCCGCACCGGCCGCAACGGCTGGATCGAGATGACGCTGACCGAGGGCAAGAACCGCGAGGTGCGCCGCGTGCTGGAGCATCTGGGGCTCAAGGTCTCGCGCCTGATCCGTACCCGCTATGGGCCCTTCCTGCTCGACGGGATCGAGCCCGGCGCGATCGAGGAGGTGCGCAGGCACGATGTGATAACCTTCAGGAAGACGCTGAAATGACGGTGGAGACATAAGATGCTGCGGATCATTGCCGGGCAATGGCGCGGCCGCAAGCTCAAGGCACCTGCAGGCGACACCACCCGCCCGACGGCCGACCGCACCCGCGAGACCTTGTTCTCGATGCTCACCAGCCGCCTTGGATCGTTCGAGGAGCTGAGCGTGCTGGATCTGTTTGCAGGATCAGGCGCTTTGGGCATCGAGGCACTGTCGCGCGGTGCCGCCCGCTGCGTGTTCGTCGAGCAGGACCGTCCCGCGATCGACACGCTGCGCGCCAATATACGCTCGCTCGAGGCCGATGCCCGCGCCGAAATCCGCCCGAGCTCAGCGCTGGCGCTGGGCCCTGCGCTCAAGCCGTTCGACGTGGTGCTGATCGACCCGCCTTATGGCACCGGCGCGGGCGCGGTGGCGCTCGACAAATTGAAGCGGCTGGGCTGGTTCGCGCCTTCCACCTGGATCAGCGTGGAAACCGCCAAGAGCGAAAAGCTGGAGGTCGAAGGCTTCGACATCGACGCCGAGCGCGTGGTCGGCAAGGCCCGGCTCACGTTATTGCGGCTGGCGGGCGATGTGATAGACTGACGACATGGTCAAATACTCGCCCATCGAATCCGAATTCGCCTCATCCGAGGAAGAGGCAGCCTATGATGCGTGGTTTCGCGCCAAGGTGGAGCGATCGTTGGCATCGACCGGGCCCTTCATCCCGCATGAAGAGGTCATGAGGCAGATGCGCGAAATCATCAGCAAATATGAAACCCCTGAATCTGATCTGGACTGAGGCGGCGCTCGCCGATCTTCGGGACATATCGGAATACATTGCGTCAAGGAATGTGCACGCCGCAAGAAAGCTGGAAGACGCTATCCTGGCCTGTGCAGACCGCCTGCCCCAACATCCGCTCATGTACAGGACTGGACGGGTCAGCGGAACGCGGGAAGCCATCGTCCACCCTAACTACCTCATCATCTATCGCGTGACCGAAGATGCAGTGATCGTGGTCGCTGTGATGCACGCGCGCCAGCAATATCCCTGATCTAGCCCGCAGCCCGTCCCCGCTGCGCCCACAATCCGGCGAAGCTGATCAATCCTGCCGCGGCCAGATACAGCCCCACCGCATCCGCGCCGCCGCGATCCGCTAGCGCCTGCGCCGCGATCGGGGCGAGCGCGCCGCCGATGATGCCGCCGCCGTTGAACGCCACCGACGCGCCGGTATAGCGCACCCTCGCCGGGAACTGCTGGGGCAGCCATGCGCCCAAGGGGCCGTAGACAAAGCCCATCACCAGCAGCGCGATCGACAGCGCCACCCAGGCCAGCCACAGAGAGCCCGAGCCCAGCAACGGCCCGAACAGCAATCCGACGCCCACCGTGGCGGCGCAGCCGATCATCAATACGCGCCCGCTGCTGGTCGCGTCCGATCGATAACCCGACAACACGATGCCCAAAGCCAGGAACAGGATCGCGCCCAGTTGCACCAGCAGGAAATCGACCCGGTCGTGCCCCAGCGCCGTGGTGGCATAGCCCAGCGCAAACGCGGTCGAGAGGTAGAAGATCGCAAAACACGCCACCACCGCGAACGTGCCCGCCAAAGTCGCGCGCAGGTGATCGCGCAGCAGCTCTGCCACCGGCACCGGCGCTGGCTTGTCGCGCTCCAGCACCTGCGCGAAGTCCGGCGTCTCGCTGATCTTCAGCCGCACCCACAGCCCCAGCCCGACCAGGATGCCGCTCGCCAGAAACGGGATGCGCCAGCCCCAGGCGGTGAACTGCTCGTCCGTCAGACCCAGGCCCAGCAGCAGGAAGAGGCCGTTGGCGGCGATGAAGCCCACCGGTGCCCCCAGTTGCGGTGCCATGCCGAAACGCGCAGCCCAGCCCGGCGGCGCGTTCTCCACCGCCAGCAGCGCCGCTCCGCCCCATTCGCCCCCCAGGCCAAAGCCCTGGCCGAAGCGCAGGATGCACAGCAGCAGCGGCGCGACCCAGCCGACCATCTGGTAGGTTGGCAGAAATGCGATCAGCAAGGTGGAGCCGCCCATCAGCATCAGCGAGGCGACCAAAGTCGACTTGCGCCCGATCCGGTCGCCGAAATGACCAAAGGCCACTGCGCCCACGGGCCGCGCGAAAAAGGCGAGGCCAAAGCTCATATAGCTCAGCATCAGCTGCGCCGATGCGCTTTCCGATGGAAAGAACAGCGGGCCGAACACCAGGGCGGCAGCGGTCGCGTAAATGTAGAAGTCGTAGAATTCCACCGCGGTGCCGACCAGCGAGGCGGTGAGGACGCGCGCGTGGGTGCGATATGGACTCATCGATCAACTCTCCCCCGGGGAGCATGGAGCGATAGCGCGAAGGCCCCTGTTGGCAAGCGAAAGCCGCGCGGACACGCCTCACGCGTGCAACAGCCAAGGGGGCCACGGTTACCCGCAGCCCCCTTGGCCGATTTCAGGGAAGAAGAAGAAGAAGAAAGAAGGTCAGGAAAAAATCAGGCTGCGATCACTTCACCATCGGCCTCGGGATCGCGCAGCACATAGCCGCGGCCCCAGACGGTCTCGATGTAGTTTTCGCCACCACAGGCCAGCGCCAGTTTCTTGCGCAGCTTGCAGATGAAGACGTCGATGATCTTGAGTTCGGGTTCGTCCATGCCGCCATAGAGGTGGTTCAGGAACATTTCCTTGGTCAGCGTGGTGCCCTTGCGCAAGCTGAGCAGCTCGAGCATCGCATATTCCTTGCCGGTCAGGTGAACGCGGGCGCTGTCGACTTCGACGGTCTTGGCATCGAGGTTCACCGCCAGCTTGCCGGTGCGGATCACGCTTTGCGAATGACCCTTCGATCGGCGCACAACGGCGTGAATACGCGCGACCAGTTCCTCGCGGTGGAACGGCTTGGTGACATAATCATCCGCGCCGAAGCCGAAGGAACGCACCTTGCTATCCATCTCGGAGATGCCCGAGAGGATCAGCACCGGTGTTTGCACCTTCGCCACGCGCAGCTTTTTCAGCACGTCATAGCCGTGCATGTCCGGCAGGTTCAGGTCGAGCAGGATGATGTCGTAATCATACAGCTTGCCCAGATCCAGGCCCTCTTCGCCGAGGTCCGTGGTATAGACATTGAAACCTTCGGTGGTGAGCATAAGCTCAATCGCCTTGGCCGTGGTCGGTTCATCTTCGATCAAAAGCACCCGCATGTGCAGCCCCTTTTCGCCCGTGCCATCGGCACCGTTCAGTCATCTAGACCCTAAGAACGGATCGACGAGGAAAACATTAACCATAAAAGTTTTGGGGGCAAAAGGTTAATTTTGGGTAAAGATTGCGGACTCAACGGGGTGCACCGATGCGTGCATACCCCGGAACGCGGAAAAGACTCTGTTTTCCGCCGCTTATCCGCGACGCTTCAGTTCGTCGCTTTTCTGGGGAGTAAATCGAATTGGTTTCAAATTTCGTAACGCCGCAGCGGATTTGAATCATTCTGCCTGCAATCCCTTGCGCAGCCAGGCGATCAGCGCATCCACGCGCGCCGGGCGATGCGGAGAAGGTGGGGTGACAATACTGAGCGTGGAGGGTTCGAAACGCCATTCCGGCAGCAGCCGGACCAGTTCCCCGCTCGCCACGCCCTCTTCACAGAAGAAATCGGGCAGCGCCGCCATGCACTGGCCGTCCAGAACGGCGGGCAGCGCGGCATCGGCATTGTTGACGATCAGCGCAGCTGAGGGCCTTGCCAGCACTCTTGCGCCTTCCGGCCCGGTCACTGGCCATACGCCGGGTTGCGCAGAGTTGGCGTAGTGGACCGCCTTGTGCGCGTCGAGCTCTGACGGGTGGCGCGGTGTGCCGTGCTTCGCACAATAGGCCGACGAGGCGATGATATACAGCTGCACCGTACGCAGGCGGATGGCGCGCAGGCTGCTATCGGGCAGCACCGCGATCCTCAGTGCCAGATCAAATCCCTCGTCCACCAGATCGACCCGCGCATCCGACAGGTGCATGTCGATGAGGATGCCGGGATGCTGCGCCATGAACTGCGCCACCAGCGGGGCGACCGCACGCAAGCCGAAGCTCATCGGCACCGCGATGCGCACCGTACCGCTCAGCAGCACGGCCTCGTCCCGCGCCGCTTCCACTGCGGCCTCGCCATCCATGCGGATGCGGCGGGCGTGGTCGACCAGTGAACGGCCCGCGGCGGACAGCGACAGCCGCCGCGAGGTGCGGTGGAACAGCACCGTGCCCAGTTCCATCTCCAGCCGCGACACCGCCTTCGACACCTTGGCCTTCGACAGGCTGAGCGCCTCGGCGGCCGCAGTAAAGCTGCCGGTGTCGGCGACGGCGGCAAACACCGCCCAAGCCTCGAAATCAGGAAGGCGCATATCAGAAACAATCATTTTCCAAACTGGCTGTTTTGGAAACGATAACACAGTCCTATCTCTGCCTCAAGCCAAGGCATCGGCCAACTGCGATGCCGGCAAGGAGCACATGACATGATCGAGAAGCGCGACTTTTCTTCGCTGGGCCATGCCAACCACGGCTGGCTCAATGCCCGCCACCACTTTTCGTTCGGTGGCTATCATGACCCCGCTCGCATGGGCTGGGGCGCATTGCGGGTGTGGAATGACGACGAGATCGCTCCCAAGAGCGGTTTCCCCACGCATCCACACCGCGATATGGAAATCATCACCTATGTCCGCACCGGCGCGATCACCCATCGCGACAGCCTGGGCAACGAAGGCCGCACCGAAGCGGGCGACGTTCAGGTGATGAGCGCGGGAACCGGTGTGCAGCACAGCGAGTTTAATCTGGAAAGCGAGGAAACCCGCCTTTTCCAGATCTGGATCATCCCCGATGCTCCGGGTGGTGCGCCACGCTGGGACGCCAAGCAGTTTCCCAAGGGAGAGCGCAGCGGCAAGCTGGAGGTACTGGCCAGCGGACGCGACGAGGATATCGAGGCTGGTGCCCTGATGATCCGCGCCGATGCCCGCCTGTCCGGCGCGACATTGGCCGCTGGAGACAGCATCACCCACCGCATCACCGATGGCATGTCGGCCTATCTGGTGGTCTCGGCGGGCAGCGTGACGGTGAACGGCATCGAAATCGGCACGCGCGACGCTGCAGCCATCACCCGCGAAACCGAGATTACCGTCTCGGCCACACAGGACGCCGAGTTTCTGATTGCGGAAACCCGGACCCATTGATCCCCCCGCCCCGCCGCCGATCCCCAGGCGGCGGGGCACCCCTTTGATACCCCAAGGAGACCCATCATGACCAAAGTTCTCGTGCTGTATTATTCAACCTATGGCCATATCGAAACCATGGCCGAAGCCATCGCTGAAGGTGCACGGGGCGAAGGCGCGGACGTGACGATCAAGCGCGTTCCTGAAACCGTTCCCGAAGAGGTCGCAAAAGCCAACCATTTCAAGCTCGACCAGCCGGCGCAGGTCGCCTCGCCCGAGGAACTGGCAGAATATGACGCAATCGTCGTCGGCACCGGCACCCGCTTTGGCCGCATGTCGAGCCAGATGGCATCGTTCTGGGACCGCACCGGGGGCCTTTGGGCCACGGGCGCACTGGTCGGCAAGGTCGGCGCATCGTTCACCGCGACCGCCAGCCAGCACGGCGGCCAGGAAACGACGCAGTTTTCGATCCTCACGAACCTGCTCCACCATGGCATGACCATCGTCGGGCTGGACTATGGCTTCCAGGGTCAACTCAGCAATGACGAGGTCATCGGCGGATCGCCTTATGGCGCCAGCACGATCGCCGGCGGCGACGGATTGCGCCAGCCGCACCAGGCCGACCTCGACGGTGCCCGCTATCTGGGTGCCAAGGTCGCGCGCACGGCCGCGAAGCTGACCGCGTAAATCTAGCCCCCAGCCCAGGAGCCGTCGCCCGCACCCCTTTTTGAGGGGGTTGCGGGCGGTATGGCGCAGCTTTAGCCTGCATGAAAGCAGGAGGATTGGGGCATGGTGAGAGGTTTGCGGTGTGGTCTGGCGATCGTGCTGACCGCGCTGGTGGCGTGGCCGTCAGCCGCGTCTGCCGATTGGCATGAGGCATCGAGCCCCAATTTCCTGGTCTATGCCGATCAGGACGAAAAGCAGGTACGTGCTTTCACCGATATGCTCGAGCGCTATCGTTCGGCGATGCTGGCCTTGTACAAGATGCCCGATGAGCCGACATCGCCGTCGAACCGGCTGACGGTCTTCGTGATGCACGATGCGGGCGAGGTCCGAAAACTGTCGGCCGATGGCCGCCGCTTCCTCCAGGGGTTCTACCAGTCACGCGCGGGCGGGTCGGTTGCGTTCATACCGCGCGTCCAGAGCTCCAGCCAACGCGAGCGCGTCACCCAGGGCGAACAGGTTCTGCTCCATGAATATGCCCATCACTTCATGTACAGCCTGTTTTCCGGATCGGCCCCCTTGTGGTTTACCGAAGGCTTCGCCGAATTCTACTCCACCGCCAAGTTCGAAAAGGACGGCTCAGTGGGATTGGGGCTGCCTGCCAGTCACCGCGCAGCGGAACTGATGTATGCGCAGGACGTGCCGCTGGAGATGCTGCTGAGCACGCGCAAATATCGCGAAAACGCATCGCGACGCTATGATGCATTTTATGGGCGCAGCTGGCTGCTTTTTCACTATCTGATGCTGTCGGGCGACCGTCCGGGCCAGCTCAGCGATTATCTTGATCGGCTGAACAAAGGCGAGGGCGAGGATGCGGCAGCAAAGCTGGCGTTCGGCGATCTCGCCAAGCTCGACGATGAGATTACCCGCTACATGAAGTTCCGCCGGATGAGCTACATCAATCTGGATGCCAGCCGCATCACGTCTGCTCACATCCGCGTACGTCCGTTGCGCGCCGGCGAAGCTGCCATTCTGCCGGTGATGATGCGATCCAAACGCGGCGTGACCGATGAGACGGCTGCAGAGGTATTGGAACTCGCGCGCGCCATCGCGGCGGACTATCGCGATGATCCGTTTGTCCAGACGGCCCTGGCAGAAGCCGAATTCGACGCCGGCAATACCGCCGAGGCGCTGGCTGCGGCAGACCGGGCACTGGCGCGTGACCCGCAAGCGATCAACGCGTTGATCCAACGAATGTATGCGTTGTTCCGCGAGGCCGAAGACGGCAACGACGGTCTATGGTCCCAGGTCCGCGCCGCAGTAGCCGCGGCCAACCAGGTCGAGAATGACAACCCCATTCCATTGAGCTTCTTCTATCGGACCTTCGCCGCAGAGGGCAAGACACCGCCAGAGATAGCGGTCAAGGGTCTGCAAAAGGCGCTGATGCTGGCGCCCTATGACATCGGGCTGCGGATAACGCTGGCGCGACACCAGATCCAGACAGACGACAAGGAGACAGCGCGCAAGACACTCGCGCCGCTGCTCAACCATCCGCACGACACACAATTGGCAGAGCTTGCCCGCCAGATGCTGGATGGCGCGGCGGCAACGCCTGCGAAAGGAGATGAAGCGGACGCCGCATCCTGATACGCCTCGCTCCAGACAGAAGGAGAGTTGCATGTCGCATTGGTCGTCACGTCGCATCGCATTGTCGGCAGCCACATTGATGGTGGCTCTTGGCCTTGGTCTTGCTCCCGCCCAGGCACAGGACGCCTTGCGTCCTGGCTTCCATGCCGGCACCGTCATCGAGAGCTTTGGTCCCGTCGCCACGGTGGACGGGCATGAATCCCTGCCCGCTTCAGCCAGCTTCAGCGTCGCCTTCGACGTCGCCGAGGCGGCCAAGCCGGGCAGCCTCAATCGCACGCTCGAGAGCGCGGCGCGGTTCATCAACATGCATGCCGAAGCCGGGGTGCCGCGCGAGCGGGTGCGTGTCGCGGTGGTGGTCCATGGCCCGGCGAGCTTCGATCTCACCCATGCCGCTGCCTATGGCAGGAAGCACGATAGCGCGGCCAATGCCAACCTTGCCGCCATCGCGACGCTGATTGAAAACGGCGTAGAGATCCATCTTTGCGGGCAGAGCGCCGTAGCCCAGGGTATCAGTCGCGCCGATCTGGCGCCGGGAGTGAAGATGGCGCTGTCGGCGATGACCGCGCATGCGCTCCTCCAGCAGCGCGGCTACACGCTCAACCCCTTCTGAGAGAGCGCCGCGGATGGTCGAGACCTGGTCTTTCGGGGACCCGATTTTCGAGGCAGATGCAAGTTGACGGTACAAGCATGTCCGGGCCAACGGCGACCCAAACGATCGCGGACACGTTTCGAAGAAGGAACCATCATGGGAAAGGGAATTATTCTGTGGCTGCTGGGGTCCCCGGCCTGCTGATCGTCGCCTTGCTCGTATTCGGCATTCTTTGATCGGACGCGAGCCCGGACGCCTGGCAGACGAACCTCTTCACGCTCGTTGATCCGCGCTGGAACCCAGCAAAAGAAAACCCCGCCGGAACTGCTTCCGGCGGGGTTTTCTTGTGATTGACTGCGGTTGGCCCCCGGCATGAGCCGGGGAAGCCGCCTTATTCGGCGTCGCTGTCCACCTCTTCCGGCTCGGCGGCGACCGGAGCCGGGGCGGGAGCCGCCGCGACTTCGTTGGCGGCTGCCATCGCCTTCTGCAGCGCGCGCTGCTGCGCACGGAGCGCAGCATCGCGGCTGTTCGCGGCGATCCGGACGCGGCTCATGCCGGCACCGGTACCCGCCGGGATCAGACGTCCCACGATCACGTTTTCCTTCAGGCCGATCAGCGAGTCACGCTTGCCTTCGACCGCCGCCTGGGTGAGCACCCGGGTGGTTTCCTGGAACGACGCAGCCGAGATGAACGAACGGGTCTGCAGCGATGCCTTGGTGATGCCCAGCAGCACCGGCTTGCCTTCGGCCGGCTTCTTGCCCGGCGCAAGACGCGCGTTGTACTCGTTCATTTCCTCGCCATCGAGCTGTTCGCCCGGCAGCAGCGTGGTATCGCCGCCATCGGTGATCTCGACCTTCTGCAGCATCTGGCGAACGATCACCTCGATGTGCTTGTCGTTGATCTTCACGCCCTGCAGACGATAGACCTCCTGGATTTCGCTGACCAGATATTCGGCCAGCGCTTCCACGCCAAGCACTTCCAGAATGTCATGCGGGTCGGGCGAACCTGAGATCAGGTTGTCGCCCTTCTTCACATAGTCGCCTTCCTGGACGTCGATGACCTTCGACTTCGGCACCAGATACTCGACCGGTTCGCCCTCTTCCGGGTGAATCGCGATCTTGCGCTTGGCCTTGTAGTCGCGGACGAATTCGATGCGGCCTGAGACCTTGGCGATGATCGCATTGTCCTTGGGCTTGCGCGCTTCGAACAGTTCGGCAACGCGCGGCAGACCGCCGGTGATGTCGCGGGTCTTGGCAGCTTCTCTGGAAACACGAGCGACGATGTCGCCTGCGTGAACCGTCTGGCCTTCCTCGACCGACAACATCGCACCCACCGCGAGCATGTAGCGCGCAGCTTCGCCCGAATCCTCGTCGAGCAGGGTCAGGCGAGGACGCAGATCTTCCTTGGACTTCGCCTTGAGCGAACCACGGTATTCCACGACCACGCGCTGCGCGATGCCGGTGGCATCATCGGTCTGTTCGATCAGCGTCTTGCCGTCGATCAGATCCTGATACTTCACGACACCCTGCTTTTCGGTGATCACCGGCATGGTGAACGGATCCCATTCGGCAATCCGGTCGCCCAGGCTGACAGGTCCATTGTCATCGATCAGCAGCACGGTACCGTAAGGGATACGGTGGACCGCACGTTCGCGGCCTTCCTTGTCGACAATCGCGATTTCGCCGTTGCGGGCGAGCGACAGGCGCTGTCCGCGCTTGTTCACGATGGTCGGGATATCCCGGTACTGCAGCGTGCCATCGGCCACCGCTTCGAGGTTCGACTGCTCGTTGAGCTGCGCCGCGCCGCCGATGTGGAAGGTCCGCATCGTCAGCTGGGTGCCCGGTTCACCGATCGACTGTGCAGCGATAACGCCGACAGCTTCACCGATGTTCACCGGCGTACCACGCGCCAGGTCACGGCCGTAGCACTTGCCGCACACGCCCATCGTCGCTTCGCAGATCAGCGGCGAGCGGATGCGCGCAGCCTGGATGCCCAGCGCTTCGATCGCAGCCACGGCCGCTTCGTCGAGCAGCGTGTCCTTGGGAACGACAACCTCACCAGTCTTCACATCGGCGATGTCCTCGGCCAGGGTACGGCCCAGGATACGCTCTGCGAGCGACGCAATGACGCTACCGCCCTGCACGATCGCGCGCATTTCCAGCGCCCGTTCGGTACCGCAATCTTCCTGCACGATGACGCAATCCTGCGACACATCGACCAGACGGCGGGTCAGATAACCCGAGTTCGCCGTCTTGAGCGCGGTGTCGGCCAGACCCTTGCGGGCGCCGTGGGTGGAGTTGAAGTATTCAAGAACGGTCAGACCTTCCTTGAAGTTCGAGATGATCGGCGTTTCGATGATCTCGCCCGAAGGCTTGGCCATCAGACCACGCATACCGGCAAGCTGCTTCATCTGCGCTGGCGAACCACGCGCGCCCGAGTGGCTCATCATGTAGATCGAGTTGACCGGGGCTTCGCGGCCATGCTCGTCCTTCGGCGTCGCCTTGATCTCTTCCATCATGGCGTTGGCGACCTGGTCACCGCAACGGCTCCAGGCGTCGATCACCTTGTTGTACTTTTCCTGCTGGGTGATCAGACCATCCTGATACTGCTGCTCATAGTCAGCAACCAGGGCGCGGGTCTCATCGACCAGACGCTCCTTGCTGTCCGGAATGATCATGTCGTCCTTGCCGAACGAGATGCCGGCGCGGCAGGCGTGACGGAAGCCCAGACCCATGATCGCATCGGCAAACAGGACGGTGTCCTTCTGGCCGGTGTGACGATAGACCTGATCGATGACGTCGCCGATTTCCTTCTTGGTGAGAAGGCGGTTGACGACATCGAAGGGCACCTTGTGGCTCTTGGGCAGGCACTCGCCGATGAGCATGCGGCCCGGCGTGGTGTTGTACCGCTTCAGATACTGGTTGCCCTGTTCGTCGGTCTGCGGAACGCGCGCGATGATCTTGGTGTGCAGCGTCACGGCTGCGACTTCCAGCGCCTGGTGCACTTCGGCGATGTCGGCCATCAGCATGCCTTCGCCCGGCTCGCCTTCGCGGTCCATCGAAAGGTAATACAGACCCAGAACCATGTCCTGCGAAGGCACGATGATCGGCTTGCCGTTGGCGGGCGACAGGATGTTGTTGGTCGACATCATCAGCACGCGCGCTTCCAGCTGCGCTTCGAGCGACAGCGGAACGTGGACGGCCATCTGGTCACCGTCGAAGTCGGCGTTGAACGCCGAGCAGACGAGCGGGTGCAGCTGGATCGCCTTGCCTTCGATCAGCACGGGTTCGAACGCCTGGATGCCCAGACGGTGGAGCGTCGGCGCCCGGTTGAGCATCACGGGATGCTCGCGGATCACCTCATCCAGGATGTCCCAGACTTCCTTGCGTTCCTTTTCGACCCACTTCTTCGCCTGCTTGAGGGTCATCGACAGACCCTTGGCATCGAGACGCGCGTAGATGAACGGCTTGAACAGCTCGAGCGCCATCTTCTTGGGCAGGCCGCACTGGTGCAGCTTGAGTTCGGGGCCGGTCACGATGACCGAACGGCCCGAATAGTCGACGCGCTTGCCGAGCAGGTTCTGACGGAAGCGGCCCTGCTTGCCCTTGAGCATGTCGGACAGCGACTTCAAAGGACGCTTGTTGGCACCGGTGATGATGCGGCCACGACGACCATTGTCGAACAGCGCATCGACAGCTTCCTGCAGCATGCGCTTCTCGTTGCGGACGATGATGTCCGGCGCGCGCAGTTCCATCAGCCGCTTCAAGCGGTTGTTGCGGTTGATCACGCGGCGGTACAGGTCGTTCAGATCCGAGGTCGCAAAACGGCCACCGTCCAGCGGCACCAGCGGGCGCAGCTCGGGCGGGATCACGGGAATGACTTCCAGGATCATCCACTCGGGACGGTTGCCGGAATCGATGAACGATTCCACGACCTTGAGGCGCTTGATGATCTTCTTGGGCTTGAGTTCCGACTTGGTCGTCTCGAGTTCCTGCAGCAGATCGGCACGCTCGGCTTCGAGGTCGAGGTCCATCAGCATCTGGCGCACGGCTTCTGCACCGATACCGGCGGAGAACGCGTCTTCGCCGAACTCGTCCTGCGCGTCGAGCAGTTCGTCTTCGGTCAGCAGCTGATACTTTTCCAGGCTGGTGAGGCCGGGTTCGATAACGACATAGCTTTCGAAATACAGCACGCGCTCAAGCTGCTTGAGCTGCATGTCGAGCAGCAGGCCGATGCGCGAGGGCAGCGACTTCAAGAACCAGATGTGCGCAACCGGAGCGGCGAGCTCGATATGCCCCATGCGCTCACGGCGCACCTTGGTCACGGTGACTTCAACGCCGCACTTTTCGCAGACGATGCCCTTGTACTTCATGCGCTTGTACTTGCCGCACAGGCACTCGTAATCCTTCACCGGACCGAAGATGCGCGCGCAGAACAGGCCGTCACGCTCGGGCTTGAACGTGCGATAGTTGATGGTTTCGGGCTTCTTGATCTCGCCGAAGGACCACGAACGGATACGCTCAGGCGACGCGAGGCCGATCTGGATCTCGTCGAAGGTTTCCGGCTTCACGGCGGGATTGTTGAATTTGGTCAGTTCGTTCATTTTTTTCGCCTTCCGAGCCCCTCACCTTTAGGGGAGGGGTTGGGGTGGGGAATGTTGGGTGAGGCCAATTACAGCCCCACCCCCGGCCCCTCCCCTGAAGGGGAGGGGAGTATTCTTACTCGGCAGCTTCAGACAGCGCGTCGGGCTCTTCGTCCGGATCGGGCAGAGCATCGATGGAGTTCAACTCGACGTTGAGACCCAGCGAGCGCATTTCCTTGACCAGAACGTTGAAGCTCTCAGGGATGCCGGCCTCGAACGTGTCGTCACCCTTGACGATCGCCTCGTAGACCTTGGTGCGTCCGACCACGTCATCGGACTTCACCGTCAGCATTTCCTGCAGCGTATAGGCCGCGCCATAGGCCTGGAGTGCCCAGACCTCCATTTCCCCGAAGCGCTGTCCACCGAACTGCGCCTTACCGCCCAGCGGCTGCTGGGTGACGAGGCTGTAGGGTCCGATCGAACGCGCGTGGATCTTGTCGTCCACCAAGTGGTGCAACTTGAGCATGTAGATATAGCCCACGGTCACCTTGCGGTCGAACTTGTCGCCGGTACGGCCGTCGTACAGATCGACCTGGCCCGAGGGGTCGAGACCCGCCCGCTCCAGCATCCGCGAAACGTCCGCCTCGCGCGCACCGTCAAACACCGGGGTGCCCATCGGAACGCCGTTGCGCAGGAGCCCTGCCAGTTCGACAACGCCCTCATCGCTGCGGTTGTCGATCTCGACGTGATAGTCGGTACCATAGACGTACTTCAGCTTCTCGCGCACCGCATCGGGCGGGCTGGCCGCTTCCGGGTTCGGATTGGCCTCGCGCCAGTCGTCCAGCGCCTTCGAAATCTGCTGACCCAGACCGCGTGCGGCCCAGCCCAGATGGGTTTCGAAGATCTGACCGACGTTCATGCGGCTCGGCACACCCAGCGGGTTGAGCACGAAATCGACATGCGTGCCGTCTTCAAGGAACGGCATGTCCTCGATCGGCAGGATGCGGCTGATGATACCCTTGTTTCCATGACGTCCGGCCATCTTGTCGCCCGGCTGCAGCTTGCGCTTCACCGCGACGAACACCTTGACCATCTTCAGCACGCCCGGAGCCAGCTCGTCGCCGCGCTCCAGCTTTTCACGGCGATCGTCGAACTTCTCGGTGATGCGCGTGACGGCTTCGTCATACTGGACCTTGACGGCTTCCAGATCGGACTGGACCGCATCGTCCTCGACCGCGAACTTCCACCACAGGTGCTTTTCAACGTCCTCGAGCAGCTCCTCGGTGATCGCATCGCCCTTCTTGACGCCCTTGGGCGCTGCCGATGCGACCTGACCAACCAGCATTTCGCGCAGACGGTTGTAGGTCGCACGGTTGAGAATGGCGCGTTCGTCTTCGCGGTCCTTGGTCAGGCGCTCGATTTCCTCGCGCTCGATCGCCAGGGCACGTTCGTCCTTGTCGATACCGTGACGGTTGAACACACGAACTTCCACGACCGTACCCGAAACGCCCGGCGACAGACGCAGCGAGGTGTCGCGCACGTCGCTCGCCTTTTCGCCGAAGATCGCGCGCAGCAGCTTTTCTTCCGGCGTCATCGGGCTTTCGCCCTTGGGCGTGATCTTGCCGACCAGAATGTCGCCAGGATGCACTTCCGCACCGATATAGACGATGCCCGCTTCGTCGAGGTTGCGCAGGGCTTCCTCGCCGACATTGGGAATGTCGCGGGTGATGTCTTCAGGTCCGAGCTTGGTGTCGCGGGCCATGACTTCGAATTCTTCGATGTGGATCGAGGTGAACACGTCGTCCTTGACGATGCGCTCGGAGATCAGGATCGAATCTTCGTAGTTGTAGCCGTTCCAGGGCATGAACGCGACGAGCGCGTTGCGGCCCAGTGCCAGTTCGCCCAGATCGGTCGAGGGACCGTCGGCGATGATGTCGCCTTCGGCGATCACTTCGCCCACCTTCACCAGCGGACGCTGGTTGATGCAGGTGTTCTGGTTCGAACGCTGGAACTTCTGCAGCGTGTAGATGTCCACGCCCGAGCGGCCCGAATCCACTGACCCTGTGGCGCGGATCACGATGCGGGTCGCGTCGACCTGATCGACGATACCGGCGCGCTTGGCAGCAATTGCAGCGCCCGAATCGCGCGCCACGGTTTCTTCCATGCCGGTGCCGACGAACGGCGCTTCGGCCTGTACCAACGGCACGGCCTGACGCTGCATGTTCGATCCCATCAGCGCGCGGTTGGCGTCATCGTTTTCCAGGAACGGAATGAGCGATGCCGCGACCGAGACCAGCTGCTTGGGGCTGACGTCCATCAGGGTGATGATGTCGCGTGGCGCCATCAGGAATTCACCTGCCTGACGCGACGAGACGATGTCCTCGACAAAGCCCATGTCATCGTCGAGCTCGGCGTTGGCCTGCGCGATCGTGTGCTTGGCCTCTTCCATTGCCGACAGGTACACGACGTCATCGGTGACCTTGTGGTCGATGACCTTGCGGTACGGCGTTTCGATGAAGCCGTACTTGTTGACGCGGCTGAACGAGGCCAGCGAGTTGATCAGACCGATGTTCGGGCCTTCGGGCGTTTCAATCGGGCAGATACGGCCATAATGGGTCGGGTGAACGTCGCGGACTTCAAAGCCTGCGCGCTCGCGGGTCAGACCGCCTGGGCCCAAGGCCGAAACACGGCGCTTGTGGGTGACTTCGGCCAGCGGATTGGTCTGGTCCATGAACTGCGACAGCTGCGAGGAGCCAAAGAATTCGCGCACCGCGGCCACCGCGGGCTTGGCGTTGATCAGGTCGTTGGGCATCACGGTCGAGACATCGACCGAGCTCATCCGCTCCTTGACCGCACGCTCCATGCGCAGCAGGCCGACGCGATACTGGTTTTCCAGCAGCTCACCCACCGAACGCACACGGCGGTTGCCGAGGTTGTCGATGTCATCAACATCGCCCTTGCCGTCCTTGAGGTCGACCAGCGTCTTGACGACGGCCAGGATGTCCTCACGACGCAGCGTGGTGACGGTGTCCTCGCAGTCGAGCTCCAGACGCATGTTCAGCTTGACGCGGCCCACGGCGGACAGGTCGTAACGCTCACCGTCGAAGAACAGGCCTTCGAACAGGGCATCCGCTGTTTCGCGCGTTGGCGGCTCGCCGGGACGCATGACGCGATAGATCGCATCGAGACCCATGTCGCGATTATCGGCCTTGTCGGCTTTCATCGTGTTGCGAATCCAGGGACCGGTTGTCACATGGTCGATGTCCAGCAGCACGAGCTGGTCAATTCCAGCCTTGTCGAGCTTTTCCAGGTTCTCGGCGGAGACTTCGTCGCCCGCTTCGATGTAGATTTCGCCGGTCTGCTCGTTGATCAGGTCATAGGCGCTGTAACGGCCGAAGATTTCCTCGGTCGGAATCAGCAGGCTGTTGAGGCCATCCTTGCCCGCCTTGGTCGCGGCGCGCGGGGTGATCTTGTCACCCGCCTTGAACGCGACTTCGCCGGTTTCAGCGTCGACGATGTCGAACGCCGGCTTCATCCCGCGCCACTGTTCGGCCACGTACGGAATCTTCCAGCCGCCGGTGCCGCGCTCGTACACGACCTTTTCATAGAAATGGTCGAGGATTTCCTCGTCGTTGAGGCCGAGCGAGTACAGCAGCGAGGTGACCGGCAGCTTGCGCTTGCGGTCGATACGCACGTTGACGATGTCCTTGGCGTCGAATTCGAAATCGAGCCACGAACCGCGATACGGAATGACGCGCGCAGCAAACAGGTACTTGCCCGACGAGTGGGTCTTGCCGCGGTCATGATCGAACAGCACGCCCGGCGAACGGTGCATCTGGCTGACGATCACGCGCTCGGTACCGTTGACGACGAACGTGCCGTTCGCGGTCATCAGCGGCATGTCGCCCATATAGACGTCCTGCTCCTTGATATCGAGCACGGAGCGGCTTTCGGTTTCCTGGTCGACCTCGAACACGATCAGGCGCAGCGTCACCTTCATGGGAGCTGCATAGGTGATCCCGCGCTGGCGGCATTCCTGCACGTCGTACTTGGGGGGTTCGAGCTCGTAGTGCACGAAATCAAGCTCGGCGGTGCCAGCGAAATCGCGGATCGGGAACACGCTGCGCAGCGTCTTTTCCAGTCCCGATACATAGCCGACCGAGGGGTCCGACCGCAGGAACTGCTCATAGCTTTCGCGCTGAACCTCGATCAGGTTCGGCATTTCCGAGACTTCGTGGATGTCACCGAAAATCTTGCGGATACGCTTCATCGGAGTCGGCTTGTTGGTGGCCGATGCTCGTGTAGAGGTTGCCATAAACTTGTCTTCGCCTTTTCGTGTCTATCGATTCGCACGTCATATTCGTGGCGCACAGAGACGCCAAAAGGCCGCTGGTCCATGGGAAACCCCAGGAACCGCAGCCTATCGCGTCTAAATGGTTCCGAAGGCTTCCTTCGTTGGGCAGGTCCGCGCAAACCTGTCATGTCTCGAAGCGTCCGGTATCGAAGGCCGATATAGGCCGCGCTGTTGGACTTGTCAAACCAGTGCAGGCGGGGTTTGCGACGGATGACAACGGGGCGCCGGGCGGGCTATAGTCTGCCGCATGACCCGCTATCAACGCAACCACTGGTTCCTCGCGGTCGCGCTCGCGGGGTTGGCCGGGTTCGTCGATGCCATCGGCTTTCTCTATACGGGCGGCTTCTTCACTGCGTTCATGACCGGCAACTCGACCCGCATGGCGGTGGGGCTGTTCACCGATGGCCGGATCGCCGCGATTGCCGGATCGATGATCGCAACCTTCGTGCTGGGCGTGATCCTGGGCAATCTGATCGGCCATGCCTGCCCCCGGCGCGCGCGCCTGCCGCTGACGATCCTGGGCGTCGTTCTGCTGCTGGCGATCGCGGCCGGGCTGGCGATGGTGGGCACGGGCACGCTGGCGGTGGGCTTTACCCTGCTGGCGATGGGGATGGAAAATACCGTCTTCCAGCGCGAAGGCGAGGTCAGTATCGGCCTGACCTATATGACCGGGACATTGGTCAAGCTGGGCCAGGCGCTCTCGCGCATCCATCGGGCGGGTCAGCGCTGGGCCTGGGTGCCGCACCTGCTGCTGTGGACCGGGCTGGTCAGTGGCGCGGGCTTGGGCGTGCTTGCCTATCTGGACTGGGGCCTCGGCGCCCTGTGGATGGCCGTGGCCATCGGGCTGGTGCTGGCGATCATCGCCTGCCTGCCGCGCTTTGCCTTGCACGAATAAGGCCTAACGACGCACCCCCGCCAGTCTAAACGCAAGGATTGCGGCCAGCGCGCCCAGCGCCGCGCTCACGACCACCTGGCTGGTCCAGTGTCCGCCAGCCGCCACGCGCCCGACACACCCTAACAGCAACAGCGCCGCCGCCGCCCAGCGCACCGCCATCGCCTCGCTCCCGTTCTGGCGATGTGCCGCCAGGATCAACCCTGCGCACACTGCGCCATAAAAGATCGCGAACGTCGAAGGCAGACCTGATGACGCGCTGGCCCTGGCGACCGCGACAAGGTCATCCGAAGGACGCGGTACGAAAATCGCGAGCCGCGCCAGCCGCTCGCTCGCCATCGCGATCCCGACGCCCAGGATGAGGGCCGCAGCGCCCGGCAGCCGGGTCAGCGACGCGACAAACAGCCCCGCCACCAGCGTACTGACAACGATCCACGGCCAGCCGGCGGTGGCCGAGAGCCATTCGATCCAGGGTGCATGCGGGTCGATCACGCCTTGCAGCTGTCGCGTGATCGCGACATCCAGCGGCAAAGGCCCCTGCGTCCACAGGCTTCCTGTGCCGACCACCAGCACCACAGCGAGCAGAGCCAGACTCAAAACGCGCATTTGGATAGCCTCTCCCGGTGTCAGTCGCGCAAGTCATTCGCAAGAATTAGGTATGCAAGCCAGACCCAATTTGTCCGTTGGGCGACAAACGACTTCCTTCCATCGGAGTTTTGATGGGCAGGGCTGAACGCATTGGCGAGCCTTGAGCGTAGTCCCGTTACTATGACACACACATCGCACCCCATTCGCCCGGCAAGGGCCGCGATTGCCGCCGTTCTTGCCCTCACCGCAACCCCGCTGATCGCGCAGGACGCGTCCCCCGCCCCGACGCTCAGCCCGACCGTCGCGCCGACGATGCCGATCCCGCAGCCGAGCGCACCTGCCGTCGGCCAGCCCGGCGTGACGCCGCAGGTATCGACGCCTTCGATGTCGAGCCCCGTCGCACCCAGCGCGGCGCAGCCTCCTGCGGCGCCTCTTCCCGGAACCCCGATAGCGAGCCCCGTCGCCCCGCCCACCATCGCCGATGTTCCCGTGACCGCCATCGCCCCGGCAGCTGAGGTCGCAACGCCGCCGGCTCGCCGTGCAGCCGCAACGCCGCGTCCGGCAGCCCGCCCAGCGCCGCAGACGGCACAGGCTGAACCCGCCCCTGTTCCGGTGGCACCCGAAACCACCAGCGCGCCGCTTGACAATCCGGTCGTCGAAACGACCATCGCGGCGCCAGTCGGCAGTGGTGAGCCTTCCATCGGCGCGCCCGCCGCCGACGAGCCGGTAACCACCACAGGCGCGGATGGCACGGGTACGGATGGCAATGGCGAGGTCTGGGGCTGGATGGCTGCCCTCCTCGCAGCCCTGGGCCTGGGCGGCGGTGCCATTGCGCTCAGCCGCGCCCGCACCCGCAAGAGTGCGGACCAGATGGCTGAGGAGCGCGCCGCTGATGCGGACTATGACCGCAAGTTGGCAGGGCCGCACGATCGCCCGCACGCCGGGTTCGTGACCACGCAGGCCGCGCCTGCTCCGGCCACGGCCTCGTTCGTCCAGCCTGTGGTCGCGCCGCCTGCCCCGGCGGCCCCGGCGACCGCCTTCGCCCCGCCAATCCCCCGCCCGGCCACGCGCGTCGCAACGCCCCGCACTGGCATGCCCGATGATGCCCGTCTTGAGCAGCTGATCGCGCAGCGACCGGACCGCGACAATCCGTTCAAGACGCGGGCTAATCGCAAGCGTCGCGCGCTGTTCCTGATGCGCAACCGCTATGCCATGCAGACCGCCGCCTGATCTTTCGATCCTGCGCATGAAAAAGGGGGAGGCGGACCAACCGCCTCCCCCTCTTGCTGTGCGTCAGGAGCGTACCCCGGGCTTAGCGATAGCGCTCGAGCCAGTGCGCGTACGGCGCAGGCAGTGTCCAGCTGGGCTTGTCCTTGCCCAGTTCCTTCGCCGCCATGTACGGCCAGTGCGGGTTTTCGAGCAGCGGGCGGCCCATCATCACCAGATCGACCTGGCCGGTCTCGACCATGCGATTGGCGTTTTCCGAGGTGCCGATATACCAGCTGGTGGCTGCGGGGAGACCGGTCTCGTTGCGCACGCGCTCGGCGATCGGCGCCATGAACGCCGGACCCCAGGGGATCTGCGCGGTCGGCGTCGAAAACACGATGCTGACATCGATAAAATCGAGCCCGCGGTCCTTCATCAGCTTGATCAGCTCAATCGATTCGGCGAGCGTTTCCTCGTCATTGCCGTCGAACTCGATCACGCCGAAGCGCGCCGACAGCGGCAGATCGGCGGGCCACACTTCACGCACGGCCTCGAGCGTCTCGAGCAGGAAGCGCGCGCGGTTCTCGAAGCTTCCGCCATAATTGTCAGTGCGCTGGTTCGAGTGCTTGGAGAAGAAGCTCTGCGCCAGATAGCCATGCGCAAAGTGCAGCATCAGCCATTCGAACCCGGCTTCGCGCGCGCGGATTGCGGCTGACACATAGTCAGCCTTGACCTTCTCGATGTCGGCCAGCGTCATTTCGCGCGGCACCTTGCTGAGGCCACCGCCGAACGCGATTGGAGACGGCGAGACGGTTTCCCAGCCGCGCGGATCGCCCTCGGGAATGTGATCATCGCCTTCCCACGGCCTGTTGGCGCTGGCCTTGCGCCCGGCATGCGCGATCTGGATGCCGGGGACCGCGCCTGCGGCCTTGATCTCGGCAACGATCGGCGCGAATGCATCGCGCTGTACGTCGTTCCACAGCCCGGTGCAGCCCGGGGTGATCCGGCCTTCGGGCGAGACGCCCGAGGCCTCGGCCACCACCAGCCCCGCGCCGCCGCGTGCCAGCGAGACCAGGTGCGAGCGGTGCCAGTCGTTGGGCACGCCGTCTTCGGCGGAATACTGGCACATCGGCGAGACGGCGATGCGGTTGCGCAGGGTGACGGACTTGAGCGTGTACGGCTCGAAAAGCGCGGGGGTTTGGGTGGGGGTTTTGGCGGCAGTCTGGTCGGTCATGGGAGTTCCTTGGATAACTATGATAGTACGAATATAATCGAACTATAGGATTTACAAGGGCCTCATGCTATATGAGTTGGATGCGAACCTATCAGCATCCCGACCTTGCCACCGTCACCATCGAGCACGCGCTGCACGCGCTGAGCGATCCCGTGCGGCTCGACATCGTCCGCCAGCTCGACCGCGAAATCGAAGCCAGCTGCGCCGCCCTCGACGGCGGCCGCCCCAAATCGAGCATGTCCCACCACTTCCGCGTGCTGCGCGCGGCAGGACTGGTGCACACGCGCATCGCGGGGGTGCAGCATATGAACACGCTGCGCCGGGAGGAGGTGGACAAGAGGTTTCCGGGGTTGCTGGATGCGGTTTTGGGGGTGAAGGGGTAGCGCAATGACTTATCCGTCCGCTTTCAAGCGACGAACCAGAACGTGCAAACGGTGGAAATTGGGTTGAAAACAAACATGGGTCAGTCGAAGCGTGAAGGGCTTTCTTCATATTCTATGCGCTCTGCATTCCAACATTCGTCCGACAGATTGAAGCGCATACGCTCATCGAACATGTGAAATGTCACGTCGTTGCGATGAAGTTGCCTCTCTGCGGAACGCTCCGCAAGAGCCCAGAGTGCTTGATGAAATGACCAGTTCGCAAGATGGGTCCACTCATCTTCAGCGGTCCATTCTCCTGAGGGGGCACATGAGCCTTCGACGGCCTCATAGACATCTACTAAACTGGGCTCCGCTACAAAACAGAGGACTCCCTTGCTCGGCCGCACATACACGGTAGCAGGCCAACGCTCCCGGGTGTTCTCAAACAGCTTCGCTTTTTCAATCACCATAGGGGCAGTTTATGCAGAGACTGCGGTGTCCGAAAAGGGGGCGCTTGCAGAACGGCCGGTTTTTTCAGCGCCCCCCTAAAAAACCGCCACCCCTCCGCTCAGCCTGAGCTTGTCGAAGGCCCCGCACTACGGCCGGCGTGGGCGCGGGTCCTTCGACTTCGCGGGCTGCGCCCGCGGCTCAGGATGGGCGGGGGTGGTTAGGCGGACAGTGAGGTCAGGCTAGCGCGGCATCTAGCCGCCACCCGTTCGCCCCCTCCCCGCTTGCCTGCGCAGGCAGGCATCCATCTCCTGCTCTCGCACCTGGCGCAGCGGTGGGGAGATGGGCCCCTGCCTTCGCAGGGGACCGGATGCGGTGGCGTTGGGCCGGTGACGGGAAAGTGGAGCGCAATGGCCAATCAGTCCGCGTTCCCCTCCCTGCAAGGGAGGGGTTAGGGGTGGGTGCGAGCGATAGCGAGCCGGTGTTGCATTGAAACTCTGCGGTGGCTGACCCACCCCCAGCCCCTCCCTTGCAGCGAGGGGAGCAATGGGTGCAAACCGCAGCTTCAGCGCATCAGCCGCTGCCCTGTGAGGTCAATCCCTCAATGCACCCAGGCGAACAGCGCCGCAGCGCCTGCCCCCGCACCGATCACCAACGCCGCCAGATGGCTCCAGAAGCCGCCGCCACCAGTCCCGGCGACGCGCACCTTCCTGTCCCAGATCAGCGGGATGTGCGGGATCGGCGGCGGTTCGGGGGCGCCGCCCTTTTTGGGGACCTGTTCTTCGAGACGCCGCACCAGATCGGGCAGGCGCAGCAGCGTCGCGACATCGGTGTTGATCCGGTCGGCGAGCAATGTCTCAGGGCCCAGTTCGCCGCGGATCCAGTCGCGAACGTAAGGAGCGGCGACATCCCACATGTTGATATTGGGGTCGAGCTGGGTCGCGACGCCCTCGACCATCACCATCGTCTTTTGCAGCAGCAGCAGGTGCGGCTGGGTCTTCATGTCGAAATCGCGGGTGATCGCAAACAGCCCGTCGAGCATCTGCCCGACTGACAATTCGCTGACCGGCTTGCCGCGCATCGGCTCGCCCACCGCGCGCAGCGCGGTCGCGAACTCGTCGACATTGTGATAGCTCGGCACATACTGCGCCTCGAAATGGATCTCGGCGACGCGGCGATAGTTGCCCGTGGTCAGGCCGTAGAGGATTTCCGCCAGCCAGAACCGCGCCTGACGGTCGATCCGCCCCATGATGCCGAAATCGATCGCGACGATCGTTCCGTCGGCCGCCACGAACAGATTGCCCTGGTGCATGTCGGCATGGAAGAAGCCGCCCGCAATCGCCTGGCGCAGGAACGCCAGTACCAGCCGCCGCGCCAGATCGGGCAGGTCATGGCCTGCCGCGATCAGCGCCTCGCGGTTCGAGATCTTGATGCCGTCGATCCATTCGAGCGTCATCACGGTGCCGCAGGTGCGATCCCAGTCGATCTCGGGGACGCGGTAGCCCGGATGGCCGTCCATCGCGCTTGCAAGTTCGGACGCGCTCGCTGCCTCACGGCGCAGATCGAGCTCGCGCAAGGTCCAGCGCTTGAAATTGGCGATGGTCAGCTGCGGCCGCAGCCGCGTCGCCTCGCCGCCCAGGGATTCCAGATGCGCGGCGGCCCATTCATAGGTGTCGATATCGCGGGCGAAATTCTTGCGCACGCCGGGACGCAGCACCTTGATCGCGACATCGCGGCCCTCGATCGTGCGCCCGCGATGCACCTGCGCCACCGAGGCCGCGCCCACCGGCACGGGGTCGACATGCGCGAAGAACTTCTCGAGCGGGCCGCCCAGCCCGTTCTCGATCTCGGCGCGGATGAGATCGAACGGCACCGGCGGCAGGCTGTCCTGCAATTCCAGCAGATTGTTTGCGGCCTCTTCGCCCACCAGATCGGGCCGGGTGGCGAGCGTCTGGCCGAGCTTGATCGCCGCCGGGCCGATGGCGCGGAAGGCACCGGCATAATCGGGGGTCCTGGGCACGCTGGCCCCCAGCCGCGCGATGCGGAACAGGCGGCGGACTTCGGGCGGGGTCTGCGGCGCGGCCTCGAGGCCCTTGAGCGCCCCATGCCGCGCGAGGATGCGGCCCCATTTGAGGAGCCGCAGGATATGCGTACGCGGGGCAGTCATGCGCCGATGCCGAACCCCCGGACCTGGCGCATCACGCCTTCCACCCGCTGTGGATCGCGACCGCACCGCCCAGGATCGGTTCGACTTTGGTCGATACGAACCCGGCGTCCTTGATCATCTGCTGGAACACCGGCGGTTTGGGGAAACGGCGGATCGATTCGGCCAGATAGCGATAGCTGTCGGCATCGCCCGCGATCATCTGGCCCAGCCGTGGCATCAGATGGTGCGAATAGGCGTCATAGACCTCGCCGAACACCGACCATTCGGTCGTGGAGAATTCGAGGCAAAAGAAGCGCCCGCCATAGCGCAGCACGCGGCGCGCCTCGGCCAGCGCCTTGTCGATGTGCGTGACGTTGCGGATGCCGAAGGCGATCGTATAGGCGTTGAAGCAGCGGTCGGGGAACTTGAGGCTTTCCGCATCCTGGCACGACCAGACCAGCCGGTCCTCGCCGCGTTCGACCGCGCGGTCGATGCCGACATCGAGCATGTCCTGGTTGATATCGGCCACGGTAACATTCGCGCCCGACTTGACCATGCGGAAGGCAATGTCGCCAGTGCCGCCGGCCATGTCGAGAATGTCCTCGCCGGCGCGCGGCTTGACCCGGCGCACGAAGCGGTCCTTCCAGAGGCGATGCATGCCACCCGACATCGCATCGTTCATGATGTCGTACTTGGTGGCCACACTCGAAAAGATGCCGCCAACCCGGCCCTGCTTTTCTGCGGGGTCGATATCCTGATAGCCAAAGGGCACTGTCTCGCTCATGGGTGCGCATGTAAGCATCTTTGTGCCAAGCGCAAAGACTGATAACGGCTGAATTTCATGCCAGAGCTTCCCGAAGTCGAAACCACCGTGCGTGGGCTTGCCGCCGTGCTGCAGGACGTGCGCCTGACCAGCGTCATCGCGCGCCGCGCGGACCTGCGCCGTGCCTTCCCGGCCGATCTGGGCCAAAGGATGACCGGTGCCCGAATCATCTCGCTCACCCGCCGCGCCAAATATGGCCTGCTGGGCACCGACCGGGGCGATTCGATGGTGTTTCATCTCGGCATGTCGGGCCGCTGGCGAATCGATCCCGAGGATATCGGCACGCATGATCACCTCGTGATGGAAACCGAATCGGGCCACCGGCTCTCGCTGTTCGATCCGCGCCGCTTCGGTTCGGTCGATCTGGTCGAGACTGCGCAGATCGCAGGCTTCCCCAGCTTTGCCACGATGGGCCCCGAACCGCTGGGCGAGGATTTCACCCCCGCCTATCTGCGCGAGCGGCTGGCGGGCCGCGCCTCTCCCATAAAGGCCATGCTGCTCGACCAGCGAATCGTCGCAGGCCTTGGCAACATCTATGTCTGCGAGGCGCTCAACATGGCGCGAATCTCTCCGTTGCGCTCTGCCGGACAGATTGGTCCGGCCAGGCTCAAACCACTGGTCGCGGCGATCAAGGCGGTGCTGATCGATGCCATTGCAGCGGGCGGATCGACCTTGCGCGACTATGCCCGGCCCGATGGCCAATTGGGCTATTTCGCCAAGCAATGGCGGGTTTACGGGCGCGAGAGCGAGGCCTGCCCATGCGGCGGCACGGTCGAGCGCACCGTTCAGTCTGGCCGCTCCAGCTTCTGGTGCCCGACCTGCCAGAAATAGCGCGCCCTTGCAGACCGCTCCGCCAATCTGGCGTTGACGCCGCAACCGATAATCGCTAACGGCAGCGGCTTCAAAGCGCGGGCAGAGCCTTATCGCAGCCCAACGCTTTTACCCGAAATCCACCGATCATGCCTTGATCGCCTGTATGAAAGACGTGTGAGACACTATGGCCAATACGCCGCAAGCCAAGAAGCGCATCCGCCGGAACGAACGCCGTGCCGTCGTCAACGGAAACCGCATCGGGCGCATCCGCACCTTCGTCAAGAAGGTCGAATCGGCTCTGGATGCCGGCGACAAGGAAGCGGCAACCGCAGCCCTCGCCAGCGCTCAGCCCGAAATGGCTCGTGGCGTCGCCAAGGGCGTGCTGCACAAGAACACGGCTTCGCGCAAGTTCTCGCGCCTGACCAAGCGCCTCGCCGCGCTGGGCTGACACTGGACAGGGCTGCGGGCTGCCTGCCCCGCCCGTTCACATCACCGTGAAACGATGATCCGCCGCCCGTGTTCGGGACGGCGGATTTTTCGTGCGCGCGCGACATGCGTCCCGTTTGGGCCGTTGCATGAGCGACTTCGCCTCCCCGCGCGAAGCCTGTGACATTACCGTAATAAAACCGTCACGCGCTGCTGAGGCAAAGCCTCGCATTTCCTGCGATTCGCACTGACGACCGTTACAGCAGATCAGTTAACACGCTGAATAAAAGCGGAAATTATGGTAAATTGAGCAATATCCTAGCCTTATCCGAGTCAAGCGCCATTATTTCATTTTTTTTACCCGGCGGCTCTTGCTCGACTCGTTGAGTGGCCGCTACATCATGAGCCGAGAGGGGGCTTTCATGCCTCGCTCTCCACTGCACAAACTGCAAGACAGACTGTCCGGAAAGACATGTGTTTTTCCGCGAAAGCAGCTTGTGTTCCGTCTTTCGGACGGGTTTCCACGCTGGCCAAGGGGTTGGGCAGCGTAATCGGGAACGAATGCCGCGAAAGGGATTGGCCTTTTTGCGGTGCGAGCATGGGGGAGGTAGCGAGTTTTGCGTAACTGGGTCGGATTGCCACATCAACTGACAGGCCGGGTTGCCCCCGGCAGCGCAAACGCCTGCCTGCAGAGCTCTGCTCTGCTGTTGCGCGCAGGGTCATGCAGCCGATGGCCTGATCCGGGCCGAGAGAGCCTCTTCCAGCACTAAGCGCGCGGCTGGAGTGCAACCGAAGTAAAGGGTTGCCCGCCGCATGTCCGTCCCATCCCGGCAGGTCGTATTCCGCCCCGCCGCACCCTTTGTCAGCGATGACCAAGATACAAGAAATGGCAGTAACAGGCATGATCGAACTCAATGATTCGAGCGGCGCAGCAGATTGGGCAGCCGACTGGAACGAGATCAGCGAAGGTCTGCGCAAGGATCTGGGGGCACAGATCCACACCCAGTGGATCCGCCCCATCCGCCCCGGCAGCTTCGAGCCCGCATCGGGCGCGCTCAACCTGCACCTGCCGTCAGAGTTTTCCGCAAACTGGGTGCGCGAGCGCTTTGCCGACCGGCTGGCGCTGGCCTGGAAGATCGTGCGCCCCGAAGTGCGCAGCGTGACCATCGCCGCGGCTCCGCGTGACGCAGATGCCGTGCGTGCGCGCCCCCTCGCGCCCGCCGCCCAGATGGCCCCCGCCCCGCGCCCGGCGCTGGCCGATAGCGGCAATCGCATCTCGCTTGACCCCTCGCAGCTGTTTTCCGGCTTCATCACCGGCCAGTCGAATGGATTGGCGTTCAACGCCGCCCAGCGCATGGCCGCGCTGGAAAAGCCGCTGTTCAGCCCGCTCTACCTCAAGGCCGCCACCGGCCAGGGCAAGACGCACCTGCTGCACGCGATCGGCAATTCCTTTGCAGAGGTCAATCCCGGCGCGCGCATCTGCTACTGCCCGGCGGAAAAGTTCATGAACGACTTCGTCAGCGCCATCCAGCGCGGCGATTCGATGGCGTTCAAGGCGCGGCTGCGCGGTTTCGACATGCTGCTGGTCGATGACATCCAGTTCATCATCGGCAAGAATTCGACGCAGGAAGAGTTTCTCCACACGATCGATGCGATCCTGGGTTCGGGCAAGCGTCTGGTTGTCACCTCCGACCGTGCGCCGCAAGCGCTCGACGGCGTGGACCAGCGCCTGCTCTCGCGCCTCGCGATGGGCCTCGTCGCCGACATCCAGCCCGCCGATATCGAGCTGCGTCGCGCCATCCTGACCGCCCGGATCGAGACAATGCGGATGGGCGAGGTTCCCGAGGAGGTCGTCGAGTTCCTGGCGCGCACCATCAGCCGCAATGTCCGCGAGCTGGTCGGCGGTCTCAACAAGCTGATGGCCTATGCGCAGATCACCGGCCAGAAGGTCACGCTGCCGCTCGCCGAAGAGCAGCTGTCCGATCTGCTGAGCGCCAATCGCCGCCGCATCACCATCGACGAGATCCAGCGCGCCGTCTGCCAGTTCTACAAGGTCGACCGCTCCGAAATGTCCTCGAAGCGCCGCGCCCGCGCCGTCGTGCGTCCGCGTCAGGTCGCAATGTACCTCGCCAAGGTGCTGACCCCGCGCTCGTACCCCGAAATCGGCCGCAAGTTCGGCGGACGCGATCATTCGACGGTGATCCACGCGGTGCGCCTGATCGAAGACCTGCGCACCCGCGATGCCGATATGGACGGCGACGTCCGCGCACTGCTGCAACAGCTGGAAAGCTGAGCGCATACGTCCCTCGATTTCCCGGCGGTGCCGGGAAATCGAGGGACGTTTGCTCGCCCGCCACGTGTCGTGAACGGCTATGGCAAGTCCCGGCAGCTTGGCTTAGGACAGCATCATGCCCCTCTCCCCCACCCAACTTGAACGCCACGCGCGTCACATCGTTCTGCCCGAGGTCGGCGGCGTCGGCGTGGCGCAGCTGTCGGCGGCGCATGTCGTGCTCGTCGGCATGGGCGGCATCGGCTGCCCCGCGCTGCAGTATCTGGCAGGCGCTGGTATCGGGCGGCTGACGCTGATCGATGACGACAGCATCGACCTTTCCAACCTCCAGCGGCAGACGCTGTTCACGCCTGTCGATGTCGGCCAGCCCAAGGCCGAAGTGGCGGCCCGATGGGTGCGGACGTTCGACCCGGAACTGACCGTTACTGCCGTTGCCGAGCGCATCACAACGGCCAACGCCGCAGAGCTGCTCGCCGGGGCCGATGTCATCCTCGACGGCACCGACAATTTCGCTACCCGGCTGCTGGTGTCCGACACCGCGACGGCCCTGCGCATCGCGCTGGTCAGCGCGGCGATCGGGCGGTTCCAGGGGCAGATCGGCACGTTTCGCGGCTGGTTGCCTGACGCACCCTGCTATCGCTGCTTCGTCGGCGATGCATTCGATGCAGAGGACTGCGACACCTGCGCCGAACAGGGCGTGCTGGGCGCGATGGTCGGGCTGATCGGCAGCTTTGCCGCGATGGAGGTCGTGCGTGCGATCACCGGCTTTGGCGAGGACACAAACGGCAAGCTCCACCTGTTCGATGGCCTGAAGCCGCTCTGGCGTACGCTGAAGATCGCCAAGGACCCCGGCTGCAAGGCTTGCGGGGATACCGCCACAGCGGCATAGTCGGCGCTTCCAACAGGGGGCCAATCCATGACACTGCCGATCACCGCTCTGACCGCCGCGATCTGTGCGATCATGCTGCTCGCCACCGCGATCGCTACCGTCCGCGCGCGCTTCCGCACCCAGGCCTCTTTCGGCGATGCGGGCGACGAGGGGCTCATCAGCTCGAGCCGCGCGCATGGCAATCTCGCCGAGCATGCGCCGCTGTTCGTGATCCTGATCGGGTTGCTCGAGATGGCCAATGCCAGCCACTGGCCGCTGACCGCGCTCGCGGTGGGGTTCCTGGGGGCGCGCGCCGCGCATATCATCGGGCTGCATCAGCTACACGGCCCCGGCAAGCCGCCCAAGCTGCGCGCGCTGGGCGTCATCGGCACGTGGATCGCCTATGCCATCGCGATCGGCTGGACGCTGTTCCTGGTGGTGACGGTGAACGGTTAGGTTCGCCGACTGATCCATACTGTTTTCCGGTCCCCTGCGCAGGCAGGGGCCCATCTTCGAACGATTCTGCCTCTGTGCGGCTGGTGCACCTGTCGCACCAGCAGGTGATGGGCCCCTGCCTGCGCAGGGGACCATAAAGGCTCGAAACCCTAGCCCAGAACCTCGTCCACCCATTGCGGCACGATCACCGAGGCCGGGCCATGGCGCGATTCGTGGAAGAAATGGCTGCCCTGGCTGGGCTCGAGATTGAGTTCGAGCGTCTGCGCTCCGCGCGCCCGCGCCTCGCGGACCAATCCCGCCGCCGGATACACCGCGCCCGAGGTGCCGATCGAGACGAACAGGTCGCACTGGCCCACCGCCTCGTAGATCCGCTCCATCTCGTATGGCATCTCGCCGAACCACACGATGTCGGGGCGCAGCTGGCCCGGCGTTCCGCACTCCGGGCAAGCGGGCCGGTGGATCAGCGGCTCGCGCCATTCCGGCCGCGCATCGCACGCGAGGCACCAGGCGGTCAGATGCGTGCCGTGCATGTGCAGTAGCCGGCTCGCCCCGGCGCGCTCGTGCAGGTCGTCGACATTCTGCGTCACGATCAGCAATTCGCCCGGCCATGCGGCATCGAGCCGCGCCAGCGCCGCATGCGCGGGATTGGGCTGCTTGGTCTGGATCGCTTCGCGCCGCATGTCGTAGAAGCGCAGCACCAGATCGGGATCGCGCGCAAAGCCTTCGGGCGTCGCGACGTCTTCCACCCGGTGCTGCTCCCACAGCCCCCCTTCGGCGCGGAAGGTATCGATACCGCTTTCGGCGCTCACGCCGGCGCCGGTGAGGATGACGATGCTGGGAATCTTTGCCATAGCCACCGCATTAAGGCATTGGCCCGCCAGGTTACAAGCCAGGGTTATGACACTGCCAGTTGCAGGGGGACAGCGATGACGCGCATCGGGATTATCGGGAACGCAGGCCGCATGGGCCAGGCGCTGGCAGCGGCGATCGCCGAATCGGGGGCCAGCGTCTCGGGCGGAATCGACAAGGGCGGCGATCCGCTGTCGCTGGCGAAGGAGAGCGACATTCTGGTCGACTTCTCCTCGCCGCACGCGCTCGAAGCCAATCTCGATGCGGCCATCGCGGCGAACATTCCAATCGTCATCGGCACCACCGGCCTTGAAGAGCGCCATCACTGGCTGATCGACACGGCAGCAGACCATGTCGCGGTACTGCAGACCGGCAATACCTCGCTCGGGGTCACCCTGCTCGCCCATCTGGTCCACGAGGCGGCATTGCGACTGGGCGAGGACTGGGACATCGAGATCGCCGAGATGCATCACCGCCACAAGGTCGACGCCCCATCAGGCACCGCGCTGCTGCTGGGCGAGGCGGCCGCCAAGGCACGCGGGCTGGACCTGGCGCGCGACAGCGAGCGCGGGCGCGATGGCGTCACCGGCGCGCGGGCCCGCGGCGCGATCGGCTTTGCCAGCGTGCGCGGCGGATCGGTGGCGGGCGACCACACCGTCTATCTCGCCGGTGATGACGAGCGGATCGAGCTTACGCACCGCGCCGAGAGCCGGATGGTGTTTGCGCGCGGGGCGGTCAAGGCGTGCCTGTGGCTGCACGACAAGCCCGCCGGTCGCTACACCATGCCGCAGGTGCTGGGGCTGACTTGACGGCCCCCGCATGCCGCCCTAAGCCTGTGTTATAAACACAATACAGCGGGGCGCGGCATGGCATTCAATCCGGAGGCGGCAACCAGGGCCTATATCGATGGGCTGGGGACTGACGCATTGGCCAAGTCGGCGGCCTATACCATGGATGGCCACTGGATGATCCTGTGGGGCCTGCTGGTTTCGGCCCTGGCGACATTCATCATCGTGCGGCTCAAGATCACCGATCGTGTCTGGGCTGCGATGGACAAACGCGGCCTGGCGCTGCGCACATTCCTGACGGGCAGCGTGTTCTTCCTCGTCTCGGCGATCATCACCCTGCCCTGGAGCGTCTGGGCCGAATGGGGACATGAACGCGCTTATGGCCGGACCCAGCAACCGCTCGCCGACTTCCTGATGCAGGACGCCATCGGTGCCACCATCGGCATCGTCGGTGGCGGGCTGTTCTTCATGGGCATCTATGCGCTGATCCGCAAAACCGGCAAACGCTGGTGGCTGTGGTCGGGCGGGTTCTCGGCGGTGGTCGTGTCGGTGCTGCTGCTGCTCTCGCCAACGCTGATCGAGCCGCTGTTCAACGACTACAAGCCGATCCCCGAAGGCCCCGTTCGCGATGCGGTGCTGGAGATGGCCAGACAGGTCGATATCCCCGCAGACCGCATCTTCATCTATGACGGCTCGCGCCAGTCGAACAACTTCACCGCCAATGTCTCAGGGATAGGCAGCGCGGCACGGATCGCGATTTCGGATGTGGCGCTCAAACAGGCCTCGCTCGACGAGGTGCGCGCGGTGACCGGCCACGAGATCGGCCATTATGTGCTCGGCCATGTTTGGCGCTCGGTGCTGGTGCTGAGCGGGCTGGCGATGCTGTTCTTCTTCCTCGCCGACCGATTGTTCGCCCGGTTTGCACGGGCCTTCGGCAGCCAGGCGACCGAGATCGGCGATCCGCGCGGGCTGCCCGTGTTCCTTTTCGTACTGTCATTCCTGGGGGTTTTCGCGGTCCCTGTGAGCAACACGCTGACCCGCGTCGGCGAGAGCGAGGCCGATGCCTATTCGTTGCAGATGGTGAACCTGCCCGACGCGCTGGCAGGCGCGCTCGTCAAGACCGCCGAATATCGCTATCCGCGCCCGCACCCGGTGCAGGAGGCCCTGTTCTACACGCACCCTTCGGTCGAGCGCCGCGTGCGCCGTGCGATGGAATGGAAGGCCACGAACCCTGCCACCTCACCCACCACCAACACCACCCCCTGATGCGCACCATCGGCCTGCTTGGCGGGATGAGCTGGGAAAGCTCAGCGCATTATTACCGGCTGATCAACGAGCAAGCGCGTCGCCAGCTGGGCGGCACGCACAGCGCGCCAAGCGTGATGGTGTCGGTCGATTTTGCCGAGATCGAAGCGTTGCAGCATGCGGGCGACTGGGACGCGCTGACCGGGCGGATGATCGCAGCGGCGCGGCAGGCGGAAAATGGCGGGGCACAGCTGCTGGTGATCTGCACCAACACCATGCATTTGATGGCCGATGCAGTGCAGGCCGCCATCACCATTCCACTGCTGCATATTGCCGATCCCGTCGGTCATGCGATCACCGAGCAGGGGTTCAAAAGGGTCGGACTGCTGGGCACCGCCTTCACCATGGAGCAGCCCTTCCTGCGCGAGCGGCTCGAGCACGGTTTCGGTCTCGACGTGATCACGCCGGACACCGCAGACCGCGGTAACGTGCACCGGATCATTTATGACGAGCTGGTGCGCGGCATCGTAACCGAGCCATCACGCGCCACCTATCGCGCCATCATGCACCGGCTGGCAGATCAGGGCGCTCAGGCGATCATCCTGGGATGTACCGAAATCATGCTGCTGGTCGATCAGGCGGACAGCCCGGTGCCATTGTTCGACACCACCACGCTGCATGCCCTTGCCGCGGTCGATGCTGCTCTGGCAGAAGGCGCGGCATGAACAAGGCCGACACTTTCGAATTCTACCGCCGCCTTGCGGAAACCAACCCTGCGCCGGTGACCGAGCTGGAATATGGCAACCATTTCCAGCTGCTGGTCGCTGTGGTGCTGTCGGCGCAGGCGACCGATGTCGGCGTCAACAAGGCGACGCGCGCCTTGTTCGAGCTGGTCAAGACGCCGGCGCAGATGGTCGAGCTGGGCGAGGATGGCCTCAAAGCGCATATCCGCACGATCGGGCTGTTCAACGCCAAGGCGGCCAACGTCATTGCGCTGTCGCAGGCGCTGATCGCGCGGCACGATGGCGAAGTCCCCAATGATCGCGACGCGCTGACCGCGCTGCCCGGCGTCGGGCGCAAGACCGCGAACGTGGTGCTCAACGCCGCGTTCGGCGCGGAGACTTTTGCGGTCGATACGCACATCTTCCGCGTCGGCAACCGGACCGGCCTGGCTCCGGGACGCACCGTGATCGATGTCGAGAAGGGGCTCGACAAGGGAACGCCGGGGCCATTTCGCGTCCACGGCCATCACTGGCTGATTCTGCACGGCCGCTATATCTGCAAGGCGCGCTGCCCCGAATGCTGGCGCTGCCCGGTGGCCGACCTGTGCCGGTTCAAGCCCAAGCCCGACGGCCCCGATGCGCCGGTCCCCAAGGCGGCGAAAAAGCACCGCGCCAACAAGCCTGCGCCTGCGCGCAAGAAGCGGGTGAGCCCGAAGCCCACCCCGCCTTCGGCGTGATGACGGACCCTTGCAAGGGCCCGGCGCGATAAGACCTATTTGCCCTTGTTCGCGGCGATTTCAGCCATCAGGGGCGTGAGGATGTTGGTGTCGATCTGCTTGCAGCTGGCATCGAGCGTTGCAAAATCGGCCTCGGTTTCGGCCTTCTTGCTCGCATCCATCTGCCGGATGATCATCGCGCCGACCGCGCCGGAAACCGCCGAGTCCACGTTCTCGGCATTCTGCTGCGGTTCCATCAGCACCGCTGCCTGGGTAAAGCGCGCGCTCAGGTCGCGATTGGGACCGGTGCCCTCCTCGCCTGCCATCTGCGCTGCCAGCGTGGAATAGGCGGTGCAGGCGATCATGATCTGGTAGATTTCCTGCTCGTTCATCTGGTCATCGCCGCCGGCGCTCTGCGCCTGGACCGGGGTAACCATGAGCGTGACAGGCAACAGACAGGCGGCAAGCCGCGGGGCAAGACTGCGGATCATCAGGCGATTCCTTCTCGAACTGTCCGGAAACGCGCGCCATGCGCCGCCGATGCCGGGGATGTTTGCGACCCCGGCACCAGTGATATCGCGCCATCATCGGCCCGCAACGGTTATTTTCACCGCACCGGGTGTTTTTCCGCCCTCAGGCTCGACACGCTTTGCGCTTTGCTTCACCCTCGGCCCGATGAAACGCTCGACCCGAACCACCGTGGCCATGGCGCTGCCCCTCACGCTCGCGCTCACCCTGGCAGCCTGCGCCGCGCCTGCGCCTGCCGATCCGCAGACCGCGTTCATGGCGAGCCTGCAGCAGCACTGCGGCAAGGCCTATGCCGGGCGGTTGGTGAGCAACGATGCAGCAGACGCCGATCTGGCAGGCAAGCCGATGATCGTGCACTTCCGCAGCTGCAACGCGGCGCGGATGGAAATTCCCTTTCATGTGGGCACCGCGGACGGCGGCTGGGACCGGTCGCGCACCTGGATCATCACCCGCACCGATACCGGCCTGCGCCTCAAGCACGACCATCGCCACGCCGATGGCAGCATCGATCCGGTCACCCAATATGGCGGTGACACCGCCACCAAGGGCACCGCATCGCAGCAGGAGTTTCCGGTCGATGCCGAAAGCATCGCCATGTTTCGCAGCCAGGGGCTGGGCAAGTCGGTGACCAACCGTTGGGCGGTGGAGATCACCGATCGCACCTATGCCTATATGTTGCGCCGCCCCGATGGCCCGGATGCGCGCAATTTCCGCGTCGAATTTGACCTGGGCCAGCCCGTGGCATCCCCGCCTGCGCCTTGGGGCTGGTGACCGCGCACCGATTTCAGGCGCTTTTCACAGCCATAACGGCTATGCCCCCCGCCTGGGCACTGCGCCTGGACTAGGAACAGACCATGGCTAAAGGCCAGAAGAAATCGAACCGCGAAACCCGCAAGCCCAAGGCTGAAAAGCCCAAGCCGCAAAATGCCTCCAACCCGACGACCAAGCCTGGCGGGCTTTCCATCGTCACGCTGAAGAGCTGAGATCACGCCCATGCAGACTGGCGAGAGCGACGAGTACGTCTATGACGAGGCCACCGGCGAATGGGTTGCCCCCGGCGATGTGACCACGGCGTCTTCCGACGATGCGGTCGAGGTCCGCGATTCAGTGGGCAATCTGCTGGCCGATGGCGATCAGGTGACGCTGATCAAGGATCTCAAGGTCAAGGGTGCAGGCCAGACGCTCAAGCGCGGCACGCTGATCAAGTCGATCCGGCTGACCGGCGACGCGCAGGAGATCGATTGCCGCTTCGACGGAATCAAGGGCCTGGTGCTGCGTGCCGAGTTTGTCCGCAAGCGCTGAGCCGGTGGCACGTCAGAGCCCCGTCCGCACCGGATTTCGCTGGCTGCTGGCGCTGATCTATTTCGCCGCCGGGGTCATCCATATCCGCTCGCCCGGCGGGTTTCTTGCGATCACGCCCGGTTGGGTGCCCTATCCCGAGGCAGTGGTTTTCCTCACCGGCGTTGCCGAGATGGCTGGCGCGATCGGACTGATGGTACCGCGCCTGCGCTACGCTGCCGGTATTGGCCTGGCGCTCTACGCCCTGTGCGTGTGGCCAGCCAACATCAACCATGCGCTCAACGACATCGCGGTCGGCGGCACGCGGCTGCCGTGGAGCTATCACGGCCCGCGGCTGTTGTTGCAGCCGGTGATTATCTGGTGGGCACTGTGGGTGGGCGGCGTGACCGACTGGCCTTTCAGGCGCAACCGCGCCGCTCGCTGATCGGGCGAAAGAATCGCTGACCTGCCGCAACGGCAATTGATCTGCTGTGCGCTTTACGCCACTAGGCTCGCGATGACAGCGGAACCCGGCTATCAGGCCCAGGGGCAGGCGCTGCGTGGGGGGACGGATGATGAGTGCAGGCCAGCCGGCATCGAAGCGTTCGCGCGAGCCATCAACCGCGCATCTCGGCTGGGCCGCACGGGCGCTCTATGCGCTGATGATGTTCATCTACCGCCGCCACCGGTTCACGGCGGTCGGCACCCCGCCGCCAGAGCGCCGCTACATCATCATCGCGGTGCCCCACACCAGCAACTGGGATTTCCCCAACTATATGGGCGTCACCCGCGAACTGGGGCTGCAGACCCATTTCATGGCCAAGACGTCGCTGTTCCGCTGGCCATTCGGCACCTTCATGCGGCAGATGGGCGGTGTGCCGGTCGATCGCAGCGCGGCGGGCGACATGGTGCAGCAGATGATCGCCGAGTTCGGCGCGCGCGAAGATTTCATCCTCACCATTGCGCCTGAAGGCACGCGCAAGGCGGTGACCGCATGGCGCACCGGCTTCTATCGCATCGCGCATGGCGCGGGGGTGCCGATTGTCTGCGGGTTCATGGACTATGGCAACCGGCGCGCAGGGCTCGGCCCGGTCATCCACCCGACCGGCGACTATGAAGCCGACATGGCCCCCGCCTTCGCCTTTTACGCGGCGATGGCAGGGCGCAATGCGGTGCACTCCGCCCCAAAGGGCTGAGCCAGATGCTCAGTCCTGGTGCGCGAGATCGGGGCGTCCCAGATCGCCCTGCCCCACGGTATTGCTCGCCATTTCGAGCATCCGGTCGAGTGACTTCTTGGCGTTGAGCCGCAGCTCCTCGTCCATCTCGATCCGCGGTTCCAGATCGCGCAGCGCCACGTAGAGCTTTTCCATCGTGTTGAGCGCCATGTACGGGCAGATGTTGCAGTTGCAGTTGCCGTCCGCTCCCGGCGCGCCGATGAACGTCTTTTCCGGCACCGCCTTTTCCATCTGGTGGATGATGTGCGGCTCGGTGGCGACGATCACCACCTCGCTGGTGGTTTCCTTCGCGAACTTCAGGATCGCGCTGGTCGATCCGACCATGTCGGCGTGGTCCAGGATATGCGCCGGGCACTCCGGATGCGCTGCCACCGGCGCATCGGGGTATTGCGCCTTGAGCTTGAGCAGTTCGGTCTCGCTGAACGCCTCGTGGACGATGCACACGCCCGGCCACAGCAGCATATCGCGGCCCAGCTTGCGCACCAGATAGCCGCCCAGATGCTTGTCGGGGCCGAAGATGATCCTCTGGTCAGCCGGAATCTGGCTGAGGATCTTTTCTGCCGAAGACGAGGTCACGATGATGTCGGACAGCGCCTTCACCTCGGTCGAGCAATTGATGTACGTCAGCGCGATATGATCGGGGTGTTGCGCGCGGAAAGCGGCGAACTGGTCGGGCGGGCAGCTGTCTTCCAGGCTGCATCCAGCGTCCATGTCCGGCAGCACCACGATCTTGTCGGGGCTCAGGATCTTGGCAGTTTCGGCCATGAACTTGACGCCGCAAAACGCGATGACGTCCGCGTCGGTCTCGGCCGCGATCCGCGACAGCTCGAGCGAATCGCCGACGAAATCGGCAATGTCCTGCAGCTCTGGCTTCTGGTAATAATGCGCCAGGATCACCGCGTTCCGTTCCTTGCGCAGCCGGTCGATCTCGGCGCGCAGGTCGAGGCCGGACAGGTTCTCACGGGGTTGGGCAGTCATTGCAGATTCGCTCCCTGGTTGGCAATTCGCACGGTCACTACAGCATCTTCCATTCCTGCGCCGCTCAAATACGCACGCGCATTGCGCGCGATCGCGTCGCGCGCGCTGGCACGGGCGATGGCGACCAAGGATTCGTTGCGCGCCAGTGCCCTGGCCTGCCTGAGCGCGCTCGCCGAATTGGCCTTGAACAGCCGTTCGACACTGGCCCCGGTCACCCACAGCCCGTCGCGATAATAGCGCGCCTGCTGTTCCTGCAGGTTGGGCGGCTGGATCATCACCGGCGGCGCGGTGATCGTCATCCGCCGCTCGGCCTCGTTCCAGACGATCGCATCAGCGCTCAGGCTCGCCATGTTGACCGAATAGCTGACCGTGGCTGGAATGATCGCGGTCTGCTCGCTGTCGAACATGCCGATGAAGCCGGGGTCCTTGTTGGTGACGACGGGCACAACCTGCGCCACCAGCACGACCAGCCTGTTCTGCCGCTCAAACCCTGCAAGCATCGCCTCGGCCGAGACCTCGCTGTCGTCCTCGATCAGCCCCGATGCCAGCCAGGTGGCGCCCGCCCCGAGGGCCAGCGCACCTGCCACCATCAACCCGACGGTGGATCCCTTAAGCGGCATCGGCGAGCACCCACAGATCGCCATCGCGCGTCACGGCGCCGCGGTTTTCCAGATCGATCAGATGCGCCAGCACTGATCGGCCGGCCGCGCCGTAGAGGCGGGTGTCGATACCCTTGTACATCTGCGGCACCATGTCGGGAATCGCCTGCGGCCCGCCTTCCAACTGGCGCAGAACCTGACGCTCGCGCTGCTTGCGATGCCCCATCATGCCGCGCACCAGCTGCGCGGGATTCTCCACCGCTGGCCCGTGCGCGGGGTAATAGATGCGGTCGGAACGCTCCTGCAACTTGGCGAGGCTCGCCATATAGGCGGCCATGTCGCCATCGGGCGGCGAGATGACGCTGGTCGACCAGCCCATCACATGATCACCGGTGAACATCGCTCCGCTTTCCACCAGCGCCAGGCAAAGGTGATTGCTGGTGTGCCCCGGTGTTGCAACCGCCTCCAGCGTCCAGCCATCGCCGGAAATCCGCTCGCCATCGGCCAGCACCCGGTCGGGCGCGTAGGTTGTGTCGAATGCCTCGTCAGAGCGTGGACCATCGTCTGACAGCATCAGCGGCGCACAGCCGATCACCGGCGCGCCGGTGCGCGCGGCCAATGGTGCGGCAGCCGGGCTGTGGTCTCGGTGGGTATGCGTGCAGACGATCGCGGCGATGCGCGCCTCGCCGACGGTCGCCAGGATCGCCTCGATATGCGCAGGCTCGTTCGGACCGGGATCGATCACCGCAACATCACCGCCATTGCCCACCACATAGGTCTGGGTGCCGGTATAGGTGAAGGCAGACGGGTTGCCAGCCAGCACGCGGCGCACCAGGGGTTCGATGGTTTCGGCAAGGCCGGTCGGAAGATCAGCAGGCAGTTCCATCGCGCCTAAGTGGCACCGATTACACCAAAGCGAAAGGGGCAGCGCAAACTTTGCGCCACCCCTTGCTTATGCTGCAGCAGCGATCAGTTCTGTTCGGCAAGCCCCTCGCGCATGTCGCGGCGGGCGTCTTCCATATCCTTGCGCAGATCCCGGCGCGCCTCGGCCAGGCCCGCGCGCATTTCGCGCAGGCCCTCATCGAGCCCGCGCAGTGCCTCGGCGCGATCGGCATCGCTCAGCCACTTGTTGCTGCGGATCTCGGCGCGGGCGATTTCCATGCTGCGACGCGCCTCGGCCATGCCCTTTTCGATGTTCGCTGCAATTTCCGCCTCATCGGGCATCACCTGACCGCAGGTGACGACCTTGGTGCGCGTGACATTACCGTTCTTCGTCTCGGTGTGCGTCATGAACGCGGCGGACTTGGGCTTGCCGTTGCAATCGCTGGTCTGGACGCGCAGCTTGTGCCCCTTGCCCATTTCGATGACGTAATTGTCGGCCGACCCGGTGCGGACAATAACCCGATGGGCACGGTCCATCGCATCGGCCCGGTTACGTTCGGCCCGGTCCATGGCCAGGGCCCGCGCCTCGGTAGCCGCAGCCACGGCATCGGCCTGAGCGACCGCGCGATCGGCCTCAGCCACCGCCAGATCACTTTCGGCCAATGCACGCGACGTTTCGGCCTCGGCGACCCTGCGCTCGATCTCCGACCGACCAGCAGGGCCATCGAGACGCAGCGTGATGTTGTTGTCGCCGCGCCGCACGGTGTAGATATACACGCCATCCTTGACCACCGGGGTGAGCGGCGCATCGAGAGCCTCCGGAGCTTCGGGGGCGGCAAGGTCTGCCATTGCGGCAGGAACCTGCGGCGCTGCAGGCGGCCGGGGACTAGCCGGCGACAACGGCTCACCGACAGGTTGGATCGCATAGCTGACCGTCGCGGTCATCGCCATCGCGGTGACCAGGCTTGTACCGATCAGCGTACCACCCAGCCATTTACGCGCGCGCGAGGTTTCGCTCTGCTTCATGATCTTCAGCCGTTCGACGATCTTGTCCTTGGGATTGAGCGGACTGGCAAAAGCGAGCGTGTGGCCCGTTGCTGCCTTGGCGATGGCGCGGGCATAGGCGACGCGTTCAGTCGCGCTGCGCTGGTGCAGCACCCGCGCATCGCAGGCGGCTTCCTGGTCGAAGCGGAAGGCGCGCCACGCCATCCAGGCGATGGGGTTGAACCAGTGCAGCGACAGCATCGCCAGTGCAGCGAAATTTGCCCAGAGATCGCCCGCGCGGTGGTGCGAACGCTCATGCGCCAGCGCCAGCTCGCGCTCCATCGGATTGTACGCGCGGGTAAAGCCGATCGGCAGCGCGATATACCGCCGCCACAGGCCAAAGGCGAACGGCCCGGCAATCCCGGCGATCTCGATCACGCGGATGCCATCGATCCGCGAAACTTCAACCGCATCGTCCAGCAGCTCACGCCGGTTCTGCAGATAGGTGGAAAGCTGGGCAATCAGGAAGATCGCAGCGCCGCACAGCCAGACCGTGACGCCGATCGCAAACCAGTCGGCATCGGCCAGCAGGCCTTGCACCAGCCCCGGATCGGGCATGGCATCTGCCGGAACAGCCGCTTCTGCGACCGGGAGCAACGCGCCGTCCGCCGCGAAACTTTCCGGTACCGCAGGCGCGCTCACCGGCATTTCGATGGTGCGCGTGAGCGGCGGCATGAACAGCCGTGCAAGCGGGATCGCCCAAAGCGCGTAGGCCATCTGCGCGCCGAAATGGCGGGCCACCGGGCGGCGCAGCACCAGCACCAGCGCCATCAGCGCGGCGGTGACGATCAGCGTATCAACCAGCCACGCGCCGGCATTGCCATGCGCCAGGTCCGCCATCGTATCAAAGCTCAGCCATTGCCCGATCATGACTTCAACTCCCCGATCAGCCGTTCGATTTCGGCGAGATCCTCCGCCGTGAATGTCTTCTGTTCTGCCAGATGCGCGATCAGCGGTGCGGCGCGACCGCCGAACAGCCGGTCGACCAACCGCCGTGATTCATCGCCGACATAATCCTCGCGCGCCAATATGGGGCTGTAGAGATAGCGGCGGCCATCCTGATCATAGGACACCGCGCCCTTGTTGGTCAGCCGCGAGAGCAAAGTCTTGACCGTCTGCAACGACCAGTCGCGCGCATCGGCCAGTGCGTCTGCCACGTCTGCAGCGGTGAGCGGAGAGCGCTGCCACAGCACCTCCATCACCGCATGTTCTGCATCGCTGATACGTTCGGGAGCCATCGAGTCGCCTTGCCTGAAAAAGGGTGTACGACTACGGATGTAATCGAAACGACTACGGTTGTAAACGGGGAATGTTCTGGCTCGCATCCAGACGCCTACCCACCCCTAACCCCTCCCTTCTAGGGAGGGGAACGCTCACCATTCACGGTTTGCGCATCCTGCTCCCCTCCCTGGAAGGGAGGGGCTGGGGGTGGGTCAGGCGAGATAACGCCGGGTCAGCTTACAGCCCGATCTTGCCCAGCGCCCGGTCGAGATCCTCGATGACATCGTCGACATCCTCGAGGCCCACGTTCAGGCGCAGCATGTCTTCTGTAATGCCGACCGCCAGCCGCGCCTCTTCGCCCAGGCCGTGGTGCGTGGTCGAGCTGGGGTGGGTCATCAGTGAGCGGGAATCGCCGATATTGTTCGAGATATCGACCAGCTCGAGCCCATTGAGCAGGCCGTGCGCGCGCTCGCGGCCACCGCCGAGATAGATCGAGAAGATCGGCCCGGCGGCTTCCATCTGCGCCATGGCAAGGTTGTGCTGCGGGTGGCTGGCCAGGCCCGGATAGTTGACGCGCTCGACGCGGCCTTCGAGGAAGGTGGCGACCTTGAGCGCGTTTTCGCTCTGGCGGCGGATGCGCAGGTCGAGCGTTTCCAGGCCTTTGAGCACCACCCAGGCGTTGAATGCACTCAGCGTCGGACCGGTGTTGCGTAGATAGGGCATCAGCGTGTTGGTGACGAAATCCTCGGTGCCGCAGACCGCACCAGCAAGCACGCGGCCCTGGCCGTCCATCATCTTGGTGGCGCTATAGGCGACGACATCCGCGCCGAACTCCATCGGCCGCTGCAAGATGTTGGTGGCGAACGCATTGTCGACCACCGAGGTAATGCCATGCGCGCGCGCAATATCGCACACCGCCTGAATGTCGATGACGTCCATCGTCGGGTTGGCCGGCGTTTCGAAGAAGAACACCTTGGTGTTGGGCCTGATCGCCGCTTCCCACTGATCCAGCTCGCGTCCGTCGATGATCGTGGTTTCGATGCCGAACTTGGGCAGCAAGGTGTCGGTGAGCCAGCGGCACGATCCAAACAGTGCGCGGCTGGCAACGACATGATCCCCCATCTGCAGCTGGGACAGCAGCGACGCGGTCATCGCCGCCATGCCACTGGCCATGCAGCGCGTCGCCTCTGCGCCTTCCATCAACGCGATGCGCTTTTCCAGCATCTCGACGGTCGGGTTCTGCAGGCGGCTGTAGGTCATGCCCGCCTGCTCGCCGTTGAAGCGCGCGGCGGCGTCTTCGGCACAGTCATAGGCATAGCCCGAGGTGAGGAACAAGGCCTCGGACGTCTCGCCGAACTCGCTGCGCGCGGTACCGCCCCGGATCGCGCGGGTGGCGGGGCGCCAGCGGCTGGTGATGGCGGGGTCTTGTCCGGCGTTACGCTTCATGGTCTGGCCTTGTCTGATGCAATGAAAAAACGCGCGCTATATGCGCCGCCCACGCGTCAGGGGGAAGCCGAAAAAGCGTCGGTCACCGCGTCGAATTGCGCCCCCGCTCGGGCGCTTCCTCCGAGGCAATGGCCTGCGGGCTGATCGACACACCGTGCAATCGCCACCGGCCTTCGACCCATTGGAAGAAGAAGTCGAAGAACAAAGCGGTGGGCCGCAGCCCGAAATAGCCGCGCACCCGGATGACGCCCGGTTCGGCGACCGATGGCGGCTCGGTATAGGTCGGCGCCAGCAGCAGCGCGCTCGACAGATCGACCCGGCTTTCGCGGATGCTGGCAAAGATTTCGCCCAGCCGCGCGGCGTTGTTGTTCACCTGAAACCCGGGCGAGGAAATATCGCGCAGCACCGAATAATTGCCCGACAGATTGGCATGGTGGACCGCTGTCATCGTCGACCACAACAGCTTGGCGAGCTCCAGTTCGCTGGGCACGGGCTCCGCCGAGATCGGCGGTTGCGCAGCCTGGGTCTGGGCGTGTGCAGCACCGGACAGAGCCAGGGCAGCCAGCAAAAAGGCCGGAGCAAAACGCCCCGGCCAGGTTTTCAGCAACTTCATAACGCTCCTTACCAGGCGACCTGGAAGCCGCCGCGCGCGCCGACCGAGCCACTGTTGACGCCCACACCCACGCCGGCAGAAACCGTCGCATTTTCCGAAACCCGCGCCGTGATGGCGGTGGTCAGCGATGCCTGGTCTTCATAATAGCCGACGCCGCCCGACAGTGCAAAGGTCGTGCCCGCCGGCAGCGCGGGCGATTCCATCGCCAGTGCCATGGCCACGCCCTCGTTCGCCCGGCTGATCGCGCGCCGGTTGACTTCGGTCAGATCGAACAGGGTGTTCACCTGCCCGTTCAGCACGCTCACCTGCGTGTTGGTGGCGAAGGAATTGACCGCCGGGCCCGCGCCCAGCGTACCGCTGGCATCGGTGGTGACGATCGAGGTGGTGCCGCTTTGCGCTGCGGTGCTCGCCGCCAGATCGCCGATAGTGACCGAGCTGCCGCTGCCGCCCAGCTTGATCTGACCGGCGCGGTTGGCCGTCGCTCCGTTGCCGATCGCGACCGAATTGGCGAACGCGGCAGAGGTCTGGTTGCCGATCGCGATCGCGCCAGCACCCGAAGCAATGGCGGCCTCGCCCACCGAGACCGACCGCACGCCCGATGCCACCGCGAGGTGACCCAGCGCAGTCGCCCGCTCCCCGGTCGCTTCTGCCCGCCAACCGTAGGCGGTGGCGGCGGTGGCGGTGGCCAGCGCCTGTCCGCCAACAGCGGTGGTGGAAGCACCGGTCGCCTGGGTGGCCCGGCCAGCTGTGCCGTCGCGGTTGCCGCCGATCGCGATGGCATCCCCGCCGCTCGCCACCGCCGTGTTGCCGATGGCAATCGCATTCGTGCCGCTGGCGACCGACAGGTTGCCGACCGCGACGCTGAGTTCGCCCGACGAATTGGCCGCTTCACCCACCGCCGTTGAGCGCACGCCCGATGCGTTGGCGAGATGTCCCAAGGCCGTGGCGCGTTCCGCCACCGCTTCGGCGCGCCAGCCAAAGGCGGTCGCGGCCGTCGCCGTGGCGAGTGCACGGCCACCGACTGCCGTGCTCGACTGCGCAGTGGCGACAGCACTCAGGCCCATCGCCACCGATTCGACACCGGTCGAGCGCGCGTCGTTGCCGATCGCGATCGAACCGACGCCCAAGGCAACCGCCCCCAGCGCGTCGGCATCGCCGCCGTCTTCGCCGATGGCGATGGACTGCGCGCCGGTTGCGCGGGCGTTCGACCCATAGGCTGCAGAGCCCGTGCCGGTTGCCTGCGCACCAGCGCCGACGGCGGTCGATCCGGACGCAATCGCGCCCGCGCCGACGGCGGTAGCCCCCGCACTGAGCGCTTGTGCGCCCTCGCCCACGGCGGTCGCATCGGTGGCGCTGGCGACAGCTCCACTACCCACGGCCGTGGTATCCGGCGCAGAAGCTGCAGCCCCGTTGCCGACCTGCGTGCTGTTGTTGCCGGTGCCGGCAAAGGCCGTCGCCGGCGCTACTGCCACGGCCGTGATGTTGCCCGCCGAATCGACCGTGAGGAAGAATTGCGAGCCCGCCGGAACGTTGCCGCCCAGCCCTGCAAAACGATAGCTGTGGTTGGCCGTGCCCAGAACGATCTGGTTGGCTGCCGTCGCCGCAGCGCCGTTGCCGATGGCGATCGAGTTGAGGAAACTGGCCGACGACATATTGCCGATGGCGATACCGAAATCGCCACTCGCCGCCGCGCTCTTGCCCAAGGCCAGCGATCGGATGCCGCCTGCCACCGCCTGATGACCGACCGCGAGCGAGAGTTCGCCCGTCGCGCGCGCCTGCCAGCCAAAGGTTTGCGATCCGCGGCCCGAGGCCACCGATTCACCGCCCACCGCAGTGGCATGGAAGCCAGAGGCCAGCGCCTGATCGCCGATGGCGACGGCGTCTTCATCCGACGCTACTGCCAGGTTGCCGACCGCGACCGATGTGCCGAGCGAGGCCGCATTGGTGCTGTTGGTCGAAGCCTGGTTGCCGATGGCGACCGAGTTGATCGCCGAGGCGACCGCGCTCTTGCCCACGGCGGTCGAGCGCACGCCGGTGGCCTGTGCCTGATGACCCGATGCCAGCGACAGATCGCCCGACGCCACCGCCTGCCAGCCAAAGCTCTGCGCGCCGCGGCCCGAGGCCACCGATTCACCGCCTACCGCCGTGGCATGGAAGCCCGAAGCCAGCGCCAGATCGCCAACCGCGACCGCGTCCTCATCGGTCGCGCTCGCCTGGTTGCCGACAGCCACCGCCGTCAGCGCGGTGGCATTGGCAGCTTCACCCACGGCCAGCGAGCGAACGCCGGTGGCATTGGCGAGATGACCCAGAGCATGCGCGCGCTCGGCATTGGCATTGGAACGCCAACCGATCGAGGTCGCGCCCGGTCCGATGGCATCGGCCTCGCCGCCGATCGCGACGGTCGAATTGCCAATGGCCCGTGCCCCGGTTCCTGCATCATCGCCGCCGATCGCCAGCGCATCGACGCCATCCGCCGTGGCATTGTCGCCCAGCGAAATCGCCGACGCGCCGGTGGCCGTGGCGCCGGCCTGTGTGCTGTTGACCGCAAGATAGTTGAGCCGCGTGGAGTTGGCGGTGGTGGATGCCGCCACTGCATTCAACTGGGCCAGGTTCACCGCATCGGTCAGCGAAGTGCCTGCGGCCACGTTCGTGATCTGCCGCTCCGATCCGGCGGCGCCGACCGAGACGGTGTTCACCCGGTTTGCGACCGATCCCGATCCCAGTGCGACCGAGCCCACAGCCGTCGCGCTTGCCGCATTGCCCAGCGCGGTGCTGGTATCGGCAGCGGCATTGGCGCGGCTGCCCAGCGAGGTTGCATTGAGCCCGCCCGCCTGCGCGCTCTTGCCGACCGACGTCGCCTCGAACCCTGCGGCATTGGCCTGGTGCCCCACGGCAACGGCGGTGCGGCCCGAAGCATTGGCCTCCCAGCCGAAGGCCTGCGACCCGACACCCGATGCCACCGACTGGCCACCGATGGCCGTAGCGTGGAAACCGGAGGCGTTGGCCTTGTCACCCAGCGCGACTGCATCTTCCTGCGTCGCCTTGGCGTCATTGCCGATGGCAACCGCCGTGCCGAGCGACGCTGCGCCCGAGGGCGTTGATCCGGTGGTGACCGTCGTCGCATTCTGCCCGATCGCGACACTGCCGGTCGTGGCGGCATTGGAATTGCCACCGATCGCCACGGTGAAATTGGCGCTGGCAGTCGAGACGTCGCCGATAGCGATACCCAGCAGGCCCGATGACCGGGCGAAAGACCCAAAGGCAATCGACCCGAGCGCCGATGCGCCCGAATTGAAACCTCCGGCCAGCGACTGATCACCCGCTGCGATCGCCAAATTGCCCAGTGCGGTCGCATTCACGCCCGATGCATTGGCGCGGCTGCCCAGCGAGGTTGCATTGGCACCGCCTGCCTGCGCGCTCTTGCCCACCGAGGTAGCTTCAAAGCCAGCAGCGTTGGCCTGATGGCCGACGGCGACTGCCGTGCGGCCTGCGGCATTGGCCTCCCAGCCGAAAGCCTGTGATCCTACGCCAGAGGCGACCGACTGGCCGCCGATCGCGGTCGCGTGGAAGCCTGCAGCATCGGCCTTGTCACCCAGCGCGACAGCATCTTCCTGTGTCGCCTTGGCTTGATTCCCGATTGCGACGGCGGTGCCCTCCGAAGCCGCTCCCGACGGCGTGGAGCCCAATGTCGCTGTGGTGGATCCCTGGCCAATGGCTATGCTCCTCGCCGACGAGGAGATGGCCGAGCTACCAATCGCAATCGCGAAAGTCCCGGACGCGTTCGCGAAATCGCCAAATGCATGCGCCTGCTGGCCCGATGCCACTGCAAAATTACCCACGGCGGTCGAGAAAACGCCCGATGCCGTTGCCGATGTACCCACGGCGGTGGCCTGCAAGCCTGACGCGACCGACCGCGCCCCAATGGCGTTGCTGAAGGCGCCCGACGCTGTCGATTGATTGCCGACTGCTGTCGAACCAGGTCCGCTGGCGACCGAGCCCTCGCCGCATTCAGTCGAGCCACCGACGTCGTCTGCATTGCCCGCGATGCCATCCGGGCCCGCGTTCGTGTTGCAAGGCGCGGTTGAATCGGCAAAAGCCGGGCTCGCGATGGCGATCGCTGCAGCGCTCGACGCCACAAACAGCGTTGCGCGCAACGCTTTTGCGTTGTTGGGGAAAGTTTTCATGGGTCCGCTCCTTGTTCACTGACAAGGCGGGTTTTGCCCCCGGCTTTACCTTACTCATGCGACCCTGTTCGCCGAGTGGTGTTGACCAGCCGGCGCGGAACGTAGCAGAGCATATCCGATACGCAAGCCCCCCCAGATCGCCCCAAAATTGTCACACACAGGTTCAATAGTTTTCGTACCCGGCTTTCCTTGCTATCGCTCGCGCCAGTCGGCATATCGGGCCCTGGCCTGCCGGTCAGCAAAGCGTGTCGCAAGAAAGCGTGTTAATTGCCTGAGCTAGTTTCCTTTGAGCCTGCCACCGGGGACCGTTTGTGGTCTGGTCCGTATGGCGATGTCGATGCAGAGGTCGCCCGCGCCCGTGCGGCATTCCCGGAATGGGTCGCGATGGCGGTTACCAAGCGGATCGAGCTTTGCCGCCGATTTGCCAACCAGGTCCGCGCTCGCTCAGAAGAATTCGCCGAACTGATCGCGCGCGAAACCGGCAAGCCGATCTGGGAATCACGCACCGAGGTGGAATCGGTCGTCGCCAAGGTGGATATTTCGGTCGCCGCCTATGCCGAGCGCACATCGCAGCGCAAGCTGGACAGCGCATTGGGCGGCACCATGGCGCTGCGCCACAAACCGCACGGCGTGATGGCGGTGCTGGGGCCTTACAACTTCCCCGCGCACCTGCCCAACGGCCACATCATACCAGCGCTGATCGCGGGCAACACCGTGGTGTTCAAGCCATCGGAAAAGACCCCCGCAGTCGGCGCGATGCTGGTCGAATGCATGCACCAGGCCGGCATTCCCGAAGGGGCGGTGCGTCTGGTGATCGGCGCGGCGAACGAGGGCAAGGCCCTTGTCGAGCATGAGGATGTCGACGGCGTCCTGTTCACCGGCTCTGCCACCACCGGGATTGCGATCAACCGGACCCTCGCCTCACGTCCGGACAAGATCGTCGCGCTGGAAATGGGCGGTAACAACCCCATGGTGATCTGGGACACGCCCTGCGTCGCCGATGCCGCATCGCTGATCATCCAGTCCGCGTTCACCTCAGCCGGGCAAAGGTGCTCTGCGGCGAGCCGACTGATCGTCCGCGACACGATGTACGATGCCGTGATCGGTGAAACCAAGAAGCTGGCGGATCGATTGATCGTGGGCAAGCCGTTCGATGATCCGCAGCCCTTCATGGGGCCTGTGATCGACAATCAGGTGGCCGATGGCCTGACCGAGAGTTTCCTCTATTTCCTCACCAACGGCGGCCGTGCGATCAAGCACCTGGTGCGCCTGGACGACCGGCTGCCGTTCCTGTCGCCTGCGATCATCGATGTCACCAACGTCAAGGAACGACCCGATGTCGAACTGTTCGGTCCTTTGCTGCAGGTGGTGAAGGTCAGCTCTTTCGAGGAAGCGGTGAACGAGGCGAACAACACCCGCTTCGGCCTGTCCGCAGCGCTGGTGGGTGGCAGTCCGCAGCACTACAAGCAGTTCTGGGCGAACATCAAGGCCGGCATCGTCAACTGGAACCGCCCGACCAACGGCGCTTCGTCCAAGGCGCCGTTCGGCGGCGTCGGCCTGTCCGGCAACCACCGGGCCAGCGCCTATTATGCAGCGGATTATTGCGCCTATCCGGTCGTCTCGAACGAGATGGAACAGCCCCGCGCCAATATCGGCATCGGACTGAAATCGGACTGACCCCGGGGCGCATGAGCCTCCCCAAAAAGCAAAACTAACCCCCGGCCAAGCCGTTCTGCTTTGCATGTCGGGGGCGCTGCGACCAGATGCACCGTTGGAAAGGACCAACGGCATGACGCATCCGCACGAACATCACGACCGCTCGATCGGCACCGTCTGGCTGGTGGGCGCAGGCCCGGGAGATCCCGACCTGCTCACGGTCAAGGCTGCAAGGATCATCGCGCGTGCCGCGCTGATCGTGCACGACGGATTGGTCGATGATGCGATCCTGGCGCTGGCCCGCCCCGATGCCCGGCTGATCTCGGTCGCCAAGAAGCGCGCGCGGCACACATTGCCGCAGGACGATATCAACGCGCTGCTCATTGCAGAAGCGCGCGCGGGCCATGATGTCGTGCGATTGAAGGGCGGCGATCCGTTCATATTCGGACGCGGCGGCGAAGAGGTCGATGATTGCCGCGCCGCCGGTGTTCCGGTCGAGGTCATCCCCGGTATCAGCGCCGCCAATGGCAGCGCGGCCGCCGCGCAATTGCCGCTGACCCATCGCGACCTGTCGAGCGCGGTCACGTTCGTCGCGGGTCAGTGCAAGGGCCTGACCGAACAGGACTGGTCCGGCCTCGCCGGCAAGGGCCGCACGCTCGTCATCTACATGGGCGTCGCCACCGGCGATGCGATTGCCGAAAAGCTGATCGCCGACGGTCTGTCGCCCGATACTCCCGTTGCGGTGCTCGAAAAGGGCACCCGCGCCGACATGCGCACTTTGCGCACTTTGCTCACCGATCTGGGTCCGATGATCGCGCGCGAAGCCGTGGTGTCCCCGGCGCTGATCGTCATCGGCGACGTGGTGACGCGCGCCCGCGCCACCGATTGCATCCCCACGCTCTTCGCCCAGCACCTGGAGCCAACACCTTCTACGGAGTCCTTGGCATGAAAATCCTCACCGGCAACGACCTGAAGACCGGAGATGTCATCTGGTGGGCGGGCGATACCCGCTGGTCGCGCCATCTGGCGGACTCGGCCGACGCCGGTGACGAGGCCGATGCCATCCTCAAGCGCGAGGAAGCCGCGCTGCGGGTCAACGTTCCCTATGTCATCGACGGCAAGCAGACCGAGCAGGGGCCGATGCCGCTGCACATCAAGGAGCGTGTGCGCGCCTTTGGACCCACCGTGCGGCCCGATCTTGCCATCAACACCAGCATTCCGATCCTGAAGGTTTAAGACCATGTATCAGTACGACACTTATGACCAGGCGATGGTCGATGCGCGCGTCGCGGAGTTTCGCGACCAGGTGCGCCGCCGCCTCGATGGCAGCCTGCCCGAGGAAGAGTTCCGCCATCTTCGCCTGAAGAACGGCCTCTATCTGCAGCTGCACGCCTATATGCTGCGCGTTGCGATCCCCTATGGCACGCTGTCGGGCAAGCAGATGCACATGCTGGCGCATATCGCGCGCACATACGACAAGGGCTATGGCCATTTCACCACGCGGCAGAACATCCAGTACAACTGGATCAATCTGGAGCAGACGCCCGACATCCTCGCCGAGCTGGCGACGGTGGAAATGCACGCGATCCAGACCAGCGGCAACTGCATCCGCAACATCAGCTCTGACCAGTTCGCCGGTGCCGCCGCCGACGAGATCGCCGACCCGCGCCCCTGGGCCGAGCTGCTGCGGCAGTGGTCGACCTTCCACCCCGAATTCCAGCTGCTGCCGCGCAAGTTCAAGATCGCGGTGATCGCATCATCGAGCGATCGCGCCGCGATGCGGCTGCACGATATCGGCATCGAGCTGGTGAAGAACGCTGAAGGCGTGCTGGGCGCGAAGTTCTTCGTCGGCGGCGGCATGGGCCGCACCCCAATGATCGCGCCGTGCATCCGCGAGTTCGTGTCGGCGCAAGAGCTGATCAGCTATGCCGAGGCGTGCCTGCGCGTCTACAATCGGTACGGCCGCCGCGACAACAAGTACAAGGCGCGCATCAAGATCCTGATCCACGAACTGGGCGCGGACGAGTACCGCCGCCAGGTTGAAGAAGAGTTCGCGCACATGAAAACGCTGGGGCTGAACCCTCCGGTCGCAGAACTCGAGCGCATCAGCGCGTATTTCACCGACCCCGCCTTCGAACAGGGGCTGAGCGACGCGCTCGACCGCTCCGATCCCGACTTTGCCGTCTGGGTCGACCAGAACACGCACCCGCACAAGACGCCGGGCTATGCTTCGGTCACCATCAGCCTGAAGCCCGCAGGCGGCATTCCAGGCGACGCCACCGCCGACCAGATCGACCTGATGGCCGACCTGGCCAGCGAATATGCGTTCGATGAGCTGCGCGTCACGCATTCCCAGAACATCGTGCTGCCGCATGTCCGCAAGGCCGACCTCTATGCCATCTGGCAGAAGCTCGATGCTGCGGGGCTGGCCAGCGCCAATCTCGACCTGATCGGCGACATGATCGCCTGCCCGGGCCTCGATTATTGCAGCCTTGCCAATGCCCGCTCGATACCGGTGGCGCAGAAGATTTCGCAGCGGTTCGCCGATACCGGACGCCAGCTCGATCTGGGCGAGCTGAAGCTCAAGATCTCGGGCTGCATCAACGCCTGCGGCCACCACCATGCCGGGCACATCGGCATTCTGGGCGTCGACAAGAAGGGCGTGGAGAACTTCCAGCTGCTGCTCGGCGGATCGGCGGCGGAAGACGTCTCGATCGCCAAGATCGTCGGCCCCGGCTTTGACGAGGACGGCATCGTCAACGCGGTCGAGACCGTGACCAACGTGTACCTCGGTGCGCGCGAAGATGGCGAGCGCTTTGTCGATACCTATCGCCGCATCGGCATGGAGCCGTTCAAGGAGGCGCTTTATGGTTGAGCCCCAGATCATCTACCGCAACGAACCCGCCGTCACCGACGCTGCCGTCCCTCTGGCCGATTTCGCCGATGGCACGAATGCCGCCGCCGTCCGGATCGAGCCGGGCGACGATGTTCGTGCGCTGCTGCCGCATCTGAGCCAGGTGCGGCTGGTCGAGGTGAACTTCCCCGCGTTCGGCGATGGCCGGGGCTTCTCGTCGGCGCAAATCCTGCGCGAGGCGGGCTATACCGGCGAGTTGCGCGCGACAGGCGACGTTCTGGTCGACCAGTTCGTGTTTCTGCGCCGCTGCGGCTTTGACAGCTTCGCGCCCAGGAAGCCGCTCAACCTGGACGATGTGAAGGCAGCCGAAGGGTTCTTCCCCGATTTCTATCAGAACACCAGCGACGGCGTCGCTGCAATCTGGGCCAAGCGGCACAAGGTGGCACCATGAGGCAGGTCGATACCCAGCCACAGACAGGCCAGCGAATCCGTGACCAGATCGACCTCAAGCCTCGCTTCACCGAAAGCGACGCGATCCGCCTGAACAACATGTTCCGCGGAACCGACACGGCCGAGATGATGCGGATTGTCATCCGCGACGGGCTGGTCGGCGATCTGGCGGTCGTATCGTCCTTTGGCGCCGAAAGCGCGGTGCTGCTGCACATCGTGGCCAGCATCAATCCGACACTGCCGGTGCTGTTTCTGGACACGCAAAAGCACTTCCCCGAAACGGTGGCCTATCGCGATACGCTGGTCGAACGCCTTGGTCTCACCAACCTGGTCATGCTGACACCCGACGCCGACGAGGTCGCTGCGCAGGATGGCAACGGCCTGCGCTGGTCTTACGACCCCGATGGGTGCTGCGAAATCCGCAAGGTGCGTCCGCTCGCCAAGGCGCTGCTCGGCTATGATGGCTCGATCACGGGCCGCAAGGGCTTCCAGTCCGCGACTCGCCAGGGCCTGCCGCGCTTCGAGATCGACACCAGCGATGCGCAGGGCCGGTTCAAGCTGAACCCGCTCGCCAGCTGGGGCAAGGACATGCTCGATGCATATTTCGCCGAGCATGACCTGCCGCGCCATCCGCTCGAATCGCAGGGCTATCCGTCGATCGGCTGTGCGCCCTGCACCAGCAAGGTCGCGCCGGGCGAAGATCCGCGCTCGGGTCGCTGGAAGGGCTGGGACAAGACCGAATGTGGAATCCACAGCGATGTATCGCCGCTGCCGGGCATTGCGGATGACAACGGTGCGAACGACCCGGTGTTCTGAAAAATAGAATTGATCTACTTCTTCTATCAAGTAAATTTCCATTTTACTTGTCGTTAACCTGCCAATCCTATCAATAACCTATGTCTGATGAAGCCCCGCTAGAACAGCTGTTGTACATCAGCACCGTTTCACCGTCTCAGTCGGTGAATCTGTCGCATATATTGGCAGCTGCGCGCCGAAACAATCAAGCCAATGACATCACTGGCATGCTGTTGTTCAACGGAAAGCGCTTCTTGCAAGTGCTTGAAGGGCCTGCCGACGCCGTTGCGGCAACCTACAACCGCATCAGCCAGGACCCGCGCCATCGGGGCCAGGTCGTGCTCTCACGCAAGTCGGTGAGCCAGCGCGAGTTCGGCGAATGGTCGATGGCGTATCGCGACGGCCACACCGCGCCTGGCGATGCGCTGTACGAGACAATCTGCGCAAAGGTCGCAGAAGCACACCCCAATCTGAGAGTGGAAGTTCTGGCATTCGCCCGCAACATCTGATGGCTCTGCCAGCGCACAATGCTGCGCAGCATTTTTCCTGGGCAAGAGGTGGTTGACAAGACCGGGTGGCGTCCTCATGTTCCTCGCAGCGGGCCGGGCCCCTCTGACACAGCATACCCCAATGCTGCGTGATGTCGGACCGCTACGGGATGCGCAACATCCCGGGCTTTCGGCCCGGTCTTCAGATCAAAATCCCCGCGCATCCCGACCAATGCAAACATCCATTGGAAAGGACACACGTATGAAAACCATAAAGACCGCAACGATCGCGGCATTGTCAGTCGCAGGACTCAGCATCACCGCACACGCGTCCGATTTTCAAGACATCCGCCATCAGGTGGAGGTCCCCCACGGCGAGCGTCAGGTAACGGCAGTCTATCAGCCCAAGACGATGGTCAGCTATCGCCAGATCGGCAACATGGCCCCCAACCGTCCCAACTCGGCGCGATGCATCTGGAAGGCCGAGATCGCCGTCGAGCGGCATCTTCAGGCGCCGGCAGGCCAGGGCAGCCATGTCGTCCGCACCCTGGTGCCCACCAAGATGATCGAGGGCTCGACCAACGGTCGTTGCGCCCAAGGCAAGGACCAGGCGAACAAGGCGATCGCACGGCGCGCCGATGAGGTCCGCGAGCATGTCATGGCCGTCGCCGCAGAAGACCGCAATGCGTTGATGGCGGAACTCAGCATCGCACAGGGTTCCCCTGTTGGATGACCTTTGCCAGATCCTCCCCGAGCACAGCTTGGGGAGGATTTGAAATTGCCCCGCTTGCCAAGCACCATCGGCTAGCCCATTGTCTGCGCAGATAAAAATCTTCGCAGGGAAGGATTGGCCGTGGCCGTTCGCAATTTGAAATTCGGCTCCATCGCGCTTGCACTGGCGATCTCGCCCTTGTGCACTGTCGCACAGGCGCAGGACGCCACCGAAAACTACACCGTCATCATCGGGGGCACCCGCGTCGGGCATCTCGATGTCGTGCGCAGCGGTGATACGGTCAAGATCGACTATGATTACAAGAACAACGGCCGTGGGCCGACGATGAAGGAAGAGTTGAAACTGGATGCCCAGGGCATGCCGGTTTCATGGAAGATCACCGGAAATTCCACCTTCGGCAACGCGATCAACGAAAGCTTTTCCATGCAGCGCGGTACCGCGCGCTGGACCGATTCGACCGGCAGCGGCACCGCCAAGCCCAAGGGCCAGGCGATCTATGTCGCGCAGGAAGCCAGCCCCTGGGCCGCCGGTCTCTATGCCCGCGCGCTGCTCGCCGATGACGACCGCTCCATTCCCGCACTGCCGGGCGGGGCGCTCACCCTGGGCGAACTGGAGAAGGTGCAGGTCAGCGGCACGGCGGGCGCCATGACGGTGACCGCCTATGCGCTGTCCGGCAACGATCTGGACCCCGGCTATTTCCTGCTCGACGACACCGGCACGCTGTTCGCCGCGATCAGCCCACGCGCCGTGTTCGTTCGCAAGGGCTTTGAGAGCGAAGACATCAAGCTGCGCGATCTGGCGGTCAAATATTCGACCGAACGCTTCGTGAAGATGCAGGCCAAGGCGGCCAACAGCTACAAGGTGCCGGTGCGGATTACCAATGTGCGGCTGTTCGATCCTGTCGCCATGGCGCTGACCGAACCGAAGAGCGTCGTGGTGCGCGGTCGCCACATCGCTGCTGTGCTTCCCGTGAACAGTCCTGCGACCGAGGGCGAGGTGACCATCGATGGCAATGGCGGCACGCTGGTGCCTGGTCTGTACGAGATGCACGGCCATATCGGCCAGGAAGACGCGATGCTCAACATTCTGGCGGGCATCACATCGGTGCGCGACATGGGCAACGAGATCGACGTGCTCGATGGATTGGTCGAGCGGATCGAAAGCGGCGTGCTGGCAGGCCCGCGCATCACCAAGTCGGGCTTTATCGAGGGCAAGAGCCCGTTCAGCTCGAACAACGGCAAGCTCGTCAACAGCCAGCAGGAGGCGCTCGACGCCGCCCGCTTCTATGCCGCGCGCGATTATCAGGCGATCAAGATCTACAACAGCATGAACCCCGATTGGATCCCGGCGCTGGTCAAGGAAGCCAAGGCACTGGGGCTGCACGTGATGGGCCATGTGCCTGCGTTCACCAACGCCGATGCGATGATCGCCGCGGGTTATGACGAGATGACGCACATCAACCAGGTGATGCTGGGCTGGGTGCTCGAGCCGGGTGAGGACACGCGCACGCTGCTGCGCCTGACCGCATTGAAGCGCCTGCCGGGTCTGGACCTCAACAGCGGCCGGGTGAATGCCACGATCCGCGCGATGGTCGACAACAAGGTCACCATCGATCCGACCTTCGCGATCCATGAGTCTTTGCTGCTGGCGCGCAACGGCAAGATCAATCCGGGCATGGTCGATTATGTCGACCACATGCCCATCGGCGTGCAGCGCAGTTCCAAGCAGGCGTGGTCGAACATTGCCAGTGCCGCCGATGACAAGGCGTACAGCGGTGCGTTCGATCAGGTCGCAGCCACCATCCGCAAGATGCACGAGGCCGGCATCTTCCTCATCCCCGGCACCGACATGGGTGGCAGCTTCACCTATCATCGCGAGCTGGAACTCTACCAGAAGGCCGGGATGACGCCTGCGCAGATCCTGCGCCGCGCGAGTTATGACATGGCGCAGTATCTCAAGCAGGATCAGTCGCTGGGCAGCATCGAAAAGGGCAAATATGCCGATTTCTTCCTGATCCAGGGTGATCCCACCAAGGACCTGAAGGCGATCAAGGCCATCCGCATGGTCGCCAAGGATGGCGTGTTCTATTACCCCAGCGAGGTCTATCCCGAGTTCGGCATCAAGCCGTTCGCGACCAAGCCGAAGGTGAAGATGCCCAAGGAGGGCTGAGCCACCTTCCAAGCCCCCGTTCTCCGGCGAAAGCCGGATTGCGGGGGCGCTAAAGGTTGCGCGCCCAGAACTGCATCGAATGTGCGGTCTCGTGGGCCTCGCCGACGTCGAGCCAGTCCAAGCTGGTGGTCATCCCCTCGACCTTCGCATAGCCCCGCTGCATCCAGAACGCATCGAGCGGGCGGTATTCCGGCGGGTGCAGCGGATGATCGGCGGGGCGCTGGACCGCGCAGAAGGTGGCGACGGACGCCCCTGCCGCCCTTGCGGCTGTCTCGCGGTGATCGAAAAACGCGTGGCCGATGCCCCGCCCGCGATAGCCCGGCAGCAGCACCGATTCCCCGAAATAGAAGCTGCGTCCGACATCCCAGCCTTGCGCCACGAACGGAGCGAGAAACTCGGCCTTCTGTGCCGCGAGCGGTGACGCCGTCGCCGCCCCGACGATAGTGTCGCCATCGCGTGCGACAACCAGCACCGCATGCGGTGCTGCAGCAAACGCGGCGAGATAGCCGCGCTCGTACACGAGATCGCCATCATACAGATACGGCCATTCACGGAACACCGCGATGCGCAGGGCGGCCAGCGCGTCGATCGCCCCGCCGATGCGGCTGGCGGGCAGTGTCTCGACCGTCACGGCCATTGGCTCAGCCCGCCTTGCGGATGACCACCGATCCTGCCGAATAGCCCGCGCCGAACGAGCAGATCAGGCCGATGTCGCCTGCCTGCAGATCCTCGTGGTTCAGGTGGAAGGCAATGATCGATCCGGCCGACGAGGTGTTGGCATAGGTATCGAGCACCGTCGGGCTCTCGTCCTCGCTCGCCTCGTGGCCCAGCACGCGCTGCGCGATCAGCCGGTTCATCCCGGCATTGGCCTGGTGCAGCCACAGGCGGCGCAGCTGGTCGGGGGCGATCCCCAACCGGGCGATATGATCGGTGATCAATTCACCCACCATCGGCACCACTTCCTTGAACACCTTGCGGCCTTCCTGGACGAACAGCTTGTCGGCGCTGTCGCGGGTTTCGGGCGCGGTGCGGTTCAAGAAACCGAAATTGTTGCGGATGTTGTTCGAAAATCGCGTCTTGAGCTGGGTGCCCAGGATGTCCCAATGCTGCGCAGGCGCAAATTCCGCATCTTCCACCAGCACGGCGGTGGCGACATCGCCGAAGATGAAATGGCTGTCCCGGTCGCGCCAGTTGAGATGCCCCGAACAGATTTCAGGGCTCACCACCAGCACCGATCGGGCGTTTCCTGCGCGGATGAAGTCCGCCGCGGTCTGGATGCCGAAGGTAGCAGACGAGCAGGCAACGTTCATGTCGAAACCGAAGCCCTCGATGCCCAAGGCATCCTGCACCTCGATCGCGATCGCAGGATAGGCGCGCTGCAGGTTGGAGCAGGCGACCAGCACCGCATCGACGTCCTTGGCAGCGCGTCCGGCCCGCGCCAAAGCATCGCGCGCGGCAGCCACGCCGATTTCGGCGAGCACGGAAATCTGCTCGTTGGGCCGCTCGTCAAAGCGGGGGCACATGACATCGATGTCGAGAATCGCCGCCTTGGACAGCACCTTGCGCGCCTTGATGCCGCTCGCCTTCTCGATGAACTCGACCGACGAAGGCTGCAGCGCGCTCATCTCTCCGGCTTCGATGGCCGCAGCATTGTGCAGGTTATGCTGCGCAACATAGGCGTTGAAGCTCGCGACCAGTTCATCGTTGCTGATGGAGTCGGCGGGACTGAAAAGGCCGGTTGCGGAGATCACCGGGCGGGCAGTTGGATAGGCGGAAGTCATGAAACCGTAGGGTCCTGCACTATAGCTGGAGCGGATGGGCGTCTTACTGCCACAATACGCGCGTGACAAGGCCAGATGCCAGGGGTGTCCGGACACCCGCTTTTTGCTTGCCGTGCAGCCGCTGGCACTCTTTGATGGGCGTCAAACAGACCAGGAGCAGGATCAACATGGACTATACAGGCAAGGTCATCTGGATCACCGGGGCGTCGTCGGGGATTGGCGAGGCGCTGGCAGAAGCCTTTGCAGCGCGCGGCGCTGATATCATCCTTTCGGGTCGCCGCACCGATGCGTTACAGGCGGTTGCCGACCGGCTGCCCACGCCGGCCCATGTCCTGCCGTTCGAGACCACTGACAAGGACGCGCTCCCCGGAGTCGTTGCGCAGGCGATCGCCTGGCAGGGCCATGTCGATGGGCTGATCAACAATGCCGGGATCAGCCAGCGAGCGCTGGCCATCGACAGCGCGCTCGAGGTCTACGACCGGATCATCGCGGTCGATCTGCTTGCCCCGATCTGGCTGACGCAGCTGCTGCTGCCGCACATGACCGCGCGCAAGGCCGGATTGATCGTCGGCATATCCTCGGTCGCAGGCCGCGCCGGTGTGCCTTTGCGCACGGCCTATTGCGCTGCCAAGCATGGGCTGATCGGCTATCTCGACGCGCTTCGTTCCGAGACCGAGCTGCACTACGGGCTGAAGGTGCACACCGTGCTGCCGGGCTCGATCCGAACCGAAGTATCCGCCAATGCGCTGTCCGGCGATGGCAGCGCGCACGGCCAGACCGACAGCGCCATCGCCAACGGCATGGAGCCTGCCGAATGCGCCGCACGAATCCTTGAGGGCATCGCTGCCGGCGACGCGGAAATTCTGGTCGCAGAAGGGATCGAGGACATGATCGCCAGGCTGCGGATGAGCGACCCGGTCAAGCTGTTCGAAATGGTCGGCGCGATGGGCGGACAGATGGCCGCCAAGCGCGACGAGGCGCGCGGCGGTTAGCCGCGAAGCTCCACCCTAGCCCGGCGTCTTGTCGAACTTCACCGCATCTTCGCCAAAGCGCACCCAGGGCTGGGCGCTGACGGTCCAGAAGTGCATCTTGGGGTCCAGCGCGCTGACATCGTCGAGCGTGCCTGCCTTGACGAAGTGCATCCCCTGCTGGCTGGGCAGGTCGGACAGGATCGGCGATCCGCACGTCCCGCAGAAGCGGCGATAGACCGGATCGCCGCTTTCCCCGGCGTCCTGATAGGTGGTGAGGTCACCCGTGATCGCGATCTGCTCGTCGCGCACGCCGATCAGCACCGACATCGCGCTGCCCGCCTGTTTCTGGCAGTTGCGGCAGTGGCACACCGCCGTGAGCAGCGGATCTCCTTCGATTTCATAGCGCACCGCGCCGCACAGGCACCCCCCGGTCGTCGTCATGTTACCTCTCCCTCATGCGTTAGCCGATGCGTCGATGGCATCGAATTCCTGTTTCAGCAGCCGCGTGCTGTCTTCCAGCATCAGCGCCTCGACCATCGCGGCGACCATCGGCGCGCGCGATTGCACGCTGACCGTGGCCTGGCACTGCGTGCCGCCATCCTTCTGCGGGTTCAGCGTCAGCATCGCCTGACCTTCTGCAGACAGACCCTTGGGCTTGGCATCGCGCACAGCGGTCCAGCTGCCGTCTGCTTGCTGCTGCCAGACATCGCGCTGCGTGAGGGAGAGCCACGACCCGATCACCGAACGAATCATCATTGGCGCATCGACGGGCACCTGACGCGTGATCGCGATATGGATCAGCCCCGGCTCGGGCCGCTCCACGGTTACCACCACATCGCGCGACCCCTGATCCGCCATCATCGCGGTGAGAAAGGCCTCATCCGTCCAGCAGGCGACGACATGTTCGATTGCATGGGCAAAGACATGGGACTCTTCGCGTTTCAACATTCCGGCGGCTCTCCTGGGCGCGATCATTGCGCTTGTTGACCAGCAGACTAGGCTGTTGGCCGATGTTGACAAGCTATCTCGCCACGGTGCTGCTGATCGAACTGACGCCAGGGCCGAACATGGCCTATCTGGCGGCCCTGACGCTGGGCAGCGGCAGACGTGCCGGGCTGGCGGCCGTGGCGGGGGTCGCATTGGGGCTGGCATTGATCGGCGTGGCGGCGGCCCTGGGCTTTGCCGCACTGGTGGCCGCCAACCCCGTGATCTGGAATGCGCTGCGCTGGGCTGGCACGGCTTATCTGTTCTACCTCGCCTGGGAAACATGGCGGGGCGAAGCCGAAACCTCGCCCGCAGGCACCCCCGAGACCGGCAGCTCTGGCGTGCGATACTTCCAGCGGGGCGTCATCACCAACATCCTGAACCCGAAGGCAGCGCTGTTCTATGTCGCCATCGTGCCGCGCTTCGTGCCGGACACGGGGGCGGCGCTGGCCTGGGGCCTCATGCTCACCGCGATCAGCCTGGCGGTGGCGACGGCGGTCCATCTGACCATCGTAGTGCTTGCAGCACAGCTGTATCCGCTGCTGCAACAACCGGGCAGGATGCGCAGCACACGCCATATCCTTGCGATCGGGCTAGTCACAATCGCCATATGGTTTCTGTTCAATACCGCTGCGCCCAAGGCATAGCGACGGAACGTTTCGGCCCCTTTCCCGTAGCTATGGTCTATCTACCAGAGGAGGTTGGCCATGATCAGACACGGCGAAGAAGTTGAGATGAACACCGAAGACGCCAGTGGTGGCCAGAAGCGCGGCATTGTCCGCTACGTCCTGCTGATCTCGACCGGGCTTGCCATTCTGGCGCTCAGCATCATCTGGATGACCGGCGCTGCCACGGGTCCCGAGGACCCGACACCGGCGCCTTCCGAATCGATTTCCGAACCCACTGAGCCCCCGGCTGGCACCAGGCCATTGCCCGACCCCAACCCGTAACCTGTGGCTGGCGCGCTGTGGATCAGCGCGCCAGCGCCGCTTCGGTCTCGTCCATTAACGTGGCGATGATCTCGGCGGCGCTTTCCTCGCGCGTCACCATGCCGACCGACTGGCCCGCCATCACCGATCCGTTCTCGACATCGCCATCGATCACCGCGCGGCGGAGCGCGCCTGCCCAGAAATGCTCGATCTGCAGCTGCGCCTCGGTCATGTCGATGCCGCCCGCATCGAGCAGGGCAGCAACTTCGCGCTGCTTGGCGGTGAATTCCTCGGTGCCCTTGTTCTTGAGCGCGCGTACCGGGATCACCGGCAGCCGCGGATCGACCTGCACGCTGGCGATGGCATCGCGCGCGTTGCCGCGCAGAAACGCCTTCTTGAACGCAGGGTGCGCAATCGATTCATGCGCGCAGACAAAGCGGGTGCCCAGCTGAACGCCTGATGCCCCCATCTCCAGATAGGCTGCAATCGCGCTGCCCCGTCCGATGCCGCCTGCGACGAACACCGGCACCTCGTGCGCGACTTCAGGCAGGATTTCCTGCGCCAGCACGCTGGTCGATACCGGGCCGATGTGACCGCCTGCTTCCATGCCCTCGATCACCAGCGCATCGACGCCTGAGCGAATGAACTTCTTCGCCAGCGCGAGCGCCGGGGCAAAGCACACGACCTTGGCACCGGCGTCCTTGATCGCCTCGATGCTGCCCTTGGGCGGCAGGCCGCCGGCGAGCACGATATGGCTGACCTGGTGCGATGCGCACACCGCGATCAGCTCCATCAGCTGCGGGTGCATGGTGATGAGGTTGACGCCGAACGGTCGCTTCGCGAGCAGCTTGGTCGCGGCAATCTCGGCATCGAGCAATGCGGGCGTCATCGCCCCGCACGCGATCACGCCAAAGCCTCCCGCGTTCGAGATGGCCGAGACAAGGTTGCGTTCAGACACCCAGCTCATCGCGCCGCACAGGATCGCGGTCTCGCTGCCCAGAAAGGCCGTGCCGCGCGCCATGGCGCTGTGCGTGAGGGGGTGGTTCATCATCGATCCTTGTTGGGCCCCTCCCCGCAAGGGAAGGGGCGCTTGCCGGTTACGCCTCGACTGCGTCCAGCCCATAAGCCGTGTGCAGCACGCGCACGGCCAGTTCGGTATAGTCTTCCTCGATCAGCACGCTGACCTTGATCTCGCTGGTCGAGATGGCGACGATATTGACGCCGCGATCGGCCAGCGCCTTAAACATCGTCGATGCCACGCCAGCATGGCTCTTCATGCCGACGCCAACCACCGAAATCTTGGCGACATTGGTATCGGGGATGATGCGGTTGAAACCGATCGATTCCTTCGCAGCTTCCAGCAGGTCCAGCGACCGGGCCAGATCGGCGCGCGGCACGGTGAAGGTCACGTCGGTCTCGCCCTTGTCGCGACCGACATTCTGGATGATCATGTCGACGTTGATCGCGGCTTCCGCCAGCGGGCCGAAGATGTTCGCGACCGCGCCTGGCTTGTCCGGCACGCGGGTCAGCGTGATCTTGGCTTCGTTCTTGTCGTGCGCAATGCCGGTGATCAGCTGGCGTTCCATGTCCATTCCTTCCAGTTCTTCATCGCTGACGATCATCGTGCCGGGGATCGTGTCTGCCGCAGGCGCATCATCGTCGATGAACGAGGAGAGCACCTGAACGCGCACGCGCTCCTTCATCGCAAGGCCCACCGACCGGGTCTGCAGCACCTTGGCCCCGACGCTCGCCAGCTCAAGCATTTCCTCGTATGTCACATGCTGCAGCTTGCGCGCCTTGGCGACGATGCGCGGGTCGGTGGTGTAGACGCCGTCGACATCGGTATAGATATCGCACCGGTCGGCCTTGACCGCCGCTGCCACTGCCACAGCAGACGTGTCCGATCCGCCACGCCCCAGAGTGGTGATCCGTCCGGCATCGCTGACGCCCTGGAAGCCGGGGATGACGGCGATCACGCCTTTTTGCATTTCGGCGATCAGGGCATCGGCATCGATGGTTTCGACACGCGCCTTGGCATGCGCCTCGACCGTGTGGATCGGCAGCTGCCAGCCCAGCCAGCTGCGCGCCTGCGCCCCCAGTGCCTGCAGCGCGATGGCCAGCAGGCCACTGGTCACCTGCTCGCCGCTGGCGACGACCACGTCATATTCTGCCGGATCGTACAGCGGATTGGCCTCGCGGCAGAAATTGACCAGCCGGTCGGTCTCGCCCGCCATGGCAGAGACGACCACGGCCACCTCGTGCCCCGCGTCCTGCTGACGCTTGACGATGCGCGCCACCCTGCGGATGCGCTCGGTTCCGGCCATCGAAGTGCCGCCGAATTTCATCACGATCCGTGCCATTGGCCGTTCGTTCTTTCCCTTATGCGAAGTTCGCCCCTATAGTCGGGCGCTGCCATAGAGAGGCCCCATGATGAACGCAAGCACCGGAACCATCGAAACACGTAACGGCACGGACGCGCCGCGCAACGGGACCATAGACCCCAAAGAGGCGGCGCATTTCGGGCGGCTGGCAGCGGAATGGTGGGACCCGAAGGGCGAATCGGCGATGCTGCACAAGCTGAACCCGGTGCGGCTGGCCTATATCCGCAATGCCATCGACCATCACTGGCCAGAGGCGGGCAGCGCGCGCAAGCCGCTGACGGGCAGGAGCGCGATCGACGTCGGCTGCGGCGCAGGCCTGCTCGCCGAGCCGCTCGCCCGGCTGGGCGCTACCGTCACCGGGCTCGATGCAGCGTCGGAAAACGTCGCTGCTGCCAGCGCGCATGCGCAAGCCGTCGGCCTGACGATCGATTACCGCTGCGCCGATATCGAGACGCTCGAAGGCGAAACCTTCGATCTTGTCACCTCGATGGAGGTGATCGAGCATGTGACCGACCCGGCGACGTTCATCGCTGCGCTGGAACGCGCGCTTGCGCCCGGCGGGCTGATGCTGCTCTCCACCCCCAACCGCACCGCCATGTCGCGGATCATGCTGGTGGAAGCGGCCGAACGGCTGGGCCAGGTGCCGCGCGGCACGCACGACTGGCACAAGTTCCTGACGCCCGAAGAGCTGACCGAGCACCTTCATGCAGCAGGCCTCACCGTCACCGACACGCGCGGCATCGCCTGGGATCCCTTGAAGGGCCTGCACCTCAGCGACAATCTGGCGCTGAACTATCTGATGACGGTGGTGCGGGGTTAGGCGGCGCGAACGTTGTGATAGGCAGGACGATAGCGCGGTTCCGGCACTGGAAGGCCATCCGCTTCAAGGCTTTCCACAAAAGCCTCGATCGCGATTGCGACCTCTGCTGCTGCCTGTTCCGGGGTAGCCCCATGCGCGCTGCAATGCTTCAGGTCGGGGACGTCTGCTATCCAGCATCCGTCCTCGACCGACCAGAACAGGTTGATGTGGTAGTGCGGTGTCATGCCTTGTCATCCAGCGAAAGCCCGTTAGCCTCGACTATAACGACAAACTGGCGGACTTGATAGGGTTTGGCCGACTTGCCGTCCGGTTGAGCGTTGATGCGATCGGCAATACCGGGGTGCTTGAAGATGTGGTGGCTTCCCTTCACCCGGTCGAGCACGAAACCATATGCCGCCAGCAGCCGTTCAAACTCCGCAAAGCTCAGTGAACCGCCGCGCAGCATCTTGTCCTGCAGCTTGCCGATCCGGGTCATTGCTTCGTGGCCTATTCGTCAAATCCGCCCGGCAGATAATCCTCGCGTGCCAGATCGCTGAACTTGGTAATCTCGCTCTCGAAGCGCAGCTGGACGTTGCCGGTCGAACCGTGGCGCTGCTTGGCGACGATCACGGTCGCCTTGTTGGCGGTGGGGCTGAACTTGTCTTCCCACTCCTGGTATTTCTGGTTGATCTCTTCGTCCGCTGCCGTCTTGGGGTCCATGATCGGGCCGTCGGGCTTGACCATCAGCCGGTAATATTCCTCGCGATAGATGAACAGCACGATATCGGCGTCCTGCTCGATCGATCCCGATTCGCGCAGATCCGACAGCTGCGGGCGCTTGTCCTCGCGGCTTTCCACCGCACGGCTGAGCTGCGACAGAGCCATCACCGGCACCTGCAGTTCCTTGGCCAGCGTCTTCAGGCCGCGGCTGATCTCCGAAATTTCGTTGACGCGCCCCTCGTTGCGCCCCGTGCCCTGCAGCAGCTGAAGGTAATCGACGACGATGAAACCGATATCGTGCTTGCGCTTCAGCCGGCGTGCGCGGGCGCGCAGCGCGGCAATCGTAAGACCCGGCGTATCATCGATGAACAGCGGCAGGTCTTCGAGCTCCTGCGAGGCGGTCACCAGCCGCTGGAACTCGTTGCGCGCGATCTGCCCCATACGCAGCTTTTCGGAGCTGATCCGCGACTGTTCCGCCAGAATACGCGTCGCCAGCTGGTCGGACGACATTTCGAGGCTGAAGAACGCGGTCTTCGCGCCCACATTCTTGTCGTCGGCAATGCCTGCCGCCTTGTCGAGCCGCCAGCGCGACGCCGCGTTGAACGCGATGTTGGTGGCGAGCGAGGTCTTGCCCATGCCGGGACGGGCCGCGAGGATCAGAAGGTCGGACGGGTGGAGGCCGCCGATCTTGGCGTTGAGATCGGTCAGACCCGTGGTCACGCCCGACACGTGCCCGCCGCTGTTCAGCGCCTTTTCGACCATGCCCAGCGCCGCGCCGACCGCAACGTTGAAATGCACCGCGCCGCTGGTGTCGCCCTCGCCCTGCGCAACATTGTACAACGCCGCTTCGGCCTGCTCGATCTGGCTGAGCGGATCGACTTCCTCGCTGGTGTCCATCGCCTTGTCGACCAGGGTGCGTCCCACCTGTACCAGCTCGCGCAGCAGCGCCAGGTTGTAGATCTGCTCGGCAAAGTCGCGCGCGCCGATGAGGCCGCCGGCATCGCCGGTCAGCCGGGCCAGGTAGCGCATGCCGCCCAGTTCGGCGAGGCCGGCATCGCTTTCGAAGAACGGCTTGAGCGTTACCGGGGTGACGGTCACGTTCTTGTCGATCAGCCGCATGATCTGTGCATACAGCCGCTGGTGGACGCTCTCGAAGAAATGCTCCGCCTTCAGCCGCGCGCCGACCTCTTCGGCAATGCGATTGTCGATCAGCAGCGCGCCCAGAAACGCGGCCTCTGCCTCGATATTGCGCGGCAGCTTGGCCTCGGGCGTATCGCGCGCGAGCGGTGCAGCGATCTGCGGCGGCAGGCCGATCGGGGGAGCGGACTGGAGAAGAGTGTCTTGGACCATCCGGCCATATTCGCCGCTGGCGCTGTGGCGCGCAAGGCACTGGGGCCAATAATCGTGTGGACAAGGCCGGGGACAGCGGGGCTGCCGGGTTTTTCCGCTTGCCCCTTGGCAAAGCATGGGTGAAAGACTGCGCTCTATGTCCGATCCGCGCATCATTCATGTCGAGCTCGACGAGCAGACCATCCTGTGGCGCAATGCGGATATCGAGCAGGAACGGCGCATCGCCATTTTCGACCTGATCGAGGACAATTTCTTCAAGCCGCTGAAGGACTATCCCGATGGCTATGCAGGGCCCTTCCGACTGAGCCTGGCGGTCTTCGAGGGGCGTCTTGCGATCACCATCGCCCGCGAGGATGGCGCCCACCTCGAAACGCTGGTGCTGGCGCTGGGCCGCTTTCGCCGCCCGATCCGCGAATATTTCGCGATCTGCGACAGCTATTACCAGGCCATCCGCAAGGCCACTGCGCAGGAGATCGAGACGATCGACATGGCGCGGCGCGGCGTCCACAACGAAGCGGCAGAACTGCTGGTCGAGCGGTTGCAGGACAAGATCGAGATCGACTTTCCCACCGCGCGCCGGCTGTTCACGCTGATCTGCGTGCTGCACATCAAGGGCTGACCAGAGCCGCCATGCAAACCTCGACGCTGAAACGATGGACCATCGGCCTTGGGCTGCTAGCACTGCTGATCGCGGTGCTGGGCGGGCTGATCTGGGGTGGCATCACCGGCTGGGCGCCTGCACGCAAGGATTATCCGGTGCAGGGCCTCTATGTCAGCGCCGCAGACGGCGATCTGGCGTGGCCCACCCTGGCGGCCATGGGTGCGGACTTTGCCTATGTGCGCGCCAGCGCGGGCGGGCGCCTTCGCGACCCGCGCTTTGCCGCCAACCTCAAGGGTGCCCGCTCTGCAGGCATGCGGTCAGGCGCTGTGCACGAATTCAGCCTGTGCGCGGACGAAGCGGCGCAGGCCGAGCAGTTCATCACCACCGTCCCGCGCGACCCCGAAATGCTGCCCCCGGTCGTCAGCCTGGAACTTGACGAGGCGTGCAAGACCCGGCCCGACCGCGCCATGCTGCTGGGCGAACTCAACACCTTCCTCAACCAGATCGAGAACCATGCCGGCAAGCCTGCGCTGCTGCGCATTGGCCGCGATTTCGAGGACGAATACCAGATCAGCGACGGGCTGGCGCGGACAGTGTGGCTGATCGGTGATTTCGTGCCCCCCGATTATGCCGCCAAGCGCTGGGTGATGTGGCAATCGAGCAGCTTTTACCGGATCAACGGCGCGCCGCAGGGCGTGCGCTGGAATGTGGTGCGACCATGAGTGAACCAACGGCCAGACAGGCACTTCTCGACGCAGCCCGCCAGGCGGCTTTGACGGCCTATGCGCCCTATTCGGGCTTCCATGTCGGCGCGGCCTTCCGCTTCGACGATGGCACGATCATCACCGGCAGCAATTTCGAGAACGCGAGCTATGGCCTCGCTATCTGCGCGGAAACCTCCGCTGCGATTGTCGCCAATCTGCAGGGCCGCCGCACGGGGCTTGTCGAGGTCGCGATCATGGGCGGGCCATTGGGCGAGGATGGTCAGCTGGCGCCCACCGCGGCTCCCGTCACGCCATGCGGTCGCTGCAGGCAGGTCATGAACGAGCTGGCGCAACTGGGCGGCACCGATCCCATCGTCTATTCCGGCCATGCCACCGGCAGTATCGAACACCGGCTCTCGGTGCTCTTGCCAGCGGCCTTTGGCCCGGCCAATCTGGAATGAACCAGCCACCCTTACCCAACCCCGCTCAGCTTGAGCCTGTCGAAGGCAGCGCGCCCACGCCAGCCGCATAGCGGGGCCTTCGACAAGCTCAGGCTGAACGGATGCAGGAGATTTTTCAGCGATGTCCATCCTTTCCGACAAATGGATCCGCACCCAGGCGCAGGACAGCGGCATGATCGAGCCGTTCGTCGAAGCCCAGCGGCGCGATGGCTGCATTTCCTACGGCCTGTCGTCCTACGGCTATGACGCGCGGGTGGCGGACGAGTTCAAGATCTTCACCAACGTCAATTCCTCGGTGGTCGACCCCAAGCAGTTCGATCCCAACAGCTTTGTCGACCGCAAGACCGATGTCTGCATCATTCCGCCGAACAGCTTCGCGCTGGCACGCACGGTCGAGTATTTCCGTGTGCCGCGCGACGTGCTGGTAATCTGCCTGGGCAAATCGACCTACGCGCGCTGCGGTATCATCGTCAACGTGACCCCGCTCGAGCCCGGTTGGGAGGGTCATGTGACGCTGGAGTTCAGCAACACGACCCCGTTGCCCGCCAAGATCTACGCCAATGAAGGCGCGTGCCAGTTCCTGTTCCTCAAGGGGAACGAGCCGTGCGAGACGAGCTATGCCGACCGCGCAGGCAAATACATGGGTCAGCGCGGCGTGACACTGCCCCGACTTTGAACCACAATATCAACAACAATCAAAACACCAGGAGAGAGCCGATGTCGTCCAGAGAGAACCGTGAATTCGATGTGATCGTCTATGGTGCCAGCGGCTTTACCGGACGGCTGGTCGCCGAATATCTGCAGAAGACATATGGCCAGGGTGGCGATGCCCCCAAATGGGCCGTTGCCGCGCGCTCGGCCGAAAAGATGGCGGCGGTGCTTGCCGAAATGGGCCTGCCCGCCGACACGCCGGTGGTGATTGCCGATGCCGATGATGCCGCCAGCATCGCGGCGATGGCCATGCGCACCAAGGTCGTACTGACCACGGTCGGCCCGTACCAGCTCTATGGCGAACCTCTGGTCGCGGCCTGCGCCGAGCATGGCACCGATTATGTCGACCTGTGCGGTGAGCCTGCCTGGATGCGGCAGATGATCGACAAGTACGACGCCGCCGCCAAGGCCAGTGGTGCACGGATCGTGTTCTCGACCGGCTTCGATTCGATTCCCTTCGATCTGGGCGTGCTGATGCTGCAGAACGAATGCCTTGCCCGCTTCGGCAAGCCTGCCGCGCGCATCAAGGGCCGTGTCCGCGCGATGCAGGGCACGTTCTCGGGCGGCACCGCCGCCTCGCTCAAGGCGACGATGGCGTCGGTCGCGCGCGATCCTGCGCTGCTGGGCTATCTGACCAACCCGTTCAGCCTTGCCGGCGGCTTCGAAGGCCCCGCGCAGCCCAAGGGCAACAAGCCCGAGCTCGACGAGGCATTGGGCAGCTGGGCCGCGCCGTTCATCATGGCGCCGATCAACACCAAGAATGTCCACCGCACCAACGCGCTGCTGGGCCATCCCTATGGCCAGGATTTCGTCTATGACGAGATGATGCTGACCGGCCCCGGCGAAAAGGGCGAGGCCATCGCCAAGCACCTCGCCACCACCGACATGATGGGCGGCGAAGGCGGTCCCAAGCCGGGCGAAGGCCCGAGCAAGGAGGAGCGCGAAAACGGTTTCTACGATGTGCTGTTCATCGCCGAGATGCCCGATGGCGCCACCCAGAAATATGGCGTCAAGGGCGACAAGGACCCCGGCTATGGCTCGACCTCCAAGATGATTGCAGAGAGCGCATTGTGCCTGGTGCACGATGTGCCAGACAGCGCGGGCGGCATAACCACACCCGGCGCGACGCTGGGCGAGCATCTGGTCAATCGGCTTGTCGCCAAGGCGGGGCTGACTTTCGCAGCGGAATGATCGACACGCCCTCCCCTGCGGGGGAGGGCATGGTGCCATTGCTGCACCTGCGAACAACTGACGGTTGAACTTTTCGTCAATTGGCGCATATAGCAGCCGCTTGGGGCAACGCACGACACAGTTAAACGAAGAATCGAACGCGAAATGCTGAAGGCCTTGCTGCGCAGAAAACCCAAACCTGTGGCTCCCATCGATTCTGCGATGCTGCCCGACGGAATGCGCGTTTACGCCATCGGCGACATTCATGGGCGTCGCGACCTGCTCGATCAGCTGCTCGATCAGATCATGGCGGACGACCGCGCGCGCGGCCCTGCCGATACGCATATCGTGTTTCTGGGAGATCTGATGGATCGCGGCCCGGACAGCGCCGGTGTCATCGACCGTGCCATCGAACTGTCCGAAACGCTGGGGCAGAACGCCCACTTCCTGATGGGCAACCATGAGGAAGTGTATCTGGCTGCCGTCAGCGGCGATGAAAAACTGGTCCGCTTTTTCTGCAAGATTGGCGGTCGTGAGACGATTTTGAGCTATGACATCGAGCCTGCGGAATATAACGCGCTGACGATGGAAGAGCTTACCGCGCGCCTGCCGACGCTGCTGCCACAGGCGCATCTGGATTTCGTCCGCCGCTTCGAGGACCGCATCGTGATCGGCGATTATGCCTTCGTCCATGCCGGCGTCCGCCCCGGCACCTCGATCGAGAACCAGAAGCCCAAGGATCTGCGCTGGATCCGCGAGGATTTCCTGATCGACGACACCCCGCACGACAAGTTGATCGTCCATGGCCACACCATCACCGACGATGTCGAGGAGTGCACCAACCGGATCGGCATCGACACCGGGGCCTATATGAGCGGAATGCTCACCGCACTGGCGCTGGAAGGCCGCGACCGCTGGTATCTCAAGACCGGGCAATAAGCACGCGCACAAGGCCTTGCACCCGCTGGAAAATTGAGCCAGCGTGCGCGCCATGCACAAAATCTCAACGCTGGTCGCTGCCGTTCTGCTGTCCTCCTCGCCTGCGCTGGCGCAAGCCGAGGCCAAGCCGGAGCGTCTGCGCGCCGATGTCGAAAAGCTGGTCGGCTTCGGCACCCGTCATACCCTGTCCTCGCCCGATCACCCGACACGCGGCATTGGTGCCGCTCGGCGCTGGGCGGCGGAAGAGTTCGCGAAGATCGGCAAGGCCTGTGGCGGCTGCCTGCGCGTCGAGCAGATCGACCGCCGCTTCACCGGACCGCGCGCCCCGGGCGGCGTGAATGTCGTCAACGTGCTGGGCGTCCAGCTGGGCACCGGCAACCCCGATGACATCATCATCATCTCTGCGCATATCGACAGCCGTGTGTCCGACGTCGCCGATTTCACCAGCGATGCCCCCGGCGCAAACGACGATGGATCGGGCAGCGCACTGGTGCTGGAAGCCGCGCGCATCCTGAGCAAGGAAAAGTTCGCGCCGACAATCATCTATGCGCTGCTTTCGGGCGAGGAACAGGGATTGTGGGGCGGGCGGCTGATCGCGGAAACCGCGCGCGCACGCGGTTGGCAGGTGCGCGCGCTGCTCAACAACGATATCGTCGGCAACACCGAAGGTCAGGATGGCCGCAAGGTCAGCGACCGGGTGCGGGTGTTCTCCGAAGGTATCCGTGCGTCTGAATCGACCGTCGAGGCGATGGCGCGGCGCGGCAGCGGCGGCGAGGATGACGGCCCCTCCCGCGCCCTGATGCGCGCAGCGCAGCGGGTCGGCAAGGCACGCGGCGATCTGGGCCTGGAGGTGTTTGGCGTCCGCAGGCCCGACCGGTTCGCGCGCGGCGGCGATCATCTGCCTGCGCTCGAGCTGGGCTATCCCGCGATCCGCTTCACCGTGGGCGTCGAGAATTACGACCACCAGCATCAGGATATCCGCGAGGAGAACGGTCGAAAGTTCGGCGACACCATCGACGAGATGGACTTTCCCTATCTCGCCCGCGTCACCGCGCTCAACGTCGCGGTGATCCGCGAGCTCGCCAGCGCCCCTGCCGCCCCTGCCAGTGCGATGCTGGGCGGGGCGGTGACCAGCGACACGCAGGTCAGCTGGGCCAAGGTGCCGGGCGCGGCGCGCTACAAGGTGTATTGGCGCAGGGCCGATGCACGCGACTGGGAACAATCGCAGGAAACCACAGATACCAAGCTGACATTGCCTGGCGTAATCGTGGACGACCATTTCGCAGGTGTCGCTGCGATTGCAGAAAACGGCGCGGAAAGCGCAGTAACTTTTGCAGGCCTGCCGCCGCGGTAATTTCGTACTGGCGCAGCGCCCTGTTCATCGAGCCTGGGAGGGCGTAGAGGAACGTCATGAACGATTGCTCATCCTGTATTGTCCGCAACCGCGCGATCTGCGCCAGCCTGACGCCCGATGAACTGCTGCTGCTGGGCAAGATGGGGCGTCGCCAGAAGGTCAAGTCGGGCCACACCCTATTGTGGGAAGGCGATGACGCGCCGGTCGTCGCCAATGTGCTGGAAGGCGTGCTCAAGCTGGTCGTCGCCGCATCGGACGGGCGCGAGCAGATCGTTGGCGTCGTCTTCCCTTCCGATTTCATCGGTCGTCCGTTCGGCAAGGAAAGCCCCTATTCGGTCACCGCGATGACCGATGCCGAAGTGTGCATCTTCAACCGCAACGCCTTCGACGATTTTGCCAGCGAGCATCCCGACCTCCAGCAGAAGCTGTTGCGCCGGACGCTCGATGAGCTCGACCGCGCGCGGCACTGGATGATGCTGCTGGGCCGCAAGTCGGCAACGGAAAAGGTCGCCTCGTTTTTGCTCGAAATGTCCGACCGCCTGTCAGGCCAGGGCTGCAACGCCGATGGCTCGCTCAACGGCTTCGAGCTGCCGTTCGGGCGTCAGCAGATTGCCGACATTCTGGGTCTGACGATCGAGACGACCAGCCGCCAGCTGACGCGAATGAAGAGCGATGGCCTGCTGGCCCTGCCATCGCGACGCGAGATCGTGATCCACAACCGCGCCGCGATGGAAGAGATGGCAGGCTGAACGCTTCTGCCTGTCAGAACCGGAAGCCGATCCCCGCGCTGATCACCCAGGGGTCCAGTTCGTGCCGGGTGCGCAGCACCTCGACACCATTGGCGCGCCAGCTGGCCAGCGGGCGCATGAAATAGCGTTTCACATCGACCGAAGCGAACATGCCCTTGTCATTGACCGGGATATCGACGCCTGCCTGCAAGGCCGCACCAACGGTATCGTTGATCTTCTGGCTGGTCGCCCCGAGCGCCCGCGTCGTTGCGCCGGGCTTTTCATCGATGAAGATGAAATAGCTGGGACCTGCGCCGATATAGGGCCGGATGCCGCCAGCCTTGCCGAAATGATATTTCAGCGTGACCGTGGCGGGCACGATCTTGGCGTTCGACACCAGGCCGGCCCCTGCGAGCGGGCCACGTCCATCGACGTCATGCTGGGTCACCCCGGCGATCGTTTCCACCGACACCGAATCGGCGAAGAAATACTCGATCGCGACCGTGGGGATGAAATTGTCATTGGCCTTGGTCTGCGTCCCTGCAGGCAGTCCGATGCGGTCCACCTTCACATCCTTGATCTTGCCATCGGGCGCCACCAGCGTGCCCAGCAGCTTGAAATGCACTTCACCGCTTTGCGCCATGGCCTGGCCGGGAATGGCGAGGGCAACGGCCATGGCGGCCAGCGGGACAATCTTGGTATTCATGTTGATCACTCCTCCTTGAGCGATCGCATCTCTGCGCCCGGGCCTGCCGCAGCGCATTGACGCGGCGCAAAACATAACTTGATCAGGATCAATGTTTCGATGCCCGATCAGGCGCATCAGCAACCCCAGTTGAAGCGCGGGGCCGGTGGCCCGGCGTGCACGGGGACACGGATATGGATGGTTTGGTTTTAAAGGCCGGTGGCTGGCTGGGGCTGGCTCTGCTGGCGTTGGCGATGGCGATACTGGCGGTCGATTGGCCGTTTGCGGTGCACATGACGATCGTCATGATCGCCTGCCTGGCGGCATTGTGGTTCACCATGTCGAGCGCCGATTATGGCGCGATGGCACGCGGCATCCTGAAGGCGCCCGCAGACCTTGGACAATATGATGACGATCCGGTCCGCTGGGGCGTCATCGCGACCTTGTTCTGGGGCGCAGCGGGCATGGCCGCCGGGCTGTACATCGCGCTGCAGCTCGCCTTCCCGGTGCTGAACCTGAATCTGGAATACACGACCTTCGGACGGCTGCGGCCACTGCACACCTCGGCAGTGATCTTTGCGTTCGGCGGCAACGCGCTGATCGCGACCAGCTTCTACGTCGTGCAGCGCACCTGCCGCGCGCGCCTCGCCTTCCCGACGATGGCCCGCTTCGTCTTCTGGGGTTACCAGCTGTTCATCGTGCTGGCCGCTACCGGCTATCTGATGGGCGTCACCGAGGCCAAGGAATATGCCGAGCCCGAATGGTATGTCGACCTGTGGCTGACGATCGTTTGGCTGGCCTATCTGGCGGTGTTCCTGGGCACCATCGTGCGCCGCAAGGAACCGCACATCTATGTCGCCAACTGGTTCTATCTCGCCTTCATCATCACCGTGGCGATGCTTCACGTGGTCAACAACCTGTCGCTGCCCGCATCGATCTTCGGATCGAAGAGCTATTCGGCGTTCGCAGGCGTGCAGGATGCGCTGACCCAGTGGTGGTACGGGCATAACGCGGTCGGCTTCTTCCTGACCGCAGGCTTTCTGGCGATGATGTACTACTTCGTCCCCAAGCAGGCCGAGCGCCCGGTCTACAGCTATCGGCTGTCGATCATCCACTTCTGGTCGCTGATCTTCCTGTACATCTGGGCAGGTCCGCATCACCTCCACTACACCGCACTGCCCGATTGGGCGCAGACCCTGGGCATGGTGTTCTCGATCATGCTGTGGATGCCCAGCTGGGGCGGGATGATCAACGGCCTGATGACGCTCAACGGCGCCTGGGACAAGATCCGCACCGATCCCATCATCCGCATGATGGTGATGGCGCTCGCCTTCTACGGGATGAGCACCTTCGAAGGCCCGATGATGTCGATCAAATGGGTCAACAGCCTGTCGCATTATACCGACTGGACCATCGGCCACGTCCATTCCGGCGCGCTGGGCTGGAACGGCATGATCACCTTCGCCTGTGTCTATTATCTGGTCCCGCGTCTGTGGGGTCGCCCACGGCTCTACTCGCTGCGGATGGTCAACTGGCACTTCTGGTTGGCGACGATCGGCATCGTTTTCTACGCCGCCTCGATGTGGGTCGCAGGCATCATGCAGGGCCTCATGTGGCGCGAATATGGCAGCGACGGCTACCTCGTCTACAGCTTCGTCGAAACGGTCGCGGCCATGCATCCGATGTACCTGATCCGTGCCACCGGCGGCCTGCTCTACCTCACCGGCTTCATCGTGATGATCGTCAACGTCTGGGCGACGATCGCCGGACACATCCGCGAAGAAAAGCCGATGACCGAAACGCCGCACAACGCCGCCGCTGATCGCCCGCTGGTTCCAGCGGCCCTCAACGTCGCCGCCGTCGCAAAGGAAGCCTGATCATGGCCGATACCAACGCTGAACCTCGCTTCAGCCACAAGAAGCTGGAGCGCAACGTCACCCTGCTCAGCCTGGGCGCACTGGTCGCGGTCGCCATCGGCGGCATCGTCGAGATCGCGCCCTTGTTCTGGATCGACAACACGATCGAGAAGGTGGACGGGATGCGCCCCTACACCCCGCTCGAGCTGTCGGGGCGCAACATCTACATGCGCGAGGGCTGCTACACCTGCCACAGCCAGATGATCCGCCCATTCCGCGACGAGGTGGAACGCTATGGCCATTACAGCCTGGCGGCAGAGAGCATGTACGATCACCCGTTCCAATGGGGGTCCAAGCGCACCGGGCCGGATCTGGCGCGCGTCGGCAACCGCTATTCGGACGAATGGCACCGCGCGCACCTCGCCGATCCGCGCAGCGTGGTGGGGGAATCGATCATGCCGCCCTACGCCTTCCTCGCCGAGCGCGAGCTGGATGTGGGCGACATGAGCGACGACCTGACCGCGCTCTCGCGGGTGGGCGTGCCATACACCAAGGCCGCGATTGCCGCTGCCAATGCCGATCTCAAGGCGCAGGCCGATCCCAATGCCGATGGCGCAGCCGATCTGCAGGCGCGTTATCCCAAGGCGCAGGTGCGCGACTTTGACGGCGATCCTGCCCGAATCACCGAGATGGATGCGCTGATCGCCTATCTGCAGATGCTGGGCACGTTGGTCGATGTCGAAAAGGCCGCGCCGCAGGACCAGGGCGATGCCCCGGCTCCGGCCAAGGTCGCAACCGCTGCGCCCATCAAGGGAGGCAAGCCATGAGCTATGACGACCTGCGCCATTTCGCCGACAGCTGGGGCCTGCTGGGCATGACCGTGATGTTCATCGGCCTCATCGCCTGGCCGTTCCGCAAGGGCGCGCGCCAGCACCATGAGGACGCCGCCAACATGATCTTCAGGGAAGACGACAATGTCTGACAAAAGCCGCATCGACGAACCCACCGGCACCTCCACCGTCGGCCATGAATGGGACGGGATCGAAGAGCTGAACACCCCGCTGCCACGCTGGTGGCTGTGGAGCTTCTATGCCTGCATCGCCTGGGCGGCGGTGTATGTCGTCCTGTATCCCGCCTGGCCGATGGTCAACAGCGCGACGCGCGGCGTGCTGCAATGGTCGAGCCGCGACGATCTGGAGCGCGAGATGGCCAGCCACGGCGCCAAGCGCGCGCCGATCACCAACGCCATCGCCGCACTGCCGATCGCTGCCCTGCCCGGCAAGCCCGAGCTGCTGGAAGCCGCGATCCAGGGCGGCAGCGCCGCGTTCAAGGTGCATTGCGTGCAATGCCATGGCGCAGGCGGCGCAGGCGTTGTCGGACTGTACCCCAGCCTGACCGATGACGACTGGCTGTGGGGCGGCGACCTCGCCGCGATCGAGACCACGCTGACCCACGGCATCCGCAATCCCGACCATGCCGAGACGCGGATGAACGTGATGCCCGCCTTCGGTCGTGACGCGATCCTCGATGCGGCTTCGATCAACGATCTGGTCAGCCATGTCCGCGTGATCAGCCGCCAGGAAAAGCCCAGCGCATCGTCTGCGCGCGGCGCAACCCTGTTCGAGGCGAACTGCGTCGCCTGCCATGGCACCAACGGCGAGGGTATCCGCGAACTCGGCGGCCCCAGGCTGACTGATGCGGTGTGGCTCTATGGCGGCAGCCGCGAAGCTCTGGCCAAGACCATCCACAACCCCCGCAACGGCGTGATGCCGCGCTGGAACGACAAGCTGGATGCCGCGACCATCAAGATGCTGAGTGCGTACGTCCATTCACTGGGCGGCGGCGAGGATGCTCCCGCACCTGTCCGCGCCGCTGCACCCGAGGGGGAAGCCGACAATGGCTAACCCCGACGCCCTTGCTGGCACGGAAGGCCCGCTGTACGCGCCACGCAAGGGCGTCTACCCCAAAAAGGTAGACGGCAATTTCCGGCGGCTGAAATGGCTGATCATGGGGATCACGCTGGCGATCTATTACGGCACGCCGTGGATCCGCTGGGACCGGGGGCCCTATGCACCCGACCAGGCGGTGCTGATCGATCTGGCCAACCGCCGCTTCTACATGTTCCAGATCGAAATCTGGCCGCATGAATTCTATTATGTCGCGGGCCTGCTGATCATGGCGGGCATCGGCCTGTTCCTGGTGACCAGCGCGGTGGGTCGTGCCTGGTGCGGCTATGCCTGTCCGCAAACGGTGTGGACCGACCTGTTCCAGCATGTCGACCGGTTGATAGATGGTGATCGCAACGCGCAGATCCGCCTCGCCAATGGACCCTGGACGGCGGAAAAGATCGCTAGGCGCGCCGCCAAATACGCCATCTATCTGTCGATCGCCTTCTGGACCGGCGGCGCGTGGATCATGTACTTCGCCGATGCTCCCACGCTGACTCGCGATTTCTGGGCGGGCGACGCAGCGTTCATCGCCTATGGCACCGTTGCCGCATTGACCGCCACGACCTTCGTGCTGGGAGGGTTCATGCGCGAGCAGGTGTGCATCTACATGTGCCCATGGCCGCGCATCCAGACCGCGATGATGGACGAAAAGTCGCTGCTGGTGACCTACAAGGATTGGCGCGGCGAACCGCGCGGCAGCCTCAAGAAAGCGCTCGCGCATCCCGGATCGCTCGGCGACTGTGTCGATTGCAACCAGTGCGTCGCGGTCTGCCCCACCGGCATCGACATCCGGGAAGGACCGCAGATCGGCTGCATCACCTGCGCCTTGTGCATCGATGCCTGCGACACCGTGATGGCGCAGGTCGGCCGCCCGCGCGGGCTGATCGACTATTGCGCGCTCGACGATGTCGCGGTGGAAAAGGCGGGCGGCACCGCCCCGCCGCTGCTCAAGACGCTGATGCGCCCGCGTCTGATGGTCTATCTGGCCATCTGGAGCGCGATCGGCGTGACGATGCTCTTTTCGCTGGGCGAGCGCACCCGGCTGGACCTTGCCGTGCAGCACGAGCGCAGCCCGCTCTATGTGCAGCTGTCCGACGGCATGATCCGCAACAACTACACGCTCAAGCTGCGCAACATGGAGGCGCGGCCGCGCAAGGTAGCGATCACCGTGACCGGCCTGCCCGGTGCGCAATTGTGGACCGAGAACGGATCACGCAGCACCGCGAGCCAGCGGGTCGAGATGACCATCTCGCCCGACAGCGTCACCCGCGTGCGGCTGTTCGTGGCAGCGCCGGCGCAGGGCCCTGTGCGGCAGGACTTCACCATCGCCACGATCGGCCGCGACGGCGATCCGCGCGGTGACGACGATACCATCCAGTTCGATCGCCCGGAGGCACAATGATGAGCACCCTGTCCGTAAGAAAGCCGTTCACCGGCTGGCACATGACCGGCATCCTGGTGGGCTTCTTCGCCATCGTCATGGCGGTGAACTTCACCATGGCACGGCTGGCCTTCTCGACCTTTGGCGGCAAGGTTGTGGAAAACAGCTATGTCGCCAGCCAGCAGTATAACGATCTGCTCGCCCGCGCCGAGGCGCAGGACGCGATGGGCTGGGACGAGGTGATCACCGTCGATGCCGACCGCCATGTCAGGCTGACGATTACCAGACAGGGCAAGCCGCTGGCGATTTCGGGCGTCACAGCAACACTCAGCCACCCGCTGGGCCGCGTTCCGGCGATCGACATGCACTTTGTCGCCGACGGTCTGGGCAGCATGCGCTCGCGCGAAGCCCTGGCGCCGGGTCGCTGGAGACTCGACGCGCTGGTGCGCCATGGCACCGAAGAGGCCCGCTACCGGAGCGACGTGCAATGACCGTGATGACCCGCCTCGTGCCTGAAACCCCGTTGATCGAGCGTGATTTCTCCGTGCCCGACATCCGATGCGCCGGATGCATCTCCAAACTCGAACAGGGGCTGGTGCGCGACGCGCGCATCAAGGTTGCGCGCGTCAATTTCACGGAAAAGCGCGTGCACCTTTCGTGCACCGCCGATGCGGACATGCCCGACCTGCTCGGAGCCTTTACCTCGCTGGGCTTCGAGGCGCATCCGATCGGCGAAGGTCCAGCCGAGGTCGATGCCGACGCCGCCAGCAGCCGCGCACTGTTGCGTGCCGTGGCGGTGTCGGGCTTTGCGATGATGAACATCATGCTGCTGTCGGTCTCGGTATGGTCGGGCGCGACCGGAGTCACGCGCGACCTGTTCCACTGGCTGTCCGCGATGATCGCATTGCCGACGATCGCCTATGCAGGGCAGCCGTTCTTCCGCTCGGCGTGGCGCGCTGTCCGCCATGGCCATACCAACATGGACGTGCCGATCAGCATCGGCGTGACGCTCGCCACCGCGCTCAGCCTGTACGAGACCGCAACGCACGGCGCGCATGCCTATTTCGACAGCGCCGTCATGCTGCTGTTCTTCCTGCTGTGCGGCCGCTGGCTCGACAGCGTGATGCGCGACCGGGCGCGCGGCGGCGTCACCGCGCTGCTGCGCAACATGGGCACCGGCGCCATGGTGGTGCAGCCTGATGGCAACACGCACTGGGTCGATGCCACCGCATTGCAGCCCGGCATGGTGATGCTGGTCGCTGCGGGCGAAAGGCTCGCCGCCGATGGCGTGATCGTGCAGGGTGCCACCCGGATGGACCTGTCCCTGCTGACCGGCGAGAGCGCGCCGCTGCCATCGGGCATCGACGATCCCGTTCACGCAGGCACGCTCAACCTGGAATCACCGGTGCGCGTCCGCGTGACCGCTGCAGGTACCGACACCGCGATTGCCGATATCGCACGCCTGATGGGCGAGGCATCCCAAGGCAAGTCGCGCTATGTCCGCATCGCCGATCGCGCGGCACGGCTTTATGCCCCCGCCGTCCATGCGCTGGCGCTGTTGGCGTTCGCAGGCTGGATGCTGGCAGGCGCAGGCTGGCATGATGCGCTGCTGATCGCGGTGGCGGTGCTGATCATTACCTGCCCGTGCGCTTTGGGCCTTGCCGTCCCCGCCGCACAGATCGTCGCCGCCGGCGCGCTGATGAAGCGCGGCGTGCTGATCAAGGACGGATCTGCGCTCGAGCGCATGGCCGAGGTCGACCGCGCGCTAATCGACAAGACCGGCACGCTGACCCTGGGCCGCCCGGTGGCCAGCAACCTGGGCGAGATCGCGAGCGAATATCACCCGGTATTGCTGGCCATGGCACAGATGAGCCGCCATCCGCTGAGCACCGCCCTCACCCGCGATCTGGGCGCGATGGGCGTGCATGCCGCGATGATCGACGAGGCGCAGGAGACGCCCGGCTTCGGCGTGGCAGCGGTATGGCACGGCAGGGCGGTCACGCTTGGCAGGCCGCAGGGGATCGATACCAGCAGCGAACTGGCCACCGAACTGAGCCTGGATGGCACGCCGGTCGCCACGATCCGCTTTGCCGATGCGCTCCGCCCCGATGCACTCGAAGCGATTTCGGCGCTTCAGGCACTGGGCGTCGATGCGATGATCCTGTCGGGCGATCGCACCGCCGCGGTTGCGCCGGTCGCGCGTACCTTGGGCCTTACCGCGCTGACCGGGCTCAGCCCTCAGGACAAGCTGTCCGCGATCGGTCGTCAGACCGCTTCGGGACACAAGGTGCTGATGATCGGCGATGGTCTGAACGATGGGCCTGCGCTGGCTGCCGGGCACGCCTCGATGGCCCCCGGCTCGGCCAGCGATGTCGGCAAGAACGCATCGGACTGCATCTTCCTGGGCGACCGGTTGATGCCGGTGGCCGACACCATCCGCATGGCGCGGCAGACGCAGGCCGTGGTCCGCCAGAATTTCATGCTCGCCATCGGATATAACGTCATCGCGGTGCCCCTGGCCTTCGCCGGGATCGTCACGCCGCTGATCGCTGCCATCGCGATGTCGGGGTCGTCGCTGATCGTGGTGGGCAATGCGCTCAGGCTCAAGAGGACACTGACATGAACGGCCTTCTCGTACTCATCCCCATTGCGCTGTCGCTGGGCCTGCTGGGGCTGGGTGCCTTTTTCTGGTCGCTGGGGCGAGGTCAGTTCGACGATATGGACGGCGCAGCGTTGCGGATCTTGATCGATGACGAAGCCGATGTGCCCAAGGTGCTGCCATGACCGTTAAACCGTTGTCACGTAGGCTGCGCGCGCTGGGTGCGTTGCTGGTCGTGTTCGCACTGGTCCATGCCCCCTTGGCCCGCGCCGACGCCCGAATGATCGAGGTAAGCAACTGCAATGGCGGCAGCAGCTTGATCGTTATTCCAGGCGAAGACGACATGCCCGGCAAGAAGGGCAGCGATTGTGCAAAGGCCTGTCACGCTGCAAATGAACGCCGCAGCAAACATGCGGGCAAGAAAACGGGCTCGCACTGCTGACCGCGCCTGAACGCCACGCACCCACCCCCTCCCCCGTCGGGAAAGGGATGGGGCAGTGGAGCCGTTACAGGCGATCAGGCCAGCGTGCCGCTGCGTCCCTGCGTGGATGAGTAACCGCCCGCGCCGAACAGGATATCGCGCAGATGGTCTGCGGACATTCCGGCGGAATCCGCATCGACCGACACGAAGATTCCCCCGTCGGTCATCCGTTCCTCGTAAAAGCGCGCCTCGTCCTCTTCGACGCCATGGCTGGTAAGCACGCCCAGCAGGCCACCGGCCGCCGCGCCGATTGCTGTCCCGGTGATCGCAGCGCCGCCGACAGCCGCCTCGGCGATCGCACCGGCAGCGATGAACGGACCCACACCGGGGATCGCCAATGCGGCGATACCGAACAGGGCGCCCAGCCCTGCACCGGCTGCCGCAGTACCGACGATATCGCGGGTCTGCTCTTCGCCCGAACCATCGGTTGTCGTCGCCTTGCCGCTGTCTGACCGTGCGATGATCGAGATCGCGCTGTCCGCAACCCCGGCGGAACGCAGTTGCTCCACCGCCTGCCCGGCGGCGCGCTGATCATCAAATATGGCGGATACAAAGCTGTTGTGCATGTTGTCTCTCCTTTGTCACCCGTCCCGACACATCAGGGTACGATGGGACTGCCAGAGCGTTCCGCGACGGATGTAACTGCGCAAATTTACCCGAATCGGAGGCGGATGATTCGGCTGGAACCGGTCGTTTCACGGTAAAAATGACGGCGGTGTAGCGGTTGCGCGGGCCCCGGCAGCGGGGCATCGAAACAATTTACAATTCGACAGACAATAGATTGCTGCCGCCCCACGGGGCGAACTGAAGTGTTGTTAACCATTTGCGTTAACCTTGGCGCGCCGCCCCGAACGCAGAGCCAATCCGCTCGCCAGGAGTTCGCGTGATTCCAGAAGCTATTGATATAAAACGATTAAATCTGGTCGCCCATAGGCCCGATGGGCGCGTTACAATCGTTTTCAGCCTGATCGCGATCAACATTTGCGACACGATCTCCTCGGCGACGTACCCCCGGATTTGGGGGGTGTATAGCTTCATAGTGAAGACTATCGGTCCAAAAATTAACCATTGTTTCAGCCACGCCGGAATAGGAGGCGTCACCCCCAAAATGGGGGGACCGCCAGCCACTCATCCTGGCGGCGCAATCGATTGTGGCTCACGCCACCATCGATCGAGACAAGAGGGTAGTGGTATGGACTTGAAACGGGCGACACTGACTGGATCGGTTGCCATCTTCGCCACGGTGGCTGCCGCCGCATTGTATCTGGCTAGCACCATCAGCACGATCAGCGTAGGTGGCCCCATTGCCGAACAGAACCAGCAGGCGTCTGATCTCGTCGCCGATATCCTGCCTCCTCCGGTCTACATCCTCGAATCCTACCTCGAAGCGCGGCTGGCGATTACCAACCCGCGCGAACTTGCCCGCCGCACAGAACGGCTCCAGACACTCAAGGCCGAATACGAGACCCGCCAGAAGCACTGGGAGACCTCAACGCTGCCTGAAAGCCTCAAGGCGCAGCTTGTTCGGGTCGATCAGCCTGCACGCCAGTTCTATGCCGAGATCGAAACCCAGCTTCTGCCCAGCCTGCAGCGCGGCGATCAGGCTGCAGCCGCCACCAGCGGTGTGCGTCTGGCCGCCGATTATGCTGCCCATCGCCGCGAAATCGATGCCCTTGTCGCACAGACCGCAGCCTATCAGGCCGCAACAAAACAGGCCGGTGAAAGCCGGGTTGCGTTCGCCTTCTGGACCATGGCGCTGGCAGGACTGGTGCTGGCAGTGGTAATGGTCGGTGCCAACGTCCTTCTCAGCCGATTTGCGATCAACCCGCTCAAATCGGTGGCCGACGCCATGAGGCGCATGGCGGGCGGCGATCTTGAGGCGAAGGCGAACATCCAGCAACCGATGGAAGAGATCGCGGACATGCTGCGGGCGATCGAGGTCTTCCGCAAATCCTCGCAGGCGCGGCTTGCATCCGAGGAAAAGCAGGCGTTCATTGTACGCGAATTGACCACCGGCCTCGATGCCCTGGCGGCCAAGAACCTGGCCTATCGCATCGATGCGAGCTTTCCGGCCGAATATGACCCGCTGCGGGTGAGCTTCAACAAGACCACGGCGGAATTGTGCGAAGTGCTCACCCATACGGTATCATCGACCAGCAACGTGCTGACCGGCGCAGGTGAAATCCGCTGCGCTTCGGACGATCTGGCCCAGCGCACCGAGCAGCAAGCCGCCAGCCTCGAGGAAAGCGCAGCGGCGATGCGCGAGGTCACCGAAATGGTGCACAAGACCGCGCAGAACGCCGCAGAGGTCGGCAAGCAGGTGTCGGAAGCGCACACCAGCGCTACCGACGGCGGCACGGTGGTCCATCGCGCGGTCACTGCCATGGGCACGATCCAGAAGTCCGCCAGCGAGATCACCAACATCATCAATGTGATCGATGGCATCGCCTTCCAAACCAATCTGCTGGCATTGAATGCCGGGGTCGAGGCGGCCCGGGCGGGCGAGGCCGGCAAGGGCTTTGCCGTTGTCGCCAATGAGGTGCGCGCGCTGGCCCAGCGTTCTGCCGACGCCGCGCACGACATCAAGTCGCTGATCACCGCGTCGAACGATTCCGTTGCGGAGGGCGTTGCGCTGGTCGACGAGACCGGTTCGGTGCTGCTGCAGATCGGCCAGAGCGTCGCCGCCATCAATGCCAGGATCAGCGATATCGCCTCTTCAGCCCATAATCAGGCGCTGCGTCTGCAACAGGTCAACATGGCAGTGAACGAAATGGACAAGATGACCCAGCAGAACGCCGCCATGGTCGAGCAGTCGAACGCTGCGGCACGCAGCCTTTCCGAAGAAGCGACCCAGCTCGCCGGATTGGTTCAGGCATTCCAGACCGTTGCCCACAAGGCGGAAGTCAGCCGGATGCCCATGACCCGGCCCCATCACCGCCCTTCTGCCCGCACAGCCATAACGTCGGGTAATCTGGCGCTCAAGGTCAACAGCCAGATAGACGCCTGGTCGAACTTTTGACCAAGTACCAGTCGATTTTGAACATTCGATACTCAAGGAGCCGCTATACTCTCTGATCACTGACCGGCACGCCCGAAAATCCTTACAGGACTTGGCCCTTACCTCCACCGACTGACAGTCAAACGTTCATTAACCACTACTTCACCGGTTGTTCGGTAAAGGAGGTGATACTCTGCGCGCGTTGAACTGGTCGACGCAGAGCCAGAATGAACGAAATGATCTGTAACTTGGGATGATGGCAATCGATTGCTGACGGGAGGGGATGCATCGTGAATATCAGCAGGGCTCTACTGGCAGGATCAGCGATCATCTTCTCCACCGTCGCAGTCGCGGCGCTTTACATCGGCGTCACCATCAACACGATCAGCGTGGGCGGCCCCATTTCGAACCTCAACCAGCAATCGTCCGATCTGATTGCCGACATATTGCCGCCCCCCGTCTACCTGATTGAATCCTATCTCGAAGCGCGATTGGCAATGGCCGAACCGCAGCTTGCCCAGCGGCATATGGATCGGCTCAAGCAGCTGCAGGACGAATATCACGCTCGGCAGGAATACTGGGCTGCATCAACCCTGCCTGATGAGCTGAAAGCTCAGTTGAAGCAGGTAGACGCGCCAGCCAGTCGGTTCTTTGCGGAAGTCGACACGTCGCTCATCCCCAGTCTGAAGCGTGGCGATGAGGCAGCCGTAGCGGCCAGCGTTGATCGGTTGGCCAAGGCCTATGCCCAGCACCGCCGCGAGATCGACACGCTGGTGACGCAAAGCGGCGCGTTCCAGCAAACCGCGCGCACAACCGGCGCTGAACATGTCTCCTTTGCCATCTGGACGATGGTGCTGGCGGGCCTTGTGCTGGCACTGGTGCTGGCAGCGGCGAACGTGCTGCTGGGGCGCCACATCACCAACCCGCTCAAGGCCGTGGCCGATGTGATGCGCGCAATGGCGGCCGGCAATCTGGACGTCAAAACGCAGGTGAACACGCCGATGACCGAGATTGCCGAGATGGTTTCAGCCATCGAGGTGTTCCGCCAGTCATCGCTCATGTCCGTCGCTGCCGAACAGCAACTGGTGATGGTGCGCGAACTGACGGCAGGGCTGGAAGCGCTGGCGGCCAAGAACCTGACCCATCGCATCAGCACCCCGTTCCCGCCGGAATTCGAGGCCCTGCGCATCAGCTACAACAGCGCAACCGACGAACTGTGCGACGTACTGGCCCACACCACATCATCGACCAGCAACGTGCTCACCGGCGCAGCGGAAATCCGCTCTGCGTCGGGTGACCTGGCGCAGCGCACGGAAAAGCAGGCGGCCAATCTGGAAGAGAGCGCTGCTGCAATGCACGAGGTCACCGAGATGGTGCAGAAAACCGCGCGCAGCGCACTGGAGGTGGGGCGCCAGGTGTCCGATGCGCACAGCAGCACCAGCGAAGGGGCAACCGTCGTCAACCGCGCCGTGGGTGCCATGGGCAATATCCAGAAATCCGCCAACCAGATCACCAACATCATCGATGTGATTGATGGCATCGCTTTCCAGACCAATCTGCTGGCGCTGAACGCCGGCGTCGAGGCGGCCCGTGCCGGCGACGCGGGCAAGGGCTTTGCCGTTGTGGCGAACGAGGTCCGCGCGCTGGCGCAGCGATCGGCCGATGCCGCCAGCGACATCAAGGCACTGATCAATGCGTCGAACGAGTCGGTCGCAGAAGGCGTGGCGATGGTCGATGAAACCGGATCGGTGCTGCTGCAGATCGGCGAACGCGTGGCCGCGATCAACGCGCGGATCACCGAAATTGCCGATTCCGCACAAAATCAGGCGCAACGGCTGCAGCAGGTGAACCTGTCGGTCGGTGAAATGGACAAGATGACGCAGCAGAACGCCGCGATGGTCGAACAGTCGAACGCCGCGGCCCGCAGCCTGGCCGAAGAGGCGACCGATCTGGCGAACATGGTCCAGGCCTTTGAAACCGGATCGCGCAGGCCTGATGCCGCGCGGATGCCGGCCCACCGGCAACCACAGCGCACCAGGACCCGCGCGCCGATGGTTTCGGGCAACCTGGCGCTGAAGCCCGATGTTTCCGACGACGACTGGTCGAATTTCTGAAGCCGCGTGGCAGGTGCGCCGCACTCTGGCCAACCGCCATTGAAACTATTGCGCAAGACCTGCCAATTTTGACCTCCGTCAAAGACCCCTGTGCCCAGGCCCCATAAGGTGCAGGCATGTGGACCTATCACCCCGATCTGCTCAGCCGCCCCGTGCCGCGCTACACGAGCTACCCCACCGCCGCCGATTTCGGCGAGGATGTGGGGGCCGCAGAGTATATGCGCGCGCTCGATGGCGTGGAATCGGGGACGGCGCTGTCGCTGTACATCCATATCCCCTATTGCGAGCAGATCTGCTGGTATTGCGGATGCAACACGGGGGCCGCCAACCGCAAGCACCGGCTGACCGATTATCTCACCGCGCTGCGCGCCGAGATTGCGCTGGTCGCCAAGCGGCTGGGTGGGCGCGGACGGGTGAAGCATATCGCCTTTGGCGGCGGCAGCCCCAATGCGATCGCGCCGGTCGAGTTCGTCCGTCTGCTCGACCGGATCATGACGGTGTTCGATTGCAGCCGCCCCGAAATCTCGATCGAGATCGACCCGCGCAATTTCACCTCCGAATGGGCGCTGGTGCTGGCCTCGTCTCAGGTAACCCGGGTCAGCATGGGCGTTCAGACCTTTGCCCCGCACATTCAGGCCGCGATCGGCCGTATCCAGCCGCTGGACCATATCGAAACGGCAATGACGTCGCTTCGGATGCGCGGCATCGATGCGATCAATTTCGATCTGATGTACGGCCTGCCCGGCCAGCATCTCGATGATCTCGACGCCACGCTGCAACAGACGATCCGCCTCGCCCCCAGCCGCATCGCGCTGTTCGGCTATGCGCATCTGCCCGCCATGATCCCCCGGCAGAAGCGGATCGACGCCAGCGATCTGCCGGATGACCGCGAACGCTTCGAGCAGGCCGCGTTCGGTTACCTCACGCTCACCGCTGCCGGCTATGTGCCTGTCGGGTTCGATCATTTCGCCCTGCCCGGCGATCCGCTGGCGGTTGCCGCGCGCGAGAACCGGGTGAACCGCAACTTCCAGGGCTTCACGCACGACGGCGCGACATCACTGCTGGGCTTCGGCGCGAGCGCGATCAGCATTCTTCCCGGCCTGATCGTGCAGAACGAGAAGAACGCAGGCCCCTATCGCACCCTCATCGGCGAGGGTCGGTTGACGGCAACACGCGGCGTCTCGCTCAATGCCGACGATGCGCGGCGAAGTGCCATCATCAACGCATTGCTGTGCCAGGGCCGCGCCACCCTGCCGCAAGAGTTCCTCCCTACTGCCCGCGCCGTTCTGACCGAATTCGAACGGCGCGGGCTGCTTTTTTGGGAGGACAGCGATCTGGTGCTGGCTCAAGGCTCTGAACCCTATGCTCGCGTGATCGCGGCACAGTTCGATGGTTTTCGCGGGGCCATTCATCCGCACAGCGGAGCCAGCCGCTTGCATTCCGCCGCCCCAGCCTGTTGAGCTTATCCTTTCGGCATTGCACGCGCGAATCGGCGCGCGCAGCCTGATCGAACGGGGGAGCAACAGGTCATGACGGCATCAGACGCGCAATCGAACTATGCCGGGGTGTTCGGCAACCGCATCGGCTTCGGCAAGCGCCCCGCGCTGCTGCTGATCGATTTCGTCCAGGCCTATTTCGACCCGGATTGCGTGCTGTTTGCAGGCGTGGAGGATGCACTGGCCAGCGCCATCCGCGTGCGCGATGCCGCGCGCGTAGTGGGCATCCCGATCATCTACACCAATGTCGTCTATCACCCCAGCATGGTCGATGGCGGGCGCTTCATGCAGAAGACGCCGTTGCTTGAGGTGTTCGTCGCCGGTTCACCGATGGGCGCATGGCCTGAAGGGCTCGAGCCCAATGCCGATGAACTGGTGATTTCCAAGCAATATCCCAGCGCGTTCTTCGGCACCTCGCTCGCCGCGACCTTGACCGCGATGGGCGTGGACAGCGTGATTTTGACCGGACTTTCGACCAGCGGTTGCGTGCGCGCGAGCTGCGTCGACACCTCAAGCCATGGCTTCATCCCCATCGTCGTTGCCGATGCCTGCGGTGACCGCCACCAGGCCCCGCACGAGGCGAACCTGTTCGACATGAACGCCAAATATGCCGACGTCGTCAGCGAGGCCGAAGTGCTGGCGCATCTGGCGGGATTGGGATGAGGGCGCACAACGTCCCTCGACTTCGCTCGGGACAGACGGGGGAGAGCGTTAGCAAACCGATAATCTGCTTGGATGTGTAGTTACCTATGGGACATCGAAGACGCGCCAGTCCCAATCGCCCGTGTTCCCGAGCGAAGTCGAGGGACGTATGCACAACGGTTATGCCAACGGCCCGCGTTCGCCGGAGAACGAAGCTAACCAGCCGAAGCGTTACACCGCGCCCGTCGCCTTCAGCTCGGCGATAGCCTGTTCGTCGAGCCCCAGCAGATCGCCATAAACTTCAGCATTATGCTCGCCGATGCTCTGCGGGGCGAGCGTGCGGATGCTGCTCGGCGTGTCGGACAGCTTGGGAAAGCTGTTCTGCATGGCGAATTTGCCCCAGCGCGGGCTGTCCACCTCGACCAAAGCCTCGCGCGCCTTGAAGTGCTCGTCCTCCAGCATGTCCGATGCACCGAAAATCCGGCCCGCGGGCACGCTGAACTCGATCATCAGCGCCTCGACCTCAGCGACGGTGAGCGTCTTGGTCCAGGCTTCGATCAGGTCGTCGAGCTCCTTCTGCCGCTCGCCGCGCGCCAGATGGGTGGCGTAGCGCGGATCGCTGGCGAGCTCAGGCCGCCCCATCGCCGCGCACAGCCGCGCGAACACCGCATCCTGGTTGGCGCCGATCAGATATTCGCCATCGCTGCACTGATAGACATTGCTTGGCGCGACGCCTTCCAGGATCGATCCGGTGCGCTGGCGGACATGGCCGCCGACCATATATTCGGGCACCAGGCTTTCCATCACCTGCAGCACGGCTTCATAGAGCGCGCTGTCGACAACCTGGCCCTTGCCGGTGCGCTCCCTGGCATGCAGCGCGGCAAGCGCGCCCATGCAGCCATAAGTGGCAGCGAGCGAATCCCCGATCGAAACCCCCATGCGGCTGGGCGGGCGATCGGGATCACCGACGATCGCGCGCCATCCGCCCATCGCCTCGCCGATACCGCCAAAGCCAGCGCGCGATGAATACGGCCCCGTCTGGCCATAGCCTGACACGCGCACGATGATCAGCCGCGGGTTGATGGCGTGCAGTGCATCAGGTCCCAGCCCCCATTTCTCGATCGTGCCGGGCTTGAAGTTCTCGATCAGGATATCGGCCTGTGCGATCAGCTTGCGCACGATCTCCTGCCCTTCCGGCACGCGCAGGTTGGCGCTGACCGACTTCTTGTTGCGGGCAACGACCTCCCACCACAATTTGTGTTCGCCATGACCCCAGGCGCGCATCGGATCGCCCCCGCCCTTGCCATCGACGGCGGGGGGTTCGACCTTGATGACTTCCGCGCCCATGTCACCCAGCAGCTGGCCGCAGAACGGTCCTGCAATCAGCTGCCCCAGTTCGATGACACGGATGCCCGCCAATGCACCCTGGTTCTCCTGGTTCATCGAGTGTTTCCCTTATTCTGCAGCGATGGCGTGCGTATTCCAGCGCGGCTGGATCGGTGCGGGCAGCCCGGTTTCAGCGAGGCAGTTGGCACGCAGCTCCTCAATGCTCGGGCCGTAATCGAACAAGGGCAGATCGCTGCGCTCAGCGCGCATCTTGGTGCGCAGCGCCTCGGTAGCGGCCATGTCGAGCACGCCATCGGCATCGGCGATCACGCCATAGGCCTTCGCGCCTTCGGACGTCACCAGCCCCTGGCGGATTTCCTTGGCGACCAGCTCGGGTGCGCGCTCCAGCGGATCGCCCCAGCCGCCGCCGCCCCAGGTGATGAAGTGCAGCACATCGCCCGCTTCGATGCGGACGTCCTCGACCTTGTTGCCGACGATGGTCTGCGTGCCATCGGCCTTTTCCAGGATCTTGCGCGCGCGCGCGCCTGGCTTGCCGCCGTTGACGCCCCAGGGCGGCACGAACCAGCGATCATCGTGGATGGCGATGACGCCGGGCTCGAGGAAGCGGTAGGTCATGATAATGCCATTGCCGCCGCGGTGCAGGCCTGCGCCGCCGCTGTCGGGCACGGTCTCATAGCGTTCGATCACCAGTGGGAAGTACCGCTCGAGGAACTCGTTGGGCACGTTGGTAAAGCCCGGCCACAGCGAATGGCCATCGGGGCCATCGCCCATCGGCCGCCCCGGAATGCCGCCAAAGCCGATCTGGAACAGCTGGAACCAGTCACCCTTCTTGTCGGTGCCCGCATAGAACAGGTGCGGCGACGAGGAGAAACCGGCGGCGTTCAAAAACTCGGGCGTCTTCTGGCCGAGCAGCCCGCCCAGGATGTCGAAGATGCGGCCCAGTGCGTGGGTGCGGCCCGACAGCGCGGCGGGATAGCGCGGCTTGAGCAGCGACCCATCGGGAATGCGCACCTCGATCAGGTCGTAGAACCCGTCGTTGAACAGGATCTGCGGATCGAAGACCATGATCATGTAGATGCCGAAGAACATCTTGAACATGTTCTCGTTGAGCAGGAAGTTGATCGAGGCCTGGCTTTGCGGATCGGTGCCGTCGAAATCGAGGATCACCTTGTCGCCATCGCGCCACATCGTGCACTTCAGCTTGTACGGGCCATAGCCCATGCCGTCGTCACAGATGTAATCCTCGAAGCTCACCGGATCTTCGCTGATCGCCTGAGACAGCAGCACCTTCATCGCGCGATGGTTGCGTGCGAGCAGTTCCTGCGTCGCCGAGACATAGGTATCGACGCCGAAGCGCTCACTCATCTCGATGACGCGGCGCGCGGCCACGCGGCACGAGGCGATCAGCGCGTTGAGGTCGGCCGCGCACCACGCAGGCGTGCGGCTCTGGTGCAGCACCAGCTTGACCAGGTCCTCGTTATAGACGCCCTGCTTGTAGATCTTCACCGGCGGAATGCGCACGCCCTCCTGGAAGATGTTGGTCGCATCGATCGGCATCGATCCGGGAACCTTGCCGCCGATGTCGCTCTGGTGGCCGAACATCGCGGTATAGGCGAGCAGGCGGCCGTCCTTGAACACGGGCAGCAGCACCAGCCAGTCGTTGCAATGGCTGATCGCGCCGCCGACCGAATAGGGATCGGACAGGAAGATCATGTCGCCATCCTCGAGCGTGCCGTCATAGCCCTCGAGGAAGCCGCCGATGAAGCTGCCGAACTGGCCGACGATCATGCGACCGAGATGGTCTGCGATCAGCGGGAAGGCATCGCCCTGTTCGCGGATGCCGGGCGACATGGCGGTACGCACCAGCGTCGCGTCCATTTCAATGCGCGCGTTGCGCAGCGCGTTTTCGATGATGTCGAGGCTGACCGGATCGATGGTCTGCTTCTCGAACGGGGTGGTGTTGGTCTGAATGATGGTGGCGGGCATGAGTTCAGTTCCCCGTCTTGAGCGTGATCAGGATGTTGCCGACGGCATCGACGGTGCCGGTGCAGTCGGCTTCGATCAGCGTGGTGGAATCCATTTCGATGACGATGGCAGGGCCGGGGATCACGTCGCCTGCGAGCAGCTTCGAGCGGTCGTAGATGACGGCGGGCATCATCGCCCCGTCCATCCACAATTCGTGATCTCGCAGCTTGGCCGCAGACGGATCGCCATTGCCCTCAGCAAGTTTCGCAGCAGGCAGGTCGAGCGCCAGGCCCATCGCGACGGCGCGCAGGTTCACGATCTCGTGCTCGCTATCCATGTTGAAGGTGAACAGCCGGTGGTGTTCCTCGTCGAACCTGCCGGTCAGCCATTCGATGCCGTGCGTGTGCAGCTCCTCGCGGGTGACCGCCATCGGCACCTCGAAGGCCTGGCCCGCATAGCGCACATCGACCTCGAAGGTGATCGTGACGTCTTCCTTCGCGACGCCTTCCGAGACCAGTTCATCGCCGATCTGGCTCGCCATTTCGTCGAGGATGCCGCCCAGTTCCTCCAGCGTGGTGGCGCTTGCGAGCCGTGAGAAGCTGCGCGCGGTTTCGGTGCGCATCCGGGTCGTCGCATCGCCCAGCGCGCACAGCACGCCAGGGCTCACCGGCGAGACCGCAGGCCAGCTGCCCATCAGCCGTGCCACGGCGTTGACGTGCAGCGGGCCCGCGCCGCCAAAGCCCATCAGCGCGAAGTCGCGCGGGTCATAGCCCTGCTGCACCGAGATCATGCGCAGCGCGCCGAACATGTTCTCGTTGACGATATCGATGATGCCGCGCGCGGCGGCGTACAGATCGATCTTGAGCGCGTCGGCAATGGTCTGCACCGCCTTCTTGGCACCTTCACGGTCGAGCTTGAACGTGCCCCCGAGCAGGGCTTCGGGCAGGTATCCCAGCACGACATTGGCGTCGGTCACCGTGGGCAGTTCGCCGCCCTTGCCATAGGCCACCGGCCCCGGCACTGCGCCTGCCGATTGCGGGCCGACACGCAGCGCGCCGGTCAATTCCGGCACATAGGCGATCGAGCCGCCGCCCGCGCCCACGGTCTTGACGTCGAGGGCCGAGGCGCGGACCGACAGATGCCCGACCTCGGTGGTGCGCACCCGGCGCGCCTCCAGATTCTCGATCAGCGCCACGTCGGTCGAGGTGCCGCCGACGTCGAGCGTGAGGATGTTCCTGATCCCGGCGTTCTTGCCGACCCAGATCGCGCCGGTGACGCCGCCTGCGGGACCGGACATCAGCAGCGAGACGGGGTGCTCTTCCGACTTTTCGGAGCTCATGAGCCCGCCATCGGAACGCAGCAGCGCCAGCTTGCCGGCCATGCCGGCATCGCGCAGGCGGCTGCGCAGATTGCGGACATAGCGGCCGACGACCGGGCGCACCGCAGCATTGGCAACAGTGGTCAGCGTGCGTTCGTATTCCTGCATCTCGGGCAGCACGATGTGGCTGAGCGAGATCGGCACATCGGGCATGACCTCTGCAGCGAGCTCGGCGACGCGTTTTTCATGCGCGCCGTTCAGGTACGCGTTCATCAGGCTGACGGTCAGCGCCTCGACGCCTTGGCTTTTAAGCTTTTCCAGCGCAGCGCGGATATCGGCATCATCGGTACCGCGCATCTCTTCGCCCTGCGCCGACATGCGGCCAGTCACCTCGACGGTGTCTTCGAGAGCTGCGAGCGGGGTCGGCTTGGGCCAGACGATCCAGCCGGCCAGGCCGCCGGGAACAAAGCTGCGCGCGATCTGCATCACCTGGCGATAGCCTTCGGTAACGATCAGGCCAACGCGCGCGCCCTTGCCTTCGAGCACCGCATTGGTGGCGACGGTGGTGCCGTGGAGGAAAATCTCGACATCGGCAGGGGTGATGCCGGCGCTGGCGCAGATCGCCTGCACGCCGACGAGAATGCCCTCGGAGCTGTCGTGCGGTGTCGAAGGGGTCTTGTGCCGCCAGAACGCACCCGATTGCTCGTCGAACAGCAGCAGATCGGTAAATGTGCCGCCCACATCGACACCCAGCCTGTAACTCATTCCTTCACCCCTTGGCTCGCCGACGCGAACGCCGACACGATTGACTATTTGATCCGCCCCTATGCCGCAGCGCGCGCGACGAGGGATGGCAGCTCGCGGCCAAGAACTCCGGCCATCCAGCGATTGGCAGCAATCACACCGTCGAGGTCCATGCCGTGGTCAATTCCTGACCGCTGTGCGAGATAGATCAGCTCTTCGGTGGCAATATTGCCGGTGGCCTTGGGCGCGAACGGACATCCGCCCAGGCCGCCAAGGCTGGCATCCAGCACCTTCACCCCAGCCTCGATCGCGGCCCAGGCATTGGCGATGCCGGTGCCGCGGGTGTTGTGAAAATGTGCGCGCAGTCGCACGTCAGCGGGCACGAACTCGGCGAGACGGCCGTACAGATCGGTCACCTGCGCAGGCACGCCGACGCCGATGGTGTCTGCGAGCGCGATCTCCGCGGGCCCGGCCTCAAGCACCGCCCTGGCGATATCGACAACCCGCTGCGGCGGCACATCGCCCTCGAACGGACAACCGAACGCGGCAGAGATGGTCACCTGCGCTATCAGGCTTTCTGCCTTGGCAAAGCGGATCATCTCGCTCGCCTCGGCGATGCCTTCTGCCACCGTCTGCCCCTGGTTCTTCTGCCCGAAGGTGTCGGTGGCGACGATGACGCAGCCGATCTCGTCCACCCCGCGCCTGCCGCCTTCGCGCGTCGCCAGCGCGCGCAGCACGCCGCGCTTGTTCAGCGTCAGGCCGATGTACGAGACGTCCGCCCGATCCGGCAGCCCGGCGATCACGGCTTCGGCATCGGCCATCTGCGGCACGCGCTGGGGATGGACGAAGCTGGCGACCTCCAGCCGCCGCGCACCCGAATCGATCATGCGACCGATCATCGCCAGCTTGTCGGCGGTGGACACGATATCGGGTTCGTTCTGCAGCCCGTCACGCGGGCCGACTTCGACGATCTGGAGGCTGCTCATGCCGGGGTTTGTATACATTTCAATTCTGCTCGTCCAGACCTGCGAGAAATTGGTTCAATCATTGGCCTGCACCTGCTCGCTACGGCGCATGGCCGTGCTGCTGAACACATGAAAGGCGCGGCGGATATGGCTGGTCATCACCGCCCTCGCCCAATGCGAATCCCGCGCGGCAAAGGCTGTGATCAGCTCGCGATGCTCGCGCGCGGACTGCACCAGCTCGTCGGTGCGATACTGCGCGGCCGTGCGGCGGACGACCGGCTGCTCGACCAGCATCGGCAGCATCGCACTCAGCCGGGGTGAACGCGCGGCATCGAGGATGATATCGTGAAAGCGTCGATTTTGCGCCAAAAACTCGGCCACATCGGGGGGATTGGCGTGGACTGCCGCATCGAGCAAATCCGAAATCTGGCCCAGCTCCTCGATTTGGCGGCTGGTGATGTTCCGCGCCGCACGGCTGGCCGCGTGCCCCTCCAGCATGCCACGCAAAACGAACATCTCGTCGATGTCGCCCGCCGTCCAGTCGGCGACGAACAGCCGCTTGGAATCGCTGCGCACGATCAGCAGTTCGTTCTCCAGCCGCCGCACCGCCTCGCGCACCGGCGTGCGCGAAACGCCGGAAATGCGCGCCAGCTGCTCTTCGGTCAGTTGCTCGCCCGGTTCGGCACGCCCCGACAGCACGAACTGCCGGATCTTGTCATAAGCAATGTCCGACGCGCGCGGTGTTGCGGCTTTTTCCATTGTTTTCAATCCCATCCCACAGTCCCGCCACCTTTGGCGTCCCTTGCCTGGCCGGAACCGAAACCGGTTGATCGCATGCCAACCAAATTTCGCTATTGACGATAGACATTTGTATACAATACCGTCAAGCCATGGATCGACCTATGGAACGATCCAGCTTGGGGGTTCGCATGACAGATGATCGCCGCATCAAGGTTATAGTTCCCATCCCCATGGACGCAGCCGGCGTCGCGGCCCGCGCCGAGCAACTGCCTGCAGACTTCGTCCGCCCCGGTTTCGTGCCCGAATTCGTTGCCGTGCCCTGGGGCGCGGCGCTCGGCGACAGCTATCACGACATGCTGCTGATGGACTGGACGGTGTTCCAGGCCGGAGTCACCGCGGAAGAGGAAGGCTATTCGGGCGTCCTCATCGATACCGTCAGCGATTCGGGGCTGCGCGCGCTGCGCTCGCGCCTCACGATCCCGGTGATCGGGCCGGGTGAGGCTGCGTTTGCCGCTGCGATGATGCTGGGCAAGAAGTTCGCCGTGCTCACGATGTGGCCCGAATGGTTCCCGCTCTATCAGAAGACGCTGACCGAATATGGCTTCTGGGACCGCGTCGCCTCGCTGCGGTCGATCAACACCCGGCCCGATGTCACCGAACTGCTCGCGGGCAAGGAAGAGGTGATCTTCGACAAATTGAAGGCCGAGGCGACCCGCGCGATGGAAGAGGACGGCGCCGACGTCATCGTGCTCGGCTCCACCACCATGCACCAGTCGGCGGCGTTCCTCGCCGCCAACCTGCCGATCCCGGTGATAAACCCGGGCCAGATCGCATGGAAGTTCATGGAAGGCCTGATCGAATGCGGGCTGACGCACAGCAAAAAGGCGTTTCCGATGCCGGAAGTGCCCAAGGATGCAGACATAAGAAAGGGTTGGTTCTGATGGCAGACTGGTCACCCGGGGGCGCAGGGCAAGTGCCTCTGCCGTATCCGTTTTATATCGACATCGTCACCAAGCGGTATTTCGACGGCGTCGATAACAAGAACATGGATCAGGTGCTCAACTGCTTTGCACCCGACGCCACGCTGACCGAGGTGACATCGAACACCGTGCACGAGGGCCGCGAGGCGATCCGGGCGATGTTCGTCAAGCTGTTCGCCGATTTCGAGCAGATCTGGCACGGCAATTTCGTCCATGTCGCAGACCCGGAATCGAATGCGGTCTGCTCGCAGTTCACCGTGCTGATCACGCCCAATGGCGGCGAGCAGTTGCGCTATGAAAACTGCAACCGCTTCTATCTCGAGGACCGGCTGTTCAAGGACGTCTACGTCTACATGAGCGGCGACAATCTGCTGAAAGAAGGGGACGCCTGATGCAATATGCACCCACGCTCAGCCGCGATGAACTGATCCAGTTTGCCACCCAGACCTATTTTGCCAGCGTCGATGCCAAGGACATGGCGGCCACGCTCGCCTGCTTCCACGACGAGGCTTTGTTCACCGTCCAGACCAGCTTTACCACGCACGCGGGCAAGGCCGAGATCGAGCGGATGTTCGCCGATTTCTTCGGCGCGTACGAAACCATCGTCCACCGCGATTTCACTTGCACCGTCGATGAGACCAATGGGCGGATAGCGGCGAGTTTCATCGCAGACCTGACCGCCGCCGATGGCAGCGTGACGAGCCTGACCAACACCAATTTCTGGCGCCTGCGCGACGGCAAGTTCCAGGAAGTCCATGTCTATATGAGCGGAGCCAACGTGCTGGTCTGAGGACCAGCATGACAACAGCCGCCACAAGCCAAAAATGGTTCGGGGGAACCACAGCATTTCAGGGAGTTCACATCATGCGCATATCCAGTTTGTTTGCCGCAGCATCGGCCACCGTTCTCGCCAGTGCGCTGGCGACACCCGCGCTGGCGCAGCAGGCCGATCAGGTCGAGGCCAGCGATGATGTCATCATCGTCACCGCCCGCCGCCAGAATGAAGAGCTCGCCGATGTTCCGGCATCGATCACCGTGTTCACCGCCGATGCGATCCAGAAGACCGGCGTGGACACCGCCGACCAGTTCGTTCAGCTGACGCCGGGCGTGACGATCGTTACCGGCACGGCAGAGGCGGGCGATACGCAGATCAACATTCGCGGCATCAACGGTGCGCGCGATGCCGAAAGCTCGGTGGCGCTGGTCGTCGACGGCATTCTCAAGACCAACACCGCGCAGCTCAACCAGAACCAGGGCACGCTGCGCCAGATCGAAATTCTCAAAGGACCACAGGGCGCGCTCTACGGCCGCAACGCCGCTGCCGGTGCGATCGTCATCCAGACGATGAAGCCTGGCGATACGCTGGAAGCGGGAATCGAGCTGAGCGCCGCGCAGCAGCAGACCTATCGCGGCAACGCCTTCATCTCGGTGCCGGTGGGCGAAAACGCCGGGTTCGTGCTCTCGGGCTCGTATCTGAAGACCGATGGCTTCTATCGCAACATCTTCCTCAACAACTCCAAGACCATCGATGACCAGGAGGTCTGGTCGGTCGATGGCAGGTTCGTCGCGCAACTGGGCGACCGCACCGAAATCGACGCGAAGGCCCGATATTCGGACCTCACCGGTGCATCCATCGCGTTCAACGCCGCGTTCCATCTGCCCAATTTCGCAGGCGCCAACCCTGCGTTCTTCGAGGACGTGAACCGCCACCCGTTCAACTTCTACAACAACATCCGCCCGACCAACGACCAGACGACGCTCGATGCCTCAATCAAGCTGGAGCATGAATTCGACTTCGCCAAGTTGACGCTGTGGGGCCTGTACAGCAATGTCGACCAGTCGCTGACGGCAGACGGCACCTCGGCAGACTTTGCCCGCTTCACCTTCCCCGGCGCCACGCCCGCGTCGGTCGCGGCGTCGAATTCCTGCTTTGCCAGCACGGCAGCGCTGACCGGCTTCCCGGTCAACCAGCCCGGCTTCATCGGGGCGACCCCGGTGCCGTTCATCTTCGCGCCCGCGACCGGATCGACCTTCGGCCCGTACAGCCCGACCACATGCGACGGCACGCAATATCAGATCCGCGAGCAGGAAGACTTCAGCGGCGAAGTGCGCCTCTCGTCGACCGGCGATGGTCCGTTCAACTGGCAGCTGGGCGCGTATTACCTCAACATCAGCCGCGATGTCGGCGTCAGCCTGGGCGCGGACCTGGGCCAGGGCATCATCCGCTCGCTCTACAACGCGCCCAACACCAGCAACCCGACCACGCAGCTGTATTTCGACCGGTTCAGCACCGACGTCTACGCCGCCTTCGGTTCGGCGGATTACAACTGGAACGATGTGGTCAATATCGGTCTGGCCCTGCGCTATGACATCGAAGACCGCAGCGTGTCGAACCGCGTGCCCCTGGTCACCGATCCGTTCACCGGTGGCCCGATCAACCCCGGCCAGGTGGGCGGCGCGATCGCCGACAAGTCGCAAAGCTACAAGCAGCTGCAGCCCAAGCTGACCTTCCGCTGGGCCATGAGCGATGCGGTCAACCTCTATGCGAACTGGGGAATCGGCTTCAAGGCGGGCGGATTCAACAACTCAGGGTCAGCGGCGGTCATCGACCAGTCGTTCAACCAGTTCATCGGTTCGGACGTCCGCATCACCGACAATTATCGAAAGGAAACGTCGAGCGCCTTTGAAGGGGGCATCAAGGGTTCGCTGCTGGATGGCAAGGTCACCTTCGACCTTGCGGGCTATTACACCGATGTCGATGACATGCAGTTCTTCGAATTCTTCGTCGGCGGCTTTGGCCTGCTGCGCGTGGTATCGAACATCGACGAGGTCCAGCTCTACGGGGCAGAACTCAATTTGAATGCGGAAGTCACGCCCGGCTGGACGATCTTCGGTGCGTTCAACGTCACCGAAAGCGAGATCAAGGCCAACGCGTCGCGCCCCCAGACGGTGGGCAACAAGTCGCCGTCGACCGCCGATTATACCATCAACCTGGGCAGCCAGATGGTCGCCCCGATCGCCAGCACCTTCGATCTGGTGGTGCGCGCCGATTACCGCATTACCGGGCCGACCTGGTTCCACACGCTGCAGAACAATACCGTGCCTACGATCTTCAGCGGCCTGCTGCCGGGATCGGCGCTCGCGCTGCCGGCTTTTGTCGGCGATGCCGACTATGGCGTAACGCGGCGCGAAGCCTTTGGCGTGCTCGACCTGCGCGCCGGGCTTGAGGGTGAAAACTGGCGGATGACGGTGTTCGCCGACAACGTTCTCAAGCGCGAGTACCTGAACGAGGTCATCACCGCTGCCGAATTTGGCGGATCGTTCATCTCGCCCGGCGGTCTGCGCCGCATCGGTGTCGAGGTCGCCTACAAGTTTTGACCAGCCCAGCTGTCACCATCCGCGCCACGGCGCGGATGGTGGTGGTTCTTGATGGCTCAGGCCTTGGCGTACATCCACGCCGCCCACAGCCATCCGCCGATCAGCAGCGTGCCGCCAATCGGCGTCACCGCCCCCAACCAGCGCGGCGCGCCCAGCGCCATGGCGTATAACGTCAGCGCAAAGATCGCCGAGCCCGCCAGCAGCAGTAGTGCCGGCCCCCGCGCAACACCCATGATCGCGATCGCGGCGACGGCATGGATCAACTGATACAGACCGCCGGTGCGCAGCCATTCGGCCTGCTGTTCGCCCGCTGCCGCATGCGCGCCGAACGCGCCCGCCGCCACGGCCAGTGCAGCTGAAATGGCGGCCAGTATCCCGATCAGCATCGCGCAAATCCCTTGTGGTTATGCTGGCTATCCGGCCCCAGCAGCGTGCCGATCCGTGCCGCGTCCGGTTGCCAGTCGAGCCCGCTGCCGTTCAGCCAGGCATCGTCGTAATAGGTCGTGCCATAACGGTCGCCGCCATCGCACAGCAGGGTGACGATGCTGCCGCTTGCGCCCGCCGCTGCCATCTCCTCGATCAGCGCGGCGCAGGCGACCAGGTTGGTGCCGGTCGATCCGCCGACACGGCGCCCCAATCGGTCGGACAGGGCGCGCATGGCGCCGATGCTCGCAGCATCGTCGACCGCGATCATGCGGTCGATGACGCCGGGGACAAAGCTGGGCTCGACGCGCGGGCGACCGATGCCTTCGATCCGGCTGGCGCAACCCTCGGGCAGCAGTTTGGCCGATCGGTCATGGTAATGCCGGTGGAACACCGAATGCTCGGGGTCGGCAACGCACAGCCGCGTGGCAAAGCGCTGATAGCGCAGATAGCGGCCGATCGTGGCAGACGTGCCGCCTGTGCCAGCGCCGCATACGATCCAGTCGGGTATCGCGTGCTCTTCCTGCGCCATCTGCGCGAAGATGCTCTCGGCGATGTTATTGTTGCCGCGCCAGTCGGTCGCACGCTCGGCATAGGTGAACTGGTCGAGATAATGGCCACCGGTTTCCGCCGCGAGCCGGTGCGCGACATCGTAGACGGTGCGCGGATCGTCGACCATGTGGATCTCGCCGCCCTGGAATCGGATTGCGTCGAGCTTCTCTGCTGCCGTGGTCGCGGGCACGACCGCGATGAAGCGCAGCCCCAGCATCCGCGCAAAATACGCCTCGCTGACCGCGGTCGACCCCGACGATGCCTCGATCACGCAGCTGTCGGGCCCGATCCATTCGTTGCACAGGGCATAGAGGAACAGCGAGCGCGCTAGCCGGTGCTTGAGGCTGCCGGTCGGGTGCGAGCTTTCATCCTTCAGATACAGCGTGATGCCAGGATAGCGCGGCAGATCGAGCCGGATCAGGTGGGTATCGGCGGAGCGGTTATAATCCGCCTCGATCCGGCGGACGGCATCGTTCAGCCAGCCCCGCGGGCACAGATCGCTCATTCAGCCACATCCTGCAGCCCGTGCCGCACCAGCATCGCCTGCGGGTCGGGATCGCGGCCCCGGAAGGCCCGGAAGCTCTCTGCAGCAGGGCGTGTGGCCCCGCGCGACAGCACCTCGGCGCGGAACCGGTCACCGGTCGCACGGTCGAGCAGCCCGGCTTCGGCAAACGCCATAAAGCCGTCGGCTGCCAGCAGCTCTGCCCACAGATAGCTGTAATAGCCCGACGCATAGCCGCCCGCGAAAATATGGCTGAAGGCATGCGGGAAGCGATGCCATTCGGGTGGGCGAAGCACCGACACTTCGTCGCGCACCGCCTCGATCACCTCGATGGGGTCGCTGCCCATCGTGCCCAGATGCAGCAGCATGTCGAACAGCGCGAATTCGATCTGGCGGATCAGGAACATCCCGGCCTGGAAGTGCCGCGCCTTGACCAGCCGGTCGAACAGGTCATCAGGCAAGGGCTCGCCAGTGCGGTAATGCCCCGACATCGCGGTGAGCACCTGCCGGTCCCAGGCGAAATCCTCCATCAGCTGGCTTGGCAGCTCGACCGCATCCCATTCGAACCCGCTGACCCCGGCGATGCTGGGGCGGTTCACTTCGGTGAGCAGCAGGTGCAGGCAATGGCCGGTCTCGTGCAGCAAGGTGCCGACGTCATTGTGGCTCAGCAGCGAGGGCGTAGCGGCGCTGGCGGGCGAGAAGTTGCACACCATATAGGCGACCGGCAATTGCCTGTGGTCGCCGTCGTTGCGACGCGGGCGCGCCTCTCCCATCCACGCGCCGCCGCGCTTGCCGGACCGGGCGAACAGATCGAGATACAGCCCGGCGATCGCCTCGCCTGCCTCGTCAACGACATCGTAGAACCGCGCATCGGCGTGGTAAAGCGAGGCGTCGGTGCGCTGGACCAGCCGGATGCCAAACAGCCGTTCGAGCAGCATCTGCCAGCCGGCCATCACCTTTTCGACCGGGAAATATCCGCGGACCTCGGACTCGTCGACCGCATAGAGCGCCTGACGCAGCCGGTTGGAGGCAAAGCCGACATCCCATGGCTGGAGATCGGCAATCCCCAGCTGCTCGGCGGCAAAGGCGCGCAATTCGTCGAGGTCGCGCTGCGCGGCAGGCCGCGCCCGGCCCGCCAGATCGCGCAGGAAGGCAAGCACTGCGCCGCCATCCGATGCCATCTTGGTGGCGAGCGACCATTCGACCGGATCGGCAAAGCCCAGCAGGCCGGCCGCTTCGCGTCGCAGCTCAAGGATGCGCGATATGCGCTGCGAATTGTCGAACTCGCCCGCATTGGGCCCCTGGTCGGACGCGCGGGTGCCAAAGGCCCGATAGACGCGCGCGCGAAGATCGCGGTTCTCGGCGAAGGTCAGGATTGCGTTGACGCTGGGCATCTGCAGCGTCACCCGCCAGCCGGTCAGCCCCTTGGCGGCAGCGGCTGCAGCGAACATCGCCTTGTCGGTGTCCGACACGCCGGCCAGGTCCGCCTCGTCGGTGACCAGCTCGTCCCAAGCATCGGTCGCATCGAGCACCGCGCTGCCGAACTCGTTGGAAAGCGAGGCCATCTCGACCGAAACCGCCTTGAACCGATCGCGCGCAGCCTGTTCCAGCGCGACGCCCGAGAGGCGGAAATCGCGCAGCGCGCGTTCGACGGCAACGCGATCTGCCTGCGGGAGCGCGGAGAACTCGGCGGTTTTCGACAAAGCTTCGAATACGTCGAACAGATCGCGGTTCTGCGCGACCATGATGCCGTTGGTGACAAGACGCTCCTCGCCCTGCTGATAGGCAGTGCGCAGTTCGGGCGAGTCGGCGACCGCATGCAGGTGCGAAACTGCCGCCCAGATCGCGCCCAGATCGGCTTCAGCCCGCTCGAACGGCAACCAGGCCTCGGCGAAGGTCGCAGGCTTGTCGCGGACCAGCGCCGCGACGGTCGCAGCATGACGTTCCAGCGCCACATCGAGTGCGGGCGCGATCTGGTCGGCCGTGATTTCGGCAAAGCGCGGCAGCGCGCGCGTATCGAGAAGGGGGTTGGCTGTGTCAGTCATCCCTGCCCTTTAGCCCAAAATGGCGCAGGGTCAGGCAAAAATGTGCACGAAGGCTTAGCTGCTGCCCTGCAAGTCGCGCAGCATCGCGGCGGCCTGGGTGCGTTCGGGGAAGGCCCCGAGCGACAGCGAGGCGCGCAACGCGCCCATCGCGCGCGAGGTCTTGCCTGCGGCAGCATAGGCCTGCGCCAGATGAAAACGCAGCCAGGGGTTGCGCGGCTGCAGCGCCTGCGCCTTTTCCAGCATCTCCACCGCCAGCATCGGCCTGTCGGATTGCGCGGTCAGCGCCATGCCGCGTACGTGGGCGGCGAGCGGGCTGGCGGGCTGGATGCGATAGGCCAGACGCGAATCGTGCGCCGCCATGCCAGGATCGCCAGCGCGCAGCCGGGCCAGCGCCAGATCGGTCAGCAGCACGGGCTGATTGCTGCCCAGCTGCGCGTGCAGTGCGGTGAGCGCCGCGACCGCGCCCGGCCAGTTGGCCCGGTCGATATAGGCGTTGGCCAGCAACCTGAGACCACCGGTATTGGCAGGGCTGTAGTCGACGAAGCTATGCAGCAGCGCGTCCGCCTCAGCACCGCGTCCGGTTTCGCGCAGCGCGAGCGAAAGGCGGCGGACCACCGGCTCCGCCAGGCGAATCTGCGCCGCACGCTGGTACAAGGGCAGCGCGCCTGCGGCATTGCCGGACGCCAGGTACACATCACCCAGCAAGATCTGCGCATCGGGCACCCCGGGGTTGCCGTCGGCCAACGGCTTGGCGAACTCGGCAGCGAGCGGAAAATCGCCCCGCGCCACCAGCATACGGACATAGGGGATCACCGCGCGGGCGTCGCGGGGTGCCGTGCGCGCGGCTTCGGCCAGCAACCAGGGCTCATCGCCCTCATCCAGCCGCTGCAGGGGCGTGGTATCGGGCACGGCAGCGCGCGCCAGATATTCGAGCGCGGCGTTGCCTTCCCCCATTGCTTCGAGCGAGCGGGCGACGAGCGTCAGGATATAGGCGCTCGACCCGGCGTGATCAGCCTGCGGGCGGAACCGCTCCAGCAGCGTCTCATGCTCGCCTTCGGCATACAGCGCCCGCGCCAGCAGTTCGGCAGCACGCCGGTTGTGCGGCTGGGCATCGGCCAGCCGTTCGAACCGGTCGATGGCCTGGCGATAGTTGCCGAGCTGAAACTCGACCACGCCTTCGACCTGCATCGCAGCAGGTACGCGCTCGAGCGCACCGCCGGTCTTCTGGATGAGGGTACGTGCGAGGCTGTATTTGCCTGCGCGCGCCGCGAGCACCGCCTGGAGGAAATAGCCACGCGGATTATCCGGCTGCAGCGCCACGATCTGCCGCGCGGCCATGAGCATCGCGCGCATCCGGCCCATGTCGCCCAGGGTAGCGGCATATTCGCCCAGCACGCTGACATCATTAGGATCGAGCGCGAGCGCGCGTTCGAACCATGGCAGCGCGGCGCCAAGGCCGGTCTGGTTGCGGGTCAGCTCGCCGCGCAGCTGCAGCGCGCGGACATTGGACGGATTGAGAGCGACGGCATGATCCGCCGCCTCCATTCCGCCCGCCTGATCGCCCGAGGCAATGCGGAAGCGGGCGATATCGGTCCACAACAGGCTGTCATCGGGCGAGAACTCGAGCGCCCGGTCGAAGGCGGCGCGTGCCGCGTCCATCGCGCCCAGCGCCAGCTGTGCCCGGCCCAAGGTGCGCGCCGCATAGCCCGCATCAGGCGCGGGAACCGGCCCCTCGCCGAGCCAGGCCAGCGCGGCCTCTGCACGGCCCTGCAGCAGCAACGCCTCTGCCATCGGTGCCCGCACCAGCGAGCGATCCGCTCCCAGTTCCAGCGCCTGGGCGAGTTCGCCTTCGGCTCCTGCCGCATCGAACAGCGACAGGAACACGCGGGCCTGCATCATCCGCGCAGCGGGCAGGCGGGGCGCGGCCTTGATCGCGTTCATCAGCTCGATCCGCGCCGCGCGGTTGTCGCCGCGCGCACGATGCGCCTCGGCGCGCGCCATCGCCTCGCGCGCTGCGCCAGTATCTTCCGCCTGCAAGCGGCTTGCCGGACCGCCCAGCAGCAAGGCACCGGCGACAAGCGCCAGCATCAGCCGCCGGGCCAGACCCGGGGTATTTTCAGCTCTGGATGTCATATTGCCTGAGCAGATCGTACAAGGTCGGGCGGCTGATGCCCAGCAGCTTGGCCGCGCCCGAGATATTGCCCTCGGTGCGCGCCAGCGCGTGGCGGATCGCCTTGCGGTCGGCCAGTTCCCGCACCGCCTTGAGGTTGAGGAACTCGGGCGTTTCGGTCTCTGCGCGCTCAAGGTCCAGGTCTTCGGCCCGCACCAGCCGGCTTTCCGACATGATCACCGCGCGCTTCACGCGGTTTTCCAGCTCGCGCACGTTGCCGGGCCAGTGCCAGGCATCGAGCATCTTGAGCGCATCGGGGGCAAAGCCCTTGACCACAGGGTTCATCTCCGCCGCAAAGCGCCCCAGAAAGTGCTTCGCCAGCAGCGCTGCATCGCCCGGCCGCTCCGCCAGTGTCGGGATGGTCACGACAATCTCTGCCAGCCGGTAGAACAGGTCCTCGCGGAACCGCTCCTGCGCGATCATTTTCTCCAGATTCTGGTGGGTCGCACAGACGACACGGGTATCGACCGCGATCGGGCTGCGACCGCCGACGCGCTCGATCACTCTCTCCTGCAGAAAGCGCAGCAGCTTGACCTGCAACGGCAGCGGAATATCGCCCACTTCGTCCAGAAACAGGGTGCCGCCCTCGGCCTGCTCGATCTTGCCGATGGTGGTCTTGATCGCGCCGGTGAACGCACCCTTTTCATGCCCGAACAGTTCGGATTCGAGCAGGTTTTCAGGGATCGCGGCACAGTTGATGGCGATGAATGCCCCTTTGCGCCGGTTGCTCTTTTCGTGCAGCCCGCGCGCAAACAGCTCCTTGCCGGTACCGCTGGCCCCCAGCAGCATGACCGAGACATTGGTGTTGGCCACCCGCTCGATCGTGCGCGCGGCCTTGACCATCTGCGCATCGGCGGTGATCATGCCGCCCAGCACAGTATGGTCCTCGCCCGATTTCTGGCTGAGCCGGGCGTTCTCGCGCTCGATCTGCTGGACGTTGAGCGCGCGGCGGACGATCAGTGCGAGGTCGTCGATCTCGACCGGCTTGCGATAGAAATCATACGCCCCTTGCGCGATCGCATCGCGCGCGCTCTGCCGCTCGCCATGGCCTGATGCGATGATCACCTTGGTATCGGGTTTCAGCCGCAGGATCTCCGCCAGCGTGGCAAAGCCTTCGCTCACTCCGTCCGGATCGGGCGGCAGGCCAAGGTCCAGCGTGACGACATCGGGCTCTTCATAGCGCAGCAGGTCGATCGCGCTTGCCCGGTCGCTGGCGCACAGCACCTCGAAATCGTCAAAGGCCCATTTCAGCTGGCGCTGCAGCCCCGCATCGTCCTCGACCACCAGCAGCCGGGGCAGTCTGGACGGACCCTTGCCGCTGCCGTTCAGCGCCGGTTGGGGGGTGAGATCATTCATCGGTCAGGATACCTTTGCAGCCAATTGCAGCGACGGGGCACCCGGTTCGTCGGCATCGATCCGGGTGGCGAGCGGGAGATGGATGGTGAAACGACTGCCTTCGCCTTCGCGGCTTTCGACCTCGATACGACCGTGCATCGCCTCGACGAGCAATCGCGCTTCATAGGCACCGATGCCAAAGCCGTCGGCCTTGCTCGAGATGAAGGGCTTGAACAGTTTTGCGCGGACGAATTCGGCCGACATGCCCGTGCCATGGTCGACGATCTCGATAACCCCGTTGAGCCCATCGCGCGCCATGCTGACATAGACCGGGGTGTCGGGTTCGCTGGCATCGATCGCGTTCTGGATCAGGTGACCCAGCACCTGCTCCAGCTGGGCTGCGTCGGCCATCACCATCAAGCGCTGCGCGCTGCTGGCGATGACCGGGTGGCGCTGCGCCTTTTCGGCGATCACATGACGCACCAGGCGTTCGGCGTCGAAGGCACGCACAGCCTCTCCGCTGGCGCGCGCATAGCCGGTCAGCCGCCGGATCAGCGTGTTCATCTTGCCGACCGAATTCTGCAGCGTCACGATCATGTCGGCGCGGAATTCGGGATTGTCCGCGTGGCGTTCGGCGTTGCGCGCGACCAGGCTGAGCTGGCTGACGAGGTTCTTGATGTCGTGCATGACGAACGCCATCCGGCGGTTGAACTCATCGAACTGATCGGCCTCGCGCAGCGCTTCCTGGCTGCGCGCCTCGGCGAGATAGCTGGCGAGCTGCCGCCCGACCAGACGCAGCAGATCGAGATCCTCCCAGTCCAGCCGTCGTTCCACCAACGGGCGGGACAGCACCACAAGACCTGCCAGCCGGTCGAAATGGACCAGCGGCACGATCGCCCAGGCATTGCTCTCCGCCAGCATCCAGTCCGGAATCGCACGCACATCGGTCAGCCGATCATGCCCGGAACGCAGCCCATCCAGCTCCACGATCCGCCCTGTCGCCTGGAAATAGCCGATCGTGCCTGCGGTACAGGCCTGTGCCGGCACATCGGCGGTTGGCCAGTTGAACCGCGCCTGCAATTGCAACCGGCCATTGTCGCCGGGCGCCAGCAGCAGCCCGGCGGGACTGTCGCTGATATCGGCTGCCGCCTTGATCACGCGTTCGTGGAATGGTGCGGTGCCATCGCCGGGGCGGCCGATCGTTTCGGTAAAGCGGATCCACTCGGCCCGGTAATCATAGCGGTGCTGGAAGAAATGCTTGGTCGCCTTGACCTTGAACCAGGCGCGAAAACGATCCGACGGCAGCAGGATCAGGGCAGCCAGCGACATGCCCAGCACCAGCAGCACCTGCGCGCCCGATGCCAGCGTGCCGCCCACTGCGCGCAGCATCTGCGCGACCGCGATCATCGTCACCAGATAGCCCAGAATCGCGAACAGCGAGAGCGAGCGATAGGCGATCTTGCGCGACAGAGTGAGCTTCCACCCGCCGGCCCGGTTGGCGGCAAGCGCGAAAAAGGGGACCGCAAAGATCATCAGCACGCCGCGCAGCGCCAGCATGTCGCTGCTCGGGCTACCGTTGAGATAGCCGGTGGCATAGAGGTTGAGGTCGTACAGCCACATCGCCGCCAGCGCGGTCAGCGGCACGCGCAGGCTGGCGCGGGTTTCGGCATCGGCTACGCTGTAGAGGTTGTTTGCCAGCACTAGCGCCCCGACGACGAAGATCATCCGCAACAGCATCGCAGCATCGAAGACCAGGGCCTCCAGATTGCTTGGCAGGGCAGATGCGGCCATCCAGCCGTCGATCACAGGCTGCGCCACGAGCACCAGCATCAACACCAGGTATACGGCACTCACCGTGCGCGGCTGCGCCTTGGCCGAGCGCACCATCTGGAACAGAAACGCCAGCCAGGCGAGATTGCGAAGCGATTCGGATAGGCCGGCAATCGGATGTGCAGGCCCCATGCTGGCAGCGGCATAGCCCCACAGGCTGGTTGCCAGCAGCGCCAGGAGCAGTGCGGCATCGCCCAGCGAAGGACGCGCCCCGCGCAGACCCGCCCAACGGCGCAGCAGCCAGACGGCGACCAGCATTGTCAGCGCCGCAGCGCCGGAATGAGCCCAGAGGCTTATATCGGCCCAGTTGGCCATTGCGTCACCGGGCACCATCCGGCCACAGCACGACACGCAGCGTCTGCAGGATGATCAGCAGGTCGAGAAACGGCGTATAGTTCTTGGCATAATACAGGTCGTATTCCAGCTTGTGCCGCGAATCCTCGACCGATGCGCCGTAAGGATAGTTGATCTGTGCCCAGCCGGTGATGCCCGGCTTCACCATGTGGCGCTCGTTGTAATAGCGCATCTTGGTTTCCAGGTCGGCCACGAATTCCGGCCTTTCGGGACGCGGTCCGACAAAGCTCATGTCGCCCTTCAGCACGCTCCACGCCTGGGGCAGCTCGTCGATCCGCACCTTGCGGATGAAGCGGCCCAGCCGCGTGACGCGCGGGTCGTCCTTCTGCGCCCATTGCGCGCCATCGATCTCGGCATCGGTCCGCATCGAGCGCAGCTTGATGATCTCGAACGGCTGGCCATACAGACCCACCCGTTCCTGCTTGAAGAATGCCGGCCCCTTGCTGTCCAGCTTCACCAGCAGCGCAAACAGCGCGATGATCGGCGCGGTCAGCGCAAGCAGGATCGAACTCACGACAAGATCGAACAAGCGCTTGGCGATGGTCGAGATGCGGCGGCCTGCCGAAAACCCGTCGGAAAAGATCAGCCAGCTGGGGTTGACCGTGTCCAGATCGACCCGGCCCGTCTCGCGTTCCAGAAAGGTCGACAGGTCGTTGACATGCACGCCTGTCGTCTTGATCCGCAGCAGATCGTTGACCGGCAGCGCGTTGCGCCGCTCTTCCAGCGCCAGCACCACTTCGGTGACGTTGAGGTTCTCGACATGCTTGGCGAGGTTCTTGATCGCGTCGCGGTTGATCGCCTCTTCGACGACAAGCGCGCCATCGTTCATCGCGACGAAGCCGACCAGTACGAAGCCGGCGTCGGATCGTTCGGACAGGTCCAGCACGCGCTGCGCCCGCTTTCCCGCGCCCAGCACCATCAGCCTGCGCTTGAAGGCCGTGGTGCCCAACAGCCCGCCCAGCAGGATGCGGATGCCGATCAGAAAGACGATCGACAGGCCCATGGCGTACAGGCTGTTCGATCGCCACAGGCTGGTGCCCGGCAGCATGAAATAGGTGACGGACAGGAAGATCACGCCCAGCGAGATGGCCACCAGCAGCCGCGCCGCAGCAAAGCGCAGCGATTGCAGCGAATCCGGGCCATAAACGCCCACTGCGATCATCGCCATATGGACCAGCACGGCAAATGTGACGATGGGCAGCGGCCGCTGGCTCAGCGGCTCTATCTCCATGCCGATTTCATGCGCACGCCAGACCCAGCCGATCTCGGCCGCCAATCCCAGCAATGCCAGGTCGAAAAACCCCAGCAGCAGCACCGCATGCGGCACATAATGTTTGAACAGCCTGAACATGGCTGCGGCTATAGCCCGGCAATCGTCAAGTGTCGGTTAATTTTACAGCCACCCCTGCCGCAAGCGGATGGTTTTTCGTCAGAAGTGTCGAAGCTCTTTACGCTGGAGCCACGCGGCCTGCTGGTTAGTCGGTCACGAAATCGAACGGCGTAACCCCCCGCTCGCGGTCGTCGAATTTCAGGCGGATGCCGAGGGGCGGCTTCGATCGCTGCGGACAATCGCCCCGCTTGCACATCGCGCATCCCGGCCCGATCCGGCTCGCGCCCGCAGCGCTCAGGTCCAGCCCGCGCGCATAGCAAAGCGTCGCGGCCTGGTCGACCGAGACGCCCAGGCCAATTGCGAACTCTGCCGTGGTGCCGCCCGCGCCATAGCCTGCCCCCTGCACGCTGCGCGCCAGCGTCAGCCAGCGGCTGGCGTCCTCCAGTTCCACCAGCTGCACCTGTACCTGGCTGGGGCGCGAGAAGGCCTGGTGCAGATGCCAAAGCGGGCATGTCACCTCGGTATCGGCCAGCGGCGCGCGATTGGCCCCGCCAAAGCGCTTCGATACCTGCCCTGCCCGGTCGATACGGATCATGAAGAAGCCCAGGCCCCGCTGGCCCACCCGCTGCAAGGTCGTCAGCCGGTGGGCAACATGCTCGAACCCCGCCCCGAACCGGCGCTGGAGCAGCAGCATGTCATAGCCCGATTGTTCGCAGGCGCGCAGGAAGCGGCCGTAGGGCATCATGACGGCCGCAGCGAAATAGCTGAAGATGTGCCGCTGGTAGAGCCGTTCGGCGGTGCGATCGCCAAACTGCGCGCCTGCCACCAGCGCGTTGATGTCTGCCCGGAACTCGAGCTGCCCCAGCAGATAGGCCGCCTGAAAGGTGCGCGATGCCATGTCGAGCATTTCGGAAAGCTGCAACTGGCGGGCGTGCAGATCCAGCCGCCGCAGCCGGCCCGGCATCACGTTTTCGGGCAGGATACGGATAGACAGCTGATGCTTCGTCCGCAGCCTTTCCGATATCGCCGAATACAGGTCACCGCTTTGCAGCCGCAGTGCATCGGCCAGGGCTTCGGCGGCATGGTCCAGATCGGCAAAATGATTGCGCCATCGCTCGATTTCACCGCGAACCCGGGCGACCGGATCATCGACCGCACCCGGCTGCGCAACCCCGCCCGCACTGCCCTGAAGCCGGTCGTACAACCGTGCGAAGGCCGCTGCGGTACCGGGCGAGGAAACCAGCCAGTCCTCGATCTCTCCCGGTTCGATACCCAGATCGGCAAAGGCCGGGTCACCCAGCCGTCGCCGCATCGGGCCAAGACCCCCGCCAGGCTCATCGCCTGTCAGGTCGCGCGGGTCGACATCGAAGCGTTCGGCCAGGGTCAGCATCAGCCGGGCGCTCACCGGCCGCAGATTGCGTTCCAGCAGGTTGAGGTAGCTGGGCGATATGTCCAGTCGCTCGGCCATCGCCGCCTGGGTGAGGCCGGCATTGCGACGCAGGCGACGGAGCGCGGGCCCGGCGTGAAGAGAGGGTTCGGCCATAACCCGTTTTGTAACAATCGTGACAAACTGACAAGCATTTTGGCAGTGCACGTCGCGAATTCCGCCGATTTCTTGTCAATTTGTGCTGCCATCCGCACATCACGCAGCTAATCCGCACGGAACAGTTATCGGACGAGCTAGCAGGAGAGGATGGGGTGAGCGGGGAAATCCCGCCACCCTCCCTTGGCGACAAAAGCCAGACTGCCAGGTCGAACAAATTGCACGAGCTTTCCTGGGGAGGAAAGACATGCCGCCGGAAGCACACGCGCTTCCGGCGGCATTTTCGTTTGCCCGTCCATCGTCAGGCCGCACGATCAAACAGACTGTTAACCCCCGCCTGCTATCGCTGTCACAGGTGCACCGGCAATTGAGGCGATGGAACGTTGGCATGCTGAAACAGGTCATGATGGGAGCGGGCGGGATATTGCTGGCCGCTGCGATCTTTGCATCATCGATCACACCTGGCACGGTTCAGGCCGATGGCGCCACCACGCCATCGCCGTCCACACCCCCTGTGGTTCAGGCTGTTCCGCCCGTCGTATCGTCGTCACAGCCTCGATCGGTCTTTGGAGAGGAAACCGGCGACATCCAGTTCGGCGCCCCAATGATCCCGGCCGAGCCGCAGCGTGAGGTCAGCACGGATCCCGACCCGGGCCCATCTGTTGACCAGAACGGCCCGGCAAATGGCCGGCGCACGTTCGCTCCCAGGCCGGGCATGCCGTATCCCCAACCCCATTAGACACGCCGAAGGCAGCGCGCGCTGCGATGAGCAATACGCGCGAAACGGGGTGTCGAGCTTTCAGGAGCCGGTCAATGCAGCATCGCGGCGGTGTCGATCGCTGGCCCAGTTCATGACATCCGAAAACGCGCTGACCAATTGGCCGTTGCGATCGGGCGACGCGCCAGGTCTGGCGCTTGCGATGGTTGGCAGCCGGAGGTTAGCAGGCAGAAAAATGGCCTGCTCCGCGCGCCGAAGCACGCAAAGCAGGCCGAGTTGTCGTTCAACTGAAAATCGGGCTTCGACCAGCAGCATGCCCAAAGTTTTCTGGAATTTGCCGGCGAACGCATCCTTGAGACACTCTGCAGTGTCGAGGCACTCTTGCGCTTGGACCGCTGGAACTCCGTAAAACACCGTTCACGAGCGACTCTGGATGATTTCGCGCGCACCTTACGAGCAGGGCAATCCGCGTGCTATCTGATTTTTTTGCACAGAATAATTGACTAAATCGATCATAATAATTGATAATGTTTCTCAGTTGCCGCCAATCTCCCTCATTTTGGGGGAAAACTCCCGCAATCCTCGTGACGAACCGAAAAACTGTCGCTAAACCGCCGCAACCGAAATCCAATCAGAAGGGACGTTTCCTCATGAACAATGCTGAACTTGCAGACAAAATTGCTGGCGACCACGACTTGACGAAGGCAGATGCCCGCAAGCTGGTCGACGGCGTATTTGCCGCCATCACCGATGCGGCTGCCGCTGGCGAAGAAATCTCGATCAACGGCTTTGGCAAGTTCAAGGTCAAGTCGACCCCGGAGCGCGAAGGTCGCAACCCCGGCACCGGCGCGACGATCACCATCAAGGCATCCAAGAAGCTCGGCTTCACCCCCGCAAAGGCGGTGAAGGACAAGCTGAACGGCTGAACTGCCGCATAGCCTGGCGACCAGCCGGGCTCAGCATACGGAAAGGCCTCGCCCCGCGGCGGGGCCTTTTTCGTTTCGGCGCCGCCCGGTTGCAACCATCCGGACAAGGCGATAGGGCCGAACGCGTGGGCGCATCGATCGACATAGGACTGGATGAGACAGGGCGACCTGTCGGCATCGATATTGAAGAACTGCTGGCGACCCGTCTGCTGGTCCAGGGCAATTCCGGATCGGGAAAATCACATCTGCTGCGCCGCCTGCTCGAAGAGAGCGCGGGCCTGGTCCAGCAGGTGATCATCGACCCCGAAGGCGACTTCGGCACGCTGGCCGATGCCTATTCGCACATCGTCATCGATGCAGGCGACTATAACGAACGCGAGATTGCACGCATGGGCGCGCGCATCCGCGAACACCGCGCATCGGTTGTGCTCAACCTCGAATCGCTGGAACTCGAAGCGCAGATGACCTGTGCCGCCGCGTTCCTGAACGCGCTGTTCGATGCCCCGCGCGAACATTGGTATCCTGCGCTGGTGGTGGTCGACGAGGCGCAGATGTTTGCGCCGTCGGTTGCAGGCGACGTGCCAGATGTGGTGCGCCGCGCCAGCCTCTCGGCGATGACCAACCTGATGTGCCGGGGCCGCAAGCGCGGCCTCGCCGGGGCCATCGCCACCCAGCGGCTGGCCAAGCTCGCTAAGAACGTCGCCGCAGAGGCCAGCAACTTCCTGATGGGCCGCACCTTCCTCGACATCGACATGGCGCGCGCCGCCGATCTGCTGGGCATGGAACGCCGCCAGGCCGAACGGATTCGTGATCTGGAACGCGGCTGTTTTCTCGGGCTGGGCCCTGCCATCTCGCGCCGCCCGGTCGCGATCCGCATCGGCGCGACCAGGACCTTCTCGCGCACCGGCACCCATGCACTGCTGCCGATGCCCGAGGCCGGGGCAGACGATCTGCGCGACCGGCTGTTCGCCGACGATGGAACCGCGCCTGCGCCCATGCCCGTCGCGCCCCGGCCGTTGCCGATCGCGGCGGACGATCTGATCAGCTCGATCACGCCCTCGCCGATGGCCGCCCAGCCAGCCATCTTCGTGGCACGGCAGGAGGCAGAGGACGCCGCCGACGCCATCGACAGCGAGGCGGTGATCATTGCCGTGTTGCGCGACATGCTGGCCGAAGCCAGCGCTGCAACCCAGCCCGATGCCCTGCTGTACCAGGATTTCTCGGTGCGCTGCCGCATGCAGCGGCTGGTGCGTGCGCCGCTGGATCTCGAAGGCTTCCGTCAGCGCCTTGCGCTCGCGCGGGGCGGGATCTTCGACCCGACAGAGCCTGCCTGGGCACCGGCGATCGATGCCGCAGCGCGGTTGCCGCAGGACATGTATGCGCCGTTCCTGCTGATCGCCCGCGCCGCGATGGACGGTCAGCCCTGCCCCGATGACGCCGCGCTGGGCCGCGCCTATGGCACCAGCTCACCGGGCCGGATCAAGCGGTTGATCGACTATATGGAAAAGCAGGGCGTCATCGTCGTGCGCGCCGATTTTGGCGGGCGGCGGTCAGTCGGCATCCCGCAGCTGGGGCTCAGCACCGGCGCGGAGTGAGCCCGATCCGCCTGCGCTGCTAGAATTCCGTCGCCTCGAACCGCACCGGCTCGCCGATCGCACTGCCGGCTAGGCTATCCTCCCACATCACACGGTGTCCGCGGATGATCGTGCCGATCGGCTTGCCGGTCAGCTCCATCCCGCTGAACGGGCTCCACCCGCAACGCGATTCCAGCCAGTCGGGCGTGACCGTCCACTTTTTCTTGAGGTCGACCACGGTGAAATCGGCATCATAGCCCGCCGCGATCCGTCCCTTGCCGACCAGCCCGAAAATGCGCTGCGCGCCTGCCGAGGTGAGATCGATCAGCCGCTGCATCGACAGCCGCCCATGGTGCATGTGATCGAGCAGCAGCGGCAGCAGCGTCTGGACGCCGGGCATGCCGCTGGGGCTGTCGGGATAGGTCTTCGACTTTTCCTCGATCGTGTGCGGCGCGTGGTCCGACCCGATGACATCGGGCACGCCCTGCGCCAGCCAGTGCCAAAGACCGTCACGATGCGCGCCGCTGCGGATCGGCGGGTTCATCTGCGCATAGGTGCCAAGCCGCGGATAGGCTTCTTCGCCCGCC
>NZ_ANFZ01000017.1 GCF_000331245.1 Blastomonas sp. AAP53 | reverse complement strand
TCGTTCGAGTTGCGGACTGCCTGGTTCAGACCGCGGACCTGCGAGGTCATGCGGGTGGCAATCGCATTGCCGGCAGCATCGTCCGATGCCGAGTTGATACGCTTGCCGGTCGAGAGGCGATCGATCGACTTCGACAGCATGCCCTGGGCCGAGGTCGATGCGTTTGCAGCGCGGAGAGCCGCCACGTTGGTTCCGATAACACTCATCTGTTGTTCCTTTTCACTTTGAAAACGGGGCGGCTCGGTCCCACCAAAGCGGCCACAAATGAGTTAACGGTGGGGAGTGACGGGCCTTAAGTGAAAATCTCACCAGTTATTTGACGCCCGTCATTTTCCCGACGTTTCTGTTATCAGTTTAACCTCCTCGATTAGCCACGGATAAGGGTCAGAACGCCCTGCTGGCTCTGGTTGGCCTGGGCAAGCATCGCGGTCGATGCCTGGCTCAGGATCTGTGCCTTGGCGAGGTTGGTCGATTCTTCCGAGAAGTTGGCGTCCTGAATACGCGAGCGGGCTTCCGACAGGTTGGTCGCACGGTTGATCAGGCTGGAGACGGTCGCCTGCAAACGGTTCTGGCTGGCGCCAAGGTTCGCCTGGGCGGTCGAGATATTGTTCAGTGCCGTGTCCAGCAAGCCCAGTGCGGTGCCGGCGCCGGCTACGCTGTCGACGTTGATGGCATTGACCGAAAGGCCGGTGGTGGTCACGTTTGCAAGGCCGACGTTGACGACATCACCTGCAGCAAGGCCGGTCTGGATGGCGACAGGGGCACCTGCGGCAGCAGCATTCAGCAGAGGAACGCCGTTGAAGTTGGTCTTTTCTGCAACATCATCGACCTGCAGGATCAGGGCGGCGACTTCCGCCTGAAGGTTGGTGCGGTCACCGGTGCTCAGCGTGCCCGAAGCCGACTGCACGGCCAGTTCCCGCATACGCTGCAGCATGTTGGTGATCTCGTTCATGCCGCCTTCTGCCGTCTGGGCGAGCGAGATGCCGTCGTTGGCATTGCGGACGGCCTGGTTGAGGCCGCGGATCTGCGAGGTCATGCGGGTAGAGATCGCGTTGCCGGCGGCGTCGTCTGCAGCCGAGTTGATCCGCTTGCCGGTCGACAGACGGTCGATCGATTTGGACAACATGCCCTGAGCGGCGGTGGATGCGTTTGCGGCGCGGATGGCCGAGACATTCGTTCCAATAACAGTCATCAGTCGTTCCTTTGCTTCGTTAATCTGGCGGCGCGCTGTCTTTCCGGCGGCCTCGACATGGTTAACGGCGGGGTCGCCAACCCATTAAGACAAATTCACACACCTTTTCGCGAAATTCACACACCTTTCGAAGAGGTTGTCATTTGTTTGGCGGCGTCAAAATTTTGACGCCCCTCCAGCGGGGTTTTTCGTCAAGAAAATGACGATGCTGTTTGAGGCTCTATATATAGGGGGGTGTGAATGCCGATTTTCCGCCAATCTCCCGAATTGGCACAGCAATTGCTTGGATAGGCTCAGCGGGGCCTCTCTTTAACGGCAGGCGCTGCGATCCATTAAGTCGGGGGACTAAAAATGATCGAATGCACACTCAGCCAGGCAGTCCGTGACAACCTGCCAATGCTAGAAAGCTGGCTCAAGTCGGCCTGGATCAATCCGGTCGCAACCGCATCGAGCGCCGCGACCGTTAAGGTCTTGTTGGCAAATGAAATTGCTTCGGCCAGCCATCGTGACATTCTTGTTGATCTTCATGAAGGTGCGCCTTCACTTGTGCGTGCCGCAAACGGCCTTCCTGCCCGCATCACCTTCGGCTTTGACGACATGCCGCTGGGCCTGGCGCTGATCGCCGAAATGCTGCGCGCAGGCCGCGGTCCTGCGGTCGGCGAGCCCGCCATGACCAAGCTGATGGGCTATGCCGCCCGGATCGCGCGCAGCGAAGCAGCGGTGCTGATCCAGGGTGAAACCGGCACCGGCAAGGAAGGCATGGCGCGTCTGGTGCATGACCAGAGCCCGCGCGCCAAGGGATCGTTCATTGCGGTCAACTGCGCCGCGCTGCCGGAAACCATGGTGGAAGCCATTTTGTTCGGCCACAAGAAGGGCGCGTTTACCGGCGCTTCTGCCGATGGCGAAGGCCTGTTCCGGGCTGCCGATGGCGGAACCCTGTTCCTCGACGAGATCACCGAACTGCCGCTGGCGCTTCAGGCCAAGCTGCTGCGCGCGCTGCAGGAGGGCGAAGTTCTGCCCGTCGGCGAAACCCGGTCGATCAAGGTCGATGTCCGCATCGTCACCGCTGCCAACCGCGATGCAGCCGAGCTGGTCGCTGCCGGCGAGTTCCGCGAAGACCTTTACTGGCGCCTCAACGTGATGCCGATCGCACTCCCCCGCCTTGCCGATCGCCGTCAGGATGTCCGCGCCATCGCCGCAGCCATGCTGCTGCGCATGCAGAACGATGCCAGCGATTTCGCCTGGCTCAGCGCCGAAGCGCTCGAAACGCTGCAGGCGCACAGCTGGCCGGGCAACGCCCGCGAGCTGGGCAACGTGCTGCAGCGCGCGCTGGTGCTGCGCGAAGGCGACCGCATCGAAGCCGAGGATCTGGGGCTTGCACCCGTGCGTCTGTTTGCCGCTGCCACGGCCCAGCCCGTTGCACAGCCTGCCGCCACCCCGATCTTTGCTGCCAGCACGCCGCGCGCCGATCCGGTGCCCGCCACCGGCTCTGCCCGACTGCTGCGCGGCAGCGACCTGCACAGCCTGTCGCGGGCTGTGGAGCATGACGCCATCCAGCGCGCGCTTGACGAGAACGGTGGCAACCGCCGCGAAACCGCCCGCATGCTGGGCATTTCCGAACGCACCCTGCGCTACCGCCTCGCCAATATGCGCGAGCTGGCCGCTGCAGCCTGATCGAAGCCTGAGAAAGCCAGACCATGAGCACCAACATCAGCAGTTCGATAATGGCCGCGCGCAACGCCATCCTCCAGCAGAACAGCGCGCTTCAGCAACTGTCGAAGAAATCGCCCATGCTGGGCACCGAGGCGACCGAGACCAAGCCGGATGGCTTTGCCGGGACGATGAAGACCGCACTGGACCAGGTCAACCAGGTCCAGCACGCCTCGTCCCAGGCGGCAACATCGTATGAAATGGGCCAGACCACCGATATTGCCGCGGTGATGATGGCCAAGCAGAAGGCGTCGATCGGTTTCGAAGCGACCCTTCAGGTCCGTAACAAATTGCTGTCCGCCTATCAGGACATCATGAACATGCCGGTATAATCCATGTCCGATATTACCATTACCCCCAATTCATCCGATGGTGCTGCGGCCGCTCCGGCGATCATTCCCGGCGCTGGCGCAGGTGCGCGCGTGCTCAACGGCACCGCCATTCCAGACCAGGTCCGCAATTTCATCAGCCAGCCCGCCGTTGCCAAGGCGATGCCGCTGATCGGCTTTCTGGGCGTTGTCATGCTGGCGATCTTCGCCTGGGCCGCCCTGCGCGAGCCGCCCCAGCGCGATCTGTTCCGCGGATTGCCCGACAACGACAAGGCCGCCGTGATCGCCGCGCTCGACAGTTCGACGATCCCTTACAGCTTCGAGGAAAGTTCGGGCACCATCATGGTGTCCGAGGACGACTATCACAAAGCCAAGATCGCCCTGGCCGCGCAGGGCCTGCCCAAGAGCGCGCCCAGCGGTGACGAGCTGATCTCCGCGATGCCGATGGGCGCCAGCCGTGCGGTGGAGAATGAAAAGCTGCGCGCCGCGCGCGAGCTTGACCTTGCTCGCAGCATCGAGGCGATGGAGTCGGTCGTAACGGCACGGGTCCATCTCGCGGTCGAGCCGCCCAGCGTGTTCATTCGCGACCGCAACGAACCTGCAGCATCGGTTGTACTGCAACTCGCCAATGCCGGGCGTCTGCCCGAATCCCAGGTGCAGGCGATCGTCCATCTCGTCGCCAGTTCGGTTCCGGGCCTGTCTGCGGACAATGTCTCGGTGGTCGATCAGAACGGTCGGTTGCTGTCGAGCAACGGCAAGAACGGTGGCATGGATCAGGCCGAGCGTCAGATCGAGGTGAAAGAAGCCATCGAGGAGCGCTATCGCCGCCAGCTGACCGCGCTGCTGACGCCGGTGCTGGGCGCAGGCAATTTTGTCGCCGAAGTCTCGACCGAGGTGAACTTTGCCGAACGTCAGGCGACGACCGAAAGCTTCCCGGCGGACGAGGCGCGCGTGCGCAGCGAACAGACCGTGGTCCAGACCGAAAACAATCCTGCTGCCGCAGGCGGCGTACCCGGTGCTATCGCCAACCAGCCTCCTGCCGATCCCACGATCACGCCCGAAGCCGGTGCGCAGCTGGCCGGTGCCGAAGGTGCCGCTCCCGGTACGACCACCACCCGCAACGAACAGGTCAACCGCAACTTCGAACTGGGCCGCCAGGTTGCGGTCACCCGCGATCCTTCCGGCAATGTCACCCGCATCTCGGTCGCGGTGGCGGTGAAGAACCTGCCCGGCGGCAAGGAGCGCAGCGCGCAGGAAATCGCTGCGATCGATGCACTGGTCAAGGGAGCGATCGGCTTCAACACCGCCCGCGGCGACCAGGTGGCGATTTCGTCGCGCAATTTCGAGCCGGTGACCAAGCTGGAGGAACCGTTCTATGAAACGAGCTGGTTCAACATGCTGGTGCGCAATGTGTCTGCGCTGCTGGTGGCCCTGGCGTTGATCTTCGGCATCGGTCGCCCGCTGCTCAAGCGCTACACCAAGCAGAAAGCCGACGACAAGGCCGCAGCGCTGGCCGCCGCCGAGGCAGCCGAAGGCCCCACAGGCATGCTGGCAGAGGCCCTGTCGCGCGACGGTGCCGATCCGCGCGGTGCCGGTCGCATCCCCGAAGACAGCGAGCCGGTGACCCTCGACATGATCAACGCCGCATCGACCTATCAGGAACGTGCGCTGCTCATCCAGAACTTCGTCCGCCAGAACCCGGATCACGCCACTTTGGTCGTTCGTGATTTGCTGAAGGGCAATGCCGACAAGGAAAAAGCCGATGCCTGACGCACTTGATGCCGCTGTCGAAGAAGGCGTTGCCCCCGAAGGCCGCCGTCCGATCCCCGGCCACCAGGCCGCCGCCATCTTGATGCTGCTGTTCTCCGAGGAACAGGCCGCCGAAATCCTCACCCGGCTGGAGCCCGACGAAGTGCGCCAGCTCAGCGAGATGATGTACACCGTTGCCGACATCGGCGCCGAGGACATCAACGAAGTGCTCGACATGTTCATCGACAAGGCGCGCAATCGCACGACCCTGGGCTACAAGGCCGGTGAACAGATCGAAGGCATGCTCAAGCGCGCGCTGGGCGACCGCCGCGCCGAGACGATGCTGACCCGGATCGCGCCCAAGAAGTCTGGCAACGGGCTCGAAGCGCTCAAGTGGATGGACGCGGTCGAGATCGCGCTGCTGGTCGAGAACGAACACCCGCAGATCGCGGCTGTCGTCTTGTCGTTCCTCAAGCCCGAAGTGGCCGCGAACGTTCTGCAGCTGCTTCCCGCCGAAGCGCAGGAAGACGTGGTGTTCCGCCTGGCGACGCTGGGTCCTGTCAGCGCCGAGGCGATCGAGACGATCGAGGCGTTGCTGATGACCCAGGGCGCCAGCCAGCGCGGCGGGGCAGGGGCCTCGTCCGGCGGCACGTCGGATGCAGCCGCGATCATGAACATCATCAACAAGCGCGAGAGCACCCGCATCATCAAGGCGGTGACCAAGCGCGACAAGGACGTTGCCCGCCAGATCGAGGACGAGATGTTCGTCTTTGCCGATCTGCTGCGGCTCGACGCCAAGGATCTGGGCACGCTGGTCCGCGCCATCGAATCCAGCCTGCTGGTCCCCGCGCTCAAGGGTGCGGAAGACAAGCTGCGCGACAAGATGTTCGGCTGCATGTCCAGCCGCGCCGCGCAGTCGATTGCCGATGAACTCGCCGACCGCGGCCCGATGCCGATGTCTGAAGTGATCGAGGCACAAAAGGCGATCGTCCAGGCCGCCAAGCGGATGGCCGATGCCGGCGATATCGTGATCGGCGGCGGTGGTGACGAATATGTCTGATCGCCCGATCACCATCGCGCCCGATGGCGCTGCGCAGTTCATGCCGGTGTGGCAGATGCAGGCCGCTCCCACGGCCTTTCGCCCGTCGCAGATCTTCTCGTCGATGTCAGATTTCGCCAGTGCCGACCAGGCACCCGAACCGATGGACTTCGCCTTTGATGGCGATCTGGATGACGACGTGATTGTCGAAGAGGGTCCCAGCGCTGACGAAATGCTGGTCCAGGCCTATGATCAGGGCGTGGCCGATGGCATCGCCCAGGCACAGGCCGAAATGCAGTCGAACGATGCCGCCACCCAGGCGCTGGCGCAAGCAGTGCTCGCCCTGCGGCCGCAGCTTTCGCAAGGGCTCTGCGCCATGCTGCTGCACGCGATGAAGCAGATGCTCGAGCGTTCGAGCGGCTTTGTCGAACCCGATGCGGAGGTGCTGGAAAAGCATTGCCGCTCGCTCGCCACGTTGGTCACCCGTGACATGCGCAGCAGCGCGCTGCACCTGCATCCCGACGATCTCAAGCTGCTCGGCGATGCCGAATGCGGCCTGGTGCTGACCCCTGATCCCTCGATCCGGCGCGGAACGGTGTCGCTCAACCATGCCGATGGATGGATCGAACAGGGAACCCAGCCGATGCTCGATGCCCTGCAGGGGCTGATCGACGACATGGAGGGCGACCAATGATCGCGGCACAGGAAGAGGCAGTCCGCCAGTTCACTGACAAGATCGCGACGCTGGAAGCCGGCCCGCGCCGAGTTGGACGGCTGGTCGCACACGAAGGCGGCATGCTGGAAGTGACCGGCTTTGATTATCCGATCGGCTATGGCGGCTCGGTTCGTGCCGCCGATGGCCGCCGTATTCGCGCAGAGATCGCAGGATTTCGCGGATCGCGCGCGATGATGGTGCCGCTGGAAAGCGATGCCGCATTGCGCAGCGGTGCGCGGGTCGAACCCGATGCCCAGGCCAATATGGCGGTGGTCGGCGAAGGCCTGCTCGGCCGCGTCATTGGCCCGATGGGCGAACCGCTCGACGGCCTGGGTCCGATCATCGCGCACGATCGCTGGCCTTTGGCCGGCAAGCGCGAGAACGTGCTCAACCGCGGCCGGGTGACCAAGACCATCGATCTGGGCGTGCGCGCGATCAACGCGCTCCTCACCGCCGGGCACGGCCAGCGCATTGCCGTTGCCGCAGGCTCGGGCGTCGGTAAATCGGTGCTGATCGGTCAGATCATCGGCTTTGCCGAGGCAGATATCATCGTCGTCGGGCTGATTGGCGAGCGTGGCCGCGAGGTCAGCGATTTTGTCGAAACGAAGATGCAGGGGCCGATGAAGTCGCGCACCGTGACCGTCGCCGTTCCGGCCGATCACAGCCCGATCCTGCGGCTGCGTGCGGCCTATCGCGCCACCGCGATCGCCGAGTATTTCCGCAAGCAGGGCAAGAAGGTGCTGCTGATCATCGACAGCCTTACCCGTATCGCGCATGCCCAGCGCGAAATCGGCCTGGCATTGGGTGAACCGCCGACGATGAAGGGCTATCCGCCCTCGGCGCTCGCGCTGATTCCCAAGCTGGTCGAACGCGCCGGCAACGACCGCGAGAGCGGCGGATCGATCACGGCATTATATACGGTGCTGGCAGATGGCGACGACCTCGACGATCCGATCGTCGATGGCGCGCGCGCGATCGTCGACGGGCATATCATATTGTCGCGCTCGATGGCCGAACAGGGGATTTTCCCTGCAATCGATATCGGCAAGTCGCTGAGCCGCGTTGCCACCGACATCATTCCCGAAGAACACCGCCGGGCGATGGCGAACTTCCGCCGCATCTGGTCGGCATACGAGGAAAACCGCGACCTGCTGCTGATGGGAGCCTATCGCGAGGGATCGGACGCGAACATCGACGAGGCTGTGGCGCGCAGGCCCGATCTGCTCGACTTCATCCGCCAGGCTCCGCACGACCGGATCGACCTTGAGGAAAGCGTCGCTGAACTGATGCAGGGCTTTGGCGCATGAGCCTGAAGCCCAAATCGTGGAAGCGCGTCCATGCGGTGCGTGATGCGCAGGTGAAGCTGGCGATCGGTGCCGCCGCCGCCGCGATGCGCAACGAGGCAACCTTGGTCAACAATGCCGAGCGGCTGAAGAAGCTGCGCGACAACGCCTTTGACGCGGGCCATTGCCAGAGCGGCGCCGGGCTGCACGCGCAGCTGGAGCTGGCGCAGCGCCTGATCCGCGCCGATGGCGAGATCAACACCGCACTGGTGCGCGCGCGGCAACACCTTGCCCAGGCCGAGCGGCAACGCACTGCCGCCTATATCGACCGCGAAACGACATCGAAGCTGCTCGACCGTTCGATCGCTCAAGCCAATGAAACCGCCGAACGCAAGGCCGCCCGCCTGCCGCTCAGGCGCAAAAACACAAAGGAAACAGGAGAATGAGCCAGGACCTGATGCAGGCGCTCTCGGGATCGTCTTTGCTGTCGCTTTCAATTGGCACGCTTCCTGCTGTGAAGCAGGGCATGAGCCTTGATGCCAATCCTTTTGCCAGCCAGCTGGCGCTGATGACCGGAGCAGATGCTGCCGCGACCGGTGCGTTTGCGCCCGTTGCTGAAGCACCGCTGGCGGGCGAAGGCGCCTTTGCCGTGGCACTGGCCGAGGTTGCAGCGCCGTCGGCTCCTGATGCTGCCCCGGTCACGCCGGTTGTTGCTCCGACAGCGGTTGCCGCTCCGGCTGCCATGGTTGCCCCGGTGCAGCCAGCAGCGCCTGCAGCGCCGATCGTTGCCGCACTGCCCGAAGATGCCAGCGCAACCCAGATCATTGAGGCCGCCTTTGCCGGCGCAGCCCAGCTTGAAGCTCCGGCACAGGTCACCGCACCCGTCGTTGCCAGGGTGACTCCGCTCGCGCCTCGGCAGCCAGCGCCGCAGGATGTCGCCCCGCAGACCACCAAGCCGGTTGTCACACCCACGGCGGTGGCTCAGGTCGCGCCACTTGTCGCACGCCCGGTGGCCATCGCGGACGCAGCCATGCCGGCGGATGCGGAGCTGACGCTTGCGTCTGTGCTCGAAGCTGCTCCTGCAGAAGAAGACGCCACCGCGCCTGCCGATACCGTGCGTCCGCACCGGCGAGCAAAGGTCGATACCCCCATCCTGGCTGCCGATGCTGCATCGCCGGTCGCAATCCCGCTGGCACCGGTGCAGCCGCCGGTGGCTCGCGCAGATATTCCTGAAACCGACATGGGTGCGACCCGCGTTGCCGCCGAAGCCGCGCTTCAGGCACCACGCAAGACCGGACCTGACGACGCAGCAGGCTTGCCGGCCCAGCGCGCAATTGCCCCAGCTCCCGTAGCTGCGGCGACCGCACCGGTTGCGCAGTCCGGCGAGACCCTGCCAGCACCGCCCGCGCTCAAGCCGCGCGCGGCCCGGCTCGCTGACGAGCCCGTTTCGACCGACACGCTTGTGGCACCTGTCGCGCTGCCGGTTGATGCTGCCGCGAATATCCGCGCACCCATGGCGGCCATGCCGGTGACGGCACCGGTGCAGCCAGCCCAGCGATCAGACCTGCCTGTGTCGGTCAGCCCTGCTGAGACACCGGCCGACAGGACCGTGGCAGCACCTGCGACGCCCATCGACGCGATTTCTTTGGAGGCCTCACCCACCGCCTCTGGCACGCCCACTGGCCCGGTACCATCGGCGCCGATCGTATCTGCACCGGTCACGCGAGACACAGCGGTCGTGGCTGGCCAGGCCCAAGCCACACCCGCGCCGGTGACGCCCGCGGCCGACCCGGCGGCGGCTGCACAGACCGTCGCACCGTCCGTTGCCGAACAGGTCGTGCAAACGCTTTCGCAGCCCGCCCAGAGCACGTCTGGCGCACGCCCCGCCGCAACGGCACCGCGTGGCATCGTCAGCCCGGCGGCCCGTCGCGCGATCGATGCGGCAGCCCAGTCGTCGCGCCCCGCCGAAGCGTTGTCAGCCTTGTTCGACCGGGCTGAGATGGACATCGATCCTGCCGCGCCCATCGCTCGCACAGACTTTGGCGCTGCCAGCGGTCTTGAACCCGTGCCGCCGCTGTGGGCCGCCGCTCTCAATGCCGTGAGCGCGCCTTCGCAGGCGATCCCCGGCATCACCGTGCCGCTGACGTCGGAAGCTGCCGCTGCAGCACCGCTGGAATCGCTGGCGTTTGATGCGGGCTTTGTCGCCAATATCGAAACCCAGATCGCGCGTGTGGCCAATGGCGGCCAGATGGTGCGGATGCAGATCATGCCTGAAAACCTGGGCCGCATCGATATCGAGATGCTGGCCGGGCCCGAGCGCGACCAGATCCGCATCGTGACCGAACACGACGCCGTGCGCGATACGCTGGTCAGCTCGCAGCACCGGCTGGAGCAGGACCTGCGCAGCAACGCGCAGCGTCCGGCAGACGTCACCGTGGAACTGCGGCAGCAATCGCCGGGAATGCAGAACGGATCGGCCCAGCAGCAACAGCAGCAGCGTAGCCAGACTGGCGCGGAAACGATGACGGCCCGCGACGGCAGCCAGCGCCAGCAGACAGCGGACACCGGCACCGAGGTCAATCTGCCTCCACGGCGCCCGCGCGGCAATGTTCGATACGCTTAAACATCTGAACCAATGAATTTTCTTGAGGGACTCTAAAGATGGCTGACACCGAAAAGGAACCGAAGAAGAAGGGTGGCTTGGTCAAGAAGCTGCTCATTCCTCTGCTCGCCGTTGTCGTCCTGGGCGGCGGCGGTGCGGCGGCCGGGTTCTTTGCCGCCGGCATGGTTGGCGGCAAGGAGCACGAAGACCCCAATGCACCCAAGGTGGTGCTGAAGGACGGCACGACGGTGTCGGCCAAGGCGGCGGGCCTCAAGCAGGTCGCCTCCGGCAGCCATCTCGATGCCAAGTTCAAGGTAACCTACCTGCCCATCGAAGAGCCGTTTACCGCCAACCTGCGCGGTGACAGCGGCTTTGCCCAGATGTCGCTCGCGGTTTCCACCTATTTTGACGACAAGGTTCCAGCGGCGCTGACCGAGCACACGATCGCCATCCGCTCGGCCATTCTGATGACGCTCAGCGAGTTTGATTCCACGCAGCTCGAATCGCTGGAGGGCAAGGAAGTGCTCAAGGGCGAGATCAAGAAGGTAATCAACGATACGCTTGTCGAAAAGACCGGCTTTGCAGGTGTCGAGGACGTCTACTTCACCAGCTTCGTCGTTCAGTAAAACGTGATCCGGTAGAACAGGGCAAAGAGCGATCATGACCGACACCAGCACCGCAGCTTTTGCGGCGAACGAAGCAGACGGCCTTGCGTCCGCGCAGGCCGAGCGCCGCACGGCCGAGCACAGCTTTGCCAAGGCCGATGCGGACCAGAAGACGGTCGTGCCGGTGTTGCGCCGGGTCGGACGGTCCTTGTGTGCAGGGTTTCGTGCCGCCCTTGAGCCGATCGCCGGGGTGAAGCTGCGTATCGATGCGCATGATCCGGAATTCACGCAGTTCGATGCATGGTGCGACCGCCAGGCCGAACTCGTCAGCATCAGCCAGTTCATGCTCTCGCCCATGCAGGGCCGGGTGCTGTTGCGGATGGAGCCGGTGTTCGTATCGGCCATGCTCGATGCGTTCTTCGGCGGTGCCCCGCGCGAGACCTCGACACCCAAAAAGGAATTTACCCAGACCGACATCCGGCTGATCGGTCGGCTTGCCCGGGCGATCGGCGAGCGCATCAGCATATCTTGGAACGAGGTTGGCAACTTCTCGTGGCAGCCCGCCGGACATTCCACGACGGTCGATGGCGCACGCGTTGCCGCTCCGACCGCGCGCATGGTGGTGCAGCGGTTCCGCATCACCCTGCCCGGCAATGTCCGCTACGAGCTGGAGATCGTCTATCCGCTCGATGGCCTGCAGGCTGCCGAACAGTGCCTGACGCCCGCCGGCTTTTCGGACGAGCGACTGCCCGATCCCGCCTGGCGCGACCAGCTGTCCAAGTCGCTCGCCCATGTCACTTTGCCCGCGCGATCAGTGCTGGCGCGTCCGGTGCTCACCTTGCCGCAGCTGGCCGATCTCAAGCCCGGCGACATCATTCCCATTCCACCGGCGCGCAACCTGCCGCTGATCATCGGCGACCGCATCTTCGCGCGCGGCAGCCTGGGTGAACAGAACGGCCTGGCCGCGTTCCGCATCGAAACCATTGAAAGAGGATAACCCCCATGAGCGACATGAGCGAAGCCCCGATGCTGGGCGCCCCTGCAGAGCTTCTCGACATGGGCGGCAACGGATTGCACGAGGCGGCAAATCATTACCGCTTTCTTGCCGACATCCCGGTTCGGCTTTCGGTCGAGGTGGGCAGTGCATCGCTGCGCCTGGCCGAAATCATGGAGCTTTCCGAAGGCTCGGTGGTCGAGCTCGACCGTCAGGCCAATGAGCTTCTGGACATCAACGTAAATGGCACGCTGGTTGCAAGAGGTGAAGTCGTGACCATCGATGGCCGGTTCGGAATCCGGGTGGCCGAGGTGATCACGAAGAACGTCGGCCAGGCACGGGTCGAACGGCGAGTCTGACCCTGGTCCGCTTACGGTCCATGTCGCCCGCCGGAACACCCGGCGGCAGGCGACATGAACAAGAAGCGGACCGGCATGACCTATTACATCATCAAACTTCTCATCATGCTGCCGGTGATGGCGGGCATGATCTATGGCAGCCTGTGGCTCTACCGGAAATATCAGCCCGGTATGATCGCCCGGCTCGACATGGGTAGCCAGCAGCGCGAGCTGAAGATCACCGAGACGGTCAGCATGGGAGTTTCGGGCAAGCTCGCAGTGGTCGAGTTTGCCGGACAGAAAATTCTGATTTCGGTAACGCGCGCGCGGATCGACACGATCGCGCGGGCGGATGCCGAAAACGGACCGGCCAGCGTCTCATCCCCCCCGACGGCGCTGGCCGGCTCCGAGCGTGACTTGCTCGCCGCCTTCCGGGCGCGCGGCGCATGAGCATCCTGGCCATGGTGTCCGCCTGCGGTGGAAGGTTGAAGTCGCTCGGCCGAGCGATCGCCATGTCCGCAATCCTGTTTGCAACCCCGGTCATTGCGCAGCAGGCCCCGGCCCCCGCTGCGGCGGCGCCAGCTGCTGCCGCTCCTGCCAATGCCGCGCCTGCGGGAGCTGCGCCTGCGGCTGCCACACCCGCCCCTTCGGCCAATGGCGCCGCGCTGGGAACCCCCGCTGCCCCCGGAGCCTCCGAGGCGCTGGGCCAGGCGCTTGACGACATTTCGGGTAACGGCAAGCCGCTGACCTTGTCCTTGCAGATCCTCGTGCTGATGGGTCTGCTCACCATCCTGCCCTCGATGTTGCTGATGATGACCAGCTTCACGCGGATCATCATCGTGCTGTCGATCCTGCGCCAGGCGCTGGGTCTGCAGCAGACGCCGCCCAACCAGGTGCTCATCGGGCTCGCGCTGTTCCTGTCGATGTTCGTGATGGCGCCGACCTTTACCGAGATCAACAGCCGCGCGGTTGCGCCTTATGCTGCCGACACCATCGAGCTGGAATCCGCCATCGAGATTTCCGGTCAAGAATTCCACAAGTTCATGATCAAGCAGACCCGCCAGACGGATCTCAAGCTGTTCATGGACCTGGCGAAGGCCAAGCCGGTCGCGGCGCCGCGCGACATTCCGTTCTCGATCCTGCTGCCCGCGTTCGTCACCAGCGAGCTGAAGACCGCGTTTCAGATCGGCTTCATGATCTTCCTGCCGTTCCTCGTCATCGACCTTGTCGTGGCCTCCACGCTGATGGCGCTGGGCATGATGATGCTGTCACCGACGATCATCTCGATGCCGTTCAAGCTCCTGCTGTTCGTGCTCGTCGATGGCTGGGCGCTGACCATGGGTTCGCTCGCCGGCTCGTTCGTGAACTGACCATGGCATTTTCAAACTCCTCCCCGTCTGTCCCGAGCGAAGTCGAGGGATGTATTCGCCACAGTTTCCACAACGTCCCTCGACACGCTCGGGACAAACGGAAATCTGAATGGATGGCTGGCTGACATGGAACAGAATGACTATTTCATCGGCCTTGCGCAGCAGACGCTGTGGATCACCGCGCTGGCGTCTGCGCCGCTGCTGATCCCCGCGCTGCTGGTCGGCGTGCTGCTGGGCATGGTACAGGCTGCGACCTCGATCAACGAGGCGACCTTGAGCTTCGTGCCCAAGCTGGTCGTGCTGGGTGCCATCCTGGCGCTGTTCGGCGGATCGATCCTGTATCTGATCGCCGATTTCACTGTCGAGATTTTCAGCCGCATTCCGGACCTTCTGCTGTGATCGCACCGGGCTTTGCCAATGTCGAAGCACAATTGTGGATTTGGATCATGGCGATGATCCGGCCTGGCGCGGCGCTGTTTGCCGCGCCGGTTTTCGGGGCGACCAGCGTGCCGCTGCAGGTGCGCATCATCCTTTCTGCGATGATCGGAATCGCGGCCAGCAACTCGGTGCAGATCAGCCTGCCGGACTCCACTTTGGTGAGCTATGCCGGTTTCGTCTTCATCGTCGGCGAGATGATCTGCGGCATCGCGATCGGCTTTGCGCTGCAGATCGGCTATTCTTCCGCGTTCGTCGCCGGCGAAGTGATCAGCAATGCGATGGGCCTGGGCTTTGCATCCATGGCCGATCCGCAAAGCGGCCAGTCCAGTCCCGTCATCGGCAGCTTCCTTTCGATCATCGCGGTGCTGCTGCTGCTCGCGATGGACGGGCACCTGATGCTGATCGCGATCATCGTGCACAGCTATGAATCGCTGCCGCCGGGCGGTGCGATCCTGTCTCCGCGGCTCATCTTCGATCTGGTCGAGTTTGGCGGCACGCTGTTTTCGATGGGGCTGATCATCGCCTTGCCGGTCGGTGCAGCGCTGATCATCGTGCAGCTGGTGATGGCGATGCTCGCCCGCTCCGCTCCGCAGCTCAACCTGTTCTCGGTCGGCATTCCGGTGGCCGTGCTGGCGGGCATCGTGCTGCTCGCCATGGCTGCGCCGGTGCTGGCAGACGGCATCATGCGCGCCATGGAACTGGGGCTCGAGCAATCCGAAGTGATGGCGGGGGAGGGCTGAGCCGATGGCCGATCAGCCCACAGGTGGCGGTGAAAAAACCGAAGCCCCGACCGAAAAGCGCCTTCGCGATTCGGTCGAGAAGGGCGATGTCCTGCAGTCCAAGGAACTGGGTACCGCGATGATCATCATCGGCGGTACGCTCGCGTTCGTGCTGTTCGGCGATATGATGGTGTCCTCGATCGCATCGATGCTGCGCGCAGGGCTGGTGTTCGACATTCACGAGACGACCGATTTCAACGTCGGTCAGCGTGCCATGACGCTGATCACGCCGCTTGCCATGCCGTTTGGTGGTTTGTTCCTGTTCCTGCTGATCGCTGCCATTGCCACGCCCGCATCGCTCGGTTCGCTGGGCTTCCGCTGGAGCGCGGTGGCGCCCAAGGCATCGAAGCTGAACCCGATGTCGGGGCTCAAGCGCATGTTCGGCACGCATGGCCTGATCGAACTGGTCAAATCGATCGCCAAGGTGGTGCTGATGGGCACGGTCGGCGTGGTGATGATCATGGGAATGCTGCCGCAGATGGCGGAGCTGGGCCATGGCGACGTGCGCTCCGGCATCGGTGCCTTTGGCGACATGTTCTCGATGACGCTGATGGTGATGGCGGGCTGTCTGGGCCTGATCGCGTTGATCGACGTTCCCGCGCAGTGGTTCCAGCGCAATCAGAAGCTCAAGATGACCAAGCAGGAGGTCAAGGACGAGCACAAGGAGACCGAAGGTTCGCCCGAGCTCAAGCAGGCCGTCCGCCGCCGCCAGTACGAGGTGCTCAACGGATCGACGCGCAAGGCGGTGGAAGAGGCCACCGTGATGCTCGTCAACCCGACCCACTTCGCCATTGCGCTGCGCTATGACCGCTTGCGCGATCCCGCCCCGGTGGTGCTGGCGCGCGGGCGTGGTGCGATTGCCCAGGCGATGCGCGAACTGGCGATGGAAAAGGGTCTGACGATCCTGCGCTATCCCGAACTGACCCGCGCGATCTATTTCACCTCCAAGCCCGGCGGGCTGATCGACGAGCGGCTGTATATGTCGGTCGCCACGCTGCTCGCCTTCGTCTTCCGCATCAACGAAAAGATGGATGTCGGCTTTGGTCAGCCCGAGCTGGAGGTGCCTGCAGATCTGCGCTTCGACATGGATGGCAAACCCGAGGCGTGATGTCGAAAGACATGGCGCCGAAATCGCTTAACCCCGCGGCACGCACGCCGTTAACCCCTTCAAGAGGATACGGCCATGGTCACCAATAGCGGAATTTCCAATCTCATCACCGGCTTTACCGGGGTCAACAGCGCTTCGCTGGTAAACGATCTCGTCAACGCCTCGCTTGAGCCCAAGCAGTCGGAAGTCCGCCAGAAGCAGAACCTGAACCAGGCGCGCATCTCGGCACTCGCTTCAGCGTCGTCTGCGCTCGAGACCTTCTCCACCGCATTGACCGAAGTTCTGAACGGCCGCCAGTTTTCGGGCTCCCTGCTGTCCAGCCGGGGTGACCTTGCCACCGCCAACTTCATTCCGGGCCAGAAGCCCCAGGGGCTGCCCGCCACGCTGCAGGTGAGCCAGCTCGCATCGGCGCAAAGCATCGTGACCGGATCGTCCTATGCCGCTGGCGCTGCCGTGGGCGAGGGCACCTTGTCGATCGTGACCTCGGCGGGCAGCTTCGATGTGACGATCGATGCAACCAACAATTCGCTGACCGGCCTGCGCGATGCGATCAATGCTGCCGAAAGCGGTGTCACCGCGAGCATCGTCACCGACAACAGCGGATCGCGTCTGGTGATGCGCGGCAAGGAAGGCTCGGCCAACACCTTCACCGTGACCGGTTCGGGCGGCGCAGCGGCGCTGGATGCCTTTGCCTATCCGCCTGCAGGCGGGGCGGGGATGACGTCGGTGACGACAGCTGCCGACAGCATCGTTCAGGTCAACGGCATCACGGTGACCAACAGCAGCAACCAGATCGATACCGCCGTTCCCGGCGTGCGGATCAACCTGCTGGCGGCAGCGCCGGGCACCAATATCGTCGTCAGCGGCGATCAGCCGACATCGACCGTCAAGGACGTGCTGAAAGAGTTCGTGACCGCATACAACGATCTGCGCGGCGCGCTCAACTCGGCGACTGCGCCTGGTGCCGAAGGTGCCAGCGGCGGCCCGCTGGCGGGCGAACGGGCCGCGCGCGACATGATGCGTGCGATGGCATCGCTGACCACCAAGCAGCTGACCGACGACGGCGCCTATCGCGCGCTCGCCGATATCGGCATCAGGACCAATCGCGACGGTACGTTGACGCTCGACAACACCAAGTTCGACCAGGCGCTGGCTGCCGATCCCGAAGGCGTTGCAAGAATGCTGGAACCGGCGGTGCCCACGGCCACCAGCCCGGGCCTCGCCAAGGCGTTCGAAGACATCAAGACCGCGCTCAAATCCCCCGATGGAGCGCTGGTCGGCGCGCAGAACAGGCTCAACAAGCTGGCTTCTGACCTGACCAAGGCGCTGGAAAAGGTTCAGGAAGACAGCGACCGCTATCGCGAACTGCTCGAAAAGACCTTCGGCGACATGGACCGGCAGCTGACCATCCTGCGTTCGACCCAGAGCTATATCGAACAGCAGGTCTCGATCTGGAACGGCTCCGACAATTAAAACAAGTTGAATGACAAGGGAAATCGCATGAGCTTCATCTCCCCCCGGCGCAACATGGTCAGCTACAAGGCCGTCGATACGGTCAGCCGTGTCGAAGGTGCCAGTCCGCACAGCCTGGTGCTGATCCTGTTTGATGAACTGCTGCTACGGCTTGATGCCTCCATCCGCCACGCCCATCGCGGTGAGGCGATTCCGATGATCCAGGCCCGCGCCCGCGCCTCTGCCATTGTCATGGCGCTGGAAGAAAGCCTCGATTATGAAAAGGGCGGCGAACTCGCGCTGGCGCTCGCCCGCATCTACCGCGAAGCCAGCCGCCGCATCAATGATGCCATGAGCCCGGACAAGGTCGAACTGCTGATGTCCGCACGCCAGATGCTGGCCGAAATCGCCGAAGCCTGGCGCACCATCGCGCCCAAGTAATCGGTGCGAGTCTCAGCGCATCGGTGATGCTGTCAACGGGGCGCCGGCCTTGGCCTGCGCATCCCTGGCAGCCAGATTGGCCAGGCCCGGTGCCGCACGCGCCAGCCGCATCTGGCACAGTTTGGCATCAATGCCATTCCACAATTGGTGGAAAACCTTCGCCGCTGCCGATGCGGGGGCAATCCGGCCCACCGGCAGCTTTCGGCTCGTCATATGCTCGATCCCACTCGTCATCGGTATGACCGGCCAGTCGGGGTGATCACGCAAGGCTGCCTTGTGCAGGCTCCGCCGCCGATCCACCATCGAGAAGACCGGAAGGATTGGCGCATGCCTGCCCCGGTTTTGCACGACATAGCTGCGCACCCGTTCCAGCCCGCGAACCGCCAGCGGAGCCGGAATCACCGGTACGATGATGAGGTCGGCAACAAGCAGCAGCCTGCGGGCGGTATCGCCCAGCCCAGGCGGGCAATCGATGATGATCCTGTCGTAGCGTTCCTTGATCTGCAACAGCAGCCGGTTGAGCCGTTGCTGCTGCGCAAGATGAACGAACCAGTTGTCGGTGCGGCGCATGTCCTCTTCCGGCACCAGGACATCCAGGCCAGCCACCTTGCTGGGAACGATATGGGCCGCAATGTCTCCGATGCCGTGCATCAGCCGTGTGGCATCCATGCGCGGCGGCTGGCGGCTGTCGACCAGAATGTCGGTACTGTCGCCCTGGCCGTCGAGATCCCACAGCAAGGTCCGGTTACCCATGGCAGCCGCTTCCCACGCGAGATTGATCGCCAGCGTGGTCTTTCCGACGCCCCCCTTGGGATTGAAAACTGCGATGGCCGCCATCAAGATTCCCCCGATATGGAGCATTCTTGGATAGGCAGAATGGGGACCCGAGGCAAGCGGCGCGGAGCGCTGGCGCCGAGCGTCCCGAGGCAGGACAGCCAACGGAGCAGAGATTAACCGGCGCTTTTTGCGCCGGAGTGGGGGCGTTCTATCGCGCCGGGTACCGCAAGCGGCCCAGGAAGCGCGACAGGCTCAGGCTTTCGCCCTTGCCGGTCCACTTGGCCTTGGCTTTCTCAAACTGCATCACATTGTCGATGCGGCGTTCCAGAAAGGCGTGGGTGTCGGCAAAGTCGGCGCTTTCGTCGTCCAGAAACGCCATCAGCGTCGAGCCATAGACGCCCGAGAGGATCGTGCGCTTGGTATAGTGATTGTAATCCGTCGCGGTATCGCCGGCCAACCGCCACATCAGGTCCGCCGTGCGCCACGAGATGCGCGCGGTGCGGGCGATGTTGGCGGGCAGCGCCATGATCGCCGTTGCGCGGCGCAGCGCCTCGCGCTGGTGCGCCACCGCCTCGAACCGGAAGGCAACGATCGCGCGGATGCGTTCGCGGATCTTCATCGCGGCCACGCGCTCGGGCGGAAAGGCTTCGATCATGCGGGCATCGATATGGCCGATCCAGGCGTCGATCATGTCCATCGGTCCCTGATCGAACGCCAGTTGCGCCAGCCCTGCATCCAGCCCTTGCGCGCTGCCGGCGGCATCGCGCGCCGCCGGTGTCCAGCCATCGAATACGGCTTCATCCGCGATGAACGGGGGCAGGAACAGTCGCGCCTCGTCCAGCGTCGGGTCGGCGGGCAGGATATCGAGCTTGGTCGGACGGTACATCGGCGTGAGCCTCCTTGGATGCTCTTTCAATTAGGAAGCCGCAGGCGAACCTGCAAGCCGCGCCGAGCGGCGCGCTTCGGGCAGTCGCACCAGCACCAGTGCGATGCCGATGGCGATCATGCCGACCCAGTCGGTCAACGACAGCCACTCGTCGAATGCGATCCAGCCGACAACCGATGCGATCACCGGCTGGCTGAGTAGCGCGATGCCCAGCACCACCGGCGAAAAGTGGCTGACCGCATAGACCATCAGCCCTTGACCAATTAGCTGGCACACCAAAGCCAGCAGCAGCACCGGCGTCCAGTCGGTCGGCCAGACCGGTTCTCCCAGCAGCAGCGCAATGGCGAGCATCGGGACGACGCCGAACACCGTCGACCAGACCAGCACCGACCAGCTGCCCAGATCGCCCCGGACATGCCGGATGCTCAGCAGATAGACGACATACAGCACGCCCGCAGCCAGGCAGAACAGGTCGCCGATCAGGTTGCGCACGTCGAGTTCGTACGAAGCCCCCATCAGCAGGCCAGCCCCGACGATCGCCAGCACCACTGCGGCAGCTTCGGCTCTCTGCGGCCAGGCCCGGCTGATGATGAAGCCGTAAATGACCAGGATGATGCTGCCCATGTTGCCGAACAGGACGGAGTTGGCGAGCTTGGTGCGCTCGATGCCGAAGTTCCAGCTGGCCAGGTCCAGCGCAAAGGCAACGCCGCCCAGCGCGAGCATCCACCAGATGCCGGCGCGATAGCCCGCGAGCGGCTCGCGCCGCTGCAGCGCGATGAGGATCAGCACCGGCAGCGCCAGGGTCAGCCGCCAGAAGCCGGCAGACACCGGTCCGGTGTCTGCCATCCGCACGAACAGCGGACCGAATGCCAGCGCCACATTGGCGAGAATCAGCGCGAGCAGCGCCAGCCCGCCACCGCGCTCGGTTGCTTTTGTCATCGCGGGGCCTTAGCCAATCGCTCAAACGCTGTCTCGGCAAAATGCCCGGCAGCTCAAGACGGAGATGCGATGACCATGGCCACCCTGTTCGACCCCATCCAGCTGGGCGCGATTGCCTGCCCCAATCGCATTCTCATGGCGCCGCTCACCCGCTGTCGTTCGACCAGGGCGCACGTTCCAGTGCCGATGATGGGCGAATATTATGCGCAGCGCGCCAGCGCGGGGTTGATCATTTCGGAAGCCACCGGAATCAGCCCCGAAGGGCTCGGCACACCTTACGCGCCGGGCATCTGGAACGACGAGCAGGTCGAAGCCTGGAAGCCGATCACCGAGCAGGTGCACAAGGCGGGCGGACGCATCATCTGCCAACTGTGGCACATGGGCCGGCTGGTGCACTCGGATTTCATCGGCGGAAAGCCGCCGATCTCGGCCTCGGCCACCCGGTTCGATTATCACGCCCACACATACGAGGGCACCAAGGCTTATGATACCGCCCGCGCGCTGCCGGTCGACGAGATTCCGCGCGTGATCGAGGACTATGCCCGCGCCACCGAGAACGCGCGCCGCGCCGGGTTCGACGGCGTGCAGATCCACGCGGCCAATGGCTATCTGATCGACCAGTTCATCCGCTCGTCGTCCAACCTGCGCGACGACGATTATGGCGGCGCAATCGAAAACCGCATCCGCCTGCTGGGCGAGATCACCGAGCGGCTGGTCGATGTGTGGAGCCACGATCATGTCTCGGTGCGCCTGTCGCCCAATGGCGAGACGCAGGGTGTCAACGACGCGACGCCCGACGCCACCTTCACCGCTGCGGCGGCCTTGCTCGACAGCATCGGCATCGCGTTCCTGGAACTGCGCGAGCCGCCTGCCAACGGCACCTTCGGTGCGAGCGATACGCCGCCGGTCAGCCCGCATATCCGCAAGGTGTTCGCCGGACCGCTGGTGCTGAACAGCGATTACGTGCTGGAGAATGCGACCGCCGCGATGGCCGAGGGCTGCGCCGATGCGATCAGCTTTGGCCGGACGTTCCTCGCGAATCCCGATCTGCCCGCGCGGCTGGCAGCCGATGCGCCGCTGACGCCCGACAATCCCAAGCGTTGGTACGGACAGGGGCCGGAAGGCTATACCGATTATCCGACGATGGAGCAGCAGCAGGTCACCGGAGCAGAGGCTGCCACAGCCTCATGATCGCCAGCGGCCAGCCATGGCTGATCAGTCTGGTGCTGCTGGGCACCGCGCTGGCGCTGTTGCTGGCCGAGGCGCTGTTTCCGCGCCGCCGCCGCAGCCTCGCTAGATCGCGCCGCTGGCCTGCGCATATCGGCTTTGTGCTGGTCAACATGCCGGTCGAGCGCGGGGTGCAGGCGTTGGTGTCCATAGCTGTGTTCGGTGCGGCGACAGGCTATGCGCCGCAGCCCGATTTCGGTCTGCTGCCGCTGACGGGGCTTCCCGGCTGGGTACAGGGTGTGCTGGCCATCGCGCTGCTCGACCTTGCCGTCTGGGCGCAGCACTGGGCGACACACAGGCTGCCATGGCTGTGGCGGCTGCACCGGGTCCACCATGCCGACCGCGATCTCGACATGTCGACGGCGCTGCGGTTTCACCCGCTGGAGATCGGCCTGTCGATGCTGTTCAAGATGGGTGTCGCGCTGGCGCTGGGCGCGCCGTTATGGGCGCTGATCGTGTTCGAGCTGTTGCTCGCGGTGCTGCCGATGTTCAACCACGCCAATCTGGCGCTACCCTTGTGGCTCGACAGTGTGCTGCGATGGGTGATCGTGACGCCCGACATGCACCGGGTGCATCACAGCACCCGCCGGGTCGAGCATGACACCAACTACGGCTTCTGCCTGTCGATCTGGGACCGGCTCTTCCGCACCTATTGCCCGCGCCCCAGTGGCGGACACCAGACGATGCAGATCGGGCTGGGCGATTATCCGGGCCCGGAAACGACCCGGCTTGGCTGGGCGATGCGGCTGCCGTTCCGCTGACAGCCTGTCGCTGAATGTTATGTCGATGAAGACCCCGTGATGAACCCCTGTCGCCCGAACCGGGCATGGAGACTCCCCCACCAATGCCCCTGCTGACCAACATTACCGCCGACCGCGCAAGCTTCGTCACCCATCTCGAATGTTCGATGACCGGGGAAGTCTATCCCGCCGATCAGGTGCACGGCCTGTCGCGCGTGGGCCGGCCCTTGCTGGTGCGCTACGATCTGCCTGGCATCGCCGCGCATCTCGACCGGGACGAACTGGCGGCGCGCGCGACCGATCTGTGGCGCTGGCGCGAGCTGCTGCCGGTGCGGCAGGCGCAGCATATCGTCAGCCTGGGCGAGATCGAAACGCCTCTGGTGCCGCTGCCGGTATCGGGGGGGCCGAACGTGCTGGTCAAGGACGAGGGCCGTCTGCCCACCGGATCGTTCAAGGCGCGCGGGCTGGTGATGGCCGTTGCCATGGCCAAGGCGCTCGGGATCACGCGGATTGCGATGCCGACCAACGGCAACGCCGGCGCGGCGCTCGCGGCTTATGCGACCCGCTGCGGCATCGAGACGATCGTGTTCTGCCCCGAGGACACGCCCGACATCAACGTGCAGGAGATTGCACTGCAGGGCGCGCGCGTGTGGCGGGTCAACGGGCTGATCGATGATTGCGGCGCGATCGTTGGCGAGGGCGCCAAACAGGGCCGCTGGTTCGATTTCTCGACGCTGAAGGAGCCCTATCGGATCGAGGGCAAGAAGACGATGGGGCTGGAGCTCGCCGCGCAGTTCGGCTGGACCCTGCCGGATGCGATCTTCTACCCCACCGGCGGCGGCACCGGGCTGATCGGCATGTGGAAGGCGTTCGACGAGCTGGAAGCCCTGGGCTGGATCGGGCCGGAGCGGCCGAAGATGTTCGCGGTGCAGGCGGCGGGCTGTGCGCCGATCGTCAAGGCGTTCGATGACGGCGTCGAGCATGCCGAGCGCTGGGAAAGTGCCCAGACCGTGGCGGCGGGCATCCGCGTGCCGCGCGCGGTGGGCGATTTCCTGATCCTGCGCGCGGTGCGGGAAAGCGGCGGCAAGGCGCTGGCGGTCGAGGATGCCGCGATCGAGGCAGCAGTCGAGCAGGCGGCGCAGCGCGACGGGTTGCTGCTGTGTCCCGAAGGCGGCGCGACGCTGGCGGCTTATCATGACGCCTTGTCCGCCGGGCTGGTGAGCGCAGCGGATCGCGTGGTGCTGTTCAATTGCGCGACCGGATTGAAATACCCTATGGCAGACGCCTCGCGGCGTCTCGACCGGCACGCGCCGATCGACTTCGACGCGCTTTGAACGCGCCGTGTTTCAGGTCCTCGCGTCACCCTGGCAAAAGCCGGGTGACGCAAGGGCTTGAAACCGAATGATCAGAGCGGAAACGCCTGACGGATCGCCAGCAGGCGGCGCAGCGCGCGGCCCAGCGGCAGCTCTTCGGACATGCCCATGCCGCCGTGCAGCTGGACCGCCTGCTTGCCGACCTCGACCCCGTCCTCGCTGACCGCACGATAGGCGGCGCGCGCGGCGCGGGTCATGGCGTCGGCATCGCCTGCCGCATCATGGGTGACGGCTTCATAGACCAGAGACCGGGTCTGATCGAAGGCGACCGACATGTCGACCATCCGGTGCTGCAGCACCTGGAACGTGGCGAGCGGCACGCCGAACTGCTTGCGGTCCATGGTATAGGCCTGCGTGGCGAGGCACAGGCGGCGCATGATGCCGGTGCCTTCGGCGGCCAGCAGCAGCCGCGCCTTGTCGATCACCTTGTGCAGGGCTTCGGCTGCAGCGCCGGTGTCCAGCAGCAGCGCGTCTGCGCCGACTGCAGCATTGTCGAGCGCCACATCGGCAGCCCAATGATCGTCGCGTAGGCGATAGGGGGTCACGGTGACGCCCGCGCCATCGGCGGGGACGAGGAACAGGCCGAGGCCCGCGTCGCCGCTGCCGGGTTCGCCGTCGATCCGCGCCAAGACGATGATCGTTTCCGCCGCCGCTGCGCCATGCGCGAGCGACTTGTGGCCCGAGAGCGTCCAGCCGTCGCCGCTCCGTGTGGCGCGGGCTTCGCAATACCAGATGTCGTGGCGCGCGCGTGGTTCGTGCAGCGCCACGCCGATCGGCGCGCCGCCCGAGACGATGCCCTCGATCAGATCACTGCGCTGCTGCGATTCAGCGCTCGCGGCGATCAGGCCGCCAGCCAGGATGGTGCTCGCCAGCACCGGCTCGACCACCAGGCCTTCGCCCAGAACCTCGAACAGGCTGACGCAATCGCCCAGGCCCGACTGGCCTTCGCCCTGCAGGCCGCCATCGGCCTCGGCAAACGGCAGCATCAGCCAGCCGGCCTCGGCCATCTCGGCCCACAGCGTGGTGTTGAGCGGAGCCTCGCCCATCTGGCCGAGCTTGTCGTCGGCATAATGTTTCTGGGTAAAGCGGCGGGCACTGTCGATCAGCAGCTGCTGATCATCATTGGGTGCAAACATGGGTGTCTTGTCCTGAATATCTGCCTGGCGCGGATGCGGTCATCCGCGCCAGGTCTTGTGCGCACGTCCCTCGACTTCGCTCGGGACAGACGGAAAAGGCGGTGTCTTAGAGCCCGGCGGCCATCATCTTGGCGAGAATGTTCTTCTGCACCTCGTTGGTGCCGCCATAGATCGACTGCGCGCGGCCGAAGAGGAACACCGACATCGCGTGCTCGCCTTCCTGGCCATAGGGGTGCGCCGGGTTTTCCGCCGGACGCGGCAAGGCTGCCGGTCCTGCGATATCCAGCGCCAGTTCCGATACGTCCTGCGACAGCTCGGTTCCCAGCAGCTTCAAGGGGGCTACCAGCCGCATCGCTTCCATCGACTGGCTGGGCGATTCGAGCGCGCGGGCTTCCAGCGCCGCCAGCTTGGCGAGCCGCTGTTCGAGATCATCGAGCCGCTGCGCAATGCGGGGATCGTTGATCGGCGGATCGATGAAATGCTCGGTCGACGCCGCCCATTCGCGCAGGCGCGCGATGTCGCCGCTGGTGCGGGTGACACCGGCAATCCCGGCACGCTCGTTGCCCAGCAGGAACTTGGCATAGGTCCAGCCGTCGTTCTCGTTGCCGACCAGGTTCTTCACCGGCACGCGTACATCGGTGAAGAACACCTCGTTGAGGTGGTGCATGCCATCGATGGTGCGGATCGGGCGGACTTCGATACCCGGCGTGTTCATGTCGATCAGCAGGAACGAGATGCCGTTCTGCTGCTTCACTTCGGTGTTGGTGCGCACCAGGCAGAAGATCCAGTCCGCCCAGTGGCCCTGCGTGGTCCAGGTTTTCTGGCCGTTGACGACATAATCATCGCCATCACGGATCGCGCGGGTCTTCAGGCTGGCCAGGTCCGATCCTGCGCCCGGCTCCGAATAGCCCTGGCACCAGAAGCGCGTGCCATCGAGAATGTGCGGCAGATGCTCTGCCTTCTGCTCTTCGGTGCCGAAGGTGTAGATGACGGGCGCGACCATGGTGATGCCGAACGGGCTGTACGAAGGCGCGCCCGCCTTGGTCGATTCGTCGGCAAAGATGCGCTTCTGGGCAAGCGACCATTCGCAGCCGCCATATTGCTTGGGCCAGCCGGGGGCACCCCATCCGCGCTTGGCGCGCACGCCCTGCCACCAGGCGGTCAGCTCCTTGCTGGAGTTGGCAAAGCCATCGGCGGCGAAACGCTTTTCGGGCGGCAGTTCGGCATCGAGAAACGCGCGTACTTCCGCGCGGAAGCTTTCCAGGTCTTCGTCTTCGGTCATCGTCCTCACCTCTTTTGGCATGTGCTTGTTGGCGTGCAATCTGCACCGGAAGCGCGCAAAAGCAAAGCGCGAATGGCCTGAAAACAGCCGATTTCCGGGCCGTTTGCGCGCGATGCTGCGCGGACGTTACGGCAAGGCCGGTGCAGCGCGGCCTCGTGATTTCCCCCTCAGCGGTCGCGAAACGCCGGCGGGCGCTTTTCCATGAACGCGCGGCGGGCCTCGGCATAATCCTCGGTCATGCTCAGCAGGATCTGCTGGCGGTCCTCGAGCGCCAGCGCGGCCTCGAATCCGGGCGCGTCGATGTTGCGATTCAGCGCATCCTTGCTGAGCCTGAGCCCCATCGGGCTGGCGAGCAGCATGTCGGCGGCAAGCGCCTCTGCCCTGCTGCCGATCGAGTCCATGTCTGCAATCTCGCTGACGAAGCCGGCCGCCAGCGCGCGCTCGGCCCCGACGAACCGGCCCGACAGGATCATCTCGGAGGCGAGCGAACTGCCCACCAGCCGGGGCAGGAAATAGCTCGATCCCATGTCGCACCCGCCCAGGCCGATACGGATATAGGCTGCGTTCATGCGGAAATCAGGCGTGCAATAACGCACATCGCTGGCGAGCAGCAGCGACATGCCGCCGCCGCACGCCGCGCCCTGCGCGCAGGCGATGATCGGCTGCGGACAGCTGCGCATCAGCTGCATCACCGTCGCGATCGCGCGCTGCGTCCGCCAGCCGGCATGCACCGCGCCCTCGTCCGCGCGCGGCGTCCAGCCCTTCAGGTCAAGCCCGGCGCAAAAGGCGCGGCCCTCTGCCCGCAGGATCACCACGCGCACGTCGTGCCGGTCGTGGAGGCTGCGCAAATAGTCCTGCAGGCCCATGATCATCGCCTCGTCCATCGCATTGAGCGCTTCGGGACGGTTCAGCGTGACCGTCTCGACGGCACCGTTCGACGTGATCTGGATGGCTTGGGTCATGTGTCGTTCTCTCCCCGACCGGTTGCGCGGTGGCATCGGGCGCCCCGGTCCGGCATTTCATGGTTAAACCGGTTTTAAGCGCCGGGCCGCTGCGTTAGGGCTTGAGGCCTGCCGAACTTTGCCGACCCGCGTCAACCACAAAGGCCCTCTGCTGCATGCTGTCATCGATCACCCAGCGCCTCAAGGGCCGTTCGCCCGCCGAGATCGTGCGTCTGGTGGGACACAACATCGTCTATCATGCGCGCGAGATGACGCCGCGTGCCCGCGCCCGCAACCGCCAGTTTCGCGCCTTTGACGCGCAATGGGGCACCGATACCTTCGCGGTGCGCGAACTGCACACGCTGGCCGTCGATCCAGGCGTGGCCGCGCATGCCCGGCGCTATCAGGCGAGCAGTGGCAAGAACATGCCCACCTGGTTTGCCGACCTCGACATCGATTTCGCCCGCACCGTGTTCATCGATTATGGCTGCGGCAAGGGCCGGGCCGTGCTGGAGGCTGCGCGTTTTCCCTTTGCCCGTGTCATCGAGGTGGAGTTCGCACCGGAACTGGTGGCGATTGCCGAACGCAACCGCGAGATCATGGCGGCCAAGGGTGGTCTTGCCGCGCCGGTCGAGTTCGTGTGCATGGACGCAGCGCGCTACGAACCGCCCGTCGACGTTGATCTGCTATGCTTCTTCTACGATCCATTTGGCGATGCGATCATGGCCCCGGTGGCGGACCGTCTCGCGGCGCTCGAACAGCCCGTTTCGATCATCTATCTGGAGCCCAACTGCATCGGCCAGTTCCGTCGTTCGGGGCGGTGGACCGAGGGGGTCAGCGTCGACAATCTGGTCCTGCGCAACCCCGCCGCGCTGGCGCGCTGACCGCCGGCTGCCCGATACAGGGTTGATAGGTCGTTCACCGCCTCTTTCGGTGCAAAAAGCCTTTCATTCGCTTGCCTTTTTTGCCGGCAAATGCTTAATCGCGCGCAGGGGCGGGGTCGGCTGGTTTCACAGCAAAACGGTTTATCCTTGCAGGCAATGGCGCTGGACGTTGATCCGGTTTCCAAGTCCTTGTGATCTGTTGCACACGACAGATTGCAAGAGCTGTTAACCGATTGCGGCAGCTCGATTCCTGACGTTCCGAGGCGGGGTCGCACCCTCTCTAATCCCTTCGGGGTTCTGGAACCTGAAAACCGCATGACGATCTCGCGGATACTGAATCTGGAATGCGGCCGGCTGGCTGCGATGGCGCGCGGGTGCGCAATGGCCTTGGCAGGCTGCGGCCTGCTGCTGCCTGCGCTGGCATCGGCACAGGTGCTGCCCGGATCGGTGCGTCCGCCTGCAGGCACTTTCGAGCGCGAGAACCGCGCGCCAGACGTCCCCCTGTCGACGCCGCGCAACCCCTTCACCATCGACCGGCCCCGTACCGACCCCAGCACCGTCGATGATACCGCCAAGGTCCTGGTCACCAAATTCCGCATCCAGGGCTTCAACTATCTCGACGAAGACCGGCTGCAGGCACCGCTGGCGCCGTTTCTGGGCCAGGAGCTGACGCTTGCGGACATCTACCGCGCTGCCGATCTGCTCACCCGCGTCTATGCCGAGGCTGGCTTCGCATTGTCCTTCGCCATCGTCCCTGCCCAGCAGATCAGCGACGGTGTCGTCGTGCTGCAGGTGGTCGAGGGCAGCGTCGATGCGCTGGAGGTGCAGCTCAAGTCTGGCGCCGGGCTTGTCGGCGAGACTCGGCTGACCGACATGATCCGCCGCCGCTTCACGCCGCTGCTCAAGCGCGGCCCGGTGATGGTCGACGAGCTGGAGCGCGCGATCCTGACCGCAGGGGACCTCGGCGGCATGGACGTCTCGGTGGTGGTGCGCCCGTCCGAAACCACCCCGGGTTCGGCCAATCTGCTGGTGGTGGTCGATCTCGATCCGGTGGTGCTGGAAGCCCAGTTCGACAACCGCATCCGCGACAATCTGGGCGATCGCCGGTATCGCGCAGGTGCCACCGCCAACTCGGTGCTGCTGCCCGGCGACCAGCTGGTGCTCGATGCGCGCATGACCTTGCCGACCGAAGGTTTCATCTCGGGCTTTGCCCAGTACAGCGCGCCGATCACCGATGACGGGCTGGTGGGCACGATCTCCTATTCGCGGGCCCGCTCGCGCGCGGTGCGCGGTTTCCTCTCGATCCTGCAGTTCCGCGGCGAGGAAGAGGTGGTTCGTGCAGGGTTGAGCTATCCGCTCCGCCGCACGCGCAACTCCAGCCTGATCGTCGGGCTGGAAGGCACCGCGATCAATTCGGACAGCGGCATCTTCGGTGTGACATTGATTGATGATCGCAGCCGCTTCTACGAGCTGTACGGCAGCTACGACTGGGCGTCTGCCGATGGCAGCACCGGGCTTTTCCGGCTGGGTATGAGCCAGGGGATCGATGGCCTGGGCGCGACCGGGCGGTTCAACCCCTTGCGCAGCCGCAGCCAGGGCGATCCCGAATTCACCGCTGCCAATGCTTCGCTGATCTGGACCGCGCCGCTGGCCGGCACGGCGCGCGTTCGGGTCAATGCTGAGGCGCAGATGGGCCTCAACGGTGGAGCCTCGGCATCGCGCGAGTGCAATTTCGGTGGCGACCGCTTTGGCCGTGCCTATGATTACGGCGCGGCGGGCGGCGACCATTGCGTCAATGTCGCACTGGAAGTGAATGACCGACTGACGCTGGGTCCCGTCACCTTGCAGCCCTTTGTGTTTGTCGATGCGGGCATCCTGCGCCAGAGCGGCCGGCTTGATTTCGCTGAGCTGCGCGTGACCGAACTTTGGTCGGCAGGCGGCGGGTCGCGCGTTGCGCTGCCTTATGGCCTGTACGGTGAAATCTACGCCGCCTGGCCCGGCAAGGCGCGCTTCACGCCCGATGGCAGCAGCGATCCGCGGATCTTCTTCTCGATCGGGGCGACGCGATGAGCATTTACCGGACGATCAACCAGCGCGCCCAGCGGCTCACCAGCTGGCAGGTGGCGCTGCGCACCGGAGCAGCGGGGCTTGCCATCGTGTCTTCGCAGGCAGCGATGGCCAATCCCGGCGGCGGCACGGTGGTGGCCGGCAGCGCGACGATCAACGGCCAGGGCACCGACCGCGTACGCATCGACCAGTCGAGCGACCGGGTGATCATCAATTGGGACAATTTCTCGATCGGCGCAGGCCAGGGTGTCGATTTCCGCCAGCCAAATGCCCGCTCGATCGCGCTCAACCGCGTGACCGGGCCGGAAATCAGCCAGATCATGGGCGAGCTGACCGCCAACGGCCAGGTGTACCTGATCAACGCCAACGGCATCGTCTTCGGCAAGGATGCCAGGGTCGATGTCGCAGGCCTGGTGGCGACCAGTGCGGATATCGCCAACGATGCGTTCATGGGCGGCGGCGCGTTGCGTTTCGGCTCGCCCGGCCGCGCCGGGGCGAAGGTCACCAACCATGGCACGATCACGGTGCGCGATGCCGGAATCGCCGCCTTCGTCGCGCCGCAGGTCGCCAACGATGGCATCATCACCGCGCATATGGGCCGCATCGCGTTCGGCGGGGCGCGGGCGTTCACGCTCGATCTGCACGGCGACAACCTGATCCGCTTCCAGGTCGGCGATGCGGTGACGCAGACCGACGACAAGGGCGCCCTGGTCGCGATCGATGGCGTGGTCGATGCCCGCGGCGGATCGCTGCAGATCACTGCATCGGCGGCGCGCGATCTGGTCAACCAATCGGTGCGCATCGGCACGCCGCAGGCATCGTCGATGCAGGTCGGCGCGGACGGCAAGGTCTCGCTGGTCGCGGCCAAGGTGACGATCGGTGCACCGGGCGAAGTGCAGGTCGGCAGAAATGTCGGGATGGACCTTTCGTCCGCCACCAATGCGGTGGTGTCGGCCACCCGACCGGCCAACGGCAGCGCAACCAGCAATATCGGCTGGGCCAATGTGATCGATGGTGACGTGAGCGCTGTACCCGGGGCGGCGATGGCGGGCAGCGGCACCGGCGGCACGCTCACCATCGACGCTGCACGCACCATCCTGGATGGCACGATCAATCTGGATGGCAGCAAGGTGGGTGGCACCGCGCACATCACCGGCAGCGATTTCCTGTCGTTCGGCTCGATCCTCTCGGCCAGCGGCGCGGAGGCAGGCGGCAGGATCGATCTCGATGCGGGCGGGTTCTCGCTGGCCGGGCGGATCACGGTCAATGCCGGACTCGGCAAGGGTGGCAGCGTCGATATCCACACCACGCGCCGCGCGATCGATACCGGCGATGCGTTCATCGACGCCAGCGGCCTGCATGGCGGCACGATCCGTTATACCTCTGACCAGCAGATCATCTCGTCGGGCAAGTTCCGCGCCTCGGGCAGCCACGGCTTTGGCGGTTCGATCGATGTCAGCGCGCCGCGGCTCGACCTGTTCTCGGCGCAATTTTACGCGCAAGGTGGCATCCGTGGTGGCCGGGTACGGTTGGGCGGCGAATTTCAGGGCGGCAAGGGCCTCGACGTCGACGAGCTGCTGAACGCCCGGACTCTGGTGGCGACCGATGCGGTGACGATCGACGTGTCCGCCATCGGCATGCGCGGCAACGCCGGTGAAATCGTCATCTGGTCGGATGAGAAGACCACGTTCCTGGGCAGCGCGATCGCGCAAGGCGGTCTGGTCGGCGGTCTGGGCGGGCAGATCGAGATTTCGGGCAAGGACACGCTCGTCTATCGTGGCACGGTGGAAACCGCGCGCGATGGCCAGCGCGGCGGCAAGCTGCTGCTCGATCCGAAGAACATCATCATCGCCGATGCCAGCAATTCGCCCAGCCAGTACGGGCTGGTGCTGCAGGCGTTTGCCAGTTCGTTTCCCACCACCGCCCCGGCGCAGCCCGGGCTCGAGGCAGGGGACGGCTTCGGGGCGGCGGTCTCGCTTGACGAGAACCGGCTGGCGGTAGGCGTGCCGGGTGACGATGGCGCCGATGGCACGCGGACCAATACCGGCGCGGTCTATCTGTTCACCTTTGCCGACAACAGCTTTGCAGCGCCCGTGCTCAACGCGATCATCGGGTCCGGCTATACCGGCGGCAAGAATGTCTCCATCGCCGGCCCGGAACTGAACGACCGGTTCGGGCTTTCGGTTTCGCTGTCCGACATTCGCCTGGCGGTGGGGGCACCGTTTGGCAGCGGGGCCGATGACGGTTCTGGCGTGCCCAACTCGGGCGAGGTATATCTCTTCGGGTTCAGCGACTTCGAGTTCAATAACGGCACGTTGCTGGGCATGCTGGGCGCTGGTTATTCGGGCCCGTCGAGCCTGAGCGTGAACCTCGAACCGCTCGATGCCTTTGGCAGCAGCCTGTCGCTCAATGGCCTCCGGCTGGCGGTGGGGGCCCTGGAGGATGACGGAGACAGCAACAGCGCCTCGAACACCGGCGCGGTGTATCTGTTCACCTTTGCCGATCTCACATTCGCTTCGCCCGTGCTCGAAGGCATCATGGGGGCAGGCTATTCGGGCGGCAAGAACGTGTCGGTGGCGCTCGACGATGGCGACCTGTTCGGCACGGCGGTGGCGCTTTCAGGCTTTGGCCTGGCGATCGGTGCACGCGGCGATGACGGTCAGGGCAATTCCGGATCGGACCACGGCGCGGCCTATCTCTACAGCTTTGCATCGGGCGATTTCAGCACCGCGACGCTGCAATCGATCCTGGGTTCGGGCTATACCGGGCCTAACGATGTCGACCTGTTCCAGTTGGGCGCTGACGATCGGTTCGGCTCGGCGCTGGGCCTGATCGGCGGAGAGAGCCTTGCCGTCCTGGCCACGGGCGATGATGGCCTTTCCGAGACCGCGACCGATACAGGCGCTGCCTATCTGTTCAATTTCAGCGATGCCTTTTTCCAGGGGCCGCTGCTGGTCGGCACGATCGGCGCCGATTACGGCAGCCTGGGGGGAAGGAACCAGTCCATCGCCGGGCTGGGGGCAGGCGACACGCTCTCTTCGCTCGCGCTCGGCTTTTCCGGTCTGGTGCTGGGCACCAGCAATGACGACGGGCGCGGGGACATCGCCGCTGATGCCGGTGCCGTCTACCTCTTCACCTTTGGTGACACCGACTTCAACGATGGCCGCCAGGTCGGCACACTGGGGGCAGGCTACAGCAGCTTCAATGGGCTTTCGCTGGTTGGTCAGGGGCTCGATCCGTTCGAGAAATTTGGCACGTCGGTATCGCTCAACGGCAACCGGCTGGCGGTTGGTGCGCCCGGAGACGGCGGCGCAGGCAATGACAAGCCGGGTTCGGGCGCGGTCTACCTGTTCACGTTCGGCGATAGCCGCTTCAGCGCCCCCGTGCTTCAGTCGATCGTCGGATCGGGCTACACCGGCGGCAAGAATCTGTCAGTAGCGCGGCTGGAGGCCAATGACCGGTTCGGGACAAGCGTGTCGCTGGACGGATTGCGTCTGGCGGTCGGTGCGCCCAGTGATGATGGCAGGTTCAACGAGGCTGCCAACGCAGGCGCGGTCTACCTGTTCTTTTTCGCCCGCGAAGACTTTTTTGCGGGCGAGCTGGGCGACTTTGTCAGTTTTGCCTCTTTTGCTCCCGGCGCGATCGCCAGCGAAGGCGCATTGTTCGGAACATCGGTTTCGCTGAGCGGCAATGCCATGGCGGTGGGGGCCATCGGCGACTCTGGCGGCGATCCGATGTTCCCGGTCACCAACGCTGGCGCTGTGCATATCATCGGTTTCGGCGATGGCAGTACCGATCTGCTTGCGACCATCGGCAAGGGCTATGAGGGCGTCAGCAATTTGGACATTGCCGACCTGGATTCGTTCGACGAGTTCGGCAAGGCGGTGTCGCTGAGCGGGCTGCGGCTCGCTGTCGGTGCGCCGGGAGACGATGGTTTCCAGAATGACTTCTTCAATACCGGCGCGGCCTATCTGTTCACCTTCGGGTCCAGCGACTATGACGGCGGCTCGGTCGCGGCCACCATCGGCGCATTCTATGGCGGACTGAACGATTTTACGCCGTCTGGTCTGGGCCTGGGTTCGACCGACCAGGACTTTTTCGGCAGTTCGCTCTCGCTCAAGGGCTCGCAGCTTGCCGTGGGGGCGGCTGGCGACGATGGGCTGGGCGATTCCCTGCTGGATGCAGGCGCAGTCTATCTGTTCACCTTCGATGCTGCTGACTTCAGCGGAACCAGCCAGGTCGGCGTGATCGGTGCGGGTTACTCGCAAAATGACGATTTTGCGGTGAAACTGCTGCCCGGCGAGGCTTTTGGCAGCGCTGTATCGCTGGACAACGACCAGTTGGCCGTCGGGGCGATCAACAATTCCGGCAAGCAACTCTCGGCTCTCGATGCAGGCGCGGTCTATCTTTTCACCTTCGGCGGCGCGAACTTTGCCGAAACGCGGCTGGCTGACACTTTGGGCTATGGCTTTGCGGGCACGGGCAACTTCACTGTTCCGGGACTTGGCGATACATCCGGTCCGTCCGGTCTGCGATTTGGCAGCTCCGTTGCGCTGGACGGGCTGAGGCTGGCGGTCGGGGTGCCGGAAGATCCGGGCGCGGCGATGAGCGGTTTCTCGCTGGGCGCGGTCTATCTGTTCAGCTTTGCCGATCTGGCGTTCGGTGCACCGGTTCTCGAATCGATCATCGGCGCAGGCTATTCGGGCGCCAAGAACGTCTCGATTGCGCTGTCATTCGGCAGCAGCTTCGGCGCGGGGGTCGCGCTCGACGGCAACCGGCTGGCGGTGGGCGTGCCAGGCGACAGCGGCAACGGCGATCCGCCGGGAATCGGCGTGGGGTCGGTGTTCCTGTTCACCTTCGGCGATGCGCGGTTCGGCGGTGGAGCATTGGTCGGCAAGGTCGGTGACGGGTTCACCGGCGCACAGAGCATCAACGTTTCGGGCCTCGAAAATTTCGACAGCTTTGGTGCATCGGTTGCCTTGCGCGGTACCGCCCTGGTTGTCGGGGCGCCGGGCGATGACGGCCAGGGAAGTGCCCCTGCCGATTCAGGCGGCGTCTACCTGTTCACCTTTGCCGATACGGCCTTCAACGGCGGCGTGCGCGAGGGATATATCGCGTCCGGCGCCAATGGCGGGGGCAAGGATGTCAACCTGGCGCAGCTTGGCGCCAGCGACAATTTCGGCAGCGCCGTCGCGCTCAGTTCGTCGCGCACCAGCCTGTTCGTCGGGGCGCCGGGCGATGCCGGAACCTCGGATATCGATCTTGGTGCCGGGGCGGTGTACGAATTTGCGTTCAGCGACGACACCTTCAGTTCGGGAACATCCACCGCGATCTTTGGCCTGGGCTATGATGGCTTCAGCGATATCAATGTATCGGCGCTGGTGGCCGGCGATCGCTTTGGCACGGCACTCGCGCTCGATGGCGCAAGGCTCGCGGTCGGTGCGCCGGGCGATGCCGGTGCTGGCGACAACCTGCCCAATGCCGGGCAGGTCTATCTGTTCACGCAGGTTTCGACGGCCTATTCGCTCACCGGCCTGATCGGCTCGGGCTATGCGGCCAGCAGCGATCTGCCGATCGGCAGCCTGGACAGCGGCGACTTTTTCGGTTCGGCGCTGGCGATGGATCAGGGCCGGCTGGTCGTCGGCGCGCCAGGCGACGATGGTTTTGCCGATACCGATATCGATGTCGGCGCGACCTATCTGTTCACGCTGGGCGAGAACCTTTTCGATGCTCCGGTTTCTGCCGGGGTGATGGGCAGCGGCTATGGCGCGCAGAAAAACACCGCGCTGCCCAGAAGTTTCAACGACTTTCTGGGCGCATCGGTGGCTTTGCGGGGTACGCAGCTGGCGATTGGTGTGCCGGGTGCGCGACAGGCTGGCGGCGGTGAGGTCAGTCTGGGCGCAGTGTTCCTGTTCACCTTTGCCGATGCCGGTTTTTCCACCCCGACGCTGACCGGCGTCATCGGCCAGGGCTATACCGGCGCAGGTAACTTCAATGTCGGCGTGCTCGACAATGGCGATGAATTCGGTGCCGCTGTGTCGCTCAGCGGGCTGCAGCTCGCGGTGGGCGCGCCGGGGGATGATGGCGCAGCAGGCGACCGCAATGACGCGGGCGCCGTGTATCTGTTCACCTTTGCCGATACCAGCTTTGCCAGCCCCGTACTCGCCGCGCGGCTGGGCTGGGGCTATTCAAGCAGCACCGGTGCCAATGATGTCGGGGTTGCCGATCTCGTGGCCGTCGACCGTTTCGGCACCAGCGTGGCGCTGTCAGGCCTGCAGCTTGCCGTCGGCGTGCCAGGCGATGATGGCGCGACAGACAGCGCAGTCGATTCCGGCGCGGTGCAACTGTACACCTTCAGCAATTCACTGTTCAACAATGGCGAACGTGTTGGCACCATCGGTCTTGGTTACGGCACGACGGCGGCCGATTTCGATCTGGCCTTGGACGCAGGTGATGGTTTCGGCTCGGCGGCATCGATCAGCGGGCTGGGCCTTGCAATCGGCGCAAGCGGCGATGACGGCGGAAGCAACACCAACATAGAAGCAGGCGCAGTCTACCTGTTCACCTTCGCAGACACCGGCTTCACGGGTCTCAGTCTCGCGTCGACGATCGGCAGCGAATACGAGGGCGGCAACAACCTGTCCGTCGGCGGTCTGTCGACCTTCGACCAACTGGGCAGTGCGGTCTCGCTGGAAGGCCGTTTGCTGGCCGTGGGTGCCAGGGGCGATGATGGCCTGTTCAACGACAGGCTTCAGGCCGGTGCGGTCTATCTGTTCTCCTTCCTCGACACCGATTTCTCTTCGCCTAACCTCAGCGCGACGGTTGGCGCGGGCTACGCACAGTCCGGCAATCTGTCGGTGATCGGGCTGGCCAGCGCGGACGCATTCGGCTCCAGCGTGGCGATCGATCAGGGCCGTCTGGTGGTGGGCGCTTCCGGGGATGATGGCCGGTCTGGCGGGATCGACAATGCCGGTGCGGTCCATCTGTTCCGCTATGGCGGGGCCTTCAGCGGTCTGTCGCAGATCGGTGTGATCGGCAACGGCTATGCCAGTGGACCGACCCGGTCGCTGGCGGCCCCGGGCATAGGCCCGAGCGAACAGCTGGGTGCATCGATTGCGCTGGACGGCCTTCGCCTCGCCATCGGTGCGCCAGGGGACTCCGGCGCATCGAATGACGCTGTCGCATCTGGCGCGGTCTATCTGCTGACCTTCGCTGATCTCGATTTTGCCGCGCCAACCCTGCAGGCCGTGATCGGCTCGGGCTATTCCGGCGGCAAGAATCTCTCGCTCGCCAGTCTCGACCCCGATGACCGTTTCGGAACATCGGTGTCGCTGAACAGCGTCGGCTTTCTCGCCGTGGGTGCCGATGGCGATGACGGGTTCGGGAATTTGCGGGTCGAAACTGGCGCCGTCTATCTGTTCAGCTTCGCCGATAGCGCGTTTTCCGGTCTCACCCAGATTGGGCTCCTTGGCGCCGGATACACCGGGCCCGGGAACTTCGACACCCCGCTGGACAACTTTGACTATTTCGGAACCTCGGTCGCGTTCTCGGGCATGGATCTGGTAATCGGCGCTCCTGGCGATGATGGTTTCAACAATCCGGGCACTATCGACGATGCTGGCGCGGTTCACCTGTTCCAGTTCGATACCGGAACATTTGCCGTAACCCAGCTGGGGACCATCGGATCGGGCTATACCGGCAGCAGCAGCATCGACCTGGCACCGCTCGATTTCAACGACAGTTTCGGATCTTCGGTGTCGCTCAATGGGGGCCGTCTTGTCGTGGGGGCCCCGCTTGACGAGGGCGCAGGCAACGTTGGCGGCACCAGCAGCGCGATCGGTGCGGTCTACACCTTCACCTTTTCCGGCAGCTTGTTCACCGGTGGCGCACACGCCTCGACGATCGGGCTGGGCTATGACGGGCCCAACGATTTCAATGTCTCGACGCTGGGTACGGCCAATCGGTTTGGCTCGGGCGTGTCCCTTGACGGCAATCGCCTGGCAGTCGGCAACCGGCAGGACGAAGGCGCGCTCAACACGCTGACTGCCGCTGGCGCGGTGCATCTGTTCAGCTTTGCCGACGCCGGATTTGCCACTCCGGTGCAGGAAGCGATCATCGGCGCTGGCTATACCGGCGGCAAGAATATCGATGTCGCGCTCGATGACATCGACCTCTTTGGCTATTCCGTTGCGCTGGATGGCAATCGCCTCGCGGTGGCTGCCTTGCTCGATGACGGGCCGGGCAATGCCATGAGCGATAGCGGCAGCGTGTATCTTTTCACCTTTGCCGATTCCGCGTTCAACGGCGGCAAGCTCAAGGGGTCCATCGGTGCGGGCTATCGGCCCACTGTCGTGCTGGATCTGGCCGCGCCGGTGCCGCTGTCGCTGACGACGGTCGGTATGGGCGACGGGTTTGGCACCTCCCTGGCGCTTGATGGCAATCGGCTGGCGATTGGCGCGCCTGGGGACGACGGCGTGACCGACAGCCTGAATGACGCCGGCGCGGTCTATCTGTTCAGCTTTGCCGATGCCATGTTTAGCGGCGCAACGCTCCAGTCGGTGATCGGCCATGGCTATGTCGGCGGCAAGAACCTGTGGCCCACCGAAATCGAAGCCGACGACAAGTTTGGCTATGCGGTCTCGCTTGATGGCAACCGGCTGGCCGTGGGTGCATTGGGCGATGACGGTGTGTCGAACACCAATGCTGGAGCCGGGGCGGTGTATCTGTTCGGCTTTGCCGACAGCCAGTTTGGCGGAGGTGCGCTGGAAGCGATTATCGGTTCGGGTTATTCTGGCGGCAAAAACGTCTCGATTGGCGCGCTTGATCCCGATGACCTGTTCGGTGTGTCCGTCTCGCTTGACGGCAACCGGCTGGCGGTGGGTGCGCAGGGCGACAGCGGTGTCAGCAACGGCTTGACCGCGTCGGGGGCGGTGTATCTGTTCTCCTTTGCAAATGCGCAGTTTGCAGGCGGGGTCCTGGAAGCCACGATTGGGTCGGGCTATACGGGTGGAAAGAACTTCGACGTCTCGCTCGAAAGCGAGGATTTCTTCGGCACCGCGGTTGCGCTTGATGGCACGCGGCTGGCTGTCGGCGCGGTTGGCGACGATGGCAGCGGGGAAATCCTGTCTTCGGCAGGCGCCGCCTATCTGTTTACCTTCACCGACCTTGAATTCAATGCGGCCCAGCAGCGCGGGATCGTCGGAGCAGGCTATGCCGGTGCCGGTGATGTCGACACTGTCTTCACGCCATTCGGGTTTACCGACACCAGCTTTTTCGGCACATCGCTGTCGCTCGACGGGGTGAGGCTGGCAATCGGCACGCCTGGCATTGCAATCGGCGTAACCAGCCCCTCCAGCTCTGGTGCGGTGTACCTGCTGACCTTCAGCGACACCGATTTCAGCGATGGTACGATCGATGAAATCCTCGCCAATGGGGCTCTCGACTTCGGCGTAAACGTTGACCTCAACGTTGATCTTGACGGCGCTGACTTCTTTGGCACCTCGGTCTCGCTGGATGGCAACCGGCTCGTGGTTGGCGCCTTGGGCGACGACGGCTTTGGTAACGCTGCAGCATCGAACGGTGCTGGCGCGGTCTATCTGTTCACCTTTGAAGATGCCGCCTTCAACGGCGCGCAGCAGCGCGGCAAAATCGGCGCGGGCTATACGCGTGGGCTGAGCACGCCGGTTTTCGGGCTGCGATCGGGCGACGAGTTTGGCGGCGCGGTGGCATTGGATGGCAACCGGCTCGCGGTCGGCGCAAGTGCAGATACCGGGGCCAATAAGGACTCAGGATTCACTACCGGCGCGGTGTATCTGTTCAGCTTTGCCAATGCAGATTTTGCCACCCCGGTGCTCGAAAGTATTCTCGGCCAGGATTATACCGGCGGCAAGAATTTTGATGTTCTGGGCCTCGATCAAGCGGCGAGATTCGGCGCTTCGGTCTCGCTGGACGGCAACCGGCTGGCGGTTGGCGCAAACAATCTCAATGGCGGCACCGTCTTCCTGTTTACCTTCTCGGACGCTGCCTTCAGCACGCCTGCGCTTGCCTCGATCATCGGCGCAGGCGTGAGTGGCCCCAACGACCTGTCGGTGCCAGTCGCTTTTGGTGACTTCTTCGGCACTTCGGTTTCGCTTGATGGCAACCGGCTTGCTGTCGGTTCTACCCTCGACGATGGGGCAGCAGACGCTTTCACAGATCGCGGTGCGGTCTATCTGTTCAGCTTTGCCGACAGCGCATTTTCCAGCCCGGTTTTCGAAGCCACCATCGGTGCGGGCTATAGCGGTGGAAACAATGTCTCGCTTTCCCAGCATGAGGCGGGTGACGAGTTTGGCAGCGCGGTGTCCTTGCAAGGCCTGCGGCTGGCGGTGGGAGCCAGACACGATGATGGATTTGCCAATGTGGATGCCAACACCGGCGCTGTTTACCTGTTCACAATGTCGGACACGGATTTTTCAGGCATCGCGCTCGCTGGCACCATCGGGCGGGATTATTCCGGGCTTGGCGACCTCAATATCAGTCGACTGAATTCAAACGACCGTTTTGGGCAGTCCCTGTCGCTTGATGGCAACAGGCTCGCCATTGGGGCGCCACTCGATTCCGGAGCATCCGACAGCACTGCTTTTGCCGGTGCGGCGTATTTGATTGGCTTCTCGGACGCCGCGTTCGGTGCGCCATCATTGGCTTCCATCATCGGCAGTGGTTACACTGGGCCAAACGACTTCTCCGTGGATGGTCTCGAAGCATTTGATGGATTCGGTTCTGGTGTGTCGCTCGATGGTGGCCGACTCGTCGTGGGTGCATCCGTCGACGGCGGACCTGAAAACCAGGTATCTGGTTCGGGCGCTGTCTATTTCTTCGCGCTGGGTGCCGGTGCGCTCCCCGGCCTCAATTTCAGCGACAACCCTGCCTCCGATGTGACGATCAGCGCCAGCGCGCTGGCCGCGATCCTGTCGGGCGGCACCGGCGTGACGCTTCAGGCGAACAACGACATCACCGTCAACGCCGCGATTCTTGTCAACAACCCATCCGGCGATGGCGGCAACCTGACGTTGCGCGCGGGCCGCTCGATCCTGATCAACGCAGGCATCATCACCGATAACGGCAGTTTCACTGGGTTCGCCAACGATCGCGTTGCCAATGGCGTGGTCGATGCGTTCCGTGATCCCGGCGATGCTGTCATCGCATTCAGCCCGGATGGCTTTATCGACGCTGGCCTGGGCAATGTCCTGCTCAACATCCAGTCGGGCAGCGGCCTTACTTTCTCGCAGAGCGGCGCGATCTCCTTGGGGTCGATCACCGCTTCGCAAATCAGCATCTTCAATGCCGGTTCGTCGGGCAACACGGCGGTCACGGTCAACAGCGGAGCGTCGCTGACTGCTTCCGGTGCCGGCGATGCGATCGTGGTGCTGAGCGATGTGTTCACCAACCTGGCGGGCGCGAGCGCTTTCAGCCTGACCGGTGGCGGGCGTTTCCTGGTGTACGCCACCGATTACGATGCCATCAATCGGGGCGGCCTGGTCGGCAACAATCTGTACAACCGCACCTTTGTCGACGCCCCGCCGGGATCGGTGGCGCAAACCGGCAACCTCTTCATCTTCCAGCGCCAGCCGATTCTCACCTTCACCGCCGATGATGCGACGCGCACCTATGGCGAGGCGACGCCCGACTTCACCTTCCAAATGGCCGGGCTGGTCAATGGCGATAGCGCCGGTTACGCCTATTCGGGCGCACCGCATGTGTTCAGCGAAAACTCCGGCAATGCCGGTCTGGACTTCATCGGCATCATCCGCAATTCGCTGACGTCCGATGTCGGCTATGGCTTCGATTTCGTTCCCGGCACGCTCACCACCCTGAAGGCGCTGCTGACCGCGCAGGCCAACGACCAGACACGTCAATACGGAGCGGGCGACCCTGCGTTCACGGTCACCTATTCGGGCTTCGTCAATGGCGACGATGAAAGCGCGATCCTGTCCGGCCCGAATTTCTCGACCATTGCTGACATTACGTCTGATGTGGGCAGCTATACCATCGACCTGGGCGAGGCCTTTGCCGACAATTATGATTTCAGCTATGTACCCGGCACGCTGACGATCACCAAGGCGCTGCTCACGGTGACCGCAGACAACGCCAGCCGCGAGTACGGATTGGCCAACCCGACCTTCACTGGCAACATCACCGGTTTCCGCAACTCTGACACCGCAAGCGTGGTCTCGGGCCTCGTGTACAACACGGTCGC
>NZ_ANFZ01000016.1 GCF_000331245.1 Blastomonas sp. AAP53 | reverse complement strand
TAGGCGTCCAGATGCAGGGTCCGTGCAGACGACCCCCCCCCAGCCCCTCCCTGTCCAGGGAGGGGAGCCATGATGTGCGGGCGATGTTGTGCAGTTGCGGGCGCTCCCATCTTCACCCTTGATTTTCCAGCCCAAAACCGCCATCTCCCTAATCGGAACGATTCACTCCGATTAGCGGGTCAAGCCTTATGCGCATGTCCAGTCTTGCCGATTATGCCGTGGTGCTGATGAGCGCCGCTGCCCGCCATTGCGGCGGCATGCGGTGCAATGCCCGGGTTCTGGCGACCGAGACCGGCCTGCCTCTGCCGACCGCGCAGAAGCTGGTGAGCAAGCTGTCGGCTGCGGGCCTGATCGAATCGGTGCGTGGCGCGGGCGGCGGGTTTCGCCTGTCGCGCCCGCCTGCTGCCATCACTTTGGCGGACATCGTCGAAGCAGTCGATGGCCCGATCGAAATCACCGTCTGCGCGGGCGATCACGCCAGCGATTGCGCAATGGAAGGCAGCTGCCACGTCCGTCCGCACTGGCAGATCGTCAACCGCACCATCCGCGCGGCACTGTCCAGCGTGACCCTCGCCAGCCTGGGCCAGCACATTCCGGACGCTACCCGTCCCGAACACCAGCTCGATCTCAAAAGGACCGTCTCTTGACCGACGATAACTCTCCCACCGACACCAAGCCCCGCGATGCGGATGCATGGGCGGCGGCGGAAAAGGCCAGCACTTATGAGTGGGGCTTTTCGTCCGCGATCGAACAGGAAATGGCACCCAAGGGCCTGACCGAAGACACCGTGCGCTATATCAGCGCCAAGAAGAACGAGCCCGAATGGATGCTCGACTGGCGCTTGAAGGCGTTCCGCATCTGGCAGACGCTCGAGACGCCCGACTGGGCCAAGCTCAACGTGCCGCCGATCGATTATCAGGACGCCTATTATTACGCCGAGCCCAAGGCCAAGCCCAAGCTGGGCTCATTGGACGAGGTCGATCCCGAGATCCTCGAGGTCTACAAGAAGCTCGGTATCCCGATCGAAGAGCAGAAGGTTCTCGCCAATGTCGAGGGCGCGCGCCGCGTCGCGGTCGATGCGGTGTTCGACAGCGTCTCTGTCGCGACCACGTTCCGCGAGGAACTGAGCCGCGCCGGCGTGATCTTCATGTCGATCAGCGAGGCGATCCGCGAATATCCTGATCTGGTCAAGAAGTGGCTGGGCAAGGTCGTGCCAGTGCGCGACAACTATTTCGCGACATTGAATTGCGCGGTCTTCTCCGACGGCACTTTCGTCTACATCCCCGAAGGCGTGCGCTGCCCGATGGAGCTGTCGACCTATTTCCGCATCAACGCGGAGAACACCGGCCAATTCGAACGCACCCTGATCATCGCCGACAAGGGCAGCTATGTCAGCTACCTTGAAGGCTGCACCGCGCCGCAGCGCGACGAGAACCAGCTGCACGCCGCCGTCGTCGAACTGGTCGCGATGGACGATGCCGAGATCAAATATTCGACCGTGCAGAACTGGTACCCCGGCGACGCCGAGGGCAAGGGTGGGATCTACAATTTCGTCACCAAGCGCGGGCTGGCGCAGGGCGCGCGCTCCAAGATCAGCTGGACGCAGGTCGAGACCGGCTCTGCTGTGACATGGAAATACCCGTCGTGCGTGCTCAACGGCGAGGACAGCGTCGGTGAGTTCTACTCGGTCGCGGTGACCAACAACTACCAGCAGGCCGATACCGGCACCAAGATGATCCACAACGGCAAGGGCTCGCGCTCGACCATCGTGTCGAAGGGGATCAGCGCGGGGCGCAGCAACAACACCTATCGCGGGCTGGTGCGCGTCGCGCCCGGCGCGGAGGGCGTGCGCAACTTCACCCAGTGCGACAGCCTGCTGCTCGGCGACCAGTGCGGCGCGCACACCGTGCCCTATATCGAGGTGCGCAATCCTTCGGCGCAGATCGAGCATGAGGCGACGACCAGCAAGATCAGCGATGACCAGCTGTTCTACGCGATGCAGCGCGGGCTTTCGTCCGAGGACGCGGTGGCGCTGATCGTCAACGGCTTCGCGCGCGAGGTGCTCAAGCAGCTGCCGATGGAATTCGCGGTCGAAGCGCAGAAGCTGCTGGGGATTTCGCTGGAAGGCTCGGTCGGTTGATCCTGCTCGCCGCCTTGTCCCTCATGCAGCCCGCGATGGCACCGCCCGCCCCGGCGGACGAGATCGTCGTGGTCGCCGAACGGATGAAGCGCATCAAGCTGCGGCTGTCGCGCAAGAAAGGCGTGCTGAAAAGCTGCCGCGTTCGCGTCTCCAGCGGCGATCCGGTGATCGACGGCTATGCCTGCGAGTCGATCGGCACTTGCATGGTCGAGGGCGCGGTCAAGCGCCAGCCGCTGGCCGATTGCGCCACCGACAAGGTGCTGGCGTTCTACCAGGACCGCCGCAGTGCTGCGGAGAAGAGCGAATGACGGGCCATGCATCCCAAACCCTCCCCGTGTCGGGGACGATTATGCTTGAGAGGAGCGTCGGGTGAGCGGCGCGGTCGATCATATCGAATACCATCGGCAAGGCACCGTCTGCGCGAAGGGCCAGATGCTGGATGGGAAATTTCACGGATACTGGGAATGGTATCGCAAGGACGGGTCGCTGAAGCGATCCGGTCATTTCAACCGGGGCGAGCAGGTCGACATATGGACGACCTATGATGCCAACGGTGCCCCCTACAAGACGACCAGGATGAAGATTGTATCCCATGCTCAAGATTGAAAACCTCCACGCCCAAGTCGGTGAAACGTCGATCCTCAAGGGCCTCTCACTCACCATCAACGCAGGCGAAATCCACGCGATCATGGGGCCGAACGGCGCGGGCAAGTCGACGCTGGCGTATACGCTTGGCGGACGGCCCGGATACGACGTTACCGAGGGTTCCGCGACGTTCGACGGGCAGGATCTGCTCGCCCTAGAACCGCACGAGCGCGCCGCAGCCGGCCTGTTCCTCGGCTTCCAGTATCCGGTCGAGATCCCCGGCGTCTCGAACCTGCAGTTCCTGCGCGAGAGCCTCAATTCGCAGCGCCGTGCGCGCGGCGAAGAACCGCTGTCGGGCGCGGAGTTCATCCGGCTGGCCAAGGAAAAGGCAGGGCTGCTCAAGATGGACATGGACATGCTCAAGCGGCCGGTGAACGTCGGCTTTTCGGGCGGCGAGAAGAAGCGCAACGAGATGGTGCAGATGGGGATCATCGACCCCAAGCTCGCCCTGCTCGACGAGACCGACAGCGGGCTCGACATCGACGCGCTGCGCATCGTCGGCGAAGGCATCAACAGTATCATGCGCAAGCCCGACAAGGCGGTGCTGCTGATCACGCATTACCAGCGGCTGCTCGATCTGGTGAAGCCCGATTTCGTGCACGTTCTCGCCGGTGGTCGCATCGTGCGCAGCGGCGGCGCGGAGCTGGCGCTCGAGCTCGAAGAGCAGGGATATGAGGCGGTGGCGTGATGACCAACGTCATCCCGCTCCCCACCCGCAAGGACGAGGCCTGGCGCTATGCCGATCTCGATGCGCTCGCGCGCGTCTGGGGCGATGTGCCGCAGGGGCCCGAGCGCATCATTGTTCCTGCGGGTGAAACGCTGTCGAAACAGATCGTGCTGCCGGTGGCAATGTCGGGCGTCTCGATCACCGACCTCGACGTCGTGATCGAAGCGGGCGCGACCTTCGCGCTGCACCTGCTGGCGACCGATGCCGATTATGGCCGGATGAGCGTCAACGTGCTGCTGCACGAAGGCGCGCATTTCGAGATGGGTGGCGCGATCCTGGGCCATGCGGACCAGACGCTCGAGATCGTCACGAGCGTCAACCACGCGCACCCCAATGCGACCAGCAATCAGGTCGTGCGATCGGTGCTGGCGGGACATGCGACGGGATCGTTCCTCGGCAAGGTCGCCGTGGCGCGGCATGCGCAGAAGACCGATGCCTCGCAGTCGGTGAAAGCCATGCTGCTCGATCGCACCGCGACCGCGAACGCCAAGCCCGAGCTGGAAATCTATGCCGACGACGTGAAATGCGCACATGGCGCGACCGTGGGCGAGCTCGACAAGGCGGCATTGTTCTACATGGCCGCGCGCGGGCTTCCCCCGAGCATCGCGCGCAAGCTGATGCTGCAGGCTTTCATCGCCGATGCGTTCGTTTCGCTGGAAGACGATGCCGCGCGCGAGACGATCGAGACGCGCGCGCTGGCTGCGCTCGAGGGGCTGGCATGATGGCGACGCTCGCCCCCACCCGCCTGCTCGACCACCGTGCCGAGTTCCCCGGCCTCGTCACCGGCGACGGCAAGCCCTGGCATTATCTGGATTCCGCCGCCACCGCGCAGAAGCCGCGCTTCGTGATCGACGCTATCACCCGTGCCTATGGCGCGGATTACGCGACCGTGCACCGCGGCGTCTATGCGCGCTCGGCGGACATGACGATCGCTTATGAAAATGCGCGCGCCAAGGCGGCGCGCTTCATCGGCGGGCGCGAGGATGAAACCGTGTTCGTGCGCGGCGCGACCGAGGGCATCAACCTGGTCGCGCACAGCTGGGGCCTGACCAACCTCAAGCCCGGCGACCGCATCATGCTCAGCCAGCTCGAGCATCACAGCAACATCGTACCCTGGCAGATGGTGGCAGAGCGCACCGGCGCGCATATCGACGTTGCGCCGTTGACGCAGGACGGCCAGATCGATCTCGACGCGATGCAGGCCATGCTGACCGAGCGGCACAAGATGGTCGCGCTGGCGCATATCTCCAACGTGCTCGGCAGCGTGCTCGATGCGAAGCGTGCGGCGGCGCTTGCGCACAATGTTGGTGCGCTGATGCTGCTCGATGGCTGCCAGGCGGTACCGCGCCTGCCCGTCGATGTCGCGGAACTGGGCTGCGATTTCTATGTCTACAGCGCGCACAAGCTGTACGGCCCGACCGGCATCGGCGTGCTGTGGGGCAGGGCCGCGCTGCTCGAGGCGATGCCGCCCTGGCAGGGCGGCGGCGCGATGATCGACCGGGTGAGTTTCGAGCGCACCACCTACGCCCCGCCGCCGCAGCGGTTCGAGGCCGGGACGCCGCATATCGCAGGCGTTGTCGGTCTGGCGGCCGCGATCGACTATGTCGAGGCGATCGGCGTCGGTGCGATCCACGCGCACGAATGTGCGCTGGTGGCGGAGGCGCAGGAGGCGCTGGCAGGGATCAACACGATCCGCGTGTTCGGGCCGAAGGACAGTGCGGGAATTTTGTCGTTTGAAATGCAGGGGGTGCACCCGCACGACATCGGCACCATATTGGACGAGGCGAACGTCGCGATCCGCGCCGGGCATCATTGCGCCCAGCCGCTGATGGATCACCTTGGTGTCCCCGCGACCGCTCGCGCCAGCTTTGGCGTCTACAGCAGCAGTGATGATGTAGAGGCGCTGGTGCGCGGGCTTGATCGGGTACGCAGGATTTTCGGATGAGTGATATGAGCGAGACGGGAAAGATCATGGCAGAGCAGGTGGATGCGGTGGAAAAACCGCCCAAGGCGCGCGTCGATATGGCGATCGATACCGCCGGCCCCGAAAGCGCGGGCGAGCGCTATGCACGCAAGCGCGACTATCTTGACGGTTTCCTCAGCGAAACACCGCAGGGCACGGCGCCGGGCGAACCGGGCGGCGCAATCTACGAAGCGGTGATCGACACGCTCAAGAGCATCTACGATCCGGAAATCCCGGTGAACATCTATGACCTGGGATTGATCTATGGCGTCGAGGTGAACGATGGCCATGCGATCATCACCATGACGCTGACCACGCCGCATTGCCCGGTGGCCGAATCCATGCCCGGTGAAATCGAGCTTCAGGTCGGCGGTGTTCCGGGCGTCGGCCATGCCGAGGTGAACCTCGTCTGGGACCCGCCATGGGACCCGGGCAAGATGTCTGACGAGGCCAAGCTTGAAATGGGAATGCTATGACCACGACAACCCGCACGCGCCCTGCCGCGCTGACGCTGACCCCGTCGGCAGAAGCGCGGATTGCGCATCTCATGCAGACCGCGCCCGAAGACGCGATCGGGGTGAAGCTGTCAACCCCGCGCCGCGGATGCTCGGGCCTTGCCTATTCGGTCGACTATGTCACCGAAGAGGCGAAGTTCGACGAGAAGATCGAAACCCCGGGCGGGGTGTTCTATGTCGATGGCGGATCGGTGCTGTACCTGATCGGATCGGTCATGGACTGGGTCGAGGATGATTTCACGGCAGGCTTCGTGTTCGCCAACCCCAATGCCAAGGGTGCCTGCGGCTGCGGCGAGAGCTTCACCGTCTGACGCAGCCGCGGGCTGGGCCTCAGGCCTCAGGCGTGATCGGTCGCTCGCCGACGATCGACAGGCCATAGCCGTCCAGGCCGACCAGGCTGTGATGCGAATTGGTCAGCAGCACCATGTCCTGCACGCCCATTTCGGTCAGGATCTGCGCGCCGATGCCATAATCGCGCAGCTCCTCCATATCGGGCAGCTCCTCGCCCGATTTCAGGCGGATCGCCTGACTCAGGCTGTTGATGCCATGCCGGTTGAGCAGCACCACCAGGCCCGAACCTTCTGCGCCGATAATTTCCATCGCCCGTTCCAGCAGCCCCGATCGTGCGCCGGTCTCGCCGAATATGTCGGCAAACGGGTTGAGCACGTGCATGCGTACCAAAGTCGGCTTGTCGGGATCGACATGGCCCTTTTGCAGCACAGTCTGCTCGGTCTTCTCGGCCTTGTTGTAGAAGACGATTGCCTTCCACTCGCCGCCGAATTCGCTGGTGAAGCGGACCTCGGCGCGCTTTTCGACGAGATGGTCGTGGCGGCGCCGATAGGCGATGAGATCCCGGATCGTGCCGATCTTCATGCCATGGATATGCGCAAACTCGATCAGGTCGTCGAGACGCGCCATCGTGCCATCATCATTCATGATCTCGCAGATCACGCCCGAGGGGTTGAGACCCGCTAGGCGGGACACGTCGACCGCAGCCTCGGTATGGCCGGCGCGCACCAGCACGCCGCCATCGCGCGCCATGAGTGGGAAGACGTGACCCGGGGTGACGATTTCCTCGGGGCCCTTGGCGGCATCGATCGCCACGGTGACGGTGCGCGAGCGGTCGGCGGCGCTGATTCCGGTGGTGACCCCGGTGCGCGCCTCGATCGAGACGGTGAACGCGGTTTCGTGCCGGGTGCCGTTGTGCCGCGACATGAGGTTGAGGCCCAGGGTCTCGACCCGGTCCTTGGTCATGGCCAGGCAGATCAGGCCGCGGCCGTATTTGGCCATGAAATTGATAGCGTCGGGCGTTGCCATCTGCGCGGGGATGATCAGATCGCCCTCGTTCTCGCGATCCTCGTCATCGACCAGAATGTACATGCGGCCGTTGCGGGCCTCGTTGATGATCTCTTCTGCGGTCGCCATGACGCCGGCGGGATCGCGCGACAGATAGCGCTCGAGCTTGCCCAGGGTATCGGCAGTGGGGTTCCAGTCGGGTTCGCCGAGCTTGCGCAGTGAATTGGCATGCAGCCCTGCGGCGCGCGCCAGCCCGGCGCGGCTTTCCTGGCCGGCTTCAATGATTTCAACGATCCGTTCGATAAGCTGTGCTGACATCGGAATATCCCTTCAGGGACTCCGGTATCACACCATAATGTGCGTCGTAAAGTGCATATCACATTGGAATGGATCTTGCCGCATTCGCCTCGTTCATCCGCATCAGATAGCGCGCCAGCACGTCGATCTCCAGATTGACCGGATCGCCCGGTTGCAGATCGCCCAGTGTCGTCATCTGCCAGGTGTGCGGAATGATGTTCAGGCCAAAATGCACGCTGCCATCGGGCTGGTCGGCATGGCTGTTGACCGTCAGCGATACGCCCTCGACGGTGATCGACCCTTTGGCGGCAATATAGGGTGCCAGTGCCTGGGGGGCAGAGATGGTGAATCGGATCGAATCGCCCTCGGATTCGCGTGCCGCCACCGCGCCCATGCCGTCGACATGGCCGGTAACGATGTGCCCGCCCAGCTCGTCGCCGATCTTGAGCGCGCGCTCCAGGTTGAGCCGCGTGCCTGTCTCCCAGCGACCGGCGCTGGTCTTGCTGACGGTTTCGGCCGAAATATCGACGGTGAACCAGTCCTCGCCCTTCGACGTGACGGTCAGGCACGCGCCGGAGCACGCGATCGACGCGCCGATGGCGACCCCGGTCATGTCATAGCTGCAGCGGATGCGCGCGTGCAGGTCGCCGCGCTGTTCGACCTGGTCGATCGTGCCGATATCGGTGATGATTCCCGTAAACATGGTCGTCTCTGTGTCCTTCAAGCGGGGCTGCGTCAGCGCATCCGCTGGTAGCTTTCCATCCGGTCGTTGCCAAGCAGGCGTGTGTCGTCCAGCCGCCAGCGGCCATGCGCCTGCGCAAGATCGCTCAGCCCGATGTCGCCCAGCGCGCTGCGGCCCTGGCCGATGAGCACCGGCGCGCGATACAGCAGCAGCCGGTCGACCATGTCTTCGGCCAGAAATGCCGCCGCGACTTCCGCTCCGCCCTCGACCATCAGCCAGTCGGTGCCGACAAGCGACGCAATATCGTGCGGCGAGGCGAGCGCGGTCCACCCCGGCGGTGCATCGCCCATCCGGCTGAGCAGCACGCGGCGCGGGGAGCGATGCTCGATCCCTGCAAGCCGCACATCGAGCCGGGGGGCATCGGTACGAAAGGTGCCGCCGCCGACCAGAATCGCGTCATGATGCGCGCGCTCCAGATGCGCATGCGCGCGCGCCTCGTCGCCGGTGATCCAGCGACTGGACCCGTCGCCCATCGCAATCTGCCCATCGAGCGAGGTGGCAAGCTTGAGCGTCACGAACGGGCGGCCGAGCCTATGGCGGGTCAGGAACCCCGCCAGCGATGTGCTGGCTTCCGCTTCGGCGACTCCGGTCACCACCTCAATGCCTGCGGCCCGCAACCGGGCAATGCCGCTGCCATTGGTTCTGGGATCAGGGTCCTGCACGGCGATCACGACGCGCGCGACGGCGGCGGCGACCAGCACGTCTGCGCAGGCAGGGCCGCGTTCGCTCACATGCGCGCAGGGCTCCAGCGTGACATAGGCGGTCGCGCCGCGTGCGGCATCTCCAGCCGCCTCCAGCGCCATCGCCTCGGCATGCGGCCTGCCGCCGACCAGCGTCCAGCCACGCCCGATGACACGGCCGTCGCGCACCAGGATGCAGCCGACAGAGGGGTTGGGGCTGGACAGCGCCCGGCCCCGGAGCGCCAACGCAATGGCCGCGCGCATCCAGTCAGTATCGGACCGGGCGGGTGCGATCACTCGGTATCCATGCCGAACTGTTCGGCCAGGCGGCGGTACTGCGCCTTGCGCTCTTCCTCGCGCGCCAGCCGCTCGGCTTCGAGCCTTTCCTTGCGTTCCTGGTTGGCGACATTCTCGGCTGCGATCTCGGTATCGCTCCGTCCGGGCTCGAAGCTGGTCACCCAGGTGATCTCGGGCCGCTTCCACTCGACCTCGAAGCCCGACTCGCTGAAAAAGGCCGCAAAGATGGTCGAGGTCGCAGCGAGCGCAGCCAGCAGGAACCGCCATTTGTGGTCCTGTTGGTCAAACCAGTAGGTCTTGAGGTCACCCACGGCGCGGATCGGCGAAATGTCACGAAAGAATCCCATAGGCCCAAGATAGGCGGCTTTGCCCGTCTTGACCAGTATCGGCATCCTCGGTCCGGCGTGCGCGGTGTGGACACGCCTGCTGCGCGCCTATTGGACGAGCGGCTTGGTGCCGTCGCCCAGCAGGATGAACGCGGCCCAGTAATAGGGGTGCGATGTCAGCGGATCGTCCATCGCCATCCGCTGCGCCTGCGCCAGAGATGCGTTCATCGCGGTGCCGGGGCTGGCCTTGAACAGGGCGGATATGAGGTTCTCGGTCGCGTTGAAATCATCCGGCACCGGCCAGTGGCTCGCCAGCACCGAGCGGGCACCGGCACCGACGAAGGCGCGGACCAGACCATCGAGCGCAAAATTGCCCCCGGTCTCGATCCCCGCCTCGCGCGAGGCCGAGACGGTGGCAAGGCCCGCTGTATCGCACGCCGAGAGGATCACCAGATCGGCATCGAGCTTGAGGTCGAAGATTTCCTTGAAGCTCAGCAGCCCGTCCGAGCTTGCATCGCCGAACGAGGTCACCAGCGCCGGGCGCGCCGGGCATTCGGGGCGCGGTGCAGTGACCAGGCCGTGCGTGGCAAAGTGCAGGATGCGGTAATCATCCAGGTCATCGCGGCCCAGAAGCGCGGTGTCGCTGAAATCTGCCTGCGTGATCACATTCGCGCGATTCGCTCCCAGCACGCTTTGGGCCAGCTTCAGCTCGCCCGGTGCAATCGGGTCGAGCCAGGTGTTGATCGGCCATTCGCAATCGGCCTCGCGGCTGGCAGACGCCATGCGGATCCGTTCGGGTGGCGGTGCATTCTCGCCGACGCCCAGATACGCCTGCTTGCCGCGTGCCGGCGCGATAGTGCGCACATCGGCGAACGAGCGCGGCGACACCGCGATCGAGAAGCGCCGATCGCGGCCGAACCAGGCCACACCGGTAAAGTCGAACGGATCGGCATCGAGCGCGGCAGACCGCTCCAGATAGGCATCGACGCCCTTCTGGTCCTCGACCAGCAGCCCCGGCGGCAGCTGCAACAGCGCGCCATCGGGCTCGTAGACCAGATGCTCGATGCTCGCCAGGTCCTGGGTCAGGCCGGGGAAGAGTGCGTCATACAGCTTGCGCGCCTCGACCACATCGAACGGATAGTTGGTCGGCTGGCCGTTTTCGATCACCACGATCGAATCGCGCAATTTGGCAACGGTCTTGTCCAGATCGGCGCGGGTCAGCGCAATGCTGACGGTGCGAACCTTGTCGGCGGTGATCAGCTGGCCGTACACCTTCTGGCCGACAAAGCTGACCTTGTAATAGCCCTCGCGCGGGCCGAGCAGTTTCTGCAGTTCCGCCAGCGTCACCGATGTCGGCGAGAGCACACGATACTGCGAATACTGGCCCAGCCGCGATTGCAGCGCGGTCTGTTCGTTCTGCTGCGTGGTCAGCGATTCGCGCGCGAGCGCCAGCGTCGCGGTGTCCTCGGGCGTGGGGGCCGGCAAAGCCTCGAGGCGCTGGATCTCGGCGCTGGTGCGCGAAATCTCGCGGGTGCGCGTCACCGCCAGGCGGAACAGCGCAGACGCCTCGTCATTGCCTTCGGACAGTTCACGCGCGAGCACCGCCTGGGTCTGCGCAACGCCGGGGCGCTGCAGCAGCTGGCTGGCGGTGAACATCCGCGCCGCGACCGATGCGTCGCCATCGGCCCGAACGGCGAGCTGCGCGAAATAGGGGCCAAGCATCTCCTTCATCGTCGCGCGGGCGCTGGGCACGGCCTCGCCCTCTGCCACCAGTTCGTCGTACATCGCGATCGAGGCCTCCGCCTCGCCGCGCCGCGCCAGGAATGCGGCCAGCCGCGCCTTGGCGCTGAGCAGGCCGGGGGATTGCGGATAATCCAGCCGGTAGATGTTGAGCGCCTCTGCCAATCCGGCGCGGGCACTGGCAAAATCGCCCTGCGATTCCTGGATCAGCGCCCGCTGCGTCGCCACTTCGGCGCGCAGCCATCCGGTCGAGCTGATGCGCCCGTTGCGCACCGCCACGATCATGTCGATGCCCTGTTGCAATGCGGTCAGGGCAGAGCCGCTCTGCCCCGCCAGCCGCAGCGCCGTGCCGCGCAGCAGCAGCGCCTGCCCGTCGAGGATCTGGGCCCGCTCAGCCCCGGTGAGGCTCGAATCGACGCCGCCCAGCCGCTTGAGACCCGAATTTTCGCGGTTGATCCGGTCGGCCAGGATCTTGGTGATCTCGCCCTGCGACAGCCTGGCCTCGCCGATCATGTCGGTGTCGATCGATACCGGCCGGTCGAGCACCGCCAGTGCCGCTTGCGGGTCGCGCTGGTTGATCGCGTCGATCGCCCGGAAGTTGCGGATCATGCGCTGGGTCACGCCATCGCTGGAGGCGACGAGCCGGTCCGCGCGCGCGAACAGCGCGCCGGCGGTGGCAAAATCGCCCATGTTCGATTGCTGCAGCGCCTGGTTGGCCAGGAATTCGGCGGTGCGCTCGGTACCGCCCTGCTCGCGCGCGGCGAGGGTTTCGAAAAACTCGGCGGATTCGGCATAGGCGCCGTAATTGTTGCGGACATAGGCTTCGACGCGGGCCGATTCCTCATCGAGCGTGCCGGCTTGGATGCGCGCGAATGCGGCAGGATCGCTGACGCTGGTGGTGGCGACATCGACCGCGCCCGTCGCGGCGCGATCGGTCACCAGCGAGGCCAGCGCAAGCTTCAGCGCCGAATCGTAACCCGACAGCCCTTCGGCGACGAACACCGTCTCGCCGCGCACCGCCACATAGACGCGGTAATCGACCTGTGCCTTGGGATCGCGGCATTCGATGGTCGTTGCGCCACCCACAGCCTCGACCTCGGTGATCTGCTTGTCTGCGCAGGTGAGCCGCGTGGCCAGCATCTGCAGATAGCTGTCCAGCCGGTCGCCCTCGCCGCCGCGCAGTGCATAGAGCGATGCCACAGGGCTCGCGGCATCGCGGCACACCACGCGATAGCCCCGATCGAACATGCTGGTCAGTACAGGATCGGTCGGGCGATATTGCGCGGTGCACAGCACGCCTGCGGTGCCGACCCGGAAGCTGTCACGCAGCGCGATCGAGTCCTCACCCTGCGCCAGCGCGGGAGAGGCGATGGCAGCGGCCAGTGCAAGCATCGCGCTGCCTGCCTGCCGGGCGGAGCGCCGCAAGCCGCGCGGCTGGGTCGAAGTGCGGATCATGGCTGTCCTCCGGTATCGGGCAGGGGATTGGGAAGCGGCTGGTCCAGCTGCAGGTTGGGGTTGCCGCCGCTGGTCACCGGTTCGTCGATGACCGGCTCGACGCCCAGGCGGCGGGTGTTGACGATGGTCACCGGCGGCATGATCGGACGGCGCGGGGCCGCTTCGCCGCGGGCGGCCTCTTCGGCGGCCGCTTCTGCCTCTTCCTGCTCGCGCTCGGCTTCACGCTCTGCGGCGGGCTTGGGTGGTGGCGGGCCGGCATGGACGACCGTCGTCGGGCCGG
>NZ_ANFZ01000015.1 GCF_000331245.1 Blastomonas sp. AAP53 | reverse complement strand
CATTACAGAACACCACGGCAACCGCGTTTACCGCTGCAGAGCTTGGCTATGCGCCGACCCTTGCTGCGAGTATGGAAAATATGCCTATGCAAACGCTGACGAACTTTCCCGCGATAGAAAGCATTTTCATGCCTGAGGCTGTCAGCAGATTCGATCATCAAATAATTTTCCCAGACGCTGCGGTATGGATATAATAATATCGGTGGGTGCGAAATAAGGGGGGTGCATATTCATTATAATATTTATATTGAGTTATTGTAGGCTAAGATTTTCCATCTAACTAGATATAATTGTTCTGCCAGAATTAGATAGAATGCACTGAAAGAAGTAAAAAATTATTGATAATAAATTGGTATTTACTATTTAATATAATTAACATGTTTAAATATATCGCTCCATTCTAAGCATGCTCGTACAGCACCTCCGTCGAGTTGCGCTACAGGGGTTGCTTGCATTAATTATGCTAGGCGATCTCAGCGAAAAGACGAAAGGCTAGGCTGTGCAAGGATTTCGAAGAACGTGGGTCACGCTTATATCGGCGATGTTGCTCAAGATTCATGCAGCCGCGTCGGCGCAACCCGTAACACTAGCTCCTGCACTGGCAGACCCATTGTCGCTTGACCAAAATGCGGATTCTTTGATCAGAATGGAGCAAAATGTGGCCACCGCAGCGGAATTCGAAGCTGTTTTGCGGGCTGCTATGGAATCAAACCCTTTAATTCGTGAAGCACAAGCACGTAATTTGGAGGCAGTGGCAGGACGCAATTTGGCGCGTGCTGGGCAGTTGCCTTCCGGTGACCTTTCGGTGTCTAGCTTCCGGACCCTCTCGCGCGCGTTCTCCAATGATCCGCAAAACATCATCGAACGCTCGCGCGCCCGCCAACGCACAGATGCAACGATCACCCTGACCCAACCTTTGTTCGACTTCGGCGCGAGCGCAGACCGGATCGCGGCAGCGCAACAGCGCGTGGTAGGTAGCGAGGCGCGCTTTGCCGCGGTTGCCGAGGATGTCGGGCTGCGCGCGGTGGCCGTATGGTACGAGTTGTTTGCGATGCGCACCATGGTGGCGCTAGGCGAAGCGCTCGATGCGAGCCAAGTCTTGCTGGGCGCCGTGATTGATCAGCGCATCGCCGAAGGTGTTGCAGCGCGATCGGACCGGGTGCGCGTCGATGGCACAATCGCAGCGGCACAGGCGCGGCTGGCGGAATACCGTCGTAATCAAGCAAGCGCAGAGGTGCGTTTTGTCGAGCTGTTAGGCACGCCGCCTGTCAAGTTGTTGCGGGCACCCGTGGCCAGGGCAATGCTAACGCCGCAGCGCGAAGCGCTCGAGCTGACAGTTGATGCGGCTCCTGCGGTGCGCGCCGCCCGCGCTGACGCCGATGCCGCATGGCGCGATGCAGATGCTGTGCGTGCCGACTTGTTTCCGTCGGTTTCGGCAAGCATCGATGCGGGACGTTATGGCGTCATCGAGACTGATATCGATTACGATGTGCGCGCGCGGTTAAGTCTGCGGTTGCGGCTTTTCGGCGGCGGTGATGCCCGCGCCGATCAGGCTGCAGCGCGCGCGATGGCCGACACCGCGCGCGCCGATCGCATCCGTGAGGAGGCCTTGCGTGATGCCCGGGTGGCCGCGTCGGATGTTATCGCGCTCGAAGCGCAGCTGGCGGCGTTGCGAAAAAGCTATGTCGCAGCCCGAATCTCGCGCGATGTACTGGTCGAGCGGTTCCGTTTGGCGCGAGGGTCGCTGTTCGATGTGCTTAGCGCCGAAGATGCGTATTTCGCCACCGCGACCGCCTATGTGCAAGGAATCGTCGATCTGGACATCGCGCGCTATGTGCTACTGGCGCGCAATGGCCAGTTGCTGCCTTTGTTGGGTTTCGACGTGCTACGACTCGCTAGCTGGGACAGTTTCAGATGATGATCGAACAGCGCACCCCCCGCTTCGCCCGTTGGTTGACCGAGCCCATGCTGCGCAACCGTGGCATCTACATTAAGGTTGCGCTCGCAGCGGCGGTGATCAACGTCTTCGGTATCGTTACGTCGCTGTTCACGATGACGGTCTATGACCGGGTGCTACCCAACAACGCCACCTCGTCTCTGATCGCGTTGACGGTGGGCCTTGCCATCGTTGTGCTATTCGATTTTCTTCTGCGGACCCTGCGTGCGTATTTTACCGACATTGCTGGTGCGCGAATTGACGAAGAGGTCGGTGAGCATGTGTTCGGGCGGTTGCTGGCGATCCGCATGGATGTGCGCTTAGGTTCGACCGGTTCGTTCGCTGCGATGATGCGCGAGATTGAGACATTGCGCGACTTTTTCGCCTCGGTGACGCTAACCGCCGTGGTCGACCTGCCGTTTATAGCCATCACGTTGACCGTGCTTGTGCTGATCGGCGGGCCGCTGGTGTTCGTTCCGCTGGCGATGGTGCCGCTGGTCATCATCGTTGCGCTGTTGGCTCAGCCCGCTCTGGACCGGCTGTCTCGCAGCGCCATGCAGGAAGGCCAGATCAAGCAGGCAGTACTTGTCGAAGCTATCGGTGGTCTCGAGATGGTCAAGGCCAACAATGCAGCGCCTTTGCTATCGGCACGGTGGCAGGCAGCGGTGGAGCGGCAATCTCAGGTCTCGCTTAGTCAGCGGCTGGTGTCAGCGATTGCAGTCAACGTGGCGGTGATCGCCAACACTATTTCTTACGCAGGCGTCGTGGTGGCAGGCGTCGGGATGATTGCCAACCAGAACCTGACGATGGGCGGACTGATTGCATGTTCGATCTTGGCCAGCCGTGCGATAGCGCCGCTGGGGCAGATCGCGCAGCTAATGACCCGACTCACTCAGACCCGCACCGCCTATCGCCAGATTAACGGCATGCTTGCGCACCCATCCGAAGGGCCTGCCGAGAAACCGCTGGATATCGCTGAACCCATGGGTTTGATCGAGCTGCGCAAGGTCAGCTTCCGTTATCCGCGCCAAGCCGAAGACGCGCTTTCGGAAGTGTCGCTGCGCGTCAGGCCGGGCGAAAAGGTTGCCATTCTGGGGCCGATGGGATCTGGCAAATCAACCATCGCGCGATTAGTGCTGGGGCTATATCCCGCCGCCGCCGGGCTGGTGCTGATTGATGGTATCGATTTGCGCCAGCTGAACCCAACGGCATATCGAGCGCGCGTCGGCGTTGCGTTGCAAGAAAGTGTGCTGCTCAGCGGAACGATCCGCGAGAATATCGCGCTAGGCCGTGCGGGCGTGGATGATGCAGCGCTGCTTCGCGCCGCGCAGCTTTCGGGCGCACATGACTTTATCGGTACAATGGCTAACGGCTATGACCTGACGCTGACTGATCGTGGCGAGAGCCTATCTGGCGGCCAGCGGCAGGCTATCGCTTTGGCGCGCGCTCTGGTCGAGCGGCCACGTATGCTGGTATTCGACGAACCGACCAGCGCAATGGATGCGCAGACCGAGGCACGACTGATTAAGCGGCTAGAGGTTGAACTTGTTGATCGTACCTTACTTCTGATCACACACCGTCCATCGATGCTGCGGCTAGTCGACCGAGTGATTGTGATGGAAGCTGGCAAGATCATTGCTGATGGCCCACGAGATACTGTATTGAACCAAATGACGGGTAAAGGGGCATCGGTGCAAAGAGCAGCGAGCAACGCTCACGGGGCGTCTCAGGGAGTGCCCAGTGCAGATGCTTGGACGTTTGTGACGACGCCAGCACCAGCACGAACAGCGAAAATAATCCCACCCTCGCGGTCAACCGTCAAATAAATATGAGAAACATTGAGACTGCTGACGCCATGTCGATCGAGCAGCGCTTAGCACGGCTTCTTCCGGCAAGTGCATCCAACCTCCTATTGTGGGCGATCTTGGCATTTCTCGCGATATTTGTAATTTGGGCGACGTTCACTGAAATCGATCAAACGGTGCGTGGTGACGGGCGTGTGGTGCCGAGCTCCCGGCTTCAAGTAATTTCGAATCTCGAAGGTGGGATGGTAGCACAAATCCTCACGCGCAGCGGTGCGGTCGTGAAGGCGGGTCAGGTGCTGCTAAAGCTAGATCCAATCCAGACCAGCGCCGAATACGGAAGCAATCAGTCGACGAACGGTGCCCTTGCAGCAAAAATTGCTCGGCTAGAGGCCGAAATCGACGGGCACACGCCGGTCTATCCAGATCCTGCCAGTCCCCAGACCCGCGTTGAACGCGCGCTGCATGATGCGCGGATGGCAGAACTCGGCAGCCTGCTGGCGAGCGCACAAGCCCGCAGCGCACAAGCTAGCCGATCAGTAGGAGAAGCGCTCGCGGTGCAGGCAGCACGACAATCTGCGCGCGATGCTGCTGCTGCCGAGCGCGATTTAATTCGGTCGTTAGTCGAGCGGGGGATCGAGCCGCGACTTTCACTTGTGCAAGCTGAAAATGCTGCGCGGATTACGGCCAGCGAAGCACTTGGCGCGTCGGAGGCCCTCGGACGCGCGCGCGCTGCCCAAGTCGAAGCGGCTGCCGAAGCAAACCGTGCCCGGCAGGAGTGGCGTGCGCGTGCTGCGACCGAACTCGCCAGTGTTCAAGCAGACTTCGAAGCGCGTCGCCAATCGGGCTCCGCACTTGCCGACCGCGTCTATCGAACTACGGTGCGGGCGCCGGTAGCAGGACGTATCAATCGCGTGCTCGTCACCACCATCGGGGGAAGCGTTTCGCCCGGACAGCCATTGATGGAGCTTGTTCCCGTCCGCGACCAGTTGCAAATTGAAGCGCGCATTCGCCCGCAGGATATCGGATCGATTCACGTTAACCAGCCCGCTAACGTTTATATCAGCGCATATGATCCAGCAATCTATGGCTCGCTTGCAGGTAAGGTCACAGAAATCTCTCCCGATGCTATAACTGACGAGCGCACTGGCGAAACATTCTATCTCGTACGCGTGTTGACGCAAAAATCGGCATTGATTAATAGATCGGGGAAATTGCAGCCTATAGTTGCAGGCATGGTCGCAACGGTGAATTTGCTTGGCGAAAAACGTCCCGTAATTAGCTATGTTTTGAACCCAATTTCACGAATCATAGATGATGCATTTAGGGAATAATATTTGTTTGCTTAAGAAATTTCTGTGACGCTATGTTTTGGTCGAATGATAACAATATAGATGGATCCAATATGTAACATTCAGATTTTTTGTTTCGTTAGGCACTGCGGCCATATGTTATTATTATTTATAATGTATTGCAAATCTAATAGAAACATGCCACAATAAATATGTGATACATATTATTTTTCTGATTATGATATTTTAATTTGCCTGTCCGCGCCGTAAGTTCATTGTGCTGCCCGATATTGTAAGCCCGGACTGTACGAAGAGCTGCCGCGCAGCAGCATAATCGTAACCCTGCGGTGAGGGCCGCCTTGCGCTGATTTGGTGACGTGCCGAGAAGGCACCGGTGCAAGCGCTGGTGCTTGCATCGGTGTTAGAGACGGTGCGATGGGTCAGGTGACGGTATTTTCTGGCGTTCAGCGCCGCCGGTACTGGTCAGATGAACAGAAGCATGCGCTGGTGTCGGCGATTTCAGCGCCCGGGGCGAACGTTGCGGAGATTTCCCGTCTGGTCGATGTTCGACCTGGTCAGATCTATCGCTGGCGGCGGCAGCTCGAGCAGGCAGGCCACGGCTTTGCGCAGGTCCAGGTGCAGCCCGATCCTGATCCTGCGCCTGTTGCTGTTGCGGGGACTGCGATCATCGTGGAGTTTGAGCGTGCGATCGTGCGGATCCCGGCAGGCGCATCTCCAGGTCTGGCTGCGGCGGTCCTGCGATCGGTGAAGCCGTGATCCCAGTTCCTTCCGGTGTCCGGATCTGGATTGCGACAGGACAGACCGATATGCGGCGCGGCATGCGCAGCCTTGCCTTGCAGGTTCAGCAGAGCTTCGGGCGTGATCCGTTTGTCGGCGATCTGTATATTTTCCGCGGACGGCGCGGCGACCTGTGCAAAGTGATCTGGCACGATGGCGTGGGCATGTCGCTTTATGCCAAGCGGCTTGAGCGAGGCAGGTTCATCTGGCCATCGGCAACCGACGGCGTCTTTGCGATTTCCGCATCGCAACTTGCCTGAATGCTCGAGGGCATCGACTGGCGTAATCCGCAGGCAACATGGCGTCCTACCATTGCCGGATAAGTGGCCGCTGACGGCCTAAAAAGCTGGGGATTCCAGGGGCTTTATGCTATGGCTTTGGCCATGGTGGATGCAAGCCTTGCAGAGATCCACAGCCTTCGCGAGCAGCTTGCCGCCGCCCGTGAAGTCGCCGCAGAAGTGGCCCCCATCAAGGCGATCAATGCCGATTTGGAAGCTCGCAATGCCCTTCTCGAGCTGCAGAACGAGAAGATGCGCCGGGCCCTTTATGGGCAACGCTCGGAACGCTCCCGCCAGCTGATCGACCAGATGGAGCTGACCTTCGAGGAGTGCGAGGCCGCTGCCAGCGAGGACGAGGTCTCTGCAGCCCTGGCCGCCGCCTAAACCAACGTTGCACCGTTCGAACGCAAGCGGCACGCACGCAAGCCATTGCCAGATCATCTGCCGCGCGAACGCGTCGTCATCTCCGCGCCAGAGGCCTGCCCCTGCTGTGGTTCCGATCGCCTGTGCAAGCTGGGTGAGGATATCACTGAGACGCTCGAGGTCATTCCCCGCCAGTGGAAGGTGGTCCAGACCGTCATGGAGAAGTTCTCGTGCCGGGATTGCGAGAAGATCACTCAGCCACCGGCACCTTTCCATGTCACGCCCCGCGGACTGTTCGGCCCCAGCTTCCTGGCGATGCTGTTGTTCGAGAAGTTCGGAGCGCACCAACCACTCAACCGCCAGCGTGATCGCTATGCCCGTGAAGGTATCGAGCTCAGCCTTTCCACCCTGGCCGATCAGGTCGGAGCCTGCACCGCCGCGCTGATGCCGCTCTACCGCCTCATCGAAGCGCATGTCCTGGCCGCCGAGCGACTGCATGGCGATGACACGACGGTCCCGGTCCTCGCCAAGACGAAGACCGATACAGGCCGGATCTGGACCTATGTCCGTGACGATCAGCCATTTGGCGGGCCAGCGCCACCTGCGGCGATCTTCCATTATTCCCGTGACAGGCGCGGCGAACATCCCGTTGGCCATCTGCGCAGCTGGACAGGTATTCTACAGGCCGACGCCTATGCCGGATACAATGCGCTTTTCCGCGCCGATCTGATCCCGACACCGCTGACACGCGCGCTGTGCTGGAGCCATGCGCGTCGCTATTTCTTCGAGCTCGCGGATCTCGACACGCAACTCAAAAAGCGCCGCAAGAAGGCACCCGTCATCTCACCGATCGCCGTGGAGGCGGTCCGCAGGATCGATGCGATTTTCGACATCGAGCGCGCGATCAACGGCCGATCGGCAGACGAGCGGCTCGCCGCCCGGCAGGAACACAGCGCTAAACCGATCGCCGATCTTGAAGCATGGCTCCGCGACAACCGGTCGAAGCTCTCCAAGAGCAGCCCCGTCGCCGAGCCAATCGACTACATGCTCAAGGCATGGCCTGCCTTTACCGCCTTCCTCGACGATGGCCGCATCTGCTTGTCGAACAACGCAGCAGAACGGGCGCTCAGAGGTATCGCCCTAGGCAGAAAGTCATGGCTGTTTGCCGGCTCTGATCGTGGCGGTCAGCGCACCGCGTTCATACTCAGCCTGATCGCCACCGCAAAGCTCAACAATATCGATCCTCAAGCTTGGCTGGCTGATGTGCTCGGTCGCATCGCCGAAATCCCGCAAAGCCAGCTCGCCGACCTGCTCCCCTGGAACTGGCGACCCGCTCAAATCCAGCGTCAGGCTGCCTGAACCGCGGTACTCACCGCAGGCTTACGCATAATCTGCCTGATGGCGTTCAAAGCTGGGCTGTGCCTTGATGCTCCGCTCGACATCGAGTGCAAGATCACTGGTTAGTCAATTCAAGAAACAGAGTAAGTGCTGTTCTCAGCCCACGTTGGCCGATGGCCTGAGGTCGCCACGCTGACGCTGTATGCTGGATGACCATCGGCGAGCTTGCTGCGCGTGTCGGTCAGTCGGGCGTGTGGGTTGATGCTGGCAATCTCGCAGTTCGCGCGCTCTCAAGGCTGGAATAGCTCTCCGCAACGACCGCTAACTTAAAATCACCAGGCGAGACCACCTTGCGCCCCGGGCGGGTCAAAATCTCGCTGTGCCGCAAGCCGCTAGCGCTAGTTTCGTCACAAGGCATCTGCATGGCACAAAGCCCTTTACTAACTAGAGGAATAAACAGTCGGCTCTGTCATTGGGCAGGGCAAAGTTGGGTTGTAGCTCAGCTGCGGCAAGCACCCAGCTTGGCGCCATACATATCCAAAGAGCAGGTTATTTTGATAGCTTTGTTCGGACAAAAATTCCATGCGAAAAGCAGCAGTTGGTGTCACTGTCAGTGTCTTGATTTCACATCGCCATCGTAAAGAATGGATCCCTGATGCGTCGTTTGAACATTTATCGTAGCCTGTTGATTCCCGTCATGCTCATGGCTGGCCCGGTTGCCGCCGAGACGTCAAACGGGCAAACCGTGACGCTTGGCTCTGGTGATGACAGCTTCACCGTCACCAACACGCCTGCGACCGGCACGTTCGACGGCGGTGCTGGCAACGACACGCTGATTCTGGGCACAGTGGCCGGTCGCGGCATATTTGCGGCCAACGTCGTCAATTTCGAGACTTTGCGGGTTTCAGGGCAATGGGCGCTTGCCCCAGTGTTCAGCCCCACGTCGATCGTCATCGATAGCGGCGCGGGGCTCTACACAATCGTTCCAGGTGCTCTGCGGCAGACGATAAACAACAACGGAATTTTCAGCCTGTCGCAGAACGGGCTCATCAATCTGAACTTCCTTGGGACCATCAATGGTTCGGGTACCTTCATCAAGAACGGTTCTGGCACGCTTAGCCTGGGTGGCCAGTCCTACACGGGGCAGACCTATGTGGCAGACGGCACGCTGAACCTCACCGGCAACCTGACCGGCAGCACCAGCTATTACCTGCAGAATGTCGCTACGCTGACGAGCGCGCTTGCCGGCACGATTGGCGGGGCGGTGGAGACGGGTGGCCGGTCGATGACCAACTACGGGACGATTGGCAATGGTTCCGTGACCGGACGCGCGATCGACCTCACCTATACCAACACGTCGTCCGGTGCCCTTCGGGTCGAGAACTTCGGCACGATTTCCAGCTTCGACGATGCAATCCGGCAGATCGATTCGGTGACGCGGGCCGATTCCACTACCATCCTCAATTCTGGATTGATCCAGAGTATCAACGGCGGACAGGCAATTGACCTTTCGCAGCGGACAGGTGGCACGCGGCAGATCAGCAATTTTGCATCGGGAACGATCCGTTCGATCGGCAGCTCGGCAATCCTGGGCGCTGCCGTGGTGAACACTTCAGGGCTGATTCGCTCCGACGCGGGAGCGGACAGCACCGTCGATGCCATTGATTTCGGCACGCAGCCTGGTTCGCAATTCTATGTCAATGCAGGCGGGCTTGTGAGCGGTGTCCGTAACGGCATCAACGGCGGCGCGGGATTCTCAGGCGTTGTTGACGCCAGCGGTGCTGTATTCGGCCGTAACGGCGCAGGCGTTTCCGCAGCCGGCACACTGTTCCTGACCAATCGCGGCACGATCACTGGCTGGGCCGACAGCATTTCGACATCGAGCGAAGGCGATGGCATTCGCGCGCTGGGCACCGGCAACAATATTACCAACTTCGGCATCATTCAGTCGTTCGGCGCACGTGGCGTGAATGGATTGGGTCAAACCCTGACCGCCGATGCTGTTGTCATCAATGGCGGCACGATCACCAATCAGTCTGGCGGCATCCTCTACGGCCCTGATCATGGCATTCTGGTCGACAATGGAGCAGGAGGAGGCGCCACTGCGCCGTTCTTTCTCACCAACGTTGGCGCCATCGGCGGAGGAGGCGCGCCGGCTATCCGGATTCTCGGCAGCCAGGCCGATACCATCACCAACAATGGCATAATCCGGGCTTATGATGGCGGCATCGCTGTCGATCTTGGCGCTGGCAATGACACCTTCATTGCGCTGTTTCAGGGCAACGTCCTGGGAACGATTGATGGCGGAGCGGGCGATGATCTGCTCCTGCTCAATGGCTCGACCGGCACCGTGGCCACCAATGTAGTGAACGTCGAGCGCATGAGGGCGCGAGGTGTTTCCCAGTTCAACGGCATGGGGAATGTTCAGACTTTGCTGATTGAACCCAATTCGTCATTGACTGCGACAACGCGGCTTACCGCAGGCGCGGTGTCGTTCAGTGAAGGAGGTTCATTGACGCTGCGCCAGGATTTTGATGGCATTTTCACCGCCCGCCTGCTGCGCGGCGGTCCCGTCAACTTTGCCGGTGTCGGCACGACCCGTATATCGACAACCCAGAACATCGAAAGCAATTTCGTAAACGTCCTGTCGGGTATTCTCGACTTGGGCGGGACCGTGAATGCCGACAGATATACGGTCAGCTCCAATGCCCTTGCCACCAGCGCGCTTGCGTCAACGTTCGGTACAGCGGAAAATGTAAACACTAATCTGTTTGTCACTATCAATGCGGGTGGACAGGTTCAGAACACGAATGCCAGCGGCAGTGCGATCAACGTCGACGTTGGCTTTGGCCGAAGAATCCAATTCGACAATGCAGGCACAATCAATGCTGCCGGCGACGCTGTCATACTGCGCGCTGGAGCCAGAATCGGTGCCACCAACGCGGGGCTGATCCAGTCAACGGGCAATGGAAGGGCCATCGTAGGCGTTGGCACAGCAAGGCTCGACAACGCATCGAGCGGCGTCATCATGTCGAACGGTGGCACCGCAGTCGTTGGCTTTGAAGTGCGCAACCAAGGCGTCATCATGTCAACGGGTGGTCCGGATAGCGCAGCTGACGGTGTGCTTGGCGTGATCGATAACTTCAATTTCGTTTCCGGCGCGCGCAACGGGGTGATGGGTTCTCAGGTCATCAACCGCACCAGTGGGACGATTATCGGCAAAAACGGGGCCGGGGTGGTTGGGACAAGTTCGCCGATAGCCGGCCTGACCAACCATGGCACGATCACCGGTGGGTGGGACGGCGTCTCCAACACAGCCAATGGTGACGGGATTTTTGCGACCAACATTCGGTCAATCTACAATTCAGGACGCATCCGGGGCACCGGAGCGCGCGGTAATGATAGCGGGGGCCGTGCCTTTACCGCAGACGGCATCGAGTTCAACGGCGGTACGGTCGTCAACGACCCGTTCGCCGAAATCACCGGACTGGGGTATGGCATTCTTGCATCGGGAACGACCAACCTCACCAATAGGGGTCTGATCGGCGGCGGCATTGCTGCGATAAATTTTGCCGGTGCGAACAGCAATGCCATCGACAACTATGGTGTTATTCGCGGTGACAGCGGCACGGCGATCATCTTGGGCGCGGGCAATGATACGCTCAACCTGTTCACCGGCCAGTCGCTGATCGGCCTCGCAGACGGCGGCGGCGGTACCGATGTCATCAACCTGCGTGGCACCGGCAGCGGCACGATCGATGGCGCGCCGAATTTCGAAAAGGTCAACATTCTGGAAGGCGGCATCTGGACGCTGACCAACATGCAATTGTTCTCCACCGGCACGCGGATCGACATTGCCTCAAGCAGCAGCGCGATCTTTGAAGTACCGACCGACGTCAACTTCGCCGGTTTCCTCTCCGGCGCAGGCGGCTCGACCAAGCGCGGCGCGGGGACCTTGTTCATCAACACCAGTGGCTACACCGGCAGCCTGACCATCGAAGGCGGCGCGGTCAGCCCGACGGCAGCGCTGGCAGGATTGATTGGCGACGCTGCCCCGCCGACGGGGATGGCCAATCCAGAGCTGAAGGGTGGGCCGGCGGCAGTTGAACTGTTGGTCACCTCGACGCCGGCCGTGATGCCGACGGCGCAGGCACCGGCCATCGGCGCAACGCCGGACGTCGGGTCGGTCGCCACGGCGGCGATGAGCGACCTTCTGCCGGCCTCATCCCCGATCGGCCGCGAGGTCGCTTTGGCATCGGGTAGCGATGACACTTCGGGCATCGGCTTTGTTGGCGGTCTTTGGGCCGAGACAGCTGCCGTAACCGAGCTTGGGGTGCTGGCATCGATGGTGACGATGACGCCGTCTGCAATCGTCGCCAGAGATGCTTTGAGCGCGGCGGCGACGATGAGCGTGGGCGGCGTTTCGGGGCTGGGCGCTGGGGCTACGGCTCTGACTGTCGATCCTTCGATCGTCACTGTCACCATCGGGGGTGACTATCGCCAGATGCCAGGAACTCGCTATATCGCCGATACCAGCAGCGACGGTCGGTCGGACCTGATGCTTGTTGGCGGTCGTGCAACGATCGAGCCGGGAGCGGTTCTGGACATCATTCGCGACGGTGGCCGCTATGCCATCGGCACGCGCTATGTCGTTCTGGCCGCGCAGGGCGGTGTAACCGGCAATTATACCCTCGACCAAACCGAGGCGGCAGGTACCGAGTTCCGCCTGCTGCAGGCGACCAACGCGGTGCTGATCGAGCTGGCGCGGTCGCGCGCCGGACTGCTCGAGCTGGGGGCCACGGGCAACCAGCAGGCTGCGGCCAAGGGGCTAGGCGGGCTGGCCAACGGAAATCTGCTGTACAATGCGATCACCCTGGTGACGGATGATGTAGCGACGCGCAGCGCGCTCAACCTTGTATCGGGCGAACCGATTGCATCAGCACGGACTGTAGCGCTTCAGGATGCCCGTGGAGCCACCAACACCATTCGTGCGCGGCTTCAGGGTACACATGAGGCAGCGGGCCTGTGGATGCAGATTTCCGGACGCAGGGGGCATGACGATGCCACCAGCGAAACTGCATGGGTCCGCCGCAGCGGCTATGTCATCCAAGGCGGGTACGAATATGGTCTGAGCGATACGGCGCGCATCGGGCTGGGCGTGGGATACAGTAACACCGATGCTGCCATCGCTGCCCGGCAGGGATCGGCTGGCGTGAAAATGGTCAGTGTGCAGGCCTATACCGGCGGAAGGCTCGGCCTGGTCCGCATACGTGGCGGTATCAGCTATGGCTGGACAGAAAACAGCACCCGGCGCAGCGTGACGTTCACCGGCTTCGGTAACCGCCTGGATAGCCGCTTCGATGGCAATGCGCTCAGCGGATTTGCCGAGATCGGTATTCCGCTGGCCGTGCTCGGCGGCACAGTCGAGCCATTTGCGGGCATCGAGAGCCATCGCGTGACGACCGACGCCTTTGCCGAGACGGGCGGCGCGACGGCACTGTCGGCCGAAAGGCGACGCGAGGCATTCACGCTCTCAACCGTCGGCCTGCATTTGCACACGCCGGTCGCAGCCACGCTGAGTGCGCGCTCGCGGATCGGCTGGGAACATGCCTTCAGTTCTCTCAACCCCACCAGCCGAGTGCAGCTGGCAGGCAGCGCAGTGCCGTTCACGGTGGCAGGTGCGCCGCTCTCGCGCGACGCAGCGTTGGCGTCGATCGAGCTGGTCTGGCAACCGACCGACCGGCTGACGATCAGCTCGGGCTATGCGGGCATATTGGGCAGCAATGGCGACGACAGCACGCTGCGTTTGGCCGGGTCGCTGAGATTTTGATGCTGGCTGAAGGACAAGAGAAACGCGGTTGAGCCGGAAAATATTTTCCCCATTTATCGGAGCTTGTGGCCGGCTCCGATAAATGGGGCTTGACCATACCGACTACACGGTCAGAAGTGCCGCTTCAAACTTGTCCATGATCGCCTGTTTGGCCCAGTCGCTCTCCGCTCTGCGGCGTGCGTTCGCGCCCAGGCTGGCGCGCCTGGCAGTATCGTCGAGCAATGCGGCGATCGCATCGGCCATGGCGGATGCGTCCTCGGGCTCAACTGAGACGCCGCAGCCGTAAATTTCCTGTGCCAGTGATGTCTCCGCGCTGGCGCCGGTGACAATCGGGCGGCCCGATGCCAGCATGTTGGCCATCTTTGACGGCAGTACGAGATCGGCTGCGTCCTTCTTCTGGGGTAACAGATGCACCGTCGCCAGTGCCAGAAGATCGCTGAGCTGGGCCATGGGTTGCAGATCGTGGAACTGCAAATTTGATACGTCGCCCGCCTGCCTGCGCAAATCATCGACTTCCGGCCCGTTGCCGCAAATGATTATGGTGATGTCGCCACGCGGTGCGAGCAGCCGCGCCACTTCGATCAGCACGTCAATGCCCTGCTTTTTGGCGACGCTGCCCGAATAAAGGGCGACATACGGCGTCGTGATCGCCCAGGTGTCACGATAGGTTGAATGCTCCTCGACCTTGATAAGGTCCAGCTCGGCCCAGTTGCGCAGCTCTTGCGTCCGCGTGCGCTGGTGGACCTTCGATTTCAGCTTGCGCAGCATCGCCGGCGAAATCGTCGAAGCAAAATCATATCCCCAGAACGAGAAATTCTCGAACGCCTTGGCCAGTCGCCCGACTAGGCTGTCGGACTTAAGCTGGTTCGTCGCGAACCCGGCCTCGACTTCGAAATCTTGGATATGGATCCAAGTGCGGATGCCCAGCAGCCGGGCGACCGGCGTGATGAACGACATGGCCATCAACGTCGGCGCGACGCACAGCAACACGTCTGGGCGACGCAACAGCATCTGCGTCAACAGCCTGGGCCATGCCGTGACGGTGAAACTGAGATAATGCAAAAGCCGCTTGAGTCCGTTAACCGACGCCGGAACGTAGATCGGGCAGCGGTAGACATCGACCCCGCCGCGCTGCTCCTTCATCCACCAGGTGTTGGCATATCCATCATAGACCTGCCACTGCGGATAGAACGGATAGCCGCAAACGACCTGGACATCATGACCCCGCTGCGCGAACTCCTCGCACAGGATCGCGCTGTACGGCCCGGTTCCTGTTGGCTCAGGGGCATAATTGATGCTGGTAACCAACAGTTTCATGTCAGCGGATGCTTTCGCAGAACCATGCGTAGGTGCGTTCGATGCCTTCGCGCAGCTCGATGGTCGGCGACCAGCCCAGCGCGCCCAGCTTGTCCGCCGCCATCAGCTTGCGCGGCGTGCCATCGGGCTTGGTGGTGTCGAACGTGATAGCACCTGTAAAGCCCACGACGTCGCACACGATCTGGACCAGTTCCAGGATCGTGACATCCGATCCGCTGCCGACGTTGATATGCTGGTCTTCATCATAGTTGCGCAACAGATGAACCAGTGCGCCTGCGCAGTCGTCGACATGCAGAAACTCGCGCCGAACCTTGCCGGTGCCCCAAACTTCTATCGATTCCGCGCCCGATACCTTGGCTTCGTGCGCCTTGCGGATCAGCGCGGGAAGGACATGGCTGGATTGCAGGTCGAAATTGTCGCCGGGCCCGTAGAGGTTGGTCGGCATCGCGCTTATATAGTGACGACCGAATTCGCGACGATAGGCCTGCCCCAGCATGATGCCCGAGATCTTGGCCATCGCATACCACTGGTTGGTCGGCTCCAACGCGCCGGTCAGCAAGGCGTCCTCGGTGATCGGTTGCGGCGCGAACTTGGGGTAGATGCACGATGAGCCCAGCAGCAACAGGCGGTCGACGCCCGTGGCATGTGCCGCCTTAAGCAGGTTGGTCTGGATCATTATGTTGTCGTACAGAAAACTGACAGGATGCAGGTCATTCGCTAGGATGCCGCCAACTTTGGCAGCGGCGACGACCACGATCTCGGGGGTTTGGTCGGCCATCCAGTAGTCCACCGATGCCTGATTGATGAGGTCGAGTTCCGACCGGTCGGCCGTGATTACAATTGCACCCGCCTCTGCAAGCTGCCGTGCCATAGAGGACCCGACCATGCCCTTGTGCCCGGCGACGAAGATTCTCTTTCCCTTAAGTTCGAACATGTCTCATTCCATTTCCGTCAATGTCTGCGCACACCCGCCTCCGCCTGGCAACTTGTGCGCACGATAATCAAAAGCAAATTTAACCCAGCAATCCCTGATAAGTTCAGCGGCGGCGCATCGGCATGTGTCTGCCACTGCGACCGATGACACCGGCGAAAAACATCAACAGAAAAGCCAGGGCAATCGGTGTTGCCGCGCTCATCAGCGATCCTCGCAAAAGAATGGTTTCAAAGCCGATCAGCAGCCCCGTCATCATCACGTACCAGACATCGTTCTGCTTGAAGCGCTGAACCGCGTTCATGTCGAGGCGCGCCGATACATAACCCAGCAGCGGCGAAAACAGGATCAGTCCCCACCACCAGAAATCGACGAAAATTTCGCTCGATAGCGGCGCCGAAATGTTGGTGTAATTGTATCCGACGTAACGGGCAGCGCGTTCGCCAGTTGGGCGAGGCTTGTCCTGCCACAAGCTGCGGGGAACAGGAGAAAGCGGCACACCGAGGAACTGGTATCCGAAGGATGCCCCCTCGCGGTCTACTAACTGCACGACATTGAGAACCGACTGGAAACCGTCATAGTCGCCGCTCTCGGTGTAATATTCGACGGGCGAGAAGGCGGTTATATCGCGCACATCTCCGCGACCGAGGAAGTTGATCAGTGGGAACACGATCAGAAGGCCGCCCAAAAGCGACATGACAAACCCGAATTTGCGAATCGCGATCGAGAAATCGAACATCACATACAGGAACGTGAAGATGTAGCCGAACAGGTAGTAACGCGGAATCGATGCTGGCCAGTTCACGAGCAGGAAGGTCGCCAGGCTGAAAACCAGCGCACCCATTGTGGCAATGCTTGGGCGCGTCTTGACCAGGCTGATGAAGATGCAAAGGCTGATGAACGAGGGGATGCGCGCGAAGTTGAAGATCAGCTGGCTGGCAACCGCCGCGCTGTCATATTCGATTTCGCTGTCGATGCGCCGCAGGGTGAACATCTCAACGCCGTTCACTGCGACGATCGCGAGCGTTAGGAACGACAAAGCGAGTGCATAGATCCCCATCCGGGGCCGCGAATAATGTCGTTTGTCGACAGCAATCTTCAGTTTAGCAAGACTGACACCGCGCCGGAAAACGATCACGCCGATGGCATATCCGACGCAGAAAATCGCGATGACAGTCATCGCGATGCGGATATCGTCATTGGGGTAACTCATAGAATAGAAGGGGAAATATCCCCTGGCCGCATGCAGCATTCCTGGCACCAGCAGGAAGAAGATGTGGTAGAAGCAAAACAGTAGCACCAGCAGGCCGAATCTGCGGTCAACCATCGAGATCGCCATCGTCAGGTACAGCGAGAACATTGCGATCACCATAAGGATAGTGACCACCGGGTCGCTCAGGCCATTGGCGACCGGCAGGGCGACGGTCAGGATCGTCAGCATGAAAGAGGTCAGCACCACCGGCAGCGAAATCTCGCCGTTGCGGGAATTCTTCGGCCGCGCTCTGGGCAGACTTGCGACGCGCGCCATCAGCACGACCTCACTTTAGAAAAGACATTGCTCGCCAGCTGGCCAAACGCCTCGAAGGAACTCAGCGCTCCGGCCCCATCCTTTAGGGTTTCGCCAGGCTGCCACCGGGGCCGCGGCTCCACGCGGGCGAGCGCCTCGGCGCAGGACTGCGGCGAGTGCGGGTCGAAGTATAGCGCCCTGTCGCCAGCCTGTTCGCGGTGGACATCAAGGTTCGACAGCACAAGCGGGGTTCCCAGTGCCTTTGCCTCTTCCACCGTGGTGCTCCATCCTTCGAATAGCGAAGGATTGATCAGAGCATCTGCCCGCGCGTTCAGCGCCAGCACCGATGAAAAGGGTATCGCACCCAGAATCCTGAACTTCGATTCAAGCCCATGGCTTGCGATACGCTGAAGCAGATGGTCGAAATGGCCCGGCGCGCGATCGTCCTTGCCGCTGCCAGACGCCGCTATGCAAGGAGCGGCATCGCCCATTTGCGCCAGTGCGTGGACGATCAGGCCATGGTTCTTGTGCAACCAGAACTGATTGGGCAGAAAAATGAAGCGTTCAGGCAGTCCAAGCTCGATCCGCACCTGCTCGCCGCTGTCCCAGGTCGCCCCCTTTGGTGGCAGCACGGCGAACGGCACCACATGCACTTGGCCTTGGGGTTTGCCGTAGAAATTCAGCAGATCGTTGTACGCGTCCTCGCTCGACAGCATGATGTGCGCGCGCGACTGGATGATCCTGCGGAAACGCACCTCCCGCAGCCACCACGCCTTTTTCGAAAACAGGCCAGGGAGGTGGCGATGCTGAAAGTCGGGCAGCCAGCTGATGACGGGGACGCCCGGCGAAGGGCCGATATAGCCCGATGCTTCAAAATAGACGTCGACCCCCGCCTGGCGGAATGTCTGGATCACCGATTGGTCGTGAATGCCAACCAGCGCCTTGGCGACGGTGATTTTGGATGTCTCTTCCAGCACCATTGGCGCAACGCCACAGGTTGCCGTCGCGCGATCTCGATAGCCTGCGACATTGTGCGCGGAAATGAACACCTGGAATGCGGTGCTGGCATCATGTTGCCGCACGGCTTGCGCCATGTTGAACAGGTAGTTGACCCCGCCGGTCCATTTCTCCGGCTCGCTAAGGCGCATGGCAATCTTCACGGCTGGCCTGCTAGTCTGGTATTCGCCTGATAGGCCTTCACGGTGGCTAGGATGCCTGCATCGGGCAGAACCGTGGGCGTGAAGCCGATGGAGGTAGCGTTCGTTACATCGGCGAGCAGGCTGAAGGGATCTCCCTGCCGAACATGTCCATCGAATTCGACATCTGCTGATCCGCCATGCGCTCCGACAATCAGATGGCAGATGTCGCGCAGTGCTGTCGCTCTGCCGGTGCCGCCGTTGAACACGGGAACGTCGGTGGAGCAGTGTGCGATCACCTGATGCAACAATGCCGCGGCGTCGTCGATCCATAGCCAGTCGCGAATCTCATCGCCCGTGCCGCCGAGCGTCAGGCGGGTGGCACCGGCATCGAGCTTCTTGCTCAGTTCATAGATCAGCTGCTTGCGCAGCGCCGGGCCATAGACGGAAAATAGCCGTACAATGGCACAGCGCAGCCCAAACTGGTTGCCCCAATAGGTGATTGCCTGCTCAGCCAACATCTTGTGAAATCCATAGGGCGAAATGGGCGCAGGTTGCCGGGCTTCGGGAATCGGGCCCGAACAGGCCGTGCCATAGATTGCCGCGCTCGATGCATAGATAAGGCGGCAGTCCGGGGCATGGGTCCGCATCCAGTTCAGCAGGCTAACAGTGCACGTGACGGTCCTGTCAAAATCCCCAGCCGGATCATCAAAGGATGGCCCTACCTGCGCGCCGCCGGCCAGATGGATGATGCTGCCGGGCTTGCCGCTCAGCTCTGCCAGCTTGGACAGCGATTCGCCATGGATGAGATCGCTGACGTACTGGAGCTCCGCCGGCGGGGTCCAGTCGGGTTCGTTCAGGCCAATACCGGCGACGCGAACGCCGCTGGTGATCAGCCGGTTCACCACGGCGCTGCCGACTGCTCCGGCAGCTCCGGTAACCCAGACAAGAGATTGTGAGTCAGATTGCAACACTATTCACCCGGTTTCTTCAGTTGCCGAACGATGCGGGCAGGATTTCCCGCCACCACCGTCCACGGCGCAACATCCTTGGTCACAACCGAGTTGGCGGCGACAATAGCACCTTCCCCAACGGTAATACCCTTCAGGATCGATGCGCCAAAGCCGATCCACACTTTGTCACAGATGGTCACCGGCCTGATCGTGACATGGTCCCAGTTCTTTTCGCCCCGGCCCCATTGCACGACGTCGTGCTGGCGGTATTCCCAATCGAGGTTGTGGCTGTCGTGGTCCACAATCGTCACCCCCCAGGAAATGAGAATGTCATTACCGATGACGATCTTCTCGGCGGCCACCAGCAGACTGGCTCCTATAAACGTGCGATTGCCGATCTGGACATCGATCCCTGCACGATCGGACATGATCTTGCATTCGATCACGCTTTGCTCGCCGATCCGGACGACATCACTCTCGTTCAGGAAAAACCTGTAGCGTTTGGCCCGGCTGGAGGGGTGTACCGTCACAGCTCCCCAAGGCGAAACGCCACGCCAGAGTTGCTTTATCCTGTTCAATGAGGGCATTGCTGAAAGCTATCCAAGTTCAGGCAAATAAATCCTGCATGTAAGCACCTGCGTTGATCGGCTGGTATGTTGTGGAAGGAAATACCGGGCGACTTAGTGGGCTTACATAGGAAGAATTCATCGCATTGTCTTGTGTTCGGTTTAGGGCGTTATTGCAGCTTGATCGATTCAACGGTCAGAACGATGTCCTCTCCTCCCGACACCCTGAATCGGTCGAATTTCTGGGAAAAGTTCTGGGGAAGCCCGTTGAGGACCAGTGCGGGGGATCTGCAGGTGATGCCTTGCGGCAGCGTGTAGACGACCTTGTTGGGTTGCGTCGGAGACGACCGGGCCAAGCGGACATCACCCTGGGGGCAGCGAAGCGAGAATCCGAATCGCGAGAGGGTGGCCTCATTGAGGTCCCGTCCTTCCATCACCAGCGCCCGCATACCCTTCGGCAGCCAGAGGTGCTGCGAGGCAAACACCGGAACCCCCCGGCCATCCCAATGGATCATCAGCTCTTGCCGCTTCGGATTGACCTGGACGATCTCGGCCCAGAATCCCGAACCGGAAAAAAAGGTCCACTCGAAGGGTAGCGTGGTTTGGTCGTCACCATTCTTGGAATAAGCTGCGGCAAATTCTGTATCCTGGATCATCGCGGGCCGGACGTTCTGGCTTGTTGTCCACAACTGGTACGCCACTGGCGCTTTGCCTTGGCTGACCAGCAGGTTAAGTGTCGGGCCGATCTCCTCGATAGTGGGAGGATCCGGGGTCTTGGCGATCATCGCAAACAGCTTCGCGCGCGCATCAGCCTGTCTCGGCTCCTTCAGATCCTCAGTCGCCTTAAGATAGCCCGTGCGCCAGACAGGGTCGAGCGCTAGCTTTTGCAGGATGATCTGGCGACCCTTGGGGAAGACCTCGGCTGCATTGAGTAACTGCATCGCTTCGCGCACCAACTGGCCCCGGCGGAGAAGAGCGTCGCTGATATCGACCAGATTCCCCACGTCTTGCCTTTCGATCGCTGCCACGGTCAGGTTTTGCAACGTCGGCGTGTGCCGCCAGCCCAGGCTTTTTAGCAGCGCTACATCCTCGTCGCGCAAGCGGAAGGGCGCACCTCGGTTCAGAGCCTGGCTGTAGATGCCGACATTCACCAAGGCGGCGTTGAGAGGCTTCGCCGCAAGTGCTGCGCGGACTTTGTCCAAGTTGGCCGGAGGGGGAGCCGACTGTGATTTGACCTGTGCGGCACTGATCAGCATTGAACTGGATTTGGCTTTGAAGCGTGCCACATTGTTGCTCTGGATAACGTACTGACCCACCAGCGCACAGAATACTGCAGCCGCAGCCCCTGTGACCAATAAATTATACAGATTGCCGGCACGAACAGCTGTCATGTGGATTTGCTCGATGTCTCATACTTGTAGCCATAGGTATAGTCCCCGCTATAGCCATAGCCAGTCTTGTTGGGTTCGAACTTTGTGAGGACGACGCCCACCACTTGGCCGCGGTTGCGCAGCAACCGGCTGATAGCCTGCAGGACAGCCTTGGGACTGTTGCGGCCTGATTCAATGATGAAAATGGTCTGTTCGATGTTACCCGATAGAACGCCCGCATCAGCCAGCGACAGCATCGGCGGTGCATCGACCATCACAATGTCGTAGACCTTGTGGGCATCGGTCAGCATCGTGCTGAACGCATCGCCAATGAACAGGTCGACGGGGTTGGGCGGGATCGGGCCGCTAGGAAGCACGTCGATATTTGGGTAAGACGATGCCTGGATGGCTGAGCCCAACTCCACCTGACCCGACAACACCGAACTGGCACCCGTCTTGTTGGTCAATCCTAGGAGTCGATGCACGTTCGGACGACGTAGGTCGAGGTCGACCATCAGCACGCGCTTTCCAATGCGCGCAAAACTGATTGCCACGGCCAGTGCGCTGCTCGACTTGCCTTCGGACGCTTGGACGCTCGTCACCATTAGAGAGCGGGGGGCCCCGCCCTGCGAGGACAGCGTCAGCGCTGTCCTGACCAAATTGATTGATTCGCTGACCTCCGACTTGAGATCGGCCATCTCTTCGAGGACATTGTCCACGCGGGGGATGGCGCCGAGCATCGGATATCCGGCGCGATCGGACACATCGGACGGCGTTCTGATGCGATCAAACAGATTGATCTGCGCGAGGATGTAGATCGCAGCCAGCATGATGCCGATCAGGATCGCCAGCGCGATGTTAAGATAGATCTTGGGCGACGACGGAATGGGGTTGATCACGGCGCGATCAACCACGGCCAGGTTGTTCGACTGAACGCCCGATTCGGCATTCAGCTGGTTGTAACGGCGTAGCAGCGCCTCGTATTGCTGCCGATTGGTATCGGCTTCGCGACGCAGGATCGAAAGCTGAACGCTCTGGCCCTGCTCGGCCAGAGTCTCGGACTTCAGTGAGTCTAGCTGATTCTTCAGCTGCTTTTCCTGTTCGCGTGCAACCTGATAACCGCTCTCGACAGACGAGCGGATATTTTGGCCTAGCGCATTGAGCTGACGGTTGATTTCGTCCAGTCGGGCGCGAGTTTGGATGACGCTGGGATAGTCGTCCTTGCGAATTTTCTGCTGCTCGCGCAGTTCCGCCTCGATCAAGGCCTTGCTTTCCAGCAGCTTCTGAACCGCCTGGTTGCTCAGCACCTCAGGTAGGCTGAGTGTCGACATCGATGACAGGCGGCGCCAGCGCTGCTCAGCGAGAATGCGCGCTGCGACAGCACCCGAATAGGCGTTGTTCAGACTTACCAGACGCGCGGTAATCAGCGACTTGGGCTGATTATTCTCTTGGTTGGCGCTGTCACCGGCGGCATTCGACGCATCGACGATCTGCGTCCTGCGACCATAGGTGATCATTGACTGTTCGGATTCTTCAAGCCGTGCCTGCGCTTCGCGCAATTGCTGCTGCAGAAACTCGAGCGCGTAAGACGAGCTTTCGGATTTGCGGACCAAATTACTGCGGATATAGTTTTCCGCGTAGCTATTCGCAACTTTGGCGGACAACACCGGATCGGGACTATAGAAACGGATCGTCAAAAGGCGAGTCTGACCAGTATAACCGACTTCCAGATTGTCCGTCAGCGCTTCGATGACCTGCTCCCGGCGAGCCTGTTCGGCACTCAAATAAACTTGGTTGTCATTCTCTTCACTTATGTTCATCTGTGCAAGGAAACTTCCCCTGAACAGGCCGAGGTCATTAGCGACACTGGAGGCGACCAAGCGGCTCTTCACGATCTCCATCTGGGTGTCGAGGAAGCGGTCGACGTCGATCTTGCTCTGCGCCGATTCGCGATCCTCCTCGGTCCCGAGAACCTTGCTGGCCTCCTGCTGAACCTCGATGATTGCAACTCCCTGATATTCACGGGTGGTGAAAAGCGTGAGAATGATGGCAATCAGAATGGATGCGGCAATCAAGCCAATGATGACAAATCGGCTGCGATAAATTGCCGCAACCACATCATGTATGTCGATGCCGAAACTTAAACTAGAATCGGATTCGCCGGCCGGATCCATAAGTTCATCAGCGTTCAATTTTACAGGCTGCATGTTGCTATCTCAATTTTACTCGAAAACGACTTGGTTTTATTGCGAGAGCGCAACGAATATACCAGCAAGACCTGGCAAGACCGCGAGAACATCGCGATATACATTTTGCGCGGCAGAGGTGCCCACGATGACCATGTCGCCCGGCTTCAGCTCCGGGTCAGGTGATCGCGCGGCATAGATATCGCGCAAATCAAACCTGGCAACATAATCGGTGTTATCCACCTTACGGAACAGGATAACATCCGCACGGCGAGCCGAAGGAGTAATACCGCCGCCAATCGCCAGCGCCTGCGCAAGCGTGACGCGACCAGGAATCTGGTAGGTTCCTGGCAATTTTACTTCGCCGCCAACCGTTACCACATAGTTCGTTGCCTTCGACACAGAAACGGTGACTCGCGCGTTCTTAAGATAGCGATCGTTCAGACGCTCTTGGATCTCGCTCGCGATCTCGGTCACTGTCCGGCCATGCGCTGGGATGGCACCGATCAGGGGCATGCTGATCATTCCGGCGCCATCGACAACCAGATTGTCAGCGCTCAACTCGGGTTCTCGAAACACGGTAACCCGAAGTTCGTCCAATGGTCCGACTCGGTAACCTTCCAGCGGCGGGGTGGTGTAATTGCCCGCAGTGGACGTCGGAATTGCATCCATCCCGACCGGGATTTTGGCGTAAGGCGATGCGCAGCCTGCCAACAACGTTGCAGTCGTCAAAAACAGAAAATGGATACGCAAGCTGATACCTTCCAGAAATTGCCACCCGATGATCGGTAAAAAATTCCTAACGGAAACTCAAGAATTTGCCATCGCTAATTTTCGTTGGGCGAGCACGTACGGGCGCATTGTGAGTGACAATGCAAATATCAACAGCATCAAGCTTGCTATTCTGCGAGCGGGGTAATCTATAATGCTGTGAAGTCCGAATAGAGCGATAATAACCATGCTGGCCCACAGAATATTGGCCTCAAAAGAGCCTGACGAGGAATGCTGTTCGCCTTGGGCTCGAGCCTTTAGGGTCGCCATGGTGAGCGATATAATTACCAGAATAATGATTAGTCCTGCAGGGATTCCTCCCTCCATGACAAACTGAACCCAATCATTGTGTAGCTGATTGACGTAGTTTGGTAGGAGCCATTCCAATTTTTCGTTGGGTACGAATACTTCGGAAAAGCTGCCAAAGCCGGATCCAGTTGCGCTGTACTGTTCGATCAACGGCCATGATTGAGCGAGCATATCCAGTCGCCCGTCTTCAGAAGTATTGCCGAACCGCTCCATGACGATGGCAATATTCGGGACAAGACTGAGGATGGCTGACAGGAGCGCTACAGCGCCAACAAATATTGAAGCAACCAAGGCGCGACGTTTTGGTGCTATATGAAAAAGGGTGGCTAAGGTTGCTATCATTCCGAAGGCGAGTCCAGCGCGACTGTTCGTGGTAATCAAAAGCGCAAAAACGAGTCCAAACAGGCATGCGAACTGATAGTTCTTAATCGCCCCCTCGCCAGGCAAGTCCTTTATCAGCGCGTATCCAAGCGGGATCATGCAGGCAAGAGCCAGCGCCATGTGATTCTTATTGGCAAAAAATCCAAGCAACGAGGTGCGGTGGGCAAGGCTGTGGAACTGCAGAAGCTGGCCCGAAGATGTGTACTGGATAACGCCGATCGTCGTTGCCAGTGCAAACATGCCGACGATCACCCAGATCGCTTGCCGCAGCTGGCGCTCAGTTAGGCTGATAATTGCCGTGAAGAAGGTGAACATACCGAGAGAGACAATGGCGGTATATGTCGTCTCAATCGGACTTAGCGACAACGGCATCCATTGGCTGCCCATGCCAAAATGCTGCGCGATCGCCGTTCTGATTTCGCTGCCTGGCAATGTCTGCCAGATGCTGGGCGGAAGGGGCACAAGCTGGAAAAAGGGAAGGGTGAGCCATAGCCAGACCGCTCCTTGCGCGGGACTAGGGAGCGCGCGCAGCGACGAGTTCCAGTTTTGCCAGGGCCTAGAGACAATAAGGAAGAGTGCTGCTATGCACCACGCCAAAAGTGCGAAATCAAGCTGTCCGGGACCGCCGCCGAGAGCGATGCTCGCAACGATGAATACATAAATCGGCGCCATACAAAGCTGTGAAACGCCCGGTCGTTTTTTTGTCCTGCTCACCATCAATCTTCAAATCGTGCTTCACATGTACGCTGGGAGTTGTCGTCAGGCATAAGGTGCCCTGCGTTGAATTGACTGGGAACTTACGGTCAATTTTCCAAAGGCACGAGTGATGCCCGTGCCGATAAAATGCCTAAGGCGCGCCTAGACACTCGAATAGTACATCTGACAAGGCTTGCACTAAGGCGAGGTCGGGATGAAAGCAAGCCCTTAACGACGAGCCGTTCTGATCATGGTGGGGCTGAAGAATTGATTGCCGGGCAAAATAAAAGTATATTTTTCAATGGCATATGTCAGATCTCAATCGAAGGCTGATTTCTTGTTGGTCCCGGCCGATCATGCGTGCGGTAAAGAGGGCGGTCACGCTTCGGTGGGACGCGGCGTCTGGACGATGTGCACCATTGACCGTGTCGGGATGATCAAACCTCCCAGAAGTAAAAACAGGGCATTGACCCAGATCGCCGATTCGGTCGATCCGCCCTGCAAGAGCCACAATGCACTCAAGCAGCCGAAAGTACCCGATACTAGGATGAGGCTTCCTTGCAGCTTAGATTGACCGAGCGCAATCATCACTGAAAACGCGATAAGCACCATCGTGCTCAGGCTTCCCCAGGCTGCATAGGCCCAAGTCGAAACCCCGTTGGCAGTGATGTCGAGATTGAGCCACAGCCGCAGGATTTGCTGGCCGAACAGGCCGACGAACACGCCCAGCATGGGAATGGCCCCCCAGGTCAGACCCAAGATGGCCAGAATGCCGGTTCGCTGCCATTTGCTGTCGTTGGCCGCGTTGGCCGCGCTCAACGTCGGCAGAAGTGGTGTCAGGACCGATTGTACTAGGCTATTGATCTGCATGTACAGTCGCACGATGCCACCCGATACCGCGCCTGCCGACAAACCGACCGTCTGGGTGAGAATGAACACTAGGCCGTGAAGATGCAGGACGATTCCCACCTGCCCGCGGGTGAAGTCGAGAGCGGGCCGAATGATCGACCAGTAATCCGGCTGTTCGTCCCTTGCGCTCGCCAGCATGACGCGATGCTCGATGCAGAAGTGGGCAAGGTTGATCGCCTGCATGATCACCGGAACCAAGAAAATGCTGATGTAGAACCAACCAAAGCCCGCATCCTGCGTCGCCAGGAGCATCGCGAGGCCGAAGACGAGGGCGGAGCCGCTGAGCGCATAAAGGTTGGAGATGTGGGTCTGGTTCATTGCGGCTCGGGCACCGTCGATGAAGGTGAAGCCATATGCGAGGGATACATGCCCGAGCATGGCGAATGCCCCGATTCTGGCGCTGTCGTCGAGGCGGCTTGCGCCCGAACCGAAAAGAAATTCTGCAGGGACAACAGCGATCAGCGCGCTGCCCAAAGTGGCCCAAAGCAGCATTGCGAAGAGGCCGAGGCGAGTGGCGTCGACAAAGACGCGGGCCGCGCATGGCTGCGCACCTGAGCCAATGCTGCGGCCCATCGCGAAGCTGACGGCCGGTGCGAGGCCGATACCGGGAATATAAAGCAGAGACGTAATCGCCGCCAGCGTTAGCATCGCTCCGAAATTTTCGACCCCCAGCGTTCTCGCCGCGACCGGAAAGGCTAGCAGCTGAACAAGGGCGGTCACGAGTTTTGACAACAACGACGTTGCGTAGGCGAGGAACAGCACCCTGGCACGCCCCGCCACGCTAAACATTTTCAAATCAAAACCCATGATGATAATTCGAAAGAGGATGAAACCTCGGCTGCCAGCGACACATCAGTATCCCGAGGGCAATGTGCCACGGCGCAGTATGCCCGAGAGAACTGCGACCGTGGCAGATGCTGATCAGGCGCCCTTGCCGATGGGGGCGGTCTTCATCAGTTCCAAATCGGACAGCACCATTTCTCGCGCCAGATCACGAGGCGAGGTTTCGTGCTTCCAACCCAGCTGTGTTTCAGCCTTGGTGGGATCTCCGAGCAGAAGTTCGACTTCGGTCGGGCGAAAATAGCGGGGGTCAACCTCAACGAGGCACTTGCCGGTGGCCTTGCAATAACCCTTTTCGTCTGCGCCGGTGCCGCGAAATTCCAGGTCGATGCCTACGTCTTCGAACGCCCAGCGTACGAATTCGCGCACTTCAGTCGTGACGCCTGTTGCGAGGACGTAATCGTCCGGGGTTTCCTGCTGCAGCATCATCCACATGCCGCGCACATATTCGCGGGCGTGGCCCCAGTCGCGCTTGGCGTCGAGGTTGCCAAGGAACAGCTTGTTCTGACGGCCAAGCTTGATCGCAGCGGCTGCGCGAGTGATCTTGCGGGTCACGAAGGTTTCGCCGCGCAGCGGGCTTTCATGATTGAACAGAATGCCGTTCGACGCATGGATGCCATAGGCTTCGCGATAGTTGACGACGATCCAGTAAGCATAGAGCTTGGCGGCCGCGTAAGGCGAGCGCGGATAGAAGGGGGTGGTTTCGCGCTGCGGAACTTCTTGTACCAGACCATACAACTCGGAGGTAGACGCCTGATAGAACTTGCAGGTGTCGACGATACCCAGGATGCGAATCGCTTCCAAGATTCGCAGCGTGCCGATGGCATCGGCGTTGGCTGTGTATTCGGGGGTTTCGAAGCTTACGGCCACGTGGCTTTGGGCGGCGAGATTGTAAATTTCGTCTGGCTGGCATTCTTGGATGATACGGATGATGCCGGTGCTGTCGGTCATGTCGCCATGATGCAGAATGAAGCGCTGGTTCTCGATGTGCGGATCTTCGTAAAGATCTTCAATGCGTCCGGTATTGAAGGACGAGGACCTTCTTTTGATACCGTGCACGATATAGCCCTTTTCTAGCAAAAGCTGAGAAAGATAGGCGCCATCCTGACCAGTAACGCCGGTCACCAGTGCAACTTTTTGCTTCTTTTCGTTCATTAATCAATTCCTAAAATACAGCTTTATTCCCAAGCAACTACAACAAATTTTTGTATCCCCAGAGCACCCGATGGCGCGGGCCGGGTCATATCTCGGCAAACTGAGTTGAAAAATCTTGCTCGATTGCCAATCCAGTAAGCATCTATCTGTGACGTCAAGCCATAGGTGAAACTCGTTAAGCAGTTCGCTGAAGATAAAATGATACAGAAAACAACGGGAACCGCTTAATTGATAATGAGAAGGTGTTTGCCGCCTAGCTAATCACGATCCATAATAGGGAGCCATGTCGACCTAGTTATTTGCCAGTCATTTGTGATTTCTCAAAAAATCTCTGAGAAGTTGTTGGAGTTAGCCTTTGCTCTGCAAAATCAAATACAGTAACATACCCTGTCCGATGGATCGTTTGAACGCTGCTGTCCCGCCACGCTCAACACATTGCACCAGTCGCAGGCGCGTCGCGGATTACTCCAGCATTGGGGGTAACGCAATATCAATGTTGTCCCTTGACGACCTACATGACAACATCCCTGTCAGGCGTCCGGTGCAGGCTGTTTTGCGGCGGGGGAAAGTTTTAGGGGCGGTCCTTGAGGGCTGCAGCGATCTGTTTTACATCCTGCGAGCGTCCCTTGGGGACGACCATTACATGGTGGCCATTAGCGATGATGATCAGGTCGTCGATGCCCGACACCGTCACCGTGATGCCATCGGCGTGGATATGGTTGTTGTGGCTGTCGAGCACAACGACTTCGCCCGACGTGGTGTTGCCGTCGGTATCCGGGGTCCCGATTTCCGCCAGTGCGTCCCAGCTGCCGACATCCGACCAGCCGCACGATACTGGCACGATCGCGACTCGCTCTGCGCGTTCCATCACCGCATAATCGATCGAATCGGACGGGCAGGCGGCGAACTGGTCGGGCAGTGGACGAATGCAGCGTGCGGCAGGGTCGATGCCGTCCAGTGCGCCATGCGCGGTGCGGTGCATCTCGGGAGCATGGGCGGCAAGCTCTTCCAGATAACGATCGGCGCGCATCAGGAAGATTCCTGCGTTCCAGGCATAATTGCCCTGTGCCAGCATGGCTTCGGCCTTGTCACGCGCCGGTTTCTCGATGAATCGGGCAACCTTGCGCACGTCAGGCATCCCATCCAGCGGATTGGCCATCTGGATATAGCCAAAACCGGTTTCAGGGCCGGTGGGGTTGATCCCGAAGGTGACAAGCCACCCTGCCTGCGCTGCGGGCAAGGCGGTGGTCACGGCAGCCAGGAATGCCGGCAGATCGGTGATGACATGATCGCTGGGCATCACCAGCATCACTGCATCGCCGCTGCCTGTTGCGATCGCGGCCAGCGCGATGGCAGGCGCGGTGTTGCGCGCACTTGGTTCGAGGATGATCCGTGCATCGGCAAAGGCCTCGCCCGACAGTTCGCTTTCCATCAGCGCGCTGTGGCGCTCAGCGCCGATGATCAGTGCCGGACCGAAAAGCGCCGTGTCACAGATGCGTGCCAGCGTATCGGCAAACATCGAGTTGGCCGATGCCAGTGGCAGGAACTGCTTGGGACGGGTCTCGACCGACAGCGGCCACAACCGGGTGCCTGAACCACCGGACAGGATGACAGGGATGATTTTGCTCATGCAGTCTTTGCCGTTCTAGCTTGCGCGAGCGAGCAGCAGACGGGCTCCACTGCTGGCTTCCATGGGTGTGTTGGGTTCGACGGCCAGGCATTCGCCTGCTGCCACGGTCAGTGGGGTGTCGCCCATCCTGACGGAGACATCTCCTTCGACCGGGACGACAATCATCGGGCCGGAACCCGCCAGTGTCTCATTGGCATCGCCGGTGAGACGCAACTGGAACAGCGGGCCATCGACCAGCAGTTGATCAACGCTGAAGTCGACGCACTGCTGAAGGGGGTGATCATACGGTGCAGCAACGGAGACCGCCACGCCATCATCCAGATGCAACTCGCGAGGGCGGCCGTAATCGTACAGCCGATAGGTGATATCGGCGTTCTGCTGGATCTCGATCAGGCTGACGCCGGCGCCGATTGCGTGGACTGTTCCGGCCGGAATATAGAAAAAATCTCCGCGCTGCACCGGCTTCCAGTCCATCAGTGCCTCGATCTCGCCATTGAGTGAGGCCGCGCGCAGTTCCTCGCCGGACAGCGGGTGCAGGGTGCCTATGCCCAGCGTCGCGCCCGGCTCGGCGTCCAGCACCAGCCAGCATTCTTCCTTGCCGCCGCCCAGTCCCATGGCGTGTGCCTGTGCATCGCTGGGGTGCACCTGAATCGAAAGTTTTTCGCTGGTGAACAGGTACTTGACCATTAGCGCCAGCGGATCTCCGGCTTCCGATTCGAACCAGATTTCGCCGATCCTGTCGGACCCGGGGTTGACGAAAGGTGCTGGTAGCACGGCCCGGCCCCAGGGCTTTTCGACAGATCGCGTCGCCAGCTTTTCCGGTGCAGTCGCCACGGTCATCGATCCATCTGCGTCAGCTTGCGTTCCCAGCCCAGCGCATGGATAACGATGCTGTCGAGGTCGTCAAACGCCGGCATCCAGCCAAAGCGCTCACGGATGGCGCGGTTGTCTGCCGTCAGTGAGGCAGGGTCGCCGGCGCGGCGGCCGGAAATGCGGCGTTCAATCTTCATGTTGGTCACCCGGTCGACAGCGTCCAGCACTTCGAGCACCGAATAGCCATGGCCATAACCACAATTGAGGAAATGCGATTTCTGCGGAGCTTCGATCAGCGCTCGCAGAGCGAGCACATGGGCGTCGGCCAGATCGCTGACGTGGATGTAATCGCGCACACCGGTGCCGTCGGCCGTGTCGAAATCGGTACCGAATACCGCGACATGGTCGCGCTTGCCCAGAGCCGCTTCAACCGCGACCTTGATCAGATGCGTTGCCCCTGCCGTCGATTGCCCGCTGCGGGTGCGTGGATCGGCCCCTGCGACGTTGAAATAGCGCAGCGCGCAATAGTTGAAGTCATGCGCTGCAGCGACATCACGTAGCATCCACTCGGTCATCAGTTTCGATGTACCATAGGGATTGATCGGCCTTTGCGGCGTCGTCTCGCTGATCGGGCCGTCATTTTCAGGCGTTCCGTATGTGGCTGCGGTCGACGAGAAAATGAAGTGCTTTACCCCGCCGGTCACTGCTGCTTCGATCAGCGCACGGCTTTTGACCGTGTTGTTGCTGTAGTATTTGAGCGGATCGCTGACAGATTCGGGCACGACGATCGAGCCTGCAAAGTGCAGGATCGCGCCGATGTTCTGTTCGGCTATGATCCGTGCGAGAAGATCGCCATCGGCGATATCGCCTTCGTAAAAGGCAACCGCATCGGGCACCGCCCAGCGAAACCCGGTGACCAGATTGTCGACCACCGCCACCTTCCACCCGGAATCGAGTAAGGCGAGCACGGCATGGCTGCCGATGTAGCCGGCACCGCCGGTGACCAGGACGGTCTGCGCCGCCTTGAAGCTGTCAATCTGTGTCATGTCACCTGCTGCCTCAGTGTCCGGCCAGCTCGCCGCGTTCCAGTCCGGACGCGGCGAGCTGTTGGTCGATCTGCGCCATCATGCGATCGAGACCTGCTTCATCGCGCGCTTCGGCGCGGGCAACGAGCACGTCCTGCGTGTTCGATGCACGCAACAGCCACCAGCCGTCGGCGGTGTTGACGCGTGCGCCGTCAGTGGCATCGACCTGCGCACAGCTGGCCGAAAGGCGTGCGAGCACCTCTTCGACCACCGCGAACTTGCGCGTCTCGTCGACCTGGAAGCGAAGCTCCGGAGTGTTGACCATCGGCGCCATCTCGCCGCGCAGCTGGGTGACGGACTTGCCCAGCAGGGTCTGCGCTTCGATCAGTCGGACGGCGGCATAAAGCGCGTCGTCGAACCCGTAATAACGGTGCTTGAAAAACACATGGCCGCTCATCTCGCCTGCCAGCGGACAGCCGGTTTCCTTCATCTTCGACTTGATCAGGCTGTGCCCGGTCTTCCACATCAAAGGAACGCCGCCCAGCTCGCTCACCCGGTCGAACAGCGCCTGGCTGGCCTTCACATCGGCAATGATGGTCGCGCCCGGCAGATCTTTCAGAACCGCTTCGGCGTAGATGCTGAGCAGCTGATCGCCCCAGATCACGCGGCCCTGGCCGTCAATCGCACCTATGCGATCACCGTCACCGTCGAAAGCCACTCCGAAATCGAGATTCTTTTCGGCGACAAGCGCCTTCAGATCGACCAGATTCTTTTCCTCGGTGGGGTCAGGATGATGGTTGGGAAAATTGCCGTCGACATCCGTGAACAGGGTGAAGTGTTCGCCCGGAAGCCGCTTGACCAGCTTTTCCACCGCCGGACCCGCAGCGCCGTTGCCGCAATCCCAGCCGACACGCGCAGCCGAGCCGCCAAAGTCCTCGACCAGCCGGTCGATATACCGGTCCAGAATATCGATCGAACGCGACGTGCCCGTGCCGCTGTCCCAATCGCCCGCCGCCGCCATCTCGCCCAGCTTGCGGATGTCGGCGCCAAAGAACGGGCGACCCTGAAAGACCATCTTGAAGCCGTTGTAATTGGCGGGGTTATGGCTGCCGGTTAT
>NZ_ANFZ01000014.1 GCF_000331245.1 Blastomonas sp. AAP53 | reverse complement strand
TCGCCGGCGCGTGCGGCCTCGACCCCGGCATTCAGCGCCAGCAGGTTGGTCTGGAAGGCGATGCCGTCGATGACATCGATGATGTTGGTGATCTGGCCGGATGATTTCTGGATGGCGTCCATCGCTCCCACGGCGCGGCGCACCACGTCGCCTCCGGTGGTGGCGGCGGTATGCGCCTCTTCGACCTGCTTGCCGACTTCGGACGCGTTCTGCGCGGTCTGCTGTACCATCGAGGTGACTTCGCGCATCGCTGCGGCGCTTTCTTCCAGGCTGGCCGCCTGCTGCTCGGTCCGCTGCGCCAGGTCGCCCGATGCCGAGCGGATTTCCGATGCCCCGGTCAGGACATGGTTTGCCACTGTCGATGTCTGCGACAGCAATTCGCAAAACTGGGTCAGGGTGGCGTTGAAATCCCGGCGCAATGAATCATATTCGGCGTCGAAGGCTGCATCAATCGAGTAGGTCAGGTTGCCGTTCTTCATGTGCTGAAGGCCGGTGGTGAGTTCTGACACCACGGCGTGCAACACGGCGTCCGACCGGACGCGTTCGGTTGCGTTATCCTTGAAGACCAGCATCGACCTGCTCATCCGGCCCACGCAGTCCTTGTGATCCTGGTAGAGGATCGGACTGGCCAGGTCGCCAGCGGCCAGCCCCTCCATGCGCACGACGGTGCTGACATAGGGATCGCAGATGGCCTTTTTGGCATACAGCATGAAAGCGGTCACGGCTGCCATGACCCCCAGTTTCGTGACAACCTGCGCCACGGATCCACCGGTGTCATTCATCAGGTTGACCATCCCGATGACCACGGGAATGGCAGTCAGTGCCAGAAGGACGACCAGAATGAGGTCGAATTTTTTGCGGATAGGGTAATGCGCGTAAAAGTCTTTGATCATGATGCCCCCTCATGGCTGGAGGTGTCCAGCTGGCCTGACAGGCTTTGGGTGCAAAGTGATAATCGAGGGTTAATGCGTGAGAGCAGAACCCTGCACAAAGTGACACGTTTGAGCCAAAAATCGCATTAAGGGGGCGCGAAGGGAGGCCCCGGAACGGAGCTTTGCCATCGGCGGCACCTCGTTGCGGCGCAAATGCAATCTGCACGATTTTTCAAAGATTTGCTTTTTGGATTCATCATCAAAATCCGCGCTGGCAGTAGCGTTTTTCCAGGTTGTTCGCCTGCCATTGTTTTGACCGAGCCAGTGTCAAATCTTTTGGACATTTTTTTCTTCGCCGACGCACTTCCAGACATTTTACACTGTCTGGGGGCAGCGAATTCGGTCAATGGACGCGCCGAATCGCTTTCTTCAGCACCGGGACACATGATCGCCGCAGCGGTCTTGTGCGCGGGGCGTCATAATAGGGTCAGATAAAACCGGTGCGAATGTCATACAAGTGACACGAAACCGTCATAGACGCGCGGCGTGACCCGTCCGTACTGGCTGGGCCCGTCCACAGGCGCACTTTTTCATGTCGATTGTCATGGGGGTTCTCTCCCCCAATATCCTCGCAGCTGCACTTGTCGCGGGTGCTGCGGCACCAGCGGATGCACAATCCGTGTTGTCGGCCGAGCCGACGCAGGCCGACCAGGCCCAGACGATTGCCGATCTGCAGCGGCAGATCGATGAACTCAAGGCGATGGTCAAGGACCTGCAAGCTGCGCAGAGCGCATCGGCTGCTCCCTCCGCGCTGCAGGCAGGCGCCCCGTCTGCCCTGGCACAGCAGGCACCGCCGCCTGCAACGACACCCGCCCCCGTGGTGGTCCAGCCACCCCAGATCGCCTCCCAAGCACCGGTTCAGCAGGCATCTGCGGCCCCGCGCAACGGCACGCCATGGTATGACAGACTGAGCCTGCGCGGCTACACCCAGATGCGGATGAACCAGATTGTTTCGGGCGATGCGACCGCGCCTGCAGGCGTCTCGCGCTTGCGGACGATCGGCGATGGCGATGTGCGCGATGACGGCACGTTCAGTCTGCGGCGGGTACGGCTGGTGCTGCAAGGCGACGTCAACGACTATCTGTCGCTCTATTTTCAGCCCGATTTCGCGGTCGGCGTCTCCAACCAGTCAGCCGGTGAGCGGCGCGAGGGCTTTGCGCAGCTGCGCGATATGTATGCCGACGTCTTTCCCACCGGTGACAAGAGCTTCCGCATCCGTCTGGGCCAATCCAAGGTCCCGTATGGCTGGGAGAACATGCAGTCCTCGTCCAACCGGTTGGCGCTCGATCGTACCGACGGCATCAACAGTGCGGCACCGGGAGAGCGCGACCTTGGCGTGATCGCCTATTACACGCCGGCCAAGGTCCAGAAAATCTGGGGTCGCCTGTCAGCAGACGGCCAGAAGCTGTTCGGCAACTACGGCGCATTCGGTGTGGGTGTGTTCAACGGGCAAGGGCTCAACCGCACTGAAACCGGCGGCAATGTGATGACCGTGGGGCTGGCGACCTGGCCATTCGAGCTGGATGGGCTCGGCCTCGATGGTCAGGTGCTGGAGCTTGGCGGGTCGATCATGCGCAATCGCATCAGCCCGGAACTGCGCAGCGGCGGGCTCAGTCCGGTCAGCTACAAGGACAACCGCGTCGGGCTGCATGCCATCCTCTATCCGCAACCCATCGGGCTGCAGGCCGAATGGAACTGGGGGACGGGGCCGGAATTCAACCCGGTCACCCGCCAGATCGAGGAGCGCCCGTTGCGCGGCGGTTATGTCCAGGCGATGGCGCGGGTGCGGCAATCGCCGCTCGGACCTTTCTATCCCTTCGCCCGCTGGCAATATTATCGCGGTGGCTTCAAGGCTGCGATCAACGCCCCGCGACTGGAAACCGAGGAGCTGGAACTGGGGTTGGAATTCCTGCCGACACCGGCGCTGGAGCTGACCTTCACCTATGGCTGGGCCTCGCGGCGCGAGGCCGACGAACGTCGCTTCGGTCAGGCAGAAGGCGAGCTGCTGCGGGTGCAGGCGCAGTGGAATTACTGAGGTGTGGAATTACTGAAGCTGGCGTTGAGGCAACGGCGCGATATCCGGGCGGCTCAGCCGGGCTTGTCGATCATGAAATACAGCGCTGAAACCAGCGGGACCGTTGCGACCAGACCCCAGACAAGCCACCGCCGCGCCAGTTGCCGATACTCGGCAGAAATCTCCCCGCCTGCGAATTCGCGCGCCATACGCGCCTGTTTCACCTGAATGGGGATCAGCAAGCCCAGCCAGATCACCCCGGCGGCGATGAAGCTCACCTGGCTCCAGAGCAACCAGGCAGGGCCGGGGAAATCATAGCGCGCCTCGAACATCGCGCCGTATCCGCCGACGATCGTCAGCACGATCCCCGGCACCGTCAGGCCAAAGTCCGTTCCGGTCACCATCCGCTGGCCAAAGGCGACGATCGACGCGTCGCGGGTCCGGTCGGCAAAGACCTTCCACACCGCTGTCACCGTGATATTCCCCACCAGCAGGATGATCCCGAGGATATGGGCAAATTTGTAAACCGCAAAAGCTGTCATCGAGGTGTCCGGGTGCAGGAATGTTCGGGCATGTCGTCTGCAGTGGTAGCGTCAGGCAAACGGGTTTGTCTGCGCTTTTTTTTGAAGGTCCCGGCAAACGTGGCACGGCCCCGGCGTTGCCTGGCCTGGTTCGGGAGCAATCGCATCCCGATGCTCCGGGCGGCGCGGCGCACGATGGTTGCATCGCGCCGGGGGGCGGTTTGCAAACGCTTGCCGGAATGGTATCGCGCCGCACTGCGGGCGGAATGGCAGCCTGTAGAGTAGCGTCGGCCAAATCCAGCTGGCTTTATTGTTCCGAGGTTAATTCGAGTGAATAGCAACGATACGACCTCCGGGCCAAGGCAGCTTTGGTCCGTGGCGCTGCTTGCAGGCCAGCGCCCGGGCACAGATCCGCTGGCGCGCGGGTTTCGGCGCGTCGCAAAGGCGCTGATCCCGATCCATGGCAGGCCGATGATCGCCTGGGTGCTCGATGCGCTGTTGCAGTCCGATCATGTCGGGCGTGTCGTTGTCATCGCGCAGGATGATGCGATCCTGGGCGATCCCGCACTCACGCATTTCGCTGCCGATCCGCGCGTGACCGTGACGCTGGGCCAATCGGGTATCTCGCGCAACATCATGGCGCTGGCGGGGCAGGAGATGCTTCCCTGGCCGATCATGGTCACCACCGCCGACCATCCGTTGCTGACCACCAGGATGGTGGATGATTTTCTGGGTCAGGCGTCGGGCCATGATCTTTCGGTCGGCATGGTGGCGCGCACAACGATGCTGGCGCGCTATCCGGGCTCGCTGCGGACCTGGCTCAAGTTTCGCGACGATGGCTATACTGGCGCAAACCTGTTCGCGCTGACCAGCCCGGTCACCCGCAATGCCCTGCAGCTCTGGGCAGCGGCCGAGCAGGACAGGAAGAAGGCGCTGCGCCTGTTCCTGCGGTTCGGCCCCAGGCTGGCGATTCTCGCGATCACCCGCCGGGTTACCGGCCCGGAAGGTATCGCGATGGCGGGCCAGCGACTGGGTCTGACCGCGCAGCTGGTCTCGATGAATGATGCCGACGCCGGGATCGATGTCGACAAATGGACAGACTATTGGCAGGTGGGTGCCATCTTGCAGGCGCGCGACAGCGATGCGGACGCAGCGGCAGATCGCATCGCGCCTGATCCCGTCACGATATCGGTGTTCGATCTTGACCGCACATTGACCCACCAGCCCACCTATACGGCGCTGCTGGTGTTCATCGCGTGGCATCATGCGCGCTGGCGGCTGCTGCTGGCACCGGTCGTCATGGCCGCGATGCTGGCCTATCTGGCCAAGTTCGTCAGTCGGCGCAGGCTCAAGGAAATCGAACATGCGCTAGTCATCGGTACGTCGGTGCCGCGGGCCCGTGTCGAAGCACTGGCGGAAAAATTCGCTGACCGGCTGGATCGGAGCGGTTTCATCGCTGAAGGCAGGGCGCGGATCGCCGCCGAGCGCGCCGAGGGGCGGCGGGTGATCATGGCGACCGCCGCCAATGCGTTCTATGTCGAGGCGCTCGCCCGGCGGCTGGGGATCGACGAACTGGTCTGCACCCGGTCGACCTGGGATGGCGACGCGCTGACCTCGGCGATCGATGGCGACAATTGCTATGGCGAGGCCAAGCGCGAGATGGTGGAAAGCTATCTGGAAAGCCAGGGCCTTGCCCGCGCGGACATCCATGTCCGGTTCTTTTCCGACCATGTCTCAGACAAGCCGATGTTCGAATGGTCGAACGAGCCGGTCGCGGTCAACCCTTCGCCCAAGCTCAAGGCGCTGGCGCAGCAGCGACGCTGGCCGGTGCTGCACTGGACCTGAGCACGCTTCACGGCTAACGCGCACTTCGTGCGGCAGGCGGGACACCTGTCGGTGATGGCGTGGGTACCGTGCGAATAGGCTTTCTTTGCAATCACGATCAGATTCACCAGATCGCCCATAGCCTGCCGATTGCGCTGGCCATGGCCGATCTGGGCCATGACGTGCTGGTGGCCGCCAGCAGCGATGCCATTGTTGCGGAAATCGGGCGACTGGCGGGGCCTGAAGGGCTGGCGAAGCTCAAGCTGGTCCGTCTCGATGTCCGGCGCGCCAGCTCGCGCCTGGTCGAGCGGGTGCTGGGAGAGATTGTCCCGGCGCGCAAGCTGGTGATCTATCGCGACAATCTGGAGCTCTTTCGAAGCCTGGATGTGCTGGTGGTGACCGAGAGGACGTCGCTGCTGCTCAAGCAGCGCTACGGATTGCACGACCTCAAGATGGTGCTGGCAGATCATGGTGCGGGAGACCGCGCCATCGGCTTTGGCGCATCGGCGGCGCAGTTCGACCATATCCTGGCAGCAGGGCCGAAAATCCGCGACCGGCTCGTGGCCGAGGCCGGGGTCGACCCTGCGAACATCACGATCACCGGCTATGCCAAGTTCGACACTGCGGGCACGCAGCGGCCGGTGCTGCCAATGCAGGCCAATAGTCGGCCGACGGTGCTCTACAACCCGCATCTGTCGCCGCACCTTTCGTCCTGGTACACCATGGGCCGGGCGGTGATGGAGCATTTTGTCGCCAGCGATCGCTACAACCTCATCTTCGCCCCGCATATCATGCTGTTCCACCGGCGGTTTGTGGTGACGATCGACCGGCTGCGGATCGACCGGCCCGGCACAGTCGATCCGCGCTGGCTGGCGGCCCCTAATATCCATGTCGATACCAGCAGCCGCGCGCTCACCGACATGACCTATACCCGCGCTGCCGACGTCTATCTGGGCGATGTCAGCAGCCAGGTGTACGAATTCCTGCGCGAGCCCCGGCCCTGCCTGTTCCTGAACGCGCACCATGTCGACTATGCCGGCGACCGCAATTACGCGCACTGGCAGGCAGGCCCGGTGCTCGGCTCGGTGGATGACCTCGATGCCCGGATCGATCATGCCATCGCCAGCCATGATGCCACGTACCGCCCGGTGCAGGAGCAGCTGTTCGCCTATACCTTCGATCTGACGGGCGAACCTTCCGGCGTGCGTGCCGCACGTGCCATCACGGCCCTGTACGCATGACGGGCGAGGCACGCCCCCGCGGCGTGATCGGGCGGATCTACGCCAACTTGAGCTTTCTGCTGGGCGGCAAGGCCATCGCGGGCATCTTCAGCCTGGCTTATCTGATCATCGCCGCGCGGGTGCTGGGCCCTACCGACTACGGCATCCTTATTCTGGTGCACGGTTACGCGCTGGCGGTGGGGGGCATCATCAGCTTCCCCGGCTGGCATGCCATCGTTCGCTATGGCGCCCCGGCGCTGGCCGAAGGCGACCGCGCGCGGCTCTGGCGGCTGATGCGCTTTACCGCGCTGCTGGAGCTTGGGGCAGGCCTGCTCGCGGTCGCGGTGGGCATGGTGCTGGCACCGGTGATCGCACCGCGGCTGGGGATCACCGGCGATGCGCAGCATTATGTCGTGCCCTATAGCGTGGCGATCCTGATGACGGTGCGGACAACGCCTGCGGGCTATCTGCAGCTGTTGCGGGAGTTCAAGCTGCTGGGTCTGCACCACGCAGTCATGCCTGCGTGCCGCCTGATCGGCGCGATCATCGTGACCGCGCTCGGCTTTGGGCTGACGGGCTTCATCGTCGTCTGGCTGGTGTCATCGATCGCCGAGTCCGTCTCGATGTGGATCATGGGCTGGTGGGTGGCGCGAAGGCACGATCCGGACGCCCGCCTGTTCCAGGCCAACAGCCCCGACGCACCCGGCATTCGCGCCGAAAACCCCGGGCTATTCCGGTTCATGATCTTCGCCAATGCCGACACCACCTTTGCCGAGCTGTCGCCGCGCATCGCGCTGCTGGCGGTGGGCTGGATGCTGGGGCCGACGGCGGCGGGGCTGTTTTCGATCGCCCAGCGCGCCACGGTGATCATCGCGCAGCCGGCGCAGGTGCTGGCGCAGGCGGCCTATACCGAATTTGCGCACCTCATTGCCAGCGGCGGGCGAGGGGCCCCGCTGCGCCGGGCGCTGTTCGGCAGCATCGGCGTATCGATGCTGGCCGCGTTGCCGTTTGTCGTGCTGATCGCGATGTTCTCGCGCGAGATCGTCGTGCTGCTGGGCGGCGAGGCCTTTGCCGGTGCTGCAGCGCTGGCAATCTGGCTGCTCGCAGGGCGCCTGATCATGCTGGCGGCGCCGCAGCTCAGTTCCGCCCTGATTGCGCTGGGATATGCCGGATGGTCGATGAGCGCGAATATTGTCTCCAGCGTCATTGCCCTGCCGCTGCTGCCGCTGGCGCTCCACAAGTTCGGCCTGATCGGATCGGGCTATTTCGCGGTGTTTGAATCGACGATCGCGCTGTGCGCGCTGGTCATCCTGTGCCTGCGCATGACGGCGACCGACAGAGCCAGGGCGGATGCCCTGCCGCTAGGCTAGCAGCCACCCATCAAGCGGGGCTGCTGCCGCACCAAATTCCCATCGTCGGAACACCGGAACGAATGCCGCAGTGCGGTGTAACCCTTATGACCGTGCCTTGGGAGCAGTCCTGTCCCGCGTCGTCATGCCACGCCGTCACCACTTGCCCTGATCGTTCTGTCGCATCATTCCGGAAGGACGCCCAAGATGTACGAGATTTTCCCCGCGCTCGTTGCCGATGACAGCCATGAAAGCTCTGAACAGCCAGAGCTGGACCAGTGCGGCAGGCTGGCGCTGATTGGCGGATTTCTTCCCCGGCGCTGCGGTATCGCCACGTTCACGACCGATATGCATGCCGCATTGCGCATGCTGGCCCCCGAGATGGCGATCGATGTCTATGCGATGGCGCCGGCCGGGGCGACCGATCAGTTCGACGCACAGGTGTGCAGCACGATATCCGACAGCGAACCCGAAGCGTTCCTGGCGGCGGCGCAGCAGATCGAGGCGAGCGGGGCCGATGTCATCTGGCTGCAGCATGAATTTGGCCTTTTCGGCGGTCCTGCCGGTGACATGATCCTCGACCTGCTCGATAATGCGGGCGCGCCCGTCATCATCACGCTGCATACGGTTCTGGCCCAGCCCGATCCGGATCAGCTGCGGGTGATGAACAGGCTGATTGCGCGGGCCAGCAAGCTGGTCGTGATGTCCGATTTGTCGCGCTCGCTGCTGATGGAAGCCTATGGCGCAGACGAGGCGCAGATCGCCCTGATCGGCCACGGCGTACCCGATCGCCCGTTCGGCCGGTCTGCCCAGTTCAAGGACCGCTTCGGCTTCTCGGGCAAGAAGGTGATCCTCACGTTCGGCCTTTTGTCGCAGGGCAAGGGCATAGAGGTCATGATCCAGGCGCTGCCGCAGATCGTGTCGCGCAATCCCGATGCGCTGTATTGCATTGCCGGGGCGACCCATCCCAATCTGGTCGCGCATGAAGGCGAGGCCTATCGCGAAAGCCTGCAGGCGCTCGCTCGCGCGCATGGCGTCGAGGGCCATATCCACTGGATCGACGCGTTTCTGGATACGCCTGAGCTGCTCGACCTGATCGAGGCAGCGGATGTGTTCGTCACGCCCTATATCGGTGCGCAGCAATCGACGTCGGGAACGCTGTCCTATGCCATGGCGCTGGGCAAGGCGATCGTGTCGACCCCTTATGCCCATGCTGCCGAGCTGCTGGCGGATGGCCATGGCCGTCTGGTTCCCTTTGGTGACAGCGACGCGATGGCCAGCGAAATCAGCCAGCTGCTGGCAGATCCTGAGTGTCTCCACGGTCTGCAGCAGCAAGCCTACGGCCGTGGGCGGGACATGATCTGGCCGCGTTTTGCCCGGCAGACACTGGACCTGATCGAGGCGACCCGTGTCGTTGCGGCCAAGGATAGCGCGCCGGAGCGGATCGGCATCCGGGGGCTGATGCGGATGTGCGACAGCACCGGGATTCTACAGCACAGCATCCACGGCATTCCCGACCGGCGGCACGGCTATTGCGTCGATGACAATGCGCGCGCGCTGATGCTGATGCACCGGCTGGATGGCGCGGTGTTGCGCGAATGCGGGCATCTGACCACGGTGTTCGCATCGTTCGTCCAGCATGCGTGGAATCCTGACAGGCGCGAGTTCCGCAACTTCATGGGGTTTGAACGCAACTGGCTGGAGGCGGTCGGGTCAGAGGACAGCTGCGGTCGTACCCTGTGGGCCATCGGCATCACGGCCCGCCACGCACGCGATGCAGGAATGCGCCGCTGGGCATGCGAACTGTTTGCCAATACCGCTGAATCGGCGCTGGGATTTCAGTCGCCGCGCGCGATCGCCTTTGCGATGCTGGGTGCAGCCAGCCTTGCCCAGGCACAGCCCAAGCATGTGCTGGCCGATGCCATCGTGCAGCAGGGAGCCGAGCGTCTGCAGGCGCTGCATGCAGCGGTCGCCCGGCCGGGGTGGAACTGGTTTGAAGATGTGCTGGCGTATGACAATTGCCGCCTGTCCGAAGCCATGCTGCGCGCCGGCGTCCATCTGGGCAACGACGCGATGATCGCCTGTGGCCTGGAAACCCTGGAATGGATGATGGGCGTGCAGACCGCGCCGCAGGGCCATTTCCGCCCGGTAGGCTCCAACAGCTTTGGCCAGAGCTATGCCCGGCCCAAGGTCTTCGACCAGCAGCCGGTGGAAATCTGGGCGACGATCGATGCGGTGGCCGCAGCCTGGGATGTCACCCGCGACCCCCATTGGCTGATCCACGCGCGCCGCGCGTATGATTGGTTCGACGGGCACAATGACCGCAGCGTGATCATCGGCGATCCGCTGACGGGCACGAGCATGGACGGCATCAACCCGCGCGGACCCAATCTGAATGAGGGCGCAGAATCGGTGCTGGCCTATCAGCATTCCTTTTATGCGCTCCAGGCCCTGATGGCCAAGGTGGGGGTGCGTCGCTGGTGACCCGCATTGCCCAGCATGAACTGAGGTTGCATGCCGACCCGACGCGTGTCGTCGTGCGGCCCTTCCATCTCGCCTGGCAGGCCTCCGGGCCCGACCTGGAGCGCGTGCAAAGGCTCGCGCGTGAGATCATTGCGTTGGACCCGCGGACGGTTCGGGCAGAACTGGCGGTGGTGCTGCGCGATTTTGCGGACCGCCACCGGCAGATCGAGCGCGTCTTCCAGGACCGGTTCGACGAGATCGAGCCGTGCCTAGGATTGACCACGCCGCTGCGTCGCGAGACCCAGTTGCTGATCGGCGCGTATTTCTGCCACGAATACAGCTATGCCGCCGCCGCCGTGATGAACCCCAGCGTGGTGCGTCACCCCGACCAGAGCGGGCTGGAGCCTGGAAGCATTCGCATCCTGCTTTCGCTGCGCGCGGTGGGCGAGGGGCATATCTCCACCATCGCCTTTCGCGAAGGGGTCATCACCGCCAGCCGCGAGATGTACCTGACGCCGCAACCGACCTTTGCCACGGCGGCAATGGCAGGGTCGGCGGTCAACCCTGTGACCGACGACACCGTCACCTTGCATCGTCAGAGTGACAGCAGCCTCTCCGGCACGGTCATCTTTCCGATCACCGAGGCGCAACGCAACGGTCTTGAAGATCTGCGGCTGGTGGAATTCGAAGGCGAAGATGGCAGCCGTGAATGGATCGGCACCTATACCGCCTATAGCGGTCGCGATATCCGTTCTGAGCTGCTGCAGACCGATGATTTCAAGGATTTCACCCTGACGCCGATCAAGGGTGGTGCGGGGCGCAACAAGGGCATGGCGCTGTTTTCGCGCAAGATCGACGGCCAGTTCTGCATGATCGGGCGGCAGGATGGCAAGAACCTGTACCTGTTGCGATCTGACACGATCGACCATTGGGAGGGCGGCGAGCTGCTGCTCGAACCGCGCTACCCCTGGGAGCTGGTGCAGATCGGCAATTGCGGCGCGCCGATCGAATTGGACGAGGGCTGGCTGGTGCTGACCCACGGCGTGGGCGCCATGCGCAAATATGCCGTGGGCGCGATGCTGCTCGACAAGCAGAACCCGTCTATCGTTTTGGCACGGACCAGCAACCCCATTCTGTCAGCCGCAGACGAGGACCGCGAAGGCTATGTGCCCAATGTCGTCTACACCTGCGGCGCGATCAGGGTGGGGGAAGACATTTTCCTCCCCTATGGCGTGGCCGACAGTTCGGTGTGTTTTGCCTTCGTGGCCATCGCCGACGTGCTGGCTGCGATGGACTATCCCGTGAGCTGAGCAGCGGCGCGGTCATTGCTGCACTCGGCAGTGGCTACATCATACAGCTTCTGTGCCACCAGCACGGCTGCAGGCGCATTGGGAGCGGTCGCATCAGCACCCACTTGCGCTGCCATCGCAGGATTGGCGGTGAACAGCGGCCCGCCAACCATGATGCCGATCTGCGGGTTGGCTGACTGCTGCCGGATCAGCCCGATCGTGCTCCTCAGGCTGTCGAGTGTCTGTTTGGACCCTGCCGTCAGCCCGGCAACCGCAAACCAGGTGTCCTTCGCGAGTGCTGCAATCTCTTCCGCCGTACCCGATGTTTCGGTCCGCACTTTCCAGCCCGATGCCAGCAAGAACCGTTCGACCATCGTCACGCCGAAAAAGTGCTGATCGCCAGGGGTCATGGCCATAAGGACATGGCGGCGGCTGTCGAGGGCGGGCTGGGTGTGCGAATTGTTGAACACGGCGAGCAGCTTCTGCAGCCGGGACACACCCAGGGTGACATCGACGAAATCGCATTCATCGTGATCCCACATCTCCCCCAGATGGCGCGCGGTGGGCTCCAGAAGTTCGATGAACAGCGTGTCCATCGAGAGGCCGCGTTCGCGCAGGACCATGACATAGCTGACCGCCGCTTCCAGGTCGGTGCCCAGGATGATATCCGCAAGCCCTGAAATGTCGTCGCGACCCGGTGCGAGGGTCTTGACCAGCACATCAATGGGCGGCGCGTCAGGTACGAGTTCGGTGTGCAGACGTAACAACTGGGGAATGACCCTGTTCGATATGAGTTGAGCCAGCTTGCCCTGGCGAATGGCAAGGTCTTTGCGCTGGTAGATTTCGGGAGCGATGAAATGGGCTTCCAGTTGGCGCAGGCTGCGCCGGTCGATCACGGGGATGGCTGCTGACGCGGCTCGTCCCATGGGTGTCTCCTGTTTCTTTTGTGCCTTGCAGTCCGTGGCGCGTAGACAGCATAAAGTGCAGATGCTGTCGAGGATTTATGGGTTAAATTGATGCTGCTGCACCTCGGTGATCGCGTATCGCCTCGCCCTGCAGCTCCATGGGCCGGCGCGCCCCATCTTGCCAGACGGCCCTTCCACGGTCGGCAGGCACCGCGCGCCACCGGCACAACATGCGGTGACCCTGTTGGGCAAAATGGCTCAAACCGGTGGCCTTGCCGCCTTGGCCGAGAATGTCAGCCTTGCGTTTTGGCCTGCCCATATTGCCTGAACGCACCGATGATACGGTTCATCTCGTCCAGGTCGAGCAGCTGGGGCCCGCCGATCGCCAGGCTCCCGCAAAAAACCGCGGCCTGTTCCTCGATTTCCTCGGCAATCGCCATCGCGACGTGCAGCCCTGGGCCCAGAGCGATGAGGCCATGATTCGCCATCAGGCAGGCGAGGCGTCCGTCGAGCGTCTGCACGACACCCGCTGCCAGCTCCTCGCTGCCGAATGTCGCATAGGGGGCAACAGGCACGCTGGCCCCGCCACTGACCGCGACCATGTAATGCAACGGCGGAATTTCCCGATGCGCACAGGCCAGGATGGTGGAGTAGCGCGCGTGGCAGTGAACCACTGCGTTCACATCGGCGCGTCGCTGGTACAGCCCCATGTGCATCCGCCATTCGCTCGACGGCCGCGATGATCCGTCCGCTACCCGTCCGTCGCCATCGACGAACACCATCTGGTCCGGAGTGAGCCGATCGGGCGTGACTCCGGAAGGCGTCACGAACATCCCCGTTGCGAACCGCACCGAGATATTGCCCGATGTCCCGCGATTGAGACCGCGTGCATCCAGCGCGCGCATCGCATCGGTCAGCTGCTGACGGGCTTCGTCTTCGGTCATCATTTCTCGTCCTTCACCGGCGTATCGCGCATGAACGCAAGCGTGGCATCATAGCTTTCCAGCCTGCCCAGGGTCCCCACGCCCAGAGAGACCTGCGCTGCGGTGGCGACGCCAAAGCGCAGCGCGTCTTCCGCCTCCAGGCCGCGTGCACGCCCGGCAATGTAGCCGGCGCACAGGCTGTCGCCGCAGCTTGTGGTATCAACAGGGTCGATCGCATAGGCCGGGACATGGAACTGCCGGTCGGGCAGCACGAGCATCGCCCCTCTGGCGCCCAGCTTGACCAGGCAGCTGCCTGCTCCGCGCATCATGAACGCACGCGCACCTTCGACCGGATCGTCTGTGCCGGCCAGCGCGCGCACCTCGGCCAGGCTGGGCATGAACACGTCGATATGCGGCAGCAACGTGTCGAGGTCGCTCTGCGCCGCATCGGTCGGTGCAATCAGGTCGCACGATATGAAAACGCCGCGCGACCGCGCTGCGCGCAATGCATCGGCGCCTTGCCCGGCCACGCCGGGAAAGCCGACACAGGCCCAATGGACAGCGGCGGTGTCGGCCAGCGCGGCCATCACGGCATCGGTGACGGGGGCAAAGATGCTGGCCCCCATCATGTGCCAGTTCGGGCGATCGCCATTGGGGCGAATGGGCAGCACGGTGGTCGATGTCGGCCACTGCGGATCGGTATCGAGCAGGCTGGTATCGACGCCTGCTGCCTCGAACATCGAGCGGATCATCTGCCCTTGCGGATCCTGGCCGACCGCAGAGGCAATGGCGGTGCGTAGGCCCAGCCTCTGCGCAACCAGGGCGGTTCCGCCCGCAGTACCCGCCGGGGAGAAGGCGATCCTCTCGACAATCTGCCCCGCCTCGTCCTCGGGCAGCGAAGCCACGGGATAGACCGTGATGTCGATGGTCGTGAGACCGATGGCCAGCAGATCGAACCGCATCGGTCAGTGGGCCATGGCGCTGGCCAGCGCGACCAGCACCGGATGCGGCTCCAGCGCTGCGCGGCGCGCCGCGAGCGCGGCAAACGCCTCGTCGGCGGCGGCGATCGTCATGTCGATATCCGCCTCAGTCATCGCCGCACACAGAAACATGTTGTGCCAGGGATGCATGTAGATGCCGCGCGACAGCATCTCTTCTGCCCAGCCGTAGCCGATGCGGAAGTCGGGGTCGTCGGCGAACATGATCTGCGGCATCTGGACCGGCCCGGACTGGCGCAAGGTGAAGCCGTGCTGGCCGGCGACGGCATCAAGCCCGGCGCGCAGCCGCTCGCCCAGACGCACCGAATGCTCCAGATAATCGCTTTCGCGGATGATCCGCAGCGTCTCGAGCGCTGCCGCCATGGGCACGGCCGACAGCCAGAACGATCCGGTGGCATAGATCGATCCGGCGCCTTCGCGGCAGCTGTCCGATCCCAGCAGGACGGAGATGGGGTGACCGTTGGCAAAGCACTTGCCCCAGGCGCTGAGGTCTGGCTGGACGCCCAGCGCCGTCCAGCTGCTGCCGCGCGCCAGGCGGAAGCCGGCGCGGACCTCGTCGATGATCAGCATCGCGCCGCTGCGGTCGCACAGTTCCCTTGCTGCCCTGGCATAGGCCGGCTGCGGCAGTTCCTGATCGATGAACGCATCATGCCGAAATGGCGAGGCGAAGATCGCGGCGAGGTCATCCCCGGCTTCAGTGACGGCCGCTTCAAGGCTGGCGACATCGTTATAGGCATAGGTGCGGATGTGCGCGCGATCTTCGGCGAGCGTGCCAGCCGGGATCGGGGTGCACCAGGGGGCGGCCCCATGATAGGCCCCCATCGCGACCAGAACGACCCGCTTGCCGGTCTGGGCGCGCGCGCTGCTCATCGCCATGGTCGTGGCGTCGGTGCCGTTCTTGCAGAACATCGCCCAATCGGCATGGTCGACCATCTCGACCAGCGTCTCGGCAAGCTCGACCATCAGTGGCGAGGGACCGGTGAGCGTGTCCCCCAGCAATGCCTGCGCCTGGGCGGCGGCATCGACGCGCTCGTCGCGATAGCCCAGCAGGCTGGGGCCATAGGCGCACATGAAATCCAGGTAGCGATTGCCGTCGGCGTCCCAGATATACGCGCCCTGCGCCTTGCTGAAGAACTGCGGGAAACATTCGGGCAGCAATCGCACGGATTCGTGGCCGTACATGCCATTGGGGATCACTTGCAGTGCCCGCGCGCGCAGCGCGTTGTCCTTGTCTCGGTTCATGTCCATCTCGCTTGCTGGTCAGAATTTCAGAACGGCCTGAACGCCATAGGTGGCCGGATCGTTATAGTTGATCTGGTCCATGGTGATGACAGGCGACACATAGGTGATAAACCGCGTTCCGGTGACATTCTTGCCCCAGAGCGCGAATTCCAGGCGTTCGTCGGGCGACAGCCACGAAAGCCGGACGTTCGCCGTGCCGTATGATTTCACGCGGTTGGCTTCCGCATTATCGGGCGTGAGGAAGGTCTCGGACTGGAGGCTTCCATCGACGCGCAGGCGCAGCGCACTGTCACCGGGCAGCGGCTGGCTGAGCGTGAAGCCTGCGGAAATCGCGAACTCGGGCGCGTTGACCAGCCGGTTGCCGGTATAGTCGGCTGCCGCAAGCGCGGTGAAATCCTTGTAGCGCGCGTGCAGGAAGCTCGCGTTGATGAACGCATTGAAGTTGCGTGACGGCTGCGCCTGCAGTTCGATCTCTGCGCCGTACAGCTCTGCATTGCCTGCATTGAGCTTGCGCTGCACCGGGAGCACGCCCGAGGTGTCGAACACGAACACCTGCAGGTCGCGATAATCGTAATAGAAAGCCGCTGCATTGAAACGCAGTGCGCGTCCCAGCAGATCGCTCTTGAAGCCCGCCTCATAGGCATAGAGCTTTTCGGAGCGGAAGGGCTGGAGCTGTGCCGGATCGCTGGAGGAGCCGCCGGCAAAACCGCCGCTGTTGTAGCCCTTTGATGATGACGCGTAGAACAGCAGATCGTCGGTCGCCTGGAATGACAGCGCGGCACGCCATGACAGGTCCCTGAAGGTCCGCGAACCGGTAAAGTCGAGGATCGGCACGACAACGACATCGTCGAAAAAGCTCTGGAAGTTGAAGTCGATGCTGTCGGTCGAATAGCGCAGGCCCCCGGTCAGCGTCAGCCGATCGGTCAGCTTGATATCGGCCTGGGCAAAGGCGGCCCAGCTTTCGGTCTTCTGCGTATAGGGATAGGCGAAGTTGCCGATCGAATTGACCGGATCGAGCGTTCCGAGCAGATCAGCGGGGTCACGGAAGACGCGCAGGATGTCGAAGGCGCTGGCGGTGACCAGCTTGTCGTTGAAATAATAGCCGCCGACGATCCAGTTGATCGCCCCACCATCGCGCGACTGAAGTCGCAGTTCCTGGCTGTATTGCTCCGGGCGGTCGACATAGGTCGCGGTCAGCACGTTGTTGGGGCTGGCGTCGGTGTCTTCCAACGTGCTGCGACGCACCTGCTCATAGGCGCTGATCGACGTCAGCGTGACTCCGCCGAAGGCGATGTTTGCGGTGAGCGAGGCGCCGAAGACATTCACCCGCTCCTGACCTTCGACGTCATAGTCCCCTGCATTGAGATCGCCATCGGTATCGGCATAGCCGAGCCCGTCCAGCGGCACGCCATCGACGAAATTGGGATTGCCGCCGAAGTCGACCCCTGCGCCCCGGTGCTGGAACTGGCGCGCGCCGCCGCGATTCTGGCCGCCGTGCACGATGGCACGGACCAGCACGTCCGAACTCGGGGTGAAGTCGACAATCGCGCGGCCCGCCCACATGTCGAGGTCGTTGAGCTTGTTGCCGGTCACGCGGTTGAGCAGCCAGCCGTCGCGGCGCAGATAGGTGCCGGCGACGCGCGCCTTGAGCACATCGCTGATGATCGGACCGCCGACCCCGCCTTCGATCTGGACCTCGTTGAAACGGCCATAGGAGACCGACCCGTTGGCACCGAATTCTTCGGTCGGCTTGCGCGAGGAAAAGCGGATCGCGCCTGCCGTGGTATTGCGTCCGTACAGCGTTCCTTGCGGACCCTTCAGCACCTCGATCCCTTCGCTGTCGAACACGTTGAACAGCTTGCCGGCATTCGCGCCGAGAAACACGTCATCGACATAGACGCCGACTGCGCCGGTGGTGTTCGAATTGAAATCGCCGATGCCGACACCGCGCAGGAACAGCGATGTGGTCGTCGCCGACGTCCCGGCCTGCGACGACAGGCCGGGGACAAGAATGGAAAGGTCGCGCGGATCGCGGATGCCAACCTGGGCGAGCGAGTCGCCACTGATCGCGGTGATGCTGATCGGCACGTCCTGGATGTTCTGCGAGCGGCGCTGGGCGGTGACGACGATTTCGCCGATCCCGCTACGCTCAGCGCTCGCTGCTGCCGGGGGTTCGTCGCTGGTGTCCTGTGCCGCCAGGGCCGTGGGCATCATGGCCAGCACCGAGACCGAGATCATTGCGAAGCGGCGGATCATCGACTTCCCCTTTTTCCATTTTCGGATATTTGTCTGGTTTAGAGAGCAAGGCGGAGCTCAGAAGTCAAGAATATTTCAAATTTGCTATTTTTATCCCGATAAAAGGTTGATTTGTGCTATGCCATCGGTGATGCAGGGGTCGATGACGGAGCCCGCATGACAACAGCTGAAACAACGCGCGCAGAGATCCGACGCCCCGCGCAAAAGCGCAGCCGGGCGCGGTTCGAGGCGATCCTCGATGGGACCGAGCGGCTGCTGGAGACCCTGCCTGCTTCGGCCATCAGCATTCATGGCATCGCTGCCGAAGTCGGCATTTCGCCGCCATCGATCTATCATTTCTTTCCCGAGCCGCATCTGGTGTTCAGCGCACTGGCCGAGCGCTATCTGCAGCGGTTCGAAGCCAGCGTGCTGACCGAGGTGCCGCAAGGTATCGAAAGCTGGCAGGACCTGCAGACGGCCCAGTATCGCGCCGGCCAGAAATGGTTCAACGAACATCCTGCTGCCAGGCAGGTTCTGCTCGAAGGCCCGGCCTGGTCTTCGGAAATCCGCCTGCAAGACCTGGATAGCAACTTCGTCACCGCAGGACGCAGCATCGAATTGCTGACGCAGATGTTCGTGATGCCGGAAATTCCCGACCTGCACGACCGGCTGGTGGAGGTGATCGTGATCAACGATGCGATCTGGTCGCTGTCGATCTACCGCCATGGCCTGATCACCGACGAGATGGAGGAGCAGGCGCGGCGCGCGCGGATTGCCTATTCGCGCACATTCCTGCCCGAATATCTGCCGTTGCGCACCGACGGGAAGACGGTGCCTTGACCACCGCGCTGCCGCCGGTGTCCGGTCGTACGCTCGCGACCGCGCTGCTGATCGGTTCCTGCGCCCTGCTGGTACTGGGCGTGCAGCCCGTGCTGCTCGGCGCGATGGTCCAGGAGGGCCGCATTGCCGAGGCGCGGGTCGGCAATCTCGTGACAATCGAGATGCTGGCGATGGTTCTGGGGTCCCTGGCAGGGATAGCGCTGCTCCGCAGGATGGGCGCGCGCTTCGTCATCGGCGGGGCAGGGCTTGTCGTCACTGCCATGAATCTGGGCATGACCGGCCAGGCGGGGATCGGCGCCCTGTTGGCGTTTCGCGCCATGGCGGGGCTGAGCGAGGGCGTGATGGTCGCCTGCGCACTGGTGGCCATTTCCCGCGTCGCGCGCGTCGAGCGGGCCAGTGCCATCTTTCTGGCAGTGCAAACGCTGATGCAGGCGAGCGTGGCGGCAACCTTGCCCTTCGTGGTCATCGGCATGCCGCGCACCGACACAGCGCTGCTGGCGCTGGCGGGCGCGGCCGCAGTCGCGGCCTGTACCGCGATGCTGCTGCCGAACGCGCTCCAGCCCGCCGCACCCGACAGCGAGCATGGCGCGCTGATCTTGGCCAGCCTGACCGCATTGCTGGGAGCGGGACTGTTTCTGGGCGCTATCGTTTCGGTGTGGAGCTATTTCGGGCTGTGGCTGGTCCATTACGGCTATCCGCCGACCTTTGAAGGCACCGCGATCGCCCTGTGCCTGGTGGCTCAGGTGGTCGGCGCGTTGACTGCGGCGCGATGGGGCGAGCGTCTGCCCAATCGCCAGACCATTCGTGTGTGCGCAATCGCCGGCGCACTGCTGGTCGCGGCCTTCTTCCTGGGACGCGGCCATGCCGCTGCCATCCTGGCGGTGAGCATGGCCTTCGGCTTTGTCTGGCTGTTCACCTTGCCCTTTTTTGCCGGGTGGTTGATCGAGATCGACCCGGGGCGGCGAGCGGTGCTGTACCTCACCGCATTCCAGCTGGGCGGCGCGGCCCTGTTGCCATCGGCCGCGGCGATTGCTGTCGGCAGGTTTTCCGTCGATGCCGCACTGATCTTCAGCGCAGCGATTTTCCTTCTGCTGGCCAGCGTGACGGTGCTGGCCAGACCCGCGGCCCGTGCCTGAACGGCACAGGTCTCAAAGGCCGGGCGCGCTCACCTGGTCTTACCGCGTCACCACGTCCCGCTTCATCGGCGCCAGTTTGGAGAGGAAGCGGTTTTGTGCGGAAAAGCTAATCTTCTCCTGCGCCATCGCTGCTTGCAGGTTTTCGACCAGAATATTGAGATCATCGATCTGCAGCCCGATGTCGCGGTGCGACGAGGCCATGTCGCGCCCGGTGTAGGTGCAGCCTGCGTTGAGAATGTAGCAGAACTGCTCGAACAGGGTGCGGCGCAGCCTGACCAGATCGTGCGAGACGAAGATCTCCGAAATCCTGGGGTCATTGGTGGCGCGGTCGACCATCGTGTTGACGACGCGGCGGATGCCGTCCTGTCCGTGGAAGGCATCGCGCATTCCGGTGCCCGCAAACGGGGTCGCGCCGGCATGGGCGTCCGACATTTCGTAAGGATCGACCGGCAGTTCACCGGTTACTGGATCGCGCTGGGGCTCGGGCGCGGGCTGTTCCGGCGCGGCTTCGCTGACGGCTTGTGCCGAATCCGTATCGGGCATGTCCTGCATGCCGGCGAACGCAAGGGCGAGAATGAGGCTGATCATGGTCGTGTTCCCGTCCGGAAATTCAAAAGGCGGCTTGCAGCGACAGCAGCGCACCGCGCTGCTTGTCAGCCGTGGCGATGCTGCCAAGATCGACATAGGCGGCGGTGACCGTGACGTTGCGGGTCAGCGCATAGGCTGCAAACAGGTCGACCCAGTCGTCCTCGCGCGCGATGGCCAGATTATCGGGCTTGGTGCGATATTCGCCGCCAACCACGAACCGGCGGGAAAGCTGATAGGCGATCGACCCTTCGAACTGGGGCTTGTGGCTGGTGTCGGTCGCGCTGCCAAAGCCCAGCAGGCCGGTCTGGTTCGCCTTGGTGAAGCGCACCGTCGCGTTGGCCAGGACGCTGTGCGACAGGAACAGCTTGGTCGCGCTGACATAGAAATCGGTGCCGTTGGGCGAGGCCCCGCCGACCGCTGCGACGACGGCATCGTCGCTGGAGCGCTTGTGCTGAACGCCGACGGCGATCTGCGGCATCATGCTGTCGCCATAGACCGCATCGCCGGCCAGCCTGACCTTCGCGCCGAAGATATCCTGGTTGAGCGTATAGCCCCGGCCCAGCCCCAATGCCGTGCCGATGTCGATGGTATCGAGGTTCTGCCGCGCATAGCTCAGTTCCACCCGGTCGAAAAAGCCGAGCGCGATGCCGTAGCTGGTCCAGTTGTAGTCTGGCAGTTCGATCACGGTGCCATGGGCCTGCGCACCAATGCCTTCTTGCGTAGCGTTGCCGGCAATCGTGCTCCAGGTGGCAAGCCCGCCTCCGCCGGAACCTTCGATGGTACTGACCCCATTGGTCAGCAGCAATTTGCCGCCATTGCGGAGATCCTGGGCGTGGGAGGTGGCGAGTGTGGACGCAGACAGCACAAGAATGCAGGCGATGCGTACTGGATCGATCAGTCTATTCATGCCTGCGGGCGTAGCGCAAATGCCCTAATCAACCGTTAACCATGCTTCTTCGCGCGTATGACGAGGGGCATATACCACCGCGGCAGCTGACATTGATTGGAAAAACGTTTTTTAACTAGTTCGCGCTAGCCAATGCCGCATGTTGAATACGCGATCTTCGTTCCCGCTTACGGCCTGCGCATTGGCGGCTGCGCTGTTTGCCATCCCATCGTCGCAGGCTGCCGGGCCCGCAACGCTCGCAGTCACCGTCAAGCAGGCCAATGGCTTGCCGGTTAAGGACGCGGTGGTGATGGTCTACCCCAAGGCGGGAGCCGCCTCCGGCCCGATTCGATTCGGCTGGAAACCCGAGATGGCCCAGTCGAAAATCGCGTTCGCGCCGGGGACGCTGATCGTCCCAGTCGGCGCAACGGTGCGCTTCCCCAATCTCGACAAGGTCCGGCACAGCATCTACAGCTTTTCGAAATCCGCCAAGATCGACATCCAGCTGTACGGGCGTGACGAGACCCGGACGCACACCTTTGCCGTTCCCGGCAGCGTTGCGCTGGGTTGCAAGATCCACGATGCCATGCGCGGCTACATCAAGGTGGTCGATACGCCCTATGCCGCCAAGACCGATCACAATGGCCAGGTGAGGCTCGCCCAGCTGCCTGGGGGAGCTGCGACGGTCAAGCTGTGGCACCCCGCCTTGCGGAGCCGCACCGGCGAGCATCAGGAGGCGGTGACGCTGGCTGCAGGGCAGGCGGCATCGCGCGCCATCACGATCGAACTGCGCGCGACCAAGTAACCCCAGATGACAGTCACAGTCCATTCTCCAAAGGGTCGGTTTCGGTCCCTCTCGACGCGGATCACCATGTGGTACGCCGTGGTGATAGCTGCGACATTTGGCGCCTTCATTGTCGTCGCGACCGGTGGGGTCGAGCGCTATGCCAAGGGCGTCGCCACCGGCGAAATGGCGGCCAATGGTGCGACATTCGACAAGATCCTTGAGCTGGAAGCAACGCAGATGCGGACGTCGGCCGATGTGCTGGCGGCCGATTTCGGCTTTCGCGAGGCCTTTGCGATCGCCGACGAGCCGACGATCGCGAGCGCGCTTGACAGCCTGCGCCAACGCGCAGGCGCCTCTGTGGCGATCATGATCCCGCTGCAGGGGGACATCATCAGCACCGGCACCACCTTGCTGCCTGCCGAACACGACGCGCTATGGAGCGCGGTGGATTCCGGTGCCGATCGTGGTGTGTTCCAGGTTGGCGGACGCTATTACAACGCGGCTGCAGCTCCCATCATGATACCGGACCTTGCAGGCTGGCTCGTCCTCGCGCGCCCGCTCGACAGAGCAGCGATGCGCCAGATGGCCAAGCTGGCCCCCGAGGGCATGTCCGCCAGCATTCGTGCAGGCGGCACGCTGGCAGGAGGCGTAAGCCTCGCGCAGGCCAGTGGCAAATCTCCCGTGACGGTTGAAATCAAGGGCGAGCCCACTTTGTACTGGTCCCGTCGCCTTGCCTCTTTCGACCAGAAAAGCAGCCCGCGTCTGGTGCTGCGCTACGCTTTGGGCCCAGCGCTGGAACAATATGCGCCGATCAAATATCTGCTGATCGCGCTGAGCGGGCTGGGCCTTCTGATTTCGACCGCTATCGGTGCGTTTGTCGCACGCGGCATCACGCGGCCGATCGCCACGCTCGAACGGGCAGCGCGGGCGATCAGCGACGGATCGCGCGGCAAGGTTGCGATCACCTCATCCGACGAGGTGGGACGATTGGCCAGCAGCTTCAACTCGATGGTCGATTCAATCACCGAACGCGAGGAGCGGATCACCCACATAGCGCTGCATGACGAGCTGACCGGCCTGCCCAATCGCAAGCTGTTTGGCGAGCAGCTGGAGTTTGCGCTCGCACGCCGCGCCCGTGACGAGCGGATCGTGGTGATGTATTTCGACCTCGACAACTTCAAGGCGGTCAACGACACCCTGGGCCACCCGGTGGGCGACGAGCTGCTCAAGGCGGTCGCCGACAGGTTGCGGGAGACCGTTGGCGGAGCGCTGATCAGCCGTCAGGGCGGTGACGAATTTGCAATACTGGTCGATCAGATCAAGCCCGGTGCCAATCTGGCGCTGCTGGCAGATCAGGTCATCTCGGTCTTTCACACCCCGTTCCTGCTCTCCGATCACACGCTCGAGACGAGCTCGAGCATCGGTATCGCCGTGGCCCCCGGCGATGGCAGCTGCCCGGACGAACTGATCAAGAATGCCGACCTTGCGCTCTATCGGGCCAAGAACGAGGGGCGCAACTGCTCGTGCTTTTTCGAGCAGACGATGGATCTGGAAGCGCGCAAGCGGCACCAGATGGAAATCGACATGCGCGAGGCGGTCCGCGAGGGGCAGTTCCATCTGAACTACCAGCCCTTGTTCAGCCTGGACAAGAACCGCGTCGTCGGTTTCGAAGCGCTGATCCGGTGGCAGCACCCGAAACACGGGCTGGTCTCACCCGCCGATTTCATTCCGCTGGCCGAAGATACCGGCATGATCCTTCCGATCAGCGAATGGGTGATCAACGAGGCCTGTCAGCGTGCCCGCCACTGGCCCGAGGACGTGCGGATTGCGGTCAACTTGTCGCCGGTTCTGTTCAAGAACGCCAGCCTTCCCCTCATGGTGATGCAGGCGCTCAACGCGGCGGGTCTTTCGCCCAACCGCCTGGAACTGGAAGTCACCGAATCCCTGTTCATCGATAATGTCGAACGCACCACAACGATGCTCAACGCCCTGCGGGAGTGCGGAATTCGCATCGCGCTGGACGATTTCGGCACCGGCTACAGCTCGCTCAACTATCTGCGCTCGTTTCCGTTCGACAAGATCAAGATCGACAAGAGCTTCGTCAACGATCTCGCAACCGACCAGAGCGCCCGCGCCATCATCGGGGCGATTACCACGCTGGCCGGGGCGCTGGGCATGGAAACGATTGCCGAGGGCGTGGAAGATTGCGACCAGCTCGAAGCGCTGCGATCGCAGGGCTGCACCAACATCCAGGGCTATTTCTTCAGTCGCCCGGTGGCCATAGAGCTGGTCGACGCCCTGATTGCCGACATGCGCTATGAGCAGCAGGAGCCCAGGGCCCAGGTCGCCGCTGCGGAGGCAGCCCGCCGAGTGGCGTGATGGGTGCCCGGGCCGAATGTCTATGCCGCGACGTCTGCGGCGTCAGGCTCGATCCGGGCGGTACCGGCTGAGTTCGGAAGAACGGCAAAGTTGCCGATCCATGGTCCGGTCAGGGCCTTTCGGAACACGCGGCGCTGCTGCGCTGGGGCATCGACACTCCCGGTTTGCCGGTGAGCCAGATCGCTCAACCAATCGTGAAACATGCCGTCATGGGCCGCCTCTTGGCAGGCTCGCGGATGGCTGCACTTGTGCGGGCAGGAGGGGGGACGCTGATCGCAGGCTCCACCGCTGGTCACGACCAAATTGCCGTAAAGTCCACGCTGCCCATGGCCAAATTGCAGCCAAATTCAGCATTTATAACTTCGCGTGTCTAATTAATTGGACAGTAGTTGTCCACAATGTTATACACAAGTTGAGGCGAGGGAACGACCTGCCTCATTACGGAGAATTTTGCTATGCTTACAACCATGTACGCTATGGTTTTCTCCTGCGCTGCAGCATTTTCTGCGTTCGTGATTTGGCGGTCACTTGCTGGCCACGCTGGCGCGATCGCGACATTGCGTGAGAAAGATCATGCTTTTGCCAAGGGTCGCTCGGTGGTCGTTGCGATCCGTCCAGTTCAAACATTTGTGCCGGCCGCTCCCCCGGACTTCACGTCATTCACGATATTCGATCTTGCCGCAGGCCCCGCTCTGCTGGCCAGCCGTGGCTGGACGTTGAACGAGGGAACCGCGAACGCTGGCATTGCCGCAGGAAGCTGGGTGGCAAGGCCCGGGTCGAAGCGCGGATCCAAACTGAACGGCGCATACCCACCCCGGACGGTGCTGGCGCGACCGAGCTATCGGTTCCAGCCATATGTCGCCCGGAAGCCGCAACCGCGTCTGGCGAGTGCCGGTTGAAGCCGGATTGCGCGGTTTGCAGCATTCGCCCGATGGCAGCACAGCGTGGTGCGACTTAAGCCGTTGCTAGCCAAACCCGCCGGTATTGCGGTACGTTCGAGGATCCCGATGGGCAGGGCTGCTTGTGCGACAATCGCCGGTGCCGATCTGGCGTCAGACGGTTCATGGACCATCCATCCGCGCGTCGCTAAGCCAGGGCGATGAAAGCAACGTGTCTGACAATCGCTGCAACCATGGGCATTTGCGCTATGCCTGTGCAGGCGCAAACTGCGTCCACAGCACCCACCGAAAACGAAATCGTGGTCAGCGCAAAGCGCTCAGGCGCGCCGATGTGGACGATCGACACGCCCAGCGGCACCATCCTGCTCGTTGGCGAAATCCGCGCGGTGCCCAAGAGCACGCCATGGGAGCCCGAGCGATTGCGCGATGCCACTGCCGAGGCAGGCCGGGTCATCCTGCGTGCGGCCCCCAAATTTTCGCCGGGCGATGTCCTGCGCCTGATCTTTCGCGGGGGCAGCTTCACCAAGCTGCCCGATAAACGCGTGGCGGCGGATTATCTGACTGTTCGCCAGCGCGCGCGACTGGCCGAACTGGAGACCCGCTACAAGGCGGACTATGACCGGGGCAGCTTTCTGATGTCCGCCTTCGATCTGCTGGCGCGCCGGCTCGATTTCGCGGACGATACCACCGACGATGCAACCGACATCGTGCAGAAGGCCGCCAAAAAGGCGGGTATAGTCATCGTCCGGCCAGAGCGGTTTCGCGGTGAAGACCTGCTGGACAATCTGGCTGCAGCACCGCCTGCCAGCCACATTCCCTGTCTGGAGGCCGCGATGACGGCGGCCGAAGCGGGCAAGCCGATTATCGAGGCGCGCGGCAATGACTGGCGCAGGTTCGACATCCCGGCGGTGATGGCCAATCCGCTCGAAATCGCTCTCAACACCTGCTGGCCTTGGGCCGATGAAGACCTGGGCGGAGAAATCCGCGATCAGTGGACCCGGATGATCACCGAGGCTGCCAGCACCCAGGGGGTGACGATGGCCGTCGTCCCGCTCGGGGTGCTCGCCGAAAAGCAGGGTGTGCTCGACCAGCTTGAGGCACGCGGCTTTGCTGTTGCAGGACCCGAGTGGCGCTGATTATGCCGATCCGGTCATGTTCGGCCCGCGTCATTCGCCCCATTGGGCAGGATCGTCCTCCATGCCGATGAGCGCCAGGCCATGCGCGATCGACGTCAGTTCGCCGCCTGTGGCGATGCGATCCGAACCGAACCGGCGTTCGAACAGTGCGCGGATAGCCGGGATCAGCGACGAGCCTCCGGTCAGGAACACGCGGTCGATGGCACCGGTGGTTGTGCGTGCCCGTTCGAGCGCCGTGTCCATCGCCGCTTCGATGCGCTGCAGGTCGCCGGCAATCCACTGCTCGAACTGACTGCGCAGTACCTCAGCCTCGATCTCGACCCCGCCCCCGGCAAACGCAAACCGCGCTGTCTCGCTTTCAGAGAGCGCGCGCTTCAGTTTGCCGATGGCGTCATACAGGGCAAACCCCTGTTCATTCTCGATCAGCGCGATCATCTGGCCAATCTGGTCCGGGAAGAGCGCATCGCGCTGCAACCGCCGCAGCTCGTCGAGCGTGCGGCGGTTGCGCATCATCGCGAGGCGCGACCAGTTGCCAAAGTCAGAAAAGTGGCCGCCGGGAATGTCGAGGACTTTGCCAAACGACCGGTACTGGCTGCCCTTTCCCAGCAGCGGCAGCACCAGGTGATCGACGATGCGATAGTCAAAATGGTCGCCGGCAATGGCAATGCCTGCCGATGCTAGTGGTACGCAACGCCGGGCAGCGCCGGGTTCGGCAATCGTGACCACCGAAAAGTCGGTGGTGCCGCCGCCAAAGTCCGCAACCAGTATCGTGGCGGGCTTGTCGAGCCTCGTCGCATAGCTGTGCGCTGCGCCCAGCGGTTCGAAGACATACAAGGGCTGCGCGCCCAGCGCTTCGAACATCAGGTCGTAGCGCTGCCGCGCCAGCTGCGCATCCGCCCTGGCGCCGGCATATTCGACCGGCCGACCGACGATCACCCTGGCGGGCCGGGCATCCAGCGCGCCCTGGGCGTGCGAGACCAGATGGTCTAGGAAGGTGCGGCCCAGGTCCTCGAACCGATAGGGCCGGTTGTAGATCATCGCGCGTTCGAACAGCGGGCTTGCCGCCACGCTTTTGAACGACTGGATGAACCTGCAGTCGAGCGGCGACTGGAGATATTCTTCGATCGCCCACGGCCCGGCCTCATGGGCCACGCCTTGCCATGCCCGCTCGTCCTCCCAGAAGCACAAGGCCGATCTGAAGACGGCGCTGGCCGATGCGTCCGTGCCGAATGGGACAAGCTGCGTGTCGCCATCCGGTGCAGAGACTGCCGCGACGGTGTTGGTCGTGCCAAAATCGATGCCCAACGCCTTTGGCGGCAATTTGCTGTTCATGGTGCGTCCTGTGTCCGTTGAATGTGCAGCGGGTGCATCGCAGGGTCGCGCCTGTCGCACGGCTGCCGGATGGCGGCAAGAGGGACGCAGGGCATGCGGGTCTTGCGTGACCTGCAAGCCAGCGTCGATGCATGCGGCTGATGCATCGGGGCGAGCGCAGGTTTCGCCATCGCTGTCGGTGCCTGTGTCGTCGCGAGTTTTGAGCATCGCCTGCCCGAAGCCCTGGACTAGCCCTGGCTCAGATATGCGTCCGCCGCGCGTGCGCGTTTACGCCTGTCTGCATGGTTATGCGCGCGCTCCTGCCCGTCAGAACTGATCCGGTGTCGATGCTGTTTGCGCAGGGGCACCGGCCCGCAGCGCCGTGCTGTGCGGGAGCGCGGCGGTTGGGCCGCGCTCCCCATTGATGACACTGCACGGGTCGCAACGATGCAGGGCCTTCAATATCCGTCTATCCGTTGGTGCGGGGGGGCGACCCACCATCGCGGGCACCCATCTCGCTGATGGAGGCTTGCGCCAGACTGACCGTTGCGATGGCGGTCGCCAGGATCATCGCCGCAACCCGCATGTTGGCTCCTCGCGCTGCCCCCCAGCTGAGCTTCGTCGGTCTGGAGCGGGAAGGGGGCCTGTCCCGCGATCCAATGGACACAGGCTATCGAGGCGTTGTCAGCTGGTCTTGGACGAAATCCATGTTTTCGCGTCCGGCGCGCCGTGCAGTCCCTGCAGCGGCTGGCCAAACATGGCCGCTCGCGCTGCGGCCGCCGCAGTCAGGATGGGTCTGGGCATGTTGAAATAGGCCCTCGGGCTCATGCCGACGAAATACTGGAAGTCGCGCACCAGGTGGCTTTGATCCGAATATTGCGGGTCGATGAAGTCGCGCCACTCCGCATAGGGCCGCCCGTACATGATGCCCAGCATCCGAAGGAAACGCTGGCGCCGCAGCAACAATTTGGGCGTAAAGCCCAGCGTCCGTTTGGACAGCCGCGCCAGTTGCACCTGGTTAATGCCCAGCGGCACGGTCAGATGCTCGACGGTGGCATTGTCGGGATCGGCGAGCAAGGCCAGCAGTCCGGGAATCAGGCGCGAGCTGCGATCGGGCCGGCTGGCGCTGATCCGGTCCCACAAGAACTGGTCGGCAACCGCCTTGCGGGCATCGAGATCGCGCGCGCCGTGCATATCCTCGATGAAGCTCGCGCCCTGCTTGTCTTGCAGCACGGATGCCAGCGGAACGATCCGGTCGGCCAGGCTGCTGGCATCCACCTTGAACAGTCGGTTCCAGCCCAGTGGCAGAATGCCGATCCCGAAGCTTCTGCCACAGCCCCTGAGATAGGTCGGCTTGCTGGTGCACCCATGCAGAATGGACGGGTCTCCCGAATATCGGCCAGCACCGTTTGCATCGCTCCCGATGATCCAGGGATTGCCGAGTGCAATGCGGATGTTGCCCCATTCCGGGTGAAGGTAATCCTCCACCTGTGTGTCACCCTGCACGGTGAGCTCGTAATAGCTTGAGATATAGGGGGCCAGCTCAGGCCGGGGGGCACGAAAGGCGACGGTGACGGGTGCGTCCATTTGCCCGCCAATCATGCCGCGCACCTGCGACCTTGGCAATCTGCAAACGTGCAGGGCTGCGATTTGATGAGAGCGCGGACGGTCGATCAATCGGCCCCGGGCAGGTGCCGTCATTCGCTCCGATCAACAGCCCTGGGCGCGATGCCAACCCCTTCGAGATATCAACCAGAACCCTGTCTCGCAGCGAACCAGGGTTCAATCCGCCGGACCGCTTCTGCGATCAGATCGGTGGAAACGGCGAAGCTGAAGCGGATGAAACCATTGCCATCGACCGGATCAAAGTCCAGCCCGGGAGCAAGCGCAACCCCGGTATCGTGCAACAGGGCCTCGCAGAACGACAGGCTATCGTTTGTCAGGTGACCGACATCGGCGTAGATATAAAAAGCTCCATCGGGCGGCGCGATCCGCCCAAGGCCCATTTGCGGGAGCGCTTGAAGCAGGCGATCGCGATTGCGGGCATACGTTTGGATATGGCCCTCCAGCTCGTCGCGGCAGTCAAACGCGATCAGCCCGGCGTGCTGGGCCAGCGAGGGGGGCGTCAGAAACAGATTGCCCATGCGGGCGCGGGCTGCGTCAACGAGATGGTCGGGCACCACCAGCCAGCCAAGGCGCCATCCGGCCATGCTGAAATATTTGGAGAAACTGTTGACGATCAGCGCGTCTGGCGCATGCTGCAGCATGGAATCTGCCGGACTTATGTAGCTCAGGCCATGGTAAATCTCGTCAGAGACCAATGCGATCCCCCGCCTGCGACACACCGCGGCGATGGCCGCTAGCTCATCGGGTGGAATGATCGTGCCCGTGGGGTTGGCAGGGCTCGCGATGATCAACCCTTCCGGCGCCGGTTCCAACCGCTCGATGGCGGCGGCCGTGATCTGGTAGCGTTCCGCCTCGCCGCAGGGCAGTTCGACCGGTATCAGATGGAGCGCCTTCAAAGTATTGCGATAGGCGACATAGCCCGGGCGGGCGAGCGCAACCCTGGCGCCCGGCGAAAACAGACAGGACAACGCCAGCACGAAGGCCGGGGACGCACCGCAGGTGAGAATGATCCGTTCCGGATCCACGGCAACGCCATACATTTCCGCGTAGTGCGCCGCGATGCGAGCCTTCAGCTCCGGGCTTTCCCAATAGCCCATGCCATCGGCATCGAGAATGCGATGCGCGGCCTGTATCGCCGCTGCGGGAGCACCCGTCGAAGGCTGGCCGAACTCCATGTGAATCACAGACCGCCCTTCGGCCCCCATGCGATGCGCCGTGCGGCTGATCGTGATGGCGTGAAAAGGGTCGATCTCAACGGGCATGATCAATTTGCTCCACAGGTCATTCTCGTTGCATTGCGCCTGCCCCATGCGGACGCCCCGGTCCAGTGCGCGTGAACCTACAGTCTGGCATTTTGGACGAGGTGACGCGCATTCATACGCCACATCTGGCTGGAGCTACAGGCCGGGCAAGCTCAAGACCGCACGGCCCTAGCGGGCCGATCCGAACATCAGGAACGATGCCCAAAGCGCGGGATCGGGATAATCCTTCCTCGTGTCGATCATGGCCAGGCGCAGTGCCTCTGCAGGAGGGTGCGCTTCGGCATATGTGATCAGGCGCGTCATCAGCACCTGTGTCGCTGCGTCATCCACATTCCAGAGGCTCATGATGACCCGATGTGTTCCGGCCAGCTGGAACGCCCGCGCCAAACCGATCATGCCACCATCGTGGACCTGGCCCAGCCCCGTCTGGCATGCGCTCAAGACCGCCAGTTCTGCTGGAAGCTTGCTGCCTTGGATTTCGCGCGCAGTCCACCACCCGGCTTCCAGGGTCGGCCCGGAAAGCATGAGGAAGCCGCCGTCCAGTGGGCGTGCCGGGTCGGACGCGCCATGGGCAGCGACGTAGATCACGCTTGCCCCCGGTGCACGCTCGACGACCGCAGAGCGGACCGCCTTGTCGCCGGAAAGAGCTCTGCTCTTCAGGCGTCTTGCCACGCCTCTTGCCTCGGCCCGAGCGCCCGGCAATGGCGGAATCACCCATTCATCGCTGACAGGCAGGCTGGGGTCGCCAACCACGAGCGGACGCGCGAAGGCCGCAGAGGCTGCCCATGTGCTGCCGCTGTTTTCAAACTCGGCCAGACTTGGCGCGATGGTGATCGACGTGCGATCGACAAGAGCATCGGTATTGCCGAACGGCTTCAGTGCCGGAAACGGTACTGTCCCAATCGAGCCTGCAGGTACAATGATGAGATGTTCCACGCCCGCCAGCATCGACGCAATGGATGGTGGCAGCAGCACGCGGGTCAGATCGGTTTCGGCTGTTTCGGGTGCAAGCAGAACGTCCGGAGGGGGCGGCAATGGGTCGGCCGATCGCCGCGCGGCACGGACCTGCTGCAGCTCTTCAACGCCATAGGCCCAGCGAAGCGCCTGCACCGATTTGAGAAGCGAACTTTCATCGGTTTCGGATAGCGCTGATGCCGCCAGCCCATTGCGGTTGACCAGGCACACATTGAGGCTGCCGTCAGCGGCTCGGGTGTAGAACAGAAGTGCGGTTGTCGGCGGCAGCCCTCCCTCTTCGATCTGACGTTCAAGCCGCTTTGCGAGCTGTGTCGTGGATGTCTGCCCCGCGTTGCTGGCGGGGGCCGGCATTCCACGAACGGCCCCCACACGCGCTCTGGCTCGCTGTTGCTGCTGTGCAGCAACATCGCAATCGGCGGTACGAGCGTTGAGCGGTGCCCCGATGCTGGTCATCGCCAATGCCGTGAATGGCAGCAACCACCTGAAAATCGCAGCGCTTGTGAATATGGAATGCATGATCGGCATCTCCCCCTTGCCCCATTACTGGGCTATCATTGCTAGGGGGGCGCGTAAATCTGATCCGCAGGGGCAGCATGGCGCCTGTGATGGAAGCCGTCAGCCTATTGCCGGGTAAATCCTGCAACGCCGTGGAGCGAGCCAAAGTCGACCGTTCCAATCTGGTAGGAAAAGCCGACAAAGCGGCCATCTGGACCACTGACAAAGCCGCTGGCTGTTCCGGTGCAGCCTTGGCAGCGGCCTTTTTCCGAGATCACCGTGCCATCGCCGGCGAAACTCACTCTGCCATTGCCGAGATTGCTGACATTGACAGACAGGTTTTGCAGCCCGCCGCTCGAGAGGAAGTTGAACCGGTCATCTCCCATGCCGATGATCGTGTCCCATCCCATTTTCAATGTCGCAAAGTCGATTGCGATTCCCCCCTGGAAGGTTCCCGGACTGCCCATCCCATCGACGCGGGTAGGGCGGGTGCCGCCGGCCACGGCATATTCGGCGCGGCCTGCAGGCAAGGTGCCCGTGGCGCGCGAACCGTAAATGTAATGGATCGATTCACTGCCCGAAAGGACACGCTTGCCACCCTTGGTGTTGGCAAATTCCCCGTCGGTCCAGCGGGTCCAGCCCAGCACATTGCCGATCGCGCCATTGTCCGCATTGCGCGCGGTCCCGATGGTGCGTTGCGCATTGCCGATGCCAGCATCGACGGTGACTGCAGACAGTGCCGAGAGGTTTCCGGCCGGCCCATCGGCATAGCCGGCAATGCGGATGGCGCGGCCTTCGTCTGCCTGGATTTCACCTCGAGTCAGGAAGTTGCTCGAAACATCCAGCGCCGAGGCGAAGTTGCCCATGCCTGGCTGGGTGAAGGACCCGTCGACCTTGACCCCGCGGAAGGTCTTGGTGATCGGGTTGGCGGGCCCGCCAGTATTGGCGGCGCGGGCGAAGGCCGCAGTGCCGTCGATCCATTTGAAAACATTCAGCGCATCGTCGCGAATGGTATAGGCAAAGCCTGCATGGCTGGCCCCGTCACCTGCCAGAAAGCCGTTGAAGACGAAGCGGCACTTGCCGGTGTTGCAGGCAATGCCCAGGCCATCGGGCAGATCGATGGTTCCGTTGAATCTGCCCTCGCGCCCGAGAACCGGCACGCTGGGCGCCAGAACACCCCCCGACGACATGACGTTATACACCGAATCCGCGAGCGATATCGTCGCCTCCAGCCCTGCCAGTGTCTGCGCCCCGCCAAAGCTCACGGAAAACTTGCCGTTGAACGAGCCTGGCGCCGAACTGTCATCTCGCAGCGTGGGGCTGGTATACCCGATCAAGTCATAACTGATTAGCCCGCCTGTCGGGGCATTGGAGATTGGCACGCCGAAGATGAAATGATCGCCGCTATTGGGGCCACGCACGGCTCCCAGCGCGCGTGTCCCGCCAGTGAGGCGGGTCCATCCGATCACGCCCTTGTCGCCGCCCTTCTCTGCCTCGGTTCGACCCGTGAACAGCTGCTCGAACCCGCTTGGTCGACGGAAGCCCACGAACGCCCCATTGTCGAACAGAAGCGTGACGGGGGATGCCTGTCCGGTTTCTGTCAGGATCGCAAAGGCCAGGTTGATATCGCTGCGCGTTCCATCGGGCCGCATGCCATCGGATGCGGTGAGCACCGGGGGAGGGGGCGGCGTGGGCGTTGGCGTTGGAGTGGGTGTTGGCGCTCCTCCGGTGCCACCACCCGAACCGCCACCGAACTGCGGCGGGACAGTATAGCCTGCCAGACGGAAAAGCCGCGCCAGTTCATTGGGATCGAGGCCGGGAGGGAACAGGCCCGAAAACAGCAGGTCGACCAGAGCCTGCACCGTCGGATCGCCTGGCGGGATTGTTCCGCCTGACGCGACCAGCGCCAGCAGATCGGCGATAGACCCGAAGCTTGGCCCCTGTCCGCTGATGCCGGAGATGGCATAGCCTGCCGCGCCGAGTGCGCGCAGAAACTCTTCCAGTTGCGTCTGCGAAAGGCTGGCGGGGGCACCAAAGGTCTGGAGGTTGAACAGCAACGCCTGAATCTGCGTCGGCGTCAGACCGGAATAGGACCCCAGCGTCCCGCTTCTGGCGGCCGTCAGAATTTCGGTGATGAACCGCAACGCGATGTCGGGATCAAGCTGACCGGTTTGCGCCTGCACCAACGACTGAAATTGCGCAGGCGTTGTCGCTGCTTGCAGCGTACCGGGAACCAACGTTTGCGTCTGCGACACCCCGGCAAAGCCAAGTGCCGCAGGCGTGGTCTGGCTGGGGTTGGCCAGATATTGCGCAGCCGCCGCCTGCGCCTGATACACTTGCTGCAGCGCGGTTTGGCCACCGCTGCGATTGGGTTGCGCCCCGGCGGTTATTGCCGCCGACGGAGGTGAGCCTGCACCGGCCCGGAAGGCGTTACCCGCGGAGAAGCCTCGCGTTTTTCCTCCGCTGGCGATCTGCATCGATCCGGTCAGGGCAAAGCCTGAAAATCCGCCATCTGCACCAATCTTGCCACTCGTGCTGCCGCCGGAGCTCAGCGTCACCTGACTGCCGCTGCCGGCAACAATGGGTCTTGGTAAACTGCCCTGGGGTGCAGCGGCGGTGAAGCTGCCGCTGAGAACCCTGATCTGCCCGCCGGCATCGATCGCATAGCGCGCCGGGCCGACAATGCTGATCAAGGTCCCGTCATCAAGCCGGAGCTGCACTGTCCCCGATGCGATCTGCTGTTCGCCCGCGCCATTGGCGGCAGACGGACTGCCTGCGCCTGCCGATGCGAAAACCCGGTCCGCGCCGAAGGCAGGTGTCGCGTGCGCCAGCAAGATGACCACAGTCGTCGCCAGAGCGCTTGCGGTGGCCAGTTTCACATCGGTCATGACAGAGGTGTTGCGGTGGCGGGTCCGGGTCATGCGTGGTCTCCCAAAAGCTGGTCGGTCAAAAGCTGGTCGGTCAAGGTTCAAAAGCTGAAGCGGGCGCCTATCGAGGCGGTCCAGCGGTCATAATCGTAGAGCGCCAGATTGCTGTCGTTGCGGGTGTAGGTGACGCGCGGACGGACGCTCAATGTCTCGGTGAACCGGTAGCGCACGCCCAGCGACACATCGTATTGCGTGTCGCGTCTGCCCGTGAGGAACAGTGGGTCGCGGGCGTCATAGTCGCGATGCTCAATGCTGACCCCGCCGATCAGGGCTGCCTTGTCTGCCAGATCGAGTTCGCCACCCAGCTGGGCGTTGACAAAGGCAAAGCTGAATTGATCGGCTCCTGCACGCCGCGTCTCTTCCTTGCCGCCACCAATGCCGCCGAAGACAGCCTTGTCGGCATAGGTGATGCTGCCGGAGAACCGATCCGCATCGAGCAGTGGATTGCCGTCAAAATTCAGCCGGAAGAATTGCCCGCTGACCGACAGCGCGCGATCGGACGCCAGCTTTTTGGTATAACGCAAATCACCGCCGGTGCTGGTGCGAAAGCCATTGCGGCCCAGCCAGAAGCGCTGGCCCTGCGCGGAACCGGAGATGACATCCCCGTTGGCAAGGCTGTGCGCGATGCCCACCGTGCCCACGACCGATGCCTGATCGACGAACCGGCTGTCGATATTGTCGCGCCAGTTGCCAAGTGCCGATGCAAACAGCCGGGTCTGGCGGCCGAGCGGCAGAGATCCGGAAATCCCGGCCTGGATCTGGTAGAATCCCGCATCCTGCTGCCGCGCGGCACCGTTCAGATTGGCCGGCCCCAGAAATGCGAACAGTGGCAAGGTGACCGATGTCGCGTCGGTGGCGGTGTTGATGTTGCTGTCGCGGCCACCCTCGAAATCGACATAGCCGGTCAGTTCGGCTGCGCCGCCCGCGATCTGGCGGTCGATGTTGCGGACAAGCCCGTCGATCCGGTTGCGGACCGGATCGGGGATCGAAGGGTCTCCGCGCACGGTATCGAACTCGGCGCGTGCGGTGTCGATATCGCCAGCGGCGGCATAGGTGCGCGCAAGTTCGGCCTGGGCGCGCGCATTGCCGGGGTTCTGCGCCAGGATCCGCTGAAACGCGATGATTGCCTCGCCATGGCGGCCACTTTCCAGCGCGGCCAGGCCCAGCGCAAGGTCATAATCCTGGTTGCCAGCACCCTGAGCCTCCAGCCCCTTCAACGTCGCATATGCGGCTTCTGCCTGCCCGGCCTTGAGCTGTTCCATCGCCTGGCGCAGGTCGCTTTCGCTCTGCGCCGCTGCGGGAGGTGTCAACGCGGCATAGGCCAGAACATTGAGTGCAACTGCCGATGCGGTGATGACATTGGAAATGCGCATGATGGCCCCCTTGCTCCTCGTTTGGTTGCAAGCGAAGGGATAGGCCAGCGCGCCCGTTCGGGCCCGTGACAAGCGTTGCGCAAATCATGACAAACCGCGTTATGGCGTGTCGCCTGCGCCTGCGCCTGCGCCTGCGGCTGCGGCTGCAGCTTCGACTGCCGCTGTGCTTATCGTTCCACCAGGACGAACGGCGCCCAGATCGAGGGATTGGCGCTATCGGCTATGCCGGCCTTGCCGTCGATCAGCGCGATCTGCGTCTGACGCAAAGCCTCTGCATGCGGTGTCCCGGCAAGCGCGCGCTCCACGGTGAGGGTACTGAGATAGGCCGCTGCATCATCCCGCACCCGCCAGTGCGAGAGCAGCAATCCCTGCGCACCCGATCCCAGAAAAGCGTTTGCCAGTCCGGTATAGGCGGGCGCTGTCTCATTGCGACCGGCGGCGCTGTTGCACGCAGAGAGGATCACGAAATCGGCACCGAGGCCCAGCGCCCCGATCTCGCTCGCCAGCAACAGCCCGTCATTCTCGGCGCTGCCTGCTTGGGCAGGCGGGGTGAGCACCAGCGCCGGTTCGTTCAGCCCTGCGACTTCGCCATCCATCAACCCATGGGTAGCAAACAACAGCACCGCGTAGTTTGTCCCGCTCGCCTGTCTTACGCGCAGTTCGGTGGCATCATCCCCGGTGAGCGCAAGGCGTGTCGAAAATTGCCGGATCGCGGCCACCTTCGCGATTTCTCCAGCCGATGCAGGCAGCGGGCGCAGCGACCGCACATCCTCAATCGCGGCAGACCCGCCGCGAAACAGGTTCACCGATCCGTTTGCCGGGTCTGCCACGCCGCTTAAGGTCGGTGCCCCAACGCCCAGGAAACTGAACCGCGTTGCGCCGTCATCGCGCTTGGCAAAAGCGGCCGATGGGGTGAGGGCGATCGAAAAGGCATGGCGGCGAGCCATCCAGTCCATGCCCTTGAAGTCTTTCTGATCCACTGACGGGACTGCAGGAAGCAGCACGCTGAACGGCAGCCGCGACAGGGCATCGCTGGTGACCACTGCAACCCGCTTGTGCCCCGCCAGCGCGGCGGCCGCGCGTTCGGGCAGAACGATATCGTGCAGCGCAGCGGCATTCCGGGCAAATCCGGCGACTTCGCTTGGTCGCTTGCCATCAAGCGTCAACCGCAGATCAGATACCAGAGCGCGGACAGTCGGGCGACCTTGCTCGCTTGAGGCCATGACCGCCCCATTGGCGGTGATGACCATGGTGAACGTACGGCTTCTGCCGGGCATCGCAATCAGGATCGCCTCGTCCGGGCTGAGCCGTGCCTGCACCTGCTGGACCGTTGGCGTTGCCGGACGGACCCACTGGCCAAAATCGGGGATTGCGGTGACAAGTTCTGCGCGAAGCTGCGCAAGGGAATCCGCCAGCGTGGTAATCTCGCTTGCGCGCGCCGCTGCGGCCTCGGTCTTGTCGCTCGCCAGCAGTGCGGCGCGCTCCCGGTACAGGATGCGCAGGCGCGCGCTGCCGGTTTCGAAAGCCTCGACCTTTCCTGCCAGCGCGGGCTGATCCTCGACGCTGGTCTTGAGTGCCAGTAGCTGCCGGGTGCGGGCATTGACGCCCCATCCGGCGAGTTCAAACGCATGCAGCGCATCATCTGGCCGGTCTGCCGCGAACGCGGCCTCGACCATATGCATGATGGTTTCGTAATAGCTCGCCAGATCGGCGCCCAGTTCGAAGCGTTCGGCGTCGGCGATCAGGTCAGCCTCGATTGCCGTGGCAGCACGTGAGGCGAGCTTCCAACCCGCCTCGCGATCGCCTGCCTTGATCTGGAAAAGGCCGCGCTGGAGGTCCAGCACGGTGTCGTTGGACGCGACGCCTGCTCTGGCACGCCGGGCGACGATGCTGTCCAACGTTTGCAGCGCGGCTTTCGCATCGCCAGCCTCATCCTGCCGGAGCGCGAGCACGGTGAGCCCTTTCGCCGCCCGGCTGTCGCCATCGGGTACGGTTTCAGCAACGCTGGCGGCGCGCTGCGCCAGGTCCCGCGCCATGTCCTGTTTGCCTGCCTCGTGCGCTGCGTTGGACGCGCTGACCAGCTGGTTGATGCTGTTGCCGGGATCGATCTTGCGCACTGCGTCATGCCCGGCCATGGTGAGGGCGATCGATTCCTCGAACCGCCCCAGACGCGCCAGAATGACGCCCAGATTGTGCACGGCGGTCATCGTGTTGCGATTGTTCGGCCCCAGCTTGGCAACCATGATATCGACTGCCCGGCGCGCGGGCGCTTCCGCCTCGACGAACCGGTCGGATTGCAACAGAACCTTGGCGAGCGTTGCATGCGCAAAGCCGATAAACGGATGTTCCTCGGGCAGCAGTTGAGTCGCCGTGGTCACTCCGCGCTGCGCCAGTTCCAGCGCCTCGGCGGTGCGCCCGGCATCAATCAGCATGTTGGCACCGCTGGACATCGCCACGAACAGCGTTGCATCGCGCAATTCGCCTGTCACGACTCCGTCGATCGATGGCTTGACCAGATCGGCCGCCTCGCTGAACCGTCCGGCGGTATACAAGGCGTTGGCATAGTTGAGATAGCCCAGGCCCAAGGACTTGGCCTGTTCAGGAGGTAGCCGTGTAGGATCCGTGCCGTACAGGCGCTTGCGGATGGCCAGCGATTGCTCCTGCAGCGGAAGTTCCAGGTCCGACTGACCCAGCGCACCGCGGAAGGTCGCGATATTGGCCAGCGTATCAGCCATCGGTTCGCCTTCGGCTTCGTTGGCAGCCTCCAGCCGACGCTTTGCTTCGAGCGAGGCATCGAGACCGCCTTGCATATTCTGCTGATAGTAGCGCGAATCGCCCATGCGGTTGAGTGCGAAGGCCTGATCTGCGACCGGACCGCCCGTGATCTCCAGTGCTTCCAGATAGGCCTGCCATGCCGCTTCCGCCTCGGCCGCCTTGCCCAAGGGATCGATCGCCTCGGCTGCGCTGCGCAATGCGGCGGGGCTGGAAATTGGATGCGACGGCGGAGGCTGCTGTGCCTGCAATGCAGATGCCCCGCTCGCGGCGAGCACAAACGATCCAAGCGCCATCAGTCCAACCGAAACACGCATGCAAATTCCCCCCTGTCTCTTGCAGACTAGGGATCAATCAGTCGATCACAAGGTAGAAACGCGTTTTCCGGCGGCCGGGATTGATGAGGCGTATGACATGCCGTTGCGTGTAGATGGGGATCCATTCGCAACTTGGGCTTGCCGCCTCGTACTGGCACACCGGATGCGCAGCACCATCGACGACCTGCAGGCGCAGCTTCGCCCCATCGGGCGTGGAGAGCGCGATCGATGCCTTTTGCCCCGAAAGGAAGGTCTGTTCGATCCGCAGATCGCCTCCCGCATTCAGCGTTCCGTGACGATATCCAGGCCCCAGCGTGCGACCGCGCAGAGGTGCAGTCGTGTCGGGGCTCCTGCGCCGCCAGCGCTCCAGTCCGGCTTGCCCCTCGGCGTCCAGGGGACGGGCATCGAGTGCGGCAATCATCGCAAGCGGGCGTGCCAGGCCAGTGTCGTCTCCAGCCGATGCAGCCCGGTCTGCCTGCGCCAGCGCATCGGCAAGCAATTCAGCGTTCGATCCCTTGCCCGCAGGGCTGGAAGGTGATGGCGCGGCGGTTGGCGCCGCATGGGTACACGATGCCAGTACGAACGCAGCAACGGCAAGAAGCACTGGCAAGCGCATCATTGAGTTTCCCTTGATAGCTTGAAGCTGGCACCCTGCGTGCTGTCGACCAGATCGAGCGTCAGGCCGTGGCGTTCGGCAACCGCGCGGGCCAGCGCCAGCCCCAGACCGCTGCCCGGCTGGTGTTGAGCGACATTGTCGCTCCGGTAGAATTGATCGAACACGCGGGCTCGGTCCGCTTCGGGGATTCCTGGCCCATCGTCTTCGACAGTGAGGACCGGACCGGCGCCAAGCGTTACTGTGACGCTCCCTCCCTGGGGCACATATTTGAAGGCGTTGTCGAGCAGGTTGGTGATCAGCCTGCTCAGTTGCGTTTCCTCGCCATCGATATGCACACCTGGTTCGATGGTCCAGACAAACTGGTGCCCCGATTCTTCCGAGCTGTCGGCATACAGGTTGCAGATGCTCTCCAGCAGCGCGGACAGATCAATGCGTTTCAGGCCGATGCGGTCGCCGCGCCGTGCCCGGCTCGCCGCGATGTCCAGCAGCGATTCCAGCGTCGAGACCAGATGGCGAATATCCGTGCGGGCAGCGATAAGCGCATTGGCGGTATCAGCGTCGGGCTTGGCCGCAAGCAGCTTCGCCAACCGCCGGTCGAGGTGCATCACCGGCGTGCGGATTTCGTGCGCAACCTGGTCAGAGGTTTCGCGATAGGCCTTCATCAAATCGCGCAGCCGGGCCAGAGCGACCGCGCTATGCCCGGCGAGTTCGTCGATCTCGTCGGTGCGCCGTCCTTCCGCCAGCATGCGGATATGCCGCGCATCCAGATCTCGAAACGCGCGGTTGATGCTTGCAATACGGCGTTGCAGCTGGCCGATGGCGGTACGTCCGAACAGTCCGACCGTCAGGACAAACACTCCACCGCCTGCAAGAAAGACGAGGGCAACCCGTTGCAGCAACGGTCGTCCGTCCGCCGCTTCATGGGCGACCACCAACCGCAGATCAGGCCCCAATCGCGTAGCCCGGGCGAAGGCGTCGGTTGCCTCGCCAATGCGGATCATGCCGCCTTCCGAAACCCGCGCATCAAGGGCGGGCCATGTGCTGATGTCACCGGCGATCCGCCGTCCCGCACCATCGGCGAGCAGGTAGTGAGGAAGGCTGCCATCGGCAGGCCTCATCATCAGGCGGTCGCCGATGCGGCGGGCCAGTTCCTGCTGCCCGCCGCTTGCGTGAATGTCGACAAGTCCGGCCAGATCAACATCGACCGCTTCGCGGGCCGATGCATCGAGCGTAGCGCGAATCGTGCGGTCGGTCAGCAACCACAGCCCGGCAACCAGAACCACCGACAGCGCGATGGCAAGGACAACGATGCGGGTGAATATGGAACGGTGCGATGAGAAGATCATGTGCCGTCTAGCAACCTGTAGCCCGATCCCCAGATCGTCTCCAGCGCCGCGGTGGCATAGCCGTCTTCCAGCTTGCGCCGCAGCCGCCCGATATTGACATCGACAACGTTGGTTTGCGGATCAAAAGCCATGTTCCACACGTCGCGCAGCAACATCTCTCGGGTCACGATCTCGCCGGCATTGTCCATGAAATAGCGGAACAGCTCGAACTCTCGCGGGCTGAGCGAAAGGTGGCGGTTCTGGCGGAACGCCGTGCGCGCCTTCACATGGCACTCAAATGCGCCGTACAGGATGACGGCGCTATGCTCGCGTCCCGATGCCCGCCGGTGGAGCGCCCGGATGCGGGCAATCAATTCGGGCGCTTCGAAAGGCTTGGCAAGATAATCATCCGCGCCAGCTTCCAGTCCTTCGGACCGATCGCTGGTCCGGCCGAGTGCCGAAAGCATCAGCACGGGTGTGCCTACCCCGCTTTCGCGAAGCCGCTGCAATATGGTCAGGCCATCGAGATCACCCAGCATCCGATCAAGGATGATGACATCGAACTTCTCCAGCCCGGCGCGTAACAGGCCTCCTGCGCCGGTGGATTCCCATACGAGCTGATCACCATTTTCTGCTGCAAGCTCTTGCACTTCGCCCGCCGCGCGTTGATCATCCTCGACATACAGGATTTTCAGCATGGTCGTTGAGCCTGTCCTATTCGCGTGTGGGTTCCCGCCCCGAAAGACTGCCGCAGCAACAAGGGCAGGGCAAGCTGTCGGCGAGACGACCTTAGCGAAGCTGGCACATTATGCTTGTTACAAATTCCGTTAGTCGCAAGCGCAATCGCGCGGTCGTGTTGCCAGCGTGTTTGCGTCTGGCGCCGCGGTAACGCGTTTTGTCATCTTTCCGTCAATGGTTGTAACAGGCGTTTCGGTCTGTCCGCGCCTAGCCTTGAGGCTGCAAATCAACCACAACGAGGACATGCAGCCATGACCAGCACACAACCGTTTGCTGCGACATTGTCTGCCATCGCCGTTGCGGCCATGGCTGGATCGCCTGCCTATGCGGGCGCAAAGCCGGGATCGGCCGACGTCGAGGTGATGACCTGCCCGGTACCTAATGCAAGCACTGCAATCACGGATGGCGATCCGCAGGGCTGGACCAAGCCGGGACTCTACAGCTCTCAGGCCATGTTCGGGGCGATTGTACAAGGAGAGCCTGCCAAACATCTGCTGTCCGCCCTGGCCGGGTCGCAGGAAGAAATCGACCAGACAGTGAACGTAGCCAAAAGCGCACCCACGTCTGGCCTGGTACAATCAGGAGCGGCAGGTGCACTCATCTCCAAAGTACCTTTCGGCGGGCAGATGCAGGGCGGCTTGGGCGGGAGAAAGAAAACGATGACCGCAGGCCTGCGGCTGGTGACCCCCGCTCACGACCAGACGCTCCTCTCGGGTAGCGGGCAGAGCCAGAAATCGACGATCAAAATCCTCAGCAGCTCAGACTGGGGTGCTGCCAGCCAAGGCCAGCCCGGCCAATATGGTACATTCGCCGATGGCAAGATGGCCACCAGCGCATTCATGGCGGCATATAACATGTTGGCATCACAGGCGATCTCGCCGGGAGCTGCGATCAATGGGACAACCGCAGCCGCGCCAGCAGCCAATTACACCGTTGCTGTCGACCCCAAGATGTTGGCCTGCGCCACAGCTGGTGCCCGGTCGGTCCGCCCGCTGCGCGCTGCGACGACGCTGATCCCGACGGGCAGGAAGGACGGAATGTTCGGCGAGTTGGCCGACACTTGCGGGACAAGAGGTTGGGTTTCAGTGGAAGACCTGCGTTAGATTGCGACCCGAGCGCAGATCAAATTCACTGTCTGGGGGGTGTCAGTCTTTCGAGGCTGGCACCCTTTTCTCTGGGCAACCGATCTTGGTTGCGCAACGCTGATGACCGTGATCCAGCCGCTTGCGTGTCCGGCTTTCGTCAGGGGCAGGCGAAATCTAACGGCGTTTGTCATTTTCATGTCAGCCCTTGTGCATGGCTACTCGAGCGGCCGCGCTGCATGCTCTCCTTGTTGCATTTGGGGAGACAGGACATGCGTTCAATTTCGCTGGCGGTTGGTGTGGCCATTGTGGCGATCGCGACCCCAATCGTGCCAATCAGCGCCAAGGATCCCAGCCCGCAAAAGCTGATGGATATGGCAGCGGGCTGTGCCTATGTCGTCAGCATCGCAGAGGGCAACAACGTCAAGCTGCGATACGGGTCGGCGGACTGGATGAATGTTATCCGCCAGCTCGAACGGGTTACCGGGCTCGATGGCGAGCAATCGCTCAAGCTGGCCAAGGCGAAGTACAACAAGCGCGCGCGGGTAATGGGTGCCGATGAGGCGCTGTCGCACATGAAGTCACGGTCGAAGGACTGCGACCGCGAGATGGCCGTCATCCAATCCTGATGGCTGCAGTGCCGGGAACTCACGCCATGACACCTTCACGCATCGCGGCAATCGTCACCGGAGCTATCTGCCTGCTGGTCGCATCGCCTGCCGCGCTGGCAAATGCCGATGACTCAGAGCTCATCTATGAATGTGCGCTGGCACTCGATTTTGCGGCAAGAAAAGGCGTGAGGTTGCCAATCAGCAGCGACCGCGCGTTCACGCATTTTGCCGAGGTCACCGGTGGCGATGCAGCCCAGCGCCGCCAGGCCCAGCAATTGGTGGATGCAAGTTGGCGCGACTACAAGAAGAAGAACGGCGGCAGCGAACTGGACAAATATGTCCTGCTCGTCGCGGAGGATTGTGCAGACTTGTACGTCGAAAAATCCGGGCAGGCCGTGCAGCAGGAAGGCGATCTGAATGCAATGGGCACGCTCTCGGCTGCTGCCCTGCGCAGCTATGCAGACCGCACCGGCGATCACGGCGCGGTCGCCGATTACCTTGTGTTTCATTACCCCTATGGCAAAGACCTGTTCAAGGCCAATGCCGATGGTGACCTGCTGGGCAAGCTGATCGTCGAGGTGGGCGCCGCTGGTCTGCGCAAATGGAGCGACGAGGCGGTATATGCGATCGCGAACAAGTTCTACTGGCAGTACAATCCGCCCGCCACCCGGCTGATTTTCGCCGAATATCAGCGCAGGATGCGGATGCAGCGGCAGACCGAAGCAGAGGCCCAGCGCTGGGCACAACGCGCCGCCGACGATCGCGCCGCACAGGCGCGGCAGGCGACAGCTCAGCCCGTTGGCTCCATCGGGCGAGGGTGCGAGAACCGGAAATTGATCGATCAGCGTGGGGTCGTGACCGCAACCTATTCGGTGTGCCGCCGATGAAGTCGGCCATGCACCAGGTCCCTTCAGCGGGACCAAGCAGCGCCAAACGTTGCGCCATGGCGGTCATGCTCCTGCTGTGGATTGTCTCGCTTGGCCATGATCCTACCAACGCGGCGATGACAAGCGATCTCCCATCACGGATAGCCGCGTGTGACGCTGGCGACCCATCCGCCTGCCGGGCTGTGGGTATGACCCTGTCCGATCCCAACGATCCGGCTTATGATGCCTTCATGAGCCTGCGCTTCCTGCAGCAGGCCTGCGCGGCCGACGAGACGGCGGCCTGCGGCCGTCTCGCCCTGATTTTCTTCGCAGGCGAAGGCGATGTCGAACGCGATCTGGCAAGCGCGGCCAATTTTGCGACGCGCGCCTGCGCCGGGCAGGATCGGGATGGCTGCGAAGTGGCTGAAGCGGTGTTCACCAATGGCGACTCCCCGCAATTCGATGTCGCCAAGGCGATGCGCTATCGCAGGATCAACTGCGATTTTGGCAACCGCCGGTCATGCATCGACCTGGCCCATATCTATTATACGCTGAACGAGTATCTGCCCGCAGAGCAGGTTGCACTCGGGGCCTGCAAGCCCGCTGATCCCGAAAGTCGCGAGGTGTGCGCCTTTGGCAGACAATTGCAGGAACGGCGCCGCAAGATTGAAGCGCAGCAACAGATGCAGCGTCAGGCCGCGCTGGATGCCCGCGCGCAGAAAGAAGCGATCTTCAACAGCCTGATGGGGCAGCGCGATTATGACAAGGCGCTCTACTACGCCCTGTATCATAGCCGCTCCGTACCGCAGGCCGAGGCGGCAACCCTGGCGGCGGCCCGCGCCGGTGCCTTGCAGAGCATTCCGGACGATCATTTCCATGTTCTGGAATTCTGGTTTCGATCCGGCCCGGTCGCCAACATCGCAGCATCCCAAATCGCCAGCCGCAAGCGGTCGGATGACTGCGGGATATTCAACTGCTCGAACACCCCCGGTGCAAGCTCGCGCCGCTGGGAAGCGCAAAATGGCCGTGCGGGCATGGGCGCGTCGAGCAGAAGCTATACGCCCAGCCTGCCGGCCTATGTTCCCAGCAGCGCCGACGTTCGCCAGCAGGTGCGCAATCAATATCGCCAATATCATTGCGGCGGTGCCGTCAATTCCAGCAGCCCGACCTGTCGGCGCTGATCCACCAACCAGTCAGGACCAGATCAATGAAACGCATATTGGCTGCCGTTTTCGGCTTTGGAATGATGCTTGGACCGATGGCGGCCGACGCCAGCGCCCAGGTCGACCGGTCTTCGCCGCAGGAACGCGCCTGCAAGGCAAAATACGATAGCATTTTTGCCAACATCAACAGCACGGCGCCAAACAGGCGCAAAGTGACCGATGACGAGATCGGCTGGGCGCTCGACCACGAAAAGACCCTGCGCTTGAATGAGCCATGCTCGCTCAACCCAAGGTCTGAGCAGAAGGTAGTAGACAGCCAACAGGCAGCAGTCGCCAAGGTGGACGTTGTTGCCATCGAACCAGGCGGGGGCGGCAACGCTCTGGCGGGACAGGCTGCGTTCAATGCCGGTGATCTTGCCACTGCGCGCACGAAATATCAGCTCGGCTGCTTCACCGATGGCGTAGGCGCAAGCTGCAACAACCTAGGTTCGATGGCAACCAAGGGGCAGGGCGGTCCGAAGGATCTCGCGCTGGCGCGCAAGGCCTATCAGCTTGGCTGTACAAACGGCCTGGCAAAATCCTGCGAAGTGTTCGGTTCGATGCTCAAGTCCGGTAGCGGTGGTCTGCAGGATTATGCAGGGTCGGTTGCGCCGTTGGCGACCGCCTGCAAGGCAAACCTTGCGACGTCCTGTTATGATCTGGGCACCAACTATTTTTATGGCAAGGTCGGTCGTGCACCGGACTTTGCACTCGCAAGGCAGTATCTGGCAAAATCGTGCCCCGGTTATGCCGCTGATGGCTGTTATGCACTGGCCCTGATGCAGCGCGACGGCCAGGGCGGCGCTGTCGATGCCGCAGGCGCAGCGAAATCGTTCGATCTGTCGTGCAAGGCAGGGAAATCGGACGGATGCCTCGAATTCGGTGTGGCGCAATATACAGGGGCAGGCCTGGCGCCTGATCAGGCGGGGGCCCGCGTCAGCTTCGGCAAGGCGTGCAATACCGGTAATGCAGGAGCCTGCATGAACGCAGGCATGATGGCACGCGATGGTCAAGGCGGAACGATAGACCGCCCGGCCGCCAAGAGGTTCTTCGGCCTGGGATGCAAGCTTGGCATTCAGGATGGTTGCGCCGAAGCGGGGAGGCTTGGGGCATGACCGTATTGCGCAAAATCCTCACCGGCTTGCTCTTCATCGAACTGGCGTCCAGTCCTGCCGCTGCCGACGCGCCAGAGGCAAGCGCCCAGGCGCATAATGCGGCGTATCAGGCCGCTGCCAGCAGCGGGCTTTCACCGCAGACCCTGTCTGAAATGCTGACATGCAGTGCGATGTGGGATCGCTGGACCCAGACGGTGAGCAATGCAGGCGATCCCAGGTTCACAGGATCGCTCCTGCGTGAACTGAGCGCGGCGAATGCCAGCCGACGCAAGACCTATTGGCAGCGTCGGGCGCGGCGGGAAATGGGTGAGGATGACGATGCCGCCTATTTCGACCGGATGCAGGCCAAGGCTGCAAGCGATGCTGACAGGCACTATGCCGCCTATGTGAAAAGCGAAGAGCGTGCGATGGCGAGAGTCATGGAATGGCTGGGAATCTGCAAGTGATGATCAGTGCCAGGATCGGCAGGGCCAGACGCTCCATCGCATCAGCGTTGGCGTTAGTCTTGCTGCCGTCCCAGACCACGCTCCCAGCCACAGCGGCCAATCTCGACAAGCCGGCCGAAGCGTCCAATCCACAGGTGCAGGTGTGCCCTGACGGAGGATATCAAAGCGGTTGTGACCGCGAGAGTATCGAAAACGCGATTGTCGTTGAAGAAGATTGGGCGGCGACGCTCACCATCCGCTGCCTGTATCGCAGCAGGGCGCCGTGCGTGCCGCTGGCGACTGGACGGATCGAGCTGGTCGAACAGGGCCGGCCGCTGACCTGGCAACTCGTGGCACTGCATCCCAAGGACGGTCCGCGCACCGAAATGCTGATACTGGTGGAAGGTATCGAGCAACTGGACCGGATAATTCTGTCGACGCACCAGACTGATGGCTGGTTCTCACCGCCGGAACTGGTGCAAAACAGTGCCGCGCTGATGATTGTCCACGCCGCCGGTCGATATGGCGGCAGCGGCGGAGGAAATGCCGATATTCTCCTGTCACGTCACGAGCAGGGCTGGACGACATTCGACGTCAATGCCCTGCTGGATGAGGCATCGGCGATGCTGCCGCCTGGCTTCCGGATGGCCGCGGGAGTGGATTTCGATTTCAGGCATATGTTGGTCGCCGCCCCGGTCAAGCGATCCGGCGACGGCGGCTGTTGTGCGACCGGGGGGACTGCGTTTGTCGATTTCGAGATGCCGGGTGGCAACGCGCTGCAGGTGGCCAGCGTGCGATTTGAAGAAACGGCACCGGTAAAGACCCATCGCCACCAGCGCTGAGGCGCTGGTGCGAAAACTGCAGATCTTGAACATGGGCAAGGCGACCGGCGGACTGACGTCCGCACAAGGGCTGGTTCAACATCTTGGCTTTCTTCCTGAACGCCCCGGCCAGATGGCTGTCCCACGGCAATAGGCCAATCCAGTCCATCGGCCCGAGCGAATTGACGGAGCCTCCCGTGCTGAGGCTCCGGTCAAGTTGTTCGCCAATTTTTGGCATGATGCGTCCCGTTGCCCGCAACCCGGCATTCGGTGGCCAGCCTCCACCTGCCAGCAATCGGGTTGATCTGACCAGTGAGCATCATGCGAACCGGCTTATCCCAGTTCGCGTCCCAAGTGTACCTGCTCACCTGAGCGGTCACGCACAGCGATGGCAGCTGGGCCGTTCGTGTTGTTCACGTTGAGATTGCGTGAAGCGGGCAACATTGAGCCGCCATGTACATTCTCCGGTCATATCCGAATGCGACCAGGCAAATTTTTTGGTAAAGCCAATCTGCAAAAAATGGTTGACCGAATATGATATTTGCGGTTGGGCGATATGGCGATCAGGTTATCAGGAGAGAGACAATGAAGATCACCGCTGCAAAAGTGCTGGTAACCTGCCCGGGTCGCAATTTTGTCACTCTCAAGATCATGACCGATCAGGGTGTTTACGGTATCGGCGACGCGACGCTCAACGGGCGCGAGAAATCGGTGGTTTCGTACCTCGAGGATCATGTCATCCCTTGCCTGATCGGCATGGATCCGCGGCGGATCGAGGATATCTGGCAGTACCTCTATCGCGGAGCCTATTGGCGGCGCGGTCCGGTAACGATGCGCGCGATCGCCGCAGTCGACATGGCATTGTGGGATATCAAGGCCAAGATGGCCAATATGCCTCTGTATCAGATGCTCGGCGGACGCAGCCGCGATGGCGTGATGGTCTATGGTCATGCCAATGGCAGCGATATTGCCGAGACCGTGGATGCGGTCGGCCAGTATATCGACATGGGCTACAAGGCCATTCGCGCGCAGACCGGGGTTCCCGGCGTCAAGGATGCGTATGGCGTCGGGCGCGGCAAGCTGTATTACGAACCTGCCGATGCGCAGCTGCCGTCGGTCACCGGCTGGGATACGCGCAAGGCGCTGAATTACGTACCCAAATTGTTCGACAAGCTGCGCGAAACCTATGGCTTCGACCATCATCTGCTGCACGATGGCCACCACCGCTACACCCCGCTGGAGGCGGCGCAACTGGGCAAGGCGCTGGAGCCCTATTCGCTGTTCTGGCTGGAAGATTGCACGCCTGCCGAAAATCAGGAGGCGTTCAAGCTGGTGCGCCACCACACCACCACGCCGCTGGCGGTGGGCGAGATTTTCAACACGATCTGGGATGCCAAGGATCTCATCCAGAACCAGCTGATCGATTACATCCGCTGCACCATCGTCGGCGCGGGCGGGATCACGCACATGCGCCGGATCGCCGATTTCGCTGCACTGTACCAGATCCGCACCGGCAGCCACGGCGCGACCGATCTGTCGCCCGTCACCATGGGCTGCGCGCTGCATTTCGACACCTGGGTGCCCAATTTCGGCATTCAGGAATATATGCGCCACACCGAGGAAACCGACGCGGTGTTCCCGCACGATTACCACTTCGCGGCTGGCGAATTGTTCTGCGGCGAGACGCCGGGCCATGGCGTCGATATCGATGAAGCTCTGGCGGCCAAATATCCCTACAAGCCCGCCTACCTGCCGGTCGCGCGGCTTGAAGACGGAACCATGTGGAACTGGTGACCGGTGCGCCTGGTCTTCATTGGGGAAGCGATGCTCGAACTCGCGCGGGCCGGGTCCGGCTGGCAGCTGGGCCATGGCGGCGATACGCTCAACACCGCGATCCATCTTGCGCGGCTGGGGCATGACACAGCCTATCTGACCGCGATCGGAAGCGATCCGCTGAGCGGCGACATGAAGGCCCGCTGGGCGGCCGAGGGCCTCGACACTCGCCTGGTGCTTGCGCATCCCTCGCGCAGTTCCGGCCTGTATGCGATCACCACCGATGCGGCCGGTGAACGAAGCTTTGCCTATTGGCGCGATACCAGCGCTGCCCGCGCGATGTTCGATCTGCCGCAATCCGATGAGGCGCTCGATCAGGCCGCCCACGCCGACGTGCTGGGCTTTTCGCTGATCACACTGGCCATCCTGCCGCCCGATGCACGCGCGCGTCTGATCGCCACGGCGCGATCGGGGCGGCCAGGTGGTGTTCGATGGCAATTATCGCGCGCGCCTGTGGAACGATATCGCTGAAGCCCGGCAGGTGCGCGATGCCGCCATCGCGGTGGCGACGATCGGTCTGCCCACGATCGAGGACGAAACCGCGTTATCGGGCGATCGCGATGCCGGAGCCGTCGCTGCGCATTGGCAAAGCATGGGGTGCGCCGAAACGGTCGTCAAATTGGGGGCGGGCGGATGCCGCTTGCCCGATGGCCGCGTGATTGCGCCTGCGGCAGTGCTTGCGCCTGTCGATACCAGCGGCGCTGGCGATGCCTTCAACGCGGGCTATCTGGCCGCGCGGATCGATGGTGCGGATTGCGCCGACGCAGCGCGCGCGGGTCACGCGCTCGCCGGCTGGACGATCATGCGACCTGGCGCGATCCCGGCGCGGGCGCCCTGAGCAGGCTCCACAGCACGACTGCGGCCAGCAGGTCTAGCGCGGCCAGCGCCACGAACAGCGGGTTGTAGCCAAACGTGTCCGCACTCTGGCCGATCAGAAGCGTGAACAGCATGCCCCCGATCCAGGCGGAGGTCCCGGCCATGCCGCTGGCGGTGCCCGCAGTGCTCTGGTCGAACACGTCCGAGCACAAGGTGATCAGCGCGCCGTTGAGCATCTGATGAGCAAAGCCGCCGACGCAGAACAGGGCGATCGCCATCGCGGGCGACGTCGCCAGGCCGATGCACGCAGGGCCGATCATGCACAGCGCGCCGATCGTCATCGTGATCTTGCGAGAGGCGAGCAGCGAGGCGCCGCGCTTCATCAACCAGGTCGGCAGCAGGCCGGCCGCCAGGCTCCCGAAATCCGCCGCGAGAAACGGCATCCACGCCCACAAGGCGATCGACTTGAGGTCGAGATTCCAGACCGCAACCAGATAGAGCGGGATGAAGAAGTTGAAGGTCTGCCAGGCGGGTTCGGACAGGAAACGTGGCGTCGCGATCGCCCAGAACGAGCGGCTCTTGAGAACGTCCTTCTTGGTCGCCGGCTTGTGCGCGACATCATCCTTGCGTCCGCTGGCGATCAGGTCGGCTTCTTGCTGGGTGAGGCGCGGATGATCTTCGGGGTCACGGTAACCGACCCACCACATGCCGGCCCACACCACGCTGAGCGCGCCGGTGACGATGAACGCGGCCTGCCAGTTCCAAGCGAGGATGCAGAAGGCGACCAGGGGCGGGGCGATCATGTTGCCGACGCTGGTGCCCATCTGGAACAGGCTGGTGGCAAGCGATCGTTCGCGCGGCGGAAACCAGGTCGCGACGGTCTTTACCCCGGCGGGGATCGCCGCTGCCTCGGTTGCGCCCAGCAGTGTGCGGAAAAACGCGAGGCTCTGCCAGCCGGTGGCAAACGCATGCGCCATATTGGCAAACGCCCAGCCCAGCGCGAACAGGAAGAAGCCGAGCCGCGTGCCGAGCGTATCGAGCACCGATCCTGCGACCGTCTGCATGACGGTGTAGCTCGCCTGGAACGCCAGCACGACCCAGCTGTACTGCTCGGTCGTCATCGCAAATTCGGTCTTGAGCGTAGGCGCGGCGACCGACAGGGTCGAGCGCGCCAGATAGTTGAGGATCGTGCCCAGCGTTACCAGGGCGATGATCCACCAGCGCAGCTTTGGTCCGGAGAGTTTCATGCGACGAGAGCGCCAGCCAGAAAGGGAACAACAGGCAATTGCAGTCTCCGCATGGCGCATCTGATGATGCCGATGATCAGCTCTCGGGAATTCACATGTTATCTAGCAAGACAGGCCATCAACCTGTTCGGTCGATGGCCTGCTTTGTCTTGCAGTCGCGTCAGAACTCGTAACCGACCCGCAGGCCGACATAGCGGCGGGAATCGCGGGTGAGGTTTTGGGTGAGCAGGCCGGCATTGCCGCCCGATGCGATGCTGATGTTCGAAGCGAAGTTCTTGTCGAACAGGTTGTTGACGAACAAGGCCACGCGCAGGCCGCCACGCTCGTTCTGATCGATGCCGATGCTGCCGTTGAACACGCCATAAGCGCCCTGGACGGTCAGCGGGTTCTGCAGCAGGTCGAAGTTCACGCCGCTCTGATAGGCGAAATCAGCCTGAACGAAGGCGTCGAAGGGCAGCGAAGGCAACAGCACATCATAGGTCGCACCCACGTTGAACTTCACCTTTGGCGCGTTGCCCAACCGCTTGCCAGCCAGATCCTGACCGCGGACGGTCGAGGGACCGGCCCCATCCAGATCGACGCAGCCAGCAACCTGCCCGGTATAGCACTGCGCACCGGGGAAGCGGATGACCTTGGCGTCGGTATAGCTGAAGGCACCGTCGATGGTCAGCTCGGGGATCGGCCGTGCGCTTAGCTCGACTTCAAAGCCCTTGGTGCGGACCTTGCCGACATTGTTCAGCGTCAGCTGGATGGTGTTGTCCGGCAGAAGGATGCCCGACTGCGCCTGGAAGTCAGAGAAGTTGCTGAGGAACGCGGCAATGTTCAGCTGCACCTTGTTGTCGAAGAAGCGCGACTTGAGGCCGAGTTCATACGCATCGGAGGTTTCAGGCCGGACGATGTTGGCGATACGCGCAGGGGTGAAGCCGCTGCTGATGTCATAGCCCTGGCCCTTGTAGCCGCGTGCGAACGAGGCATAGGCCATGACGGCGTCGGACAGATCCTGGCGCAGCGAGACCTTGCCGGTGACGACGCTGTCAGTCTCCGACCCGGCGCACAGGGCAAGGCAGGTCGCGTTGTTGGCGGGCGGCGTTGCCGGACGCACGTTGTTGAGGAACTCGACCGAGACCTTCTCATGGTTCCAGCGCAAGCCGACATCAATGTGCGTGGTGGCTGCCAGATCATAGGTGAACTGGCCGAATGCGGCGTAGCTTTCGGTTCCACTCTGCGAAGCCCAGTTCGCCACGACCGGCCCCGAGGGACCACGCGCGAACGTGCGGTCGGTGGTGCCGTCCTGATAGAAGCCGCCCAGAACATAGGTGAAGTCGCCGGTGGAGGGCGATACGATGCGGACTTCCTGTGCAAACTGCTTCGCATGGAACGTGCTTTCGGCAACGATACCCGTCGGCAGGCCAAGCACCGGGCCGGTGATCAGGTCGAAATCTTCCAGAAAGCGGAAGCGCCAGTCCTGATAGCTGGTGACGGAAATCAGATCGGCAAAGCCGAGGTCCACCGTGATGCGGCCAGCGAAGGTGTTCTGGCGGCTCTTGTTGAACAGCGGCTTATCGATCCGAAGCGAATAGTTGTCCGGGCCAGGCTGGATGCCGACCAGGCTGGCGGTGAGGGGAGCACCGAACACGGCTGCGCCTGCGGGCACCGAGCGGAAGGTCCTGGCGGCGCCATTGGATTCGGATACCGAACGGCTGGCGGTGAGGTCGATCTTGATGCCATCGGCGGGCTCCAGCTCCAGGCGAGCGCGGATGCCATAGCTTTCGTCGTTGTTGAGGCGAGCGCCGCTGTTGAGTTCGCGGATGTGGCCCTTGCGATCGCCGTAAAAGCCGTTGAGCCGGAAGCCGATGCCTTCGCCGATCGGGCCGGCAATCGAGGCATCGATGCGGTATTCGTCATCAGATGTGATCCGGCCCATGACCGAACCGGACAACACCTCGGTTGCGCCCTTGCTGACGATATTGATCGCGCCGGCCGACGCGTTCTTGCCGAACAGCGTACCCTGCGGTCCACGCAGAACCTCGATGCGCGAAATGTCGCTAAGGCCCGAAAAAGCCTGCGCCTGCTGCAGCAGGGCGACGTCATCAACAATTACCGCAACTGAAGGCTCGATGCCGGTGCTGAACGCTGTCGTGCCGATGCCGCGAAGGTTGATCGAGTTGTTGGTGGGGACGTTGCCCTGCGTCACGGTCAGGCTGGGCGCCAGACGCGGCAGGTCGGAAACGGTGTTCACATTGCGGCTGATCAGCGTTTCTTCGCTGATCGCAGTGACCGCTACGGGGACGTCCTGAAGGTTCTGCTCGCGCTTTTGCGCGGTAACGACGATTTCCGTCAGGCCGCCGTCGGCATCAACCGGCACGTCCTGCGCTTGCGCCGTATAGGGCACGATGATCGCTGCTGTGGCCGACATCAAATAAAATGGAAACTTCATGGTCCCCTCCCTGCAAGTTTATGGTGATTCGTTGTGGTCATGCCGAATCTTGCCAATCGCCATAAATGTCAATCCAATTTCATGCAAGTGGCCAGTCCTATTTATGCTGGGCTGCCTCGATTAGGGCGCGGCCTGATCGAAAATCGACGAGAATCCAAGGGTTGGGCCTATTCGATAGCTCCCGCCCGTGAAGGTCGCAGGCTTGCCAAGCGATGGCGATTGTGCAAACAGGTCTTACCAATACGGGCAAGTGACCGAGCAAGGTCGCCAAGAATGTTCCGCAGGAGGATGAGGATGAAGGTATCTGGCGCGTCAACGCTAATTGGTTTTGCGGCGGCTTGCATCGCAAGTGCTCCCTTGGCGGCCGCGCCCGCGAGAGACGCTCAAGTTCTAGAGACAGGCTGGTTGTTCGTTCAGGCAGATGCTCCCGATGGACAAGCAGAGCAGGCCGATGTGTCCGCCTGGCAACCTGTCACCATGCCGCACAGCTGGAACCGGGTCGGCTATTACCTGACCGGCAAGGGCGGTACGCACACCGCCGAGACGGTCGACAAATACATGGGCAAGGGCTGGTATCGCACGACCTTTGCCGCGCCCGGCGACATGAAGGGCAAGCGGCTCTGGCTGGAGTTCGATGCCGCCAGCCGCAGCGCCGATATCTGGGTCAATGGCGTCAAGGTCGGTGCCCATCAGGGTGGCTTTTCGCGGTTTCGGCTGGATGTGACCAATGCAATCCGCCCCGGCGCGCAGAACCTGCTTGCAGTCAGGGTTGACAACACCAAGCCCGTCGAAGGCAGCACGACTGCGGATGTCCTGCCGCTGACCGGCGATTTCTTCGTGCACGGCGGGCTGTACCGCCCGGTCAAGCTGATCACCACCAGCGACCTGCATGTCGACATGATGGACCATGGCGGATCGGGTATCCGGTCGCACACTGCAAAAATCTCCGCCGATCGTGCCGAGGTCGCCGCCGAGGTCCGCGTCGCAAACAGCAGCGCCAAGCCACGCAATGCGGTGGTCATCGCCAGGCTGCTCGATGCCAGCGGCGCCGAAGTCGGACGGTCGCAATCCCGGGTCGATGTGCCCCAGGGCGCAACGCAGTCGGTCAGCCTGATGGTTCCGGTTGCGCGGCCCCGGCTGTGGAACGGCACGATCGACCCGTATCTCTATCGGCTGGTGGTCGATGTGCAGGACCAGCGTGGCCAGACCACCGATACGGTCGAACAGAACATCGGCATCCGCCAGATGGCGTTCGATCCCGATCGCGGCTTCCTGCTTAACGGCAAGCCTTACAAGCTTCGCGGCGTTGGCTACCATCAGGATCGCGATGGCAAGGGCTGGGCGATCACGCCTGCCGACACCGAAGCCGACGTCGCCCTGCTGCGCGAGATGGGAGCAAACTCGATCCGTCTCACGCATTATCAGCATGGGACGCCGATCCACGACATTGCCGACCGTACCGGCATGATCCTGTGGGATGAAATCCCGCTGGTTTCCGCCTGGACCGTCGGTGAATCGCTGGAAGCGAGCGAAGGGCTGCGCGCCAATGCACGCCAGCAGCTGCTCGAAATGATCCGCCAGAACCAGAACCATCCTTCGGTCGCGATCTGGGGCATCGCCAACGAGGTCGACTTCGGCAACTCGCTGCCCGCGTTCATCACCGGGCGCAAGGATGGCTCGTATGCCGATCCGCTGCCATTGCTGGAAGAGCTCAACGCGCTGGCCAAGGCGACCGACACCTCGCGCCCGACGGCGCTGGCCACGTGTTGCGAAGGACGGCTCTTTTCTGCCGATGTGTCTGTCCCCGAAGTGTCCAATATGGCGGATCTGGGCGGAGCCAACCGGTATTTTGGCTGGTACTTCGGCACCGCAGACGATCTGGGGCCGCATTTGGACAGCCTGCGTGCCAAGCGTCCCGAACAGCCGCTGAGCGTTACCGAATATGGCGCGGGTGCTGCCGTATCGATGCACACCGACAACGTGCTGGGCGGTCCCATCGATTCGCGCGGTCGGCCTCAGCCCGAAGAGTATGCAAGCTACATCCACGAAACCGCGCTGGCCCAGATCGAGAGCCGGCCGTATCTGTACGCATCGTGGCTGTGGAACTCGTTCGATTTCGCGACGACAATCCGTGCCGAGGGCGATGCGCAGGACATCAACACCAAGGGGCTGGTCACCTATGACAGGTCGATCAAGAAGGACGCCTTCTATCTCTACAAGGCCAATTGGTCAGATCAGCCCACGGTGCATATCACCGGCCGGCGGCATGTTCAGCGGGCCTACCCGACGACAGATATCAAGGTCTATAGCAACGCTGCATCGACCGAATTGATGCTGAACGGCGTGTCGCTTGGCGCGATGACCGCTTGTCCGCAGAACACCTGCGTCTGGAAGGATGTCCGGCTCGCTGCCGGGCGGAACGCGATCAGCGCGCAAGCTGCGTTCGATGGCAAGCAGGTAGAGGACGCGGTCGCCTGGGAGCTTCCTGCAGACGCGTTGGAGCGGCTGGCGATCGACACCGGCACCATTCTGGCGGCGCAGGATTATGGGTCGCCGATCGGGTCGGACCATTATTTCGCAGGCGGCACTTCGCGCACGATCGACAAGCCAGCCGATTACGGCAAGCCCGCCCAGCCGACCCCCATATCGGGTTCGCCCGCGCGCGACGCGCTGGCGACCTACAGGGAAGGCGATTTTTCCTATCGCATCCCCATGCCCAAGGGCCGCTACAAGGTGCGGCTGTGGTTCACCCTGCCTGCTGGCGTGAACGAGCGGCAGTTCGATGTTCTGGCGGCGGGCAAGCCGGTGCTTCGCAAGATCACGCACGGCTCTGCTGGCGAAGGCGCGGTTGCGGTGAGCCATGAAACCACCATGCGGTCGAATGGCACAATCGATCTGCAATTCCAGTCAAAGCAGGACAAGGCCACAGTCTCGCTGATCGAGATCAGCAAGACACCCTGAGCCCTTTGTCACCGCAATTTTCTGATGAATCGAGGATCAAAATGAAATTCGTCACACTGTCTGCAACGTTGACCGCCCTGTTGTGTTCGACATCGCCGGTCCTGGCGCAATCGCCAGGCGATGATGGATCCGCGCAGGCGCGGGCTCGCGAAACCGTGGCAGCGATGCGGCCAGAGGAGAAGACGGTCCTGACCCACGGCATCATGGCGCTGCCGCTGGGGCCTGGTATGGTCATGCCGGAAGACGCCGTTCCCGGCGCGGGCTATATCCCCGGCATCGCCCGGCTGGGTATCGCGCCACTGAAGGAAACCGATGCCAGCCTTGGGGTGTCCTATGCGGCCGGGCTGCGCAAGGACAACTCCACCGCGCTGCCTTCGGGCCTGTCGATGGCATCAAGCTGGAACCCGCAGCTGATCGAGGAAGGGGGCCGCATGATCGGCTCCGAGGCGCGCGCCAAGGGGTTCAACGTGATGCTGGCAGGCGGCGTCAACCTGATGCGTGATCCACGCAATGGCCGCAATTTCGAATATCTGGGTGAAGACCCGCTGCTCGCCGGAACGCTGGTCGGCCATGCCATTCGCGGCGTGCAGTCGAACAACATCATCTCGACGATCAAGCACATCGCACTCAACGGTCAGGAAACCGGACGACATTTCGTTGATGTCCAGATCAGCGAAGCCAATGCGCGCGAAAGCGATCTGCTCGCCTTCCAGATCGGCATCGAGATCGGCCAGCCGGGATCGGTGATGTGCGCCTACAACCGGGTGCTCGGAGAGCAGGCGTGCGCCAGCGACTGGCTGCTGAACAAGGTGCTCAAGCAGGATTGGGGTTTCAAGGGCTTTGTCATGTCCGATTGGGGCGCGGTACCCGATTTGAACGCCGCGATGAAGGGGCTCGACCAGCAATCGGGCGAGCAGCTCGACACCGAGGTGTTCTTCGGCGACAAGCTGGCCGCTGCGGCTGCCAGGGACCCGGCCTGGGCCAAGCGGCTTGATGACATGAACACCCGCATCCTCACGGCCTATTATGCTGCCGGGCTGGACAAGAACCCGGTCGCGCCGGGCGGTAGAATCGATTTCGAGGCGAACGCGAAGGTCGCGCAAGAGGTCGCAGCCCAGGGCATCGTCCTGCTGCGCAACGAACGCGACGCGCTGCCGCTTGCCAAGACGGCCAGGAACATTCTGGTTGTTGGCGGGCTTGCCACCACCGGGGTGATGTCGGGCGCAGGGTCCAGCCAGGTGATCGGGGAGGGCGGCCCCGCCGCGTCGATCCCGCTCGGCGGGACTGGCCCGTTCGCAAGCTTTGCCAACATCGCCTATCACCGGTCATCTCCGTTCGCGGCGATGGAAAAGATGGCGCCCGAAGCCAAACTGCGCTTCCGCACGGGCCGTTCGGTGTCCGAAGCCGCCGCTGCTGCCAAGACCGCCGATGTCGTCATCGTGTTCGCCAATCAATGGTCGGGCGAAGGCTTCGATCAGGCAGATCTGGCCTTGCCCGAAGGGCAGGACGCGCTGATCGCAGCGGTGGCGGCAGCCAACCCCAACACGATCGTCGTGCTGCAGACTGGCGGCCCGGTGCTGATGCCCTGGCTCGAGAGCACGGCAGCCGTCGTTCAGGCGTGGTACCCCGGCATTCGCGGCGGCGAGGCGATTGCATCGGTGCTGTTTGGTGAAACCAATCCGTCAGGCCATTTGCCGATCACTTTCCCCGCGAGCGAAGCCGATCTGCCACGCCCGGTGCTCGATGGCTTCGATCGCCTGGAGCCCGACTTCATCGGTCGCAAACCCGCCGGAGCCGCACCGCTGACCGCCAATTACGACATCGAGGGTTCGGACCTTGGCTATCGCTGGAACGCGAGGCAGGGTCACAAGGCGCTGTTCCCGTTCGGCTTTGGCCTGAGCTATTCGCGCTTTGAAACCTCGCAGCTGAAGATGAAGGGGCTGTCCGCCACCTTCACCGTGAAGAATTCGGGCAAGGTCAAAGGCGCCACGGTCGCCCAGCTGTACATGACCGCCAACCCTGCGGGGCCGCAGCAGCGGCTTGCCGGTTTCAAGCGGGTCGAACTTGAACCCGGTGCCAGCCAGACGGTGACCGTCAGCATCGATCCCAGGATCGTGGCGGAATATGTCGGCAATGGCTGGGAAATCGCACCGGGATCATACAGCTTCGCGCTGGGCGAGAATGCCGAGCAACTGGGCACCCCGGTCAAGGCGGTACTGCCCGCCCGCAAGATCAAGCCCTGATCGCAAGGACGGCGGAACCCGAACATGGCAGCAGGACCCATCCCCGCAGCGCAGCGCAGCAGCGCCGGCCCCACCGCTGGTCACGAGGCACCGCGTGCGCTCGTGCTGGCGGTGGTGGCGCTGTTCTTCATCTGGGGCGGCCTGACATCGCTCAACGATGTGCTGATCCCCAAGCTCAAGGGCCTGTTCTCGCTCAGCTACACCGAAGCGATGCTGACCCAGTTCGCCTTTTTCATGGCGTATTTTCTGGTATCGCTGCCGGCAGGCAATCTCATCGCCCGGGTCGGGTATCTGAGCGGCATCGTCATCGGGTTGGGCACGATGGCGGTGGGGTGCCTTCTGTTCATCCCGGCATCGTCGTCGGGTGTCTATGCGACCTTTCTGGGCGCGCTGTTCGTGCTCGCCGCGGGCATTACGATCCTGCAGGTGGCGGCCAACCCGTTGATCGCCAATATGGGCAGCGCCGCCACCTCGTCCAGCCGATTGACCCTCGCGCAGGCGTTCAATTCTCTGGGCACCACGATTTTCCCGCCGATCGGGGGGGCGATCATCCTGGGGTCGATGGCAGCGGTTGATCCTGCCACTTTGCCGGTGCTGGAACGATCGGCATTCCTGGCCCGCGAAAGCGCCGTCATCGGCAATGCCTATCTGGCGATTGCTGCCATTCTGGTGCTGGTGGCTGTATTCTTCTGGTTGCGCCGTGCCCAGCTTCCGGCTGGTCGCGAGGAGGCCATTTCGCTTGCAGGATCGTTCGGTCTGCTGCGTCAGCCCCGCTTGCGCGGGGGCGTGATTGCTCTGTTTCTATATGTCGGTGCCGAGGTTGCGATCGGCTCAATGCTGATCAACTATCTCTCCCAGCCCCAAATCCTGGCCGTCAGCGAACAAGGTGCCGCAGGGCTGATCGGGCTGTATTGGGGCGGCGCGATGGTCGGTCGCTTCATCGGCGCGGTTGTGTTGCGGCTGGCATCGCCCGGACTGGTGCTGGCTGGCGTTGCGATGGGTGCGGCATCGCTGGCAGCCATGTCGGGGCTGACCAGCGGTGCGTTGGCTGGCTATGCGCTGCTGGCCGTCGGGCTGATGAACTCGATCATGTTTCCGACCATCTTCTCGCTGGGAACCGAAGGGTTGGGCGACCGCACTCCACAGGGGTCCGGCCTGCTGTGCATGGGTATTGTCGGTGGCGCCATCATTCCGCTGATCTGCGGCGTCGTGGCCGATTCCGCCACGCTGGCGTCGGCCCTGGCCATACCGGTTGCCTGTTATCTGGCAATTGCCGCCTTTGGCTGGCAATCCAGATTGCCGCGTGGATAATTCATGAAGGCTTGTCCGAATTGAAACGGCCAGCCACATGGACCGATCAGATAGGTTTCCCGAAACCGGTGTCATTGGTAAGACCCGTGGGATCAGGAGAGGAATTTGCGATGGTACGACCCAGAAAAGACGCCACCCTCCAGTTGGCAAATGGTCCTGAGCGGCTGTACCAGAAACTTGCGCGGCAGCTGTTCACCGAACTTGCCAATGGCAATTACGCAGTCGGTGACCGGCTCCCAGCCGAGCGCGAGCTTTCAATCCAGTATAATGTGAGCCGCCCTGCGGTTCGCGAGGCGATGATCGCGCTGGAAGTCCAGGGGATGATCGAGGTACGGGTTGGCTCGGGCGCCTATGTCCGCGCCTTGCCTTCGGAAGCGGATTCGCCGGGATTCACCGTCACGGCATTCGAGCTGATGGAAGCGCGCCTGCTGATCGAGGGCGAGGCTGCTGCGCTCGCGGCGGTGCACATCCATGACGATGAACTCGACGAACTTGAGCGGCTGGTGGCGGAAATCGACAACGAGAACCGTCTGCCTGGGGTCAGCACCAAGGCCGATCATGCCTTTCACATGATGATCGCGACTGCCACGCGCAACGCGGTGATCCGCAATCAGGTCGAGGAAATGTGGCGTTTGCGATCGGCCTCGCCCAACTGCGCATTGCTGCTGGACAAGGCGCGCACCGCCAATGTCCAGCCGGTCGTTGAGGAGCACCGTGCCGTGCTGGACGCTTTGCGCGCGCGCGACCCGGCGGCAGCCCGAACCGCGATGCGCGGCCACATGGCATCGGTGATCGATCATCTGCTGTTTGCAACCGAGGAAGAGGCGGTTGAGGCGGCCCGCCGCAATGTTGCCACGACCCGCGAGCGCTATGCCCGCGCCGCTCAACTTTAGAACATCCGATCGGTAGGCCGGGAGCCAGATCACCTTCGCCCACCGACCCGGCCATCCGCGCGGTCCCGCGGAAGTAGCCTGCGCAGCTATCGCCGGGAGCGCCTTGCGGATTCAGAACAGCAGGGCCTGACGACAATGGCGCATGCAACGCTGGAAGGTCGATGCGCAGCGCGCCAGGCAATGGAAACTACCCCGCCGGAAGACGGGGCTCCGATCAATCCTCAGCACCTCGGGTGCATCCTATGGGACCATACCGGGCAAGTTGTCGGATAGCATGTCGACGATTCGACGCACCTTCGGAATGAGGTACCGGCGCTGGGGATAAGCTGCCCAGATAATCTCTGCGTCATCGTTGAACCTGGCAAGAACACGCTCAAGTCGTCCAGCCCTTACATGATCCTGAACGTAATAGGCCGGCAGCTGACAGATGCCCATGTCGGCCAGTGCCGCATCGACCAGTGCCGTGCCGCTGTTGCATCGCCACCGTCCTTTGGGAACAAAGGCGATGCGCTTGCCCATTTCCTTGAAGTGCCAGACCGGATTGGTCCCGACCAGGCATTGGTGCCGATCAAGATCAGCGGGCCGTTCCGGAACGCCCGCGCGTTGAAGATAGGCTGGCGAGGCACAGGTCTCCATTGATCGGGTGGCAATCTGCATGGCCGATAGGCGACTGTCATTGGGATGGCCGGTCCGTATGCCGACGTCAAATGACTCCCCAACCAAGTCAATCACGCGATTTGTCAGCTCCAGCGTCACGGAGATGCTGGGGTTGTCGAGCAGATATTGGCGTACGATGGGTACTACGAAGGCTTCGCCCAAGGCTATCGAACAGGTTATCCGCAATTCGCCTTGCATGTCTGCCTGATGGCTGACCAGTTGAAGCGCCTCGTCGCAGTCGGCGAGGATGCGACGGCTCTGCTCCACAAGCGTCCGACCAGAATCGGTCAATCTCACGGAGCGGGTGGTACGTTCGACCAGGCGAGTGCCGAGCTTCGCCTCGAGATCTGCGATGGCCCGGCTGATATGCGAAGTCGACACGCCCAGCTTGCTCGCTGCGCCCACAAAGGTGCCACAGTCGGCAATGGCAACAATTTCAGCAAGTCCGCGCCAGCGATCCATCTATTATCCCTGCTGTGCAACACAGAAATCCCACAGCAGGTCTTTATCTCACTGATGGAACAATAGTAAGGGCTTGTGCGACTGTTGGGAGGATAAGCATGAAGACCCGCGCCGCCGTTGCCTTTGAAGCCAAGAAGCCGCTCGAAATCGTCGAACTCGATCTGGAAGGCCCCAAGGCGGGCGAGGTTCTGGTCGAGATCATGGCGACCGGCATCTGCCACACCGATGCCTACACGCTCGAAGGCTTCGATTCGGAAGGCATTTTCCCCAGCGTGCTGGGCCATGAGGGCGCAGGCATCGTGCGCGAGGTCGGCGCCGGCGTCACCTCGGTCAAGCCCGGCGACCATGTCATCCCGCTCTACACCCCCGAATGCGGCCAGTGCAAAACCTGCCTTTCGGGCAAGTCGAACCTGTGCACCGCGATCCGCGCGACGCAGGGCAAGGGGCTGATGCCCGATGGCACCACGCGGTTCAGCTACAAGGGCCAGCCGATCTATCATTACATGGGCTGCTCGACGTTCAGCAATTTCACCGTGCTGCCCGAGATTGCCGTGGCGAAGATCCGCGAAGATGCGCCGTTCCAGTCAGCCTGCTATATCGGCTGCGGCGTCACCACCGGTGTCGGCGCGGTGACCAAGACCGCCAAGGTCCAGCCTGGCGACAATGTCGTGGTGTTCGGCCTGGGCGGCATCGGCCTCAATGTGCTGCAGGGGGCCAAGCTGGCCGGTGCGAACACCATCATCGGCGTCGATCTCAACCCGGATCGCGAGGAATGGGGCCGCAAGTTCGGCATGACCGACTTTCTCAACACCCGCGGCATGAGCCGCGAAGACATTGTTGCGAAGATCGTGGCGATGACCGATGGCGGCGCGGACTATACCTTCGATGCCACCGGCAACACTGAAGTGATGCGCACCGCGCTCGAGGCGTGCCATCGCGGCTGGGGCACCTCGATCATCATCGGCGTGGCCGAAGCGGGCAAGGAAATCAGCACCCGTCCGTTCCAATTGGTCACCGGGCGCAACTGGCGCGGTACCGCGTTCGGCGGCGCCAAGGGCCGCACCGACGTGCCCGAGATCGTCGACATGTACATGACCGGCAAGATCGAGATCGATTCGATGATCACCCACGTGATGGGCCTTGAAGAGATCAACACCGCGTTCGACCTGATGCACGAGGGCAAGTCGATCCGTTCCGTGGTGGTCTACTAATGCCGGTCGCAGTCGAAACCGTCTCGAGCGTCAAGAGCTTCGGGGGCGAGCAGGCGGTGCTGCGCCATGCGTCCGAAGTGACCGGCACCGACATGACCTTTTCGGTGTTCGTGCCCGATCATGCCGAGGGCGCGAAGCTACCGGTGGTCTGGTATCTGTCGGGCCTCACCTGCACGCAGGCCAATGTCACCGAAAAGGGTGATTTTCGTCGTGCCTGCGCCGAACTGGGCCTGATCTTCGTCGCGCCCGATACCAGCCCGCGCGGTGAGGGTGTCGCCGACGATCCCGACGCAGCCTATGACTTCGGCCTGGGTGCGGGCTTCTATGTCGATGCGACGCAGGAGCCGTTCGCGCAGCATTACAGGATGTGGAGCTATATCACGCAGGAACTGCCCGAGATCATCGGCGACTGCTTCCCTGCGGACATGGATCGCCAGTCGATCATGGGCCATTCGATGGGCGGCCACGGCGCGCTGACCATCGGGCTGACCTTGGCCGAGCGATTCAGGGCGGTATCGGCCTTCGCGCCGATCGTCGCGCCCTCGCAGGTGCCCTGGGGCCAGAAGGCGTTGGCCGGCTATCTGGGCGAGGACCGCGCGGCGTGGCGCAAGCATGATGCCGTCGCGCTGATCGAGGATGGCGCGCGCGTGCCTGCACTGCTGGTCGATCAGGGCGAGGCGGACAATTTCCTGGCCGAACAGCTCAAGCCTGAGCTGCTGGCGCAGGCGTGCGAGAAAGCAGGCATAGACCTCACGCTGCGCATGCAGCCGGGCTATGATCACAGCTATTATTTCATCTCGACCTTCATGGAGGACCATCTGCGCTGGCATGCTGGACGGCTGAACGGCTGAAGTACCTCGGGCGTCAGGGGGCGATGGTGACGCTGGCGTTGCCGCTCGCCCAGACCGGCAGGTGAAGGCCTGCGCCGGCGGCCTTCACGCTTGAAATAGCCCTTGTCGGAAAGGGCATCCGATCGATCCACGCCCATTGCATCCCTCGCTGTCCCCGCCATCAATGAGTGTCTTGTCGGACCGCGCTTTGGGTCATGCGGGCAACAACGCTTTTCTGAGCATTGGAACCTGCGCAACAACGGTCGCAAGCAAGCCGAGACCGATCAGACCGAAAGCGCCATCGACAATCAGGGCCATGCGATCGCCGGTGCCCATGAAGCCCAGGTGAGCCGCGGCAAGGGCGATCAGCACCATGCCCGTTCCGGTCCGTCCAGCCCTCGAGATCGCGACTGGCGGCAGGAATATCGCAGCGCCGAGCATCGCGCTGCTGATCGCGGCCCACGTCCAGATCAGCAGCGCGACCGACATCGTGAACAGCGCAGCGAACGCGGCGCCCGCCAATGCGACGGGCTGTCCCCAGACCGCAGCGGCCCACACACGCTCCCAGCCTGGCGCCGGTCGCCCCTTGTCGCGTCGCCGTGCCAGCCAGATGTTGACGCCGCCCGCCGCGAGATAGGTCAGGCCAAGGCCCAGCAGCGCATACGCGATCTTGACCACGCCGCCGCCGAACCAGCCGAAATGCAGCTGCCCCAGCGAGCCGAGAATCTGTTGGCCGACGTTATTCCGTTCAGCCTTTTGCTGATGGTAGAGCCTGCCACTGCGATCGAACGCAAAGCTGTCTGCATTGGCCAGGCGCGAGGAGCCGTCCTCCACCTCGAAGACGGCGGCCGCGCCCATTTCGGTGGGATGTTCGACAACGAGATAGCTGATGCGCGCTCCCGGCGTTTTCGTGGCCACGGTGGCGAACAGGGGCCGCAGGTCGAGCGGGGGTGCGGGCCGCGCGTCTTCTGCCGGATGCGGCGGGGTGAAGATGGCATAGACCTTGGCCGTATCGCCCTGAAACACGGCCAGACCGATTGCGCCGATGATGATCGAACTGAGGCCGAGCAGCGCACCCGTCAGCGATACGGTGATGTGGAAGGGCAGGGCCCATACGCCGATGCGATTGTGCAGATCGGCCTCCTGCAGCCGCCGTGATCCGCCGAGCCGCAGGTGGAAGGCGTCGCGGAAGATGCGCGGATGCGCGAGCAGGCCCGAGATCAGCGACGAGAGCAGGGCGACGCCGGTCAGCCCGACGATGAAGATGCCCCAGCTTTGCGGCAGGTGCAGATTGATATGCAGGCGCGTCAGGAACTTGGTCCAGCCCTCGCGCATCTTGCCGGTAATGCGACCAGTGCTGTCTGCGATCCAGGTCGTCTGGCTTCCGTCCTCGGCATCGATCCGAAGGCTGGGCCAGGGGCGATCTTCGCTCGGCATCAGGATGAGCACGTGCTCGACGGGTCCGTCGGCACGCCCCATTGCCTCGTGATAGGCGGCCTGAACCGCGTCTGCCGACATCGTTTCCATGGGTTCAGCCCCGGGATTTTCCCAGCGTTGAAGTTCGTGGGTGAAAACGGCGATCGTGCCGGTCAGGCACACCAGATACAGCAGCGCGGCGAAGGCAAGACCCAGGCCGCTATGTCCCTTGAGCACAGCGCGCACGAGATCGGATGAGAGGAAGCCTGCGCCTTTTTTTCCCGTCTTCGTCATGCCAACCCCTTCAGCATGGCCGCGCCGACGCCGATAACGGCCGTTCCCACCAACACGGCGGTTGCGCGTAGAATGCGGCTGTCCGCAAGCGTCCACGCCATCGCACCGCCCCACGCCAACGGCACGATCAGTCCGCCGATCAGCAGCCGCGTCTGAATTTCACCGGGTGCCCAGGTGGCATAGCTGATCCCCAGCCCCAGCGCCGCGACCATGCCGATGGGGCCTGCCAGCGACCAGCGCAGCGTGGTCCGCCACGCGCTCGACGCGCGCTCTGCCGGTTCGGGCGCAAGTCCCTCCCGGATGGCCTTGTTCGCCTTCGCCGGTCTATAGGTATAGCCCGAAGCGATGACGCAGAGCGCAACAACGCAGATGAGCGTCAGCGCCATGAAGGGACCGCGCGCCTCTCCCAAGACCCATGCGGGCCAAAGGAGCGTAATGCACAGCAAAGCCAAGCCGCCCCTGCGCCACAATGACTTGCCGGCTTTCAATGCCCAGGCGCGGCGCAGCAGTGAGGTTCCCGCGATAGCGCCGGCGAGCATGATCGCCAGCGCACCCAGGAAGGCCGTGCCGGTCAAAACCCTGCCTCCAGCACCACGCCGACGCTACGCGGCGCGCCGATGATCGCAAAATCGGTGAAGTCGTTGATATATTGATCGTACTTTTCATCCAGCAGGTTGTTGGCGAACAGCGACAGGCTCCAGTGATCGGCCTGGTATCCGATCCGGGCGTTGACCAATGTGCGCGCGCCAACCCGGCTGGCGGATTGCGGGATGGACACGTCGGTCATGACCGCGCTGCGGTAGCTGGCGTTGAGGTTGGCGTTGAAGCCGCTACCGAACCGCACATTGGCACCGCCCGCCAGCGTCCATTTGGGCGCATACGGAAATTCCAGACCGGACAGGTCGGTGATGGAGCCGACGTCGGTTACGAATTCATCGAACTTCGTGCGCGTGTGCCCCAGGCTGGCATACCAGTCGAAGGCCGATGAAACACGGTGGGCCAGTTCCAGCTCGAACCCGTAGACGTGCGACGTGCCGGCATTCACCGTATGCGTATCGTAGGTGCCGTTGCCGAAATTGGCGTTGGTCTGCTGGTCCGTCCAGTCGATGTAGAAGGCGTTCGCGTTCAGCGTCAGCCGACCGTCGAGCCAGGCCGAGCGCAGCGAGAGTTCATAGTTCCAGGTGAATTCGGGGTCATAGGCGAACAGTTGCGAACGGGCAGTGTTGAAGCTGCTGCCGCCCGAGCGATAGCCGCGCTGCACGACGAAGGCGGTGGCAAGATCGGGTGTCCATGCCATTTCCACGCCGCCCTTGGGCAGAAAGGCGTTGAAGGTGCGCGTCCCCGCCGGTGTCGAACCATTCGCGTCGGTCACAAACCCCAGCACTGCGGAATTGACGCTGGCGAACACCGGCGCCAACGGGCCATACGCCGCAGGATCGGGCAGGGTGCCGACGAATGTTGCGATGGCTTCGCCGCCAATCGTGTTGCGTTCGCGGTCGTAGCGGAAACCGCCGAGCAACGAGAGCCGATCCGTCAGGCGATAGCGCGCGTCGGCGAACGCTGCCATCGTCTCGACCCTCGTCGGAAAGTCCGATGTGTAATCGACCGGGATGTTGGGCAGCGCAGCGGTGTAGAGCGCGGCGACCTGCGCCGCCAACGGCGCGCCCAGCGCGCCTGCCAGCAGGTTTGCTATGGTCGGGCCGGGCGTCGGCACCAGCGTCACCTGATGCGAGCGGCGATACTGGTCGCGATGATAATAGAAAAGCCCGGCAAGGGCGCTCAACCGATCGCTCTCGTAGTTGAGGCGCAATTCCTGGGTGAAGGTTTCAGCCCCGCCCGCGATGTCGCTATAGGCCACGCTGGCGGCCGAGGAATCGCCATCATATTGGCGGATGAAGTCCGTATCCGTATATGTCCCGAGCGTGCTCAGCGTCAGCCCGCCACCCAGATCATAGCGCAGGTCCAGCGTCACCTGGTCGTTGTCGACATCGCTGCTGTTGGGATAATCGGACGGGTTGGTCCGGTTGTCGAAATAATCCCCGACCGATCGATCGACATAGGGGAAGAGGTATCCGCCCTTTGTCTCGAAACGGTGATAGCCAAGGCGCGCTTCGAAACCGGCCAGTGCAGACGGCGTCCAGAGCAGCTTGCCCCGGATCGACGTGGAATCCACGCCGCTTTCCGGCGCGTTGCGGGTGATGTTGCGGATGTACCCATCGGAATCGCGCTTTTCGGCCGATATGCGGAACGCCAGTTCGCCGGGCACGATGGCGCCGCCACCAGCGACCGCGAATTGCGTCGTGTCGAATGATGAAACGAGGGCACGGCCCTTGAGGCTCCAGTCGAACGTCGGATCCTGCGTGCGGATATGCACGGCGCCTGCCAGTGCGTTGAGACCCTGGATGGTCGATTGCGGCCCGCGGAAGATCTCGACCTGCGCCACGTCCCACATGTCGGTCGGGCCATTCGAGAGCACATCCTGTGGCACGGGTGCGCCATCGACGAACACCGTCGCAGTGGCCGCATCACCGCCGCCCGAAACGCCGCGCTGATCAATGCCACGGATCGAAAAACCGGACGCGCCATAGGTTTCCGAGACGTTCGCGGTGCGATTGTAGACGTCCTGGATCGTCAGGATATTTTCTTCGACCAGCCTTTCATCCGTCGTCACACTGACGGATGCCGTCGTTTCCTGCAGACTGCGTGCCGCCTTTTCACCCGTGACGATGATTTCGTTCTGCTGATCCGAAGAGGTGTCTTCCGCTGCGACCGCGGGGGCCGCAAGCGTGGCGAGGACCGAGGTGGACAAAAACAAGCAATACTTCATGGAACTCCCCTGTTGATAGGGAGCGCCTAACCAGGCTCGCTAATGCGAGTCAATCGCATTTATTATTCGGACTGTTTCTGTTTCTCGCATGACGTCCACCCCAAGGAGCCAGCCCTCATGCCGGCATTCCGCAAACAGCGGGTGGTCGGCAACCGCCAAAGCCCAGCGGCACAGAGCCGATGCTCCTGTTGTGGTCCGTGAGCGAGGGCTTGCGGTGGCGGCAGAAGGTCCGAAGCTGCTCGAATTGCCGCAGGGAATGACCTGCCCGAGGTCGAGGGCTGCGGTTGCCGATTGCCAACTGGCAGATTGAACGCGCGCATCTGGCTTCTCGCCGCTCGACACCCGCCACTCGGCCAGGGACCCGGCACCGATCCTTTCAGACTTGCCGAAGGGATTATGCGTCAACGTCCGCGTTGGCGCCAGTCTGCCTGGATACTGCCTGTCCGCAGGTGTCCATCCGCTGCCATCACTGCATCAGTGCGGGCTCGCCCCCAGCTCGAAGCCGGTCTTGTCGTGCAGCGCGAACCTGTCGACGATGTCCGCGCTTGCACGGTTGTAGCCCGCCACTTCCACATTGCGACCGTCACGCCTCAGCCGGGCGACGATCTTGTCAAGCGCGGCAACGCCCGAGATGTCCCAGAAATGCGCCGCCGTCATGTCGATGGTGACGTTAGGGGCGGCCTCCTCGACATTCATGGCATCAACGAAACGCTCGACCGAGGCGAAGAAGATCTGCCCGCGAACCCGGTAGTGCGCGGTCTGGCCGTCCTCCGACAGCGTCCGCTCCACGCCGAACATCCGCTGCACCTTGCCGGCAAAAAAGATCCCCGAAAGCAGCACGCCCGCCAGCACTCCAAGCGAGAGGTCATGGGTGCCAACCACCACCGCGACTGTGGTCAGCATCACCACGGATGATGGCCAGGGGTGGCGGCGAAGGTTGGGGATCGAGTTCCAGCTGAAAGTGCTGATCGACACCATGATCATGATCGCCACCAGCACGGGCATCGGAACCTGCCCCACATAGGGGCCGAGTACCGCCAGCAGGAACATCAGGACCGCGCCTGCGGTGAAGGTCGAAAGCCGTCCGCGCCCGCCGGACGTGACGTTGATCACCGATTGCCCGATCATGGCGCACCCGCCCATGCCACCGACCAGCGCGGCTGCGATGTTGGCTGTGCCTTGCCCGGCGCATTCGCGGCGCTTGTCGCTGCCTGTGTCGGTCATGTCGTCGACGATTTGCGCGGTCAAAAGCGATTCCAGCAACCCGACTGCCGCCATCGCTGCCGAATAGGGCGCAATGATCTGGAGCGTTTGCCAGGTGAGCGGCACATCAGGCCACACGAGACTGGGCAAGCCTTCGGGCAGATTGCCCATGTCTGCAACCGTGTTCACCGGAGCGCCGGTCCACACCGCGAGGATGGTCAGAATGATGATCGCGACCAGCGGCGCGGGGATGACAGTGGTGAGGCGCGGCAAAAGGTAGATGATTGCAAGACCGCCTGCGACCATTGCATAGGCTTGCCATGTCACGTTCGTCAGCTGTGGCAGTTGCGCCATGAAAATGAGGATCGCCAATGCATTGACGAAGCCGGTAATCACCGAGCGCGAGACGAACTGCATCAGCAGGTTGAGGCGGATCAGTCCCGCCACGATCTGGATGATGCCCATCAGGATCGTCGCGGCGAACAGGTATTCGACCCCATGATCGCGGACAAGCGGCACCACCAGCACCGCCACCGCAGCGGTCGCCGCAGAGATCATGCCGGGCCGCCCGCCGGTGAAGGAAATGACGATCGCGATCGCCACCGAGGCATATAGCCCGACGCGCGGATCGACACCTGCAATGATCGAAAATCCGATCGCCTCGGGTATCAGTGCAAGTGCAACGACGATGCCGGCCAGAATCTCGGCCCGCGGGTTCGAAAGCCAGTCGCGGCGAAGCGTGGCAGTAAAGTTCATGAAGAAATCCAGATACGATCATCGGCAGGAAGATGCCGGATTGTCCCGGGGATAGGCGCCGGGCCGAGCCACTCGCGCCGTGCGCAAGTCCGTCTATGCACTCCCTATGCTTCAAAATCTGCGCATTCACAAGACGTCGTGTTCGGCGGCATCTCTCCACCCACCATTGTACATGCCGCAGCCGCCGGTCTCTTGCTGAACGCTGACATGCGGCTCAAGTTCTTTCGTGGCCATCAAGCGGCATCTGCGGACACGTGGCCGATCTTCGCGTGCTGAGTGGTGCCTGCGCCTGCTGCAAGCACCCTGCAGCCAGCATCGCTCTGTGTCGGGGAGACGCCCGTTAGCGGTCGTTCCTGCGCCAGCACGTGCAGAATGAGATCAGCCGCCATTTGACGGACTATCCTTCGCATTGTTTACCAGATACCTAGCCCGGAGCGAACACATCGCAGGGACGACAGGTAACAGACATGACATTCCGGCTTTCGCGCAAGGTGGCCACATTTCTGGCATTGCCGCGTTTCCAGAAACTCTGGCTGGCCCCGACCTGGTTGGCCCTGGGGATCGCGCGGCTTGCTGTGCTTCTGGTGCCCTTCCGTCATCTTGGGCGTTTTGTAGGCGTGCCAGCTGGGGTCAATGCGTGGGTTCCACTGGCGACCGAGGCCCAATGCAGGCGCGCAGATGCCATCGGACAGGTCATTCGTCTGGCGGCCAGCTACACGCCCTTCGATGCCAATTGCTTTACTCAGGCTTTGGCCGCACGCGCGCTGCTGGGTCTGTACCGCATACCCTATGCGCTGTTTTTCGGCGTCGCGCGTGACCAGCTCGCCGCCGGCCTGAAGGCGCATGCCTGGGTTGCCACCGGACCGGTGAAGGTTACGGGCAATGAAAGCTTTTCGACCTTCACGGTGGTTGGCATGTACGTGCCCCAGGGTCTGACGCGCTGATGCCATGGCTGAAGGCGCTGCCTGACCTTGCGGCTCTGTTTGCCCGCGTGCCGGCGGGCAGAGCGGCGGGCGTTTTGCTGCTGACGATAGCGGCCAGCGCGACAGAAGGCGTCGGCGTCATTCTGCTCGTGCAACTGTTGTCGGTGATCGGGGGGCAGGTGACGGACAACGCCGTCATCAACGGCGTGATGGCCGCTCTGGCCTATCTGGGTATTCCTGCAACCGCAGAGGGGCTGCTCAGCGTATTTGTCGGCCTGATCGCGTTGCAGTCTGCCGTGGGCTATGCCCGCGATCAAGCCATCGTCAAGCTGCAGTTCGATTTTGTTGATGGGCTCAGGCAGGATTGTTTTGAAGCGCTTCTGTCAGCCGAATGGCGCTGGATTGCGCCGCATCGGCCTGCAGACCTTGCCAATCTGATGCTGGTCGAAATGAGCCGGGTCGGCCTTGGTGTCCAGTCTGCACTGGCCCTGCTTGCGGCCATTGCTGCAGCGCTCGCCTATCTCGGTGCCGCGCTGATCATCGCGCCCGGCCTGACGGCCATCGTGCTTGTTTCGAGCGGAGTGATCCTTCTGGCATTGGGGCGGTTCAACCGTGAAGCCTATGCGCTGGGCCAGTTGCAGGGCACGGCCAACCGGAGCCTGCTGCAGACCCTGCAGGACAGCATTGGCAGCATCAAGCTGGCCAAGGTACTGGGGAATGAACGCCGTCACCTTTCAAGGGTGAAGGATGCGATTGCCGGGGTTCGCCATGCGCAGCTGTCGTTTGCCCGCAACACATCGCTGTCGCGGGCCATGTTCCAGGTTTGCGGGGGCGCGCTGCTCGCGCTGTATGTGTATCTGGGCCTGAAGCTGCTGGCGGTTCCTCTGCCGGAGCTGCTGACTTTGGTAATCGTGTTTGCCAGGCTCATGCCCCTGCTGATGAACGCGCAGCAGCACGCGAGCCGGAGCATCAACATGCTGCCTGCCTTTGCCGAGGTCGCCGAGTTTCTGGCTGCCAGCCGCGCTGCCCGGCAGACGGATATCGCAAGCGAGCCTCGACCCGTTCCGCTTTCCCGGGCCATCGAGCTTCGCGACGTCCGCGTGTCCTTTCCTGGTCGCGAACAACCGGTGCTGGATGGGGTTAGCCTGACGATAACGGCGGGGCAGATCACGGCGATCATGGGCCCATCGGGCGCGGGCAAGAGCAGCCTGGCCGATGTCATCATCAGCCTCGTCACGCCAGATGCCGGCCAGTTGCTGGTCGACGGAAAGCCGGTGTCAGGCGCCGACCGGCAAGGCTGGATGCGTTCGATCGCCTATATGCCGCAGGAAATATTCCTGTTTCCCGGCACGATCCGCGACAACCTCCTCTGGGCGAGTTCATCTGCTGACGATGCCAGCCTTGCAACGGCACTGCGCCGGGCGGCTGCGGACTTCGTTCTGGACCTGCCTGACGGTCTCGACACGCAGATCGGTCAGGCCGGCGCGGGCCTGTCCGGTGGCGAACGGCAACGGATTGCGCTGGCGCGGGCGTTGTTGCAGCAACCCCAGCTGCTGATCCTGGACGAGGCCACCAGTGCGCTGGACGCGGCGGCCGCAGCGCGCATTCTGGAAGCGGTTGCTGCGCTGCGAGGGAGCACGACGGTCGTGCTGATCGGGCATACACCAGCGGCGGCGATGATTGCCGATCAGGTCCTCGTCATGCTAAACGGCCGGCTCGTTGCTGCCGGTCCCTGGGCGCAGGTCAGCGACCGACTGGTCAAGGCAGGGTCATAATGGAACGTACCGCACTGAAGGCGCTTGCGCTTGCGCTCATCTGCCGCCCCGGATCACTGAGCCCGGAAAAGGTCCGTGCCCTTTCTGCAGCGGACTGGGCCCAGATTTTCGATTGGGGGCAGGAGCATCGCTTCCTTCCCTACCTGCATTACGCGCTCAAGCAGGCGCATCTGCTCGAGCTTGTTCCGCCAGACCTCAGCGACCAGCTGCAGCCGCTGCGCCGTAGCATGGCCCTGCGGGCGCTGGCCGCGAAGGGCGATATGGTTCGCGTCCACCAGACGCTGGAGGATGCGGGAATTGCCCATGTTTTTCTGAAGGGCGCCTATCTTGCCGAGTTTGCCTATCCCGAGCCCAGCCTGCGACCGCTGCGCGATATCGATGTGCTTGTGGCAAGGCCCGAGGCCATCGACGCCTATGAGCGGCTGCAGGCAGCCGGGTTTGCGCGCGATCCGTATTATACCGGGCATATCGAGGCCTATCTGGAAGGGTCAAAGCACCTGCCGCGCCTGATCGCGCCCGATGGCCGCGCGGCGGTGGAACTGCACGTGCAATTGACCGAAAGCACGCGCTATTCGGACGCGCATCGGACATTGCGGGCCGAGGCCGTCCTGGCGCGCGCGCAGTCCAGCCGCGTTGCCCATCACGATATCCGGTTCCCCACGCCCGAAGACATGCTGGTGCATCTGTGCGTCCATGCCGTCTACGAGCATCAATTCAACATTGGCCCCCTGATCCTGCCGGATCTTCACTGGCTGCTGGCAACGCATTCCATCGATTGGAAGACCGTGTGGGCCGATGCGGCAGAGCAGGGGGTGACCCGCGGCGTGGCATTGGTGTTGCGGGTGCTGCAACAGCAATGGCCGGGCTCGCTGGAAGGCCAGCCGCACGATCTGCTGCCGCTGGCGGATGTTGACGACACTGTGGCCCATCAGGCAGCGGACATGATGTTGCGGAGCTTTGCTGCAAGAAACGATGTCGCGATCCTGGAGGGCGTTCAGGCAAAGCCGACGCTGGCGGGCAAGCTGTCGTTCGTTCTTTCGAAGGCCTTTCCGGCGCCGTCAGAGCTTGCCAAGCAGTTCCCGCGCTCACCCAATTCGCTGGCCATCGTGATGTGCTATCCGGTGCTGTGGCGCCGTCTCCTCCAGCAGCGCCTTCCCGACCTGATCGCCAACGTGCGCACGGAGCACAACGTGGCAGAAGCTACGGCTCTTTCGCGGATCAGCGCCTGGCTTGCCGGGTGAAGGCATGGCCTATGTCAGAGTTGTGCTGGATGCGCCTTCGCCGCAGGGCCGTAGACAACGCCGGCGCAAGGTGATGCAAGCAGCCAGGTGGCTCTGAAATCCGTGCTGTAACGCTTTTTTGTCGTGTTCATTCCCGAACCCATCCATCAGGTCGGGATTGGCGCCGCATCCTCTCCAGAAAGCCGCTACCTCTTGAGCGGCTGTAAATGTAAAATAATCTTGACCCCGTGGAGTGGACTAGGTAGCTTCAAACCGATGTAAATGGCTTGGATAAGGGAACGCGCTCATGAGTATTGATGCACTTGAAGGTAAAGGCGGATCGACTGATGGTGTTGTGCAGTCGGCGGATGACAAAATAAATGCAGCGCGTCGCACTTGGAGCAAGCCCGCCCTGGACGAAGTCGACATCGCAAGTGTCACAATGGCAGGTGGCCCCGGTACTACCGATTCGACTATTCTTTCCTGATTGGAACATGACAACTTTTCGGGCGCTTGGTTAGTCTGCCGTCAGGCAAAGCCGACGCGGGCGGCAAGATGATGCAAACAGCCAGATGGCTCTGAAATCCGCGCCGTAGCGCTTTTTCATTGTCACCCCCGAACCAATTCATAAGGTCGGGATCGGCGCAGCATCCTCTCCAGAAAGCCGCCACCCCCCGAGGGGCCGGAAACACAAAAGAACCTTGACCCATTGATGTGGGCTAGGTAGCTCTCGAGACCAGTAAATGGTCAGGACAGGGGAACGTGCTCATGAGTATTGATGCACTTGAAGCTAACTGCGGATCGACTGATGGTGTGGTGCAGTCGGCAGATGATAAAATAAATTCAGCACGTCGCACTTGGAGCAAGCCCACCCTGGATGAAGTCGACATCGTAAGCATCACGATGTCAGCTGCCCCCACTGATTTTGTGGACGGGGGCTTTCTTTCCTGAGTGCGCAATTGCGGGGGCTTGGCTGACCGGTGGTCAATGAATGCTCCCGCATCGTTCCGCTCCTCATCAGCGCCTCCCCATGGCGGTCTCGTCTGACATCGACACGCCGACTTGGCACCCAGTCAAGTGGCGGCCAATGGCCGGGTTTTCGAGCGCAAGCTTGAAGTGAGGCAACTGAAGTACGCCCGGAAACATCTGGCGACCGTGTAGCGCAGCATCGATGGCGCTGTTACAGAACATGCGCTGTTGTTCGAGTTGGCCTGAACAGTTCTCCGTCAAAGCCCGTTCCGCGCTGCTTTCATGCGCACCGTAGCGGATTTCCCACGAAAAATCCTCACGAAAGCCGCGTGAGAGAAGTTTGCAGCGTTCGCGCTGCAATAACTGTCCATGACAAGGCCGCGCACAGGATCGGCCCAATATCGCCTGCGCATATCCCCTCAGTTCCGCTGATCGGTGAAAGTGGACGAAAACCAATGATCGATCATCGCGGCGTCATTGCGGTCCTTAATCTGTTCGTCTCGCAAATCAGGAGTTATCGCGCTGAACTTTGCGTAGGAAATGCGTGGCCGATAATGTGCGCAGAAACTGCAATCGATACTTCAGGTCATCAGATGGCGCTGCCTTGTCCGGATCCGGAATAGAGCGGCCGAGGCGCTCGAGGCCGTCGAGATCAAACAACGTCTGGGCCTGCAGGTTGGATTGGGCACGCAGCGCTTCATCGAGGAGGTCGTCGCGCGCCACTGCCAATCGGCTGGCCCAGTCGGCTGCCTGCAACCCCTTCCTGCGCTCCTCCAGAACTGTAGTTGGCAACCGGTCGTGGAACGCCTGGCGGTAAAGCCACTTTGGCTGGCCATGGCGCAAGAACAGCGAGTCCGGCAAGGCAAGGCACAGATCGATCAAGCGCCGATCAGATGTGGGATCCCGATAATCGACCCCAAATCTTGCCAGCAGCCCCTTGTTGGACAGGGCAGCAAGTTCCTGCTGCCAAAATAGCCCCAAGATCCGATCGCGCCGACTACGAGCGGTTTTCCCGGTGCTATCGTATCGATCCTCAGACACCTGATCGGCGCGAAGCAGGGAAACGTTGAGCGGATGACCTGTTGGCCGGCCAAACCGTCGCTGCAGTGCTTCGAAATGCTTGCGCCGCAAGAAAGGCCGCAGGCTCCAGTTGGCCAGCGCCAACGGGGTCATCGCGCCCCTGCGCAGTACAGCGAATGCCTCGATCAGCCAGCGCAACAGCTTGCCGCCATGAAGCAGTGCGTTCAGCCGCTCCAATCCATGATCGCTGATTGTCATGTTGCCCCACGCGCCCGTGACGACGACCGTTCCGCGGCCAAGCGCCCCCGCTTGCCGCGCGAGTTCGGTCATCCAAACCTCGTTGCAGAGATTGAGAGACGGATACTCTTGATAATGGAACCTTGCATCGCGGTCATCGCCAATCATCCGCCCGGGCGCATGATCAATGACATGGTCAATGTTGGGATATAGCTCTGCCACGCGGCGGGCGTGTTGGCTCTCGTCACCAAAGCGGTCTGGCCTTTCAAGCACGCGCGCATCCGGGTGGGGTGCATGGGTGAAGGATGTGAGCCGTTGACCCGTTTCGGCCAACTTCATCGCGGCGGAGGTCGTGACGGCGGTGCTATCCAGACCGCCGCTCAACAACGATGCAAAGCCTGCGTTCCCTCGCAACCGATCGGCAACTGCACGATCAAACACTGCGCGAAAGGCTTCAATCTGTGGCCGCGGATCGCCAGTGTCGGGCAATTGTGGCGGCGGGACATACCAGCGCCTGATCGATCGTTCGCCGCCTGCGGCGAAGCAGACATGGGTGCCTGGCTCGACACGGTCGACTCCTGCGAAAAAACTCCCGGTTCCCTTCATCGGCACGAAGCCCAGAAGATCGCGCACTGTGGTGATGTTCGCTGCGTAAGCGACGTCCGGCAGGGCATGAAGACCCTTTGCCATGGACGCGAAGGCGAGCCCGTTGGGTGTTCGGGCATAGAACAGCGGTCTGCCACCGGGAAAATCGCGGGCCAGGTGCAAATGCCGTTGTTCGAGATCCCAGACGGCAAAGGCAAAATCACCGTACAACCGCTCGATGGAGGCAGCGCCCCAGGCTGTCCACGCGGCCAGGATCAGCGCGGAGTCGGACATGCTCTGCAATCGTTCAGGCGCGATGGCCAGATCTGCCGCCAGCTCGGTGCGGTTATCGATCCGCGCATCCGCCACAAGATGAAAGCGCCCCGTTTCATCCGCCAGGGGCTGCCGATCGAAGCGATCTTCCGGCACCAGGCGCATGAGCTGGCAGGCAATGGCAACGGAGCCGTCCTCGCCTTCCCATCGGGCAGATCGGTCGCGGCCGTACATCGCCAGGGCAGCCTGCATTGCTGCTACGCCTTGAGCGGCGTCGGAATGACCCCTTTCAAGCCATAGCCCGCAGATTGCACTCATCTCGCCGCGCTTTGCTGGCCTGCGACCAGACGCTCAATGTCTTCGCAGATGCCGGTGAGGGCCTCGAAATTGTTTGGTCGATCGAGCGCTATTACGGGGACCTTGACGGCCACTTGCGCGCTCCACTCGAGCACGGCTGGCGCGTAACCGGCCGCATACGCCGCATGGCGCTGATAAACATGGGTGCAGAGCATGACAGTAGCCTGCTGCCTGTTGAGCGACACGTAGTGCGGGCGGTCCCGACTCGGGTCGCAGCCGAGGGCGAGCACCAGCTCCAGAGGAGAACTATCCATCGATGACGGGCTGCCAAGGTCCACATAATATTTGTCGTATCCAGAAGCGATGCGCGCTCCTTCCGAAACTGTATCGCCAAGGCGGTGCGCTGAATCCTGCCAAAGACGCATTGCGTTCATACCCGAGGGCACGTGGGCGGTCACTGGATCGACGATCAATTGATCATCTCCCACAAGCCGGTGTCCGCGGGCTACGAGAGCCCGGCCAAGCGTCGACTTGCCTGCTCCGCTGTGCCCGACGATGGCCACCAGTCTCCCAGCTATTTCGACCCCGCAGCCATGCAACGGCACCAGACCTCTCTGAAAGAGCAGCCAACCCATTGCCGGCCCGAACAGTGCCGCATGCAATCCTGCTTCGGAAAGGTGAGAGGCTACGTCGACGGTTATGAGGCGGCCAGATGAAATGGCAGCTGCGAACCCCAGCTCCGACGTGAACCGGGCCTCCATGTCCGCAAAAACAGAGAATTTGTCTGCGACAACCAGCGGCGTGTCTTGCCGGTCTTCCAAAGCCGCAAATTCGATTGTGATGTCCGGTGAGGTCGCGGCCGACGATGGCAGAAAAGCCAATGGCCGTTCGCAGCAAATTACCAGCCCATAAAGCGAGTAAAAAAATCGAGGCAAATCGGCTTCAGACATTACACGAAAACACCCTCTGTACTGCCGTTTCCATGATATCGCCGATCTATCGAGTTCATTTTGACTGAGCTACATCGGAATTTTATAAAATAGAACGTAAAAGAAAAATCGAATTGCATTGAAATAGATGTGAATATTTTCAATATGAAATATGCACGAGTCCCTTGGATTACATTTCAGTTAAGAATTGCAAGGTGTCCGTTTGGATCTGGCCAGGCTCTGATTGGAAGCGGGTCGCTAATACCGCGCACAAATCGGCAACTAGTCGGGGCTCTTTTACTTCTCGGAAAATCTCAGAGCCGATGGAATCGAGGTGAAAGTATTTTCCGCTCGCAACGTCGAGCATAATAAAATCGCCATCCATCTCTGAAAAAATAAGGTCGGAATTGAAAGCTACGGTGCTAGACATGCTGATCATAAAATCTCATCTTATATGATAACCGGTAAGATTCAAAACTTCTGAAGCTGTCAAAAAATCTTACCTGAAAATACCCATTGAATTGCAAGCTGTGATTTTTTGGAAAAGGCTTCGCATGTATTCGAAGGGTATCGATGATCCCTGAGTGGAAAACGTCTTCGCAATTGAGATATCAGGAATCTCTATCTTCGCAAGATGTGTCTGGCCTGCTGCCGGCTTGGTGGACACCCAGGCAGGCTCGTTCAGGCCAGGCCAGCTTCTTGTTCGAAATCGACAGGGCTCACAAAGGCCTGCGGTAACCGCCGACGTGCGTTTTCGGCATGAGCAGCCCCCTCGAATGCCTCGATGGCGCGCATGGGAACACACCCAATGACGCTTCAAGCGCGCCGAGTTCCCAAACGGATATTTTGGCACAGATATCAGACGTTTTCGAAGAGGTGTGGGCCGATACCCGAGACCATATGGTCTCGTCACCCGTCCATCGGTCAAACTGCTGCACTCCGACACCGTCGGGGAGCGTTCCTGATCCACTGCAAGGCGCAGTCGCGGCTAGGAATGACAAATGATGTTAGGAATTCGACGACAATTGACTCCGCGGGGCAAGTGTCATCAGTTTGCTACCATGAAGCTCCACCACATACTTTGTATCGGCGCCCTGGCAGTCAACTCCGGCCCCTTGGCTGCCGGTGTACAACCGCCGAATTTGAAAGCTCTTACGCGGGTGGCTCAGCAGTCCGGGGGCCAGTCGGCTTTTCGCAATGCCGGTTACGACAAGGTTATGGCCTGTGCAGGCCGGGTCCATGGCATGTCCCTGGCCTCGAAAGACCCGGAAATAAAGCGGGTCGGCCAAGCCGCCGCGCAGGCATTGCTGGCAGAGGCCAAGGTATTGAAACCTGAAAAGACCGACAGGGAACTGAAGTCCGAGTTGGTCGTGGCGGCGAACAGGTTCTTGGGAGCGGCGATCGAGCAGGACCGCGCCACACAATCGCAAATCGAAGGCGCCTGCAGGGCAATTGGCGTCGGCTAATTTGAAAACCTCACAGATCGCAAGATGACGCCATCAGGCTCACTTCGAACAAACCGGAGACAAATCGATGCAGGAATATAACACTCGCGGGCTTCTTTCAGCCGCTGTTGGCATGTCTCTGGTGCTGACGCCGACCTTTGTTCCCGGCGTTGCGCATGCCAAGGAGGCCGCTGCGGTCAAGGTGTCCGGCAAGGATGCGATTGCAGGTGCGACCACAGTGGCGATTGGCGGCTTCAACGTGGGCTTCATTTTTGAATCGACCGACCAGATCCAGAAGACCGGCGGCGCGCTTGCGGCGGTTGGTGGCGTCACCAAGGCCAAAAGCAGCCTGGTCGGCGTAACGCCTGAAATGATGCAGCAGATTACCGATGCTGCATATGCGGATCTCGTTCAGCGGCTCGCCGCCAGTGGCTTCACCGTGGCCGAGCCTGCAGCCGTATTCGCCAGCAAGGAACTGGCCAGCAAGGGCAAGGCGGAACCAGCAGAAGCGACGTTGCTGCTCGAAAAGAAAAGCAAGGGCAAGGCGACCTATATGTATCCCGCAGCCATCCCCCGCCAGATCATGATCATGGGGGATATCCCGACATCGGGCGGCTTCGGCCAGATGGGCAACACCATGGCCTATGCGCAGAACAGCGTTGCCCTGGGCAACTATGCCCGATCGTCAGGCACGCCGGTCATCACCGCAACCTACCTGATCGACTTTTCTGACCAGAAGCGCCCTGGCGCGTTCAATTTCGGTGGCCTGAAAGTCAACGCCAACCTGTCGGTTACGCCCGGCTATTCCAAGATGACGGTAATCGGCGCCAATGGAAAGCAGACGGTGCTGACGCTGGGTCAGTCGGTTTCGGTCGATGGCGAGTTCATCGAGATGTCCGATGCCAGCAGCGGCAGCGAAAAGGGCGTTCAGGCCGCTGCGAATGTCGCAGGCGGCATCGCCGCTGCGGTTGGCCTTGGTGGCCTCGGCTTTGGCAAAACTCGTAAATACGCCTTCAACGCCAAACCGGGCAACTACGAGGAGGGCGCAACCAAAGTTGCCAGCCTTGCCAACGATCTGCTGGTAGCCCAGCTCACCGGGCCGCGCTGAACTGCTGGCCGGCACGGCGGGACTGGCACGGCCAACCAATTGGTTCCAACGGGCTTTGGCCGGGTTGGCGTGGCGCTATGTTGCTAAAGAGTACTGACCGGCTTCAGGCTGGCCCGGTAAGCCAAAAACCTGCCATGGCAGCCAGTGAGATCATTCGGGTATCGGTTGGGCTGTTGCATCAGGAGTTGCCAATCAATGCGTTCGCACGGCAACCGCTCCCCCGAACGTTACCGCGTCAACCGCCATCAAGTTGGCTCCGGAAGGGCAAACCAAGCGTCCCAAGGACATGTGGAAGCGCACCTATGATCGATACTGGCTGGCCTATTTGCAGCTGGACCAAGCATGAAGCGCAGTCATTGCAGGCATGATTCTGAGGTTGGGCGGCGCGCCCGACTACCAGGCGAATTCACGCGCAAGAACGGCCGAGCAGGATGGCTGCATCAAGGCCGCGAAAAACCGCATGATAGGGAACAATCAGGGAAATCCCGTCGCACCATGACCTAAACCACTGGAAAGTGGTGACCCCTACGGGAATCGAACCCGTGTTTCAGCCGTGAAAGGGCCGCGTCCTAACCGCTAGACGAAGGGGCCATCTTCGCGGGAAGCGACCCATTAGGGATTCGCGGCTGGGCAGTCAAGCGCGGTATTTGTCTTTTCCAACCTTTTTCACCGATCGACCGGAGCGAGGTCGTCGACGTGCATTTCTGCGGCGTGATTGCCGTTCCAGCTGTCGATCTTCACGCGCCCGGCAATCCAGAAGCGGCGGTCGCGCGGCGCACCCAGCAGCGCCTGGCCCAGCGGGGTGTCGACGCTGCGGAAGGCCATCGCCTTGAACGATGCGCCGTCATCGCCCGCTGCGATCGCGCGGACATGGGTGGTGCCGACGACATCGCAGCGTACGATTCGCACCGGCCCGGTGGCGATGCGCGGCGCGGGCCAGCCCATGCCGTAGGGGCCGGCACTTTCCATCCGCTCGACAAGGTCGGGCGTCAGCCCGCGCGGGGCTACGAGCGCATCGACCAGAAGCCGCGCCGATCCTGAAGCTGCAGCGACTGGCCCTGCGAGCCGGTCTTCAAGGAACTCACCGAATCGATCGAGCATGTCGGCGTTGATCGTCAGCCCCGCCGCCATCGCATGGCCGCCGCCTGCGACCAGCAGTCCGGCGTCCTTGGCTGCGATGATCGCCGCGCCCAGATCAACCCCGGGAATAGAGCGGCCCGATCCCTTGCCGATACCGGCATCATCGACCGCGATCACCAGCGAGGGCTTTCCGGTACGTTCCTTGATTCGCCCGGCCACGATACCGATCACGCCCGGATGCCAGCCCTTGCCCGACAGCACCGCCACCGCGCGGTTGTGCTGCGCGGTCAGCAGCAGTTCGGCCTCTTCCTGCACCATCGCCTCGATCGCGCGGCGTTCCTCGTTGAGCCGCGAGAGCTGCGCGGCGATATCGGCGGCTTCGGCCTCGTCCTGCGTGGTGAGCAACCGCACGCCCAGATCGGCCGAACCGACGCGGCCGCCTGCGTTGATTCGCGGGCCCAGCGCAAAGCCCAGATCCGAACACACCGGTGCGCGCGTCAGGCGGCTGGCGTCGATCAGCGCGGCCATGCCGATATTGCCGCGTCGGCCCATGATCTTGAGCCCCTGCGCGACGAAGGCGCGGTTGAGCCCCTTGAGTTGCGCGACATCGGCCACCGTGCCCAGTGCGACCAGATCGAGCAGGTCCATCAGCGCAGGCTCGCTGCGGCTGGCGAAATAGCCCTGCGCGCGCAAGGTGCGGACGAGTGCCGCGCCGAGCAGGAAGGCGACGCCCACCGCGGCGAGATGGCCGTGCGCGGCGGCCTCGTCGTCCTCGTCGAGCCGGTTGGGGTTCACCAGCGCAAAGGCGCGCGGCAGTTCGCTGGCGCATTTGTGGTGATCGACCACCACGACATCGACGCCGACATCGTGCGCCATCTGCAGCGCCTCATAGGCCATCGCGCCGCAATCGACGGTGACGATCAGCGTCGAGCCGTCTGCGGCCAGGCTGGTGAGCGCTGCGCCCGAGGGGCCATAGCCTTCCATCAGCCGGTCGGGGATATAGGCCCCTGCATCGAGTCCCAGATCGCGCAGCAGGCGGATCAGCAGTGCGGCGCTGGTCGCGCCGTCGACGTCGTAATCGCCATAGACCGTCACCTTCTCGCGCGCGATCACTGCCTGCGCGAGCCGGTCGGCGGCGCTGTCCATGTCGCGGAAGATCGACGGGTCGGGCATGAAGCCACGGATGGTGGGGGTGCGGTGCCGATCAAGATCGTCGCGCGGCACGCCGCGGCTGAGCAGCAGCAGGGCAACCAGATCGTCGGGCTGCAGATCGGCCTCGCGCCGGTCGCCCTCGGCCCCGCGCCAGTGCCATGGCTGGCCTGTCATCGACTGGGTGATGCCAAGAACGGGGTCGGGGTGCAGGGTGGCCATGGTTTCCAGATCGCAGATGTTCGGGGAAGTCTCCTGTTTATGCGCTGCGGCAGGCGTTGGCGAGGGGGAAGGGGCAAAAGCGGTGGAATGATCCGTTGGCTGCGCTATCACCAGCCCCATGACCGACACACCCACTCTGCTGATCGTCTGGCACAGCCGCACCGGCGCGTCCGAAGCGATGGCGCAGGCTGCTGCTGCTGCGGCTGCGGAGGAAGGCCCGGTACGCCTGCTGCGCGCAGACGAAGCGCAACCCGCCGATCTGCTGGAGGCTTCCGGTTATCTGTTCGTCTGCCCGGAAAACCTGGCGAGCATGACCGGCGCGATGAAGGAGTGTTTCGACCGCTGCTATTACCCGCTGCTGGGGCAGATCGAGGGGCGGCCCTATGCGGTGATGGTCGCAGCAGGATCGGACGGCGAGGGCGCGGTGCGGCAGATCGAGCGGATCGCCACCGGCTGGCGGTTGAGGCGCATCGCCGAGAGTCTTATCGTCTGCACCCATGCGCAAACGCCGGAAGATATCGCCGCGCCCAAGCATCTGCACGAGGCCGATCTGGCGCGCTGCCGCGAGTTGGGCGCAATGTTCGGCGCGGGGCTGGCCATGGGCGTATTCTGACCGTAAGTTCCTGAAAACCTGTCCCGTCCTTGGCGAGGATTTTCAGGTGCAAGAACAAGGAAGTGTCGCATGTTGCTTCGTACGTCTCTGCTGGCCTTTGCCGCGCTCGTCGCCGTCCCCGCTTCGGCGCAGCAGGCGCAGCCGGAAACCCGCCAGGTCGGCTCCGCACGGCTGGAAAATGTGCCCGCCATCCCGCAGGATATTCGCGATGCGGTGCAGCGGTACCAGAACTATCGCGAGGCGCGGTTTCAGGACTGGCTGCCCGATGGATCGATGCTGATCACCACGCGCTTCGGCTCCACCTTTCAGGTGCATCATGTCACAGCCCCCGGGTCTGCGCGGCGGCAGCTGACCTATTACAACGAGCCGGTGGGCGGCGCGAAGGCCGTGCCTGGTAGCAGCCGCTTCGTGCTCACCCGCGACACTGGCGGTGATGAGTGGTTCCAGCTGTTCGTCCGCGATCTCGATGGCGCAGGTCAGCCGCTAACCGAACCGGTGACGCGCAACCAGTCGCCGGTGTTCGCCAAGGATGGCAGCCTGCTGGTCTGGTCGCGTGCTACCAAGGGTTCGGCCGACTATGCGATCATGGCGGCCGATCCCGCCGATCCTGCCAGCCGCCGCGTGGTGTGGCAGGGCACTGGTGCAGTCGGCCCGCAGGATATCAGCGCCGACAAGACGACCGTGCTGCTCGCCAAGGGCATCTCCAACCGCGAAAACCAGCTGATGCTGCTCGACATGGCGAGCGGCAAGGTCACCCCGCTCGATTTCTCGATGAAAGCCAAGGCGCGGTTCGAGGAAGCGCGCTTCATCGATGGCGGCAAGGCGATCCTGGCGATCACCAATGCGGGCAGCGATTTCCGGCGGCTCGTGCGGATCGATGTCGCATCGGGGCAGATGACGCAGCTGTCGAGCAAGGTGAACTGGGATGTGGAGAGCTATGACCTGGCCCCCGATGGCCGGACGCTGGCCTATACGCTGAACGAGGATGGCTTTTCGCGGGTTTTGCTGACCTCGCTGACGACGCCCGATGCGATCTCTGCGCCATCGCTGCCGCGCGGGGTCATCACGGCGCTCGAATTCTCGCTCGATGGTCGCAAGCTCGCAATCGGACTGACCAACGCCACCACCGCAGGCGACGTCTGGGATGTCGATCTGGGCAGCGGCGCGGTGACCCGCTGGACGCAGTCGGAAGCCGGCGAGCTTGATCCGGCGAAGCTCGCCGAGCCGACGCTGATCCGCTTCAAGAGCTTTGACGGGCTGTCGGTGCCCGCTTTCGTCTATCGTCCGAAGACTGCTGCGCCCGATGCGAAGCTGCCGGTGATCATCGACATCCACGGAGGACCCGAAGCGCAGACGCGGCCCAGCTGGAACCCCGGCGCACAGTATTTTGCCGATGTGCTGAGCGCGGTGGTGATCCTGCCCAACGTGCGCGGGTCGGATGGCTATGGCACCAAATATCTGAACCTCGACAATGGCCCGTTGCGTGAAGACAGCGTCAAGGACATCGGTGCGCTGATCGACTGGGCGGGCAAGCAGCCGGGCATGGATGCGGGGCGGATCGCGGTCTATGGCCAGTCCTATGGCGGCTATATGTCGCTGGCCGCCATGACCTTCTATTCGGACAGACTGGTTGGTGGGGTCGAGCGTTACGGCATCAGCGATTTCGTCAGCTTCATGAAGAACACCGAAGCCTATCGCCGCGACAACCGCCGCGCCGAATATGGCGACGAGCGCGATCCCAAGATGCGCGCGGTGTTCGAGCGGATCGCGCCGCTCAAGAACGTCGGCAAGATCACCAAGCCGATGCTGGTGATGCAGGGCGCGAACGACCCGCGGGTGCCGCAGTCCGAATCCGATCAGGTGGTCGCTGCGTTGCGCGGCAACGGGGTCGAGACCTGGTACGTGCTCTATGCCCACGAAGGCCACGGCTTCCTCAAGAAGGCGAACAACGACCTGCGCCGCGAGGTGGAGACGGTGTTCCTGAGCAAATTGTTCGCGCAGTGAAGGGCGGAGCGATGAGAACGTTTTTTGACGCACGCCAGCATGATCACGCTCCGGCGGTGGAACTGCACAATGGCGCCTATGTGCCCCATGCAGAACATCGCGGGCGGATGGAGAATGTGCTGGCGACCCTTCAGCAGGTCGAAGCTCCTGCCGATTTCGGGCTGGAGCCGATCCGGCGGGTGCATGGCGATGACTATCTGGCCTTCCTGCAGACCGCGCACCAGCGCTGGGTTGAGGCGGGGCGGGCAGGCGACGCGCATGGCTATGCCTGGCCGGTGGTGGGCCGCCGTCCGCTCAAGCTTAACCGCATCGATGCGGACCTCGGCCAGTTCAGCTTCGATGCCTCCAGCCCGATCGCTGCGGGCACCTGGACGAGCTCATATTGGGGCGCGCAGTCGGCGCTGGCGGCGGTGCAGGCGGTGCTGGATGGCGAGCGGGCAGCCTTCGCCTTATGCCGACCACCGGGGCACCATTGCGGCGCGGACTATCTGGGCGGCTATTGCTTCCTCAACAATGCCGCGATCGCAGCCGAAGCGGCCATTGCAGGCGGCAAAAAGCGCATCGCGATCCTTGATGTCGATTATCATCATGGCAACGGCACGCAGGACATCTTCTACGACCGGGGCGACGTGCTGTTCGTGTCGGTCCATGCCGATCCGGTGACCGACTATCCGTTCTTCTGGGGCCATGCCGACGAGCGCGGCGAAGGGGCAGGCGAGGGCGCGACGCTCAACCTGCCGTTGCCACGCGGGACGGGCCTGGCCGAGTATCGCTCCGCGCTGGGCACCGGGCTTGCGGCCATCCGCGAGTTCGGCGCTGACCTGCTGTGCGTCTCGTTCGGAGCGGATACGTTCGCAGGTGACCCCATCTCGCAATTCGCTTTGCAGACGGAGGATTACACCCCCATCGCGGCCTCGATTGCCGCGCTCGATCTGCCGACGGTGATCGTGATGGAAGGCGGCTATGCCGTCGACGCGCTGGGCGCAAATGTGGCGGCGTTCCTGGCGGGGTTTGGATAGGCTGGAGGTGGGCCCCGCAAAAACGGTTGCCACTATCCCCCCTTCTTCACCTTCTTGAACGGCACGAACTTGCTCAGCGCGCAGCTGCCAAGGGGCGCGTCGATGCGCAGGTCCTGCACCAGCACGGTATCACCCGAGCACAGTCGCCCGACCGGAGTGGCCGATATCATCGTGTTGTCGCGGGCGCGGGGGCAGCCCAAATAGGGCGTGTTGACATAAACGATCGAGCCGTCGTCATACAGCAGTACATCGTCGCTCGCTGCTGTGGAACGGCGCAGGCGTACCCTGGGGATGCACGAGACAGGATCGCCCGCGACACGGTCGCGCAGATAGAGCCTGGCAATTTTCTGGCCGCGTTCATCCAGCTTCTCGATCGCACTCAGCGTACGTTCGCGGATTTCCGCATCACGGCAATCTGCCGCCATCAGCGGCGCGGTGCAGGCGAGGGCGGCCAGGGTCAGCATGACGGGCAGTCTGCGCATGATCATTATCCTCTCATCCGCCCCCTCAACATGCGCAGCATAGCTTGCTTCGCCGCCTCTCGCCAGCCGCTTACCACTCGCCGGTGTTGGGCATCGATACCCAGGGCTCGGCAGGTGCCAGATGGCCTTCCTGCAGCAGCTCGATCGAGATTCCGTCGGGGCTGCGCACAAACGCCATATGGCCGTCGCGTGGCGGGCGGTTGATCGTGACGCCGGCGTCCATCAGCCGCTGGCAGGTCTCGTAGACATTGTCGACGCGGTAGGCGAGATGCCCGAAGTTGCGCCCGCCGGTATATTCCTGCGGGTCCCAGTTGTGCGTCAGCTCGACCTCGGCCACGCCCTCCTGGCCGGGGGCGGCGAGGAAGATCAGCGTGAACCGGCCCTGCTCGCTGTCGAAGCGGCGCGTTTCCTTCAGCCCGATCAGCTCGAAAAAGCGTACTGTCGCCTCCGGGTCAGTGACGCGGATCATCGTGTGCAGATATTTGGTCATTATGCTACTTTCAGTTCATCGCAGTTAAGACACGGTTCATCGCCGAGAGGCTAATCGATCATCGTGCCGCAGGGGTGGAATACCCTCCGAATATAGGCGGTGTGCGGGACATTGGAAGGACAGAGAGCATGGTTGAAAGCGGGGCACAGGACGATGCAGGCAAACGCGGCTGGCTGACGGGGAACATCTTTCTGGCAGGCGCAGGAATCATGGCGCTGGGCATGGTCGCGGGCGGGTATCTGCTGGGCGATGGGCTGCTGCGCGCCAAGCAGGCGGACCGGTCGGTGACCGTGCGCGGGCTGGCGGAAAAGGATGTGACTGCCGACCTTGCCACCTGGACGATTGCCTATTCGGCGCAGGCGGACGATCTGGCCACGGCGCAGGCGGATATCGATGCCGACAGCAAGGCGCTGCGCGGATTCTTCACCGAACTGGGCTTTGATGGCGATGCTTTGCAGCCGACAGGCGCCAATGTCTCGCAATTCAACAACAACTACGGATCAACCACCTACACCATCCGCCAGCGCATGTCGCTGCGCACCAACGACATCAAGAAGGCGCAGGCGGCAGTGAAGCGGCAGTTCGACCTGATCAAGCGCGGCGTGGTGCTCGAGGAAGGTTCGGGCATGGCGTACAGCTTCACGAAGCTCAACGACATTAAGCCCAAGATGGTCGCCGAAGCGACCAAGGACGCGCGCGCGTCTGCCGAGCAGTTCGCCGAGGATAGCGGCACCGATGTCGGCGGCATCAAGAGCGCGACGCAGGGCTATTTCTCGGTCGAATCGCGCGACGGCGATGGTGGTGGCAGCTGGGGCGTCAGCGACACGCCGTTCAAGAAGGTCCGCGTCGTGACGACGGTGGATTTCTATCTGGATTGACCGACCAAATGCCTCTCCCTTGATGCGAGAGGCAGCGAGGCTTGGTGGCATTTCCACCTAGTCGCAGCGGTGAGGGTGATGGTGCGCTGCTGAAGCACTGCTCAATCCGGAGAGATCACCCAACCCAACCCTCCCCCATCAAGGGGGAGGGTTATTGCGGCATCCAAGCAGGAGAGCAGAGCGCTACTTCGGCTCTGCTTGATCCCCGCTTTCCGCCTGATCGAGCTGCGACAGATGCCCCCGCGCAGTCCTGGCGACCGGACCATCGGGGCGGATGTCGATCGCCTGGGTCCAGTTGCGCCGCGCAGTGTCGTACTGGCCTGCGCTGGCGGCGATGTTGCCTGCCTCCAAGGCCACTTCCGGATCGCGCGGGGCCAGCTTGGCGGCGATGTCGATATCGGCCTGCGCGCGGTCAAGCTTGCCCAGCCGGCGCGCCAGCGTGGCCGACAGCAGCCAGGCGAGCGGATCTTCGGGCGCAAGCCGGTGCGCCTCGTCCAATGCCGCTTCGGCCTCATCGGTGCGTCCAGCGACGACCAAGGCGCGGGCGCGGTCCAGGTGAAGCTCGCCCAGCAACAGCCCGTCGGCCTCGCCTTGCGCCATCGCCGCATCGAAATAGGTCAGCGCCCGGTCGGGATCACCCGATGCAAGCGCGGCATTGCCGGCCTGGGTCCACAAATTGGTGGCGCGCTTGTCATGCGCCAGCTCGGCATCGCGCGCCGCGGAGACGAAGCTGTCCGCCGCAGCGCTCCAGCGACCATCCCTGGCATAAGCGAACCCCAGGCAGTGGCGGGCGAAATAGCCGCCGCCTGCGATCAGCCATTCGTTCGCGGCCATGATGCCGCTCGCCGGATCATCGGTGGCCATGTCCATGCAGGAATCGAACCGTGCTTCATCTGCCAGTGGCGGAGTGAAGCCGGATGCGCGGGGCTTGTTCTGGAATTCATCGGGCCGTGGGGCTGCCTGGGGGGCAAGCGGTTCCAGCGCGTTAGCGTCTGCTGGGCCAACCTGCATCGCAGCGATCCAGATCAGGGCAGGGAAATGCGGCATAGATGGGTCGTCCTGTCAGTGTTTGCGTGGCGATGGTCGGTCAGACCTTAACCGGCGCTGGCTGAGTGGGCTGCGGCCGCCGCGACAGCTGCCGCAAAGGTCTGGCCGCCGTCTGCCGTGCGGTCGAGCGAGAGCCAGGGTTCGATCAGCTCGATCTCCATCAGGCAGTAGCCGCCCTCGCCATCGCCCACCATATCGACGCGCGCATACAGCAGCTCTGCGTCAATCGCGGCCAGGGTGGCCAGCGCCAGCGCCTTGGCCGCTGCGGGTGGATCAATGGCCTGGGACTGGCCCCCGAACTGACCCTGGACGCGAAAATCGCCAGCGGCGGGACGCTTGACGATGGCATGAGCAAAGTCGCCTGCGAGCCAGAAAAGCGAATACTCGCCCTCGGTGGCGATCGCTGGCATCATCGGCTGCACCAGCATGGCGCGACCCAGAGCCTCAGCGGGGCAGGGGACCGCACCGCGCAGCAGCCATGTGTGGTCAGATCCTGCGGATACAGGCGGCTTGATCACCAGGTCTGCGCCACCAATGGCCGCCCGGGCATCGGCCAGGTTGCTCTCCCGCAGCGCCTCGTGGAACCGCGTCGGCACGATGGCGACGCTCTTGGCGGCCAGCTCCAGCAGATAGCGTTTGTCGGTGTTCCAGCGCAACACCTCCAGCGGGTTGAGGAAGCGCTTGCCCTGCCAACGGTCAAGCTGCGCCTGCCAGCGCGGCAAGTCGCGGTGATAGCCCCAGGCCATCAGCGGCAGCACCAGATCGACGTCGATCGGCGCAGGATCGGTCCACGCCCGCCATTCGACCGAAAGGCCATGCGCCGCGAGCAAGGGTTCGATGAGCGTCGCCTGATCGCGCCAGTCGTCATAGCGCTGCAGGTCGTTGTCATCGGGAATGAGAATGCAGATGCGCATAAAGCTTGCCTGATTGCATTGTCGAGGGAGGGGCGGGGAGCGGGATATGTCGGATCAGGCTTGATCGCCCAGGGCTTTCGGGTCAACAGTTTGCGCCATGACCGATCCCATGCCCGTAATCCAGAGCCTGTCTGCCGGGCTGCCGATCTTCATGCTGCATCTCGGGTCCGCAACGGCCGCCTGGGCGCTTGCGCTGGCCGTGTACATGTGGATCACGCCGCACCGCGAATTTGCGCTGATCCGGGACGGCAATGTGTCGGCAGCGGTGTCGCTGGGCGGCGCGGCTATCGGTCTGGCGCTGCCGCTTGCCTTTTGCCTGGCCGCATCGGTGAATGTCTGGGATGTGGTGATCTGGGGCAGCGTCACGCTGATCCTTCAACTGGTGGCGTTTCGCGTGGTCGACCTGATGATCGGCAACCTGTCGAAGCGGATCGAGGAGGACCAGCTTTCCGCCGCGATCTTTCTGGCCATGGTCAAGATCGCGCTGGCGTCGCTCAACGCGGCTGCTGTCGCCGGATAAGCGAATGGCGGAACCTCTTGCGAGGCCCCGCCATCCGTTGAACTCAGTTCGAGAACCGATCGCTTAGAAGCGGAACGCAGTCGTCACGCGCAGCGAGTGGAATTCGAAATTGGGGTCGCTGCGACGCATGTCGGTCTGGCCGCTCGTCAGCAGGAACGGGTTGGTCGCAGGCGCTGTGCCCGGTCCGACATTCACGACATAATCGTCGTTGGTGTAGGTGTTGTAGAGATACTCAAGGCCGATGCTCATGTTCGGCGCGATCTTGGCTTCTACGCCACCGCCGGCCTGCCAGCCCCACGACCAATCCTTGCCATTGCGCGGCGTGAACGCGTTGGCAGCGTTCGAGGTGCGGAAGCTGTTTTCCATGCGGCCATAGCTGACACCGCCGGTGCCATAGAACAGGATGCCACCGCCGGGGGTGTAGCCCGCGCGGGCGCGAGCGGACACGGCGTAATCGAGTTCACGCGTGAAAACGTAATTCGCCGGGGTGCTGCTGAAGGCAGTTGCCGAATCCTTGGCTTCCGAGCGGCTGCCTTCGACCAGCGCGCCGATCACGAAGTTGCCGTAACGCTTGTCGGCACCGATGCGGACGCCGTATTCAATGCCGTTCTGGTCCTGGGCGCAGCCGTCAGCGGCCAGGCTGGTGCGCGCCGAACCGCGGCAGAAGCCGGGTGCAAAGGCATTGGCGCCGGCTGCGGTGAACACGCCGTTGTCGAATTCGCCGTCGATGTCGGTGTCGAAGGCAACGCCTTCATCGCGGGGGCTCGACTGTGCCGAGTAGCCGAAATGGCCGCCGACATAGACGCCGTCAAAATCGGTGTCTTCCTTGACCGTCTGGGCGAATGCTGGAGTGGCCAGCATCGCGATGGCGATGGCCGAAACAGCGGAAATCTTGATGGGGGTTTTCATATAATCGCGTCCTTGCTTTTTGGTATTCAGACGGTTGCCAAACCTACAGAACCGGGAAAGGGTTCCAACATATTCAACAATGTTGACCCGGTGTTGCCAAAGGGTAACACCATTGTCGGTGAAGTGGGATGATCTGAACGCCAGATTAATATGATTGTTAGGACATGTTCATGCACAAACTAACTGATCACCTAAATGCCTTGGCTGATCTCTTGTTTCGGAATTCTTCGCTGGCCATGCTTGATTCTGTCGCTCATCGCATTAGCCTCGCAATTATGCACAACGCAGCCATTGGTTCCCCGGCGCCGGTCCGGTCATGAGCAGGACGAACGGGGGAAGCCGGCGCGGTTGCCTGCCCTGGGTGCTGGGTGGGGTCTTGTTGTGGGTCTGGTTCAGCGGCGACGGCGAACAATGGAGGGATGCTCCCCTCAGTGTCGAGCAATTCGACCCGCGCAGCCCGCGCCGGCCTTTGCCGAACATTGGCGAAAGTTTCATCATCGCCGATCCGGGGCCGCAGCAGGACAGCCAGGGTACTGCCTTTGCGGTGGATCGCGACGGCACGTGGCTGACCGCGCAGCATGTCACCAACAATTGCGACCGTATCGGGATGGTGGCCGATGACGGTATCGATGCCATATCCGACGTCATCGAAAGCCGCGAAGCGGACGTCTCGGTGATCCGCCAGGGGCCGCTGCCCGAATTTGCGCTGGCGTTGACCGATGATCTGCCGTCCGAAGGCAGCCTAGGCTATCACATGGGCTTTCCCGCAGGCGAGCCCTCGGTGGTCGTGTCTCGCTATATCGGGCAGGCTTATGCAGCACGGGGCGGGCCGGGCGGGCAGACAGAGCCGATCCTGGTGTGGGCCGAGGCGGATCGCCTGCCACCTGCCGATGGCCCGCTGGGCGGGATCAGTGGCGGGCCGACCTTCGACGCACAGGGCCGCGTCGTCGGTGTCAACGCGGCATCCACCCCCCGGCGGGGTCGGGTGCTGACCACCGACCCGGAGGCAATCTTGCGTCTGGTCAACGCGAGCGCAGCCGTGGACGATATCGGCGAGGTCACCGACCTTTCGAGCCCTGCGCGCGCCGTTCGGCTGTTCCAGGCCTTGCTCGACCGCGGCGTCATCCGGCAGGTCTATTGCGATGTCCGCTAGGGCTGGCTATGGGCGCGGCACGCTTATGCCAGAACGGACCTCAATATGACCGATACCCCCGAAACCGCCGACCAGACCCCGACCGCCGCCGCCACGGGCGCTGCCGATGTGCCGCCGGACCGGATCGCGATCAGCCCGCGCAGCCCGTTCTTCAACGAAGAGCTGCTGGCGCGCGGCATCGGCATCCGCTTCAAGGGCGTCGAGAAGAACAATGTCGAGGAATACTCGATCTCGGAAGGCTGGATCCGCGTTCAGGCGGGCAAGACGCTCGACCGCAAGGGCCAGCCTCTGACGCTCAAGCTCAGCGGCCCTGTCGAGGCATGGTACAAGGATCTGGGCGAAGACGCGCCCGTCGCCAAGGCGTAATCGCCGGGCGTCAATCAACCGCCGACACGGCCGATCAGATCACCGATCGGGTCGGCCTCAAGTCGCGGCGGTGCGTCATGCGGTGACGTATGCGCGCTTTGGCGCTGCGATTTGGCCTGCCTCTTGAGGTATTTCGCGTATTCCCTGCGCTGCTTTTCGATCTGCTTGAGCCGTTTGCGCGCGTCCTTTTCCGCCTGCCGCTGCGCCTTGCGCTCGGCGCGGGTCAATGGGCCACGGGGCTGATCTGCAGACGCGATCTGCACCGGCGGGGTCTGGAGCTGGCCGGGTCTGCGGCCCTGCGGATAGATGAAGCCGTGCACCGGATAGCGCGTGGTGCCAAGGCCGCCGATCGGCGAATACCAGACCCGCACCTCGCTCCAGTCGTTGGCCGCCGAAACGTCTTCGGCCAGCACGTTGCGTTCGATCTGGCCCTTGCGACCGTTGATCGGTGACCAGTTGGCGTGATCGAGCAGCACCCGGCGCGAATCGATGACCTTGCTGACAGCGGCGACATGGCCCAGCTGCATCGAGCGGTACGGCTTGAACGCCAGCACCGCGCCCGCCACCGGGCGCTTGCCGCGTTCATAGCGACCATCGGCCTGCTGCCACCAGCTGTGCGCATCGCCATACAGTTCGATACCACTCACCTGACGGGCATAGGGCACGCACTGCAGCATTGCCTCCTGCGCGACCGCGGGGCCACTTGCGAACGTCAGTGCAGCAGCAACGGCCAGCACGGTCAGGATTCCGGGGCGCAGGAACATCAAGGCCAAATTGCGGCAAAATGGTTCACAAAGGGTTTACCGCCTTTGCCGCTTGACGTGACCTTATATTTCCATGATATTGGAAATATGGAATCGACGGGCTCTTTGTGCATTGATCGTGTCGCGGGCGGTGGCGTGCAAGTGCCACTCAGCAGCGCGGATGTGATCACCGCGCTGGCCGCGCTGGCACAGGAGCACCGTCTCGCCGCGTTTCGACTGCTGGTTGAAGTGGGTCCCGAGGGAGTGAGCGCAGGCGATCTGGCCGACCGGCTCGCCATTCCGCGCTCGTCGCTGTCGTTCCACCTCAACCAGATGATGCAGGCCGGGCTCATCGTGCAGCGTCGGGAGAGCCGATCGCTGATCTATTCCGCCGACTTTGCCGCGATGGCTGCACTGGTCGGCTTTCTGACCGAAAACTGCTGCCGGGGCTCCGGTTGCTGACACGCTATTGCAAGGGAGAGACCTGATGAAGCGCATGCATGTCCACGCCAAGACCCGCGATCTCGATGGATCGATCGCCTTCTATTCCGCCATGTTCGGTGCCGAGCCGACGGTGGTGAAGAGCGACTATGCCAAGTGGCAGCTGGAAGATCCGCGCGTCAATTTCGCGATATCGGTCGCAGGATGCGGCGCCAGCGAAGGCATCGAGCATCTGGGCATCCAGGCGGAAAACACCGACGAGCTGGCTGACGTGTATGCAGGCCTGGCCAAGGCCGACCGGCCGGTGCTGGAAGAAGGCAAGACCACCTGCTGCTATGCCCGGTCGGAAAAGAGCTGGGTCAAGGACCCCAACGGCATCGTGTGGGAGGCCTTTTTCACCGATGGCGAGGCGACGGTCTATGGCGATCCCGGCCCGGTCGCCAAGGGGGCGTTGAGCGCGCCCGAGACGACCTGCTGCCCGACGATGTGAGGCATTCACAGCGATGATCCGCATCCTGTTCCTGTGCACCGGCAATTCGGCGCGTTCGATCCTGGCAGAGGCCCTCGCCAACCATCTGGGCGAGGGGCGATTGCTGGCATTCTCTGCGGGCAGTTTCCCCAAAGCCGAACCGCATCCGATGGCGCTCAAGCTGCTGGCGGAGCGCGCGATCACCGGCGATTTTCGTTCGAAAAGCTGGGACGAGTTTGCAGCGGCGGATGCGCCGCCGCTAGATATCGTCATCACGGTCTGCGACAATGCCGCAGGCGAGATCTGCCCGATCTTTCCCGGCCGCGCGATCAAGGCGCATTGGGGCATTCCCGATCCGGCTGCCGTGGACGGCGATGGTCAGCGCGCGGCGTTCGAGACCGCGTTCGACCAGATGCAGGCGCGGATTGCGGCGCTGCTGGAACTTGATCTTGCAAGCGATGGCCAACCTCTCCAGCGTCAGTTGAGGGAAATCGGGCGATTCGAGGGGGCGACAGATGGGGCAACAGGCGCGGCGGCTGATCGCTGAGGGGCTGGGGTCGGCACTGCTGTTCGCCTGCGTCGTCGGTTCTGGAATCATGGCGGAGGAGCTGGCTGGGGGCAATGTCGCGATCGCGTTGCTCGGCAACACGCTTGCCACCGGCGCGATCCTATATGTGCTGATTACCATCTTCGGCCCTATATCGGGCGCGCATTTCAATCCGGCAGTGACCTTCGTGATGCGGCTGCGCGGGGAGATCGCCACGCGCGATGCGCTGGCGTTCATTGTCATGCAGCTGACAGGCGGGATCATCGGCATCTTCGTGACCCACCTGATGTTCGACCTGCCGATCTTGCAAACTTCGACCAAGGCGCGCGCCGGGATCGGCAACTGGACAGGCGAATTCGTCGCGACGTTCGGCCTGTTGCTCACCATCCTGGGCGCGGTCCGCTACCGGCCCGACAACGTCCCCGCCGCCGTCGCGCTGTATATCGTGGCGGGATACTGGTTCACCAGCTCGACCAGCTTTGCCAACCCCGCGATTGCCGTGGCGCGCTCTCTGTCGAACAGCTTTGCCGGCATCGCGCCTGGCGATGTGCCGATGTTCGTCGTGATGCAGTTGGCCGGGGCGTTCGCAGCCTATGCTGCTGGGCGTGTCCTGTTTGTCGACGAACCTGCAGGTGCTACTCCGTGTCCGTAGCGCCGACGTCCCTCGACTTCGCTCGGGAACTCGGAAAGGGTAGCGTCGATACTGAGCTCCACCCCCGTCTGTCCCGAGCGAAGTCGAGGGACGTTGCGCACTAGCCACAGCGCATTTCCGAAAGCGCGTTGAAGCGCAGCGTTCACTTCATCCATGACAAAGCCGCGCAAAACGCCTATGCGCCGCGGAATCATGTCCACCCCCATCACGATCCCCGCCCCGCCGAAAGTCGGCATGGTCTCGCTCGGCTGCCCGAAAGCCCTGGTCGATTCCGAACGCATCCTCACCAAGCTGCGCGCCGAGGGCTATCAGATGTCCGGCGACTATGCGGGGGCCGATGTCGTTCTGGTCAACACCTGCGGTTTCCTCGACAGTGCCAAGGAAGAGAGCCTGGATGCGATCGGTGAGGCGATGGCCGAAAATGGCCGCGTTATCGTCACCGGCTGCATGGGCAACGAGGCCGACGTCATCCGCGCCCGCTTCCCCGATGTGCTGGCAATCACCGGCGCGCATCAGTATGAGGATGTGGTGCAGGCCGTGCACGACGCCGCCCCGCCAGCACGCGGTGCGTTCATCGATCTGGTGCCCGAAGGCGGCATCAAGCTGACCCCGCGCCACTACAGCTATCTCAAGATTTCCGAAGGCTGCAACCACCGCTGCGCGTTCTGCATCATCCCCAGCTTGCGTGGTGACCTAGTCAGCCGCCGCATCGATGCGGTGCTGCGCGAGGCGGAAAAGCTGGTTGCGGCGGGCACGCGCGAGCTGCTGGTGATCAGCCAGGATACCTCGGCTTATGGCGTCGACACCCGGCATGAGCCGCGCGACTGGAAGGGCCGCCCCGTGCGCGCGCACATGACCGATCTGGCGCGCGAGCTGGGCGGATTGCGCACGGCAGAGGGCAAGGCGCCCTGGGTGCGGTTGCATTATGTGTATCCGTACCCCCATGTCGACCACGTCATCCCGCTGATGGCCGAAGGGCTGTTGACGCCCTATCTCGATATCCCGTTCCAGCATGCAGCCCCTGCCGTTCTCAAGCGGATGAAGCGCCCGGCGAACGAGGCTAAGGTGCTCGACCGGATCAAGGCCTGGCGGCAGATCGCGCCCGATATCACCATCCGCTCGTCGTTCGTCGTGGGCTTTCCCGGCGAGACCGAGGCGGATTTCCAGTATCTGCTCGACTGGCTGGACGAGGCACAGCTCGACCGCGTCGGCGGCTTCCGTTTCGAACCCGTCGAAGGTGCAGCGGCCAACGCGCTGCCCAATCCGGTGCCAGAGGAAATCAAGGAAGAACGCTACCAGCGGCTGATGGAAAAGACCGCCGCGATCAGCGCCGCGAAACTCTCTGCCAAGGTTGGCCGCACGCTGCCGGTGATCATCGACGAGATCGGCGAGCCCGACGAGGACGACGGCTCGGTTGGCGCCACGGGTCGCTCGCAGGCTGACGCACCCGAGATCGATGGTCATGTGTATCTGCGCGATGTGTCTGAAGGACTGGAGCCGGGATCGTTCGTTGATGTGCTGGTCGAGGATGCGGACGAGCATGATCTGTATGGGGTCATTGCGGGCTGAGGCTGGTGTCTGCGGGCGTTTTCGGGCGCTCCGCACTCCGGGCCGGGGCAGGGGATGCAGGCTGGCCCTGCCAATCCACATCTCGTTAACCATTCCGCGATAGCCTGCTCTGGACCGAATTTCGGCCAGAGTGAGGACGTCGCCTTGAAAAAGCCAACCCGATCGCCTGCCGGGCGCCCAAAGGGCAGCCTTGCGGTGGCCATGATCGTCCGCAACGAGGCGCGCTGCATCGCCCGTTGCCTCGACAGCGTGCGGCCCTGGGTCGACAAGATGGTCGTTCTGGACACCGGATCCACCGACAACACCATTGAACTGGCCCGGCAGGCGGGTGCTGACGTGTACGAGATGGAGTGGCCGGGAAGCTTTGCAGAGGCGCGCAATCGATCGCTCGAGCTGGCCGATGCGGACTGGAATCTGGTGATCGATGCCGATGAGTGGATCGAGTCCGGTGGCGAGCTTCTGCGTTCTTGGTGCCAGACACCCCATCGCCTGGGCGTGGTCTGCCAGCGGAGCGCGTTTGAACTCGCAGGCGTGAAGGGCGCGCAACCCGAAGGACAGCACTGGATCACCAGGATACTCCCCCGCAACGTTCGCTTCGAGGGACGGGTGCACGAGCAGGCCGCCTCAACCCTCCCGCGTGTCAGGGTGGATTTGTACCTGGGGCATGATGGCTATCTGGATGCCCAGCTCGATACCAAGCGTGACCGCAATGGTTCGCTGCTTCTGCTCGATCTGGAGGACAGTCCCGGCGATCCCTACATTCTGTATCAGCTGGGCAAGGAAACCGAAGTGCGCCGCGAGTTCGCCGCGGCGAGCGAATATTTTCGCCAGTCGCTTGCCGCCACTCCAGCCGACGCAAACTGGCTGCACTGTCTTTCGACGCGCTATCTCTACTGCCTGGGCCAGGTTGGCGATTTCGATACGGCCTTTGCCTTTGCCGACCAGTTCATGATGCGATGGGAAAAGTCGCCGGACTTCTTTTTTGTCCTCGGCAACCTTGCGCTGGACAAAGGCATGACCGATCCGGCGAATGCGCTGGATGAATGGATTCCATTGGCCGTCTCGGCCTGGGAGCGATGCCTTGAGATCGGCGATCAACCGCTGCTTGAAGGTAGCGTCCATGGCCGCGGCAGTCACCTTGCCAGAACCAATCTGGACGCGATCCGGTCGCAGCTGCCTGGCCTCGCTGCCTGACAGCAGACGGCCGATGCTATGAGGCCTGAACCGGCAGCCCGCCTTGCGGCTTGGCCTCTTTCAAAACGAAGCTGGTGCTGATCGCCTTGATCCCTGCGACCGGGCGAAGCCGCCTGTTGGCGAAATCCGCATAGCTGTCGAGGTCGCGGCTCACCACGGTGAGGATATAGTCGGCGCCGCCGGTGACCTGGTGGCAGGCGATGACCTCGTCGAGATCGGCCACCGCCGCCTCGAATGCGCGGGTCACCGCTTCGCCGTGGTCGGAAATTTCGACGCTGACATAGGCGAGCACGCCAAGGCCCAGCGCGCGCCGACTGAGCCTGGCGGAATAGCCCCTGATCACGCCATCGCCCTCCAACCTGCGCACCCGCCGCCAGCAGGGGGACGCGGACATGCCGACGGTTTCGGCAAGCTCGGCATTGGTGATGCGGCCGTTGTCCTGCAAGGCGCGCAGGATGCGGATATCTTCCGGTTCAAGATCAATCATGGAAAGAACCTACCTGAAACAGCTAATTTACGAAAGAGTTGATCGATTGATGACGATATCGGGCAAGATTCAGACAGGATTTTTCACGCCCGCCATGGTATCTTTCCGCTTCAAGTATTGTTTCAGGGGACGCAGCATGGAAAACCTTCTCATCAGGCCCGACGCGGTCGATTTTTCGGTCATTCCCGATGTGCCCGCAGAAACCTGCGTGGCCCCGCTCCAGCGCCCGGCGCATCTGGGCGAGGATTGGCTCGAGCCGCAGCAGCGCGTCTACACGCCCGAAGAGCATGGCATCTGGGACGATCTGTTCGCCCAGCAGATGGATGTGCTGCCGGGCCGCGCGGCGAGCAGCTTCATGGCGGGGCTGGAGCGGCTCGAGCTGGGGCGCGGCGGCGTGCCCGATTTCGGCGCGCTGAGCGAGGAACTGCAGCCGATCACCGGCTGGTCGGTGGTGCCGGTGCCGATGCTGATCCCCGATCACGTGTTCTTCTATCACCTCGCCAACCGGCGCTTCCCGGCGGGCAATTTCATCCGCTCGCGCGAACAGTTCGATTACATCTCCGAGCCCGACGTGTTCCACGACGTTTTCGGCCATGTGCCGATGCTGACCGATCCGGTCTATGCCGATTATATGCAGGAATATGGCCGGGCAGGCTGGAAGGCGCTGGCGTACAACCGGTTGAAGGCACTGTCGGCGCTGTACTGGTACACGGTCGAATTCGGGCTGATCCGCGAGGCCGATGGCATCAAGGCCTATGGCGCGGGCATCTTGTCCGGCCCGCTCGAGGCGAAGTTCTCGGTCGAAGGGCAATCGCCCAACCGCATTCATCTGGAAGTCGACCGGGTGATGCGCACCGACTACGTCATCTCGGACATGCAGCCGACCTATTTCGTGATCGACAGCTTCGAGGAACTGTTCCGCAAGACGGTGGAGCGCAATTTCGACGATCTGTATCGCGGGCTGAACCCGGGGTTCACTTATTCCAACCAGGCGGTGCTGGGTGGTGACAAGGTCTATCACCTCGGCACGCAGGAATATGCCAATCGCGGCGGGCAGGGGTCGGGCGCAAAGCCTGTTTGAACAGCCCTGTCTGAGCCAAATGCATTTCGGGCAGCCGGCATCTCTGCCGACTGCCCTAAACTGAAAGTCAAATCGAGTGATCAGGCCTTGGGCGTCAGCACACCGTCGATGACATGGATCACGCCATTTGACTGGGGCACGTCCGCCTGAGTGACGATCGCGGTGCTTCCACCTTCACCGGTCAGCACGACATTGGCGCCATCCATCTTGGCAGTGAGCTTTTCACCCTGAACGGTGGTCAGCGTCGCGGTGCCACTGCCGTCGGTGATGGCCTTGGTCAGATCGGCTGCGGTCATGCGACCGGCAACGACGTGATAGGTCAGGATGCCCGACAGCTTGTCCTTGTTTTCAGGCTTCAGCAGCGTGTCGACGGTGCCGGCGGGCAGCTTTTCGAACGCGGTGTTGACGGGCGCAAAAACCGTGAACGGTCCTGTGCCAGCGAGCGTATCGACCAGGCCGGCAGCCTTGACCGCAGCGACCAGCGTTGTGTGAATCGGCGATTCCGATGCGTTTTCGACGATGTTGCGCGAAGGAAGCATTGCTGCGCCGCCGACCATGACGTTGCCCGATGGGTCCATGCTGTTGGCGGCGGTACCGTCGGTGGCCATCGGCGCGTCAGCCGGAGCGGTCACATCGGATTCGGTGGTCACGGTTTCCGATCCGCAAGCGCCGAGCATCAGGGCCGAAGTCGCCACGAATGACGTAAGAAAAGCGGTTTTCATTGAAGAGTCTCCTTTTGCGCCGACCATTTTCGATTCCACATCGCGCGTTTGAATTCGCGCTGATGGCTAGCCATGATGAATGCCATGACATGGGCGTGCCCTAATCGAACGGCGCTGAGGGGTTATTGTTGCAATCTGCAAGAAAGATTTGTCAGAGATCGGCGGGTCCGGAGCGTTTGCAAGCGCCCGGTTCATCGGATAGGCTCGATCCATGAATACACAACGCCCGTTTCGCATTGATATACCGCAAGCCGCGATCGACGACCTCCACGCCCGCATCCGCGCCACCCGTTGGCCGGAGAAGGAGACTGTCGACGATTGGGATCAGGGCATTCCGCTGGCGGTGGTGCAGGATTTTGCGACCTATTGGGCCAAGCAATATGACTGGCGCAAATGCGAGGCGGCGCTCAATGCCTATCCGCAGTTCCTGATCGAGCTCGACGGGGTGGACATCCACTTCCTCCACATCCGTTCCAAGCACGCCGGCGCGCGCCCGTTGATCATGACGCATGGCTGGCCCGGATCGGTGCTCGAGTTCATCGAGGTGATCGAGCCGCTGACCAACCCGGATGACCCGGCGGACGCGTTCCACCTCGTCATTCCCTCGCTCCCCGGTTTCGGCTTTTCGGGCAAGCCGACCGAGCCGGGCTGGGACATTGCGCGGATCGCGAAGGTGTGGAACGACCTGATGCTCGCGCTGGGCTATGACCGGTATTTTGCCCAGGGCGGCGATTGGGGTTCTGGCGTGACGCTGGAAATCGCGCGGCAAAACCTGGGCGCGTGCGCCGCGGTGCATTCGAACATGGTGCTGGCGCTGCCCGACCCCACGACGATGGCGGATCTGAGCGATCTGGAGAAGCGCGCGGCGGCGCGGATGCAATACTATCAGGAGGAGGAGAGCGGTTACTCATCGATCCAGAAGACGCGGCCGCAGACCATCGGCTATGCGCTCGCCGATTCCGCGGTCGGTCAGATGGCATGGATCCTGGAGAAATTCCGCAACTGGTCCGATTGCGACGACCAGTTTTCGGGCTTCGACCGCGATGCGCTGCTCGATACCATTTCGATGTACTGGCTGACCAACTCGGCGGCATCGTCGGCGCGGCTCTATTGGCACAGTTTCAGCGCCATGGGGTTTGACCCGATCAGCCTGCCGATGGGCGGCACGATCTTCCCGCAGGAGCTGTTCCAGACATCGCGCCGCTGGGCAGAAAAGCGGTTCAGCAATATCATCTACTGGAACGAGGTCGATCACGGCGGGCATTTCGCCGCGCTGGAGGTGCCGGACATTTTCGTGCGCGAGGTCCGCGCCTGCTTCCGCAACGCCACGCTGGATGCATGAACCCCGCCAGTGCTGAGGCGCTGGCGGGGTTTGAGCCGGCGAACCTGATCTTTACTGGGTGACGCGGGTGCTGGCGATGCCGGTCTTGGCGAGCTGAGCCTGCACGCTGTCCTTGCCGACGAGGTGCGCCGCGCCGACGGCCATGAACACCGTGCCGGGCTTGTCCAGCCGCGCCGTGATCCAGCGCGCCCAGTTGGCGTTGCGGTTGGTCAGCAGCGCGTCGTACAGACCGGGATAGCTCTCGAAGCCTTCGTTCATCAGCGTGTTGAGCTTTTCCAGATCGCCCTTGCCCCAGGCATCGACCAGCGTATCGATCTGCGTGGTGACTTCGGGAACGCCGTCGAGCGTGACATCGAGGAATTCGACCTGCCGCTGGAGATCGAGGCTGGCGAAAATGCCCAGCTGCTGCTCGATCGTTTCCAGCTGGCCCAGCGGCTTGCCCTGAGTCTTGGCGGCGGCGGTGAGCGTCTTTTCCGCACCGCTGTTGAGGTCATAGCCCTTCATCAGCAGCGGAACGGTGGTCAGCGTGACGCCGGCAAACCACGGCTTGTACTGATCGAGCGCAACCGCCGGTATGCCCAGCGTGCCCAACGTCGCTTCATACTTGGTCAGCACAGTGGCGGGCAGCTGGCTGCGCAGCGTGGTGCCTGCCGGATTGGTCGCCAACTTGGCCAGCACGCCCTGCGTGACTGAAGGGTCTTCGGGCTCGATGATTTCCAGCACCAGCTCGTCCGATCCATCGAACGCGGTCTTAACATCGTCCTTGAGCCAGTTGAGTCCGGGGCGCAGCACATGGACGGTGCCGAAAAGGTAGATGGTCGTGTCGGCATCGCGCACGATCCACATCGCCGGGTTGATGTCCTGCGTGACCGGAGCAGGGGAGGCGCCCAGCGCTTCTGCGACCGTGGTGGGTTCCTGCGCCAGCACCGGCGTGCTGGCGAAGCTGATCAGCGCGATGCTGTATGCGGCAGTCCGCAGAGATTTGAACGTCAAGGTCATCGATTACAGGCCTTTACTGGTTGGTGGGGACTGAGGGTTGGGGTAGGGGCAAGAACTTCGGGTCAGCGCAGCTTCTGCCACGCGTATGTGAGACAGCTGGCAGTGATACCGGCGCAGAACAGCCAGAGTGCGTCGGGCTCGCCGACAAGGCCGCCCTTCCAGAGGAAAAACCACGTCGGATAGCCTTCCAGAAGGACGTTGCCTGCCATCACCGTGGCTGAGGTATTGATCTTGCGCTCCAACTCGTCGGTGACCTGCATGAGCCGCCACGTGCCGAAAGTGATCGCGGTGACAAAGACGACTGCCGAAAGGATGGCAAGTTGCGGTGGTATGCTGTTGGCAGCCATCAGGCCAGCCTGTTCATCCTCGAAAAAGCCGACCAGAAATCCGCTGAGCAACCCCAAGCCGAACATGATGCCGATAATAATGTAGATGCGGCGCTTGCGCTGCTTGGCGCGCGCCTGCCAGTCGCTCTCAACCATGGTTGCCTCCGGTGAACTCGTCATCGAAAATCTCCTCGATAGCCATGTCGAACAGCCGCGCGATCCGGAAGGCCAGCGGCAGCGAGGGGTCGTACTTCCCGGTTTCGATCGCGTTGACCGCCTGGCGTGAAACATCAAGCCGCGCGCCCAGCTCTGCCTGGCTCCAGTCGCGTTCGGCGCGCAGCACTTTCAAACGGTTTTTCATGTCTTCCATCCGTGGGGCGTCCTCTTGCGTCCTCTGCGCGCTGGCCGTGTCAAGCAAGCACCAAATGGACGAGAATGGTTTGCTGCGCGCCATGGGCCGGAAGGGCTGCAGGTTCGTTTGCGCCGGCGATGCTGATCCATGTGCAGGCCGCGCCTGTCAGCACCGCCAATCCCAGGCCAGCCGCCCAGCGGTGCAGGCGCCGGTTGGCCATCGTTGATCTGCGTGGGGCTCCCCTGATCATCGGTTCATCCTGTCACTCTTCGCTGACCAAATGTCAGCTTACCCTGACTTTATGCTATGATTCGCTGACTATGTCAAGTGACCCTGACTTAGTGCCAGTGTCGCATGACATCCGTTACGGAAAGTCGGGGTTTTCGGTGGCTGGTCAGCAGTGGGGCGCGCTGATACCTTCCGGTCCAAAGACAACCGGGAGAGAACGCCATGGCAGACGAATCGGCCACCAGCATCCACGCGCGCACCTGCCATCTGTGCGAGGCCAATTGCGGCGTGCTGGTCGAGGTGCAGGGGCGCAAGATCGTCTCGATCAAGGGCAATCCCGACCATGTGCTGAGCCGCGGCCATATCTGCCCCAAGGCGACCGCGCTGGCCGATCTGCAGGACGATCCTGACCGCTTGCGCCGTCCGGTCAAGCGCACCGAAAACGGCTGGCAGGAGATCGATTGGGACACCGCCTATGCCGAGATCGGCGCGCGCATGGCCGAAGTCATGGCCAGCGGCGGCCAGCCCGCGATGTACATGGGCAACCCCAACGCGCACAATTACGCCACCGGCACGCAGACGGGCGTGCTGCGCAAGGCGATGAAGCTGCGCACGCTCTATTCCGCCTCGACGCTCGACCAGATCCCGCACCAGCTGATCCAGATGTGGATGTACGGGCACAACGCCTTGTTCCCGATTCCCGATGTCGATCGCACCCGGTTCATGCTGATCATCGGTGGCAATCCGCTCGCCAGCAACGGCAGCGTATGGACCGTGCCCGATGTGAAGAAGCGGCTGAAGGCGGTGCAGAAGCGCGGCGGGCAGGTGGTGGTGATCGACCCGCGCCGCACCGAGACCGCCAGAATCGCCGATGCGCACCACTTCATCCGCCCCGGCACCGATACAGCCTTGCTGCTGGGCCTGCTCAAGGCGCTCGACGACGCGGGGCTGGTCGCTCCGGGCCGTCTGGAGCCGATGCTCGACACGGGCTGGGCGGCAGCGTGGCAGGCGATCCGTGGCTTCGATGTGCCGACCCTCGCCGCGCATTGCGGCATCTCCGAGCCCGTCATCCGCGATCTGGCGGCGACCCTTGGCAACGGGGAGCCGGCCATCGTCTACGGCCGCATGGGCGTTTCGGTGACGCAAGGTGGCACGCTCAACCTGTGGCTGATCCAGCTGCTCAACATCGCCACCGGCAATCTCGACCGCGAGGGCGGGGTGATGTTCTCCTCCCCCGTGGTCGATCTGGTCGCGGGCGCGGGGCCGGGAACGTACGACCGCTTTCGCTCGCGCATCGGCGACCGGCCCGAGGTGATCAGCGAGTTCCCGTCCGCGTTGCTGCCGGACGAGATCGCGACGCCGGGCGAGGGGCAGATCAAGGCTTTGGTGGTGCTCTCGGGCAATCCGGCGCTGTCGTCGCCCGGCGCCTGGGGCGAGGCGCTGCCGCAGCTCGACCTGATGGTGTCGGTCGACATGTTCGTGACCGCCACCAGCGCGCATGCGCATTACATCCTGCCGCCATGCGGGCCGCTGGAAAAGGACCATTATCCGCTGCTGCTGGGGCCCATCGCGATCCGCAACTATGCCGACTACTCGGCGCCAACGCTGCCGATGGAAGCGGGCAGCAAGGCGGATTGGGAGATCGTCGCCGAGATGGCGCGCGCGATATTGCATGCGCGCGGCGAGGCGGTGCCCAATATCGTGCCGCCGCGCACCGTGCTGGCCTCGATGCTGGCGCGCTCCGATTATGACGTGACGCTCGAAGAGCTCGAGGCGAACAACAACGGCAAGGACTTCGGCCCGCATGTCCAGCGACTGCCCGATCGCTTGCAGACGCCGGACAAGCGCATCGCCTGCGCGCCGCCTTTGTGCCTTGAGGCGCTGGAGCAATGGCGCGCCGCGCTCGCCGAAACCCCGGCGGACGCGCTGCTGCTGATCGGGCGGCGGCATGTGCGCAACAACAACAGCTGGATGCACAATTCGCCGCGCCTCGCCAAGGGTCCGGATCGCTGCACCGCGATGATCCACCCCGATGATGCCGCCGTGCGGGGCATCACCCATGGCGGCTTCGTTCGCGTTACCAGTCGCGTCGGCTCGGTCGAGCTGGCCGCAGAGATCAGCGACGATGTGATGCCCGGGGTCATCTCGATCCCGCATGGCTTCGGGCAGGACAAGCCCGGGACTCGGCTCGCGGTGGCAGGGCGGCGTCCGGGCGTATCGCTCAACGACCTCACCGACCCGCAGGCGATGGACCCGATTTCGGGCAACGCGGTGCTCAACGGCACGCCGGTGACGCTGGAGCGCGTGGAGCAGATGGTGGCGGCGGAGTAGCCGCAGTCTTCACGTTCTGCTGGTCCCCTGCGAAGGCAGGGGCCCATCTCCTAGCAGGTGAAACATCGGCAGGGCAGGAGATGGGCCCCCGCCTTCGCGGGGGACCAATAAAGAGCAGAGCACCGCGTTGATATCCGCATCCACGAAGCAAAACTTGGGACACCCACACCAAGCCTGAATCACCTGCGACTTGACCCAGCGCCTGCCATCCGCCAAAGCGCGGCGCATTCATTTTGCATCTGCGAAGGCCGGACGTTTGACCGAACACAGCCTGTCATTTCAGGACATGATCCTGACCCTGCACAGCTTCTGGAGCCGTCATGGCTGCCTGATATTGCAGCCCTATGACATGCCGATGGGGGCGGGGACATTCCACACTGCCACCACGCTGCGCGCGCTGGGCCCCGATCCGTGGAACGCCGCGTTCGTCCAGCCGTGCCGCCGCCCGACCGATGGCCGCTATGGCGAGAACCCCAATCGGCTGCAGCATTATTACCAGTATCAGGTGATCCTGAAGCCCTCGCCGGGCGACATCCAGCAGCTGTATCTCGACAGCCTGACCGCGATCGGCGTCGATCCGCTGTTGCACGATATCCGCTTTGTCGAGGACGACTGGGAGAGTCCGACGCTGGGCGCGTGGGGGCTGGGCTGGGAGGTCTGGTGCGACGGCATGGAGGTGACGCAGTTCACCTATTTCCAGCAGATGGGCGGCTTCGACTGCAAGCCCGTCGCAGGCGAGCTGACCTACGGTCTCGAGCGGCTGGCGATGTACATCCAGGGCAAGGACAGCGTCTACGACCTCGATTTCAACGGCAACGGCGTCACGTACGGCGATGTTTTCCTTGAGAACGAAAAGCAGATGAGCGCGTGGAACTTCGAGGTGGCGAACACCGAGAGCCTGTTCGACGCGTTCCGCAAGGCCGTCGCCGAGTGCGAGAACTGCCTCGATAATAAGCTGCCGATCCCCGCGTACGAGCAGGCGATCCAGGCGAGCCATGTCTTCAACCTGCTGCAGGCGCGCGGGGTGATCTCGGTCGCCGAACGCCAGGCCTATATGGGCCGCGTCCGCGACCTCGCGAAGGGCAGCTGCCAGGCGTGGATGGAGAAGAACGGGTGGGCCGCGTGAATCACCCAGCCATCAATCTTCGTCATGCTGAACTTGTTTCAGCACCCATCCATCGTCTGGCTGCCGATAGGGTGAAGGCGCTTGGTGCCCGATGGGCCCTGAAACAAGTTCAGGGTGACGGGCTAGCGAGCGCGGCTTTGGAATCTCTGACATGACCGACTTCCTGCTCGAACTGCTCTCCGAAGAAATTCCCGCGCGGATGCAGGGCAAGGCGCGCGCCGATCTTGAGAAGCTGTTTGCCGACCAGCTCGCCGCCGCCGGTCTCAAGGCTCAGAGCCTCCAGACTTGGTCCACCCCGCGCCGCCTCGCGCTGATTGCGCGCGGGCTGCCCGAGACGACTGAAGCGGTGTCCGAAGAGCTCAAGGGTCCCCCCGCCGATGCGCCCGATGCCGCGGTTGACGGCTTCCTGCGCAAGGCGGGGCTGACCCGCGACGCGCTCGAAACCCGCGACGTCAAGGGTCGCGCGACATTGTTCGCGGTGATCAACAAGCCGGGCCGCGCCACCGCCGATGTGCTGGCCGACGCGATCCCTGCGATCATCCGCGCCTTCCCCTGGCCCAAGTCGATGCGCTGGGGCCATGCCAGCCAGACCACGGAATCGCTCCGCTGGGTGCGTCCGCTGCAGGGCATCATCGCGCTTTTGGGTGGCTATGTCGTGCCGTGCGAGGTCGATGGGCTGGTCGCGGGCAACACCACCGTCGGCCACCGCTTCCATCACAAGGGCGCGGTGACGATTTCGGGCGTCGAGGATTACGCCAGCACGCTGCGCGCCGCGCATGTCATCGTCGACCATGACGAGCGCGCCAGCATCATCCGCGATGGCGCGGCGCAGGCTGCAAGCGACGCCGGTTTTGTCCTCGTCGAGGACGAAGGTCTGGTGGTCGAGAATGCCGGGCTCACCGAATGGCCGGTGCCGCTGCTCGGCCGCTACGACCCCGCGTTCCTTGAGGTTCCGCCTGAGGTCATCCAGCTAACCACCCGGATCAACCAGAAATATTTCGTCGTGCGCGACGCCGCCGGTGCGCTTGCGCCTGCGTTCGTCTGCACCGCAAACATTGCGGCGCACGATGGCGGCCAGGCGATCGTCGCGGGCAACGAGAAGGTGCTCGCAGCGCGATTGAGCGATGCGCGGTTCTTCTGGGAACTCGACCAGAAGAAGACGCTCGAGCAGCATTCGGAAAAGCTCAAGGCCATCATCTTCCACGAAAAGCTGGGCACCGTCGCCGACAAGGTCGAGCGCGTCGCCAAGCTGGCGCGCTGGTTGTGCGAAGAGGGCATCGTCAAGGGCGACCCGGCGCTCGCCGAACAGGCCGCGCGTCTATGCAAGGCCGATCTCGTCACCGAGATGGTTGGAGAATTCCCTGAACTTCAGGGGCTTATGGGCGGTTATTACGCGGCGAAGGAAGGTCTCCACCCGCAAGTCGCCGCCGCGATCCGCGACCATTACAAGCCGGTCGGCCAGGGCGATGACGTGCCGACTGCGCCGGTGACGGTGGCGGTGAGCCTGGCAGATAAGCTGGACAGCCTTGCTTGCTTTTTCAGCATCAGTGAGTTGCCGACAGGTTCCAAAGACCCGTTTGCTTTGAGGCGTTCAGCGATTGCTGTGTCCAACCTGATTTTCTCAAATCACTTGCGCTGCTCGGTTCATTCGATGATCGCTGCTGCGGTTGCACCGGCGATGAAGATACCTGCTGTCTCAATTCTCGCCCAAGAGTTTGAGGCATCAGCATCTCAATTTGCTGGTCGTCCGATTGCGATGACGTTCGATCAGAATGTTGCTGTGACTTTGGTTGGCTTTTTCATCGACCGCCTCAAGGTCCAGCAGCGCGAGGCCGGTGTCCGTCACGACCTGATCGACGCGGTGTTTGCGCTTGGCGGCGAGGATGATCTCGTCCGCCTCCTCGCGCGTGTTCATGCCCTCCAGGCCTTTGTCGAGACGGGCGAGGGAGGCAATCTGCTCGCCGGGTACAAGCGCGCGGCGAATATCCTGAAGAAGGAAGACTGGGGCAGCGCGAATGCGCCGACCGGCGCGCCGGAAACCGGCGGGGGCATTGCGCAGACCGGTGAGGAAGACCCGCTGTCGATGGTCGAGGATCCCGCTGTCGCGCAGGCCGTCGCGGAAATGGCGCAGCCTGGCTCTGGCCTTCCCTACGACCCCGAACCGGCGGAACTCGCGCTGATCGAAGCACTCGACAAAGCCGAGCCGCTCGCCGCGCTCGCCATCCATGGCGAGGATTTCGAGGGCGCAATGGCCGCACTGGCGGTGCTGCGCGCGCCGATCGATGCGTTTTTCGATGACGTGACCGTCAACGATGCCGACCCAGCCAAGCGCGCCGCGCGGCTGGGGCTGCTCGCGCGGTTCCGTGCTGCCGTTCACCGGGTCGCCGATTTTTCGAAGATCGAGGGCTAACCTCGACCGATCAACCCTTATCTCACAGACAGGCTGAAGCTGATGACGAAATATGTGTACCGGTTCGGTGGCGATGCCAATGATGGCGGCGCGGGTGACAAGTTCCTGCTCGGCGGCAAGGGCGCGAACCTTGATGGCATGGCCTCGATCGGCCTGCCGGTCCCTCCCGGCTTCACCATCAGCACCGAAATGTGCACGCGCTATTATGTCGACGGCGAGGTGTTTCCCGACAGCCTGAAGGCTGAGGTCGCAGACGGCCTCAAGCATATCGAGGCGATCACCGGCAAGAATTTTGGCGACGCTGCCGATCCGCTGCTGGTCTCGGTCCGCTCGGGCGCGCGCGTGTCGATGCCCGGCATGATGGACACGGTGCTCAACCTGGGCCTCAACGACGCCACCGTCGAAGGCCTCGCCAAGGTCTCGGGCGACGAGCGTTTCGCGTGGGACAGCTATCGCCGCTTCGTCCAGATGTATTCGGACGTCGTACTGGGTCTCGACCATGATGCGTTCGAGGAAGCTCTCGAAATCATGAAGGAAGACAATGGCTTCTTCAGCGATACTGAGATGGAAGCGAAGCACTGGAAGGCGCTGGTTGCCGAATACATGACGCTGGTGCAGGACCAGTGGGGCAAGCCTTTCCCGCAGGATGTGAACGATCAGTTGTGGGGCGCGGTCGCCGCTGTGTTCGGGTCGTGGCAGTCGGAACGCGCCAAGGTCTATCGCCGCCTCAACGACATTCCCGCCGAATGGGGCACCGCGGTCAACGTGCAGGCGATGGTGTTCGGCAACATGGGCGACACTTCGGCGACGGGCGTGGCGTTCACGCGCAACCCCTCGACCGGCGAGAACCTCTATTACGGCGAGTTCCTGATCAACGCGCAGGGCGAGGACGTCGTGGCGGGCATCCGCACGCCGCAGTACCTCACCAAGCAGGCGCGCGAGGAAGCCGGCGCCAAACCGCTGAGCATGGAAGAGGCGATGCCCGAAACCTATGCCGAACTGGCGCGGGTGTTCGACATCCTCGAAAAGCACTATCGCGACATGCAGGACATCGAGTTCACGGTCGAACGCGGCAAATTGTGGATGCTGCAGACCCGCTCGGGCAAGCGCACCGCCAAGGCGGCCTTGCGCATTGCGGTCGACATGGCGAGCGAAGGCCTGATCACCGAGGAAGAGGCGATCACCCGCGTCGATCCGATGGCGCTCGACCAGCTGCTCCACCCCTCGCTTGACCCGGATGCGGTGCGCGACGTGCTGACCAAGGGGCTGCCAGCGTCGCCGGGCGCGGCGAGCGGTCTGATCGTGTTCGATGCCGACAGCGCAGAGCGTCGCAACGAGATGGGCGATTCTGTCATCCTGGTGCGCATCGAGACCAGCCCGGAAGACATCCACGGCATGCACGCCGCCAAGGGCATCCTGACCGCGCGCGGCGGCATGACCAGCCACGCTGCCGTGGTGGCGCGCGGCATGGGCCGTCCCTGCGTCTCGGGCGCGGGCAGCCTGTCGATCGACACCAAGGAGCGCGTGCTGCGCATCGGCAAGCGCGAGCTGCGCGAAGGTGATACGATCACGATCGATGGCACCACCGGCGAGGTGATGCTGGGCGAAGTGCCCACCGTGCAGCCCGAGCTGGTCGGTGACTTCGGCGTGCTGATGGGCTGGGCCGACAAGGTCCGCCGCCTCAAGGTGCGCACCAATGCCGAAACCCCCGAGGATTGCCGCGTCGCGCGCGATTTCGGCGCCGAGGGCATCGGCCTGTGCCGCACCGAGCACATGTTCTTCGAGGCCAGCCGCATCACCAACGTGCGCCAGATGATCCTTGCCGAGGACGAAGCGGGCCGCCGTGCCGCGCTCGAAAAGCTGCTGCCCGAACAGCGCGCCGACTTCCACAGCATCTTCGAGGTGATGGCGGGTCTGCCCGTCACCATCCGTCTGCTCGATCCGCCGCTGCACGAGTTCCTGCCGCACAGCGAGAACGAGTTTGCCGAAGTCGCCGAAGCCGCTGGCGTCGGTGTCGAGGTCTTGAAGCGCCGCGCCAACGAACTGCACGAGTTCAATCCCATGCTCGGCCATCGCGGCTGCCGCCTGGGCGTGACCTATCCTGAAATCTACGAGATGCAGGCGCGCGCAATCTTTGAAGCGGCGTGCGATGTCGCGGACAAGAGCGGCGCAGCTCCGATCCCCGAGGTGATGATCCCGCTGGTCGCGACCAAGCGCGAGCTCGAGCTGATGAAAAAGGTGGTCGATACCGCCGCCGAAATGGTGTTCGCCGAAAAGGGTCGCCGGATCGAGTATCTGGTCGGCACGATGATCGAACTTCCGCGCGCCGCGCTGATGGCCGATGAAATCGCCGAGGTCGGTGAGTTCTTCAGCTTCGGCACCAACGACCTTACGCAGACGACGCTCGGCGTCAGCCGCGACGATGCCGGACGGTTCCTCACGCAATATGTCGACAAGGGCATCTTCGCGCGCGACCCGTTCGTCAGCCTCGATATCGAGGGCGTCGGCCAGCTGATCGAGATCGCGGTTCAAAAGGGCCGCAAGACGCGTCCCGACATCAAGCTGGGCATCTGCGGCGAGCATGGCGGCGATCCCGCCAGCATCGCGTTCTGCGAAACGACCGGGCTTGATTACGTCAGCGCCTCGCCGTATCGCGTGCCGATCGCACGGCTCGCTGCGGCACAGGCTGCGCTCAAGAAGGGTTGAACTAACACTCTCGCCTCCTGGATCGTATGCCCGGTCCCCTGCGAAGGCAGGGGCCCATCTCCCTTTCTATCCGGTTGATGCAACGGCTGTGTCATGTCGCAAATGTCCGAAGATGGGCCCCTGCCTTCGCAGGGGACCCGCTAGTGCACGCTGCCGTTGCCCAACCAACTCCATTCCCCTTGCCATAGCCCGCCATCTTCCGGCATAGCCTCTGTCAAAAGAAGGAGAGGGGCGCAGATGCGCAGCGGGTTACGCTATGGGGTGATGCTGGTCGCGGGGCTGGCAATCGGGGCAGGCACGGCGGTGGTGCAACTGCGCCAGAGCTTTGCCGCGCTCGGCATCGAAAACGGTCCGTGGAGCACCGGCAATAACGTCGGCACGGCTGACGCCAGCGTTTCGACCCGGGCCACCGTTGCGCTGCGCGGATTGCTGGCCCTGCCCGAGCGCGAGGCGATCTATTTCAACGCGACCACCGACAGCGCCGGACGGACGCTCGAGGGGCGCTGTGCGTACCGCGTTTCGGGCGGCGCAATCGATGCGCGCTGGTGGAGCCTGACGCTGTACGACGCCAAGGGCTATCTCATCCCCAACCCGGCCAGCGTCTATTCGGTCGGCAGCGGCGCGCTCACCCCCGCCGAGGCGGCGCGGTGGCAGGTCGATATCGCACGGCAACGAACAGGTGCGCACTGGATCGCGATGCCTGATGACCAGCGTTTCGAGCTGACCTTGCGTGCCTACCACCCATCGCGCGACCTGCTGGCCCGGCGCGGGAGCGTGAAGCTGCCCAGCATCGAGCGTGGGGAGTGCCGGACATGAGCCGCTGGATCGGACCCTTGCTGGTCGCCGTTCTCGCCGCGCTGGCGGGCTGGTATGGCACGCTCGCAGCAACGCCGAGCTTCATCATGGACCGCGCTTGGGAAAAGCTGGCCGCGCAAGCCGGGGTCAACCGCATGACGCATTCACCGCTGGTGACCGCCGAAAGCCAGACCATCGTGCGGCCCAGCCCGGACCTCGCCTATTCGGTCTGCGCGTTTGATCTGACTGACGGGCCACTGGAGATCAGGGCCAATCCGGTGCCCGATCATTACTGGTCGCTCACGGTGTTTGACAGTCAAACCAACGTCGCCTTTGTCGAGAGCGACCGTGACAGCAAGGGCGCGCCGGTGCGGATCGTCTTGGCTGCGGCAGGGCAGGCTGTGCCCACCGGCGCGCGCAAGGTCGTGCTGCCGGATGCCAAGGGTGTCGCGCTGATCCGCGTGCTGCTCAAGAACCGGGGCGAGATCGCGGCGGTCGATGCGTTCCGCAAGAAGTCCTATTGTCGGACGCTGGAGGCGCTCTGATCCCTCGCGTGCCCGTGCAGCCGCCACACGGGTCCAAGGAAATTTTCAGCCCTGCTGGACAAGCGTCGCGGACCCCTGCATATCCTCTTTAACCGAACGATTAAACGGCCCGGCGAATCTTCCAGCGCGGGCCGGATCGAACGTGCGAGGAGAGAGACATGGCATCGCGTCCCACCGCTGCCGAGCTGGCAGAGTACGAAGCCCAGGCCGACGCCTGGTTTCGCGAGAACACCCCCAAGGACCCCGGCTTCATGCTGCCGCTGACCTTCATGGAGGTCAGCACCGATCAGCAGTTCGAGTTCCTGTGCGCCTGGCAGCGCAAGGTCTATGAGGCGGGCTATCTCGGCGCGAGCTGGCCTGTCGAATATGGCGGCGGCGGCCTGCACCCCGATTTCCAGCGCATCGCCACCAAGGTCATGAAGAAATACGACGGCCCGATCATGCTCAACGCGATCGGCATCGGCTGGGCCGGGCCGCTGATCATGGACATCGGCAGCGAGGAAGAGAAAAAGAAGTATATCAAGGGGATGCTGAACGCAGAGGACATCTGGTGTCAGGGTTTCTCCGAGCCCGAGAATGGCTCCGACCTCGGCAATGCGCAGCTCAAGGCCGTGCGGGATGGCGACGAGTACGTGCTCAACGGCTCCAAGATCTGGACCTCGCTGGGCGATCGCGCGAAGTACATGATCCTGCTCGCGCGCACGTCGAACGACGGACCGAACAAGTACGCGGGGCTCAGCTTCTTCCTTTCGCCGATGCACGCGCCGGGGATCGAGACGCGGCGGATCAAGAAGCTCACCGGCGAATATGGCTTCGTTCAGTGCTTCTTCACCGATGCGCGCATTTCCGCCGAGTGCCTGATGGGCAACGAGGGCGACGGCTGGCAGATCGCGATGAAGACGCTGGAATATGAGCGCGGGGCCAAGGTGAACCTGGCCGGCGGGTACTTCCTGAAAGAGCTCGACGCGATGGGTGTGGTCGAACTGGCGCGGCAATCGCAGCGTGGCGGCAAGCCACTGCTCGACGATCCGGTGATGAAGGACCGGATGGTCGATTTCATGATGGATATCCAGGCGCTGAACCTCAACAACCAGCGCCGCCGGATGGGGCCGCTTGTCCAGGACCGCCCGATGGGCCTTGCGCTGATGAACAAGCTCGCGCGCACCGAGATGATCCGCGAGCTGACCGAGTTCTCGATCGGCTTCCAGGGTACGCGTGGCGGTTATTATGTCGATGATCCGTGCGCGGTGGACAATGGCTATTGGCACCGCAGCTATCTCAACAGCTTCTCCGCCACCATCGGCGGCGGTACCTCCGAAATCCAGCGCAACATCATCGCCGAGCATGTGCTCGGCCTGCCGAAAGGCCGCTAACTCATGGCATTCAGTGAAGGAAATCTCGCCGACCATCTGGGTGGCCTGAGCTACAGCGAAGAGCAAATCGAGCTGATGGATGTCGCGACCAGCTTCTGCCGCGACAAGTCGCCGATCGACAAGGTGCGCAAGCTGATTGCGGACGAGCGCGGCTATGATCCTGCCGTCTGGCAGGAGATCGTCGATCTGGGCTGGCTGGGCATCGCGGTGCCCGAGGCGCAGGGCGGGGTCGGGCTGTCGATGGCCGAAGTCGCGCCGATCGCCGAGCAGATGGGGCGGCGCTTGCTCGCCACGCCCTTTGCCACCTGCACCATCGCCGCGCAGGCCTTGCTCGCAGCGGGCGACGAGGCACAGTGCGGCGAATGGCTGCCACGTATCGTCGCAGGGGAGGTGGCGACTTTGGCGCTCACCGAACCGCACGGCGACTGGAACCTGGACCATGTCGAGGCGACTGCCAAGGCCAGCGGCGACGGCTATGTGCTCAGCGGCACCAAGCAGTTCGTGACCTATGCCAAGGACGCGGCGCTGGTCATCGCGTCGGTCACCGTCGAGGGCGCGGTGCGGCTGGTGCTGATCGAGCGGTCGGCGATCCCCGATGGCGCGCTGCGCCGCGAGATCATCATCGACGAGACCAAGCGCAGCTACGAACTCACGCTCGATGGGATCACGGTCCCCGCATCCGCGCTGCTTGACGCAGGCCGTTCGGGCACGGCGCTGGGGCAGATCGAGCTCGCGAGCGCCTTGCTGCAGGCGGCGGAAATGTGCGGCGGCACGCAGAGCGCGATCGACTACACGATCGAGTATCTCAAGACCCGCAAGCAGTTCGGCAAGCTGATCGGCGAATATCAGGCGCTCAAGCACCCGATCACCAACGCCTATGTCGGGTACGAAAAGGCGCGCTCGCACATGCTCAGCGCTGCGCACAATTTCGGCCAGCAGGGCGTGGGCGAGATCGCGGTGCGCATGGCCAAGGCGAGCGCCGACAAGGCGTACAGTTTCGCCGCCGATCGCGCGGTGCAGTTCCACGGCGGCTTCGGCTTCACGCACGATTGCGACGCGGGCCTCTACCGCCGCAGCGCGATCTGGCACGCCAGCCAATACGGCGACGCCGCCTGGCACCGCGCCAAGCTGGCCGATCTGCTGTTCTGACCCTTCACAAGGAATTCGATATGTCTGAAGTGCAAACCCTCGCCGACGATGGCGTCCTCATCATCACCATCAACCGGCCCGAGGCCAAGAACGCTGTCAACCGCGCGGTGGCCGAAGGCATGGCGGCGGCGATGGAGGAGCTTGATAACAATGACGCCTTGCGCGTCGGCATCATCAAGGGTGCGGGCGGCACCTTCTGCTCGGGCATGGACCTCAAGGCCTTCCTCACCGGCGAACTGCCGATGGTCAAGGGCAAGGGTTTCGCTGGGTTTGTCGAATCTCCCCCTAAGAAGCCGCTGATCGCTGCGGTCGATGGCTATGCGCTGGCGGGCGGGATGGAGGTCGCGATCACCTGCGATCTGCTGGTCGCCAACAGCAAGGCGCAGTTCGGCATTCCCGAGACCAAGCGCGGCCTTGCGGCGGCTGCGGGCGGCCTGATGCGCCTGCCGCGCCAGATTCCGCCGCGCATCGCGATGGAACTCGCGCTGACCGGCGATTTCATCTCGGCGCAGCGCGGATACGAGATCGGCTTCGTAAACCGCGTGGTGGAGGGCCCGGCGATCGAGGGCGCGCTCGAACTGGCGCACAAGATCAGCGCCAATGGCCCTCTCGCGGTGCGCGTCTCCAAGCAGGTTCTGGTCGAATCGCGCGGCTGGAGCGACGAGGACATGTGGGCCAAGCAGCAGGACATCGTGGGGCCCGTGATGACCTCGCAGGATGCACGCGAGGGTGCCGCCGCCTTCGCGCAGAAGCGCGCGCCGAACTGGACCGGCAAATAAGCTAAACCCTTCAGAGCATATTGCATTTGGCTGTAATCGGCGCACAACTCAGGGCGGGGTCGCACCTGACTGGAGTTGTGCATCGATGATGCTTCTGCCCGCGCTGCTGCTGACCACCGTAACCCCTCCGCCCTGTCCCGACCGCACACTCAACGCTGCCGCGCTGTGCGCCAACGCGGAAATCGCGGCGCGCTGGGCCGATGTCGAGGTGGCGCTGGCCGACTGGGACAAGGTCGATCCGCGCAAGGCGACGATCGCCGAACGCCGCGACGAGGCGGTGGCCGATCTGCGGCGGGGTTTCGAATATTCGCCCGAGGATACGCCGCAACAGGCCAATCCCGATGTGATCATCGAGAGCCTGGGTTCTGTGAAGGCCGAGATCGACGGGCTGGCCAGAATCGCCGCGTCCATTCGCACCCCGCAGGAGCTGGGGCGCAATCTCGCCAGGACCTGCATGGTCGGCGCGGTCGAGATGTGCGTCGTGCAGTCGGCAGGTTTCCTCAATGCAGGCGAGGAGGGCAGCGCGCGGCAGATCGCGTGGCAATATGTCAGCGGGCTGGATGCTGGCGGCGGCATCCCGCTGCGCATGACCATCGCCTGGGACATCAGCGGGGCGAAACCGGCGCTGATCGGCTACACCAGCACCGAGGGCGAGGCCGAGCCGCCGCGTCTGGTCGACAATGGCGAGGACATCATCCTGCATTTCCCTGCGCGCACTGCGGGGACGGGCGAGGGCAATGCCGATAGCCTGTTCCTCTATCGCACCGGCGCGTGGGTCAACATCGGCATGAACAGCTGGAAGAACGAACTGCCCAAGCGCCTGCCCGAGGGCATGGGGCTGTGGAAGGGCGTCGATTACGACTATTACGGCCTCAGCAGCTATTTCCCGATCTGGCGCGACAGCGACGCCAATTGCTGCGCCACCGGGGGCAATGCCTATGCGGTGTTCAAGATCGTCGATGACCGGCTGCGCATCGACACGCTCGATTTCACGCCTGACCCGGCGGTGCAGGTCAAGCCTCTGGCGTGCCCGATCCTCAAGGCCACCTACCGCTCGCCCTGGCCGACGCGCTTCACGCTGCACTTCGAAAAGCCCGCACTGCCGCCCAGCGCGCAGTCGGACATGGTCGCGGTGCTCGAGCAGACCGACGAGGATGACAAGCTGATCTTCCGCAAATATTTCAGCTTTGCAGGCTCCAACGGCTTCGGATCGACGACGTTGATCCCGGTCGATGGAATGGGCGATGCCGAAAACCCGCCGGAGATGCTGCCTGAGGAAGAGGGCGAGGAAAGCCTGTATTTCCACGCCTTCATTGGCGAGCCGAACGGGATGAAATACGTCTCGACGCCGCCGCTGCTGGACAGCCCCGCGCCGCTCGGCGTGTTCATGCCCGACCTGGCGCGCTCGCTGTGGTACGACGGCATCGCCGACCCCAAGGGCGGCCCGCCGATCCGCGTCGATATGCCGCGCGATATGTGGATGGGGGTATGTGCCGAGTAGGGGCTGCTTTTGGGGGCGGGGCTTGGTGGTGGGGATGGCGGGAACTGGGTGGTTTTCGGAAAAGGGATTGCCGATTGGAACCGTTCCCCTAAGCTGAGCGCATGAGACCGGAATACGTGCATCTGCCTCCAGACGAGACTCCACCACAGCTACCCATCGGGCCGCTTCGGGCAGTCATTGTCTCCGACACCACGGTGACCGACGACTGGCGCAACAGCATCGCCCAATGGTTGGTAGAAGGCGGTTGCTTGTATGCAATCGCTTGGGGGGCCGAGTGCGAAAAGTGGCACGACGCGGTTGATTGGGCGGTCCTTGAAACCTTTAATTACGGCCACATACCGGATGAAAAGTTCGTCATGACGACGTGGCATTCCGATGAACCAATGTCGGAAGCGCTATGGTTCGCCGGGAACTGTGCGTTTCATCCCGATGTCGAACTCCAACGAACCGTGATCCTTCATGTCGCTACACAAGCGAAACCGGACGAGCTGATCGCGATTTATGCGGCAAGCCAGATCCCGAACGACGATTGATGTAATGTCGACTATGGGGTCGTTTGGAGAACGGCGGGTTTTTTCCTTTATGGTGCAAAAGCCGCCTCCATAGACCTGGCTACGGCAATGCCGCTGTCCGTCACCCTGAACTTGTTTCAGGGCCCATTTCTCCCCGCGCGGCTTCGGCTTTTGGGGTGCGATGGGTCCTGAAACAAGTTCAGGATGACGAAGGTGAGAAGAGGCGCGGGGCTTTTCCAATTCCTCCCCCTTGGGAAAGGGGGACCGTTCGCGTAGCGAATGGTGGAGGGGAAGCGTCCAGGTGCAATGCTTCGACGGCGCACATCCCCGCTGCCCCTCCACCATCCTGCGGATGGTCCCCCTCCCCGGGGCGGGGAGGATTTGGCACACGCCACCCCCCACGCGCTAGTTGTTGCGCCGCAGCAAGGCTTAAGCTATGGGCCCCGCGAGAGTGGCGTGCCGGACGGCGTGCCCCGGCAATCCCCTGACACAGGCTTTCTTTCATGTCCCTTCGCAATATCGCCATCATCGCGCACGTCGATCATGGCAAGACCACCCTTGTTGACCAGCTTTTCCGCCAGTCCGGCACGTTCCGCGACAACCAGCGCGTCGAAGAGCGCGCGATGGATTCGAACGATCTCGAAAAAGAACGCGGCATCACCATTCTGGCCAAGTGCACCTCGATTGAATGGGACGACCAGCAGGGCAACCTGACGCGCGTCAACATCGTCGACACCCCGGGCCACGCCGACTTCGGCGGCGAAGTGGAACGCATCCTCTCGATGGTCGATGGCGTGATCCTGCTCGTCGACGCGGCCGAAGGCGCGATGCCGCAGACCAAGTTCGTCACCGGCAAGGCGCTGGCTCTGGGCCTCAAGCCGATCGTCGTCGTCAACAAGATCGACCGTCCCGATGGCCGCCCGCAAGAAGTGCTCGACGAGGTGTTCGACCTTTTCGTCAGCCTCGAAGCCAATGACGAGCAGCTCGATTTCCCCGTGCTCTTCGCCTCGGGCCGCAACGGCTATTGCGGCGATTCGCCCGATGTCCGCGAAGGCACGCTGGAGCCCCTGTTCAAGAAGATCGTCGAGCATGTGCCCGCCCCGTCGGCGGACCCCGACGGTCCGTTCAAGTTCCTGGTGACGCTGCTCGACCGCGACAACTTCCTCGGCCGCATCCTCACCGGTCTGGTGTTCTCGGGCTCGGTCAAGACCAACCAGCAGATCCACGCGCTCGATCCCGATGGCGCGATCGTCGAGACCGGTCGTGCGTCGAAGATCATGGCGTTCCGCGGTCTTGAGCGCGTTCCGGTGGACGTTGCCAATGCCGGCGACATCATCTCGATCGCGGGCCTGACCACCGCGACCGTTGCCAACACCATCTGCGAGCCTTCGGTCACCGAGCCGCTGCATGCGCAGCCGATCGATCCGCCGACGCTGTCGATGCGCTTTGCGGTGAACGACAGCCCGTTTGCCGGCCGCGAAGGCACCAAGGTGACCAGCCGCATGATCCGCGATCGCCTGATGCGCGAAGCCGAATCGAACGTCGCGATCAAGATCACCGAATCGGCCGACAAGGACAGCTTCGAAGTTGCCGGTCGCGGCGAATTACAGCTGGGCGTGCTGATCGAAACGATGCGCCGCGAAGGCTTTGAACTGGGCATCTCGCGTCCGCGCGTGCTGTTTGGCGAAGACGAAAAGGGTGCGCGCACCGAGCCTTATGAAACCGTCGTCATCGATGTGGACGACGAGCACTCGGGCACGGTTGTCGAGAAGATGGCGCAGCGCAAGGCCGAGATGACCGACATGCGTCCCTCGGGCGGCGGCAAGACCCGCATCACCTTCAGCGCACCGTCGCGCGGCCTGATCGGCTATCACGGCGAGTTCCTGTCGGACACGCGCGGCACCGGCATCATGAACCGGCTGTTCGAGAAGTACGGCCCCTACAAGGGCCAGATCACCGGGCGTCAGCTCGGCGTGCTGATCTCGAACGGCACCGGCGACACCGTGGGCTATGCGCTCAACGCGCTGGAAGATCGCGGCGTGCTGTTCCTCGGCTCGGGCGTGCCGGTCTATGAAGGCATGATCATCGGCGAGAACGCCAAGCCCGATGACCTTGAAGTCAACCCGATGAAGTCGAAGCAGCTGACGAACTTCCGTTCGACCGGCAAGGACGACGCCATCCGCCTCACCCCGCCGCGCCTGATGAGCCTGGAACAGGCCATCGCCTACATCGACGACGATGAAATGGTCGAAGTGACGCCCAAGAACATCCGCCTGCGCAAGCGCTTCCTCGATCCGAACGAGCGCAAGAAGCAGAGCCGGAAGAAGGAGGCGGCCTGATCGCGAGATCCATTCGTTTTGAATGAATGTCTGCTTGCATCAATTTTGAATGACTGAATAACCTCCCCTGACGATCGATCGTCGGGGGAGGTTTTCTTTTGTTCAGTCGTAGCGTGTTGGTCACCGTCATTCTGGGGCTGAGCCTTGCATCTGTTCAGGCCAGCGCGCATCAGCCTGCGCAAGAGCCAGCGGCCGCAGCGGGTGAGCTTTATGATGCCGAGACATTCGCAAAACTGAATTTGGTCAACTGGCCCAAGCTGTCACCCGACGGGCAGACTATCCTGTTTTCCACCCAGCGTCAGGGCAAGACGTTTGTCGTGTTTCGCGGCCTGACCGAAAGCACGCTCCAAAATTTTGCTCTGCCTGAGAAGCTTGAACTTGGCTGGTTCCGCTGGGCGGGCAATGATCGCATTCTGATCAGCGTGTCAAAGACCAGCAATGTGCAGGGCGAAGAGGTGCGCAAGTCCTACCTACTGGCAGTCGATACCGCGACCATGAAGGCCAAGTTCATCGGACAGGATACCCAGGGGGAGGAAGGCGACGATGTGCTGTACGTCGAGCCTTCTGGCGAATGGGTGTTGCTGTCGATCCAGCGGACGATTTACGATTATCCATCCGTTTATCGGGCCTCGCTCGAGACCGGCAAGATGACGGTCGTTCAACGGCCCGTCAGCACGATCTGGGAATGGTATGCAGACAACCGGGGGGTTGTGCGCATGGGGGTCAGTTTTGATCGCCGCAGCTGGACCCTGCATTACCGGCCTGGTGACACCGGCGAGTTCAAGAAGCTGGCGACCATCCGCTATGACGACGAAACCCGCGAAGGTCTGATCGAGGCGATCCGCGTGATCGGCGGGTCGGATGAGGGCTATGTGCTGTCGGCAAAGGCGACCGGGCGTTACGCGCTGCACCGCTACAACTACGCCACGCAGACCGTTGGCGAGCTGGTCTACGGCAATCCAGATCATGATATCACCGATTTTGACCTGAACGAGGACGGCAGCCTGTCGGCTGTCTATTACACCGATGACCGCGCGCGGGTGCACTGGTTTGATCCTGCCCAGCAGGAGATCCAGGCGTCCATCGACAAGGCGCTGGGCACGCGGCACGGGTCGCTCGTTTCGCGCAGCCGCGACGGTAGGGTCAAGATCTATCATGTCGGCGCTTCGCACGATCCAGGCAGCTTCTATCTGTTCGATGAATCGCGCGGCGTGATGGAACTGATTGCGCGGGCCAACGAGACGATCAAATCCAACCGCCTCAGCCCCAGCCAGTATGTCAGTTACAAGGCGCGCGATGGTCTGACGATCCACGCCAACCTGACGCTGCCCAGAGGCCGTGACCCCAAGGGATTGCCGTTGGTGATCCTGCCGCATGGCGGCCCCTATGGCATCCGCGATTCGCTCAGCTATGATGTCGAGGTGCAGTTCCTGGCCAGCCGTGGCTATGCCGTGCTGCAACCCAATTTCCGAGGCTCAGGCGGCTATGGCGAGGCGCATTCCGCTGCAGGCGAGGGGGCTATCGGGCGGCAGATGCAGGACGATCTGGACGATGGCATGGACTGGCTGGTCAACAACGGAACGGTCGATGCCAACCGGGTGTGCGTTGTGGGCGCGTCTTATGGCGGCTATGCCGCGCTCTGGGCGGTCACGCGCAATCCGGAGCGCTACCGCTGTGCCGCGAGCTTTGCCGGTGTCACCGACTGGAACCGCATCCTCAAATATGATGCGCGGTTCTTCAACAAAAGCGGTCTGCGCAAATGGCGCAACACCATCCGTGGTGACGAGGGCTTCAATCTGGATACCGTCTCGCCCGTCGCTCAGTCCAGCCGCCTGACCCGACCGGTCCTGATCGCCCAGGGGGAAGAAGACACGATCGTGCCGCCAAAACAGGCCAAGATCTATGTCGAGGCGCTCAAGGCGGCGGGCAAGCCGCATGAATATGTGAGCTATGAAACCGAAGGCCATGGTTTCGACGACCCGAACAACCTTGCCGACTGGCTGAAGCGGCTCGAAGCATTTCTGGCGAGGCACAATCCGGCATGACGGCTCCGGCACACCGCGTGTGAGCGGTGCGCCGGAGCAATACGCTACCGCGCCAGCAGGATCCGCGCCTGGCTGGCGATCTGTGCGAGCATGGCCACGCTGGGGGCGGCATCCATTCTTGCGCGCGTGATCAGGGTACGGAACTGCTTGATCCGGGGCAGGTTGGCCTCGGCCCATTGGGTCACATAGTCCTGCGGATCGCCGCCCTGGGCACGCGCCAGGAAGTCGAGCCGCATCTGCTGGAAGTCGCGGGCGAGGCCCGAGACCAGCAGACGTTCCCACGGGTCGCTGGGAGACATGCGCGCCGCCGTCATCTGCGTCCAGTCGAGACCCAAGGTCGCGCCCAGATCGGCAAAGGCCTGGGTCAGCGGCAGCGGGCCGGTGCCGCTCAGGCTGGCGAGGTTGGCAAGGCCTGCCGCGCCATCCAGACCGGTCAGCCGGACGATATGGCCCGCGTGCACCTGCGATGCGCCCAGGCTGACCAGATCCTGCGCCTGACGCGCCGCCTGCAGCCGTGCCTCGGCGTTGAGCAGGTCGTCCATCCCCGCGATCAGCGCATCGACACCGGGCTGCAGCGCAGCGACGATCGCGCCTGGCATCAGTCCATCGGCGCTCGCGCGCAGCACATCGGCAATGTGCACGCGCACGATATTGGCGGTGGCATCGAACAGCATCAGGCGGACCTGCTCGTCCATCTCGGCATGGTCGAACTCCTCCCAGATCGCAGGAAGCGCGAACAGCCGCTCTGCCGCAACAAAGGCACAGGCGACATCGCCCAGGCTGCAGCCCTCTTCTTCCGCCAGCTCGAACGGATGAATGAGGCCCATCCGGTTGATCATGCGGTTGGCCAGCTTGGTGGCGATGATCTCGCCGCGCAGCTGATGCTGCATCAGCACGTCGCCATAGGCCTCGCGCATCTGCGGCGGGAAGGCGGCGAGCAGCTCGGGCCGCATCGTCGGATCATCGGCCAGCGGAATGCGCTCGATCGCATCCTGCAGCGTCAGCTTGGCGGTGGAGAGCACGACTGCAAGCTCGGGCCGGGTCAGGCCATGCCCTTCCTGCGCGCGCCGCTTGAGCGTGGCGTTGTCGGCCAGTCCCTCGACCTTGCGGTCCAGCCGTCCCTGCTCCTCGAAATGCTCGATCAGCCGGATGTACGAGGGCAGGGCGGTCACCCCGGCGCGTTCGGCGATGGAAAGGCCCAGTGCCTGCAGACGGTTGTCCTCGAGAACCAGAGCCGAAACGTCGTCGGTCATCGAGGCGAGCAGCGCGTTGCGCGCAGGCTCGTCGAGATGCCCCGCGCGCGTCACCGCCGCCAGGCCGATCTTGATGTTGACCTCGTTGTCCGAGCAATCGACGCCTGCCGAATTGTCGATGAAATCGGTATTGATCCGTCCGCCCAGCATGGAGAAGGCGATGCGCGCCGCCTGGGTCACGCCCAGATTGGCGCCTTCGCCCACCACCTTGCAGCGCAGCTGTTCGGCGTTGATGCGCAGGGGATCGTTGGAAGGATCGCCGACGTCGATATTGTTTTCGGACGCGGCCTTGATGTAGGTGCCGATGCCGCCGAACCACATCAGATCGACCTCGGCGCGCAGGATCGCGGAGATGAGCGCCGCCGGTTCGATCTCGTCGGCATCGATCCCCAGCATCGCCTTGACCTCAGCCGAAAGCGGGATTGCCTTCATCGATCGTGCGAACACGCCGCCGCCTCTGGAGATCAGCGCCTTGTCGTAATCGTCCCAGCTGGACCGCGGCAGGTTGAACAGCCGCTGGCGCTCTTCCCAGCTCTTGGCAGCATCCGGATCGGGATCGAGGAAGATATGGCGGTGATCGAACGCGGCGACCAGCTTGATCGCCTTGGACAGCAGCATGCCGTTGCCGAACACGTCGCCCGACATGTCGCCGCAGCCTGCAACACGCACAGGGTCGCTCTGAACGTCGACGCCCATTTCGGCGAAGTGGCGCTGGACCGAGACCCAGCCGCCCTTGGCGGTGATGCCCATCGCCTTGTGGTCATAGCCCTGGCTACCGCCCGAGGCGAACGCATCGCCGAGCCAGAAGTTGAACTCGGCAGCGATGCCATTGGCGGTGTCGGAGAAGGTCGCGGTGCCCTTGTCGGCGGCGACCACGAAATACGGATCCTCGCCATCGTGCACGACGACGCTGTCAGGGTGGACCACCTTGCCATCGACGATGTTGTCGGTGATCGACAGCAGGGTACGGATGAAGGCCTTGTACGCATCCTTGCCGCCGGTGAGCCAGCCCTCGCGATCCGTCGCTGGGTCGGGAAGCTGCTTGGGGAAGAACCCGCCCTTGGCGCCGGTCGGGACGATCACCGCGTTCTTGACGCGCTGTGCCTTCATCAGGCCCAGCACCTCGGTGCGGAAGTCGTCGCGTCGGTCGGACCAGCGCAACCCGCCACGCGCGACAGGGCCGGCGCGCAGATGAATTCCTTCGACCTGGGGCGAATACACGAACATCTCGCGCCAGGGCAGGGGCGCGGGCAGTCCGGGTACCTTGGCGCTGTCGATCTTCATCACCATCGCCAGCGACGCGGCAGGGGCGAAGGCATTGGTGCGCAAGATCGCCATGACGAGCGAGCGGAACATGCGCAGCAGCCGGTCGTCATCGATCGCGGATACCTGGGTGAGCCCGGTGTTGATCGCGGTGAGATTGGCCTGCGTGGCGGCCTCGCGGTCGCCCGTAAAGGCCGGATCGTGCCGCGCGACGAACAGCGCGACCAGCGCATGCGCGATTGCAGGAGCATCGTGCAGCGCATCGACCACGGTGCCGATACCATAAGGCAGGCCTGCCTGGCGCAGATACCGGTACCAGGCGCGCAGCCAGATCACCGCGCGCTGTTCCAGCCCCGTCGCAGCGATCAGGCGGTTGAACGGATCGTTTTCCGCCTTGCCTTCCAGCGTGCCGGAAATCGCGGCCTCAATGGCGCTGGCGCGCATCAGCAGTGAATCGACATCACCCTGGCCGCGCAGTTGCAGCAGAAAATCGTGGATATGCGCGCCGCCGCTGCCAGACAGCTGGGTCGGTATTTCTTCCAGCACGTCAAAGCCGAAATTCTCGAGCGCCGGGACGGTTTCAGACAGAGGTATCGCGCCGGCCTGGCTGTACAGTTTCAGCCGCAGGTTCTGCGCTGCATCCATGCTCTTGCGATAGAGCCGGGCGCCAGTTTGCTCCGGGCTGTCCAGATCGCGCAGCCGCAGTATGTCGAGCGCGGCCTCCTGCGAGCCGTAATCGGTGCGATAGGCCATCGGGAACTGCGGGGCATAGCGGCCTGCCATCGCAGCGGCGCGGCTGTCCTCGCCCAAGGCGATCAGCGCCTCCTCGACCGAAGGCTCCCAGCCGCGGACCATGGCGCGCAGCGCGGAATCCAGCGCGGCATCATCGACGCGCATTCCGCCGTCGCGCAGGTCGAGCACATAGCGCAGAAGTGCGATCTCGCCGTCTTCGAGCGAGATTGACCAGCTCAGCGTCTTGCCGCCCGATGCTTCGGTCAGCATCCGTTCGATGGCGACGCGGCGCCCGGTCGAGACCTCGTCGCGCGGCAGCCATGCAAACACGAACAGGTGGCGCTTCAGCGAAGACTGCACCGTCACCAGCTTGGACCGCGGGCGATCGGCCAGCGACATCGCGGTGAGCGCGACACGCTCCAGATTTTCCAGGCTGAACGCGATGAGCAGGTCGTGCGGCAGCGCGGTGAGCGCGTGCGACAGCGCCTTGCCGGCATGGCCGCTGGGCGAGAAGCCGAACTTGTCCATCAGGATCTTGAGGTGCGCGCGCAGCACGGGCACGCGCTCCGGCGCGGCGGCGAGCGCGGCGCTGGTCCAGATGCCGCCGTGGACAGACAGTGCGGCGACGCGGCCATCTTCCCAGATCGGCAGGATCACCATGTCGAGCGGTGCCCGGCGATGAACGGTCGAAATGAAGTTCGATTTGATGATCAGCGGTGATGCGTTGCCGCTTTCGAACCAGGCAAAGGCCTGTTCGAACGAATGCGCTGCCAGCAGCTGGCGGTCACTGCCCCCCATCCGTGCAAGCCCCAGGGCGGCTTCCGTCGCGCCATCGCGGCGATAGCGCAGATAGGCCAGCTGGGTCATGTTGCGGTCGAGAAACCAGCGCAGCAGGGCTGCGCCCTCGCCATCGGCCATCGCGGTGGCATCGGCCTGCATCGCAGCCTGCAGCATCGGCCAGTCCTGCACCGCGGCGCGCACATCGGCCATCGCCGACAACAGCGCTGCCTCCAGCGCCTTGCGTTGCCGTGCATCGGCCCGCTCGACCTCCAGATACACGACCGATTCCCGCCGCTCACCCGGCGCTTCATCGGCAAAGATCTCGCTGAGCAGCCCATCGGCATCGCGGCGCAGCGCGACGACCGGATGGATCACCCGGTCGATCGCCAACCCGAAGCGCGAGATCGTTGCGGCGATCGAATCGACCAGAAACGGCATGTCGTCATTGATGATCGCCAGCCGCATATGACGGTGGCCGGCTTGTCCCGGGATCGATTCGATCAGCAGCACGGTGTCGGCGCTGGGACGCCTTGCCATCGCCTTCAACGCGAAGTCTGCAGCCTCGGTACGGGCGTCTTCATCAAAGCCCTCGTTCTCGCCGGGCAGCGCACCCTTGAGAAATGCATCGGTCAGCGCGACGCGCAGCCTGTTGTGGAGTTGCGGGTCGCCAAAGGGGTTTGCACTGTTGGATGGGGTCGCGGATGCGTCTGCGTCAGACGCTGCATTCGGGGTGTCGGCCATCTGTTCCTCTTGCCCCTTGTGCGTGCTGTAGTGCCGCATCTTTATGGGGTCTGCTACCCCGGCTTATGCGCCATCATGCGCGGGTTCTCAAGCGGACAGCCGGGGGCTGACGCCAAATTCACGTAATTTTCTTTCAACTGATCGATTAAATGTTACGAGCCCTGGAAGGGCCCGAAACCGCTTAGCCGGCCAGCTTGCGCAGGATGCGATCGGCCAGTGGATCGCTTTCGTCGACCATGCCGATCACCCCCAGCACGCCATCGGCGTTGCGGCGCGCGACCAGCACCGCAAACTCGCAATCGCCAATGTCGAATGCACCCATGGGTGTCGACGGGTTGGCGCGCAGCTTCTGCCGGGTCTCATGCTTGCGGCAGAGCTTTTCAGCATCCTCGTCGCGGGCCCGCCGAGCGCGCCGCTCGATCTGGACGATCGCCTTGAGGCCGCCGACCTGCTGCATCAGCACATCGGCCAGGCCGCCGCGCGGCACATCGCGCCGCATCGCGTGGCTCAGGACGCAGGCATATTCGGCCAGCCGTGTCTTGTCATAGCTTGCGCCAAAGACCAGCTTGACCAGCGGAGTCATCGGAGCGCGCAACTGCGCGGTGATGCCGCTTGCGCTGAGCAGCGCCGCGTAATCGTCGGGCCGTCCCCGGGCCGCGAGCGCAAAGTCATAGGCCCGGCCGATCGCGGCATACAGCGCGGCGCGCGAACGCTCCTCGCTCGCCAGCGCGGCTTCGACATGCGCGCGGGCAAAATCGAGCAGGTCGGCCAGGGCGGCATCGCCGCCCGGCAGTTCGACGGCAGGGAAGGGGTTGGCGGCAGGTTCGCTGTCTTCTCCGCCAAAGCCGATCTCGACCAGCCCATCGGCCACGGTGTCGAACATCGCATAGCCATCCAGCGCCAGCGGCTCATCCAGCGGGTCGAGCCCCAGTTCACCCGGCGCGGAAATCTGGGCGGGATCATCCTCCCAGATCGGCAAGGCGGGCTTCCGAGGCGATTGTTTCACCACCTCGTCGATCTGCAGGATCAACTGCTCGGTGAGCGTCCTGTCGGCGAGCTCCTTCCAGTTGATCACGCCATAGACAAAGTCGATGCTGTCATCGTCGGTGGAGAAGGGCAGCAGGATGCCGCGATACATGATCGTCGATCCGCGATCGTTCACATATTCCGCCTCGAAGCCGATGGGGGCCTGGTTGGCGAGGATCTGCATATAATGATCGGTGATTCGCGACAGCAGCGACCGGCCCGGAACCTCGTCCAGATAGGCTACGGCATCGGGAAGATCGCTCTCCTCGCGCAACGCCCTGCCGATGAAGGGAATGGCCGGATTTTCGATTCCCGATGTGAAATCGAGGAGGACGCTGTGCGGACCAAAGTCTTCGATGTTCTCCGGATCAAGGTCTTCGATCGACGGAAATACCCGGTTTCCAAGCAGCTTGGCCCAGTAGTTGTAGGCGCGCACATGCATGCGCCGCTCATCGCTGCCAAAACCCTGCGGCGGGTCCATCAACGCTTCATCGTCACTATCGACGACAGCCGCTGCCAGCTGCGCATCGTCTGCGTCGTCGTGGCCGTTCGCGCCATCGCGATATCCGCGCAGAGTATCCATGCCTTGGCCCCAATCAGTGTTTAACCTGAGCAATGTCTCGCAAGGAGGTAAAACTAGGGTTAATTCAAACGCCTGAATGCGTTAGGCAGAAGCCCGCAGGACAGCGCGTGACGGATTTCCCCAGACGGGAAACAGAACGCGCAAGGCGTCTTGCATCCTGCCCGCGCTGCTGATAACGGCGTCCCTCGCACCGGCCACTCCAAGGCCCGCGCCGCTTTAGCTCAGTTGGTAGAGCACATCATTCGTAATGATGGGGTCACGTGTTCGAGTCACGTAAGCGGCACCACCTTTCCCTCCCAAAACATCCCAAAACGTTGATTTTTTGCGGGTTCCGAGCTATTTTGCTCGTGATTGGGATTTCGCTTTGTTCCAGATTGTTCTGCCAGATTTCGTTAATTTGGGGCATAATTTGGGGCATAATTGGGGGCTGGAGGCGCATCATGCCAGCGCTGCCCGTCCCGATCGCGAAGATGATACCGCTTGCGATCCGACATTCATCGTCCTGCGGAATGCCCTGCGATAGGGAGAAAAAGGGCTCGATGAGGCGCATATGCGCCTCGCTCAACAACTACAGATCAGACAAGAGCAGCCCGCATCGAGCATTTTCCGGCAGGCACCTGTGCCATTGGTGGATCCCTGTGTTCGTAGGCCGGAAACCGGACTTCCCACGCAGGCCCGGTTCGTTCATGAACAGTCCCTCAGTCAAGAGGAGCCTGCATGCAGTTCGATGAGGTCATTCTGGGTCGCCGAAGCATCCGCGGATACAAGCCCGATCCAGTGCCGCGCGCCCTGATCGAGGAAATTCTGCGGATCGCCATGCGTGCGCCGTCTTCGATGAATACCCAGCCATGGAATTTCTACGTCATCACCGGCGAGCCCCTCGACCGGATCCGGCAGGGCAATACCGAGCGCATGATCGCAGGCGTGCCGCAATCGCGCGAATTTCGCACTGGCAATCCCTTTGCAGGACCGCATCGCGACAGGCAAATCGGGGTCGCCAAGCAGCTGTTTTCCGCGATGGGCATAGCGCGCGACGACGCAGCTGCCCGCCAGGACTGGGTTCTGCGCGGCTTCCGTCAATTCGATGCACCGGTATGCATCATCATCACCTATGATCGGGAACTGGATGGCAGCGATGATACGCCGTTCGATTGCGGCGCAGTCGCCACCGCCCTGGTCAACGCGGCGTGGTCGCGCGGGCTGGGCACGGTCATCAACAGCCAGGGTATCATGCAGTCGCCCGTTGTGCGCGAACATGCCGGCATCGCAGACGATCAAGTGATCATGAAGAGCATCGCCTTGGGCTGGCCGGATGAGGCCTTTCCTGCCAACGCTGTGATCTCTCAGCGAAAATCGGTTGATGAGGCTGCCGTGTTCGTTGGCTTTGGTGCATCGACGCAATAGTCATGCGGGGCTGCACCGCAGCCTGCACAACTACTGGGCATGGGATTGCTTGCACCAGCCTGCTGCCAGCGTACCACTGATGGCGCTCGACATGTACGAGTACGCCTATCACATGGATTATGGCACGGCGGCGGCCAAATATGTCGATAAATTCATGGCCAAACTCAACTGGCAGCAGATCGACCGAAGGTGCAGGCGCGTGAGCGCACTGAGCGCACTGAGCGGATCCGGGCCTCCACTGTCATTCGACCGGTCTTCTCCCATCGAGTAGATCAGGTTCGCGCGATTCATCGCGTTCCTCGGTTACCAGCTGCTCGACGGCACTGTCCGGCCCGGTATCGCCGTCCACCGGCAGCCTGGTGTCGGGGCGCCGGGGGGCCTTTGGTGGAGCCTGATCGCTTGCGTCTCCAAGTGCGCTCAATGGGTCAAGTTGGCTGCGACCGTCGACGCGGATCCGGTAGATCGGTTCGGGCAGCACAAACCCTGCCTGTTCAAGCGCATGTTTGGCGGCCTGAATCGCAAGGCTTCGACCCTTCCCGAAGTCGGTATGACGTTGGTCAATCCATGCAAAAAAGCGCAGGATGATGCTGGAATCGCCAACGACATCGATAATTGCATGGCTGCGAGGGTCTGCGAGCACGATCGGCAGACTGCGCACTGCAGCGAGGCCGACCTGCATGCCCTGCATTGGATCGTCATCGGAATCGATGCCCAGATCGAACTCGATCCGTCTTTGAGGGTTGCGCGTGTAATTGAGGATGATGGCCTTGAAGACCGTGGCATTGGGAATGCGCAAATGGTTGCCATCCAGCGTCATCAATATGGTTGCGCGCGAGGTGAGGCGGATGACGCGGCCTTCGCTGTCACCAATCAGCACATGATCGTTGGCGCGAAAGGGCTGCCGTATGCTGAGCATCAGGCTGGAGACATAGTTGTCGACAGTGTCCCGCACCGCGAAACCCAATGCGATGCCGATGACCCCAGCGCTGCCCAGGACAAGACCCAAAAGTGCGGTGGCACCCAGGATTTGCAGCGCGACGATCAGGCCGGCGACGATGCTGACCACACGGACAGCGCCGCCAATCAATTCGGCAAGGAAGTTGTTCGGCGCAAGCCAACGCCAAAGTCGGTCCTGCGCGGCCAGCAGATACCCCAAGCCGCCGACGATGAATCCGACCAGAAGGGCGACCCCGAACAACGGAAGGGCTCGGGCTAAACCCCGCAAATCTGCACTGAACTTTTCCACTACGGGTGCCAGATTGCCGTCGACCTCGAAACTGCGGTCAATGGCGTTCTCCACCGTGACCACTCCGGCAAACCGCCCGGCTATGGCCTCTGCCTTGTCCCGGTCCGCCTGGTTCGATACCGTACCAGTCAGCGTGACGACGCCGGACTGCACCCGGATCCGGACATCGCGCAGACCCTCGATCTCCTGGAATATGCTCTCCATTCGCGATGCAACGCTCTGGTCGGAATTGGCATCCTGGATCGCGGGCTGAATCACCGGCTCTGGCTCGCCAGCAACGCCGATCTCGGCAATCGCCGGCAAGGATGAACTGGCCGGGTCTTCGACGGGCTGGGCGTTGAGCGCTATAGGTGACAGCAGTATTCCCATAAGGGCGCATAGGGCCGTGAGAGGCACGCGTACGATAATTTGTGCCCAACCGTGGCGTCGGCGGCGAAGCACGCGCGGCGTGTTGATGTGACCCCTGCCCGGGCCAGTCCGATTGTTCACCGTCGTCTGGCAGTGCGGCACTGTCGGTGAGTTTGCGAGGTGGAGAGACAGAACGCCAAGCCAGTAACCGAGATTCATTCTGATCGCTCCAGGCGGTTTCATTATTCCTCTACTACGCGGTGCCCGGCCATTTGTTACGCGGCCAGGGGGCGAACCGCATTCACAGCCTGGCCCGGTTAAGCCGCGAGGCGTTTCCGACATCGACCGCCGCAAGCGCCGGCGCATCGTTGATACCGTCGCCTGCCGTGGAGACCTTCGCCTCGGATGCCTGCAATGCGGAGACGATCCGTGCCTTGTCGGCTGGTTTCAAGCCTGCATGCACTGCATCAAGCCCGCCGATTTGGCGCGCAACCGCCTCAGCGATGATTTCCGACGCTCTTGGGTCGGCACCGACCGGGATGAGCTGCGCTGCATTGCCCACGACCACGTCATGACCATCGATACGCCGCCAACCCCAGGCCCCGTCTGCAAAGCGAAATCCGATACAGCGCCGGGCAAAGGCCTGCGCTCATCTGCTGCGCGAACGATGGCCTGGGCCAATGGATGTTCCGATTGTCTTTCCACCGCCGAGGCCAGGTTCACCAGTGTGGCCTCGTCAAACCCATCAAGCGCCTCCATCATGTTCAGCAATGGCTTTTCCTCGGTGATGGTGCCTGTCTTGTTGATCAGCGGCTATTTTTAGAAATTATGTTTAAAAAATATGAGATTAATCCGAAATATTTTGGTGTATTTGTTCAAATCAGCGGTCCCGTCCAGAGCCCATATTGCTTCTGAAAAAGCGAACGCGTGATACCGAAAGCTCGGAGGCGACATCCTCAAGGCTACGCCCGCTGGTTTCAACCATCGCGAAATGAACCCAGACGAGCTGAAGCACCATTAGTGCGGCACATCCGGCGAATATTGCGGCGGGCGCCATTTGGGATAGGATGATCGGCATGGCTTGGGTAAGTACGGCAGCGCAAACCCAGTGGGTTCCAGCTCCCAATGATTGGCCTTTCGCGCGAGCAGCACTCGGGAAAACCTCGCTGATATAGACCCAAATCACTGCGCCCTGACCAATTGCGTGTGCTGCGATAAAGGCGAAAATGAACGGCAGGACCATCCCGAATTGTCCGCTCGCAAAGCCCCATGCGGTCATGCTGAGCGACACAATATATCCGATGCTGCCGACATACATCAGGAACTTGCGCCCCGCCCTGTCGATCAGGGCCATTCCGGCCAGCGTGAAGACAAGGTTGATCACGCCAATCCCCACGGTGGCGAGTAGTGCGGTCGACACGCCGATGCCTGTCATCTCGAAGATGCGCGGTGCGTAATAGATGATCGCATTGATGCCTGAGAGCTGGTTGAATAAGGCGATCATAAAAGCCAGCAGAATTGGCCGCCGCAGGTCACCCGAAAAGAACTGCCGCCATGTGAGTGTTTGGCTGTCTCCCGCCGCCTCTTGGACTATTGCTTCAAGCGTTTCATCCACTGTTTCGGGGTTGATCTGCGACAGGATGGTCCGCGCATTGTCTTCGCGCCCGGCCTGAACCAGCAGCCAGCGCGGGCTTTCCGGTATGCTAAAGGTAACGACCAGATAAGCGAGCGAGGGTAGCGCCACCACACCGAGCATCCATCGCCAGCCATGGGCACCAAGGCCGCCGAGCAAATAGTTGCTGAAAAATGCAACAAGGATTCCGAACACGATCATTGCCTGGAACAACGCGACCAGCCGCCCGCGCTGCTCGCGCGGTGAAATTTCCGCGATATAGGCTGGCGCGGTCACTGAGCTGATACCGATCGCGATGCCGCCGAGCACACGAAAGACGATGAACGAGGCCGGGCCCCAGGCCAGCGCCGAGCCGATGGCCGATATCGCATAGAAGACGCCGATCGCGATCAATGTAGGACGACGGCCCCAGCGGTCTGAGGGCCAGCCCCCGACCAGTGCGCCGGCCACAGTGCCCCACAAGGCCGACGAAATGGCGAGCCCGTGCAGCGCGTCCGACATCGACCAGACCTGCTGCACAGCCTGTTCAGCGCCCGAGATCACTGCGGTGTCAAACCCGAAGAGAAACCCGGCAAGCGCCGCGATCAGCGCCCAGCTTCCGCCTTTTCCCGTCATCTTGCCCCCCGGTTCGGCTCAGTTGCCGCCGTGAGCGAGCAAGCGGTATCCCCATGCGGGCAGGGTCACCGTATCACCTGCACCGATTGCGACGGTCTTGCCGCTGCCGAACTCGCGATAGCTGCCCGCCGCAAGCCCATCGGAGAGCTTGGCGGTGACCGGCTGACCGGAAAGGTTGAACAGGCCGACGACCTTGTTGTTGCCGTCCTGACGCACCCAGGCGAATAGCTGCTGCGGCTTGTCGTTTTCAACCTTGGTCATACGCGCGCCCCATTGGCCGTTGGCCAGCACCGGGTTGACCTTGCGAAAAGCGATCAGGTCGCGGAGCAGGCTGCCCATCGCGCAATCTTTGGCTCCCGACCAATCGATGGGATCCTTCTCGAAAAAGGCGAGCCGCCGCTCGTTGCAGGCTTCCTGGCCGTTGTGGATCATCGGCAAGCCTTCGCCGGTGAACGACAACGCTACAAAGGCGGGCAGGGCGGGGCCGAAATTCTCACTCGTCGTGCCTTCCCAGGCGTTGCTGTCATGGTTTTCGATGTAGGTGAGCCGCATGGCCTCCCTTGGCCAGGCGCTCTCGTTTTCGGCATAATATCCATAAAGCGCGGTGGCGTCCGCCTGGCCCTTTGCAATCGATTTGATCAGGACGTGCCAGTCCCATGAATAGACCCCGTCGAACGCGCGCCGGGTGAGTTCGGAGGATTTCCATTCGGCGAGCATGAACACAGGACGGATTGCCTCAAGCCGGGCGCGCTCGGTCTCCCAGAAATCGAGCGGGACATAGCCTGCTACATCGGCGCGGTAGCCATCGATGCCGACTTCGCGCACCCAGTATTCCATGGCTTCGCCCACATGCTTGCGTACGCCAGGCTGACGCCAGTCGAGGTCGATCACATCGGACCAATCCCACCATGGCGTCGGGCGAAAGTTGCCCTGCCAGTCCTTCTCATACCAATCGGGATGCTGCTTCGCGAGCTGGTTGTCCCAAGCGGTGTGGTTGGCAACGAGATCGAGGATGACGCGAAGGCCCTGCGCATGCGCGGCGTCGACAAAATGCTTGAGATCGGCGAGCGTGCCAAACTCGGGATTGACCCCGAAATAGTCCTGCACCGAATAGGGCGATCCCAGGCCACCCTTGCGGTTTTCCTTGCCGATGGGATGGATCGGCATCAACCACACGATATCGACCCCAAGCGCTTTGAGGCGCGGCAATTGGGCCTCCGCTGCGCGAAACGTACCCTCCGGAGTGAACTGGCGGGTGTTGATCTGGTAGAGCACCGCATCCTTGCTCCATTCAGGGTGGGTCAGCTCGACATAGGGCTTGGCCGCCCATGGATCGGTCTGGGCAAAGGCAGGGCTGGCAGCCGCCAGTGCGATGGCGAGCGCCGGGACGATGGATTTAAGCATGGGCAAGCTCCTGTGGGTGGGCAGGGACAGTAGCCGCAACGCGCAGCATGGCGGCGGCAGCGATGATCCAGGCAGCAGCGGCGAACAGCATCGTCCAGACCGGCTCACCCGGGAAGAAGGCGTTCATCAGTGATCCCATCACCGTCGCGACAAGCAACTGCGGGATGACGATGAAGACGTTGAAAAGCCCCATATAGATGCCGAGCTTCGCCTGCGGCAGGTTCGATGCCAGGATTGCATAGGGCATGGCCAGCGTAGAGGCCCAGGCAATGCCGATGCCGATCTCGCACACGATCAAGGCATTGGCATCACGCAGCAGGAAGAAGCCGAGAAACCCGGCGGCCCCCAGGCCAAGGCATACGGCGTGCGTGATGATCTGGCCGAAGCGGCGGGCCATGAGCGGCAGCAGGAACAGGGCGGCAACCGCCGCGACCCCGTTGTAGACCGTGAACAGCACGTTCACCCAGCTTGCCCCGGCATTATAGGCGGCGCTGGCAGGGTCCGAGTTGCCAAAGACATATTGGGTGACCACAGGCGTGGTGTTGATCCACATGATGAACATGCCCGACCAGGTGAAGAACTGGACCAGCGCCAGCCGCTTCATCACCTCTGGCATCCCCGCAAAATCGCCGACAATGCTGGCCAGCATGCCGCTGGTCCGTCCCTGGCGCGCCAGCGAGATGGCAACGGCGCTGAGCGCGCCATAAAGCAGCAGCAGCCCGCCAAGCAGGAACACCTCCTGCTCCAGCGTCAGCGCGGAGACAAGCCAGATCACCACGATGCCCAACGTCGCCCAGAGTGCGCTCGACAGATAGGACTTGGCAGCCAGCGCCCGAACCGGCAGGTCCCCGGCTGGCGCATCGCCGCCAGCAAAGGCCGCCTGTTGTTCGGGGCTGTATTCGCGCGTGGTCACGACCGTCCACAGGACCGCCACCAGCAGTACTGCGCCTCCCGCCCAGAAGCTCCACCGCACAGTATCTGGCAGGGTGCCGGCGGCAGCGACATTGCCGATGCCAAGCTGTTCGAGAACCCAGGGAAAGATCGATCCGACGACTGCACCTGCACCTATAAAGGCGGTCTGCACCGCATAGCCTGCGGCGTGCTGATCGGCATGCAGCATATCGCCGACAAAGGCACGAAACGGCTCCATCGAAATGTTGAGCGAAGCATCGAGCAGCCACAGCATTGCTGCAGCAATGAACAGCGCCGCGCCCCAATGCGGGGCCAGTGGCATGGCGAACAGGGCGAGCGCCGAGAGCACCGCTCCGGTGAGGAAATAGGGCCGCCGCCGGCCCAGGCGTGACCATGTCCGGTCTGAAAGATGCCCGATAATCGGCTGCACGATCAGGCCGGTCAGTGGCGCAGCGATCCACAATGCAGGCAGATCGTCCATGCTCGCGCCCAGCGTCTGGAACACCCGGCTCATGTTCGCGTTCTGCAACGCAAATCCGACCTGAATACCGAAAAAGCCGAAGCTGATGTTCCAAAGACCCCAAAAGCCCTGGCGCGGTTTTTCCATCTGACGGTGCTCTCCCTGCGCCATCTTGTGCGTGGCTTATGGTTTGTGGCCGACAGGCTGGCAGGAAAGCCGGAAGCGAACAACACGTATACGAATACAGGCGTTAAACGCCGCGCGGGGCGACCCGGTCAGGTGCTGGCGCGCACGATCAGCCGTGTCGGCAGCAGCGGCGCGGGCAGCGCCCGGCCTTCGATCTTGGCAACCATAGCCTCCAGCAGCCGCTCGCCCGCAGCGCTCAGATCCTGCATGATTGTTGTCAGCGGCGGCGAGCATTGCCCCGCCGCCGGAATGTCATCAAATCCGATGATTGCGACATCCTGCGGCACCGCACGTCCGGCTTCTGCCAGTGCGCGCATTGCCCCCACGGCGATCAGGTCGCTCGCGGCGAACACGGCATCAAAGCCGTGGCCCTCGCGCAGCAGCTCGCACATCGCGTCATAGCCCGCCTGCTCGGTGGTAATCGCATTGCGTTGCAGCGCCGGGTCAACCTCAAGTCCATGTTCGCGCATGATGGCGCACAGGCCTTGATAGCGTTCTGCAAATTCGGGATAATGGCCGTCGCCATGGCCCAGAAAGGCAATGCGCCGCCGGCCCCGCTCGATCAGATGCGCGCCTGCCATCCGGCCTGCGCCGACATTGTCAGACCCTACCGTCGCACCGCTGGTATCATCGCTGACCGATCCCCAGCGCACAAAATGCGTGCCCTGCTCAACCAGCTGCGCATGGCGCGGCGCGTAGACGGTGTAATCGCCATAGCCCAGCAGGATGATGCCATCAGCCTTGTTGCTGTCCTGGTAGTTGACGTGCCAGTCATCTTCCAGCCTCTGAAACGAGATCAGCAGGTCCAGCCCCCGGTTGGCACAGGCGCGGGTGATCGACCCCAGCATGGCCAGAAAAAACGGGTTGATCATGCTCTCGTCGGGCGTGGGGTCTTCAAAGAACAACAGCGCAATGGTGTTCGAGCGCTGGGATCGCAGCGCAGAGGCGTGCTTGTCTACCGTGTAGTGAAGATCGTGGGCGATGCGCTGGATTCGTTCGCGGGTGGTCTGGCTGATCGCTCGGTCCCCGCGTAGCGCCCGGCTTACGGTGGGTTGCGAGACGCCCGCGAGATGGGCGATGTCAAAACTCGTCGGTTTTTGCGAGCGATGCCTGCCCATGATCCGCTCCCCTGTGCGCCTGACTTTTTCAGCCTGTTTTTTGCTTTCGCCAAGGTTAGTGTAACGGCCGAGCCTTCGCAATCGTTCTCAAAGGCCAGTTGATGACCAGCCCGCTCTCGCTCTCGCCCGAGGCTGCAATCCGCACCGAGCTGTTCGGTGCGGAACGCCAGCCGATCGTCATTGTCGATCACGCGCTGGCTGATCCGGCGATGGTGGTGCAGATCGCCGCGCAGCATGAGTTTCGTCGCATAGGGCCGCATTATCCCGGAGTACGCGCCGCTGTTTCTGAGCGGGTGGCGATGGCGCTGGTTCAGCCGGTGACGGCGATGCTGGAATCGACCTTTGGGCTGGCTCGGTCGCCGCGATTCCTTGAATGTTATCTCAGTCTGCTGACGCTGTCGTCAGCCGAACTCACTCCGATCCAGCGATTTCCGCATTTTGACGGGGTTGAGGACTCGCGGCTGGCAGTGCTGCTGTATCTCGATGCCAGCGAAGCCACCGGCACAGGGTTTTACCGCCAACGCGCAACCGGGTTCGAGTCGGTGGATGCAGGGCGGTTCGACGCCTATCGGACCAGCCTGGAGAGCGAAGTCGCCGTGCATGGTCTGCCCGATGCGGGCTATGTCGGCGGGGACTCAGCGCTGTTCGAACGCGTCTATCGCATTGCCGGATGCTTCAACCGCATGGTCATATATCGTGGCAATGTGCTGCATTGTGCCGACATTCCCCAGGGCTTTACGGGCAGCGACCAGGCAGGAACGGGCCGTCTGACGCTCAATTTATTCCTGCATTGACGCGATTAAAAATCATTTTTTATCAGTGACTTGATTGCCGGGATATGGTGCGATCGGGCAGGTCGCTGACTTTCGCGTATACGTATACCAACTTCCCGCACCGCCCCGTTGGCGGTTACCAAGACGATGCAAGGGATGGGGAGGCGAGGCCGCCTTACGCCGTCCCAGCAGGGATTGGATGAAGTCGGAGGCGGTTACAGCCCCGACCTTTGGAGGGGCTTTTCAATGGCGCATCGTAAGAACCTATTTGGCGGCATCAGCCATGCAACGCTGGGCGTTGCGCTGGCCGCAAGCATTCCGGGCACGGCAGTCGCCCAGACCGCAAATCCGCAGGCGCCCGAAGAGGAAGCCCCCGCACCCGAAAGCAATGAACCGGCAATTGTCGTTACCGGCTTCCGTCAGGCGCTGCAAACCGCGGTTAACCTGAAGAAGGAACAGAGCGGAATCGTCGAGGCGTTTTCGGCAGAAGATATTGGCAAGCTGCCCGATGTGTCGATTGCCGAAACGCTGGGCCGTCTGCCGGGCCTTGCGGTGCAGCGCATCGATGGCCGAGCGCAGAGCCTGTCGATTCGCGGATTGGGCCCGGACTATTCCACCTCGCTGCTCAACGGCCGTGAAGTGGTCTCCTCCGGTGACAACCGCGCGGTCGAATATGACCAGTATCCCTCTGAACTGATCAACCAGGGCGTCATCTACAAGACGCCCTACGCGGGCCTGATCGGCCAGGGCCTGGCCGGCACCGTCGATCTGCGCACCATCCGCCCGCTGTCCAACAACGACCGCATCATTGCGATTTCGGCCCGCGCCGAAGTCAATGAGCAAGGGTCGCTCAACCCAGACATCCGCGGCTATGGCTATCGCGCCACCGCAACCTATGTCGACCAGTTTGCCGATGACACCTTGGGGCTTGCGATGGGCCTTTCCTATCAGTCGAGCCCCAGCCAGGTGGAGCGTTTTCGCGCCTGGGGCTATCCCGACGACGCCGGGTTCACCGTGCTGGGTGGCATGAAGCCGTTCGCCAAATCGGTGCTGCTCGACCGCATCGGTGCCTTTACCACGCTGGAGTGGCAGCCGAGCGCGGAATGGAACAGCTCGCTCGATGTGTTCTATGCCGACTACAAGGAAAAGCAGCCGCAGCGCGGTATCGAATTTCCGTTCAATCCCGGCTGGGGCGCAGGCACGACGATCAGCGCCAATTCCGGCGGAGCCTTTCCTGATTCCGTGACGTTCAGCGGTGTGCAGCCTGTTGTCCGCAATGATTTCGATCGCAAGGATACCACCACATTTGCCGCAGGCTGGAACACGAAATACGAAAATGACGATGTCATCCTCTCGGCCGACATTGCCTATTCGATGTCCGATCGCCGACTGCAACAGATCGAGAGCTATTCGGGCTTGAGCTATGCCGCCAATCCGGCGGCGCCGTCCGATGTGATCACTGCCACGCGCACTGCCAGCGGCTTCCCCTATTCTTTCACCAACCGCATCAACTATTCCGATACCAACCTCATCCAGCTCACCGACCCGCGTGGCTGGGGTGGCGATATCGCGCAGGCCGGTTTCATCAATGACACCGAGACCAAGGATGAACTGTGGTCGGGCAAGCTGGAAGCCGTCGGCAAGATCGATAACGGGTTTGTTGACAAGCTGGTGGTGGGCATCGCCTATCAGGACCGCACAAAGAGCCGCGACATCACGCAGAACTTCCTGAGCCTCAGGGGGCCTTCAGCCTTTGTCGCGCAGGGCGCCGTGACCCGCCTGCCGATCCCGCAGGATGCACTGCTCCCCTCGGTCAGCTCGCTCTCGTTCCTGGGCTTTGGTCCGCAGGTCGCCTATAACCCGTTCGACCTGCTTAATGATGGCACCTATATCCGGACCAGCGTGGAAAGCTCCAGCCTGCCGTTCCCCGGCGACTGGGTGGTCAACGAGAAGGTGTGGACCGGCTATGCCCGTGCTGACATCAAGACGATGTTGGGCAGCATGGAGTTGACCGGGAATGTCGGTGTCCAGGCAGTGTTTACCGACCAGTCGTCGAGCGGCTTCAACTCCCCCGGCGGTGTCGGCAGTGTCCAGACCCCGGTTTCGGAAGGCGAGGAATACAGCAACCTGCTGCCGAGCGTGAGCCTCAACCTGGCGCTCAACGACGAGATGAAGCTGCGTTTCGGTGCCGCCCGGACGTTGGCCCGTCCGCGCATGGATCAGCTCAACGCCTCGCAGAACGCGTCGGTATCAAACTCGCCGCTGCTGCCGCTCAATACCATCTTCAGTGGCTCGGGCGGCAATCCTCGCCTGCGGCCCTATCTGGCGGATGGCATTGACCTGAGCTACGAATGGTATTTCGGAGGCGAGGGTTATCTGTCGGTCGCCACATATTACAAGCAGCTCAAGGACTTTGTGAACCCGAATGCGTCGGTGACGCGCGACTTTGCCTATCTCGTGCCTAGCCTGACGGCTGCGCAGAGTCAGGCGTTTATTGCCACCGGCAGCAACACCACCGGCTTCGTCTCCGGTCCGGATAACACTGCAGAGGGCCATATCTTCGGCATAGAAGCCAGTCTGGCGCTGCCGCTGCGTTCGGTCACACCGGCGCTGGAGGGCCTGGGCTTCCAGACCAGCGTCTCCTATACCGACAGCAAGCTGACAATCACCGATCGCCAGACTGCGGCCACGTTCACCGCCACTGTTCCCGGCCTGTCGAAATGGGTCGTCAACTCGACCGTCTATTTCGAAAAGTCCGGCTTTGAGGCTCGCGTCAGCCACCGGTATCGCTCCAGCTATCTGGCCGAATTCATCGGCATCTCGGCCAGCCGGGATTTCCGCCAGACCTTCTCGGAATCGATCTTCGACGCGCAGATCGGCTATCGCTTCGGCGAGGAGAGCACATTCGACGGTCTGGCCTTCAGCCTGCAGGCGCTGAACCTGACCAACGAACCGTTCCGCAACTTTGCGGACAACAATCCGGCCAATGTGATCGACTATGAAAGCTACGGTCGGACTTTCCTGCTCGGGGCCTCGTATCGGTTCTGATGGGGCCGCCCTGTCCGGGGCCGAAACGCAGGCTTGATCGGCGTTCGGCTTCGGACAACGATAGCCCAGACAGGCAGGAGAGGTTGGTGCGCGATTTCACACAAGGCGGTATGCGCTATGTCATCGCCGGCGGCGGCACCGCCGGCTGGATGGCTGCTGCCGCGCTGTCTCGCTTTGCGCCCCCGGGCACGCAGATTGTGCTGGTGGAAAGCGAGGCCATCGGCACCGTCGGTGTTGGCGAGGCGACGATACCGCAGATCCATCTGTTCAATGGCGCCCTGGGACTGGATGAGGCAGAGTTCCTGAAGGAGACCTCAGGCTCATTCAAGTTGGGCATCGAATTTGCCGGATGGCGGGCTGAAGGCCACAGCTATATGCATGCCTTTGGCAACATCGGCCGGCAGATGGGTTTGCTGCCATTCCAGCATCACTGGCTGCGCGCTGCGAGGCTGGGCTTGGCCAAGCCGCTCCAGCGCTATTCGCTGAACGAACTGGCCGCCCGCACGATGCGGATGCAGCGCGGCCGCCGTACCGCTCAGTCACCAGAAATGCCTTATGCCTATCATTTCGATGCCGGAATGTACGCCGCCTATCTGCGCCGCCATGCCGAGGCGCGCGGTGTGGTACGGCATGAAGGCCTGATCGACGCGGTCGAGCGCGACGGCCAGACCGGCGATATTGCCGCGCTGCGGCTCGATGGCGAACGAAGGATTGCAGGCGATTTTTTCATCGACTGCACGGGGTTTCGCGGCCTGCTGATAGAAGGCGCGCTGGACACCGGCTTTGATGACTGGACGCATTACCTGCCGTGTGACCGGGCGCTGGCGGTACCCTGCGCCAGCGGCGGAGACTTTACGCCCTATACCCGCTCGACAGCGCGCGTGGCGGGCTGGCAATGGCGTATTCCGCTGCAACACCGCATCGGCAATGGCCATGTCTATTCAAGCGCGTTTCTCTCCGACGATGAGGCCGCATCGGTGCTGCTTGCCAATCTGGATGGCAAGCCGCTGGCTGATCCGCGTCCGCTTCGCTTCACCACCGGCATGCGGCGCCAGCACTGGAATCGCAACTGCCTGGCCATTGGCCTTGCCGCAGGCTTCATGGAGCCGCTCGAATCGACCAGCATCCATCTGGTGCAAAGCGCGATCAGTCGTTTTCTGGCGATGCTGCCTGCGGGGAAGGCCGATCCTGCGATGGTCGATCATTTCAATGCGCAGGCGCGCTTTGAATGGACGCGCATCCGGGATTTCATCGTGCTGCATTATTGGGCGAACCAGCGCGTCGGCCAGCCCTTCTGGGATGGCATGCGTGCGATGGGTCTGCCTGAAACGCTGCGCGCCAAGCTGGCGCAATGGCAGGCGACCGGATTCATCCACCGCGAGCACGAAGAGCTGTTCACGGAGGTTGGCTGGTTCCAGGTGCTGGCCGGACAAGGGGTGGAGACGCAGGGCTATAACCCCATTGCCGATCTGCTGCCGGAAGACGTGCTGCGCGATCTACTCGCCAGGCACGAGGCAGAGCTGGTTGAAGAGGTGCGCCAGATGCCGCGTCATATCGAGGTGATCGAGCAGATGGTGCGCGGGGTCGCGGCATGACGCGGATGGTCATCAGCCTGTGCGCGGCGATGCTGTGCTCGGCCTCAGCGCTGGCGCAACCCGCAGCCGATCATCGCGCGCGTGCTGCTGCAGACGAGGTGATCTATTTCGTGCTGCCCGACCGATTTGAAAATGCCGACAAGGGCAATGACAAGGGCGGCTTGAAGGGTGACAGGCTGAAGACTGGCTTTGATCCATCGGACAAGGGCTTCTACCACGGCGGTGACCTGAAGGGGCTGAAGTCGCGGCTGCCCTATCTGCAAGGCCTTGGCATCACTGCACTCTGGGTCGCGCCGATTTTCCAGAACAAACCGGTGCAGGGGCCAGCGGGACAGGAAAGCGCGGGCTATCATGGCTATTGGGTAACCGATTTCACTCGCCCCGATGCGCATCTGGGGACAGAGGCGGATTTCGCGGAACTTGTATCTGCAGCGCATGCGCTGGGGATGAAGGTCTATATCGACATCATCACCAATCACACCGCCGATGTCATCCGCTATCGCGAGGGTGATGCGACCGGCTATGCCTATCGTTCGCGCGCTGAGTATCCTTATTCGCGCAAGGGCGGCCTTTCGGGATCACCCATCAATCCGGGCTTTGCCGGGGATCAGGACAGCAGCGCGGCGAATTTTGCGCAGCTCACCGATCCGGCGTCGGCCTATACGCCCTATGTCCCTGAGGCCGAGCGCAACGTGAAGGTGCCCGGGTGGCTCAACGATCCGCTTTTCTATCACAATCGAGGCGATTCCACCTTCACCGGGGAGGATTCGCGGTTCGGCGATTTTTCGGGTCTGGATGACCTGTTCACAGAGCATCCGCGCGTGCGCGAAGGGATGATCGAGATCTACAAGGGCTGGATCGACCGGTATGAAATCGACGGCTATCGCATCGATACCGCGCGCCATGTCGACCCAGGCTTCTGGCAGAGCTTCGTTCCTGCCATCCAGAGCACTGCAAAGGCCAGGGGTCTGCCCAATTTCACGATGTTCGGTGAGGTGTTCAAGGCAAGTCCTGACAACGGATACATCGCGCAATATACCCGGCGCGATGGGCTTCCTTCAGTGCTCGACTTCGCGTTTCAGGCCGCGGTGCGCGAAGTGCTGGGCAAGGGCAGGGGCACGGTGGTGCTGGCCGAGATGTTCGATGGCGACGTGCTGTACGAAGGCGGCGAGGATGCTGCCCGGTCGTTGCCGACCTTCCTTGGCAATCATGACATGGGCCGCTTTTCCACGCTGGTGAAGGAGGACCGCCCCGGCATTGCACCAGACGAGTTGCTGTCGCGGGTGATGCTGGGCCATGCCATGCTGATGACCCTGCGCGGCGCGCCGGTCATCTATTATGGCGACGAGCAGGGTTTCGTCGGCGATGGCAATGATCAGGCCGCACGCGAAGACATGTTCCCTTCGCGCGTTGCCTCGTACAACGACAATGTGCTGATCGGAACCACCGCCACCACCGCGGACAGCAACTTCGATCAGGGCCATCCCCTGTACCGGACGATTTCAGCCCTGGCCGCCTTGCGCCGCGCACACCCCGCTCTGATGCGTGGTCGGCAGCTCGTGCGCGATTACGCGCAGACGCCGGGGCTGTTTTCGGTCTCGCGCTTCGACCCCGAAACCGGCGCGGAATATTTCATCGCCTTCAACACCGCCGATCATCCGATCGAGGTCAACAGCACCATCGGGGCCAGCGCACGCACGCTCGAGGCCCTGTTCGGCCCCTGTCCCACGACACCCGGCGCGCCAGGCTCTGTGCGCGTTGCGCTTCCTGCCTTTGGCTGGATGGTCTGCCGTACAAAAGAAAGTCTCCAGCCATGAGCATTTTGGCCTCACTCGATCCGGTCAGCGAGACCGCGCTGCAGCCATGGTGGCGCGGCGCGGTGATCTACCAGATTTATCCGCGCAGCTTCATGGACGCCAATGGCGATGGCATCGGTGATCTTGCCGGCATCACCGCCCGGCTCGATCATGTTGCAAGGCTGGGCGTCGATGCGATCTGGATTTCGCCGTTCTTCACCTCGCCGATGAAGGACTTTGGCTATGACGTCGCTGACTATTGCAATGTTGATCCGATTTTCGGCACGCTGGCGGATTTTGACGCGCTGGTCGCACGTGCGCACGCGCTGGGCCTGCGCGTGCTGATCGATCAGGTCTATTCGCACACTTCCGATGAGCATGGCTGGTTCGTCGAAAGCCGGTCTTCGCGCGACAATCCCAAGGCGGATTGGTATGTCTGGGCCGATGCCAGGCCAGATGGCACGCCGCCGACCAATTGGCAGTCGGTGTTTGGCGGCCCCGCCTGGCGCTGGGATGCGCGGCGCGGGCAATATTATCTGCACAATTTCCTTGCCAGCCAGCCGCAGCTCAATGGCCATAACCGGGATGTTCAGGATGCGCTGCTGGACGTTGCGCGCTTCTGGCTGGATCGCGGCGTCGATGGCTTCCGTATCGATGCGCTGAATTTCGCGATGCACGATCCGCTGCTGCGCGACAATCCGCCCGCCCCGGCGACGGACCGCCCGCGTACGCGCCCGTTCGATTTTCAGCTCAAGCGCTACAACCAGTCGCACCCCGACATCGAGAAGTTCATCGAACGCATCCGCGCGCTGACCGACAACTATGACGGCATCTTTACCGTGGCCGAAGTCGGCGGCGATGAGGCGGACGCTCAGATGAAAGCCTATACGCACAGCGAAACGCATCTCAATTCGGCCTATGGCTTCGACTTTCTCTATGCCGAAAAGCTGACACCGGGGCTGGTCAAGGCAGCGCTCTCGGCCTGGCCCGCGACCCCGGGCACCGGCTGGCCAAGCTGGGCGTTCGAGAACCATGATGCTCCGCGCGCGCTCTCGCGCTGGGTGTCGCCTGAGCACCGCGATGCCTTTGCCCGGCTCAAGGCATTGCTGCTGGTTTGCCTGCGTGGCAATGCGATCATCTATCAGGGGGAGGAGCTGGGGCTCGATCAGGTCGATATCCCCTTCGACCAGTTGCAGGACCCCGAAGCCATTGCCAACTGGCCGCTCACCCTGTCGCGCGATGGCGCGCGCACGCCGATGCCCTGGGCCTCGCATGCGCCCGATGCCGGCTTCGGATCGCCGCAGCCATGGCTGCCGGTCGGGCTGGAAAACCTTGCCCACGCGGTGGACCGGCAGGAGGGCGATGCGCAGTCGCTGCTCGCCTTTACGCAGCGGTTCATTGCGCTGCGCAAGTCCCATCCGGCGCTCGCCATCGGCAGCGTCGCGCAATGCCGGGCAGAGGGCAGCTTTCTGATGATCGAACGGTCCGCGCCCGGACAGACCTTGCGCTGCCTGTTCAACCTTGGCGCTTCCCCTGTCGCCGTGCCCGATGACCTGCGGCAGGGCGACCTGATCATCGCGATCAATGCGGCAGAGGCCGACCTGCTGCCGCCTTACTCTGCAAGGGTGACGAGACTATGAGGCTGTCCGCCAAGATCCTCGCGTTGGCGCTGTGCCTGCTTCCTGCGCTGGCTCAGGCCCAGCCGGTGCTGTCGCCCGATGGCCGCATCGCGGTCGACTTTGGCGTCGATGGCGAAGGCGTCCCCTTCTACACCGTGAAGCGCGATGGCAAGCCGCTGATCGCGCAGTCGCAGCTGGGGTTCAACTTCACCGATGCCCCGCCCATGCGGCGCGGATTTGTGCTGGAGAGTGAAACGCGCGCCAGCCATGATGGCCAGTGGGAACAGCCCTGGGGAGAGCGGCGCTTCATCCGCGATACCCATAATGAGCTTGCGGTGACCTTCGTTCAGGCTCAGCCGACGGCCCGGCGCCTGACTGTGCGGGTGCGGGTGTTCGATGGCGGCATCGGCTTTCGCTATGAGTTTCCCGAGCAGGCAAGCCTGCCGGTGGCCAACATCGCCGAAGAGCTGACCGAGTTCGCACTCGCCCGCGATGGCGAGGCCTGGTGGATTCAGGCGGGTGATTCCAACCGCTTTGAATATCTCTATCAGCGCACGGCGGTCAGCGCCGTGTCGGCGGCGCACACGCCGATCACCATGCGGCTCGCCGATGGTACCCATCTGAGCTTCCATGAAGCCGCGCTGGTCGATTATTCGGGCATGTGGCTGCGGCGGATCGAGGGGCTTCGTTTCCGCTCCGAACTCTCGCCATCGTCGCAAGGGGCCAAGGTAACCCGCCAGGGTGCATTCACTACGCCTTGGCGCACCATCCTGATGGCCGATGGCCCGGCGGGGCTGTTCCGCAACGATCTGCAGCTGAACCTTAACGCGCCCAATGTGCTGGGCGATGTCAGCTGGTTCAAGCCGCAGAAATACATCGGCGTCTGGTGGGAAATGCACCTGGAAAAGACGAGCTGGGGCAGCGGCCCAAAGCATGGCGCCACCACCGCAAACACCCTGCGCCATATCGATTTTGCTGCTGAGCATGGCTTTGCAGGCGTGCTGGTGGAAGGCTGGAACAAGGGCTGGGACGGCAACTGGTTCGCCAATGGCAAGGACTTCAGCTTCACCCAGAGCTATCCCGATTTCGACATCGGGGCGGTCACCGACCATGCCCGGCGCAAGGGCGTTCGCCTGATCGGCCATCATGAGACGGCGGGCAACATCGCCAACTATGAGCCGCAGCTGGATGCGGCGATGGCGCTCTACGCAAAGCTGGGGGTTAATCTGGTCAAGACCGGCTATGTTGCGGATGCTGGTGGCATTACTGCGCCCGCTCCCGTTGGCGAAGGTACGGTGATGGAATGGCATGACGGCCAGCGCATGGCGCAGCACCATCTCAACGTCGTGCAGGTGGCAGCAAAACATCACATTGCGGTCAATGCGCACGAGCCGATCAAGGACACCGGATTGCGCCGCACCTACCCCAATTGGGTCGCTCGCGAGGCGGCGCGAGGCGTCGAATACGATGCCTGGGGCGAACCGAGGAACCCTCCCGACCATGTCCCCGAAATGGTGTTCACGCGGCTGCTGGCTGGACCGATGGATTTCACGCCAGGCGTATTTTCGCTGGAGGGCCGCGGCGGAACGCCGATCCCGTCAACGCTGGCGCGGCAACTGGCCTATTACATCGTCGTCTATTCGCCCATCCAGATGGTGGCCGACCTGCCCGAGAATCTGGTGAAATATCCTCAGGAGCTCAGCTTCACAGCAAGAGTGCCCGCCGACTGGGCCGAAAGCCTGCTGCTCGATGGTGCGGTCGGCGAATATGCGGTGATTGCGCGCAAGGACCGCAATTCGCAAAGCTGGTATGTCGGCGGGGTAACCGATGCAGAACCTCGTACAGCCATGTTCGCACTCGACTTCCTCGAGCCGGGCCAGACCTATGTCGCCACCATCCACCGAGACGGTGAGGGAGCCGATGGCCTTGGCGCGCAAGCTGCCAAGCATCGGATCGTGCACGAAACGCGGCACGTCAAAAAGGGAGACAGCTTGTCGCTGCTGATGGCCCGGGCGGGCGGCTTTGCGGTCTCGATCGAACCGGTTGCGCAGTAATGGGCCATGATCCCATCCCGCCGCATGTCGTCGTGCTGGGCGGCGGCAGTGCGGGCTGGATAACCGCCTGCCTGCTGCATCAGGAATGGGGCGCGCGCGGTGGCCGGGTTACCGTGGTCGAAAGCCCCGAGATCGGCATTATCGGGGTGGGCGAAGGATCGACGCCGCAGCTCAAGGCGCTGTTCGACCATCTGGACATTGCAGAGGACACATGGATGTCCGCCTGCGATGCCACGTTCAAGCTGGGAATCCGCTTTACCGGGTGGAGCGAGCGGCCGGGCTTCGAGAGCTATTTCCACCCTTTTCCCGGGCCAACCGATCTGCACAGCGAGCCGGGCTTCCTGCTGAATGCGATGCTGGCTCGGCGCGGCTTTGCGGTGCCTGCTCATCCTGACCCGTGGTTTCTCGCCACGCGGCTCGCCGATAAGGGCAGGGGGCCGCATGCTGCACCCAATTTTCCGTTCGGCCCAAGCTATGGCTATCATTTCGATGCCTTCAAGCTGGGCGCTTTTCTGCGCGACTGGGCGGTGCCACGCGGCGTTACGCACCTACCGCGCAAGGTAATGGATGTAGAGCTGAGCCCCAGTGGCGATATCGCCGCGCTGCTGTGCGAGGATAACGAGCGCGTTGCAGGCGATGTGTTCGTCGATTGCTCGGGCTTTCGTGCCCTGTTGATCCGGCAGAAACTGGGCGTGCCGTTCCGGTCGTTCAGCGACAATCTGTTCAACGATCGTGCCGTGGTGATGCCGACGCCGCATGATGGTCCTGTCAAGCCGCAGACCGACAGCATCGCGATGCGCGCCGGATGGCGCTGGTCTATCCCGCTGACGACGCGCATCGGCAATGGTTATGTCTATGCATCGAAATACCTCAGTGATGGCGAGGCGGAGGCCGAGCTGCGCGCCGCGATCGGCATGACCGACAGCGAACAGCCTGCGCGCTTCCTGCAGATGAACGTCGGTCGCGTGGAAGACAGTTGGAGCCGCAACTGCCTTGCCGCCGGCCTGGCGCAGGGCTTTATCGAGCCACTGGAGGCGACTGCGCTCCACATCGTGATTTCGACAGCGATGGAGTTCGCCCGTGCCTTCGAGGCGGGTGGTTTTACCGCGCAGTTTCGCGATGCCTTCAACCAGCAGACCGCCACGCGCTATGAAGGCATCCGCGACTATATTGTTGCGCACTATCGCGTCAACCAGCGCACCGACACCCCATACTGGCGTGACAATTCCACCAATCAGACGCTGTCGGATGGCCTCAAGGCGATGATGACAGCCTGGTTCACGCATCAGGACATGGCGTCGGCGAATGCGGCGGCTTATGGCGATCCGCATTATTCGGAGATGAGCTGGCATTGCCTGTTTGCGGGCTATGGCACTTTTCCGCCCCCCGCAAAGGTCCAGCCGCTGCCTTTGGGCGCCAAGGCGGGAAATATGGACGCAGTCACGGCATTGCTCGAAGCCTGCTCGAACAATTTTACGGTGTACGACCCACGAGGCGGCAGTCTGTAACTCAACCGTGCGTTGAAACCGAAGTTTCAGATTTGCTTCAGTTTCGATTTTCCGCGTAAACGGCACCTAAGCGCACTGCTGGAAGCGGCAGTCACAATTTTGGGCTAGAACACACATGAGATCAGATGGTTAGCAGAAAATTGGGGGTTGAACTCAATCAGGTCGTTGAATTCATTTTTCCGAAAGCGAATGATTGGGTCCCGTAAGCCCACCTGTTCACAAGGCAGATCTGAGGTTCCGCGCGGAAGGGGCTTGGCCGAGACAGTCAATGGCCTGTCATAACCCCGAGACAAGCCTTCGGCGAGGCTCACGGCATCGTAGGAATGGCCAAGGGAACGCCAAGGTTTGCCGGGAATTCTCACTTCAATGCATCTTCGCTTGCCGGGCCACTGACATACACGGTGCTGCCAACCGGACTGGATTGGTTGAACGCCAACCGGCCGACAGACAGCTTCCAATCTACAACCGTGAAATCGATAAAAACGGTTCCGCCTGATCCGCAGCAATTTCCGTCGTCAGCACGCCAGACGGGCGAGCTTGCAAACATTTCACGAAAGTCGAAGCGGACCCCCTGACGGATTTCAAAGCCATCGGGCAGCAGCGAATTTACCTGACCGAACCATGCATCGAGATCAACCCGGTGCCACTGCTGCTTCGTCCGCACCAGAAGGATATCGGCATTGCCAAATCCGGTGCCGCCCATCCGTCCTGGAACATGGAATACGACGCCCTGGTCCTTGTTCTCGATCAAGTCAGGTGGCGTGAAATACCCCTCGGTCTGCGCTGACAGCACCAGACGATAGCCATTGCCGGTGGCGTTTTCGGCCATGATGATCATTTCGACAACCGGGCCATCGCTGGGCATGAGCTCCAGATGCTGCCAGACCACAGGGCCGCCGCGCTCCATGCTGGCAAAGGTTCCGCTTGCCACCACCCAGCACCGGGCATCTGTCAGGTAAAGGCAGCGCCGGGGCAGGGTGATCAGAAAGTCATCTGCAAGCGAGATCGCGGCATCGACATCCTCTTGCTTGCAGCCGCTTTCATAGCCGCCGTCCGGGCAAACGGCGATTTTTTGAACCTCATCTTCGGCGCGAACGTCCGTTGCCGATGCGAACCCGGCCAGAGCAAGCGTGCAAAAGAGCACAGTCAAAAATGGTGTCTTCATCGACGGTGCCCTTTTCCTGCATATCGAAAACTCGCGAGGCTATTGAAACCTTCGGATCCACATCATCAGCACCGAGATGCAAAATCCCCTGGCGTGGAGGCGCTTCACGATCGGGATGCCGCCGCTATCTCCCTGCATCCGGACAAGGATGATGACAAAAAAGCGCTGCATGCCTGCGCGTTATAATCCAGCGCTTCCCGTGACCTATAAGCGCGCGATTTGCGCCTTGATGTGGCAAGCATGTGAAACATGCTCAGCCTCCATATTTTTTGGTGTAATAATCGCGCGATAGACATTTGTTTACCATGCCGCCGCCTTCGCGGAACAACCCGCACACCATGGGTTCTTTGTCTCGCGGCTGATAATAATTGTTCATGGCACGGTTGATGAGCTCTGCTTCATAAGCAGCCTTTTGCCGGTCATTTTCCCTGGCATCGGCAATCATGCGTTTGCTTCTGGCCTCTGCTGCATCCAGATACGCCCGCTGCTTGTTAAGCCACCATACCTCGGCCTCCTTGCTGCCCGCCCAATATGCTTTGTCCATATATTTGTTGTATGCCGTCGCATCATTGTCCTGCACCGCTAATTTGGCACGCAGTAAGGCGGCTTCTGGATAGCCCGATTGTTCCAGATAATAATAGCCGGTTGAACGATTGGCCTTCACCCCGGCATCGCCGGTGAGATACAATATACCCAGGCGGTAATTCGCCTCGTCCCGTTTCTCAGCTGCCATCCGGTTGAGTGCGTCCAGCGCCATTTTGGTCTTGCCATTTCGCAAAGCCAATTCGGCGACCAGCATCTGCTCCTGATAGGGCAGGCTTGCATCAATTTCGTTCGCGGAGCTGCCCGCGACTGACGTCGCGTTGTTGCAATGCTGCTTCTGGCCGAGTGTGCAGGCTTTGGCGGCGAAGGCGCGTGCTGATTGCAAATCAGGAGTGACCCGCTGTTTTGGAATGTCGTTGCTATACAGCTCCACCAGGCGCGAGCAGCTATAGGCATCGCTCTTGTCACAGGCGCTGCGATATGACTGAATGGCCAGCATGTTTGTTTGATAGGCCGCCCCGTCGTTGACGGTATTTTTCAGATAAAATACATCGCCATTGGCTTTGCAGGCTGCAGCATTACCCTGTTCGCACAACGCCTTTAACGGGCGGTATACATCACTGTGGTGATTGCTCCCACCATACCAGAAACTAAGTGTTTTTTGTTTTGCATTCGAATCGAGGTAGATCTGATTGGCTTGGATGCAACGATCAGGCGCACTCATCGTGCAAATCTTGTTTGTCATAGCGACGCCCTTGTCCAGATTTTCTGGAACGTTAGACGATATTAAAGCCTTGCCGCCAATCAGGCAGGCATCCGCCAGTTTATACTGTTCGCAGCCAATCGTGGCGAGCCGCACGCCCTCCGTGAAGTTTTTGGGCGTTGAATTGTCGGACAGCAAGGCTTGCGCTGCAGCGATACAGGCATTTCCGTCTTTTTTACAGTTGTTTGCCAGCTGCTTCACACTTGGCGGTTTAGCCTCTTTGGCCACAAGCGGAGCGGGGATAATGGCTGCGGCGAGCAGGCCTGCCATCATGTAGATTTTCATTTTTCACTCTCCCTCTCGGCATGTGATCAGGCTGGATGGCTCGCTTGGACAGACTGTGCCATGTTTCCAGTGAAGACTATCTTGTTCGATTAAAAGCTACCGGCAGGTACCCAGATTTCGAGGCAGGCTGAATTGCTTGTCAGGATCGTTGTTGATCCACCATGCATATTCCTCGTCGGCTGCCTCTTGAGCTTCCGCCATCATGGCGACGATTTCGCCCTGGTCGTATTTTTCCGCGCGAGCACTCGTCTTGCTTTTCTTTAGCCAGTACCCGGCTTTGCGTGCTGCATTCTGCGAGGATAAATCAGGCAACAACGCGCGGGTAAACTCGGGCACGTTGCTGCTATCGACTACGAATTGCCATCGCTGCCACATCGCATGGCAAGATGCCATTTCACTCGCAATGATTGCGCTGAGTCCGCTTCCTTCGTAGGTTTGGTATGCAGCATTCGTCTTTTCCGCCATGCTGCGCTCTCCCGGTGTTTGGGCAACTCCGCTGGCTGCGGTAATCAAGGCGGCGCAGATCATGACACGCGAAAGCTTTTGCATTTATCGCCCCGAATTTGAACGCCGACAAATCGACCCCACCGGCAGGATTTTAGGCGTTTTTGGTGAGGGCTTCCAATGACAAAGGCTGATAGGAATCTCTGATCACAGCCCGAATAGAATGGTGGCTGTGACCTCGACTGCGGAGAATTGATCCCCTGGGCGGGCGTGGTGTCGCCGCTTTACTTGCGGTCATGGCTGGTGCCCCCGATCTTGCGCAGTCGAGCAGCGTCCAAGTTGAAGGCCAGCCGATGCCAGAGGGTGTGACCTTTTCCGAAACGCCTCCGCGTCCGCGCCGCGGGGACAGCGTCGGTATCGCGGTCGTCGGGCTCGGCGACCTTGCGCTGAAACAGATGATGCCGCGGTTCGATCAGGCAGAGCGCGGCCATGTTGCCGCGCTCGTATCTGGCAACCGCGATAAGCTGTGCCGTGTCGGCGAGGTCTATGGGGTTCCATCCGGTTCGCGCTATGCCCACGACACGGTCGACCGGATCGCTCGGAATGATGCGGTCGATGCCGGTTGCATCGTGCTGCCGAGTGGCCTGCACGCCGAATGGACCGAGCGCGTCTTCGCTGCCCGCAACCCGATATTCAGGTCAGACGCTCAAGGTGGAAAGCGGCAAGGGAGGGCAGCCGCGCAATCTGACACCCGGCGATCCGAACCGGCAATTCGCAGGCGAGCTTGACCATTTCGCGAACGCCATCCGGAATGACAGCAAGATCATCGGGCCCGGCGAGATGGGCTTGCGCGATGTGCGGCCGATCACCGCGATCAACCTTTCCGCCCGCGAACGGCGCACTGTGCGCCTGAACCCGGATGGAACGCTGCGCGGCTGATCCGGCTGGCCGGGCTGTGCACTGCATTGTCGGCAGCGGCTATTTGCGAAGGTGTTCCGTACCCGGAACCGGCTGAATCCGTTTTCGGCGTCACGCCCGGACGGCATCGGTGCGCTTGCACTGAGCGGCCAAGTGGTCCGGATCACCGATTCAATCGACCCGGTGATCGTCACATTCATCTGGCTCAGTGTCGGACGAAGCGCGTCCGGGCGGCTCGAATGCGGTAATGATGGGGCACGGCTTGGAGGATGTGCTTTCACACGCGCTCGCCAGACGCGCCAGTGCTTGGCGAGCGCGCTGCAGCGCGGCCAGCTGGCGGTCCAGCGCCGCAATGCGCGTGTTGGCTAGAGCCAGAGCCCGTTTCCGGTCCCTGGTTGCATCAAGCTCGAGAAGTTCTCGGATTTCCTCGAGCGTGAACCCGGCCGCCTGGGCGGATCGGATAAAGCGAAGACGGCTGAGCTCTTCGCTCCCGTAGCGCCGAACTCCGCCTGCTCGTTCGGGCTCTGCCAAAAGGCCGCGTCGCTGGTAATAGCGTACAGTCTCGACGCCTACGCCGCCCGCCTGTGCCAGCTTTCCGATGGTCATCGCATTCAAGGCTTGACTCCGTACCATGCTACGGAACCTATATGGGCTGGGTGACGTTATCTGCAACGAAGGAACACCCATGACTCAAGCGGCATTATCAGGCGCTGGTCGCCACGTAGCGGGCGCGAAGACAGCCGTCATCCATCGCATGGTCATGCCCAAACACATCTGCCCCCATGGGCTCAAGGCGCTCGATCTGCTCAAGCGCAAGGGCTACATCGTTGAAGACCGCTGGCTGACCACCCGCGAGGAAACTGACGCTTTCAAGGCGCAACATGGCGTCCAGACGACCCCGCAGATTTTCATCGACGGCGCGCGCATCGGTGGGCACGACGACCTTCGCCGTTATCTGGGCCTTGCTGTCGTCGATCCCAAGGCGACCACCTATCAACCGGTGATGGCGCTGTTTGCCATGACCGCACTGATGGCACTTGCGGCAAGTTTCGCGGTCTATGGCTCGCCGTTCACCACTCGGGCAGGCGAGTGGTTCATTGCCTTCAGCATGTGTGTGCTGGCGATGCTGAAGCTCCAGAATGTCGACAAGTTCGCGACGATGTTTCTGAATTATGATCTGCTTGCGCAACGCTGGGTTCCCTATGCCCGCATCTACCCGTTTGCAGAAGGTCTGGCGGGGGTGCTGATGGTCGCAGGCGCGCTCCATTGGCTATCCATCCCGCTTGCACTGTTCATTGGCAGCATCGGCGCGGTGTCGGTGGTCCAGGCGGTCTATGTCGACAAGCGCGAAATCAAATGCGCGTGTGTCGGCGGAGACAGCAACGTTCCGCTCGGCTTTGTGTCTCTGACTGAAAATGTGATGATGGTCGCGATGGCCCTGTGGATGCTGCTCAAAGTGGGCGTGATGGGGAATGCGATGTAATCTGCCGGGCTGTCCAATAACGCTGGCCAGGGCCGACACGGTCTGCGCCCTGGCAGGGCTTGCGCGGTGGTTTTCATTCCATCGGTGAGGCCAGCCCTGTGAGGGCGACGAGCATCAGGACCAAGATCGCCAGCAGCAGTTCGGCAGCCAGGCTCGTCCTCAGCGCCGTGAGGGTGCCATCGCTTCGTACCGCGCCCACGCGCCGGATACCGCCGTTCGGCCTCACGATGCCCGCGTTCCGCGCTGCGCACATCAGCATGGATGCGACCAGCAGCATCTTGCCCGCCAGCAGCAGGCCATATGGCGTATTCAGCACCGCCACGCCATTCTCCAGTCCGAAGATGAAATGGGCGTTGAGAATCCCGGTCATGGCGACGATGCCAACCAGGGTCATCCCCAGGGGCGCAAAACCCTCCATCGCCACGAGCAAACGTTCAGATTGGCCGCGATCAGGGTTCCGATGCGCCGCGAACACCAGCGTTGTGAACCAGCAGATTGCCCCAATCCAGAGCCCTGCAGCCCACAGGTGCAGGGCATCGTTCAGGCGATGCACCAGTCCGAGCACGCCTTCGGTCGCGGCTGCATGACCAGTCCAGGCGAGGGTCGATAGCGCCAGCGCGTAACATGACGCCGCCGCGATCTGGCGTGGCGCCATCGGCTTGATCAGCAGCAGCGCTGCCAGAGCCAGCACCAGCAATGCTGACCGGACGAGAAAGGCCCAGCCGGGCTGTGTCGCGAGCACCAGAGATTGGATGGTTGCCAGGTCCAGATCGTGGAGCGGCTGGCCCATCATGGCGGCGATGCCGACAAGCATGGCCGCCAGCGAGATCACCGGAGCGGCCACCGCAGCGATGGCGATTGGACGCAGGCGCATCGTGCCGGTGTCTCCCACCAGCGGTCGCAATCTCAAGGCGTGAAATGCGGTTGCCCCGAACAGCCCGAGCAGTGCGGCATATTGCGCGAAACGCAGCGCCGGGTGCAACCAGTCGGCGGGCATCGATCAGCTGACGGTGAAGCTGACCTTGCCTGTCATGCGGTGGCCATCTGCCCCGGCGGCTTGCCAGCGGACATCATAGCTGCCCGCGCGCAACGGCTGGCGCAGCATGAGGGTCAGCGTCTTGTTGCCGTCGGACCAGCTGGAGGTGAAGTTGCGGATCACCATCTCGCCATGGTTCTTGACGCCCGGCATCGCGGTCATGACGATGCTGGTCGCGACGGTCGGCGGCAGCAGCGCTTCGCTGAAAGTCAGCTTTACCTGTTTGGGCTTGGCTACGGTCGTGCCTTGCGCTGGCGTAGAGGCGACCACCCTGGTGTGCGCCATGGCCATCGAAGGCAGGGCGAGGGTGGCGGCACCGGCCAAGATGTAAGCGAGGATCGAGCGAAAGCGCATGGTGTTCTCCTTCAGGTTCAGAACCAGAGCCGGATGCCGACGACAAAATTGGTCACGCTGGGGTCATCGCCCGCAGCCCGCGCAAAATCGGCGCTACGGCCCGCGCGCCAGGTCTGCTCGACGCCGATATAGGGCGCGATCTCGCGGATGATCTCGTAACGCAACCGCACGCCGAGCTCGAAACTGTCGATGCCTGCACCGATGCCGAGTTCGGGCACGTCCTGCGCGGCGAGGTTCAGTTCGGCACGCGGCTGGATGAGGATGCTCTGCGTGATCCGCTGATCAAGCTCCGCCTCCAGCCGCGCGGTCAGGTCGCCGCGATGCGAGAGGAACAGCGCGGTATCGACCTCGAACATGTACGGCACCAGACCCTGAATGCCGATGACGCCATGCGTGGTGTCCGGCCCGGCCAGATCCTGCCGGATGCCCGCCTGAAGGTCGAAGAACGGAGCGATCGCGCGCGAATACAATGCCTGGATTTCGAGATCCTCGATGCGCTGGTCGAAGCTGCCTTCGCCCTCGCTCTTGAACCAGAAACGGCTGGTCGTGCCGCCGTAATAGCCCTGCAGATCCCACAGATAGTCATCGGCACCATCGCGCATCTGCAGCTCGGCGCGGTCGGCCTGGAACCAGAACAGGTTGTAGTCGCCGTGCGTCTTCTGGAGATCCGCCCGCGAGGCGCGCATCGCATCGGCCCCCCAGATGGCATCGGCCGCGCGCGGTGGGCCGCTGCCGGCTTCGGGCGGCGGCGGGGTCTCCATTTCGGGACCGGGCGATGCAGAGGCTTCCGCGCCAGAACCATGGTCCATCGTCCCATGATCCATGCTGCTGTGATCCATGCCGTCCGTCGTGTCCGGCTCGGCAGCGGGCTGGCTGGCGGCTGACATGTCGTGCCCGGCGTGCGGGTCCGGCTCGGCCTGATGCGCGCTGTGATCCTGCGCCAATGCAGGAGTGGTCTGCGCGCCCAATGCCAGCGCGGCCAGTGTCACGCGGATCAAGATGCCGTCTCCGGGCCCATCACGGCCACGGTCTGCATCATCCCGCCGTGCATGTGGTAGAGCAGATGGCAATGGAAGGCCCAGTCGCCCGGCTCGTTGGCGGTCAGGTCGAACTGCGCGCTGGCGCCCGGCTGCACGATCATCGTGTTCTTGCGCGGCTGCAATTCGGCGGGCTGGCCGTTGACCATTTCGAAGAACATGCCGTGCAGATGGATCGGATGCGCCATCATCGTGTTGTTGACCAGCTTCACCCGCACCCGCTCGTTCCAGGCAAAGCGGATCGGCACGTCGCTGACCGCCGAATACATCCGCCCGTCGAATGACCACATATAGCGTTCCATGTTGCCAGTGAGGTGCAGTTCGAGCAGCCTTGACGGCTCGCGCACATCGCTGTTGGCATCGCGCGCGACCAGCATCCGGTAGTTCAGCACGCGGTGCTCGACATCGCGCAGGCCAAGCCCGGGGTCGCCCATCTTGTCGACCGGCGCCATCGAGACCATGTCGATCCCCGGGCCGATCGCGACATCGGGCGGCAGCAGCGACGTATCGCGCATCTTCATGCCGTCCATGCTCATGCTGGCAGAAGGAGTGGCTCCGGCATCCGGCATCGATCCATGATCCATCCCGCCATGCCCCATGGCCCCGTGATCCATGCCGCCGTCGCCATGGTTCATCCCCATGTCCGCCATGGTCAGCAGCGGCGGATCGCGCAGCGCGGGAACATCGGCGCGCAGTCCGGGTGCACTCGCCAAAGTCGCCAGCGCCATACCCGAACGGTCCATCGATTCGGCCACGATGCTGTAGGCCGCCGCCAAGCCCGGTTCGATGATCACGTCATAGGTTTCGGCCGCGCCGATCTGCAGCTCGTCGACCTCGACCGGGCGTACCGGCTGGCCATCGGTGGCGATCACGCTCATCGCCAGGCCGGGGATGCGGATGTTGAAGAAGCTTTGCGCCGCGCCGTTGATGATCCGCAGCCGGATGCGCTCGCCGGGCTTGAACAGATATTCCATTCCCTCGTTGGGGCCGCGCCCGTTGGCGAGGAAGGTGTAGGTCTTGCCGCCGATGTCCGCGATGTCGGTGGGCATCATCCGCATTTGCGCCCACATCCGGCGCTCTTCGGCGGACATCGGATAGTCGTCGGTCCAGGTGTTCTGCTGGCGGTTGAAATAGCCCTCGCCGGTGCGCAGCCGGTTCATGATGAAATGCGGGTCGAGCGTGGTGAAATCGCTGACCAGCAGGATGTAATCGCGATCGACGGGGATCGGTTCGCTACCGCGCGGCTCGATGATCATCGGCCCGTAATGGCCCGACTGCTCCTGCAGACCCGAGTGGCTGTGATACCAATAGGTGCCTGCCTGGCGGATCGGGAACTTGTAGGTGAAGGTCTCGCCGGGCTTGATCCCGGGAAAGCTGATCCCGGGAACGCCGTCATACTGGAACGGCAGCAACAGCCCATGCCAGTGCACCGAGCTGTCTACGGTCAGATTGTTGGTGACGTTGAGGCGTACATCCTGCCCCTCGGTCAGCCGGATAAGCGGACCCGGCACGCTGCCGTTGACCGCAATGCCGGGACCGCGCTTGCCCTGCACGATGCGATGGCCGCTGCCGATCGACAGATCGACCACTGGCCCGCGTACCTCGTCAAAGCCGGCGGGAATGAGCGGACCGCTGCGGCTATGGCCACCGCCGTGCACACTGTGTCCCTGCGCCCAGGCCGGTGCCGCCAGCATGGATGCGCCAAGGCCAAGGCCGCCCAAAACCGATCGCCTGGAAAACGTGTCGTGCATATCTATTGCCTATCCTTTCGACGGCAGATAGTATACCCCCCTATGGTATTGCAAGCCCAAGGGACCGCACGATCATGGCCAAGAACAAAGCCGCCATCCTCAACCGCTTGCGCCGAATAGAGGGGCAGGTGCGCGGCGTGTCGCAGATGGTCACCGACGACCGCTATTGTATCGATATCCTGCATCAAGTGCAGGCGATCAAAGCGGCATTGGCCAGGGCCGAGAGCGAAATCCTGAAGGATCATGCCGCCTGCTGCGTATCGGAGGCGATCGCTTCGGGCGATGCATCGGAACAGCGCACCAAGTTCAACGAACTGATCGACCTTTTCGACCGGGTGAAGCGATGAGGGGCGCGCATGTCTGCGAGTGCCTGAACCGGCAAGGGACGTGACAGGACCATTCCGTCGCAACGCCTGCATGATGTGTCGGTGGTAGCGGCACAGAAGCTTCTTTAGCCTAGGATTTTGCCATCACTGAAGAACGCCCTCAATCGCTAGGCAGGACGCAGCGGCGGCTGCTCCGCCGGATCTATAACGGTCGTACCGTTCCCATCATTGTCGATGGGCGGCCTTTCTTGACCTACAAAGAGGCAAGCCGGTACCTCCTCTCGCTTGGGGATGAGGAACGTGAGAAGGCCTGTTTGGACATGAAAAACGGCGCAGCCCTAGGCGCCGGGACCGAGGATTAGATCCTGCGGTCCACCAAGTGCAAAGAGCCGAACCGAACTCTGCACGGATCGCTCGGGCTGGGACTTCAAGGACGGCGCCTGGTGAGCGGTCCTGGCCGCAGCCCCGCAGGCACTCGCCATGCTTCAGCGTGACGCCGGGCTCACTGGAAGCGCAACGTGTTCTCGAACCCCTCGTTGGCCTTGGTCATCTTGGCGAGCTTTCTGAGGTTGGCGCGAACACATCTTTCGAAACGCCGATCGTCGTAAATGCCCGTGACCTGATACTCATCCTGGGCCAGCAATTGCTTGATCCGATCGGCAAGCGCGACCTGATCACCCTTGTCGGCAACGGCGATCAGGCTTCGGCACACCCATTCCTCGGCAGCAGCCTTGTCATAGTCGTCCTGAGACCCATACCCCCGCTTGTCGGCCGCCGCCTGATCAAGACGCGCCGCGTCAATGCGGCATTCGAGCCATTTGCGGACTTGTTCGCTGTTCCAGGCTTTCGGCGTAATGCTCATCAGGTTCTCTTGCGCCAGCAGGGCACCTTTGGCTAGTTGCCATCGGCATCGACCATGAAAACCATCGGCTTTCCACGAGACGCCGGCTCCCAGCCGGCATCCAGCGCTGCCTGAATTCCCCGGGATATGATCGCGTCGCTGATCTGAAGGCGGCCTCGCTGCAATCCTTTCAGCAAGCGCTTGGGCGGAGGCAATTCCAGCAAGGCTCCGCGCTGGCTATGCTTCTGCAGCAACGCAATGGTCACGCCTTTCCAGCCTTCAAACTCGCTCCACTGTGGTTCGCTCCGCACCTCCCACGCATATTGAAGCCCGCCGACGTCGACGATACCGGAAAGTCTGTGGCTGTTGCTCATGCTGGCATGCCTAGCAGGTCTGTGGCCATAAACCATCGGGCAGCGGGGTGATTGCACGAAGTGCTCGCGGTTGAGGCCACGATCCACTAACTATAGCGCATGGCAGAAAAATTCGAACGACATCGACAAGCATGGACCAGCGCTGAACTCCAGAAACTCCACGCATTGGCGAAGAAGGGCATGCCGTTGAAGGCCATCGCCAAAGCGCTCACCCGTAGCGAAGAATCGGTGAAGGACCGCGCCAAGGCAGACGGGCTACCCATCAAGAAGCTGAGATAAGAATGAGCGAAACACTCCATGATCTGCAGCTGAAAATGGATGCTGCGGCAAGCGCCCTGGACTTTGAAGAAGCCAAGCGATGCCGTGACAAGATCAGCCTGATACGCGGCGGCGCTACGGTATCAGAAGCCGAGAAGGCCGATTTGTCGGGCTTGGAACGCCAGCAACCGGGTGCCATGGGCTTGGGAACCAGCCAGCAGCGCGTGACGCCCCCTAAAGGCTGGCGACCACCGCCAAAGCCCGATCCGATGACGTCCGGCCAAACCGCTCCCCGCAAGCCACGCAAATGACGCTATAGTCCCTGAAGCCAGGCCGCCGGGATCGCGGGCCAGCAGCGGACATGACGCCCAGTGCCAACCCATCAGACCATGGGCGCCGATAGAAGGCTCGCCCTGGGCAACAGCACTCTTCGCCGCAGGGGTTACGAGGGCTTTCCGCCCACTGCGGCGTAAAGCGCAATGACAGCATTGAGGCTTTCCTGGGTCGAGACGATGAGGTCGTCCTCGACTTGCAGCTTTCTGCGCTCCGCATCGAGCACCGCTCCAAAGTCGTCACTCCCCTCCAGGAAGCGCTGTCGGGCAAGGGCCGCACTGCGCGTGGCGAGATAGCGGGACTGATCGAGCACCCTCAGGCGCTCCTGCGTTCGATGCGATGCCGCCAGGGCATTTTGCGTGTCTTCCAGCGCCTTTAGCAGTGCTTTGCGAAACTGCTCCACCGCTTGCGTCTGTTCGGCGCTGGCCCGGAACACCGCCCCCTTCAGCCTGCCGCTGTCGAATATCGTCGCGGCGAACCTTGAGGCGAGGGCAAATCCGGGATTGAGCAGACCGCCACCTGCCACGCTGTCGACAAAACTTCCGCCCGAAATCTGCAGATCGGGAACAAAGGCCGCGCGCGCGCGCGCGACATCGCCGTTGGCTGCCTCGATCAGCGCGCTGGCTGCGAGCATGTCGGGCCGGCGGATCAGCAATGCCGAAGGTTGCAGGGGCGCGAAGCGCGGCGCAGTGAATTCTGACAGGCTGGCAGGGTCCAGCGTGAAGATCGGCGCTTCCTCGCCGACCAGCACAGCCAGGGCATTCCGGACCCGGCTGCGGCTTTCCTTCAACCGAGAAAGCCCCACCAAAAGAGCGTTGGTTTGCGCGGTCTGCAAGGAGAGATCGAGCTCGCTCACCACCCCAGCCTGTTCACGCAGGCTCAGGATGCGCTCGAACTCCCGGGACTGCGCCAGGTTTTGGTCCGCAATGGCAATCCGGTCGCTCAAAGCTGCATATTCGACATAGGCCGATGCAACCGCGGCCTCGACAGTCAGCTTTACCGCGTCGGCCTCATGACCAGACGCGCGATAGCGTGCAAAGGCTGCGCGCCTGCTGGCTTTCAACTGGCCGGACAGATCAAGCGTATAACTGAAATCGAGCTCGCCGGTGACGTAGCTGTCACGAAAGGCGTTATCACCTGCGCCTCCGCGGGAATTCGATTCTGCGCGGCCCAGGGCATTGAGGGAAGGGCCCGCCTCGGCTCTGACGATCCGCAGGTCTGCCGATGCAAGCCTGATCCGCGTCGACGCGATCGCAACGTCCGCGTTTGCCGCGCGTGCCCTGACCAGAAGCGCGTCGAGCTGCGGAGAGCCAAAGGCGGCCCAATCGAGCGGCGCGGTCGCTTCATCGGGCCATGCCAGGGTCGATTCCGCGTCCCAGTCCGCCGACAGCACGGCAGGTGCGACGGACAGCTGAACGTGCGGTGCGCACGCGGCCAGCGAAACCATCCCCAACAGGCAGATGCCAGATTTGACGCTCGATAGGGGCATTTCAGGCTTCCGAAGTTCAGTGCGCGCGAAGATGTGCCGCCGGCACAGCCCCGCTGACTAACCGCAATTGGTTACAAAAGCCGAAAACACTGGTTTCGCGGGCGTTAATCACGTTTTGAGAAATGCCGCTTAGAGGCGTCGGCATGGCAAACATGCGCGCCTCATGACCAGTCCTCTTTTTCGGCAAGAAGCGATCGAGACCGGTCGCCACCGTCTGACAGGCACCGTCATCGCGGCGGTGCCGCCGAGCGCGCGACTCTATACCGCGTTTATCCTGATTGTTGTGACCGCACTGGGCTTGCTGCTGATGTTCGGCACCTATGCTCAGCGTGCGCAGGTGCGCGGTATCGTTGCCTATTCCGCCGGCGTGGCGCGGATCATGTCGCCCGGCGACGGTAAGGTCGAGACAGTGCACGTGCGCGAAGGCCAACGGGTCAGCAAAGGCGACGCCGTGATGACGGTGGCGTTGACCGAGGGTCGCGATGCGAGCGGTGAGGGGATTGCCAGCCAGCTGATCGAACTGGACCGCCAGTACAGCGAGCTCGTGCGACAGAAGGCTTTGGTCGGCACGCTTGCCGGCAACGAAACCGTCTCGCTGCAGAACCAGCAGAAAAGCATGGCCCAGTCGCTGGACTCGCTGATCAGGCAGGAACGCCTGATGGCCGAGCAGGCCAGGTTGAGCGAGGCGCAGCTCACCCGGTCGCAGCGGCTGATGAAACAAGGTGCAGGCACGAAAGCCGAACTTGAGGAGCGCCAGGCGACCTTGCTGGCCAGAAAACTGGACCGCGAGGCGCTCGCCGAACGTATCATCTCGCAGCGCGAGGCGCTGAAGTCGCTCGAAGCCCAGATCGCTGCCCGCAGCATCGTGGCCGATCAATCGGGCTCACAGCTGGCCGAACGCATGGCTTTGGTGGCCGAGCAGCGGGCGCGGCTGGTGCGCCAGGACAAGCTGACGTTGTCCGCCCCATTTGGTGGCACCGTCGGCGATCTTGGCGTGCAATCGGGCCAGCGCGTCAACACGACAACCGCGCTTGCGGTCGTTGTGCCTGCCAACAGCGCGCTGGAAGTGCAGCTTTTTGCGCCGTCGAGCGCGGTCGGCTTCGTCAAGCCAGGCCAAAGAGTGCGCCTGATGTTCGATGCCTTTCCGTTTCAGAAATACGGGACGGGATCGGGCACGGTGACCTGGGTGTCGTCCGTGCCCAGCGTGCAGAGCGGCCTTTTGGCAACGGACACCGCCCGGGAGCCGGTGTTCAGGGTAAGGGTCCGCATTGACAGCCTGGCACAGGGGCCAGCCTTGCAGGCGGGCCGGTTGCGCGATGGCATGACCTTGTCGGCCAACCTCATTCTGGAGGATCGCCGCCTGTGGGAGGTGTTCCTAGACCCGATCCTGAAAGCCATCCGGTCATGAGCGGCTTCGATCGGCCCTGGGCGCAGGGAATGCAGCCGATGTTGCAGGCCGAAGCCGCCGAATGCGGCCTTGCTTGCCTGGCAATGGTGGCCGCCCACCACGGGCACCGCGTCAACATCGGAGGGTTGCGGCGACGTTTTCCGGTATCGATGAAGGGCGTAACGCTTGCGCAGCTGATGGACGTTGCCGGCCAGTTGCATCTTGCCCCGCGCCCGCTGAGGCTGGAACTGGACGAGCTGCCGCTGCTGAAGATCCCCGCGATCCTGCATTGGGATCTGAACCACTTTGTGGTGCTGGAACGCCTGAACGCGCGGCAGGCCGTCATTCTCGATCCCGCCGTCGGCCGCCGCGTTCTCTCGCTGGACGATGTCGGCAAGCATTTCTCCGGCGTAGCCCTCGAGCTCACCCCGACCGCCGATTTCAATCCCATCGATGCGCGGGTCAAGCTGCAGCTCTCCGACTTGTGGGGCAGGCTCGTCAATTTTCGCAGCGCATTCCTGCAGCTCCTGCTGCTTTCGCTGCTGCTGCAACTGACCACCCTGGCGCTGCCGTTCTTCATGCAGTTGACCATCGATGAGGCGATCGGGCAGAGCGATAACAACCTGTTGACGCTTCTGGCTGTCGGTTTCGCTCTGGTGTACGCCGTGAACGCGGCGATCAAGGGGTTGCGATCCTGGGTGGTGCTGACCCTTGGCCAGATGCTGGCGTTTCAGCTGGGCGGCAACATCATGCGCCATATGCTGCACCTGCCGACACGCTATTTCGAAAGCCGCCATGTCGGCGATCTGATGTCTCGGCTGGGATCGGTCGGCCCTGTCCAGACCCTCCTGACCCAAGGGATCGCCAATGCGCTGATCGATGCGGTGCTGGCCATCACCACACTGATCGTAATGGGACTGATCAGCCTGCCGCTGATGTTCGTCACGCTGGGCACAACGCTTTTGTATATCGGGTTCAAGCTGGCCATCTACCCCGCCATCAGACAGCGTACCGAAGAAGAGATCATCGCGTCTTCGCATGAAGATACGTATGTCATGGAAACCATGCGTTCGATGCGTGCCATCAAGCTGCACGGCAGCGAAGGCATGCGCGAGGCCGGGTGGCGCAACCGCTACGCCGAGGTCATATCGGCGAGCTACCGGTCGGGCACCTATCATATCTGGAGCGAACTGGCCGAGGACATCATCACATATGGGCAGTTGCTCATTCTTGTGCTGATGGCGGCTAATGCGGTCATCGCCAACGAGATGACCGTGGGGGTGATGCTTGCGTTCATCGCCTATCGCACCAGCTTCATGGAGAGCGCCACATCCCTGGTCGACCATGCCGAGCGCTGGCGTCTGCTGTCCGTCCATCTGGAACGCCTGTCGGATATCGTTGCGGAAAAGCGGGAGGAGCTGGTGCACGCAGCGCCAGCCCCGCGACCTGCAGCTCCGCCTGAGATTGTGCTCGAGAATGTGACGTTTGCTTATGACAGCGACAAGCAGCCGGTATTCGAGAATCTCTCGTTCACCATTCCGCCGGGCAGCTTTGTCGCCATCGTCGGCGAATCCGGCGCGGGCAAATCGACCTTGATGAGGATTCTGCTGGGACTGATGCAGCCACAGTCCGGGCGCCTGCTGATCGATGGCCAGCCGATCGGGGCCGCGACCACCAAGGCCTGGCGCAACCGCATCAGTGCCGTCATGCAGGACGATTATCTGCTATCGGGTACGTTGGCCGACAATATCAGTTTCTTTGCCGAGCAGCCGGACCCGCAACGCATAGAGGCAGCAGCCATAGTTGCGCGGATTCACGACACGATCATGGCAATGCCGATGGCCTATCAGAGCCTGATCGGAGACATGGGCAACGCCCTGTCAGCCGGTCAGCGGCAGCGGATCTTGCTGGCGCGTGCCATGTACCGCGACCCGGATGCCATTTTCCTGGATGAGGGCACCGCCAATCTCGATGAACGCAATGAAATTGCCATCGCCAATATGCTGACAAAACTGCCCATAACCCGCGTCGCGATCACGCATCGGCCAGCGCTGGTGGAGCGCGCCGATATCGTCCTGCACCTGGCGGACGGAAAGATCAGTATTGTGCGGAACAGCCGTGCGTTGGTCCATTCATGACCCACGGCCCATTTAGAGCCGCGCTATCGGCGGCCATATCATGCGGGACATCGCACGAAGCGTGATGATCCACCAATGGCTCCAGCGTTCCAAAGCCATTGGTGGATATCAAAGAATCAATGATGCTTCGGCGGCCGCGGCGGAGCGGGGTGCTTCACAGGCGGAGCGGGGTGCTTCACGATCGGCTTGAGCAGAAGGCCCAGGATGACCCGCTTGATAAAGAACAGGCCGCCCGAAACTTCGGTGGTTTCTGCAGGGGTGAGTTCACGCATTGAATTTTCTCCCTCATGGTCCCCCGGCAAGACCGGGGGCACGGGCATCGATTCATGAATTGTTAACTTGAGTCAATGTCCACGATTTGGCCTGCTTCAAAATGGTGCAAGGCCGGGGTGGAGTTGTAAAATCAGCGTTGCGGAGGTTGCGCTGCGACGTAAATTTTGGGTTGCGTGCTGCCGAACGATCATGGCGACTTGACGGTCGCCCACCCGCGATGGGGCGAACGGCAGCCACCGTCGGCACCCCAGGCCACCTTTGACCTGCGACGGATCTTCGGCCTGGTGGATCATGATCATGTGCATAGCCCAGGCACAAACCATGGGTCAGACGCTGTGCATCGTTGTGCTTGCGATGGCTTCATTGCCTCATGAGTGCGAGCGTTCCGACAATCCCGGCGCGGTTCTAGCCTCTCCTCCATTGTCTGGAAGGTCACGACTGCCGATCTGACTTCGGGCTCTGGCCTATTGCCAGGCGCCGGAAAGGTTCTCTCGCCGCGATCGGAAATCCGCTGGCCATTGACTCGCGCGCCGGTGCAGGCCAATGGCCCAGCCGTCCTGTTCTATCGTGGCAGACCAAACACTCGCCCGGACGGGACAGATGCACAGTAACAGTTCGGCCGTGCGCATAGACGCGGTCATCACCTGGGTCGATGGCTCAGACCCTGCGCACATGGCGCGGCGTCTGCGCTACCAGGGCCCTTCACCACGCAACGCCAACGCCACCAATCCTCATCGATGGGCCTGCAATGACGAGCTGAGCTATTGCTTGCGCTCGATCGCCAACCACGCGCCGTGGATCGGGCGGATCTGGATTGTCACGGATGCGCAATCGCCCGACCTGTCGCGGCTGTCTGCCGATCTGACCGCGCGCATCACGATCGTCGATCATCTGACCCTGTTTGCAGGGCATGAAAGCGTCCTGCCGACCTTCAACTCGCTGGTGATCGAAACCATGCTGTGGCGTATTCCGGGGCTTGCCGAGCATTTTGTCTATTTCAATGATGACGTCTTCTTGACCGGGCCATTGGTGCCGGGGGATCTGTTTTGCGGCAATGCACCCGTGTTGCGCGGGGACTGGGTAAACCATTGCGCTATAGCGGCTGACGCTGCCAGCAAGCACGATCCGACGCTGCTGAACCCCCTGACGCAGATCAATGCGGCGGTGCTGGCTGGCTTTGGACCCGAGCGTCTGTTTCGCGCTGCGCACGTGGTTCATCCGATGCGCCGGTCGGTGCTGGCCAGGCTTTACGATCAGCATCGCGACGCGTTCATGGCCAACATAGGCCACAGGTTCCGCTGCGTATCGCAGTTCCTGCCACAGGGTTTCCACAACCACGCCTGTATCTCGGCGGGCGACGCGGTTCTGCACACTGGCGCAGACCATCTCCACCTGCGCACCGGCGCGGTGCACGATTATCCGCTGCCGGACGTTCGAGCCTATCTTGCCCGTGCGCTCAATCCGCAGTTCAAGTTTCTGTGTGTGAACGACCTTCCGCAGGTCGAAGCGGCCATACCCGATACCCGCCAATGGATCGAGCGCGCCATCGCGGCATGAGGCGGGGGAGGGGGGCTGCACTCGCCTGTCGAAGCGGGCGAGGCAGAGTGGTCAGCAGTTACTTTGCTGCGTAGTCGCCGGGGCGAGCGCCGAAATGTTCCTGTGCGAACGCACGCGCCGCAGCGGCAGTCTTGAACAACTCGTCCTGCAAAAGCACGGTCACCAGCGGGTAACCTTGCGAGTTGTACCGCGTGGAGCGCACTGTCAGCCGGACATTTCCGTCGGCATCCTTGTTGATCAGGAACGGACGGCTTTTCGGATCGGTCATTCTTGTACTCCAGTAAAACTCAGGTCAGCGCAGGAAACAAGGCAGTGCGACCGCGATGGCCGCACTGCCTCGTAAAGATCAGGCAGCCTGAAGATTTACTGCCGAGGTCTTGCCCCGCTGATCGGTTTCCAGTTCGTAAGAAACGCACTGGTCCTTGTCGAGGGTGCGCATTCCAGCGCGTTCAACGGCTGAAATGTGCACGAAGGCGTCGTTGCCGCCATCATTCGGCGCAATGAAGCCATAACCCTTGTCGACGTTAAAAAATTTCACGGTTCCGGTAGTCATATGGATAAACCTTTATCCCAAGTATGACGGGCATGCGCCAACAGCGGCGCATCCCGGCTTCAAGTAGTGCTAGAAAGGGATAAGGGGAGGCATAAAGCTGCCGATTATCCGTCGCATGCGACGTGAGCCCTTTTGTCCTAGCAGCATTTCAAGAATATGGAAGCAAATTCTGAAATTCACCAAAATCGGGTCCAAGAAAATTTCAAACACATTTATTGGATTTTTTCATCAAGCGTCTGCATCATGACTTTCAGCCAGCTGCAGGGCGCGGCAGATTTTGAGCTGAATTGTGCTCGGTATCGATCACATGTTCTGACGTGATCATTGCGCAGAAAGTCGCTGAAAGGCATTCTAGCCAGAGCCTGGGATTGATGCCACAAGGCGTGATGAGACGGCCATGCGCTATCATGCGCGCCAGCCCGACAGAGCCGAAAGACGTACGTTGACCCCACAACTCGAATTGCGCGGGCTCACCAAAAGCGTTCCTGGTGGTCGCGTCCTGTTTCGCAATCTCTCGTTGAGCGTTGCGGCGGGCGAACTTGTCGCCATCGTGGGCGAGTCAGGCTCGGGCAAGTCGACGTTGCTCAACATCGCAGCGGGGCTCGACGTCCATGATGAGGGGCGGATCCTGATTGGCGGCGAAGACCTGGGCCTCCTCGATGATGGCGGGCTGACCGATTTGCGCCGCCGCCAGATCGGCTTCGTGTTCCAGGCCTTTCATATTCTGCCCTATCTGACCCTGCGCAGAAACGTGGCGCTGCCGCTCGCGCTGGCGGGCGGTGACCGGCGCGAGATCGCGGCGCGCGCCGATGCGATGCTGGATGTGGTCGGCCTCGGCAGCCGGGGCGATGATTATGCGCGCGACCTGTCCGGCGGGGAATTGCAGCGCATCGCGATTGCCCGGGCGCTGATCCATCGACCGGCGCTGATCCTCGCCGATGAGCCGACGGGTAACCTTGATAGCGAAACCGCCACACGCATCTTGCAGCTGTTTGCTGATTCGACGCGAAAGTCGGGATCGGCAGGCTTGTTGGTCACGCACTCGGCAGCGGCCGCTGCCATGGCGGACCGGACGCTTGTACTGACAACGAACGGGCTGGCCCCCGCCGATGGCTAGCAGTCCGGCCCGGGCGCTGGCGTGGCTGATCGCGGGCGAGGCGCGGCAACACCCCGGACGCATCGCGATTGCCGTGCTTGCCATTGCCATCGGCGTGGCGCTGGGCTTTGCGGTGCATCTGATCAACGGATCGGCCCTCGCGGCGTTTGGCCAGGCGGTGAACACGGTGAACGGTGCCGCTGACCTGAAGATCGAGGCTGCCAGCCGTCTTGGCGTTGACGAGGCACTGTATGCGAAGGTCTTGAGCGTCGAGGGCGTGGCCGATGCGAGCCCGGTCGTTGTGCTGAAGGCCGTGACGGCGCGGGGCCAGTCCTTCACATTGCTGGGGCTGGACATCATCCGCGCGGCCGAGGTGACGCCCAGTCTCATCGCTGCACCCGCACGCGGCCCCGGCGGCAACGGCGATGATGTGTTTGCCAGCGACGCGCTGTTCCTCTCACGCGCGGCACTGATCGCAGGAGAGCTGCGCATTGGCGACCGGGTGACGATCAATGCCAATGGTCAAGCACGATCCATGACCGTGCGGGGCATCCTGCCCGGAATTGCCGAGGGGCGACGCGTCGGCATGATCGATATTGCTGCCGCCCAGTGGCTGTTCGGGCGGTTGGGGAAGATCGACCGGATCGACATCAAGCTGCAACCCGATGCCCAGGCAGGCGACGTCCGGACGCGGCTAAAGCCTTTGATCCCGGCTGATGCCATTGTGAGCGACGCGAATGACGACGCGCAACAGAGCGATGGGCTCTCGCGTGCGTACCGCGTCAACCTGACGATGCTTGCGCTGGTCGCGCTGTTTACCGGCACGTTCCTGGTCTATTCGACACAATCCCTCTCGGTGACCCGGCGTCTGCAAAGTTTCGCGTTGCTCCGCACGCTGGGAATGCGGGGCGGCGGGATTGTTGCGCTGGTGACGATCGAAGGCGCGCTTGCCGGGTTGATCGGGGCGACGCTGGGCTTGCTCCTGGGCTTTGGCCTCGCAGTCGGCGCACTCAATATCCTGGGCGGGGATCTTGGCAGCGGGATATTCGACGGCGCACCGCCGGCACTCATCTTCGCGCCGCTGGCAGCTGCCGGGTTTTTTGCTCTGGGCGTTGCTGCGGCGGTCGGGGGCAGTCTGATCCCGGCGTTGCAAGGCGCACGCGCCGCCCCGGCGATCGCGCTCAAGAATGCCGGGGACAGCATCGACCCGCGCGATCGCCTGACGGGCCGGTTGCCGCTGACACTGCTGTTGGCAGGGGTGGGGGCCGCGTTGCTTCCTGCGGTGGGACGGCTGCCGCTGTTCGGCTATCTTTCGGTGGCGCTTCTGCTGGCCGCCGGGATCACGGCGATGCCCTGGCTTGCGCGCTCGCTTCTCTCGCCATTGGCACGAGCATGGCACCGCAATGTGCCGATGGATCTGGCAATCCAGCATCTTCATGGCGCGCCGGGAGCGGCAGCCACCGCGCTGTGCGGTATCGTGGCGAGCACCGCCCTGATGATCGCGATGGCCGTCATGGTGACCAGTTTTCGCGGCGCAGTCGATCAATGGCTTGGCGAAATCCTGTCGGGCGATCTGTATGTCCGGTCAGAGCCGGGCTGGGGCGGATTCGATCAAGGATCGCAAGCCCGAATGGCGGCGATCCCCGGTGTCGCTTCCATGGTGTTCAGCCGGCAGGTGCCGATCGTGCTCGATCCTGGCGAGCCGCCGATGAGCCTGATCGCCCGTCCGGTCGGCACAGGCGATGCGACGCTGGAACTGCTGGGGGAGGAAACCATGCCGCCGCCTGGCACCGTTGCGGTCTGGCTCTCCGAACCTGCGGCCCGGATCCTGGCGGCAGAACCCGGCGACACCATCCGTTTGCCGATTGGCCAAAACGCCCGCTTTGCCGTAGCCGGCGTCTGGCGCGACTATTCAAGGCAGCAAGGCGCGATGGTGATCGACGCGAAGGAGTATGACCGGCTGACCGGTGACACGACCCGCGACGATGCCATGGTTCTGCTCGAACCCGGCGCGGACATGGCGGCGGTCCGGCGCGCGATCAGGGCCGCGGCGCCTCCGGCGCTCAAGTCGCGCCTCACCATGGCCGAACCTGCCAGCCTGCGCACCCTGGCGCTTTCGATCTTCGATCGCAGTTTTGCGATCACTTATGTGCTCGAGGTGATTGCCATCATTGTCGGATTGGCGGGCGTTGCGACCACCGCATCGGCGCAGGCCAGCGCGCGGACCCGCGAGTTCGGCATGCTGCGCCATATCGGCGTTGGCCGCAGTCAGATTGTCGCGATGCTGGGCGTCGAGGGGGCTTTGCTGGGTGCGGTCGGCGGCCTGGTCGGTGTGACGCTGGGCGTCGCGATCAGCCAGGTGCTGATCCATGTGATCAATCCGCAATCGTTCAACTGGACAATGACGACACAGCTGCCGGTGACGCTGATGCTTTCGGTCATTGCTGCTTTGGTTGTCGCATCAGCGATCACGGCGATGCTCGCCGGGCGGCGGGCCGTCTCCATCGATGCGGTACGCGCGGTGAGGGCCGACTGGTGATCCGCGCAGCATCCCTCGGTCTAGCCGCATGGGCCCTCGCCAGCGCCAGTGTCGCGCAGACGCCCGGATTTTCCTATCCGGACGTCACGCCGGGCCGCGCCTTTTCCTTTCCAGCCGATCACGGCGCGCACCCGGATTTTCGCACGGAATGGTGGTATGTCACCGGGACGGTCAAGACTGCGAAAGGCGAGGATCTGGGGTTCCAGATCACGTTCTTTCGCACCCGGCCCCGGGTTGACCCGCGCAACCGCAGCAAGTTTGCCGCCCGACAGGTGCTTTTTGCCCATGCTGCCGTGTCTGATCCAGCCATCGGCAAACTTCTGCACGATCAGCGCGCGGCGCGCAGCGGGTTCGGCATTGCCGAGGCCAGGATTGGCGACGCCGATGTTCGCATCAAGGACTGGCGATTGGTCCGGTTGGCCGATGGCCGCTTTTCTGCAAGGATTGTCGCGCGCGGCTTTGCGCTGAAGCTGATATTTACCCCCACGCAGCGACCGCTGCTGCAGGGCGCCGGCGGCTACAGCCGCAAGGGCGCCGAACCTCGATCTGCCAGCTATTATTATTCGCTGCCGCAGATGGCGACGACAGGAACGCTGACACGCGGCACATCAACCCAGACCGTGACCGGGCGCAGTTGGCTCGACCGTGAATGGTCGTCGCGCTTGCTGGGCGGAGCGGCGGTCGGCTGGGACTGGACGGGGCTGAACTTCGACGATGGCGCAGCGCTGATGGCGTTCCGCGTTCGGGGCAAGGACGGCCGCAGTCTCTGGGCGGGCGGCACGTTCCGCCGCGCAAACGGCACAATCGTGACACTCAAGCCGAGCGATATCACCTTCACACCCACGCGCAATTGGCGATCGAAGCGGACAGGGGCCACCTACCCGGTGGCGCAAGTCCTGACGATCAGGCTGCCCGAGGGCCGCAAGCGCCTGATGCTGACCCCGATGTTTGCCGACCAGGAACTCGATGCGCGTTCCAGCGGTCTGCCGGTCTATTGGGAAGGGCTGGTCCGCACCGAAGGCGGGCAGGGTTATCTCGAGCTGACAGGATATGCCGCGCCTCTGGCCATGTGATGCGGTCAGGACGACCGATCAAAGGCGTTGCTGACAAAGTCCCGCCCTAGTCGCAGGCCCACAGGGTCGACGCTGTGCGCTACACCGTGCGATATGTGCGTCGTGACAGGGACGCCCAGCTGCTTGAGCTCGCTTTCGGCTATGTGCAGCGCTGCGATCGGCACGACCGGATCGGCCGTTCCATGCACCAGCAGCACCTGCGGCTTGGCGAAGTCGGAATGCGCCAGCCCCGGCGTTTCAGTCAGCATTCCCGAATAGCCGACCACGGCAGCGACCGCGCGCGGTCGGCGCAGGGCGACATGCAGCGCCATCATCGTGCCCTGGCTGAAGCCGACCAGCGCCAGGCTTGCCTCGGTCAGATCATACTCGGCCAGCTTGCGGTCGATAAACGCATCGATGGCGGGAGCTGCCGATGCTGCGCCGGCTGCCAGCGCCGAGGGTGCCAATCCTGACAATCCCCACCATTGATAGCCCGCCCCCATCATCCCGCAGCGCTGAGGGGCGTGCGGCGCGAGGAACAGCGTATCGGGAAGCGCATCCTGCCATTGGGGCGCGAGCGCAATCATGTCCGTACCGCTCGAACCAAAGCCGTGAAGCAGCAGGACGATGCTCCTGGGCCGGGCTCCGGTGCGCGGTTTCAGGCTCGCGCCATTGACGATCTTTGACACCGATATTGTCCCTCAAATGTGCGGAAACCCGCCTGGCGGTGGGCAGCCGTCTGGCGCGAAAGACATCATCCGCGCCATTCGACAGGTAGAACCTCCGGTGGCGGTTTTCCACCCGGCCACAGACATTCTGGTCGTGGTGGCTGCCGGCAGCAAGATTTCCGCCGTTGATGCGGTCTTCTCCGAAAGGTTGACCAATTGCGGGGCGAGGTGAACCTTAACGCTCCCAGCGGCGTTGCAAGCTGATGAACATCCACCACACGCGTATCGGTCGCGGCAAACCTCTCCTTCTGGTCCACGGCCTGGGAGGGAGCATCCACTCGTGGAGCACCATTTCGCCGACGCTTGCGCAGACCAGAGAGGTTATCGCGCTCGATCTGCCGGGCCATGGGCTAACAGCCGCACAGACAGACAGCGGTACGTTTGACGGGCTGGCGCGCAGCCTGGGTGCGTGGCTGGATGAGCAAGGTCTCACCGGAATCGATATGGTCGGCAGCTCGCTGGGTGCCCGCCTGGTGCTTGAGATGGCACGGCGCGGGCGCGCGGGTGCTGTCGTCGCGTTTGATCCTGGTGGCTTCTGGCAAGGCTGGGAGCGCACGTTTTTCAAAACGACGATTTCGGCATCCATCCGTCTGGTCCGGGCCCTGCGACCCACACTCCCTGCCATATCCAGAAACATTGCAGGGCGCAGCGCTCTCATGCTTCAGCTTTCAGCCAGGCCCTGGGCATTGAACCCGGCGCTGATCGCACACGAACTCAGGTCATTTGCGGACACAAGCACGTTTGACGCGCTCGTGAGTGATCTTGCCGATGGTGCAAACCAGCAGGGCCCGGCCAGTACCAACGCACCGGTTGCGATCGGCTGGGGACGCAAGGATCGGCTGTGCCTTCCGCAACAGGCAGACCGCGCCATGGCGGCCTTTCCCTCAGCGACGCTCCACTGGTTTGAGCGCAGCGGACATTTCCCGATGTGGGATGAGCCCGAGGACACCATCCGGTTGATCCTGAATGCCACGGATACACCACCGACCCAGTAAGGCTGGGAAGCGTCTGCCTGCGGATGCGCCATCCACTCTTGCAGCAGAGGCTCAGACGGCGGCGTTGGCGCTTTGTTTGCCCGTGTGCGAGGCGACCCGCCAATGAGCGATTGGCATTCCCGTTTATCACTCTACTAAAGGCGCACAATGCTGCGCATCACTGAACTCACCCTGCCGCTTCACCATCCCGACGAGGCTCTGCCTGCGGCCATCTGCAAGCGGCTGCGGATCGGCCCGCGCGATCTGGTGCGCCATGTCGTCGCGCGTCGCGGTCATGATGCGCGCAACAAGGCCAACATCCAGCTGGTCTATTCGGTCGATGTGAACGTGAAGGACGAGGCAGCGGTGCTCGCGCGCTTTCGCAAGGATGTCCACGTCCAGCGCGCGCCGGACCCGCGTTATCATCTCGTCGCCAGGGCACCGGAAAGCGGCCCATCAAAGCGACCCGTCGTCATCGGCGCGGGGCCATGCGGTCTTTTTGCCGGGCTGATCCTGGCGCAGATGGGTTTCCGCCCGATCATTCTCGACCGGGGCAAGGTGGTGCGCGAGCGGACCAAGGACACCTGGGGGCTGTGGCGGCGCGGGGTGCTCAATCCGGAATCGAACGCCCAGTTCGGTGAGGGCGGCGCAGGCACCTTCTCCGACGGAAAGCTTTACAGCCGGATCAAGGACCCGTGCAACCGCGACCGCAAGGTGCTGACCGAATTCGTCAAGGCCGGCGCTCCGGCCGAGATCCTGACCGAGGCGCATCCGCATATCGGGACGTTCCGGCTGGTGACGATGGTCGAGAGCATGCGCAGGAGCGTCGAGGAACTCGGCGGCGAATATCGCTTCTCGAACCGCGTCGATGGCATCGATATCAGCACCGATGCCCAGGGCGAACGCCGCGTGCGCGGTGTCCACTTGAGCACGGGCGAATATCTGGAGGCCGACCATGTCGTGCTCGCTGTCGGTCACAGCGCGCGCGATACATTCGCGATGCTCCACGCCGCAGGCGTCCATGTCGAGGCCAAGCCGTTTTCGATCGGGGTCAGGATCGAGCACCCGCAATCGTGGATCGACAAGGCGCGGTTCGGCGTCAATGCGGGCCATCCGATCCTTGGTGCGGCCGAATATCACATCTCGCACCACTGCAGCAACGACCGCACCGTCTACAGCTTCTGCATGTGCCCCGGCGGCACCGTCGTCGCGGCGACATCCGAGGAAGGCCGCGTCGCCACCAACGGCATGAGCCAGTATTCGCGCAACGAGCGCAACGCCAACTCCGGGCTGGTGGTCGCGATCGATCCGGCACGCGATTTTCCCGGCGATCCGCTCGCGGGGATTGCGCTGCAGCGCCACTGGGAATCCATGGCTTACGTTGCGGGTGGATCGAGCTACAAGGCTCCGGCGCAACGGCTGGGCGACTTCCTGGCAGGACGCCCCTCCGAGGCGCTCGGGTCGGTCACCCCATCCTACAAGCCCGGCGTGCACATGACCGACCTGGCGCAATGCCTGCCCGATTATGCGGTCGCCGCGATGCGCGAGGCACTGCCCGTGTTCGGCCGACAGATTCCGGGCTACGATCACCCCGATGTGTTGATGACCGGCGTCGAGACTCGCACGTCATCCCCGATCCGCTTCACCCGGGGCGACAATCTCCAAAGCCTCAACACTGCGGGGCTGTTTCCTGCAGGAGAAGGGGCGGGCTATGCGGGCGGCATCCTGTCGGCAGCGGTCGACGGGATCAAGATCGCCGAAGCCGTGGCGCTGAGCCTGGGCAAGGCCGCTGGCGCCAGGCAGTGACCGCAATCGCAGGGCGATCCAGCGTTCAGCCTGACCTGCCAGGCACCCGTTCGATGGCAACGACCGCACCTTCCTGAAGCCACGGCCCGTGCGAAGGGTGCAGCGCTTCGGATGCCAGGCGAGCATCCTGCAGCTGAGCCCGCCGACCAGCCGTCGCCATGCGCGAACGCGTGACTGGTCCTGCGTGTCAGCGCCAGCAGGCGAAATCTCCTGTTTTTTATTTGGGCACAGCTGGGGCCGAATTGCGCGAATATCGTTCTCGCGCGAGGCGGCAGCCATGCTCCTGTGGGTAACGGCGACCAAGACTTGCTGGCATGAGCCCAATTTGCGATTGACTTGCAACAGCATTATCTTCAGTGGGGAGGCTCAAGCTATGCAAGGGGTTTTTTGAGTGTTCAGTCATGCCAAGTGCGTTTTCAAAACGGCGCTTATCGTTTCGTCCGCGCTGGGAACTGTGGCCCATGCGCAGGAAGCTGCCAGCGCGCCGCGCGATGATGCGGATGAACAGATTGTCGTGACCGGTGAGGTGTCGACGTTCGGGGCCACCAAGTCCGACGCTCCGATTGTCGAAACACCGCGCTCCATTTCGGTGGTGACGGCGCGCGAATTCCAGGACCGTGGCGCACTGACCCTCAGCAACACGCTCAACTACACCGCGGGTGTCACCAGCAATGCGTTCGGCCTGTCCACGCGTGGCGACTTTGCGACGATCCGCGGGCTCGATGCGCCGGAATATCAGGATAATCTTCAGGTCCAGTTCGGTTTCTACAACAACGCCCGCGTCGACATCTACACGCTGGAACAGGTCGAAGTGCTGAAGGGCCCGGCGTCCGTGCTCTATGGTCAGGCGGCACCGGGCGGGATTGTCAGCACCGTCTCCAAGATCGCCGGGCGGGACAAGCTCGGCAAGGAGATGGTGTTCACGGCGGGCAACTTCGACCGCTATCAGGCATCGCTCGACTACGGTTTCGATCTGAGTGGCAACGGCAACCTGACCGGACGCCTGGTCGCCATCGTGCGCAACAGCGGCACCGAAGTCGACTTCGTCAACGATGACGCGATCGTCATCGCGCCATCGGTCACCTATGACAACGGCCGCACGGCCGTGACCGCGCTGTTCAACTATACCGAGCGCAAAGGTGATACTGACTCGCAGTTTCTGCCGCTGTACGTGACCGCCTGCCAGTCGAGCCAGGTCACATTTTCCGATCCCGGTTTCTGCGCCGGCGCGCCTGCCCAGGGTGTCGACAATTCCACCTATCTGGGCGACCCGGGCTTCAACCGCTATGATACGCAATCGGTCACCGCGACCGTATTTCTCACGCACGATTTCAGCGATGCCCTGCGGTTCGAGGGGACCGGACGGTACCGCGACAACGAGGCGGTCTACCTCCAAGCATGGCCCGCGTTTCTGGGCGATGGCAACCCACGCGTTCTGCCCGACGGGACGCTGATCGGGCGCAGCGTGTTCGGCGGGCCTGCAGGGTCGACCCAATATGCCTTCGATGCCCGTCTGCGGGCGAATTTCGAAACCGGCCCGATCCGTCACGAGGTGCTGGCAGGCGTGAATTATCAGGACGTCGACACCTTCGAAAATCAGGCGTTCTTCAATCTGCCGACGACGTTCAACGTGTTCAGGCCGGTCTATGACCTGGCGGGTTTCCCGACCTCTGCCCAGTTTGATGCGGCGCGGTTTCTGACCGAAAACCAGACCGAATCGACCGACCTGTATCTGATCGACCGGATGAGCATCGGCAATCTGATCCTAGACCTTGGCGTCCGTTATTCCTCGGTTAATTCGCGCGATGCGGCGAACGACCAGAAGGACGAGGAATACCCGATCACCGCAGGCGCTCTCTACAAGACCTCGATCGGCCTCAACCCCTATGTCAGCTACGCCGAGTCCTTCCGCGCGACCGTGGGAACCGATGTCCTGACATCGACGCCCTTGCTGCCCCGTCGCGGCGAGCAGATCGAGGCCGGCTTCAAATATCAGCCGCCCGGCGGATCGAGCTATTTTTCGGTCGCGTATTACAAGCTTGAAGAGAACAACCTCGTCGAATTCGTTGCCGCTGGCCAGACGCAGCCCGGACTGACGATCGAGGCCGAAGGTGTCGAGGTCGAGGCGCTGGTCCGGCTGGGCGATGTTTCGTTCGACTTCGACTTCCGTCACCAGAATGCCAGAGAGGTCAACGCGGCTGGCGTCAGCCTCCCCCGGGCGAGCCTGCCCGACACCACCGCCTCGTTGTGGACGATGTGGGTCCCGTCCGCAGGGCCGCTCGACGGTCTGAGGGTTGGCGCGGGCGTTCGCTATGCCAGCCAGAACGAAAGCAACGGCACGGCGTTTCCCGCTGCCAACGGCTTTGCCGCCACACCCAACCGGATCGTGACCGCTGGCTATACGGTGTTCGATGCGCTGCTTGCCTATCGCTTTGCCAGCGGGATCGAGGCGTCGCTGAACGTACGCAACCTGGCAGACAAGCAATATTACGCCACCTGCCTGTCGCGCGGGGACTGCTTCCCGGGCGAACAGCGCACGATCCTGGGAAGCTTGGCGTTCCGCTTCTAGGGAAGATGGGCAATGGTGCTTTGGCAGCTATCGGGTCTGGCTCTTTCTGGCGCGGGGATATTCGTGCTGTACCTTGCGTGGAAAGCCCGGCAGCGCAACTGGGGGCTGATCGGCCTGGGCTGGACGCTGCTGCTGGGCTCGCTGCTGGCGTGGGATCGCACCAGCGGCGTCGACAAGGGACCTGCGCTCGGGCTGATCTCGATCACCATCATGGCCATGCTGGCGATTTTCGTCGTCGCGATGCGCACGCCGGTCAAGCAGCGTCGCGAAGCGCGGACGCGCAATGTGGCTACCGACATGCAGGCCCGGGTCCGGCATTCGTTAGCGGTCAGCACCGCCAGCATTCTGGCCATCGTGATTTTCGGGCTGCTGGCTTCGGTAGCGGCCTGTACCGCGTTCTTCATGGCCGCCCGTTCGCTGGGCATGGAGCACACCGCCAACCTGTCGCTGACGATGTTCGCATTCCCGTTGGCCTGGGCCGCGCTGGCCACGTATATCGGCTATTCGAGCTGCGTTCAAACCCGGGCCCGGGTCGTTCTAGGTGCGCTCGCGCTGTCGAGCGTGATCATTTTCAGCAGCATGCAGGTGACGTGATTTGGCCGAAGCGAATGTCAAGAAATCGGCGATCAGGGTCGCCAAGGCTCTCGAAGCGCACAGCCTGATCGCGGTGATTTTCGGCGGGTTGATCTATATCCTCGCCGTGACCGGGACGCTGTCGGTGTTCAACCACGAGTTCCAGCGATGGGAGCGACCCGACGCGCCGGAAATGACAGCGATCGCTCCCGAGGCGGCCGAGCGCGCCGCGCTGGCAGTGTTCAGGAGCGAGGCAAAGCCGACCACGCATCTGTACATCAACTTTCCGCAGGACGACCTGCCGCGTACCGTCATCACCACCGATACCCAGGCGTTTTTCGCCAATGCCGATGGGACCATCGCATCGCGCGAGACATTCCCGTGGACGCAGTTTCTGCTCGATCTGCATTATTACCTGCACATGCCGCAGACCCTGGGGCTGACCGTGGTCGGCGCGCTTGGCGCAATGCTGATTGCGCTGTCGTTCTCCGGCCTGCTGGCGCACCCCCGCATCTTCCGCGATGCCTTCACGTTCCGCCGCAAGGCCGGACGTCTGACCACCGTCGATCTGCACAACCGGCTCGGCGTGTGGACGCTGCCGTTCCACTTATCCAATGCGCTGACCGGATCGATCCTGGGCCTGGCGTCGATTTTGGCCTTCGCGATTGCCGCAGCCGGATTCAACAACGATACCGAAGCGCTGTTCGCGCCAGTCTTTGGCGCAGAGCCCGAGATGGCGGCAGGCAAGGCGGAGCCAGCGGATATTGCCGGCCCGCTGGGCTATATGGCCCGCGAATATCCTGATCTCAACGTCACCTATTTCATTCTCCACGATCCCGGCACGGCAGGGCAGCACATCAACGTCATCGCCGAGCACCCCGACCGCCTGATCTTCGGAGATTATTACAACTTCACCGCCGCAGGCGAATTCAAGGGCAATGTCGGCATATCCGACGGCACAGTCGGCCAGCAGGTGACCGGCGCTGTCTATAACGTCCATTTCGGCAACTGGGGCGGGCTGATCGTCAAGCTGGCCTATCTGGTGTTTGGCACCGCGCTGTGCTCGATCGTTTCGAGCGGCCTCAGCATCTATTTCGCCAAGCGCGAGGCCAATGGCCGCCCCGCACCAAAGCTGGCAGCGGTGTGGACTGGCCTGGTCTGGGCTACGCCGGCAATGCTTGCGGTCACCCTGGTCGCGGCGCTTTCGGGGATAGAGGGCATGGGGCTGGTTGCGTTGTTCTGGGGCGGGCTCGTGGTGGCGCTTGCTGCCGCCAGCAGACACGGCAAGGCGCAGGTGGCACTCGCTGGCAAGGTGCTGCTCGGCCTCGCTCTGGCCTGCGCGGTCGTGCTGTATGTGGCTGGCTATGGCGCCGATGCGTTTTCGAACGCTGGCATGACGGTGACATTGATCGGGATTTGTGTTTCGGTCCTGATGCTCATCTGGTCCGGATGGGAATGGTTCGCCGCAATGCGGGTGAAGCAGGGCTCAGCGGCCAGCGCGATGCAGCCTGCGGAATAACAGCGAACCGGCCAGTCCCTTCGCTGACGCGATGATCTCGACCGGCAAGATCGCAACATCGGCATCGGAGGGCTCCTTGTGCGCTTCCCGAGCGAGGCAGGTGCCACGCTTGCAGGCCCTGCTCCTGGCTCACACGCCCCTGAAATACAGCCCGAGCGTGTTGTTGCGGTCTTCCTTGAACATCAGCGTATTTGCAGCGCCCTGGTAGGCGATCTGACGCGCCGCTGTTTCGCGGCCGATGACTCGCACGCCTTGCGAGATGACCGAACGCTCCCTGATCAGCGATTTTCCGATCACGGCGGTGTTGGGATAGAGGATGACGCCGTTCTCGATCACCGGCCTGTCCTCACCATGACGGCCCACGGTCGAGTTCTGGAACAGGACGAGATGATTGCCATAGTCGGCCTTGGACAGCACGATGCCGACCGAATGTCCGATCAGGAAAATGTCGGGCAGTGCTATGTCATAGAAAATGTCGATGGCGTTGAGCTGCTTGTTGAGCAGAAACAGCTTCGTGCACAAGGTCTTGGCCTGCTCGCGCCGCCAGATCGTGTTGGCGAGATAGTAGAGAAACGTGCAATATTGCGTCGAGTGCAGGATGTCGAACTCGCCCGGTGTCCAGATGCGGACTGCCGCGATGCAATGGTCCAGCCGTGCCAGAGCTTCGGGCAGGTAGCGGTCGATCAACCCGAAATCACTCTCGTCGCACAATGGGATCAGGCGGCGGATCTGTTCCTGAACATAGGCGGCAAGCCGGCTCGCCTCGAGGTTGAGGATCGTGATCGGTTCGCCGCTGCTCATCCCTGGTCCACCACGCAATAGCGGAAGCGAGGCCCGGCGCTGGCCTTGATCTCTTCCAGATAGTTCGAGTTCATCACGAAGATCACCGTGCCATCGGCAAGGCCGGGCAGCACCTCATCCGGCGCGCGGACCTGAAGGCCGGTTGCGGCCAGATATCTGCCCTGCTTGGCCGGATTGATGTCGATCACGGCCTGCACCGGCTTGCCCGCCCGTTCGCGCATCAGGGCAAAGATCACGCCCTTCGACGCGCCGCCCCAGATGACGCCCGGCGCATTTTCCAGCTCCTGTGCGTCCCCTAGGATATCGCACAGACCTGCAGGAAGCTCCGCGCGTTGCGCCGCGTTGAAAACCGGGCGCTGCAAGGTGGAAAGGTCCGCCACCACATAAATATACTGATCACCGAAGATATGGCCGCTGTCGATCAGCGCGCCAAACATCCGCTGAAAGTCACCCAGCCGGAAATAGTTCACATGCTCGTAGAATATGTCGAACCAGGCATGATGGTCGCAGATCCAGTCGAAACACGGTACTTCGATATAGATAAGGCCGCCGCCATTGTTCGCCTTGCGCAGGTCCAGCAGGAAATCGACCGGGTCGATGACATGTTCCAGCACATGCCGCAGTATCAGGCCGCGCCCTTGAATGCCGACGCCGGGGCGGAAATACTCCCGCTTCACCTGCGGGCTGTCGCCTTCATAGGTGGGGTCAAAGCCGGTGATCTGGGCGCCGCGCTCTGCAAGCATTTCCAGGAAAGTGCCCTTGCCGCAGCCGACCTCGACCAGCCCGTCGAGGCCCATGTTGCGTTCCACAATGTCCGCGACGATATCGAGATGAGCGCGGAAATGGGCGCTGACCGCCTGTTCATTCTGATAATTCTCGTCATAGTCCATGACGTCGGCGCGAAAGGCGGCATTGTAGATCAGACCGCTGCGCTGGTCCTCGACCAGACGGATGTCGCCCCGCTGGCAATCCCGCGCCTCAGCCACACTGGAATACATGCGGTTCTGGAAGATCGGAAACTGCGTCTGTTCGTACAGCAGCCGGCATTCCGCGATCTGGGTCATGCAACGAAGCTCCGTCATCAGGGTTGGCCCACAACATGTGGCGGATCGACGAGATTGTCGGGGCGCGCACCGAAGTTCAGCAGGTCGCGGCGACCATTTTCGTCGGCGATCGATTCTGCCATCGCCCGGATGGTGATGGGGATGCCCGAGCAGATGTTGACGGCACCCTGTGCGCGGCCAAGCGCCCGATCGACGATCATCGCCGCAGCATCGCGAACATCCAGATAGTCGCGCACCTGCTGCCCGCTGGTCAGGTCGGCTGTCTCGCCCGCTTGCAACTTCGCCCGCAAATAGGGGACGAAGCGCCTTTCGTCTTCGCCCTCTCCGTGAAGATAGAAGAGGCGGCACCACAGAAATTCCATCCCGGCCTGCGGCAGCCAGTGCGACAGCGCCAGATAGGTCGCGGCCTTGGCATCGCCATAGGGCGACGTGGGACGCAGGGGCGTGTCGATTCCGAGCAATCCGTGAGACACGTCATATTCGAAGCAGGTGCCCAGCCCGACGAACCGCTTCACTCCGGATTGCAGGCATCCTTGCGCCATGGTGATGGTGCCGGTCAGGCATTCCATATTCTCTGGCGCTACGAGATATTGGCCTGGTTGCGCATACCATGCGGCATGAATGACAAGGTCCACGCCCTGGCTTACCTCTTCCCACCATTGCGCGCTTTCGTGGAACAGCGAGGGCGTGCTGATCACGTTCTGCAGGGTGTCACATGCGCTCAGCCGGTCCTGCGTGCCTTCGCGCACGACCGCGCGGACAGCTATGCCCCGCTCACCCAGCCGGGCAAGCAATTGGCGTCCGACAAAGCCGGTTGCGCCGGTGAGCAGTGCCAGGGTCACGGCACGCGCCATCGCAGGTCGGAGTCCAATGCCTTGCTGGCCAGATGGTGTTCCAGCACCCTGAGGCGCAAAAAGGCAGATGTGCGAAAGCCGGCATCGATCTGCGGCGTTCGCTTCACGCCGTCGATCAGCCGGGCGATCGACTGGTCCAGCGACACCTGCGGCATGTGTTCGGGCGCAAACCGCTCGAAAAGCGCAAAGTCGACCTTGTAGGAGCGCTTGTCTGGCGGGGCGTCGGTGTTGATGCTCACCGACGTGCCCGGCACGTGGCGCGCCACGGCGCTGGCCAGATCGCGGACCTGGTAGTTGTTTTCCGGTCGTCCCGCGTTCACGACGAGGAAGGGAGAGGGCTCGCAAGGGGCGCGCAAGGCCGCCCAATGGATCGCGCGGGCCATATCCGCGACATCGATCAGGGGGCGCCAGGGCGTCCCATCGCTCAGCACCACGATCTCGCCGGTGGCAAGCGCACTGGCGACAAAATCATTGAGCACAAGGTCGAGACGAAGCCGATCCGACATGCCGCACGCCGTTGCGAAGCGCAGGCAGGTAATCGCCATGGCGTCGCTGCCGAGCGCGGCCAGCCCTTGCTCTGCGCCAATCTTTGACCGGGCATAGGCGGTCAGCGGGTTGGTCGCATCCTGTTCCGACCGCGCGCCTGTTTCAGCATAGCCATAGATGCTGCAACTCGACGCGAAGACGAAATTCGAAACGCCGGCTGCTGCGCTCATTTCTGCAAGCCGCAGCGTCGCCATCTGGTTGATGTCGTGCGTCGCCTGTTCAAAGCTGTGACCCATCGGGTCATTCGACACGGCGGCAAGATGGACCACGGCGTGCACGCCCTCAAGGATATCGGGGTCAATGTCGCGAACATCGCCGTAATATTGCCGGTCCAGCAGCGTTTCCGGCATACGCGCAGAGCCAGTCAGGGCATGCGCGAACCATCCGCTGTCATAGCCATGGAGCTGTGCGCCGGGCAGACTATCGCGCAGATAGCGGACCAGTTCCGACCCGACATACCCCATGTTTCCAGTGATGAGAATTTTCATCGATCACCCATTTGCTACAGCGCCGGAGGAAGGAAATGTGCACAATGCATCAGAGCGCCCGTAACGTTCAGGGCAGGATGAACCGCGTGAGATCGGAATCGCTGAAGATCAGGTTGGGCGAGAAGCCGCGTGCGAGAAACGCCTGCCTGTCGTCGCTGTTCATTATGAACACCGCCGTCCTGTCTATCGCATGGGCTGTCAAATCGTCCTGATCGCGGCTGACTGCGATGCCCGGGTTCAATCCAGTCTCGCGAAGGACGCTGACCAGGCCGTCGAAGTCCATGGCGCCATGCAGGATCAGACGGTCGACCTCCGCCGTTGCATTGACCATCCAGGACAATGTCTGCAACGCCGCGCACAGAAGCATCGTGTCCTTGACGCTGAGCACATCGGGATGGTCTTGCATTCCGCCCTGAACCAGTCGCGCATATAACTCGTAGCTTCGGATATAATCCTGTTTTGCGACCCAGAAGCGCAGCGCCACCGCCATGCGACGCAGCGTGAATTCCCTTATCACCTGATCGTAATCGATCAGATCGTCGGGATGATCGCTGATGTCGCCCTTTTTCATGCCGATATAGAGGAAATATTCCAGCCCGCCGCGATAGCGATCCCAGGCGGTCATCACCTCCTCGTTGCCCGCCTGCGGACGATCGCGGACGATATTGGACACCGTCACGGCCCGATAGAAGGGCGTCTTGAGGAATGAGACGGCGCCAAGGTCCAGATAATGGGCAAGGTGCGAGAACGCCCAATACGCAAAATGCCGCGGCGCCCACGCGACACGCAGCGCCGATGTGCGGGTGATGGCGACTTCGGGGAAGACATGATGGGTCATCAGGAAGACGAAGGCATCGTGGAAATGTCCCTGGTCGAACTTCGTGTCGGCCTCCACCGAATAGAAGGTTCCGGCATCCACCTTCTCGATCTCGTTGTGGAGATACCAGGGCGCGTAGGCAGCCGAAACGTCGGGGTTGGCATCCAGATAGCCGACCGCCTCGATCAGGCCCGGAATGACCAGCATGTCGTCATCGGCCAGATAGATGCTGTATTCGCCCCGTGCACGGCGGAAGACGCTGGCGAGGTTCGGTTCATAACCGCCGTTTTCGGATCGCCGAAAATAGCGGATAGGCAGACCCGCCGTTATGAAGCGGTCCGCCACTTCGCGCGTATTGTCTGACGAGGCGTTATCGGAAATAACGATCTCGTAGCTGTAAGGAATATCATATTCCTCGGCAAAATAGGTGAGTGCCTTTTCCAGGAATTCCGAACGATTATACGTCGGAATGCAAAAACTGAGCTTTATGTCGGTCATGGAAGGACACCCTTGTAATCTTCACACATCGCGTCCCGCTCGTTCATGATCAGGGGAGGGGATGGCCAATCAATGGAAAATGCCGGATCGTCCCACCGCACGCTGCGGCCCAGATCGGGCGCATGGCTTTCGGACATCATGTAGAAGATCTCGCAATCGTCGCTCAGCGTCAGAAAGCCATGGGCGCACCCCGCCGGAATGTAGAAGGCGTTGCGCCGGTCGGCATCCAGTTCGACGGACACCCATTGCAGATAGCTGTCCGACGCGGGCCGAAGGTCGACTGCGACATCGAACGCGCGGCCGCGCGTGGCCCGCACCAGTTTCGCCTCTTCTTTGGGCGCAGCCTGATAATGCAGGCCTCGCAGCGTGCCCCGCTGGGGATTTTGGGATGTGTTGCACTGGGGGAAATGGGTCGCCAGGCCATGCGCGCCGAAGACGTCCGCGCAGAATGTCCGAGCAAACAGCCCGCGCTCGTCCATATGAGCATCGACCTCCACGACCATCGCGCCGGTGATCGCAGTGGGGAGCAGTTTCATGACAGGATTGCCAGCGCCGGAACGGGAACGACAAACTGCCCGCCCCATGCCTTGATGTCATGGGCCGCGACAATCTCGTCCTTGATGTTCCATGGCAGGATCAGGACATAGTCAGGTCGGGTCTCCGCCATCTTTTGCGGAGCGTGGATCGGCAGTTTGCTGCCTGGCAGATAATGGTTCTGCTTGTGCGGGTTGCTGTCCACGACATACGCGATCAGATCGGTTGTCACGCCGCAGAAGTTGAGCAGCGTGTTGCCCTTGGCCGCAGCGCCATAGGCAGCCACGCTTTTGCCGTCGGTCTTGGCCTGTTGCAGAAAGGCGTTCAGATCACGCCGGATCGGTTCGATGCTGGCCTGGAAGGCCGCATAGCTTTCGAGGCGGTCCAATCCGGCTGCGGCCTCATCGGCGCGCACCTTGGCAAGGCCGGGTCCGATGGGGTGCGCTTGACTGTCTGCACGGCATCCCAGAATTCGAAGGCTGCCGCCATGGGTGGCAAGCTCCTCGACGTCGAACAGTTTCAGGCCATGTCTGGCAAACACCGTCTCCACCGCGAGCAGCGAGAAATAATAGAAATGCTCATGATAGATGGTGTCGAACTGCTTGTTCTCCATCAGCTGGAGCAGATGCGGAAACTCGAGGCTGATCACACCATCGGGCTTCAGCGCGGTGCTCAGGCCCGCCACGAAATTGTTGATGTCGGGGACATGGGCGAACACATTGTTGCCGACCAGCAGATCGGCCGCCAGCCCGCGCGAGACGAGGTCCCGTGCCGTTTCCGCACCGAAGAACCGGTTCTCGGTGGGAACGCCGGCGGCGCGCGCGACATCTGCGACATTGGTTGCAGGTTCTATGCCCAGTACGGGTATTCCGGCATCGATGAAATGGCGCAGCAGATAGCCATCGTTGCTGGCAATTTCGACAACCTGCGAGGCGTTCGTCAGGCTGAAGCGCTCGCGCGCCATGACGGTGAACTGCCGTGCATGCTCGACCCAGCTTGCGCTGTAGGACGAGAAATAGGCATAGTGGCTGAATATGCTTTCCGCTGACACCATGGCATCGGTCTGAACCAGCCAGCATTGGGTGCACACGATCGCACGAAGAGGATATACGGCCTCCGGCTCGCGCAGCTGATCGTGCGAGAGATAGTTGTTGGCAAGCGGCGTGGAGCCCAGGTCAACGACCATATGCTCCAGCGGCGCGTCGCAAAATCGGCATGAAGGCAGTGTCATGGCCAGAACCTACCTTAACGATCTTAAAATTATGGTTAACGCTTCGTGAAGTCCGGCGCCATGGGTGATGGCTCCGTTACCGCCACACTTTCCACGGTGCCGCGCCCGATCGCCAGAGCTCCTCCAGCTGATGACGTTCGCGAAGCGTGTCCATGGGCTGCCAGAACCCGTTATGCTCATAGGCAGCCAGTTGCCCTTCGCTTGCCAGCTGCTCCAGCGGCCCTGCTTCCCAGATGGTATCGTCACCTTCGATCAGATCGATCACCGATGGCTCGAGGATGAAGAACCCGCCGTTGATCCGGGGGCCTTCGCCAGACATTTTTTCCGAAAAGGCGGTGACGTGGATGCCGTCGGTGATGATGGCGCCAAAGCGCGCTGGGGGGTGCACGGCGCACATCGTGGCCTTGAGGCCATGGCTGCGATGAAACGCCAGTTCGGCGGTCAGGTCGATGTCGCCCACGCCATCGCCATAGGTCATGCAGAAACTCTCGTCCGCATCCAGATGGTGGCGGATGTTGCGCAGGCGGCCGCCCGTCATCGAGCCTTGTCCGGTATCGATCACCGTAACCCGCCATCTGGGCGCTGTCCGGCTGTGGAATTGCAGGCTGTTGTCTGAAAAGTCCGCCGTGAAGTCGCTGTTGTGCAGGACGAAGTTCGCGAAATACTCCTTGAGCATATAGCCCTTGTATCCGGCGCAGACGATGAAGTCCGTCATGCCATGGTGGGCATAGATGTTCATAATGTGCCAGATCATCGGATTTCCGCCAATCTCCACCAGCGGCTTGGGCCGAAGCGTGGTTTCTTCAGAAAGACGGGAGCCAACGCCGCCAGCCAGAATCACAACCTTCATTGTTTTTATGTCCTTTTTCGAAAGATTGGCGGAATTCCAGTGAGGCTGCGTTTTAGTCTGAGCGATGACGATCGGGTGCCATGATGCAGGGGCTGTTCCAGCGGAGGGTGTGCCTTGGCATGCGAGAATGAGTGGTGGCACCAGCATGCGCGAACGCGGGCCGATGCTTGGCAAGGCGGCGATGACTCCCTTCCGGATGCGTACTGAGAACAAGAGCAAATATACGCTAGCGCTGCCGGGTTCGTCCAGCCTCGCGAAACTGCTGATTCCATCCGTGCTGCAGCCCGCCCCGTCAGGTCGCGCAATGATCCAAGCCCCAGGACCTGTCGTTTCCGCCCCCCCCCCCCCCCC
>NZ_ANFZ01000013.1 GCF_000331245.1 Blastomonas sp. AAP53 | reverse complement strand
GGGGGGGGGGGCGGCTTTTGAACTGCTCTGGAAAAAACCTGCCGTTCGGCAAACGACCCTATTGCGGACATTGCTCCACCCAAGAAATTCGTGATTAGGTTTTGATCTTCATGGTGTTGTGACCGAATATGAGTTTACGCAGGGCTCAGTCTCAGCCTCGCTAAAGGCTGCAAAACCAAAGCGGGTTCTCGTGGGAACGAACTGATCATTGTAGAACGACCAAACAGCGCGCCTGCTTCCCTCGAAGGTCTTTTGACTTTGCGGATTGTCGCTTGCCAACTCTAATGCGAAGTTTGCAGTAAGACCTTGGCAGATATCGTCAAACTTACGATCCCAAACGATCTGCTTGGATGCCTCGAAGTCCCAGTCTTTCATTGACTTGATTAATTTTAGACGGGCTCGGCCACTTTTACATTCAACTACAAAGAGGCAGGCGCCGTTGCCCGGTGCGCGGTGCGCGATATACGAGTTCGCGGATCGAATTAGTTTATCTTTGGAAAGCTGAGACCAGCTTTGATAGCGCGGCCACCAATGCACTGGTCCAGCTATTAACAATAAAATTGCAAATGGAAGGGCAAGAGCCAGCATGCATCCGTGTTGCGTGACGTTGAAGCGCATATTCTCCAAAACCATGCTCATTATCGACGCACAAGAAGAAAGGAGCTTTTACTGGCAGCTTTCCACCCAATCTCAGTCATTCGCGTAGGTCGAAGTCCTGCCCAAAAGCAGACACTACCATGGTGCGGTGCTGCCAGTCCGTAGATCGATCGGCGGCGCTACCCGGCGCGATCACCCTCACCCAAGCCTCCCCCCCATCGAGGGGGAGGGGTGCCCGCAGGGCGGGGTGGGCTTGCGCGAACGTATGCGAGCCCGGCCCACCCAGGTCCGGCGAGCCGGACCTGCCCCTCCCGCCAGCGGGAGGGGAGAATAGTCAGCGCGTCAGTTTCTTGTAGCTCATCCGGGTCGGGCGATCGGCCTCGTCGCCCAGACGACGCCGCTTGTCTTCTTCGTAGCTTTCGAAATTGCCTTCGAACCATTCGACATGGCTGTTGCCTTCGAACGCCAGGATGTGCGTGCACAGGCGGTCGAGGAAGAAGCGGTCATGGCTGATGACCACCGCGCAGCCGGCGAAGCTTTCCAGCGCCTCTTCGAGCGCGCGCAGCGTTTCGACGTCGAGATCGTTGGTCGGTTCGTCGAGCAGCAGCACGTTGCCGCCCTCTTTGAGCATCTTGGCCATGTGCACGCGGTTGCGTTCACCGCCCGAGAGCTGGCCGACTTTCTTCTGCTGGTCCTGGCCCTTGAAGTTGAACGCGCCGACATAGGCGCGCGTCGGCACGTCGTGTTTGCCCAGCTTGAAGAAATCGAGCCCGTCGGAGATTTCCTCCCACACATTGTGGTTGGGGTCGAGATCATCGCGGCTCTGGTCGACATAGCCGAGCTTGACCGTATCGCCGATCGCGATCGAGCCGCTGTCGGGCTGTTCCTTGCCGGTGATCAGCTTGAACAGCGTCGACTTGCCCGCGCCATTGGCGCCGATCACACCGACGATGCCACCCGGGGGCAGCATGAACGACAGGTTTTCGAACAATAGCTTGTCGCCATAGGCCTTAGTGAGGCCATGCGCCTCGATCACCTTGCCGCCGAGGCGCGCGGGCGTCTGGATGACGATCTGCGCCTTGCCGGGGCTGCGGTTTTCCTGCGCCTCGATCAGCTCGTCGAACGCACGGATACGTGCCTTGGACTTGGTCTGCCGCGCCTTGGGGGTCTGCCGGATCCACGCCAATTCGTCCTGGATCGCCTTCTGGCGGCCCTCGTCCTCGCGCGATTCCTGCTGGAGCCGCTGCGCCTTCTTGTCGAGATAGGTCGAGTAATTGCCTTCGTAGACGAAGTATTTTCCGCGATCGAGCTCGAGGATCCAGTTCACCACATTGTCGAGGAAATAGCGGTCATGGGTAACAAGGATGACGTTGCCGGGATAATCGACGAGGTGCTTTTCCAGCCACGAGACGCTTTCGGCATCCAAGTGGTTGGTCGGTTCGTCGAGCAGCAGGATGCCCGGCTTTTCGAGCAGCAGGCGGCACAGAGCGACGCGGCGCTTTTCACCGCCCGACAGGTTGGTGACATCGGCATCGCCCGGCGGGCAGCGCAGGGCCTCCATCGCGATTTCGAGCTGGTTGTCGAGCGTCCAGCCGTCGACCGCGTCGATCTTTTCCTGCAGCGTGCCCATCTCTTCCATCAGCGCGTCGAAATCGACGTCTTCCGGCGGATCGGCCATGATGTTGCTGATCTCGTCGAAGCGTTCGACCAGATCGGCGACGGGGCGCACGCCATCCATCACGTTCTGCTTGACGGTCTTGGTCGGGTCGAGCTCGGGCTCCTGCGCCAGATAGCCCACGGTCACGCCCTCGCCCGGCCAGGCTTCGCCGGTATATTCCTTGTCGAGCCCCGCCATCACTTTCATCAGCGTCGACTTGCCCGATCCGTTGGGACCGACGATGCCGATCTTGGCATCCGAATAGAATTGCAGATGGATGCCATTGAGCACCGGCTTGTTGGCGCCGGGAAAGGTCTTGGTCAGACCCTTCATGACATAGGAATATTGTGCAGCCATGCTGAGAAACGCCTTTATGCGATGCGGTGGATTTGCCACGCGCCTTAGCCGGGGCGGCGCTTTCGGGCAAGACGGCATTGGCCGGGCAGGATGGCATTGGCAAAGCGCGTGCGGCTGGTTAAGCCTTGCTGCCATGAACACGCGCATCCTGGCGGCACTGGCCGCGCTCACCCTGCCCTTCCCTCTCGCCGCCCAGCAGACCGCAGCACACGATCCTGCCGCGCTCCAGCAGAAGGCGCTCGCCGACGACACCGCCTATGGCATCGTCGAGGACCTGACGACCGAGATCGGCCCGCGCCTCGCCGGCACCGAACGCGAGGCGGCAGCGCGCGCGTGGGCGGTCGAGCGGCTGAAGGCGATGGGCTTTGCCAATGTCCGTATCGAACCGTTCGACATGAAGACCTGGGTGCGCGGGATCGAAACTGCCGAGGTCACCGCGCCTTTTGCCGGATCGATGCACATCTCGGCTCTGGGCAATTCGGCCAGCACCGGCGAGAAAGGCCTTGAGGCCGAGGTCGCCTATTTCCGCACCATGGCCGATCTCGACGCCGCGCCTGAAGGCAGCCTGAAAGGCAAGATCGCCTTCGTCAGCCACAAGATGACCCGCACCCAGACCGGGGCGAGCTATGGCCAGTTCGGTGACGTGCGCAGGCGTGGTCCCGCGATCGCCGCGAAAAAGGGTGCTGCGGCCATCGTCATCCGCTCGGTCGGCACCGATTATCACCGCAACCCGCACACCGGCGGCACCAACTTCCCCGAGGGCGTGACGCCGATCCCGGCCGCCGCGCTCTCGATCCCCGATGCGGAAAATCTGGAACGCATGATCCGCCGCGCCCAGCCTGCGGCCAAGCCAGTGACGATGAAGCTGGTGCTCACCCCGCGCCAGATCGGCATCACGCAGTCGGGCAACGTCATCGCTGAGGTTCCGGGCAGCGACCCTGATGCGGGGATGATCCTGGTCGGCGGGCATCTCGACAGCTGGGATCTGGGCACCGGCGCGATCGACGATGGCGCAGGCGTCGCGATCACCGCAGCCGCCGCGAAACTGGTGATGGACGCCGGCAAGCCGAAGCGCACCATCCGCGTCGTGTGGTTCGGCGCCGAGGAAGTCGGGCTGTTCGGCGGCATCGCCTATGCGCAAAAACATGGCGCGGCGAACCACGCGCTGGCGATGGAATCGGACTTCGGCGCGGGCCGCATCTGGCAGGTCGAATTCAAGCTGCCCGAGGCGGCCAAGGATCTGCAGACGCGCATCACCCAAGCGCTGGCGCCGATGGGTATCGGCAGAGGCGCGGGCGCTGCAGGCGGCGGCCCCGATGTCGGCCCGACGGTGACGCTGGGCGTCAATGCAATCGACCTGCAGCAGGACGGCACCGATTATTTCGACCTGCACCACACGCCCGACGACACGCTCGACAAGATCGACCCCAAGATGATGCAGCAGAATGTCGCCGCCTGGGCCACGGTGCTGGGCATCGTCGCCAACGACCCGGCGGATCTGCTGCCGAAGGGGAAGTAACGGGCACGCGCCGGCAGGCCATCCCGCTCCCATCACCCCATCCGCTCAGCCTGAACTTGTCTAAAGCCCCGCGCCCACGCCCGCCATATAGCGGGGCCTTCGACAGGCTCAGGCTGAGCGGGATTGGGTCAAGTGGTTGATTTGAAGCATCCCCTCCACCCGCCGTTACACCTTGCGACAACATTTCATCAGGATGAGCGCTGCATTCGCAACCCATTCAGATAACAGGGCGTATTCCTGAACATGTCCAGAGCGGTTCCCCCATCGTTCAGGCCATGACAGGAGTTACGACTATGAAGATGTTTTCCAAGGCCCTGATCGGCACCCTGATGCTGGCGACGACGCTGCCTGTCGCCGCCGTCCCCGCTTTCGCCCAGTCGCGCGGCGAGGTGAATCGTTCCGAGCGCGACGTGCGCCAGGAGCAGCGCCAGTTGCAGCGCGAGCGGCAGCAGTTGCAGGATGCCCGCCGCTATGGTGACCGCCGCGATGTCCGCGAACAGCAGCGCGATGTGCGCGAGCAGCGCCGCGATGTCCAGGAAGCCCGCCGGGAGTACCGCGAGGATCTGCGCGACTATCGCCAGTATCGCGGCACCAACCGTCAGGCGTTCCGTGGCCCGGCCTTCCGCGCGAACTTCCGCTACCAGCAGTTCCGCCCCGGCGTGCGCATTGCCCCGAACTTCTACGGCCAGCGCTATGTCGTGAACAACTATCGCAACTATCGCCTGCCCAATCCCGGCGCGCGGCAGGTGTGGGTGCGTCACTATAACGACATGCTGCTGGTCAACCCGCGCAACGGCACGGTCATCCGCGTGATCCCGAATTTCTACTGGTAATGTCCTTTCGCCGGTAGAAACCCCGCCCATCGCTGGCCCAGCGGTGGGCGGGTTCTCGTGCGGCGATGACGCCCCTGGATCAGGGCTCGCCGGCGCCCCAGATCTGGTCCTGACGCACCCAGCCGGCACGCTTGTCGACCGCGAACTCGCACCAGCCCTGCTCGCACTCGCCCAGTTCGCCGACCACGCCGGGTTCGGCGCGCCACATCAGCTTGGCGCTGTCCTGCGGCGCCGAACGGATCGCCAGCACCGGCCCGTTGACGAAAGCGGTGCGCTTGCGGCTCAGCATGTTCGAGTGCATCCATCCGGTCCAGCCCGAAGGATCGACGATCTGCCGCCAAGGGCCATAGCGCTTGATCACCTTGACCGGCAGGTTCCTGCGCCGGAACACCCATTCGATCTGATAGGTCGCCATTGGCCCTGCACGGGCGAACGCCTCGTCACGCTGGACCGAGGCCCAATACGGCACTTCCACCTCGGCCTGCGCCTGCGCAAGGCTGGCCGCACCCAGCAGTGCGCCAGCACCCATGGCAGCCAGCACGAGTCGCTTGATCGAAGATGTCCGCATATCCCTGTCCCCAAGCCGGTCCGCCGACGAACCATCGACCGACACTTGGCATTGCCTCAACGCTTACGGCAAAAAACGGGCTGCTAGCAAGTGCCGCTGCTTGACCTTTGAGCCGGTTGCGGCATAGCAAAGCCATGCCTGCCAACACCCCTCCGCAGCCCCTCGCCCCCCACCATGCCCCTGGCACCCGTCCTCGCGTCATCGTCACGCGCAAGCTGGCGCCTTCGGTCGAGGCGCGGATGGCCGAGCTGTTCGACGTGGTGCTGAACGCCGACGACCACGCCTTCACCCGCGATGAACTCGCCGCAGCGCTTGCCGATTGCGATGTGCTGGTCCCCACCGTTACCGATACGCTCGATGCCGACCTGATCGCCGGCGCAGGCGACAGGCTCAAGCTGCTCGCCAATTTCGGCGCCGGGGTCGATCATATCGATCTGAAGGCAGCGCGCGCCAAGGGCATCATCATCACCAACACGCCGGGCGTCTTCACCGACGATACCGCCGACATGACGATGGCGCTGATCCTGTCGGTCCCGCGCCGTCTGGCCGAGGGCGAAAAGCTGGTCCGCTCAGGCCAGTGGGAAGGCTGGAGCCCGTCGGGCATGCTCGGCCACCGCATCGGCGGCAAGCAGCTCGGCATCATCGGCATGGGCCGCATCGGCCAGGCGGTCGCGCACCGCGCGCGCGGCTTTGGCCTCGACGTGCGCTATCACAACCGCCGCCGCCTGCCCGAGAGCCTCGAGCAGATGCTGGGCGCGAGCTACGAGCCCGATCTTGACGCGCTGGTTGCAGGGTCGGACATCATCACCCTGCATTGCCCGCGCAGCCCTGAAACGCGCGGACTGATCGACACGCGCCGCATCGGCCTGATGAAGCCATCGGCGTACCTGATCAACAGCGCGCGCGGCGAGCTGGTCGATGAAGGCGCGCTGATCGACGCGCTCGAGGCCGGCCGCATCGCCGGGGCGGGGCTCGATGTCTACACCCGCGAGCCGCATGTCGACGCACGCCTGCTGGCGCTCAAGAACGTCGTGCTGCTGCCGCACGTCGGCAGCGCCACCTTCGAAGGGCGCGAGGTTGCGGGCGAAAAGGTCATCGCCAATATCCGCTTCTGGTTCGATGGTCACAGGCCGCCCGATCAGGTGCTCGAAGGCTGGATGTAACGACATTCGGTCCGCACGGCCTGCAACGTGCGGTGTTTTCGGCTGGCCTTCTTCGGTGTGACAAAGAACAGCGCGCGGCGGAATACTGCGCGCGTTAATCGATTATTTGCCAAACTGTTGCACAAAGCAGCAAAATTGCCGACGCCTTTGCGCGGGGCAAAACAGTTGGGAAAGTCGAAGGCATGATCGCAAGGCTGGCGCGCATTTTCACTCTCGCAGCGGCGGGGCTGGCCACGCCCGCCTGGGCTGCACCCGCGATCGTCGACCCGGCGACGCTCGATGTTTCCAACGCCGGCGACACCGCTTTCCTGCTGATCTGCGCCGCGCTGGTGATGCTGTTCGCGCTGCCCGGCGTGCTGCTGATGCAGGCAGGGCGCGGTACTGCGCGCGCGGCACAGGGCGTGTTCCTGCAGGGCACCGCGATCGCCGCTCTGGTCTCGCTGCTTTGGGTCATAGTCGGCTACACGCTGGCATTCGGCGATCCCAGCGGCGGCGTGATCGGCGGCGGCAATGCCTGGATGCTGATCGTGCTCGGCGATGTCCGCTTCGGCACCGCGGTTCCGGAAAGCGCGTTCGTGTTCTTTCAGATTGCAGCGGCCATGTTCGCCGCCGTGCTGGTGGCAGGCGCATGGGCCGGGCGCGGCCGCTTTGGCTGGGCGCTGGCCTTTGGCGGGCTGTGGAGCCTGATCGTCTATGCGCCGGTTGCGCACTGGATCTGGGGCGGCGGCTGGCTGTATGGCTTTGGCGTGCTCGATTTTTCCGGCGGCATCGCGCTGCATTTCTGCGCCGGGCTTTCCGCTCTGGTCGCAGCTTTGGTTATCGGACGCCGCACGGGCTGGCCGGGCAATGCCACTGCCACGCACAATCCGCTGATGGTCCTGGCAGGCGGTGCCTTGCTGTTTGTCGGCAATTTCGCGCTGGCGGGCGGCTGGACACTGGCCGCGACCGATGACGCCAGCAGCGCGATCATCAATGCGCATGTCGCGGCCTGCGTCAGCGCGCTGGTGTGGACATTGATCGAGAAGCTGCGCACCGGCGCCGTCACCGCGATGGGGCTGGTCTCGGGCCTTGTCGCAGGCCTTGCCGCGATTGCGCCCGCCTCCGGACTGGTATCACCGGGCGCAGCCATCATCATCGGGCTGATCGCCGCCCCGGCGTGCTATTTTGCGCTACGTTTCGTCACCGAGACATTGGCGATCGATGACAGCAACCACGCCTTCGCATTGCACGGCGTCGGCGGCCTGGTCGGCGCACTGCTGGTCGCGATATTCATGAGCGCCAGCTTCGGTGGCGTCGGCTATACTGGCGAAGGCGGCATCGGCGGCCAGCTGCTCGCGCAGCTGATCGGCCTTGCTGCTGTCGCGATGTGGTCGATCCTGGGCACGCTGATCATCAGCTACGGCATCGCCACCGCTATCCCGATGCGGATTTCTCCGGCGGAAGAGGCGGGCGATGAGCCTGCGCCCATCGCCTACGTCCCTGCCCCCGTCGCCGAGACCGTCAGCGATCCTGCACCACCTGCCGCAGAGCAGCAGGTGAGCGGCTGATCACTCCTCGCCCATGCGGAGCGCGGCGATGAAGGCTTCCTGCGGGATGCTGACCGAGCCGTACTCGCGCATCCGCTTCTTGCCTTCCTTCTGCTTGTCGAGCAGCTTCTTCTTGCGGCTGATGTCGCCGCCATAGCATTTGGCGGTGACGTCCTTGCGCATCGCGGCGATCGTCTCGCGCGCGATCACCTTGCCGCCGATCGCCGCCTGGATCGGGATCTTGAACAGGTGGCGCGGGATCAGGTCCTTCAGCCGCTCGCACATGCCGCGGCCGCGCGATTCGGCGGTGCCGCGGTGGACGATCATGCTCAAAGCATCGACGGGCTCGGCATTGACCATGATCGACATCTTGACGAGGTCGCCCTCGCGATAGCCGATCTGATGGTAATCGAACGACGCATAGCCGCGCGAGATCGACTTCAGACGGTCATAGAAATCGAACACCACTTCGTTGAGCGGCAGCTCGTACGTCACCTGCGCGCGGCCACCGACATAGGTCAGGTTCTTCTGGATGCCGCGCCGGTCCTGGCACAGCTTGAGGATGCTGCCGAGATACTCGTCGGGGCAGTAAATGACCGCCTCAATCCACGGCTCCATGATCTCGTCGATCTTGGTCGGGTCGGGCATGTCCGCCGGATTGTGCAGCTCGATCTCGCCGCCACCGTACGTCAGCTGGATCTTGTAGACCACCGACGGCGCGGTGGTGATGAGGTCGAGGTCGTATTCGCGCGTCAGCCGCTCCTGGATGATCTCCAGATGCAGCAGGCCGAGAAAACCGCAGCGGAAGCCGAAGCCGAGCGCGGCGCTCGATTCCATCTCGAAGCTGAACGAGGCATCGTTGAGCCGCAGCTTGGAAATGCTGTCACGCAGCTTGTCGAAGTCATTGGCATCGACCGGGAACAATCCGCAGAATACCACCGGCTGCACTTCCTTGAAGCCCGGCAACGGATTGGCTGCGGGGTTCTTCACCGTGGTGATGGTGTCGCCGACGCGCGTCTGGCTGATGTCCTTGATCTGCGCGGTGATGAAGCCGATCTCGCCCGCTGCCAGTTCGGGCAGGTTCTCGATCTTGGGCCGCATGCAGCCGACGCGATCGACCAGATGCTCGGTGCCGCCGGCCATGAACTTGATGTTCTGGCCCTTTTTCATCACGCCGTTGACGACGCGGACCAGAATGACGACGCCCAGATACGGGTCGTACCAGCTGTCGACCAGCATCGCCTCGAGCGGCGCATCGCGGTCGCCCTTGGGCGGGGGAATCTTCTTGACGATCTGCTCGAGAATTTCCTCGATGCCTATCCCTGACTTGGCGCTGGCCAGCACGGCTTCGGAGGCGTCAAGGCCGATGATGTCCTCGATCTCCTTCTTCACCTTTTCAGGTTCGGCGGCGGGCAGATCGATCTTGTTGATGACCGGCAGGATCTCGTGATCGTGCTCGATCGACTGGTACACATTGGCCAAAGTCTGTGCTTCGACGCCCTGCGCGGCATCGACCACCAGCAGCGCGCCTTCGCACGCGGCGAGCGAGCGCGAGACTTCGTACGCGAAGTCGACATGGCCCGGCGTGTCCATCAGGTTCAGCTCGTACAGCTGGCCGTCCTTGGCGGTATAGTTCAGCCGAACGGTCTGCGCCTTGATGGTGATCCCGCGCTCTTTCTCGATGTCCATGTTGTCGAGCACCTGCGCCGACATTTCGCGCTCGGTGAGGCCCCCGGTTTGCTGGATCAGCCGGTCTGCCAGGGTCGATTTGCCATGGTCGATATGCGCGATGATGGAGAAATTGCGGATGTGCTTGAGTTCGGTCATGCTCGCGCGATTAGCAGGGGTGCGCTCGACTGTCAGCAGGGAATGCGCATCGGCATGGCGGGGCATAAAATTACCCGGCGCAACGGCACCAATCGCCCCCAGCCGCGTTGAGCGCGCATGACAACCACATGGCTTATCGTGAACGAGGCAAGCGGCAGCTACGATGCTGACGTCATCGCCGATCTTGTAAACCGGTTTGCGCAGAGCGATCAGCCGGTGGACCGTATCGTCCGCTGCCCGGATGAGGATCTGCCGACGCCGGCTGAGCTCGACGCTGCGGGTGTCGATACGCTCACGATCTACGCCGGCGACGGCACCACCAACAGCGCGCTCAAGGCGGCGGCGGGATGGGGCGGAGACGTGCTGATCCTGCCCGGTGGCACGATGAACCTGCTCGCCCGCGCACTGCATGGCGAACAGAGCTGCAACGTCATCATTGCGGAGGCGGGCCGCAACCGCCGGACGCGTCAGTTGAACACGGTCGAGATCGGCGACAGTATCGCCTATGTCGGCGTGATCGCGGGGCCGACGACCAGCTGGGCACAGGTCCGCGAGAACGCGCGCCACAGCGAACTCGCCGACCTGGTGTTCAACGCGATTCCCGCCGCAATATCCGACAGCCTGGGCGGGCCGGAGGTGGGCGTCGAAGGGAGCGAGGACCGCTTCCCCGCGATCTTCGCCGCACCACGCGACAATGCCATGGCGCTGTGTGGTTTTACCGCATCGAGCATTGGTGAGGTCATGGCGCATGCCAGCGCCTGGCTGAACGGCGATTTCCGCGAAGGCCCGCGCGTCGATCTGGGCAGCGCCGTCACGGCGACGCTGACCAGCGAGGCCGACACCATCGGCCTGTTGATCGATGGCGAGCCCGCCGAATGCCGCCCTGGCGATACGCTGCGGCTGGCTCGCGCCCCGCATCGCTTCATCGAAACCCGTCCCACCAAAGACAGCCCCCCGCCTGCCCCATGACCGTGCTGTTTCACGCGAGCGACCTGCATTTCGGTGCGGAGGACGGCGCGGCTTTGGCCTGGTTCCAGCAGCAGGTCGATAGCGCCCGGCCCGATGCGGTAATCATCACCGGCGATCTGACCATGCGCGCCCGGTCTGCCGAATTCGCCGCCGCGCAGGCCTGGCTGGCCGCGCTGGGTCGCCCGGTGCTGATCGAGCCGGGCAACCACGACTTGCCCTATTTCAACCCGGTGCGGCGCATCTGGCGGCCCTATGGCCGGGTGATGCGGCTGCAGGACCAGTTCCATGACGGCGTGACCATAGACGGCGTGCATCTGGTGTCGCTGCCCACGACCGCGCGGGCGCAATGGCGGCTCAACTGGTCGAAGGGCAAGGTCAACCAGCGCGCGCTGCGTGAAGCGCTTCATTCGCTGGCGAGCCGACCGGCCGACAGCGTCAGCATCGTGCTGGCCCACCACCCGCTGATCGAAGCCGAAACGCAATCGAGCGGCCGCACCACCGGCGGCCGCGCTGCGCTGGAAGCGCTCGCGGCGGCAGGCGCCGATGCTGTGCTGTCGGGCCATGTCCACGATCCGTTCGACCTCGACGTGACGACCGCCGGCGGCCCCATCCGCCTGATCGGCGCGGGCACGCTGTCAGAACGGGTGCGCGCGACACGCCCCTCGTTCAACCGGCTCGAGATCGCGGGCGGAAAGCTCGACGCCCGCGTGTGCGCGATGGACTGACTGCGGGATTAACGCGCTTTAATCCGGCGAAATCTTACAATTCCGGATCGCGATGCTAGCCTATCCTCCAGGGTCAGGGGGGATTCGCGACATGATGAGGAAGCCGTTCAATCCGTTTGAGGCCGCGATCTGGAAGCGGTTGGCCGAGACCTTGTTCGTCGAGCCTGCACAGATGGCGATTTCGCCGGCACAGGTGGTCGATAATCTCCAGCGGCTGTTCGCGAATATCGAGGGGGACACGCCGCGCAACACTGCTCTGTCGGTGATCGCGACCTGGCTGGTGCTGGGCGGGCCGGTCTGGCACTTCGCGCCGCGCAATTTCCGCATCTGGCGGATCGAGCGAAGGCTGGCGAAGAGCCGGATCGACATCTTCCAGGACATGGCCCGCATCCGCGGCATCGTATATGCCGGCTATTACGGCCACTGGATCGATCAGGACGACGAGAACGCCAGCGATGCAGCGGCAGAAGATGCCAACCGGGCCAATCCGGTGTTCCAGTCGATGGGATTCACTTTGCCCCGCCACCGGGAGCGCGCGGGCACGCCCGACGACCCGCTGATCACCGAGCATGTCGGCAACGACCTGCCCTATACCGTGTTCGTCGGCGAGGACGCGATCCCCGACAGCGTCGAGGTGGTGGTGATCGGATCGGGCGCGGGCGGCGCGGTTGCGGCATCGAACCTCGCCGACCAGGGCTATGAGGTGCTGGTGATCGAAGCCGGGCCGTATATGCCCAGCGCGCGGATGACGCCCAACGAGGCGCATATGTCGTCGAGCCTGTTCAAGGACGGCGCGATCCAGACGACGCGCAACCGCGACATCATCGTCTTCCAGGGGCGCACCGTCGGCGGCTCGACCGTGGTCAACAACGGCATCTGCCTGCGGCTGGCACGCGCAGGCGAGACGCACCCCGATGCCAATAATGTGCTGCAGGGTTGGGCGGCGCAGGGCGCGCCGATCGATGAGGCCGCGCTCGAGGCGAGCTATGCCCGCGTCGAATGCCGGCTGGGCGTGCACGAGATCGACCGGCGGCTGGGGCGCAACAACGGCACGCGGCTGCTGACCGGCTGGGATGCGTATCGCGCAGGCTCCGCCGACCCGCTCGATGCGCGCGCGGTCTCGGGCTGGTTCCGCAAGAACTGGGGACAGAAGACCGAGGCAAACGCCTGTGTTTCCTGCGGATATTGCAACACCGGCTGCCCCTATGGCCGCAAGCGCGCAATGCCCGAGAGCTTCCTGCGCCACGCGACGCTGAGCGCCCCGCGCAAGGCGCGCATCCTGGCGCATGCCGAGGTCGCGCATATCGGCTGGGACGGGCGCGACGACCAGGGCCGCAGGCGCGCCACATCGGTGCAGGTGATGCTGCCCGATGGCCGCGCCAAGACGATCCGCGTCACCAAGGGCGTGATCGTCGCTGCTGGCACGATCGCATCGAGCAACATCCTCTCAGCCAGCGGCATTAAGGGCACCGGCAAGGGCATATCGCTCAACATCGCCTGCCCGGTGCCTGCGTTGATGCCCGATGCGGTCAACGCCTGGGACGAGGACCAGATGGCGACCTTCATCGATCGCGGCGATTTCCTGATCGAGAGCCATTTCCAGCCGCCGATGAGCATGGCCTCGCTCGTCCCGGGCTGGTTCGACGAGCATTTCCGGCGGATGCGGCACTACAACCTGCTGGCCTCGGCAGGCGTCCTGTTCCCCGCCGACCGGCTGGGCACGATCAGGAAGGGCAGGCTCGACTTCGTGCTGCAGCCGACCGATCTGGCCGTGCTGCGCCGCGCGCTCTCGACGCTGACCAAGGTACATTTCCGTGGTGGCGCGCAAGAGGTCTACCCGGCGCTGCTCCACGGCCAGACGCTGCACAGGGGGATCAGCGACGAGGAGATCGACCAGTTCTACTGGGACAGCATCTCCGAACCCGACGATGTCGTGCTCTCGTCAAGCCACCCGCACGGCGGCAACGCGATCAATGCCGATCCGGCCAAGGGCGTGGTCGATCTCGACCAGCGCGTCCACGGCACCGCCAATGTGCTGGTCACCGACGCGAGCGTGATGCCCAGCTGCATCCGCGTGAATGCGCAGCTGACGACGATGGCGATGTCCGACCGCGTGACGCATGGACGGCGCGTATTCGGATAGTGCGAGGCTGTCAGAAAGGATCAGAGTTCGCCCAGCCTGCCAATATCCCGGCTTATCAATCATTCGTGAGCGAGCATCCTGGAACGACTGGACTTGCGAGCGTCTGCCGGGCTCTAGGCCAGCGAAACGGCAGCTATCGCTTCAACGAGGCCAAAAGCGGAAATTCTTTTCCCGACCCCATTGCAGACATCTCTTTGGGCGCTACGATGGCCTATCTATGCGACACCATAGGCCTGCCATAATCGCCATTGCCTTGCTCGTTGCTGCGTGCAGCAAGACTTCTCCGACGGCGGCAGACATCGCGCCAATCGAAAAATGGACAGCGCGACAGGGTTGCATCGGCAAGTTGGCACGATGGTCGCGATTCTACTATTTTCGTGATTCAGGACTGTTAGAGACGCCGAGCATCATTGAAGTTCAATTTGTCCAGCCAGACTACTTGAGGGTTCCCGCTGGTGTTTACTTCAAGCCACCCCGCGCCGCCGGAGTGATCGACGACAACCAGTTTAGGGTAGCGGGCGGCAGCTACCATGTCGCAAGCAAGACCATGCGAGATTGGCAGTGTGGCTGCAATCTTCCGCCTTATGATGTGTCGCAAACGACGGGATGCACAAAAGACAGCTAACCACCCACGATCGGCCATTCGCGCTGCTTGAAGCTTCCTCCAATAGCGGACGTCGGCCGAAGTCTGCGAAAACCGGGGTTCCTGAATGCGTGACTCCTGTAACGCGCTTGCGGACGGGCGGTGCCGACGATTACTCCCCGCGCGCCTTGCGGACCATCAGGCCACCGCGCTTGCGGATCGATCCGGGCATCCATTTCGCCGCAAACGCCAGCCGCTTGGCGGTGGGGCCGACATAGCTGTGCACGTTCTTCGCATCGTGCACCGCGGCCCAGGCCGCCTCGGCAACGAGCAACACGGGTGAGATTTCCAGCCCCGCAGCGGTCACGCTCTGGCCGATCGACTGGTTGCTGTTGGCGGGCGCGCCGTCGAGCAGCGGCGTATCGATGAAGCTCGGCAGCAAGGCGCGCACGCGGATGCCATCGACAGACCATTCGATGTCGAGAGCTTCGGAAAGCCCGCGCACCGCGAACTTGGTAGCGGAATAGACCGACAGACCCGCCGAGCCATAGATGCCGGACGCCGACGAGGTGTTGAGCAGGCACGATCCGGGCGTAGCCTTCAGATATTTGTGCCCGATATGCGCGCCATAGACGACGCCCTTGAAGTTGATGTCGACCAGCTTTTCGATATCGGATTCGCTATGGTCTTCCAGTGGCCCGCCGATGCCGACCCCGGCATTGTTGAACAGCACATGCAGCTTGCCGCCGCTCTTCTCGGCAAACGTCTCGAGCGCGCTCGTCCACTGCTCGCGGCTGCGCACATCGAGGCTGTGGATCGACGACATGCCCGCCGGCAGCATCGCAGCGGTCTCTTCCATGCCCTTCACGTTGACATCGGCCAGCCCGACGAACCAGCCCTTGCCGCCAAAGAACCGCGCGACTTCGCGCCCGATGCCTGATGCGCCGCCGGTGATGAAGATATACTTGGTGTCGGTCATTGATTGAGGCTCCCCTGGCTCCAACCTTCCCGAGTTCCCGAGCGAAGTCGAGGGACGTATGCGCCAGCGGTTGCGTATACGTCCCTCGACTTCGCTCGGGACAAACGGAGGTGGGTTCTGCTGCCACGCTATGGCCGCGTCACGCATCACGCAAGTGGCTAGCCAGCGCCACAAAGCGCCGCCTATAAGCAGGTCTGCATGGCGACCTCCCCCTCTTTCTCCCGGCCCGCCAGCGCGCGCGGCCCTGCCGTAGCGTTCGAGGGCGTCGCCAAGGCTTATGGCAGCACGGTCGCCATCGCGTGCGTTGATGCGACAATTTCGCCGGGCACCTTCGTCGCCATCGTCGGATCATCCGGATCGGGCAAGTCGACATTGCTCAAGACGGTCAACCGGCTGATCGAGCCCGATACCGGCAATGTGCGAATCGATGGCGCGGATGTTGCGAGCCAAGAACCCCATCAGCTGCGCCGCTCGATCGGCTATGTGTTCCAGAACATCGGCCTGTTCCCGCACATGACCGTGGCGCAGAACATCGGCATCGGCGCGCGGCTCGCCACCGGCAAACCACTGGCGGAAGCGCGCGTGGCGACCTTGCTCGACCTCGTCGATCTGCCACGCGATTTCGCGGCGCGCCTGCCCGAGCAGCTGTCGGGCGGGCAGCAGCAGCGCGTCGGCGTCGCCCGCGCGCTGGCCGGAGAGCCGGGGCTGATGCTGATGGACGAACCGTTCGGCGCGCTCGACCCCGTCACCCGCGAGGCGCTGGGCGAGCAATATCGCGCGCTGCACGAACGGCTGGGGCTGACCACGATCATGGTCACGCACGACATGGCCGAGGCCCTGCTGTTCGCCGACCGCGTGTGGGTGATGGACGCAGGCCGGATCGCGGCGGACGCGACGCCGGCGCAGCTGATCGCGGGCGGCTGCGGCGCGGAGGCCGAGGCGCTCGTGGCGGTGCCCCGGCTGCAGGCGGAGCGGATCACCGCGATGCGCCATGCGGAAGGGAAGCTGGGTGCGTAGGCCCCTCGACTTCGCTCGGGAACTCGGAGAACTATGCTCTGGGGTGAATCAGGGAAACCAATTCACCCTCTCCCGTCTGTCCCGAGCGAAGTCGAGGGACGTATGCGCCGGGGTGAATGTGAGAAGACCAGTTCACCCCCCTCTCCGAGTTCCCGAGCGAAGTCGAGGGACGTGTGCGCCGCACGGTAGCGAGCAAAACAGATGACGCTTGACTGGCCGCGCATCCTCGATCTGCTCGCACAGCATGTGCAGCTGAGCTTTGCCGCTCTGGGCCTTGCGCTGCTGATCGCGCTGCCGCTCGCGATCTGGTCGGTGCGCAGCCGGACAGTGGCAAGTGTCACACTGGGCTTTGCCAGCCTGATCCAGACCATCCCCGCGCTGGCGCTGCTCGCCCTGTTCTTTCCGCTGCTGCTCGCGCTCTCCACCGTCTTTGGCGATGCCATCTCGCCTTTGGGCTTCCTGCCCTCGCTGCTCGCGCTGACGCTCTATGCGCTGCTGCCGATCCTGCGCAACGCGGTGACCGGGCTGCGGTCGGTCGAACCGGCGATGGTCGAGGCCGCCGATGGCGTGGGCATGACAGGCCTGCAGAAGCTCTGGCTGGTCGAAGCCCCGCTCGCCTCGCCCACGATCATGGCGGGCGTGCGCACCGCCGCGGTGTGGACGATCGGCGCGGCGACGCTGTCCACCACCGTCGGCCAGCCCAGCCTGGGCGACCTGATCTTTGCCGGGCTGCAGACGCAGAACTGGTCGCTGGTGCTCGCCGGATGCCTGGTCGCCGCTGGCCTTGCGATCACCGTCGACCTGCTACTCGGGTTGATCGAAAGCGGCATCCGCTGGCGCAGGCACAAGCGGATCTGGGGAGCCGGCATCGCGCTTGCCGCCGGGCTGGCCATCGCGCTGTGGCCAGCGCCGCAGAGTGACAAGCCGGTGGTAACTATCGGCGCCAAGCGCTTCTCAGAACAGTATATTCTTGCACGGCTGATCGGCCAGCGGCTGGAAAAGGCGGGCTATGCGGTGCGCTATCGCGAGGGGCTCGGCAGCGCGGTGGTGTTCCGCGCGCTGGCGACCGACGAGGTGCAGATCCTTGTCGACTATGCCGGTACGATCTGGACCAACGAAATGCGGCGGCAGGACCCCGAGCCCCGCGCCGACATGATCGCCGCGATCGCCCGCTGGGCCAACGCGCAGCATGGCGTGCAGCTGGTCGGGGCCTTGGGGTTCGAGAACACCTATGCCTTTGCCGTGCGGCCCGACGATGCCCGGCGGCTGGGGCTGCGCAGCCTCGACGATGTTGTCCGCGTCGCGCCGCAGTTCGTGTTCGGCACCGATGTCGAGTTTCTGGAACGGCCCGAATGGCAGATGGTGCAGGCCGCCTATCCGCTGCGCTTCAAGGGCCGGCGCGCGTTCGAACCCACCTTCATGTACCGCGCGCTGGCGCTGGGCGAGGCGGACATCATCTCGGCCTTCTCGTCCGATGGCCGCATCGCCGCGAATGGCTTTGTCGTGCTGGAAGATCCAAAGGGCGCAGTGCCCTCGTACGACGCGATCCTGATGGTCAGCCGCTCCGCCGCCGCCGACCCACAGCTGGTCGCGGCGCTCAAGCCTCTGGTCGGCGCAATCCCGGTGGAAAAAATGCGTGAGGCCAATTATCGCGTCGACAGGGACGACGACAAGCAGAGTCCGGCCGATTCGGCTGCATGGCTGGACGAGGCCATTTCCACAAAGCCATCTTCACCAAGCCCCCAGGGAACCAATCGATGATGATCAAGCGCCTGATGCTGACCTTTTTCATCGCGCCGATGCTGTGCTGGGCCCATGCCGCGCACGCCGCCGTGACCATCACCTTCTACAGCCACGAACTGGGCAGCCAGTTTCCGCATGCCTTCGCGACGCTGAAGGGCAAGGTCGATTCGACCGGCGAAATGGTCGACACCAATATCGGCTTCACCGCCACCAGCACCGGACCCAGCATCCTGTTCGGCTGGGTCGAGGGCGAGACCAGCGTGCTCAAGCCCAAGTACATCGCCAGCAGCGCACCGCATTTCAGCTATGAGTTGACCGATGCCGAATATCGCGCGGTGATCGCGGTGCGCGAGAAATGGCGCACCAAGAAGCAGAAGAGCTACAACCTCAACAAGGCCAACTGCGTCCATTTCATCGGCGAAGTCGCCACCGCCGCAGGGTTGAAGATCAACCCCGGCAGCAAGTTCTACAAGAAGCCCACCAGCTTCCTCAAGGAAGTGACCTCGCTCAACCGCAACCGGCTGGCCAATGGCCGCATCCTGTTCAAGGGCTGATCGGTCACAGCGCGGCGTTGTTGTAGCAATGCCAGGTCAGGATCGCGACCGCGCCGCGATGCGGTGACCAGGGCTCGGCGATCAGGCGCGTCTCCTTCTCCGAGGGGCGCGCCTCCAGCCCCAGGATGCGCCCGATCCCTGCCTGCACCGCCAGGTCGCCTGCCGGCCAGATATCGGGACGTCCTTCGGCGAACAGCAGATAGATTTCCGCCGACCAGCGGCCGATGCCCTTGATCCGCACCAGCTCGGCAATCGCGGCCTCGTCGTCGGCGGGCAACTGCTCCAGGTCGAGCGCGCCTGCCACCACCAGTTCTGCCAGCGACCGGGCATAGCCCTGTTTCTGGCGCGACAGCCCGCAGGCGCGCAAAGCATCGAAATCCGCTGCGATCAGCACTTCGGGCGCGCAGCCGGTGCCCAGTGCCGCCTCCAGCTTGGTCCACACCGATGCCGCTGATGCCACGCTGACCTGCTGGCCGACGATGGTGCGCAGCAAGGTTGCATAGCCCCTCTCCCGAATGCGCGTTTCGGGATAGCCGGCGATGGAGAGCGCGCGCGCAATCGCTGGTTCGCGCGCCGCAACCGCGTCGAGCCCCTGGGTGAGTTGCTGCTCTGTCATTCCCATATCTTGGTTCCCGGCCCTATCCGCCCCTTGCATTCGGGCGTCGCGTTGATCATAGCAGCGGCGTTTGCTGGGACCAGACGTCCCTGCCATCTTGTGGGGAGTTTCCATGCCAAAGCTGACCGTCATCAACCGCGCAGGCGAAGAGAGCACCATTGACGCCGATAACGGCCTGTCCGTTATGGAAGCGATCCGCGACAATGGTTTCGACGAACTGCTGGCGCTGTGCGGCGGATGCTGCTCGTGCGCGACCTGCCATATCCATGTCGATGGCGAGTGGACCGACAAGCTGCCCCCGATCAGCGCCGATGAAGACGATCTGCTGGACAGCTCGGATCATCGCAACGCCACCTCGCGTCTGTCGTGCCAGATCCAGATGACCGCCGCGCTCGACGGCCTGAAGGTCACCATCGCACCTGAAGATTGATCGGCGCAAGATTGATCAGATACCGCCGGGCGTGACCTCGCGCCCGGTGGCCTGAAGCGCGGACGTCAACGCGGCGGCACAGCCATCGAGCTGCGCCTGATCGACCGAGCGGATGACGAAGTTCGCGCCGACCTTGCCCTCGCGGAAGAACGGATAGCTGCCAATCTGGCATCCCTCGTGCGCGCGTTCGGTCGCGCCCAGCATGTCTGCGACCTCGCTCTCGGCGACCCAGCAGCCAAGGGTGGCTGACAGCACCGGCAATCCGCCTTCGAGCGTGCCAGTGAGCGCATCGAGCATGCCTGCGGTAATATGCGGCACGCCCGCCATCAGGAACACGTTGCCGATCTGGATGCCCGGCGCCCCCGACATGCGGTTTTCGATCAGCTCTGCACCCTCGGGCACCCGCGCCATGCGCAGCCGCCCTTCGTTCAGGCCGCCACGCGTCTCATAATATCGCTCCAGAATGGCGCGGGCTGTCGGGTGGATCACCACGGCGACGCCCAGCGCCTGCGCAATGGCATCGACGGTGATATCGTCATGCGTCGGGCCGATCCCGCCGGTGGTGAACAGGTAATCGTTGCGCGCGCGCAGCAGGTTCACCGCCTCGACGATCGCATCCATGTCATCGGCGACCACCCGCACCTCTTTCAGCCGGATTCCCTGCACATTCAGCCATGTCGCGACCTGCGCGACATTCTTGTCCTGGGTGCGGCCAGAGAGGATTTCGTCGCCGATCACGATCAGCGCGGCGGTCCAGATGCGGGGGTTTTGGGTGGGGAGCATAAGGGCATTGCAATACCCACTTTGCCCGGCCGCGCAAGACCCGAGCGCGCCGCCAGCGCACCGGGCCGCATCTGCATCTGCCCGGGCTTCGCTCGGAAATGGACCAGATTGGACCAGCCGGCGCGCAGCGCTGCCTTATCCTCAGCGTCGTCAGCACGCTTTGAATGAGTCGGAGGTCCCGTACAATGTCAGCGAAATCAAACGTCGTATTGGTTCAACAGGCACTCGCCGCCAGGGGGTTCAGCCCGGGCAATATCGATGGCAGCTGGGGCAAGCGCACCGAAGCTGCGGTCAGGGCCTTTCAGGCTGCCCATGGCCTGCAGGTCGATGGCATTGTCGGGCCGCTGACCAAGGCCGCGCTTGGCCTCGACAACCCGGCGCAGGGAGCCGCACTGTCGGCCGACATCATCGACGACCCTGCCATCCCATGGCTGCTGGAAGCCAGGAAACTGCTTGGCGTCCGGGAAAAGCCCGGCCCCGATAACAACCATGTCATTCTCGATTGGGCGACCGATCTGGGCATCCCCTACAAATCGGATGATATCGCGTGGTGCGGGCTGTTCGTCGCGCATTGCATCGGCACGACATTGAGCAGCGAGCCGCTCCCCGCCAATCCCCTGGGCGCGCAGAACTGGAAACGGTTCGGTGGACCCTGCGCACCCCAACCCGGCGCGATCCTGGTATTCTGGCGCGAAAAGCCGACCAGCTGGAAGGGCCATGTCGGCTTCTATGTCGGCGAGGATAGCCAAGGCTATTACGTGCTGGGCGGCAACCAGGGCGACAAGGTTTCGGTGGTGCGCATCGCCAAGGATCGATTGCTGCCCAATGGCATCCGCTGGCCGGCAACAGTCGCGGTCGGCACGGCCGGGCCACGCCAAATGGCGCTGGGCAAGGGCTTTTCGACCTACGAAGCGTGAACGGCGAAAAGGTGCGTCATTCCCAGAAGGTGGCGCAGCCCAAGGCGGCCAGCGCGGGGTCACGGGTGATCACGACGAGGTCGTCATGAATCGCCTGCGCCGCGATCATCCGGTCGAACGGGTCGCGATGCTCGCCGGGCAGTGCTCCGGCGAGCAGGCCGTGCGCAACGCTCACCGGCAGCAATTCAAACCCGTTGCGATCGCAAAGGCTCTCGAAAAGTTCGGCGGCCTCTTCGGCTTCGGCCCATTTGCCCAGCCGCACCTTCGTCGCCACTTCCCATGCCGATGCGGCGCTCACGTAGATGGAACCAGACGGGTCGAGCAGCCTGCGCCGCACGCCTTGCGAGAGCAGCGGATTGTCGTTCCACCACCAGATCAGCGCATGCGTGTCGAAAAGAAGGCCGTTCACTCCCAGGCCCGAAGCTCTTCTTCGGGCAACGGATCAAAGAAGAAACCATCGGGAATCTTGGCCTTGAGCCCGCCGGGCCGTCGCTCCACCCTGGGCTTTTCCAGCGGTACCAGCCGGGCATAGGGCTTGCCCGCCTTGGCCAGGATGATCTCCTCGCCCGCATGCGCGCGGTCAAGCAGCTTGGAAAAATGCGTTTTCGCGTCATGGACGTTGACGATGCTGGTCATGCAACACGGTTAGCCCATTGACTGGACTAAGTCAACGGACTAAGTCCATGCCAATGTCGGGGTCGCAAAAGCGATTGCCCTCCCCTATATGGAATCACCATGAACCAGTATGTCACCGTCACGAACGCCGACACGCCGATGCGCGACGGCACGATCAAGCTCCACGGCCAGGATGGCTTTGATGGAATGCGCAAGGCAGGCCAGCTCGCCGCCCATGTTCTGGACGAGCTGACCGCGTTCGTCACCGAAGGCGTGACCACGGCAGAGATCGACGCCAGGGCGCGCGAACTGATGCTGGCGGGCGGCGGCATTCCGGCGACTTTGGGCTATCGCGGATTCACGCACAGCTGCTGCACCTCGATCAACCATGTCGTGTGCCACGGCATCCCCGCCGACCGGAAGCTCAAGGACGGCGACATCATCAATATCGATGTCACCCCGATCGTCGATGGCTGGCATGGCGACACCAGCCGCATGTTCCTGATCGGCGATGTCGGCGTCAAGGCGCGGCGCCTTGTCGATGTGACCTATGAGTGCCTGATGCTGGGCATCGAGCAGGCTCGGCCCGGCAACCGCATGGGCGACGTTGCGCATGCGATCCAGTCATTCGCGGAAAAGCACCGCTATGGCGTGGTCCGCGATTTCTGCGGCCATGGCCTGGGACGCCTGTTTCACGATGCGCCCGAGGTCGTCCACGCTGGTCGCCCCGGGACCGGGCCAGAGCTTCGCCCCGGCATGTTCTTCACCATCGAGCCGATGATCAACATCGGCAAGCCGGCGGTCAAGATGCTGGAAGATGGCTGGACGGCCGTGACCCGCGACCGGTCGCTGTCGGCTCAGTTCGAGCACTCGATCGGCATCACCGAGACGGGCTGCGAGATCTTTACCAAGAGCCCCAAGGGATTGGACCATCCGCCTTATTGATGGATAGCGCTCCATTGCCGGAGGAGCACGGAATAGCTTAGCCTGGTCACGCGCGCTGTGCACGACGCGGATGATCTCAAGACTGTCGTGGCCCATCCTGTAATAGACGATATAGCTGCCAAAGGCTCGCCCCCGCAAACCGGGCATCAGTTCGTCGCGCAGAGAGCCGATGCCAGGGGCTTCACAGAGCCGCCCGAATATGCCCGTCAACCTGTCAATGAACTGCTCGGCAGCCAACAGATTGTCTCGCGCAATAAACTCGGCAATGGCATTGAGATCATCCTGTGCCTCGGCAGAGATGATCAATGCGATCACTGGGCAAACTTGGCGCGAAGGCGTTGCTTCATCGCCTCCGGATCCCACGCAACCACGCGGCCAGCCTCGATGTCATCGATACCTTTCTGGATTTCGCGGCGCAGATCCTCGAGCTCTGCCTCACGCACGCGCCGCTGGATTTCCCAGCCGCGCAGCGCATCGCGAATGGCCTCGCTGATGCTCGCATATTCGCCCGCTTCAATAGCGGCATGAAGCATTTGATGATGAGCCTCGGTCAGTGTGATGCTGGCTTTTTCCATAACTCGTCCTTTTGCGATAGTAGGATTATATCCCACCACAGCCTGCCTGACAATCGCCACCGCGCACGCGCGAACTGCTCAAAATATAGGCACTGTGAACACTGCTTGCCCGCAATTCCATCACGCCCCGTAATAATGTTGCAAGACGCCCAAGCTTTTGTGGCGGATTGCGTCTTGGCACGTTAATTGTTTGGTAGCAGTCCATGGGGGACTCGGGCGCAGTGCCGCGCACACGCCCGGAGACCTTTGCGGCAATATCCATAACGGTGCGGCGTGCCTGCACCGTTCTTTCCCATAACCGCCCTGCCCCACCGGGCGCGGCGGCCGATGACAGGATGATCAGGGACTTATGAAGAAGATCGAGGCGATCATCAAACCGTTCAAGCTCGATGAGGTGAAGGAGGCGCTGCATGAAGTCGGCGTATCCGGCATTACCGTGACCGAGGCCAAGGGCTTCGGGCGGCAGAAGGGCCATACCGAGCTGTACCGGGGCGCCGAATATATCGTGGACTTCCTGCCCAAGGTGAAGCTGGAAGTGGTGGTCGACGACGCACTGGCCGATCGCGTGGTGGAAGCGATCGCCGCCGCCGCGCAGACGGGCCGTATCGGTGATGGCAAGATTTTCGTGATCCCGGTGGAGACGGCTCTGCGCATCCGCACGGGTGAACGCGACAACGACGCGGTCTGATTCAACAAGGCGCGCGCAACCTGCAGGAGAGGCCTGCCCCGGCAAGGCCGCAACAACAACATCAGTTCCAATCGAAGGGGGGGCCGCAGGGCCCTGATCGCGATTACATGAAGAGGGAAAGCTAACATGGCAAAAACCGCCAAAGACATTCTGGCAATGATCAAGGAAAACGAGATCGAGTGGGTGGACGTCCGCTTCACCGATCCCAAGGGCAAGTGGCAGCACCTCACGATGTGCGCCGGCGTCATTGGCGAAGACGAGCTGGAAGACGGCCTGATGTTCGACGGATCGTCGATCGAAGGCTGGAAGGCGATCAACGAATCCGACATGATCCTGCGCCCTGACATGGACGCGGCCTATATCGATCCGTTCTCGGCCGATCCGATGCTGATCCTGTTCTGCGACATCGTCGAGCCCGGCACCGGCGAGCTCTATGCCCGCGATCCGCGCAGCACCGCCAAGCGCGCCGAAGCCTATCTGCAGTCGACCGGCATCGGTGACACCGTGTATGTCGGCCCCGAAGCCGAGTTCTTCATGTTCGACGATGTGCGCTTCTCGGACGGCTATGCAGGGTCCATGTTCTCGATCGACGACATCGAACTGCCCACCAACTCGGGCCGTGCGTACGAAAGCGGCAACCTTGCTCACCGTCCGCGCGCCAAGGGCGGCTATTTCCCCGTGGCTCCCGTCGACAGCGTTGTCGATGTCCGCGCCGAAATGGTCAGCACCATGCTCGAAATGGGCCTGCCCTGCGACAAGCATCACCATGAAGTCGCCGCCGCACAGCACGAGCTGGGCCTGACCTTCGGCACGCTGACCCAGACCGCCGACCGCATGCAGATCTACAAGTATGTCGTTCACATGGTCGCGCAGGCCTATGGCAAGACGGCAACGTTCATGCCCAAGCCGATCAAGCAGGACAACGGATCGGGCATGCACACCCACATCTCGATCTGGAAGGAAGGCAAGCCCTTGTTCGCAGGCAATGGCTATGCCGGTCTGTCGGACATGTGCCTGTACTTCATCGGCGGGGTCATCAAGCACGCCAAGGCGCTGAACGCCTTCACCAACCCGACCACCAACAGCTACAAGCGTCTGGTGCCCGGTTTTGAAGCACCGGTGCTGCTGGCCTATTCCAGCCGCAACCGTTCGGCATCGTGCCGCATCCCCTATGGCACCGGCGAGAAGGCCAAGCGCGTGGAATTCCGTTTCCCCGACGCGATGGCCAACCCGTATCTGTGCTATTCGGCGCTGCTGATGGCAGGTCTCGACGGCATCCAGAACAAGATCCATCCCGGCGAGGCGATGGACAAGAACCTGTACGACCTGCCGCCCGAAGAGCTGAAGGAAGTGCCGACCGTCTGCGCAAGCTTGCGCGAAGCGCTCGACTCGCTGATCGCCGACCACGACTTCCTGCTGAAGGGCGACGTGTTCCTCAAGGACCAGATCGAAGCCTATATCGAAATGAAGTGGGCCGAAGTCACGCGTTGGGAAACGACCCCCTCGCCGGTCGAATTCGACATGTATTACAGCTGGTAAGCCGCCACTGTTCAGACGCAAGAAAGGCGCCTCGGGGAAACCCGGGGCGCCTTTTTCGTGAACATCGGCAGTGTCAGCGGCAACGCGCGCCGTTGCGATCGATCGCCCGACCGGCCACGGCACCGCCGGCTGCACCCAGAATGGTACCCAGCGTATCGGACCCGCCCGGAGCGATGATATTGCCCAGCACGCCGCCGGCAAGGCCGCCGACGATCAGGCCGGTGGTGCCATCGGGGCGGCGGCAATAGTAGCGTCCGTCCTGGCCGCGATAGACACGATCGTTGCGGCCCAGGCGGCGTTCGCGATAGCGGCGGTCGTCGCGATAATAGCGCCCGGCATCATAGCCGCCATAGGCGGGGTCGGGGCGGTTGTAATCATACTGGCGGTACGACGCGAAACCGCGATCGCGCACGCCCGATCCGGCGCAGCCGCTCACGACGGTTGCGGCGATCAAGGCCGCGCCCAGCGACATGCTCTTCCTGTTCAAAATGGTCATGGTGTTCCTCGCTCTGTCTGAGACCTTGACGCGCAAACCGTGATAACCGTTCCCCATCGCATCGCATTTCGCACCCCTTGGCGGCAGCATTGGCCCTTCCCCGCAGCGCCGTTAGGGGGCATGACCTGTGACAATGCTTCGCATCCTTCCCCTGCTGTTCGCGTTGCTGCTCACCGCCTGTTCGGGCGAGTCTGCATCTTCGGGCAGCACGCCGGAGCCTGGCCGGCTGGTGCGATTGGCCGATGCCGAGATCCGCGGGCTCGACCCGCAGGTCTATTCCGACCTCGCCTCGCTGCGCGTGGCCGCAGACCAGTTTGAAGGGCTGACCCGTTTCGATGGCGCTGGTCAGCCGGTGGCCGGCCTGGCGCGGCGATGGTCAATCTCGCCCGATGGTCGCTCCTGGGCGTTCACCCTGCGCCCCGGCCTGCGGTTTTCGGATGGCACGCCGATCAAGGCAGAGGCATTCACACAGGTGTGGCAGCGGCTGAATGCGCCTGCGACCGGCTCCCCACACACCGCCCTGTTCACGGCCATCGCCAATATCCAGGCCGATGGCGATGATATCGTGACCGTTCGGCTGCACGCCCCCTTCCCGCAGCTGCCCGCGCTGCTGGCCCATCCGGCGATGGCGGCGCTGCCGCTCCACCGCGCCACGGAGGACTGGACGGCCGAGCGGCCGCTCGTGACATCCGGCCCCTATCGCACCCGGGACTGGCGGCTGAACGACCGGCTGGTGCTGGAACGCAACCCGCATTGGCACGCAGGCCGCGCCAAGATTGCCACGGTAGTGTGGAAGCCGGTCGACGATGCTCTGGCAGGCATGCGGCTGTTCCTCGCCGGCGGGGCCGATATCTCGGGCGACTATCCGCAAAGCCGTCACGCATGGCTCGCTGCGCAAAGGCCCGGTGCGGTGCGCACCGGCGATTATCTGGGCAGCTATTATTTCACGCTCAACACCCGCAAGCCGCCGTTCGATGACTCGCGCGTACGCCGCGCGCTGGGCATGGCGGTGAATCGCGCCTGGATCGCGCGCGCGCTGCTGCCGATGGGCAATGCGCCGGCCTTTGGCATCGTGCCGCCCGCGCTCCATGCCGGGGCGGCGGTTCAGCCCGGATGGGCCGGCTGGCCGCTCGCTCGCCGCCAGCGCGAAGCCAGGCGGCTGCTCGCACAGGCGGGCTATTCGCCGGCGCGCCCGCTGCGCTTCGAAATCAGGATCAACTCCTCGGCGGAGCACCGGCGCATGGCGGTGGCGCTGGCGGCAATGTGGAAGCCGCTGGGCGTCGAGGCCAGCATCCTCAACAGCGAACCTGCGCTGCATTTCGCCGCGATGCGCCGGGGCGATTTCCAGATGGCGCGTTCGGGCTGGATCGCCGATCTGCCCGCGCCCGAGAACTTCCTGGCCGTGCACCGGTCGGATGCGGGCGAGGTGAACTATTCGGGCCACGCCGATCGCGAATTCGACGCCCTGCTCGATGCGGCGATGGCGCAAGGCGACCCGGTGCGGCGCACCGCCGCGATGCGCGCAGCCGAGGCAAGGCTCATTGATGCGATGCCGGTCATTCCCCTGTGGTTCTATCGCAGCGGGGCGCTGGTATCCCCGCGTGTTGCCGGCTGGACAGAAAATCCCGGCAACATCCATCCCAGCGCGGCGTTGTCGCTACGGCACAGCCCTGCTATCGCGGGTGCGGGCAGCCAGGCGACACGAGGCGGAACATGACCAGCGCATGGAAAAAGGCCGCAACGGGCCTTGCAGCGACAGCGATGCTGGCGCTGGCCGCGTGCAGCGGTTCGGACAGTTCACCGCTGGGCATCTCGATCATCGATCCCGCCGCGCAAGACAAGCTCGATGCCGCTGTGCTGGAACCGGGGGCCGAATATCTGCGCGCCGCGACCTCGCAAGGGCTGGTCCGGCTCGATACGCTGGGCAACATCGTGCCGGGGCTGGCCGAACGCTGGATCGTGACCGATGACGGCCTCAGCTATATCTTCCGCCTGCGCAACGCGCGGTGGGAGAATGGTGATCCGGTGACGTCCGAGCATGTCGCCGCCGCGCTCAAGCGCCGCTTGACCATCGAAGCGCGCACCGCGATCGGCTCCGACACCGCCGAGGTGCGCGACATCCGATCGATGACAGGCCGGGTGATCGAAATCCGCCTGCTCGCCCCGCAACCTGAATTGCTGCGAATCCTGGCGCTGCCCGAACTGGGCCTGCGCCGCAATGGCCGCGGCACGGGACCTCTGGTCGCCGATCGGCAGGAATACTGGACGTTGCTGACCGAGCGCATCGATGACACGCAGGACCCTGATAGTCGTCGCCGTGTGCGCCCGCTGCAGGTCCGCACGGAAAGCGCTGCCCGCGCCATCGCCCGCTTTTCGCTGGGGGAGAGCACGCTGGTGCTGGGCGGGCGGTTCGAGCACCTGCCGCTGCTCAGCGCGGCGCGCATCGCCGACAATGATGTGCGCGCGGACCCGGTGACGGGAATGTTCGGGCTGCTGGTCGTCAACGGCAAGGGGTTTCTGGGTGATCCGGCCAACCGCGAGACGATTGCGCTGGCCATCGACCGCGATGCGCTGATGACGCCGCTGGGCATCGGCCAGTGGCAGACGCTGACACGGATTATTCCGCTGGGGCTGGACCGCTATCAGCCACTGATCGGCGATCGCTGGGCGGATCTGTCGGTAGAGGAACGGCGTATTGTGGCGCGCGGACGCATCGATCGCTGGCGGGAGGAGAATGGGGCGCTGCCCGAGCTGCGCATCGCCATGCCGCGCGGGCCCGGCAGCCGCCTGGTCTTTGCCCGCCTGCGCCGCGATCTCGCCTCGGTCGGGCTGCAAAGCCGCATGGTTGCCCCCGATGCCAGCGCGGACCTGAAGCTGATCGATGAAGTGGCCAACTACCGCCAACCGGGCTGGTTCCTCAACCAGCTGGCGTGCGCGGTTCGCCCGGTATGCAACGAACAGGGCGATGTGCTGCTGGCGCAGGCGCGCCGCGCGGTTGACCCCGATGTGCGGATGACGCGCATGGCCGAGGCCGAGGTCGCGATGACACAGGCCAACATCTATATTCCGCTGGGTACGCCGGTGCGCTTTTCACTCGTCAAGGGCAACGTACCGGGCTTTGCGATCACCGCTGATGGCTGGCACGCCTTGCCGGACCTTGTTGCCGTCCCCAGATGATGTTCGGCAAGGGGCCATGGAGGTGACGATGAAGACGATCCGGCCTGATCAGATGGAGCAGTTGCGCGCGGCGATGCCCGCATTGTCCAACGACCCGGCGGCGATCCGCCAGCGCGTGGAAGTGATGGAGCAGCTGCTCGAGCGCAGTCTCACCTTGCCCGGGATCAACCGCAAGGTCGGGCTCGACTTCATCCTGGGTCTGGTGCCCGTGCTCGGCGACCTGATAACGGGCGCCATGGGGCTGTACATCGTCTGGGAGGCGCGCAACCTGGGCATGTCGAAGTTCCAGCTCGCGCGGATGGCCGCCAATGTCGGCTTTGACAGCCTGCTGGGTGCGGTTCCGCTGGTGGGCGATGCGTTCGATTTCTTCTGGCGGTCCAATACGCGCAATCTGAAGATCATTCGCAAGCACCTGGACAGGCATCATCCGGCGACTCGCACCATCACCATGTGATTCGCCCACCGAATCGCCCGATCAGGTGAACGCTAACATCTTTTGCAAGCGCGCTGGGTGACACCGCTTACCCTCCCGTCCGCAATCCTTTGCAGCTGCAAAAGGCGGTTGGATCCAGAAATACCCCGGGAATCAAAGGATTTGCCAAGCCTGCCGACTTGCTTTAGGCGTCGCGCCCACAGGCCATCCAGCAAACAAAAAAAGGGCCAGCCCGAAGGCTGACCCGATAAAGTTTTTAGGAGAGGATGCCTGAAAGGCATGATCAATATGGGTCAGCATCCCTTATTGTGCAAGTGCGAAATGATTTATCTGAGTTGCAAAGAACGCAACCGAGATCGCAGAAAACCGCACCGTTACGCTATTTGCAATTGCACAATTCCGCTGCAGTGCAATAAAGATGCCGAATATGGCCATGCGACGTCTCCCCCCTTTGCGTTCCCTTGAAGCATTTTTGCGTGTCGCCCGACTCGGCTCTGCCAAGGCGGCGGCCAGCGAACTGGCGCTCTCCCCTTCGGCCCTGAGTCGGCGAATCGGCGGGCTTGAAGATTTTGTCGGCAAGAAGCTGTTCAAACGGCACAACCAGCAATTGAAACTCAACGAAGCGGGCGAAGCCCTGTTCGCCAGCGTTGCACCTGCGATCGATGCCCTGGCAGATGCGGTCGCCACGCATATGGACGACAGCCGCATCCTGCGCCTGCGACTGGGCATGCTGCCGCTGTTCGGCAGCCAGCGCCTCCTGCCCCGGCTGGGCGAGCTACGCCGGCTGTATCCGATGCTCCATATCGATGTAGACACATCGGGCCATGGTGAGGCGCGGTTGGGTGATACGCTCGATGCCGCGATCGTGCTGGCCGAAACCCCCGACCCTGCGCTGCATGCGGTGCGGCTCGACCGCAATTATGTCTATGCCATCGCCTCGCGCGAACTGGCCGACAGCCTGGGCCCCACGCCTGACCTGGCACAGCTCAACCGTCAGACCATCCTGGTCCACAACGACATGCCGCAGTCGTTCGAGGCGTGGAAAGACGTGCTGGGCCTTGCCGATCTGCATCCGGCGTCGATCGACCATATCGACAGCGGCCCGCTGATGCTGGAAGCCGCCGCGCAGGGGCTGGGCATCGCGATCATGCACGATGACCACCTCACCCGCTCGGGCGACGCGCGCCTGGCCCGATTGTTCGATGTGCGTGTCGAGAGCCCGTACAGCTACTGGTTCGTCTGCAAGCCGCGCGCGCTGGAAACCCGCGCCGTGCGGCTGTTCCACGACTGGCTGGTCGAAGCGGGGATTTAGCGCACTGCGGGATAACCGCCCCGCTGCAGAATGTTCCCCTCCCTGGACAGGGAGGGGCTAGGGGTGGGTCGTCTGCGCTGTAGGTCGCGTCCAGACGCCTACCCACCCCCTACCCCTCCCTAAAAGGGAGGGGCGCTTCTTATTTGATCAGGCCACGGTCGCCGATGCGATCACGCCCGGCTTTGCCGGCGGTTCGCCCTTGGGCAGCGCATGGACATGTTCCATGCCTTCGATCACCTGGCCCCAGACGGTGTACTGACGATCGAGGAAGCGGGCATCGTCGAGGCAGATGAAGAACTGGCTGTTCGCGCTGTTCGGGTCCATCGTGCGCGCCATCGAGCAGACGCCTTCGACATGCGGCTCGTCGTTGAATTCCTGCTTCAGATCGGGCTTCTTCGATCCGCCGGTGCCGGTGCCGTTGGGGCAACCGCCCTGCGCCATGAAGCCCGCGATCACGCGGTGGAACTTCACGCCATCGTAAAAGCCTTCGCCGGCCAGCTCGACAATGCGCTCGACATGAGCAGGCGCGAGGTCGGGACGCAGTTTGATGACGACATCGCCGCCGTCCTGAATGTGAAAGGTAAGCGTTTCGGCGGTCATGGTCTGTCCTTCTGTCGATAAACGAATGGAGCCGCCGATATAGCGTCGGGCGGGCGAATGTCACCCCTTGGTCGGGACCGCCGGTCCGACCGTGCCGGGAGCGGCGGATCGGGATTGCTTTTGCAGGTGCGAAGGGCCAAACACAGCCGTCGCGGTACGCCGCACGCCCCCCATCCCACCCGCGCACAGAAGGAGCAGGCCTTGACCGAGACGACCGACGCTCCGCTCCGCGATTCCGATCCGCACAGCGCCGACCCGCACGACAGCGGCGATGCCAGCACCAGCCTCGACGAGGACAACCGCCTGCTTCCGGGCTTCGTCAGCGACGTTTGCGAGACGCTGGACCGTGGCGACGACGAGGCGACCTATGATCTGGTCGAGCCGTTGCACCCCGCTGACATCGCCGACCTTTTCGAGCTGGTCGAACGCGAATATCGCGGCCCGCTGGCGCGCGCGATCACCGACCTGCTGGGCGCCGACGTGCTCACCGAACTCAACGATTACGTTCGAGACGACGTCATCGATGCGTTGCCCGCCGCGCAGGTGGCCGAGCTCGCCGGGCAGCTCGAGACCGATGACGCGGTCGCGATAATCGAGGAAATGGAAGAGGCCGACCAGCGCGCGGTGCTCGCCGAGCTGGAACCGGCCGATCGCGCCGCGATCGTCGATGCGCTGTCGTTTCCCGAGGAATCCGCCGGACGCCTGATGCAGCGCGATCTGGTCGCGGTGCCCGAGCATATGAACGTCGGCCAGCTGATCGATTATCTGCGCGAACATGCGGACCTGACCACCGAATTCTGGGAAATCTTCATCGTCGATGCCAAGCATCGCCCCGTCGGCACCTGCCAATTGAGCTGGATCCTGCGCACCCCGCGCCACATCGCGCTCGCCGATGTGATGAAGCGCGACCAGACCTTGATCCCCACCGACATGGACCAGGAAGAGGTCGCGCTGCGCTTCCAGAAATACGCGCTGATCTCTGCCGCCGTGATCGACGGCGCTGGGCGCCTGGTCGGGCAGATCACCGTCGATGACATCATCCATATCGTCCAGGAAGAGGCGGGCGAAGACATCCTGCGCATGTCGGGCGCGGGCGATGGTGACATCAACGAGCCGATCCGCCAGTCGTATAGCAGCCGCGTGCGCTGGCTGATCGCCAACCTCGGCACGGCTCTCGTCGCCAGCGGCATTATCGCGGTGTTCGGCGGCGCGATAGAACAGCTGGTGGCGCTCGCGGTGCTGATGCCGATCGTCGCCTCGGTCGGCGGCAATGCGGGCACGCAGACCATGGCGGTCGCGGTGCGCGCGCTGGCGATGAACCAGCTGACGCAATCGAACACCCGCCGCATCATCGGGCGCGAGCTGCGCATCGCGGTGCTCAATGGCGCGACGGTCGCGGTGCTGATAGGCGTCGGCACCGGGATCGTGTTTGCTGATCTGATGCTCGGCGGGGTGATCGCGCTCGCGATCCTGGTCAACATCATCGTCGCCGGCATGGCGGGCGTCATCGTGCCGGTGACGCTTGATCGGCTGGAACAGGACCCGGCAGTCGCCAGTTCGGTGTTCGTGACGATGATCACCGATTCGATGGGCTTTTTCGCGTTCCTCGGCCTCGCCGTGGCGAGCGGCCTGGCGAGCCTCTGACCGCGATGGCGCTCGGCATGACCAAGATCGCGTTTGGCGCGCAGAGCGTGGGATCTCTGCGCCAGTGGATCGAAAGCCACGCCCCGCTCGGCGAGGCGCGGCTGACCACGCGCTACATGCCCAAGCGGCATGAAGAGATGGCGGGCGGTTCGCTCTACTGGATCTTCAACAAGGCGATCGTCGGCCGCAGCCCCTTGCTGGGCTTCATGGACAATGGCCAGGGCCGCATCTGGATCCGCATCGAACCGCGGCTGATCGCGGTGCAATCCATCGCCCGCCGCGCGCACCAGGGCTGGCGCTATCTCGAAGCCGCCGATGCCCCTGCGGACCTGGGCGAAGGGCTCAGCGAGGCGGACCTGATGCCGGCAGAGATGCTGGGCGAACTGTCACGGCTGGGGCTGGTTTAGGGGGGCTGCCCTATATTGTCACCTGCACCAACCTCCGCTCAGCCTGAGCTTGTCGAAGGCCCCGCACCCACCCCCCGCTCAGCCTGAGCTTGTCGAAGGCCCCGCGAAGACGGTAGCGTGTAGACGATGGCCTTTTACGCATACCTTTTGCGATGCAGCGACGGCAGCTATTATGCCGGGCACACTGATGATCTCGAGCATCGGCTATCGCAGCATCAATGCGGCGCTCTGGGCGGATACACCGCAAGGCGGCTTCCAGTGACGCTAATCTGGTCGGAAGATTTTTCGACGCGCGACGACGCCTTCTGGGTCGAGCAGCAGATCAAGGGCTGGTCTCGCGCGAAGAAGGAAGCGTTGATTGCGAGCGACTGGGAATTGGTTTCAAGCCTTGCACGGAACCGGTCTCAATTCGGACAGAGTAGCGCGGGGCCTTCGACAAGCTCAGGCTGAGCGGAGCTTGGTGCGGTATCTACCGGCGAAATCCGGACAGGGCAGCGCGGGGCCTTCGACAGGCTCAGGCTGAGCGGATGTCGGTGGGAGACCTCCGGTTGCACCCACTCAAGCCAGCGCCTTCTCGCGCACCTTGCGGATCACGTTGACGAAGGTTTCGGCCTCCTGTGCGCCGGGGACCAGGTATTTGCCGTCGAAGATGATCGCGGGCACGCCGCTGATGCCCTGTTCGATCCAGTGGTCGAGATGCGCGCGGACTTCGGCCTCGTTGTCGGGATCGTTGAGGATCGCGCGGCCCGCGTCCGGATCGAGCCCGACCTGACCAACGATATCCAGCAGCACCTCCTCATCGCTGACGTCGCGATTGTCCTGGAAATACGCCGTGAACAGCGCGAGCTTGAGCCGGGTCTGCGCCTCGCCGCCCTGGGTGTCGCCCGCCCAGGTCAGCAGCTGGTGCGCCTTGAAGGTGTTGTAGATGCGCATGCCGGGGCCGTACTGGAACTCGAAGCCCAGCCGCTCGCCGGTGTCCTTGAGCCGCTGGCGGTTGGCCGCGCTCTGCTCCGCGCTTGCACCATATTTGCGCGCGACATGCTCCGAGATCGCCTCGCCCTCGGGCAGCATCTTGGGGTTGAGCTCGAACGGATGCCAGGTGATCTGCGGTTCGACCTCGTCGCCGACCATCTCGAGCGCCTTTTGCAGCTGCTTGTAGCCGATGATGCACCACGGACAGACGACGTCCGACACGATATCAATCTTCAACGCATGCGCGGTCATCATCGCTCTCCGAACTGCCTGTGCCCTGTGCGCCCCCGGCGGACCCGAGTGTATCGCAATCTGCCGGGGCTGTCAGCCTGTGATGGATATCAGCGCGTTGGGACCGGAGTTTCGCCCGAATAGTCGTAGAAACCGCGCCTGGTCTTGCGGCCCAGCCACCCGGCTTCAACATATTTCACCAGCAGCGGCGCGGGGCGGAACTTGGGGTCGCCCGTCGTGCTGTGCAGCACCTGGGTGATGCTGAGGCAGGTATCGAGCCCGATGAAATCGGCGAGCGTCAGCGGCCCCATCGGGTGGTTGAGACCCAGCTGCACCGCCGCATCGATATCCTCGATCGTCGCGACGCCCTCACCGAGCGCAAAGCACGCCTCGTTGAGCATCGGCAGCAGGATGCGGTTGACGATGAAGCCGGGCGCGTCATTGGCCTGCACCACGCGCTTGCCGATCCGCTCGGCATAGGCGCGCACGGCATCGACCGTCGCGTCCGAGGTTGCAAGCCCGCGGATCAGCTCGATCAGCCCCATGACGGGCACCGGATTGAAGAAATGCACGCCGACGAAGCGCGATGCGTCGGGGCTGGCGGCGGCCATGCGCGTGATGGGAATCGACGAGGTGTTGCTCGCCAGGATCGCGTCCTTGTGGAGCACCTTGCCGACATTCTCGAAGATCATGCGCTTGATGTCCTCGCGCTCGGTCGCTGCCTCGATGATCAGACCGGCATCGGCCATCCTGGCATAATCGCCCACCGGCTCGATCCGCGCGAGCGCAGCTTCAGCATCGGCAGCGTCCAGCTTGCCCTTGTCGACCGCGCGCGCCAGCTGCTTGGCGATGCCCGCCTTGCCCTTTTCAGCCAGCTCCACCGACACGTCGGAGAGGAACACGTGGATGCCTGCCTGCGCGCTGACCTGCGCGATGCCCGCGCCCATCTGGCCTGCGCCGATAACTGCCATTTTGTCCATGAAGAGCCTCTTTCTGGTACCGCTGGAATAGGATAGGTCCGCCGCATAACGGATCAATTCCTCTCTGGCTAGGATCGAACACCGCGATGATTACCGCTCTGCTGCTTGCCGCCGCCGCCACCGCTGCTGCCCCGGTTCCGGGGTCCGTTCCGGGCGAGATCAAGACCTTCAAGGACTGGTATGTCGCCTGCGACAATGTGTGGTCGTGCGAGGCCGGGACGCTCGCGGAAGAAGGTGGTGATTTCACCACCGCGATGGCGGTGCGCATCTGGCGCAAGGGCGGACCCGATGCGCCATTGCGGATCGAGCTTACCCCGCCCCAGGATATGGCGACAGGCCCGGCGCGGCTGAAGATCGATGCGCGCCCCACGCTGGCCGGCACGCAGAGGACCAGCGGCAACACCCGGCTGGACGAAGCGCAGACGCTTGGCATCGCCCGGACGCTTGCCAATGGCAGCCAGGCGCAGCTGATCCTGTCCGATGGCACGTCGGTGCTGCTCTCGCTCGCAGGATCCTCGGCGGCCTTGCGCTACATCGATGCGGTGCAGCAGCGCGCGGGCACCAGCGGCGCGATCATCGCCACCGGGCCCAAGACGGACAGCGCCCTGCCCCCTCCAGCGCCGAAGCTGGTCGCACGCGCGGCATCCAGGCTGACCGAACTGCCCGACATGAAGGATTATCCCAGGATCATCACCGAGACCGGTTGCGAATACCGGATGGAGGGCGTGGAAGACACGGTACATCCGCTCGGTCAGCGCGAAGGCAAGGACATGGCGCTGGCGCTGATCGCCTGCGATTCGGGTGCGTATAATTTCGGCGCGGCAGTGATGATCGCCGAACGGCCGATGGAAGACCCCAATGCGGCATGGGAGTTCAAGCCGGCGAAGTTCGACGGCGCGACCGGCTGGGGCGGGGACGATCAGGTGCCGCAGGTGGTCAATGCCAGCTTTTCGCCGGAAACCGGCGAGCTGTCCGAATTCGCCAAGGGCCGCGGGCTGGGCGACTGCGGCGTCGCCAGCAGCTATGTCTGGGATGGCGAGATGTTCCGCCTCAGCGAAAAGCACGAGATGGGCGACTGCCGCGGCGTGTGGGAATGGCCACGCGTCTGGATCACCGACGTCTCCGTCGTGCGCTGACCAGCCTTACAGCGTGCGCGTCATGCACATGCTGAACGGGTCTTCGGTGTAATCGCCAAAGGGGGCGCAGCGTTCGAAGCCGTGCTTGGCGTACAGTGCGTGCGCCGGATGGAACGGCTCGGGCAAGCCGGTCTCCAGACTGAGCCGGGTATAGCCACGCGCGCGCGCCTCGCCGATCAGGTGCAGCAGCATCGCCTCGCCCAGCCCGCGCCGCAGGAATGCAGGATCGGTGCGCATCGACTTGAGCTCGCCATGGGTGGCGTCGATCTGCTTGAGCGCCCCGCACCCGGCAAGCTGGCCATCGATGCGCAGCGCGTAGAAGGTGACATCGGGTGCGCGCAGCCGCTCGACCGGAAACGCGTGGACCGAACAGATCGGCGAGTGCTGCACCATCTGACCGAGATGGTAGCGCAGCAGCGCGACGATATCGTCGCCGGTCAGGTCATCCTCGCTGATCGTGATCGTCTGGTCCATCGCCGTGCCTCCCCGGAACCTTTGCCCAGGCCAGACATTGCCCAAGCGTTGGTCCGGTTTCCACACAAAGTTTGCGTGGGGCCTCAAAGGTCTTTAATCGCCCGGGCTAACGCTATGCCCTGGACGCTGGGAGCTGAACATGCGCCTGATCCTGTTGCTTGGAGCCTTTCTGATGTCTGTATCCGCCCCCGCCGCCGCCACGCCCGAGACTGCCCAGCCTGGCTGGTCGCTGGTCATCCATGGCGGCGCAGGCATCCTCGAACGCTCGCGCGTTTCGCCCGAGACCGACGCCGCCGTGCGCGTGGCGCTCGACCGGGCGCTCGCCGCCGGGTCCGATGTGCTGCGCCAGGGCGGCAGCGCGATGGATGCGGTGCAGGCGGCGATCATCGTGCTGGAGGACGACCCGAATTTCAACGCAGGACATGGCGCGGTGTATACCTATGAGGGCACCAACGAGCTGGATGCCGCGATCATGGATGGTACCGATCGCAAGGCCGGCGCCATCGCCCGCGCGCACAATACCCGCAACCCCATCCTGCTCGCGCGCAAGGTGATGGAAGAAAGCCCGCATGTGCTGCTTTCGGGCGAAGGTGCGGACCGTTTCTCTGCCGAAATGGGGCTGGTCCAGGTCGACAACAGCTATTTCGGAACGCCCGAGCGCAAGCGGCAGCTGGAAGAGCTCAAGGCGAAGAAGGTCGGCTGGTTCGATGTCGATCTGAAATACGGCACCGTCGGCGCTGTCGCGCGCGATACGCATGGCAATGTCGCGGCGGGCACATCGACCGGGGGGCTCACCGGCAAGCGCTATGGCCGCATCGGCGATTCGCCGCTGATCGGCGCGGGCACTTATGCCGATGACCGCAGCTGCGCGATCTCCGCCACCGGCGCGGGCGAATTCTTCATCCGCGTCGGCGTGGCGCATGAAATCTGCACGCGCATCCGCATGAAAGCCGAGGCGCGCGCCGAATTCCTGGCGCAGGAGGCCGAACGCGGCGGAACGACGCTCGATGCGGCATCGCAGGCGCGGTTGCTGGCCAGCTCGCTGTCTGCCGAAGAGGTGCAGGCGATTGCCGACGCGGTGATCGGCGAGATGGGGGCACTGGGCGGCTCGGGCGGGATCATCTATCTCACCCCGTGGGGCCACAAGGGCTACAGCTTCGACACGCCCGGCATGTTCCGCGGCATGGCGAGCAGCGACGGCGCACGCTCGGTCGCCATCTACGGCGACGAATAAGCGCAAAAGAACAAGGCGAGGATCGATATGACCGGCAAAACCCCCCGCACTGGTGGACGCGTGCTTGTGGACCAGCTCGCGATCCAGGGCTCCGACCGCATCTTCACCGTGCCGGGCGAAAGCTTCCTCGCGGTGCTCGATGCGCTGCACGATGTGCCCGCCATCGAGACTGTGGTCTGCCGCCAGGAAGGCGGCGTGACGTTCATGGCCTGCGCCGATGGTGCGATGACCGGGCGTCCCGGCGTCGCCTTCGTCACGCGCGGCCCGGGCGCAACCAACGCCAGCATCGGCGTGCATGTGGCGATGCAGGACAGCAAGCCGATGATCCTGTTCATCGGCGATGTGGATCGCAGCATGCGCGACCGCGAGGGCTTTCAGGAGGTCGACTTCCAGGCGATGTTCACCCCGCTTTGCAAATGGGCGGCGCGGATCGACGATGCGGCGCGCATCCCCGAATATGTCGCGCGTGCGTTCTCGGTCGCGATCTCGGGCCGCCCCGGCCCTGTCGTGCTCGCCTTGCCCGAGGACATGCTCAAGGACGTGGTCGAGGCAATCGATCGCCCGCGCGTCACGCGCCCGGTGCAGCCGGTGTGCCCCAACGGCTTTGCAGTGCTGATGGAGATGCTCGCCGGTGCGAAGTCCCCGATCGCGATCATCGGCGGCGCGGACTGGAGCCCATCGGCGCGCGCCAACTTCCAGCTCTTCGCCGAGCGTATCGGCCTGCCCGTGGCCTGCGCGTTCCGCCAGCAGGATGCGTTCGACAATAATTCGCCGGTCTGGGCAGGCAACCTGGGCTATGGCCCCAACCCCAAGCTGGTTGCCCGGGTCAAGTCCGCCGACCTGATCCTCGCGGTCGGTGCGCGGCTGGGCGAGGCGACGACCGATGGCTATACGCTGATCACGCCCGAGCATCCCGACCAGCTGCTCGCGCATGTTCATCCCGACCCCAATGAGCTGGGCCGCGTCTATCGCACCGACCTGCCCTTGTGCGCCGACATGGATGAATTCGCAGAGGCCGCCGCGCTTTGGGATGAAGGCTTGGGGGATGAAGATGCGGTGCATTTCGACACCGGGGCGCAGGCGCATGCCGAATGGCTGGCATTCTCCGATCCGCAGCCGACCGGCGCGACGCTGGACCTCGGCCAGTGCGTCAAGGCGATGCGCGAGGCGATGCCTGCCGACACCGTCATCTGCAACGGCGCGGGCAATTTCTCGGGCTGGTGGCACCGCTACTGGCCCTATGGCGAAAAGCCCTCGCAGCTGGCCCCGACAGCGGGCGCGATGGGCTATGGCGTTCCCGCTGCGGTCGCAGCCGCGTTGCGCCTCCCCGACCGCAAGGTCGTCGCACTGGCAGGCGATGGCGATTTCCTGATGAACGGGCAGGAGCTGGCGACGGCGGTGCAATATGGCGTCGACCTGCTGGTGATCGTCATCGACAACGGCGCCTATGGCACCATCCGCATGCACCAGGAGCGCGAATACCCCACGCGGCTGTCGGCGACGACGCTCCAGAACCCGGACTTCGCCGCCCTCGCCCGCGCTTATGGTGGCTGGGCCGCGACGGTGGAGCGCACCGACGATTTCGCGCCCGCGCTGGCCGATGCGCTGGAGCGCCCGGGGCTCAAGCTGCTGCACCTCAAGACCGAGATCGAGAATATCGCCGCAAGCGGTGCCACCGTCAGCGGCCTGCGGGGTCGCGCGTAAAAACCTCATCTCTCAAGGCGATCCCCCGCGAAGGCGGGGGTCCATCTCCTGCAGGCACATCCGACACATCGGTCAGGAGATGGCCCCCTGCCTTCGCAGGGGACCGAGTCAACGGCGCGCGCGTCACATGAGGACACAAAAAACCGACCCCCTGCTTGCGCGGAGGGCCGGTCTTGATGTCAGTTCAGATCAGAAAACGCTCAGGCCTTGTCGCCGAACGCACCCTTCACGTCGCCTTTGAGCTTCTGAGCATCGCCCTTGAGCTGCTGGGCCTTGCCTTCGGCTTCGAGTTCGGGATTGTTGGTCACCGAACCGATGCCTTCCTTGACCTTGCCCGCCAGATCGTTGCCGGTGCCCTTGGCCTTGTCCTGAAATTCACCCATGTTCTGTCTCCTCAAAATGGCTGCGGGGGATCATCCCCGGCTTCAAGACAGATTACGCGGGCTGGGCCTATCCGTTCCCCGCCATGGCCAGAATTTCCGCCCATTCCTCCGCGCTCAGCGCAGCGACCGACAGCCGCGACTGGCGCAGCATCGCCATGTCGGCGAGCGCGGGACGCAGCTTCATTGCTTTGAGCGACACCGGTTTTTTCAGCGCTTCGACCGGCTTGACCTTCACCGCGACCCAGCGGCCGCTTTCGTCGTTGGGATCGGGAAACGCCTCTGCGCTGATTTCCATGATCCCCACCGCCTCAAGCCCGGTGCGCGAATGATAGAACAGTGCCAGATCGCCTGTCCGCATGGCCTTGAGGTTGTTGGAGGCCTGCGCGTTGCGCACCCCGTCCCAGGTGCCCTCGCCATCGCGGACCAGATCGTGCCAGCCATATTCTTCGGGTTCAGACTTCATCAGCCAATATTGAGTCATGATTTTTCCCATCCGTGCGCCTAGATGGGCGCATCGCTCGAACTTCGAGACTCAGCTATTGCGGACTGCATCATGATACAACTGCCCATTCTCTCGCTTACCGATGAACCTGCCGAACTGGCGCGCAAGCTGGGTGACAGCTTCTCCACCTACGGCTTTGCCATGATCAAGGATCACGGGCTCGACCCTGATCTGGTCAACCGCGGCTGGCAGCAGACCGAAGACTTTTTCGCGCTGCCAACGGACGAAAAGCGCCGTTATTACGACGCCGAGGCCGGCGGTCAGCGCGGCTATACCCCGTTCGGCACCGAGATCGCCAAGGATGCCAAGGCGCACGACCTCAAGGAATTCTGGCACGTCGGGCGCGAGGTCGATCCCGCCAGCCCGATCGCGCACACCATGCCCGCCAACGTCTGGCCCGAGCGGCCCGAGGGTTTTCGTGACACGTTCGAGCCGCTGTTCGCCGAGTTCGACCGCGTGGGCAACATCATCCTGTCGCGCATCGCGGTGTATCTGGGGCTCGACAAGGACTGGTTCGAGCCTGCGGTGCACGAGGGCAATTCGATCCTGCGGCTGCTGCATTATCCGCCGATGGATGCCGCCCAGGGCGCAGAAGGCGCGATTCGCGCCGGCGCGCACGAGGACATCAACCTCATCACGCTGCTGCTCGGCGCCGAAGAAGGCGGGCTGGAGGTTCTGGCGCGCGATGGTTCATGGATCGACATGCGTCCGCCCGAAGGCGCTCTGGTGGTCAATGTCGGCGACATGCTGCAGCGGCTGACCAACCACGCCCTGCCCTCGACCACGCACCGCGTGCGCAACCCGGCGGGCGACCGCGCGAAATTCAGCCGCTATTCGATGCCGTTCTTCCTCCACCTGCGTTCGGACTTCCCGATCAGCACGCTGGAAGGCTGCATCAGCGACGACGCGCCCAATCGGTATCCCGAGCCGATCCTCGCGGATGACTATCTGCACCAGCGGCTGGTCGAAATCGGGCTGGTGAAGGCTTGAAAGGCGCTTTCGGCCCCCGCCTAACCACCTCCGCTCATCCTGAGCAGCGGGCGCAGCCCGCGTAGTCGAAGGACCCGCGCTCACGTTGGCCGTATAGCGTGGCCTTCGACAGGCTCAGGCTGAGCGGGTCTGGGTGAGTGGGTCTGGGTGAGTGGGTGCCGCGGCTCAGCGGCGCGCGGCGATCTGCGTTCCGGCGGGCTTGGCCGTGGCGCGCGCGATAATGCACTCGCCGCCGGACGAGCGGACCTGGGCGCACATCGCGCGGGCGCTCTTTTCATCGCCAAAGCCATTGGCGGTCAGGCGGTGCAACTTGCGACCACCGACCGTGGTCGGCACGGCGACCTTTGAAAACGCCGCCAGATCCTTGTGCTTGGCGCTGTATCCAGCCCAGGCGCGATTGGCGTTCTCCGCGTTCGAAAACACGCCCAGCTGGACCGCGAAGGCCCCATTGCTGACCGGCGAGAAGCTGGCTTTCTGGAAGACCGCAGGCGCAGCGGCGGGCTTGGGCGCGGGCGCAGCAATCTTGGGCGCTGCCACCGGCTTACGGGGGGCGCCCTGGTGCTCGACGATCGGTTCGCGCGAGGCGACCTGGACGGGGCGCGTCTTGCGCACGGGCTTGGCGCGGTAATTGCCCGGCAGCGGCTGCACGATCTCGCGCGCAACCAGCAAGGGCGCAACGACCGCGCGCGATTGTTCGGCAGGCATGGCGGGCGCAGCTTCGGCATAGACGGTGGCGGGTGCGGCCATGGGCGCCGGGGCGGGTTCGACACCGGCCAGTTCCATCGGCGCATCCTGCACCGGCGGAAGCTGGATCGGACCTGCAACCGGAGTGGCTTCAGCCATCGCCTGCTGACCGATTTGCGCCATCGAAGGCGTGTTCGCCAATGCCAGCATGACCGGCTGGCCAGGATCGAACTGAGCCGGGCTGACGCCGAGCACCGAAGCGACACGCTGGGCATGCGCCTGCGGATGCGCCAGGCGCGCCCATTCGGCGATGCGGTCCTGCGCGACCTTGGGGTCGAGATCCTGCCCGACCATGATCTGCGCTTCGCGCCAGCGGCCATCGAGCGCATAGGCAAAAGCGAGGTTCTGCCGTACCTTGGCGGAGTTTTCTCCATTGCGGATCAAGTCCACCAGCACATCGACGCCTTGGCCGGTCTCACCGGCCAGCGCCAGTGCCAGGCCATAATCGGCAGCGGGAATGGTATTGCGGTGTTCGCGCAGCAGCGCGTTGGCTGCAGCATTGCGGCCATCGGCGACATGCATCAGCGCCAGGCTGATCACGGTGCGCGCGCTGGCATCACCCAGCGCAAGCGCATCATCGAGGCTCTGGCGGGCGGACGAGAAGCGGCCGTTGGCGAGATAGGCCTGCGCCAGGGCGTTGCGAAGGCCAGCATTGCGGGGATCGAGCGCGACGGCGGCTTCGGCGCTTTCGAGGGCCTTTTCGGGCTTGCCGGAGGCGAGCGCCTTTTGCGCATTGGCAGACAGCGTTTGCGGACGACCGCCGCCCGAGTGCGCCGAGCAGCTGACCAGCACGCTGCCGACCAGGATGGTGGATGCGGCCAGTTTGAGCGCCAGTGCGCCGTTGATCTTCGATCCGCTTGCCATAGCCCTGTTTTCCCTCTTCGTCCGGCTCAACCTGTCTTCATGCCTCAGCGCGGTGCAGCGCGTGGCACGCGACCAGCCAGGTCTTCTATTTCGGGTATTTTGGTTAAGAATTCGTCAAGCGCCGCTGTCAGCAGCTGTTGCGCCGACTGACCGGTGACCGCGCTGGCCAGCCTCAGCTTGAGGTGCCGATCGCTGTCGAGCCTTAAGGTGAAGGCCGCGCGGCGGCCCTGTGGAGTGGCAGCCGCAGCGACAACCTCGTCCATCGCAGCCTGCTTGCGCTTGCCCTTTCGCACCGCCAGCACCGGTGCAGGCGCCTCGATCGCTTCGGGCAGCTCGATTGCGACGGGCACAGCCGCCTCGGCAATGGCGGAAGGCTCGGCGGCGGCAACAGGCTCGGCCATACGGTGGGCGATCTCGGCCTGCTGGCGCACGACATCGGGGACCACCGGTACCGGTTCGGCTGCTGGCGCTGCGATCGGCGCTGGAGGAGCAGCGTGAGCAGCTGGCGCATCGGGGATCGCGCCTGCCAACAGATTGCCGTACTGCGGGGCGCCTTCGTCATGCGCGGGATCGACATCATAGCCCATGTCGTTCCAGCCAAGGTCCTCGTTCAGGCCGTCATCGGGCAACGGGTGCGACATCATGCCACCCATCCCCAGCCCCTGGCGACGCATCGCGGGGCGTGCGGCCCCCTTGCGCGCGAGCAGCCCGGACGAAAGCGACGCGATCGGTTTGGGTTCAGCCATGAAGCTCATCCTTGCCCCGCTGCTGCATCACGATCCGGCCACGCGGCGGCCGAAGCCACCCATCGGGCGGATGGCCCCCGGCGCGACGGGCGCATTGGGCACGGCGAAGACGGTGCGGCGGAAATTCTTTTCCAGCCGATCGGAAATATAGGTCCACAGCGCGCGGACTTCGCCTGCCGACTTGCCGTTGGGGTCGACCTCCATCACCGTACGGCCATCGATCATCGATGCGGCAAAGTCGGTGCGGTGGTGCAGCGTGGTCGGCGCCACGGTACCGTGCTGCGACAGCGCGACGGCGGCCTCGGACGTGATCCGCGCCTTGGGCGTGGCGGCGTTGACGACGAAGATCAGCGGCTTGCCGGCACGCTCGCACAGATCGACGGTGGCCCCCACCGCGCGCAGATCGTGCGGGCTGGGCCGGGTCGGCACGACGATCAGCTCGGCGACCGAAATCACCGACTGGATCGCCATGGTGATGGCGGGCGGCGTATCGATGACCGCCAGCTTGAAGCCCTGCTGCCGCAGGATCGACAGATCGGCGGGCAGCCGCGCGACGGTGGTCTGGGCAAAGGCGGGATATTCGGGATCGCGCTCGTTCCACCAATCGGCCAGCGAGCCCTGCGGATCGATGTCGATCAGCACCACCGGGCCGTCGCCGGCCAGCTGCGCCTGCACGGCCAGATGACCTGAAAGGGTCGTCTTGCCCGATCCTCCTTTTTGAGATGCCAAAGCGAGTACGCGCACTCAAACCCCCTATACGGTCCATTCGGTCGGGGTGGAAAATGCGCCGGGGCAGCTAATTTTGGGTTAACGCTGGTCTGGAGGCGGCCCATCCGGGCGGCATATCCGGGGCCTTTGCATAGTCACGGGAGGCTATTGAACCTTCCATCAACGCTTTGCTAATATGTCGTTAGCTATAGCAATTTACGCATGTAACGACCGGCAAGCGCTGCTTGCGGCGCATTTCTGGCCTGATATGGTTGTCCGAAGGCTTTACCATATGCGATGGAGCAACACCCGCATGGCACGTTCGACAAAATTTTCTCGCAATTTCGGTCTTTTAGGTGCCGCCATCGTCGCTTTGGCGACCGCAGGACCGGCGCTGGCCGATGTGAAGGCCGGGGTTGATGCCTGGGAGCGCGGCGAGTTCGAACGCGCCGTCACCGAATGGCGCGACCCTGCTGCCAAGGGCGATCCCGATGCGCAGTTCAATCTGGGACAGGCCTACAAGCTGGGTCGCGGCGTCCCGATGGACCTCAAGCAAGCGGAAAGCTGGTACAAGAAGGCTGCCGATCGCGGCCATATCCAGGCCGCCGACAATTACGGGCTGGTGCTGTTCCAGGACAACCGGCGCGAGGAGGCAATGCCCTATATCCGCGCCTCGTCCACGCGCGGCGAACCGCGCGCGCAATACGTGCTGGGCACCGCGATGTTCAACGGTGACATTGCCGAAAAGGACTGGGTGCGCGCCTATGCGCTGATGACCCGCGCCTCGGCGCAGGGCCTGCCGCAGGCCTCGCGCAGCCTGGCGACGATGGACAAGTACATTCCGATGGCCGAACGCACCAAGGGCACGCAGCTTGCAGCCCAGCTGGAACGCGAGGCCATTGCCGAGCGCCAGAAGCTGGCAGGCGCCGCAGCGGGCATGCGGACCGATCCTGCCACCGGAGCGGCGGGCGGCTCTGGCCCCGCATTGGCATCCGCCAAGCCCGCGCCTGCGCCCATCATCCGTCAACCGGCTGCACCCTCGACCATCCAGACCACCAGCCTGCCGCCATCGAGCGCGAACGGATCGGTGATCCCCACCATCCCTTCAAGCCCAACCAGCACCGCCGCCAGCGCCGGGGTTGATTTCGCGACCATGGGATCGCCGTCGGCTCCGGTGCCGACACCTGCTCCCCGCGCGCCCGCTCCGGTCGCTGCTGCCTCGACCGCCCCCGCCGTCGCCACCAGTGGCGACTGGCGCATTCAGCTGGGCGCCTTCAGCGAAGAGGGCCGCGCCCGCACGCTGTGGAACGGTCTCGAACGCCAGAATGCGGCGCTCGCAGGCCTGCAACCCTATCTGGTCAAGGCCGGCGCCGTCACCAAGCTCCAAGCCGGCCCCTTCGCCACCCAGGCCGCCGCGAAAAAGGCCTGCGACAATGTGGTCCGCACCGGCCAGGCCTGTTTCGCGGTGAAGAAATAGGCTCTTCCGGAGGGGCTAGCCATACCCCCGTCCGCTCAGCCTGAGCCTGTCGAAGGCCCCGCAGGAACGGCAGCGTGCATGGCACGGTCGGCTACGCATTGCTTCGTAGCGGCACACCGACGGCAGCTGTCAGTCAGGCCGGGTCGAGCCGGCTAGCGACTGCGCGGGGCCTTCGACGGGCTCAGGCTGAGCGGAGGTTGGGGACTCGGTGCAACGCGGGCAGTGGTCCACGCCGCGCTCAGTTTGCGACCGTCAAATCCGGCCCCCCGTCCGCCCTCAGGCCGCGAGCGGTCGCTCCACGTCCGCCATGTCGCTGTCCAGCGCATATTCCTGTGCCATGGCGGCATAGCCGCGCCCTGCGCTGAAGCGCGGGCGGGTAATGCCGGTGGGCTTGAACCCCAGATGGCGCAGCACCGCGCCCGACGCGGGATTGTCGATATAGTGGCTGGCGACCAGGCGACGGTGGCCGATCGCCCAGGCGTTGGCGATCACCGCGCGCGCCGCCTCGGTGGCATAGCCCTTGCCCCAGTGATCGCGCGCGATCCAATAGCCCAGCTCCGCCGCGCCGTCGGTTTCTCCCAGGCCGCAACTGCCGATCAGTGTCTGGCCGACATCGTCCGGACGCGTCAGCAGATAATGGGGGAAGCGCGCATCCTGCGCACGTTCGGCAAAGGCGCGGGCATCGTCGCGACCATAGGGCCAGGGCGCGCGCGCCAGGTTGCACACGATACCGGCGTCGTTGATCGCAGCGAACAAGCCCTCCGCATCTTCGGGCCAGACCGGCCGCAGCAACAATCTTTGCGTTCTAGCAAACATTATGTCTCTCCTGTGTACCCCGCGCCCATGCCAGCCAAACGTGACAGGCCTGAGTCAAAGCGGTGACAGGGAGACAAAAAGAAAGGGAGATGGGACGGACCCCATCTCCCTGTCATTTGGTCCAGTGGCGCGCCACTGGCCGGGGTCATCCCTGTGAGGGACGACCCGTCATTGATCGTCCGTTATTCGGCAGCCATCGCCATGGCTTCGGCCACGACCGATACGTATTTGCGGCCGAGGCGACCTTCGTGAAACTTCACGCGGCCTTCGGTAAGCGCAAACAGCGTATGGTCCTTGCCCATGCCGACATTGGCACCGGCATAGACCTTGGTTCCGCGCTGGCGGATGATAATGTTGCCACCAATGACCGGCTCGCCGCCGAACTTCTTCACGCCAAGACGGCGACCTGCGGAATCACGACCGTTGCGCGACGAACCGCCAGCTTTCTTATGTGCCATTTTTCAAAACTCCTTGTGCGCGCGCTATCAGGCGTTGTCGGCCGACGAATCGGCTTCAGGCTTGGCGGCGGCCTTCTTCGGTGCTGCCTTCTTGGCCGGAGCCTTCTTGGGCGCAGCTTCAGCGGCGGGTGCGTCTGCAGCGGCTTCCACCGGTGCTTCGGTCTTGGCAGCGGCCTTCTTGGGCGCTTCCTTCACCGCATCGCCCACGCCCAGAATGCGCAGGATCGTGTGCTGCTGGCGATGGCCGAGCTTGCGGCGATAGTTGTGGCGACGCTTCTTCTTGAAGATCACGACCTTGTCGGCCTTCGCTTGCGCGATGATCTCAGCAGAAACGACCACACCGGCCAGATCCTTCGATTCGCCACCGTCACCGGCGAGCAGAATGTCGTTCAGCGCAATGACGTCGCCAGCCTCACCGGCCAGCTTTTCCACTGCGATTTTATCTCCGGCTGCAACGCGATACTGCTTGCCGCCTGTGCGCACGATAGCGAACATGGGTTGTCTCGTTTCTGTTTGCTTCAATCGGTTCCGGGCACGCAATATGCGAGTTCCGCTCTGACTATCGACCTGTTGCCAGTCCCGAATCACCGGAGTGAAAAACGCTGCCCTGCGACGGGATGTCCCGCGCCGGAAAGCCATGCCCGTTAGGTGAATGTGCCGGGGCTGTCAACCTTCGGCACCGCTTTTTTGGCGGTTTTGCCCGACCGTAATCGACCTATTCCCCCCCGCCCGGTCCGGCTTGCCGGTTGCCGATGCGTTGCCAGTGCCTTAGAGCCTTGAAGCATGAAAGTCACTACCATCCGTCTCGCCCCTATGCTGATTGTTGCAACTCCGCTGCTTCTGTCGGCCTGCCTCGAGCCGATGGCGGACCGGCCCTCGCTGGCCCGGCGCGAGGTAGAACTGCGCGATCGGCAGGCAGAAGCCAAGGCGCCGCCGCCGGCGATCACGGCCATAGCCGATCCTTCGCTGGCGCGGGACCTGACAGCGATGCTCGCGCGGGCCGACAAGGCGGAGGCCGATTTCGCGCTGGCCCGTTCGGCCGCACAGGCCGCAACCGGTGCCGCGCGGGGCAAGGAGGTGGGGTCGGAAGCCTGGTCGGTGGCGCAGACGCGGATCAGTGCGCTGGGAGCGCCCCGCCGCGACCTTGCCCAGCTGCTAGGCGATCTGGAAGAGCTGTACGTCGCACGGCTGGCGAAGGAAGCCGCAGGCGAGCTGGAGCCGGGTGGCAGCGACCAGATCGAGCAGGCCCGCCAGCATGTCCTGGCGCTGCTGGACGGCCAGGATCAGGTGATGAATGCAATGAAGGCCAGCCTCTCGAGCTGACCTGTCGGTCGCGCCTGCGGCTCTGTTCGACGCAACCCTCGGTGATGCTGCACGTAGTGTGGGGATCGTTCACCGAGGAATTACCCGAAATGAAGTCATTCTATACCGCCACTGCTGCTGCAGCCCTGCTGCTCAGCGGAACCAGCGCCTTCGCCCAGACCGACACCAGCAACCAGCAGCCAACGCGCCAGCAGGACCGGCTGAACTCGATCTTTGGCGCGCTGTTTGGGGACCGCACCGGATCGACTCAGTCGATCGAGGCCCAGTGGTCGATCGGTCGCACCCCGCTGGCGACGCAGCGCGCGCAGTTCGAACAGCGCATCGATACCGATGTGCGCTCGGGCGCGATCGACCAGCGCACCGCCGCCCGGCTGAAGTCCGATTATTACGATCTGGTCCAGCTGGAGGCCCGCTATGGCGCCGATCGTCGCTTCACCACGCAGGAACGCCAGGATCTGACCGACCGCTATGGTCGTCTGACGCAGATCGTGTCGGATGGCGGCTATGGCGATGACGGTCAGAACGACATCGGCATCTCGGTCGCGGACGGACAGGGCGAATTCAACCAGCGCGTCGATGCATCGGTGACGGCTCGCCGCATCACGCGCGTCGCAGGGGCCCGGCTCAAGACCGATTACGCAGCCCTGGTCCGCACCGAAGCGACCTATCTGCGCGATGGCCGCGTGACCGAGCAGGAGCGCGATGACCTGTATACCCGGCTGGAAGCGCTCGATGCGCGCGTGGGCGACATGGCCTCGACCGGCGCTGGCACCACGCCTGCGATGACCTCGCGCGCGCGGCTGGACGCCATTGCCCGCGCCCTGCCCGCCAGCGGCCTTTCCGCGAGCGCCCAGGCGCAGCTGCGTGTCGAGCATGAGGACCTCACCCGGCTGGAAGCGGCCTATGCCCGGCTGAACGCCAGCGCCGACGATCGTGCCTATCTGGAACGTCGCCTGCGCGATCTGGAAACCCGGGCGCGCGTGCGCCGCTGATTTTTTCCCGACCGGCAGGTCCACCCAATGGGAGCGTCCGCACGCTGCGGCCGCTCCCATTGTCATTTTACATTCAGTGATTGCTCATCCCACAAGGACTCGATAGCCTGCCAGTCACCAAAACGGCGGGAGGGCGGTGATGGTCGATGATCCGATCTGGCGGGCGCTTGCTGCCATGCGTATCGAGCCGGAGGGTGCGGCGCTGAGCTTCACGCGGCGGCTCGCACGCGAAAACGGCTGGTCGCGCCACCATGCCGAAGCGGTGATGGAAGAGTATCGCCGCTTTCTCTATCTTGCAGCGACCGGCACGGACATGGTCACCCCGTCCGATCAGGTCGATCAGGCCTGGCATCTGCACCTGGCCTATACCCGGCATTACTGGGAAGAGCTGTGCGCGCGGATCATCGGGCGGCCGCTGCACCATGGCCCCACCGCAGGCGGCAGCGCCGAGGGGCGCAAGTACCGGAGCCTCTATGCCGCCACGCTGCAACGCTATCGTGACACCTTTGGCAGCGAGCCCCCATCAGACATCTGGCCACCCAGCGATCTGCGCTTTGGCGTGCGTTATCAATGGGTTGACCGTTCGCGCCACTATCTTCTGGCGCGGCGCCATGTTGCGCTGGCGGCGATGGCTGGCGGTGCGACCCTGCTCGCGGCGTGCACGGCACTGGCCGCTGAAAGCGCCGCCGCCGGGAATGCGCCGCTGTTCAAACGGTTCTGGGAAATCGCGTTCGGAACCAGCTTCGGCTTTATCGCCTTCATCACTGGCCTTGGCCTGATGCTGTTCCTGCTCGGCCTGCTGATCGACCGTCGGCGCAGCCATGCCCGCCAGACCAGAACTGTGCACAACCGCAAGCGCCGCCGCGACAGGGGCGACAGCTCCATTGGCGGCGACAGTTCGTCCGATGGCTGGCTAAGTTCGGGCACGGGCACGGCTGCAGCGGGCGGCGCAGCCTTCGCAGCGGGCGGTGGCGAATTCGGCGGCGGTGGCGCGGATGGCGACTGGAGCGATTCGAGCGACAGCAGCGATTCGGGCGGCGACAGCGGCTGCAGCAGCAGTGGTTGCGGCGGAGGCTGCGGCGGCGGCGATTGAAATTGTGCGCTTGGCCGACCCCGGCGCGGGGCCTTCGACAGGCTCAGGCTGAGCGGAGGTGGTGCCAAGTGGCAGAAAAGCGAGATCCAACCCAAACCCGCTCAGCCTGAGCCTGTCGAAGGCCCCGCGCTGCCAGCGGCCCCAACAACCTTTCCCCCTCAATCGTTCGCCATGGTCACCGGTTTGCGGCCATCGCCCTGGGTGATCACCACCACCAGATCGCCCGCGCGCAGGCTGGCGGTTTCATCATCCCAGAAACCGTAAGGCTTGCCATCGCGATAGATGCGCACGCCGACGCCATCCTTGATGTCCTTGAGCGGCACGCCGATTTCCTCGTTACGCACTGCGCGCTCGATCAGCACCACGCGTCCGCTCGACGAGGCGAGATCGGCCAGATACGCGCTGATGTGCGGGCCATGGCACGATCCTGCGAGCAGCAGCCCGGCAAAGCTCACCGGGTTGATGACGGTGTTCGCGCCCGCCTGCCGCGCCAGCAGCTCGTTGTCGCTCGCGCGCACCACCACGCTGATCGGTACATCGGGGGCCAGATGGCGGATGGTGAGCACGATCAGGATCGAGGTATCGTCGCGCCCGGCCGAGACGATCGCCGAGCACGCCCGGTCGATATGCACGTCCTTGAGCGTTTCGTCGCGCGTCGCATCGGCATTGAGCACATTGCAGCCCAAAGCCTCGGCGCGTGCCAGAGATTCCTCCGACTGATCGACCACGACAATGCACGAAGGGTCGGTGCCGCGCGCAACCAGTTCGCGCACCGCCTCGGTGCCGCTGGTGCCGAAGCCCAGCACGACGATATGCCCTGTCAGGCGCTGCTGGATCCTGCTCATCTGCCATTTTTCCCATGTGCGCTTGATGACGAAACTGTACGCGGTGCCGACGAAGATGAAGATGACCGCGATCCGCACCGGGGTCACGACCACCGATTCCATCAGCCGTGCCCGGTCCGAAACCGGTGCAATATCCCCGAAGCCGGTGGTGGTGACCGAGATCATCGTGAAATAGACGACGTCCAGAAAGCTGATATCGCCATCGACATTGTCGACCAGGCCATCGCGGTCCAGCCAGTGGATCAGGATGACCACGCCGATCAGCATGAACGCCACGCTGAGCCGCAATGCCACGTCGGCCCAGACCGGCAGACGCGACGCCCGTTTCAACAGGGCCCTGGGCTTGATATCGGAATCGGCCATGCGCGCAGCTTACTTCCTGGGCAGATACAGCAGCGGATCGACCGGCTTGCGGTCCTTGCGCAGCTCGAAATGCAGCTTGGGGCTCTCGGCGAAGCCGCTCTGCCCTGCCGAACCGAGCACCTGCCCGGCCTTGACCGCTTGACCGCGGGTCACATCGATCCGCTCGGCATGGCCATAGGCGCTGACCCAGCCGCCGCCATGGCTGACCAGGATCAGCCCGCCATAGATCGCGACTTCGCTGCCCGCGTATGACACCACGCCATCGGCGGCCGCGCGAAACGGCTGGCCGCGCGTCGCGGTGATGTCGATGCCGTTGCTGATCTGCCCCTTGCCCACCGGGCCGAAGCGGGTGAGCAGCGGGCCCGACAGCGGCCAGGTGAACCGGCCGGCAAAGGCGTCCGGTACCTTGACGGGAACGCTCGCGGCGACCGGCGCGCGCGCGGGCCTGGCGGCGGGGACGGCCGAGCCTTCTGCGATGGCAGGCTGGCTGCCGGTGACGACATCATCGATGTTGACCACCAGCTCACCGATCCGCCCCGTCCTGGTCGCAGGCGCCGCCGCAGGAGCGGTTCTTCCTGCGCTGACGGCCAGCTGAGCACCCGGCGGCAGCTTCAGCTTCTGCCCGATGCGCAGGATATAGGGTTCGGCCAGATCGTTCAGCGCGACGATATCGCTCCACGCGACGCGATAGGCATAGGCGATGGCAATGCCCGTCTCGCCCTGCGCCACGGTGTGGTAGCGCCCGCCCGGAATGGTCAGCTGCTGCCCGGGACGCAGCACATAGGGTGCAGCCAGGCCGTTGGCTGCAGCAATCGCTTCGGACCCCGCGCCGGTGCTGTTGCCGATGCCGCGCAGCGTGTCGCCGGGCTTCACGACATAGACCGTGCCGATCACGTCAGCGGCGTTGGCGGCAACGCTGCGGCTTTCCCACACCGGCGCGTCGCTACCCGTCACCACCTCCTGCGGCAGTTCGGCCGGAACGCCTGCCTCGCTGATCTCGGGCTGCAGTCCCTGCTCGCTCACCCCGCCAGGTATGCAGCCTGCCAAAAGCAGCGTCGCCGTAATGGCCACACTTGCGAACTTACGTTTGTTTCCCCACGCCATGGCGTCAACATCTAGCACGGATTGCGCGCTTTGCCACCGGTTTGGGCAGGATTTACACCGCCCTACTGCCCTCCGGCCCGCTCACGCCTGATCGAATGTGGCTGCGAGCGACGCGACCGATTGATGGTGCGTCAGGTCCAGATGCAGCGGCGTCACCGCGATATAGCCATCGGCCACCGCTTCCAGATCGGTGCTGTGCGCCGGGGTCTGTTCCGCCTGGCCCAGCCCGAACCAGTGATATTCGAACCCGCGCGGATCGGTGTTGGTGACGATCTTCAACCGCCCGTAATCGCGGAACCCCTGTGCAACCACGCGCACGCCGCGCACGCTGTCTGCGGACCGGGCGGGAAAATTGACATTGACCAATGTGCGGCGCGGCATCGGCTGGCCGATGATCTTGCGCACCACCTGCTCGCCCCAATGGGCGGCGGCATCGAACGAGACATCAAGCCCTGCCCCTTCGCGCGCATAGACCTGGCTCAGCGCGATCGACGGCACCCCGGCCAGCGCCCCTTCCATCGCAGCCGACACGGTGCCCGAATAAGTCACATCCTCGGCCAGGTTCGCGCCCCGGTTGACGCCTGACAGGATGAGATCGGGCGGCGTCTCCTTCATCAGCCGCGCCACCGCCATCATCACCGCGTCGGTCGGCGTTCCGGTGACCGAATAGTGCTTGTCGCCATGCTGGTGGATCCGCAGCGGCCGGGTGATGGTGAGCGAATGTCCCGCGCCCGATTGCTCTTCTGTGGGCGCGACGATCCAGACATCGTCCGAAATGGCCCGCGCAATATCGGCGAGAACCGCCAGCCCCGGCGCATGAACGCCATCGTCGTTGGTCAGCAGGATGCGCATGGAGTTCCTTTCAGTGTCATTGCCGTGCTTGGTACCGCGAACCTCCGGGCCATGCCACCGCCGCCTGCACATCATTGCAACATAGGTGAAAAAACTGGACCGGGCTTCCCGTTGCGACTCGACGCGCCCGCCGTGACAGGATAATGTTGATGGTGCAGCGCAACAAAATCATGGCACCCCGGCTGAGCAACCAGCCGGGTTTCACGTCTAAAAAGCCGGGAAAAACGCCAATAACACGGGCGCGTAATCGCAGTAGGGAGACACACCAAGATGGATTCGCTGGTTTCAACCGAGTGGCTCGCCAATGAGATGGGCGCCTCCGATCTTCGCATCGTCGATGCGAGCAAGTTTCTGGCCGACACCGGCCGCAATGCGCTGGCCGAATATGAGGCCGGCCACATCCCCGGCGCCGTGTTCATGGATCTGGAAGAGCTGGTCGACAGCAATTCTGCGGTCGAAAACACCCTGCCCCCTGCCGAAAAGTTCGCCAGCCGCATGCAGTCGCTGGGCCTGGGCGATGGCAGCCGCATCGTGCTGTACGATGACAGCCCGCTGAAGTCCTCGGCCCGCGCCTGGTTCATGCTGACCATGTTCGGCGCGCACGCGGTCGCCATTCTCGATGGCGGCATCGCCAAGTGGAAGGCCGAAGGTCGCCCGATCAAGACCGGCAAGGAAACGCTGCGTCACCGCCACTTCACCGTGTGGGAAGACAAGAAGAACGTCCGCACCAAGGCCGACATGCTGGGCAACCTGCACAGCAAGGCCGAACAGGTCGTCGATGCACGTCCCGCTGCACGCTTCACCGGTGCCGAAGAAGATCCGCGCCCCGGCATCGCTGCGGGCCACATTCCCGGTGCCGTCAACCTGCCGCACTCCAGCCTGTTCAACGCCGATGGCACCTGGAAGACCGGCGCTGACCTCAAGGCGGCGTTTCAGGCCGCCGGCGTCGACATCGAACAGCCGATCGTCACCACCTGCGGCTCCGGCATGACTGCCAGCGTCGTCGCCTTCGGCGCGCATCTGCTCGGCAAGACCGATGTGGCGCTGTACGATGGCAGCTGGGCCGAATGGGGCGCCGATTCCGACACCCCCAAGGCGATGGGCTGACCTCAAATCATCCTCTCCCTTTACGGGAGAGGATACCAAAGCCTTGGCAGCTTGCTGCCTAGGCGACGTTGGAGAGGGCTAGCCCCTCTCCCACTGCGACTAGGCCCGCTTTGCGGTCCAAGTCTCGTTGCCCTCTCCCGCAAGGGGAGATGGCGGAGTTGAACCATGGCCAAGCCCCCCCGCAGCCCGCAATCGCCCGCCACCCGGATCATCACCGGTGGCAGGCGCGCCGAGTGGACGGGAACGGCGGACCAGCCCGGCGCCGTGGTCAATCCACCTGTCTGGCGCGCAAGCACGCACCTATACCCCGATACAGCTGCTCTCAAGTCTGGCCCGCAAACCAATGAGGATGGGCGCTTTTTCTATGGTCGGCGCGGATCGCCGACGCAATGGGCGCTGGCCGAGGCGCTGACCGCGCTCGAACCGGGAGGGTACGGGACCATGCTCTACCCTTCGGGTGTTGCAGCGATCACCGGCGCGCTGCTCAGCGTGCTGTCGCCGGGCGATGTGCTGCTGATGACCGATAGCGCCTATGACCCGTCGCGCGGCTTTGCCGATGGCTTCCTCAAACGCTTCGGCATTGAGACGCGCTATTACGATCCGCTGATAGGCGCCGGTATTTCCGCGCTCATCTGCGAACGCACCCGCGCCATCCTGATGGAAAGCCCCGGCAGCCTGACCTTCGAGGTGCAGGACGTGCCCGCGATCTGCCAGGCGGCGCGCGCGGCCAACCCGGACATCGCGCTGCTGATCGACAACACCTGGGCGACCGGCCATTTCCTGCCCGCGCTCGCCCTGGGTGCGGACATGAGCATCCTGGCGTGCACCAAATATATCGTCGGCCATTCGGACGTCATGCTGGGGTCGGTCACCACCACGGAAGGCTTCTATCCCCGGCTGCGCCAAACCGCGCAGGGACTGGGTCACGTCGTCTCGCCCGATGATGCCTGGCTGGCGCTGCGCGGCCTGCGCACGCTCGATGTACGGCTGCGCCAGCATCAGGCCTCGGCTTTGAAGGTTGCGCACTGGCTGGCGGAGCAGCCTCAGGTCGCGCGGGTGCTGCATCCGGCGCTTCCCACCTGCCCCGGCCAAGATGTGTGGCAGCGCGATTTCACCGGATCGAGTGGGCTGTTTTCCTTCGTGCTCAACGGCGGATCGGACGCGGCGCGCGCGGCCTTGGTCGACACGCTCGATCTGTTCGGCATCGGTTATAGCTGGGGCGGTTTCGAGAGCCTCGCGATCCCGATCGACCCCGCACGCTGCCGCAGCGTGACGCCCTGGCCGCCGCAAGGCGATGCCAATCCGTACGCGGTGCGGCTGCATATCGGGCTGGAAGACCCCGATGATCTTATCGCGGACCTTGCCAAGGGGCTGGCGGCGTTTACGATGCACGCATGAACGCAGCGATCTCGGGACTTCTGATGCGATGGGGCTGGATCGACCGCCCCGACGACCTGCAATATGTCGAAGGCGTCATCGCCGCGCTGATCGCGACGGCTGCCTTGCTGATCGGCTGGAGCGTCAGCCGCCTCACCTATCTGCGTCTCGCCGCGATCTGGGAACGCCGCGCGGGCCATGAAAGCCAGCTCGCGCGCCGCCGCATTCGCGACATGGTGCGGCGCTTCACCACCGCGATGCTGATCGGCATGGCGCTCAACCTCTACGAGTGGAGCCTGATCGCCTCGGTCATCTTCGGGATCACGCTGGCGATTGCGCTGGCTTTGTTCGTCAACGATCTGGTGCGCGGCGTGCGCATGCCCGATTGGCTGGGCACGTTCCTGGGCCTCGCCACGCTCATCTCGATCCTGGCGAGCATGTTCGGCGGGCTCGATCCGATCACCACTGCGATGGACCGGGTGGGCTTCAACTTGGGCGAAAAGCGATTTTCGTTGCTGCTCGTGGTCACCATCGCGATCACCATCCTGGTGCTCTACACCGCCGCGCGCGTGGTCAACCGCATCGCCGGGCACATCATCGGCAGCAGCGACGGGCTCGACCCGACGCAGAAGCTGCTCGGGCAGAAGATCGCCAGCGTCGGCGTCATCGTCCTGGCCTTCTTCATCGGCATCGATACGTTGGGGATCGACCTCACCGCGCTCAGCTTCTTCTCGGGCGCGTTCGGCCTCGCGATCGGCTTCGGGCTGCAGAAGACGATCGGCAACCTGTTCGCGGGCATCATCCTGCTGCTCGACCGCTCGATCAAGCCGGGCGATGTCATCGCGGTGCAGGACAGCTTCGGCTGGGTGAACAAGATCGGCGTGCGCGCGGTTTCGGTCATCACCCGCGATGGCAAGGAGCATCTGATCCCCAACGAGGACCTGATGACCCATCCGGTCGAGAACTGGTCGTACTCCGACCGCAACGTGCGGATGCGCATCCCCATCGGGGTCGGCTATGGCAGCGACATGCAGCTGGTGCAGGAGCTGCTCTACCGGGCGGTCGACGAGACCCCGCGCGTGCTGAAAGAACCCGCCCCGCGCATCTGGATGACCGAGTTCGGCGACAATTCCGTCAACTGGGAAATCCGCGCGTGGATCGGCGATCCCGAAGGCGGCATGGGCAACATCCGCGGCGACGTGCTGATGCGCGTGTGGGTATTGTTCAAGGAACACGACATCGAGATCCCGTTCCCGCAGCGGGACTTGTATATCAAGGAAATGCCGGGGATGGGGCCGGCTGTGGCTGCTCCAGAAGGTGACGCTCCGCTCCGCTCAGCCTGAGCCTGTCGAAGGCTGCGCACCGCCCCCCGCCACAATACTCACGTCATCCTGAACTCGTTTCAGGACCCATCGTGCCCCAAGCATCGAAGCCGCGTGGGGAGAAATGGGCCCTGAAACGAGTTCAGGGTGACGGTTTAGATCATCGGGAACGTCAGGCGCGGGGCCTTCGACAGGCTCAGGCGGAGCGGGCGTAGGGTGCAAAGACCCAGCGCAAGGCGATCAAGGCTGCTCGGTCACCGTCGGCGTCGAGGCGACCGCTTCGGCGGACAGCACCGGCTTGGCGGCGGCCTTGTCGATCGCGGCGAGCAGGCGGCCGGCTTCGGTGCAGCCGGTGGTGCAGAGCGATTCGATGCGGACCAGGTTGCGCCGCGCCTTTTCCACCGCACCGCGCTGGACCATCGCCTCGCCCTGTCCGGCCAGCGCCGCAACGTCATTGGGGTCAAGCCGCAGTGCCTCGCGATAGAAGCGGATCGCCTTGCCCGGCAGGCCTTGCGCGCTCGCCACCTGTGCCAGCGCGATATACGCGGCGCGGTTGCCCGGATCGACCGCCAACGCTGCCTCGAACAGGCCGGTGGCCTGATCCAGGTCGCCTGCGGTCTGCACCCTTGCCCCCTCGTCCATCAGCGCCTGTGAGGCCGGATCGACGGCATAGCGGATGGGCTGGCCGATTCCGGTGCTCGAAACGGTGGCAAGAGCGAGTGACAAGGCAATGGCGGCAGGCGCGAAACGCATCATATTCTCCCAGGCTGACCGCAAGGCTATCATGACCGGCAAGCTCTTGTGAAGAAAAAGCCGTCGGTGCCGTCGTGATGCGGCGTCAGGAGCCTTCCGGCGGCATCGCCAGCGCCCTGCGGCGCATCGCACAGCCCGCCATCGGCCCCGATCAGGCGGCCAATGTTCATATCCTTCAGCGATATATGCCAGCCCGGCTGGTTGCACAAGGCACGCGCGATCTGCCGTGGCCCCTCGTCGGGGAGCAGCGAGCAGACCGCATAGACGAGCGCGCCGCCCGGGCGCACCAGCCGCATCGCGATCTCGACGAGCCGCGCCTGCTCGCCCACCAGCCGCTCCAGCCGTTCGGGTGTCAGCCGCCAGCGGGTTTCGGGGTTGCGCCGCCAGGTGCCCGATCCGCTGCATGGTGCATCGACCAACACGATATCGGCCTGGCCCTCGAACGCGGCGAGGCTGTCCCATTCGCGCTTCGGGTTGAGCAGCAGCGTCTCGATGCGATCCGCACCCGCGCGCCTGCGCCGTGGCTCCATCGCTGCAAGCCGGTCGCGGCTGGTGTCCGATGCGATGATCCGCGCCTCGGGCAGCATCGCCGAGAGCGCCAGCGTCTTGCCGCCCGCGCCTGCGCACAGGTCGATCACCAGCGCCGGATCATGGTCGCCAAGACACGCCTGAACGATCGCCTGGCTGCCCCAGTCCTGCACATCGATCGCGCCCTGCTGCCACAGCGGCGTGTCCTCGATGGCGGTGCCATTGGGCAGCCGTGCGGCGCGGGACAACACATCGCTGAACTCGATATCGGGCCAGACCGCCGCCAGCGCCGCCCGATCGGTGCGCGATGGATCGTAACGCAGGTCGAGCGCGGCGCGGTCGAGCAGCGCAGTTTTCTCGTCGGCGTCGAACAAGGCAGGCAGCAAGGCCTCGATCCAGCTGGGGATCACCCCGCCGCTGGCCATGGGCTCGTTATCGCCGAGCAACGCCGGGCCGTATTGCGAGCCATCGAACTGCGCCGCCAGCACCGCATCCTCGCGCGCCAGCCCCGCCATCGCGGCGCGTCCGCTTGCGGGAATTTCACCGAAGCGGCGCACCGCGCGATAGGCCAGATCGCGCACCGCGCGCCGGTCGCCCGAGCCCATATAGCGCCGTTCGCGGAAGAAATTGCGCGCCAGCGTATCCGCGCTCGCCCCCTGCCCGCGCGCTGCGTTGAGGATCGCATCGAGCAGGTCGATCGCCGCCTGCACCCGCGCCGAGGGCGTCACTTGCGGGCCTCGCGCGCATCCAGTTCGGCAAACAGCCGGTCGAATTCATCGCGCGCCGGAATGGCCATGCACCTGTGCGTCACGCCCTCGCGCCGCGCCGCTGCGACATGCACCGCCGCCGCCTTTTCGCAATCGGCCTGGCTGGCAAACACCTGGGCCACCCGCTCGATCTGGATCCGTCCAGGCTCGCCGGGCGATGCCCAGGCCAGCATCAGCATATAGGGGACCAGCTCGATCATCAGCTGTCAACGGGTCGGATAGTTCGGGGCCTCGCGGGTGATCGACACATCATGGACATGGCTTTCGCGCAGGCCCGCATTGGTGATCCGCACGAATTCGGCATTGCGGCGCAGCGCGTCGATCGTCGGCGATCCGGTATAGCCCATCGCCGCCTTGATGCCACCGACCAGCTGGTGGACAACATCGCGCGCCGGTCCCTTGAACGGAACCTGGCCCTCGATGCCTTCGGGGACGAGCTTGAGCTGGTCCTTGATGTCCTGCTGGAAATAGCGGTCGGCGCTGCCGCGCGCCATCGCGCCGACGCTGCCCATGCCGCGATAGCTCTTGTAGGCGCGGCCCTGATACAGGAACGTCTCGCCCGGAGCCTCTTCGGTGCCCGCCAGCATCGATCCGATCATGATCGTCGATGCACCCGCAGCCAGAGCCTTGGCGGCATCGCCCGAGGTGCGCAGCCCGCCATCGGCGATCACCGGGATGCCCGACTTGTCCGCCTCTTCGGCCGAGTCCATGATCGCGGTCAGCTGCGGCACGCCGACGCCCGCGACGATGCGCGTGGTGCAGATCGAACCGGGGCCAATGCCCACCTTGATGCCGTCCGCGCCTGCATCGATCAGCGCGCGCGTGGCGGCTGCGGTGGCGACATTGCCTGCAATGACCTGGACGTGGTTCGAATATTTCTTGATCGCTTCGACCGCGACCGCGACCATCTTGGAGTGGCCATGCGCGGTATCGACCACGATGACGTCGCATTCGGCATCGATCAGCGCCTTGCTGCGCTCCAGCCCGGCCTCGCCGACGGTCGAAGCCGCCGCGACGCGCAGACGGCCCGCTGCGTCCTTGGTGGCATCGGGGTGCATTACCGCCTTTTCGATATCCTTGACCGTGATCAGACCGATGCAGTGATAGTTGGCGTCGACCACCAGCAGCTTTTCGATCCGGCGCTGGTGCAGCAGACGGCGCGCGTCCTCCTGCCCGACATCGGCAGGCACGGTCGCAAGATTCTCCGAGGTCATCAGCTCGCGCACCGGCTGCATCGGGTTTTCGGCAAAGCGCACGTCGCGGTTGGTGAGGATGCCGGCGAGCTTGCCCGACGCCTCGACCACCGGGATTCCCGAGATCGAGTGCAGCCGCATCAGCGCCTGGGCTTCGGCCAGCGGCGCATCGGGGGTGATGGTGATGGGGTTCACCACCATGCCGCTTTCGAAGCGCTTCACCTGACGCACCGCCGCAATCTGTTCCTCGATGCTGAGGTTGCGGTGGAGCACGCCGATGCCGCCCAGCTGCGCCATGACGATCGCCATGCTCGCCTCGGTCACGGTGTCCATCGCCGACGACAGCACCGGGATGTTGAGGCGGATCGATTTGGTCAGCTGGGTGGTGGTGTCCGCCTGGCTAGGCACGATTTCCGACGCGGCGGGGCGCAGCAGAACATCATCAAAGGTAAGGCCGAGGGGGATGTCCATGCGCGATGCCACTTTCTTGATCCGAATCTGGTTTCTGGTGGCGGCCCATGTAACCAAGCTGCGCGTCAATCGCCAGTGGTTGCGGGCTTATATTTCGCTTCGTCGGCAAAATGGCGTGCCAGATTGACATGCAGATTGGCATCATCCGCCGCACCGCCCAGCTCCGTCGCATCGGTCAGCTCGTCGTCGGGCTGGTGATAGACGGTGGTGAGGAACGCCTGCAGCAGCTTCATGTCGCTGAACGAGCCGCCCGCCATGATCGATTTGACGCCCTTGGCCCCCAAAGCCCAGCCGTCCTGACGGCGGATGAAGGCATTGGCCTCGGTATCGGCATCGACCGCGCGGCCCATGTCGCGCGCGATTTTATCGACGATTTCGTCGAGCCCGTTCTCGCCGCGCCCGACCAAAGCCACCGGAGCGCCAGCAGGAGCGATCGCGACGGTATCGACATTCAGCGCGACCACGATCTGCTCGAGCGGAACCACGGGCTTGTCGGCAAAATGATAGGCGCCCAGCAGGCCGCGCTCTTCGGCCGTGGTGCCCATGAAATAGACATCGCGGTCCATCGGCGCGCCCCGCCCCAATCGCTCGGCGACGGTCAGCAGCACGGCCATGCCGCTGGCGTTGTCGACCGCGCCATTGCAGATGCGATCCTCGGCCTCCTCGCTGCGGCAGATGCCCAGATGGTCCCAATGGCCCAGCAGCACCACAGCGCCCGATCCGGGCTTGGCACCGGGGATCTTGCCGATGACATTGTGGCTCTCGAAACTGCGGACGGATGTGCTGGTCGCCAGATCGAGCGCCACCGGCAGCGGCATCGCGGCGAAACCGGATTGGCCCGCCTTGGCCATGGCATCAGCGGGCGACAGGCGCACGGTGCGCAGCATCGCCTCTGTCACGTCGGCGCGCAAAACGCCGGTGATCGGTGCGCCGATATCATCGCTCGCCAGGCGCATTGACCCATTGGCGAGCTGGTTGCGCAGCGCCCCCCAGGGCGCGGCTTCGGGCGCAGTGACCAGCACGGCGGCGGCACCTGCCTCTGCCAGCATCTTCTGGCGCTCGCGCGACGTCGGCAGCTTGGCCGCGCCCTCGAATTTCGGTTCGGCCGACAGCATCAGCACGATGCGGCCCTGCACATCGGCGTTCAGCTTGCCATCGGCACCAACACCATAGCCGACGAACAACGGCTCTCCGGTCGCGCGGTCGGTGGGGTTGCGCCCGGACAGCAGCACGCCATCCTCGGCGAGCTTGAGCAGCTTGCCGCGCACGGTCGCGTGCACCGCCTGCGCATAGGGTTTGCGCTCGACCAGAGGCACCGGCTGAAACCACGGATGCGCGGCATCGTTGGTCCCCGATATCAGGCCATAGCTTGCCCAGGTCTTCGCCAGATAATCGAGCGTCCTGGTCTCGCCTGCCGTACCAGGTCCGCGGCCTTCGAACGCGTCGCTCGCGAGGATGGCGATGTGGCTGCGCACCTCGTCGACGCTGATCGGCGCGGGCTTGTCCTGCGCCTGCGCTGCGAAGCAAAGGGTCGAGGCCGCAACGGCCAGGGTGGTGAAGGCGCGAGCCCGGAAGGGGTGTGTCATTGCATGGTCATGGCGCAAAGCGCGCCGCTGGTGCAAGAGAGCGCAAAGCGCATGGCATCGCGCGATGCCGAAATCAGGAATGCTGTTGCAAAAATGCCCCGCACCCGGCTCTCCGTCTGCCAGCGCAAGCAACGCTTCGCCAGCGAGGCCGAGGCGCTGGCGGCAGCGCTGGCTGCGAGCATCGATCTGCGCGCCTATGCCTGCGACCGCTGCGGCCGCTATCACCTGACCAGCAGGTTGAAGGGCAAAAGGCGCCTGCCCCCGTCATGAGCGGAAAGGGCGGTCGCGAACGACCGCCCCCCCTTCCCGTTTCTCGGCCTGATTATTCGCCCGCGATCTTCAGCCCCGTGAAGTGCGCGAGAAAGGCATAGATGTCCGAGGATTCCTCGATGATCTTGTCGGTCGGCTTGCCCGATCCATGCCCTGCGCGCGTTTCGATGCGGATGAGGTGCGGCTTGTCGCCGGCCTCGGTCGCCTGCAGACGCGCGGTGTACTTGAAGCTGTGGCCCGGCACCACGCGGTCGTCGGTATCGGCGGTCGATACCATGATCGCGGGATAATCGGCTTTGCGGATAGTATGATAGGGCGAATAGGTCAGCAAGGTTCTGAAGTCGGCTTCCTTGTTGGGATAGCCATAATCATCGACCCAATAGCGCCCGGCGGTGAAGCGATCGAAGCGCAGCATGTCCATCACGCCGACTGCCGCATTGGCCGCAGCGAACAGGTCGGGCCGCTGGTTGACCACCGCACCGACCAGCAGACCGCCGTTCGATCCGCCCTGGATGGCGAGCTGGTCCTTGCCGGTGACGCCTTCCTTGATCAGGAACTCGCCCGCCGCGATGAAATCGTCGAACACGTTCTGCTTGTTGGCGAGCCGCCCGGCATCGTGCCACGCCTTGCCATATTCGCCGCCGCCGCGAATGTTCGCCTGGACGAACACCCCGCCCTGTTCCAGCCACGCAAGCCGCGTCGGCGAGAATCCGGGGGTGAGCGAGATGTTGAAGCCGCCATAGCCGTAAAGCAGCGTCGGCGCAGGACCGGTGACCGAAGCCTTGCGCACGATGAACATCGGCACCTTGGTGCCATCCTTGCTGGTGAAGAAGCGCTGCTCGACCTTGTAGTCGTCCGGGTTGAACGCCAGCTTCGGCTCGGCCCAGGGCGTCACCGCGCCCGAGGTCAGGTCATAGCGATAGATCGTCGTCGGGCGGTTGAAGCTGGAATAGGAGAAGAAGGTTTCCTTCGAATCCAGATCGCCCCGGAATCCGCCGACCGACCCGATGCCGGGCAGCGGCAGATCGCCGATCGGCTTGCCGGCCAGATCGAACAGCTTCACGACATCGTGCGCGTCCTGCAGATAGTTGACCACCAGCTTGCCGCCGATCACCGAGGCACCATCGATCACGGCCTCGCTTTCGGGCACCACGGTCTGGATGCTGGTCTCGTCGCCATCGATCGCCATCGCGACGACCTTGAGCCGCGGCGCACCCTTGTTGGTGACGAAATAGATGCGGTCCTGGGCCATGCCGACCATCTGCCAGTCGTTCTTGAGCTCGGGCACGATGACGCGCTGCGCCTTGCTGCCGGTCAGGCCGATCATCGTCAGGCGATAGCGTTCATCGGTGCCCGATGACGAGGTGACCAGCAGGAAGCTGCCATCGTCCGACACCTGCGCGCTGTGGTTGAGCTCCGGCTCGTCAGGCGTGGCGTAGATCAGCGGATCGCTGGCCTGCGGCGTGCCCAGCGCGTGGTAGCGGATTTCCTGATTGGTGTTGAGCGACTGGAACTCGCCCGCCTTGTCCGGCTCGGGGAAGCGCGAGTAATAGAAGCCCTTGCCTGCCTTGTCCCATTCCAGCGCGGAGAACTTGACCCATTTCACCTCGTCTTCCAGCACCTTGCCGGTCGCAACATCGAGCACCCGCACGGTGCGCCAGTCGCTGCCGCCGTCCTGGATCGAGTAGATCAGCTTCGTGCCGTCCTCGCTGGGCTCCCACGCATCGAGCGCAGTCGCGCCATCCTTCGCCCAGACATTGGGGTCGATCAGCACCCGCTCGGCGCCGTCCTGGCCGTCGCGGACATACAGCACCGCCTGGTTCTGCAGGCCGGAGTTGCGCGTGAAGAAATAGCGTCCACCCGCGACATCGGGCACGCCGGTGCGCGCATAATCGTACAGCGCCCGCATGCGGCTGGCGAGCGCGGCGCGGCCCGGCAGCGTCTCGAGGAACGCGTCGGTCACCTTGTTCTGCGCCTCGACCCAGGCGGCGACCTTGGGGTCGACGCGCACGTCATTTTCCAGCCAGCGATAGGGGTCGGCCACCTTCACGCCGAACTGCTCTTCGACGGTGTCGACCGTTTCGGTCACCGGATAGGACAAGGGTGCGTCCTTGGCGGAAGCGGGCACGGACAGGGTCATGGCGACGGTTCCCAGCAGAGCGGCAAGACGGGCGCAGTTGCGCATGGGCGATCCTTTAAAATGTTGATTGGACAAACGAAAACAGGCCGCGAATGTGCACATTCGCGGCCTGTCTGGCAATCCGGTATCGGATGATACTGTTACGCGCCTTCGTACTCGTCTTCTTCAACCATCACTGGGCCCGAATCCTTGCCCTTGGCGCTGGTGTCGCGGTCGACCAGTTCGATGATGCCCATCGGGGCGGCGTCCGAAGCGCGGAAACCGGCCTTGAGCACGCGGGTGTAACCACCTTCACGGTCCGCATAACGGGTCGCGAGCGTGTCGAACAGCTTGACCAGCTGGGCGTCGTCCATCAGGCGAGCCATCGCCAGACGACGGTTCGAAAGACCGCCGCGCTTGGCCAGCGTGATCAGCTTTTCGACATAAGGACGCAGTTCGCGCGCCTTGGGCAGAGTGGTGGTGATCTGCTCGTGCTTGATCAGCGAGGCTGCCATGTTGCGCAGCATCGCGATACGGTGCGAGCTTGTCCGCTGCAGCTTGCGCTTGCCAATTCCGTGACGCATTGTTCAGTACTCCGTTCGTAAGGGGGCCGTTCAAGGTACCCCGGTCCTGGCGATGTTGACGGCCACCGCCGATGCCGATCTTGAAATCCTCCCCCAGCAAGCTGGGGGAGGATTGAACTTTAGCCCAGCAGTTCCTGCTCGAGCTTCTTGGCCATTTCCTCGATGTTCTCGGGCGGCCATCCGGGGATGTCCATGCCGAGGCGAAGGCCCATGCTGGAGAGAACTTCCTTGATTTCGTTCAGCGACTTGCGACCGAAATTGGGAGTCCGCAGCATCTCGGCTTCGGTCTTCTGGACCAGATCGCCGATATAGATGATGTTGTCGTTCTTGAGGCAGTTGGCGCTGCGCACCGACAGTTCCAGCTCGTCCACCTTCTTGAGGAGGTAGCGGTTGATCTGGTTGGCATCGCCTTCATCCGGAGCAGCCTGGCTCACCGCACCCGGGGTGCTGGTGGTCATGCTGTCTTCGAAGTGGACGAACAGCTGCAACTGGTCCTGCAGGATGCGCGCCGAATAAGCGACGGCATCTTCAGGAGTCACGGTGCCATCGGTTTCGATGGTCAGCGACAGACGGTCATAGTCCAGTTCCTGGCCGACGCGGGTGTTTTCCACCTTGTACGACACCTGACGGATCGGCGAGAACAGCGAGTCCACCGGGATCAGGCCGATCGGCGCATCGATCGGACGGTTGGCCACGGCAGGGACATAGCCCTTGCCGGTGTCGCAAGTCAGTTCGATGTTCAGCGTCGCGCCGTCATCGAGATGACAGATCACGAGATCCTTGTTCATCACTTCGATGTCGCCCGAAACAGCGATATCGCCAGCCTTCACCTGAGCGGGGCCGGTTGCCGAAAGCTGGAGGCGCTTGGGGCCTTCGCCTTCCATCTTCAGCGCGATCTGCTTCACGTTGAGGACGATGTCGGTGACATCTTCACGCACGCCAGCGAGCGAGGAAAACTCGTGCAATGCGTTCTCGATCTTGATCGAGGTGATGGCCGCGCCCTGAAGCGACGACAGCAGCACCCGGCGCAGGGCATTGCCCAGCGTCAGGCCAAAGCCACGCTCCAGCGGTTCTGCAACAAAGGTTGCCTTGCGCTTGGGATCGCCGCCGCTCTTGACCTCAAGACCGTTCGGCTTCTTCAGTTCCTGCCAGTTCTTGATGTTGACAGTCATAGACTTCCCCTGAGTGTTGGGCGAGGGCGACGCTGTACAATGCGCTTGGGAGCCCTGGCCGGAAATTTCTTGGAATGGCGCGTCCGCCATCCCCGTAGTGAACAGCCTGGGTGTCAGACGCGACGCCGCTTGGACGGACGAACCCCGTTATGGGGGATCGGCGTCACATCGCGGATCGAGGTGATGGTAAAGCCCACCGCCTGCAGGGCACGAAGAGCCGATTCACGACCCGAACCCGGGCCCTTGACTTCGACTTCCAGCGTGCGGACGCCATGTTCGGCAGCCTTCTTGCCCGCGTCTTCTGCACAAACCTGCGCAGCATACGGGGTCGACTTGCGGCTGCCCTTGAAGCCCATCATGCCGGCAGACGACCAGCTGATCGTGTTGCCCTGAGCATCGGTGATGGTGATCATGGTGTTGTTGAAGCTGGCGTTGACGTGAGCAACGCCAGACGAGATGTTCTTGCGCTCGCGCTTTTTGAGCCTTTGCGGTTCGCGTGCCATAATTCGTTATCCTGGAATAAAGGGATTGCTGAAAAAGAATACAAGGGCGGGACGCATGACGCGCCCCGTCGTCCTTACTTCTTCTTGCCGGCGATCGGCTTGGCCTTGCCCTTGCGGGTGCGCGCATTGGTGTGCGTGCGCTGGCCACGGACCGGAAGGCCCTTGCGATGACGCAGGCCGCGATAGCAGGCCAGATCCATCAGACGCTTGATGTTCATCGCGGTCTGGCGACGAAGATCACCTTCCACGGTGTGGTCGGCATCAATGGCTTCGCGGATCTGCAGGACTTCTGCATCGCTCAGGTCCTGAACGCGACGCGTGTGGTCGATGCCCAGCTTGTCGGCGATTTCCAGCGCCTTGGTGCGCCCGATTCCATGAATGTAGGTCAGCGCGATGATAACGCGCTTGTTGGTGGGGATGTTGACCCCGGCGATACGTGCCACTTAATACTTCTCCTGCTCCACAGGGCGCGGGCCAATGCCGCAACCCCATCTCATAGCTTCACGGCCATAAAGCGCAAAATACAGGCCTTCGCATGGGATGATGCGTAGGCCTGTTGGTAAGCCGCTTGATGAAAATGAATGCCGCGCATAAGCGGAGTCGCCCACACTGTCAAGCGCGGGACAAGACAAACCAGACGGGCCGCACAATATTTAACGATTGCGTGGCTGCGCTGGCAAAGATCATACTCCTGCCCGGCCCCCCGCGCAAGCCAGACGCGGTTCGATCAGGGGCCAGGGGGGCCGTATGACCGACGACACGACTGACACAGCCGCCGCGAGAACGTTCACGCTCGCAGGGGTCGTGATCGATCCGGGCGTCTCGGCCACCGTCGCCATCCCGGTCAGCAACACCGCGACCGGCCTGCCCGCCAGCCTCCATGTCCGCGTATTGCACGGCGCGCGCCCGGGCCCCTGCATCTTCGTCTCCGCCGCGATCCATGGCGACGAGATCATCGGCACTGCGGTGATCCAGCGGCTGCTCGCCAAGCTCGATGCGGCCAGCATGGCGGGCACGGTGCTGTTCCTGCCCGTGGTCAACATCTTCGGCTTCCAGGCGCACAGTCGCTACCTGCCCGACCGGCGCGACCTCAACCGCTCGTTCCCCGGCAGCGCCAAGGGCTCGCTTGCAGGGCAACTCGCCAACAAGTTCCTGAAAGAGGTGATCTGCCACTGTTCATTGGGCATCGACATCCACTCCGCCGCGGTCCACCGCTACAACCTGCCGCAGATCCGCATCGCGCCCGATAACGACAAGTTGCGCGAGCTCGCGATGCTGTTCGGCGCGCATGCAGTGATCGAGAGCCCGCTCCGCCCCGGCAGCTTGCGCGACATCGCGCGCGGCGAAGGCGTCGACATGCTGCTGATGGAGGCGGGCGAGGCGCTGCGCTTCGACGAGTTGTCGGTGCGCTGCGGCGTCAACGGCGTGCTCAACGTGATGGCACATCTGGGCATGATCCAGCCGCACCCCGAGGCGACGCAGGTCACCATCCCTGCCCGCTCCCGCCGATCGATCTGGGTCCGCGCCCCGCGCGGCGGCCTGTGCGTGCTGCAGCGCACCTCGGGCGACGCGGTGAAGAAAGGCGACATCATCGGCCGCGTCGCGGGCATCTTCGGCGACGACGCCCAGGACTTCCGTGCCCCCATCGACGGCATGATCATCGGCCACGCCGTCCTGCCCGTGGTCAACCAGGGCGACGCTTTGGTGCACATCGCCGAGGTGATGCGGTTCGGCGATGTCGAGCAACGGGTGGATCAGATTACCGAAGCGCTGTTGAACGACCGGCTGCTGGATGAGGATGAGTTGATTTGAGGGGGTTGGGGCGGGGGGGGGACTGACAGATCAATCCACGACTGGCGTCCGTTGCTCTGAAGCGTAGCAACGGACTTGGTATCTCGCCCAACCTGAATCTTGAAGGTCTCCGTTACCCAGATAGCCGAGCCAAAGTAACTCGAACAAGCCTTGCGCTCGGGTGCGCTCGATGTCTAGCCTCTGGTAGTCCGCGATCAGTCGACCGTGAACTATTTGGTTACGCATCACAATCATGCCCTCAGCGCCTCCCATAAGTTCCAAAAGACCACCCCGTCGATTGCGCGGGAGCCCTTGCACCATGCGATCAATCCGTTCGAGAAGGCGAAGCTTGGGTACGTCAGAAAGTGCGCGATTGACGGCCTGATGCTCTTCAGGTGAGGCATCAATGCTACGAGCCGCTTCGCGCACCGCACTGCCCAAGTATCGCCAGCGTTTTTTCGCAATGCACTCTCGCGTTAGCTGACGTTCCTGCTCAAACGCTTCCACCAACCGCTCGATTCCTTCGACGCAGGCCGTTAAGCTACTCTCCATAATGGGTGCGGTGTAGGAGGTAGCGTAACCAATAGCGGCAGCATGCAGTAGTTCGCGCTGCTGTTCGATAACACCCAATCGCGCCGCACCCTTGGCAAGGTATTGCTCAATTTTTCCACGAAAGGGAGGGTCATAAGCCTCGTCTGATCGACGCCTATAACGTGGCTCCAGCCGAACAGCTTGCCAATTCGCTTCACGCTTCGAAGCACTATCCTTAAACTCAGCAAGTGTGTTAATGTACTGCCTATGGCGAAAAGCTAACAAAATGCGAAAGCTGAGCCACATGCTTTCAACCGATTTGAAGAATTCTGGCTCTTCTAAGCTTTCTATTGGCCTTATCTCAACGCCTGGTAAGTCAATTCGCTCGCGTTCTTGCGTAATACGTTCATCATCACGGTAGCTGGAAATGCGTAACAGCCGGAAGCGCAACCCCAATGATGCGACTTTTGTCCAAGAGCCTAGGAGCTTAGCAGGTTCGTGTTTCCCCCGTGACCGCCGGTAAATGTTCCAGCCATCTTTAGGCCTCTGCAAAAACCAGAATTCTGCCTTGAGGTCATTAATTTCGTTGAACCGAAGTTCGTTAGTAGCTTCAATAACTTCAATCTCGGCGATAGGTTGAATTGAATCGTCAGCAATCATCACACCATACGTCATTCCAGTTGACCGCAGTATACCGGTGCCACGTTGGATATAATCATGACCAGGATCATCGCTGATCTTCCAGTCAGGGCGCACATGGTAACGCCAGTGAACGACTCCGCCTTTGCTAAATCCAAGAAGTTCAATTTCAAGTTCGCGAGTGCCAAACAGAGAAATGCGATTTGCATGCAAGTAGTGGGGGTCTTGATGGATTACCGCTGACACGCTTTGGACATCTCCAAGTGCGTTAACGATCTCGATGGATGCAACGTTCTCATGTGGGTTAAAATACATCACGCCAAGCCTGCAATTTGTCGCAGGAAAACGCAAGTGGAGTCATGTCTTGGGGTAGCGCGTGCTAAATGGATCGTCTAAACCACAAGACCCAGCAATCAAGATTGACTATTTTAACCAAATAGGTTACAAACCACTCCGTCGCCGTACCAATCTGCCCGGTGCGGAACCACGGCACAGGCCTCCGTTTTACCGGGGGTGGCGGGTTGGGGTTGGCGGGGGGCTTTCGCGAGAGCCGGGATCCGTCGGGAGCCGAACCAGGCAGGCAGACGGTCAGCCGCGCGGGTCAAGACGCCTTCCTCACCGCGCAAACCGGCATCGCGCCGGGGGCCACCGCAAGCACCAGATGGAAAGGCGCAACCGGCCCTTGGCGGACTGAGGCCTTGACCCAATCATCCGCTGCACACCGCCGCCCGCCATCCGGCCCAGCCGGATCGCCCCGGCCCGCCACCTTGCGTTCTCTTGCTGCGTGGCGTGGAGCTGTGTGCGGGAATCCAACAATATCGCGGACGTTGGCGCGGGGCCTTCGACTTCGTTCGGGCTGAGCGGGGGTGGGTGCGTCAGGCCTTCAAAATCCTCCCCGAGCTTGTCTCGGGGAGGGGGACCGCTGGCCGAAGGTCAGGGGTGGAGGGGCGGCGGGATAGTGAAACGATTTGACGAGGTACGATCCCGCTGCCCCTCCACCATTCACTGCGTGAATGGCCCCCCTCCCCCAGCGAGCTGGGAGAGGATTTTGGGTGCGAGACTGGCCCCAGCCAGCTGGGGGAGGATTTTGGGTGCGA
>NZ_ANFZ01000012.1 GCF_000331245.1 Blastomonas sp. AAP53 | reverse complement strand
TTATGGCTGCCGGTTATCTGAATGCCGCCATCAGCCTCTTCTAGAACGGCTTCGGCGTAATAGAGCATCGGGGTCGGCCCCATGCCGACGCTTATCGCATTGATGCCGCTGTCGTTCAGCCCCTTGATCAGCGCAGCCTCGAGCACCGGCGAGCTGACGCGGCCATCATAGCCCACCACCACGCAGGCGCCGCCAGAGCGCGCGATCAGCGTCGCAAATCCGCGACCGATGGCATAGGCATCGGCCTCGCCCAGCGTCTCGTCGATAATCCCCCGGATGTCATATTCACGCAAGGTGGTGGGGTGAAACTCGTGTGCCATAGGAAAAAACTCTTACGGAATAAAGTCGGTCAATAAGTGACGTTTAACGGTGCGATGCCGCCGGCTCGCAGTACTGGCAAAAAATGGGAAACTCAATCGGTTTGCGTACGCGCCAACGCTCCGAGCCGCCGACAGATGGTACGCACCGTCCGGGCGGAGCACGTACTGGCAACCCGGTGAGGATTTCGTGAAAAGGATGCAATATCGCCTAGGCAACCAGAGCTTTTCAACCGGTACCGTTGCGTGAGTCTGCAATGCGGATAGCAGCAAGCTCAGGTGAAGCGGACGATCGTGAAAGAAATCGACAGCGAATGCGGACCCTCAAAAGGCGTTCTTGTGGAAAAGGACTGCCAGCGTCCCCACCAGAATGCGAAGGTCCGACCGCAAATGCCAATCGGACACATATTCCAGATCCGACTGCAGGCGCATGGTCAAATCCATTTCCTGCTCGGTGGCACCGCGGAAACCTCTGACTTGCGCAAGGCCGGTCAGGCCAGGCTTGACCACGTGGCGTTCCCAATAGCGCTCATCGACATCCCAGTACAGCAGTGTTCCGGCGCGCGCGCCCAAAGCGTGCGGGCGCGGCCCGACAAGACTCATATCCCCCAGAACGACGTTGATGATCTGGGGCAGCTCGTCGATGCTCGTCTTGCGCAGGATATTGCCGAGACGGGTCACGCGATCATCGTTCCTGGATGTCAGACGGGAAGCCTGAGCGTCGCACATCTCGGTGCGCATTGTCCGGAATTTCCAGATCATGAACGGACGGTTGCCCAGGCCGATGCGCTCCTGCTTGAAGAATACCGGCCCCTTGCTGTCGAGCTTGATCAAGATTCCGACAAGCACGAAGAGGGGTAGGAGTAGCGGCATCGCAGAAAGCGACAGTACTAGATCGAAGGACCTCTTCACTAGCTGCTGGTTCCACGCCAAGCGACCGCTGTTAAGCAGAAGGCTGGTGTGACCGGAGCGCTTGGAAATACTCAATGCCGCGAAATGGTCAAGCTCAGGAACCACGATTTCGCACCTCACGTCCAAAGTCTTGAGAGCGAGCGCCCATGCCTGGCGGGCCTGCGGTGCACAATGCACCACGACCCGATCCATGCCCTTGGCAAGCCCACCCAGCCGATTGACACCGACAGCGCTGGACAGATCGGGATGCAGACCCATCACCCGTGCATCGACGGCGCCGGGACCAGGGTTCGCGCCCATCGGAATACCGTCATACACGCACAAGATCGCGTAAATGCCTTGCTGGAGGCGTTTGCGGAGGCATAGGCGGGTAATCGTGCGCACGGTGATGATCGTGGTCAGGCTCAAGACAATACCAAGAAAGAAAACACCGCGCGAAAATTCCGCACCGACCTTCAGGAAGAACGCAATCAGCAAAAGGCTGCCAGTGGCCATCATGAAGGCGCCGCTAGCAGCCCCGATGCCGGACCACAGATTGCCCAGCTTACGCACGTTATGCGCGTTATTGTTGAGCGAGAAGATCAGGAACAGGGGGACGCAAACCGCCACCATGTTGGGAGCGTGCTCGCCCGGCGCGCCGCCAAGATAGATGATGCTCGCAGCGTAAAACCCGATGATGATCGACGCCGTATCGGCCACGATCGACCACACCGAGAGCATCGAGCGGAATCGCTTCAGGCCCTTCAGCCGGTCGAGACGATTCAGCGCTTCGAAATCGGGTTGCGGACCACCTGTCTGGATCGGCGAAGGATCGAGATCTTGGCCAGTCAGCAGTGCAGGCGTGGCTTTGGCGGGAAACTTTGCAGTCTTCATGATGGCGAATGGACTCCAGTAAGACACATTGTTTGCACCCGTTCTGTGTCGGCGCATACCAGCGTTTGCCGCATTGCACAATAGGTCCGAACTAGACCTGATCAGTCCGTCGAAGGTCCTTCTTCAACGGGCTGTCCAGCTGCTGCACTGGGCAAACGGCACGGTTTTACGCCGCCTGCGCCGGTATACTCCTGAGGCGGTTGACCCTGGATCCACGCTGCACAACTTGCCTTGTTTGCCGTTAGGCATATCCGTATTGCGGTCGTACCTGCGCCGAAATCTAACCAGTTTTGTACGGTGCTGTATGCTAAAGCCCACCGATATATGCGCCTTCCGGCGGCTTCTGGGCGTAGCCGGTCGGTTCAAATCGGCGTGATCGCCAATCCACGCTGGACGTTTGCCAGCGGCAGTTTGAAAAGGAACGATATGATGCAGGCACGCCAGGCGATTTTCACGCGCACCGGTGGTCCCGAGGTGATCGAGTGGCAGACTGTCGATGTGCCCGCGCCGGGTGCAGGAGAGGTGACGCTCAAGCAGACCGCGGTTGGGCTCAACTATATTGACACCTATCACCGGCGCGGCATCTATCCGGTCGATTTGCCGAGCGGGCTGGGGCTGGAAGCCGCCGGCATCGTGGAAGCGGTGGGAGACGGTGTCGAGGGACTGAGCGTCGGTGACCGGGTCGCGACCTTTGGGCCGGCGCGCGGGGCTTATGCCGATATCCGCAATGTCGCGGCCAGCAGCCTGTTCAAGCTGCCCGATGCCATTTCTGACGACGTCGCCGCTGCCGCTCTTCTCAAGGGCTGCACCACCGAGTTTCTGGTCGAGCGCTGCGCCAAGGTCGAACCCGGCCAGGCGGTGCTGGTGCATGCAGCAGCGGGCGGCGTTGGGCTGCTGCTGGTGCAATGGCTCAAGGCCGTGGGCGCGACCGTCATCGGGACGGTGAGCAGCGAGGAGAAGGCCGCGCTCGCGCGCGAAGCCGGGGCCGACCATATCGTGTTCTACACCCGCGAGGACACGGCCAAGCGGGTCCGCGAACTCACCGGCGGCGCGGGTGTGCGCGTGGTGTTCGACGGCGTCGGGCTCGACACCTGGGAGGCCTCGCTCGACAGCACTGGCAAGCGCGGGCTGATCGTCTCGTATGGCAATGCCAGCGCGCCGGTGACCGGTATCAGCCTGGGCGTGCTCGCCACCAAGGGCTCGCTGTTCAACACGCGCCCCACGCTGTTTGATTATTACACCGACCCCGCCGAACGCGCTGCAGGCGCGGCACGGCTGTGGGAGATGATCGCATCGGGCAAGGTCAAGGTCACGATCGGCCAGACCTATCCGCTAGAACAGGCCGAGCAGGCGCACCGTGATCTTGAATCGCGCGCAACCAGCGGCTCGACGGTGCTGCTGCCGTAACGCGGAGATGCCGGTCTCCTGCAGTGCAGGGGACCGGATGCGCTCAGGAGGCGATGCACACCGGGCAGTCTTCGGCCACCTCGCCTGCCACTGCGTCCACCATCGCGCGGAGCAGGGCCGGACGGCCGTCGCGGGTCTGCGGAACCTGGGTGAGCGGCGGAGCGGCCAGAGCGGCGCGCACCCCGGCGGCGAGCGGATTGACGATGGGTACGCTGGCGGCGCTCGCAATCGTATCGGCCATGCCCGACATGCACGTGCAGCCCAGCAGAACCGCCTCTGCACCGCGCGCCGCGAGGTCTGTCACGCCTGCCAACACCTTGCCGACCACCGCCGCGCGACCTTCACGGACCTGCGAGAGATAGCCATCCGGGCCGGAGAGCAGTTCAGTGTCGGCATCCTCGCCGACATTGACGATACCAACGCACGATCCGGTGACGCCGCACGCCTGCAGCCGTTCTGTAAGGATGAAGTTCATCGATTCGGGCCACACGCTGACGATGCCGAACGGGCGTCCGCCGCGCGCCGCCTTGGCGAGGCCCGCCTCGCCTGATCCCACCACCGGAATGGGCAGCATCGCGCGCATCGCGGCAAGGCCATAATCGCCGACGCTGTCGATCACGAGCCTCTCGCAGCCCTGCTCGGCGGCGGTCAACGCAGCTTCGGCATGGCCCAGCGCCTGCATCGCCTGTTCGAGCGGGGTATAAGGGAAGGCCGGCACGCGCGAGGGGAACGCGATCAGTTCGACACCGGGAAACAGCGCCGCCAGCTCGGGCGCAGGCCCGCCAAGCACCAGCGGATTGTGCGGCGTTCCGATCAGCCCGATCCGCATCAGGACAGCCCGGTCTCGATCAGCTCGACCAGTTCACCCGAGGGGCCGCGCACCGTTGCTGCCATGTTGCCCATGTACAGGTCGCCATGGCGCAATACCGGGGGCGTAATGAATTCGACATCGAGGTCTTCAAAGCTCTCGACTGCCAGCGTCACCAGCGCGTTGCCCGGCGGCAGCATGCCGAGATGGGCAGGCCGCTCGGTCGCCTCTGCGGGGTAATCGTCGATCTCGAGGATCGGCAGCCGCTCGTTCTGCACCATGGTGATGACTGACTGCGTGCCTGCAGGCTTGCCGAACGCCGCATTGATCATCGTGTATTCGAGCGTGTAGCTCTCGCCCTCATCGAGCCGCAGCGCGTGGCGGTACCAGTCGACCGAGGCCATGCGGTCCTGCGCTGCGAGGATGACGATGAAGATATGGTCGGTAAGGCTCTGCGCCTTGGGCAGGTCTGACGAGGGCGTGTCCATTGCCACCTCGTTGAGATAGATCATCTCGTCGCCGCGCCCCAGCACCTGCATCGGGATGAAATAGGGCAGGCCTGCAATCTCCCTGGGCGGGCCGATGACGCGAAAGCCGCTGCCGTCGAGCCGATCGGGCCAGCCGAACACATCCTTGACGGTCAGCTCATAGGCCGCCCAGCCATAGGTGCGCGTCGGACGGAAATCGGGGTGGTCTGCCTGCTCGACCAGCCGGATGAAGCAATGCGCGCCGCTGGTCGGGCGCAGCATCGCATAAGGCGCGCCTGCGCTTTCCGGGCAGCCCCAGGCGGCGGCGAGATCGGCGGGCAGCGGGCCTTGCTCGACCAGATCGAGCCCCAGCCGCCCCTGATAATCGGCGAGCGAGGCGGTGAGGTCGGGCGTGACGACAACGCCGCCCATGATCGTTCCGTGCTTCAGGTGATGCGACATGATCGGACCTTTCGGGTTAGGCAGACAGGACGGGGGCATTGGCGCATTCGGGCAAGGCCAATGCGCCAAAGGGGTCGGCAGATGCGCCAAGGAAGCTCTCGACCAGGGCTGCAGCTTCCAGCGCATGCAGGTCGAGAAAACCATGGCCCCAGCCATCGAGCATGACCATGCGCGCGTGCTTGAGCAGCGCGGGCGCTGGCATGCTATGGTCGCGCAGATCATCCTCAGGGTTCAGCAGCAGCACCGGCTGGGTGACCTCTTCGAGCCGCATGCCGGGGACGAAGCCGAACGCGGCATCATGGCCCCAATGCTCGATATTACGGCCCATCAGCCCGTCGGGGAACGCCGCGTTGATCGCGTCGAGCGACAGGCCGCCCGCTGCAAAATGATGGTGGAAGCGCTGCCAGCGGTGCAGGATGTGGCTGCCATCGGCTTGCGGTGCGCGATGCTGGTACTCGGCGCGCATCGCGGCGAGATCGTCTGCGCTGAACACCGGGGCGGAGATCAGCACCAGCCGTCGCACGAGATCGGGATGCTCCGCCGCCAGCTGGCAGGCGATCATCGATCCGGTGTGATAGCCCATCAGGTCAACAGGCCCGGTGACGCCGCACGCGGCGATTCCCGCCAGCAGCGCGTCGGCATAATCGGCGATCGATGGCGCATTGGGCGGCGCGTCGGACATGCCGAAGCCCGGCGTGTCGAACGCCAGCACATGCCTGCCGCTAATCGCTGCCAGCACGCCCATGAACGCTTCGAATGTGCGTCCGGTCATCGGGCTCATGTGGAAGCAGGCGAGGCTGGCCCTGTATGCGCTGGCCGTGCCCGATTCGCGGACATGTAACTGGCCGAACGGGCCATCGACATAGTGGCGGCGGACGGGGAGGGTCTCAGCCATCGCCTCAGAACTCCGGTTTGCGCTTGCCCAGAAACGCTTTGACCCCTTCGCGGAAATCGGGGCCGTCAAAGGCATCGGCGAACTGCGCGAGCGTATTGGGGTCATCCTCTGCCTGGCCGTGCACGATGCGCGCAATCATCGCCTTGCTCGCGCGCACGCTGTGCGGCGAGACGCTGGCGATCTGCGCCGCGAGCGCCCCGGCGGCGGCAGCTGCATCGTCGGCGATCTCGTCGATCAGGCCGATGCGGAACGCCTCGCTGGCGTCGACCAGCCCAGCGGTGAACAGGATGCGCTTGGCCGCCGAGGGGCCGACCAGATCGACCAGCAGCTTGGTATCGTGCAGCGAATAGACGAGGCCAAGCTTGGCCGGCGTGATGCCGAACCGCGCGGCCGATGTCGCGATGCGAAAATCGCAGGCGAGCGACAGTCCGCAGCCGCCGCCGATGCAATCGCCCTCGATCTGTGCGATCACCGGCTTGGGCGCGCGCGCGAGCGTCTCCATCGCGCGGCGGATCGCGGCCTGGTTGCGGATGCGCCAATCGGGATCCTGCGCGCCCGCCCCGAACTCGGCGATGTCCGCCCCGGCGCAGAACGCCCCTGGCGTACTCGCGCGCAGGATCATCACGCGCACATCGGGGTTGATCATCGCCTGGTCGATCAGGCCGGGCAGCGCCTCCCACATCGCTTGAGTGAAGGCATTGCGCTTGTCGGGCCGGTCGATGACGAGGTGCGCGATTGCCCCATCGAGGGTGAGGGAGAGGGTCACATCTCCTCTCCCTTTACGGGAGAGGACAGGCTTGGCTTGGCAGCTTGCTGCCTAGCAAGCCTTGGAGAGGGCTTTATGCAGCGCAACCGCCGCTGCCCCCTCTCCCAGCTTCGACTAGGCGGCCAAGCCGCCAAGTCTGCGCAACCCTCTCCCTCGGGGGGAGAGGAGGATATCGCGAACCCCCTCACGCTGGCACCGTTGCAGCGAAGTGGCTGGCGATGGCGCGGCGTGTCGTCACCCACACATCAGGCTTGCTGCGGACATGGCGGAAGAACTCCTCGAGCGCCCAGATGCGGCCCGGCCGGCCGATGATGCGCAGGTGCAGCCCCAGCGACATCATCTTGGGATTGCCCTCCTCGCCTTCGGCATAGACCTGATCGAAGCAGCGCACCGCGTAATCGAGCCATTGGTTCGGCGTCATCGCCGGGTCGGTCCACATCTTCATGTCGTTGGTATCGAGCTGATAGGGCATGATGACCATCGGTTTGCCGGGCACCGTCGCGGTGTCCCAATAGGGAATATCGCCTGAGTAGTCGTCCATATGGTATTCAAACCCCGCCTCACTCAGCAGGCGGCGGGTGTTGTCGGTGTGCAGATAGCGCGACAGCCAGCCATAGGGCCGCGTGCCGGTGGTCTTCTCGATCGATGCGACCGCTTTCTGGATGAACTCGCGCTCGGTCGCCTCGTCCATCTTGAACTGGTGCACCCAGCGCCAGCCATGGCTGACCGGCTCGTGGCCCAGCTCGACGATGGCCTCAGCAATCTCGGGATGGTTCTCGAGCGCCATCGCGGCCACGGTCCAGCTCGCCAGGATGTCATAGCGCTTGAGCAGTTTGACCACGCGCGGCGCGCCCGCCTTGATCCCGTAGAGATAGTTGCTCTCGTTGCCATAGTTGCGGATGGCGGACTTCACGAACACGCCCAGCTCGTCGACCGGCTCCATCCCCCGGTCGCCGCGCGCGATCGTCATCTCGCTGCCTTCCTCGACATTGACGACGACGCTCAAGGCCATCTTCGCGCCGTTCGGCCAGTCCATTCGCTCTTCGATCATCTCAATGCATCTCCTCGCCGCCGCTCACGTTGAGCGCCTCGCCGGTTATGTAAAAACTATCGTCGCTCGCCAGCCACGCGCAAGCAGACGCGGTGTCGCTGGCCAGGCCCGGGCGTCCCATCGGGTTCTTCGCCTTCATGTTGGCGAGATACGCCTCGACACTGGCGAAGCCCAGGAGCTTGGAGAAATATTCGTTCTGCTGTGCGCCCAGGCCCGTGGTGACATGGTTGGGGCAGACCGCGTTGACGGTGATGCCGTGCGCGCCGAGTTCCACCGCGCTCGCGCGCGTCAGCCCGACCATGCCGTGCTTGGAGCTGACATAGGCGGGCAGGTGCGGAAAGCCGGTCTTGGCGGCCTGGCTGGCGATGTTGATGATCCGCCCGCCGCGCCCCCCTGCGATCATCGCCTTGGCGGCGGCCTGCGTGCAGTAGAACGCGCCCGACAGGTTGACGGAAAGCACCTGGTCCCAATCGGCCGGATCGACATCGAGCAGCGGCTTCATCATGAAGCCGATCCCGGCATTGTTGACGAAGACATCGACCGATCCGAACGTAGCGACCGCGCCATCGACCAGCGCGCGGCACTCGTCCACCTTGGCGACATTGCACGCGATCGCCTCGACCTTCGCGCCGCGCCCGCGCAGGTCTTCCGCGACCTCATCGGCCTCGGCGTCGATGACGAGGTCGGAGAGCACGCAGTTTGCGCCTTCATCTGCAAAGCGCTGCAGGATCGCTTGGCCCAGCCCCTTGTGCTTGCCCGAGCCGGTAACGACGATCGTCTTGCCTGCGAAGCGGCGCATCACAGGTCCTCGGTGAGGATGAACTGCGGGTTGTCGGCATAATCCTGGAACGGCGCGGCCATCGCCTGGAACTCGGGCGTGCTGATATCGGCCACGAACGGATCCATGCCGGTGATGTCGATGATCTCGACATAGTCATATGGCGAGGCGGCATCCGATCCGAACAGCCCGGTCGCGCGGTGGACGGTGAAGCTGCTGACCGAGGACAGCGCATTGACCCCCGGAATGTCGCGGGTGCGCGCCCATGCCTCGTAATCGGATGCCGAAACGCCGGGCTTCAGGTTGAACAGCACGATGATCTTCATGGGGGTTACTCCTTGTGGGCAACGGGCGGATGATAGCCGGCGAGCGCAGTGTCGAGCATGCGGGCGCGGGCGAACAATGCGGTTTCCTGACCGGGCAAGCCGATCAGCTGCACGCCGATGGGCAGGCCCTCGGCACTCATGCCCGCAGGCAGGCTGAGCGCGGGCAGGCCTGCGACATTGGCGAGGCAGGTGAAATCGGCCTGGTTGGCAGGCGCTGTTGCAGAGTGCGCAAAGGCGGTCTGCGGCGCAGTGGGCAACAGCAAGGTGCCGTGGCGGGCCAGCGCCGCCTGCAGTGCGTCGGCGGTCTCAGCGAGGATGCGCTGGTCCTCGGCCCAATCGACATCCGACCGACGCGGGCCATAAGCGATCAGGCGTTTGAGGTGATCGGACAACAGCGCCGGGTCGGCATCGGCAAACTGCGCGGCCATGAAGCGCACCGTCCGGATGAAACCGGCAAAGCGGACGCGCGCGAGTGGATGGGGCAGGGTGAATTCGGCGACCTCGCCCATCGCGGCTTTTGCGGCGTCGAAGCCTTGCAGCACGCTTGCGTCGCATTCGACACCGCCAAGGTCGGCGAGCGTCGCGCAGCCTTGCGGGGGTTCTTCATCGCCAACGTCCGAGATAACGCGCGCGACACGTTCGAGCAGGTCGAGCGAGCGTGCGAGCGGGCCGATTGCGTCGAAGCCGGGTTCGGCAAGCTCGAGCCCGTGCTGGCTGACACGGCCGGGCGCGGGCTTGAAGCCATAGACGCCGCAATAGGCCGCCGGGATGCGGATCGATCCCATCGTGTCGGTGCCGAGCGCCGCATCGCACAGCCCTGCCGCCACGGCAGCCCCGCTGCCGCCCGACGAGCCGCCGGGGGTGTGGCCGGGCGAGTGCGGATTGTGCGTCGCGCCGAACCAGGGGTTGTCTGTCTTCGCGCCTAAAGCGGCTTCCTCCATGTTGAGCACGCCGGTGATGCTGGCGCCTGCGGCTCGCAGTCTGGCCACAACCTCGGCATCCTGTTTGGCGATGCGGTCGCGGAACAGCGCCATGCCGGCGGTCCAGTGCATCCCGGAGACGGCAATATTGGCCTTCACGCCGATGGTGATGCCGGCGAGAGGGCCGGTCGCCGGTAGCGTATCGGGTGCGCGTTCGACGAGTGCGTTGAAGGGATCGAGAGTCACGCTCCCCTCCCTGCAAGGGAGGGGTTAGGGGTGGGTAGGCGGGAGCATACGAACCTCGGCGCGCTGCACCGCGACCCACCCCCAGCCCCTCCCTGTCCAGGGAGGGGAGCAAGATAGGTAGACTTCATAGCCCCCGCTCGTCGATCAGGCGGATCGGCTTTTGCCGTACCTCGATCTGCGTCAGCGGTGCGGTGCCGCCGGGTGCGACAAGGTCGATCTGGACCTCGACGCCCAGTCCGCGGCGCAGCAGTTCCGCAAGTTCGCCGATGTCCGTCCCACCGCGGCTTTCGAGCGTCACGGTCATGTCGTCGCGCTGGCTGGCAGGGTCGCGCACCAGGCGGCAGACGAACTCGCCGGTCAGGTCGGCGCGGTTCTCGATCAGCGCGCCGATGGCGTGCGGGAAGACGTTGATGCCGCGCAGCTTGACCATGTTGTCGCTGCGCCCCTTGAAGCCCGCGATCCGCTTGAACGCCATGCCGGTGGCGTTGGTGCCGGTCAGTTCATGCGTGATGTCATGCGTGTTGAACCGGATGCACGGCGCGATATCGTCCTTGAACAGACAGGTCACCACCATATCGCCGGTCTCTCCGGGGGCGACCGGGTGGCCCGAATCGATATCGAGTAGCTCGAGATACTGCGCGTCCTCCCAGACATACAGGCCGTCGCGCTCGGGCCCTTCGCCCGCAATCGATCCGGTATCGCCGACGCCATACCAGTCGAACGCCTTCGCTCCGCCCCAGGCGGCTTCGACCGAGGCGCGGTCTTCGGTGCCGAGGTGCCCGACGATCATGCGGATGTTGATCCTGTCGAGCAGCTGCTCGGCTGCGGCGGTATCGGCGAGCTTGCGGATGTAGTCGACGAAGCCAACCAGCACGGTGACGCCGAAATCGGCCATCAGATTGACCTGACCCAGCGAACGCGTTTCGATTCCGGTGCCGGCGGAAAGGAACAGCGAGTTGGTGAAATGGGTCACCGCCTCGCGGATGTAGTGGCCGCCGTTGATCATGCCATGGCCGTAGACCGACTGGATGACGTCCGAGGCTTCGAGCCCCTGCCAGCGGTACATGCGCCCGACCAGCAGGTTGGTGACCTCGCGTCCCTTGGGTCCGAACAGCAACGCCTGCGGGCGGCCGGTGGTGCCTGATGTGGTGTGGAAGATCGACGGCGCGCGGGCAGGGTCCTGCATGTTCAGCCCGGCAAAGTCGCCGAACGGCGGATGGTCGGCGATCGAGGCCATCAGGTCCGATTTGTCGTACACCGGCACCTTGGTGATATCGGCCAGGCCGTTGATATCCCCCGGCTCGAGCCCGGCATTGCCCCACAACCGCTGGTAGAACGGGATCTGCCAGCCGCGCTGCATCAGGCGGCGGAACTGGCGGTCCTGGATGCTGAACAGCTCATCGCGGCTCATGCCGGTGTAACGCTGCGTGAACGCATCGCCGACCGGATAGTCGGCGAGCATCTGTTTCGCATCAAAGGCTTCGAAATAGCTGGGGAAGGTCATTGCGGCTCCCTGCCACGGGGTTGAGTGAAATAGGCGAGCGGATCGTCGAACAGCCGCGCATCGGGCACTTCCCCCGCCAGCTCGCGGGCGAGCGCGCGCTTGGCGGCGGTGGCATGGGCTGAGAGCGGCGCATCGGGGCTGCCCAAGGTGTGCGGGATCGCGCGTTCGATCACGCTGCCATCGGTGAGGCGCACGATCAGCCGTTGCGGGAACAGCGCGTTGGGATCGGGATTTGCATCGACGGTGAAGGCGAGCTTGTGCGCCAGCCCCTGGGTCGCAGGGTCGGCCAATGTCTCGGGCGCAAAGCGTCGAGGGTCGATCCGGCCATCGGTGATCATCAGCGCGGCGAGCATCGGCAGGCACAGCCGCGCATAGGCGGGCGTCATGTCGGCGATCACCGGACGGCCCACCAGCCGCGCGATCAGCGGTGGGACAGAAGCTTCGATAGCTTCCAGCGAACCGGGGTCGAGCTGCAGATCGGCAAGCGTGCCGAGCACCGCATGGCTGGCGCGGCCCGAAGGATAGGGCTTCACGCTGATCTCGGCGATCCGCCAGATCTTGCCCAGATCAGCTGTGTAGCTGGCGAGATTGCCCGAATCGAACAGCTGGAAATATCCGAACGGCCCTTCGAGCGCGTCATGCGGTCCGCTGAGCCCCGCCTTGACCAGATCGACCGCAGCGATCGCGGCGCGCGCTGCGTTGGCGATCTGCAGCGGCAGCGCGATCGATCCTTCGACATGCGCCTGCATCGTGCCGGCGAGCGAGGAATAGGCGAGGCCGAGCACGTCTTCGAGCGGTTCGACGCCTTCGATCCGCGCCACGGCGAGCGCCGCGCCGATGCAGCCTGCGGTCGCGGGGCGGAAGAACGAAAGCGGGCTGGTCGCGGCCAGCCCAAGGCCTGCGGCGATATCGACGCCAACCGCGAGCGCGGTGAGCGCGTCATCCGGATCGCAGCCCCCCATCCGGTCGATGCTGGCTCCCAGCGCGGCGGTGACCACCGACAGTGCGTGCACCACCGCCGGTTCGTGCACCGCGTCCCATTCCAAGCAATGGATGCGAAAGCCGTTGACGAAGGCGGCGGATGCAGCGGGGAGCCGCTCGTCCGATCCGATCAGCCGCGCGTCGTCGCCCGCACCCCAGCCGCGTGCGGCGGCAAGCACGCCATCGGCCCCCGGAGCCGTCGCGCCCGCCGCGCCCACGGCAAGCGTATCGCCGAGCAGATGCAAAGCGGCTTCGCGCACTGGCGCGGGCAGCACATGGCGTGCGCGGACAAAATCGATCAGGTCGCCGGTCGCGCTCATTCCAGCCAGTCCTCGAGCAACGCGAGCAGCGGGCCGATGCTGGTGCCGTTGAGCGCGATCTCTTCGGCGCGATCGGCCTCGACCGGCTTCAACCCGCCCCAGCGAACCAGGCTGTCGAGCTTCGCGCGCAGCATCTGCGGGCTTGCCGGGCGCTCGGGGTCGCCTCGCGTGTCGATCAATGTGACCTGTTCCCCTCCCTGCAAGGGAGGGGTTAGGGGTGGGTTGGCGGCTGGATGCAAGGTTGGCGCAGTCGACCCACCCCCGGCCCCTCCCTGGCCAGGGAGGGGCGCGCAAAGGACACGCGCGCCGAAATGTTCGGGGTAACGATCGGTGAACTCCGCCGTCTCGCGCACCGTCACGAGGGCGCGTTTGTCCGCGAGCGCAGCGATAGCCTCGGGCGTGAAGTCCTCCGGCGTTGCATTGCGGCCATCGGCAATCACCGCGACCGCGTGCTGGATCGAGAACTTGGCGTCAAGTTCGGTGGCCGGGTGCGGGCGGTCGCAGAATTTCAGCGCGTCGGCATAGGTCTCGACCGTCACCGGCAATGTCAGTGCGCCGCGCGCGCGCAGTTCCATCGCGCAGTCGATCGCCGCATGCGCATGGCGGCACGCGGCCCAGGGCTTGAAACTGACCGCGTGGATCAGCCAGTCTTCGCCCAGCACCATTGGCTTGGGCTCGCGCACCATCGCCGCGTACAGGCCCTGTTCGCCCTCGAGCGCCGCAACCGGTCCGGTAAAGCCCTGCCGCGCCAACCGTGCGATCCACAGCCCTTCCAAGGCTGCGCGCGCGGCGTGCATCGCCTTGGTCATCACGTCCTCGTGCCGCATCCGCCACAACCCACCGGTGACCGATGCGGCATTGCCCAGCGCCCAGCCGGTCGCGGACTCATCGAGCCCGAAGATCGAGGCTGCGGCTGCCGCGCCACCAAAGCCGCCTGCGGTCGAGGTCGGGTGGAAGTGCGCATAATGGTGCGCATCGAAGGTCGCGCCGACCGCGATCATCGCCTCATAGCCGCGCACCGCGCCATCAAGCATCGCATCCATGTCGCACTTTTCCTGTCGCGCGGCGGACAGTGCTGATGGCCAGATCACCGGACCGGGGTGGAGCAGGGCGGTGCGGTGGACATCGTCCATCTCGAGCACATTGCCCAGCAACGCGGCGCGGGTGAGGATGTCGGGTTCGGCCATCCGCGCGACGGCGGCGACCGGCGATTGCCGCGCGCCAGCCACGCAGGCCAGCCAGTCGAGCAGGTGCAGCCGCGCGCGCGCGCGGTCGCTTTCATTTGGCGAACGGGCCAAATGTGCGCTAAGCCGCTGGATGAGGCTCGCGGCGGTCATGCACCGAAATCCGCAGAGCGAACCTGGAGCAGGAGCACGCGTTGAACAGCCCCGCAGAGGCCGCCGAACCCCTGATCGACAAGGCGCCAGACCGTTCGTCCGACAAGACCGTCGACAAGCCCCGGTACCAGCAGCTGGCCGATGAATTGCGCGCGCGAATTCTCTCGGGCGAGCTGGCGGGGACGACGAGCTTCCCCACCGAAAGCGTCCTGTGCGCCGAATATGGCGTCAGCCGCTTTACCGTGCGCGAGGCGCTGCGCCGTCTGCAGAACGAAGGCCTGATCGCGCGCAGGCGCGGGTCGGGCACCGTGGTGCAACCGGCGGCGGCGCGCGGTGGCGCGCTGCACCAGCCGCTGTCCAACGTCGGCGAAATTCTGCAATATGCGCGCGATACCCGCATCGCCTACGACCATCTGGGGATGCAGTCGCTGCCCAAGGCGATCGCGGTGCAGATCGCGATGCCGGTCAGCGACAAATGGTTTCGGTTTCGCGGGGTGCGCCGCCAGGTCACCGACGGCCAGCCGATCGCGCTGACCGAAGCGTATGTCATTGCCGACCTTGCCGACGCGGTCGCCGAGATCCTGCCGCCCGCCGATGCCGCCGACCAGACCATCAATCCGGGCAGCGACACCTTGTTCCAGATTATCAGCAATGCGGCGGGCCTGTCGATGTCGCGGGTGACGCAGGATATCCAGGCAGTCCCCGCGAGCGCCGAAGTCGCGGCCGCGCTCGACATTCCCCGCCGCTCTGCGTGCCTGCGCATCCTGCGCTGCTATCACGATCAGGACGGGCGGATGTTCGAAATGTCGGTCAGCCACCATCCTGGCGACAGCTTCGCCTACTCGATGCACATCGACGTCGAGGGGTAACACCCCGCTCATTGAGCGCTTCCCAGCTCGGGAGCGTCTTGCGGCTGCCAATCGGGCTCGCCGGCAAAGCGGATCGCAGGCGCGATGTGGTGCGCACCGCCCGCTTCGACCAGCAGGCCACGCGTTTCAACGTGCTCGCTGGCAAAGGCTTCGGCAAAATCGAGCACGGGTGAGAACGCGACGTCCTTGTCCTCGAACCACGCCACCCATTCGTCGCGCGTGCGCGTCGCGAACGTCTCGCGCAGGAACGCGACCAGCGGGGCCTGCGCGGGGCCAGCGTCAGCTTCGCCCAGCGGGATCAGGTCTGCACGGTCCAAGGCAGTCAGCAGCACCGTCACGAACTTCATCTCACGCCCGCCGAGCGCGACATGGCGGCCGTCGCGCGTCTCGTACACCTGATAGAAGCCCGCGCCGCCCAGCGAGCGCTGCGTCGCCGAGCGCGGAGCCTCGCCGCCCGCGATCGCGCTGCCGGCGATATGCGCGCACCACGGCAGCATGCTGTCGAACATCGCGATGTCGACATAGTCGCCCTCGCCGGTGCGCTCGCGCCCGATCAGCGCCATCAGCACCGCCGACAGCCCGGTCAATCCTGCGGCCATGTCGGCAGACGGCACGCCCGGCACCACCGGTGTGCCATCGGTCGCATCGTTGACCGATAGGAAGCCCGAGAGCGCCTGCACCGCAAGATCGTGTGCGGGATGGTGCGCCAGTGGCCCGCTCTGCCCGAAGGCGGAGATCGAGCAATAGATGATTTTCGGGTTGATCGCGCGCACCGCCGGATAGTCGAAGCCAAGCCGCTGCATCACACCGGGGCGAAAGCCCTCGACGAAGACATCGGCGGTCGCGATCAGCTCTGTCAGCCACGCACGCCCTGCATCGCTCTTGAGGTCGATCACCTGTGCCTGTTTGCCGCGATTGAGATTGCGGAACCAGACCGACTGGTCCTGCTCGAAGGGGGCCATCTGGCGCGCAGGGTCACCGGTCTTCGGTTCGATCTTGATGACGTCGGCGCCCTGGTCGGCCATCATCAGCGTCAGCATCGGCCCCGGCAGGAACTGCGACAGGTCGATCACCGTGATGCCCGATAGCTTGCCCATAAGTCAGATGATTCCGTCGCGTTTGAGGTCTGCAATCTCGGCTTCGGAAAGCCCGATATCGGCCAGCACGCCGTCATTGTCCGCACCCAGCAGCGGCCCGGCGCGGGCGGGCAGGCGTTGCCCATCGACGCGGATGGGGCTCGCGAGCACGCGCAAGTGTTCGCGGTCGGGATGCGCGACGGTCTGCATCATGCCGGTTTCGACGAGATACGGGCTGTCCATTGCGCTGGCGAGGTCATGCACCGGTGCGACCGGCACCTTGCCCGAGAGCAGATCGACCCAATGCTGCGTAGGCTGCGTGCCGAACACCGTATCGAGCACCTGTGTCAGCGTATCGCGGTTGGCGAGCCGGTCGGCGGGCGTCTTGAAGCGCGGATCGCCCTTGAGCTGGCCCTGCCCGATGGCATCGACCAGGATCGACCAGAATTTGGGTAGCTGCGCCATCACGAACATCCAGCCATCGGCGGAGCGGAACATCTGGCTGGGCGTGACCGAGGGATGCGCCGAGCGCGGCGCGCGCGGGGTGACATCGCCTTCGTTGAGGTACCAGACGGCAGGGTAAGTCATCTGGTGCGCGGCAACCGACATCAGATCGACATCGATATCGCAGCCGATCCCCGAGCGCTGCGCATCGAGCATCGCGGCGAGCAGGCCGACCGCCATCTGCGTTCCGGTCATGAAATCGACGATCGACAGGCCAAAGCGCACCGGCAGGCCATCGGGCTCTCCGGTCAGAGACAGAAAACCGGCCTCGGCCTGCATCAGATAGTCATAGCCCGGCCATTTGGCGCGTTCGTTGTCGCGGCCATAGGCGGACAGATGCGCGCAGACGATCGCCGGGTTGATGTCCGCCAACGCGGCATAATCGAGGCCCAGCCGGGCGGGCAGGTCGCCGCGCAGGTTGTTGACCATCGCGTGCGAGCTTGCCGCCAGCGTGCGCAAAATCTCGCGCCCGCGTTCGCTTTGCAGATCGAGCGTCAGCGATTTCTTGTTGAGATTGAAGCTCTGGAAATACAGGCTTTCATTCTCACGCAGGAAATGAGGACCCACCGCGCGCGCGGTGTCGCCGCCCGGCTGGCCAGGCTTACTGGGGGGTTCGATCTTGATGACCTCCGCCCCCATCTGCGCGAGGAACATGGTGCCATACGGCCCCGCACCATATTGCTCGGCAGACAGCACGCGATAGCCGGTGAGCGGCAGCCTCATGCGGAAATCTCCTCAAAAACCCCTCTCCCTGTAGGGGAGAGGGAAAGGCGCAAAGCGCCAGGGAGAGGGGTTGCAACGTCAACATGCCGCAAGATTGATTCAAGCACGTCGGAACAACTCCTCAAGACATCATGGTTCCAGAACCGGATCACCCGGTATCCTTCACTCACCAGAAATTCCGTCCGGCGCGTATCATAGCTCTGCTGGTCCGCGTGCTGACTGCCGTCGAGTTCGACGATCAGCTTCGCAGCTGGGCAGACGAAGTCGGCGATGTAATTGCCGATCGGGACCTGCCTGCGGAATTTCGCTCCGTTCAGTCGACCGGCGCGCAATCCGGACCAGAGCTTTGCTTCCGCCTCGGTCGGTTCACTTCGCATCCCTCGGGCACGATTCAGCAGCAGGTCGGGGGTTTTGCCGCGACGCAGCGGCCCCTCTCCCTGGCGCTGCGCGCCTGTCCCTCTACCCTGGAGGGAGAGGGGTAAAGGATGCTCGCTCGTCACGCCGGGTTCCGCTTGACCCATTGCTTCGAGATGATCATGCGCTGCATTTCGTTGGTGCCTTCGCCGATGCACATCAGCAGGGCGTCGCGGTAATAGCGTTCGATCTCGTATTCCTTGGAATAGGCATAGCCGCCATGGATGCGCATCGCCTCTTCGGAATTGCGCACCGCAGCCTCGGACGAGAAGTATTTCGCCATGCCCGCTTCCATGTCGCAGCGTTCGCCGCGGTCATAGGCTTCGGCAGCATCCAGCGTCAGAAGGCGCGCGGCGCGGGCGCGGGTGACCATTTCGCCGATCTTGAGCTGGATCGCCTGATGGTCGGCAATCGGCTTGCCCATCGTCTGGCGCAGCTGCGCATATTCGGTCGCGAGGCGCAGTGACCCATCGGCCAGGCCCACGCCGCGCGCAGCCACGTTGATGCGGCCCAGTTCCAGCCCGCCGGTGGCCTGGAAAAAGCCCTGGCCCTCGACGCCGCCGATCAGGTTGGCGGCGGGCAGGCGATAGTTGTCGAAGATCAGCTCGGCGCTGTCGATCGCCTTGTAGCCCATCTTGTCGAACTTCTTGCCGACGGTGAAGCCATCCTGCTTGGGTGCGATGAACAGGCTCATGCCCTTGTAGCGCGGGTCCGCCTTGGGGTCGGTCTTGACCAGCAGTGCAAAGCAGCTGCCCTTGATGGCGTTCGAGATCCAGGTCTTGGTGCCGTTGATGACATAGTCGTCGCCATCGCGAACTGCCGTGGTGCGGATCGCCTGGAGGTCGGTGCCAGCATTGGGCTCGGTGAGCGCAAGGCCACCGCGGATCTCGCCGCTGGCGAACTTGGGCAGCCACAAGGCCTTTTGCGCAGGCGTGCCGAAGCGTTCGACCGCGCAGGCCATGATCAGGTGCGAATTGAAGATGCCGGTGATCGCCATCCAGTAGGACGAGATGCGCGCGACGATCTTGGCATAGGTGGTCGCCGGTAGGCCGAGGCCGCCGTATTCATGGCCGATGGTCGCGCCGAACAGGCCCATCTCGGCCATCTGCGCCACCAGATCCGCAGGCCAGGTGTCGGTGTGGTCGTGGTGCATCGCGACGGGCTTGACCTCGCGCTCGATCCAGCGGTCGATCGCGTCGAGAAATGCTGCTTCCTCATCCGCATCGATCGTGCGGATATCTTCGATTGGCAGGCTTGCCATGCTTGGGTCACTCCGGTTCTTCTGCTCGCTGCCCCCCATAGGGCGGCGAGGATCAATTCTGTTGGTGAGCGTCCCCGCTCAATCGTCGGACGGGCCGAAACCGCGCTTCCAGATCAGCATGGTGCGGCTGAAGGTGCACACCACCTGCCCATGCTGATTCTTGCCGATGGTCTTGACCGTGACAATGCCCTGTTCGGGGCGCGAGGAGGACTCGCGCTTTTCGAGTACCTCGCTCTCGGCATAAAGCGTGTCGCCAGGGAACAGGGGGTTCGTCAGGCGGATATTATCCCAGCCCAGGTTCGCCACCGCCTTCTGGCTGACGTCGGACACGCTCATCCCCACCATCATCGCGACGGTGAGCGGCGAGGCGACCAGAGGTTTGCCGAATTCGGTCTTCTTGGCGTATTCGTAATCGAAATGCGCCGGGTGGGTGTTCATCGTCAGCAATGTGAACCACACGTTGTCGGCATCGGTGATGGTGCGGCCGGGGCGGTGTTCGTAGATGTGGCCGACGACGAAATCCTCGTAAGCGCGGCCAAAGGTCTCGCGAAAGCGGCCCGGCGATACTTCCACTGCTCCATCACGCATCGATTGTCTCCCTGTTGTCCTTCTGGGCCTCGCGGGCCAGCATCGCGCGCATCCGCGCCACGATCGGTGCCTCGAGCATCTTTCCGTTATGGCGGATTGCCATGCCGCCTGCCGCTTCATAGGCCGCAATCGCGTCCTTCGCTTCGGCAATCGCGGCCTCATCCGCGCCGAACGCGGCGTTGATCGCAGCCACCTGCGCCGGGTGGATCGCGGCCTTGGCGGCAAAGCCCAGGCTGCGCACCTTGCGGCACTCGTCGGCAAGGCCATCGGCATCGTCGAGCTTGACGAACGGCACATCGATCGCCGGCACGCCCGCATCGGCGCAGGCCATGATGAACTGGCCGCGCGCAACCAGCAGCGGATCGAAGGCAAGGTCTACGCCCAGCTGTGCCGATAGATCGCCGCCGCCGAACATCATCGCGGCAACGCCCGGCTGGCCCGCGATGCGGTGCGCCTCGCGCAGGCCCCTGGCGGTCTCGATCAGCGGAACCAGGCCGATGGCGGGGTTGTCGAGCACGCGCGCAACCTGCGCGATCTCGCTGGCGTGCTCGACCATCGGCACGAACACCAGTGAAGGCGCGGCGGCGGATTCGGCAAATGCGATCATGTCCTTGATGCCTGCCCGGGTCATGGTCCCGTTGATCCGCACGGCGGTGCGCGCGCGGTCGAAACCGGCGAGGCCTTCTATCACCGTGGCGCGTGCGGTGTCCTTGTCGGGCGCGGCAACGGCGTCTTCCAGATCGATGCAGACAAGGTCTGCAGCGCTGGCAAGTGCCTTGCCGATACGGTCCGCTCTGGACCCCGGCACGAACAGGATGCTGTTGGCAGCGAATAGCATGTTTGACCAAAACCCCTTTGTAGACGGATAGATATGGCTCACAATTTGTCCGGACAAATCCAAAGTCAAGCACAAATGGCAATCATCATGTCGCGAGCACGCTTTTGCGTGTCGGAACGCTCGCTTCGACAGGCTTTTGGGTTGCCGCCCCCATCAGCTTTGGCGCCAGCGCGCATCAGAAGCCGGGTTTCACCGCGCCCAGCCATGACGTGACAACCAGCAGGACGTAGATTGCCATCACCCAGATGCGGGTGCGGTCCATCGTGCGGCGCAGCGGCACCTCGGTGGCATCGCTCGACCCTTCGGTGAGCAGCCTGACCAGCTGTGGCCCCACCGGCTTGAAGGACAGGTCGATGCCGATCGCGGCGACGAAAATGCCGCCGAACAGCATCGCCTTCCACGCCAGCCAGCCCGGCGCCAGCGGCGCGCCGGTCAGCACCGACTGGCCGCCCAGCCACAGGTAGAACGCGGTGAGCGCGTATTTCAGGCCGTTCTCGTAGAACCGGTCGCGTGCTGCACGCGGCGTCTGGTCGTGAGTGTGCGCATCCCACACCAGCCACAGCCAGACCCCTCCGATGGCCCAGGCCGCCGCGAGAAGTGCCACCGGCAGATCCCACCAGCCGCCCATCTTGAGCACCGAAAGCGAAACCGGAACCATCAGCGCCCAAGCGCTGCGCGGGGTCATGTCGACCAGCACGAGCAGCTTCAGAAGTGCGATCCGCTGGTCGAGCGAATAGACATGCCGCTTGCGGAAATGCTGGCCCAGCAGGAACACGCCGACGTCTGCCCCCAGCCACAAAACGAACAGTAACAGATGCACGTACACCAGCGAGGGGTACGCAATTTCAGACCATGCCAATGAGCGTCTCCCGCACGAATGTTCCACAAAGCCAATTGACAATGCAGATTTGTCCGGACAATTTGCAAGAAAAAAATGAACGTCAGGCGGACCGCCACAACCGGACATTCAGGGAGTTTCAACATGATCAAATTACATATGGCCACTGCCGTATCGGCGCTCGCGGTTGCACTCGCCGCCCCTGCCTACGCCCAGAACGGCGAACAGGCGGGCACTGGCGAGTCGCAGGCTCAGGAGGGGCTGAGCGAGATCATCGTCACCGCCCAGCGCCGTCAGGAAAGCGTGCAGGACGTTCCAATCGCGATCAGCGCGTTCAGCGCCGAACAGCTGCGCGACCAGGGGGTATCGAACACGTTGCAGCTGGGACAGTATGTCCCCAATCTGGTGGCGCAGAACAATACCGGCATCGGTTCGGCCAACGCCTACTTCCTGCGCGGCCTGGGCTCGACCGAGACGATCGCGACGTTCGACCCGCCGGTCGGCACCTATGTCGACGACATCTACCTTTCGCGCCAGAACGCCAACAACCTCGCGCTGTTCGATGTCGCGCGGGTCGAGGTGCTGCGCGGTCCGCAGGGCACCCTGTTCGGTCGCAACACCACCGGCGGCGCGATCAACGTGATCATGGCGGAACCTGGCGACACGATCGGCGGCTATGCCGAGGTCGGCTATGGTCGCTATGACAAGAAGATGGTGCGCGGATCGATCGACCTGCCGCTGGCGGACAGTTTCGCGATTAAGGTCTCGGGCTATTGGCAGGATGACGACGGCTATGTGAAGAATGTCACCACCGGCGAGCGGCTCAACGACGACGATGGCTGGGGCGTGCGGCTGGGCATCAAGGGTGAGCTGGCCCCCTGGGCGCGCTGGCGGGCAAGCTATGCACATGTCGTGTCCGAAGGCGAAAACACGCTCAACTTCACCTGCAACCCGGTCAATCCTACCGATTGCAAGGGACGCTTTTCCACCACGGGTCTGAGGGAAAATCCCCAGAGCGCCACGCCGTTTGCGCCGCTGGTGATCCAGGGCCGCAAGGCAGGCTATGGCAATGGCCAGAAGGCCGACACCGACATCATCACGTCGAACCTGGCCTTCGACATCGCCGACAAGACGACGCTCAGCCTGATCACCGGCTATGTCAGCCTGACCCAGCAGTTCGCGCTCGACTTCTTCGATGGCCGCGGCGGGCCTTCGGTCAGCGTGCCGTTCCCCACCGTGCAGCGCTATGCACGCGGCGGCTTCACCATCGTCAATGATGGCAGCCACCAGCAGTTCACGCAGGAAATCAAGCTCGACGGCAGCCTGGGCAATGGCCTGATCGATTATGTCGCGGGCTTTTTCTACATCGATGAACGCAACCGCACCAACCTGGCCGATGTGTTCTCGATTTCGCCGGCCACCTCGCTGCTGCTGGGCGACCGGATCGTCCGCAACCGGACCGAAGCCTATGCAGGCTATGTCCAGGCCGATCTCAACATCACCGAGCAGCTCAAGCTGACCGCAGGCGTCCGCTACACCGACGAGACCAAGACGCTGTCGATCTCCGACAACCGTCCCTCGTGCAACGACGGCACGGTCGAGGTGACCTGCATGGTCGATGCGAACCTGCGCGCCAGCAACGGCGTGATCATTCCGACCAGCCAGACCGCCAAGATCTGGACGCCCCGCTTCGCGCTCAACTTCAAGCCGAACGAGGATATCCTGCTGTTCGCCTCGGCCACCAAGGGTTTCAAGTCGGGCGGCTGGAATGCGCGTGCCACGTCGCCGGCGCAGTTCCTGCCGTTCGACGAGGAAAAGGTGTGGAGCTATGAGGCGGGCCTGAAGACCGAGTTCTTCGATCGCAGGGTGCGCGCCAACATCACGGCCTTCTGGATGGATGTCAGCGACCTGCAGATCCTCGCCGGTCTGCTCAACCCGGCCACCGGCGCGATCACCTTTCTCACCCGCAACTTCGCCGACTATCGCAACAAGGGGATCGAGGCGGAGCTGACCGTGGCCCCGGTCACCGGCCTGACGCTCTATGCCAATGTCGGCTACCAGGATGACAAGTATCGCGTGCCCGATGCGCCGGCGGGCAACGACATCTACGGCATCCAGAACGTGCAGGCACAGCTTGCGGCCTGCCGGACGCAGCTGGCTGCGGGGCAGATTCCGGGCAGCTCCAACTCGGCGCTCGCCGGTACGCCGGTCAACAACGCGCCTGCCTGCGCTGCCGGGATCGTCACCGCCAATGGCACAATCTCAACCCCGGTGCGCACGCCCGACTGGTCGCTGGCCATCGGCGGCAGCTATCGTGCGCCGCTGGGCGACAGCGGCCTGACCCTGGTTCCCTCAGTCAACGCCAGCTATCGCTCTGCCCAGGAGGTCGCGATCGCCAACCTGTCGATCTACAACGCACCGGTCACGCGCGGCGGGCGCACCACGCCTGCCAACCCGTTCGGCGATGGCGCGTTCATCACCGGGTCGGAGAGCCCGGCAGCATGGCTGGTCAATGCGGGGCTCGCGCTCAACGGCCCCGACAACGCCTGGCAGCTCGCGGTGGAATGCACCAACTGCTTCAACGAGGAGTTCATCCAGTCGTCGCTGTCGAACTACAGCTATCTCAACCAGCCGATGATGTGGACGGTGCGTGCGCGCTACAATTTCTGAGCGCACGTTTTTGCCGTCTGGCGGATGGAGCATCGCACATCCTTGTGCGATGCTTCTCACCCGGCGCATGATTTCCAATCAGGCAGACGATAACCGGGAGCAGCGCGTTGGCGACTAAGGCAGACGAACTGGTGACAGGCGCAGGGACGCCCGCGCGCGGCGAATTTTCGCTCGGGTGGAAGGTGCTGCTGGCCGGCATCATCGGGGTTGCCTGCGGCGCATCGCCGATCCCGTTCAATGTCATCGGCTTCACGATTGCGCCGCTGACGCAGGAATTCGGCTGGACCACCACCGAAATCCTCACCCCCATCACCATCTTCGGCGTGGTCGCAGCCCTGCTCGCGCCGGTGTTCGGCTGGCTGGCCGATACCTATGGCGTGCGCCGCATCGCCTTGTGGTCGCTGTTCGGCTTTGGCGTGACCTTTGCCGCGCTGTCGCTCACGCCGCCGGTGCTGTGGGCCTATTATGCGCTGTGGCTGATGGTCGGGCTGGTCGGCATCGGATCGACGCCTGTTACCTGGAGCCGCGCGATCAACATGTGGTTCTACAAGAGCCGCGGGCTGGCGCTGGGCCTGCTGCTGCTGGGAACCAGCCTGGCGGCGCTCACTGTTCCCAAGATCGCGGTCTGGGCGATCGAGGTCCATGGCTGGCGCGCGATGTTCGCTATCGTCGGCATGGTGCCGCTGCTGGTCGCGCTGCCGGTGTGCGTCTGGCTGTTTCGCGAGCCACGCCCCGAAGAGCAGCCGCGCGGCATCAAGACCGCAAGCGGCGCGCTGACCGGCGTGACCTTGGGCCAGGCGCTGCGCGACTATCGCTTCTGGCTGATCTGGGCGTCGATCTTCTTCATCGCGCTGACCTTTGGCGGCGCGTTCATCAACATGCCCGCGATGCTGGCAGACCGGGGCATCCCGGCGCAGGGCGCGGCATCGGTGATGGGCATCGTGGGGCTGGGCATCCTGTCCGGACGGATCATCACCGGGCTGCTGCTCGATCGCTTCTGGGCAGGCTTCGTTGCGTTTCCGCTATTGTGCCTGCCGGCGATGTCGAGCTGGATCCTGCTCGATCCCGCGCCCGGCTTCACGCTGGCGGCGCTGTCGGGCTTTCTGCTGGGCTTTGCCGCAGGCGCGGAGAGTGACCTGATCGCGTATCTCACCGGCCGCTATTTCGGCATGGCGCATTACGGCAAGATCTACGGCATGCTCTACATGCCCTTCGGCGTGTTTTCGGCGATCTCGCCGCTCATCTATTCCTCGGTTCGCGATGCGACCGGCAGCTATGACCAGGTGCTGTTCATCGCGATCTTCGGATATATCATTGGCGGCGCGTTGCTGATGCTGCTCGGCCGCTATCCGGTGTTGACCGAGGCCCCGGCGAGCGGGCCTGCGCCTGCCGCCCCGGACATGGAGACTGCATGATGGCCACACTCGTGAAAGACGACACCGGCGCAATCGACTCGCTGATCGCGGCGGCCGGGGCCGATGCGGTGCTGACCGATTCCGGCACGCGCGATTTCGTTTCGCACGATGTCTACAGCTCGGGACAGCCGCCCTTGGCCGTGCTGCGTCCCGCCACCGTCGATCAGCTGGCGCGCGGCATTGCCGCTGCGACCGCGCACGGCCTTGCCATCGTCCCGCGCGGCGGCGGCATGAGCTATACCGGCGGCTATCTGTATTCGGGCGGCGGTTTCGTGCTGGTCGATACCTCCGCGCTCGATGCCATCGTCGACATCAACCCCACCGACATGACGGTGACGGTCGAGGCCGGCTGCACCTGGGCCAAGCTGCACGATACGCTGAAACCATTGGGCCTGCGTTGCCCCAGCTGGGGCACATTGTCGGGCCTGCGCGCGGCGATTGGCGGAGGGATGAGCCAGAACGGCACCTTCTGGGGTGCGCGCCAGGGATCGGTGGTCGACAGTGCATTGAGCTTCGACGTCGTGCTCGCCGATGGTCGGATCGTCAGCACCGGCAGCGCGTTCTTCCGCCCGTTCGGGCCCGATATCACCGGGCTGTTCGCTGCCGACACCGGCGCGTTCGGGGTCAAGGCGCGGGTGACGCTGCGGTTGGTGAAAGAGGCAACCGCCTTTGCTTATGGCTCGTTCTCGCTGCCCGACCACAACGGCCTGCTGGGATCGATGAGCGCGATCGCGCGCGAGGGGCTGGCGGCGGAAAATTTCGCGTTCGATCCCTATCTGCAATCGCAGCGGATGAAGCGCGACAGCCTGGCCAAGGACGCCAAGTCGCTGCTCAACATGATGAAGTCGCAAGGCTCGGCATGGAAGGCGATCAAGGAAGGCGCCAAGGTGGTCACCGCGGGGCGCTCGTTCCTCAAGGACGTGCCGTTCTCGCTCCACACCATCGCCGAAGGGCGACATCAAGGTGCCGTGGATGCCGAGATGGCCGAGATTGGCAGGATCATCGCCGCGCACGGCGGCACGGCGATCGAGAATTCGATCCCCAAGATCCTGCGCGCCAATCCGTTCCCGCCGCCCAATTCGATGCTCGGCCCGGATGGCGAGCGCTGGGTGCCGGTGCATGGCTTCCTGCCGCACTCGCGGCTGGTCGAAGCCTGGGAGCGGATCGAGGCGCTCTATGCGCAGCACGCCGAAATCATGACGCGGCTCGACGTCAATGCCGGCGCGATGCTCGCCGCTGTCAGCCGCTCGGCCTGCCTGATCGAGCCGGTGTTCTTCTGGCCCGATGCGATGAACTCGCTGCACCGCGCCGCCGTCGAGCCCGACCACCTCAAGAAGCTCAAGGGCTTTCCCGAGGGGCCGGAGGCGCGTGCGCTGGTGGCGGAACTGCGCGGCGGTATCATCGCGATCTTCCGTTCGCTCGAATCGGTGCACGTGCAGATCGCGCGGACCTATCCGCTCAAGGCCGCGCACGATCCCGCCGCCTGGGACATTCTGACCGCGCTCAAGCGCGCAGTCGATCCCAACGGGCTGATGAACCCTGGGAGCCTGGGGCTGGAATGAGCGCAGATGGACCTCGAACGCCGCACGCTGCTCGCCGCGATGATCGCCAGCGCGCTGCCACTGGATGCGGCGCTTGCCGCTGCGGAGCCGCCGGTGGCTGAGTCCGCGCCTTTTGCCGCGGTTGCGATGCAACTCGCCGCCCGCTCGATCGAGCGCGCGCCCGATCGCGCAGCCGCGAGCGCGCAGGTGCTCGCCATGGTCGGCGAGGTCGAGGCCAAGATCCGGTCGTCGCGAATCTTCATCGAGCAATATGGCGGCCATCCGGTCAGGCTCGCCGTGCTGCCCGAGTATCTGTTCACCAGCTATCCCGGCCGCATCTCGATCCCCGATTTCGCCGCACTCGCTGCGTTCGAGATGCAGGGCGAAGAATACGAGGCGCTGGGCCAGGTCGCGCAGAAGCTCAACCTGTTCCTTGCGGGTAACGCCTATGAGGTCGATCCCAACTTTCCCGGCCTGTATTTCCAGGCGAGCTTCCTGATCGCGCCCTCGGGCGATGTCGTGCTGCGCTATCGCCGCCTCAACTCGATGTTCGCGCCGACGCCGCACGATGTGTGGAGCAAATATCTCGACGTCTATGGCATTGATGGCGTCTTCCCCGTGGCGCGCACCGAAATCGGCAACATGGCCGCGATCGCGTCGGAGGAAATCCTCTATCCCGAGATCGCCCGCGCGCACGCGCTGCGCGGGGCGGAGATCTTCCTGCACTCGTCGAGCGAGGTCGGATCGCCAATCGATACCAACAAGGCGATCGCCAAGCGGGCGCGGGCTTTCGAGAACATGGCCTATGTGGTGTCGGCCAACACGGCAGGCATCGAGGGCACCGGCCTGCCGCTCGCCAGCGCTGACGGCAACAGCCAGATCGTCGACTACAAGGGCCGCGTTCTCGCCGAATCGAACAGCGGCGAGACCTTCACCGCCTTTGCCGACATTGATTTGGGTGCATTGCGCACCGCGCGGCGGACGCCCGGCATGACCAACTATCTCGCGCGCCAGCGGCTCGAGCTGTTCGCAGCGGCCTACGGGACTGTCCGTCATCCGGCCGACGGCATGCTCGAAGATGGGGCCGTGAAAGTGCCTGACCGCGACTATTTCAAGCGCGTGCAGGAAGAGGTTATCGAACGGATGGTGAAGGACGGGCTGATCTAACAACAATTAGCCACCCACCCCCGTTTGTCCCGAGCGAAGTCGAGGGACGTATGCGGCAAGGTTTGCGAAACGTCCCTCGACTTTCGTTTACCCTGAGCGGCTGGCTTGCCAGCCAGCCGAAGGGCTCGGGAACACGGAATGCGGCAGTAAAGAAGGATGAAGACATGACGCACCAATTCGATGTCGCACCGCCCTACACCGCCGTGGCGCTGCACGGCGTATCGCCGCAGCCCAGCCATGACGAGGCCGCGCGGTTCGACTTTCTGGCGAACCTCAACAAGTACCTTTCCGGTAAGCTCGGCCCGGGCAACAAGCAGGCGTATGACACGCGCGTACTGCCGGGCTTTGTCGCCGAGCATGGCCGCGAGCCCAAGGACCGGTTCGAGATTCGCCATGCGATGAACCGCGATCCGCATCACCGCTTTTGGTCGGCGCTCAAGCGCAACAGCATGGAAATGCGCCAGCAGAACGGCCGCGCGATGGTGCTGCGCCAGCTCGACGAACTGAACGCCAAGGCGCGCCAGTATAACGAGGGCCGCAACACGCTCGAGTTGAACCCCGATGTCGCGGTGCCGCGCTACCAGAGCGCGATCGACATCCACTGCATGCCCGGCAGCTATCATGGCGAGGAAGTGCCAGGCGATGTTTCCGCCGGGGCGAACTATGACTGCGGCATCTTCGCGACCACCGCAGGCGGGCTGGGCGCGCTGTCGGATGGCGGCGGCCAGGCCTTGGTCAAATGGGCGCGCGAACAGCGCCCCGGCTGGCAGCCGCAGCGCATCCTCGATATCGGCTGCACTGTCGGGCACAATATCGTGCCGCTGGCGCTCGCCTTCCCCGACTGCGAGGTCATCGCGATCGACACCGCCGCGCCTTCCTTGCGCTATGCGCATGCGCGCGCGCAGTCTTTGGGCGCGACCAACATCCGTTTCGTCCAGGCCAATGCCGAGGACCTGTCGCGCTATGCCGACGAGAGCTTCGACTGGGTGCAGACGACGATGTTCCTGCACGAGACTAGCGGCACCGCGCTGCCGCGCATCATCCGCGAGGGATTTCGTGTGCTCAAACCGGGCGGGCTGATGCTGCATCTGGAACAGCCGCAATATTCGGATGCGATGCCGCTGTACGAGCAGTTCATCCGCGACTGGGACGCGTTCAACAACAACGAGCCGTTCTGGTCGGCGATGCATGCGCTCGATCTCAAGTCGATCCTCAAGGACGCCGGTTTTGCCCCCGACGACCTGTTCGTCACCGGCGTGCGCGCGGTGGTCGATACCGATATCTTCCCGTCCGCGGGCGACGAGAAGGAAGAGGACCACGGCCGCGCCGCCGTGTGGAATGCCTATGGCGCCTGGAAGGGCGGACGGCCCGCGTGACCTTTCCAACGGAGAATGAAGTGACCGAACCCGTCGACTGGATGATCCGCGCCAATGCGCGTGCCAAGGGCAAGCGCCCCGACTTCCTGGGTGATCCCGACAAGGAACGCATGCTTTCGATGCTGATGGCGGTGATCGGCGAGGTGTCGGTGATGCGCGAGCGGATGGACACCATCGAACGTCTGCTCGAGGCCAAGGGCACGATCAGCCGCGCCGATATCGAGGGCTACAGGCCCGATCGTGAGGCGGGCTATGAGCGCGCCGCGATGATCCGCGAATATATCGCGCGCGTCATGCGCGGGCCGCAGCAGATGATGGAAGCCATGCAGGCCGACGACAAGCCGGTCGAAGAGCTCAGCCGCGAACTGAAGGACCTCTAATGGAACACCGCACCATCAGTGGCAAGATCCGCTACACCAGCAAGAAGCCCGAGATCATGGACCAGGAGCGCGGGCGCGAATGGTTCAGCTTCACCCATCACAGCGACGGCCGCACGATCATGCGCGCGCGCTGCGAGATCGAGGAGCCCGAGCCCAAGGTGCTGCGCGACATCGTCTACGGCATCGGTCCGAACATGGTACCCGAACATCTGCATGTGCACCTCACCGTGGATGACACGTTCATGGGATCGGGCTGGATGCGGCACGATGCCGCCGCCGGCGTGATCGAATGCGAAAGCTTTGGCCCGTCGATCGGCCGCGTGTCGCAGCGTGTCGCGGTGGGCGGCGCATTTGACGGCTTCGGCACGCACCCGATCGCGGGCGACGGGTTCATGACCCGCGTGATGGACGTGAGCAAAGGCCCGCACCGGCGCAATGTCCGCTGCTTCCTGCCCTCACCCGACCATCGCGGCGCAACACCGCCGATGATCGCGGAAGTTCTCATCGGCCTCGAATATGTCGGCGAGGAGGAAATGACCGTCGAGGCGGGCACGTTCGCCTGCCGCCACTACCGCTATATCGACGATCTCGGTCCCGGAATGGGCGGCAAGACGCACCCGACCTATGACATGTGGGTTACGGCGGATGTGGATTCGGTGTTTGTCTATGGCGCCATCGATGGCGGAATGATGGCCCGCTATGAGCTGGTCGAGTTTCAACGTCCTTAGTCCGGCGCGTACAACGCGCGCCAGCGTTCGCGAGCAGGCGCATTGCCAGCGATAGGGACTCGATGTCAAGCTTGGCTGCGAGCTGCGCGAGGGCAGCGATGAATACGCAGGCGACGTTGCATTGGCTGAAAGTTTCCAGCGGGCCGGCATATCGGCAGCAGAAGAAGTCTGCACTTTCCAGCACTGTATCACCGAAGGAAGCGATATCGTAGTCTTTGCCTAGCGCTGCGATCTTGCCCAGCCGTTTGCCGGAGCCTGATGGCGACCTGCCCGTCTGGCTGGTCTGATTTCCGAGGTGGCGTTGAGCGAGATCACCTTCGAGATCGTCTTGGCCCAAAACAATTCTATGGCCTCGACAGCACTCCGTCCTCGGCTCAGGATCCTGTGCGGGCGCGCCAACGCCTGGCGCGCGCGCACGAGCGCATTGCCTAAGATGGATGTCTGGCGCGATCGTTTTGATGATGATGCCTATCACTGGGTCGTCCTTTTTCATAACCCGGGCAGAACAACCGTGGCCGTGGCGGCTGCCTAGATCCACCGGGGAGCAGGCTCAAGTGGGCAACCAAACGCACTTTTGCTCAGGTGCATTACGGAATATCGTAAGTTTTGGCTAAGGCTTACGATATTCCGGTTGACATTGCATGGCAATGTCTTACGAAATTCCGTCTTTTAAGAACATAAAATACGGAATAGCGTATGAATCAGGCCATATTTTCCGATTTAGGCCGCCAGTTGCGCATCCTGCGGGAGCAGCGCGACTGGACCCAGCCCGATATGGCCAGCCGCGTCGGCCGCAGCCCTGCTCGTATTTCCGAATTGGAGCGCGATCTGTTGAACGTGCGATGGGGTCGAGATCGTCTGACGCTATTTGCCGAAATGTGCGATGCGCTGGGCGTTGTACCCATTCTAGTCCCGCAAGAACGGGCGATGAGTGTGCGCGACATTATCGGCGCAAGCACCAAACACGTCCATTCCTCCGAAGCGCCTGGTTCGGCATTCGACGATTTGTTCGTCGATCTCGGCGATAATGACGAGGATGGCCTCTGATGACGAGCAAGGCTCCCGCCATTCTCGGCGTCCATCTCTTCGATGGCGATCGCCGGCCCGTCCGCGTCGGCACCATCACACGCGATGGCGACGGTGCCGTCGCGTTCAACCCGTCGGAAACCTATGTCCGCGACACTGAACGCCCCATCCTGAGCCTCGCCTGGTATGTCCCGGAATCAAACGCACAGAGCATCGCCCGCATGGGCGCGCGCAATGACAAGATCGGGGTCAATGGCTCGCTCCCGCCATGGTTCGCTGGCCTCTTGCCCGAAGGATCTTTAAGAGAGCTGGTGCTCACCGAAATGGGACCTGGGAACCACGACGAATTCGACGTCCTGACCCGGCTGGGCGCCGATTTACCGGGCGCCGTGCTGATCATTCCCGAGACCGATACGCCTCCGTCGGTCGGTCCTCTCGATCTGATGGATGTCGCTGGTTTCGAGGCGGCCGTCCCTGGCGGTATGGTCAAATTCTCGCTGGCTGGGGTCCAGCTCAAATTCACGGCCAATCCGCATGCCGACAAGCTGACCGTGCCGGGCCGCGGGGAGACCGGACGCTGCATCATCAAGGTCGGGACCCAACGCTACCCGGGCCTTCCCGAGGCCGAATATGGTGCGATGCAGCTGGCGAAGCTGATCGGTGTAAACACCGCCGACTGTCGGCTCGTTCCGCGCGCGCAGATAGATGGCATTCCGGAAGACCTCCTTGCCCACAATGATACTGTGCTCGTGGTCGATCGTTTCGATCGAACCGCCGCAGGCCTTCGCGTGCACATCGAGGATGCCGCGCAGATATTCGGCGCGCTGGGCGAACGAAAATATACCATGGCAACAACCGAGACGATCATTCGCATGGTCGGCAGGTTCAGTACTGACCGCCGCTTTGATATTCTCGAGGCGGTCCGCCGCGTCGTTGCAGATATCCTGATCGGCAACGGCGACAATCACCTCAAGAACTGGTCATTTCGATTTCCAGGGCCTGGCGAAATCCGCTTGTCGCCGGCTTATGATATCGTGCCGACAATCCTGTTCCAGCCGCGCGATAGGATGGCGCTTAAATTTGTTGGCACCAACGATTTTGACATCGTTAACCTGCACCGTTTCGAGCGCGTCGCAAAATATCTGGACCTAGACCCGAAACAGCTGGTGGGCGAGGTCGTCAGAACAGTAAGACGGGCGATCGACCTTTGGCCCGAAGCTGCCCCAGCGTTGCTCGGCGATGAGCGGGCGGAAAAGATCCTTGCAAGGCTCTGCTCACTAAGGCTGGTTGATGAGGTCACAGCCGCCAGGGTGCCAACGGCGCGCGACGTCGGCGACAAACCACTCGCCCAATGACGGCTTTGGCCACCGGGCGGCCAGGAGCTATATCGTCCTCATGAACCGCCACAAAACAGCACTCGCCGAGATGTCCACCCCAGAACGAGTGTTGCGGATATCATGTGCGGCGTCACAGGTGCTGCCGACAGGAATGCGATGCGACTGCATTTCATCAGGCTTCCATTGTGTCACGTGTCGCGACGTCCAGGATGCAGTCTTTAAGGACGACAGATCAACCTGATGATACGTGGACAGTCGTAAGCAGGGGTCAGTCCCTCCAGTCAGCGCGCCTCTTTCTAAAGTCATGGCTGTCCCGACGCTGCCGACTGATGACTTGATACCAGCTTTGGTGAGGCGTTCAGGGTAGTTTACGAACGCATATTGCGGTTCACGGTCGCCATGATGAACTAAGACGCACCCGACCTATGACATGTGGGTCACGGCAGATGACGATTCGATCTTCGTCTATGGTGCCATCGATGGCGGCATGCTGTGCCGCTACGAACTGGTCGAGCTGGAGCGCTGACTTGATTTGCCGCACTATCTGACGTTATACAGCGTCAGATATCGCGGAGATTTCCGATGCCGATCCAGAATTATGCCGAACATGGGGCCTTTGCCCCGCGCAAGATCATCGAGGCGCTGCGCACGACCAGCGACGAACTGGCCCGCTCGCTGGGCCTTGGCAAGGACGCGATCCAGCGCAAGGACCGGATCGCGTCGGACCGCACCCAGCGCCGCATCCGCCAGATGGTCGAAGTGCTCAACAAGGTCGAGCCGCGCTTCGGTTCGGCGCTGCTGGCTTATGCCTGGTATCGCTCCGAACCGCTGCCCGGCTTTTCCGGCCAGACCGCGATGCAACTGGTGCAAGGCAACCGGGCAGACGATGTGCTAAGCTATATCGATGCGGTCGACGCCGGCGTCCACGCATAGGGCCGTGCATTAGATCATGCATTATAGGGGGCTGCTCTATCGTGCCCACAATCCGGTCTGGTACTGCACGTCGCTGTCGGGCGAGGGCGCGGCGCGATTTGGTGGACGCTTCAACCGGATCGGGCGGCCTGCGCTCTATACCTCGCTTGCCCCCGAGACGGCGCTGCGCGAGGCCAATCAGGTCGGCACGCTGCAGCCCATCACGCTCGTCGCGTACCAGGCCGATATCGGGCCGCTGCTCGATGGCCGGGATGCGGCTGCATTGCAGCCGTTCAATCTCACTCCAATAAACCTTGCCGATCCGGCATGGCGCGATTCTATGCTATCGGGCAAACCGGCCCCGACCCAGCAGCTGGCGGAAGCCGCGATCGCGCAGGGCTATGCCGGGATCATTGTGCCAAGCTATGCGCGCGGAGCCCCGGCAGAAGCGCTCAACCTGGTACTGTGGAACTGGGACGGGCGGATCACGCTGGTCGATGACGACGACCGGCTGGGTTTGCGCAAGTCCTAAGGCCTGGGCTGGATCTGCTCGACACCCGATGGATCGAAGTCCGCCGTATAGCCATTGTCGCCCACCTTGCCCGCCAGATCGGCGCGCAAGGGCGCTTCGGGATAGACGGTGACGATATAATCGCCCGCCGACGGGTCCTGCCGCAGCGGCTTGATCTTTTCCTGATACTCCTTCGAGTTCCAGAAGGCTTGCGCATTGGCGAGGCTCGGGAAGCGGATCATCAGCACGGTATAGCCCGCAGGCGGCGTGCCCTCGAACGTCGCGAGCGGGCGCGGCACGTTGATATAATAGCCGCCGAGCCTTTCGTACAATCTACTCTCGGCGATCGCCTTGCCATAGGCGGCCATTCGCTCGCGGTCGTGGGTGGGGCCGGCGACGACTATCACCACCGGCGAATCGCTTGGCGGAGCGGTGGTCGAGGTGCCTTCGCTCGCGGCAGGCATCATCAGCAGGGGGGACATCACAGTTCAGCCTCCGGATCGCGCGAGACGCGCCTTTCATCGCACAAGGTCCGCTTGAACGGCGTGCCATCGCGAAACCACTGCCAGGTGCGCGCGCGCGATTCGCCATCATCGGAAATCTGGATCATCTCGGTAAAGCGCACGCCCGGATCGTCCTTGCGGTGCAGGGTGAGCATCAGCACGTTGTCGAGCGTCTCCCAGCCGTGGCCATGGAAGCGGTCAGTATCCCACCACAGCCGTCCATCGCGGAACACGCCGCCAAAGCTCAAGCGTTGCTCGCGGCCATCGGGCCAGATCAGGTGGTTGTGCTGGATATAGGCAAATTCGCCTGTCGCGGGAAATTCGCAGCGAGTGCGCATGCGGTGCTGGTCGATTAGCTGGCCCTCTGCATCGATATGGCGATAGGTGCCGTCCCACAGCCCCTCGTGCGCGAACAGCGCGGGCATGGCGTTGGTAAGCGTGTCTCTCATCGGGGGGCATCCTCGGCATAAGAGGCGAGCGGGAGCGGGGCGGCGGTCTGGCGGATCAGCGCCTGCTTGCGGAAAAAGCGCAGCAGCCCGCTCTCTCCCATGCGCGAGGGGCCAAGCCCCGAAAGCTTGAACGAGCTGTTCTCCGCATCCCAGACCATCGAGGTCATCGAACCATCGTTGATCGACACCGCGCCCGCTTCGAGCCGCACTGCCACGGCCTCGGCCTCTTGCGCGCTTGCGGCGACCACAGCGGCGGACAGGCCGTAGAGGCTGTCATTGGCCTGTCGAATCGCATCTTCGACATCGTCGAACGCGATCACCGGCAAAACGGGTCCGAAGGTCTCGTCGCGCACCACGGCCATCTTCGATGTGGCATCGGCGATGACGGTGGGCCTCAGATACTGGCCTCCGCCGAGCGATTCGATGGTCCCGCCGGTGAGCACGCATGCGCCCATCGCCACAGCTTCGTCAATCTGCGCCTGCACCTTGGCGCCCTGGGGTCCGAAGATGAACGGGCCGATATCGCCCACCGCTATGTCGGGATAGTTGAGCCGGACCTTGTTCGCCGCCTCGACCAGCGCATCGAGGAACGGCTGGTAGATGCTGCGCGCGACGTAAATGCGCTCGATCGACTGGCACGCCTGGCCGGTGGCGACGATGCTCGCGCGCAGGGCCAATTGCGCGGCGGCGACGGGATCGGCGCTGGCCAGCACGATCATCGGGTCCTTGCCGCCCAGCTCCAGATTGGCGGGGATGAACGCGCGTGCGGCGGCCTCGGCCACCTTGCGCCCGGTTGCGACCGATCCGGTAAAGCAGACGTAATCGACCGCCTCGACCAAGGCCTGGCCGGTCGCAGCATCGCCTTCGATGAAGCTCAGGACGGCGGCGAGTTCGGGGACCTGCGCGATCGTTTCGCGCAAAGGTGCGATAAAGCGCGGGGTCACCTCGGAAGGTTTGACCAACGCCGCGCAACCTGCGGCGAGCGCGGGGATCGCATCGATGGTCGAGAGCACGACCGGGAAATTCCACGGCGCGATCGCCCCGAACAGCGCATAGGGCACCAGCCGCGTCGAATTGCGCACGGTCGGGTGCGCGCTGGGCATGTCGCAGCGGCTGTGTTCGGCGATCAGACGGGGGGCAAGATCGGCCCAGCGGCGGATGGTGCCGGGCAGCCCGTCGATCTCGATCTCGGAAATCCGCTGCCGCCCGGTATCGAGCATCAGCGCGGTGAGCAAGGGTTCGCGGTGCGCCACCACCGCATCGGCCCAGCGAAGCAGGATCGCTGAGCGTGCCGCCGGCTCCATCGCCGCCCAGGCCGGTTGCGCCGCCCGCAGTCGCGCAGCTTCAGCCTGCACTGCGCCAGCATCGAGCGGCGCGATCGTATAATCCGCCTCGCCAGTGCGCGGATTGATCACTTTCACTCTTGCGCGCTCCAGTGATCGAGGATGTCGCTGCCGGTGGCAAACCACGCGCCCGGCTGTTCGGCCAGCCAGCGCACCAGCCCCTCGAACGCGTCGATGCGATAGGGAAGCCCCATGATGTACGGCGTCAGATGCAGCGGCAGCATCCGCCCGCCATGCGTTTGCGCCTCGTTCGCCAGCCAGCCATAGGCATCGCGCATCTGCTGCGCATAGCTGTCGACCGATTGCTGCTGGACGTTGATGATCTGCCGGTCGGACAGCTCATGGTTGAGCGGCACGTTGACGATGGCGCCCGCCTCGGTGCTCATCGCATAAGGCAGCTCGTCGTTCACCCAGTCGCACATATAGGCAACGCCAGCCTCGGCGAGCAGCCGGGGGGTGTTGAACGACTGCGAGCGCGCGATTGACAGCCAGCCGCGCGGGCGCGTGCCGCTCGCCGCTTCGAGCGCATCGAGCGAGCCTGCGATCAGCGCGCTTTCCTCGCCTTCGGCGAGGCCCGAGGCGATCGTGCCGTTCATGTCGGTCGAGTGCGCGATGATCTCGTGCCCGCCTGCCTGCAATGCCTCGATGATCGCGGGGTAGCGGGTCGCAATCGCACCGTTGCACGCGACCGAGACCTTGGCCCCGACCGCCTCGAACGCATCGAGCAGCCGGAAAAGCCCGATCCGCGTGCCATATTCGCGCGCGGTATAATGGCGGTAGTCGGGATACGCGGTCTGCATATGCCCCGGCGCGCGAAACGGCGTGTCGGATGGGACCATCGGGAACCATTCGAGGCTGATCACCGGCCAGATTGCGACGCTCTTGCCCGCAGGCCAGGCGATGGGCGGGCGCGTGAACAGGTTGCTGTACGGGTACAGCGCATGGTCCATGCCCGGGCGGCGGTGCGGATATTCGAGATAGCTGGGGTCAAGGCTCATGGCTGCTGCTCCCGCCAGGCATCGACAATCTCGCCCGCGGTCGCGATCCAGGCGCGGCCATCATTGGCGATGTGACGCAGCACCTCCTCGAAGGGGCCGATGCGGTGCGGCTGGCCGATCAGATAGCTGTGCAGCGGGATGCACATCACCGTTCCGCCGGGGCCGTCTTGCGCCTCGCCCTCTTTCGCGAGCCGCTCGAACTGGCGGATCAGCGTATCGGCATAGTCGCGCGGGCTCATGTTGTAGATGAAGAAGCCATAATGGTCGTTGACCTCGAGGCTATAGGGGATCGCGGTCAGCCGCCCCGATGCGGTCTTCACATCGGTCGGCTGGTCGTCGTGATAGAGGTCGCAGGTATAGTCGAGCCCGTATTCGGCGATCAGATCGAGCGTGCGCGGCGTATGCGTGAGCGCAGGCGCAAGCCAGCCGCGGATCCGCTGGCCGGTCGCGCGCTGCACCGTCGCGATGCTGTCCTCGATGATGCTGCGCTCCTGCGCCTCGTCCATGCCATAGCTGTAGCGGGTGTTGTAGATGCCGTGGCTGAAGAACTCCCAGCCGCGCTGGCGCGCGTCCTCGACCACCTCGGGAATGTGATCGCACAAGGCGACCGACAGGCTGACCGATCCGGGAAAGCCGTGCCGCGTCATCACATCGGCCATCCGCCAGTGGCCGACGCGGTTGGCATGGTCGCGGTGCGCATAGCCGACGACATCGGGATGCGGCTTGGTCCAGCTCTTGCGGTGCGGGTTGGCGGGCGGGTCGAGCTCGTAGAACTCGAGATTAGGCGCGACCCAGACGGCGCAGCTCTTGCCGCCCGGCCAGCGCACCTTGGGGCGGCCGCGCCAGGGGGAAAAGTCGTAGAGTTGCGGGTCGACGTGCACCGCCTCCATCACTTCCCCTCCAGCCATTCGATCACTGTCTGCACCGGTTCGACATCGGCATATTTCAGCTGCAGGTCGGTCAAGTTGGCGAAGTGATAGCTCTCGTGCTTGTCGGCGCAGGTCTCGATCGGGACGATGGTGCGATAGCCGTGGCTCAGCGCATCGACCGCCGTCGCGCGGACGCAGCCCGAGGTGCTGCCGCCGGTGACGACCACGGTATCGACGCGGTGGAAGTTGAGATAGCTCGCGAGCGGCGTCTCGAAGAACGCGCTCGGCATCCGCTTGGTATAATGCAGGTCGTTTTCGCCGAACTCGCAGCGCGGGTCATAGGCGTGGCGTTCGCTGTCATAGCGGATGTTCTGCAGGCTGTCGGGGGTGTCGGTGCGAGTGCCCCAGACCCCGGCGTCGGCGGCATCGTCCTTGTAGGCGACGCGGCTCCAGATCACCGGCATGCCCTTTTCGCGCGCGAGCCGCGAGATCGTGTTGATATGCTCGATCTGCCGGGGGTCGGTCTCGTACGCGGTCTTGAACATGTCGATCCGGGTATAGGCCTGCTGCACATCGACATTCACGATGGCGAGCTTTTGCCCGAAGCCGAACTTGTTGCGCGCCGGATTGGCCATCACCGCCTCGAACAGTTCGCGCGCGGTCTTGTCCTCGCGGATCATCCGGGTGCCGACAATCTCCATGGTTCCTCCGTTTATTTTCGATTCGAGAGCATAATAGCAAAAAAGGGCTTGTCGAGATGAATTTGTCCGGACAAATTGAGGCATGACTCTCATCACTCGCCATTATGTTGACGTAGCGCAGCCAGACGGCCAGCGCCGCCGCGTGCATTACCGACAGGCGGGCAGTGGGCCGCCGCTGCTGATGATCCACCAGAGCCCGCGCAACAGCGGCGAATATGCCCCGCTGATGGAACGCTGGGCTGCGCACTTCACCTGCATCGCGCCCGATACGCCGGGTTTCGGCCAGTCCGATCCGCTGCCCGGCGAGCCCGAGATCGATGATTTCGCTGATGCGCTGGTGGCCACAATGGATGCGCTGGGGCTGACGCCGTGTCCGGCTTATGGCTTTCATTCGGGCGGCATCATTCTGGTGACCGCGCTCAAGCGGCACCCGCAGCGGTTTACCGGCCTTGCCATCGGCGGCTATGCCATCTGGACGCCGCAGGAGATGGCGCTGTTCGGGCAGTCCTATCTGCCGCCGTTCGAACCGGCGGCTTATGGCGAGCATCTGGTCTGGCTGTGGAACCGGATGATGGAACAGAGCTGGTTCTTCCCCTGGTTCGATACCCGCGATGCCGCGCGGCTGCCCGGTGCGCATGCCGATGTCGCGCGCGTCGACATGGCGGTGCGCGAGATGCTCGATGCCGGCAGCGCCTATCGCGCAGGCTATGGCGCAGTGCTGCGCGCGCCCCGCGACATTCCGCCGCCCGATGCGGTGACGCCGCCGGTGCTGATCAGCGCCTATGATGGCGATCCGCTGCAGGCGCATCTGGACCGGCTGGGCGACATGCCGGCACGCTGGCGCGCGGAACGGTGCGCGACGCCTGCCGATCATCAGGCGCTCAGCCTCGCATTCCTGCAGGGTCTGGCGCAGGGCGATATCGTCGTTCCGCAACAGAGTGCCGATGCGGGCTTTGTCGCCATCGAAACGCCGGAGTTTTCCGGGCTGATCCACTGGCAGGGCGATCCTGCGTCAGGTGTGCTCGTCGTGCATGGTCCCGGCGAGGAATTGCAACGCGATACAACAGGCGCGCTTGCCATCGATCTTCCCGGCCATGGCCTGTCCGATGGCTGGGCGGGCGCAGCGCCCACCGACTGGGCGCCATGGCAGCGGGTGATCGATGCCATTGCAGGCCATTTCGGAGCGGCCGAGGTGCGATTGCCCAAGGTGCCGCAAGGCGATCCGGCGCTGCTGTTCCCCGACCTGTCAGCCGATCGCTACGGCACGCATCTGGTGCGCGCGTGGCAGATCGTGCGCGCGCGGCATTTCTTTGCGCCGCATCATGCGGTGGCGGCTGCCAATGCAGTTCCCTTCGACCCGGTGGAGATCACGCCGGAATGTCTGGCAGGCGAACATCGCGCATTGCTGCGAGCGACAGCGGCGCGGGCATATTATCAGGCGATCATTGGTCAATAAGGAGACACGGATATGGGTATTCGCGAGGACATGCCGATCATGGCGCGGCACGAAGGCGTGTGGGACGGTGTGTATACCTATTACAATGCTGCCGGAGAGAAGATCGACGAGCACCAGAGCCGTCTGCTGTGCCGTTTCCCCGACGAAGGGCCGTATCTCTATCACCAGACCAACCATTATACCTGGCCCGATGGCCGCAAGGAAATCCGCGAATTCCCGGCCGAATATCGCGACAAGCGCGTGTGGTGGGACAACGAGCTGATCGTCGGCTGGGCCTCCGAAGTTGGGCTCGACGAATACAGCCGCACCATCATGCTCTACTGGCAACGCCAGGGCGATCCGTCGCTGTATCTGTACGAGATGATCCAGATTTCGGACGACGGACAGTCGCGCTGCCGCACCTGGCACTGGATCCGCAATGGCTTGCTCGAGACGCGCACCGCGATTCAGGAGACTCTGGTCAGCAAGGACTGGCGTGCGATCGAAGCAGAAATGAACGCCAGCACGTAAAGGCTCGTCGTGACCACGCTGTTTGATCGCATCTGGGACGCCCATGTCGTCGCCCCGCTTCCGGGCGGGGCGGCGCTGGTCGCGATCGACCGGGTGCTGCTGCACGAGCGCACCGGGGCGGCGGCGCTCAATGCACTCGCCGAGGCGGGGCGCACGGTCGCCGATCCGGCGCGCGTGTTCGCGATGATGGACCATATCGTCGATACGCTGCCGGGCCGCACCGACCAGACATTGATGCCCGGCGGTCAGGCATTCATCACCGAGACCCGTGCGGCAGCGCAGGCGGCGGGGATCACATTGTTCGATGTCGGCGATCCCGATCAGGGCATCATGCATGTGGTCAGCCCGGAGCTCGGCATCGTGCTGCCCGGCCTCACGCTGATCGCGCCCGACAGCCATACCTGCACGCAGGGGGCGCTGGGCGCGCTCGCCTGGGGGATCGGATCGTCCGAGGCCGAGCATGCGATGGCCACCGGCACGCTGCGGCTGACCCGACCCAAAACGATGCGCGTCACGTTCACCGGCACGCTCGCGCCGGGGGTGACGGCCAAGGACATGATGCTGGCCTTGATCGCGGCGCATGGCGCGGGCGGCGGGGCAGGGCATGTCGTCGAGTTTGCGGGGCAAGCCGTGACCGCGCTCGACATGGAAGCGCGGATGACCCTGTGCAACATGGCGACCGAGTTTTCCGCCTTTGCTGGGCTGATCGCGCCCGATGATGTGACCTTTGATTGGCTCAAGGGTCGTCGCTATGCGCCGAAGGGTGCGCATTGGGATGCTGCGCGCGCCGGTTGGCGGGACTTGCGTTCGGACGCCGATGCCGTGTTCGATTCCGAGATCGAGATCGACGCGGCCAGCATCGCTCCGATGGTCAGCTGGGGCACCAGCCCGCAGGCGAGCGTGGCGGTGACGGGCAGCGTCCCCGAGGACGCGACCTCCGCAATGCTCGATTACATGGCGCTCACCGCCGGTGCGCCGCTAGTCGGCACCCCAATCGATGCCGCGTTCATCGGCAGCTGCACCAACGCGCGCCTGTCCGATCTGCGCCGCGCCGCAGCCTTGCTCAAGGGGTGCAAGGTCGCCCCAGGCATCCGCGCGATTTGCGTCCCCGGTTCAAGCGCGGTGCGCCGCGCTGCCGAGGCCGAGGGGCTCGACCAGGTGTTTCTCGACGCGGGCTTCGAATGGCGGATGAGCGGCTGTTCGATGTGCTTCTTTGCCGGCGGCGAGAGCTTTGCCGAAGGATCGCGGGTGATTTCATCGACCAACCGCAACTTTGAAAGCCGCCAAGGGCTGCGCGTGAAGACGCATATCGCCAGCCCGGAGACGGTCGCCGCCAGCGCCATAGCAGGCGCCATCGCTGATGCGCGGGAGCTTGCCGGTGGCTGAACCTTTCACGACGCTCACCTCGATCGCCGCGCCGTTGCTGCGCGACAATATCGATACCGATGCGATGATCCCCTCGCGCGAGATGAAGAGCACCGGCAAGACCGGGCTGGCTGGTGGGCTGTTCGCTGGCTGGCGCTATCTCGATGCGGCGGCGCGCACGCCCGACCCCGATTTCGTGCTCAACCAGCCGCAATTCAGCGCGGCGACCTTGCTGCTGTGCGGGCGCAATTTCGGCTGCGGGTCAAGCCGCGAGCATGCCGTCTGGGCGCTCGCCGAATATGGCATCCGCTGCATCATCGCGCAGAGCTTTGCGCCGATCTTCCAGAGCAATTGCGTGCGCAACGGCATCGTGCCGGTGGTGCTGCCGCCCGAGGTCATCGCGCAGCTGGCGGGGCAGGCGGTCGAAGTCGATCTGGCCGCGCAGACCGTCAGCGCCGACGGGGGCGTCTGGTCGTTCGAGATCGAGGGTGAAGCCAAGGCGATGCTGCTCGAAGGGCTCGACGCCATCGATCTGACATTCAAGCACCGCGAGGCGATTGCCGCCTTCCAAACTGCCGACCGCGCCAAGCGGCCTTGGGTCTATCTGGAGCAAAACCATGCCTGACGTGCTGATCAGCGAGGTCGGCCCGCGCGATGGCCTGCAGAGCATCGACCGCGTGATGCCGACCGAAGCCAAGAAACGCTGGATCGCAGCCGAAGCCGCCGCCGGCGTGCGCGAGATCGAGGTGGGCAGCTTCGTGCCGCCGTCGCTTCTGCCCCAGATGGCCGACAGCGCCGAGATCGTGGCGTTCGCGCGCACCATCCCCGGGCTCAACGTCGTCGCGCTCGTCCCCAATGCCAAGGGCGCTGCACGCGCGATCGAAGCGGGCGCGCACGCCATCTCGATCCCGTTCTCGATGTCCGAAACGCACAGCCTGAAGAATGTGCGCAAGAGCCATGCGCAGATGCTCGAAGAGATCGCGACCATCGCGGGGCTGGCACGGGCAGGCGGCGTGCACTTCGCCGTGGGCCTGTCGACCGCGTTCGGCTGCACCATCGAAGGTCCGGTCGACGAGGCGCAGGTGGTGCGGCTGGCGGTCGCCTCGGCTGAGGCCGGCGCGCAGGAGTTCAGCCTCTCGGACACCACCGGCTATGCCAACCCCGCGCAGGTCAGACGGCTGGTGCGCGCGGTGAAGGCCGAGGTCGGCGCGGACAAGATGACGACGCTCCACCTGCACAACACGCGCGGGCTAGGCCTTGCCAATGCGCTCGCGGGGCTCGACGAGGGGATCACCACGCTCGATTCGTCGCTGGGGGGGCTGGGCGGTTGCCCGTTCGCGCCAGGGGCTTCGGGCAACATCGTCACCGAAGATCTGGTGTTCATGCTCGAAGCGATGGGCGTGGATACCGGGATCGATCTCGACGCGCTGCTTGCGGTGCGCAGCATCCTCGCCGAGGCGCTGCCGGGCGAACCCTTGTACGGCTTCACCCCCGATGCGGGGCTGCCGCTCGGCTTTGAAAGGAAACGGGCATGACCGGGCCGCAACCGCTCAAGAACCTCAAGGTCGTCGAGTTCACGCACATGGTGATGGGCCCGGCAGTGGGCGCGATCCTCGCCTCGCTGGGGGCCGAGGTGGTGCGCGTCGAGCCGATCGGTGGTGACCGGACGCGGCGGCTGATCGGGTCGGGCGCGGGCTATTTCCCAATGTATAACCGGCACAAGGCGAGCATCTGTCTCGACCTGAAGTCGGCGGACGGGCTGGCGGTGGCGCGCGATCTGGCATCGAGCGCCGATATCCTGATCGAGAACTACCGTCCCGGCGCGATGGACCGGCTGGGGCTGGGCTATCAGGCGCTGTCTGCCACCAACGAACGCCTGATCTATTGCAGCGAGAAGGGCTTTCTTCCCGGCCCCTATGAAGAGCGCACCGCGCTCGATGAGGTCGCGCAGATGATGGGCGGGCTGGCCTACATGACCGGACCGCCGGGCAGGCCCTTGCGCGCAGGATCGAGCGTGATCGATGTCACCGGCGGCATGTTCGGCGTGATCGCGATCCTCGCAGCGGTCGAGGAGCGGCACCGCACCGGGCGTGGGCAGAAGGTGCAAAGCTCGCTGTTCGAAACGACGATCTACCTGATCGGCCAGCATATGGCGCAACTCGCAGTGACCGGAAAACCGGCGGCGCCGATGCCCGCGCGGATCAGCGCCTGGGCGATCTACGATGTGTTCGAGACCGCCGACGACAAGCCGATCTTCATCGGCGTGGTCACCGATGCGCTATGGGAGAAGTTCTGCGCCTTGTTCGGGCTCGACGATCTTTGGGCCGACGAGAGCATCCGCGAGAACACCGCGCGCGTGCTGGCGCGCGAGCGGATCATGCCGCAGATCCGCACGCTGGTGCAAACCTGGAAGCGCGATGACCTGATCGCCAAGCTCGAAGGCACCGGTTTGCCCTTCGCGCCGATCGGTCGGCCCGAGGACATGTTCGACGATCCGCATCTGCTCGCCAGTGGCGGGCTGGAACCGGTGACCTTGAGCGATGGCAGCACAACGATGCTGCCCAGCCTGCCGATCGAGATGAACGGCGCGCGGCCATCGGCCGAGGCGGTGCTGCCGCAGGCGGGCGCGGATACCAGAAGCGTGCTGTCGAGGCTGGGCTATGATGCGGCGCGGATCGAGGCGCTGCTGGCAAGCGGAGCGGTCGAAGCGGAGGGGTAAGGCCTCTCAAAACCCATAACCGGCCCGCCCGCCAGATTCTCTTGCACCGCATGCATCACATGCTGCGTCGGCGCGTAGGTGGCGCAACGGCGCGAGTGCGCCTGGTTGGCGCGCGACCGTGACAGGCAAGTAAAAGGCCGGTGATCCGTGCGTTGATCTGTGATCAGCAGGAGCTACGCATGACGAAATCCCCCCACGAGACAAGCACCGGCCAGGGCGGTGAAACCCATCAGCAGGCCAGCGGCGACGCGCAGGTGCTCACCACCAACCATGGCATGCCGATTTCGGACAACCAGAACAGCCTGAAGTCGGGAGCGCGCGGCCCCACGCTGCTCGAGGATTTCGTGCTGCGTGAGAAGATCTTCCACTTCGACCATGAGCGGATCCCCGAGCGGATCGTCCACGCGCGCGGCACCGGCGCGCACGGCGTGTTCGAGGCGACCGACGACATCTCGGATCTCAGCAAGGCAGCCGTGTTCACCAAGGGCGAGAAAACCGAAGTGTTCGTGCGCTTTTCCACGGTCGCAGGCGGCGCCGGTTCGGTCGATACCCCGCGCGACGTGCGCGGCTTTGCGGTCAAGTTCTACACCCGCGAGGGCAATTGGGACCTCGTCGGCAACAACATCCCGGTGTTCTTCATCCAGGACGCGATCAAGTTCCCCGATCTGGTCCATGCGGTGAAGATGGAGGCCGATCGCGGCTATCCGCAGGCCGGCAGCGCACACGACACCTTCTGGGACTGGGCCTCGCTGATGCCCGAATCGACGCACATGCTGATGTGGGCGATGTCCGATCGCACCCTTCCGCGCAGTCTGCGCATGATCGAAGGTTTTGGGGTTCACACCTTCAAGATGGTCAATGCCGAGGGCAAGGCGAGCTTCGTCAAGTTCCACTGGAAGCCCAAGCTGGGTCTTCAGTCGACGATCTGGGACGAGGCCTTGAAGCTGCAGGCGGCGGACAATGATTATCATCGCCGCGACCTGTTCGAGGCGATCGCCGGCGGTGATTTCCCCGAATGGGAGCTGGGAATCCAGGTGTTCGACCAGGCATTTGCCGATGCGCAGCCTTATGATGTGCTCGATGCGACCAAGCTGATCCCCGAAGAGGATGTGCCGGTGCGGATCATCGGCACGATGACGCTCAACCGCAATGTCGACAATTTCTTCGCCGAGACCGAGCAGGTCGCGTTCCTGCCGAGCAATATCGTTCCGGGAATCGATTTCTCGAACGATCCGCTGCTGCAGGGACGGCTGTTCAGCTATCTCGATACGCAAAAGTCGCGGCTGGGAACGACCAACTTCCACCAGATCCCGGTCAACGCGCCTCGCTGCCCGTTCGGCAATTTCCAGCGCGATGGCATGATGCAGACGATGGTCCCCAAGGGCCGCGCCAATTACGAGCCCAACAGCCTTGCCGAACATGGCGAGGAAGCAGGCCCGCGTGAAAGCGCGGCCAAGGGCTTTTCCACCACCAACCTTGTCAGCGGACCCAATGAGACGGGCGACAAGCTGCGCGTGCGGGCAGAGCTATTTGCCGACCACTACAGCCAGGCGCGGCTGTTCTACCGTTCGCAGACCGCAAACGAGCAGGCGCACATCGCCTCATCGTTTGTGTTCGAGCTATCGAAGGTCGCCGATCTCGACCAGGTGCCCGCCCGGATGGTCGCCAATCTGCGCAATGTCGATGAAGACCTCGCCAAACGGGTCGCCGACGGGTTGAACATCGAACTGCCCGCCAAGGCCGAGGCCGCGCGCAAGCCGGTCGACATGAAGGCTTCGGATGCGCTGTCGATCCACAAGAACATGAAGGCGACGCTGGAAGGCCGCAAGGTCGGCGTGCTGATTGCGGACGGCACCGATGCAGGCGAGCTCGATATGCTGACCAAGGCCATCGAAAAGGCCGGGGCCACCGTGTTCATCGTCGCACCCAAGGTGGGCGGGGCGAAGCTCTCTGATGGCAAGATGCGCAAGGCCGATGGCCAGCTCGCCGGTAGCCCGAGCCAGCTGTTCGATGCGGTGGCGATCGTGCTGTCGGAGGACGGCACCAAGATGCTGCTCAAGGAAGCCGCGGCAGTCCAGTTTGCGATGGATGCCTTTGGTCATCTGAAGGCGATCGGCCACACCAAGGCGGCCAAGCCCCTGCTCGAGAAGGCAGGTGTCGAACCCGATGCAGGCGTCACCGCAATCGGCGACGACTTCATCAAGGCTGCATCGACGCGCTTTTATGATCGCGAGCCGGGCGTGCGCATGCTCGCCTGATCGACCTCACCTGATCCGGGGCGGTGCCAGCGGCACCACCCGGATCGGCCTGTCAGACATCCTCGCCGGCTGCGCGAGCGCGTTCGACCACCGTGCGCTCAGCCAGCGGCACGGCGCGATAGGCCAGCACCAGCAATGTGATGCCCACCGGCACGATCACCAGGATCGAGAGCACGCCTGTCGAAAGGCTCCCCGAGATTACCGACATCTGCCCGGCCAGATACGGACCCAGCGCCAGCCCGAACAATGTTGTCGCCAGAAAGAAGGTCGCTGTGGCAGTGCCGCGCATCCGGGGCATCACCAGATCCTGCGTTGTGGCCGCCGCTGCCCCCAGCGCCGAACTTGCCAGCATGTTGGCGAGCGATACGAAGATGGCGAAGCGCACGAAGTCCATGTCCGATGCCGGATCGGACACGGTTGTGAAGGCCAGATAGATCGGGATGACCGGCGCGAGCAGGCCAAAGGCGATCACCATGATCCGGCCCGATGCGTATCGCCCGCGCAGCCAGTCCGACAACCGTCCGCCGATGATGACCCCCAGAAAGCCCCCCGCCGCCCCGCCGCCGCCGAGCCAGAAGCCGATCCGCGCGGTCGATTCGCCGAGCACCTGCGCGGCATAGCTGGGGCCGAAGGCTGTCGAGGCATAAGACAGGAACGCGACGCAGCCATAGCCGAGGATCGTGTAGAGAAAGGCCGGCGAGCCCCAGATCAAGGCAAACGTGGCCGAATCGCGCTGCCTGAGCGAGGATGCCCAGGAGAACACGGCATAATAGCCCACGCCGATGCAGATCCATTGCAGCGTTGCCCCGGTCAGCCAGATCAGTCCGGAGGCAGCGAGCGCGATGATGGCGACGGCCGCCACGTTGGTGACGAGCGCCGAGGCGCCGCGCTGGGCTGCCGCAATCAGCGTGAACGGCGGGATGACGGCAAACAGTTCCTGCACGAAACCGCGAAACGGCTCTGCGGTGGGCGGCGTCGGCAGGCCGTCGACCAGCCCGCGCACCGGCTCGCGCAGGGTGGCGACCCAGGCCGCGAGCAGCAGTCCGGGCAGCCCCACCGCCATGAACGCCGCCTGCCAGCCAACCAGCCCGAGCGGGCCACCGCCCGGATAGGCCTCGTTCCAGCCCGCAACAATAAATCCGCCGATCATCAGCGAAATGCCGCCGCCGAAATACAGCCCCGCCGAATAGATCGCCAGCGCCGTGCCGCGCATCCGCTTGGGGAACATGTCGGAGATCAGCGAATAGGCTGACGGGCTCGCCGTCGCCTCGCCGATGCCCACGCCCATGCGCGCGAGGCCCAGGGTCGTGCCGTTCTTGGCAAAGCCGGACAGCGCGGTCATCGCCGACCAGATCGCAAGGCCTGCGGTCAGCAGCCGCACCCGGTTCCAGCTATCGGCCAGCCGCCCGAGCGGAATGCCGAACAGGGCGTAGAACACCGCAAAGGCGGTGCCATACAGAAAGCCGATATCGGCATCGTCCAGCCCAAGGTCCGCCTTGATGTCGGGCGCCAGGATGGTGATGATCTGCCGGTCGATGAAATTGAGCACATAGACGAGGAACAGGATGCCCAGACCATACCAGGCATAGGGGCTGGCATGGGTGGCGGGCGAAAGGCCGGATGCGGCCGGATCATGTTGCTCGACTGGATCCGACATGCGGCTGGCTCTCCCGTTGCTTGTTATTGTTGAATGCCTTGGCTAGCAGAGCCGTGCCCGCGCGCAAGCGTCAAACGGCAGAGCGAGATCGCAACGGAGAACGCATGACCACGCCATCGATCCTGTTCGTGTGCCTGGGCAATATCTGCCGTTCGCCGCTGGCAGATGGCGCGCTGCGCCACGCCGTGCGCCAGCGTGATCTGGGTTGGACGGTCGATTCAGCCGGTACTGGCGGATGGCACAGCGGCGATGCGCCCGATCCCCGTGCCATTGCCGTGGCCCGGCAGCATGGCGTCGATATCGCCATGCTGCGCGCACGCCAAGTCCGGGCCGAGGACTTCACCCGTTTCGATCTGATCCTGGCGATGGACCATGATAACCTGGCCGGGCTGCGTGCGATGGCGCCGTCACACCCTCGCGCCGAGCTTCGCCTGGCGCTCGATCTGGTCGAAGGGCGCGCCGGCCAGGCGGTGGCCGACCCCTATTATGGCGATGCAAGCGGCTTTGAGGCGACGTGGGCCGATGCCAGTGCAATTGCCGATGGTGTGCTCCGCCATTTCGATGCTGCGAGGTGAGGCAGAGCCTGGCGGGCCCGCCTGCGGTATGGCGGACCTTGCCAGAGTCTAGGCGAGCTCGCTTGCCATGGCCTTGCGCATCACGCCGCGAACGATCCCGACCAGCGGCGAGACCAGCCAGTCGGGCTGGGTGAGTGCCAGCGGCACACAGGCGGGGCGCAGCGGCAATACATCGCGCAGGCTGACGATCCGCCAGCGCAGCGCCGGGCGCACCAGTGTCCACCACAGCCTGGCATATTCGCGGTCAATGATCCGGCGGCTGGCCGCATCGGGTGTGCAGCGCTGGAGAAACTGACGGTGCAGCGTCGCCATGATGTCCGCCACCTGCCTGAGCGTCGACAGATCGGGGACCGGCAGACCGTGCATCAGATGCTTGCCGACCAGCGCGCCGCAGGCCTGCGCCCGCTCGCCGAAGATGGCGCCATAGTGATCGCCCAGCACCCGGGCCGCGCTGGCGCACATCGCGTCTTCATATTTCTTCGATGCGCCCTCGGGGTGGCAGCGATAGACCAGCAGCGGCGTATCGATCCGGGCAATCCGGCCATGCTTGCGGATCCGGTGGTAAAAGTCGAAATCCTCGGCATACAGCACCTCCTGCCGTTCGAACGGGACGAGCCGTCGCGCAGCCTCGGCGCGGAACATGACCGAAGACCAGGCCAGCGGATTGCACAGCATCAGCAGCCAGTCGATGGCGTCAGGGGTGAACAGGCGCATCCCCGACCAGTCCTGCTCGCGCCCGTCCCGCAATAACCGGCAGGCGCTGGCGACCAGGGCGAAATCGGGATGCGCGTCGAGAAACGCCACTTGCTGGGCAAAGCGGTCGGGCGTGCAAAGATCATCCTGATCCAGCCCGACGATATAGCGCCCGCGCGCCTGGCTGAACGCCAGGTTGCGCGCCTGGACAGGCCCGCCATTCACCGGGGCCCTCAGGCAGCGGATGCGAGGGTCGCGATAGCCCTGCAGCACATCCCAGGTCGTGTCCGTCGAACAATCGTCGACGATCACAAGCTCGAAATCCTCGAAGCTCTGCGCCAGGACGGACTGGATCGTCTCGCCAATCAGTCCCGCGCCGTTATAGGCGGGCATGATGACGCTGACCACCGGTGAGGTCATGCGGCCCTGCGCTTGCGCTGGCGGCCGGTGACGATCTGTTTCACGATCATCTGACCGACATCGTTCTGCCAGAGCCACAGGCCATTGGCCTTGCCCTTGAAGCTGCGCTCGCCGCCCAGCGGTCCTTCGGGGACGAAGCCTGCCGCCAATCCGATGCCATAGGCATTGGGCAGGGGTTTGCCGGCAGCGTCGATCACGCGGCATTGCTGGTCGGTCAACCGCGGGCGCCCCGGCGTATCGGTGCAAAGCTCTATCCGCATCCCGTCGGCAGCATACAGCGGCAAGGCATGCGGACGGTAGCCCAGCGCGCCGATCACCACATCAGCCGAATCGAGAATGGCGCCAGCCTGCGCATCGGTGGCGCTGTCCAGCCGGTGCAGGCGCATCCGCGGATCGGGCGCGCGACCGCCCACAGCCAGCATCCGCAAGACAAGGTCACGGGCTTCGAGCCGGAATCCCGCCAGCCGATAGACGAACCCGCTGACAGGGCAGATGTCGTCCTCGCCGAAATCGGTAAATCCGTCGGCCAGTGCGGCTTCGGCGGAGGGATAGAACGGCCGCAAAGCCGTGCGATGCAACAGGGTGAGCGCGCCTTCGCCCAGGGCGAGGTCGGATTTGAGCAGCAAGGCCGCCGATGCCAGCGCGCTGGTCGACGCGCCCACGATGGCCACCTTCGGGGCCGGACATGCAGCCAGTCGTTCGCGCAGGGCATCGAGCCCGCCACGCCGCAGCAAGGCATCGGACGCCAGCAGCCGGGTGCCGACGCGCGCATCCAGGGACTGGCCCGCCACCTGCGCGGCTGCAACGTCGTCGGGCTGCTGATAGCCCCCGGTCGCGATGACCAGGTTGTGCGACAGGATCACGCTTTCATCGCCCGTGGTGCAATCGCGCAGACGTGACTGCCAGAGGCCGCCGGTGGTGCGGCGCGATTCGATCACCTCATGCTGCATCAGCACAGTGCCGCCGTTGGCCGTGACGATATCGCCGAGGCGGCTGCCCAGCGAACCGAGGAACACCCCGGTCCGCGCGAGCGGCACGCCGAGCCTGCCGATATGGCGGG
>NZ_ANFZ01000011.1 GCF_000331245.1 Blastomonas sp. AAP53 | reverse complement strand
TCGAACCTCATCATCTCGGGCCGCTACATCCTGCAGCCAGAGGTGATGCGCACGCTAGAAAGCCAGGAAAAGGGCGCAGGCGGCGAAATCCAGCTGACCGATGCCATGGCGCGGATGATCGGCAGCCAGCCGTTCCACGCGGTGACCTTTGCCGGCAAGCGGTACGACTGCGGCTCGAAGGTCGGCTATGTGCAGGCCAATCTCGCGATCGCACTGGAACGCGAGGACATGGGCGAGCAGATCCGCGCAATTGTGATCGATCTGCTGAAATAGCGGTTCAGCATTGGCTCAGCCGGGCTATAGCAGGGCTTGGGGGCGCGCGATGGGCGCGTCGGAGGGTCGTCATCATGAAGCCTGTTCTGCCGTTTGTCCTTCTGGCGCCGCTGTTGCTGTCCGGCTGTATTGCCAGCGCGGTGGGCGCGGTGGTGACTGCGCCGGTCAAGATCGTGTCCAAGGGCGTCGATCTGGCCACCACCAGCCAGTCGGAGGCCGACGAGAACCGGGGACGCGCAATGCGCAAGGCCGAGGAACGGCTGGGCAAGCTGCAACGCCAGCGCGACAAGGCGCTGCGCAAGTGCGATGACGGCGATGATGGCGCGTGCCGGGAGGCGCGCGACATTCAGGACCAGATCGACGACGAGCGTGACCGCGTGATGTGATCGGCCTGCTATCGCGGGACTGGTCACGAATCGTTCGACCCGGTATGGGCCAGCGCATGGTCCCGGCGGCTTTGCGCCGGACAGCGTTGATGAAAGGCCCTGAACTGCCATGGATGGACAGCAGCTATTTTTCCTGATCGCCGCACTGGTGATCGCCGTGATGATCCTCATCTGGGCGCTGGTCGGGCGCAGCGGCGCCATCGGGCATCACGATGCGGGCCACGGCCATGACGATCATGGCCATGGTCATGACGATCACGGTCATGGGCACGATCATGGACACGCCGCTGTCGAGGCCCCCGCTGCCATCGTCCCCACCATCGGCGCCGCGCTCGACCCGACGGTCGCAGCGCTTTCGACCGCCGATGTCGATGCGCAGATCGCCGCGCAGGCAGCAGAAGCGCAGGCCAGCGGCAAGCCGCGCATCGCTGCAGCCGTCGGCGAACCCGACGATCTGCGCAAGATCAAGGGCATCGGCCCCAAGCTCAACACCTTGCTGGGTGAGCTGGGCGTCGCACGCTATGACCAGATCGCAGCCTGGACCGCGCAGGACGTGGCCGAAGTCGACCCCCATCTGGGCAGCTTCAAGGGCCGCATCGCCCGCGACAACTGGATCGAGCAGGCCGGTTTCCTGGCCCGCGGCGACATTGCCGGTTTCGAGGCGAAGTTCGGCAAGCTGTAAGCACTAGCCGCAGCCACACGACCAACGAAAAAGGGCCGGGTCATCACGCGATGACCCGGCCCTTCGCATGTCAGCGATCCGTCAGGATCAGGCCAGCGCAGCCTTGAGCTTTTCGGCGAGGTCGGTCTTTTCCCAGGGGAAGAGGTCGCCTTCGGGCTTGCGGCCGAAATGACCGTATGCAGCGGACTTCTGGTAGATCGGCTTGTTGAGGCCCAGATGCTCGCGGATGCCGCGCGGGGTCAGGCGCACCAGCTGCGGCAGTGCGGCTTCGATCCGGTCGTCGCCCACGGTTCCAGTGCCGTGCGTGTCGACATACAGCGACAGCGGCTCGGCGATGCCAATGGCATAGGACAGCTGGATGGTGCAGCGACGGGCAAGGCCCGCAGCGACAATGTTCTTGGCCATGTAGCGGCTGATATAGGCTGCAGACCGGTCGACCTTGGTCGGATCCTTGCCCGAAAACGCACCGCCGCCATGCGGCGATGCACCACCATAAGTGTCGACGATGATCTTGCGTCCGGTCAGCCCGGCGTCGCCATCGGGTCCGCCGATCTCGAACCGGCCAGTGGGGTTCACATAGATCTTGGTCTCGGCCGTGATGAAGCCCTCGGGCAGCACATCGTGCATCACGCCGACGACATAATCGTACAGCGTCTGGTACTTGTCGGCATCGCCCTGGCCTTCGTGGAAATAATATCCGGGCGCATGCTGGGTGGACACGACCAGAGCGGTGGCGCGCACCGGCTTTTCGTTTTCATAGGCGAGCGTGACCTGGCTCTTGGCATCGGGCTCGAGGAAATCGACGATGCCTGCGTGGCGGTCGGCGGCCATGCGCTCCAGAATCTTGTGCGAATAATCGAGCGTTGCGGGCATCAGGTCTTCGGTTTCGTCCGAGGCATAGCCGAACATGATGCCCTGGTCGCCCGCGCCTTCGTCCTTGTTGTCCTTGGCATCGACACCCTGCGCGATTTCCGCCGACTGGCCGTGCAGGTTGTTTTCAAAGGTGAAGGTTTCCCAGTGGAAACCATCCTGCTGATAGCCGATGCGCTTGACGGTCGCACGAACGGTCTGCTCGATCTCGTCGAGCGCTCCGGGCGCCCACTCGCCATTTTCATAGACGCCCTTGCAGCGGATTTCTCCGGCGAGCACCACGCGCTGCGTGGTCGTCAGCGTTTCGCAGGCGACGCGCGCATAGGGGTCCTTGGAAAGGAACAGATCGACAATGGAATCGGAAATCTGGTCGGCAACCTTGTCAGGATGGCCTTCGCTGACCGACTCAGAGGTAAAGAGGAAGCTCTTGCGCATGGGTCGCCTTTTGACTGGGGCTCTCGGGAGCATCGCCTAGAGAGCACATATAAAGATTTCCTTATATGCCAGCTCTTAACGCCGCAACGCCCGCAGCGCAACCGCCAAGAGGATAAGCAGGCCCGCCAGAGCGAGCGGAAGCAGGTTGCCCCATAGCGCAAACGGGGTGGCGGCATGCGCGCCCGGCATCACGCTGTCGATATGTCCGGCGGTGTGGTGAGCGAGCGATTGCAACAGCCGGCCGTCGGCATCGATGACCGCTGAAATGCCGGTGGGGGTGGAGCGGATGACCGGCATGCCCTCTTCCAGCGCCCGCAACCGCGCCTGCGCCAGATGCTGCGGCGGGCCCCAGGGGCCGAACCATGCATCATTGCTGGGGTTGAACAGGAAGCCAGGCCGGTGGGCCGCATCCACAACCTCGCCCGAAAACACGATCTCGTAGCAGATCTGCAGGCCCATCCGCCCGAAGGCGCCAAGATCCAGCGTCTGCGGTCCGGGACCCGGCGTGAAACCGATCGTGCCGGGAACGAGCCGCGACAGGCCGATCTGGCCGAGAATCTCCTCATAGGGCAGATACTCGCCGCCGGGCACCAGATGGCTCTTGTCATAGCTGCCCAGGATTTCGCCATCGCTCGAGAAGGCAAACACGCTGTTGGCCGCCGCAACCGCCTGGCCGTTGCGATCAAAGTCCAGCTTGACCCCGCCGGTGACCAGAATGTCGCCATCGTTGAGCGGACGGGTCAACCGCGCACGAACGCCGGCGGGCGTTTCGGGATAATAATAGCGCCGGGGATAGCCATCCTCGACGAAATCCTCGGTCGCCGCCTCTGGCCAGAACACCACGCGGGGCACCTGTGCCTGCCGATCGAGCGATTCGCGCTCGAGCCGGGCAAAGTTGCGCGCGGCCTCCTGGGGGTCGTATTTGTCCGACTGGTCGTTATTGGGCTGCACCACGGTGATCGGCAGATCGGTGCTGGGTGCAGGCGTGCGCTGCACCGCCCAGCCCGCGCCGCTCGCCAGCACAGTGCCTGCCAGCAGAGCCAGCGCCGGTTTCCAGTCGCGCCGCACCAGCAGCAGCAACGCTCCCGATGCCAGCATCACCAGCGCGCCCAGCCCATAGGTCCCCACGATCCGCGCCGCCCAGCCAGCCTCCAGCGCGACCACACCCAGCGGATTCCAGGCAAAGCCGGTGAACACCCAGGCGCGCATCCATTCGGTCACCAGCCACAGCCCGGCAAAGGCCAGCACGAAACCGGCATCGGCCTGGCCGTCAGGGGCGGCGCGCAGGGTTTTCGTGCCCAGCGCTGCCAGTGCGGGAAACAGCGCCAGATAGCAGGACAGGCCCACCACGGCGACCCAGCCCAGCCAGTGCGGCATCGTGTCCTGATAGGTGAACGCGATCGCGATCCAGTTCAGTCCGATGGTGAAATGGCCCAGCGCGAACATCCAGGTCCGGCCAAAGGCGGCGCGGCGGCTGGGGGCGCTGGCGATCAGATGAATCAGGAGCGCAAGGCACGCGAGCGTAACCGGCCACAACCCCCAGGGTGCAAAGCCGGTGGCAGAAAGGCCGCCCGCGACCAGTGCGAGCAATCGGGGATAGCGCTGGGTCATCACCGCCAGCCTATGCCCGTGCGCGCACGCGCTGACAATCGGCGTTGCAATAAGGCTGTCATATCCGCTGCGCACATCCGCTGGACGCAAAAGCAGGTGACAGCCCGCACGCCCCTGCGCATAAGCTGGCGCCATGACCAGCCTGATCGCCCTGCTGCTGACCCTGCAGTCCGCCACCGCACCTGCCCCCGCTCCAGCCCCAGCTCTTGCGGCGACCCCTCCGGTGCTGACGCAGGCGCAGCGCGAGGATCTGACCTGTGCGGCAGCATTTGCGATCATCGCATCCGAACAGGAGCGCGGCGTCACGTCGGCGCTGGCCTATCCCACGATGGTCAGCCGGGGCCGCACCTATTTCGTCTCCACCGCCGAACGGATCGTGACCGAAACGGCATCGAGCGACGAGGCTGTCGCTCTGGCACTGAACGGCATCGTCGGACAGCTGCAGACGGAGGCCACGCAATCGAACGATCCTGCAGGCGTGATCGATGCGGTAATGGAGCCGTGCCTGACCAAGCTCGATGCCGCCGTGCCCATGCCGCCGCCGCCAACGATGCTGCAATGCGCGATCTATCTGCAACTCGCCCATGACGAGGTGAAGAACCGCGAAGGCGATTCTGCCGCAGCACGCGATCTCAAGACGCTGGCCACCGTGCTGGAATCGCGCGCGCGTGATGAAATGCGCGACGAGGGGCTCAGCGGCAACGAAGCCGACCAGCGCTTCATCGAAAGTCGCGAGGCCATCGACGCGCGCGAAAAGGCGCGCAGTACCGAAGATGATGCCGCCGATATCGATTTCGAACACTGCTTCAACCTGGCCCGCCCCGCAGACAAGCGCTGACGCGCGGGCATTTTCGCCTGATCCGTTTCGGGACTCCGGTCACATCACAGTCTGTCAAAAAATTGGCGAAATCTGTCACCTCGCGTGACGGCTTTACGCATCGTTAACGAATGACCCCTAAATCGTTAACTCAAGGCGGTAAGCACTGCCATCAATAAAATGTGGGGCGAAGTTGACATGGAAAAGCTGGACGGACTGGCAATGGCAGACCTGATCGTGGGCAACAGCATCGCGATCCGGGAAATCCGCGGCCTGGTGCGCTTTGCCGCCGAAACCCGCGCCTCGGTCCTGATCACCGGCCCGTCGGGTACCGGCAAGGAGCTGGTCGCCCATGCCCTGCACCGCGCCTCTTCGCGCACCGCCGCCCCCTTTGTTGCCGTCAACAGCGGCGCGATCCCCCGCGAGCTGATTGAATCGGAACTGTTCGGTCATGAAAAGGGCAGCTTCACCGGCGCGATTGCCCGTCGCATCGGTCACTTCGAATCCGCCAACCATGGCACCCTGTTCCTCGACGAGATCGGTGAAATGCCGCTCGACATGCAGGTGCGGCTGCTGCGCGTGCTCGAAGATCAGAAGGTCCGTCGCATCGGCAGCAACGACGACGTCAATGTCGATGTCCGCCTGATCGCGGCGACCCACCAGTGCCTGGAAAGCGCGATTGCGCAAGGCCGGTTCCGCGCTGACCTTTTCTACCGCATCAACGTCCTGCCGATCGAACTGCCTGCGCTGGCCGACCGGCTTGAAGACCTTCCGATGCTGATCGAACATTTCCTGTCGCGCGGCTTTGCCAGCGACAACCCGCCGGTGTTCAACGATGAGGCGATGGCGATCCTGATGGCGCACGACTGGCCGGGCAACGTCCGCGAACTCAAGAACCTGGTCGAGCGCGCCGCCGTGTTCTTCCAGGGCATGGAAGTGGGCACCGACCAGATGGCGATGCTGCTTCGTCCGGCGCGCAGTGCGCGTCCGTCTGAACCGGCCGCTGCGGCAGCGCAGGACCTGCCCGCCAATGTCGTATCGCTGGCCTCGGCGCAGCCTGCGGCCCAGACCGCTCCCCAGGCCGCCCCTCAGCCTGCGACGCCGCGCTTCGCGCGCCCGATGGACCTGCGCGAGCATCTGCAGAACGAGGAAAAGCGCGTTCTGATCGAGGCGCTCGAATCGACCAACGGCGTCGTCTCTGCCGCGGCTCGCCTGGTGATGCTGCAGCGCACCACCTTCGTCGAGAAGATGAAGCGCTACCAGATTGGCCGCGACGTCGCGATGAGTGCGTAAGGCCTAGCTGCCGACCGGCTTGTGGACGCATATCTGCTGAGTCCTTGCGATCAGCTGGTCCCGTTGCCCATCGTCTTTCACCTTGTCCGCCAGCACCGCCATGGCCACCAAGCAATTTGTCGCTCCCGCCGTTTCGGAAAGGCTTTGCGCGGCAATTCCTGTCGCAAAAACCTTTCCGGCGCTCAACTTCGCCTCGGTCGAGCGCCCCTCGGTTTGACCAGAGAATGTGCCGTAGACGGATAACGCATCCTTGCGGCCAGCCGCAGTGCTCGATCGCAATCGTTGCGTGAGCTGATCAGCCTCGTTCAGGTCCCGGGTGACGGCCACCTGCAGATCGACATTCTTCGACAAAAGATCGGCACGCTCAGCGCGCAGCGTCTTGACGTCCAGCCCGATCACATCCCCGAATGCCTTGACCTCCTCGCTCTTGGCGGCACGTTCGTTTGTCAGCTGGATGCCGTCTGCAATGCCGGGAGCCGAGAGTGCAGTGTCGATCTCGGCAATCCGCTTGTTCAAGGCGACCAGACTTTCATACCGCGCCAGCTGCGTGTCGATCGCGCTGATGGCCTTGACGTTGTTGGTGCGCTGGTTGTCATTGGTCCGGGCGGTTTGTGCCAATGCATCAATCCGTCGCATCAGATCGGCATTGTTCGTCGTTTCTTCGCGTCCACCGGCGACCAGCAGCATTTTATAGATTTCTTGGGTACAATCGGTCTGCCGGGCGGTTTCGCAGAACTTGGCAACGGCAACCGGGACCAAGGCAATGTCCTGCCCCTTGTAGCCGAGGCTGAGGTCCAGCCCCGGAGCCTCGGTAGTGCCTGCACTGACGCTGACCCCCACCTGATGCTTGGATGAATAAACGAGCGATGCCTGTTCCAACGGATAGCACCCCCCGACGATTGAGGACGCACACAGCACGGTCATTGCAGCGGCGCTAGTTTTCCAATTCTTCGGCATCGTTTTCCCCCTCCAGACAAGCGTTTCGCGCGCGCTCCATGGCCGAAGCCCAGAAGGCGCGGGATTGCGGATCGTTGCCGGCCTCGAAAATGACGAGACGGCAGCGTGAAAGATCGTTCATGAAAACTGTCTGGCTGCGTGCGAAACCGAGCGTTGCGCCGTTATGGCCGGGCACCAGACCCAGGCCGGAGGCTGTCACCGCCACCATCGCGTCGGGGCTGTCAGGGATCAGCCGCAGCACGCCGAAATGCACGCTGGTGGCGGGCGTGGCACCTTCCACGCGGACGATGGTGCATCCGCCCGCCAGGAGCAGGCAGCCCAAAGCTGAAAACAGGAAAAACGCGCCTCGCCGCACAAACGCTCCCCTAGCGTTCGAATCCGTTTGAATTCGAAAGCTAGCACGGCCTGCAACCCGGCAAATTGTACAAAAGGACCGTTTATGCCCCTATTCAGAAGAGATTGATCCTATTCGGATCAATAGCGGCTGATCAGAAGTCCGCTTCTTCGTAATGCGAGGGCGGCTTGATCACTTCCATCCGTTCGGCCAGCAGCGGGCGAAACGAGGGCCGGGATTTGAACTTCCGGTACCAGTCCGCCGTCTGGTGGTGCGCCAGCCAGTCGATGCCGCCCAGATAATCCGCGATCGAAATGTGCGCCGCAGCTGCGAGGTCTGCCAGGCTCATCGTCGCGCCGCCGATCCAGGCATTATGGTCGAGCAGATAATCGATATAGTCGAGATGCGTGTTGGCCAGCCGCATCGCCTCGCGCAGCACCCGGCCATCGGGCGGCTGGCGATAGATCAGCCGCTTGCGCATCCGCTCGTGCATCAGGGGCGCCACGACATCGCCGAAGAACTGCTCGTCGAACCACGCCACCAGCCGCCGGATCTCGGCGCGGTTGTCGGCAGAGCCATTGATCATCGGGTTCTTTTCGACCGTTTCCTCGAAATACTCGCAGATCGCCCAGCTGTCGCACAAGGTCTGGTTGCGGTCGCGATGACGCATCACCGGGGTGCGCCCGGCGGGATTCATGTCGAGGAACTCGTCACGCTGTTCCCAGGGTGATTCGCGCACCAGCTCATAGCCGACGCCCTTTTCCCCCAGCAGCAGGCGGACTTTTCGCGAAAACGGACACAAAGGGAACTGAAACAACTGCCACATGCCATCATCCATGCAACAGCCGCGCCCATGCGTCCACACAATGCTGGGGAGCGTGAACGCATTTTACGGCCATATCGAGAACAGTCGACCTGCCACCCCGGATCAGCCCCAATCTGAACGGATTGTCATTTTGTTTCGACGAACGGACTGATTCTGTCGATTTGCCGCATCTTTCGTTCAGCTTGGCGTCGGGATGCGCCGTGTAGACCCGGCCTGACGCCGGGCTTGCCCTGGCGTGTCAATGAAGGACAAAACAATGAAAACTCTCTCCCCCATCAAGTTCGCCTGCCTTTCGGCCGCCGCAGCACTGCCGTTTGCGCTGTCTGCCCCCGCCATGGCGCAGGAAACCACCCAGCCCGAAGTCTATGTCGGCGCACAGGGCGGCTATCACGATCTGGGTGACAACCCGCTCGGCAAGGACGGCAGCCCGATTTACGGGGTATTCGCTGGTGTCGACGTTCCTGTCGGCCCCGTCCTGATCGTCGGTGCCGAGGGTAACTACAACCTGGGCTCGGGCGTTATCGACAGCGAATATGGCGCGACCGGCAAGATCGGCGTGCGCGTTGGCGATCGTGGTCAGCTGTTCGCCCGTGGCGGCTATCAGTGGGTCGATGTCGACGTCCGCAAGGCGACCGGAATCAATACGCCCGCCGGGTTCGATGACACCAGCGGCGACTATCTTGTCGGCGTAGGCGGCCAGTACAAGATCGGCGAAAACACCGCACTGCGCGTGACGGTGGACACGCTGGGCTTCGACACCACCCGCGTGGCTGGTGGCCTGGCGTTCAACTTCTGATCGCTGAGCCGCTGATTGCCATCAGCTGAAAACAGACCCCGCCGGCAGCTCTTCCCCAGGCTGTCGGCGGGGTTTTGTTTTGTATCGCTTATTCGGCCGCTTCCATCGCCACCGCATCGCTGAGCGGATGGGCGAGACGAGTGAGCATTTCCTTGGGGCACACCTGCCAGAACTGCGGCAGATAGCGATCCCAGTTGCGCAGGATTTCCTGCGCCCACTGGCTGTCGGTGCCCTCGACATGCGCGGCGATCAGACCCTTCAGGCGGTCTTCCCAATGCGCGCTGTCGATCCGCTGCCAGACGATCGATTCGGGGTTGGCCTGGCCTGCGAATCGGTCATGCCGATCGAGCACGAACGCCATGCCGCCGGTCATGCCGGCACCGAAGTTGCTTCCGGTTTCGCCCAGGATCACCGCGGTGCCGCCGGTCATGTATTCGCAGCCATTGGCGCCGCAGCCTTCGACCACGACCTCGGCGCCCGAGTTGCGCACCGCAAAGCGTTCGCCCGCCTGGCCGGCCGCGAACAATTTGCCCGCCGTCGCGCCATACAGCACGGTGTTGCCGATGATCGTGTTGGCATGGCTCACCAGGGGCGAGCTGACCGTGGGCCGCACGATGATGGTGCCGCCCGACAGGCCCTTGCCGACATAGTCGTTGGCATCGCCGAACACTTCCAGCGTAATGCCCTGGCACAGGAATGCGCCCAAGGACTGGCCTGCCGACCCGCGCAGCCGGATGCGGACATGGCCCTCGTCGAGCGCCTTCATCCCGTAGATCCGAGTGATCTCGGCCGACAGCCGGGTCCCGACCGCGCGGTGCGTGTTGCGCACGTTGTAGGTCAGCTGCATCTTCTCGCGCCGGTCGAACACGGGGCGCGCATCCTTGAGGATCAGCGCGTCGAGGCTGTCGGGAACCGGGTTGCGCCAGCTGTCGAGGTTGAACTTGCGCTGGTCGTCGGCGACATCGACCTTGGCGAGGATCGGGTTGAGGTCGAGATCGTCGAGATGCTCGGCCCCGCGGCTGACCTGGCGCAGCAGATCGGTGCGACCGATGATCTCGTCGAGACTGCGGAAGCCCAGCCGCGCCAGAATCTCGCGCACTTCCTCGGCGATGAAGGTCATCAGGTTGATGACCTTCTCGGGCGTGCCGGTGAACTTGGCGCGCAGGCGCTCATCCTGCACGCACACGCCCACCGGGCAGGTGTTGCTGTGGCACTGGCGCACCATGATGCAGCCCATCGCCACCAGCGACAGCGTGCCGATGCCATATTCCTCTGCGCCCAGGATCGCGGCGATGACGATGTCGCGACCCGTCTTCAGGCCGCCATCGGTGCGCAGCTTCACCCGGTGGCGCAGGCCGTTGAGGGTCAGCACCTGGTTGGCTTCGGACAGGCCCATTTCCCACGGCGTTCCGGCATATTTGATGCTGGTCTGCGGGGATGCGCCGGTGCCGCCGACATTGCCGGACACCAGGATGACGTCGGCATGCGCCTTGGCAACGCCGGCGGCGATCGTGCCGATGCCGGCAGCCGATACCAGCTTCACGCAGACGCGCGCATTGGGGTTGATCTGCTTGAGGTCGTAGATCAGCTGCGCCAGATCCTCGATCGAATAGATGTCGTGGTGCGGCGGCGGGCTGATCAATGTCACCCCCGGCGTCGAATGGCGCAGCTTGGCGATATATTCGGTCACCTTGAAGCCGGGCAACTGCCCGCCCTCGCCGGGCTTGGCGCCTTGCGCGACCTTGATCTCGATCTCCTCGCACGCGCCCAGATATTCCGCAGTGACGCCGAAACGGCCCGAGGCGATCTGCTTGATGGCGCTGTTGGCATTGTCGCCATTGTCGCGCGGAGAATAGCGCTCGGACGATTCGCCACCTTCGCCCGACACGGCCTTGGCGCCGATGCGGTTCATCGCGATCGCCAGCGTCTCGTGCGCCTCCTGCGACAGCGCGCCCAGTGACATGCCCGGGGTGACGAAACGCTTGCGGATCTCGGTGATCGCCTCGACCTCGTCGAGCGGCACCGCCTTGGCGGCGTAGTTGAACTCCATCAGATCGCGCAGATACACCGGCGGCAGCTGGCGGACGCCTTCTGCGAACTGCAGATATTGCGAGTAGCTGTCCTTGGCGACGGCGGTCTGCAGCAGGTGCATCAGCCCTGCCGAATAGGCATGCGCCTCGCCGCCATCGCGCTGCTTGTAGAAGCCGCCGATGGGCAGCCGCGCGACATTGCTGTCCCACGCCGCATCGTGCCGAAGCTTGGCGTTGAGGTGCAGCGAGGCATAGCCCTCGCCCGAGATCTTAGACGGCATGCCGGGGAACAGATCGTTGACCAAAGCGCGGCTGAGGCCCACAGCCTCGAAATTATAGCCGCCGCGATAGCTCGAGATCACCGCGATGCCCATCTTGGACATGATCTTGAGCAGGCCCTCGTTGATCGCCTTGCGATAGTTGGCAACGCATTTGTCGAGGCTGATGTCGCCGCACAGGCCGCGCGACTGGCGGTCGGCGATGCTCAGTTCGGCCAGCCAGGCGTTGACCGTGGTTGCGCCCGCGCCGATCAGCACCGCAAAATGGTGCGTATCGAGGCACTCGGCCGAGCGAACATTGATCGACGCATAAGCGCGCAGACCCTTGCGCACCAGGTGCGTGTGCACGGCAGCGGCTGCCAGGATCATCGGCACGCCGATATGGTCCTCGTCGGCGCGTTCGTCGGTGAGGAAGATTTCGGTGCTGCCTTCGCGCACCGCCTGCTCGGCCTCATTGCGGATGCGGGTGATCGCCGCGCGCAGCTGTTCGGGGCCGCCATCGGCGGAGAAGACGCAGTCGATTTCCGCGACCAGGCTGCCGAAGTCCGCCTTCAGCCGCAGCCAGTCGGCATTGGTCAGCACCGGGCTGTCGAGCACCAGCACTCGCTCGTTCTGACTGTCCTGCTCCAGGATGTTGGCGAGGTTCGAAAAGCGCGTCTTCAGGCTCATCACGTGCCGTTCGCGCAGACTGTCGATCGGCGGGTTGGTGACCTGGCTGAAATTCTGGCGGAAGAACTGCGCGATCGGGCGCGGCTTGGCGCTGACCACCGCGAGCGGGGTATCGTCGCCCATCGATCCGATCGCTTCCTTGCCGTCCTCGGCCATCGGGGCGAGAATCGCCTCCATGTCCTCGATGGTCAGGCCTGCGGCCACCTGACGCCGCGTCAGCTCGGCACGGTTCATGTCGGTAAGGCTATCGGTGCCTGCAGGCGGCAGATCGTCCAGGCTGCGGAAGCCCTTGACCAGTTCGCGATACGGCTGTTCGTCGGCGATCCGGTCCTTGATCGCGCGGTCGTGATAGAAACGGCCCTCGTGCAGATCGACCGCGATCATCTGGCCCGGACCCAGCCGACCCTTCTCGACGATGGTGCTTTCGGGCAGCACGACCATGCCGGTTTCCGACCCGATGACGAGCAGGTTGTCGTTGGTCAGGCTGTAGCGGAGCGGACGCAGCGCATTGCGGTCGACGCCCGCCACCGCCCAGCGGCCATCGGTCATCGCGAGCGCTGCGGGGCCGTCCCACGGCTCCATGACGCTGGCCATGTACTCGTACATCGCCTTGTGTTCGGGCGGCAGAACCTGGTCGCCCTGCCAGGCCTCGGGCACCAGCATCAGCTTGGCGGTCGGCGCCTCGCGGCCCGAACGGCAGATCGCCTCGAACACTGCATCAAGCGCGGCCGTATCTGACGCGCCGGCGGGGATCACCGGCTTGATGTCCTCGCTGTTCTCGCCGAACGCCAGGCTCGCCATCTTGATCTCGTGGCTCTTCATCCAGTTCTTGTTGCCGCGAATGGTGTTGATCTCGCCATTGTGCGCGAGGCAGCGGAAAGGCTGCGCCAGCCACCATTGCGGGAAGGTGTTGGTCGAATAGCGCTGGTGGAAGATCGCGATGCGGCTTTCGAAGCGCGGATCGGTGAGGTCGGGGTAGAAGACCGAAAGGCTCTCGGCGAGGAACAGCCCCTTGTAGATGATCGACCGGCACGACAGCGAGCAGATGTAGAAATCGTTGATCTGCGCGGCGATCACCTTGTTCTCGATCCGGCGGCGGACGAGATACAGCTGCTTTTCGAACTCGGCGACACTCTGTTCGTCGGGCATGGGTCCGGCGATCATGATCTGCTCGATCTCGGGCCGGGTGCGCTGCGCCTTGTCGCCGATGACCGAAATGTTCACCGGCACCTGCCGCCAGCCATAGATGGTATAGCCCGCCTCGATGATCTCGCTCTCGACGATCGTGCGGCAGGTTTCCTGCGCCTGCAGGTCGGTGCGCGGCAGGAAGATCATGCCGACGGCGAGCTTGTTGGGGCGCACCTTGTGGCCCGAATCGGCGATCGCATCGTCGAAGAAGCGCACCGGCAGATCGACATGCAGGCCCGCGCCATCGCCGGTCATGCCATCGGCATCGACCGCGCCGCGATGCCACACCGCCTTCAGCGCATCGATCGCGCTTTCGACCACCCGGCGCGAGGGCTTGCCATCGGTCGCGGCGACCAGACCAACGCCGCAGGCATCGGATTCGGTATCGGGCCGGTACATGCCCTCGCGGGCGAGGCGTTCGTGCTCGGGGGTGGGAAAGTGGGTCATCGGGAAGGTCTTTCTTCGCTGGGCTGCCCCGCAGGAGGGGCGGCCCGGATCATTCGGGTGTTGCTGAACTGCTGGAGGGGCCAGCCCCGCCCGGTTTGAGCGGCGGCGGCAGATGCGCGGTCGCTGCCTCGACCTTGGCGGCGATCGCGGGCATCGCGGCCATCAGCTCGGGCACGAACGACTGCATCTGGCCCATCAGCTCGGGGTTGACGAAGGTCATCATGAACTCGGCCGCAAAGGCCTGGCCCGATGGCGTGGCAAAGAACCGGTCCATGTCGGCGAGCTGCTCTGCCGAAAACTTGCGGGCATAGACCGTGGCCAGTGCATCGCGGATGCCAGGCTCCAGCTTTTCGACCAGCGGGATCATCTCGCGCATCATGACATCGGTGGCGATGCGGGTGCGCTCGCGAAAATGCGGGTCCGCCTCGCTGGCCAGTTCACCCAATGTCTTGTCGCCGGTGGCATCGGCATCGCCCTCGCTCGCCCCTGCCGCCTTGGCAAAGTCGCCCGCGCGCATGTCGAACATCTGGTTCATGACCTGCTGCATCATGCCGTTCATGACGCTGTCCATCATCCGGCGATAGGTGCCGAGCGGCCAGAGCTTTTCCACCACCGGACGCGCGGCGGCGAGCCGGGCCGGATCGACCGGCGCCTGATCGCCAGGCTCCAAGGTCGCAGCAGGTTCGGCCTGCGCCACGGCCGGAGTGGGCGCGAGAGCGGCGAGCGCCACCCCGGCAAGGGCAAGGCGCGCACGACGGGGCAGCGACATGGATGGACGATGGATCATCATTCAAATCCGGTTTGACGAAACGGAGCCAGAAAGCGACGCGGCAAGGGTCAGGCAGCGACCTTTTCAGCGCCCACCCGTGCCTTGGCTTTTAGATACTTGTGCATGTGCTCGGCAACATCGCGGCCATCGCGGATCGCCCAGACGACGAGCGAGGCACCGCGCACGATGTCGCCTGCGGCAAACACGCCATCGAGGCTGGTCATCATCGACTTGTGATCGACGCGCAGCGTGCCCCAGCGGTTGACCGACAGGTCATCGCAGCCGAACGCGCCCGGCAAGTCTTCCGGATCAAAGCCCAGAGCCTTGATCACCAGATCGGCGGGAACCGAAAAATCGCTGTCGGGATCGGGCTCGGGCGCGCTGCGGCCCGAGGCATCGGGCGCGCCCAGCCGCATGCGGCTGGCGCGCACGGCGCTGGCATGCGGCGTGCCTTCGACCGCCACGGGGCCCGAGAGCCAGACGAACTCGACGCCCTCTTCCTCGGCGTTGAGCACTTCGCGCTGCGATCCGGGCATGTTGATCCGGTCGCGCCGGTAGAGGCACTTGACCGACGACGCGCCCTGGCGGACGGCGGTGCGGACGCAATCCATCGCGGTATCGCCGCCGCCGATGACGACGACGTTCTTGCCGTGTGCATTGAGCGCGCCGCTATCGAAGGCGGGCACATCATCGCCAAAGCCCTTGCGGTTCGAGGCGACGAGATAATCGAGCGCGGGCACCACGCCATCGGCACCGATGCCGGGAACCTTGATGTCGCGCGCCTTGTACACGCCGGTGGCGATCAGCACCGCGTCGTGCTTGTCGCGCAGCTCTTCCATGCTGGCGTCGCGTCCGACATCGAAGCCGCAATGGAACACGATACCGGCCTCCTCCAGCCGGGCGACGCGGCGCATGACCACATCCTTTTCCAGCTTGAAACCGGGGATGCCATAGGTCAGCAGACCGCCGGCGCGGTCATAGCGATCATAGACGTGCACGTCATAGCCGCCCATGCGCAGATATTCCGCCGCAGTCAGGCCCGCAGGCCCCGCACCGATGATGCCGACCGACTGGCCGCGGGGCTTGCCGACCGCCACCGGTTCGACCCAGCCCTGTTCCCAGGCGGTATCGGTGATGTACTTTTCGACCGAACCGATGGTGACCGCGCCGTGACCCGAAAACTCGATGACGCAATTGCCCTCGCACAGACGGTCCTGCGGGCAGATGCGACCGCAGATCTCGGGCATCGTCGAAGTGAGGTTCGACATCTCGTATGCTTCGCGCAACCGGCCTTCCGCCGTCAGCCGCAGCCAGTCGGGGATGTGGTTGTGCAAGGGGCAGTGCGTCGAGCAATAGGGCACGCCGCATTGCGAGCAGCGCGCGGACTGGGCTTGCGCCGCCTTGCCGTCGAACCGGTCGGAAATCTCGTCGAAATCCTCGGCGCGCGCATCGGCAGCGCGCTTGGGCGGATAGGACTGGCCCAGATCGACGAATTTCAGCATCGCCAGCTTTTCCGCCGCCATTGCCGCTCCGTCGACAAAACCCTGTTCGCGCTGGTGATCAGCCATGCCCCACCTGTTTCCTGCTGCAAGTTGAATGTGCGGCACAGGCAAGCGCCCGCCGCGTCGCACGCAGCATTAAGACATTGCGGCCCGCGAGTCACGCACTTTTGTGATAATAGGTAAGGGTTATTGCCTTTTATATTTGTCCAGCTGGTTAGCACTTGCCCTCTCAGGCCTTTTTAAACCCTCGTAAGGACCGAATCGGACCTATCGGTTGGCCAGCCATACCAGCGCGGCTGCGCCTGCGACGATTCGGTACCAGGCGAAAGGCGCAAAGCCATAGCGGGTGATGACCTTGAGGAAGGCCTTGACCACGACCAGCGCCACGACGAACGAGACGACAAAGCCGATCGCGATGGCGCCGAAGTCGTCGGGGGTTAGCAGGTCGCGGTTCTTGTAGAGCTGCAGCGCCGTGGCACCGGTGAGCGTGGGCAGGGCGAGGAAGAAGCTGAATTCTGCGGCGGTCTTGCGATCCACCCCCATCGCCATCGCGCCGAGGATCGTCGCGCCCGAACGGCTGACGCCCGGGATCATCGCGATGCACTGAACCAGGCCAATGCCGATCGCGGTCTTGAACGGCACGCCTGCCACGCCGCCGGCATCGCTCGTCTTCGCCAGCTTTTCCACGATGAGGATCGCCACGCCGCCGATGATCAGCGCCCAGGCGACGACCACCGCGTTTTCCAGCAGCATGTCGATCTGGTCACCAAACGCGAGGCCCAGCACAACGGCGGGAAAGAACGCGATCAACAGGTTGCGGGTAAACGCGACAGCCGACGGCTCCCACTGCACCAGCCCCTTGAGCACATCCATGAAGGTGCGCCAGTAGAGCACCACGATCGCCAGGATTGCGCCCGGCTGGATTGCGATGTTGAACACCGCCCAGGCCTGCGCATCGAAGCCCAGCAGCTCGGTCGCCAGGATCAGGTGGCCGGTGGAGGAGACCGGCAGAAACTCGGTCAGGCCTTCGACGATTCCCAGCAATATGGGGATGAGATACAGTTCTATCATCGCGCTTTAAGAGCGGCGGCGCACCTCCAAGTCAACCGAATATCGGCCTTTTGCCTCGACCTCCGTCCCCCGCGACAGCGGGCTGTGCGCACAGCCCGCGATCAGGTGCTGACACTGACGATTCGTTATGGCAGCATGACTGCCAATAGATAGGCACTCCAGTGCCATGGGCTCAGGATGGAGGATGACGATGAAACGGATCTGGAAAACAGGCGTGATGGCGCTCGCGCTTGCAACCCCGCTGGCAGCGCAGGCGCAATTGAGCGATGCCGAGCGTGCCGCGATGCTGGCACGACTGCCCGCCGATGACGGCAGCGACCTTGCCGATGCGACGCGCGGCAAGGTGGCCGAAATTCCCGGCGGCCTGATCACGTCGGCCGATGGCAAGACGGTGTGGGACGCAGGCGCGTTTGATTTCCTCAAGGCCGAGACCGCGCCTGCGACCGTCCATCCCTCGCTGTGGCGGCATGCGCGGCTGAACCACATCCACGGCCTGTTCGAGATCGTGCCCGGCAAGGTCTGGCAGGTGCGCGGCTATGACCTTGCCGTGATGACGATCATCTCCGGCAAGACCGGCTGGATCATCGTCGATCCGCTGCTCACCGAAGAGGCCGCTGCCGCCGCGATGCAGCTGGCAGAAGGCAAGATCGGCAAGCGCCCGATCTCTGCCGTGCTGTTCAGCCACAGCCATGCCGACCATTTCGGCGGCGTCGGCGGCATCATCTCTGCCGATGAGGTCAAGCAGCGCAAGGTGCCGATCGTAGCCCCACATGGCTTTGCCGAGGAAGCGGTGAGCGAGAATGTGCTGGCGGGCAACGCGATGACGCGGCGCAGCGCCTATATGTTCGGCACCGCGCTGGCGCCGGGAGCCGAGGGCCGCGTCGACAACGGCCTGGGCACCGGGCTGTCGATCGGCACCACCGGCTATCTCGCCCCCAACATGCTGATCGGACCCAAAGGCGGGCTGAAAGTGATCGACGGGGTGAAGTTCGACTTCATGGATGCCGCCGGCACCGAGGCGCCGGCCGAGTTCCTGTTCTATCTGCCCGATTTCAAGGTGCTGCACACCACCGAGGTGTCGGTGAAGACGCTGCACAACATCCTGACGTTGCGCGGCGCGCAGGTGCGCGATGCACTGCGCTGGTCGAAGATCATCGACAAGGCGCTGGTCAAATGGGGCGGTGAGGCCGATATCCAGATCGCCTCGCACAACTGGCCGACCTGGGGCCAGGCGCGCGTCGCCAGCTATCTGGAAAACCAGCGCGACGCCTATCGCTATGTCCACGACCGCACTTTGGGCCGGGCGAATGCGGGGATGACTCTGCACGAGGTCGCCGAAGGCATCGCCGAACCCTCCGCGCAGCAGCAGGCCTATGCCTCGCGCGGCTATTACGGCACGATCAACCACAACATGAAGGCGACCTATCAGCGCTATTATGGCTGGTGGGATGGGGTGCCCGCCAATTTCAATCCCCTGCCCCCGGTGGCGGCGGGCAAGGGTTATGTCGAGCTGGCAGGCGGCGGCGAGGCGCTGCTCGCGGCGGGCAGAAAGGCGCAAGGTGCGGGCAACCACCGCTGGGCCGCCGAGCTGCTCAACCACCTGGTCTTCGCCGAGCCGAACAATGCCGCCGCCAAGGCCGCGCTTGCCGACAGCTACGAGGCGCTTGGCTTTGCCGCCGAATCGGGCATCTGGCGCAATTACTATCTTGCAGGCGCCGCGACGTTGCGCGGCACGGAGCTGCCCCGCAACGGCGCGAGCACGCAGAGCCGCAGCTTCATCAGCGCCATCCCGACGGCGGAATTCTTCGACGCGCTCGCCACGCGCTTTGCGGCCGAACGATCGGGCAACATGCGAGCAAAGATCAACTTCATCCTGCCCGATACCAGCGAAACTCTGGGCATCATGGTCAATGGCGATGTCGAGATCCCGCGCTATGGCGCGACGCTGGCCGATGCCAACGCCACGGTGACGCTCAACCGCAAGGATTTCGACGCGATCGTGTTGGGCGAAACCGATTTCCCGACGCTGATGAAATCGGGCGCGATGAAAATCGATGGCGATTCGGGGCTGTTCCTGCGCTGGCTGATGCTGCACCCGCCGTTCGACCCGGCGTTCGCGGTGGTCACGCCCTGAGGGTCACTCCGCCCTGAGGGTCACTCCGACGTGAGCGGGCGGGCAAGCAGGGCGGCGACGGCGTCACCTGCGGCAACCTCGCCCGCCAGCAGCGCGCAGACGGTATCGACGATCGGCATCGCGACGCCCCGCGCGCGCGCCACCCGCTGCAGCACCGGCGCGGTGAACGCCCCTTCGGCCACGGTCGCGCGGTCGGCCAGTATGTCAGCGGCCTTGCGCCCCTCGCCCAGCGCCTTGCCGAGCGAGAAGTTGCGCGAGCTCACCGACGAGCAGGTCAGCACCAGATCGCCCAGCCCCGACAGGCCCGACAAGGTTTCCGCCTGCGCGCCGCACGCCAGGCCGAAGCGCGTCATCTCGGCAAAGCCGCGTGCGATCAATGCGGCGCGCGCGTTCTGGCCCAGCCCCAGTCCGTCGACCACGCCGCAGGCGATGGCGAGCACATTCTTGACCGCACCGCCAATCTCCGCGCCGGTAATGTCGGTCGTGAAGTACGGGCGAAACGTGGCGCGCGCGATGCGCGGCGCAATCCGCTCCCATTGCGCGCCTTCCTGACAGGCGAGCGTGACCGCAGTCGGCAGGCCGTTGGCGACCTCATGCGCGAACGTGGGTCCAGACAGCACCGCCAGCGGCCTGCCCGGTGCGGCGGCGCGCGCGGCATCGACCATCAGGTCGCCGCTCGCCTCTTCGATCCCCTTGCAGCACAAAACCAGATCGGCGCTGCCCGGCGGCAGTTGCGCCAGCACCCGGCGCATGTGCTGCGCGGGCGTGACCACCAGCAGCAGCGCGCAATCGGCTAGGTCTGCCAGATCGGTGGTCGCCGTGATACCGGGGTTGAGGTCGATCCCCGCGAGATAGGCGCTGTTGCGGTGGTGGCCGTTGATCTCTTCGACCACGGGTTGTTCGAACGCCCAGAGCGTTACCGCGCTGCCATCGCTCGCCAGCATCTGCGCCAGCGCAGTGCCCCAGGCGCCGCCGCCGATGACGCCGAGCGTGGCACGGGTCGCGCTCATGCCTTCACCCCCGCGCCGCGCGCCGCCTCTGCCGCAGGATCGAGCGGCCAGCGCGGACGCGCTGCGATATCGAGCGGATCGGTGAGCCCCAGAGCAAACCGCTCTGCGCCCGCCCAGCCGATCATCGCGGCATTATCGGTGCACAGCCACAAGGGCGGAGCGACAAAGCCCATGGCATGGCGGCTGGCGAGCGCCTCCAGCGCCGCACGGATCGCGCCATTCGCGGCCACACCGCCTGCGACCACGAGGGTGCGAGGCATTTCACTCTCTTGAGCGGATGCGGAAAGAGCCTTTTCCAGCCGGTCGATCAGGCAATCCACCACTGCCTGCTGAAAGCTCGCAGCGATATCCTCTCGCCGGTAGGTCCCGCTCTGGCTTGCGCGCAGCACCGCGCTCTTCAGCCCGGCGAACGAAAAATGCGGCTCCGCGCTCCCCAGCAGCGGCCTGGGCAGCGGGACCGCCTTGGCATCGCCGGTCTTCGCCAGCGCCTCCACTTTGGGCCCTCCGGGATAGCCCAGCCCCAGGATCTTGGCGGTCTTGTCGAACGCCTCGCCCGCCGCGTCGTCAATGGTCGTCGCCAGCCGCCGATATTGCCCCACGCCGTCAACGCGCAATATCTGGCAGTGCCCGCCCGAGACCAGCAGCAGCAGATAGGGGAATTCGAGACTCGCATCGGCCAGCCGCGGCGAGAGCGCATGGCCTTCGAGATGGTTGACCGCAATGAGCGGCTTGCCCGCCGCCATCGCCAGCGCCTTGGCGGTGACCAGCCCGACCATCACCCCGCCGATCAGCCCCGGCCCCGCCGTCGCCGCGATGGCATCGACATCGTCGAGCGTCAGCTTGGCATCCTTCAGCGCCGCCTCGATCAGCGGCGAGAGGATCTGCACATGCGCGCGCGCCGCGATCTCGGGCACAACGCCGCCATAGGGGCGGTGCGCGTCCTCCTGCCCCGCCAGCCGGTGCGCCAGGATGGTCCGGTCCGACCCGATGAGTGCAGCTGCGCTTTCATCGCAGCTCGATTCGATGCCCAGGATGATTGCCATGGGGCTTTCCCTTATCGCCATACGCCGCTAGCACAAGGTGCATGGCTGATAACACGCACACGATAGCCTCGACCGGCCTGCCCGAGGGGATTTCCGACATACTGGCCGAACGGCCGATCCGGCTGGGCACCCGCGCCTCACCGCTGGCGATGGCGCAGGCACATATGACCGCCGCCGCGCTGCGCGCGCGCTGGGGGCTGACCGATGAACAGGTCGAGCTTTCGCCCGTCGTGGCCAGCGGCGACCGGATCACCGACCGTCCGCTTGCCGATGTCGGCGGCAAGGCGCTGTGGACGCGCGAGCTCGACTGGTCGCTGGGTGGCGGCACGATCGACCTGTCGGTGCATTCGATGAAGGATGTCGAGACGATCCGCCCCGAGGCCTTCGTGCTCGCCGCGATGCTGCCACGCGCTGATGTGCGCGATGTGCTGCTGGGCGCCACCAGCATCGATGCGCTGCCGCACGGCGCGCGCTTCGGAACCAGTTCGCCGCGCCGCGCCGCGCAGATCCGCCAGATCCGGCCCGATGTCGTGCCCGTGCTGTTTCGCGGCAATGTTGCCACGCGCATCGGCAAGCTGCAGAGCGGCGAGGCGGATGCGACCTTGCTTGCCGCCGCCGGGCTCGACCGGCTGGGCGAGACCTTGCCGGGGATAGCCTCGGTGCACCTCGATACTGACCTATGGCTGCCTGCCCCATCGCAGGGCGCGGTGGGCATCGAGGTGCGCAGGGACGATGCGCCGATGCGTGCGCTGATCGCCGGGATCGACGACGCGCCGACATCGGCCTGCGTAATGGCCGAGCGCGCTCTGCTCGAAGCGCTGGGCGGCGATTGCCACTCGGCGATCGCGGCGCTGGCGCGCATTGCGGACCGGACGATCCACCTGCGCGCGGTGCTGTATTCGGAAGACGGCGCTGAGCATGTCGCAGGCGAGATCCGGTTTGAAGCGAGCGATCCGGGCGCCCCTGCGCAGCTCGCCGCCGATCTGCTCGGCAGAGCGCCCGAAACGATCACGCGGCTGTTCAAAGCCGGCTGATGACGCAGCCGCGGATCATCGTGCTGCGCCCCCAGCCGGGAGCAACCGCCACCGCGCAAGCCTTGCGCGCGGCAGGCCATGATCCGCTGATCTGCCCCCTGTTCACCATCGAGCAGGTCGCCTGGTCGCCCGCCGACGCCAATGCCTATGATGCGCTGCTGGTGGGCAGTGCCAATGTGTTTCGCCACGGCGGCCCGGCGCTCGCCGATCTCAAGGGCCTGCCGGTCTATGCCGTGGGCGGCAAGACCGCGCGGATGGCGATGGACCTGGGCTTTCGCGTGCGCGGCCAGGGCCAGGGAGGCCTTGCCGCGCTGCTGCCGATGCTGGCCGAGGATGGACATCTGCACATCCTGCGGCTGGCAGGCGAAGATCATGTCGACCTGCCTGCGACCCCGCTCGCCATCGATACCAGGATCGTCTACCGATCGCGTGCGCTGCCGATGCCCGAGGCGCTGGCAGGGGCGCTGCAAACGCCCGGAATCGTGCTGCTGCATTCGGCGCGCGCGGCGCAGCATTTCGCGCAGCTGGTCGATGCCGCAGGCATCAGCCGCGCGCATATCAGCCTGGCGCTGTTCGCCCCGGCGCTGGTCGATGCAGCGGGCGAGGGCTGGGCTGCGGTCCGCGTGGCCGCAACGACCGACGACCGTGCCTTGCTGGACGCCGCAGCCGCGCTGTGTCAGCATGGCGGGGCAACGCAACAGGCAGCAACGCCGGAGACATGATGAACGTTGATACACGCGAATCGCGCGGGGCCAGCGGCAAAACGCTGCTGATCATGCTAGCGCTGGCCTTTGTCGGCGGAGCGACGCTGTCGGGCTGGCTGATCACGCGTTCGGGCTGGTTCGACGAACCCGCTTCCTCGCCTCAGGCCGCGCTGGACAGCAACGTCATTACCGTCGACCCCGCTACCCCCCCGCCGGGCGCGCCTCCGCCGCAGATGGCGGCCGGGATGCTGGCCGGGCCAGTGCCCAACTCCGCGCTGAACGACCGGGTGGCAGAGCTGGAAAACCGGCTGTCGCTGATCAACGTGCAGGCGCAGGCCGCATCGGGCAATGCCGGGCGTGCCGAAGGGCTGCTGATCGCCTTTGCCGCGCGCCGCGCGCTCGACCGGGCATCGGCGCTGGGCTATCTGGAAGGCCAGTTGCAGCTTCGCTTCGGTGCGGCACAGCCGAATGCGGTGGCAACGATCATCCGCGCCTCCAAAAGCCCGGTGACGATGGACCAGCTGCGCACCCAGCTGGAAGATATCGGCCCGACGATCGTCTCGGGCAGTGCCGATGGCGAGGGGTTCTGGGATACGCTGACCCGCGAGGCGAGCGAGCTGTTCGTCATCGAGCAGGAAGGCACCGTATCGCAGACGCCGACGCAGCGGATGCAGCGCGCCAAGCGCTATCTGGAAGCAGGCCGGGTCGAGGCTGCGCTGGGCGAGATCGAACGGCTGCCGGGCCGCGACAAGGCCGCTGCCTGGGTGGCGAAGGCCCGGTTGTATGCCGAGGCGCGGCGCGCGCTCGACATCATCGAAAGCGCCGCCATCCTCGAACCGCGCGGCCTGCGCGATGCCAATGGCCAGATGATCGGCCAGCCCTCTCCGCTTTCGTCCCAGCCAGGCGCGAACTGAACCGACCTTGAGTCTGATACCCCCGCCGCTGCCGCTCGTCGTGCTGCTGGCCGGCGGCCAGTCGCGGCGGATGGCGGGGCAGGACAAGGCGCTTGCCGATATCGGCGGAGAGCGGATGATCGACCGGGTGCTCGAACGGCTGCACCCACAGGCCGGTGCGGTCATGCTGTCGGCCCCGCACGATTATGCGACCGGGCTCGTCGCCATCGCCGATGGTCCCCTGGGACCCCAGGGGCCGGTCGGCGCTATCCGCGCCATCGCAGCGCAGCTGGCGACAACGATTCCTGCGGGCGGCGATGACCGCTTTGTCACCTGCCCGGTCGATGCGCCGTTCGTGCCGCTCGATCTCGTCGCGCGGCTGACCGCCTCGCCTGTGTCAGCGATGGCCGAGGCGGGCGGCGCGCTGCAACCGGTGTTCGCGCTGTGGCGCGCGCACGCCGTGCTGGCGGCACTACCGGCAGACCGCTGCGGCGAACGCTGGTCGCTGCAACGGCTGGGCGAGGCGGTGGGCGTTGTGCGCATCGCGTTCGACGATCCCGACGCGCTGATGAACGTCAACACGCCGAACGATCTGGCCGAGGCGCAGCGGCGCGCCGCAGGGCAGAAGTGAAACGGCTTGGCGCAGCGGGGTGGACACGATATTCAGCATAGCGAAAGCCGCAGACTGCAAGACGCGGCACTTTGCCACGAGAGGGACTGACCAGTGCGTGGCACAGATGACGTGGCAGGGATGACAGGGGCCCATAAGGCATGGCGGTGAAAGACAAGGGCGGCAAGGCCGGAGCCCAGGGCGGCGCGCGCCTGTGGTTCTGGCGGATCGTCAAGATCGGCGCGGCTGTGTCGGTGTTCGGCATCATCGCGCTGGTTGTCGCGGTGGTCACCGTGATGGGCTCGCTGCCCAGCTTCCAGGACATGAAATCGTCCCCCAACGGCCAGATGATCCTGGTGCGCGCGGCGGACGGCACCGAGATCATGCAGCTGGGCCCCAGCTTCGGCGAATGGCTGGATATCGAGGATATCCCGCAGGTGATGAAGGACGCGATGGTCTCGGTCGAGGACCGGCGCTACCAGTATCACCCCGGCGTAGATCCGATCGGCATCGGTCGCGCGATCTACAACAGCTTTGCAGGCGGTGGCCGCGTGCGCGCGACATCGACGATCACCCAGCAGCTCGCGCGCAACATCTTCCTCACCAACAGCCGCTCGTACACCCGCAAGATTCGCGAAGGCGTGCTCGCGCTGGCGCTCGAACAGAAGTTCAGCAAGGACCAGATTCTCGAGCTGTACCTCAACAAGGTCTATTTCGGCGGCGGCGCCTATGGCGTGGATTCGGCCGCGCGCAAGTTCTTCAACCATGATGGCACCACGCTCTCGCTGGCCGAGGCCGCCATCATCGCCGGGCTGGTCAAGGCGCCCTCGCGCTATTCGCCCACCGCCGACAGCGAGGCCGCCATCGGCCGCGCCGGCGTGGTCCTGATGGTGATGCAGGATGTCGGCACGATCACCCCGGCCCAGGCCGCCGAGGCCAATCTCAAGGGCGTCGAGTTCGCCCCTGAAAAGGCGCAGAATTCGGTGCGCTATTTCACCGACTGGGCGCTGCCGCAGCTCGACACGCTGATCGAGGACAATGGCGAGCCGATCGTGGTGTGGACGACGCTCGACCTCAATATGCAGCGCGCTGGCACCAACGCCATCCAGGCGCATGTGCCCGGCGGCGCGCAAGGCGCGCTGGTCGCGCTCGACCGCGACGGCGCGGTGCGCGCGATGGTCGGCGGCACCGATTACGTCACCTCGAACTATAACCGCGCGACCAGCGCGCTGCGCCAGCCGGGATCGGCCTGGAAGCTGTTCGTCTATCTCGCAGCGCTCGAGGCAGGCTACACCCCCGAGGACATCGTCACCGATGCGCCTGTAACCATCGCCGGCTGGACCCCGCGCAACAGCGGCGGAAGCTATGCCGGCGACATTTCGCTGCGCACCGCCTTTGCCTATTCGAAGAACACCGTCGCCGCGCGCATCGGCGAGGATGTCGGCACCAGCACGATCGCCAACATGGCACGCCGCTTCGGCATCACCACCCCGATCACCACCCTGCCCTCGATGGTGCTGGGATCGTCCGAGGTGCGCGTGATCGACATGGTCCGCGCCTTTGCCGGAGTGAGCGCCGGCGGCGTCGCCATTGCGCCTTATGGCATCACCAAAGTGACGACCAGCAAGGGCGAGCTGCTCTACCAGCACGAGGCGGACATGAGCCAGGTGCTGGTACCGCCCTACGTGACGGCCGGCATGACCGACCTGCTGCAGACTGCGGTGAATGTCGGCACCGGCCGCGCGGCGCAGATCGGCAGGCCGGTTGCGGGCAAGACCGGCACCACCAACAGCAACAAGGATGGCTGGTTCCTGGGCTTTTCCAGCGGCATCACCACCGGCGTTTGGATGGGCCGCGACGATGCCCGCGCCGTGGGCGGACTGCAGGGCGGCACCGCGCCCGCCCGCGCGTTCGCGTCGTTCATGAAGGTGGCGGTCGCCAAGCGCAAGGTCGAGCCGTTCGATACCGAATTGAAGCTGCCCGAATGGCAGCTGGAACCCGATGACGAGGCCTATTTCGGCTCACCCGATGATGTGATCTTCATCGACGAGAACGGCAATCCGGTCGACCAGGGTGCGGGCGGACCTCCGCCGATCGGCCTGCCGCCTGCGGACCCGCAACAGCCCGAACGGCTCGACGAGAATTTCATCGATCGCGCGCTGGGCCGGGACACGCAACCTCAGCGCCCGCAGGTCCGCCAGGCCGAACCCCGCCCGCCGGTGCGCAGACCGCCACCCAATCCCCAGGAACAGCGCTTTGCACCGGGGTTGCGGGACGAAGAACAGAACTGAATCTTAGGGGGACTTCCTGGTCCCCAGCCAGCTACCTCTACCGGGGCGCCAGAGTCGTCTGGGTTAGACGGTATCGCTTGAACTTGCTGCGCCGGTGACTCTGGTGCGTTGAACGGTTTCAACGGCCTCTCGGACTTGTGTAGTTCCGTCGTGATGCGTGATCTTGACCTTGGTTGTGCGGGCTTTTTCAATCACCTCGCCAGCAGCGTTCGTATTTAGCACGACGCGGATTGTCCCTTCCACCTTGTCTTTGGAGCTCTTGGCCAGTGCCTCGTCGAAGGGGATGGGGTGGCCGGTGATTTCGCCAGCAACCACCTCTGATTCCGCCTCGGCGCGATGAAATTTGACTGGGTCGATGACCAGCCGAGCCTCAAACATCTGGTTGCCAGCGCCCGATGTCTTGCGTTCAAGGCGTGCTGGGGCGGAAGCGGCGGAATCGTGGAGTTCCGCGCCTTCAATCGCTTCGATTGATCTGAGTTCATAGGAATCGATCGTCTTGAGCACAGTTTCGGGATCGCATTCGATCTTGAACGCATTCCATGTGAATATCCAACGCCCGCAAACCGTCCGGTCCCAGTTGGCCGAGGTCAGCCAACGATCTAGCCGAGCATTCAACTCGCTACCGTTGATCAGGCGCATTCCGCCCTGCTTGCCAAGAAGACTCTTGCCGGCATGGTCCACTCACGTGCGCGAGCTCCGGCGTCCGCATCGTTTGGCAGATCATATTCAAGCTCGATGCCATCATCGCGCACCGCGATCACTTTTTCGACTATCCTGTCGGTTCCGTTCGAGCTGCCACTATTGCCATTGCTGGACTGCTGGCGCGTCTCGTATCGCTTCGTGATCAGAAACGTGTGGCCTGCAGAAACTTCGATGCTGGAGGCATCTGCAGACGTGGCAAGTCCGGCCGCAAGAATGATGGGCGCGAGGCGGACACGGTTAGACCAACTCATCTGCCGGGCATACACTGCACGCCAACGCCTTGCAATGATGCGGACCGAGGGGCAATGGGCTACCGCGCGTCTGCCTGCTCCGCAGGCGCAAGCTCCTGCGGGGCTGAAGTCAGCCATGTCCGTTCTGTTCGCCGCCCGGCACAGCGCGAAAGCCGCGCCCGGGCGGGAACGCAAACGCGTGCGCTTCGCTCTGTGTGGATACACAATGCGAAAGGAGCACGCGACCATGGGTTTTCTGAAAGACGGCAAATGGCATGACGGATGGGATTATAACGACGACGAGAGCGGCGCGTTCGAGCGCGACGAGAGCGCCTTTCGCAATTGGGTAACGCCCGATGGTGCGCCGGGACCTACCGGCGACGGCGGTTTTGCAGCAGAACCCGGCCGGTATCGGCTTTACATCAGCCTGGCCTGTCCTTGGGCACACCGCGCCAATATTGCGCGACATCTGAAAGGTCTGACCGGCGCGATCGAACTGGTGGTGGTCCACTGGCTGATGCGGGAGGGAGGCTGGTCGTTCCGGGAAGGCGAGTGCGTCACGCCCGATCCGCTGTGCGGCGCAGACAATCTGCATCAGGTCTATACTGTGGCCAAGCCCGACTATTCCGGCCATGTCACCGTACCGGTGCTGTGGGATACCAAGACCGGCACAATCGTGAACAACGAAAGTGCCGATATCCTGCGCATGCTGGGCAGTTCGTTCGATGACTGCGGCGCCAAGGAACTCGATCTGTATCCCGCAGCGTTTCGCAGGGAGATCGATGCTCTGAACGACCGGGTCTACGATGCCGTCAACAACGGCGTATACAGGGCCGGGTTTGGCACGTCGCAAGAGGCGTATGACGAAGCGGTGGTTCCGCTGTTCGCCATGCTGGATGAACTGGAAGAGCGGTTGGTGGGTCACGACTGGCTGGTGGGCGATCAGCTCACCGAAGCCGATATCCGGCTCTGGACGACCCTTATTCGCTTCGATCCGGTCTATCACGGGCATTTCAAATGCAACATCCGCCGGATCGCCGATTATCCCAACCTCTCCGCCTTCACCCGGCGGCTCTATGCGCTGGACGATCTGTCCGAAACGGTGAATTTCGAACACATCCGGCGTCATTATTATGAAAGCCACCGGCACATCAACCCGACCGGCGTCGTGCCTGCAGGACCGGTGCCGCTCGTGCCGGGCCTGACCGTGCAGCAATGACGGCGGTCCTGCACGAACCTCGCGCCAGCCAGGCGTGATCAGGCCTGCGACCCCCAAACGCATTCCGGCCCGGAAGTTCGCACTTCCGGGCCGGATCGTGTGTCAGGTCCTGAGAGGCTGGAAGCTTAGTGCTTCACGCCCGCCCAGACGTTGCGATAGGCCATATAGCCCAGGCCCGTTGCGATGATCAGGAAGATCAGCACGGCCCAGCCGGTCTGGTGGCGCTTTTCCAGCGTGGGCTCTGCGGTCCACACCAGAAACGCCGAAACGTCCTTGGCCATCTGGTCGGTGGTGGCGTTGGTGCCATCCGAATAGGTAACGATGCCATCGCTGCCCAAGGGGTTTGCCATCGCGATGTTCAGGTTCGCGAAGTACGGGTTATAGTTGAGGCCCGGTCCCGGCATCGCATCGGGGAAGCGCTTGGCGAGTTCTGCCGGCGGTTCCTGATAGCCGGTCAGCAGCGAGTACACATAGGGTGCACCGCCATGACGCGCCTTGGTGATCAGCGAAAGATCAGGCGGCAGGGCGTTGTTGTTGGCTGCGCGCGCTGCGGTTTCGTTGGCATGCGGCGAAGGGATGTAGTCGGCGGGCAGCGGCTTGCGCGTCGTCGCCTCTCCGGTAGCCGGATCGATCGACGGGGTCTGCGCGGGCCAGTTGGCAGCAATCGCCTTCACTTCGTCTTCGGTATAGCCCAGTTCCGCCAGGTTGCGGAACGAGACCAGCCGCATCGAGTGGCAGGCCGAGCACACTTCCTTGTACACCTGGAAGCCACGCTGCAGCTGCTGGCGGTCGAACTTGCCCATCGGGCCATCGCTGGCGAGCGACAGTTTCTTGGGTTCGAGGTGGAAGGCGTGCTCCGCCGTTTCCTGCGGCGGCTCGCTGACATAGGCGACTGCGCCTACGCCAAACGAAACGATGAGCCAGCCGCTGAAGAACAGCCCCACCAAAAATGCACCAATGCGAATCATGTCGAATGACTTTCCTTATGGGTTCTGGCGTTACTCGGCGGGCTGCAGCACGGGGCCGCCTGCCATGCCGGAGCTGTCCTTGCCGAGCACGCTTTCGGTGATCGAGTAAGGCAGCGGCTTGGGCTTTTCGATCTTCGAGATGATCGGCAGGATGATCAGGAAGTGGGCGAAATAATAAGCCGAACCCAGCTGGCTGAGCATCACATAGGGTTCTTCAGCCGGTGCACCGCCCAGATAGCCGAGCAGCAGAACGTCTGCGACCAGAATGCCGAAGAAGATCTTGAACAGCGGACGATAGTTGCCCGAACGCACCGGTGAACGGTCCAGCCAGGGCAGGAAGAACAGCAGCAGGATCGAAGCGAACATCGCCAGCACGCCCAGCAGCTTGGCAGGCACGATGAAGAAGTCGAAGGTGAAGGCGCGCAGGATCGCGTAGAACGGCCAGAAGTACCATTCGGGAACGATGTGTGCGGGCGTCGAGAGCGGGTTGGCGGGGATGTAGTTGTCCGCATGGCCCAGGAAGTTCGGCGCGAAGAACAGCACCGAGCAGAACAGGATCAGGAACACGCCCAGGCCGAAGCCGTCCTTGGCGGTGTAATAGGGGTGGAACGGCACGGTGTCCGATTCCGACTTCACTTCCACGCCGGTCGGGTTCGACGAGCCGGGGATGTGCAGCGCCCAGATGTGCAGGATGATGACACCGGCAGTCACGAACGGCAGCAGATAGTGGAGCGAGAAGAAGCGGTTCAGCGCGGCGTTGTCCGGCGCAAATCCGCCCAGCAGCCAAGTCTGGATCGGCTCGCCGACCAGGGGAATGGCGCCGAACAGGCCGGTGATCACCTTGGCACCCCAGAAGCTCATCTGGCCCCAGGGAAGCACATAGCCCATGAAGGCGGTTGCCATCATCAGCAGGAAGATGACCAGGCCGAGCAGCCAGATCATTTCGCGCGGCGCCTTGTACGAGCTGAAATACAGCCCTCGGAAGATGTGGATATAGACGACGATGAAGAAGAAGCTGGCGCCATTGGCATGCGCATAGCGCAGCATCCAGCCCCAGTTCACATCGCGCATGATATGTTCGGTCGAATCAAAGGCGACCAATGCGTTGGGCGCATAGTGCATCGCCATGATGATGCCGGTCACGATCTGCATGACCAGCGCGACCCCGGCGAGAACGCCGAAGTTCCAGAAATAGTTCAGGTTGCGCGGTACGGGATAACCGCCGCCGATAGCCCCGTAGACCAGCCGCGGCAGCGGCAGGCGTTGATCCAGCCATTTGGTCAGATCGGACTTCGGTTCGTAATGCTTGGCCCAGGAAAAGCTCATATTCTATGCTCCTCAACCGATCTTGATGACAGTGTCTGACAGGAATTCATATTCCGGCACGACAAGGTTGGTCGGGGCCGGACCTTTGCGGATCCGTGCAGCGGTATCGTAATGCGAACCGTGGCAGGGGCAGAAATAGCCCCCGAATTCGCCTTTCACTTCGCCCTGTGCCGCACCCAGGGGCACGCAGCCCAGATGGGTGCAGACGCCCAGGGTAACCAGCCAGTTGGTCTTGCCTTCCAGCGTACGTTCAGCCAGCGTCTGCGGATCGCGCAGCGAGCCCACGTCCACCTTGTTGGCAGCGTCGATTTCCGCCGGCGTCAGGTTGCGGATGAACATCGGCTGTTTGCGCCATACGGTCTTGATCGCCTGGCCCGGTTCAACCGCCGACACATCGACTTCGGTCGAGGCCTGCGCCAGAACGTCCTTGCTGGGCGCCATCTGCGTGATGAGCGGGATGAGTACCGTGGCGCCGCCCACGCCCGCGAAGCTGACTGCGGCGATGTTGATGAAATCGCGGCGACGCACGCCATCGGATTCGATCGCTGCAGTGCCATCCTGATTCATCGTGACTTGTTCTGCCATGTCGCTAACCTGACCCTCAAGCTATTGAAAAATAAAAGCTTATTTTAGATTTTGGAAGCGGCATGGCACGGCTTTGCCCCTGGCCCGTCCGCATGATTGCGCGCCTGATAGACGCAAAACCGTCATTTTGCCAACAACGAAATTGGCGCGTCGCAGCATAGTTTTTTCGAATGGCCGCGCAGGCCTCCGGCAAAATTGCCTGTCCATGCCATTGCCCGGGTGACTTGACCGTACGGCGCGCTAAAGCAGCGCCATGCGTATTGCCCTTTATCAGCCCGAAATTGCCGGAAACGTCGGCGCGATCCTGCGCCTTGCCGCCTGCATGGCGGTTCCGGTGGAGATCATCGAACCGTGCGGCTTCGTTTTTGACGACAAGCGCCTCAAACGTGCCGCGATGGATTATGGTGCGCTCGCCGAAATGCGGCGCCATGCCGACTGGGCGGCGTTTCAGGCGTTCGTACAGGAACAGGGCGCGCGGCTGGTGCTGATGAGCTCCAAGGCGACCGAGAGCGTCTATCGCACCGCTTTTGCCGATAATGACATTTTGCTGATGGGGTCGGAAAGTGCCGGCGTTCCGGCGCATGTGCGCGATGCCTGCGACCTTTTGACGACCATTCCGATGGCGCCTGGCGTTCGATCGCTGAACATATCGGTCGCCACCGGGATTGCGCTTGGCGAGGCGCTGCGGCAGACACGATATCTGGGCGAGGCTTGAAGGCCTGCCACCTACAAGGGGAGCATGATGACCGATTGGAGTGAACAGAAGCCTGCCGCAAGGGCCTGGTTCGAAAGCCTGCGCGATGCGATCTGCGCCGAATTCACCGCAATCGAGCGCGAAGCGGGCAGCGATGCGAGCTTCGAATACAGCCCCTGGGAACGGACCGAAGCCGATGGATCGCATGGCGGCGGCGGCGTTCGCGGGCTGATCAAGGGCAAGGTGTTCGAAAAGGCGGGCGTCAACGTGTCGACCGTCGAGGGTCGATTCAGCGAGGAGTTCGCCAAATCGATCAATGGCGCAGGGGAAGACCCGCGCTTCTTTGCAACCGGAATAAGCCTGGTCGCACATATGGCCAATCCGCACGTTCCTGCGGTGCATATGAACACCCGTTTTCTAGTGACCACCAAGGCATGGTTCGGCGGGGGAGCCGATCTCAACCCGCCGCTGCCTTACGATCAAGATACGGACGATTTTCATGCCCGGATGCAGGCGGCATGCGATGCGCATAATCCGGACTATCACGCCAGGTTCAAGAAATGGGCCGACGAGTATTTCTATATCCCGCATCGCGGCGTGCATCGCGGCGTTGGCGGCATTTTCTACGATCATCTCGAGTGCACCGATCAGGCGACATTCGATGCGAATTTCGCTTTTACGCAGGACGTCGGCCGCGCGTTTCTGGACATTTTCCCCGCGCTGGTGCGGCGGCGGATGGGCCAGGAGTTCACTCCGCAAGAAAAGCACCAGCAGCTGGTGTGGCGCGGCCGCTATGCCGAATTCAACCTGATCCACGATCGCGGCACCTTGTTCGGCCTCAAGACCGGCGGCAATATCGACGCCATCCTGATGAGCCTGCCGCCCGAAGCGGTGTGGGAGTAATCGCCCGGTGACGGTGGAGCGGCTCGATCATGTCAACATCATCGCGCAGGATCTGGCCGCCACCGCCGCGTTTTATGCCGAGCTACTCGACCTCGACATTCGCGATGCGCCGCCGCCGCTGACGCCGCAGAACGCGCGATGGGCGTTCGACCGCAATGGTCAGGCGGTGATCCATATCAACAGTGTCGATTGCCCGCGCCGGTTCGACCGCGATGTATCGCCCGGCCCCACCGGGGCGATCCATCATGTCGCATTCCGCTGCCAGGGCTTCGAGGCCATGGAGGCCAAGCTCAAGGCGCGCGGTGCGGACTATTCGGCCAGCGACATCAAAGCGAATGGCCTCAGGCAGATCTTCACGCTGGACCCCGATGGCGTACTGCTGGAGCTCAATTTCTTCGCAGGGTGACGGCGCGCAAATCGTGCCCCCATTGACAGCCGCACGGCTTGCCGCCAATCCGACCGCCCATGGCCAGCGCAATCGCCCCTCACTCTGATGAACGCTTCGGGCTGGACCGCAGGATCACGCTGCTCGGGCCATTGCCGCTCGATTGCGGCGCGGCGCTCGCTCCGGTGCAGATCGCGTACGAGACCTATGGCAGCCTGAACGCCGACAAGAGCAACGCGGTGCTGATCTGCCATGCGCTGACCGGCGACCAGTATGTCGCCTCCACCCACCCGATCACCGGCAAGCCGGGCTGGTGGCAGCGGCTGGTGGGCCAGGGCAAGCCGGTCGATCCGGACCGCGACTTCATCATCTGCGCCAATGTGATCGGCAGCTGCATGGGCTCTTCGGGTCCGGCGACGATCAACCCTGCCACAGGCGAGGCCTGGGGCATGGACTTTCCGGTGCTGTCGATCGCCGACATGGTGCGCGCACAGGCACTTCTGCTCGATTATCTGGGCATCGGCACGCTGGCGGCGGTCATCGGCGGGTCGATGGGCGGCATGCAGGCGCTGAGCTGGCCGGTGCTGTATCCCGACCGGGTGCGCGCCGCGCTGATCATCGCCTCGACCGCGCGGCATTCGGCGCAGAACATCGCGTTTCACGAGGTCGGACGCCAGGCGATCATGGCCGATCCGCGCTGGCGCAAGGGGGCGTATTACGCCGATGGCGAGGTTCCCGCATCGGGCCTGGCCGTCGCGCGCATGGCCGCGCACATCACCTATCTGTCCGAAGCAGGGCTGACCGAGAAATTCGGACGCCGCCTGCAGGACAAGAGCGGGGCAGACTGTGACGGCAGCAGCTTCGGCTTCGATGCCGACTTCCAGATTCAGAGCTATCTGCGTCACCAGGGGATCAGCTTCGTCGACCGGTTCGATGCCAACAGCTATCTGTATATCACCCGCGCGATGGACTATTTCGACCTGGCGCAACCGTATGACGGCGTGCTGGCCAACGCGTTCATGGGCACGAAGACGCGTTTCTGCCTGATCAGCTTCGATACCGACTGGCTGTATCCTACGGCAGAATCCCGCAGGATCGTCCATGCGCTCAATGCCGCAGGCGCCGAAGTCAGCTTTGTCGAACTGTCCTCGCCGTTCGGCCATGACGCCTTTCTGCTGGAATGCCCCGAGATGAACCGCATCGTCGATGGGTTCCTGCGCGCGGGGTCGAACGCTTGACCACGCTGCGCCCCGACCTGCAGATCATTGCCGAAAACGTGTCGCATGGCGCGCGCGTGCTCGATGTCGGCTGCGGCGATGGTGCGTTGATGGCGGCATTGCGCGACGGCCGCCAGGTGCGCGCGCGCGGGCTGGAGCTGAACCCCGGCAATGTCAGCGCCGCCGTGACGCGCGGGCTTTCGGTCATCCAGGGCGATGCCGATACCGATCTTGCCGATTATCCATCGGACAGCGTCGATTACGCGATCCTCAGCCAGACGCTGCAGACGACGCGCGCGCCGCATCTGGTGCTGGAAGAGCTGTTGCGCATCGGGCGGCAGGCGTTTGTCAGCTTTCCGAATTTCGCGCATTGGCGCATCCGCGCGTCGCTGCTGACGCGCGGGCGGATGCCGGTGACCAGGCTGCTGCCTGAAAACTGGTACAACACGCCCAACATCCACCATGTCAGCATCGACGATTTCCGAGACCTGATCGCGCAGCGCGGCTGGACCTGCGATGGCGAATGGTTTCTTTCGGGCGGCAAGCCCACCTCGCGTGGCCTCGCCAATCTGCTGGCCGAGCACGCGGTATTCCTGCTGCGGCGTTGAAAGGCCAACTCATGAGGATCGGTATCATCGGAGCGGGCCTGGCCGGGCTCACGGCGGCGCGGGCGCTGGCTGCAGCGGGGCACACGATCGCGCTGTACGACAAGGCGCGCGGGCCCGGCGGGCGCATGTCGACCCGGCGCGTGGAGACCACGCAGGGCATGGCGTTCTTCGACCATGGCGCGCAGTATTTCAACGTCCGCGATCCGGCGTTCGCGCAGGATGTCGCCCGATGGGAGGCGCTGGGTGCAGCCGCGCGCTGGCCCGCCGCCGGCGACAATGCCTGGGTCGGCACCCCCGGCATGAACGCGATCATCAAGGCGCAGGCGGCCGACCTCGACGTGCGCTGGAATTGCCGGATCGAACACATCGCCCATGACGGCGCAGGCTGGCAGCTGACTTATGCCGATGGCGCAGACAGCTTCGATGCGGTGCTGGTCGCGGTTCCGGCAGAACAAGTCGCGCCGCTGCTGGCGGACATTGCTCCCACCTGGGCCGATTGTGCAGCAGCCACCCTCTCGCAGCCGTGCTGGACGGTGATGGCGGCGTTTGCCGAGCCTGTCGGCCATGGTGCAGACTGCCTGCGGGATACGGGCGCGATCGGCTGGGCTGCGCGCAATAGCGCCAAGCCGGGGCGCAGCGGGCCTGAAAGCTGGGTGATCCAGGGGTCGCCTGCCTGGTCGCAGGCGCATCTGGAAGACGAGGCCGATATGGTGATCGCGGCGCTGATGGAAGCACTGGAAACCGCCATCGGATCGGCACTGCCGCCAACGCTTGTCGTGCAGGCGCATCGCTGGCGCTATGCGCTGTCGGGCGCGGCGGGGCAGTCGGTGATGTGGGATTCAGAGGCGAAACTCGGGGTGTGCGGTGACTGGCTCATCGGGCCCCGGATCGAGAGCGCCTGGGCCTCTGGCCGGGCGCTCGCGGCAGCGATTGTCGAGCGTTGATCAGACAATCGTGCCTGGGGCAACGCTGGCGGCGATGAACAACGCCGAGGTCATGATGGCAAGAGCGGCGGCACCGATCTGGCTGTAGAGCTGGACGAACATGGTCTTGTCTTTCTGGATGCTCGGGGTTGGAGAGTGCAGCGATCAGACGATCACGCCGGGCAGGACACTGGCGGCGACCAGAACGATCGACGAGATGGCGGCGAGTGCGGAAGCTACGAAGTTCATGTCTTGGGTCCTTTGTTGAATCAGTGGCTGGAAATGGATGAGCGGTGGATCAGACGATGATGCCGGGAACGACGCTGGTGGCGATCACGATGACCGAGCAGACGGTGGCGAGGGCGGTGGCGAGAATGTTCATGATGGTGGTCCTTTCGAATTGGGGTTGGTTGGGCTGGGCGTGATCAGACGATCGTGCCGGGAGCGACGCTGGCAGCGATGAAGACGCTGGAGGTCAGGATGGCGAGAGCGGCGGCGAAGAGCTGGCTCTGAACGTTCGAGAACATGGTCATGGCAGGGTCCTTTCAAGTGTTTCTGTTAGTTCCGAACCGTGTGTCCGGAGATGCCAGAAGCACTGCACAGGGCGTGCCAATTTGAAAAAACGCTTATTTTCAGTAGCTTGCATTGTTGGGGCGCAAACACCCATATGAACAGATGCTGACTATTGGGAAAATATCCCATTAATCAGCATCCGTACTTCGCAGGTGAGACCTTCAGGTCAGTTGGGGAGGGGCACGATTCCCGTCGCTTCGACTTCAGCCAACATGCGGCGTGTGAAAAACGGCGAAATGGTGAAGCTTTCCAGCACGTCTACCGGAGCAGTACCGGGCTGTGCACCGACCGCCTGCTCCAGCGCCCGCCAGGTCTGGCGCGCCTCGCCCAGGCGGCCGTTGGCACCAAACGCCAGGGCCTTGGCGAGCAGGAAATTGGGCTGCAGGTCAAGTTCGGGCGAATCCGCCCGCTGCGCGAGGTCCAGCGCTTCCTTGGGCTTCCCGTTGATCACCCGGGCAATCACGAGCGATGCGGTCTGATAGCCACCGGGTTGTTCGTTGAGCTCCCGCGCCCGTTCCAGCACCGGTTCTGCACCGGCATAATCGCCACACGACAACAGGAACGTGCCCGCCAGCCCCAGTGTGTCGGGTTCCAGCGGATTGCTCTCCACCGCGCGGCGCGAAAAGGCGAGCGACCGGGGGCAATTGCCGCGCACCAGCGCCGAGCGCGCGACAGCGATCTGGGCCAGCGAGGACTTGCTGTCGAACTCCAGCGCCGCCTCCGCCAGTTCGCGTCCACGTTGCGTCGCCACCAGCGGCGCCCGTCGTCCGCGTTCGGGATTGGACAGTTCCATATACGACAGCGCCTGCAGCAGCAGCGGCTCGTTGGGATACATCTTCAGCGAGCGGGCGAGGCACTGCCGCAGCGCCGGGCGTCTTTCGGCTTCGCGACGCTGCCGAAAGCCGTCGTAATGGATCAGGCAGGGATAGCCGGCCGACATGTCCTGCCCGATCAGCTTGCGCTGATGCTGCACGATGACCCCGCCGGAGCGGGCGATGATGGAGATGCCGTTGCCGATCGCCTGCTCGATATCGGGCGCCGCGATGTTGCTGCCGCTCTGGGCGATCTCGTAGGACCATAATGTGGTGCCACTACCGATATGGCGAAGCGTCATGTAGATGGGCCCGCCTGGCCGCTCGCCGTCGCGGCGACCACCGCGCACCAGCAACTGATATTCGCGCGGACCATTGCCATTTTCGATGTCATTGTGCCCGCCGGTGCTGACAGCCAGCATCTCGAACCGCTGCAGATGCATTTCGGCCATCTGCGCGGCCGTGTTTAGATCGTCACTGCCCCCCGCAGGATCGGTGATGATGCTCACATGCGCCAGTTGCGTCCGCATGTCGCGCCGCGCGGCCTCTTCGCTGGAATTCGATGCCAAGAATTGCCAGAGTACATAGGCAAGGCCAAGCAGCACCAGCACGCCCGCTGCCCCGATGATCCACCCACGACTGCCCGCCATGGGCGGCACCGCGCCGGCTGCTGGGCCGGACGCAGACAGGCCGGGTGCGGGAAGTTGAGCCCGTTGTGCAGGATCGTTGCCAGTGTCGGTGTCAGCGCGCGGCGGCTGCTGCGATGCATCCGAATGCGCAGCCACGTCAACGGCCGCAACCGGCTCGCTGGCAAGGGCTTCAAGCGTGACGTTGTAATGGCCGACGGGAATGACGATCCGCTGGCGACCCGATGCCTGTTCCGGTGACAGTCCGGCATAATGCAGGTCGAGCATCTTGCGCAGGCGCCCGACCTGAACGCGGGGATAGCTGTCGCTTTGGGGATCGAAGCTGTCATCACGACCCAGACCCTCGACCGCGATCTGATAGGCCTTCAGCCGATCGCCGTTCCCCGCCAGCGTCTGCTCGACCAGATATTCGAGCAACCGCCGCAGCACGGGTGAACGAACGAATTCCGGCGATACCATCACCAGGGCGAGTTCGTCATGCAATGCGCTTCTATCGGGTGGCGCGCTCACCTGGTTCAAATCCCTTCAGGGTTGGCTGCTCGTAGACAGCAACGGATGAAGCGCCCGGAACCGTTATCCTATCCGTCTGTGATATGTATAAAGATATAGACACCAATGTAACATTGCAATCAAACGTGACATGAAAATACAAATTCTTGCGACAAACCCTGCATTTTACCCGTAACATTTCGGCAGAATGAAGCTTCCGGGTTTTTGCCAAGGGGGCTTGGAACCTTGCGCCTTCCACCCTATCGAGGGTGGATCATGCATTCCCCCCATCACCCGCCCCCAGCGGCGAGCGCCACCCAGCCCGCGATGCGGCAGACCCTGGCGCGGTTTCTGCCCTATCTATGGCCGGCGGATCGACCCGACCTGAAGCTGCGCATCTGCGGGGCGATGGTGATGGTGCTGCTCGGCAAGGCAGCCGTGCTGTCCATGCCCTTTGCCTACAAGGCCGCCGTCGACCGGATGACGATCGACGGCACCACGATGGCGATGGCGGCAATGATCGCGGTGCTGGCCTATGGCGCGGCCCGGCTGGGATCGGTGCTGTTTGATAATCTGCGCAACGTGGTGTTCGAACGGGTCGGCCAGGAAGCGACACGCACGCTGGCCGAGAACGTGTTCGTGCAGCTGCACAAGCTGTCGCTGCGCTTCCATCTGGCGCGGCGCACCGGCGAGGTCACCAAGGTGATCGAGCGCGGCACCAAGAGCATCGATGTGATGCTGTATTTCCTGCTGTTCAACATCGCCCCGACCGTGCTCGAGCTGATCGCGGTGCTGGTGATCTTCTGGATCAACTTCGGCGTCGGGCTGGTGCTGGCGACGATCGCGATGGTCGCAGCCTATATCGCGTTCACGCGGATCGTGACCGACTGGCGCAACCATCTGCGCGAGACGATGAACACGCTCGACGGCAAGCAGCTGGCGCGCGCGGTCGATTCGCTGCTGAACTACGAGACGGTGAAATATTTCACCGCCGAGGAGCGCGAAGCCAAGCGCTATGGCGATGCCGCGCGCACCTATGCCAATGCGGCGGTGAAATCCGAAAACTCGCTGGCGCTGCTCAACGTCGGCCAGTCGCTGATCACCAACCTGATGATGGCCGGCGCAATGGCCTATACCATCTGGGGCTGGAGCCGCGGCCAGTTCACCGTGGGCGACCTGGTGCTGGTCAACACTTTGCTGATGCAGCTGTTTCGCCCGCTCGATCTGCTGGGCATGGTGTACCGCACCATCCGCCAGGGCCTAGTCGACATGGCCGCGATGTTCGACCTGATCGACACGCCCGCCGAGATCGTCGACATACCCGGTGCCCCCGCGCTCAACATTGCGCTCCCCTCGGTCGAATTCCAGAATGTCGACTTCGGCTATGATCCCGACCGGCAGATCCTGCACGGACTGAGCTTCAAGGTCGAACCGGGCCAGACGCTGGCGCTGGTTGGGCCCTCGGGCGCGGGCAAATCGACGATCGCGCGGTTGCTGTTCCGCTTCTACGATCCGCAGGGCGGGCGCATCCTGATCGGCGGGCAGGATATCGCCAAGGTCAGCCAGGCCTCGCTGCGCAAATCGCTGGGCATCGTTCCGCAGGACACGGTGCTGTTCAACGACACCATCGGCTATAATATCGGCTATGGCCGCGAAGGTGCGAGCCAGGAAGAGATCGTGCGTGCGGCGCACGGCGCGGCGATCGGCACCTTCATCGAATCGCTGCCGCGCGGCTATGATACCGAGGTCGGCGAACGCGGGCTCAAGCTTTCGGGCGGCGAAAAGCAGCGCGTCGCGATTGCGCGCACGTTGCTCAAGAACCCGCCGCTGACGATCTTTGACGAAGCCACCTCGGCGCTGGATAGCGCCACGGAGGCCGAAATCCTGGGCACCCTGGGGACGCTGGCGGAAGGCCGCACCACGCTGGTCATTGCGCACCGCCTGTCCACCGTGACGCATGCCGACAGCATCCTCGTGCTGGAGCAGGGCCGCGTTGCCGAACAGGGCTCGCACCGCGAACTGCTGCGGCGCGGCGGGCTGTATGCCGCCATGTGGGAACGCCAGGCACAGGAGCGCGAAAAGGAAAAGGAAGAGGCGGTCGTGTCATGACGGGCCTGGCCGCATCGATTGCCGCTGCGGCGCTGCTGTTCGCGTCGTCGCAGGGCGATGGCAGCGAGCCGCGGGGCCCTGCACCCACCGGCGCGTGGACCGACATGTACGGCGATGCCCAGCACCCCGGCGCGTCCTACCGGGTGCGGCTGTTCGTGCATGCCGCGCAGGCCTGTCTTCATTTTGCCGGCGAAGAGGCGTATGACGCACAGCGCGCGGCGTTCCTCAATGCCATGATGGACGAGACATGCGCCGGTCTGGAGCAACGCTATCGCGCGATCCTGGCCGATCCTGCGACCGATGCGCTCTCGCGCGCGCTGGTCGAACGACACTGGGAGCCTTTGCGTGATTGAACCGCGATGGATGGCATGGACGCTGGCCGGTGTCGCGCTGGCGCTGGGCGGCTGCAAGGACCGCAGCCAGTCCGAACGATCCCCCGTGCAGATGCCGCCCATCCTGGCATCGTCCGCATCTGCTCCCCTGACCCCTGCCTCAATGACCACGAAAGAGAAGCCCATGTTCACACCGCTCACCGACGATATTCAGGTTTCTCCGCAGATTTCGGTCGACCAGATTGCCGTTGCCAAGGCGCAGGGCGTGACGCTGATTATCAACAACCGCCCCGATGGCGAAGATCCCAGCGCACCGCAGGGTGACGAGATCGAGGCGGCCGCCAAGGCGGCGGGCATCGATTATGTGTCCATTCCCGTCACGCACGCAGGATTTTCCGCCCCGCAGGTGACCGCGATGATCGCGGCGCTGGACAAGGCTGAGGCCGATGGCGGAAAGGTGCTGGCCTATTGCCGCTCGGGCACGCGCTCGACGCTGTTGTGGTCGCTGGCCCAGGCCAAGCAGGGCGCTAACCCTGCCGAGCTGACGAAGGTGGCGGCCAATGCCGGCTATGACCTCAGCCCCATCCGCCCGATGCTCGATGCGCTTTCCGGACAGGTGGAATAACGCACAATCCGCTCTCCGGCGTGTCAGCGGGTTCGACACGCGGCTTATGGTTAACCGGATGATAACCCTATTGTGACCATCCTTCCCCATTCCGCTGCGGGTCCTCCGTCGCGGGAAGGCAAGGAGAATGGGGCATGGCCAGCCATCCCAGCGCAGCGTCCGGCAATTCCGCAGCGGCATTGACGCTCGCAGAACTTCGTGAATTTGCGAGCTTCTCGCCCGCAGCGCAGCGTTACATCAAGCGCGCGCTCGACATTGGCCTCGCGCGCGAGGATGCTTTCAAGCGCTGGGCGCGCAATGCCGAGGAAACCGCCTCGATCCGTATGCACTATCTGGTCTATCAGGACCTGAAGCTGCTGCGCGGCAATGTGCCCGATGCGCCGCACGAGGACGGCTTCGAACATTTCATGGCGCTGCTCGTAAGGCTCGCCGCCTTCGATCTGGCGCAAGGACGGATCGAGAGCTTCTCGACCTTCCGTTTTCTATACGAACGCCTGTTGGGCGCGGACGTGCGCCCCTGGCTGCCGTCGGCCTATTGCGCCGCTGCTGCACTGCCGCAAATCCAGCCCGATCGCCGCAAGATCCTGCTCCAGTCGATCAGCGAGGCTGCCGCCACCGCTCCGGGCTGGTCGCTGCGCGCACCGGTGTTCTTCCCCGAATGGGTCGAATGGGTGAGCGGCGACGCCGCGCATTGAGGGTTTGCGCTAGACACCAAGGTTGGCGCACACGTCCCTCGACTTCGCTCGGGACAGACGGAAGTGTAAAGCTCTCCGACCATTGGGCAGACTTGCGCCTACCTCCCCGAGTTCCCGAGCGAAGTCGAGGGACGTCGCGCGCGCCCTAAGTCAGCTCGTCCCCACCAAAGCCCCCAGCACCACGCGCCGATAAATTCGCGCGAGGGCATCAAGGTCCGCAATCGCCACAGCCTCATCGAGCTTATGCATCGTCGCGTTGCACAGGCCGAATTCCACCACCGGGCATATCCGCGAGAGGAAGCGCGCGTCGGACGTGCCGCCGGTGGTCGAAAGCTCTGCCTCCAGCCCGGTTTCGGCGCGGATGGCGTCCACGATCATCGCAGATAGCTCGCCCGGCGGGGTGAGGAACGCCTCGCCCGAGATTTTCGCCTCCACCGTGCCCCCCATCGCTTCGGCAACGCTGCTGATCAGCTCGGTCAGCGATGCACCGCTGTGCAGGTCGTTGAAGCGGATCGAAATCCGCGCTTCGGCCGCAGCGGGGATGACGTTGTGCGCAGGGTTGCCCACCGCCAGATCGGTGATCTCGATGTTGCTCGGCTGGAACCAGTCGGTGCCCGTGTCCAATGTGATTCGTTCGATCTCGGACAGGATCGCGACCAGCTTCGGGATCGGGTTGTCGGCCAGATGCGGATAGGCGACATGGCCCTGCTGGCCTGCCACGCGAATCCACATGTTGACGCTGCCACGCCGCCCGATCTTGACCATGTCGCCCAGCCGCGCGACCGATGTCGGCTCGCCCACCAGGCACAGGTCGGGCACATGGCCCTGCGCCTGCATCAGGTCGATCAGCGCGCGCGTGCCGTAGATCGCGGGGCCTTCCTCGTCGCCGGTGATGATCAGGCTGATCGTGCCGGCCTCGCGCGGAATGTCGGCGACGGCTGCAACGAAGCTCGCGATCGAACCCTTCATGTCGACCGCGCCGCGGCCGTGCAGCAGGTCCCCACGCACTTGCGGTTCGAACGGATCGCTCGCCCAGCCCAGGCCCGGCGGCACGACATCCAGATGCCCGGCAAAGGCGAAGTGCCGCCCCGGATCGCCCGCAGGCCGCCGGATGGCGTGCAGGTTCTCCACCGGCCCATCGGGCGCCTCGCCACAGACGAAGCGCGTCACCGCAAAGCCCAGCGGTTCCAGCATCGCCTCCAGGCAGGCGAACACGCTGCCAGTGGCAGGCGTCACGCTTTCGCAGGCGATCAGGCGGCTGGCGAAGTCGAGAGGGGATGCGGCGAGGAGTGCGGTATCGGTCATGGCAGCTTTCCATTCGGTTCGTAGCGCATTAGCATCGCGACATGCCCAAAGTCGACCTGCAAGCCGTGCCCCAGACCAACGCCACCGGCTATCCCGAGCACCTCGCCGATGTCGTGGAGAACCGCTGGTACCGCCGCCTTGCCCCCGCCACGGGCCTCACCGACTTCGCCGCCAGCCATGTCGTGCTGAAGCCGGGCGCATGGTCGGCGCACCGCCACTGGCACGAACGCGAGGACGAACTGCTGGTGATCGTCTCGGGCAGCGCGGTGCTGGTCGACGATTCGGGCCGCACGCCGCTCGTTGCAGGCGATATCGCCGCCTTTCCCAAGAACGACGGCAACGGCCACTGCCTGATCAACGAAAGCGATGCCGACTGCGTGTTTGTCGTCATCGGCCAGAGCGTTAATGGCCCGTGCCATTATCCCGATGTCGACATGCATGAATTTGGTGGCGGCGACAAACGGCGGAGCAGCGGCGAGCCGTTCAAGGCGCGCTGAGTTTCATCGCGCAGCCAGCATCGCTCGCGCCCTCTCAACCCCTCCCCCTGGCTTTGGCCCATCGGGCCAACATGCGCGCAGGGCCGCGCTCGGGATCGCGTAATCGACACGGCCTGTGCGCGTGCAGGCAGTTGACCGCACAGAAAAAACGCCCCATAGGCTAATGCGAATCGCTTGCATTATCATTAGAGGGGATGCCATGACACGTTGGTTGAGTTCGGCAGCCGTGATCGGCTTGTGCGCGGCGCAGGTTTCGGTCGGCGCACAGACCATGCCGCGCGCCGAAACCGAAGCGCTGGACGATGCCGCCGGGGCCGACGGGCGAACCATCATCGTCTCGGCAACGCGCACCCCGATCACCATCGACGATGCTCCCGCCACTGTGTCTGCAAAGACCGACGAGGAGATTGCCGACGAACTGGCGACCGACATCAAGGATCTGGTGCGGTTCGAGCCGGGGGTCAGCGTTCGCCGCCAGCCGGCGCGCTTTGGCGCGGCGCTGGGAACGACAGGCCGGGCGGGCAACGAGGATTTCACCATCCGCGGAATCGGCGGCAACCGCGTGCTGATCCAGGTCGATGGCGTGCGCGTCCCCATGGGCTTCAATTTCGGCGCCCAAAGCGTGGGCCGGGGCGATTCGGTCGATATCGGCCTGGTCAAGTCGGTCGAGATCCTTCGCGGCCCAGCTTCGGCACTGTATGGCAGCGATGGCCTTGCCGGGGCCGTCAGCTTCACGCTGAGCGACCCCGAGGACATCCTCAAGGGCCAGCAGGTCGCAGGGCTGGTGCGCAGCCAATATTCGAGCGCGGACGAGGAATTCGCCCAGACTGCGATTCTGGCGGGCCGCACGGACGACGTGTCCGCTCTCGTCTCTTACAGCCGCCGCGATTTCCAGGAGCTGGAAAACCGGGGCACCAACGACGTGCTGGGCGCCAATCGCACGACCCCCAATCCGCAGGACGGGCACAGCAATGCCGCCACCGCGCGCATCGTCTGGGATCCCGCCGGTGGCCACAAGCTGCGACTGACCGGCGAATATCTCGACAATGCGATGGTGACCGATCTGCTTTCGGGCCGGTCTGCCACCATCGACAATCTGGTGGCGCGCGATACTGGCAAGCGCTGGCGCATCGCGGGCGACTGGATCTGGGAGGGAACCGGCGCGCTCGAGATGGCGCGGGTCAATGCCTATTGGCAATCGGCCAAGGACCGCCAGTTCACCCAGGAAGACCGCACGCCGCTGGCCGACCGCACCCGCGACAACAGCTTCGACAACCGCGTCTATGGCCTCGCCGCCGAGGCCCGGCTGCGCTTCGCCACCGGGCCCTTGCAGCACAAGCTGGTGTTCGGCGGCGATGCCAGCTGGACCCGGCAGCAGGGTGTGCGCGATGGTACGGTCCCGCCTGCCGGTGAGACCTTTCCCTCCAGCGCCTTTCCGGTGACCGATTATACGCTGGCCGGGCTGTTCGTGGGTGATGAAATCAGCGTCGGGCCGCTCACGCTGTTTCCAGCGCTGCGCTTTGACCATTATACGCTGAGCCCGCAGGCCGATGCGCTGCTGCCCGCAAGCTTTGTCACCACCGGCCAGTCGGGTGAGCGGGTCAGCCCCAAGATGGGCGCAGTGCTCAACCTGACGCCAGAGGTGCGGCTGTTTGCCAATTATGCCCAGGGCTTCCGCGCGCCCGAGCCCAGCCAGATCAACCAGTTCTTCGAGAATCTCGCGCAGGGCTATACCTCGCGCCCCAATGCCGATCTGGGGCCGGAGCGCAGCGAGAGCATCGAGGGCGGCATCCGGTTTGTCAGCGATTCCGTCAGTCTCAGCGCCACGGCATTCAGCGCGCGCTACAAGGATTTCATCAGTCAGGAAGTGGTCGGCGGCGCCTTCACCCCCGCCAATCCGGCGATCTTCCAATTCATCAATCTCGACCGGGTGAAGGTCGAAGGCGCCGAGGCTCGGCTGGAACTGCGTGATGCAAGCGGCCTCAACGGTCAGGTGGCACTGTCCTACGCCAAGGGCGATGTCATCGATCCGCAGGCGGGGACACAGGTGCCGCTGGCCACGGTCGATCCGTTCAAGCTTGTCGCCGGGATCGGCTGGCGCGACCCGCAGGGGCGCTTTGGCGGACAGCTGATCGCCACGCACAGCGCCCGCAAGTCCGAAGCGCGCAGCGCAGGCGTCTGCACGCCATCGTGCTTGCGTCCCGATGCGTTCACCATCCTCGATGCCACCGCCTTCGTAACCCTCGGACCGGTGACGCTGCGCGCGGGCCTGTTCAACCTCACCAACGCCACATACGCCTGGTGGGCCGATGTGCGCGGCCTTGCCAGCACCACCACGATTGCCGACGCCTTCACCCAGCCGGGGCGCAACGGAAGTGTTTCGTTGACTTATCGCTTTTGATTCGCAAAACTGTTAGCAATACAAGGAGAGGTTTTGACATGAACCTGAAGATCGTCTCGCTTGCCACCGCCAGCCTGTTCGCCCTGGCCTCCACCGCCGCCCTCGCTCACCCGCCAATCGCCGAGCGCCCCGCGCAGGAAGAGGATGCCGCCTTCGCAGCCGACCGCGCCGACATTCTGGCGATGGCAGGCAATTTCAAGGTGCGGTTCGACATGCAGGAAGCAACGCCCTGGCAGCCGGACTATACCCCGCTCGACCGCAAGATCTCCGGCGGTCACGAGGTCGTCCGCGTGATCGAGGACACCGGTCGCCGGATCGTGCTGCAGCACATTCTGGTGTCCGAGCACGAGGGCAAGCCGCACATCACCAAACACTGGCGGCAGGATTGGGAATATGAGCCCGCCAAGGTGCTGGTCTATTCCGATCGCAATGCCTGGACCTGGGAGGACGTGCCCGAAAAGATGCGGCGCGGCCGCTGGTCGCAGACCGTGTGGCAGGTCGATGACAGCCCGCGCTATGCCGGTTGGGGCCAGTTCGAGCAGCAGGGCGGCCTGCGCCGCTGGCGGTCCAACTGGACCTGGCGTCCGCTCGCCCGGCGCGATGCGGTTCGCAACCCCGCGTACGACCGCTATTACGCGATCAACCGCCACCAGCCCACGCCCGATGGCTGGGTCCATTGGCAGGACAATATCAAGATGGGCCTGAAGGACGGCGCGCTCCAGCCGATCGTGCAGGAATATGTGCTCAACAGCTACGTCAAGTTCGATGGCTACAACGTCAAGGCGGCGGATGATTACTGGGCCGCGACCAACGACTATTGGGCGGCCGTGCGCGCGGCGTGGGACAGGGTGGCCACCAGCAAGGGAGGCATTGCGATCCAGGAAGAGGCGCAGGCCGGGACGGTCATCAGCGCCCGCCTGCTGACCATGGCCGACGAGATTGTCGAGGGCAGACTGACGGTAGGCAAGGCAACGGCCGAAGCGCTCAAACTGATCGACGAAAATACCCGGATGGCAGGTGCACGGCGGGTCGCGAGCACCGGTCAATAAGGGTCGGCGCTCCGCCAATTGCCGGGCGGAGCGCCGTCATTCCCCTGCCCTGTTCACTGGACATGGCAGGGCAGGGGATGATGGTTCAATGATCGTGCTGTGCGAGTGCGGCGAGCACATCCTCCAGCCGCGCCGGATCACCCATCGCAATGACGCGGCCATCGCTGCCCTTGTGCAGCGGATCACCGTTCCAGTCGCACATATGCCCGCCCGCGCCCTCGACGACGGGAACCAGCGCCGCAAAATCATGCAGCTTCAGGCCGCTCTCGCACACCAGATCGACCGAGCCTTGCGCGACCAGCGCGTAATTGTAGCAATCCCCGCCCCAGATCAGACGGCGCGTGTCGCACTGCTTGGCCAGCGCCATGAAGTGCATCGCGTCATGATCGCTGAACAAATGCGGGCTGGTGGTGGCGAGCACGGCATCCTCGATATCGGGGCAGAGCCGCGCCTTGACCGGCTGGCCATTGAAGGTGGTGCCGCGCCCCGTCGCGCCGACCCAGCGTTCGCGCCCGATCGGCTGGTCGATCACGCCCAATACCGGCCATTCCTCGGCGATCAGCGCGATCAGCGTTCCGAAGATCGGCCGCCCGGCGATGAAGCTGGTGGTGCCGTCGATCGGATCGAGCACCCACACGCGGCCCGTCGAGCCCGGCTTTTCGCCATATTCCTCACCGATCACGCCGTCGCGCGGCGCTTCGGCGTCGAGGATCGCGCGCATCGCCGCTTCCGCCGCGCGATCCGCCTCGGTCACCGGCGAGGCATCGGCCTTGCGGTCGGTCGTGAAACTGGAACGGTAGAAGGGCCGTATCGCCTCCCCCGCCGCTTCGGCCAGCCGTTCGGCCAGCGCTATGTCTTTGCTGTGAATCATGGCTGCGGTGCTATCGCGTCGCAGCGCGATTGGCCAGACTGATCAGGGTCGGAATGCGGCGAGCGCCCTGACCTCTTGCGCCGACAGCACGATGCCGAAAGCATCGGCCAGCAATGTGCGCATCGCCTCCGGCCCTGCAATCTGCACCTTTTCGGTCCCGTCCGCGCGCTGGATGCTGAACAGGTCGTTGGTGATCGATTTCAGGCCATCGCGCACGACCTGGCTGACCAGCACGTTCTGGATGAAGCGGGATTGCGGGGCGGTGGCCGTCCAGTGGTTCGACATGGCGATATCGGCTGGCATCGCCACATCATCGGTAAAGCTGTATTGCGCGCGGCATTGACCGTTAAAATGCCGTTCGAGCATCCAGCCGAATGCAGGGTCGCGGCGCAGGCGGTGGACCGCACCGTCATTGCCCGCAGCTTGCGTGCCCTCGGCCAACCTCATCGCCGGGACATGCCCGCCACCGAACCCGGCATCGGCCAGCCAGCGTTCGCCATCGATGAGGACCGCCAGCACGATGTGAGTCCGCGGCGGCACCGGATCGTCCGGTTGCTGCCGGAACCAGACCCGCGCAAGCAGCGGCTCGACCTGGAAACCGGTGTCGGTCAGCGCGCGAGCGAAAATCTGGTTGAGCTCGAAGCAATAGCCGCCGCGCGTACCCGAAAGCAGCTTGTCGGCAACGGCATCCGGTTCGATGTCGACTCCGCGCCCGAGCCGGGGGTCGAGCGCATCATAGGGGATCGCGAGCCGCTGCGCCCATAGCAGCGCGTTCAATCCGGCGAGGTTGGCATCCGGCCTTTCGGACAGTCCAACCCGCGCCAGATAGCGTTCCAGAAAGCCGGCCAAGGCTGGTCGTCAATCGAACAGGCTGGAGACCGAGCTTTCATCAGCGATGCGGCGGATGGCTTCACCGATCAGCGCCGCCATCGGCAGCGTGCGGATCCGGTCGGATGACGCCACAGCATCGGTCGACTGGATCGAATCGGTGATCACCAGTTCCTTGAGCGCGCTGTTGTTGACCCGCGCCACCGCGCCGCCCGACAGCACGCCATGCGTGACATAGGATACGACATCGACCGCGCCGGCATTCTTCAGCGCCTCAGCCGCGTTGCACAGGGTGCCGCCCGAATCGACGATATCATCGATCAGGATGCAGAATCGGCCTTCGACATTGCCGATGATGTTCATCACTTCCGATTCGCCGGGCCGTTCGCGACGCTTGTCGACGATGGCCAGCGGAGCGTTGTCGAGCCGCTTGGCCAGCGCGCGCGCGCGCACCACGCCGCCGACATCGGGCGAGACGACCATCAGCTGGTGCTCGCCGAAGCGCGCCTGGATGTCCGCAGCCATTACCGGCGCAGCATAGAGGTTGTCGGTCGGAATATCGAAAAAGCCCTGGATCTGGCCGGCATGCAGATCGACCGACAGCACGCGATCGGCGCCCGCGGTGGTGATCAGGTTGGCGACCAGCTTGGCTGAGATCGGCGTGCGCGGGCCGGGCTTGCGGTCCTGCCGGGCATAGCCGAAATAGGGGATCACTGCGGTGATGCGGCGAGCCGAGGCGCGCTTCAGTGCATCGATGCAGATCAGCAGTTCCATCAGGTTGTCATTGGCCGGATAACCGGTCGACTGGATGACGAACACATCTTCGCCGCGCACATTTTCGTGGATTTCGACGAAGATTTCCTCATCGGCAAACCGCCGCACAGAGGCATCGGTGAGCGGAATTTCAAGATAGGCGCCCACGGCGCGTGCCAGCGGCAGATTGCTGTTGCCAGAAAGAATTTTCATGTGACCGTGCTTCCCCTTGCCCTGCTCGAACGGGGTCGCCTTAGCCAGATGCCCCGCAAACCGGAAGATGAAACTTTGATGAAAGGCCCAAGTGACCGTCAGCCAAGGCAAAATTGGTTGCCGCCCCTGTGGCCAGCCCCTATTCCGCAGCGATGACCGACCGGCTTATCATCACCCTCGTCCAGTGTTCGCAGACCATTGGCGACCTGTCCGGCAATGCCGATGCCATGCTCGCCGCGCGCGCGGCGGCGACCGACAGCGACCTGATCGTCTTTCCCGAGCTGCAACTGATCGGCTATCCGCCCGAGGATCTGGTGCTGAAACCCGCATTGATCGCGCGCGCCGGAGCCGAGCTGGAGCGGATGGCGGCCGCGACCGGCGATGGCGGTCCGGCGATGCTGGTGGGCAGCGTCTTCCAGCGCGAGGGGGCGCTGTATAACGGGCTGGCCTTGCTCGACGGCGGCCAGATCACCGCCATCCGCCTGAAGCACGAATTGCCCAATTACGGCACGTTCGATGAAAAGCGCCTGTTCGCCTCGGCCCCGCTGCAGCCGCCGGTGCCGTTCCGGGGAACGATGCTGGGTCTGCCTTTGTGCGAGGATATCTGGTTCCCCACCGTGTGCGGACACCTCAAGGCGATGGGGGCGCAGCTGCTGATCGCGCCGCACGGCAGCCCTTACGAGATCGCGAAGGATGACCGCCGCCTGCATACGGTCGCACGCGCCCGCGTCGCCGAAACCGGGCTGCCGCTTGTCTTCCTCAACCGCATCGGCGGGCAGGACGAACTGGTGTTCGATGGCGCCTCGTTCGTGGTCAACGCCGATGGCTCGCTGGCGCATCAGCTGCCCGATTGGGAGGCAGCCACCGTTCGCACCGAGTGGACCAGGGGCGAACGCGGCTGGAGCTGCGCGCCCGGCGATATCCACGCGCTCGATCCCGAACCGCAGGATGTCTATCACGCGATGATCGTTGCCTTGCGCGATTATGTGAACGCCAACGGCTTTCCCGGCGTGGTGCTGGGCTTGTCGGGCGGCATCGACAGCGCGCTGTCGGCTGCCGTGGCCGTCGACGCGCTGGGGGCCGACCGGGTGTGGTGCGTCATGCTGCCCAGCCGCTATACCAGCCAGGAGAGCCTCGACGATGCGGCGGAATGCGCGCGCCTGTTGAACTGCAGGCTCGACAGCATCCCCATCCAGCCCGCGGTCGAGGCGTTCGATGCGATGCTCGCCCCCAGCTTTGCCGAACGCGCGCCGGACATTGCCGAAGAAAACATCCAGTCGCGCATCCGCGCGGTGACGCTGATGGGGCTGAGCAACAAGTTCGGACCGATGCTGCTCACCACCGGCAACAAGAGCGAGATGAGCGTCGGCTATGCCACCATCTATGGCGACATGTCGGGCGGCTACAATGTGCTGAAAGACGCCTACAAGCTCACCGTGTTCGACCTGTCGCGCTGGCGCAATGCGCACAAGCCGCCGCTGGGGCTCGGCCCCGATGGCCCGGTGATGCCCGAAAGCGTCATTACCAAGCCGCCGAGCGCCGAACTACGCCCCGACCAGCGCGACGACGACAGCCTGCCGCCATACGAAATCCTCGACCCGATCCTGCACGCGCTGATCGAGGAGGAGCTGAGCGTCGCCCAGATCGTCGCGCGCGGCTTCGAGCACGATACCGTCGCACGCATCGAGCGGCTGCTGTACCTCGCCGAATACAAGCGCCGCCAGGCCCCGCCGGGCGTGAAACTGGGCATCCGCAACTTCGGCCGCGACCGGCGCTATCCGATCACCAATCGGTTCCGGACGGGGTAGACCATTTGCATCTCGTATCGTTACGCGATACAAGGTGGCTCGGGATCATCAGCTCCGCCACAAGTGCCTGCGCCTGCTTTACGAGACCGCATCGACCAAAGGGGTTCAGGCGGCGCACAAGGCGAAGTTGCTGAGCATTCTGGCTGCGCTGGATGTTGCGATGTCGCCGAACGAACTCTCTTTGCCGTCGTACCGGCTGCATCCGCTCAAGGGCGATATGGCAGGTCATTGGTCGATATGGGTAAACGGCAACTGGCGCGTGACATTTCGGTTTGTCGGGTCGGATGTGGAACTCGTCGATTATCAGGATTATCATTGAGGCAGATTGAGATGATGAAAGCCCCTCCCCACCCCGGAACCATGCTGCGCGATGACGTTATCGTCCCGCTCGGCCTTGGCGTAACCGAAACAGCCCGCAAGCTGGGCATGTCGCGGGTGGCTTTGTCGCGCGTTATCAATGGCCGTGCAGCGATCAGCCCTGACCTTGCTATCCGGTTGGAAAGCGCAGGGGTGAGCACCGCCCGGTTCTGGATGGGCTTGCAGGCGAACTATGATCTTGCCATGGCCCGCGAGCACGGCCAACCGGCTGTGGAACCGTTGCAGACAGCAGCGTGAACCCGCCAAAGCGAGCTGCACGTGCTTTTCAGCCTGCAGCGTTCCCCAACAAGATTGTAAACCATGACCACCACCCGTTTCGCCCCGTCCCCCACCGGGCATCTGCACATCGGCAACATCCGCACCGCGTTGCACAACTGGATGTGGGCGAAAAAGAGCGGCGGGCGCTTCATCCTGCGGATCGACGACACCGATGCCGAGCGCAGCCGGGAGGAGTATGTCGAGGGCATCCGCGCCGATCTCGCCTGGCTGGGGCTCGCGCCTGATGCCGAGTATCGCCAGTCGGAGCGCGCGGCGCTGTATGACGCGGCGTTTGCAAAGCTGCGCGACGCGGGCCGGGTCTATGCCTGTTATGAGACCTCGCAGGAGCTCGATCTCAAGCGCAAGATCGCGCTGGGCCGCGGCCTGCCGCCGGTGTATGACCGCGCCGCGCTCAACCTCACTGATGCCCAGCGCGCCGAATTGGAGGCACAGGGGATCAAGCCGCACTGGCGGTTCAAACTCGACCACGCCGAACCGGTCGCCTGGGACGACCTCATCCGGGGGCCGCAGAAGTTCGACGCGTCGAGCCTGTCCGACCCCGTCATCCGCCGCGCCGATGGCAGCTGGCTGTACATGCTGCCCTCGGCGATCGATGACGTCGACATGGGAATCACGCATGTCGTGCGCGGCGAGGATCACGTCTCGAACACCGCCGTCCAGCTGCAAATGTTCACCGCGCTGGGCAGCCCGCCGCCCGCTTTCGCGCATGAGGCGCTGCTGGTGGGCGCGGAGGGCAAGCTCTCCAAGCGGCTGGGCTCGCTGGGCGTGGGCGAATTGCGCGAGAAGCACATATTGCCGCAGGCGATTGTCGCGTTGCTGGCGCGATTGGGCACGTCCGACCCGGTCGAGCCATTGCACGATCGCGCCGCGCTGCTCGACAGCTTCGACTTTGCCCGCTTCGGCCGTGCGCCCGCGCGCTTTGCCGAGGAGGATCTGGAACGGATTAACCGCCAGCTGGTCCACACCGCCGATTTCGCGATGGTGGCAGAGCAACTCCCGCCGCAGGTCGACGAGGCCGGCTGGCACGCGATCCGCCCAAACATCGCGCATCTCGGCGAGGTTGCCGATTACTGGCGGATCATCGAGGGGCCGGTTCATGCGCCTGCGCCCGAAGCCGAGGATGCCGCGTTTCTGGCAGAGGCCCGTGCCGCGCTCGAGCCGATCGACTTTGGGCCGACGGTCTGGAAGGACTGGACCGAGGTGCTCAAGGCCAGCACCGGGCGCAAGGGCAAGGGCCTGTTCCTGCCGCTCCGCCGTGCACTCACCGGGATGGACCATGGCCCGGACATGGGCGAGCTGCTGCCCTTGATCGGGCGCGAACGGGCGCTGGAGCGGCTGGCGGGCTGAGGTTTGCGCATACGTCCCTCGACTTCGCTCGGGACAGACGGTGAGGGGAGGCAGTCCATCCTCTCGAGTTCTTGAGCCCTTCGGCTGGCTGGCAAGCCAGCCGCCCAGGGTAAAACTCTCCGCGTTCCCGAGCGAAGTCGAGGGACGTATGCACGACGCTTGCCCTTCCATAATGCACCTTGAACGCGCATATGTCTGGCATGACACAAATCGCCACCGCAGACCCCCGTTCGTTCCTCTATCGCCCCGACGCGCTCGATCCCGACGCCGCGCAGCGGCTTACCCGCGATGCGCTCAGCGCGTGCGATGACGGCGAATTGTACCTGCAATACGCTGCGAGCGAGAGCTTCGTGTTCGACGATGGTCGGCTGAAAACCGCCGATTACTCCACCGATTCGGGCTTCGGGCTGCGCGGAGTTTCGGGCGAGATGACCGGCTTTGCGCATGCCAACGACGTCAGCGAAGCCGGCATCCGCCGCGCCGCCGAGACGCTGAAACTGCTCGATCCCGCCAATGGCGAAGCAGCCCCGCCGCCCCGGCAGAACAACCGCCACCTCTATACCGACGGCAACCCGCTCGAGAGCATTCCGTTCGAGACCAAGATCGCCTTGCTCGAAAAGATCGATGCCGCCGCGCGCGCCCGCGACCCGCGCGTCGCGCAGGTCACCGCGAGCCTGATCGGCAGCTGGTCGGTAATCGAAGTGGTGCGCGCCGACGGCTTCATCGCCACCGATGTGCGGCCTCTAGTGCGCCTCAATGTGTCGATCGTCGCGCAGAGCGGCGAGCGGCGCGAGGTCGGCAGCTTCGGCATGGGCGGGCGCTATCTGTATGATGGCCTGTTCGACGATGCGACCTGGAACCGCGCGATCGACGAGGCGCTGGCACAGGCGCTGACCAACCTCGAAAGCGTCGCCGCGCCAGCCGGCGAAATGACCGTGCTGCTCGGCCCCGGCTGGCCCGGCATCATCCTGCACGAGGCGATCGGGCACGGGCTCGAGGGCGATTTCAACCGCAAGGGCACCAGCGCGTTTTCGGGCCGCATCGGCCAGCGCGTCGCCGCCGATGGCGTCACCGTGGTCGACGATGGCTCGATTCAAGACCGGCGCGGATCGCTCTCAATCGATGACGAGGGCACGCCGACCCAGGAAAACGTGCTGATCGAAAACGGCATCCTGCGCGGATACATGCAGGACCGCTTGAACGCCCGGCTGATGGGGGTCGCCCCCACCGGCAACGGCCGCCGCCAGTCCTATGCCCACGCCCCGATGCCGCGCATGACCAACACTTTCATGCGCGCAGGCAATGACGATCCAGCGGAACTGTTGTCGCGCGTGAAAAACGGCATCTACGCCAAGAGCTTCGGCGGCGGCCAGGTCGATATCGTTTCGGGCAAGTTCGTCTTCTCGTGCACCGAGGCGTACCGCGTCGAAAACGGCAAGCTCGGCGCGCCGATCAAGGGCGCCACTTTGATCGGCGACGGCCCCACCGTGCTCACCAAGGTCACCGGCATCGGCAACGACTTCGCGCTCGACGAAGGCGTCGGCATGTGCGGCAAGGGCGGCCAGGGCGTACCCGCAGGCGTGGGGCAACCGACGTTGCTGGTCAGCGGGCTGACGGTTGGGGGGACTGGGGGGTAACCTCCGCCTATTGCAGCAATTCGCGCACCAGCGAGGGCTTCTTGGCGATCATCGCGAGCAAAACCTGTGCCGGACCGGTCGGCTGCCTGCGGCCATGCTCCCAGTTGAGCAAAGTTCCCTTGGCCACGCCGATCGACTGAGCAAACGCACTTTGCGATAGGCCGGTGCTGGCCCGGATCGCGGCGACATCGACTGTGGGTACTACGATCTGATGCACCCGCGCGCCAACATCCTCGCCCTGCGCATGGGCGAGGGCCTCGTTCAATCCCTGCATGATGCTGTCATAAGCGCTCATCGGCTGTCTCCATAGGTTGCAACCAAAGTCTTTGCGAGGCCCACGGCGGCGGCCTGCTCGGCTTTGGTCAGATTGTCTTTCTCGTTCTTGGCGAACACAGTGATGAGGAAGATCGGAATCTCCCTGCCACCGAACACATAGATCGTCCGATAACCACCGCTTTTCCCGCCACCCTCGCGTGGGATGCGAACCTTGCGCAGCCCACCGCCCAGCGAGATTCCGGTTTCGGGGTTGGCAGCGACGTAATCCACCAGTGCCATGCGCTCTGCATCACTCATGATCGCCTTGGCGCGCCGGAGGAACTCGGGAAGTTCAACGATGGTCTGCAAGGTACTCACTTGCACTTTGTATACGTCAATGGCATATACGTCAATGGCGCAGTTCTGTCGTCGGAGATGCGGCGATCTACGACAAAGTGTGCCAATAGGCATGGGTCAGCAGAGCTTGCTGATTAGCTGGCATATGGTGGGGATTGGAGGGCGGCCGCCACACTCCTGCAGGTTTGAGTATCGTGCCTCCAAAATTCGCACTTCGTTGCCTGCGTACACTTATTGCCTTAGCGTGGAACACGGCTGTAAACATATGGCGGAGATCGAAGGCAATCGATGCCAATGTTGCAGCGAGCAAAGGAAAGGATCCGATCTAAAAGGGAAAGCCTCGCCTTCAAGTATATGCCCCGCTTTGCAGATTGGATGATGCGGCGTGTAGCAATGTCAGCCAAAGGTTCGTTGGCTGATGAGGCCAAGCCGGTTGGCGTTCTGATTGATAGCTGTATTCGACGTCACGCGGTCACACATGAGGAGGCTTGGATCGACACGGGCACGGTGCTTTGGGGAGGCGTTCATCCCATTAACACGGGCTACATGGCGCGTGTCCCGGTCCACGCCGCGAGCAACACTTCGGAAGACTATCGCGATATCTGCTATATCGGATCGCTGATCGCACTCGCTCGCTTCGGAACGATGAAATTTTTCACTTCATCCGAACTGATGTCGGAACAGCTAAGGCACCCTCCCGCCCGCTTTCAGACGGTGGGCTACAGCGATTACAGCATACTCGACATGGTCGAAATAGATTCGGTCGATGGCGAGAGATATGATTTCATCACCATGGGTAAGCTTTTTGGAGAAAGTCATGGATTAAAGGACGCTCAGCAGGAGAGGATTGAGACCAGCGGTGACGAATTGTACAAAGTAATCATGTCTTACTTCAAGTACCAGAAGCACAGCCAAGATGCTTGGCATCTGCGAACGGCGCAGGTGCATGGGTGCAGATACATTTTGACGATGGATCAGAAATTCATTCATCTCTGCCAGCAGCACCACAGTAAGCTTGTGACAGCTGGAATCTCGGTTGAGGTATGCTCGCCGACACATCTGGGCGAGAAATTAAAGCTACCGAAAATTCCTCCGTGGATTTTTTCGTACAACGACGCATCGTTCCCAGTCCGTTCGGACCTTCACATGCCTGACCAGAAGCGCAAACCATCCATCGGTAGAAGAGGTACTACAATAAACGATATTCCGCCGAGGTGAATTATGAGGCAATAGTGAATTCCGAAGACGTTGTACTTAACCCCTTACCCCGCCTTCCTCGGCTTCCCGCCCTTCTGCCCATTCTCACGCGATGCCTGCGCCTTAGCGCTTGATGTCGCCTGACCCGCCCGCGCGGCCATCCAGCGTGCCGTGCCGAATATGCCGTTCATCAAGCCGGGCACGGTATGGTCCACGCCTAGCGTCTCCCAGTGCAGACCGAATCCCGCTCCCTGCACCTCGACCTCGGTGAGTTGCTCGAGGGTGGCGTCCTGCAGGAACTCGACCAAGGAGGGCGGGAAGGCGAAGGTGGCGCCGCTGGTCAGATCGACGATGATGCGGCCTGCTGCAGCGTCATAGCGTGCGGCCACCGCTCGAGGCTCGGCCATAAGCTTGGCCTTGCCGCGCTCAATGGCCACGCCTGCCTGGCTATCGGACCAATGGGGATCAGCCGTCATGTCACTCACTCCCGAAGCGAAGCGTCGATTTGACGACAGCATCGTAAACCCAACAGGCTGGGTTATTCAACCGCCGCCGCACCCCCATCCCCCCTTCCCCCCCGCACAAGCTTGCGCTAAGGCCTGCCCCGGCATAACGGTTTACGCATCGGCCCGCCGGTTTCGCGCAGTAAATGGTCGCGCGCGTCCCCATTCCGGCCCTTGGTGCGAACCGTCACACACCCGGCGTCGCTGCGGCGCTACACGCATAACTGTTACTACTGGAAGGGACTCCACATGACCGCTGTTGGACAGGACACGCTCGGCACCCGCGCGACGATGGAGGTGGGCGGCAAGTCCATCGCTTATTATTCGCTCGCCAAGGCCGCCGAAAAGCTCGGCGATATCTCGCGGTTGCCGTTCAGCATGAAGGTGCTGCTCGAAAACATGCTGCGCTTCGAGGACGGCGGCTTTACCGTTTCGGTAGCCGATGCGCAGGCGATCGTCGACTGGCAGAAGAACCCCTCGTCGGACGCGGAAATCCAGTATCGCCCCGCGCGCGTGCTGCTGCAGGATTTCACCGGCGTGCCTTGCGTCGTCGATCTCGCCGCGATGCGCGATGCCATCGCCACGCTCGGCGGTGACACCAGCAAGATCAACCCGCTCGTCCCCGTCCACCTCGTCATCGACCACTCGGTGATGGTCGACGAATTCGGCCACCCCAAGGCGTTCGAGCAGAATGTGGAAATCGAATATTACCGCAACGGCGAGCGCTATGACTTCCTGAAATGGGGCTCCAAGAGCCTCGACAATTTCAAGGCGGTTCCTCCGGGCACCGGCATCTGCCATCAGGTGAACCTCGAGAACATCGCACAGGCGGTTTGGACCAGCACCGATGCATCGGGTGCGACCGTCGCCTATCCCGACACCTGCGTCGGCACCGACAGCCACACCACGATGATCAACGGCCTGGGCGTTCTGGGCTGGGGCGTCGGCGGGATCGAGGCGGAAGCTGCGATGCTCGGCCAGCCGGTCTCGATGCTGATCCCCGAAGTCGTCGGCTTCAAGCTCACCGGCACGCTGAACGAGGGCGTCACCGCCACCGATCTGGTGCTGACCTGCACCAACATGCTGCGCAAGCACGGCGTGGTCGGCCGATTCGTCGAGTATTTCGGCCCGGGCCTCGCCTCGCTGAGCCTTGCCGACCGCGCGACGCTCGCCAACATGGCACCCGAATATGGCGCGACCTGCGGCTTCTTCGGCATCGACGACAAGACGCTCGACTACATGCGCCTCACCGGCCGCGATGAAGAAGCGCTGGCCCTGGTCGAAGCCTATGCCAAGGAGCAGGGCTTCTGGATCGAGGCCGATGCCGTCGACCCTGTGTTCACCAGCACGCTCGAACTCGACATGTCGACCGTCGTCCCCTCGCTCGCCGGCCCGAAGCGTCCGCAGGACCGCGTCGATCTGACGGAAGTCGATGATGTCTTCGCCAAGGACATGGCCGAGACCTACAAGCGCGCCAACACCCGCGTCGCGGTGGACGGCAAGGACTTCGACATCGGCGATGGCGATGTGATGATCGCGGCGATCACCAGCTGCACCAACACCTCGAACCCCGGCGTGATGGTCGCCGCCGGCCTCGTCGCCAAGAAGGCGAACGAGCTGGGCCTCAAGCCCAAGCCCTGGGTCAAGACCTCGCTCGCACCCGGATCGCAGGTGGTCACCGACTATTTCAACAAGGCCGGGCTGCAGACGCATCTCGATGCCGTCGGCTTCAACCTGGTCGGCTATGGCTGCACCACCTGCATCGGCAACTCCGGCCCGCTCGCCGAGCCGATCAGCAAGGCGATCAACGAGAACGGCCTGGTCGCCGCTGCCGTGATCTCGGGCAACCGCAACTTCGAAGGCCGCGTGTCGCCCGACGTGCGCGCCAACTTCCTTGCCTCGCCGCCGCTGGTCGTCGCCTATGCGCTCAAGGGCACGGTGATCGAAGACTTCACCACCACCCCGATCGGCACCGGCAGCGCCGGGCAGGACGTGTTCCTCAAGGACATCTGGCCGACCAACCTCGAAGTCGCCGACACGATGGCATCGTGCATGGACCGCGAAATGTTCCAGGCGCGCTATGCCAACGTGTATCTGGGCGACGAGCATTGGCAGGCGATCAATGTCGAAGGTTCGGACACCTACAGCTGGCGCGCAGGCTCCACCTATGTCGCCAACCCGCCGTATTTCGAGGGCATGAGCATGACGCCTGCCCCGGTGAGCGACATCATCGAAGCCAAGCCGCTCGCGATCCTGGGCGATTCGATCACCACCGACCACATCTCGCCCGCAGGCTCGATCAAGGCTGACAGCCCCGCAGGCAAATGGCTGATGGAGCATCAGGTCGCCAAGTCGGACTTCAACAGCTATGGCGCGCGCCGTGGCCATCATGACGTGATGATGCGCGGCACCTTTGCCAACATCCGCATCAAGAACGAAATGGTCCCCGGCATCGAGGGCGGCATGAGCCGCTATGGCCAGGAAGTGATGCCGATCTATGACGCCGCGATGCGCCACAAGGCCGATGGCACGCCGCTGGTGGTCATCGCGGGCAAGGAATACGGCACCGGATCGTCGCGCGACTGGGCGGCCAAGGGTACCAACCTGCTGGGCGTCAAGGCGGTGATCGTCGAAAGCTTCGAGCGTATCCACCGTTCGAACCTGGTCGGCATGGGCGTTCTGCCGCTGCAGTTCCAGAACGGCGACACGCGCGAAACCCTGGGCCTGACCGGCGACGACAGCTTCACCATCGAAGGCGTGGCGGACCTCAAGCCGCGCCAGCAGGTCACCGTCAAGGTGACCCGCGCCGATGGCTCCACCTTCAGCTTCGAAGCGCTTTGTCGCATCGATACCGCCAATGAAATCGAGTATTTCATGAACGGCGGCATCCTGCACTACGTGCTGCGCAAACTGGCTGCATGAACCCGGTCCTGTCATCGGCCATGGCTGCGCTGATCGGCGCATCCATGGCCCTTGGCGCGGCCCCGCAGGCGGCAGCGCAAGCGTCGTCCGCACCCGTCGCATTGCCGGTCGATCCGCAGGAGGCAGGGCTCACCTGCTTCTATTCTGCGGTCGTCACCGGCGGCGGCAAGACCGAGGCCCTGGCCGAAGCCAGCTGGTTTCTGTTCGAGATCGCCCGGCAGAAGACCGAGGCCGCACCCGACACGTTCTTCGAGCGGCTGGAAGAGGTAGCGGGCCTGCCACCGCCCAATCTCGATACGCTGGCAGCCGATGCGCCCCAATTGCTGCCGCTGTGCGCCGGGCGCTATCCGCAGATCAGCTCGAAGCGGGCCATCACTTTGCCCAGCGATCCGTTCACCCGCGACATGCAGTGCTTTGCGCTGGCCAGCTATCTGGCCGGCATGGCGGAAAGCGAACTGGAGGATGCAGGCGAAAGCCCGTTCGGCCAGCGTGTCGGCGCGCTGGCAGACAGGCTGTCCGCACGGCTGACCGAAGACCGCGCCAAGGCGGCAGGCATCACCGAGCCCGACGCGATGCAGCGCCAGTTCGGACGCTCGCTGCGAGACATCGGCCCTGCGGGCAATCCGATGAAGGTTCTGGAAGCCTGCGAGGCGGCCGCCAGCTGACCGGCGCGGGCATGGCCCGGCCCTAAATGGCAGGCGCCAGCCGCTCGTTGCTTGACTTTGCCCCCCCTCGACCGTATGCGCCCTGCTTTCGCGGGCTTCGTGTCAGACGAGGTGCGCGGCGAATCATTTGAACCCGTATTTTTCAGGAGTGCCGCATGAAGCGCACATTTCAGCCCAGCAACCTTGTGCGCGCTCGTCGTCACGGATTCCGTTCGCGTACTGCGACTGTCGGCGGCCGCGCCGTTCTGCGTGCGCGTCGCGCCCGTGGCCGCAAGCGCCTGAGCGCCTGATCGGCCCGCCGCCCGTGATTGCGGGCGCGGACGACAGCAGCGATATTCCACACACGGGCGTTCCGGAACGATCCGGAACGCCCGTTGTGCTGCGCCAGCGGTCCGATTTTCTGGCGGCCAACGGTGGCCTGCGCGTGGGAACGCCGGCGTTCGTGCTGCTGGTCAAGCAGCGCCAGGATGCCGACGAGACTCGGCGCATCGGCTATACCGTCACCAAGAAGACCGGCAACGCGGTGGTGCGCAACCGCATCAAGCGCCGCTTCCGTGCGCTCGCCCATCAGGTGCTGGGCGAGCATGGCCTGGCCGGAGCCGATCATGTGCTGATCGGGCGGACTGAGGCGCTGACCCGCGACTTTTCAGCGATGCGGGCCGATTTCGAACGCGCGCTCGCCAGGGTGCGCGATGGCAAGGCTTCCGCTGACCGCCGCCCGCCGCGCGGCAAGCCGAAACGCCGCTGACATGTGCATCTGGTCGGCTGCTGTCGGATGCCGGTCCAAAGATACTGGATCGCTGCGCGCTGCCGTGATCTCCCTGGCGGCTATGGAAACCCCATGCGCCAGATCCTGATCCTGATCGCCAGAGGCTGGCAGCTGGGCCCATCGCGCGTCCTGCCGCCGATGTGCCGGTACAGCCCCAGCTGTTCGGAATACGCCATCCAGGCGCTCAAACGCCATGGTGCGATTAAGGGTGGCTGGCTGGCGATGAAGCGGCTATTGCGCTGTCACCCATGGGGCGGGCACGGCCATGATCCAGTGCCCTGATGCACATATGCGCCCCCTATATGAATTACCGGAACGAGGTTTGAAGCGTGGAGAATCAGCGTAACGTCATCCTGGCCATCGGTTTGATGGCTCTGGTTCTGTTCGGATGGCCCTATGCGCTGGAGATCCTGTATCCAGCGCGCCCGGCGACGATCGAGGATGCGATCGAAGCGCCACGCCCCGGTCTCGACAACCGCAATGCGGTGCCCGACACCGGCACCGCGCCCAAGGTGATCCGCACCCGCAAGGTGGTGCTCGCAAGCTCTGCGCGCGTCGCCATCGACGCACCGCGCGTCGCCGGATCGATCAACCTCACCGGTGCGCGTCTCGACGACATCGTGCTCAAGGATTATCGCGAGAAGCTCGACAAGGACAGCGACCTTGTACACCTGTTCTCGCCCGCCGGCACCGAGGACCAGTATTTCGCGCAGTTCGGCTGGATCGGCGAGGGTGTCGTCACCCCCACCAGCCAGACCGTGTGGACGCCCAATGGAACGAAGCTGACACCCGCGACGCCGGTGACGCTGAGCTGGACCAATGCGGCAGGCCAGCGTTTCGAGATCGTCTATGCGATCGACGCCAACTACCTGATCACCGTCACCCAGCGCTTCGTCAATGCCGGTACCACGCCTGCGATCGTGCGGCCTTTGGGCCTGATCAACCGAACCAGCGCCAATGCCGACCCCAGCACCTGGACCGTCCGCAACGGACCGCTCGGCGTGTTTGACGATGTCGCCGATTTCGACGTGCATTATGACGACCTCGACGAGAACCCCAAGAAGCTGGTCGAATATACCGGCAACATCGACTGGCTGGGCTTCACCGACCATTACTGGCTGTCAGCGCTGATCCCCGCACCGGGTGCCAAGGGCGCGATGGCGGGCAATTTCCGCAGCCTGGGCGGCAAGCTGTATCAGTCCGAACTGCTGTTCGACACGACTGTGGTCGCGCCGGGCAAGCAGATCGAGACCAGGTCGATGCTGTTTGCAGGGGCCAAGGAAACCGAACTGCTCGACGATTATGTCGATGCCAAGGATATCAAGCTGCTCGACCGTGCGGTCGACTGGGGCTGGTTCATCTGGTTCGAAAAGCCGATCTTCAAGCTGCTCAACTGGCTGTTCGAACAGGTCGGCAATTTCGGCGTCGCGATCATCCTTTTGACCATCATCATCCGCGGCCTGATGTTCCCGATCGCGCAGAAGCAGTTCGCATCGATGGCGCAGATGCGCGCGGTGCAGCCCAAGATGAAGGCGCTGCAGGAACGCTACAAGGACGACAAACAGAAGCTCCAGACCGAGATGATGGAGCTGTACCGCAAGGAAAAGGTCAATCCGCTCGCCGGATGCCTGCCGATGTTCCTGCAGATCCCCGTATTCTTCGCGCTCTACAAGGTGCTGCTGCTGGCGATCGAAATGCGGCACCAGCCGTTCGTTTTGTGGATCAAGGATCTGTCCGCGCCCGATCCGCTGACCCCGGTCAACCTGTTCGGCCTGCTGCCCTTCGATCCGCCGAGCATGATCGCCATCGGCATCCTGCCGATCATCCTGGGCGTCACGATGTGGCTGCAGTTCAAGCTCAATCCCGCGCCGATGGACCCGGTCCAGCAGCAGGTCTTCTCGATCATGCCCTGGGTGCTGATGTTCGTGATGGCACCGTTTGCCGCCGGCTTGCAGCTGTACTGGGCGATGTCGAACGTGCTCACCATCGCGCAGCAGAAGTGGCTCTACAGCCGCCATCCGCAATTGAAGGAGCTGGCCGCGCAAGAGGCGGCAGCCAAGGCGGCCAAGGCCGAGAAAGACAAGAGCAAGGCGTGACCGAAGAAGACCAGCCGATCATCCACCCGCTGCTGCAGGAGGCCAACCGGCTGTTCTCCGGTTCGGTGACCTTCCTCAAGTCCGCGCCTGCGCTCGAATTCCTGCCGCCGCCCAGCGTGCCCGAAATCGCGTTTGCCGGGCGCTCGAACGTGGGCAAGTCCTCGCTGCTCAACGCGCTTGTCGGGCGCAGGGCGATCGCGCGCACCTCGGTGACGCCGGGGCGCACGCAAGAGCTGAACTTCTTCGACATCGGCGATCCGCCGCGCTTCCGCGTGGTCGACATGCCGGGCTATGGCTATGCCAAGGCGCCCAAGGATGTCGTCAAGAAATGGCGCTTCCTGATCAACGATTACCTGCGCGGTCGCGCGGTGCTCAAGCGCACCCTGGTGCTGATCGACAGCCGCCACGGCATCAAGGAGGTCGACCTCGACGTCATGAAGATGCTCGACGAGGCGGCCGTGAGCTACCGGCTGGTGCTGACCAAGGCGGACAAGATCAAGGCGAGCGATCTGGAAAAGGTGGCCAATGCGACCCGCGCCGAAGCGCGCAAGCACGCTGCGGCCTTCCCCGATGTGATCATCACCTCGTCCGAAAAGCGCATGGGCATTGACGAACTGCGCGGCTTTGTGATGGATTCGATCAGCGAATAAGGTTCGCGCTGGACACCATGCAGGCGAAGGCGCGAACACCTTCTTCTTCGTGCCTTCGTGTCTTCGTGTGACATCTCATTTTGGTTCACGCGAAGACACGAAGACGCGAAGGACCTTGCAGAGCCTTTCTGCGCAGTCTTCCGAGGGGCAGCTATGAAACTGTACATTGGCAACAAGAACTATTCGAGCTGGTCGCTGCGCGGCTGGCTGGCGTGCAAGCAATCGGGCCTGCCGTTCGAAGAGATCGTCGTGCCGCTGTATGACGAGGCCTGGCCCGAAGCGCGCCAGCAGCCCGAGTTCCAGCCCTCTGCGGGCAAGGTGCCGGTGTTGTGGGATGGCGAGGCGGTGGTGTGGGATTCGCTGGCCATCATCGACTGGCTGGCCGACCGGACGCACCGTGATCGCTTCTGGCCCAAGGACCCGGTCGCAGCCGCGCTCGCCCGCTCCATGGCAGCGGAAATGCATGCCGGATACATGCCGCTGCGCCGCGAATGCGGGATGAACATGCGCCAGCGCTACACCGATTTCTCGGTCAGCCCCGAAGTGCATCAGGATGTCATGCGCATCCTCTCGCTCTGGGCAGAGGCGCGCGCGCGCTGGGGACGTGGCGGGCCGTTCCTGTTCGGCAGCTTTGGCGCGGCGGACATCATGTTCGCGCCGGTCATCACGCGCTTCCAGACCTACGGCATCACGCTGCCCGGCTTTGCCCGCGCCTATAGTGATGCCATCATGGAGCATGAATGGATGGCCGACTGGACAGCCGCCGCTGAGGCCGAACCCTGGGTCATCGAGCGCTTCGAGCGCTGAGGCGCGTCAGCCGCCCTGGGCGAGGATGGCGGACAGTCCGGCCTCGTAATCGGGGTAGCGCAAGGTCCAGCCGAGCAGCCGCTTGGCCTTGCCGTTGGCGACCCGCCGGTTCTCTGCATAGAATCCCAGCGCCATCGGCGACAGGTTCGCGTCCTCCAGCGACTGCAGCGGCGGCAGCGGCGCGCTCAGCAGGCGGCACGCGGCCTCGATCACGCGGTTCTGCGAGCAGGGCAGGTCGTCGGCGAGGTTGTAGACCCCCGCCGGGCCATCGAACGACGCGATGATGCCGCCGGCGATATCCTCGACATGCACGCGGCTGAAGACCTGGTTCGACATGTCGATCCGCTTTGCGCCACCATCGCGCACCCGGTCGAGCGCGCTGCGGCCCGGGCCGTAGATCCCCGGCAGGCGCAGCACGCGCACCCGGTTGTCGAGCGCCTGCCAGACGAGATCGGCCTCGGTCCGCGCATTGCGCCGCCCGGTGCCGACCACCGATGCCTCATCCACCCACGCCCCGCCCGCATCGCCATAGACGCCGGTGGACGAGAGATACCCGATCCAGCGCGCAGGCGTGGCGCGCAGGATCTCGCCATAGTGCGTCAGCACCGGATCGAGCCCGCTCGCCCGGTCGGGCGGCACACTGGAGAGGACATGCGTGGCGTCGGCCAGCGCGGCGTGCACGGCAGCGCCATCGGCAAAGTCGACATCGCCCGCCCGGCCCGTTCCGCGCACCTGCCAGCCTTGCGAACGAAGCCGCCGGGCGAGATGAGAGGCGGTGTAACCCATGCCGAAGATGAAGAGGTTGCTCATTTTCGCGAACCTAGCGGCGGGCCGGGGGGATGCAAGGCGGTTGGCATATGGGGCTGATAGCGTGCGCAGGTCCCTCGACTTCGCTCGGGACAGGCGGTGGAGGAAGGTGGTTCTTCTTTTTCCGCGGTCCCGATCCCTTTGACGGGCTGGCAAACTAGTAGATCAAGCCAAAACTCTCCGCGTTCCCGAGCGAAGTCGAGGGACGCATGCGCCGAACCGCCCTCGACTTCCCAAGCCACAGCCCGCATTGTGCAATCCCTGCCCGCGCATTAGTGTCCCCCCATGGCCGACATCCAGACCGCAACCGCCACCCCGGCACACCAAGAAACCCCGGTGATCCGCCGCGCGGACTATCTGCCGCCCGACTGGCGGGTGGAAACGGTGCATCTGGAGTTCGACCTCGACCTGTCCGCGACGCATGTCACCGCAGCGCTGGCCCTGGTCCGGAACGGCGAGCATGACCGGCCCGTCCGACTCGATTGCGATGGCGCGCTGCCGCTGACGCTGGAGGTGGATGGCGCACCGGTCCTCTGGCGCAGCGAGGGCAGCCAGATCGCGTTCGACGTGGGCCAGCCCTCCGCCACGCTGACTCTCACCACGCAGATCGCGCCCGATACCAACACGCAGTTGATGGGGCTGTTCGCTTCGAACGGCATGCTGTGCACCCAATGCGAGGCCGAAGGCTTCCGCCGGATCATCCCGTTCATCGACCGACCCGACAACATGGCGGTGTATGAGGTGCTGCTGCGCGCCGACAAGGCACGCTTCCCGGTGCTGCTCGCCAACGGCGCACTGGTCGATACAGGCGATCTGGACGATGGCCGCCATTATGCGCGCTGGCACGATCCGCACCCCAAGCCGAGCTATCTGTTCGCGCTGGTCGCGGGCGATCTGGTGGCGACGCGCGACCATTTCACCACCAAGAGCGGCGCGCCGGTGGACCTCGCCATCTATGTCCGCGCCGGCGACGAGGGCCGCACCGCGCATGCGATGCAGGCGCTGAAAGCCTCGATGGCGTGGGACGAACAGGTCTATGGTCTCGAATACGACCTGCCGGTGTTCAACATCGTTGCGGTCAGCGATTTCAACATGGGGGCGATGGAGAACAAGGGTCTCAACATCTTCAATTCGCGCTACATCCTCGCCGACCCCGACACCGCGACCGATTACGACTATGACGCGATCGAGGGCGTGGTCGCGCACGAATACTTCCACAACTGGTCGGGCAACCGCGTCACCTGCCGCGACTGGTTCCAGCTGAGCCTGAAGGAAGGCTTCACCGTCTATCGCGACCAGTGCTTTTCCGCCGACATGGGCTCTGAACCGGTCAAGCGGATCGAGGATGTACGGATGCTGCGCGCGGCGCAGTTCCCCGAGGATGCCGGGCCGCTCGCGCACCCGATCCGCCCCGACAGCTATATGGAAATCAGCAACTTCTACACCTCCACCATCTACAACAAGGGCGCCGAGGTCATCCGGATGATGGCGACGATGGCGGGGCCCGAGCGGTTCCGGCAGGGCTGCGACCTGTATTTCCGGCGCCATGACGGCGAGGCTGCGACCTGCGAGGATTTCGTGCGGGCGATGGAGGATGGCGCGGGGCTGGACCTTGCGCAATTCCGTCGCTGGTACGAGCAGGCCGGCACGCCGCAAGTGCAGGCGCGGCTCGAGCATGACGCCGCCAGCGGCACCGCGACACTCCACCTGCGACAGAACTTCGCCGCCACGCCGGGCCAGGCGGACAAGCCGCTGATGCCGATCCCGCTGCGCACCGCGCTGATCGACCGCGACATGAAGGCGCATCGCGGCGAGACTCTGGTGGTGCTGACGGAGGCCGAGCAATCGGTGGAATTCGCCGGCTTCGCCCGCGCGCCGGTGCTGTCGATCAATCGCGGCTTTTCCGCGCCGGTGAATCTCGATGTGGCGCGATCAGCGGGTGACCTGCCGTTCCTGGTGCGACACGACGATGATCCCTTCGCGCGCTACGAGGCGCTGCAGCAGCTCGTCATCGACCGGCTGATCGCGGATATCGCCGACATGGACGGCCCCGGTGCGGCGCAAAGCCATGCGGTGTCGCTCGACGAGATCATCGCGGTGTTCGGCGATCTGGTCAGCGACCAGCGGCTCGATGATTCGATGCGCGCCGAGATCCTCAGCCTGCCGACCGAGGCGTTTCTAGGCGAGCAGATGCTGGTGGTGCGGCCCGAGGCGATCCATGCGGCGCGCCGGGCCTTGCGCAAGGCGATCGGGTCGCGCTTGCTCGATCCGTGGCGGATCGCGCACGAACGCGCCAGTGCGGTTCCCTATTCGCTCAGCCGCGAAGCGCGCGGTGCGCGCAAGATCAAGTCGCTGGCTCTAGGCTATATCGCTTCGGCCGAAGCAGCGGATGCTGGCACAATTGCGTTCGAACAGTTCGCGCGCGCCGACAACATGACCGACCGGCAGGGCGCCATGGCGGTGCTCGCCAGCATGCAGGCCGACGTGCGCGAGACCGCGCTCGACAGCTTCTACAACCGCTATCAGGGCAATGCGCTGGTCATCGACAAATGGTTCTCGCTGCAGTCCGGCTCGGCGCACCCCCAGGTGTACGACCAGACGCTCGAGCTGATCCGCCACAAGGATTTCACGCTGACCAACCCCAATCGGGTGCGCGCGCTGTACTGGCCGTTCGTCTCCAACCAGGCCGCGTTCCACGAGGCCAGCGGGCGCGGCTATGACCTGCTGACCGACCTTGTCCTGAGGCTCGATGCGATCAACCCGCAGACCACCGCGCGGTTCATCGCGCCGCTGGGGCGCTGGCGGCGGTTTGACGAGGCGCGTGCAGCCAGGATGCGCGGGTGCCTGGAGCGGATTTTGTCAAAGCCGGGGCTTTCGAAGGATGTGACCGAACAGGTGGTGAAGAGTCTTGAGTAACACACAGCACGTGCCCATCCTCACATCCCCCGCGCTCGGCGCCATCGCGCATGGCTTTACCGGCCGTCGTGGCGGAGTTTCGACCGGATTGGTCGCTGGATTGAACGTCGGGCTGGGCTCGGATGATCATCCGGAAGCGGTGCACGAGAACCGCAGGCGCGCAGCCGAGGCGATCCTGCCCGGCGCGACGCTGGTGACGCTGCATCAGGTGCACAGCGCCGATGTGATCCGCGTCAACGCCGCCTTTCCGATCGAAGACCGCCCCAAGGCCGACGCCATGGTCACCGACCGGCCTGGCCTGCTGCTCGGCGTACTGGGTGCGGACTGCCCGCCAATCCTGTTCGCGGACGAAGCCGCAGGCGTCATTGGTGCTGCGCATTCGGGCTGGAAGGGCGCGTTTGCCGGCGTGGGCGAGGCGACCGTCGCCGCGATGGAGCGGCTGGGCGCGAACCGTGCGCGTATCGTCGCCGCGATCGGCCCGTGCATCCAGCAGAAGAGCTATGAGGTCGATGCAGGCTTCTTCCAGCGCTTCTGCGAGGCCGATCCGGAGCACGAGCGCTTTTTCCGCGAGGGCAAGCCCGACCACTATCAGTTCGACCTCGAAGGCTTCATCGCGTCGCGCCTCGCCGCCTGCGGCATCGGCACGGTGCACACCAGCGGCGTGGATACCTATTCGGACGCAGACGGCTATTACAGCTTCCGCCGCGCGACGTATCGCGGCGAGCCCGATTACGGGCGGCAGATGGGCGCGATCGGGCTGAGGGGATAGCATCTCCCCTCCCGCAATAGTTGTTCCCCTCCCTGGAATGGAGGGGTCAGGGGTGGGTCGAAGCGATATTGAGCACACGGTGGCCTGGTAACGGCCTACCCACCCCCAGCCCCTCCCTCAAAGGGAGGGGAGTTTGGGACAGGCGAGAGGGGATATCTTCGCTTTGCAGAAAATCTGGGGCCTTATCATCGGCGTGCTCGGCTTTGCGCTGACCCTCGTCACGCCCGCCCCCGCAGGCATGGAAGCGCAGGCCTGGACCACTGCAGGCCTCGTGTTCTGGATGGCGGCGTGGTGGATGACGCAGGTCGTGCCGCTGACCGTCACCGCATTGCTGCCGTTCGTGGTGCTTCCGCTGACCGGGGTGATGAGCGCCAACGATATCGCCGCCGAATATTACTCGCCGATCCTGTTCCTGATCCTGGGCGGCGCGTTCCTCGCGCTGGCGATCGAGCGGGTCGGGCTGCACAAGCGGCTCGCGCTCGCCATCGTCAACCGATCGGGCCACACCTCGGCGCAATTGCTGTTCGCGTTCATGATCGCCACCGCGACATTGTCGCTGCTGATCTCGAACACCTCGACCACCTTGATCATGGTGCCGATCGCCAGCGCGGTGCTGCTCGCGGGCAATGTGGCCGAGGGCGAGACCGACGGGCTGCCCGGCGCTCTGATGATGGGCATCGCCTTTGCCGCTTCGATCGGCGGGCTGGGCACGCTCGTCGGATCGCCGACCAACGCGATCGCCGCAGGATTGCTCGAGAAAACCACCGGGCTGCAGATCGGCTTTGCCGAATGGGCGGCCTACGGCATGCCGATCGTGATCCTCTCGGTGCCGATCGCGGCGTACATTCTGGCGCGCGTGCAGAAGCTCGCCGACCATCCGTTCGATGTCGATGCCGCGCGCAGCGCCATTGCGCGGCAGCCCGAGTGGAGCATTCCCGAGCGGCGGCTGATGCCAGTGATCGCGCTCGTCGTCCTCGCCTGGATCCTGCAGCCCTGGTTCAGCGACATGCTGCCTGCAGGCGCGCTCACCGATGGCAGCATCGCGGTGATCGCAGGCATCGCCCTGTTCGTCCTGCCCGATGGCACCGGCCGGCCGATGCTGGTGTGGAAAGAGGCCAACCGTGCGCCGTGGGACGTCATCATGATGTTCGGCGGCGGGCTGGCGCTCGCGGCGGGTATCGGCGCATCGGGGCTGGACAGCTGGATCGGCACTGCACTCGAGCCGCTGGCGGGCGTGCCGCTGATCGTCATCGCGCTGGCGCTGACCGGACTGGTGGTGCTGGTCACCGAGTTTGCCAGCAACGTCGCCACCGCCAGCGGAGTGATGCCGGTGGTCGCCGCGCTGATCGTCACCCTGGGGGTCGATCCGGTGCTGCTCGCGATGCCGGTGGCGATGGCGGCGAGCTGGGGCTTCATGCTGCCCTCGGGTACCGGCCCCAATGCCATCGCCTGGGCGAGCGGCAACATATCGCTGCCGCGCCAGCTGAAAGCCGGGCTGATGCTCGACATCGCGGGCGTTCCTCTCATGGTCGGCACGATCTGGATGGTTTCCTTTGTAATCAGTTGAGCGGTGCGGCATGATTGCCGGCATAACAAGGGAGCCAGTCACCCCGCTTCAACCCAAGCCCGCTCAGCCTGAGCTTGTCGAAGGCCACGGGAAACCGCCAGCGTCATAGCGGGGCCTTCGACAGGCTCAGGCTGAGCGGATGTGGTGCGGATGTTGACGCGAGCCGACCGGACTTCCGCAACGCAGGAACCCCGCATATGACCGACACCCCGATCAAGCCGATCACCACCCCCACGCCGCGCCGCAAGCCCAAGCCCAAGGTCGAGACCCTGGGCGGACGCAAGCTGAAGCCCGCCACGCTGATGATGGGCCATGGCTTTGACCCCGTATTGTCCGAAGGATCGCTCAAAGCGCCGATCTTCCTCACCTCCACCTTCGCGTTCGAGAATGCGGCGGCGGGCAAGCGCCATTTCGAGGGGCTGACCGGCAAGCGACCGGGCGGCGCGGAAGGCCTGGTCTATTCGCGTTTCAACGGCCCCAACCAGGAAATCCTGGAGGATCGCCTGAGCATCTGGGACGATGCCGAGGATTCGCTGGTGTTTTCCAGCGGCATGTCGGCAATCGCGACATTGCTGCTCGCCTATTGCAGCAACAACGATGTCATCGTCCATTCCGGCCCGTTGTATGCGGCGACCGAAACGATGATCGCGCGCATCCTCTCGCGCTTCGGCATCACCTATCTCGATTTCCCCGCAGGCGCGACGCGCGAGGAGATCGACAGCGTGATGGAGCAGGCGAAAGACATGGCGACCAAACAAGGTGGCCGGGTCGCGATGATCTATCTGGAAAGCCCCGCCAACCCGACCAACGCGCTGGTCGATATCGAGGCGGTGTCAGCTTCGCGCGACGCGGTGCTGGGCGGTGACACCCCGACGCCGTTTGCGATCGACAACACGTTCCTGGGGCCCTTGTGGCAGCAGCCGTTGCACCACGGCGCGGACATCGTGGTCTACAGCCTGACCAAATATGTCGGCGGGCACAGCGATCTGGTCGCAGGCGGCCTGTCAGGTCCCAAGAAGTGGATGGATCCGGTGCGCGCGCTGCGCAACACCATCGGCACGATCTGCGACCCCAATACGGCCTGGATGCTGATGCGCTCATTGGAAACGGTCGAGCTGCGCATGAACCGCGCGGGCGAGAACGCCGCCAAGGTCTGCGAATATCTGGCGCAGCATCCCAAGGTCGATGGGCTGGGCTATCTCGGCATGATCCACGATGCGCGCCAGCAGGACATTTTCGACCGGCATTGCTCGGGCGCGGGATCGACCTTTTCGCTGTTCATCAAGGGCGGTGAGGCAGAGAGCTTCCGCTTCCTCGATACCCTGCGCATCGCCAAGCTGGCGGTCAGCCTGGGCGGCACCGAAACGCTCGCCAGCCATCCGGCTGCGATGACGCACCTGTCGGTGCCCGATGCGCGCAAGGCGGCTTTGGGCATCACCGACAATCTGGTGCGGATTTCGATCGGCGTGGAAGACCCCGACGATCTGATCGCCGATTTCGAACAGGCGCTCGACGCGGTGTGATGCCTGCTTAGGCCCTCGGCAGCGCCGGGGGCCGGACGTCCGGTACCACCTCTCAGCGGATGGCGCGGTACGGCACGCCGCCAGTGCCCGCCTGGCGCTGGCGGATCAGGCGGATATAGGTTTCAGCCAGGCCCCGGTTGATCCGGTCCCAGCTGTATTTCTCGCTGCGCTTGATGCCAGCCTGGCCGTGCAGATGGCGCAGCTCGGGGTTGCCGCAATAGGCCTGCAGCGCATCGGCAAATTCCACCGTCGCACCGGGGCGGACGAGCTGGCCGGTGACATTGTGTTCGACCAGGCTTTCGCTGCCTGTCGCGCGCGCCGCCACCACCGGCAGGCCGCACGCCATCGCTTCCAGCGTCACGTTGCCGAAGGTTTCGGTGATCGACGGGTTGAAGAAAAGGTCCATGCTGGCGACCGCGCGGCCCAGATCGGTACCGCCCTGGAAGCCTGCGAACACTGCCCCGGGCAGCCGCGATTCGAACCAGCCGCGCGCTGGCCCCTCACCCACCACCAGCACCTGATGTGGAATCTGGCGGCGGATTAGACGATCGATCGAATCGGAAAAGACGTCGAGTCCCTTTTCCATCACCAGCCGGCCCAGAAAGCCGATGACCGGCACATCGTCTGTCAGCCCCAATGAGCGCCGCCAGTCCATGTCGCGGACCTGGGGGTTGAAGATGTGCTTGTCGACCCCGCGCGACCAGATGCCGACGTCATAACTCATCCGCTGTTCGCGCAGCACCTGCGCCATGGAGTCGGAAGGCGCGACGATCGCGTCGCACTTGCGGTACAGGCGGCGCAGGAAGGCTTCGAGCAGCGGCTCGAGAAACGCCATGTTGTAATAGCGCGGATAGGTTTCAAACCGGGTGTGCACCGATCCCAGGATCGGCAGATTATGCTTCTTGGCCCAGCGCACGGCGCTGTGCCCCGCGCTGTCCGGGCTGGAGACGTGCACGATATTGGGGGCGAAACGCGCCAGGTCTTTCTTGATCGACGGCGGCAATATGGTCGTGGCACGATATTCGCTGCGCCCCGGAATGGCGATCGACGGCAGGCTGACCAGATCGCCTGCCGGTTCGAACGCGGGAGTCTTGGTGGTCGGCGAATAGATCCGCACCTGCGCGCCGTTTTCCAGCAGCCAGGAAACCAGCCGGTTCAGCGCCTGGTTGGCACCGTCGCGCACATAATTGTAATTGCCGCTGAACAGCGCGATACGAAGGTCGGAAATGTCCATGATCGGGTCGCCTTAGGCGCGCTCGGGCCGAAAAGCCAGAGCCCGCCGTTCAGGCTTCTGCCGCGACCGGTTGCTGCGGCGGCGGCAACAGCCGGATACGGGTGACCCGGCGTTCGTCTCCATCGATGATCTCCAGCTGCCAGCCGCTTTCATGGTCGAGCACCCTGCCCGGCGCAGGCACCTCGCCCGCCAGCACGAAGGCCAGCCCGCCGAGCGTATCGACATCCTCGTCGATTTCGCCCAGCGCGACATCGATCAGCTTGGCGACATCGTCCAGTTCGGCCCGCGCGTCGGCATCCCAGCTGCCGTCCTCGCTTTGCGTGACCATTGTCTCGGGCTCGTCGTCATGCTCGTCCTCGATGTCGCCGACGATTTCCTCGACCAGGTCCTCGATCGTCACCAGCCCTTCGGTGCCCGAATATTCGTCGATGACGATGGCAAGGTGGGTGCGCGTCTGGCGCATCTCGGCAAGCAGATCGAGCACGCCCATGGTTTCGGGCACGAAGCGCGGTTGGCGGATCAGGCTGTCCCAAGTGTCCGGGCGCGGGCCATCTGCCGCGATGATCGGGAAAACGTCCTTGATATGGACCATGCCGACGATGTGATCGAGCGACCCGTCATAGACCGGAACGCGGCTGTGGCCGTGCTCGGCGAAGATCTGCACCAGAGCATCGAAGCTGGCGTCCTTGTCGATCGCGATGATGTCGCTGCGCGGCACGGCGACGTCGTCGACGTCATGCTCGCTGAAATGCAGCAGATTGCGCAGCATCTCGCGTTCGACGCGCGACAGGTCGCCCTTTGCCGACGTCCCGTTGTCGTCGTCGTCATCCTCGTGCTCGTCGATCGCCTCTTCAAGCTGGGCGCGCAGCGACTGGTCGTGGTGTTCTCCGAACAGCAGGGCCTTCAAGCCCCGCCATATTCGCCCCGAACCCTCGTCGCTTGCGGTGGATTTACCACCGCCATTACTGTCTCCGTCTGCCATGACTGGCTGTATCTTAACCCCGCTGTTGGTTGATGAGTGAAGGCAGCATGCGATTACGCGACGTCAATATGGATTGTCCAACCCCAAATTGGCAAGTGCTTTCACTTCCAGTGCCTCCATGTGCACCGCATCGGCCTCTTCGATATGATCATAGCCCACCAGATGCAGCGCACCATGCGCGATCAGATGGGTGGCGTGGGCTGCAACCGTGATGCCCTTTTCCGCCGCTTCGGCCGCGCAGGTCTGGAACGCGAGCATGATATCGCCCAGCAGCACCTCGCCATCATCGGTATTGGCCAGCGCATCGAGCATGTCGGGCGCGAGCATCGGGAAGGACAGCACGTTGGTCGGCTTGTCCTTGCCGCGATAGTCGCGATTGAGCGCCTGCACCTCATCATCGGTGCCGAAATGCACGCTGACCGAAACCGCAAAGCGTGCATCGGCGAGACTGCCATAAGGGCTGACGGCCAGCGCTGCGGCGACGGCGCGGGTGGCGAGCGCCTCCCAGTCGGTATCAGCGGGCCACAGCGGGTCGGTGGAGGTCTCGGTTTCGATCATTTCGTTGAATCAGACCTAACCCAACCCGCTTTCCCAAGCGAAGTCGAGGGACGCGCGCGCGACCGGATACGCATTGGTCCCTCGACTTCGCTCGGGAACTCGGAAATGTTGCACGGGTGAGGCGCGAAAACCTCAGGCATCCTTGCCCTCATAGGCCTCCACGATGCGCCCGACGATCGGGTGGCGCACCACATCGGCTGCAGTGAAGCGCACGGTGCCGATGCCTTGCACGCCTTCCAAACGGCTGACTGCATCGGCCAGCCCCGAGGCACCGACGCCGCCGGGCAGATCGACCTGCTTGGGATCGCCGCAGATCACCATCCGGCTGTTCATGCCAAAACGGGTGAGGAACATCTTCATCTGCGCCGGCGTGGTGTTCTGCGCCTCGTCGAGGATGATGAAGCTGTCGGCCAATGTGCGGCCGCGCATGAAGGCGAGCGGCGCGATTTCGATCTCGCCGCTGGCGATTCGGCGCTCGACCTGTTCGGCAGGCAAAGTGTCGTACAATGCATCGTACAGTGGGCGGAGATAGGGATCGACCTTCTCCTTCATGTCGCCGGGCAGGAAGCCGAGCCGCTCGCCCGCCTCGACGGCAGGACGCGACAGGATCAGCCGGTTGACGCTGCCGGTGATCAGCTGGCTGACCGCCTGCGCCACCGCGAGATAGGTCTTGCCGGTACCCGCCGGACCCAGCGCGAAGATGATGTCATCGCGGACTAGCGACTTCATGTATTCGGTCTGCGTCGCCGACCGCGGCACGATGGTCTTCTTGCGCGTACGGATCATGATCCCGGGCGCATCGACCACATCGCTGCGGACAATGCCCTCGAGCGTCGGTTCCGCCGACATGCTGATCAACGCCTCGACCGCGCCTTCATCGATATCCAAGCCCTGTTCGATCCTCTTGTGCAGCCCCACCAGAACGTCGCGCGCGCGCGCCGCGCTTTCGGCCTCGCCCTCGATCTGGATGCGGTTGCCGCGTGCGGCGATATACACGCCCAGCCGGTTCTCGATCGCCACGAGGTTCTTGTCGAACTGGCCGAACAAAGGCCCAAGCAAAGTGGGTTCATCGAACTCCACCCCGATCCGCGCCTTGTTGGCAGGTTCGGGCCGGTTGAACGGGAAGTCGGTGCCATAGACCGGGGAGAGCCTGGCGCTCTGCGGTTCGGGCTTGCTGCGGAACTTGTTGCCGCCATCGGTGCTGCGCCGGTCGCCGCCGCCACCCTGCTTGCGCGCCATCAGGCGGTCACCATCGAGAGCGAAGTGCCTTCCAGGCTGTTCGGCCCGGCAGACAGGATTTCGACATCGATCAGATCGCCGATCCGCGCATTGGGGTCGACGACATGGACAGATTGCAGCCAGGGCGATTTGCCGACCAGCTGGTCGGCCCTGCGGCCCTGGCGTTCGAGCAGCACGCGCGTGCGCTCTCCGACCGAGCCCTGGTTGAACTCGCGTTGCTGCGCATTGAGCAGATCCTGCAGGCGCTGCAGGCGCTCGTCCATGATTTCGGGGCTGATCTGATCCTCCATATCGGCGGCAGGGGTGCCTGGGCGGGACGAGTATTTGAAGCTGTACGCCTGGGCGTAGCGGGCGTTGCGGACGATATCGAGCGTCGCCTCGAAGTCCGCCTCGGTCTCGCCCGGGAAGCCGACGATGAAGTCGCCCGACAAGGCGATATCGGGGCGGGCAGCGCGCACCTTGTCGATGATCGCGAGATAGCTTGCGGCACTGTGGCTGCGGTTCATCGCCTTCAATATGCGGTCGGAGCCCGATTGCACCGGCAGATGCAGATAGGGCATCAGCTTGGGCACATCGCGGTGCGCGGCGATCAGCCCATCGGTCATGTCGTTGGGATGGCTGGTGGTGTAGCGGATTCGCTCCAGCCCCGACAGATCGGCCAGAACCTCGATCAGGCCTTCCAGACCCTGCAAGCGTCCCTTGCCATCGTTGCCCGTCCACGCATTGACGTTCTGGCCCAGCAGCGTGATTTCCTTCACGCCGCCATCGACCAGTGCCCTGGCCTCTTCAACCAGATCCGCAAATGGCCGGCTGATTTCCGCGCCGCGCGTATAGGGCACCACGCAATAGGTGCAGAACTTGTCGCAGCCTTCCTGCACGGTGAGAAACGCGCTCGGGCGCGGTTGCTTGGAACGCGCAGGAAGCGCACCGAACTTGGTCACCGCAGGCATGTCGGTATCGACCGCAGCCTTGCCGGACCGCGCCTGTTCGATCAACTGCGGCAGCCGGTGATAGGCCTGCGGTCCCACGACGATGTCGACGCTCGGCGCGCGCCGCGCGATTTCGCCGCCCTCGGCCTGCGCAACGCAGCCGGCGACCGCGATCATCGGCTTGGATCCGTCCTCGCGCTTGAGCCGGCCGATGTCAGAATACACCCGTGCCACTGCCTTTTCGCGGATATGGCAGGTGTTGAGGATGACCAGATCGGCATCTTCGCGGGTGGCGGCAGCCTGCATGCCCTGGGCATTCAGCATTTCGCCCATCCGCTCGCCGTCATAGACATTCATCTGACAGCCGAACGAGGTGACGAAATAGCGGCTGGGCGCGTCGCCGGTCGGGGCGGGCGCGGGCACATTGGTGTTATCGGTGGGATGGTTCATGGGTGACACAGCTATACAGCCGGTTCTCGGCCCAAGGAAGCACAAAGCGCCGCGTCGATCCGCCGCCGCGCCTCTGCCGCGATCGCCTTGCGCCCCGGAAAATCGGCGGGGCTGAAGGGCTCCAGAAAATGCAGCGTGACCCAGAAGCTGTGCTGGCGGGTGAACAGCCTGAGCGCGTTGTGCGGCGCGGTCTCCTCCCCCACCCAGGCGATGTCGTGCGCGTTGTCGCCATAATCAAGGTACATCGGCTGCACCAGCACGCCGGGCGGTGGCGGGTCGAGCACCTGGAGCAAAGGCGACTTGAACGGCAGCAGCTTGCTGCCATCGGTGGTGGTGCCTTCGGGGAAGATGGTGATCGCCCAGGTCTCGGCCAGCGCATCACGCAGCTCGTTGATCTGTTCTGCAATGCCCAGGCGGTTGGTGCGCGAGACGAAGACGGTATCGTTGAGCTTGCACAGCCAGCCGACCACCGGCCAGCTCTTGATGCCATCCTGCGCGACAAAGGCGCTGCCATTGCGCCCCGCGATCACCGGAATATCCAGCCAGCTCAGATGGTTGGAAATATAGAAGACATCGCGCTTGAGCGGCGTGCCGACCACGCGCACCCTGGCCCCGCAGGCACGGCCGACGCTGCGCAGGAACAGCTTGGGCCAGGGATTGGAGAGCCTCAGCCCACGCCAGATGTAGTAGAGCGGCACACAGGCGACCAGCGCCAGAACGATCAGCAGCGCCCGGAACGCCAGACGCACACGCCCCGCAAGGCCCGGATCGCGCCAATGCAGATGCGCCATATCCGGCGTGTCAGGATAAAGCGGCAGCGGCGCAGGCGCGGCGGCTTCAGCCTCGCTCATCGCCAAGTCAGTCCTTGCGTTCGAGCGAGACGCCGTAAAGCTCCATACGGTGATCGACCAGACGATAGCCCAGACGCTCGGCAATCAGCTTTTGCAGGGCTTCCAGCTCGGGATCGACGAATTCGAGCACCTTGCCGGTTTCTACGTCGATCAGATGGTCGTGATGCGCTTCGGGCGCGGCTTCGTAGCGCGCGCGACCGTCACCGAAATCGTGGCGATCCAGAATACCGGCCTCTTCGAACAGGCGAACGGTGCGATAGACGGTCGCGATCGAGATGCGCGAGTCGATGGCCGACGCACGTTCGTGCAGCCGTTCGACATCGGGATGGTCATCCGCCTCCGACAGGACACGCGCAATGACGCGCCGCTGATCGGTGATCCTGAGACCACGTTCGGCGCACAACGCCTCGAGGTCGATTTTCTGGCGCATGATGCCCCTTTGAATGCCGTTGTTGTTCTGTTCGGGCCCAAACACTGGGCATATGACACGCGATGACTGGCCAGCGCGGGCTTGCGCCACACACCTGCCAGCCAATCTATAGTGCGCCGCCGCAATTGCAACCGCTGCGGGCGGGTGCGGCGCGTCAAACGTGCTTACTTGACCGGGCGCTTGCCCGGCTTGCGACCCAGGCCGATCTTCTTGGCCAGTTCGCGGCGTGTCGCTGCGTAATTCGGGGCAACCATCGGATAATCGGCAGGCAGGTTCCAGCGTGCGCGATATTCATCGGGGGTCATGTTGTAATGCGTCATCAGATGGCGCTTGAGCATCTTCAGCTTTTTGCCGTCTTCCAGGCAGACGATATAATCGGGCTTGATCGATGCGCGTACGGAAACGGCAGGCTCAGGCAATTCTGCTTCCACGGGGGCTTCACCCGGGGTCAAACCATTGAGAGCACGATGAACATTTTCAATCAGGCCAGGAATGTCCGAGACAGCAACGCTGTTGTTGCTGACATGGGCGGCGACGATATCTGCGGTCAGGGTTATCAGCGTCTCGTGCATTTCCAAATCTGCTTCTGCCATTTCAATTGATCCCATGTTGATGTTTTGATTAGCGGCCCGTTGTCCTGCCGAGTAGCGGGACGCGGGCGATATGCAAGATGACTGTGTCATCGTCAATGTCATTTGTTGGGGTACATCGCCCCAAGATTGTCTTTATCGAAGTTTCGATAGTAAAAATCAACATTCTTGCTCAGATGTCAATTGCCAGTGTCAACGCATCATAGTGTTGAGAGTCCACGCCTTTATAGTAATCGCGCCGCAAACCGACCTGAGCAAAACCGAATTTTTGATAAAGATGAATGGCTGAATTGTTACTTCTCATCTCAAGGTGCAGTCGTTGGACGCCCGCTTCTTGAGCATCGTCAATCACTTCGGCCAGAAGGGCCGAGGCTACACCGAATTGACGCCATTTTGGGGCTACCGCGATCAGCAGCAATTCTTCCTCGTCTGCCACACGCCGGGTCATGGCAAATCCAATGGCATCGCCCTGCCCTGCTGAATGCAGGGGACCGCGCGCCTCGGCCAGAAGCACGCGGGTCAGCGGCATGGCCAGCATCGAACGGGTCTGGCTGTGGTTCCACGCCTCGCCAAACCGCGGATCGAACGCCTGTTCCATCACCTGCATCACCGGACCGATCGCGTCTTCCGCCGCCAGCCCGGAAATCAGCTGAAAAAACGGTCGATGACCGGAATCAGGAGGCTGGCTGACCATGATGCTATGTAGACGCTGCAGCAGCCATGGGCTTGGCATCGGCGCCACGCCCATACAAGGGATCGGCAGGCAGCGCGCGCGCCGAGGCGGGCAGTAACAGCGCCTTGCGCGCATCGGGCAGCAGCGCGAGCGCCTCGCCGCCGCCACCTTCACTGCCGCCGCGCGCTGCGACCAGCGCCTCGGCCATGCTGCCAGCGACGAGCGCCTGCGCGCAGGCTGCCAGCGCGGCGTCGGGCGTCAGTGATTCCAGCGCAGCAACGGGTTCGCCCATGCCATCAAAGCTCTGTGTAAAATATTCGCCGTGCCCGCCGGTCATCACAACGTCAACGCCAGCCGCGCCGGGCGTCTGATCAAGCGCCATCGCCGCAATCAGCCGGAGGGTGGAATAGCCGCTGACCGGAACGCTCCAGGCCAGCGCCAATGCCCGCGCTGCCGCCAGCCCGACGCGAACCCCGGTAAAGCTGCCAGGCCCGCAATTGACGAGGATGGCCTGAGCGCGCCCCCTGCCGGGCAGGCCTGCAATCATCGGAACCAGCCGTTCGGCATGGCCGCGCCCCATCACCGCGTGATCGGAAGCGAGCAGATGCGCACCATCGAACAGCGCCACCGAACAGGCTTCGGTCGCGGTGTCGATGACAAGCAGGTCGGGCAGATCGGGCGTCATACCCGACGCCGCTAGCTGATTGTGTTGAACCGGTCAAAACCCGGACGCGGACTGCGATCGAAAATCGTCGTCGGATCGCCATAACCCAACGTCGAAATGAAATTCGACGTCACATTGGGCGTGTCGGCAAAGAACGCCTTGTCGACGGCTGCATTGTCGAAGCCCGACATCGGCCCGGTATCAAGGCCCAACGCGCGCGCGGCGAGGATGAAATAGGCGCCCTGCAACGATGAATTGCGCAGCGCGGAATCGCGGCGGAACTGTTCCTTGCCTTCACCGACGAACCAGCTGCGCGCATCGGTGTGCGGGAAGAGTTCAGGCAGCAGTTCGTAGAATTCGAGGTCCATGCCGATCACGACGCTGACCGGCGCGGCAAGGATCTTCTTGGCATTGGCCTCCATGCAGCAGGCCGCCAGCTTCTGCTTGGCCTCGTCCGACACGCACCACACCATGCGCGCAGGCAGCATGTTGGCCGATGTCGGGCCCATCTTCATCAGATCCCAGATGCCATGCAGCTGCTCGGGGCTGACCGGCTGGTCGGTATAGCCGTTATACGTGCGGGCCGTGCGGAACAGCTGGTCGAGCGCGGCATCGTCGAGCGGTGCAGTCATGGATAGGACTTTCTGAGCAGGGAGAAACGGCGCGCCTCAGGCGGCGCGGACTTCGATCACTTCGGGCACGTAATGCTTCAGCAGGGACTCGATGCCGTGCTTGAGCGTCGCGCTCGACGACGGGCAGCCCGAGCAGGCACCCTGCATCTGCAGATACACCACGCCCTTGTCGAACCCGCGATAGAGGATATCGCCGCCATCATTGGCCACGGCCGGGCGGACCCGCGTCTCGATCAGGTCCTTGATCTGCGCGACGATGTCGGCATCCTCGGGATTGGTCGGCCAGTCGGCGTCTTCTGCCGGAACCGCGATGCCCGCAGCCGTGGCGGCGCGGAACAAGGGCATATCCGCCGAGAAATGGTCGAGCAGGACAGACAGCACCTCGGGGCGCAGCGAGGACCAGTCGGCCCCGGGACCTGCCGTCACCGAAATGAAATTGTGGCCGAAGAACACGCCGGTCACATCGCCCAGGCCGAAGATCGCCTCTGCCAGTGGCGAGGCCTCGGCCTCTTCGGGCGAGGCGAAATCGCGCGTGCCCATGTCCATGACCTTGCAGCCGGGCAGGAACTTGAGCGTGGACGGGTTCGGAGTGGTTTCGGTTTCGATCAACATATGTGGTATCTGGTGCAGCACCGCCGCGCGCGCAAGGCAGTTTTTCTATTCCACCGCCAATCCGTGACTGCGCCGACGACGCGGCCATGGCTGCATGTCTGCCGCATATTCACTGGCCAGTCAGATTGGGCCTGCCTATAGATTGCCCATGACCTTTCCCCTGATGCGCTGTGCGCCCGTGGCCGCCATGCTGGCAGCTGTCTCGCTTGTGATCTCGCCGCCGCTGCTTGCCAACTTGCCTGGCGAACCGGTGGCCAGCGGCAAGGATGCCAACGGCAAGCCACTGCGCCCGCCCAATCTGGAACCGGGCGAGAAGACTCCCTGGCTGTACGAACGCAGCAACGTGCCGGTCGACAAGGGCTGGACCTTTGGCGAGCTGAGCAATGGCGTGCGCTATGCCGTCCGCCGCAACGGTGTTCCGCCGGGTCAGGTCTCGATCCGCGTGCGAATCGATGCCGGATCGATGATGGAAACTGACGCAGAGCAGGGCTTTGCCCATCTGCTCGAGCATCTGACCTTCCGCGGCTCCAAATATGTTCCCGATGGCGAGGCGATCCGCATCTGGCAGCGGCTGGGCGCGAGCTTCGGCAGCGATAGCAACGCCGAAACGACGCCGACGCACACCGTCTACAAGCTGGATCTGCCCGCCGCGACGCCTGCCGGGCTCGATGAGAGCATGAAGATCCTCTCGGGCATGATCCGCGAACCGGGCCTGACCGGCGAAGCGGTGAAGGCCGAGGTGCCGGTGGTGCTGGCCGAACTGCGTGAACGATCGGGCGCACAGGTGCGCGTTGGCGATGCCACGCGGCAACTGTTCTTTGCCGGCCAGAAGCTGGCTGAACGCTCGCCGATCGGCAGGCCCGAGACGCTGAACGCGGCAACATCGGATGTCGTGCGCGCGTTCCACCAGCGCTGGTACCGCCCTGAAAACACCGTCATCGCGATTGCCGGCGATGTCGATCCGGCCACGCTCGAGGCGTTGATCAAGACGCATTATGGCGACTGGAAGGTCAGGGGCAAACAGGCGCCCTATCCAGGCTTCGGCGCGCCCGACCCGGCGGCCCCCGTGGCCCGCACCATCGTCGAGCCCGGCTTTCCCTATCTCGTGAGCATGGGCATTTTGCGCCCGTGGAAGCCGGTCAACGATACCATCGAATACAATCAGCAGCTGCTGATCGATCTGGTCGCGACCCAGCTGATCAACCGGCGGCTCGAGGGCCGCGCGCGCGGCGGCGGCAGCTTTCTGCAGGCGCAGGTGAACTCCGAGGATGTCAGCCGCTCGGTCGATGGCACTTTCATCTCGGTCGTGCCCATCGGCGATGACTGGCAGGCAGCGCTCGCCGATGTGCGCGGCGTGCTCGCCGATGCCACCACCACCGCGCCGACGCCCGAGGAAATCGCGCGCGAGATGGCCGAATTCGACGCCGCGCTCGCGGTGCGCGTGGAAAGCGCCGACACCGAGGCCGGCGCCAAGCAGGCCGATGACATCATCGGCGCGGTCGACATTCGCGAGACCATTGCCGCGCCGCAGACCGCGCTCGACGTGTTCCGCGGCATGAAGGACATGTACACGCCCGAACGGCTGCTAGAATCGACGCAGCGTCAGTTCAGCGGGGTTGCCACCCGCGCGATCCTGGTCTCGCCCAAGGCGGTTCCCGAAGGCGAGCAGCTGCTCGCCGCCGCGCTGACCCGCGATGTCAGCGCCGATGCCAGCGCGCGGCTGGCTGCCGCCGCCGTGACCTTCGACGATCTGCCTGCGCTGGGCGCGCCTGGATCGGTCACCGCGACCACTGATCTTCGCCTGCTCGGCATCGAGATGATCGAACTGTCGAACGGCGTGAAGGCGATCCTGTATCCCAATGATGCCGAAGTTTCGAAGATCATGGTCAAGGTGCGCTTCGGCAGCGGTTATCAGGCCTTCCCGGCGGACAAGCCCTCTCTCGTCTGGTCGGGCCAGGCGGCTCTGGTCGCCAGCGGCATCGGCGAGATCGGCCAGGAAGGGCTCGACCGCCTGACCAACGGCCGTCGCATCGGCTTCGGCTTCGAGGTCGAGAATGATGCATTCTCGTTCTCCGCCGATACCCGCCGCGCCGATCTGGAAGATCAGCTCAAGCTGTTCGCCACCAAGCTGGCCAGCCCGCGCTGGGATGCCAACCCGGTCCGCCGCGCCAGGGCAGGGACCGAGCTGGCCTATCGCAGCTTCTCGATGTCGCCGCAGACGGTGCTGGAACGCGACCTCAATTACCTCACCCGCAACCGCGATCCGCGCTGGAAGGTGCCCGATCCGCAGGATGCCGCACAGCTGACCCCGGAAGCGTTCCGCGCCACCTGGGAGCCGCTGCTGACCAAGGGGCCGATCGAGGTGATGCTGTTTGGTGACTTCGACAAGCCAGCGGCAATCGCGGCGCTGGAAAAGACCTTCGGCGCGCTGCCGCCGCGCGAGCCTGCACCCGTGGTGGCAGGCCCCGATACCGTTGCCTTCCCCGCCCCCAACAGCGAACCGGTTGTCGTCCGCCACGAAGGTGCGCCCGATCAGGCCGCAGCCTTTCTGGGCTGGCCGACCGGCGGCGGGCTGGCCGATATCCAGGAAAGCCGTCAGCTCGAGATCCTGACCGCCATCTTCAACAGCCGCCTGTTCGATCAGCTCCGCGCGCAGGCGGGGGCCAGCTACGCCCCGCAGGTGCTGAACAACTGGCCAATCGCGTTCGACAAGGGCGGTTATGTCGGCGTCATTGGCCAGCTGGCACCCGAAAATGTGGGCAAGTTCTTCGAGATCGCCAATTCGATTGCAGCGGACCTCGCCGCGACGCCGGTGAGTGCGGATGAACTGGCGCGGGCAACCGAGCCGCTACGGCAGCTGGTCTCACGCGCCAGCACGGGCAACAACTTCTGGCTGAACCAGCTCCAGGGGGCATCGCGCGATCCGCGCCGTGTCTCGGCGCTGCGCACGATCCTGCCCGATTACACCGTCACGACACCCGAACGGATGCAGGCGCTGGCGGCGAAATATCTGCTGAAGGACAAGGCATGGTCGTTCGTGGTGCTGCCCGAGGACGCGGCTGCGTCCCCGGGCCGCTGAATGGGAATCACATCGGTTGAGTCGGCATCTCGTCGGGCCCGCGATCGGGCTCGATGATGTCGGGGCCCACCGGATCGATCTCGGGCGGCTGCTGAATCGGGTCTTCCATCGGCGGATCGTTCACCGGAAGTTCGGTCGGGCTCTGGGGCTCGATCCGGTCAGGGGCAGGGATCGCAGGATCTTCAGGACGTGTAGCCATGGCAAAGGCTCCTTTCACCTCACCTACGCCTGCGTGTTCAGCAGGTTGCGGAGCTGGCACCGCGCCGGTCACGCCCCCCTTGCCCTTTTCGGCAACCTTCTTTAGACGCGCACGCTTGATTACCGCGACGCGGGCGTGGCGAAACTGGTAGACGCGCCAGATTTAGGTTCTGGTATCGCAAGATGTGGGGGTTCAAGTCCCTTCGCCCGCACCATCGCATGGATGGCCGGGAAGGGGAAAAAATTCCCTTCTTTTTATGGAAAGACAAGAGTTTAAGCCGATGCAGATTGTCGAGACGCTGAACGAGGGCCTGAAGCGGGCCTACACCATCACCATCCCCGCCCAGGATCTGGAAGCGCGGGTGGATGCGGAAGTGAAGAAGATTGCGCCGCAGGTACGCATGCCCGGCTTCCGCCCCGGCAAGGTGCCCGCCAACCTGATTCGCAAGATGCACGGCGAATCGATCCATGCCGACGCGCTGAATGCATCGATCCAGGAAAGCGTCGACAAGGCGATCCGCGACAACAACCTGCGCCCCGCCATCCAGCCTTCGGTCGACCTCAACGAGGATTATGCCCAGGGCCTGGATGCACAGGTCAAGATGGCGCTGGAAGTGCTGCCGCAGGTGCCGACCCCGTCGATCGATTCGATCACGCTCGAGCGTCTGATCGTCGAGCCCGGTGACGAAGCCGTGACCGAAGCGCTGCAGCGCATCGCCGATGGCCAGAAGAGCTACACCGCCGCACCCAAGACCTACAAGGCCAAGGACGGCGACCAGGTTGTCATCGACTTCGAAGGCAAGGTCGATGGCGTTCCGTTCGAAGGCGGCAAGGGCGAAGGCATGGCCGTCGTCATCGGTTCGGGCCAGCTCATCCCCGGTTTCGAAGACCAGCTCGTCGGCCTGAAGGCCAATGACGAAGCGGTCATCAACGTGACCTTCCCCACCGAATACGGTGCCAAGGACCTCGCCGGCAAGGCTGCGACCTTCGACATCGTCGTGGGCGAAGTGAAAAAGCCCGGCGAAACGAAGCTGGACGACGATTTTGCCAAGTCGCTGGGGCTGGAAAGCCTGGAACAGCTGACCGGCCTGATCAAGGGCCAGCTCGAGCAGGAACTGGGCGGCCTCACCCGCACCCACATGAAGCGTCGCCTGCTCGACCAGCTCGCTGAAAGCCATGATTTCGAAGTTCCGCCCTCGATGGTCGAGGCCGAGTTCAACCAGATCTGGGCGCAGCTGGAACAGGAAGCCGCGCAGGAAGAGGACGCCGAGTCCGCCCGCGCCGAGATGGAAAAGGACCGCGAAGAGTATCGCTCGATCGCCGTTCGCCGCGTGCGTCTGGGTCTGCTGCTCTCCGAAATCGGCCAGGCCAATGGCGTTGAAGTTTCCGCACAGGAAATGAACATGCTGATCGCGCAGGCCGCGCAGCAGTATCGCCAGGAAGACCGTCAGCGTTTCGCGGAATACATCCGCCAGACCCCGATGGCCGCCGCCCAGCTGCGTGCACCGATGTACGAAGACAAGGTCGTCGACTTCCTGTTCGACAAGGCGACGATCACCGAACGCACCGTGACCCGCGAAGAGCTGGAAGCGGCGATCGAGGCTGAAGAAGACGGCGGCCACGTCCATGGCCCCGATTGCGGCCATGATCATGGTCATGACGAAAAGCCCAAGGCCAAGAAGGCCGCGCCGAAAAAGGCTGCGGTGAAGAAGGAAGCCGAAACCGAAGCAGCGCCTGAAGCGGCTGAAAAGCCCGCGAAAAAGGCTGCGCCCAAGAAGGCCGCTGCCAAGAAGGAAGACGCTCCGGCAGAAGCCGCCGAAGACGCCAAGCCTGCTGCAAAGAAGGCTCCGGCCAAGAAGGCAGCAGCCAAGAAGGACTGATCTTCAGCCCTTGGCGCGAAAGAATTCAGCCCCCGCCAGGTTCGCCTTGCGGGGGCTTTTTCTTGCCCGCTGATAATTCGGGGTCAGCCGCGCCGCCAGCGCCGGTCTGAAAGAACGACCCTGGCCGCATTGTGCCCCGGCGCGCCGGTCACGCCGCCGCCCGGATGCGTGCCCGATCCGCACATGTACAGGCCTTTCAAAGGCCCGCGATAATCGGCGTGGCCCAGCACCGGCCGCGCCGCCCACAATTGGTCGAGGCTCATCCGGCCATGGAAGATATCGCCGCCGATCAGCCCGAAGGTGCGTTCCAGCCCTTTGGGACTGAGCACCTGCTTGCCGAGGATCGATGCGCGAAAGCCCGGTGCATGCGCTTCCACCGTGGCGATGATCGTGTCGGCAGCGGCGGCTTCCTGCTCGGGCGTCCAGTCGAGCGCAGGGTCGAACTGCTGGCAGAACAGGCTGGCGACATGGTGTCCCGCAGGCGCGAGGCTGTCATCGACGATCGAGGGAATCAGCATCTCGACGATCGGCGCGCGCGACCAGCCGTGCGCCTTCGCATCGGTGAACGCGCGGTCCATGTAATCGAGGCTGGGCGCGATGACGATGCCCGCGCGAAGGTGTTCACCGTCCCCACGAAGTGCCGAAAAATCGGGCAACCGATCCAGCGCGACATTCATCCGGAAGCTGCCCGATCCGGTGACATAGCAGCGCATCCGGCGGGCGAAATCCTCGGGCAGCGCGTCTGGCGCCACCAGCTTTGTGTAGAGCAGCTTCGGCCCGACATTGGCGATGATCCGGGGGCTGCGCAGCTCCTCGCCGCTTGCCAGCCGCACGCCCACCGCGCGGCCACCCTCGACCAGCACCTGCTCGACAGGCGCATTCAGCGAAATCTCCACCCCCTGCTCCAGGGACGCCTCGGCCATCATCCGGGTGATGCTGCCCATGCCGCCCAGCACATGGCCCCAGCTTCCCTTGTTACCGTTCACCTCACCAAAGACATGGTGCAGCAGCACATAGGCCGAGCCCGGCGTATCGGGGCTGGCGTAATTGCCGACCACGGCATCGAATCCGAACGCTGCCTGCACCGGATCGCTCTCGAACCAGCCGCCCAGGAACTCGCGCGCCGACTTGGTGAACAGATCGAGCATGTCGCGCTGCACCTCGCGCGACCGTCGCGACAGCAGCCGCCCGGTGCTCAGCGCCTCGACCAGCCCGGCCAGGCCGCTGCCGATATTGGGCGGCGGGCGCAGCGCCAGATCGCGCAGCACATCAGCGACCCGATCGAGCATCGCGTAGTACGCGGGCAACGCCTCGGCATCGGCGCGCGAAAAGCGGGCGAACTCGGCCTGCGTGCGCTCGAGCCCGCCGCCGAGGATGAGATGATCGCCATCGAGCAAAGGCAGGAAGTTCGACACCGGCCGCTCGATCACCCGGTAGCCGCGCTGCACCAGCGCCATATCGGCGATGACGCGCGGCTGGAGCAAGCTGACAGTGTAGCTCGCCACCGAATTGCGGAAACCGGGGTGGAATTCCTGCGTCACCGCCGCGCCGCCGACCACGCCGCGCGCCTCCAGCACGCGCACCTTGAGCCCCGCGCGTGCCAGATAAAAGGCGCAGGTCAGGCCATTGTGACCGCCACCGATGATGATCGCGTCAGGTGCTGTGCTGCTGGTGCCCATCGCCCGAGGCGTAGCCCAGCACGCCGCCCCCGCCAAGACCGACCGGTCAGGCTGAAAACACCAAGAAATCACTGGCGCGCGTGAGCGGATATTGATAGCGGTTCGCAAAACCATGCTTCTTGACCAGCTCCCCAACAACCAGCGCGCGGAAATAGCCGCGATCGACTGGAGCGTCCTGCCCCCAGACGAAGGCAAGCGGCTGCGTGCCCTGGGCGTGGACGAGGGCGCGATGGTCTCGATCCAGCATCGCGGCATCTTTTTCGGGCGTGATCCGATTGCACTCAGCATCGGGCGGATGACGGTGGCGATCCGCCGCGCCCATGCCCGCGCCATCACGCTGCGCGAACCGGGAGCGACCGCATGACTCGCCATCAGCCGCTGATCGCGCTGGTCGGCAATCCCAATGCGGGCAAGAGCGCGCTGTTCAATGCGCTGACCGGCGCGCGGCAGAAGATCGCCAATTATCCTGGCGTCACCGTCGAGCGCAAATCGGGTCGCTTTGCCTTTGCCGATGGCCGGCCTGCCGAACTCATCGACCTGCCCGGCAGCTACAGCCTCGACCCCACCAGCCCCGACGAGGCGGTGACCCGCGACGTGGTGATGGGCCGCCAGACGGGCGAGCGCCAGCCCGATGCGCTGATCATCGTGCTCGATTCGGCCAATCTCGACCAGCATCTGGTGTTCGCGCTCGAACTGCTGGCTCTGGGCCTGCCCACCGTGATCGCACTCAACATGGTGGACCTTGCCGAACGCGACGGGCTGACGCTCGATGCGGCGCGGCTGGCGGCAGATCTGGGCGTTCCGGTCATCCCCACCGTCGCGGTGCGCCGCCGGGGGCTCACCGAACTTGCCGAAGCGCTCGATGCGGTGATCGTCGCCAGGCAGGTGCCGCATGCGCCGCTGGGCGAGCCCGACATGCGCGCACGGCGCAGGCGCGCGGAGCATATCGCCAACGCCGCCATCGTCAGCCAGACGCAAAGCCGCCGCTGGACCGACCGCGCCGACAGTGTGCTGCTGCACCCCTTTGCCGGGCCGGTGATCCTGCTCGGCTTGCTGTTCATCATCTTCCAGGCGGTGTTCAGCTGGGCCACCCCCTTTGCCGACGCACTGGAAGCCGGCGCGGCGGCTTTGGGAGACCTGGCCACCGCCACCATTCCAGACGGCTTCTTCCGCTCGATGATCGTCGACGGCATCATTGCCGGCGTGGGGTCGGTGGTCGTCTTCCTGCCGCAGATCATCATCCTGTTCTTCTTCATCCTGCTGATGGAGGCGACCGGCTACATGGCCCGCGCCGCGTTCATCATGGACCGGATGATGGCGAGCGTCGGCCTGTCGGGTCGATCGTTCATCCCGCTTCTGTCCTCGTTCGCCTGCGCAATCCCCGGCATCATGGCGACGCGCAGCATCTCGGACGAGAAGGACCGGCTCACCACCATCCTCATCGCGCCGCTGATGACCTGCTCGGCGCGGCTGCCGGTGTACACCGTGATCATCGCCGCGTTCATCCCGCAGATCACCGTGGGCCCCGGCGTCGGCCTGCAAGGGCTGGTGCTGTTCGGCCTCTATGTCTTCGGCATCATCGGCGCGATGGTGGTGGCGCTGGTGCTGCGCTCGACCGTGGCCAAGGGCGGCGCGAGCGGCTTCCTGATGGAAATGCCCAAGTACCAGTTGCCGCGAATCGGCGACCTGGCGCTCGGCCTGTGGCAGCGCGCCGCGCTGTTCCTGCGCCGCGCGGGCACGATCATCTTTGCCGTCACCATCGGCCTGTGGCTGCTGCTCACCTATCCGCAGGCGCCCGAAGGCAGCGGCATGAGCCAGCTCGATTATTCCGCCGCCGGGCGCATTGCAGGCGTGATCGAACCCGTCGTCGCGCCGATCGGCTTCAGCCGCGACATCGCGCTGGCGCTGATCCCGGCGATGGCGGCGCGCGAGGTCGCCGTCTCGGCGCTGGCCACGACCTATGCGATCGACGCCACCGACGAGGATGAACAGGCGCAGGCGCTGGGCGAGCGGCTCGCCGGGCGCTGGTCGCTGCCCACCGCGCTTGCGTTCCTCGCCTGGTTCGTGTTCGCGCCGCAGTGCATCTCGACGATCGCGGTGACACGGCGCGAGACCAACGGCTGGAAATGGCCGATCTTCATGCTCGTTTACCTGTTCGGCCTGGCGTGGATTGCCGCCGGGATTACCTTCTGGACCGCGACGGCTTTCGGGCTATAGACGCGGCAACCTGCCGTCGGCATATTGCCGGGCAACCAATCACCACATCACAGAAATCCGGGGAAAGCATATGTCGGGCAGCGTCAACAAGGTCATTCTGATCGGCAATCTGGGTGCCGACCCCGAAGTCCGCAGCTTCCAGAACGGCGGCAAGGTTGCCAATCTGCGGCTCGCCACCACCGAATCGTGGAAGGACCGCAACAGCGGCGAAAAGCAGGAGCGCACCGACTGGCACACCGTCGCGATCTTCGGTGAAGGCCTGGTCGGCGTGGCCGAACGCTTCCTGCGCAAGGGCAGCAAGATCTATGTCGAAGGCCAGCTGCGCACCCGCAAGTGGCAGGACCAGTCGGGCGCTGATCGCTACACCACCGAAGTGGTGCTGCAGGGCCCCGGCGCGGTGATGACCATGCTCGACGGCAAGCCCGGTGGCGGCGGCGGAATGGGCGGCGGCGGCGGCGATTACGGCGGCGGTCGCAGCAGCGGCGGATCTTCGGGCGGCGGATCGCGCGGTTTCAATGACGGTGGGGCGTCGGGCGGCGGCGCTGGCGGCGGCAGCTGGGGCGGCGGCGGTGGCGGCTTCGACGACGATCTCAACGACGACGTTCCGTTCTGATCGGACCTGAAGGCGATGCAGTTCACCGTCTATCACAATCCCAGATGCGGCACCTCGCGCAACGTGCTGGCGGCGATCCGCGAGGCCGGGCACGAGCCTGAGGTGATCGAATACCTCAAGACGCCGCCGTCGCGCGGCACGCTGGAAAGCCTGATCGCGCGCGCAGGGCATGGCGCGCGCGGCCTGCTGCGCGCCAAGGAGCCTTTGGTCGCGGAACTGGGGCTCGATGCTGCGGACGTCACCGACGCGCAGATCGTCGATGCGATGATGGCGCACCCGATATTGATCAATCGCCCGATCGTGGTGACCGAGCAGGCGGTGAAGCTGTGCCGCCCCAGCGAGACGGTGGCCGAGCTGCTCACCGCCTGATCGGGCCGTGCTTTTTCCGTTCGCATGTGCAACATGAGCATCGGGTGACGGTTGGTCGGACAAGACCGGCCTGTTGCCCGTTTTCCGGCCGTCACATGCCATCAAGGGAGTTATTGCGATGCTCAACGGACTGAACGCCATTGTCACCGGATCGACCAGCGGGATCGGCCTGGGCATCGCCAAGATGCTCGCCGCCAAGGGCGCCAACCTGGTGCTCAACGGTTTCGGCGATGCCGAGGCGATCGAGCAGGAGCGCGCCGGACTGGAAGCGGACTATGGCATCAAGGCGGTGTACAGCAGCGCCGACATGACCAAGCCCGACGAGATCGCAGCGATGGTCGACCTGTGCGTCAGCAGCTTTGGCACGGTCGATATCCTGGTCAACAATGCCGGCATCCAGCACACCGCACCGGTCGAGGATTTCCCGGCGGAAAAGTGGCACGCGATCCTGGCGATCAACCTGTCGAGCGCGTTCTTCTCGATCCAGGCCGCGCTGCCGCACATGCGCCAGAAGGGCTTTGGCCGCATCATCAACATCGGCTCGGCGCACGGCCTGGTGGCCAGCGCCCACAAGGTCGCCTATGTCGCGGCCAAGCACGGCGTGGTCGGCATCAGCAAGGTGGTCGCGCTGGAAACCGCGGGCACCGGCATCACCTGCAACACCATCTGCCCCGGCTGGGTCCACACGCCATTGGTGCAAAAGCAGATCGAGGCGATGGCGAGCGAACAGGGCATCAGCATCGAGGAGGCCAGCGACAAGCTGCTGTGCGCCAAGCAGCCTTCGGGCCAGTTCGTCACGCCGGAGCAGATCGGCGAACTTGCCGCCTTCCTGTGCAGCCCGGCCGCCGCGCAGATCACCGGCATCGCCCTGCCGATCGACGGTGGCTGGACCGCGCAGTGATGATGGGAGGGGAAACGGGCCTGGGCCCCGCTCCCGCTCACCCCACCGGTGCGCGCCTGCGATAGCTCAGCGCCTCGGCCACATGCACCCGGCCTACGGTCTGGGCACCGCTGAGGTCCGCGATCGTGCGCGAAACCCTGAGCACCCGCGTATAGCCCCGCGCCGAGAGACGCATCGCCTCGGCAGCGCGCGCGAGAAGCTGGCGCGCAGGTTCGTCGGGGGTGGCAAAGCGTTCGAGCGCTTCGCCGTCGATCTCGGCATTGGTGCGCGCCTTGATGTCGGCATAGCGCGCGGTCTGCAGCGCGCGGGCGGCGGCGACTCTGGCGGCGACCTCAGCCGAACCTTCGGCGGGCGGCGGCAACGTGAGGTCGGCGGCGGTCACCGCCTCCACTTCGACATGCAGGTCGATGCGGTCGAGCAACGGCCCGGAGACCTTGGCCTGATAGTCCGCCGCGCAGCGCGGCGCGCGCGAGCAGCCCAGCGCGGGATCGCCCAGATGCCCGCAGCGATACGGGTTCATCGCCGCGATCATCTGAACCCGCGCCGGAAAGGTGACATGCGCATTGGCGCGCGCGACGCTGACTTCGCCGGTTTCGAGCGGCTGTCGCAGCGAATCGAGCACGGTGCGCTGAAACTCGGGCAGTTCGTCGAGAAACAGCACGCCCAGATGCGCCATGGAGACCTCGCCGGGCCGCACTTTCAACCCGCCGCCAACGAGCGCCGCCATCGAGGCGCTGTGATGGGGCGCGCGGAACGGGCGCGCGCGGCTGATCCGGCCGTCGGTGAGCGTTCCCGCAACCGACGCCACCATCGAAACCTCGAGCGCCTCCTCCGGCGTCAGCGGCGGCAGGATGCCCGGCAGGCATGAGGCCATCAGCGACTTGCCCGCGCCTGGAGGCCCGGTCATCACCATGTTATGCCCCCCGGCAGCCGCGATCTCGAGCGCGCGCTTGGCGGTTTCCTGCCCCTTGACCTGGCGCAGGTCCGGCCCCGGTGCGGACTCTTCGGCGATCCCAGGCTTGGGCGGGCTCAGCCGGCCGTTGCCCTTGAGGTGGTTGAGCAGGGTGAGCAGATCGGGCGCGGCGATCACGTCGATGCCGCCTGCCCACGCGGCTTCTGCGCCTTGCGCTGCCGGGCAGATCAGCCCGCGCCCGGTCGCCGAGGCATGCAAGGCTGCGAGCAGCACGCCCGGCGAGGCGGCGATCCGTCCGTCGAGCGCGAGCTCGCCCACCGCGACATATTCGCTGGCGAGTTCGGCATCGATGATCCCCATTGCCGCGAGCAGCGCGAGCGCGATCGGCAGATCGTAATGCGACCCCTCCTTGGGCAGGTCGGCGGGCGAGAGGTTGACGGTGATGCGCTTGGGCGGAAGCGACAGGCCCAGCGAGGCGATGGCGGCGCGGACGCGTTCGCGGCTTTCGCCCACTGCCTTGTCGGGCAGGCCGACCACCGCGATGCCCTTGTTCACGCCGGGCGAGATCTGCACCTGCGCCTCGACGCTGCGTGCCTCCAGCCCCAGATAGGCCACGGTCTGAACGATGGCGACCATGCGCTGCCCCCTGTTTGTTCCCTCGCTGCAGACTGAAGCGCCGCGCTACCCGAGTCGAGGGAAATCCGAATGATCGGTTCATTCCGGAGGCAATTGCCGCAACGGTAACGACGATGACCGCTGCGACGGCGCGCAAGGCGGCCAAGGGTAACCTGCGCTTAACGCCGTTCGCTGACCATCTTTGGAAAGGCTTTGCTCATGCCCGGCGCGCATCGCGGACAGAGCGTTACCGCTGCTGCCGATGGAACCCAATGATGCCTGACCTGCGCCGTCTATCTGCCCTTGTCGCACTCGGCGCCGCTCTTTGTGCTGGGCCGGTCGAGGGGCACGAGGCAGGACTTCCCTATATCGAAACCATCGAGATCACGTGGGAGGACAATCTTGCAGGCGCGCGCGCGAAGGACAGGGGAGCCGATATGGCGGCACCGGTGCTGGCGCGCTTCGGGCCGTTTCATGTGATCGATCGGCACAATGCACAAATGCGCGGGGTCGTCGGCACGGGGACGCCGGCGCAGTTTGCCGCGATGCTGCGCGCATGGCCGGACATCCAGACGCTGGAGATGATCGATTGCCCCGGCTCAGAAGATGACGCGGCGAATCTGGCGCTGGGCCGCATGCTGCGGGCAGCGCGAATCGCAACCTTCGTTCCGGCGGGTGGATCGGTGCGATCGGGTGCGGTCGAGCTGTTTCTCGCCGGTGTCCGGCGAACGGCCGATTCGCGCGCCGAGTTTGCGGTTCACAGCTGGCGTGACGAGCTTGGCCGCGAGGCAGCGGACGTATCACCCGATGACCCCGTGCACGGCGAATACATTGAATTTTACCGTGAAATGGGTTTGAGCGCGGTTGACGCACAGCGATTCTATGCTCTGACCAGCAGCGTCGCCTTTGATGATGCGCTCTATGTCGCCCCGTTACATCTGGCCGACATGGGATTGCTCGAAGTTGACTAAGTGCTGCGAACTGCCTGAAAAGAGCGACGAAACCCTTGGGGGTTGCGTCCGGCGCATGTTGCAATTGCTCACAGTCTGTGGAATACGGCACGGGCTAGCAGCACGTCTGAAGGGACAATCTTATGAAAATTGCAAAGACCGCACTGGCTGCGCTTGCTCTGACCACGATGGTCGGCGCTCCGGTTCTGGCACAGGCTGCGACTTCCGCAGCCCGCGTGTCCAGCGCTTCGAGCGAAGAGAGCGACGCAGAAGGCAGCACCGGCATCATCATTGGTGTCGTGGCCGCTGCCGCTGTTGTTGGCGGCATCATCGTCATCGCTGACGATGATGAGCCCAACAGCCCCTGATTCCTTCGGGAATTTCAGGTACTGATTCGGGAAAGGGCGGCCAGCGATGGTCGCCCTTTTTCGTGCGCGCCTTATCAGCACGGCCTAGTCCGCGCTGCGCCCTTGACTGGGGCCGAGGGGCCGCCATGTTGATCGCTGAGACACGCATTGCGGCAAACCCGCCGCGCGCGCCGATCCTTTCAAGAAAGGCCCGATCATGACCAACTTCCCCGCCGATTACACGCCCCCTGCCGTCTGGACCTGGGACAAGGACAATGGCGGGGCATTTGCCAACATCAACCGACCCGTCGCGGGCCCCACGCACGACAAGGAGCTGCCCGTCGGCAAGCACCCGCTGCAGCTGTATTCGATGGCAACGCCCAATGGCGTGAAGGTCACCGTGATGCTCGAGGAGCTGCTCGCTGCAGGCCATGCGGGCGCCGAATATGACGCGTGGCTGATCGACATCCGCAGTGGCGGCCAGTTCGGCAGCGATTTTGTCGCGATCAACCCCAACAGCAAGATCCCTGCACTGATGGATCGCAGCGGTGCCCAGCCGGTGCGGTTGTTCGAATCGGGCTCGATCCTGCTGTACCTGGCAGAAAAGTTCGGCGCGTTCCTGCCGACCGATCCTGCCCGTCGCGCCGAAGTGATGAACTGGCTGTTCTGGCAGATGGGCAGCGCGCCGTATCTGGGCGGCGGTTTTGGCCATTTCTATGCCTATGCGCCGATCAAGATCGAATATTGCATCGACCGCTTCACCATGGAGACCAAGCGGCAGATGGATGTGCTGAACCGCCATCTGGCCGACAATGAATTTATGGCGGGCGGCGAATATTCGATTGCCGATATCGCGATCTGGCCCTGGTATGGTGGCGTGGCGAGTGGCGCGGTGTATAACGCGGCGGAGTTCCTGCAGGTGCAGGAATATCCGCACCTGTTGCGCTGGACAGATCAGATCGCCCAGCGGCCTGCGGTCAAGCGCGGCAAGATCGTCAATCGCACATGGGGCGATGATCTGAGCGAACAGCTGCACGAGCGGCACGACGCATCGGACTTCGATCTGCGCACCCAGGACAGGCTCGCCGCTGCCCCGGCAGAATAATCAGCCGTCCAGAAGGTCCGCCGCCAGCAGGAAGGCACCTGCCAGCCCCGAGACCGGGGCGAGCGCCGGGCGGCGGATCACCTGGGCAGCCGGCAGCGCGAAATAGCCGCCATCGGTGGCATGCGCTGTCTCGACGATGGAATCGAACAGGCCCGGCGTGCCCATCACACCGCCGCCCAGCACGATCGCATCGGGCGCAAGTGCCGCGCGCAGCGTGTTGCACATTTCCGCCAGATATCCCGCGATGATGGCGTGCGCCGGATGATCGGCAGCCAGATGCGACAGCGACTGGCCCCAGCGCGCGATGATCGCAGGGCCGCTCGCAAGCCCTTCCAGGCAATCGCCATGGAAAGGGCAGACACCTTCGAAATCGCTGTCATCGGCTGCACGGCGCGGGCGCATATGGCCCAGCTCCGGATGACCTTTGCCGCCGACGATCCGGCCATCGGCGATCACACCGCCGCCGATCCCGGTGCCGATGGTCACATAGACGCTGACCTGGGTATCGCGGGCCGCGCCGGCCCGCGCTTCGGCCAGGGCGGCTGCGTTGACATCGGTATCGAACGCGACCGGCACGCCAAGCGCGCGTGCCACGTGTCCGGCAAGGTCGCAATCGCTCCAGCCAGGCTTGGGCGTGGCGAGGATATGCCCCCATCGCGGGTCGCGCGAATCGCGCTCCAACGGGCCGAACGAGCCAATGCCGATCGCGGCAAGGCCCGCGTGCTCGCCAAGGAATGCGATCGTCTCGGCCAGAGTCGTTTCCGGGTCGCGCGTCGCGATCTGCCGCTGGTCGATGATCTCGCCAGGGCCATAGCCGACACCCAGCACGAACTTGGTGCCGCCCGCCTCGATGGCGCCGAGCAGCGGGCGGTCAGTCGGCATGCAGCCGGTCCATCGGACGACTTTCGACGATGCGCGAACGATCACCATCCAGCGCGATGCGAACCGCAGGCGCGGGCACGCCGCCGAAGGTCTCGGCAGCGACAAAGGCGCTATCGGTGGGCCGGCGGCCTTTCAGCCCCCAGTGATCGACAAAGCTGCACACCCAAAGCTCGGCACTGGCAAACCAGCTATAGGCCTGCATCGGCTCTGCATCGGGGTTGGCGATCACGAGTCCGCTGCCATTGAGCGGCGCCCAGGGGCCGGTGAGCTGCTCTGCCACCATGCCATAAAATCCGGTCGGCCCGGTCGGGCCATCGGGATTGAACACAGAGGCTTGGGTCGACCAGAAGGCATAATACAGCCCCTGATGCGCGATGATCTGCGCGCGCTCAAGCTCGTTGTTCAGCGTGTCGGCGTGGATGATCGGAGGCAGCAACTGCCACTGGCCATCCGCATCCAGCCGTGCCAGCCCGACCGCGCCGTTGAAGGCGCTGTCCGATGCGGCGAGCGAGGCGGTGAACACCAGGTAGCGCGCGCCATCGGCAGGGTCGATGAAGAATGCCGGATCGCGGAAGGCCTTGACCGTGCCGGGTGCGCCATCGTGCCTGTCTGCGGGAAGATAGACCGTGCCATCGGCAACGATGCTCTCGCGCACCTGTGACCAACCGGTGATCCGGCCATCCTCCTGCAGTGTGCCGCTGGTCTCGGCAAGCCGCTGCTGAAAGCCGCCGGGCCGGTCGGCATAGCCCGCCGCCGTGAAGTAGAGCGTGACCTTGCCCTCTTCCAGCACGGCCGAGCCAGACCATTCGCGCTCGAAATCGCCCAGCCCCGAGGGCAGCATGTCGCCCAGATCGTGCCAGCCCGATGCATCGAGATGCAGCAGACGGATCTTTGCCTCGAAATGCCGCAGGATGGGATCGCCCCGGTCGGGCGCGGCGAGCACCATCCACAGGCTGCCGCCGCGCACCGGAGCCAACCGGCCATCGGCCAGCTGCAGGGGCCACATGTCCCACAGCAGCAGATCAGGCAGGACCCGCTGCACATCCTGCGCTCCGATCAGCCCCAGCGCGGGCAGCGGCTGATCGGGAAGGGTGGCAACATGCGCGGCGGTCCAGGCAGTGGTCATCGGTTGCGTCAGAAGTCGTAACGCAGCGTGGCAGAGATGGTGCGGCCGTTGATCGAGCGCGCGCGCACGATGCCATTGGCCGGGATCGCGCCCTCTTCCGCTTCGGTGAAGCCGCGGGTGTCGAACAGGTTGTTGGCGTTGACCGACAGCTGCACCCGGTCGATCGGACGCACCGCGACGAACGCGTTGACCTGGGCAAAGCCGGGAAGCACCAGCAGGTTGTTGTCCTGCGCATAGCTATCCGTCGTGCCGACCATGTTCGCACCCAGAGTGAACATGTCCTGCTCGTACTGGCCGCTCAGCTGATAGATGAAATCGGCCTGACGACGCGGGGTGTTGCCCTGGTTGGCGGGGCTGATCCGGTCGCGGCTGATTTCCGCATCGGTATAGGTGCCGCCCGCGCTCAGCGTGAAGCCGCCGGTACGGTACGAGGCTTCGAGCTCGATGCCGTGCGCCTTGAACTGGCGGTCGAAGGTCTGGCGGCTGGTCGCTTCGAAATTGGTTTCCTCGGTCTCGGCATAGAAGCCGGTGGCATAGAGCGCCAGGCCGCCCGAGCGGTACTTGACGCCCGCTTCGGCCTGCTTGACGAAATCGATCGCCAGGCCTTCGTTGGCGATGGCACCGGTGACGAAATTGACGTTGTCGTTGTTGAACAGGATGCGATCGGCATTGGCGCGGCCGCCCTTGCTGTAGCGTGCGAACAGCGCCAGATCGTTGCTCACCCGGTAGTTCACGCCGAACGAGTAGCTGAAATAGTCGTAGCTGTAATCGACCAGCGCCGACGCACCCCGCGGAATTGTTGCGGTCTGTGCTTCTGCGGCGCTGATCGCGCCGTCGCGGTTGAAATCGAAGCTGGTGATGCCCACACGGCCACCGCCGAGGTCCGATCCGAAGGTGCGGCCCGAGGCATCGCCGAAGTCATAGCGGATGCTGCCATCGATGGTCAGCTTGTCGAACGCCATCGACAGCGAGGCGAACGGGGCGTTGGTATCATATTGCAGATCATAGGTCCGACGGCAGCAATTGCCGAAGAAGCTGGCACTGTACGCCACGGTGCCAAAGTCGCTGCGCCGCGCGCCTGCGGCGTTGACCACGTCGATCAGCGCGGCATCACCGCCGCCACGCACTTCCAGAAGGTGCGATGTCCACAGCCAGTCGGTGTTGATTTCCTGACGCGACTTGTAGAAGCCTGCGGTGAGCGTTGCGGTGCCGCTGCCCACGGCAAAGTCGCCGGTGATGCGCAGATCGTTGGTGATGTTGTCCAGGTTGTTCAGCCGGGTGTTGAACAGCACGACACTGGCGACCAGCGCGTTGCCCGGAACGTTCTGACCTGCCTGCAGGCCATTGGCGAACACCAGACGTGACCCTGCACCGGCGAGCGCAGTCGCCGTGTTGGCGGCGGTGTCGATCGATCCGGGGAAGGGCGAGGCAAAGCTGCCCGACACATCGGAGAAGCGGAAACGGTTGGTGAGCGTCCAGCCATCGGCGACCTCGAACTCGCCTTCAAGCCCGAATGCCTTGACCAGCGGACGCTGGCCAGCGGTGATGTCGTATCGCTGCGGCTGGTTGTTGCCGTCGAGGCTCTGCGCCGAGCGGAAGAAGCGCGAGTGCAGGCTGTCGCCGCTGATGTTGAAGCCGGGGACATTGGAATAGACGGGGTCGGCATTGGTGCCGGTCACCTGCACCGGATTGGGCAGATAGGCGACCGCCCGGTCGTTCAGGTACTTGCCGTAGAAACGGACGTAACCGCCGGTGAATTCCTTGGTGATGTTGACCTTGATCTGGCCGCCGCGGTTGCCGTCATAGCCAATGTCGCGCGGGCCTTCACCCTGGCGCACGAAGCCGCCCATGTGGAAATACAGATCCTGGCCGAGCGAACCGCCATAATCGAAGTCGAAGCGCTTCTCGTCGAAATCGAGGCCGAGCGTCGCCTGGATGGTGCCGCCATTCTGGTCCTTGCCGGTCTTGGAGATCATGTTGATCACGCCGCCGGGCGAGTTGGAGGCGAAGGTCGAGGCAGAGCCGCCGCGAATCGCCTCGACGCGGGCAATGTTAAGGTCGGCGCGCAGGAAGATGTCTGCGTTGCCGAAGGTGATGTCGCCAAATTCGAGGATCGGAAGGCCGTCTTCCTGCAACTGCAGGAACTTGGCGCCGCCCGATGCGATCGGCAGGCCGCGCACGGCAATGTTGGCGTTGCCTTCGCCGCCCGACGATTCGGAGCGGATGCCGGGGATGTTGCGGAAGATTTCTGCAGCGCTGCGCGGGGCGGCGGTGGCGATCTGATCGGCATCGAGCGCGCTGACCGAGACCGAGCTGTCGAGCACGTTGGCGCCGCGCGCCACGGCGGTGACGATGATGACATCGTCCTGCTCGCCTTCAGCGGCGGCAGCGTCCTGCGCGAAAGCGTTGGAAGAGAAACTCAAGCTAGCAGCGGCGAGTGCTGCATATGCGCTGCGTACGCGCAAGGCCTTTGAAATCGACATCACATCTCTCCTGAACCTGCCGGTTAGTCGGCTTTGATCGCTTATGCTACCACGACCGCAAACGATTGCAATACCCATTCTGCAATCGTTTGCAAAAAGGCTTGCCAAGCAGGCTGCCGCAAGCATAGCATGCTATCCAAGGCGCAAGGCAAGACGCCAATCGAGGATGAAGGACCGGCCCATGACCAGCGCCACGCACGCCCCGCAGACCAGCTCCATGGGCCGTGCGCCCTCCGCACCGCGGCTTTCGCTCGCGCGAATCGTCGAAATGAATCTCGGCTTCTTCGGCCTTCAGTTCAGCTTTGGCCTGCAACAGGCCAACATGACGCCGATCTACACCTTTCTGGGTGCGGACGAGGCGACGATGCCCTTGTTGTGGCTGGCAGGCCCGATGACCGGGCTGCTGATCCAGCCTTTGGTCGGCGCCCTGTCCGATCGCACGCGGTCCAGGCTCGGGCGGCGCACACCCTATTTCCTGATCGGCGCGGTGATCTGCTCGCTGTGCCTGTTCCTGATGCCCTATTCGAGCACGCTGTGGATGGCCGCGAGCCTGCTGTGGCTGCTCGATGCAGGCAACAACATCACGATGGAACCCTATCGCGCCTATGTCGCCGACCGGCTCGAGCCGGGGCAAAGACCGGCGGGCTTTCTGGTGCAGAGCGCGTTCACCGGGCTTGCGCAATGCCTGTCCTACGCGACGCCCAGCCTGCTCGTCGGGTTCGGCATCAGCCAGAACCTGGTCGATATCAATGGCATTCCGGTAATCGTGCGAATCGCCTTCGTGATCGGTGCGATCCTCTCGATCTCGACGATCGTCTGGTCGGTGGTCCGCGTCCCTGAGCTGAAGCTGAGCGAGGCCGAACTGGCCGAGATGGCGGCAAAGCCCTCAGGCGCTTTCGCTGCGCTCGCCGAAATCCGCGACGCGTTCATCGCCATGCCAAAGCCCATGCGCCAGCTCGCCTGGGCAATGCTGTGCCAATGGTATGCGATGTTCGTCTATTGGCAGTTCATCTCGCTGTCGGTGTCGCGGACCCTGTTCCCCGGTGGCGAGCGCGCAGGCAGCGCGGACTTCATCTCCGCCTCGCTCACCGCGCAACAGATGGGCGTGGCTTACAATGCCGTTGCCTTCGTGTCCGCACTGCTGCTGATCCCGATCGTGCGCCGATTGGGGGCAAGGCCGGTGCACGCCTTCTGCCTCGTCGCATCGGGCCTGGCGATGCTCAGCCTGCCGATGATCGACAGCCGCACCGCGATGTTCATACCGATGATCGGCATCGGCCTGGGCTGGGCCGGAATGATGGGCAACACCTATGTCATGCTCGCCGACTGCATTCCGCCGGAACGCACCGGCGTCTATATGGGCATCTTCAACATGTTCATCGTCGTGCCGATGCTGATCGAGACAGTCACCATGCCGCTGATCTACGCGCCGCTGCTGGGGTCCGATCCGCGCAACGCGATTGTGCTGGCCGGCGTATTGATGCTGGGCGGCGCGGTGGCAACGCTGATGGTCCGCGCAGGCGGGCGTCCGGCGGCCTCGCCGCTCACCTCGCAGGGCTGAAAACCCGATTCGGCAGGTCCGGACCGGACCATTCGCCCTGCCCCCATGCATCGGGGCTTGAACTCTTGCGCAAACAGGCCGATTTAGGCGGCTCATATACAAGAGCAGAAAGAAGGCCCTTTATGTACGATACCGTCCGCGATGCTCTGGTCCCGATTGTTATCGAACAGTCGAACCGGGGAGAGCGCAGCTTTGACATTTTCTCGCGGCTGCTGCGTGAACGGATCGTCTTCGTGACCGGCGAGGTCGAGGACAACATGGCCTCGCTGATCGTGGCGCAGCTGTTGTTCCTCGAATCGGAAAATCCGAAGAAGGACATCTCGATGTACATCAACTCGCCCGGCGGCGTGGTGACAGCGGGCATGGCGATCTACGACACGATGCAGTACATCCGTCCGCGCGTGGCCACCGTGTGCATCGGCCAGGCCGCATCGATGGGCAGCTTCCTGCTCGCCGCCGGTGAACCCGGCATGCGCACCGCGCTGTCGAACGCCCGCATCATGGTGCATCAGCCTTCGGGCGGCGCGCGTGGCATGGCATCGGACATCGAGATCCAGGCGCGCGAGATCCTGCGCATCCGCAAGCGCATGAACGACCTGTACGTGCAGTTCACCGGCAAGGATCTGGCGACCATCGAAAAGGCGATGGACCGCGATACCTTCCTGGAAGCGCACGAGGCCAAGGAATTCGGTCTGGTCGATCATGTGATGGAAAAACGCCCCGCTCCGTCCGACGAAGCAGGGAATTAACAACGATTGCATTCTATCACGAGTGCCTCGCAGCCTTATCCGCTGCGGGATTCATCGCGCCACCGGGGCTATGCATCGGTGTTGCGTGTTGAATTTCGCATTTTAGGCATTAGGCTGAAACGTCACGTTCCGGGCAAGAAGGCGCCGGAACAGAAGGAAGAGCTATGACCAAGCTGAGCGGTTCCGATTCGAAGAGCACCCTGTACTGCTCTTTCTGCGGCAAATCGCAGCATGAGGTGCGCAAACTGATCGCCGGACCTACGGTGTTCATTTGCGACGAGTGCGTGGAGCTGTGCAACGACATCATCCGCGAGGAATCGAAAGCTGGCCTGGCCGGCAAGAAGGATGGCGGCGTGCCTACGCCGCAGGAGATCTGCGATGTCCTCAACGATTATGTCATCGGCCAGAACCGCGCCAAGCGCGTGCTTTCGGTCGCGGTGCACAATCACTACAAGCGCCTCAATCATTCTGGCAAGGGTTCGGGCGAGGTTGAACTCGCCAAGTCGAACATCCTGCTCGTCGGCCCCACTGGCTGCGGCAAGACTTTGCTCGCGCAGACGCTCGCCAAGACGTTCGACGTGCCGTTCACGATGGCCGATGCAACGACGCTGACCGAAGCCGGCTATGTCGGCGAGGATGTCGAGAACATCATCCTCAAGCTGCTCCAGGCGTCCGACTATAATGTCGAAAAGGCCCAGCGCGGCATCGTCTATATCGACGAGATCGACAAGATCAGCCGCAAGGCCGAAAACCCCTCGATCACGCGCGACGTGTCGGGCGAGGGCGTACAGCAGGCTCTGCTCAAACTGATGGAAGGCACCACCGCTTCGGTTCCGCCGCAGGGCGGGCGCAAGCATCCGCAGCAGGAATTCCTGCAGGTCGACACCACCAACATCCTGTTCATCTGCGGCGGAGCGTTTGCGGGTCTGGAAAAGATCATCGGTGACCGTCTGCAGGGCAAGTCGATCGGCTTTGGCGCGCATGTCGCCTCGCCCGAGGAACGCAAGACCGGCGAGATGCTGACCAAGACCGAGCCTGAGGATCTGCTCAAGTTCGGCCTGATTCCCGAATTCGTCGGCCGCCTGCCGGTCATCGCCACGCTGGAAGACCTGGATATCACCGCATTGGTGCAGATCCTGAAGGAGCCCAAGAACGCGCTGATCAAGCAGTATCAGAAGCTGTTCGAGCTGGAGGACGTGGAGCTGAGCTTCACCGAGGACGCGCTCGAGGCGATCGCCAAGAAGGCCATCGAGCGCAAGACCGGCGCACGCGGCCTGCGGTCGATCGTCGAGGCGATGCTGCTCGACACCATGTTCGAACTGCCCGGCATGAAGGGCGTTGCCGAGATCGTCGTCGACAAGGACGTGGTCGAGGGCCGCAAGGACCCGATCCAGGTGTTTGCCGCCAAGGACAAGATCGAGGCAGGCGACGCCGCCTGACCGGCTGACGTTCGCATATTCGACCGACAAACGGGGCGCGGAACTGGTTTCCGCGCCCTTTTTGCTGCCTTTCCGGCGAGTCGCGCGGCGACCACCCGGTTCGCTGCGCTGCAACACATTTGTGACAATCATCCCGCAAATGAGCGTGTCATTTATGCCGCAGTTGCGAACAAATCGTCATCCACCCAGATCAGGCCCGGCCGTCCCCGCCACCCGGCTGTGGCTCAACATCCCTTTTTTGTTATATTTATCAACACTTTGCACTCACTCGCCCGTGAGAGCACTCCCGGTGTCATATTGTGACTTATAACTGTCACATATCTTTCACATTGCTTTCGCTTTTGTGTCCTTAGCGCCGACTAGTGCGCCGCTCATCTCTTGAGTTGTGAGAGCGCTTTCATAGCCGCCAGTGTCCAATGGGCGGCAAGAAACGGGGAAAGACACATGCATATTCGCTATTATCTCGCGGCCAGTGCGGCCGCGCTTTCGTTGGCTACCGTCATGGCGACGCCAGCATACGCCCAGGAAACGACCTCGGCGATCCGCGGTTCCGTCACCGGCGACGGAGCACCGCTCGCAGGCGCACAGGTCCGCGTGATCCACACGCCTTCTGGTACCGTGTCGAGCTCGACCACGGATGCACAGGGCAACTTCAGTGCCAACGGCCTTCGTGTCGGCGGCCCGTTCGTCATCGAAATCAACGCGGACGGTTTTGAACAGTCCTCTGTCACCGACATTTTCCTGCAGGCTGGCCAGCCGCTTCGCTTGCCCATCGAGCTGCAGTCGCAAGCCGTGATCGTCGTATCCGCCTCCTCGGTGCGCAACTCGCTCGAAACCAGCAAGGGCCCGATCACCGCGCTGAGCCGTGAAGAAATCGATGGCGTTGCTTCGATCAACCGCGACATCCGCGACCTTGCTCGCCGTGACCCGTTCGTCACCATGGATCTTTCCAACAGCCGGACGATCGAGATCGCCGGGACCAACGGCCGCCTGAACCGCTTCTCGGTCGATGGCGTCCAGTTCTCGGACGATTTCGGCCTGAACAACGGCGGCCTCCCGACTTCGCGTGGCCCCGTGCCTTTCGATGCGATCGAGCAGTTCTCGGTCAAGGTTGCTCCTTTCGACATCGCTGAGGGCGATTTCCAGGGTGGCGCGATCAACGTTGTGCTGCGCTCGGGTTCCAACGATTTCCATGGCGGCGCATTCTTCACCTACACCGATGACAGCCTGACGGGTAACAGGACGCGTGGACGGGACGTGTCGCTCGACTTCGATTCGAAGCAATATGGCGGCAACATCAGCGGCCCGCTCATCAAGGACAAATTGTTCTTCATGTTCGCCTATGAAAAGACCGAAGAGAGCGATCCCTTCGACAATGGCGTCGGTGCCGGCTTCTCCGCCCCGATCCCCAACCTGAGCCAGGCGCAGATTGACCGGGTCAGCCAGCTCGCTCAGTCGATCTACAACTATGACACGCTGGGCCAGATCCAGAACGCCGTCGAAGAAGACGAAAAGTTGGTTGCCAAGCTGGACTGGAACATCACCGATGGCCACCGCGCTTCGGTTACCTATGTCCGCAACGTGGGCAATCAGCAGTTCCAGCAGAACACTTCGACCAGCCTGTCTTCGCCACGCCTTGGCCTGTTCTCGAACGGTTACGAACTGACCGAAGAAGTCAATTCGGGCGTTTTCCAGCTGAACAGCCAGTGGGCCGACAATCTGTCGACAGAGTTTCGTGCATCCTATCGCGATTATAACCGCGGTCAGACCGCGTTTGGCGACAACAACATCGGCCAGGTTTCGGTTTGTCTGGACGAAGTGGCAGCCGGATCGGCAACCAACTGCTCCACTGGCGTCCCCCAGATCGTGTTCGGTCCTGACGTGTTCCGTCATGCCAACGCCTTGAACACCGAAAATCTGTCGCTCGATTTCACCGGTCGTCTCAGCGTCGGTGATCATGACCTGCGCCTGACGGTTGGTTACACCGATCAGAGCACGTTCAACCTCTTTGTGCCTCGCTCACTGGGTCAGTTCTATTTCGACTCGATCACCGATTTCCAGAACCGCAACGCAGGCCAGCTGCAGTTGAACAATGCTGTACCGTCGCTCGACCCGAATGACGGTGCCGCTCGCTTCAGCAGCCAGACCTTCACCTTCGGTTTCCAGGACGATTGGCAGGCAACCGATACCCTGCAGATCAGCTATGGCGTTCGTTATGACCTTCTGAACGTTCCCGATCGCCCGGCGGCCAATGCCAACTTCCTGGCGCGGACTGGCTTTTCGAACCAGTTCACCTTCAACGGCCTTGGCGCAGTCCAGCCTCGCTTCGGGTTTACCTGGAATGCTACCAACCGTCTGGTAATCCGCGGCGGCGCAGGGATCTTTGCAGGCGGCACGCCTGACGTGTTCCTCTCGAACAGCTTCTCCAACACGGGTCAGCTGACCAACCAGATCACGATCAATCGGACCGCCCAGTGCAACACGGCTGGATCGCTGTGTGCTGCCGGTCTGAACAACGTGAACCTGACGAGTTTCGCGCCCAGCGTGGAAAGCTTCCTGACGACGAACGTGGCCTCGCTGGCTGGTGCACCAACCGACGCTGTCGATCCCGATCTCAAGCTGGCCCGCCAGATGCGCGCAACTCTGTCGGCGAGCTACGAAGCCGACCTTGGTCCGCTGGGTGATGGCTGGTTGTTCGGTGCAACGGTCCTGTATGGCCAGCAGGTTTATGGCTACAACTGGATCGACGCACGCTCGGTTCCCATCGGCACCCTGCCCGATGGCCGTCTGCGCTATGGCCCGATTGGTGGAACGCCGACCAACAACCGTGACCTGGTGATGACCAACACCACCGATGGACGTTCGTGGATTGGTTCGTTCCAGGTAGAAAAGAGCTGGGATTGGGGTCTGAGCATTTCGGGTAGCTACACCCGTTCTGACGTGACCGATGTCAATGCGATCACCTCGTCGACCTCGAGTTCGCTGTACGGCAACAACGCGTTTTTCGATCCGAACAACGTCGCCCTCGGCCGCTCGATTTACGAGATCAAGGACCAGTGGAAGTTCGGCATCGATTTCAACAAGCCGTTGTTTGACGATACCCACAACACGCGCATCAGCCTGTTTGGTGAATATCGTTCGGGCCGTCCTTACAGCATCACGATGTTCGACAACGTCAATGATGCCAATGGCCGCCCGGCTCTGACGGGTACCATCGGCAACAACAACCGGACCCTGCTGTACATCCCGACCGCCGGCAACGATCCTCGCGTCACCTTCGCGAATGCTGCAACGGAAACCGCATTCAACAACGCGGTTGCCCAGCTGGGCCTCGAAAAGTTCCGTGGCGGTGTTGTTTCGAAGAATACGCAGCAGTCGCCCGACTTCTTCAAGGTGGATCTCCATCTCGAACAGGAAGTACCGCTGTTGTTCGGATCGAAGCTCTCGGTCTTTGCAGACATCGAAAACGTACTGAACCTGATCGACAGCGACTGGGGTTCGCTGCGCCAGGTTGGCTTCCCGCAGACCTCGACGCTGGTTCAGGCGACCTGCGCGCAGGCCAATGGCAATAGCTGCACGCAGTACCGTTATTCGAACGTTCTGTTGCCGAACGAGGCGCTGGTCACGCGGCCGTCGCTCTACGGTATCCGCCTGGGTGTCCGTGTGAAGTTCTGATCTAACGTCTTCCCTGTCGGGGGAGATAAACAGGGCGCGGTGGTTTCGGCCATCGCGCCCTTTTTCTTGTGCCGCAGCACCGCACGCTGCAGGCACAAAAAAGCCCCCTGTTCCGATGCTGGAACAGGGGGCTTTTTGCGTCTGATAATGCTTGGATTCAGCCCTTAAGATCAGGCGGCAGCGCCTCGCTCTTGAGCATCGCGACGACCTCGTCCAGCGACAGGAACTCCTGCTGCTGCTGGCCCAGGCGGCGCAGCGCGACGGTGCGCTTTTCGGCCTCCTGCTTGCCAACGACCAGGATGTTGGGCACCCGGCCGACCGAATGCTCGCGCACCTTGTAGTTGATCTTCTCGTTGCGCAGATCCTCCTCGACGCGAATTCCCGCCGCCTGCAGCGTTGCGACGACTTCACGCGCATAATCATCGGCGTCCGAGACGATCGTCGCCACCACTGCCTGCACCGGCGCGAGCCACAGCGGGAACTTGCCCGCATAATGCTCGATCAGGATGCCGATGAAGCGTTCGTAGCTGCCCAGGATCGCGCGGTGCAGCATGATCGGGCGGTGGCGGTTGCCATCCTCGGCGATATAGCCTGCGTCCAATCGCTCGGGCAGCACGGTATCGGTCTGGATGGTGCCGACCTGCCAGGTGCGGCCGATCGCGTCGGTCAGGTGGAACTCGAGCTTGGGCGCATAGAACGCACCTTCACCGGGCAGCTCTTCCCAGCCCCATTCTGCGGTGTTGCGGCCTGTGGCTGCGACGGCATCGCGCATCGACTGTTCGGACCAGTCCCACATTTCGTCGGTGCCGAACCGCTTTTCAGGCCGCAGCGCGAGCTTGATGGCATAGTCGCCAAAGCCCAGATCCTTGTAGACCGTGTCGAGCAGGTCGCAGAACTTGGCGATCTCGTCGACGATCTGGTCTTCGCGGCAGAAGATGTGCGCATCGTCCTGCGTGAACTGGCGCACGCGCATCAGCCCATGCAGCGCGCCGTGCGGCTCGTTGCGGTGGCAGCAGCCCATCTCGGCGAGCCGCAGCGGCAGGTCGCGATAGCTCTTGATGCCCTGGCGGAAGATCAGAACGTGCGCGGGGCAGTTCATCGGCTTGAGCGCCATCCAGGCGGCGTCGTTCGACACCACCGGGCCCTCGTCCTCGGTGTTGGGCACCTCGTCGGGGATGACGAACATGTTCTCGCGATACTTGCCCCAGTGGCCGGACTGCTCCCACTGGCGCGCGTCCATCACCTGCGGCGTTTTCACCTCCAGATAACCGGCGGCGTCGAGCCGGCGGCGCATATAGGCTTCGAGCGCGCGATAGATCACGAAACCGCGCGGATGCCAGAACACCGATCCGTGCGCTTCGGCCTGGAGGTGGAACAGGTCCATCTCCGCGCCGATCTTGCGGTGGTCGCGCTTGGCGGCTTCTTCGAGCCGCACCAGATGCGCATCGAGCTGCTTCTTGTTGAGCCAGCCGGTGCCGTAGATACGGCTGAGCTGCGGGTTGCGCTGGTCGCCGCGCCAGTATGCGCCCGAGACGCGCGTCAGCTTGAATGCCTGCGGATCGAGCTTGCCGGTCGAAGCCAGATGCGGACCGCGGCACATGTCCATCCACGCGCCGGGACGCCCCGGTTCGCCCGACCAGTAGACCGTCAGCTCCTCGTTGTCGGGAAGCTCGGCGGCCCATTCTGCCTTGAAGCTTTCGCCCGCCGCCTGCCAGCGCGCGATCAGGTCGCTGCGGCTCCACACCTCGCGCACCAGCGGCAGATCGGCGGCGATGATGCGGCGCATCTCGGCTTCGATCGCGGGCAGGTCCTCGTCGGTGAACGGGCGTTCCTTGGGCGCGAAGTCGTAGTAAAAGCCGTCGTCGGTCGAAGGCCCGAAGGTGATCTGCGTTCCGGGAAACAGGCTCTGCACCGCCTCTGCGAGCACATGCGCGAAATCGTGTCGTGCCAGCTCGAGCGCATCGGCCTCGTCGCGCGCGGTGACCAAAGCCAGCTGGGCATCGCCCTCGAACGGCCGCATGATATCGCGCAGCTCGCCATCGACCCGCGCGGCGATCGCCGCCTTGGCAAGGCCGGGGCCGATCGCGGCGGCGACATCTGCCGGGGTCGACCCTTGCGGCATTTCGCGCACCGAACCATCGGGCAGGCTGATCTTCAGAAGCTGGGACATATCATGTGTCTTTCTTGTCGCTTGTTCCTGCGCCATGGCACAATCCGGCGCAGCCCAAAAGGGCCAGTTTTCAGCGTCGATGATCAGGGAAAGTGCGAGGGGCTGACGCCAAAGCCACCCGCACCGGGGTGGCTGGCAATCGCGAAAGTCAGCCCGCGCTTGCCCGCCCCCGGTTGCCCGGAGTGGTGCTAGTGCTGGTCAGGGTGCGGATGCTCGCCATGGGCCTGATATAGCGGCGAATGGTGACGGAGTCACTATACCTCTCTCCCCACCCGCCTGCGGGAGGGGAGAGAGATGGAGCGACCCTCCCCAACCTGTAAACGACAAGTTCCCCAATCCTTTTATCAAGGGTACTTGACATTCGCAGCACCAAAAGACAATGTTCCTTTACATCGAATCAAGGGAGCTTGACCATGAATGCTTATCTCCATGCCCTGTGCTGGGCGCTCGCCATCATGGCGCTGGCGGTGCTGAACGTGCTGGACGTGATCTCCGATGGCACCGCGCAGGCGCTGTTCACCACGCTGCCGATCCTCGCCGTCATCTCGGTCACGCAGCGCGACCGGTGCGCGCGCCGCAAGGGCTGCTGACCCGTGCAGGCCAAGGATCATCCCGCAATCCGCCGCTACACGCGGCGCATCATCCCGATCACCTCCGCCTATGTCGGCGCGATTACCCTGGCGGCCGCACTGCTGCCCGACGATGCACCTGCCAGCGCGCTGACGATAGGGCTCGCATTGCTTCCCGGCATCGCCGCGCTCGGCTGGCTCTGGGCGATGGGGCGGCTGCTGATCGAGCTCGACGACGAGTATCTGCGCATGCTCGAGGTGCGCAAATTTCTGGTCGCCACCGGGGCGACGCTGGCGATCACCAGCGTATGGGGCGTGCTCGAACTCTTCTCGCCCGAGGTTCCGAAGCTGGCAGTCTTCTTCGTCTTCCCGATGTGGTGCATCGGGCTGACGCTGGGCCAGCTGGTCAACCGCTTTGCCTTTGGCGACCAGGACAGCTGCCAGCCTTCGGAGGACGCGTGACATGACCACGCACAAGACCATGCCCGCCTATATGCGCCGCTACGCCGCGCGGCTGCTGCTGTTCATGGGGGCTTATGTGGCCGCCCTGACCGGTAGCCTGATCTTTGCCAACAATGGCGGCGACCATGCCCAGGGCACGCTGATCGGGCTCGCGCTGATCAGCGCCTTTCCGATCATCGGCGTCTTCTGGGCGATCTTCCGACTGCTGGTCGAGGCGGATGACGAATATCAGCGGTTGCTGCTGATCAAGCAGACGCTGCTCGCTACCGCGCTGACCCTGGCCATCGTCACCGTCTGGCAGTTCCTGCAGGTGTTCGATGTGATCGACACCGGCCCGCAATGGGTGGGAGCGGTCTGGTTTGCGATGTGGGGGCTGGCGGCCCCTGTCGTAAGGTGGCGCGCATGAAGAACCGGCTCAAGGTACTGCGCGCCGAGCGCGACTGGACGCAGGGCGATCTCGCCGATGCGCTGGAAATCTCGCGGCAGAGCATCAACGCGATCGAGACGGGCAAATACGACCCCTCGCTCCCGCTTGCCTTCCGCATCGCCGATCTGTTCAATCTGCCGATCGAGGCGATCTTCCTGCGCGACTGATCTGGCGGTGCCCGCCGCCCTCCCTGCCCAAACTAAGGACACCGACATGAAGACTCTCTTGCGTGCTGCTCTTGCGGCGGCCACCCTTGCTGCTGCCCTGAACGTGCCAGCCCTGGCTCGCCCGGCAGACCCACAGGCCCCGCGACCGACCGCGCAGGCTGAACGAACCCGCATGACCGTAACCGTGGTCGGCAATGGCCCCGACGTCATTCTCATCCCCGGCCTTGCCAGTCCGCGCAGCGTGTGGGACCCGACGGTTGAACAGCTCAAGGGCCGATACCGCCTGCATCTGGTGCAGATCCGTGGCTTTGGCGATGCTGCCGGAGCCAATGCCAGCGGCCCGGTGCTGGAGCCGTTCGTCGAAGATGTTGCCAGTTACATTCGTGATTCGGGCCTCAAGAAACCGGCGGTCATCGGCCATTCGATGGGGGGTCTGACCGCAGCGATGATCGCCGCGCGCCACCCGGATCTGCTGGGCCGGGTGCTGATCGAGGACAGCCTGCCATTCATCGGCCTGATCTTCTCGCCTCTGGCGACCGTCGATGCCGTGCGCCCGCAGGCCGAGGCGTTGCTCAGGGCAGCACTGGCGGCAGGACCGCAGCCACAAAGTTCCGATGACCCGACACTGGCGACCATGTCCGCCACACCAGAGGGCCGCAAGCAGGTGATGGCGTGGAGCGCAGGAGCAGACCATCGCGTGACCGCGCAGGTCTTTCACGATGTCCTGCTCACCGATATCCGGCCCGTGCTGGGCAGAATCAGCGTCCCTGTGACCGTGCTCTACCCCCATGACACCGTGGTGGGGCCGGTCGCTTATGTCGACAGCCTTTATGCCGGGGCCTATTCGGGTCTCGCCGGCGTGCAGCTGAAGCGGATCGACAACAGCCGCCACTTCATCATGCTGGACCAGCCCGAACGTTTTGCCGAGGCGGTAGAGGCCTTTCTGTCCGGCCACGGCAGCTGACGCCGATCGCGCCGGGGGCGCTCCCCGCTGCCTGCCCCGGCGCGACAGTTTACATCGCTGCTCCCTCGACTTTGCGCGCCGCGCCCGGTTATACCGGCGCAAACAGCACGGCGCTGCGGGGGAGCATCCTTACATGACCGAACTCTTTCTTGGCCTGGGCGGCGGCGAGCGGCAGAACCTGGTACTGGCCCGCGCCAACCGCCACGGCATGGTCGCAGGCGCCACCGGCACCGGCAAGACAGTGACCTTGCAGGGCATTGCCGAGAGTTTTTCCGCAGCGGGCGTACCGGTGTTCGTCGCCGACGTGAAGGGCGATCTCGCCGGCATCGCGATGCCCGGATCGCCGACGTTCAAGCACCACGACAAATTGGTCGCACGCGCGGCGGAGATCGGGCTCGAAGGCTATGCCTATTCGGACAATCCGGCGATCTTCTGGGACCTTTACGGCGAACAGGGCCACCCGATTCGCACCACGATCAGCGAGATGGGGCCGCTGCTGCTCGCGCGGCTGATGGGGCTCAATGACACGCAGGAAGGCGTGCTCAACATCGCCTTTCGCTATGCCGACGAGAAGGGGCTGCTGCTGCTCGACCTCGCCGACCTGCAAGCAGTGCTCGCCTACACGGCCGAAAACGCGAGCGAGCTGTCCGCACGCTTCGGCAATGTCACCAAGGCCAGCGTCGGCACCATCCAGCGGCAGCTGCTCCAGCTGGAAAGCCAGGGCGCGGGCGAATTTTTCGGCGAACCGGCGCTCGAGATCGACGATTTCCTGTGCTGCGACGACCAGGGGCGTGGCTATATCAACGTGCTCGCCGCCGACAAGCTGATGCAGAGCCCCAAGCTCTACGCCACCTTCCTGCTGTGGCTGCTGTCCGAACTGTTCGAGACGCTGCCCGAGGTGGGCGATCCCGAAAAACCGAAGCTGGTCTTCTTCTTCGACGAGGCGCATCTGCTGTTCGACGATGTACCCAAGGCGCTGGAGGAGAAGATCGAGCAGGTCGTCCGCCTGATCCGCTCTAAGGGCGTGGGCGTCTATTTCGTTACCCAGAACCCGATCGATATCCCTGAAAAGGTCGCAGGACAGCTGGGCAACCGGGTGCAGCACGCGCTGCGCGCCTTCACCCCGCGCGACCAGAAGGCGATCAAGGCTGCGGCGGATACCTTCCGCATCAACCCCGAGCTCGATGTCGAGACCGCGATCACGGAATTGAAAACCGGCGAGGCTCTGGTCTCAGTACTGCTCGAGGACGGATCGCCCTCGATCACCCAGCGCACGCTGATCCGGCCGCCGCGCTCGCGGCTGGGCCCGCTGACGCCGAAGGAGCGCGCGATCATCCAGTCGGTCTCGCCCTATGACGGCAAGTACGACACCCGGATCGAGCGCGAATCGGCGATGGAAGTTCTGGCGCAAAAGGCCGCTGATGCGGCTGCCGTGGCCGAGGAGGTAGAGGTCAAGGGCAAGGAAACCGTCGCCAAGCAGCCGCGCAAGACAACATCGATCTGGGCGAAGGCTGGCAATGCGGCAGCAGGCGCGGCCGCGGCATCGGCAGGCGCGGTGATCGCGGGCGCAATTCGCGGCAAGAAAAGCAGCGCCCGGCCTGGTGCCAGCGCAGCCAGTGCGGCTGCAGGCACGGTCGCGACCGAGATCGGCAAGGCGTTCGGCTTTCCGGGTCTGGGACGATTCGCGCGCAACCTGCTGGGCGGGTTGATGCGCTAGCGGTGTTCGAGAGGCTCGCGCGTACGTCCCTCGACTTCGCTCGGGAACGCGGAGAGGATAGTGCCTTTCCGCGTAGTGCACCCCTCCCCGTCTGTCCCGAGCCCTTCGACGCCGCCTGTCGGCGACGCTCAGGATAAACTTCAGCAACAAGCTGAAGTCGAGGGACGTACGCGCCGACTTCAGCCCTCAAACGCTCTGGATGTAATCCCTCAGCGCCGCAGCTTCGCTTTCGATCTTGTCGATGCGGTACTTCACCAGATCGCCGATCGAGACGAAGCCGATCAGCGTCGTGCCTTCGACCACCGGCAAGTGGCGGATCCGCCTGCGGGTCATCAGCGACAGTGCAGACATCACCGGCGTATCGGGGGTGACCGTGATCGGCGGCGCGGTCATCGCCGCTTCGACCGGTTGGTCGAGGATGCCGGGCCCATCGGAGTTCAGCCTATAGACAAGGTCACGTTCGGAAAAGATGCCGACAACCTCGCCATCGCGCACGATCGGCAGCGCACCGATGCGCCTTTCCGCCAGTAGATTGGCAGCGTCGCGCACCGTGGCGGTGCAGGTGCACTGGTGCACGATACCGTCACGTTTCGACAGGATGGTGGCAATGGTCATGGCATGCGCTCTCCTTGGCAAGGCCCGGTCACCTTGGTCGGCGGTACCGCATGCATGCAGGCCGCCATGGCGACTCAAGCTCGAACGATGGTCCCACGAAATGCTTGGAAAGAAAAGCGCGCAAGCCCTATATCGCGATCATGCCACGCTTTTCCAATCTCGATGATCCCGATTATGCCCGCTTTGCCTGGCGCCGCTACTGGCGGGTGATGGGCTGGATGGGGAGCGTTACCGGTCTTGCGGTGGTGCTGACCCTGGTCGGCCTGTTCCTGCTGCACGGCACCGTGTCGATCCACCTGTATATCGCTGCAGCGCTGGGCGTCGGCTTTACCATGATGCTGACTGCAGCACTGATGGGGCTGGTGTTCCTCTCCAGCGGCACCGGGCATGACGAATCGATAGACGACGCGCTCGATCCCGACGCGCCTTGAGGGGGGACTGATCCATGGCTGAACTGACCGGAACGCTGGCTGCGGGCCGCGAACCCATATTGCGCGTCGTGCCCGCGCCGTCGGACATCAATTCCAACGGCCATATCTTCGGCGGCTGGGTGCTCGCGCAGATGGATATCGCCGGCGGCATCATCGCCGGCCGCGAAGTGCAGGGGCCGTGCGCCACGGTCGCCATCGAGACGATGCAGTTCCTCGCGCCCATCCTGCTGCGCGACATCATCTCGATCTATGGCGAGGTCGAGCGTGTCGGCCGCACCTCGATCGCGATCCGGCTCGACGTCATCGCCACGCGCGGGCGCAATGCGGAAGAGGTGCGCGTCACCAGCGGGCTGTTCACCTTCGTCGCCCTGGACGAGAACCATCGCCCCCGCCCGATCGTGCGCGAAGCGAAACTGGTCTAGCCCTGTTCGATCTGCGCGAGCAGATTGCCCACCGTCTGGATCAGCAGCGCGATATCGGCATCGCGCGACAGGCGGTGGTCGCCATCCTTGATCAGCAGCAACTGCACATCATTGCTGCGCAGCTGCTTTTGCGTTTCCAGCGCATATTGCCACGGCACATCGGCATCGGCCTGGCCATGGATCAGCCGCACCGGGCCATCGAACGCGATCTCGCCGATCAGCACGCGGTTGCCCTCGCCCGATTGCCAGAAGCGGCGCGTGGTGACCATCGGCTCGGGGCCGTATTCGCTCGCCCGCTCGAGCCGTCCTTCGGTGAGGATGGTCATCTTCTCTTCCTGGGAAAAGCCCCACATCGTGAAATCGGGCGCGGCAGCGATGCCGACGAGCCCCACCACGCGCTGCGGCCGCGCCAGCGCCGCCAGCAACGCCAGCCAGCCGCCCATCGACGATCCGATCAGCACGACCGGGCCGCTGACCACGCTGTCGATCAGCGCCAGCACATCGCCCAGCCAGTCGGCCAAAGCCTGATCCTCGAACGTGCCGCTGCTCGCGCCACATCCGGCATAATCGAAGCGCAGCATTGCCAGCCCCTGCCCCTGCGCCCAGGCATCGAGCGCCAGCGCCTTGGTGCCGGTCATGTCGCTGGCATAGCCGGGCAGGAAGACGAGCGTCGGCGCAGCGGCGCGCTCGGCGCTGGCGCGGCGGTGATGATACACGAGACGCGGCCGCTCGGCGCGATCGAGAAAGCTGATGGAAGGATCGCTCATATCCATCCCCCCAGTTCGCGGCGGATCAGCGTCTCGAGCATGTCCATGCCTTCGGTGCTGGCGTTCAGGCAGGGCAGATAGGCAAACTTCTCGCCGCCGGCCTCCTCGAACTGCTCGCGGCCCTGGATCGCCAGCTCTTCCAGCGTTTCGAGGCAATCGACCGAAAAGCCCGGCGCGATCACGGCGATGCGCTTCACGCCCTTCTTGCCCAGCGCTTCGAGCGTCGCGTCGGTCGCAGGCTCGAGCCATTTGGCCCGGCCGAAGCGCGACTGGAACGAGACGACGAGGTTGCGCCCCATCGCCTCGGACAGCAGCCGCGCGGTCTTGCGGCACTGACAGTGATAGGGATCGCCCAGATGCAGCGTGCGCAGCGGCATGCCGTGGAAGCTGGTGACGATTTCCTCCGGCTCGAAATCGAGCGAGGCGATGGCATGTTCGACATTGCGCTTGAGCGCATCGATATGCGCGGGATCGTCGTGATAGGGGGGCAATGTGCGGATCGCGGGCTGCCAGCGCATTGCCTGAAGCACCTCGAACGCCTTGTCGTTGGCGGTGCCGGTGGTCGCGCCCGAATATTGCGGATAGAGCGGCGCGAGCAGGATGCGGTCGCATCCGGCGTCCTTCATCGCCTTGATCCGCGATTCGATCGACGGCTGGCCATAGCGCATCGCGTAATCGGTCAGCACCGCATCGCCCAGCCGGACTTTCAGCGCCTCGGCCTGCCTGCGCGAATAGACCGCGAGCGGCGAGCCCTGGTCGGTCCACACCTCGGCATAGGCGGCAGCGGACTTCTGCGGGCGGGTGTTGAGAATTACCCCGCGCAGCAACGGCTGCCAGACGATCGCGGGGATTTCGACCACGCGCTTGTCGGAGAGGAACTCGCCCAGATAGTCGCGCACCGCCTTGGTGGTGGGCGCCGCCGGGGTCCCTAAGTTGATCAGCAGCACGCCGATGCGCGGCTTGATAATGGGCGGGTGGTCGGCGGGCGGGGCCATGCCCGACATCGATATCTCGATCTCGCTCACAGGCCACCCGAGAGCAGCGGAAGTTGGCGGAAGCGCAGGCCGGTCGCGGACGCGAGCGCATTGGCGATAGCAGGGGCGACGGCGGGCACGCCGATCTCGCCCAGCCCCGCGGGCGACTCCTGGCTTTCGATAAAGTCCACACGGATCTCCGGAATGTCGGCCAGTAGCGGCAGGGAAAGGTCTCTCAAGGTGCGGGCATCGGGATAGCCGCCGGTCCAGCCGGTGGCACAGCCCATCGCCATGGCAAGGCCGAATATCATGCCGCCCTCGATCTGTTGCAAGGCTATGTCGTGATTGATGATGCGTCCGGCATCGACCACCGCCGAAAGCCGCTCCACCTGGAAGCCGCCCCGCGCCGCTCCGCCCCCGGCCCCGTCGCTGGCGCGCGAGGCGCTGGCGATCACCGCAATATGGGCCCCGTTCCAGCTGCAGCAGGCGACGCCCTGGCCGCTGTTGTCGAGCCCGCCGTCCCATTCGGCAAGGCCAGCGACGCGGGTGAGGCAGTTGGCGAGACGGATGTTCTGCCCCAGCATCTGCACCCGGTACGACAGAGGTTCGCGCCGCGCGCGGCCTGCGAGCTCGTCGATGAACGATTCGGTGACGAACACGCCGTAGCTCGCCGAATTGCCGCGCCAGCGCCCGGTGGGGATGTCGATTTGCACCGGATAATGATCGATCGCCAGGTTGGGGATATCGTAAGGCACCATCGCGCCTGCGACCGCCATCAGGTCCGCCTCGCCGCTGGTCGCATCGATCGCATCGGGCCCGTGCACATCATTGAACAATCGCTGGGCAAATTCGCGCGCGCTGGGCGGGCAGGCGATCTTGACCGATAGCGCAGAGATATTGGCCTGCTGATCGGTGAGCGCGGCGACGCGCGCGGCGACGGGCGTGCGCACGGGGTCGCGCACCGCCTCTTCCTGGCGCGATCGGATGAGCTGCACCGGACGGCGCAGATCGCGCGCCATCACTGCGGCGGCGGCGACAAGGTCGTCATCGAGCCGCCGGTCGAACGATCCGCCGGCAGGCATCGGGTAGATCTGCACATTGGCGACCGGGATGCCCAGCGCGGCAGCCGCGCGGCGACGCGCGACCTGCGGGGCCTGGCTGGCCACCCACAGTTCGAGGCGGTTGTCGGCAAAGCGCGCGGTCACCGCACCGGTCTCGGGCGTGGCATGCGGCGCGGCGGCGATGGCATAGCGTGCCGCGAGCCCCTTGCCACCGGCAAAGCCTGCATCCCCTGCGCCGCGCGCAATCAGGCGATAGCCGGTCCCGCCGCCCTTCTCCGGCCCGTCGAGCGCCTTGTCGAGCTGCTCTGCCACCTCCTCGCCACTGCGCCGCTTGCCGATATGGCGAAAACGCGGGCGCAAGGCACGCACGGCCGTATCCGCCGCCCACCAGCTGGTCGCGACCGCCGCCACCCAGTCACTGCCCTTGACGATGTCGATCAGCCCGGTGATGCCCTCGGCGGGCTTGCGGTCGACGCTGACCAGCGCCACCGCGCCCAGCGGACCCTGGCGGATCGCGGCATAGACCATGTCAGGCAGGCGAATGTCACCGGCAAAGCTTGCGCTGCCATCGACCTTGCCGGGCAGATCGAGCCGCGCGAACGGTGGCGCATCGCCGATGGGTTCGGCGCGGACATTGCCCGGCAAGGTGGTGCGCAACGGCGCAGGATCGGGCACCGGATAGTCCACCGCCTCGGCGGCAAGCTCGGCAAAGCGCAATCTCTCGTTGCCCCACACGACAAAGCCGTCGCGCGTATCGGTTTCCTCGACCGCCGCGCCCCAGCGGTCTGCCGCTGCCTGGCACAGCAGCGAGCGCGCGGTCGCAGCAGCGGCGCGATAGCTGGCTTCGTACGCGGTGACCTCGGTATCGCCCGCCGTCACCACGAAATCGCGCATCGTCGCCCAGCGGCGCACCAATATGTCATTCTCGTCAGGCCGCAGCGCGGGCACCGGGGGCAGCAGCAGCGGCGCCCATTGACTGGCAAGGCTTGTGTTGGCGAACACCGGAGCGGGCGGCGCAGGCTCCAGCGCGATGGTGCGCCAGTCCGCGCCCAGCTCTTCGGCGACGATCTGCGCGAGCACGGTGCCCACGCCCTGCCCCATCTCGCAATGTGGGTTGCTGACGATCACGGTGCCGTTGGCGGCGATGCGCAGATACGCGCCGAACACGGCCTCGTCATCGACCAACGCGGGCGGATTGTCGTACTGGCGCGGCCATAGCGCCCACGCGATCGTCAGGCCGGTACCCGCGGCCGCCGTGACCAGCAGCCCGCGCCGCGTGATCTGCACCATGCCTAGCCTGCCGTCCCGAACCGATGATCGATCCAGGTGGAAATGCGCGCGGCGATGGCGGCAAAGCTGTCGGAGATCAGCCCCTCGCCCGAGGCCGGCGGCACGCCCGCATCGCTCGACCGGCGGATCACCATGTCGAGCGGCACGCGGCCCAGGAACGGCAGGTTCATCGATTTCGCCGCCGCTTCCGCACCGCCGATGCCGAACGGGTCGGAGAGTTCGCCGCAATGCGGGCAGACATAGCCCGCCATGTTCTCGATCAGCCCGATGATCGGGACACTGCCCTGTTCGAACAGGCTGATCGCGCGCACCGCATCCATCAGTGCCAGATCCTGCGGCGTGGAGACGATCACCGCGCCTGCCGGCTTGTGCTTCTGCAGCATCGAGAGCTGCACATCGCCGGTGCCCGGCGGCAGATCGACGATGATGTCGGTGACATCGCCCCAATGCGCGTTGATCAATTGGTCGAGCGCCTTGCCCGCCATCGGCCCGCGCCACGCGATTGCCTGGCCCTGCGGCACGATATGCCCCATCGACAGCAACGGCACGCCATAATCATTGGCCACCGGGACCAGCTTCTCGTCGCGCGCGGTGGGCTTCACATCCTCGCAATCGAACAGGCGCGGCTGCGAGGGCCCGTAGATATCGGCATCGACCAGCCCGACCTTGCGCCCGGCGCGGTGCAGCGCGACCGCCAGATTGGCCGAGAAGGTCGATTTGCCGACCCCGCCCTTGCCCGAGCCGACCGCGATCAGCCGGGGCGGGCGGCGCTCGGCGGTCATCGCCACCTGCACCCTGGTAACCCCGTCGAGCTTGAGAAGCGTGCCCTTGAGCGCGATTTCCATCCGGTCGCGGGCCAGGCTGTCGAGCCCCGCCACGTCGAGCACCAGCGATACGACGCCGCCCTCGCGCAGCTTGACCGCGCTCGCCCTGCCCTCGCTGGCGGCCGCTGCTGTAGCGGCAATGTCGTTCAGCTCTGCCATAGTTCCCTCGCGCATAATGCGGCGCGCCGTCATCAGGCAAGCCTTGCTGCCCGGTGCACCGGCCCGTAGTTCGTACTTCGCCTAGACGAAATGATCGCCCACGCAAAACAGATGCGCATGTAACCCCTGTTTTTTGCGCATTCACGCCCTATAAAGAAGGCATGACAAGATTGACCGGCTGGTTTCCCCGCATATTGACGATGGCCAATAACAGCCCCTGGGGCAACGGATCGGGAGGTTCGGGCGGCTCCGGCGATTCCGGTTCCGATGGAAGCGATGGCGGGGGCGGCCCGCGCAATCCCTGGCAACCTGCAGGTTCCAGCCCGACGGGTGGCCGCAAGGCGTCGAACATCGAAGAGCTGTTCAAGCGGCGCGGCGGTGGCGGCGGCGGCTTTGGTGGCGGCGGCTTCGGCGGCCTGCCCCGGCGGCCCAATGGCAAGAGCTATCTGCCGATCGCCATCGGCGTGATCCTGGTACTGTGGCTGGTACTGACAAGCTTTCATCGCGTCGGTCCGCAGGAACGCGGCGTCGTCTCGTTCCTGGGCTCCTATTCGCGAACGCTGGAACCCGGCATCGCGCTGACCCTCCCCTCGCCGCTCGAATCGTTCGAGGCGGTCGATGTCCAGAACATCCGCACCATCGATATTCCCACCGCAGGCACGCAGGAAAACCTGATCCTCACCGGCGACCAGAATCTTGTCGACCTGGCCTATTCGGTGCGCTGGACGATCAAGGACCCGACGCTTTACCTGTTCCAGCTGGCAGATCCTGAAGCCACCATCCGCGAAGCGGCAGAAGCCGCGATGCGCGCCAGCGTCGCCGAAGTGACGCTGGACGACGCGATCGGTCCAGGCCGTATCGAGGTCGAGCAGAAGGTGGAACAGCGGATGAAGGAGCTGCTCGACAGCTATCGTTCGGGCATCCAGGTGCAGGGCGTCGCGATCAAGAAGGCCGACCCGCCCGAAGCGGTGAACGAGGCGTTCAAGGCGGTGTCCGCCGCGCAGCAGGAAGCGCAGACTTTCCTCAACGAGGCGCGCGCCTATGCCCAGCAGCTGACCGCTGCCGCGCAGGGTGAGGCCGCCGCGTTCGACAAGGTCTACGAAGAATATCGCATGGCCCCCGAGGTGACCCGTCGGCGCATGTATTACGAAACCATGGAGCGCGTGCTGTCCAAGCTTGACAAGACGATCATCGAACCGGGCAATGTCGTCCCCTATCTGCCGCTGCCGGAACTGCGCAAGCGGGTGGAGGCAACGCCTGCGCCTGCCGCGCCGGCCACCAGCGGGGAGGCACGCTGATGAACGGCATGATCCAACGCCCCATGCTGCTGCTGGGCCTGCTCGCGCTGCTGCTGATCGTGCTGGCCAGCTCGATCGCGGTCGTCCCCGAAACCAAGCAGGCGGTGATCGTTCGCTTCGGCCAGCCGGTGCGCACCTTCAACGTCTATCGCGAGAATGAGGAGTTCGGCCAGACCGGCGCAGGCCTGATCGCGCGCATTCCCTTTGCCGAGCAGATCGTCTGGATCGACAAGCGCGTGATCGCGGTCGAGATGGAGCAGCAGCAGGTGCTCTCCACCGACCAGCTGCGGCTCGAGGTCGATGCCTATGCCCGCTTCCGTATTGTCGATCCCGAACGGATGTACGTGTCCGCCGGCAGCGTCGAACGCGTCGCGGCAGAGCTTCGCCCGATCCTGGGTTCAGCGCTGCGCAACGAGCTGGGCAAGCGTCAGTTCGCGGCCCTGCTGAGCCCCGAGCGTGGCGGCATCATGGACCGCATCCAGGCAGGGCTTGACCGGATCGCGGCCCAGTATGGCGCGCAGATCGTCGATGTGCAGATCAAGCGCGCCGACCTGCCGCAGGGCACGCCGCTGCAGAGCGCGTTCCAGCGGATGCGCACCGCGCGCGAGCAGGAGGCGCGCACCATCACCGCGCAGGGCCAGAAGAACGCGCAGATCATCCGCGCCGAGGCCGATGCATCCGCTTCGCGGACCTATGCGAACAGCTTCGGCAAGGATGCCTCGTTCTACGAATTCTACCGTGCAATGCAGAGCTATGAACGGACGTTCCTGGGTGGATCGGGCGAAACCTCGATCATCCTGTCGCCGAACAACGAGTATCTGCGCGAATTCCAGGGTCGGGGAAATCGCTGAATCCGTGCGGCGCGGGTAACATGCGCCGCACCATTCAATCTGCGTTCAGGCGTGGATTGCAAACCGGGATTGCCATCGTTTGCGCCGTAGATGCGGCGGCCTGGGGCAGTCTGGTGGACGCGTCTTGAGAGATGAAGAGGATATGTACGTGCGATACGCTTATGCAGTGACGTCAGCCCTTTTGCTGGGTGGCAGCGCCGTGGTGCTGGCCACCGGCCAGCCGCTGGGCGCCCAGGTTGCCCAGAACGACCAGAGCGCGATGATGGCCGCAGCGCCGCGCCCCGGCGCGCCGATGAGCTTTGCCGACCTGACCGAGCAGCTGCAACCGGCGGTCGTCAACATCTCCACCCGCCAGCGGGTGCGCGTGCCCAACAATCCGTTTGCCGGAACCCCTTTCGGCGGCCTGTTCGGTGCACCCGAAGGCGGCGGCGGCGGTACCCGCGAGGCGCAGTCGCTCGGATCGGGCTTCATCATCTCGGCCGATGGCTATGTCGTCACCAACAACCACGTGATCGCCGCCGAGGGCAATGCCTCGGTCGAATCGATCACCGTGACCATGCCCGATGGCACCGAATATCCTGCCCGGCTGATCGGTCGCGATCCGCAGTCCGACCTTGCCGTGCTCAAGATCTCGGGCACCAAGCCGTTCCCGTTCGTACGCTTCGGCGATTCGACCAAGGCGCGCGTCGGCGACTGGATTCTCGCGATCGGCAACCCGTTCGGCCTCGGCGGCACGGTGACCTCGGGCATCATCTCGGCGGTGTATCGCAACACCGGCCAGGGCGGCGCGTATGACCGCTATCTACAGACCGATGCCGCGATCAACCGGGGCAATTCGGGCGGCCCGATGTTCGACCTCAACGGCAATGTCATCGGCATCAACAATGCCATCATCTCGCCCACCGGCGGCAGCGTCGGCATCGGCTTTGCGATCCCCGCAGAGGTTGCAGCGCCGATCGTCGAGAAGCTGCGCAGCGGTGCAGCAATCGAGCGCGGCTATCTGGGCATCGGCATCAACCCGCTGACCGACGATCTGGCAGCCTCTCTGGGCCTGCCCAAGAAGCGCGGCGAGTTCGTGCAGCGCGTCGAGCCGGGCGAAGCGGCTGAAAAGGCCGGAATCAAGGCGGGCGATGTCGTCGTCAGCGTCGATGGCAAGGATGTGACGCCCGAACAGACTCTGTCGTTCATCGTCGCCAATACTGCGCCCGGCAAGCGTATCCCGATCGTGCTGGTCCGCAATGGCGAGCGGGTGACGGTGACCGCGACGGTGGGCAAGCGCCCGAGCGAAGAGGAACTGAACGCGCAGGCCTTCAATCCTGAAGCGGCCGAGGATTTCTCCGATCAAGACGAGCAGGACAGCGAGCAGGCGACCCGCCAGGCGCTGGGCATGGCCGTGACCGAACTGACGCCGCAGATCGCGCGCCAGATCGGCGTGCCCGCCGACCTGAAGGGCGTGGTTGTCGCGGCGGTCGACCCGTCGGGCGATTCGGCGACCAAGGGGATCCGCCGCGGTGACGTGATCCTGTCGATCAACAACCGCCCGGTGGTGACCCCGGCGGATGTCGACCGGGTGATCGCCGAGGCGCGTGCTGCCAACCGCGAGGCCGTGCTGCTGCGCGTCCAGCGTCGTGCCGGCCAGCCGCAGTTCCTGCCGGTCCGCCTGCGCACCAAGTAAGCGCCGCTGCGAGCAACAACGAACAGGGGCGGTACCGATGGTGCCGCCCTTTTTCGTGCCCGCTCGCCGTCCTTTGCCAAAACCGGCACCGCGCACGCTTTTCGCAAGCGTCAACTTGTCTTGATTGCGCCGCCTTCCTAGTGTGGCCGTGAAAGCCCTGATTCATGGGCAACACAGGAGACTATGGATGGCCCGAATCGCGATCGTAACTGGCGGAACACGCGGCATTGGCGAGGCAATCAGCCTTGCCCTCAAGGATGCCGGTGCACACGTCGTCGCCAGCTATGGCGGCAATGACGATGCTGCACGCGCCTTTTCCGACCGCACCGGCATCGCCGTGCAGAAATGGGATGTGGGCGATCACCAGCAGTGCCTGGATGCCACCGCCAAGATCGAGGCCGACCACGGCCCGGTCGACATCCTGGTCAACAATGCCGGCATCACCCGCGATGCCACGATGATGAAGATGACCTGGGAACAGTGGGACGAGGTGATCCGCGTCGACCTGACCGGCTGCTTCAACATGGCCAAGGCCTGCTTCCCCGGCATGCGCACGCGTGGCTGGGGCCGCATCGTCAACATCGGATCGGTCAACGGCCAGGGCGGACAGATCGGCCAGGTCAACTATGCCGCCGCCAAGTCGGGCATCCACGGCTTCACCAAGTCGTTGGCGATGGAAGGCGCACGCTATGGCGTGACCGCCAACGCCATTGCGCCGGGCTATATCGCCACCGAGATGCTCTCGACCATTCCCCAGAACGTGATGGACAAGATCGTCGCGCAGATTCCGGTCGGGCGGCTGGGCCAGGCCGAGGAAATCGCACGCGGCGTGGTGTTCCTCACCGCCGAGGAAGCCGCCTTCGTCACCGGATCGACGCTGTCGATCAACGGCGGCCAGCATATGTATTGAGCTGGCGTCCAGCCTGCATCGCCAGGGGGTCGCGCAGTGATGCGCGGCCCTTTTGCGTATCAGGGCCTGGCGAACAGCCCGGCGATCAGCCCGCGCTTGCCGCTGCCGGATTTCAGCACATTGCGGCGGAACAGCTTCGCGCCGAAGCGGATCAGCAGCAGCACCCAGAACGCCTGCCAGCCCAAGGCCAGCAGATGCTGCCACAGGCCATCCTGCTGCGCGGCGCGCGCCAGCATCGCAAAGGGCGAGCTGAACGGGAACGCCACCGCAACCAGCTCGATCGGTTCACCCAGCCGCGTCACCGAATAGGACGCGAGGAAGAAGAACAGCAGCTGGCCCATGGTGGCGGGCATCGACAGCGTCTGCACCTCGCGCACCGTGCTCGCCATCGCGCCGATGCCGAGGAACAGCGAGCCGAGCAGCAGATAGGCCATCGCGAAATAGCCAACGCCCAGCGCCAGGAACAGCGGCCAGCCAGTGGCGGGCGTGGGCAATGCCGGCAGGCCATTGGCAGCAATCAGGATCGCCCCCAAAGCCAGCGCGGTCCAGCAGGCGATGCCGATCAGCGCCATGCCCAGCATCGCGAACAATTTGCCCAGGAAGATCGCGTCGATCGGCACGGCAGCGGCGAGAATCTCGATGATCTTGTTCGTCTTTTCCTCGACGAGGTTGGAGAGCACCATGCCGGCCAGCAGCATGGTGAGCAGCACCAGCAGCGCCTGGCCGACCTGCGCCGTCACCAGCCGCCCCTGCTCCTGCGACCCGGCGCTCTGCGCCACGGTGCGCGTCTCGAGCGTAGCGGGCGCAGCTGCCCCCCCTGCCCGCGCGCGTTCGACCAGCAGTTCGAGCGGACCCTTCCACCGCATGATTTCGGATTCGGTGCCGATCAGCTGCGGCTTGGCCAGGCTGCCGGTGAGCACGCCGAGGAAACGGCTGTCGTTGCCCGAATCGAGCGCGCTTTGCGGATCGTCGGTTTCCACCGCGGCCAGCATCGGCACCCGGCTCTCGCCCAGCTGCTGCGCCAGCGCCGCGCGTGCCTTGAGAACGGCCTGGGTTTCGCCTGCACTCATCACCAGGGCGAAGCTGGGCTGGTCGATATCGCGGGCAACCTGCCCGCCGATGCTCCCCGCCGCGATGCCGATGGCCAGCGGAAAGACGGGTCCCAGCAGGAAGAAGAAGAACGCCTTGGAAAAGATGATCGCGGCAAAATCGCGCCGGGCGATGACCCAAGCGGCGCGCAACAACTCAGGCATCGGCGGCCTCCTGCTGATCGGCTTCGAGCTGGCGCGCAGCATCCGCGCCTGCGATCGCGACAAAGGCATCGTGCAGCCCGGGGCGTTCGATCGACAGCGACTGGATGCCCGCCTCACCCTCGATCAATGCGCGCAACAGCGGCTCGACCCCGGTCTCGGGCAGGGTGAAGTGCCAGAAATGCCCCTCGGGCGCGGCATCGGCGGGCAGCGCTGCGCGCCACGGTCCGTCGAGCGCGCGCGTCTCGAGCCGCACCTGCGGGCGGAGCCGGTCGCGCGCATCCGATACCGAGCCGGTGAACGGCACCTTGCCGTTCGCGATGATCGCGATGCGCTCGCACAGCCGTTCGGCATGCGCGATGACGTGCGTGGAAAAGATCACGGTGACGCCCCGGTCGGCCTGCGCGCGGATCAGCCGCTCGAGCTTGGCCTGGTTGAGCGCGTCGAGGCCGGAGAACGGCTCGTCGAGCACGATCAGTTCGGGATCGTGCACCAGGGTGCCGAGCAGCTGGACGGTCTGCGCCATGCCCTTCGACAATGTGCGCACCTCCTTGTCCGCCGCCTTGCCCAGGCCATGCTCCTCGAGCATCGCCCTGCCCCGCTTGCGCCCTTCGGCGAGCGGCAGCCCGCGCAGCGCGCCCATGAAGGCGATCGCGTCATAGGCTTTCATCGAGGGGTAGAGCCCGCGTTCCTCGGGCAGATAGCCCACGCGCCTGGCCACATCGAGCGGATGGTCGGTGCCCAGCAAAGTGCGCGTGCCCTCGTCGGGATCGACGATGCCGAGCAGCATCCGCAAGGTGGTGGTTTTCCCTGCGCCGTTGGGGCCGAGAATGCCGAAGATGCTGCCCGCAGGCACGGTGAGGTCAACCCCGTCCACCGCGCGCTGACGTCCGAAGATTTTCACCAACCCATGCGCTTCGATGGCGTTGGCGGTCACGGTCGGTCCTTCGGCATATCGGGCAGGAAAAGTGGCGTCCAGCTTGGTCGCGGTCGAACAATCGGGTAGCGGAGAACGATGGCCAGCGGCAAGCGAAACCTTGAAGCAGCGATCGCGACCGAGGCGACCCGGCTGGGCTTTGCCGATTGCGCCATCGCGCCCGCTTCGCTGGGCCCGCAGACCGCTGCCCGGCTGCAACGCTGGCTGGCCGATGGCTGCCATGGCGACATGCTGTGGATGGAGGCGCGCGCCGACCAGCGCGCCGAGCCGCAGGTACTGTGGAGCGAGGTGCGATCGGTGATCATGCTGGGGATGAGCTATGCGCCTGCACGCGATCCGTTCGCGCTCGCCGACCATCCCGACCGGGGCCGGATATCGGTCTATTCCCAGGGCGGCGACTATCACAAGACGGTCAAGACCGCGCTCAAGGCGCTGGCCCGCTGGATCGTCGATCAGGCCGATGACATTCAGGTCAAGGTGTTCGTCGATACCGCACCGGTGATGGAAAAGCCGCTGGCGATGGCCGCGGGCCTGGGCTGGCAGGGCAAGCACACCAACCTCGTCAGCCGTACCCACGGCAGCTGGCTGTTCCTGGGCGCGATCTACACGACGCTGGAGCTCGAGCCGAGCGGCGCAGGGCAGGACCGCTGCGGATCGTGCACCGCCTGCCAGGATGTGTGCCCGACCAACGCCTTCCCCGCACCCTACAGGCTCGATGCGCGGCGCTGCATCTCGTACCTGACGATCGAGCATGCAGGGCCTATCCCCGCAGAGCTCAGGCGCGGCATCGGCAACCATGTCTATGGCTGCGACGATTGCCTGGCCGTCTGCCCCTGGAACAAGTTTGCGGACAGCGCGCACCGCAACCAGGCGTTCCTGCCGCGCGCAGAGCTTGCCGCACCGTCGCTGGCTGATCTGCTCGCGCTCGACGATGCGCAGTTTCGCAGCGTTTTTGCCGGATCGCCGATCAAGCGCAGCGGGCGGGTACGGATGGTGCGCAACGCTCTGATCGCGGCGGGAAACAGCGGCGACCCTGCCCTCACCGCTCCGGTGGCGGCGCTGCTGGACGATGCAGAGCCCGTGGTGCGCGGCGCGGCGGTGTGGGCGCTGGCGCAGCTTGATCCGGCGCGGTTCGCCGCCGAGAGCGCTGCGAGTCTTGCAGGCGAAGAAGACGCAGGCGTGCTGGCCGAATGGCAGCTTGCCCGCGCGCCGCTGCGCGTCTAGGCGCAGGTTCGATATGCGCCCGCCCTTCGACCACGTCCGCACCTGGATCTTCGATCTGGATAACACGCTCTACCCGGCGGAAACCGACCTGTTCGCGCTGATCGACGAGCGCATGGGCAGCTATGTCGCCGATCTGATGAAGGTCGATCTGGTCGAGGCGCGGGAAATCCAGAAAGCCTATTACTATCAGCACGGCACCACGCTGATGGGGCTGATGCTCGATCATGGCGTCGATCCGCACCATTTCCTCGATTACGTCCACGATATCGACATGGGCCGCATCGTGCCCTGCGCCGTCACCGCAAGCGGGCTGGCGCGCTTGCCGGGGCGCAAGCTGATCTTCACCAACGGCGATGTGACCTATGCCAGCCGGGTGCTCGACAAATTGGGGCTGGGCGACCAGTTCGAGGCGATTCACGACATCCATGCGATGCAGTACCAGCCCAAGCCGCACGCGGCGGCCTATGCGGGGCTGGTGGAAAGCCTGGGCGTCGATCCCGCCACCGCCCTGTTCGTCGACGATCTCGCGCGCAACCTCAAGCCCGCCAAGCAGCTGGGCATGACGACGGTGTGGATGAACAACGGATCGGACGGCGGCACGCACGATGCCGATCACAGCTTTATCGACCATGAAATCACCGCGCTGGGCGACTGGCTCGCGGCGCTGACACAGGAGACTGCAGGATGACCGATACCCTTCAAAGCCGCATCGAAGCCGCCTGGGATGGCCGCGACAGCCTCGACACCAGCCCCGGCAGCGCAATCGGCCAGGACGTCGCAGAGGCGCTCAATCTGCTCGACAGCGGCGCAGCGCGCGTCGCCGAGCCCGATGGCAATGGCGGCTGGCAGGTCAACCAGTGGCTCAAGAAAGCGGTGCTGCTCTCGTTCCGGCTCAACCCGATGGCAGAGATCAGCGGCGGCCCCGGCGGCGCGCACTGGTGGGACAAGGTGCCCAGCAAGTTCGATGGCTGGACCAGCGCACAATTCCGTCAGGCGGGCTTCCGCGCCGTCCCCGGTTCGATCGTCCGCCGCGGAGCCTACATCGCCAAGGATGCGGTGCTGATGCCCAGCTTCGTCAACATCGGCGCATCGGTCGGTGAAGGCACGATGGTCGACACCTGGGTGACCGTGGGCAGCTGCGCGCAGATCGGCCGCAATGTGCACATCTCGGGCGGCGTCGGCATCGGCGGCGTGCTCGAGCCGTTGCAGGCGGGCCCGGTGATCATCGAGGACAATTGCTTCATCGGTGCGCGTTCGGAAGTCGCCGAAGGCGTGATCGTCGGCGAGGGCGCGGTGCTGTCGATGGGCGTGTATCTGGGCGCATCGACCCGCATCGTCGACCGCGCCACCGGCGAAGTGCATTACGGCAAGGTTCCGCCCTATTCGGTGGTCGTTCCCGGCGCGATGCCCGGCAAGCCGCTGCCCGATGGCACGCCCGGCCCGTCGCTCTATTGCGCGGTCATCGTCAAGACGGTCGATGCGCAGACGCGCTCGAAGACCGGCATCAACGAACTGCTGCGCAGTTAAGTCTGGTTTCACGCAAAGACGCGAAGAAAATGTAATCCCAATCCCTTGGCTAAACGTCCCTCGACTTCGCTCGGGACAGGCGGCCAAGGGAATGCGGGCCCGGGTTTTCGTGGTGTATCCACCTGAGCACAGCACACTGCGGGGCCGTACCCACATCCCGTGTTCCCGAGCGAAGTCGAGGGACGTTGTGCACCGCTTGTGCAAGCTGCGCGCTATTGCCGGAAAGCGAAAATCTTCGCGCCTTCGCGGCTTCACGTGAACTCCCCCACCACCAGACACGAAAAAGGGCGGCCTGCGCGAAGCAGACCGCCCTTTTTTCCATCCCCGCGCCACGAGGGCGCGGGAGCGGCAAGATTACTTGAGCTCGACGGTGCCGCCGGCTGCTTCGATCTTCGCCTTGATGTCTTCGGCTTCAGCCTTGCTGACGCCTTCCTTGATCGCCTTGGGAGCGCTTTCCACCAGGGTCTTCGCTTCGGTCAGGCCGAGCGAGGTGATGGCGCGGACTTCCTTGATGACCTGGATCTTCTTGCCGCCGTCGCCGGTCAGGATGACGTCGAATTCAGTCTGCTCTTCAGCAGCCGGTGCAGCGGCACCGGCAGGTGCAGCAACAGCCACAGCAGCAGCGGCCGAAACGCCCCATGCTTCTTCCAGGGCCTTCGAGAGTTCAGCGGCTTCCAGAACGGTCAGCTTCGAGAGTTCTTCGACCAGGTTTGCGATATCTGCCATTTTAAGTCTCCAGTTTCTAAATCATATTCACGCCGCGGCTGCCACGAACCGGCAGCGATGCGGCAAAGGTTTGAAAAGCTTATGCGTCTTCCTTGGTCGCATAGGCGCCGAACACGCGGGCGAGCTGCCCGGCGGGAGCCTGAATGACCTGGACAACCTTGGTTGCCGGGGCATTGACGAGACCAATGATCTTGGCACGCAGTTCGTCGAGCGAGGGCATCGAGGCGAGCGCCTTGATTCCTTCGGCATCCAGAACAACGTCACCCATTGCGCCGCCGACAATCTCAAGCTTTTCATTGTCCTTGGCGAAATTCACCGCAACCTTGGCTGCCGCGACCGGATCGGACGAGGTAGCAAGGGCAATCGGACCGGTCAGCAGGTCAGCGATGGCCTCGTAGGGAGTGCCCACCGCAGCCAGCTTGGCCAGGCGATTCTTGGTGACTTTGTAGCTGGCGCCTTCTGCGCGCATCTTCGTGCGAAGCTCGGTCGACTTGGCAACGGTCAGACCCAGATTACGGGTCACCACCACCACACCGGCTTCACCGAAGGTTGCGTTCAGCGAGGCAACAGCGGCTTTTTTATCAGCACGATCCATGCTGGTCTCCTTCCACATGAGCGCATCGAAGCGCCGCTTGCGCGGCCCGCCGGTGCGCCCGGTTCATTGCGCAGCGCCCTTGCCCTTTCAGGGTCAAGCACTGCAGATCAGTCCGTGGGGGTGTTTGCCGAGCCGTTGCCCCATGCCTGAGCAGGGGGGCTAAAATGGCAGCGTCTGCCCTGATCGAATCAGGGTCAGTGAAAAACAGTTCCCCGTCTAGGCTGGACATTAAGCAGGGCAAATTCCCCGCACCAACTGTCTCGGACGGCGATCGGACAGGCCTTGCAGCCGTTCCGGTCAGCGGCGGCTAATAGCAGGTGCGTGCGCAGAGTCAAGCTGGGGCGGGAACCTCGATCACGCTCACACTCTGCTCGACCAGTTCGACGGTGCCGAAGGCGGTGAGGAACGCGACGTCGAGCGCGTCGCGGCCGACGCCGATCTTCACCATGTCGGCAGCACTCGCCATGCCGGTGGGGTCGATCAGGTGCCACGCACCGCCTTCTCCAGCAGGATCGGCGAGGAACACCTCTGCCACCGCGTGGAAATCGGGCGGCGACACGCCAGGCGCGTAGACGCTGGCAAAGCGCGCGGGGATCGAACAGGCGCGCGCCAGCACGATCATCACATGCGCATAGTCGCGGCACACGCCCTGGCGCATCACGAAACTGTCGAGCGCGGTGGTCGTGCCGTCGGAGCTTCCCGGCTGATAGATGAAATGCTCGGCGATCCAGTCGCGCATCGCCGCGATGCGGGCACCGCCGGTCAGATCGCCGAACTCGGTATCGACGAACGCATGAAACTTGGTGGCGGGGCAGTAATGTGAATCGAACAGATACTGCACCGTCTCGCCCGGCAGCAGGTGCAGCGGCATCTGCGGCAGGGTCGCGACATCGGCCAGATCACGCAGCACCGTCATCCGCGCGCGATAATCGATGCTCAGCCGCCCGCTGGTGCGCAGCCAGATGCGGTCGCCGATGCCGTCCAATGCTGCGACGCGGACGAAATGGTCGCACCGCGATGCTTCGATATGCGCCCATTCGATCCGCTGCTCGGGGATGTCCGCTGCTTCCACCTGCAGCAGGATGTCGGTCGGCACCGCCATGTCGTAGGTCAGCGTGATATGCAGATCGAGGGTCATGAACGATGCTCCGGCGCGAGAGGAACGGGTCTGTGCAAGCCAGACACCAAAAAGGGGCCGAGGTTCCCCCCGGCCCCTGAATTGGGCTTAGCAGCACTATGTTACGTCGTTCAGCCGGCGTGGACCTGTGCCACGTCAACCTTCAGGCCAGGGCCCATCGACGAGCTGACCGAGATCTTGCGCAGATACTTGCCCTTGGAGCCCGAGGGCTTGGCACGGATGATCGCATCGACGAACGCATCGAAATTGGCGCGCAGCGCCTCGTCGGTGAAGCTCGCCTTGCCGATGCCCGAGTGGATGATGCCGGCCTTTTCGACGCGGAATTCCACCTGGCCGCCCTTGGCTGCCTTGACCGCTTCAGCGACGTTCGGCGTCACGGTGCCCAGCTTGGGGTTCGGCATCAGGCCCTTGGGGCCCAGCAGCTTGCCCAGACGGCCGACCACACCCATCATGTCGGGGGTGGCGATGATGCGATCGTAATCGATCTTGCCGTTCTGGATCTCTTCCATCAGGTCTTCGGCGCCCGCGCGCTCGGCACCAGCAGCCAGGGCCGCTTCGGCCTTGTCACCGCGTGCGAACACGGCGACGCGAACGTCCTTGCCGGTGCCCGAAGGCAGCGACACGACGCCGCGGACCATCTGGTCGGCATGACGCGGGTCAACGCCCAGGTTCAGCGCGACTTCGATGGTTTCGTCGAACTTCGACGTTGCCAGTTCCTTGATGGTCTTGATGGCTTCATCCACGCCGTACAGCTTTTCAGCGTCGAGCTTGGCGGAGAGAGCCTTTGCCTTCTTGGTCACTTTTGCCATGATACTCAGCCCTCCACCACTTCAAGGCCCATCGACGTCGCCGAGCCTTCGATAATCTTCGTTGCTGCTTCAATGTCGTTGGCATTGAGGTCGGCCATCTTCGTCTGGGCGATTTCCGCCAGCTGCGAACGCTTGATGGTTCCGGCGCTTTCCTTGCCCGGCAGTTTCGATCCGCTCTTCAGGCCGGCGGCCTTCTTGATCAGATAGCTGGCAGGCGGGGTCTTGGTCACGAACGTGAAGCTGCGGTCGCCGTACACGGTGATCACGGTCGGAAGGGGCGTGCCCTTTTCCATTTCCTGCGTCGCAGCGTTGAACTGCTTGCAGAATTCCATGATGTTCACGCCGCGCTGACCCAGAGCCGGGCCGATCGGCGGCGAGGGGTTGGCAGAGCCCGCAGGCACCTGCAGCTTGATATAGCCTTCAATCTTTTTTGCCACGATGGCACTCCTTCATTCTGTCGGGGGCAGCGGATGCTTGTCCCCTCAAATTAAGCGGTCAGACGGCGCACCCGAAGATGTGCCTCCCGCAACGATTATCCTCTCCCTTTACGGGAGAGGATATGGAGCCTTGGCAGCTTTGCTGCCTAGGCGGAGTTGGAGAGGGCGTGTCCGGGCGCCAATTGTGCTCCCGGCCCTCTCCCTGCTTCGCTTACGCGAAGCTGTCCCTCTCCCGTAAAGGGAGAGGATAAATTCTTACTTCGCCAGCTCGACATGCTCGAAGTCGAGATCGACCGGCGTGGCGCGGCCGAAGATCGAGACCGAGACCTTGACGCGGGCCTTGTCGAAATCGAGTTCCTCGACGATGCCGTTGAAGCTGGCGAACGGGCCTTCGAGCACCTTGACCGAATCGCCGATTTCGTAATCGACGTCGATGCGGGCGCGCGGCGCGTTGGCGGCTTCTTCCTTGGTGTTGAGGATGCGCGCAGCCTCGGCATCGCTGATCGCCTGAGGCTTGCCGTTGGGGCCCAGGAAGCCGGTAACCTTGGGCGTGTTCTTGACGACGTGATAGACATCGTCGGTCATCGCCAGCTTGGCCAGCACATAGCCGGGGAAGAACTTGCGTTCGGTCTGCACCTTCTTGCCGCGACGCACTTCGGTCACGGTTTCGGTGGGCACCTCGACCTGCTCGACCAGAGCCGACAGGCCCATGCGCTCGGCATCGGCGAGAATCGCGTCGCGGACCTTGTTTTCAAAGCCGGAATAAGCGTGAATGATGTACCAGCGCGACATTCAACTCTCTTTCAACAAGCAGGGGCCAACAAGCACATGGCGCGATCACGCCAGCGTGAGCAGCCATTTGACGATGCCACCGAAGACCGAATCGACGGCCAGGAAGAAGATCGCCAGGATCGTCATCAGGATGAACACCATGATCGAGGTGGTCACGGTTTCCTGACGGGTCGGCCAGACGACCTTGGATGCTTCGGTACGGACCTGCCGCACGAATTCACCAGGAGTGGTCTTCTTTCCTTCGGTGGCCATGGCCTTCAACTTTCCTGTTTCCGATAGACGGGCGCAACTGCTGTTGCAGGCACATCGCCGCCAGCCCTGCTTGGCTGAAACACGATATATGCACCCTGTCGGAGAAAGACAGCCCCATAGCCTTGGAAAACCGCAGAGGCAAGGGGATTCACCATTGGGGGAGGGCGTCTCCCCGGTTCGGGGAGGACTTTCGGGCCGCTGGCAGGAGTGGAGGGATTCGAACCCCCGGCATTCGGTTTTGGAGACCGACGCTCTACCAGCTGAGCTACACTCCTTCGCAGGCAGGCGACGCCCTTAGCCGCTGGCGATGCGCTGTGCAAGCGCTGGCGTGCAGCGAAGTTGCGCCAAAACGAAAAGCGGGGTGACCGCTTGCCCGATGGAAGCCGCCGAAAGGCGAGGTTTCCAAAGGGGGCGATCACCCCGTTTTCGTGTAGATCGGCAATGCACGGAACCGGCAAACGGCTCTGTGCAGACGCATCAACGCTTCGAGAACTGGAAGCTCTTGCGCGCCTTGGCCTTGCCGTACTTCTTACGCTCGACCGTGCGGCTGTCGCGGGTCAGGAAGCCTGCCTGCTTGACAGTGCCGCGCAGCGCGGGCTCGTACTTGCTCAGCGCCTGGCTGATGCCATGCTTGACGGCGCCGGCCTGGCCCGAAAGGCCACCACCCTTGACGGTGCAGATGACATCGTACTGGCCCTTGCGGTCAGTGATGTCGAACACCTGGTTGATCACCAGACGCAGCGTGGGACGTGCGAAATACACTTCCTGGTCGCGCTTGTTGATGATGATCTTGCCGGTGCCGGGCTTCAGCCACACGCGGGCCACGGCGTCCTTGCGGCGACCGGTGGCATAGGCACGGCCCTGCTTGTCCAGTTCCTGCTCGCGCAGCGGTGCGTTCGAAACCTTGACGGCGGGTGCGCCGGGGGTTTCGATGTCGGCGGCGATGTCCTTGAGGTCGGACAGGGATTGCACGGTATCAGACATTATGCACCCACCTTGTTCTTGCGGTTGAGCGAGGCAACATCGAGCACTTCAGGCTGCTGGCCTGCGTGCGGGTGTTCGGTTCCGGTGAAGAGGTGCAGGTTGCGCATCTGCTGACGACCCAGCGGACCACGGGGAACCATGCGCTCGACAGCCTTTTCCAGCACGCGCTCGGGGAAGCGGCCGTCCAGCACCTTGGCTGCGGTCACTTCCTTGATGCCACCGATATAACCGGTGTGCTTGTAATAGACCTTCTTGTCGCGCTTGTTGCCCGTCAGCTGCACCTTGCCGGCGTTGATGACGATGACATGGTCACCGCAATCGACGTGCGGGGTGTAGCTCGGCTTGTTCTTGCCGCGCAGGATGTTGGCGATGATCACCGCAACGCGGCCAACCACCAGTCCGTCGGCATCGATAATATGCCATTTCTTTTCCACGTCAGCCGGCTTGATCGACTTGGTGGTCTTGAGCAAAGCCTTCATGGCCTTCAACCTTCCAAAACGTCACCCGCCTGAGGACCAGACCCTTCTGGGGCAGGCCTGCAAACGGCTGACAGCGTTTCTTGATACGACAGGCCGCACGCAGCGGTCCTGAACGAAGCCGGGCTAATGACGATGGAGGGCGTTTTAGTCAAGCAAATTGGGGGTTTTGGCGAGAGGTATCATGATACCATCACCTTTTCGCCCCGTCCGGACCGGGCTCCAGGACGTGCGTTTCGCGCGATTTGCGCACGGTCCCGGCCACGGTGGTCACCGTCGTTCGGTCGAATGTCTGCACCAGTCCGCTGCCCCTGGACAGCATCACCACATCGGTCACCGTGACCGTCTGGCCGGATCCGCGCCCGGATTCGTGGTGCGATACAAGCTTCAGCGCCTCTCCCGAGTTCGCGACGATTCGATAGGCCACCCCCTCGCCGGTCTGCACCTCGCCCGCACCGCACCCCCGCCCGGCCAGCATCACCGGCCGCTCCAGCCGGGGGCGTTGCAGCGCCAGGCGCTCTTCGCCGGGCATGTCCGAAAGACGATCGAGCAGCGCCATGATTTGCGCGCGCTGCTGTGCCGGGCGCGCGGCCAGCGCGGCATCGGTGCGCAATCGGTCGATCGCCTGCACCAGCCGCGCGGACGAATCGGCCGATTCGCTGATGCCCAGCACCCGGCCCTGGGCATCCAGCGTCACGTCGATCGACTCGGCAGAAACGCTGCGCTCCTGCAGTTCGAGCAGCCGCAGCAGCTCAGCGGGCCCTTCGGACTGCTCGTCCATCTGCTGCCAGCGCATCCGATAGCCGCGCCCGGCCTGTGCAAATTCGAGTCTGTAGGTGGTGTCCTGCACGAACACGCCATGGCCCAGCTCGCGCTCGACCCGCCGGCGCAAGGTCATCGGTACATCAAGCGGCGGCGCAAACGCGATGACGGGGGCAGGGCAGGGGGCGGCAGGCAGGATGGGCGTGGCCAGCAGCAACGCCGCCGCCCAAGCCATCAGTCGGTCGCCAGAGTCTGGCCGAGCACCCAGGAGCGAAAGCTGGGCGGGCAATATTCGACCGGGAGCACCAGCACCGCAGGCTCGTCGTAACTGTGCAGATGAACGATCCGCGCGACCAGCGCCTTGCACTGGGGAAGGGCAGTCTTGAACAGCACCGGTACCTCGGGCTGTTCGGCCAGTTCATCGTTCCAGTGATAGATCGACAGCGACGGCGACAGCACGTTGGCGCAGGCCGCCAGCTGTTCGCGAACGATGGTGCGGGCAATCGTCCGCGCTTCCTCTTCATCGGAAAACAGGCAGTAGACCAGGCGGATGTCGCTGGTCTCGCCGACGGACCCGACGATCATGCAGACCGCAGGGGCGGCGTCTCGCCCAGCCGGTGCGCGCCCCAGGCCACGGTCGCGACCAGAATGGCCCCCACCGCCTGGTGCAGGACCGCCAGGTTCAGATCGACGCTGGTCATCACCGTGGCGATTCCCAGCAGCACCTGAACGCCGAACGCGCTGTGGATGGCCAGCGAAGCGCGCCGATCAACCTTGCGCACCGCGCGCGCCATCACCACCAGCGCGGCAACGGCGACGAACGCCCACCAGCGGTGGAGGAAGTGCAGCAGGAACGGGTCATAGGTCAGCGCATGGAGCGCGCCCTGCGACCAGTCGACATCGACCGGAAAGAACGATCCGTTCATCAGCGGCCAGCTCTTGGCAGCATAGCCCGCGTTCAGCCCGGCGACCCAGGCCCCCAGCAGCAGCTGCACGAACAGCACGAGGATTGTCGCGAAGGCCAAGCCGGTCATCCGCGCCGGACGCGCCTGAGGGTTGCGCGCTAATGCCTTGAGGTCGCGCGCGGTCCACACCAGCCCGGCCATAATGAACAGCGCGTTGAGCAGGTGGACCGCCAGCCGGAAATGGCTGACATCGGTGCGCTCGGACAGGCCCGATGCGACCATCCACCAGCCGATCGCGCCCTGCAGTCCGCCCAGCGCGAACAGGGCGGTCAAGCGCCAGCCATAGCCTTTGGGTATCGCACGGCGGATCGCGAACCAGGCAAAGGGCAGGGCAAAGGCCACACCCACCAGCCGCCCGAGCAGCCGGTGGACATATTCCCAGAAGAAGATGTTCTTGAACTCCGCCAGCGTCATGCCGACGTTGACCTCGGTATATTCGGGGATCTGCTTGTACTTCTCGAACTCCACGACCCACGCCGCTTCGGACAGCGGCGGCAGCGTGCCGGCCACGACATTCCATTCGGTGATCGACAGGCCCGATTCGGTTAGCCGGGTGATCCCGCCGACCACCACCATGCAGAACACCAGCAGCGCGACGCCCAGCAGCCAGTGCGCAATGGCATCCGGCGCGGCACGATGCTGCGAAGGTGCCGTGGACAGGGGAGGGTGCGAAATGCTGGTCATGACTTGCCGCATTTCGGGTGACAGGCCCCGCCTTGCAAGGGGTTTTTTGCATCGACTTCAACGATGTTTCTGCACGACCGGCAGGATCGCGGATTGCGCAATGATATCATATCACCTATGTAGGCGGCATGTTGTCTCGTATCACCCGGTCAGGCCAGCTCGATTCGGCCGCTATCGCCCTGTCGGCGCTGTGCATGGTCCATTGCGCTGCCGGCATCTGGCTGATGGCGGGCTTTGCCTCATTGGGCGGACTTTTCCTCTCGCCCTGGGTGCATGAAATCGGCTTCGTGCTGGCTGCGATCATGGCGGCCCTGGCGCTGGGCCATGGCGTCCGGCTGCACGGTGCGCGTCTGCCGCTGGCGATCGGCGTGGTGGGCATCGGCTCGATGCTCGCCGCCATGACAGTACCACATGGCGGCGCCTATGAATATGCGCTCACCCTGGTGGGCGTCGCTGCGCTCAGCATTGCGCATCTGCTCAACTACCGCGCTGCAAGGCAGCGTTAAACCGAAGCCGGATTGCAACATAAGGGGTTGCCCTTGCCCCTTCATCCGCGCCAAGAGTCGCGGCCTATGACAAACATTTCCTCCCCCAGCATCACCGCTCAGATCAGCATCCATATCAATGGCGAACCGCGCCGCGTGCCTGCCGGGCTCAGCATCGCTGCGGTTGTCGAGACCCTGGGGCTCAATCCGGCCAAGGTGGCCGTGGAACGCAATCTGGAAATCGTACCCAAATCGACGCTGGCCGATGTCATGGTGAGCGATGGCGACACGCTGGAGATCGTCCATTTCGTCGGCGGCGGCGATCATGCGCCGGCTGACGACAGCTGGACCGTGGCAGGCCACACCTTTCACTCGCGGCTCATCGTCGGCACCGGCAAATACAAGGACTTCGCCCAGAACGCCGCAGCGCTCGAAGCGTCGGGTGCCGAGATTGTCACCGTGGCGGTCCGCCGGGTCAATGTGTCCGATCCCAGTGCACCGATGCTGACCGATTTCATCGACCCCAAGAAGGTGACCTACCTGCCCAACACCGCAGGCTGCTTTACCGGGGAAGAGGCCATCCGCACGCTGCGGCTGGCGCGCGAGGCCGGCGGCTGGGAGCTGGTGAAGCTCGAGGTGCTGGGCGAGGCAAAGACGCTCTACCCCGACATGCACGAGACGCTGCGTGCCACCGAGATCCTGGCGAAGGAAGGCTTCAAGCCGATGGTCTATTGCGTCGATGATCCCATCGGCGCCAAGCGTCTGGAGGACGCAGGGGCCGTCGCGATCATGCCGCTGGGCGCGCCGATCGGATCGGGTCTGGGCATCCAGAACCGGGTCACCATCCGGCTGATCGTCGAAAACGCCAAGGTGCCGGTGCTGGTCGATGCAGGCGTGGGCACCGCATCGGATGCCGCGATCGCAATGGAACTGGGCTGCGACGGCGTGCTGATGAACACCGCCATCGCCGAGGCCAGGGATCCGATCCGCATGGCGCGCGCGATGAAGCTGGCGGTGCAGGCGGGGCGCGACGCCTATCTCGCCGGGCGCATGAGCACGCGCAAATATGCCGACCCTTCAAGCCCGCTTGCCGGACTGATCTGACCGGTTCCACGTGAAACCGGCGTCCGCGCCAAAGCCTGGTGCGGCTCTCCGGACACGGCTGCACCCGGTGCGGTGCCGCAGGTCGAAGGGTAGCCCGGATCTCGCCAGTGGCCGTGTTCCGTAACGGAAAGCATGACAGGAAGTTGCCGATTCGGTGACAGAAACTTTACACATGTTGCACTCGTCGATGCGCCTCTGTCGTTCGTCGACAGGCGTAGTCGTTGACCGACACATTGCGGAGGCTGGTCGAGCATGGCGCGACCAGCGCGGTGTGGCGTCCTATCCAGATGATGTCGCCGATGCTCCTTAGCTCCCCAGGCCGGACATCGGCGGCGAACCAGAAAGACCGGTCCTGAAGGGCCCTTACCCGCCAGGGCCGGTCGATCGTTCAGTTCGCAACCCATCGAAAGGACCCCCCCCCATGTTCGCCACCGCCACCCGCTCCGCCGTTTCCCGCACCCTGGCTGCCGCTGCAGCTTCCGCCATCCTGTTTTCCGCCTCGGTTCAGGCCAAGCCGGTCACCTCGGTCAACACCGCCGATGGCCGCATGGTGCGCACCGTCGAAGTGCCGTTCACCGATCTGGACCTCACCACCGCTCAGGGCGCAGCCACGCTGGAAGCGCGCCTGAAAAGCGCATCGAAGATGGTCTGCGGTGCACCGACCGGACCTGCCCTGCGCGAACGTGCAGCGCACCGCGAATGCATCACCGAATCGCTGGCAAGCAGCAGCCGCGCCATGGTCACCCTGATCGCCCGCGCCGAAGCTGGCGAGAACTTCAAGCCTGGCGAGCGCATTGCCGTCGGCAGCTGAGGTTACCCTTCTGCCAACGTCTGGTTAGTCAAATTATGATGAGATCGACTGAACCGGCGGCCTGCAAGGGACGCCGGTTCCTTGCTGTCACGAGTCGGGCGCGATTTCCTGCCTGATGACACACATCTGGTCATGGAAGCGCCGACCGCTTCCATGACCGCGATAACCCTTCGATCCGGCGACCCGATCGCCACACGAACGACACGCCTTGCACATCGTCAGGCCAGCAGGCGCGCCGCATGCAAAAAGGTCGAGGCAAAAGGTCGAAGCGGGCACACCAAGTGTGCCCGCCTCAGTCCTTTGCGACCCAAAGGACTATGCAGCAGCTGGCGGTTCAGGCCCGGTGTGCGCACCGGACCCGGACGGATCAGCGATAGAAAATGTGATTGTCAACCGCGGCCAGGCGCTGCATGCGCCAGCCCGGCGAAACATGGCGCGCGTGAAAGAACAGTGCGCCTTCCACGGGGCTTTCCCAGGCATCCTTCATCGCGATCTGCGCGATGGCGACGGCCTCTTTCCAATCCTGGCTGGTGGCGGGAATGGTGGGCATCCGTCCGCCACGGACAAACGAGAACTGGCTGGGCTGATAGACGACGCCGCACAGGCTGCTGGCAAAGCGGCCCGAATCACGCCGCGCGATCACGACCTTGGCGACCGCGAGCTGGCCGTTGAGCGTTTCACCCTTCGATTCGAAATAGACCGCGCCGGCAAGGCACCGGGTCTCTTCGTCAAGATTGGCGGGAGTTTCGTGCATCGACACCAACTGCGCCAGGCTATCGGCCTTGAGCGGCGGCTGCGCGGTCTGGGTGTCGATCTGAAGGGGGGCAGCTTCGGCCTGGGCGGAGGTCTCGACAGCGGCCTCGGGCGCGCTGGAAATCGCTTCTTCGCTGGTCTGGACGGGAACCGGCTGGATCATGTCGGCGATCAGCGGCGATGCAAAGGCGGCTGAAACGTCGGTGAAAGTCAGGGTAGCAACCGAATAGATTGCCACGGCGGCCATGCTGGCTGCCTTAAGGATCTTACTCATCAAAGTCTTTGACTGTGCGGTGGATCACCATGGCCGGAACGCGGACGAGGCAGATCTGGAACTGCCAACCGGTTCCGACGGGTTACCCCCCGTCTGCGTGCTTGCCTTCGGTTCGTCGCCTTTTGAAAAAAGGGCTGGAACCAGCGTGGCCGCCTGCGCGTTGAACTGAACGCGCCCCTCTAGCAGCGGGCCGTTCGAGTCAACTCGTCGCACCGATTATCGCGTCGAACTGTGCGCGGCTGGCGACATCCAGTTCGATGACCCACAAATCGCCATCGTTTGCACGCCGCCGCGCGATGTATTCGGCCTGGCTTCCCTTGCGCGCGACTGTCGCCGCGTCGTCGGCCCAGATTTCCTGCCAGTCGGTGCTGCCATCGAACGCGGACATGCCTTCCAGCAACGCATTGTCCTGCCCGCGGACCGTGCGCGCGATCAGGATGATGCCCGAAACCGGGTCGCCCCTGGCCAGCACCGTTGCGAAACCCCCTGCGGCCGCTGTCAGTCTTTTGAGCACCTCGATGCGGATGTGCGCTGTCAGCCGGGGCTCGATCACCCGGTGCGGTCCGCAGCAGGGCCAGCATAGCCTGCAAGCCCGGACAGGCCGATATGCGAGCGCATGAACGTGCCGGTGCCGCGCGCGATCTCTTCGCCATGGCTGTCGACCAGCCGCGATTCACCCACGAATACCCGCCGCTTGCCGCTGACCCAATGGCCTTCGGCATAGACCGGACCTTCACGCACCGGTGCGGTGAAATGCAGGTTGAAGGCGGTGGTCAGCAAAAACCGGTCGGTGACCAGCGCATTGCAGGCATAGAACGCCGCATCATCGAGCATCTTGAAATACAATGTGCCATGCGCTGCGCCCGCCGCGTGGAAGTGCTCCTGCGTCACGTCGAAATCGATTCTCGCCCGGCCAGCGCCGGTGATCGTCAGCCGCGACGGGAACAGCCGGTTGATCGACGCAGCGGCATAGAGCCGTTCGAGCGCGCGAAAATGCGCGCCTTCCCCCGTACCCGGCTCAGGCAGCGTCACGGTCCAGCTCGGCGGTCACCAGCGCATAGATCGCGTCGGGATCGTCTGCCCCCTTGATCTTGGCGAGCGTCTTTTCATCACGCGTGAGCCGCGAGATATGTGCCAGCGCCTGCAGGTGCATGGCACCGGTCGCCAATGGCGAGAGCAAGGCGATGACGAGGTCGACCGGCAGATTGTCGATCGATCCGAACTCGATCGGCTTGCCCAGTCGCAGCAGCACCGCCACCGAATGATCGAGCCCTTCAAGCTTGCCGTGCGGGATTGCCACGCGGCGTCCGAAGCCGGTCGAACCCAGCTCCTCGCGTTCGAGCAGACATGCCAGCACCTCGTCTGCATCCAGACCATAGCAATGGCCGAACTGTTCGGCGGCGAGTTCCAGTGCCTGGTGCTTGTCAGCGACGCGTGCCGAGGTCAGCACCGCCTGCTTGTCGAGTTCGAACCATGCCATGATAATCAAAAATCTCAATTCTGTCGCGCCGCTGCCGATCGTTGCGAAAACGGCGCGCTCGAATGGTCATCATATTGTCGTCGGTCCTGCCGGGAAGGGCTGTTGCTCTTCCCGCCGACGCGTTGCTGCGGCGCCCATGCACCAGATCACGCAAAAAACCAAGCCGCGCGATGCTGTGGCGCACAGTGCCGCAGTTTTCCCGTCGCTTATGCGCTCGGTTCAACCCATCCGATCGAACCATCCTGGCGGCGATAGACCATGTTGTGCCGCCCGGTGCCGGCATTCTTGAAGAACAGCGCGTTGGTATTGCGCAGATCGAGCATCATCACGGCATCCGATACGGTCGCCTCGGGCACGTCGACCCGGGTTTCGGCAATCACCACCGGAAACTCGATCACTTCCTCTTCTTCGCTGCCGGTGTCGAACACCGTATAGGCGGCCTCTTCCTCGGCCAGCGCGTGCTGGACCTGCTCCTGGCGACCCTTCAGGCGGCCCATGTAGCGGCGCAGCTGCTTGTCGATCTTTTCAGCGGCACCATCGAACGCGACATGCGCGTCGGGTGCCATGCCATGGCCCTTGAGGATCAGACCCTGCATCACATGGGTCACGATATCGCACTGGAACTGGTCGTGCGGCCCTCGCCCGAAAGTGACCTGACTGGATATCGCCTTGGAAAAATACTTTTCGACAATCGCATTGAGCCGGTCGGCAACATGCACCTTGAGTGCCTCGCCCGTATCGACCTGATGACCTGAAATACGAATGTCCATGATCTTCTCCATGACTAGGGCCGATCGCGGCAATCCCGCGACAGGCCGGACAAATATGTCCCTGGCTGGGGTGCCTGGGATGTTGTGAGCGTGGGTGAATGAACCTCCTTTCGTGGAAGTTAGGGATATCAAGAGCTAACGTTTGGACAGCCAGAGTGGCTGCTTGATCTTGCCCAGAAATTCGCGGTGCGTGGCAAGTTCCGCTTCGCTGGCGGCAAACTGCCGGGGTTGGCGGCGCGGACGCTGCACCAGCGGTATCAGCCGGGGGCGGCCTGAAGCCTGGGCGGCATCGCTCGCCGCATCGTCGGCCAGCCCCAGCCCGATCTGCCGTCCGCCGGTCAGCTCGATATAGACCTGCGCGAGCAATTCGGCATCGAGCAGCGCGCCGTGCAGCACGCGGTGGCTGCGATCGACCCCGAACCGCTTGCACAGCGCATCCAGGCTGGCGGGCGATCCGGGAAAGCGCGTGCGCGCCATGGCCACGGTATCGACCACGCGCGTCATGGGAATCGCAGGCCTGTCGACCCGCGCGAGCTCTGCATTCAGGAAGCGCATGTCGAAACCGGCATTGTGCGCAACCAGCACGGCGTCGCCCAGAAATTCGAGCAGATCATCGACCCCGGCGGCAAACAGCGGCTTGTCGGCCAGAAAGGCATCGCTGTGGCCGTGGACACGCTCGGCCTCGGGCGGCATCGGCATTTCGGGGTTGAAAAAGGCGTGGAAGGTGCGGCCCGTGGCCATTCGTCCGACCATCTCGATACACCCGATTTCCACCATCCTGTGTCCTTCATCGGGGGACAGGCCGGTGGTTTCGGTATCGAAAATGATCTCTCTCATTCCAACTAGTATTGGACCGATTTGATCATCGCGCAAGAGACGAGCGCAAATTCCCCAGCAGCTTTCGCACCGCCTGCCGCGTTGCCAGCTTGGTCCCGCCGGTGGGGATCACCCAATCGGCATGGGCGCGCTTGTGATGATCGGCCATCTGCAGGTGACGGATGTGCCGCAACCGCGCCGCTGTCATCCCGGGCCGCGCCATCACCCGCTTGCGCTGCTGCCACAAGGCGGCAGACACGACGATGATGCCATCGACATTCTGCGTGCCGCCTTTCTCGAACAGTAGCGGGATATCGAACACGATGATGCGCCGTGCGCGATTGGCGCGGACAAACGCCGCGCGCGATCGGCCCACCGCCGGATGCACGATATGTTCGAGCCGCCTGAGCGCCGCCGGATTGCCGAACACCGCCGCACCCAGCTTCGCCCGGTCCACGCCCTGCGGTCCGGTGGTGCCAGGGAATTCCGCCTCGATCTTCGGCAGCAATGCCCCGCCCGGTCCCTGCAACAGGTGCACCTCGGCATCGGCATCGAACACCGGAACACCTTCGGCCCGCAGCATCCTGGCCACCGCCGATTTGCCCATGCCGATCGATCCGGTCAGCCCCAGCACCATCGGGCGGTGGCGGTGATGGGGGGGCAGCCGCTTGACGTGCGCGGTCATGCGGTCAGCAGCGCGCGCAGTTCGTCATCGCGCTCGCGCGGCGGGGCGGCATCGAAGAAGATCTCGAACGCCAAAGCCGCCTGGCCGATCAGCATCTCCAGCCCGTCGACCGTTTCCAGCCCGCGCGCCCGCGCCGCCTTGAGCAGCCCGGTTTCGAGCGGGTTGTAGACGATGTCATAGACCAGAGCGCTTGTCGGCAGCGGCGACAGGTCGATCTCGAGCGGATCGAAGTCCTTCATCCCCAATGGACTGGTGTTGACCAGCAGATCGACCTCGCCCAGCGCATCGGCCATGCCGCGCACCTGGCCTTTGAGCCCGAAGGCCGCGAGCAGCCCCATCGCCTTCAAGGGACTGCGTGCATGGATGGTGACGCTGGCGACATCCATCCGCGACAGCGCGAACAGCACCGCGCGTGCGGCCCCGCCTGCGCCGATCACCGCGATATCCGCGCCGGCAAAATCGCTTTGCCCCAAGGGCGCATAGAAACCGCCTGCATCGGTGTTGGTGCCGAACAATGCGCCCTGCGCGTCACGCGCGATCGTGTTCATCGCACCGATCGAGGCGCGCACATCTCCCGGATCGCCGACATGCTCCATCACCGCCAGCTTGTGCGGAATGGTGACATTGCACCCGCGCCAGAGCGGATCGTCACGGCGCGCGGCGATATAATCCGCAAGGCCATCGGGCGTGACATGGCAGGCGCGATACTCCGCCTCCATCCCCAGCGCCTTCAGCCAGAAGCCATGGATCAGCGGCGACTTGCTGTGCGCGATCGGGTCGCCGATTACCTCGGCATAGGGCAGGGCTGTGCTGGACATCAAATCAGGCTCAGCTCGGCATCAGTTCGCGTTCGCGCAGGAACCCGAGCAATGGAAGCAGCGGCATGCCCAGCACGGTGAAGTGATTGCCCTCGATATGGCTGAAAAGCTGGGCTCCCGCGCCCTCGATCTCGTAGCAGCCCACCGTGTATCCAATGGTTTCCCAGTGTTTTTCCACATACTCACGCACAAAGGCGCTGCCCAGCGGGCGCACGTGCATCACCGCCTTGTCGACATGCCGCCAGATCGGCCGGCCGCCCTCGACGATCACCGCCGCGCTCCACAAACGGTGCGGCTTGCCCGACAGTGTTTCAAGCTGACGGATCGCGTCTTCGGGCGTCTGCGGCTTGCTCAGCATCTCGCCCGATGCGGTTTCCAGGATCTGGTCGGAGCCCAGCACCATGGCCTCGGTGCGCTTGGTGCCCACGCGCATCGCCTTGGCTTCGGCCAGCGCATCGGCGATATCGCGCGGCGACGTGCCATCGGCGTGCAGCGAAGCGCGGATCGCCGATTCATCGACATGCGCTGCCACCACCGAAAAGGGAACGTCGGCCTTGTCCAGCATGGTTCGGCGCGAGGCGCTTTGCGATGCGAGTATCAGCATTTCATTGTGTCCTTACACTTCATCGGCCGAGAGCCCTGCCTGTCTTCCGCTCTCGCGTGCAGCTTCGCGCTCGTTGAACAGATTGATGATCGCTGCCGCCGATTCCTCGATCGACCTGCGGGTCACATCGATGACCGGCCAACCATTATCCGCAAACATCCGTCGCGCAAAAGCCAGCTCGGCCTTCACCTTCTCGTCATTGACATAGTCGGTTTCGGGGGCCTGGTTCAAGGACAACAGGCGGTTGCGGCGTACCGCGATCAACCGTTCGGGATTGGTCGTCAGCCCGACCACCAGAGGATGTTTCAGCGTGAACAGGCACGGCGGCGGCGGAGATTCGACGACGATCGGGATGTTCGCGGTGCGATAGCCCCGGTTGGCGAGATAGATCGAGGTCGGGGTCTTGGACGATCGCGAGACCCCCGCCAGCACGATGTCTGCCGTCTCCCAGTTTTCCCAGTTCTGGCCGTCATCATGCGCGATCGTGAACTGGATCGCCTCGACGCGCGCGAAATAGGCGGCATCGAGCACATGCTGACGACCTGGGCGCGCCTTGGCTGCCTGGCCCAGCAAGTTGGACAAAGCATCGGTGACGGCATCGAGCGCGGGCACCATCGGCAGGCCCAGCACCCGGCAGCGCCGTTCCAACTTGGCGCGGATGTCGGGATTGACCAGAGTGAACAGCACCAGCCCCGGATTGGCCGCGACCTCGTCCAGAATCCGGTCGAGATGCGTTTCGGACCGGACCATCGGCCAGAAATGCTTGATGATCTCGATCGCATCGAACTGCGCCAGTGCCGCCTTGGCGATGTTTTCCAGCGTCTCCCCGGTGGAATCCGACAGCAGATGGAGGTGAAAGCGGCTCATGGCTCTGGTCTGTGGGCAGAGCGGGGATAAATCAAGGCATGATGTTGTGGGCAAAAGCGGGGATGGATTCGATGCCCCCTGACCGAAGAGTCATCACAGGCTTTATCCACACGGGACAAGGTTACCCACAGGCTGTTGAAAGGCGGGATAATTTTGCCGACTCGCGGCTGTGAGGTCACTTGCCGACTGTCAATCTGTCGATACATAAGGCAAGAGATGGTCGTGCCGGTTATCCAGCGGCCTTCTTCAACAGATTCCTTATATAAAGGTTAAAAGAATAAAGATGGGTGGGGACACAGCCGAGATGACGACGCGAAACGCACCATTGCTCGATTGCCTGGCAGGCAAGGTGCACGATGTTCCACCGATGTGGATGATGCGACAGGCCGGGCGCTACCTGCCCGAGTATCGCGCGCTCAGGGCAGACAAGGGCGGCTTTCTGGAACTGGTGTATGACAGTCCCTCGGCTGCCGAGATCACGCTGCAGCCGCTGCGCCGGTTCGATCTCGATGCCGCGATCCTGTTTTCCGACATTCTGATCGTGCCTTATGCGATGGGGCAGAACCTTCAGTTTCTGGTGGGCGAAGGTCCGCATTTGTCTCCCACTCTGGTCGATCATGCGCTGGAGAGCCTTGTCCCGGCCTATGAGCGCCTCGATGCGATCTACGAGACCGTACGTCTGGTCAAAGCCGAGCTTGCGCCTGAGAAGGCGTTTTTGGGCTTTGCAGGGTCTGCCTGGACGGTGGCGACCTATATGGTCAACGGCGAGGGCAGCAAGGACCAGCACGCCACCCGTGCCTATGCCTATAGAGATCCGCAGGCTTTCCAGGTGTTGATCGACGCCATCGTCGATCTGACCATCACCTATCTCATCGGTCAGATCGATGCCGGGGTCGATGCGGTACAGATCTTCGACAGCTGGGCCGGATCACTGTCGCCGGCACAGTTCGAACGCTGGGTCATCGCGCCCAACGCGCGGATCGCCGCTGCCATCCATGAAGCACGGCCCGGCATTCCGGTCATCGGTTTCCCCAAGGGCGCAGGCGAAAAGCTGGCCGCCTATGCGCGCGAGACCGGTGTCGATGCGCTGGGGCTCGACGAGACGATCGACCCGGTCTGGGCTGCGGCCAACATCCCCGCGCATCTGCCGGTGCAGGGCAATCTCGATCCGCTTGCGCTGCTGGCCGGCGGCGAGCAGATGGAAAGCGCGGTCCGGCACATCATCCGCACCTTCGAGGGGCGGCCGCACATTTTCAACCTGGGCCATGGCATATTGCAGCAGACGCCCATTGAACATGTTCACGCACTGCTTACACTGGTGAAGCAGGGCGCATAATCGCGCTGCCTCACGAGCGGCCCGCGTCACACCGGTCCGCGCACACGGCATGGCACCATGAACGAGCTCCTCCTGACAGCGGATTACGTCTTTTCAATGCTCTATCTCTGGCTCAAAGCGGCGCACCTCATCTTCGTCATCTTCTGGATGGCGGGCCTTTTCATGATGCCGCGGTTCCTGGTCTATCATCAGGAGGCCGAACATGGCTCCGAAGAGGCGACCCGCTGGATCGACCGCGAATCCAAGCTCAAAAATATCATCCTCAACCCCTCGCTGATCGTCGTCTGGCTGCTCGGGCTGGTGCTCGCCGTGCAGATCGGCGCGTTCCAGCAGGGCTGGTTCCATGCCAAGCTGCTGCTCGTGCTGGTGCTCAGCGGCTATCATGGCTGGATGATCGGCTATGCGCGCAAGCTCGCCAAGGGCGAGCGCAAGCTGACCGGCAAGCAGCTGCGGCTGATCAACGAGGTGCCCGGCATTGCCGCTGCGGTCATCGTGATCCTGGTGATCGTCAAACCTTTCTGACGGCGGCGTTTTTAGCCTAACCCCCTCCGCTCAGCCTGAGCGGACGAGGTTGGCAAGCGGCTAGAAGCCCCCACTCGCCCTGTCGCAGCGCGGATTGACTTTGCCCAAGGCGGCGCTTATTTCGCTTGCGTCCCGTCCGGGACCTTTCGACGACCCACTGACTTATTGGCCGGATCACCGGTTGGGCGCTTTCGAACATCTTCCCATACCTGCCGCTCATCAATTTTTGCGGCACCACTTCACGGATTCCTGCACCTCATGCACCTTAAAGAACTCAAGCAGAAAACCCCCGCTGAACTCGTCACCATGGCTGAAGAGCTGGGCGTCGAGAGCGCATCGACGCTCCGCCGCCAGGACCTGATGTTCGCGATCCTCAAGGAACTGGCCGAAGATGGCGAGCAGATCATGGGTCTGGGCACCATCGAGGTGCTGTCCGATGGCTTCGGTTTCCTACGCAGCCCGGAGGCGAACTATCTCGCCGGACCCGATGACATCTATGTCAGCCCCAACCAGGTGCGCCGCTTCGGCCTGCGCACCGGTGATACGGTGGAAGGCGAAATCCGCGCGCCGCGCGATGGCGAGCGCTATTTCGCGCTGACCAAGCTGACCGCAGTCAACTTCGACGATCCCGATGTCGTGCGTCACCGCGTCAATTTCGACAACCTCACCCCGCTCTATCCCGACGAGAAGCTGAAGCTCGACACGCTCGATCCGACGGTCAAGGACAAGTCGGCCCGCGTCATCGACATCGTCTCGCCGCAGGGCAAGGGCCAGCGCGCGCTAATCGTTGCCCCGCCACGCGTGGGTAAGACGGTGCTGTTGCAGAACATCGCCAAGGCGATCACCGACAACCATCCGGAGGTCTTCCTGATCGTGCTGCTCATCGACGAGCGCCCCGAGGAAGTCACCGACATGCAGCGCAGCGTGAAGGGCGAGGTCATCTCCTCGACCTTCGACGAACCCGCGCAGCGACACGTCCAGGTTGCCGAAATGGTGATCGAAAAGGCCAAGCGTCTGGTCGAGCACAAGAAGGATGTCGTCATCCTGCTCGACTCCATCACGCGTCTGGGCCGCGCCTACAACACCGTGGTCCCGTCATCGGGCAAGGTGCTGACCGGCGGCGTCGATGCCAACGCATTGCAGCGTCCCAAGCGCTTCTTCGGTGCAGCACGCAACATCGAGGAGGGCGGTTCGCTCTCGATCATCGCCACCGCGCTGATCGATACCGGCAGCCGCATGGACGAGGTCATCTTCGAAGAGTTCAAGGGCACGGGCAACTCGGAAATCGTTCTGGATCGCAAGGTCGCCGACAAGCGTATCTTCCCTGCACTGGATGTCGGAAAGTCCGGCACCCGCAAGGAAGAGTTGCTGGTGGAGAAGGATATCCTCTCGAAAATGTGGGTGCTGCGCCGCATCCTCATGCAGATGGGCACCATCGATGCGATGGAGTTCCTGCTCGACAAGATGAAGGATTCGAAGACCAACGAAGACTTCTTCGATTCGATGAACCAGTAATTTTCCCAGAGACTCTGTTGAAGGCCTGCGACCTGCCATGATGGAACTTTGGAATCATATCGTTGCCGATTTTTCGAATATCGGCTCTCCCGCTGCCCTTGCCGCTTTCGGCCAGGTGCTGATGATCGACGTGCTGCTGGCAGGCGACAACGCCATTGTCGTCGGTGCACTGGCGGCAGGCCTGCCTGCCGAACAGCGCCGCAAGGTGATCCTGATCGGGATCATCGCGGCGCTGGTCCTGCGCATCGCGTTTGCGCTGGTGGTGACCCAGTTGATGCAGGTCGTTGGCCTGATTTTCGCTGGTGGGCTCCTGCTGCTGTGGGTTTCGTGGAAAATGTACCGCGAACTGCAGCCTGCCGGCGCCTCGGGGGGTTCGCCCGAGATCGAGGGCGATGAGCATAGCGGTGTCAAACCGGCCAAGAGCTTTGCGGCTGCCGCCTGGGCAGTGGCCGTCGCCGATGTCAGCATGAGCCTCGACAACGTGCTCGCCGTCGCTGGCGCAGCACGCGACCATCCCGGCATCCTGATCGTCGGCCTGATCCTGTCGGTTGCGCTGATGGGCATCGCGGCCAACTTCATCGCCAAATATATCGAACGCTATCGCTGGATCGCCTATGTCGGCCTTGCCGTGATCCTCTATGTCGCGGGCAAGATGATCTACGACGGGTTCGTCGATCCCAGCGTTGGGGTCGCCACCCTCTTCAGCTGATCGCGACTGCAACATTTCCTCCCATCCGGTGTTCGATCCCTGTTAGGATCGATCCATCGCATGGGAGGATTTTTGCATGAAAAGCCTGTTCCTGACTGTCCTTGGCCTGACTTTCGCCGCCAGCACCAGCACTGCCTTCTGGGCCGATGAGCGAGGCCAGATCGCCGCATCGGCCGAGATCGGCCGCAATATCCAGCTGTTCGAACTGCCCAAGGGTTCGCGCCCGCATGACGTTGCGCCCGCACCCGATGGCAAGATCTGGTACACTGCCCAGCGCCAGGGTGCGCTCGGCATTCTCGATCCGGTGAGCGGCAAGGTGGTGCAGGTGCCGCTGGGGCCGGAATCGGCACCGCATGGCGTCATCCAGGGCCCTGACGGCATGGCGTGGATCACCGATGGCGGTCAGAACGCGATTGTCCGCTACAACCCCGCAAACGGCAAGATCGACCGGTGGAAGCTGCCCGAAGGCACCGGCTACACCAACCTTAATACCGGCGCGTTCGATGGCCAGGGCGTGCACTGGTTCACCGGTCAGAACGGCATCTATGGCCGGATCGATGCTGCCACCGGCAAGCTGGATGTGTGGAAGGATCCCAAGGGCCGCGGCCCCTATGGCATCGCTACCGCACCCGACGGCACCGTGTGGTATGTCTCGCTCGCCGGCAGCCACCTCGCGCGGATCGATAGCGCCAGGGGCCAGATCAGCGTCATCGAACCGCCTACACCGAACGCGGGCCTGCGCCGCGTCTGGGCAGACAGCAAGGGTGATCTGTGGATCACCGGATGGAACAGTGGCGAGCTCTATCGCTACCGGCCATCGAACAGGAGCTGGAAAACGTGGAAGCTTCCAGGCGACGCGCCCAAGGCCTATGCGGTCTATGTCGACGAGCGCGATCATGTGTGGGTCAGCGATTTCGGCGACAATTCCACCCGCGTCTTCGATCCGAAAACGCAGAAGTTCACTGCGCGCTATCCGGGCAGCGGCGAGGGGGCGAACGTCCGCCAGATCCTCGGCCGCAAGGGTGCGGTGTTCCTGCCCGAATCGGGCACCGAACGGCTGATGGTCATCCGCACGGACGGCCGATGATTCGCTGGCTGTGCGCGATCGCGCTGCTGGGGTCTGTGCCCGCCCTCGCGCAGCCGGCGAACCTTTCTGGTGAACGCGCCTTCCAGCGCTGCTACAGCTGCCATTCGGTGACCAGGGGGGACAAGGGACTGAGCGGGCCCAGTCTGCACGCGCTGGATCGGCGCGCGATCGCTGCCGATCCGGATTTCGATTATTCGAAGGCCTTCAAGACCTTCGCATCCCGCAATCAGCGCTGGACTCCGGAACTGCTCGATCGCTTCCTGACCGACCCGGAGGCGGTGGTGCCCGGCAACCAGATGGGCTTTTTCGGGCTGAAGGACGCAAGGGAGCGGACCGCAATCATCGGCTATATCCTGAACAAGAAATAACCGTTGGGGTTATAAGTCCGGTCGCCAGTGGGGCGTTCAGCCTAGCCCGCCTTTGCCAGCATCTCGCCCATCTTTTCCCACACCTTGTTCATCGCCTTCATCGGGCGGACCATGACCTTGAAGTCCTCGATCTGGCCCGCACCGTTCCAGCGGATCATGTCCACACCGTTGACCTGGATGCCGTCGAGCTCCAGCGCAAACTCCAGGACCGCAGTATCGCCATCGACGATCTCGCGGACATAGTGGAAGCTGTCATTGCCCAGCACGTGAGCGGCGGCATGGAGATAGGCGAAGACCTTGGCCTTGCCTTCCTGCGGCGTGTGCACGACGGGAGAGTGGAACACCGCATCATCTGCCAGCATCGCGCTCAGCTTTTCGGGGGTCGAGCCGCCGTGCATATAGTCATGCCAGGCGGCAATGCCTGCCTGCGCCGCGCTCATGCCAGATGCTCCGCAAAGAAGGCGGCGGTGCGACCATCGGCGAGCTGCGCGCCGGCGTCGTCGCGGCGATTGCCCATCTCGGCGGCAAAGCCATGATCGAGCCCGTCATAATCGTGCAGCGTCACGCGCGGGTGATCGTCGAGCCCGGCGTGGACCGCAGCCTGCGCCTCGGGGCCCACCAGATGGTCGGCGGTGGGGATATGCAGCATCAGCGGATTGGCGATGGCGTGCGATTCATCGAGCATCTGGTCGATCATCACGCCATAATAGCCGACGCTGGCATCCACATCGGTGCGTGCTGCGACCATATAGGCCAGCTTGCCACCCAGGCAGTATCCGACCGCGCCCACCTTGGCGACACCGTCCAGCCCGCCCACTCCTGCGCGGATCGCGCCGATGGTGGCCTCGATGTCCTTGACGCCGTCATTGGGATCATACTGGCCGAAATAGCCGAACGCTTCCTGCAGCTCGGCCTCGACATCGGCGTCGAGTTCGATTCCCGGCTTGATCCGCCAGAACAGGTCGGGCGCGACCGCCAGATAGCCCTGCTGCGCCCAGCCATCGCACTTGCTCCGGATGCCTTCGTTGACCCCGAAGATTTCCTGGATGACGATGATCGCAGCCTTGGGCGTGCCTTGCGGTTGCGCCACATAGGCGTTGAAGCTGGCGTTCTGGTCGAAGGTCTGGATGCTGTGTGTCGATCCCATTTTGCTCTCCATCATCAAATCGATTGCTTTGGGGCGCATTTATACCCACTTTGCCATGGCTGATAAGCGTGAAACTGGGGCTTGGGGGCCTTTGCGCTGCAACAAGGTGGAATGCCATGAAAGTGAATATCGAAGTCGATTGCTCCCCCGAAGAAATGCGTCGTTTCATGGGGCTGCCCGACGTGTCCGATGTCAACAAGACCTATGTCGATGGTGTCGTGAACGCGATGAAGGGCACCAGCAACGTCGACCAGCTGCAGACCATTGCCAAGAACATTGCGCCGATGGGCGAGATGGGGCTGCGCTTCTTCCAGCAGATCATGGATGCCGCGGCCTCGGGCGCCAGCGGCAAGCCCAAGTCGTCGGACTGATCCTTCCCTGAACCATGCAGGCGGGCGAAACGATCTACGCGCTGTCGAGCGGCGCGCCGCCCGCCGCTTTGGCCATCATCCGGATCAGCGGAGGGCAGGCAGGCCCTGCGCTGCAAGCGTTGTGCGGCGCCTTGCCTGCGCCACGCCGCGCCTCCTTGCGCAGCCTGCGTCACCCTGAAACTGGCGATGTGCTCGACCGCGGTGTCGTTCTCTGGTTCCCAGGTCCCAACACAGCCACCGGCGAAGACTTGGGCGAGCTGCATCTGCATGGCGGCCGCGCCGTGGTTCGTGCGGTCGAGATGGCGCTGGCAGGGCTGCCCGGTCTGCGACTGGCCGAGCCTGGCGAATTCACCCGCCGCGCATTCCTGAACGGACGGATAGATCTCGCCGAAGCCGAAGGGCTTTCCGATCTGCTGTTCGCCGAAACCGAGGCGCAGCGCATTGCGGCGATCCGCATGGCGAGCGGCCATCTGTCGCGCCAGGTCGAGGGGTGGCGGCACGATGTTCTGCGGCTGTCGGCGCTGATCGAGGCCGAGCTCGATTTTTCGGACGAGGACGATGTCGGGGCAGGGGCAGCCGATCCGGTGGGTGAGGCGCTGGTGGCGCTCGTCGCCGATCTGCGCGCCGCGCTTTCACGACCTCGCGCCGAGCGGCTGCGCGATGGCATTCGGGTCGTTCTGGCAGGAGCTCCCAATAGCGGCAAGTCCACGCTGCTCAACGCGCTGCTGCAACGCGACGCGGCGATCGTGTCGGATATCGCCGGCACAACGCGCGACGTGATCGAGGCACCGGTGGCGCTGGGCGGGGTTCCGTTCGTGCTGACCGACACCGCCGGTTTGCGCGACGAGGGCGCCGAAGCCATTGAGGCGATCGGGATCGGTCGCGCGCGCGATGCTATGGCGGCGGCGGACATCATTCTGTGGCTTGGCGCAGAGGGCGAGGGGCCAGCGCATGCGCAGGTCTGGGAGCTCGAACCGCAGATCGATCGGGCGGGTGTTTCACGTGAAACAAAAACGTCGGCGCGGCACCGGATCTCCGCCCATACCGGCGAGGGGCTTGAAGCGCTGATCGGTGATCTTGTCGCGACGGCACAGACCTTGCTGCCGGGGGCAGGTGAGGTCGCGCTGAACGCGCGGCAGCATCGCCTGCTGGAGGAATGTGCGGCTGCGCTGGAGTCCGCCATCGCCCTTGACGATCTGCTGTTGCGCGCGGAAACGTTGCGGCTCGCTCGGCTAGCGCTGGATCGGCTTCTGGGCCGGACGCATGTCGAGGACATGCTCGATTCCCTCTTCGGTGCATTCTGCATCGGCAAATAGGGGCACCCGTCTGCGCTGCGCGGGCGAAGCGGCCAAGCGGAACGACCAACCCCTCGACCGAATCCGGCAATTGCGCTATGGGCGCTGGCATGCAGCAATTTGATGTTCTGGTTGTCGGCGGCGGTCATGCCGGATGCGAGGCAGCGGCCGTGGCCGCGCGGATGGGCGCGCGCGTCGCTTTGGTCAGCTTCACGCGCGAAGCGATCGGCGCGATGTCGTGCAACCCCGCGATCGGCGGTCTGGGCAAGGGCCATCTGGTGCGCGAGGTCGATGCCTTCGACGGGCTGATCGCGCGCGCGGCCGATGCGGCGGCGATCCACTACCGGATGCTCAACAGCTCGAAGGGCAGTGCCGTACAGGGGCCGCGCGTGCAGGCCGATCGCACGCTGTACAAGGCTGCGATCCAGGCCATGCTTGCAAGCCAACCCAACCTGTCGATCATCGAAGGCGAGGTCGCCGCGCTGCGTCTGTCGGGTGGCAAGGTCGCTGGGGTCGATCTGGCCGATGGCAGGGCGATCGGGGCAGGGGCGGTGGTCCTGGCGACAGGCACGTTCCTGGGTGGCAGATTATTTCGCGGTGAAGAGCGGCTTGAGGGCGGCCGCATCGGTGAACCGGGCGCGAGCCGACTGGCGCAACAGCTGCGCGCGGCCGATCTGCCGATGGCGCGGCTCAAGACGGGGACACCGCCACGGATTGACGGGCGTACGATCGATTGGGCAATGCTGGACGAGCAGCCCAGCGATGACGAACCCTGGACGATGTCGCCATTGAGCAAGCGCCGCAGCGTGCCGCAGGTTTTTTGTGCGATCACCCGCACGACGCAGACGACGCACGATATCATCCGCGCCAATCTCGATCGCTCACCGTTGTTCAGCGGCGCCATCGGCGCGCAGGGGCCGCGTTACTGCCCCTCGATCGAGGACAAGATCCACCGCTTCGGGGACCGCGACGGGCATCAGGTGTTCCTCGAACCCGAGGGTCTGGATACACCGCTCGTCTATCCGAATGGCATTTCGACCTCGCTTCCCACCGATGTCCAGCTCGCGTTCGTCCGGTCGATGGCGGGTCTTGAGCGCGCCGAGATCGTCGTGCCCGGCTATGCGGTCGAATATGATCATATCGATCCGCGTGCGCTCGATCACCGGCTGGAGGTGCGAGCGATACCGGGCCTGTATTGCGCTGGGCAGATCAATGGCACCACCGGCTATGAAGAGGCTGCCGCCCAAGGCCTGGTCGCCGGCATGGCAGCGGCGGGTGAGGTGCTGGGTCGCGAGATATCGCTGCCCGACCGGGCGAGCAGCTATCTGGCGGTGATGATCGACGACCTCGTGCTGCAGGGCGTGACCGAGCCGTATCGCATGCTCACCGCGCGCGCCGAGTATCGGTTGCGGCTTCGTGCGAACAACGCATCGGATCGGCTGACGGGCATTGCAATTGCCAATGGCGCGGTCGGTGCGGAACGCCGGGCATGGTTCGAGCAGCGTCAGGCCGACAAGGCGCGGGTGAGCGGCGCGCTTGGCCGCGTGGCGAGCTGCAACGAACTGGCTGCGCTCGGGCTGTCGGTAAAGGCCGATGGCAGCCGCCAGAGCCTGTATGACTGGCTGCGGTTTCCAGCGATTTCTCTGGCATCACTGTCGCCGTTGCTGGGGGATGACCTTGACGGTCTGGCCGACGATCTGATCGCCGAGATCGAAGAGGACGCAGTGTATGCGCCCTATCTGGCGCGGCAGGATGCGGAGTTGCGTGACCTGCGCGCCAACGAGCGTGTCAGGCTGGGGGGCGGGATCGACTATCGGGCGATTACCGGGCTATCCAACGAGATGGTCGAGCGGCTCTCGCTCGCCCAGCCCGAAACGCTGGCCGAGGCAGGGCGGGTTCGCGGTGTGACGCCCGCCGCGCTCGCCGCCATTCTGGTCCACGCCCGCAAGCGCGCCGCCTGATGCCGGACATCATCGATAGCGAAGTGAGCGCCCGCGACTGGATGGCCGCACAGCCCGGTGTTTCACGTGAAACAATGGAGGCGCTCGACCGGCTCGCGGCATTCGTCGCGGACGAGGCGCGCCATCAGAATCTCGTTTCGGCAGCGACGCTGGCACAGATGTGGCAACGGCATATCGTCGACAGCGCGCAGTTGCTGCGCTTCGCCGACCCGCAACCGCAAGAGCTCTGGATCGACCTGGGCAGCGGGGCAGGCTTTCCAGGGCTGGTGATCGGGCTGCTGGCCCCCTGCAAGGTGTTGCTGGTCGAATCGCGAGCCTTGCGAATCGATTATCTGGAACGGGCGATCGAGCATCTGGGACTGGCGGACCGGGTGATGGTTGCGGGCATGGCACTCGATCGGATGGAGGCTGAGCCTGCGGATTATATCTCTGCGCGCGCGTTTGCGCCTTTGCCGCGATTGCTGGAGGGCGCTGCCCGCTTTTCCACAGAAAAGACGCGCTGGCTGCTGCCAAAGGGACGAAATGCGGCGATGGAACTGGAAAGCGTGTCGTCCGCGTGGCAGCATGTGTTTCACGTGGAACAGAGCCTGACCGATCCCGACGCGGCCATCCTCGTCGGCACCGGGCGGGCCTCTCCCGCTATCCTTCCGCAACCAGCACGTGATCGGCGAGTGCGCCGGAACAGGAGCAGATCATGATCCGCATCGCGATTGCGAATCAGAAGGGTGGGGTGGGCAAGACCACCACCGCGATCAACCTGGCAACGGCGCTCGCGGCGACGGGGCTGTCGGTGCTGCTTATCGATCTCGATCCGCAAGGCAACGCCTCGACCGGGCTGGGGATTGCGCGCAACGACCGCGAATATTCGAGCTACGATCTGCTCACCGACAATTGCTCGCTCGCGCAATGCTGCGTGCCGACGCAGATTCCGGGGCTCGATATCGTCCCGGCGACGGTCGATCTCTCGGGCGCGGAGATCGAGATGGTCGATCTGGAACACCGCACCCACCGGCTGAAGACGCCGATGGATGGCGCACCTCCGGGGCGCTGGCAGGTGTGCCTGATCGATTGCCCGCCGTCGCTGGGGTTGCTGACGCTGAACGCATTGGTCGCGACCGATCAGGTGCTGGTGCCGCTGCAGTGCGAGTTCTTCGCGCTCGAAGGCCTGAGCCAGCTGCTGCAGACGGTCGAGCGCGTGCAGCAACGCTTCAATCCCGATCTGTCGATCATCGGTGTGGTGCTCACCATGTACGACCGGCGTAACCGGCTGACCGATCAGGTATCGGACGATGTTCGCGCGGTGCTGGGCAAGCTGGTGTTTGATACGGTCATCCCGCGCAATGTCCGGCTGTCGGAAGCACCCAGCCATGGCATGCCCGCGCTGATCTACGATCATCGCTGCGTCGGGTCCGAAGCGTATATCGCGCTGGCCCGCGAGTTCATTTCCCGCATGCCCCGTATGGAAGAGGAAGCCGCCTGATGGCCCAGGACCCGAGCGATCTGACCGACATGGCCAAGGCCATTGGCCGCAAGCGCCCGACGGGGCTTGGCCGCGGGCTCAACGCGCTGCTGGGCGAAGCGGGCCGCGAGGAGCCGCTCGTCCGCCGCGACGGCGGAAGCGACGGGCAGGACAGCCCGGTGACGACAGGTCTGCGATCGCTGCCGCTCGCCGACATTCGTCCGCACCCCGGTCAGCCGCGCCGCTATTTCGATGAAGAAGCGCTCGACGATCTGGCGCGGTCGATCTCGCAGCGTGGAGTCATCCAGCCGGTCATCGTGCGCCCGCGCAAGGGCGGCGGCTATGAACTGGTGGCGGGTGAACGCCGCTGGCGTGCGGCGCAGCGCGCCCGGCTGCACGAAATTCCCGCCATCGTCCGCGAACTCAGCGATCCCGACACCTTTGCGCTCGCACTGATCGAGAATATCCAGCGCGAAGACCTCAACCCGGTGGAAGAGGCCGAAGCCTATCAGCGGCTGGTGGGGGACCAGGGCTATTCGCCGGTCGAGGTCGCACGGATGGTCGACAAGTCGCGCAGCCATATCGCCAATCTCATGCGGTTGCTCGCGCTCCCGCAGACGGTCCTCAAGATGGTCGCCGATCGCAGCCTCAGCATGGGGCACGCCCGCGCGCTGATCAACGTCGCCGATTGTGAGAGCATCGCGGCCGAGGTGGTCGATCGGGGGCTTTCGGTACGCGATGTCGAAAAGCTGGTCCGCCGCGCGCGCAGCGAGGCGACGGGCAAGTCGGATGGCCCGCCGCGCGTCAAGACCGGTGGTGATGCGAACAGCAACGCTGATATCGCAGCGGTCGAGCGGCATCTGGAGGACCTGTTGGGTCTCAAGGTCAAGATATCCTCGGACGCCAACCAGCGCAGCGGCAGCGTCACGGTGCGGTACGGGAATCTCGATCAGCTTGACCTGATCTGCCAACGCCTTTCGGGCGAATCTATATAATTAAATCAACCGGTTAGGTATGGTTTTCGAGCCGCGCCGGGTCGTTCAGCACGTTGATGGCAGCGTGCACCCGTGCCTCGATCTCCTCGCGCGGCAGCCCGGCGGGAATCACCTCGCCAAAGCGGTAGGTGACCACGCCTGGCCGTTTGATGAAGCCGCGCCGGGGATAGAGGTGCCCGCTGTCGAGCGCGATCGGCACCACCGGCAGTTTGGCCAGTTTGTACAGCCCGGCAAATCCTGCCTGCAGCGGCGGCTGTTCGCCCGGCGGGGTGCTGGTGCCCTCGGGATAGATGACGATCGATCGGCCATCGGCGACGAAGCGGCGCACCTCGGTCATCATGGCGCGCAGTGCCGCCGCGCCACCGGCCCGGTCGATGAAGATCATTCCATAAGCGCGCGCGATCTGGCTCCACAACGGAATGCGCGACAGTTCGATCTTGGCGACCACCGCCGGTCGGTTGAAGATGCGTAGCAGTTCGATCGTCTCGAAAAAGCTCTCGTGCTTGATCGCATAGAGCACCTGGCCCTGGGGCTTTGGCCCTTCGATGCGGACGCGAATGCCCAGGAACAGCCATGCACACCAGAAATGGTACATGCCCCAGCCGCGCGCCATGCCCTGGAGCCGGTGGCGCGAGAAGGGCAGCACGATGAACGCGACAATCACGATCGGCACCGATCCGCCGTAAAAGGCGATCGTGAACAGGATCGAGCGGAACACCGCCAGCAATGTGCGCAAGAGAACCATCAGACCCCGAACAGCCCCGCCAGCCAGCGCAGCACCAGCTTGTTATACTCGCGCCACAACGTCATCAGACTGGGCTTGCTGACCACCGCGTCGGTATAGATGAGCACCCCTTCGGGCAGCGAGCGGCGCAATTCGTATTCGGCGCGGCGCATGTGCCAGTCGGTCGTGACCAGCCGAACCGATTCGACCTTGCGCTGCTTGGCCCAGCGTGCGGTTTCCAGTCCGTTGGAGCGCGTGTCATAGGCCCGGAAGCCTAGGTCGACACAGCAGTCGAACAGTGCCACCGATCCGGGATATTGCGCGCTCAGCTCTGCGGGGCGAACATCGCGATCGACACCCGATATCAGCATCCGGTCGGCCCATTGCTCGCGCAGCACCTGAAGCCCGCGATCGATCCGCAGCGGCCCGCCGGTGGGCACCACCACCGCATCGGTCTGCTGGTCGCCCAGCGGCTGCGGCAGCAGGATGGCAAACCACGCAAAGCCCAGGATCCAGGCCAGCAGCACCGATGACACAAAACGGACGATCACAGCTTCTTCCTGAGCGCGCTGAGTACGGTGATGCGCGCGGTAATCACTGCCAGCGCAATACCTGCAATCGGCACGGTTGCAAGCAGCAGCCAGTCGACCAGCCCGAAAGACCCGGCAGACACCAGCCCCGAATCGAGCCGCCCAGCCGCCTGACCCAGCATCCACAGCACCGGCGCGGCAAGCAGGCAACCGAACAGCGCGCCGAGTGCCGCGTCGAGCGCAATCCGGCGCTGGAACAATCGTGCGATCTGCGCATGGGTGCTGCCCAGCAGGTGCATGATGTCGATCGTTTCGGAATGCGCGGCAAAGCTGCTGCGCGCCGACAGCATGACCGATGCCATGCTGGCCAGCACCAGCAGCGCGACCAGCCCCACCGCCAGCCAGCGCAAAGTGGCGATCAGATCGAACACCGGTCGCAGCCATTGGCCATGCGCATCGATCCGCGCATCGGGTGCGGCGCGGCTCAGCGCACCGCGCAGCCGCGCCAGCGCAGCGGCATCCGCCCTGGTTCTGAAATCGACATCGATCAGCGCGGGCAGGGGAATGTCGTCGCTCACCGCGCCGCTGCCCAGCCAGGGGGCCAGCAGGTCGCGGACCTCGGTTTCGCTCACCTGTGTAACCGCCGCCACCGCCCGGTCGGATCGCAGCACGGCCTCTGCCGCCACCGCCTGGGTCTGGCGTGCCTGGGCATCTGCGTTGACGATCTGCACGGTGGCCCGTCCGGCGAGATCGGCGTTGATCTGTTGCCCGGCGCTGCCCAGCGCGAGCGCTGCGGCGGTTGCCAGCATCGTGAGGAACAGCATGATGGCCATGACCCAAGGCATGGGTCCTGTCAGCCGCGCCTGCGGAATCAAGCGGCGGTCGTGGCCGGTGGGGAAGATCAGGCCCAGCATCAGCTCTGCTCGCCCGCCCAGCCGGTCAGGTCTGCCGGACGCGGGGGATAGCGCAGCGCGCCGGTGGGGTCGGAAAGCTGGCCCGCTTCCAGCCGCATCATCTGCGCGCGCTTGATCCGGGTCATCAGGTGCACGTCATGGGTGGCGACGATGATCGTCGTGCCCATCCGGTTCAGTGCCTCGAAGAGCCGCAGCAGCTTGACTGCCATGTCCGGATCGACATTGCCGGTGGGCTCGTCTGCCACCAGGATATCGGGCCGGGTGATGACCGCGCGCGCGATGGCAACGCGCTGCTGTTCACCGCCCGACAGTGTCGCGGGAAGTGCATCGCCACGCGCGGTGAGCCCCACCCAGTCGAGGATCTCGCGCACCGGGGTGATGATATCGGCATCGCGCATCCCGGCAATCCGCAATGGAAGGGCGATGTTGTCGAACGCGGAAAGGTGCGGCACCAGCCGGAAGTCCTGAAACACCACGCCGATGCGGCGGCGGAACCCGGGCAGGCGATCCTGGCCGAGCGTCATCAGATCGCTGTCGAACAGGCGGACAAGGCCCCGGCTTGGGCGTTGCGCCAGATACAACAGCTTGAGCAGCGATGACTTTCCGGCCCCCGATGGACCGGTGAGGAAGTAGAACTGGCCGGAAAACAGCGTGAACGACAGATTCGACAGCACCTCTGGCCCGGTGCCATAGCGCAGCCCGACATTTTCGAACTGGACGATGCTATCCATGCTGGGGGCGCTCATGGCATCGCGATAGCCCGCTGTGGCCCGACCAAGCAATGGGAATGCGTATCACGCTCTCGTTCGCCATCCGCGCGGTGCCCCCTGATGTCCCAAGCCGTTGAAAAAATGCCATAGCGTGCAATCAATGGTGGAAAAAGGGCAAGTGCAACGTGGCGGGACCTGCAAGCCCCTTGCAGCGATTCGTCCGGCGTGGTTAGAAACGCCATGATTATTGCGTGCCCCGCGTGCAACACCCGCTATGCGGTTCCGGATTCTGCCATCGGCATCGATGGCCGGTCGGTACGGTGCGCCAAGTGCGGGCACAGCTGGTTTCAGCATGGACCAGAGCTTGCGCCGCAGACTGCGCCAGCAGAAGCCGTGTCCAGCCCCGATGCCGCGCCGCCGCCGGCACCCGCTGCGGCCCCAGTCGATGCCCCAGCACCTCCACCAGCAGCGCCACCCGCATCCCCGCCAGCTTCGCCGCCGCCAACCGAGCCTGTGCCGACGACCGAGCAGGCACCGCCGGCAGATGCTGCGCCTCAGCCCGCGCCCCGGCCCGCATCCCCAGAGCCCCAGGCTGATCTGCCCCCGCTGCCCCGGCCCGTGCCGCCGATCCACCGCCCGATCGTGGCGAGCTATGCCGATGATGCGCTGGCGGACCGGCCCAGCAGCTTCGGCCACGAACCGCCCTTTCGTCCGCGGCGCAACCCGGCGAAATACTGGATGATCGGCGCAGTGGCATTTGCGTTGATCGCATCGGGCGCTGCCGTGGCCATCCAGACCTTCGGTCTGCCAGGGTTCATCACCGACTACAGCCTACCCTTCGCCGAGGTGGAGCCTGATCTGAAGATCGACTTTCCGCCCGACAAGCAGGAACGGCGCACCTTGCCCAACGGCACCGAATATTTCAGCGCGTCGGGCACGATCCGCAATCTGAGCCAGCGCGCGCAGGATGTGCCGCCGATGCTGGTGGTGCTGCGCGATGCGCAGGATCGGGTGGTGTTCAACTGGATCATCAATCCGCCGGTCGACCGGCTGGAGCCGGGCCAGAAGGCGGATTTCCGCCAGGCGATGGTCGATGTGCCCCGTTCTGCCACCTCGGCCGAGATCGCCTGGGCCAAGCGTCGCTGAACGCGCCGACAGCCGTTGCCATATAGCTGATAATCGCTTGTTGCTATGGGCCTGCCGCTTTGCTAATGGCGCGGCCTGCCACGCGGGCAGAGGGGCGAAAGCCCCTTACTGAGTGCCCCGCGAATTGCTGGACTGTGCGGTCATGGCGGAATTGGTAGACGCGCAACGTTGAGGTCGTTGTGGGCGAAAGCCCGTGGAAGTTCGAGTCTTCTTGACCGCACCAATCAGCCTTTCCAGGCAATCCATTCCCCATAAGGATGGCAGGTCGCCAGTACCTGGGTCTGGCCTCCGGGCCAGCAGGTTAGCGACAGCTGCACCTCGGTGCGGTTGGGCGTCCATTCCAGACTGATCCAGGCCAAAGGCCGTTCGTCTGTGGCGTGGGCCGCAGCCTCCACGATCAGTTCGGTGAGCCTCGCCTGCTCTGGACCGGGCAGATACTGCCGGAACATCGAATGAAACACGACGCGGCACACACCGGCCTGTTGCGGGGTGGCGAGCTTGCCGGAAATCCAGTCGATGGCTTCGCCTTCATCGATACGCGGCGGATGGGCACGCGCGATCTCGAGCGCCCGTTCCAGGCGACGGGTCCGGTTGTGCTGATCGGCCCAGATAAAGGCCAGCAGTCGCTCGCACGAATCGGTATTGCGGGCATCGAGCGGATGGCGATCGACGCCACAGGCCGACGCGATCTCGACTGGAGCGGCCTTGGGCTGGGGCCCGCGCCATTCCGGCGCGATGTGGAGCGCCGAGCCGGATTCGCCGACGGCGGTGCCGCCCAGGTCAAAGCTGTAGCGCCCCAGGTTGAGGTTGAGGCCGCAGCTCGTCCCCAGCTCGTTGAGGTCGAAGGGCAGGCCGAATCGATCTGCCGCAACCATCAGCGCTGCCATCAGCGCGGCAGAACGGCCAACCTCGTTGGTCTGGGTGGGGTCACGCAGCCATTCGATGATGAAGGCATCGCACGCGCGCAGTGCGGTGCCGATCGCCCGGTCGAACGCGGCATGTTCACCGCGATAGAGCGCCGAAAGGTCGGCGACGGCTCCGCGTCGTGCGATGGCGTGCAATGCGCCGTTGAGCCGCATGGCGATGGCAGCTGCCGCGCGGTCACCCGGCCAGCTGGCGATCACCGCCTCGGTCATCGGTGCCTGGTGAAGCTGTCGCGACGCCGCCTTGAGAACCTGCGCGACAAAGTCCGATCCCAGCGACTGGCAGATGTCGGCCTGGCGGGTCAGTTCGGTGCGGCCATCGCCCTGGGGCGGTATCACCAGCGCAGCCGCGCCTTTACTTGCATCCGCACGCGCTGGATCAAGAATTTCGGGTATTACTTGTAACGCTAATGCAGTCATGGTTCTCGCCAATGGACAAGTCGGCAAGGACACCCGACCTTTGGCCAAAAATTAGGCAGTCAGCGTAAACAAGAAGTTAACATCGACCGCCAGGACCCCCGAAATCTGAGGGTTTTGACCGGCAGGCATCCCGGCGGCATCGCGACCGAGCGATGGGCCCTGTTTCGGCCGTTCCTGACAATTGCGGCGAATCGCCTGCCGCCCACCAACTCCAAAGGCGATTCTCCCAGGTGTCCTGGCAAGCCTCAGGGGTAGATCTGCGATCAGATTCGTGATTTTTCACATGGCAGCGGCGAAAAAAGCGTCAAGCATCGCTGTTTCGGCAGAGCGCGGTATAACGATTGTTTTTCAACAAGATGCAACCGTTTGCCAAAATCCGGCTTGGCGGGGTTCCATTGTCGCAAGCAACGGCAGCTGGCCTGCAGATCATTGAGAAACCTGCTTTATTTCTTGATCTATTGGGCGTGATGACTCAATCGGCAAAAGGTTTTGTCACAGTTACAGACATCTTGTTCGTGTTTAACTTCGCGTTAATTTACGAACCCTAGTTCGCCTCCTCATCCAAGCAGTGCTTATTGGGGGCGCAAATGATTACTTTGAATTCCACGAAATTTACCTGTGCATCGGTTGTCGTTCTTGCTGTGTGCGCGCTGTCGGCACCCGCCGCAGCGCAGGAGGCCGAGCCGCTGACCGCATGGGAAGCGAGCCGGACCGTCGATGAAGGCGATATGGTCACCACCGGTGTGGCGCGGGGCCGCGATCGGCTAAACAGCGCAACTTCGACCAGCGCGATCAAGGAAAACGAGATCATCCGTCTTGCGCCGCGTTCGGTGGCCGAGCTGTTCCGCAACATTCCGGGCATCCGTATCGAAGCAGGTGCCGGTGAGGCGCAGAACAACTACACGGTGCGCGGCTTGCCCATGGTCAACGGCGCCAGCAAGTACATCCAGATCCAGGAAGACGGTCTGCCCGTCATGGAATTCGGGGACCTGATGCGCCTGACCCCCGATCTGTTCGTCCGCCCGGACTTCAACGTCGGTCAGGTCGAATCCATTCGTGGCGGCTCGGCGTCGACCTTTGCCTCGAACGCGCCCGGCGGCGTCATCAACCTGATCTCCAAGACCGGTGAAGTCGAAGGCGGGTCGATCATGGCCACCGTCGGTGTCGACTTCGAGAGCTATCGCACCGATTTCGATTATGGTGGCCGTCTGGGTGATGGCTGGCGCTTCCACGTCGGCGGTTTCTATCGCGAAGGCGAAGGCGTGCGGGAAACCGGCTTCAACGCATCGCGCGGTGGCCAGGTGAAGATGAACGTCACCAAGCAGTTCGATGGCGGCTATATCCGCGTCTACGCCAAGGTGCTCGATGACCGCGTCCCGACGTTCACCGGCACGCCGCTGCTCATCACCGGCACCAATGATGACCCCTCGTTTGCCGATCCGCGCGGCGTCAGCAGCCGGACCGATTCGTTGCTCTCGCCCAATCTTCCTGTCGTTCTGACCCTCGGTTCATCCGGGCAGGTGCGTCGCCGCAACTTCAACGACGGTGTAGAGGTCCAGGCCAAGTCGCTGGGCTTTGACGCCCAGTTCAGCCTCGGCGAATGGTCGGTCACCAACCGCTTCCGCTATGCGGACCAGTCGACGCGCAACACCACTCTGGTGGTTTCGTCTGCTGCGCCAGCAGGTCAGTTTGCGACTCGCTTCGGCGGTGCAGGTGCGACCTTCCGTTACGCGGCAGGGCCGCGCGCAGGCCAGGCATTCGATGCCGCCGGTGGCAACGGACTGGTCGCCTTGTCCTTCTATTCGGACAACGACGCCCCGGACGTCAGCAACATGACCAATGATTTTCGTGTCAGCCGCGTTTGGGAAGTGGGCGGCGGTAACCTGACGACGACCGCCGGTCTGTACCGGTCGAGCCAGAATTTCGTTTCTGAAATCGGCTTTGCGACCTTCTTCCAGGATGTCGTGGGCGGTGGACAGGCCGTGCCGCTCAACCTGACGACCCTGGCTGGCGTGCCGTTGACCGAAGGCGGCTACCGCAACTTTGGCGGCCCCGGTGCTGCAGGCAACATCAGGGACAATGATGTCACCTACACCACCACCGCACCTTTTGCCTCGGTCAACTTTGCCAAGGGCAAGATTGCACTGGGCGGGTCGGTGCGCTGGGACAACAGCCGGGCGCAGGGCAACATCATGAACGACGGCGCCGTCCGGCGGTTCGACATGAATGGCGATGGCGTGATCTCGGCACCCGAAACGCTCGTTTCGTTCGTTCCGGTCGGCGTGACCCAGCCGGTCAACTACAGCCACGACTATCTGTCTTACTCGGTGAGCGTGAACTACCGCGTGTCAGAGCCGTTTGCGGCGTTTGCGCGGTACAGCCTGGGTGGCCGGGCCGCGGCGGACAAGATCCTGTTCACTGCTGCACTCAGCCGGTCGACCGGCGCGCTGCTCGACAGCGGTGCCGGCGATGACAGCGTGCGGCAGGCGGAGATCGGCCTGAAGTATCGCAAGGATGGGCTGGTGCTGAACCTCACCGGTTTCCACGCGAAGACCGATGACACCAACTCGCAGATCCTGACCAACCCGGTGACCGGTCAGCTCGAGCTGAACTCGGTGACTCGCGCTTACGAAGCGTACGGGCTCGAGTTCGAAGGCGGCTTCCGCCGTGGTCCGTTCAGCGTCACGGCGCATGCCACCTATACCGAGGCCGAGATCCGCAGCGCGGAAAACCCGGCGCTGGAAGGCAACATTCCGCGCAACCAGCCCAAGCTGCTGTTCGGCCTGACACCGCAGTTCGACACCGACACGTTCACCGTGGGTGCCAACATCATCGGCGTCACCGAAAGCTTCAGCCAGGATGTGAACCAGCTGCGGATGCCGGGCTACACCACCGTCGGTCTGTTTGCGCAGGTCCGTCCGATGGAGCGGGTCGAGTTGAGCATCAATGCCAACAACGTGCTCAACGAGCGTGCCATCACCGGTATCTCCGAAGGCGCCTTGCCGGCATCGGGTGTTGTCATGGCGCGGCCGCTGTTTGGCCGCAACATCTCGGCATCGGCGCGCTTCTTCTTCTGATCCGCCTGTACTTGAACACACCGTGGCCGATGGCAGCTGTCATCGGCCACGCGCAATCCGACCGCCCGGGCCGCCAGACGCGCGATCCGGGCGGTTTTGCGTGTGGGGGAGGCGGGCGATGGCGACCGGGCGTGTGAAGGCGTGGTTCGCCTCCAGGCCGAAAACAGCCCCGCCACACAGAGTTAAGTTCGGCCATAATTGGCGTTAACCACGCTTTAATCGGAATCAAATAGGCCCAGCAGGTAAGCTTTTATAGCAGGGGCAATCCATGAATTTCTTCAAGAGTCGAGTATCTACTTGCGTATCCGTTGCCGCAATTGCGGTGTGCACCTTTGCGGTGCCGGTGGCGGCACAGGACGCCAAGCCGATGACCGCATGGGAGGCCAGCCGCACGGTTGACGAGGGCGACATGGTCACCACCGGCGTGGCGCGTGGCCGCGATCGCCTGAACAGCGCGACATCGACCAGCGCGATCAAGGAAAACGACATCATCAGCATCGCGCCGCGTTCGCTGGCCGAGCTGTTCCGCAACATTCCGGGCATCCGCGTCAACGCCAGCACCGGTGAAGTCGGCAACAGCTACACGGTTCGCGGCCTGCCTCTGGTCAATGATGGCAGCAAGTACATCCAGATCCAGGAAGACGGCCTGCCGGTTCTGGAGTTCGGCGATCTGTTGACGCTGACCCCGGACACGTTCGTGCGCGCCGACCTCAACGTCGCGCAGGTCGAATCGATTCGCGGCGGCTCGGCGTCGACCTTTGCATCGAATGCGCCTGGCGGCGTGATCAACCTGATCTCCAAGACCGGCGAGGTCGAGGGTGGATCGGTGATGGCTACCATCGGCGTCGACTTTGAAAGCTACCGCACCGATTTCGACTATGGTGCAAAGCTTGGCAACGGCTGGCGCTTCCATGTCGGCGGTTTCTATCGCGAAGGCGAAGGTCCGCGCGAAACCGGCATGAACTCGATGCGCGGCGGCCAGGTGAAGTTCAACGTCACCAAGCAGTTCGATGGCGGTTACATCCGCGTTTACGGCAAGCTGCTCGATGACAAGGTGCCCGGCTTCATCAACACGCCGCTGCTGGTGACCGGCACGAACGGCGATCCGTCCTTTGCCGATCCCATCGGCCTCGACAGCCGTACCTCGTCGCCGCTGTCGCCCAATCTGCCGGCATCGCTGCGTCTGGGAGCGTCGGGTACGCCCACGGAAATCGACCTGAGCGAAGGGACGCGGGCCAAGGCCAAGTCGCTGGGCTTCGATGCGCAGTTCAGCTTGGGCGAATGGTCGGTCACCAACCGCTTCCGCTACGCCGACCAGTCGATGCGCAACGTCATCCTGTTCCCCTCGGCAGCAGCTCCCGCAGCAGCGTTTGCGACCCGCTTCGGCGGCCCCGGCGCGCGGCTCACCTATGCGGCCGGCGCGCGCGCTGGCCAGCCGTTCGATGCCAGCGGCAATGGTCTGCTGACCTTGTCGTTCATCGCGGACTCCGATGCGTCGGATGTCAGCAACATGACCAACGACCTGCGCCTCAGCCGGGTGTGGAATGTTGGTGGCGGTGATCTCACCACGACGGCCGGTCTGTACCGGTCGAGCCAGGAATATGTGTCGGAAATCGGCTTCACGACCTTTTTCCAGGATACGATCGGCGGCGGCCAGTCGGTTCCGGTCAACCTGACCACGGCAACGGGCATTCCCGTCACCCAGGGCGGTGTTCTGGTCTATGGCAGCGCCGGGGGCTTTGGAAACTCCAAGAACACCGATCTGAACTATCAGGTCACCGCACCTTTTGGTTCGTTCAACTTCGCCAAGGGCAAGTTCGCCATCGGCGGATCAATGCGCTGGGACAAACTGCGCGTGCGCGGCAACATCATCAACGATTCAGGCAGCAAGCCGTTTGACATCAATGGCAACGGTGCGCTCTCGGTGCCCGAGAGCCGCGTCACCTTCATCCCGGTTGGCGTGTCCTTCCCGGTCAACTACAACCACGACTATCTGTCGTACTCGTTGAGCATGAACTATCGCATGTCGGAACCGTTCGCGGTCTTTGCCCGGTACAGCCGGGGCGGACGCGCCGGGGCGGACAAGATCCTGTTCACGCCCGCGGTCAGCACCGTCACCGGCGCGCTGGTCAACAGCGTGGCGGGCAACGACACGCTGCGTCAGGCGGAACTGGGTCTGAAGTTCCGTCAGGACGGCATCGTGCTGAACCTCACGGGCTTCTATGCGCTGACCGACGAGACCAACTCGCAGATCACGACAAACCCCGTGACCGGGCTCACCCAGCTGGCCACCGTGGCGCGCTCGTACAAGGCCTATGGCCTTGAGTTCGAGGGCGGCATCCGTCGCGGTCCGTTCAGTCTGACCGCGCATGCCACCTATACCGAAGCGGAGATCGATGCGGCTGAAAACCCCGCATTGGTCGGCAACATTCCCCGTCAGCAGCCCAAGCTGCTCTGGGGTCTGCGTCCGCAATTCGACAGCGATCAGTTCTCGATCGGGGCGAATATCATCGGCACCACCGGCAGCTTTGCTCAGGACGTCAATGTCCTGCGGCTGCCGGCCTTCACGACGGTCGGGGCATTTGCCCAGTTTCGTCCGATGGAACGGGTCGAACTGAGCGTGAATGCCAGCAACCTGCTGAACGAACGCGCCATCACCAGCATTTCGGAAGGCGCGATCCCTGCCTCTGGCGTGGTCATGGGCCGGACGATGTACGGTCGCACGGTCTCTGCTTCCGCACGGTTCTTCTTCTGATGCGTCCGTGCTCGCAGGGCTTGCCGGCGCGTGGTCGCCGAAAGCCGGTTCGCCTTGCGGGCAGGGGGTGCGCTCGCACGCTTGTACCTGGTTCACTCTGTCTCCCCCTCGCGGGTAGCACTCAACAAATCAAAGTCACAAAGGGTTGATCATGCTGACCAAATTGAACATTCCAAGGAAGCTCAGCCTGTCCTTCCTGCTGATCTGCAGCTCGGCCGCGCTCATGATGATCGTGTTTGCGGTGAACCTGTGGATGATCCAGTCTTCAACGGACGAGAACAATTATTCCCAGCTCATCTATGGCAAGGTCCAGACGCTGGAAACGTCGCTGCTGCGCCAGAACAGCCAGTTCCGCGGCTATCTGGTCACCGGCGATGACAGCTATCTGAAGTCCTATTACGAAGGCCGCGACGAATATGATGCGGCGGCCTCGGAGCTGGACAAGCTGCTGACCAGCGCCAAGCACAAGTCGCTGCTCAACGAATCGCGCGATGAAACGCTGGCGTGGCGCAAGAACTGGGGCGACCGGCTGATCGGCTGGACCCAGAAGGGTCGCCGTGAAGACGCTGTCGCCGCCGTGCAGAATGCAGGCAAGGCGGTTCTGGTCAGCAATGCCGTGCTGCCGCTGCGCGACATTCGCGATGACGAGCTCAAGGGCATCGAAAGCAACTCGGCGCGGCAGGAATCGGCGATCACCTCGGCTGTCCTGGCGCTGGTCATCGGCGGGATCGCCCTGATCGGCATCGCCATCGGTCTGGCCGTCGCCCTGAGCCGCAGCATCGCGCTGCCCATCACTCGCCTGACGGCAGCGATGAACAGCCTGGCTGCCGGCAAGAACGAGATCGACGTCAACGTCGACCGCGCAGACGAACTGGGCGATATGGCCCGCGCCGTCACCGTGTTCCGCGATGCCGCGGTCGCCAAGTCGAAATCCGACCAGAACCAGGCCAATGTTGTTGCAGCCTTGGGCAAGGGGCTTGAGGCCCTTGCTTCGGGTGACATGACCTACACCATCGCCGAGCCTTTCGCGGCCGAATATGATGCGCTGCGTCACACCTTCAACCGCACGGTGGAAGGCCTGGAAACCAGCCTGTCGAGTGTCTCGGCTTCGGCCCAGAGCGTGCACAACGGCTCGTCGGAAATCCGCGCGGCGTCGGAAGATCTGTCGAACCGCACCGAAGCGCAGGCAGCCAGCCTGGAAGGTGCATCGAGCGCGATGAACAAGGTCACCGGCATGGTCGGCGAATCGGCCAACGGCGCCAAGAATGCGCGCAGCGAGATCGACACCGTGCACAAGGATGCCAACGAGGGCGGACGGGTGGTCGGCATGGCGGTCAACGCGATGGATGCGATCGAGAAGAGCTCGCAGGAGATCAGCCAGATCATCAACGTGATCGACGCGATCGCCTTCCAGACCAACCTGCTGGCACTCAACGCAGGTGTCGAGGCGGCGCGCGCGGGCGAATCGGGCAAGGGCTTTGCCGTGGTCGCCAACGAGGTCCGCAGCCTGGCGCAGCGTTCCGCCGATGCCGCCAAGGACATCAAGGCCTTGATCAACGCATCGTCCGAACAGGTGCAGGAAGGCGTTGGACTGGTCGCCGAAACCGGCAAGATGTTCGATCGCATCATGGGCCGCATTGGCGAGGTGAGCACGCTGATCGCAGAAATCGCCGACGGGGCCGAAACCCAGTCTGCCAACCTGCGCAGTGTCAACACCTCGGTCAACGACATGGACAAGATGACCCAGCAGAATGCCGCGATGGTCGAACAGACCACGGCTGCCGCGCGCACGCTGGCATCGGAGGCCGACGAACTGGCCTCGCTGGTGGGTCGCTTCCGGCTCAAATCGGGCCAGGCGCATATCAACCGGTCGGCCCCGCCATCGCGCAGCGCGCGCCCTGTCGCCAAGTCCCGCCCGGCACCCAGGGTAGTCGGCAACCTGGCGCTCAGTCCGCAGGCCGACGAGGACGACTGGAGCGAATTCTGATCACAGCCGCGCCGATCCGGACCTTGGGGTCCCGATCGGCGCAGTTGTTTTTGCGTTCGGCAGTCCGGACTTGAAGCGAAAGCCGCGCTAGACCCAGCTGCCGTGAAAGCTGAGCGGCAGTGGCACGGAGCTGCGGCAGCTGACCACCGGCCATCGGCGATGCGACGGCTATCGAACACATGCAGTTCGGTGGCGCGGGCATCGAGATCGAGCGTGGTGCCGATCAGATAGCGTACTGCAGGAACGAACTCCTCGACCAGCTGACGCGCCCCGAAATCGAAGCTGTCATCGCAGGCGCTTCGCTGGCTGGAGATCGTGGTGGTGGCGGTGCAGTTCTGGCGGATGGAGCTGCATCTCGCCGGTGGCCAGACCGCGCCGGTGAACCGCGCGATGCAGCCTGTGCTGCGTCGTGAGGGCTGGCTGTAAGCGAGCGCTTTCAGCGCTGCGACGCCGCCAATTAGTCGCGCGCCTTCAGCTCCGCGACCAGCGCCTTCACATCCTGCGAGCGGCCCTTGGGGACGATCATCACATGGCGGCCATTGGCGATGATGATCAGGTCGTCGATGCCCGATGCGGTCACCGTGATGCCATCGGCATGGATATGGCTGTTGCGCGTGTCCAGCACCACGACATCGCCCGACAGCGTGTTGCCCGCGTCATCGGGCGTGCCGATCTCGGCCAGCGCATCCCAGCTGCCGACGTCGGACCAGCCACAGGCGACGGGCACGATGGCAACCTGCGTTGCGCGCTCCATCACGGCATAGTCGATCGAATCCGAAGGGCAGGCGGCAAACCGATCGGCATGCGGGCGGATGTACCGGTCGGACAGGTCCACGCCGTCGAGCGCGGCGCGTGCGGTGCGGTCCATTTCGGGCGCGTGTTCCGCCAGCTCGGCCAGATAGCGGTCGGCGCGCATCAGGAAGATGCCCGCGTTCCACGCATGGCTGCCCTCGGCGAGCATCGCCTCTGCCTTGTCGCGGGGGGGCTTTTCGATGAAGCGTTCCACCTGCCGCACGCCGGGCGCGTCACCAAGGACATCGCCCATGCGGATATAGCCAAAGCCGGTTTCCGGCCCCGTCGGCTCGATGCCGAAGGTAACCAGCCATCCCGCGAGCGCGGCCGGCAGCGCCGTATCGACCGCAGCGAGAAAGGCGGGCAGATCGAGGATCACATGGTCGCTGGGCATCACCAGCATCACCGCATCGCCGCTGCCTGCGGCCAGTGCGGCGAGCGCGATGGCAGGCGCGGTGTTGCGCGCGCTGGGCTCCAGAATGATCCGTGCATCGGCAAAGCCGGGCTGCGACAGCTCGGTCTCCATCAGCGCGCTGTGCCGCTCAGCCCCGATGATCAGCGCCGGACCGAACCGGTCGGCATCCGCGGTTCGTGCCAGCGTATCGGCGAACATGGTGGCGCAGGACGCGAGCGCCAGGAACTGCTTGGGGCTGGCATCGGTCGACAGCGGCCAAAGCCGCGTGCCCGATCCGCCGGACAGGATGACGGGCGTGATCTTGCTCATGCGTCTGCTCCCTTGCACGCCCGTGCCAGCAGCAGCCGGGCGTCGGCGCTGGCGTGGAGCTGCGCGCCGGGGGCCACCGCGAGACACTCTCCGGCTTCGGCACGGATCATGCCATCGGCCTCGGCCACTTCCACGCTGCCTTCGACCGGCACGACCATCACCGGGCCGTAACCCTCGAGATCGGCCGTCGCGTTCCCGGTCAGCATCAGGCGAAAATGCGGCCCGTCGACCAGCATCTGGTCGGCAGCAAAATCCACCGTGCGATGCAGCGCGTCGGCATAAGGCACAGCGTTCGAAACGGCGACGCCATCGTCGAGATGCAGCTCGCGCGGGCGGCCGTAATCGTACAGACGATAGGTAATGTCGGCGTTCTGCTGGACCTCGATCAGGCTGATTCCTGCACCGATCGCGTGGACGGTGCCTGCGGGGATGTAATAGAAATCGCCGCGAGCGACCGGCTTCCAGTCCATCAGCGCCTCGATCTCGCCGTGCAGCGCCGCTTCGCGCAGTTCGGGCGCGCTCAGCGCGCGCTGCGTGCCGATACCCAGCCGCGCGCCGGGTTCGGCATCCAGCACCAGCCAGCATTCTTCCTTACCGCTGCTGCTGCCGCGTTCGCGCGCCTGGCCGTCGTCGGGATGGACCTGGATCGACAGTTTCTCGCTGGTGAAAATGTATTTCACCATTAGCGGCAGCACCAGATCGGCGTCCGGCTCGAACCAAATTTCGCCGATACGCTCGCTGCCGGGCTTGTCGAAGGGCTGGGGCAGGCTGGTGCGGCCCCAGGGCTTGGCCACGTGCCGCGTGGCCAGCTTGATGGCGGTGGCGGGCGAAATCATGCCGATCGTTCGCCCAGATGACGTTCCCATGCCAGCGCATGGCTCACGATGGTGTCGAGATCGTCATGCGCCGGGGTCCAGCCGAAACGGCTGCGGATCGCCCTGCTATCTGCGGTGAGCGAGGCGGGGTCACCGGCGCGGCGACCGGAAAACTCCCGTGTGATCGTCCGGTTGGTGACCCGGTCGACCGCATCGAGCACCTCGATCACCGAATAGCCATGGCCATAGCCGCAGTTGAGAAAATGCGACTGGTCGGGCTGGTCGATCAGCGCCTCCAGCGCCAGCACATGGGCGTGCGCCAGATCGCTGACATGGATGTAATCGCGCACGCCGGTGCCATCGGGCGTGTCGAAATCGGTGCCAAACACCGCAACGCTCTCGCGCTTGCCCAATGCCGCCTCGACCGCAACCTTGATCAGATGCGTTGCGCCTGCGGTCGACTGGCCGGTGCGCCCCTGCGGATCGGCGCCTGCGACGTTGAAATAGCGCAGCGCGCAATAGTTGAAATCATGCGCAAAGGCGACATCGCGCAGCATCCACTCGGTCATCAGCTTGGATGTGCCATAAGGATTGATCGGCACCTGCGGCGTGGTCTCGGGGATCGGACCTTCCACGTTGGGCGTGCCATAGGTCGCTGCGGTGGACGAGAAGATGAAATGCTTCACCCCGCCCGTCACCGCCGATTCGATCAGCGCGCGGCTCTTGGCGGTGTTGTTGCTGTAATATTTGAGCGGATCGCTGACCGATTCGGGCACCACCACCGATCCTGCGAAATGCAGGATGGCGCCGATGTCCTGCTCGGCGATGATCCGGGCGACCAGCGCGCCATCGGCGATATCACCCTGATAAAAGGGCACGTCCTCGGGCACGGCCCAGGCAAAGCCGGTGACCAGATTGTCGATCACGCAGACTTTCCAGCCGGCATCCTTGAGCGCCAGCACGGCATGGCTGCCGATATAGCCAGCGCCCCCGGTGACCAGGATGCCGCGCGTTGTGCGAAACTGTGCGATGGCCGACATGGGCGCGTGCCTCAGTGGCCGGCCTGCTCGCCGCGTATCAGGCCCGATGCGGCCAGCTGCGCGTCGATCTGTTCCATCAACCGTTGCAGACCCTCGGCATCACGCGCTTCAGCGCGGGCGACCAGAACGTCCTGCGTGTTGGAGGCGCGCAGCAGCCACCAGCCGTCGGCGGTATTGACCCGCGCGCCATCGGTGGCGTTGACGTCCGCGCCGCTCGCCGACAGCCGTGCCAGGATCTCGTCCACCACCGCGAACTTGCGCGTCTCGTCGACCTGGAAGCGCATTTCGGGAGTGTTGATCATCGGGGCCATGTCGCCGCGCATGTCGGTCACAGACTTGCCCAGCACGGTCTGCGCCTCGATTAGCCGGACAGCGGCGTACAGCGCATCGTCGAACCCGTAATAGCGGTGCTTGAAGAACACATGGCCGCTCATCTCGCCTGCAAGCGGACAGCCGGTTTCCTTCATCTTCGACTTGATCAGGCTGTGCCCGGTCTTCCACATCAGCGGAACGCCGCCCAGTTCGCTGACCCGATCGAACAGAGCCTGGCTGGCCTTCACATCGGCGATGATGGTTGCGCCCGGAAGGTCTTTCAGAACCACTTCGGCGTAAATGCTCAAGAGCTGATCGCCCCAGATCACGCGGCCCTGGCCGTCGATCGCGCCGATCCGGTCGCCATCGCCATCGAAAGCCACTCCGAAATCGAGCTTCTTTTCGGCGACAAGCGCCTTGAGGTCCGCGAGATTCTTTTCCTCGGTGGGGTCAGGATGATGGTTGGGAAAATTGCCGTCGACGTCCGTGAACAGGGTGAAGTGTTCGCCCGGAAGGCGCTTGATCAGCTTCTCGACGGCAGGGCCCGCAGCGCCGTTGCCGCAGTCCCAGCCGACACGGGCGGCCGTGCCACCGAAATCCTCGACCAGTCGGTCGATATACCGGTCGAGGATATCGACCGAGCGCGACGTGCCCGTGCCGCTGTCCCAGTCTCCGCTCGCCGCCATCTCGCCCAGCTTGCGGATATCCGCGCCGAAGAAAGGGCGGCCCTGAAAGACCATCTTGAAGCCGTTGTAATTGGCGGGGTTATGGCTGCCGGTTAT
>NZ_ANFZ01000010.1 GCF_000331245.1 Blastomonas sp. AAP53 | reverse complement strand
AGCGTGCGCATCACCTCTGGCTGCAGGATGTAGCGGCCCGAGATGATGAGGTTCGACGGCGCGTCCTCGATCCTGGGCTTTTCGACCAGCCCGGTCACCTCGGTGACGTCGCCTTCGCTGCGCCCCGGTGCGATCACGCCATAGCTCGATACCGCCTCGCGCGGCACTTCCAGCACGCTGATCAGGTTGCCGCCAAGCCGGTCATAGGCATCGACCATCTGCTTCATGCAGCCGGGCGAACCGACCATGAACTCGTCGGGCAGGAACACCGCGAACGGTTCATCGCCGACGATATCGCGCGCGCACCAGATCGCATGGCCCAAACCCAAAGGCTCCTGCTGCCGGACATAGGCGCAATTGCCCGGCCCCAGCCGCGTGGGCTCCAGCACCGCCAGCGACTTGCCGCGGTCGGTCATCGTCTTTTCCAGCTCGAACGCGATATCGAAATGGTCCTCGATCGCGCTCTTGCCGCGCCCGGTGACGAAGATCATCTGCTCGATCCCCGCCTCGCGCGCCTCTTCGACGGCGTACTGGATCAACGGCCGATCAACGATCGGCAGCATCTCCTTGGGGATGGCCTTGGTCGCGGGCAGAAAACGGGTGCCGAGCCCGGCAACCGGAAAAACAGCTTTGCGGATGGGCTTCA
>NZ_ANFZ01000009.1 GCF_000331245.1 Blastomonas sp. AAP53 | reverse complement strand
GGGGGGGGGGGGGGGGGCAGCGGGATTGTGCTGCCGATCGAGCGGAGTGCCACCCCGCTTCCCCTCCACCACCGACCCTTGGTCGGCGGTCCCCCTCCCCGAGACGAGCTCGGGGAGGATTTATCCAGGATCAGAAGCTGAACTTGGCCGAGATGCGGAAATCGCGGCCGGCGAGCGGGGCGAAGTCCTTGGTGAAGCTGGCGGCGCGGCGGCCGACGACGTCGAAGATGTTGTTGGCAGACGCAATCAAAGTCACCCCGCGCGATGCGCCGAACGGCTTCCACGACGCGCTGGCGTTGACCAATGTGAACCCTGCGGTCTCGGTCTCGAAATTGGCATTGCGCTGCTGGTCGTCGAACCATTCGACCTCGGCGCGCAGGTCGAGCGTGTCGCTCTGCGCTTCGAGACCGCCGAGAAGCCGCAGCGGGGGAATGCGCGGCACCGGGCCCAGACCATCGAGCGAGGCGTGGACATAGTCAGCGACGCCATCGGCGCTGAAGCGAAAGCCGCCGGCACGCGCGAACACAACCGATGCCTCGGCTTCGAGACCGTAATATTTGGCGTCGTTCTGGATGAACTGGAACACCGGCAGGTCGTCTTCCTCCAGTCCGGTGGGCACATCGATGATGAAGTCGTCGAACCGGTTGTAGAAGCCGGTCAGTGACATGGTGACGTCCGGGGTTGACCAGCGGACATAGGCTTCGCCGCCCCAGCTCTTTTCGGTGGTGAAATCGGGGTTGCCGATCTCGAACGCCTGCGTTGCGATATGCGCTCCGTTCGAGAACAGCTCTTCTGCTGCCGGCGCGCGCTGGGCGCGGTTGAGGTTCACGCCGATGCGGAGCTGATCGGTCGGGAGATAGGCGAGGCCCAAGGCGAACGAATAGGAATCGAAGTCGCGCTCGATGCCCAGCACCTGCGACTGGACGTTGACCTTGTCATAGCGCGCCGCGCCTTCGATCTCGATATTGCCGCTGCGCACTTCCTGCAGCGTGAAGATGCCGAGCTGTTCGGTGACGTTGGGCGGAACGAACGCTTCGGCTCCGATCGCGCTGAAATCGCGATGGACATATTGCACGCCGCTCGCGCCGCGCCAGCCGCCGCGCTCGCGCTGCACCAGTTCCAGCCGCGATTCGATGCCCTGGTTGGTGAACACCGTGCCCACCTCGTCACCTTCGAACTCGGTCTGCTTGAAATCGGCATAGGCCGCACGCAGACGTAGCGTTTCGAAGAATCCCGGAAGGAACACCTCGCCGCGGAAATCGACCTTGATCTGGTCGAGCCCGATGGTGACAGGGCCTTCCTCTTCCTCGCCGCCGGCCTCCTCCTCTTCGCCTTCCTCGCCATGGTGATGGCCCGCGCCTGGGCGCGCAGGCACGCCGTAAAGGCTGTTGTAATAGCTGCCCGAAACACCGAAGCTGCCGCCTTCGCCGATATAGGCCAGGCCGCCGCCGAAGCTGTAGGTTTCGGTGCCGGTGTTAGGGATGCGGCCACGCAGCGATGCCAGTTCTTCGGCCTCGGCAGCCTCGTCGAGATTGCCTTCCTCGCGTTCTTCGGCAGCGGTTTCAAGCTGCTCGGCGCGCAGACCGGGCGACAGCACGAAGCCGCCGGCACGCAGGTCGTTCGACTTGCGGTAGCTGCCGTCGACATGCAGCACTAGCTTCGAGGTCAGCGGTACGTCGAGGCTGGCGCCGATGCTGCGTTCGTCCGCTGCGCTGCCATATGTGGCGAGCGCATCGAGATGGAACGGCTCTTCGGGCACTTCACGCGGAATGCGCTTGTCGATCGCGTTGACTGCGCCGCCGACAGCCTGGCCACCGAACAGCAGCACGGCGGGGCCGCGCAGCACTTCGATCCGGTCGAGGATGATCGGCTCCACTGTCACGCCGTGGTCGGGCGAGGTGTTCGAGACGTCGATGGTGCCGATGCCATCGGTCAGCACGCGAATGCGCTCACCCTGGAAGCCGCGCAGCACCGGGCGCGAGGCGCCCGGCGAGAAGCTGGTGGCCGAGACGCCGGGGAGCTTGGTCAGCGCATCGCCGATCTGCGAGCGCGCCTCGCGCGACAGGTCGTCGCCGGTCAGTTCGGATGTGCCCGCCAGGATGCTGAGGTCGCGCACGAACGGCGCGGTGACGACAATGCCGCGGTTCCGGTGAAAGTCGTCGTCATCTTCATCGTCGGCAGGCGCCGGAGCGGCCTGGGTCTCCTGCGCCAGCGCGGGCAGGGGGGCGAGCAGGACAGGGCTCAGTGAAAGCGATGTGGTAACAAGCAGAAGCGTGCGACGCATAAAATTGGGTGCTCCCTGGGGGCGTTTTCGTGACTGGGTGTGTTGCCGCTGACCGGCAATCGATCCGCCATTCCGGGCGCGATCGGTTGGAACGCGCTCGCGCCGCGGTGGCTCTCGGGTGTCCGCTAGCACTGGTGTAATGTTATATCAATATCATTTTGGTCGCCGCGCGGCACTTTGCGACGGGTTGCTACCCCCGGCCGTGTGCTGCACAAGGATGGGCAGATATGGCCGCCAGGGCCAACACCCGTGCGAGGACCTGATCGATGAGCACCACAGCCCCCAACGAAACGCATGCCGAGCCGCTGATCGCGCCGCCCGAAGATGCCCAGACCTGGTGCACGCCGGCGCAATATGCCGAGCTTTATGCCGCCTCTTTGCGCGACCCCGATGGGTTCTGGGCGCTGCAGGCCGATCGCATCGACTGGAGTTCGAAGCCGACGCACATCAACCGGTCCAGCTTTGACCCGGTCGATATCCGCTGGTTCGACGATGGCGAACTGAACCTGTGCTACAACTGCGTCGACCGCCATGTTCTGGCGGGTCATGGCGAGGATGCGGCCTTGGTCTGGGAAGGCGATGCCGTGGGCGATGTCCGCTCGCTGAGCTATGCCGACCTGCACGGCGAGGTGCAACGCTTTGCCAATGCGCTCAAGGCACTGGGCGTCGCCAAGGGCGACCGCGTGACGATCTATATGCCGATGGTGCTGGAGGGCGCAATTGCGATGCTGGCGTGTGCGCGGATCGGTGCGGTGCATTCGGTGGTGTTCGGCGGCTTCTCTCCTGAAGCGCTCGCGGGTCGGATCGAGGATTGCGCCAGCCGCTTCATCGTCACGGCCGATGCCGGTATGCGCGGTGGCAAGACGGTGCCACTCAAGGCCAATGTCGATGCGGCGCTGGAGCAGCATGGGATCAGCGTCGATGCGGTGCTGGTCGTTCGCCATGCCAGAATCGAGACGGCGATGACCGAAGGGTGCGATCATTGGTATCACGAACTGTCGGCGACCGTTCCTGCGACCTGCCCATGCGAGCCGATGGGGGCGGAGGACCCGCTGTTCATCCTCTATACCTCAGGCTCCACCGGCAAGCCCAAGGGCGTGCTGCACACCACCGGCGGCTATGCGGTGTGGGTGACCACGACATTTCACTACGCCTTCGATTACCGCCCCGGCGAGGTCTATTGGTGCACCGCCGATATCGGCTGGGTCACCGGGCACAGCTATTCGGTCTATGGTCCGCTGCTCAACCGCGCGACCAGCCTGTTGTTCGAAGGCGTGCCCAATCATCCCGACCACAGCCGCTTCTGGGACATGTGCGAGCGGCACAAGGTCAATATCTTCTACACCGCGCCCACCGCGATCCGCGCCTTGATGCGCGAGGGCGATGCGCCGGTGGCCAAGCACGACCTGTCCGCGCTGCGGTTGATCGGATCGGTCGGCGAGCCGATCAACCCCGAGGCCTGGCGCTGGTACCACCGCGTCGTCGGCAAGGAGCAGGTGCCGGTGATCGATACCTGGTGGCAGACCGAAACCGGCGGCATCATGATCACCACGCTGCCCTGCGCGCATGCGATGCGGCCCGGCAGCGCAGGGATGCCGTTCTTCGGGATCGAGCCTGAACTGGTCGATGCCGATGGGAATATCCTGGATGGTGCGACCGAGGGCAATCTGTGCATCGCCGGCAGCTGGCCGGGCCAGGCGCGCACCGTGTATGGCGACCACGACCGGTTCGTGCAGACCTATTTCAGCACCTACAACGGCAAGTATTTTACCGGCGACGGCTGCAAGCGCGATGCGGATGGCTATTACCGCATCACCGGTCGCGTCGATGATGTCATTAACGTCTCTGGTCACCGCATGGGTACCGCCGAGGTCGAAAGCGCGCTGGTGCTGCACCCGCGCGTCGCCGAGGCCGCCGTGGTCGGCTTTCCGCACGACATCAAGGGGCAGGGCATCTATTGCTACGTCACGCTCAATGTCGGCGAGAGCGCGGACGAGGCGCTGGCTGGCGAGCTGAAGGCGCTGGTGCGCAAGGAGATCGGCCCGATCGCCACGCCGGACCACTTGCACTTCACGCCCGCGCTGCCCAAGACCCGCAGCGGCAAGATCATGCGGCGCATCTTGCGCAAGATCGCGGAAAATGACGTCGGGTCACTCGGCGATACCAGCACGCTTGCCGATCCGTCGGTGGTCGATGCGCTGATCGAGGGGCGCAAGGCTGTCTGAAATTGCTGGCCAACCAACTGATATGTTGACATATCGGGGCATCGGCTTGGCTATTGTGTCGTTCGATTTCTGCGGACACGCAGCTTTACCCGAGAGTTTCTCCCCATGTTGCATACGCTTCAGGCGACCCTGGTCGTCGCCGGTCTCTTTGGCCTGATCGCCGCACCATTTGTCGGCGTGATGCTGATCCTGCTGGCGATCGGTGCTTCGTCCGGCCTGATCATCGGCCTTGGTTTTCTGGCGCTGCTGGTCAGCGGTACCTGGGCCGTATCCAAGCGTGGTCGGGCGTTCCTGGGCCAACGGCTGCACCGCGCCGCGCAGCGCGGTTGACAGTCAGGGCTGAAGTCCCAGCAAGGCGACCGGCCATGCGGCCAGTGCCAGCAATGTGCCCAGCGGAAAGCGCGTGGCGCCATCGACGGCAGCCCCGCGCCGCTGCATGATCAGTGCTGCAGCCAGACCCAGGCCGCTGGCGATCATCAGCACCAGCGGCAGCAGCTGCCAGCCCAGCCACAGGCCGATCGCGCCGAGCATCCACGGATCGCCGCCGCCCAGCCCCTCGCGTCCGCGAAGCTGACGATAGCCCGTCGCGACACTCCACAAGACGCCGAAACCTGCGCCTGCACCGATCAGCCGGCTCGCCCAGTCGGGCGGCAGGCCCGCGCCCATGCTCGCCAGGGCGCCAAGCGCCAGCGCGGCGGTCAGCGGCTGCGGCAACCAATAGTGCTTCAGGTCCAGCACCGCGAGCGGCAGCAGCAGCCAGCCGAACGCTGCGATCGCGACACCGGCACCGCCCGGATGCAACGCCAATGCCAGCGCGCCGATCAGCGCCGCACCGGCCTCGATCGCCAGCCCCTCCCACCCGATCGGCTGACGGCACGCAGCGCAGCGTCCGCGCAGCGCCAGATGCGACACGATCGGCACCAGCTGCCAGGGCTTGAGGTTTGTGTCACACGAATCGCAGCGGGATCGCCCGGTCATCACCGTTCGCCCCTGCGGCCATCGCACCACGAGCGCACCGATGAAGCTGCCGAAGATCGCCCCTGCGATGGCAGCGGCCAGAGGACCCAGCAGCGGATGGTTTAGCAGCGGCGCAAACATCGGGATGCAAGCCTTGTGCAGGGGGCGGGAACGTCGGTCGCGGCATAGCGGCGGTGAGCGTCCTCTGGAAAGCGGTTTTGCTGCATTTGAATTGCGGTCCCGGCTGCTCTAAGGGACGGGGCAATCGCGAACCTTCGTCAAAGGACTGATTGCCATGACCGCATTTTCCGCCGCCGATCCCGTCGTTATCGTTTCTTACGCGCGCACGCCGATGGGCAGCTTCCAGGGCAGCCTTGCCGGCGCGAGCGCCACCGATCTGGGCGCCACCGCGGTCAAGGCGGCCGTCGAGCGGGCAGGGGTTTCCGGCGATGCCGTCGAGCGGATCTACATGGGCTGCGTGCTGCCTGCAGGTCTGGGCCAGGCACCGGCGCGCCAGGCGGCGCTGAAGGCGGGTCTGCCGCAATCGGTCGAGGCGACCACGGTCAACAAGATGTGTGGCAGCGGCATGCAGGCAACCATCATGGCCGCAGAGGCGCTGGCATCGGGGTCGGTCGATCTGCTGGTCGCAGGCGGAATGGAAAGCATGACCAATGCGCCCTATCTGCTGACCAAGCACCGCGGCGGCGCGCGCCTGGGCCATGACCGGGTGATGGACCACATGTTCCTCGACGGCCTGGAAGACGCCTATGAGCCGGGCCGTGCGATGGGCAGCTTTGCCGAAGCCACCGCAGGCGAATACCAGTTCACCCGTCAGGCGCAGGACGACTATGCCATCGCCTCGCTCACCCGCGCGCAGCAGGCGCAGAGCTCGGGCAGCTTCGATCGCGAGATCGTGGCGGTCGAGATCACCGGTCGCAAGGGCACCGAAACCATCGACAAGGATGAGCAGCCGCTCAAGGGCGATGCATCGAAGATCCCGAACCTGAAGCCGGCGTTTGCCAAGGATGGCACGATCACGGCAGCCAACGCATCGTCGATTTCCGATGGAGCCGCAGCGTTGGTGCTGACCCGGCAGAGCGTCGCCGACAAGCTTGGCCTGACGCCGGTCGCGCGCATCGTCAGCCACGCCGCGCACGCGCATGCACCGGCGCTGTTCACCACCGCTCCGGTCGCGGCCTGCCGCAAGGCGCTCGAAAAGGCGGGGTGGAGCGTTGCCGATGTCGATCTGTTCGAGGTCAACGAGGCGTTTGCCTGCGTGTCGATGATCGCGATGCACGACCTTGGCATCCCGCATGACAAGATCAACGTCCATGGCGGTGCGACTGCGCTGGGTCACCCCATCGGGGCCAGCGGTGCCCGCATTCTGGCGACACTGGTTTCCGCGCTGCAGACCCATGGCGGCAAGCGTGGCCTGGCATCGCTGTGCATCGGCGGCGGTGAAGCCACGGCAGTTGCGCTCGAGCTCATCTGACGCCCTATTTTCAGACACAGGCCTGCGCTGACTGTTCGGGCCTGTGTCTGAGTCGATTGACTTTTTACATTTATTCCAGCATTCGCACGACCAGATGGTTCTCCCCTTGATCGGGGAGCGAAGAGGGAAGCCGGTGTCATTCCGGCGCTGTGCCCGCAACTGTGAGTCGGGAGCCGACGGCCCAATATGTCACTGGGAGAAATCCCGGGAAGACGGCCCGAGGCGATGATCGACAAGCCAGGAGACCTGCCATCGCGTCGTTCATCCGGGGGCCGGGTCCAGCCTGTTCGGATGGGAAAGGAATTTCCTTCGTAACGACATGCCAAAGGCCATAGTCGCGTCGGTTTGAAACCGGGGGGCCTTCATGTCGTTCATCTGCCTGCCCGTTTCGGCGGCGGCCAGGCGCGAAGGAAAACCGTGTCCAAAATTGCCAGATTTGTCGCCGTCTCCGCAGTCACGCTGGCGGCGGCGACCCCGCTGCATGCCCAATCTGCCGACGGCGAGCTCGATGACATCGTCGTCTCTGCCAGCCGCATCGCACAGAAGCGCAGCGAGACCGGCCAGTCGATCACCGTGGTCGACAGGGCAGAGCTCGACCGTCGCCAGACGCAGGTGCTCAGCGATGTGCTGCAGACGCTTCCGGGCATCAGCGTCGCGCGCAACGGCGGCCCTGGCGGTACGACCAGCGTGTTCATCCGCGGCGGCGACAGTTCGCAGACGCTGGTGCTGGTCGATGGCGTGCGTATCAACGATCCGTCGGCACCCTCGGGCGCGTTCGATTTCAGCTCGATCCTCACCGGCAATATCGGATCGGTCGAGGTGCTGCGCGGGCCCAACTCGGTGATCTGGGGCAGCCAGGCGATCGGCGGCGTCATCAACATCACCACGATCGAGCCGACCGAAGGCTTGCAGGCGAGTGCGCGCGGCGAATATGGCTATCGCGATACCGGCCAGCTGGTCGCCAGCGTGTCGGGCAAGAGCGGTATCGTCTCGGGCAGCGTCGGCGGCAGCTGGTTCCGCAGCGATGGCATATCGGCCTATGACGAGCGCTTGGGCGGCACCGAAAAGGACGGGTTCGAGAATGTCACCCTGAACGGCAAGCTGAAGATCGCGTTCAGCGACGCCATCAGCCTGGACCTGCGCGGCTTCTATACCGATGGCGAGACCGCGTTCGACAACCCGCCGGGCGATACGCTGCCAGTGACCGACAACGAGCAGTTCGTCGGCTATGCGGGGCTCAACGTGGCGCTGTTCGATGGGCGGCTGCGCAACCGCATCGCCTATACCCGCACCGATATCGAACGGATCACCACCGATCCTGCCCCCGGTTCCTTCAACCCTGCCGAGGCCAAGGGGACGCTCGACCGGTTCGAATATCAGGGCGTCGCCGATGTCGCCGAACCGCTGACCCTGGTGTTCGGCATCGAGCATGAACGCAGCGAGGCGAGCACCTTCTTCCCGTCCTTCAACACCGCACCCGATGTCAGCGACGTGCACATGACCAGCTATTACGGTCAGGCGATCGTGCGTCCGGTCACGGGGCTCACCGTCACTGGCGGGGTGCGCGTCGATGACCAGCAGGTGTTCGGCAGCAAGACCAGCCTGGGCGGCAACATCGCCTATACGCCCAATGACGGCGACACGGTGCTGCGCGCGACCTATGCCGAAGGCTTCCGGGCACCGGCGCTCAGCGAGCAGCTCGCCGCGTTCGGCAATCCGGACCTGCGGCCAGAGACGGCGCGCAGCTATGATGCGGGGATCGAACAATCGCTGATCGACGGCAAGCTGCGCGCGCAGGCAACCTATTTCCGCCGCAACACGCGCGACCTGATCGTGTTCTCGTCGGCGACCTTCAGCCTGGAAAACATCGCTGCCGCACGCGCCGAGGGTGTTGAGCTGGGGCTGTGGATGCAGCCGGTGCAGGGCTTTACGCTGCAGGCGCAATACAGCCTGGTCGATACCGAAAACCGCTCGCCCGAGCCTGATTTCTTTGGTCGCTCCAACTTCGGCAATCGGCTCGCCCGGCGGGCGAAGGACAGCGCCTCGGTGCTGGTCGACTGGCGCTCGCCCTGGGGCCCGGCGCTCGGCGCCACGGTGCTGATGGTGGGCGATACCTTCGACGATGTCGCCAACACCCTCCGGCTCGACAGCTATGTCCGCGTCGATCTGCGCGCCAGCTTTGCCGTCTCAGACAATTTTGAGGTCTATGGCCGCGTTGAAAACCTGTTTGACGAGGCCTACCAGACCGCGTTCAATTATGGCGTGCCGGGCCGCGCCGGTTATGCAGGGGTCAGGTTGAAGATGTGATGTCGCGCCAGATCGCCTCCTTTTCCGTGTGTCTTGACCGCAGTCGAGGGATGCTTGCGCGACCGCTGCATGGCGTCCCTCGACACGGTCGGGACAGGCGTAAGGGGGTGCTGGTGGCTGCAGCCTTGTCCGCACTGCTCACCGCCTGCTCGCTCGGCAACGCCGCAACGCCGCAGCCGGTCGAGCCTCCCGTGCGGGCGATGCGGATCGTCAGCCTGGATTATTGCGCGGACCAGTATGTGCTGAAACTGGTGGGGCGCGATCGCATCCTGGCGGTGTCTCCCGATGCCACCCGCGACTTTTCGTATATGCGCGCAGCGGCCAAGGGCATGCCCAAGGTGGCGCCCCGCGCCGAGGATATTCTGGTGCTGAAGCCCGATCTGGTGGTGCGCAGCTATGGCGGTGGCGCAGATGCGGGTGGGTTCTTCGCGCGGGCGGGCGTTCCGGTGCTGCAGCTGGGCTTTGCCGAGGATCTGGCCGGGGTCCGCCGCGTGCTGCTGGAAGCGGCGGCGGGACTGGGCGAGACCGAGCGCGGCGAGGCGGTTGCGCGGGAGCTGGACGCGCGGGTCGCGGCATTGCGAGAAGCCCACACATCCCCGTTTGTCCCGAGCGAAATCGAGAGACGTGATCTCAAAGGGTTGCGCGCAGGTCCCTCGACTTCGCTCGGGAACACGGGAGTCGGGCGTGAGAATCAATCGCAACCGTCCCTGCTCTACGCCACCCCCGGCGGGGTCACCTCCGGCCCCGGATCGCTGATCCATGAACTGATAGAGCTTGCCGGCTATCGCAATTTCCAGCAGCAGCCCGGCTGGCAGCCGTTGCCGCTGGAGCGGCTGGCCTATGAACGGCCCGACCGCGTCGCGATGGCGTGGTTCGGGCGGCGCGACTATAACCCTGACCTGTGGAGCGCGGCGCGCCATCCGTTGATGGACCGCGCCAGCGATCAGCCGCCGATCGGGCTGGAAGGCGCGTGGACATCGTGCGGGGGATGGTTCGTGCTCGATGCCGCCGAGGCGCTGGCCCGCGCGAGGGGCGCATCGCTGCGATGATCGATCGCCTGCTGCTGCCGATGCTCGTGCTGGCCATTCTCGCTGCACTGTATGCCGCCTGTCTGCTGGGGTCCGTTCCATTGCCCCCCGCACGGATGACGGCGGCGTTGCTGGGGCAGGGCGAGCCGGGTGACCTGCTGGTCGTCTGGCAGGTACGGTTGCCGCGTGCGCTCGCGGCGCTGGCGGCAGGCGTGGCGCTGGGCATCAGTGGCGCCGCGCTGCAGGGCTTGCTGCGCAACCCGCTGGCAGAGCCCGGCGTGCTCGGCGTATCGGCGATGTCGGCGCTTTTTGCCACGGTCGCGCTGTTCTACGGGCTTGCCGCCACGATCCCGTTTGCCTTGCCGCTGGCGGCGATTGCAGGGGCGCTGACAGCGACCACCATCATTGCCTGGGCCGCTCCGCGCACCTCATCGGTGGTCACCCTGATCCTTGTCGGCGTGGGCATCTCCAGCTTTTCCGGCGCGGTGATGTCGCTGCTGATGAACCTGGCCCCCAATCCGTTCACGCTGTCGGACATGGTGACCTGGATGATGGGGTCGGTTGCCAATCGCAGTTTCAACGACCTGGCGCTTTGCACACCGTTCATCCTGACCGGCGCAGCGCTGCTGATTGCCGCGCGGCGTGGCCTGGCGGCGCTGTCGCTCGGCGAGGAGGCTGCGGCGGGGGTCGGCCTGAACGTTCCGCGCCAACGGCTCCTGGTGGTGCTGGGCGCGGGGCTGGCGACGGGCGGTGCGGTGGCGCTGGCCGGAGCGATCGGTTTTGTCGGCATCGTCGCGCCGCATCTGGTGCGGCCCTGGGTGCGGCATGACCCGGCGCGCGTGCTGATCCCCAGCGCGCTGCTGTCGGGCCTGATCCTGATCCTTGCCGATATCACCGTGCGGGTGATGCCCGGCGATACCGAACTCAAGCTGGGAGTCGTCGCCGCATTGATCGGGGCGCCGGTGTTCGTCACGATCGCACTGCGCCGGGGAACGCCGCGATGACCGCGCAGGGCCTGGAGGTCAGCAAGGCCAGCCTTGCCGTCAAGCGCGCCCCGCTGATCGAGGGCGCGTCGCTGTCGCTGGAGCCTGGCGAGCTGGTGGTGCTGCTGGGCCCCAATGGTGCGGGCAAGAGCAGCCTGTTGCGCGTCGCGCTGGGTCTCGTCAGGCCTGACAGCGGCGAGGCGCTGATCGGAGGCCAGCCTGCGGAAAGCCTGTCTTCGCGCGATCGGGCCCGCGCCGTCACCTATTTGCCGCAGGTGCGGGATCTGGCCTGGCCGATCCGGGTGCGCGATGTCGTGGCGCTCGGCCGCTTTGCCTATGGCGCGGCGCCGGAGCGACTGGGGCAGACGGATGCGGAGGCGATCGTCCAGGCGATGGCCGCCTGCGACCTGATCGAGCTGGCCGATCGTGCGACCGACACGCTTTCGGGCGGCGAGCTGGCGCGGGTGCATATCGCGCGGGCGCTGGCTTCGCAGGCACCGTTGATGCTGGCGGACGAACCCGTTGCCTCGCTCGATCCGCGCCATCAGCACAGCGTCATGCGGCTGATCCGGGGATTTGTCGATCGCGGTGGCGGGGCTTTGGTGGTGCTGCACGACCTTGATCTGGCAGCCCTGCACGCCGACCGCCTGGTCTGGATGGCCGATGGCCGCACCGTCACCAGCGGCACGGTGGCAGACACCATGACCCCGCACTGGATCACCGCGATCTACGGTGTTCGCGCCACCGTCACCGAGCGTGACGGCGTCACCCGCGTGCTGGTGAACGGCTGAAGCGGATCAGTCGAGCCCGAGCTTGCGCAGCGCGCGATAACCGTAGGACTTGACAAGGTTGTTGACCGGATAGCGGCGCGGTGGCGCAGGCTTGAGGCCGTATTTGCGCAGGACGCTGTTCATCGCGTGCGCGTCGGTCTCGGCATAGCTCCATTCGGACCGCCAGGTGATCGACAGCGAGATCGAGGGCTTGTCGCCGTTGCGCACATAATGCGGTGCCATCACCGGCACGAAGATCGCCTGGCCGGGCTCGAGCCGGTGGTCGGTGCCATGCGCGGCAAGCGCATCGTCCCACGGCAGATTGCGCGGGCCGCCACCCGAATGATAGGCCTCATGGGCTTCGGGCGCGGCAAAGCGCGGATCGCCTGCTGGAAACACCGTCATCGTCTTCCAGCCGCGCAGCTGCAGCAGAATATTGTGCTCGGGGTCGAAATGATAGGGCGTCATCGATCCTGGGGACGAGACGAAGACAAAGCCTTCGGGCCGCAGCATTTCGCCCGTCGTCGCGCTGGTGACATCCTCGAGCTCGCCCAGCAGCGTCAGCAGCAGGTCGCGATAAGCGGGCACCTGCTCGATGTTCTTGAGCACGCACCAGCTGTTGGCGCTGTCGATCCGCCGGATGGTCTCGCCGATGGTGAGCCCGTTGGAGGGAATGTCCTCGGGGCGGATGCCGATGGGCAGGTCACCGCGGTTATATTCCAGCGATTTTTCGGGCAGCTGCTCGCCCAGATGCGCCAGCGCCTCCAGATCGAGCAGCGGGTGCTGCAACAGGCTGTGGGTCAGCACGTGGGCCGTTTCCGGATAGCACAGGGCAAAGCGCGCCTTGGCATCGGCGGTGAATACGCCGCTCACATCCGAGCGGGCGAATTCGGCGGGATACGGCTGATCAGTCATCGTCATTCTCCGCAGGAGAGGTTGGCACGGGCGCATCGGGCCGGGGGGCACGGCGGCGATCCATGAAGCGTTCGCCCTGACGGAACAGCGCAAACAGGGCAGGGCGGGCAAATCCCTTCAAGCCGATGGAAACCCGCCCGACATGACGGCGCTCGGCCCACAGGCTGTCGATCATCGGGTGGCCCTCGGCCGCGCAGCTGTCCATCCAGTCGAGGCCCTGCTCGGCGAGGATATCCAGATTGTCGATCTGCAGCAGCACGCCGGGCGAGAACCGGGCAAAATCCTCGGCAAAGGCGGTCTTGAACGAAAAGCCGCCGGGCGGGCTGAGGAAGTTGATCAGCATCGCGATCGGCCGTCCGTCGAGCCGCATCGCAATGAGGTGCAGCCTGCCTGCTGCATGCGCCTGGCGGGTGGCGGCGAGGAGCAGGCCACGCGTTTCAGGCATGTCGGCCAGCGCAGAGCCGTTGCGGCCCTTCCAGCCCGACTGCTCGAGCGCCAGAAACTCGTCCAGCCAGGCGTCGAGCCCGGCGTCGGCGCAGCCCTGCACCGTTTGGACCTCGCCCATTTCGGCCAGCCGGTTGCGCAGCCGCGCCAGTTCCTTGCGCTTCTTCTTGCGCACGACCTGTTCGTAGTATGCCGGGCCGGGAAGGTCGGTCGCCAGCATCGCGCGCTCTTCGGCCAGCACGATGTCGCAGGCGCGGCGCTGATCGGTGCACAGCTGCTGCAGCGCTGCGAACACCGGGCCGTCGGTGGCGATGCCGTGCAGATGCAGGAACAGGCCTGCGCGCGGGTTTCGGTCCAGATCAGCCAGCAGCGTCTGCCAGAAGGCGCGTTCGTGGCCCGCGCGGATGAGCGGGGTGCCGAGGAAGCAATTGGGGTGGCGCCAGTTCTGGCTGTGCGGCACCGGCCAGCGACCATAATAGGCTTCGCGCGCAATCGGCATCAGTCCGCAAAGCTGGCCATCGACATGCAATGCGGCCAGGCTGGCGCGGTGCAGTCCATCGCAATGCGCAATCGCCGGGGCCAGGAATTCCGGCGCGTGGAAAGCGTTGGGCTCGCTGGCGGCATCGGCAAGCCTGCGCCAGCCGGTGACAAAGCCTGCATCGAGCGTGGCTGGATCGTGCAGCGCGAGGCGCAAGCCGTCGTCTGCCGCCTTGGCGGTTGTCGATGCGGCCATGACCATGCCTTGATCCATGCAGCTATCGCGGTCCTGCTTTGGTCCGGAACATTTCCGGCCCCCACAGATGGTATAGCGCGGCACATCGAAACAACAGTTTAAGTGGAATGGTTAACCCGTTAAGCCTGAACCGCCATGATGATCCTGCACGCGGGCCAACAAAAAGCCCCGCCAGGCGTGAGCCCGGCGGGGCGAGTTGTCGTTCAAGTGGTCAGGCTATCGTAAGGATCAGCCCGCTGCAAGCGCCGCGAGCAGAAGCAGCGCGACAATATTCGTAATCTTGATCATCGGGTTGACCGCAGGGCCTGCGGTGTCCTTGTACGGATCGCCCACGGTGTCGCCAGTGACCGCCGCCTTGTGTGCGTCCGATCCCTTGCCGCCGTGATGGCCGTCCTCGATATACTTCTTGGCATTGTCCCACGCGCCGCCACCGCTCGTCATGGAAAGTGCCACGAACAGGCCCGAGACGATGACGCCCAGCAGCAGCGCTCCCAGCGCCGCAAAGCCATTGGCCTGGCCCGCGACGGCGGTGATGACGTAGTAGACCACGATCGGCGCGAGCACCGGCAGCAGCGAGGGGATGATCATCTCCTTGATCGCCGCCTTGGTGACCAGATCGACGGTGCGGGCGTAATCGGGCTTCGACGTGCCCAGCATGATGCCCGGATTGGTGCGGAACTGCTCGCGCACCTCTTCGACCACCGCGCCTGCGGCCCTGCCCACTGCGGTCATGCCCATTGCGCCGAACAGATAGGGCAGCAACGCGCCGAGCAGGAGTCCTACGATGACGTAAGGGTTGGAGAGTGAGAAATCGACCGGCACGTCAGGGAAGAACTCCTTGAGGTCAGTCGTGTACGCGCCGAACAGCACCAGCGCTGCAAGCCCCGCAGAGCCGATGGCATAGCCCTTTGTCACCGCCTTGGTGGTGTTGCCCACGGCATCCAAAGCATCGGTCTTTTCGCGGACGCTGTCGGGCAGCCCCGCCATCTCCGCAATGCCGCCCGCATTGTCGGTCACCGGGCCATAAGCATCCAATGCTACGACCATACCGGCGAGCGCCAGCATCGCGGTGGCGGCAAAGGCGATGCCGACGACGCCGGCCAACTGGTGCGCGACGATCGCTGCCACGACGATCAGCAACGTAGGCAAAGCGGTCGCCTCGAGGCTGATCGCCAGTCCCTGGATCACGTTGGTGCCATGTCCGGTTTCCGATGCCTTGGCGATCGAGCGGACCGGGCGGTAGTTGGTGCCGGTGTAATATTCGGTGATCCAGATGATCAGCCCGGTGACGCCCAGCCCGACCAGCATCGTCAGATACAGGTCCATGCCGGTGAAGGTCTGCGTGACGACACCCTCTTCGGGCTTCAACGAATAGACGCTGCCCATGCCGATGATCGCATCAGTGACGAAATACAGCCCGATCGCGGACAGCACGGCGGTCACCGCAAAGCCCTTGTACATCGCGCCCATGATCGAGTTGCTTGATCCCAGCCGGACGAAATAGGTGCCGATGATCGAGGTGATGATGCACAATCCGCAGATGCCCAGCGGCAGGCCGACCAGTGGCAGCAAGCCGGCATCGTCGCCCGCCACCAGCAGCGCGATCGCGACCATGGTGACGCCGATGGTGACGACATAGGTCTCGAACAGGTCGGCGGCCATGCCGGCGCAGTCGCCGACATTGTCGCCCACGTTATCGGCGATGACCGCGGGGTTGCGGGGGTCATCCTCGGGGATTCCCGCCTCGACCTTGCCGACAAGGTCTGCACCGACGTCGGCCGCCTTGGTGAAGATGCCGCCGCCCAGCCGCGCGAAGATCGAGATCAGCGACGCACCGAAGGCGAGGGCAACAAGGCCGTTGACGATGTTGCGATCCTCGGGATCGCTGAGGCCATGGCCCGCGATGGCGTAGAGATAATAGAAATAGCCCGCCGTCGCCAGCAGTCCAAGCCCTGCCACCAGCATGCCGGTGATCGCACCTGCACGGAAGGCGAGCGTCAGCCCCGCCTGCAGCGAGACGCTGGCGGCCTGCGCGGTGCGCATGTTGGCGCGCACCGAGATGTTCATGCCGATATAACCCGCCACGCCCGAGAGCACCGCGCCCAGCACGAAGCCGACAGCGGAAACCGGGTTGCCGAACTTGTCGAGCAGGCCCCATACTAGGGCGAGGACGACGATGCCGACGATGGCGATGGTACGATATTGTCGGCCGAGATAGGCCTGCGCGCCTTCCTGGATGGCGGCACCGATTTCCTGCATTCGGGCATTGCCCGGTGATTGGCTCAGAACCTGTCTGCTTGTGATGATTCCATAAAGGACTGCGACCACCCCACACAGGATGGCTATCAAGACAACATTCATGCGTCGCTCCCCCAAAAAAGCGAAGGCCAAAAGGCCAGGCAGGCGATCACCGCGCCCTTGCACGAACGTCAGCGTCCCTGGCGCATAGGTATAAGCGGGGTGCGAGGGGGTGCAACTTAATAAAGTTAAGGCCGACGCGACGTCATTCGCGTCCCCGATCAGCCGTGCAGCCAGCCCAGTTTTTCAGGCAGCGGGACGGGAATTCCGTTCCAGGTGAGGCTCAGGCCTTCGCCTTGGGCGAAGCCGCCGACACGGGTGACGGCGACCGGCAGGTGCGCTTGCGGATCGGCTGCCAGCAGCAGCTGGTAGTCATCGCCACCGATTGCTGCAGACAGGGCTGCGGTCTGATCGCTCCCGAACGTGGCGGCATAGTCTGGGCTCAACGGCACATTGGCGAGGTCAATCCGCACTGCCAGCCCCGACGCGCGCCCCATGCGCGCGGCATCGATCAGCAGCCCGTCGGAGACGTCCATCATCGCGTGTGCGACCTGTGACAGCGCGCGGCCATCCTCGATCCGAGCAATTGGGCGGCGATAGGCGCGGATCAGGCCTTCGGGCTGCGCCTTGCCCGATTGCAGCAGTTCCAGGCCCGCCCAGCCATCGCCGATCGTTCCGGTGACGAACAGCCCGTCGCTTGCAAGCGCGCCTGCTCGCGAGGGCGGCACCGGGACCGAGGGCAGGCCGATCGCGGTCAGCGAGAGCACGCGCGCCTGGCCCGGTGGCACGCTCACTGTATCGCCGCCGATCAGCGGCATGCCATGGTGGTCGAGCGCCGCGCGCAAACCTTTGACAAAGGCTGAATCCCAGGCGGGATCGGCTGAAAGGCTGTGCCCGGTCAGGCAGGCCAGCGGGGCTGCGCCCTTGGCGGCGAGATCGGATGCGTTCACCGCGACCAGCTTCCACGCGATATCGGCGGGCGGATCATCGGGCAGGAAATGCACGCCTTCGACGAGCATGTCCTTGGTGATGACGAGCGATTGCTTTCCGATGGTCAGAACCGCCGCATCATCGTTGAGGTCGCGCGCCGCCGGATCGGTGGCGAGTGCGCGCAGCAGATCGATGAAGGCGGGCTCTGTGGTCATCCAGATATGACCCTAGCAGATACGTCCCTCGACTTCGCTCGGGACAGACGGATAAGGGAAAGCGCAACAGGTTTCATATCGCCCGACAAACTTTGCGGGGCGATACCCACTCCCGTCTGTCCCGAGCGAAGTCGAGGGACGTGCGCAAGCTCAGCGCCGCACATCTTTCGCGATGCCGTCGAGCAGGCCGTTGGCAAAGCGCGTGTCCTTGCTGTCGAAAAAGGCATGCGCGACATCGAGATATTCGTTGATGACGCTGCCCACCGGCACGTCCGGGCGCGCGAGCAGCTCATAGGTGCCAGCGCGCAGGATCTGGTGCAGCGTGCGGTCGAGCCGCCCGATCGACCAGCCTTCGGCCAGCCGGGCTGCGATCAGCGCGTCAATCTCTTCGAGCCGCGCTACCGTGCCCTTCACGACATCGTCGAAGAACGCCACGTCGGCTTCGGCATACTGGTCGTCCTCGATCTCGGCGCCCAGCCGGTGCATGTGGAATTCATGCAGCAGCTGCGCGATCGGAGTTGTCTCCATCGTGTGCTGATAAAGGGCCTGGACCGCGGCAAGGCGCGCGGCGGAGCGGGGTTTGGATTTGTCGTTCATGTGTGTTCCATCATGTCAGCCGCCGCCGAACGCTTTCGGCATGGGCGGGCAGGCCTTCCATCTCGGCGAGCGCAACGGCGGCAGGGCCAATCGCGGCAAGGCCTTCGCGGCCCAGCTGGATGAAGCTGGTGCGCTTCATGAAATCGAGCACCGACAGGCCCGAGGAAAAACGTGCGCGCCGCCCGGTGGGCAACACGTGGTTGGGACCGGCGACATAATCGCCCACCGCTTCGGGCGTCAGCCGTCCGAGGAAGACCGATCCGGCGTGGCGGACCTGCGCGAACAATGGCTCGGGGTCTTCGACCGCCAGCTCGAGATGCTCCGCTGCCAGCCGGTTGACCAGCGGCATCGCCTCGTCGAGGCTGTCGACGACGATGATCGCGCCATTGTCTTCCCAGGCCTTGGTCGCGACCTTCTGCGTCGACAGGCTGGCGAGCTGCACGCCGACCAGATCCGCGACGATATCGGCATAGCCTGCATCGTCGGTGAACAGGATCGATTGGCTGGTCGGGTCGTGCTCGGACTGGCTGAGCAGGTCGGCGGCAATCCATTCGGGGTCGTTCTGCGCGTCGGCGACGACGACGATTTCGGACGGGCCTGCGACCATGTCGATACCGACCACGCCGTACAGCTGGCGCTTGGCCTCTGCGACCCAGGCGTTGCCGGGTCCGGTGATGACATCGACCGGGCGGATATTCTGCGTGCCATAGGCGAGCGCAGCGACGGCATGCGCGCCGCCGATCCGCCACACTTCATCGACGCCCGCCAGATGTGCAGCAGCGAGCACCAGCGGATTGACCACGCCCTTGGGCGTCGGGGTCACCACCACCAGTCGCTCGACCCCTGCCACGCGGGCGGGAATGGCGTTCATCAGCAGCGAGGAGGGATAGGCTGCGCGGCCACCGGGGACGTACAGCCCCGCCGCATCGACCGCGCTCCACCGCGCACCCAGCCGCACGCCGGCGGCATCGGTGTAGTCGCGGTTCTCGGGCAGCTGCGCTTCGTGATAGGCGCGGATACGGGCAGCGGCGAGATCGAGCGCAGTGCGTAGCTCATCGCTGAGCGCTGCATAGGCCGCCGCACACTCTTCCTTGCTGATGCTCCAGCCGCCACCGTCGAGGCTGTAATCGTCAAAGCGCGAGGTGTAATCGGCCACTGCCGCATCGCCGCGCGCCTTGACGTCGGCGATGATCGCGGTGACGTCGCGGGTGACCTCTATGTCGCTCTCGCGCCGTCCGCGCACCAACCGGTCGAACGCGCGGGCGAAGTCTGCGTCGCGGGTGGAAAGTCTCAAGGTCATGCTGCCTGCCTGCGTTCTGCGGCCAGATCACGGAAGGCGGACATCAACGGGCCCAGCCGCGCAAAGTCCTTCTTCAGCGCGGCGCGGTTGACGATCAGCCGGGCCGAGACCTTCATGATGACCTGCGTTTCCACCAGCCCGTTGTCCTTCAATGTGCGGCCCGATTCCACCAGATCGACGATCCGCCGCGACAGGCCCAGCGAGGGGGCGAGTTCCATCGCGCCATTCAATTTGACGCACTCGGCCTGCACGCCCTGCTGCTCGAAATAACGACGGGTGATGTTGGGATATTTGGTGGCGACACGGATATGCGACGGGCGCGGCTGGGTGTCGGCGGCCTCGTCGACAGGCTCTGCCACCGACAGGCGGCAGTGGCCGAAATCGAGGTCAATCGGGGCATAAAGGTCCGAATAATCAAACTCGTCGATCACGTCCGAACCGACGATGCCGATCTGCGCTGCGCCATGCGCGACGAAGGTGGCGACATCGAACGCGCGCACGCGGATGATGTCCATGTCGGCGCGATTGGTGCCGAACCGCAGCGACCGGCATTTGGGATCATGAAAATCTGCGGCCGGCGTTATGCCCACCCGTTCGAGCACGGGCAGGGCATCGTCGAGGATTCGCCCCTTGGGGATTGCAAAGATCAGCGTGTCGGCCATGGTCGCGGCATGTAGGGGCAAGCAGGGCAAAGGGCAATATGGAGCGGCGAGAGGAAATCGAGCGGCAGATCGGCGCGAAGACCGCCCACACCGTCCATGTCGCTCGTGCAGTTCTTCACTTACGTCGCGCGCCCAGCCTTACGCCCGCCCTCGCACCCTCACTCCACCCGCTCAGCCTGAGCCTGTCGAAGGCCCCGCGCTAAGGGTTGCGTCTCCATGCACCGCTTTGCGGCGAAAGCCGGACTCCAGTGCAACAGAGGTGCACCTGCGACGGCCCGCCATTGTCGTTTGCGCCTTTGCGTGAAAATATCGGGTTCACGCGAAGCTAAGAAAAGGGTCCCGCTTCCAACGGTCCCTCCGATTAAGCCCGCGCCTGGACTGCAGCGCTCGCCGGAGAACGTCTGATCGGGGCGGCCGAGGGCTGCGCGGGGCCTTCGCCAGGCTCAGGCTGAGCGGAGGTGGTCAGGATCGTCCGCTTCTAGGGCGGCGGCTGGATGCCAGGAATATCGTATATTGGGTGGTTTTCTGCCATTGTCACTTTCGAAAGCCATCGGTATTTCAACCAGATGCTTTGGAACATCATCGACAAGCGAACTCGACCTTATCGGTGGCGGGAGGTCAACGCTATCGTCGAAGCTACCGAGCACGATAATAGCTGTAAGGATTCCGATCAGGCGCCCGAGAGTGATCCAAGCCTGACCGTTGATTATGAGGCACTAGAGGCCATCTCGGTAGCCGAAGCCGTGCAATGGGCTGAAGGTAAGCCGTGCCCTGTTACGCTCTATCTCTACGACCTCGGCCAAGGCTTCGCGGACGAGGAGCATTTCACCAATGTCGGGGTTCGCTTTAGCGACGAGGACTAGGCCAATCGGCGACCGCTTCGGGGTCGTTTGCCGAACGACCGCTTTTTGCCGAACACACACCGAAGCCGCCATCCCGCACCTTAGTCCAGAAACCCCTCCATCGCCGAGATCAGCGCTTCGGGTTGCTCCCAAGGCACGAAATGCCCGCCGGGCGCCTTCACCAGCGTCAGATCGGGCACCAAAGTCTCGATGCCGTCGAGCAACGAGGGCCGCAGCGCGTAATCGTCCATCGCCCAATAGAGCAATGTCGGCTGGGTGACGGGCGGGAAGGGGCGGTCGAGATAGGCGGGGCGGGGCACGCCGCCTGCGACCGGAGGGACGATCAGCGGGCTGGCGCGGTACCAGTTCACCATCGCGGTGAACGCCCCGGGCGTCTGCCATTGCGCGAGGTAGATCGCACGTTCCTCGGGCGTGATGTGCACCGCAGCGCTGGGTTCGGCAAAGCGCGAGTCGAAATAGGCGTCCCAGCCCATGGCCTCCACCTTCGCCTCGAAATCGGGTTGGCGCATTTCGGTGATGTACTGCGCGGACATCCGCTGATCGGGATCGTCGAACAGCGCCTTTTGGTAGGTGAACGGGTGCGCGGCATTGGCCATGACCAAGCGCGCGACGCGATCGGGATGGTTGAGCGCCGCCATCCACGCAATCGCACCGCCCCAGTCATGACCCACAAGCGTGAATGTCTCGATGCCCAGATGATCAGCCAATGCCAGCAGATCTGCGACCATGTTTTTAGGCTGATATGCTTCGACGCCCTCAGGCTTCGATGAATTGCAGAACCCGCGCTGGTCGGGCGCGATCAGCCGATACCGGTCCTGAAAATGCGCCATCACATAGCGCCAGGTGCGGTGCGATTCCGGAAAGCCGTGTAGCAGGATGACCGGCGGTGCGTCGGCGGGCCCGGCGATGGCGACATCAAGCTCGACACCGGTGGGCAGCGCGATGCGGGAAAGGGGGAAGTCGGTCATGTCCGGTCAGCCTTCTGGGGTGCTGCAGCAGGCTATTCGCCCGGGGCCCGCGCCTTGATCGCCATCGCGTGCACTTTCTGCCCTGGCAGATCACCCAGCGCGGTGTTGACCATGCGCTGACGTTCGAGACGCGATTTGCCGGTAAAGGCTGCGCTTTCGATGATCACGGTGAAATGCGATTCGCCGCTGCCATCATCGCCCATATGACCGCTGTGCTTGGCGCTGTCGTTGATGACATCCAGCATGGTTGGCGACAAGGCCACCGTCAGCCGGTTTTCGATTTCGCAGGCCATCGGCCCCTTGGTTTTCGTGTTCATGCCACCTTATATAGCCTGCTCCCCGCCGCATGGCGAGGCGGCGAGCAGCAATGGACGGCATCGGGTTTTGGCAGACGGGAACGATCAGGAAAAGCACGACGGCACCGCGCGGCGCCGGGCGCGCTTTCATGGCCGGGTGGAAGGCACCGGGCACCGATGCGACTGGGCCGAATGCGCGCAAGACGGCGAATTTCGCGCGCCTCCCGCGCAGGACCGCTCGCACGGATCGCGTTTTGACGGGCCGGGCCGCTATCGCTGGTACTGCCTGGAACACATTCGCGAGTTCAACGAGCGCTACAATTTCTTCGCCGGGATGACCGCCGAGGAAATCTATGACGCGCAGCGCCCTACGTCGGGATGGGACCGTGAGACCCGCGCGTTTGCAGCCGGGGCAGGCTCGTCGCCGCGCTGGAGCGACTTTTCCGATCCGCTCGATGCCATCGGGGCGCGCTTCCGCCAGAACATCAAGGATCGCGCGGCCGCCCAGGCAAACGACCGTGCAGCAGCGCAGCGCGGCCTGAGCGTGGCTGATCGGAGCGCGCTCAAGACGCTGGGGCTTGGCGCGGATGCCAACCGCACGACGATTCGCCAGGCCTATTCCAGGTTGGTGCGCGCCTATCACCCAGACCGTAACGGCGGTGACCGGGCCCACGAGAAAGCCTTGCAGGAGGTCATCGCCGCCTATACGCACTTGCGCAAACTTGCTGCGTTCACCTGATCGTGCGATCGGGCGTTGCAGCATCTTTAAGCGACCGATTAACAGCGGACACCAACATGACAGACATTTCCAATACCCAGCCCGACAGCCGCGATGGCACCCTGCTCGATGCCCCTGACCGGATGGTCAAGGCGCGCGAGGTGTTCGGCGTCGACATCGACATGGAGGTGCCCGCGTTCAGCGAAGCCGACGAGCGCGTGCCCGATCTTGATCCGAGCTACGTGTTCGACCCGGAAACCACGCTCGCGGTGCTGGCAGGCTTTGCCCACAATCGCCGCGTGATGGTGCAGGGCTATCACGGCACGGGCAAGTCGACGCACATCGAACAGATCGCCGCGCGCCTTAACTGGCCTTGCATCCGCATCAACCTCGATGCGCATATCAGTCGTATCGACTTGGTCGGCCGCGATGCGATCGTGCTGCGCGACGGCAAGCAGGTGACCGAATTCCGCGAGGGCCTGCTACCCTGGGCGCTGCAGACGCCGACCGCCCTGGTGTTCGACGAATATGACGCGGGCCGCCCCGATGTGATGTTCGTGATCCAGCGCGTGCTCGAGACCGAGGGCAAGCTGACGCTGCTCGACCAGAACCGCGTGATCCGCCCCAACCCCTATTTCCGCCTTTTCGCCACCGCCAACACCGTGGGCCTGGGCGATACCAGCGGATTGTACCATGGCACGCAGCAGATCAACCAGGGCCAGATGGACCGCTGGAACATCGTGTGCACGCTCAACTATCTGCCCGCCGAGACCGAAGCCAAGGTGGTGCTCGCCAAGGTGGGCGAGACCGATCCCAAGGTGGTCAAGAACATGGTCAAGGTCGCCGACCTGACCCGGCAGGGTTTCATCAACGGCGATATCTCGACCGTGATGAGCCCGCGCACGGTGATCAGCTGGGCCCAGAACGCTGCGATCTTCCACAACATCGGCTTCGCGTTCCGCCTGTCGTTCCTCAACAAGTGCGACGAGGCCGAGCGGATGCTGGTGGCGGAATACTATCAGCGCGTGTTCGGCGAGGACCTGCCGGAGAGCATTATCGGCAAGGGATGATTTTGCGAGGGTGCGATGGACAAGGCGACAGCGATTGCTCGATTGAAGGCCCACGAAGCTGAGCTTCGCGCGCTGGGTGTTGAGCGATTGTCGCTGTTCGGGTCGACCGCGCGGGGCGAGGAAGGGCCCCAATCCGATGTCGATCTGGCGGCGCGGTTTGCCCCAGAGGCTAAGATCGGCGCATTTGCATTCGTCGCGATCGCTGATCGCATCGAATCGATTCTGCGGACCAAGGTTGATCTTGTTGCTGAACCGGCTCGCAAGGCTAGAATGCAGCAGCATATCGATCGGGATCGCGTCCATGTCTTCTAGCCGTGAGCAACAGCGCATTCAGGACATCATTGAGAATATCGAAGCAGCGCAGGCTTATATTTCAACCCTGTCAGTTGAAGATTTTGCCCGCAGTCAGATAACGGTTGATGCCGTCGAGCGTTGTCTCCAGCGCGTGACGGAGGCAGTAATGAAGATTGGCGAACAACGCTTTGCGATCATCGCTCCGGCTGTTTCGTTTCACGAGGTTCGCGGCCTAGGGAACAGGTTACGGCACGAATACGATATCCTCGACGAAGCCGTTGTCTTCAACACCGTGACTGAAAGCCTTCCCGTATTGTTGGCGTGCTGTCGGAAAGCCTTGGACCAGTAATGCTCCGCTGGTCACAGCTGTCATATTGATATAACACACCGCTGTGTTGAAAAAACTGCGATTCGGATCGGGACGTTCTGAGGGCGGCGGGGCTTCCGCCGTGGATGCTGCGTGGCCGCCGCAGGGGTTGGGCGAGGCGCGCAATCCGTGGCTGGAGCCTGCCGACATAGCGTCGTCAGAACCTGCGATCGTCAAGCCGCCACGCACGCACTGGTGGTGGGGCAAGCGGGTCATCGCGGCTGGGTTCGTTCTGTTCCTCATCCTGCTCGCATGGCTGGCGATCACAGCCCCGCTGTCCAAGTCGCTCCAGCCGATCGCCCCGCCCGAGATCACCTTGCTCGCCGCCGATGGCACGCCGATCGCGCGCAGCGGGGCGGTGGTCGAAGAGCCGGTGGTGGTCGAGCGGTTGCCTGAGCATGTCGTGCAGGCGTTTCTGGCGATCGAGGACCGGCGGTTCTACTCGCATTGGGGCATCGATCCGCGTGGGCTCGCGCGGGCGCTCTGGGCGAATGTCTCAGGCGCCAGCGGCATGCAGGGTGGCAGCACGATCACCCAGCAGCTCGCCAAGATCAGCTTCCTCACCCCCGAGCGCAGCCTGACGCGCAAACTGCGCGAGATGCTGATCGCGTTCTGGCTGGAAACCTGGCTGACCAAGGACGAGATCCTAGGGCGGTATCTGTCCAACGCCTATTTTGGCGACAATGTGTACGGGCTTCGCGCCGCCTCGCTGCACTATTTCTACCGCCAGCCCGAAAAGCTGAAGCCCGAACAGGCGATCCTGCTCGCCGGGCTGGTACAGGCGCCATCGCGCTTTGCCCCGACGCGCAACTGGGAGGGGGCCAGCCGCCGCGCCGCGATGGTGCGCACGGCGATGGTCAATGCCGGCTATCTGACGCAGCAACAGGCGGATGCGCTGCCGCAACCCCGGCTCGATGTGCACGAGCGCCCCAGGATCGCCAACGGCACCTATTTTGCCGACTGGGCGATGCCGCAGGCGCGCGCGCTGACCGAGATGTCGCACAGCCGGCTGGAACTGACGACGACGCTGGATGCGCGGCTGCAGCGCGCTGCCGAACGCATCGTCGCGCGCGCAGGCCTCGGCAAGGCGCAGGTGGCATTGGTCGCGATGCGTACCAATGGCGAGGTCGTCGCGATGGTCGGCGGCAAGGATCATGCGGCCTCGCCGTTCAACCGAGCCACCCAGGCACGCCGGCAGCCGGGCTCCACCTTCAAGCTGTTCGTCTGGCTCGCCGCGCTGGAGGCAGGGATGGAGCCCAATAGCGTCGTCGATGATTCGCCGATCACCACTGGCAGCTATCGTCCGCGCAACGCCGGGGATCGCTATCGCGGCGTGATCAGCCTGGAAGAGGCATTCATTCATTCGAGCAATGTCGCCGCTGTGCGCCTGTTCCAGCAGGTGGGCAGCGAAAAGGTGATCAAGCAGGCGACGCAACTGGGCCTCAAGGGGCCGTTTGCGCAAGGCGACCCCAGCCTGGCGCTGGGCAGCGGCAGCGCAACCTTGCTGGAAATGACCGCTGCCTTTGCCGGCGTCGCGGGCAACGCCTGGCCGGTGGAGCCGCATGCCTTCCAGCGCGAGGAGCAGGGCTGGTTCGATTGGCTGGTCGATGGACCCGACAGCTATTCGTCTCGCGTGCACGAGCAGATGCAGGACATGCTGCGCGCCGCCGTTAATCGTGGCACGGGTCGCGCGGCGAGCCTGAACATCGCCAATTTCGGCAAGACTGGCACCAGCCAGGACAATCGCGACGCGCTGTTCATCGGCTATGCCGGTGACCTGGTGGTGGGCGTGTGGATCGGCAATGACGACAACAGCCCGATGCAGGGCATTCGCGGCGGCGGACTGCCGGCGCGCATTTGGCGGCAGTTCATGGGTGAGGCGGTGCGCGGTGCCGTTCCGCCGCGCCGCGCCGCGCCTGTTGCGCCTCCTGAAGAAGTTGATCCCGATCCGGTGATTGGCCCGCTTCTGGAGGGTGAAATTACCGGCGAGATCGGCGGCACGAATGTCCGTGTCACCCCAGAGGGGCTGACCATATCGGGCAATGTCGGCGGTGCACCGGTCGCGGTGACGGTCGACGGCAATGGCGCGCAGGTCGAGCGGCGCAGGCTGGAACCCGCCGATCCGCCGCAATGATCCTGATGGCGTGACCGCCGTCCGCTTGACATCGGTCGCTGGCATCTCCAGCGATAGGGCATGACCAATCGCACCCCGCTCGATGATCTGAAGAATGTGCTGGCCGGTACGGCGCGCGCCATCGCGCACCAGCCCGAAATCGAGGTCGCGTTCACCGCCGACCCGCCATCGCAATCGGGGAGCAAACTGCGCGTGCCGATGCCGGGGCGCAAACTGCCTGCCGATCAGGTTGCCGAAGCGCGCGGATTTGCCGATCTGTATGCGCTGCGGCTGAAGCATCACAATCCCGCGCAGCATAACGCCAATGCTCCCAAGGAGGCTGTGGCCCGTGCGGCGTTCGATGCGATCGAACAGGTGCGGATCGAGGCGCTGGGCAGCCGCGCGATGAGCGGGCTGGGAGCCAATCTCGACGCTGCGCTCGAGATGCGGATGCGCTCCGACCCGATCGCCCGCGCCACGCGCGTGGACGAGGTTCCGCTGTCGACCGCTCTTGGTCTGATCGTACGTGAGCGGCTGACCGGTACGCCGATGCCGGCCGGGGCGGTCGCCGGGGTTGATCTGGTGCGCGAGTGGATCGAGTCCAGGGGCGGCGAGGATATCGAGAACCTGGCCTTGTCGCTGGATGACCAGGCGGCGTTTGCTGCGCTCGCAAACCGGTTGCTGGAGCATCTGGAGCTGACCGAAGGCCAGATGGACGAGGAAGACAGCCAGGACGAAGGCGACGACGACGATTCGTCCGAGGAGGGCGAGCCCGAGGACCAGGAGGGCGAGCAGGACGGCACCGATCAGGGCCAGACCGAGGCGCGGGGCGAGGAACAGACTGGCGAGAACGAGGACGGTGACCAGTCCGAAACCGAAGGCGAGATGGAGCAGGGCGACGATGGCGACCCCGGCGAGATGGGCGACGATGGCATGATGCCGACGCGGCCCAACCGCCCCTGGACTGATCTGCCCAACGATTTCGAATACAAGGCGTGGACCACGCGCTTCGACGAAGTGATCGAGGCCACCGACCTGTGCGACGAGGACGAGCTGCTGCGGCTGCGCGCCTATCTCGACCAGCAGCTGGCGCATCTGCAGGGCGCGGTGACCAAGCTCGCCAACCGTTTGCAGCGCCGGTTGATGGCGCAGCAGAGCCGCAGCTGGGACTTCGACCAGGAAGAGGGCATGCTCGATGCCGCGCGGCTGGCGCGCGTTGTCGTCGCGCCGGGCCATTCGCTGTCGTACAAGATCGAGCGCGATACCGAGTTCCGCGATACCGTGGTGACGCTGCTGATCGACAATTCGGGATCGATGCGCGGCCGCCCGATCAGCATTGCGGCCATTAGCGCGGACATCATGGCGCGCACGCTCGAGCGTTGCGGCGTCAAGACCGAGATCCTGGGCTTCACCACCAAGGCCTGGAAGGGCGGGCAGTGCCGCGAGGACTGGCTGGCGCAGGGCCGCCCGCAGCTTCCCGGCCGCCTCAACGACCTGCGCCACATCATCTACAAGAAGGCGGATGAGCCCTGGCGGCGCGCGCGCAAGAACCTGGGCCTGATGATGCGCGAGGGGCTGCTCAAGGAAAACATCGACGGCGAGGCCTTGCTCTGGGCGCACAACCGGCTGATCGCGCGGCACGAGGAGCGGCGCATCCTGATGGTGATTTCCGATGGCGCGCCGGTCGATGATTCGACGCTTTCGGTCAACCATGGCGCGTATCTGGAGCAGCACCTGCGCAAGGTGATCGACTGGATCGAGAAGATGTCACCGGTGCAGCTTATCGCGATCGGCATCGGCCATGATGTCACCCGCTATTATCGCCGGGCGGTCACGATCATGGACGCAGAGCAATTGGGCGGCGCGATGGTCGAGCAACTGGCGGGGCTATTCGACGACGAATAGGGCCGCGGGGTTGACGCAACGTCCCTCGACTTCGCTCGGAAACACGGCAGGTGTGTGCGAGCTCGCTTTTGCATGGTGTGCGGGGTGAGGTCGCGATTGGCCTGCTGCCTCATGCCGCCGGTCGTGGCATGTTCTTATCTGCCACTCCTCCCCCGTCTGTCCCGAGCGAAGTCGAGGGACGTACGCGGAAACGGTTCAAGCTCGCACCGGACTTGCCAAAGGTTAGCCCCCGGTTTAACCACGCGGTTAAATCATCGATCCTGACTTGGAGAACCGCCTTGAACGTATCAGAAGCCGTCGCCACCCGTCGTTCCGTGCGTCAGTTCAAGCCTGATGCAGTTTCGCTGGAGACGATCCGCGACATTCTGACCAAGGCGCAGCGTTCGCCCTCTGGCGGCAACACGCAGCCGTGGAATGCCATCGTGCTCACCGGCGAGCCGCTGGCGGACCTGACGGCCAAGATCAAGGCCAAGGCTGCCACCGCGCCTGCGGGCGAAGGGATGGAATATCCGATCTACCCCGAAGGTCTTGAAGGCCGGTACGAGACTCAGCGGCGCGCTGTCGGCGAGGCGATGTTCGGCGCACTGGGCATTGGCCGCGAGGATGGCGCGGGCCGGATGAAGCAGATGATGGCCAATTGGGACAGCTTCGGCGCGCCGGTGCAGATCTTCACCTATTGCCGCACCTATATGGGCCAGCCGCAATGGTCGGACATGGGCATGTGGCTGCAGACCGTGATGCTGCTGCTGCGCGAGGCGGGGCTGGACAGCTGCCCGCAGGAAATCTGGGCGATGTACGGCACCTATATGCGCGAACTGCTGGGCATCGGCGACGAGTTCATCTTCTTCACCGGCATGGCGGTGGGCTATCGTGACCCCGATGCGCCGATCAACAACTTTGCCGTGCCGCGCGTCAGCATCGATGACGCGATCCAGTTCCGCGGCTTCTGATCGCATCTGGTCGGGCCACCTTCCGTTCAGGCGGTAATGGATAATCCGTGATAAACCGGCGGCGGCAACTGGTCAGCCTGCCGCCGCCGCATTATAGGACGTGAAAACGAATCCTGACCGGGTCGCACCGAGGACAGATTTTGCCGCCGCCTGCACGCCAGGTGGAGCAGATGGGGTGTGACGATGCGATTGGGTGAACAGCGGAACTATCGGTTGGCGGGCGCTCTGCTCTGCCAGAACGATTGCCTCGACGAGCAGTTCGCGCTTTCGCCTGAGCCATCCGCCCGGAATGTCGATCATGCGCCGGGGGGCACCAGCTGACATCATGGCAAGCAGGGCAAATCCCGCTTCGACAAGCACCAGCCGTGAGGACGTCAGTCGCTCGGCCACGCGCCTGATCCGTCAGCTGGGGCTGGTACGGCTGCTAGCGACGCTCGGCTTTCTGGTCTTCGCCATCGCCGTAGCGCGCTACAGCCCGCAGATGCCGCTGCTGGGCGATGCGGAAAACGCGATGTACGACATGCGCGCCACCAATTTCGCCAAGAAGGTCGATCAGGATCCGCGCATCCTGATGGTCGTCTACACCGACGACACATTGATCGACACCGGACAGCGATCGCCGGTGGACCGCACCATCCTGGCCAATGCGCTGACCAATATCGACAAGATGGGCGCCAAATCGATCGGCATCGATATCCTGTTCGATCAGCCGCAGGACGATGACGAGGCGCTGAAGACCGCCTTCCGCTCGATGCAGACACCGACGCATGTCGCCTATGCATCGAACGAGACCAATACCGAGGCGATCCAGTTTCGCCAGCAGGAGTTTCTGGAGGGGTTCCTCAAGGGCATCACCACCGACAAGACCGTACCCACCAGCATCCGCCTGGTCACCGACTCCGATGGAGTCGCGCGGCGCTGGCCCGACCAGCCAAAGAACCTGCCGCCGATCATGGTGCGCGCGATGACGGCCGCCAACGCGGCCTTTGCCGATTATCGCGGCGCCATCCGCTTCCGCTTGCCGCTGTCGTCCGACCGGCCGGTGATCAACAAGCTGCCGATCGACCTTTTTGCTGACCCGGCCAGCGCGGAATTCGTCGCCAGCGAGGTCAAGGGCCGCCACGTGCTGATCGGCGGCGACTTCGTCGATTTCGACAAGTTCGACACCCCGCTGACCCGCATCGGCGATGTCGTCACCGGCGAATCGCAGATGATCGGGCTGGAAGTGCACGCGCACATGATGTCGCAGCTGCTCGACAATGATCAGCCGTTTTCCTTCCCCAACTGGTCGTTGTGGGTGATGGCGGTGGTGGTGATCATCGCCGGCTGCCTCACCGCGATCAGCCAGGCGCGCGCGTGGATCATGGGGCTGCTGCTGGGCACGCAGATCCTGTTCTTCATGACCGCCCCGTTCATCCTGCAATATCAGGGGTTCGACACGCTCAACCTGCCGAGCTTCGGCTGGGCGACTGGCTGGCTGCTCGCCTATACCTCTGTCGGCGCGGCGGCGCGCGTGGTGGGCTCCAAGCAGCGCGCGTTTGCGCAAAGCGCGCTGGGCAAATATCTGCCCCGATCGGTCGCTGCCGAAATCCTGAAGGACCCCGAGAAGCTCGCGCTGCATGGCGAGAAGCGCGAGATCTTCTGCGTGTTCACCGATCTGGAGGGCTTCACCAAGCTGACCCACGCGATCGAGCCGGAGATGGTCGCATTCCTGCTCAACAACTATCTCGACAAGCTCGCTGACGTGGTGCTGCAATATGGCGGCACGCTCGACAAGTTCGTGGGTGATGCCGTGGTCGCCTTCTGGGGCGCGCCGATCGGCTTTCCCGATGACGGCGAGCGCGCGGTGCGTGCGGCCTGGGCGATGTACGAGGCAGGTGAGCAATTCCGCCGCAGCGCGCCCGAAGGCGTGCCGCCGATCGGCCGCACCCGTGTCGGCGTGCATTTTGGCGAGGCGATCGTCGGCAATTTCGGCGGCGAGGGGCGCATCCAGTATACCGCGTTCGGCGACAGCATGAACACCGCCGCGCGGCTGGAGGCGGCAAACAAGAATCTCGACACGCGCGTATTGGTCAGCCGCGAAGCAGCGGAACGCTCGGGGCTCGACTGGTATCGTCCGATGGGACGGATCGTGCTAAGAGGGCGCGCCAAGCCGGTGGATATCTTCGAGCCCGCGCCTGACCGGCCGGAGAGCGAACGTGCGAGTGTTGCGACGCTGGTGGAGGCGCACCAAGCAGGCGATCATGAGGCTGTGGTTCACCTCACATCGCAGCTCGAAGAATTGGGGCAGGACGAGGCCATCGCGAATCTGTTCAAGCGACTTGGTCAGACACAAAAAGGAGAAAGCTATGTTCTCGGTTGAAAGGAAGTCCGTACTTCACCGGGCGCTTGCGTTGGGTGCTGTTTTAACTCTGGGGATCACTGTGGGCGGCGCTGCCATGGCCCAGTCGATGGTCGTGCGCTCGGCTGGCCCGTCTGCCGCCCAATATCCGGCTGGCAAGAAGCTGCCCGCCAACACCAAGGTCGTGCTGAAGGCCAGCGACAAGGTGACCGTGCTCGACAAGGCTGGCACGCGCGTGCTGTCCGGCCCCGGCACGTTCACGCTCGATGGCACGGTCAAGCGCGACCAGACGCAGACCACGCAGATTGCCAGCCTGCTGTCCACCGGCGGTCCTGCCACGCGCAGCCGCACCGGGGCCGTGCGCGGTGCCCCTGCCAAGGTCGCCAGCGCCAGCCCGCGCAGCCCCAGCCTGTGGTTCATCGACACCAGCTATGCCGGCAAGTTCTGCGTCGCAGAGCCTGCGCGCCTGATGTTCTGGCGCGCCAAGGTGGACAAGGATGCAGAACTGAAGCTGACCAGCATGTCCGGCCCCAGTGCCACGATCGCCTGGAAGGCCGGGTCGGGCAACCGCCTGTGGCCGATGGCAGAGCTGCCCGTTGCGAGCGGTTCGACCTATACCGTCACCGGCGCCGATGGCGTGGCGCGCAAGCTTGATCTTGTCGTGCTGCCCAGCGTGCCGACGGAGGTCGACGAACTGGCCGGAACGCTGATCGAGAATGGCTGCGAGAACCAGCTGGGCCTACTGGTCGAAACGATGGCCGCGGTCGAACAGAATGGCAGCCCCAGCGGCGACCGCTGATCGAACCTGAGTTAGCACAGCCCCGCCCGCACCGCTGCGACCGGTGCGGGCGGGGTTTTGTGTGCCCCATCGCGCTTGACGGCGCGCGCGCTTTGCAGGCAATGGCAGGACCATGATGACGCCTGCCAATACCGCTCCGCTGATGCTGTTCAACAGCCTCACCCGTTCGCTTGAGCCGTTCGAACCGGTCCATCCCGGCGAGGCGCGGGTCTATAGCTGCGGCCCGACGGTGTATAACTACGCGCATCTGGGCAACATGCGCGCCTATGTGTTTGCCGATACGCTGGGCCGGGTGCTGAGCTTCAAGGGCTATGCGCTCAAGCATATCATCAACATCACCGATGTCGGCCATCTGACCGACGATGGCGATGATGGCGAGGACAAGCTGGAAAAGGCCGCCGCTGCGCAGGCGCAGTCGATCTGGGACATCGCGCGGCATTACACGCAGGCCTTCTGGGACGACATCAAGGCGCTGAACATCCGCCAGCCCGCCGAATGGTCAATCGCCACCGATTACGTGCCGAAGATGATCGAGTTCGCCAAGTCGATCGCGGACAAGCATTGCTATGAGCTGCCCAGCGGCCTCTATTTCGATGTCTCGACCGTCGAGGATTATGGCGCGCTCGCACGCGCGGCGACCGAGGCGGGCGAGGGCCGGATCGAGGCGGTCGAGGGCAAGCGCAACGCGCAGGACTTCGCCATCTGGCGCAAGACGCCTCCAGGCGAGACCCGCCAGATGGAGTGGGACTCACTTTGGGGGCCCGGCGCGCCAGGCTGGCATCTTGAATGCTCGGTGATGAGCGAGGCGCTGCTCGGGTTCCCGTTCGATATCCACACCGGCGGCATCGACCATCGCGAAATCCACCATCCCAACGAAATCGCGCAGAACCAGGCCTTTGCCTGCTCGCACGGCAGCGGCGCGCGCTTCTGGATGCACAACAATTTCCTGATCGACCGCAGCGGAAAGATGTCGAAATCGAGCGGCGAGTTCCTGCGCCTGCCGCTGCTGGTATCCAAGGGTATCCATCCGCTGGCATACCGCCTGATGTGCCTGCAGGCGCATTACCGCAGCGAGATGGAGTTCAGCTGGGATAACCTGCTCGCTGCGCTGACGCGGCTGAAGCGGCTGGTGATGGCGGTGGCGACGCTGCGTTCTGGGGCAGAGCCTGCCGCTCGGGTGGAGCATCCGCGGCTGGTGCAGCTCCTGGCCGACTTTGCCGGTTCGGTTTCGGATGACCTGAACACCGCAAAGGCGCTCACCGTGCTCGACGAGGTGCTGGCGCAGAAGAAGATCGACGCGGGGCAGCGCCTGGCGGCAATTGCCGCGATGGATGCGGTGCTGGGGCTTGATTTGCCGAGCCTCGACCGCGCCGACCTGCGGCTTCGTCCGGCTGCGGTATCGATCGACGAGGGCGATATCGAGGACAAGCTGACGCAGCGCAAGCAGGCGCGCGCCAACAAGGACTTCGCGGCATCCGATGCTATCCGTGATGAACTGACGGCATTGGGGGTCGAGGTCATGGATGGCGACCCGCTCGGTTGGGAGTGGCGGATCGAGGTGTAGGAGGTTCCAGTAACTTCCAGTTCCGAGTTCCCGAGCGAAGTCGAGGGACGCATGCGCAACCGGTAGCGCGCACGTCCCTCGACTTCGCTCGGGACAGACGGATAAGGGGTCTGTTGCTGAACACGCTACCAAAGCGTGACGGCTTTTAGGAGAGAGAGCATGACCAAGGCCGTGATTTCCGCGCTGGTGCGCCCGTTGCTGGAGAACTCTATCCCGCAGGGCATCGATGTCGCCTGGATCGGTTCGACCGAAGAGGCGCTGCGCGAGGTCGTCGATGCGGACATCGCCTGGGTCGACATGCACGACAAGCAGGCGATGCACGATGTCATTGCGGCGGGCGAGACGCTGAAATGGGTGTCGACGCTCTATGCCGGGCTCGATCATTTCCCCGTCGAGCAGCTGATCGCGCGCGGTACGCGCGTCACCAATGGCGTCGGCGTCAACACGATGGCCGTTGCCGAATATGCGGTGCTGGGCATGCTCAGCATGGCCAAGGGCTATGCCGATGTCGTGCGTGCTGCGGACAAGCGCGATTGGCTCTGGGCGTCGCCGGGCACGGTCGAGCTGTTCGAAACGCGTGCGCTGATCATCGGCTATGGCGCGATCGGCTCTGCGATCGGCGAGCGGCTCAAGGGTTTTGGTGTCGAGGTGACCGGCGTCGCGCGCACCGCACGGCCCGAAGACGGCATATTGGGCGCGGATGAGTGGCGCGCGCAGATCGGTGGCTATGACTGGGTCGTCATTGCCACGCCCTCCACCCGGGAAACCGATGCACTGATCGGTGCCGATGAACTTGCAGCGATGAAGCCCGAGGCGATCCTGGTGAATATCGCGCGCGGCGAATGCATCGACCAGGACGCGATGATCGCCGCGCTCAAGGCCAAGAGCATCGCCGGCGCGTTCCTTGATGTGACCACGCCCGAGCCGCTGCCAGCCGATCACGAGCTTTGGAGCCTGCCCAATGTGCAGATTTCGATGCACCTCTCAGGCCGCGCGCAGACGCGCATGTTCCAGCGGTCGGCGGCGCTGTTCGCCGAAAACCTCGCGCGCTACGGGCGCGGCGAGGCCTTGGTGAACGAGGTCGATCTGGCGCTGGGCTATTGAGCCGAAATGGGTTCATGCATGGCGCGCGTGCGCGTCAGCGATCTTCACATGGTAATTGTTCGCCGCATAGCCTGAGCCATTATAGCCCCGCGCAAAGGCGATGCAGTCATCCGGATCGTTGCTGATCGCTCGCAGCGCGCTGACCAGCCGTTTGGCGGTGATGAAGCTGGCGAACGCCCTGAGGTGCGCAGCTTCGGACAGTTTCATCGCGTCCCAGAACGCCTCGACCGTATGGAACCCGGCTGCCTTGTGGTTGAAGCCCATGATCTGCGCGCCGCCCACCGATGCCGACAACAGCGCCGCATGGCGATCGAGCGCCATCGCCTTCCACAGCCGGACATATTCGGCCTCGCCGCCGACATAGAGCTTGCGGTCCCAGCGGGCACTGGAAAGGTTCGGGTGGCTCGGGCGGTATTTGCCCTCGGTATAGCGATCGAAAATATGTGCTTCGAACAGGATCTTGGGCAGATGCGGGCCGTCAAGAAATCCGCCAGGCCCGTCGAGCGCCAGAATGTCGGCGCGGACATCCTTGAACCAGCCGCCGCCGCTTTCGACTTCCCAAACCGCGCGGATCTGCGCGGCGGTGCAGCCGAGACTCGCTGCCACCGCAGAAAAATCCGATGGTGACAGCCCGATCTTCACCTCGGCTGGCCCGGCAGTGCCGCTTCGCGCAATACCCAGGCTGTCGAGCAGAGTATCGATCGCGCCAACATCGGCCCTGGTGAAGGACTGTCCGCCGCGCAGCATCCTGATGGCAGAGAAAACGGGGGCACGGTCCATCATGATCAACCTCCAGCATTCAAACGATACAGGCGCGATCGATGCGGCATCTTATCGCTCCCTTGCTCGTCGCCAAATTATCGTTGGTTAATCGCGCAGGATACAGGCCCAAATCCTACATTCCCAGTCGGGTGTCAGCCCCGGTTCAACGCCAGGCGCGGCACGGGCAAGTGCGTCGCCATCAGCGCTTTTGGCGGGTGACTCGGCGCTGGATTGTGTTTATGCCTTGCGTCACAGCCAGCACAGGCGGCGGAAGCCATGCTGGCCAAGCGCATTTCCGCCCGGGCATACCAAGCATCAAGCACAGCCCGGCCTTCCTTTCGGTCGCACGATAGCAACGTCTTGCCATTTTCGGTTCCGGGGGAGTTTTTCATGACCAAAGCATCCGATCTGTTTATCCAGTGCCTTGAGGAAGAGGGCGTCGAGTACATCTTCGGCGTTCCGGGCGAAGAGAATCTCGACATGCTCGATTCGCTCAGCCGGTCGACCCAGATCAAGCTGATCCTAACCCGGCACGAACAGGGCGCGGGCTTCATGGCGGCAACTTATGGGCGCCACACCGGCAAGACCGGCGTGTGCATGGCGACCTTGGGCCCGGGCGCGACGAACTTCGTCACCGCTGCCGCTTACGCCCAGCTGGGCGGCATGCCGATCCTGATGGTGACGGGGCAAAAGCCGATCAAGAAATCGAAGCAGGGCCGCTTCCAGATCCTCGATGTCGTCGGCATGATGAAGCCGATCACCAAGTTCACCCACCAGCTGGCGAGCGCCGACAACATCCCCAGCCGCGTGCGCGAAGCATTCCGCCTGGCCGAGGAGGAAAAGCCCGGCGCGACGCATATCGAGTTCCCCGAGGACATTGCCGAGGAAAAGACCGATTCGGTTCCGTTGAAGCCCAGCCAGACGCGGCGGCCCAATGCGGACAAGAAATCGGTCCGCGCTGCCGTCACCGCGCTGGAAAAGGCCAAGTCGCCGATCCTGGTGATCGGGGCAGGGGCCAACCGCACGATGACCAGCCGCATGCTGCTGCAGTTCATCGAGAAGACCGGCATCCCGTTCCTCACCACGCAGCTCGGCAAGGGCGTGATCGACGAGCGTCACCCCAAGTTCGTGGGCTGCGCGGCGCTGTCGGCTGGCGATTTCGTCCACCGCGCGGTGGAAGCGGCCGACCTGATCGTCAACATTGGCCATGACGTCATCGAAAAGCCGCCGTTCTTCATGCATCCGGGCGGCACGCCCGTGATCCATATCTCGTCGAAGACCGCCGAGGTCGACCCGGTCTATTTCCCCGAGATCGAGGTGATCGGCGATATCGCCAATGCGGTCTGGCAGATGAAGGAAGATATCGTCCCCAATGGCGGGTGGAAGTTCGACCACATGCTGGCCTTCCGCAAGGCCGAGGTCGAGCACACATCTTCGCTCGCCAGCGATGCCCGCTTCCCGATCTTCCCGCCCTATTTGGTGCAGCAGATCCGCGACGCGATGCCCGATGATGGCATCATCTGCCTCGACAATGGCGTTTACAAGATCTGGTTCGCGCGCGGCTATTGCGCCTATCGCCCCAACACCGTGCTGCTCGACAATGCGCTCGCCACCATGGGTGCGGGCCTGCCGTCGGCGATGATGTCGTCGATGGTCTATCCCGACCGCAAGGTGCTGGCGATCTGCGGCGATGGCGGGTTCATGATGAACAGCCAGGAGATGGAAACCGCCGTTCGCCTCAAGCTCAACATGACCGTGCTGATCCTCAACGACAACAGCTATGGCATGATCCGCTGGAAGCAGGCGAACATGGGCTTCGAGGACTTCGGGCTGACCTATGGCAACCCCGATTTCGTGAAGTACGCCGAGGCTTATGGCGCCAACGGCTATCGCGTCGAGAGCGCCGAGCACCTGAAGGAACTGCTCGCGCACACGCGCGACACGCCAGGGGTGCATCTCATCGATTGTCCGGTTGATTATTCGGAGAACGATCAGATCTTGAACATCGACATCAAGAAGATGGCGAAAGAGCTTTAATGACTGAACCCCTACCCTTTAGGGGAGGGGTTGGAGTGGGGAATGAAGCTCCGCTCCTTGTTCCGGCCCCACCCCTTGCCCCTCCCCTAAAGGGGAGGGGATGGAGTTGTTTATGACCAGCCTCAAATCCGTCTATCCGCTTTACCTGAACAACGAGGCGCAGCAGCCGAACACCGATCTGGAGGTGACCGACAAGTTCACCGGCGAGGTCGCGTTTCGCGTCGCGCAGGCCGATGCCGCGACGATCGATGCTGCGATTGCAGGCGCGGTCGAGGCGGCAGAGCCGATGGCGCGGATGCCGAGCTACGAGCGGCAGGAAGTGCTGAACCACTGCGTCACCCGCTTCAAGGAGCGGTCCGAAGAACTGGCCTATGCCCTGTGCATCGAGGCGGGCAAGCCGATCAAGGACAGCGAAGGCGAGGTCAGCCGACTGATCGACACCTTTCGCATCGCCGCTGAGGAATCGGTGCGGATGACGGGCGAGGTCCAGACGATGGACATCAGCCCGCGCGCCAAGGGCTATCGCGGCATGTGGAAGCGCGTGCCGATCGGCCCGTGCTCGTTCATTTCGCCGTTCAACTTCCCGCTGAACCTGGCCGCGCACAAGATCGCGCCCGCGATTGCCGTCGGCTGCCCGTTCGTGATGAAGCCGGCCAGCCGTACGCCGCTGGGTGCGATCATCATGGGCGAGGTGCTCGCCGAGACGAACCTGCCCAAGGGCGCGTTCTCGATCCTGCCCGCCAGCCGTGATGGCGCGGACCTGTTTACCACTGATGACCGGCTCAAGCTGCTGTCGTTCACCGGCTCGCCCGATGTGGGCTGGGACCTGAAGGCGCGCTGCGGCAAGAAGAAGGTCGTGCTCGAGCTGGGCGGCAATGCTGCGGTGATCATCGATGCAGACGCCAACCTGCAGGACGCGATGGAACGCGTGATCTTCGGTGCGTTCTACCAGTCGGGCCAGAGCTGCATCGGGGTGCAGCGCATCCTGATCCATGCCGATGTCTACGACACCTTCCGCGACATGCTCGTCGCCAAGGCCAGGACGCTGGTTTCGGGCGACCCCAAGGACCGCGACACCTTCATCGGTCCGATGATCCATGAGAAAGAGGCGAGCCGCCTGGATGGCTGGGTGCAGGAAGCCGTGTCGCTGGGCGGCACATTGCTGTGCGGCGGCAAGCGCGATGGCGCGATGCTCGAGGCGACCTTGCTGGAGAACGTGCCGCACGAGGCCAAGATCGTCACCGAAGAGGCCTTCGGCCCGGTCGCGGTGCTGTCCAAGTTCACCGATTTCGGCGACGCGATGGCCGAGGTCAACAACAGCAAGTTCGGCCTGCAGGCGGGCGTGTTCACCCGCGACCTGTTCAAGATGTTCGATTGCTGGGATTATCTCGATGTCGGTGGTGTCGTCATCAACGACGTCCCCAGCTTTCGTATCGACAACATGCCTTATGGCGGGGTGAAGGATTCGGGCCTTGGCCGCGAAGGCATCCGCTTTGCGATGGAAGACATGACCGAGATCCGCAATCTGCTGATCCGGGGCCAGTAGCCGCTCAACCGGGATAGGTGATCGCCGTCACTTCCCATTCCTTGGTTCCGCCCGGCAATGTCACCGTGCGCAGGTCGCTGATGCTGGCACCGCGCAGCGCGCGGGCGAGGGGGGAGTTCCAGCCGATCCGGCCCGCGCCTGCATCCTGCTCGTCATCGCCGACGAGGATGAGGGTGCGGCGGTTGTCGTCTTCATCGGCGATCTCGACCTCGGCCCCGAACCAGACCTTGCTCCGGTCGGTCTGTGCGGCAGGATCGATCACCCGCGCCGCCTTCATCTTGCGCGCCAGCCGGTTCAGTTCGCGGTCGATCTCGCGCATCCGCTTGCGGCCGTACAGGTAATCGCCGTTCTCGCTGCGGTCGCCATTGCCCGCCGCCCAGCTGACGATCTCGACGATCGCGGGGCGTTCTGTGCCGAGCAGATGGTCGTAGCGCGCCTTGAGTGCGGCATAGCCTTGCGGGGTGATGTGGTTCGGACGGTCCATGCGCACAGCCCATAGCGTCAATTTTCGTGGTTTACATCAGCCCGGCGTGTTCTTGCCCAGATAGCGGCTCAGCTTGTTGGCACCGCGCATGTTGGCGCGCTCCGGGTGCATCACGTCATAGACCACGGCGTTTTCGAGCACGCGCTGGACATAGTTCTTGGTCTCGAAGATCGGAATCTTCTCGACCCATTCGACGATGTCGATGCCGCCCATGCGCGGGTCGCCATTGGCGCGCAGCCATTTGTTCACGTTGCCGGGACCGGCGTTGTATGCTGCTACCGCGAGCGGATAGCTGCCGCCGAAATAGTCCATCATGCGACTGAAATAGCCCGCACCCAGCTGGATGTTGTACTGCGTATCGTCGGTCAGGGCGCCGATCGAATAGCTCAGCCCCATCTTGCCCGCCTGTTCGCGCGCCGTGCCCGGCATCAGCTGCATCAGGCCGCGCGCACCCGCATGGCTGACGGCGTTCTGCGCATACTGGCTTTCCTGCCGGGTGATCGCGTGGATCATCGTCCAGTTGTTCTGGAAACCCGGTGGCACCGGCATCTGCGGGAAGGCGAGCGATTGCAGATCATCGACGCCATTGGTGCGCGCCGACTGGCCGACGATGACGGCAAGGTCACGCCGGCCGATCTGCCGTGCGAGTTCGGCGGCCATCACATGCTCTTGCGGCGTCCTGGCGGAGGCGGCCACCGCTCCGAAGAAGCGCCGCTGCGTCGGCCAGTCACCGCTGCGCGAAATCACCTGTGCTGCCTGTACCAGCGTGCTGGCGTTGAACCGCCCGCGATCGACGGCGCTGACCTGCACGCGCGGAGCCTCGGCAAAGGGTGGTATTTCGCGGCCCAGCCGTTCGGTCGCCAGCTGGCCGTAATAATGATCAGGATAGGCTGCCGCCATTTCGAAATAGCGATTTGCTTCGCCAGCATCGCCCGCGATCGCTGCCGCGCGGCCCGCCCAATAGAAGCCCTTCGACCGGGTCTGCGGGGTGCGCGCACCGCCGCCATAGCGCGCGAACATGCCGATGGCATCGCGCGGGCGGCCCAGGTTCTGAAGCGCTAGAGTGCCCGCCAGCCAGGCAAGGCTGGTGTAATCATCGCGCACGCCCAGACTTTCGTCCGAGATGTCGTGGCCGGCAGGGAAGGCGTCATCGATCTTGGAGGCGATGTCGAAAGCCAGCGCATATTGGCTGTCGTTGTTCGCGCCTCGTGCCTGCGCCAGTAGCAGTTCGTACCAGCTTTCGGCATTCACCGGGCGATATTGCAGCGGTGGGCGGCTGGCGAGCATCGCGCGCGCTGCACCCCAGTTGCCAGTATCGACCATCCGCTTGGCGCGCTGGGCGATATAGCCTGCGTCGAGCATGGCCTCTGCACCCAAAGACCCCGCGAGTGCGTCGGCATCGGGCAGGCCCTTGAGCATCGCCAGTCGTGCCGCGAACACCGCCCGGCGGCCAGGCGAGACGAAGCCGAACTGTTCTTCGGCATCGGGTGTTGCCTTGGCCCAGAGCAGTGCATCCATGCGCGCGTCGTGATCCGCGATGCCAAAGCTGGTGCCGAAGCGGCTGAACAGCTGCATCTTGTCCTCGGGCATCATCGTGCCCGCGCGCCATGCCCTGATCGCCTCGGCCTGCGCTGCTTCGCGCTGGCCCATCGCGTCGAGCGCGACGGCATGGCGCGCGCGGCCGACATTGGTCAGCGGCGGGAAGCGCGAGAAATACGAGACCACCTCCTGCGGCGACGACGGGCTGATGCCCAACGCCTGTTCGGCATTGCGGCGCAGCTTGTCTTCATCGGGCCAGCCGGGGTTCGAGATCAGGAAGCTGGCGAAGGTGGAGAACGTGTAATTGTTCGGTGTCGTCGTCAGCGAACGCCAGTTGGCGATCGTACCCGACAGATCGGCGGGCATTGATTGTAACAACTGCGCACGCGCCCTGTCCCAGTCGCTGCCATCGCCGCTGCGGCTGATCGGCGCGCTGGCATTGGTATAATCCGATGCCTGGTCGCTGGCCAGGCAGGCGGCAGGGACGCCGAGCAACGGCAGGGCGAGGAGAGCGGCAGTGCTGCGCGCGATAGCAATTCGAGAAACCATGCTGGACATGATGCGCTTTCGATCCTTATCAGGCGCTGAACACGCGAGCGTGTCTACAAACATTCGTTCTTGCCTGATTTGCGGGCGAGGTAAAGGAGCTACCCGATGTTTTCCGGCTCAATTCCGGCTCTTGCGACCCCATTCCGCGACGGAGCGTTTGACGAGTCCGCATTTCGTGCGTTGATCGACTGGCAGATCGAGAACGGCAGTTCCGGTCTGGTCCCATGCGGTACCACCGGAGAAGCAGCGACGATGTCGATCGAGGAGCATGATTATGTCGTGCGCGTCTGTGTCGAGCAGGCCGCCGGGCGCGTGCCGGTGATTGCCGGCTGCGGTTCCAACGATACGCAGGTCGCGATCGGCCATATGCACAATGCCAAGGCCGCCGGCGCCACCGCCGCCCTGGTCGTGCCGCCCTATTACAACCGACCCGGCCAGGACGGCGTGCGCGCGCATTTCAAGGCGCTCACCGAGGCGTGCGACTTGCCTATCCTGCTGTATAACGTGCCCGCACGCACCGTTACCGACATCAAGGTGGAGACGATGGCCAAGCTGTCGCGCTTCCCCACGATTATCGGCGTCAAGGACGCGACCGGCGACCTCGAGCGCGTGAGCGCGCAGCGCGCGCAGTGCGGCAAGAAATTCTGCCAGATGTCCGGCAACGATGAACTGGCTCTCGGCCACCGCGCGATGGGCGGCGTCGGCTGCATTTCGGTGACGGCGAATGTCGCTCCGGCTTTGTGCGCGCAGTTTCAGGCGGCTCTGGCCAAGGGTGACTACAAGGCAGCGCTGGCGCTCAATGACAGGCTTTATCCGCTGCATTCGGCGATGTTCTCCGATGCCTCGCCGGGCCCGGTGAAGTACGCGCTCAACCGCGTCCGCCCCGATTTCCTCCCCGATCTGCGGCTGCCGATGACCCCGCCCGACAAGAAGAGCCGCAAGGCGGTCGACGCTGCGCTTGTCCATGCAGGGCTTATTTGATGGCGCGGCCCAAGCCCGAGACGTTCGACAAGAAAAAGACCGTCGCCGAGAACCGGCGCGCGCGCTACGATTATGCCATCGATACGGTCTACGAAGCCGGCATCGCGCTTACGGGTACCGAGGTCAAATCGCTGCGTTTTGGCGAGGGCACGATTGCGGAAAGCTATGCCGAGATCAAGGACGAGCAGGTCTGGCTGATCAACTCTAACATCCCGGAATACAGCCACGGCAATCGCGAGAACCACGAGCCCCGGCGCCCGCGCAAGCTGCTGCTGCACGCGCGCGAGATCGCCAAGCTGCACGGTGCGGTCAACCGTCAGGGGATGACCCTGGTGCCGCTGTCCGTGTTCTTCAACGGCCGTGGCCGCGCCAAGGTCGAACTTGCGCTCGCCAAGGGCAAGAAGGCCCCCGACAAGCGCGCAGCGACCAAGGACCGCGAATGGAAGCGCGAACAGGGCCGGATCATGCGCGACAAGGGCTAGGCGGCGATTTCGGCGTCCGGGCTCCGATCGTCGAATAAACCCGTCGTTTCGTACCAGGGGCGTGCTCCAGATCACGCTGGTGCGTTAACATGAATGCTCTAACGCGCTGTCAGCCTGATTCGAATTCGAATCTGGGTCAACGTCGTTTTAATCCGCATGAGGCTATGGCGATTTGTGGCGGCGCTCCCACATGAGCCCTGCCGCGTCATGCGGGCAGCAAAGGGCATAAGGGTTTGGAATTGACGGAAGGCCGTTTCACCCGCTGGGTAGGGCGCAACATGCCGACGCGCGAGAGCATGGAGCAGAACCGCTTCATCAAGCCCTTCGCCGCGCGGGTGCTGCGCTCTGAACTGTGGCGTTTCACCCGGCGCTCGGTGCCGCGGGGTGTGGCGCTGGGTGTGCTGGTCGGCGTGATCATTCCATTGGGTCAGATCTTCGCCGCTGCCCTGCTGGCACTGCCGGTGCGCGCCAACGTTCCGGTGGCGGCGTTGACGACCTTCATCACCAATCCGTTCACCACCCCGCTGTTCTGGCTGGCGAGCTATCATGTCGGCAGTTTCATTCTGCGCATCGATGCCAATACCTTTGGCCAGCCGGTCGCCACCGCGCTCAACCAGCCGCAGGTCGAAACCTGGATGGGTTGGCTGACCGGCGCTGCATCGATCACCGCGTTCGGCCTGGTTGTGCTCGCCGTCGTGCTCGCGGCGGTCGGCTATGTCGCCAGTGCTGTCGGCTGGCGCGTGTGGATTGCAGGCAAGCGCCGTCGCAGGCTGGCGCGACTGCGGCACCCCTGACCGCAGAAGGGCTTCTATTTCGCGCAACTGCAATTTGTAACGCGGATAACTTTGCGCTAGCGTCGATCTATTGAAAAGGCTGGCTCGATTGCCACGCCAGGGGGATCCGACGACCTTGACCACCACCCGTGCCCGACCTGACCTTGATTGGCCGGAATGGTTGCCTGCACTGCCTGATAGCGATGTCCCCGATGCCCGCATCACGACGCTGATCATCGTGGTCGCGTTGGCGGTCAGTGGCGCGCTGGTGTGGCTGGCGCTGGGTGACTGGGTCCCGCTGGCGCTGTTCGCCGCCGGGCTCGTCGGCCTTGCTGCGCTGATCGTGCTGGTGCGCCAGCAGTTTCCGGCGCGCAATGGCGTGCAGCGGGTGCTTCCGGATTGGTCCGTTACGCATGCCGCCACCGACCATCCGCTGATTGCGATCGCCATCACCGACGAGGCCGGGCGGATGATCTGCGCCAACCAGCGGTTCATCGATCAATTCGGTGCAGATATGGTGCCGCCCAAGCTCGCGCTGGGGGGGCAGGGTGGCGACCTGCTGGCCGAGGCAGGTCGCGCTGCGTGGCGCGATGGACAGGGCAGTGCAACCGGCCTGATCGCATCGGGTACGCATATCGATGCCACGGTGCAGCGTGCAGGGCGGGGGCAGGACTATCTGCTGTGGCGGTTCGAGCCGGTACAAAGGTTCGATCTGGCTGCCGAGGCCGATACGATGCTGGCAGGGCGCCCCGGTCGTGCGTTGGGAGAGGGCGGCTTCATGGCCGCAGCGATCAGCCCCGAAGGCCGCGTCCGCGCCGCCAATGGCGCGTTCGCCGCCCGCGCTGCCGGCGCAGAGGCGGGCAATGTCGTCGGGCGTGACCTCGCGAGCTTCCTGCGCGCGGATGAACGCAACCGCATCTATTTCGAGCGCGAAGGCCGCAAGGGCGTGCCGCTGCGGCTGTTCCACCTGCCACTGGTCGACCCGCTGTATGTCACCGATCCGGCGGAGCGCGAAAAGGCGCCCGCTTTGGTCGTACTGATCGACGAGGACGCCAGCGGCGTCGATAAGGGCACGGCGCTTGGCTATGTCCAGACACTGCTGGGGCTGTTGCCGGTGGGCCTGGCGATGACCGACCGCGATGGCCGCTTCCTGTTTGCCAACGATGCCTTCCTGCGTGCGGCAGGGATCAGCGAGGCCGAGCTTCCGCCTTATCCCGGTGACCTGGTGGTCCGCGAGGACAAGGGCGCGCTCGCCGATGCGGTGCGCCGCCATGCCAGCGGGCAGGCGATGGCGGGCGATGTCGCGCTGCGCCTGCGGCATCAGCCGGACGAGCCGGTGACGCTGTCGCTCGCCAGCCTGCGCGGCGTGGGCGATGCCGCCGTGCTGCTGTCGATCAAGGACAACAGCGAGGAAAGCCGGCTCAAGCGGCAGGTGGCGCAGGCGAGCAAGATGCAGGCGATCGGCCAGCTCGCGGGCGGCGTCGCGCATGACTTCAACAATGTGTTGACCGCGATCATCGGCCATTGCGACCTGATGCTGATGCGGCACAGCCCGGGCGACAGCGATTATGATGACATCCAGCAGATCCGCAGCAACTCGAACCGCGCCGCCTCGCTGACCCGGCAGCTGCTGGCATTCTCGCGCCAGCAGACGCTGCGTCCGCAGGTGCTGCAGCTGCCCGATATCGTTTCGGACACGTCCGAGCTGCTCAAGCGGCTCATCGGCGAGAAGATCGTGCTCGAGGTGCAGCATGACCGCAATCTGGGACCGGTGCGCGCCGATCCGGGGCAGCTCGAACAGGTGATCATGAACCTTGCGGTGAATGCGCGCGATGCGATGCTCGCCAAGCGCCCGCCCGGTGGCACGCTCACCATCCGCACGCGCAAGGTCACCGCCGCCGACGTACGCGCGATGGCGAGCGATATCCTGCCGGTCGAGGATTACAGCGCGATCCTGGTCGAAGACAGCGGTGTCGGCATGCCACCCGATGTGCAGGCGCGGATCTTCGAGCCGTTCTACACCACCAAGGATGTCGGCAAGGGCACGGGCCTGGGCCTTTCCACCGTCTATGGCATCGTCAAGCAGTCGGGCGGCTATGTCTTCGTCGATTCTGAAGCCGGGCAGGGCACGACCTTCTCGATCTACTTCCCCGTCTATCGTGGCGGCGCGGTTGAACAGCGCAGCCGCAAGCCGGTCAAGGTCAGCGCCGGCCAATGGGGCAATGCCCGGCTGCTGCTGGTAGAGGACGAGGACATGGTCCGTGCCGTCGCCGAACGCGCGCTTACCCGGCAGGGCTTCACCGTTGTCACCGCCACCGATGGCGAGGACGGGCTGGAGCGGCTGGCCGATAGCGGGCCGTTCGATCTGGTGGTCAGCGATGTCGTGATGCCCAATCTCGATGGACCCGGCATGGCGATGGAAATGCGCAAGCGCATGCCAGGCCTGCCGATCCTGTTCATGTCCGGCTATGCCGAGGAAACGCTGCGGCAGAGCATTTCCATCGATCAGGTGCACTTCCTGCCCAAGCCGTTTTCGGTTGCGCAAATCGTCGATGCCGTCCACGGCGCGCTCGCCGCTGCCGCCACCCCTGCTGAGTGAAAGACCGAAACTGACGTGAGCGACCCCAAAAATTTCCTCATCGCCGAAGACGAAGCCATGATTGCGATGCTGATCGAGGATTTCCTCGACATGCTGGGGCACGGCATCACCGAGATGGTCAGCAATGTGACCGATGGCCTGGCCGCCGTTGCCAAGGGCGGTTTCGATGCGGCGATCCTCGATATCAATCTGGGGCGCGAAAAGTGCTGGCCGCTGGCCGATGCGCTGCGCGAGAGCGGTATCCCCTATATTTTTGCCACCGGCGGAGGGGACACCATCCCGCCGGAACATGCTGCCGCGCCGACGCTCAGCAAGCCCTATACGCTGACCTCGCTGGAAAACGCGCTCGCGCAGCTGTAATCGCGCATGTTCTCTTGCAAACACCACTGATGTTCCCTACTTGTTCCATTAGAACAAATCATATACATCACTGAGTCGTTGCACCGGATGGCCGTTGCAACTAGGCAAGAGAGGGCATGGCTATGGCCGGGCAGCTAAAACTCATCCAGACCGAAAAAGAGGCGAAATCCATGGACAGGCAAAAGGCGCTTGATGCAGCGCTGGCACAGATCGACCGGGCCTTTGGCAAGGGATCGGCCATGCGGCTGGGCTCCAAGGAAGCGATGCAGGTCGAGGCGATTTCCACCGGTTCGCTGGGCCTCGATATCGCCCTGGGCGTCGGCGGATTGCCACGCGGCCGCGTCATCGAAATCTACGGTCCGGAAAGCTCGGGCAAGACCACATTGGCACTGCACGTGATTGCCGAGGCGCAGCGCACCGGCGGCACGGCGGCCTTTGTCGATGCCGAACACGCGCTCGACCCGGTCTATGCCAAGAAGCTGGGCGTCAACATCGACGAACTCATCGTTTCGCAGCCCGATACCGGCGAGCAGGCGCTCGAGATCGTCGACACGCTGGTGCGTTCCAACGCCATCGATGTGCTGGTGGTCGATTCGGTCGCAGCCCTGGTGCCGCGCGCCGAAATCGAGGGCGAAATGGGCGACAGCCATGTCGGCCTGCAGGCGCGTCTGATGAGCCAGTCGCTGCGCAAGCTGACCGGATCGATCAGCCGCTCGCGCTGCATGGTGATCTTCATCAACCAGCTGCGCATGAAGATCGGCGTGATGTACGGCAACCCGGAAACCACCACCGGCGGCAACGCGCTCAAATTCTATGCTTCGGTGCGTCTCGACATCCGCCGCATCGGCCAGATCAAGGACCGCGAGGACATCGTCGGCAACACCACGCGGGTGAAGGTGGTCAAGAACAAGGTCGCGCCGCCGTTCAAGCAGGTGGAATTCGACATCATGTATGGCGAGGGCATCTCCAAGATCGGTGAAATCCTCGATCTGGGCGTGAAGGCCGGGATCGTCGAGAAATCGGGCAGCTGGTTCAGCCATGATTCGGTGCGCATCGGGCAGGGGCGTGAAAACTCCAAGACGTTCCTCAAGGAGCATCCCGAAATGACCGAGAAGATCGAGGGCCTGATCCGTGGTCACAAGGACAAGGTCGCCGAAGAAATGATGACGGGTCCCGATGCGGACGACGATGTCGGCGACGATATGTAAACGCACCGATGCCCGCGATAGTGCGTATTTTCGCGATCGGGCATTCGCCGTCAAACGGCAGGTTCCATGTAAAGGGGCAGCATCACCTGCAGGTGGCGCTGCCCCTTCATTTTTGCGCACATAATGCTTCAATCTCGCTGCAACTCGCCTTATGTCGCGTGCATGACATCGACAAATGACATCCGGCGTTCGTTCCTCGAATATTTCGGGGACAACGGCCATGACATCGTGCCTTCGGCTCCCCTGGTACCGCACAACGATCCGACGCTGATGTTCGTCAACGCCGGCATGGTGCCGTTCAAGAATGTGTTCACCGGGCTGGAATCGCGCGCCAATGCACGCGCCACCTCGTCGCAGAAATGCGTCCGCGCAGGCGGCAAGCACAACGATCTCGACAATGTCGGCTATACCGCGCGGCATCACACCTTTTTCGAGATGCTCGGCAATTTCTCGTTCGGCGACTATTTCAAGGAACAGGCGATCCACCACGCCTGGACTTTGGTCAACAAGACCTGGGGTCTGGCCGCCGACAGGCTGACGGTCACCGTCTATCACACCGATGACGAGGCGTTCGACCTGTGGCGCAAGATCGCCGGGATTCCCGAAGAGCGCATCATCCGTATCGCGACATCGGACAATTTCTGGTCGATGGGCGATACCGGCCCGTGCGGCCCGTGCAGCGAAATCTTCTACGACCATGGCGACCATATCTTCGGTGGCCCGCCGGGATCGCCCGACGAGGATGGTGACCGGTTCATCGAGATCTGGAACCTGGTGTTCATGCAGTACGAGCAGCAGGCCGACGGCAGCCGCATCGATCTGCCGCGCCCTTCGATCGACACCGGCATGGGCATCGAGCGCATCGCTGCGGTGATGCAGGGCGTGCACGACAATTACGATATCGATCTGTTCAAGGCACTGATTGCGGCATCGGGCCAGGCCACCGGAACGCACACCACGGGCACCAACCAGGCATCGCACCGCGTGATCGCCGATCACCTGCGCGCCACGTCGTTCCTGATCGCCGATGGCGTGCTGCCTGCCAATGAAGGCCGCGGCTATGTGTTGCGCCGGATCATGCGCCGCGCGATGCGTCATGCGCATATCCTGGGTGCGGCCGACCCGCTGATGCACCGTCTGGTGCCTACGCTGGTCGCCGAAATGGGTCAGGCCTTCCCGGAATTGGTCCGCGCACAGCCGTTGATCGAGGAAACGCTGGAGCGCGAGGAAACCCGTTTCCGCCAGACGCTCGACAAGGGCTTGAAGCTGCTCGACGAAGCCACCGAGGGTCTGTCGGACGGCGCGGTGCTCGCTGGCGAAACCGCGTTCAAGCTCTACGACACGTTCGGCTTCCCCTATGACCTGACCGAAGACGCGCTGCGCTCCAGAGGCCTGGGCGTCGACCGCGCCGGGTTCGATACTGCAATGGCCGCGCAAAAGGCCGCCGCGCGCGCTGCGTGGAAGGGCTCGGGCGAGGCGGCCTCCGCTGAGGTCTGGTACGACATTGCCGAACGCGCCGGGGGCACTGAGTTCACCGGCTATACCGCGACCGAAGGCGAGGCTGAGGTCGTCGCGCTGGTGCGCGATGGTACCGAGATTGCCAGTGCCGAAACAGGTGAGACCGTAACCATCCTGGTCAACCAGACACCGTTCTACGGTGAAAGCGGCGGGCAGATGGGTGACGCTGGCGTTATCAGCTCACTTGGTGGGTTGAGCGCCATCGTCAACGACACGTCGAAACCGCTGGGTCGCTTGCATGCGCATCAGGCGCGGATCGAGGCGGGCAGCATCAAGGTCGGCGATACCGTGCACCTGGCGGTCGATGTCGAGCGCCGCGATGCGCTGCGCGCCAACCACAGCGCCACGCACTTGCTGCACGCGGCCTTGCGCAACCATCTGGGTGGCCATGTCACGCAGAAGGGATCGATGGTCGCAGCCGAGCGGCTGCGCTTCGACTTCTCGCACACCAAGGCGTTGACCGATGCCGAAATCGCGGCAGTCGAGGCCGAGGTGAACGCGGAAATTCGCGCTAACGAGGCGGTGACCACGCGGCTGATGAGCCCCGACGATGCGGTCCAGGCGGGTGCGCTTGCACTGTTCGGCGAGAAGTACGGTGAAGAGGTGCGTGTGCTTTCAATGGGCCGCGCGACCGACAAGCATTATTCGGTCGAGCTGTGCGGCGGCACGCATGTGCGGGCGCTGGGCGATATCGGCATCTTCCGCATCGTTTCCGAGAGCGCGGTGTCCAGCGGCGTCCGTCGCATCGAGGCATTGACCGGCGAGGGCGCACGCCAGTGGCTCGTGTCGCGCGACGAACGGCTCAAGGCGATCGCGGCGTTGGTCAAGACCGCGCCCGATGAGGTCGAAGCCCGTATCGCCGCACTGGTCGACGAGCGCCGCACGCTCGAACGCGAGCTGGCCGAGGCGCGCAAGGCGCTGGCGCTGGGCGGCGGTTCGGGCAAGGCGGGACCTCAGGTCGAGGATCTGGGCGGTGTCAGCTTCATCGCGCAGGTGATCGACGGGCTGGACCCCAAGGAACTGCGTGGGCTTCTCGATCAGGCCAAGACCACGCTGGGCTCAGGCATTGCGGCGATGGTCGCGGTCAACGATGGCCGTGCCGCGTTTGCAGCGGCGGTGACCGACGATCTGACCGGACGCTTCAGTGCGGTCGATCTGGTCCGCGCCGGTGTCGAGGCGCTGGGCGGCAAGGGCGGCGGTGGCCGTCCGGACATGGCGCAGGGCGGAGGTCCCGACGGATCTAAGGCCGACGCCGCGCTCGACGCGGTCCGTGCAGTCATTGCGTCGGTCAGCGCACCTGCGGCCTGATTGCTTACTGATGGTCCCCTGCGAAGGCAGGGGCCCATCTCCAAACCTATGATCACTCGCACCGCTGGGCCGGTGTCTTCCCCGGACCGTGTGCACCTTCAAACAGGCGTGCCATAATTTGGAGAAAACAGGACATGGGCCCCTGCCTTCGCAGGGGGCCGACTTCGGCATCACATGCAACAAAAAAGGACTGCGAAACCAGATGGTTCGCAGCCCTTTTTTATAAGCCGTAAAAGGCCGAACCGATCAGCCCTTCTTGAGCGACAGTCCGCCGAAACGCTTGTTGAAGCGCGCCACCTGGCCGCCTGCGTCCAGCATGCGCTGGTTGCCGCCAGTCCATGCCGGGTGCGAGGTGGGATCGATATCCAGCTGCATCGTGTCGCCTTCCTTGCCCCAGGTCGAGCGGGTCTGGTAGACGGTGCCGTCGGTCATCTTCACATTGATCATGTGGTAGTCGGGATGGATATCGTTCTTCATGATTGCTGTCCTTGAAAGTGGCTGGTTCCGACCAGCCCGCAGGATGAATGGGAAGCGGCGCGCATAACGCCGCACAGGCTCAAAAGCAAGCGGTTTGCAAAAGCGCGTTGCCGTCAGGCAGGCGGGTCGGCGATCATCGCGGTAAAGCCGACTTCGCAGGCCAGTTTGCCGTTCATCTCGGCCCGCGCCTTGAACTTGCACACCTTGGCGCGCTTCTGTTCGAACTCGGCGTGCAGATCGAGCAAGACGCCCGGCTCGACCGGGGCGCGGAACTTTGCGCCATCGATCGCCATGAAATAGACGAGCTTGCCCGAGCCGGCGAGGCCCAGCGACTCGACCGCCAGAATGCCGGCCGCCTGCGCCAGCGCCTCGATGATGAGGACGCCGGGCATGATCGGGCGGGTCGGGAAATGACCCTGGAAGAACGGCTCGTTCATGCTGACGGCCTTGATCGCATGGATCGACTGGTCAATGTCCAGCCGGGCCACGCGATCAACGAGCAGCATGGGATAGCGGTGCGGAAGCGCCGCCATCACCTTGAGGATGTCATATCCCAGATCGCCTTCAGCCATGATATGCGGTTACCGACCTTCGGGCTGCTGTGCGGCAGGAGCGGCGGGAGCCGCTGCCGGTGCACCCTGAGCAGCGGCGGCGCGCGCTTGCTGTTCGCGCTGCTGACGCGGCAGCCAGCCCTGCGGCGGCACGAGCTGTGCGGTCGGGATCGCTGCATTCAGCTCGGCGGTGATGTCCTTGGTCAGGTCATACGCATCGTTGTGCGCCAGCGTCGAGCCGACCTCGAACACGATGCTGATCTTGCGCTTGGTCATCGCCGAACGCACAGCGGCATCGAACTTGTCGCTGATCTGCTCGAGCACATAGGCTTCCGACAGCGCGACAGGCTGCAGGATTTCCTGCACTTCCTGCGAACCCTGCTCGCGCAGCTGCTGGATTTGGCCCAACTGCTGCTGCAGTGCGGCCTGGTTCTGCTGTGCGTTGGGGGCCTGAACGTCGGTGTTGAACTTGGTCACCAGCGGCTCGAGCTGCTGGCGCAGCTGGTTCGACTTGGCCTGTGCCGCGTCATACTGCGCCTTGTAGGTTGTCGGGCGAGCAGCGTTCGCGTTCACGAATGCGGCCGATTCGACAACAGCGCGGCGCTGGTCGGCAACGCCAAGACCGGAAACGGACTGCGCTGCGACAGGAGCGATCGCGCCCGATGCGATGGTGCCAGCGGCCATCAGAGCGGCGGCGGTGCATTTCAGAAGAAGTTTCATCAGAACTGGGTCCCTACGTTGAATGTGAATAGACGGGTGTCGTCGCCAGGCTCCTTGAGCAGGGCGCGAGCGATATCGATGCGGAACGGACCGAAGGGCGAGTTCCAGTTAACGCCAAAGCCCACCGATACGCGCGGCTTGGGCGAGTCACCAAAGAACTGCTCTGCAAAGAACAGGCTGGGCGTGTTGGGCCGGCCATTGGCATCCACCGCATCGGTGGTGGTCGTGATCGACGTGACGCCTGCGGCATCGGTGGTCGTCGTCAGATACTGCAGTGCATTGGTGGTCGGATCGCGGTTCTGCACGGTCTGCAGGATTGGCTGCACAACGCCGAACACCGCCCCTGCATCCACGAACACCGAAGGACGCAGTCCCAGTTCGCGCGCGCCACTGCCCAGCGGAATGTCGAGCTCGGCACGCGCCAGATAATAATAGCGGCCACCCAGAGCATCGTCCTGTTGCTGGTTCTGGTTACGCGGAATCAGCACGTTGGTCACCACGCCATCGACGATTTCCGGATTGAAGAAATTCCGGATAACGCGCGGGCCGACGCCGCGAATGTCGAAGCCGCGAATCTGCGGCTGGCCGAGGAAGAAACGGTCGGTCAGGCGGATGTCGTCGATCCCCTGCGCCGGTGTTCCGCGGTCCTCGAAGGCCAGCATATGGCCGCCTTCAGCAGCGACGGTAAAGATGAAGCCGCTGCGCCCGATGCGCCAGTGCTTGGACGCATTGAGACGGGTCCGCAGATAGCTGACCGATCCGCCGAGCCCTGCGAAATCCTGCGACAGGGTGATGTTCTGGCCACGCGTCGGGCGGATGCGGTTGTCGCGGTTGTCGTAGATAAGCGAATAGCCGAGCATCGACGTGGTGCGCTGGCCGAGGTTGTCGCACAGGAAGAAGCCTGCGCGCACCGGATCGCACTCCAGAGTGCCATCGCCATTGAGGTCGGAGAAGAACTGCGTCTGATCGAGCGTCACATCGTCGACCGTCAACGAATAGCGCAGCAGGGCAGACACATATTCGGTCAGCGGAACGCCCAGGCGAAGCGATGTGCCGGTCGTGAGCTGTTCGAACGTGGTGTTGCGCGAATTGTTGACGAAGTTGAAGCTGTTCAGGTCGCGGCGGAAAATGTCCGCGCCGAACGACAGGTTCTTGTCGAACACATATGGTTCGGTGAAGCTGAGGTTGATGCCCTGCGAAAACGCGGAATAGTTGACGCTGGCGCCAACCGTCTGGCCCTTGCCGCGGAAGTTGCGCTGGCGGATCGATGCCTGCAGGATGAAGTTTTCGATCGACGAGAAACCCGCCGAGAGCTGCAGCTCGCCGGTTGCCTTTTCCTCGACATTGGCTTCGAGAATGATGCGGTCAGGGGCGCTGCCCTGCTTCTGTTCGACCTCGAACTTTTCCTGGAAATAGCCGAGCGATGCGATACGGTTTTCAGAGCGCTTGACCAGGAAGCTGTTGAACGCATCGCCTTCATTCAGGCGGAACTCGCGGCGGACGATCTTGTCCTGCGTCAGCGTGTTGCCGTTGATGTCGATCCGCTCAACATACACGCGCGCCGATTCCGCCAGATCGAACGTGATGTCCATCGTGAGCGTTTCGCGGTTGCGATTGAAGTTGGGGCGAACATCCGCAAATGCATAGCCGAACAGACCGGCGGTCTCACTGAGCTGCTCGACGGTGTCTTCGACCTGCTTGGCATTGTACCAGTCGCCGCTCTTCATCGGCAGCTGAGCCTTGAGGCCTTCTTCGGAGAAGTCGCGGATCTGGCTTTCGACCAGAACATCGCCGAACTTGTAGCGCTCGCCTTCCTCGACCACATAGGTGATGATGAAGTCGCGCTTGTCGGGCGTCAGTTCGGCTACAGCGGAAATGACGCGGAAGTCGGCATAGCCCTGGGTCAGGTAGAACTGGCGGAGCTTCTGCTGGTCGAAGGCCAGCTTGTCCGGATCATAGGTGTCGCCAGAGCTGAAGAAGCGGTAGAAGCGTGATTGCTTGGTCGCCATTTCACCGCGCAGTTCGCCATCCGAGAACTTCTCGTTGCCCAGGATGTTGATCTGGCGAACCTTGGACTTGGGACCTTCGGAGATTTCGAAGACCACATCGACGCGGTTCTGGTCCTGCTGGACCATCTTCGGCTCGACCGTGGCGGCAAACCGGCCCTGACGCTTGTACAGCTCGATGATGCGCGCGACATCGGCGCGCACCTTGGTGCGGGTGAAGATCTGGCGCGGCGACAGCCGGATTTCAGGCAGGATCTTGTCGTTCTTGATCCGCTTGTTGCCTTCCAGGATCACGCGGTTGATCACCGGGTTTTCCTTGACGTCGATGACGACGGCACCATCGTTATTGCGGATCGAAACGTCGGCAAACAGCTCGGTCTCGAACAGATCGCGCAGCGCCTGGTCGCCTGCGACCTGGGTGTAGACGTCGCCGACACGCAGCTGGATATACGAGCGGACGGTGTCCGCCTCGATCCGCTGCGAACCGTTGACGGTGATCGAGCGGATCTGCTGTCCCTGTGGCAGTGCAGGGGCAGGGACTGCCGCCGGTGCGCTGGTGGCCGGAGCAGCTGGACCTGCAGTCTGCGCAAAAGCAGAGCTCGCAGCACCTGCCAGGATGGTAGACCCCAGCAGCAAGCCGAGGGCGCGCGCGCCGATGGCGATTTTGTGTTCAGATTTCACGGAAAAAAGACCCACCCTAAGCCAAAAAACATCAGACGGTCCCTGAATTGCCGTCCGATAACCCGCCCCGGTGCGCAAACCCCTGCATCATCCGCCGCAATCAATCAACCCGTCTTTCAGCCCAGCAGGCCGAACGATGCCAGATCGTTGACGGTCACGAACACCATCAGGGCCAGCACGGCTGCCAGACCCGAACGGAACGCCCATTCCATCACCTTGGGGTTCACCGGTTTGCGCCGGATAGCCTCGATTGCATAGAACAGCAGATGACCGCCATCGAGCATGGGGATTGGCAGCAGATTGATGAACCCCAAATTAATTGAGATCAGCGCGATGAAGAAGATGAAGTCATCGAGCCCGGCAGCGAACTGCTCGCCGGAAACCTGCGCGATCTTGAGCGGGCCGCCCAGTTCCGAAACGGAGCGGCGTCCGGTGATCACTTGGCCCAATGTCGCGACCATCAACCGCACGATTTCCCCGGTCCGTTCGACCGCGACGACGGGCGATTCGAGCAGCGAAACCGGGCGTACCACGGGCTCTGCGGACATGATGCCCAGCCGCCCGATGCGGTATTCGTTGCCGAAACGGTCCTTCTGAACGTCGACGCCGATGCGGAAGCTGATATCGCGAGGCGTACCATCGCGTTCGGCGCGTACGGTGATGCGCTCATCGGGGCGGTGTGCGATGCGGCGGCCGACCTCGTCGAACCATTCGATCCGCTCGCCATCGATCGACACGATGCGGTCGCCAGGCAGCAAGCCTGCCTCTGCGGCAGCCGAGCCAGGCAGCACGCCCGCCACCACCGGCGGCGTGACACTCTTGCCATAGGAAAAAGCGAAGCCTGCCAGGATGAGGATGGCAAACAGGAAGTTGATCGCCGGTCCAGCAAACACGATGAGGGCGCGCTGCAGCAGGGTTTTCGACTGGAATGTGCGATTGCGCTCTTCGGCGGGCAGGGCGACCCAATTGGGGTCGGCGCGGCTGGAAGGGTCCATGTCGCCGGCAAACTGGACATAGCCGCCCAGCGGCAGCAGGCCTAGTTTCCAGCGCGTGCCGCGCTTGTCGGTCCATCCGGCAATCTCGCGGCCAAAACCGATGGAGAAGGATTCCGCCTTCACTCCGAACCAGCGACCGACAAGATAGTGTCCCATCTCGTGCACGAAGACCAATGGCCCCAGTACGAGCAGAAAGGCCAGAATGGTCAGCAGAAAGCCGGGATTTTCGCTCAAGTTCAGTTCCTGGTCCGGATGGCGGCGGTAGCGCACGCGCGGGCTTCTGAATCGATTGCCAGCACGTCTTGCAGGCATTGCGGTTCAGCAGGGCTATAGCCTGCCAGAACCAGCGATACAATTGTCGCGATATCGAGAAACCCGATCTCTCCGGCAAGGAAAGCAGCGACCGCGATCTCGTTGGCGGCGTTCAGGATGGCAGGCGCGCCGCCGCCTGCGGCTATCGCCGCCCGGCAGATGCCGGGGCCCGGAAAGCGGACATCGTCGAGCGGCTCGAAGGTCAGTTGGCCGATGGTGGCCAGATCGAGCGGCAGGCACTGGGTTGGGATCCGCTGCGGCCAGGCCAGCGCACTGGCAATCGGGATCTTCATGTCGGGCGAGCCAAGCTGCGCCAGCGTCGACCGGTCGCGATACTCGACCATCGAGTGGATCACCGATTGCGGATGAACCAGAATGCGGATCGCATCGAGCCCGACCGGGAAAAGATGATGGGCCTCGATCAGTTCCAGGCCCTTGTTGAACATCGTTGCGCTATCGACTGAAATCTTTGCGCCCATCGACCAGTTGGGATGGGCCACCGCCTGGTCAGGGCGAGCCGCGCGCATCTGGTCATGCGTCCAGGTGCGGAACGGGCCACCGCTGGCCGTCAATGTAATGCTTTCCACGTGGTCGTAGGATGCACCCGCAAGGCACTGGAAAATCGCGTTGTGCTCGGAATCCACCGGAAGCAGGGTTGCCCCGCTGCTGCGCGCAGCCTCGATCATCAGCGCGCCCGACGAGACAAGAGCCTCCTTGTTCGCGAGTGCCACGCTGCGTCCGCGCAACAGGCTGCGCATGATCGGTGCAAGGCCCGCGCAGCCGACAATGGCAGCCATCGTCCAGTCTGCATCCAGGTCGGCTGCATCGAGCAGGGCCTGGGGGCCGGACCAGGCCCTGGTACCGCTGCCTTCCAGCGCAGCCACAAGGGCGTCGTGCCGGGCAGGGTCCCCGATGACCGCGACTTCGGCGGAAAACTCGCGCGCCAGTCTGGCCAGACCTTCCGCATCGCTGTTCGCGGTCAACGCCACGATGCGGTAGGCAGACGGATTGAGGCGGATCAGGTCCAGCGTCGAGGTGCCGACCGATCCGGTTGCGCCAAAGATGCTGACGCTCCGCGAGGGCGTGGCGGGTGGCGGCACGATGAGGCCGTCGTGTTTCGTTTCTGGGCGCGACATAAGAGCGGTCACCCTAGCGCCCAAAAGGCATTGGCTGCAACCAGCGTTGCGACGATCGGTGCGACGGGAACAAGACCATCGACGCGGTCCAGAATTCCGCCGTGTCCGGGGATCAGCGCGCCAGAGTCCTTCACGCCTGCCTGGCGCTTCATCCAGCTTTCCAGAAAGTCGCCCACCTGGGCGACGATCGCCAAGGGCGCGCTCGCCAGCACCAGGATATAAGGCAGGTCGAACCATTCGCGCAGCGCAATGGCGAACAGCAAGGCCGCAGTCATGCCGCCGGCAAGGCCCGCCCAGGTCTTGCTGGGGCTGATCGACGGCGCAATCTTGGGGCCGCCGATGCCGCGTCCTGCGAAATACGCACCGACATCGGTCGCCCACACCGTGGCCATGGTCCAGAACGCGAGCAGCAGCCCGTTGTCCTGCTGGCGCAGGTACAGCAGCGCCATCACCGGCAGTGCGCAATAGAACACGCCCAGCGCCAGCTTGATGCTGCGGTCGATCGCGGCGATGAAGAAGGCCCCACCGATGATGAAGCCCAGCGAGAGAAACCCGGGGCCGTCGGCGAGGGGCGACAGCATCGAAAGCGAGGCCATCAGCGCCAGCATCGACAGCCGGCGGCGCTCCAGCCTTCCGACCAGCCCGGCCCACTCATGCTGCATGGCGAGCGCGCCTGCCATCAGCAACAGCCAGAAGGCGATGCCGCCCAGCCCCAGGGCGGTTCCGGCGATGGCGACAAGGATCAGGCCGGAAACCGTGCGAACGGCCAGATCCTGACCGAACAGGGATCGCCTGACAGGGTCAGCGGCCACCAAAGCGCCTTTCGCGTGCCCCATAGGCCTCGAGCGCTTCGGCCAGCGACGCGCCGTTGAAGTCGGGCCACAGCGTCTCGGTGAAATACAGCTCCGCGTACGCGGCCTGCCACAGCAGGAAGTTGCTCAGCCGCTGTTCGCCCGAGGTTCGGATGAGCAGGTCGAGCGGGGGCAGGTCGCCGGTATCGAGCGCAGCATCGATATGCTCGGCCTCGATGGCACTGGCGTCGATCTCACCGCGTGCAGCGGCGGCGGCGAGCGCGCGTGTCGCACGCAGCAGTTCATCCTGCGCGCCGTAATTGAGCGCAATCACCAGGGTGGTGCCGGTGTTGTGCGCGGTTCGTTCGACGACATCGTCGATCATCTCGACCAGGTCGGGCGCGAGCGCGCGGTAATTGCCGATGATCTTCAGCCGCACGTTATTGGCGATGAACTCGTCGACATCGGCGCGGATGAAATGGCGCAGCAGACCCATCAGGTCCGACACCTCGTCTTCGGGGCGCTTCCAGTTCTCGGACGAAAAGGCGTACAGCGTCAGCGTTTCCAGGCCCATGTCGCGCGCGGCGCGCACGGTCGTCCGCACTGCCTCTACCCCTTGCTTGTGGCCGACAACGCGGGGAAGACCGCGCTTGGCAGCCCAGCGGCCATTGCCATCCATGATGATGGCCGCATGGCGCACACCATGCGCCGGTGTCGTCTGGACGTGCGCAACCGGCGCGGACTGCGGTTGCGCCTTCGAGACTTTGGGGCCGGACCGGAAGATCACTGGCCCAGAATTTCCTTTTCCTTCTGGGTGGCGGCAGCATCGGCCTGCGCGATGATATCGTCGGTCAGCTTCTGCACTTCGGTTTCGAACCGCTTGCGCTCGTCCTCGCTGATCACGCCATTCTTCTCGTCGGTCTTCAGCGAATCCATGCCGTCGCGGCGCACGTTGCGGATCGCGATACGCGCCTTTTCGGCATATTGCCCGGCCAGCTTGGCCAGTTCCTTGCGGCGCTCTTCGGTCAGGTCGGGGATCGGCAGGCGCAGCGTCTGGCCGTCCATGATCGGGTTGAGGCCCAGGCCTGCCGATCGGATCGCCTTGTCCGCCGGTCCGACGTTCGACTTGTCCCACACCTGCACCGACAGCATGCGCGGCTCGGGCGCAGAAACGGTGGCGATCTGGGTGAGCGGCATGTGCGATCCGTACACCTCTACGGTGACCGGATCGAGCAAGGCCACGTTGGCGCGACCGGTGCGCAGGCCGGTCAGATCGCCCTTCAGCGATTCCACCGCGCCGTTCATCCGGCGCTCAAGGTCTTTCTTGTCAAACTGTGCCACTGGTTCAGTCCTTCTGATATACGGTTGTCGCAGTGCCTTCGCCGCTGAGAACGCGGGCAAGATTGCCCTGCTCGCGGATCGAGAACACGACGATGGGGATGGAATTGTCGCGGCAAAGCGCCACGGCGCTTGCGTCCATGACCTTGAGATTGTCCTGCAACACACGGTCATAAGTCAATGTATCATAACGCACGGCATTCGGGTCCAGCTTGGGATCGGCGTTGTATACGCCGTCCACGCTGGTGCCCTTGAGCAGCGCGTCGCACTTCATTTCGGCGGCGCGCAGCGCAGCGCCGGAATCGGTGGTGAAATACGGTGCGCCGACGCCGGCGGCGAATATCACCACGCGGCCCTTTTCCAGGTGCCGCTGGGCGCGACGGCGGATGACGGGCTCGCACACCTTGTCCATCTCGATCGCGGACTGCACGCGGGTGGGGACACCCAGCTGCTCGAGCGCGCTCTGCATCGCCAGTGCGTTCATTACCGTGGCCAGCATGCCCATGTAATCGGCCTGCGCGCGGTCCATGCCCTTGGCAGCGCCCGCCATGCCGCGGAAGATGTTGCCGCCGCCGATCACCAGGCAGATTTCAAGTCCCGTATCCTTGGCCGCCTTGACCTCGCCCGCCATGCGCGTGACGGTGGCGGGATCGATGCCGTACTGGCCATCGCCCATCAAGGCTTCCCCCGAGAGCTTCAGGAGGATGCGGCGGTAGGATGGGATGGTCATGGAGTTTCCGGTGATTGAGCTGACTGGCGACCAGCGTTCTGGGTGGCGCGCACCATAGTCAGTGCATACGTGACTGCCAAGCACGTTCGCGTAACTGTTTCAGTCTGTTGCCGTCGGTCTGTGCCGACGCTGGATACGAAAGCGGCGGGCGGCTGCGAAGCCACCCGCCGTTTCGAACCTGTAGCGAGGTGAGTCTTACAGACCCGCCGCCGCCGCCACTTCTGCGGCAAAGTCGGTTTCTTCCTTCTCGATGCCTTCGCCGAGCTGGAAGCGGACATAGTCCTTGAGCGTAATGGTGCCACCGGCGTCCTTGGCGGCCTTGGCCACCACGTCGGCGATCGCGGTCTTGTTGTCCATCACGAACAGCTGGCTGAGCAGCGCGTTTTCCTTGGCGAACTTGGCAATCGCGCCATCGACCATCTTGGCCTGCACTTCGGCGGGCTTGCCGCTTTCGGCAGCCTTTTCCTCTGCGATCTTGCGTTCACGCGCGATCATCTCGGCATCCAGGCCATCGCTGTTCAGCGCCAGCGGGAAGGCAGCGGCAATGTGCATGCCGATCTGCTTGCCGAGCGGCTCCAGAACGTCAGCCGACACGGTGCCTTCGAGCGCGACGAGCACGCCAATCTTGCCGAGGTTCGGCGCAACGGCATTGTGCATGTACGAAACGACAACGCCTTCGCTGACCGAAACGGTCTTGATGCGGCGGATCGACTGGTTTTCGCCGATCGTGGCGATCGAGTTGGTCAGCTTTTCGCCGACGGTCTCGCCATCGGGATAGGGCGCAGCCTTGAGCGCGTCGACATCGTCACCGGTGGTCAGGGCGACCGAGGTCACCTTGCGGACGAAATCCTGGAACTGCTCGTTCTTGGCGACGAAGTCGGTTTCGCTGTTCACTTCGACGGCAACGCCCTTGAGGCCCTGCACTTCGATGCCGACCAGACCTTCGGCAGCCGTACGGCTCGACTTCTTCTGGGCGGTGGCGAGGCCCTTGGCACGCAGCGCGTCGACGGCGGCTTCGATGTCGCCATCGGCTTCGGTCAGCGCCTTCTTGGCGTCCATCATGCCGGCGCCGGTGCGCTCGCGCAGTTCCTTGACATTAGCAGCAGTAATCACAGCCATGTTCGTGTTCCTTGTGGTTGGATATGAATGCAGGGGCCACAGGTGCGGGCCAACGCCCGGCCCGTAGCCCCTGCATGTGTCATTTTCGCGAAGCGGACGGGCAGGGCGCGCCCCGCCCGGTTCGGCTATCAGGCAGCCGGAGCTGCGTCTTCGCCAGCTTCGCCCGCGAATTCAGCCGCCGAAACTTCGGGCTCGGCCGGAGCTTCCTCGATTGCAGCTTCTGCCGGCGGTTCGGCCATCGCGCCGACGTCGGCGCCCGATGCCATGGTGGCACCGGTGCGGCCCTTGGTGGCGGCAGCGGCGATGGCATCGCAGTACAGACGCACGGCGCGCGCCGCATCGTCATTGGCAGGAACCGGGAAGGCGATGCCCTGCGGATCGACGTTCGAATCGAGGATCGCGATCACGGGGATGCCCAGAACATTGGCTTCCTTGATGGCGAGATCTTCCTTGTTCGCATCGATCACGAACATCACGTCGGGAATGCCGCCCATGTCGCGGATGCCGCCGAGCGAGAGTTCCAGCTTGTCGCGTTCGCGGGTCAGCTGCAGGACTTCCTTCTTGGTGAAGCCCGAGGTGTCACCGGCGAGCTGCTCTTCGAGCGTCTTGAGACGCTTGATCGAACCCGAGATGGTCTTCCAGTTGGTGAGCATGCCGCCCAGCCAGCGGTGGTTGACGAAATGCTGGCCGCTGGCGCGAGCTGCATCGGCGATCGGCGACTGCGCCTGACGCTTGGTGCCAACGAACAGAACCTTGCCGCCAGCCTGAACGGTGGCCGACACGAATTCGAGAGCGCGCGCGAACAGCGGCACGGTCTGCGAAAGGTCGAGGATGTGGATGCCGTTGCGCGCGCCGAAGATGTACGGCTTCATGCGCGGGTTCCAGCGGTGGGTCTGGTGACCAAAATGTGCACCAGCTTCAATGAGCTGCTGCATCGTGACGACAGGTGCCGCCATAAGCTAATTCCTTTCCGGTTAAGCCTCTGGAAGACGGGAACCTGCAAGGACATGCCCTCAAAGGGCAGCCTAGGCACCGGTATGTGTGTCTTCCATGTGGATTGCCCGTGGCACAACGCCACAGACGAGCGCGCCCTTACGTGGCTCGGTTCACAAAATCCAGCCCCATTTCAACGGGTGGTCGTATTTTTGTGCTTGACCCATGTGAACAGAAATGGAACAAAAGCCAAACAAAGACGGTTATCGGGCTTCAGACCTGACAATCGGGAACCGGAAGCCGTCCACAGAGTTATCCACAGTGTCCTGCTGATGCTCAGGCTCCGCAGGCGAAAGACAGGATGTTTCGCCATGTTTGCTGTTGTCATTGCCCTTTTCTTCGCAGCCGCCGCCGTCTTTGCCGTGCTCAGCATCGCGCGAACGTTCTCGGGCGCAGCCGAGCGGATCGACGCACTGTTTGCTGAATATCGTGCTTTGGAAATGGATCGGACGGTTCGGTCAGGCATGCGGCCTGCGGTACGGTTCGTTCCCGCCGCTGCGCCTGATTATGCACCGCGCAACGTCATCGCATTCGGCGCACGCCAGGGCGTCAGCGCTTCGATCAGCCAGTCTGACTGGCGCGCTGCCGCCTGACCTTCGAGTACGAGCGAATGCCAAAGGGGATAAGTGTCAGATAAACGAGGCAAATGGCGCTGAGCGTCACCCATGGCACCGTCAGCAGTGAAGCGGCGGTCAAGGTGACGATGGCCAGCGCTTCAAGGCGGATGTTCTTGCGTAGCCTGAGCGATGACCAGCTGAACGTGGCAACGTTCGAGATCATCAGGAACGCAATCAGCAGGATCCACGGTCCGACCAAAGTATAGTGCCGGAACACATCGAGGCCGGTTTCCATCCACAGATACAATGGCAGCATCGCGAGGCCCGCGCCCGCAGGAGCGGGAACACCGGTCATATAGCCTGCAGACTTGTGCGGCTGGTCCTCCAGATCGATCTGGGCGTTGAACCGGGCCAGGCGCAGCGCGCAGCACACGGCCAGCGCAAGCGCGATCAGCCAGCCGAACCGAGGCAGCTCGTTCAGCGACCAGAGGAACAGCACAAGGGCCGGCGAAACGCCGAACGCGATCGAATCCGCCAGCGAGTCGAGTTCCGCACCAAAGCGGCTCTGCGCCTTGAGCATGCGTGCGACGCGGCCGTCGATGCCATCGAGAACGCCGGCCAGCACGATCGCGCCTGCCGCCAGCGGCCATTGTTCCTGCAGCGCAAAGCGAATGCCGGTGAGCCCGCAGCACAAGGCTGTGGCGGTGATCGCATTGGGCACCATCGCACGCAGGGTCAGGCCCTCGCGCAGCCGGAAACGCCGTCCGGCAAGATAGCGGATGGGGCCGCGTCGCCCGCGCTGATCGCGTGGATCGCCTGCGCTCATGTGCGGAGCTCCTGGAAGAATGCGACGGGGCTGGGCATCAGTGAGAAATCCCTTCGCGCCACGGGTTTTCGCCGACAATTGCCAGCACCGTTTCGCCGGCGACGATGCGCTGGCCCTTGACCACCGAAGGCGTGGTGCCACGGGGCAGGTACACATCGACCCGGCTGCCAAAGCGGATCAATCCTACGCGCTGGCCGACGGCAACGAAATCGCCTTCCTTGACGAAGGGCACGATCCGCCGCGCGACCAAACCTGCGATCTGCGTAAAGCCGATGCGCAGGCCGTCGCTGCGTTCGACCATGATATGCTGGCGTTCGTTTTCATCGCTGGCCTTGTCGAGATCGGCGTTCAGGAACTTGCCGGAAATATACACGATCCGCCGGATGGTCCCGCCGATGGGGGCGCGGTTGATGTGCACATCGAACACGCTCATGAAAATCGAGACCCGGAAAAGCGGTTCAGAGCCCAGCCCATCGGTATCGGCAAGCTCCGACGGCGGCGTCACTTCCTGGATCAATGTGACCAGGCCATCGGCCGGGGCGACGACAAAGCGTTCGTCCAGCGGCGTGACGCGGACGGGATCGCGGAAGAACGCGAGGACCCAGAGGGTGATGCCACCCATCGGCCAAGCGAGCGTCTCCCACGCCATCAATGCGAAGATCAGGGTAATACCTGCCGCGATCACGGCAAACTTGCGACCTTCGGGGTGGACCGGCGGCATGCTCCAGCTCGCCAGGCCCTTGCCCCGGTTATCCAGTAATTCTTGCGACATGCCCGCTCTCTTAGGGGCTGGGGCAGGGTGTGACAACGACCAAAGCCGGACAGAGGGGGATAATGCTGCGTTGCGGCATAAATCTGCGACTGATTTGCGTTATCTGAACGCCGCGCGACAAGGTTGAAACATGGGCGGACTTTGCTAAGAGCGTCCCAGTTTTCCGATTCCTCCCTAGCAAGAAGGCGCACATCCCGCATGGCAAAGATCAAGGTGGCCAAGCCCGTTGTCGAAATCGACGGCGATGAAATGACACGCATTATCTGGGAGTGGATCCGTGAACGCCTGATCCGTCCCTATCTTGATATCGACCTGAAATATTACGACCTTTCCGTCGAAAAGCGTGACGAGACCAACGACAAGATCACCGTCGACGCCTCCAACGCCATCCGCGAATTTGGCGTGGGCGTGAAGTGCGCGACGATTACCCCCGACGAACAGCGCGTCGAGGAGTTCAACCTCAAGAAGATGTGGAAGTCGCCCAACGGCACCATCCGCAACATCCTGGGCGGCGTCGTGTTCCGCGAACCGATCGTGATCTCGAACATCCCGCGTCTGGTCCCCGGCTGGACCGACCCAATCGTGGTTGGTCGTCACGCCTTTGGTGACCAGTACAAGGCCACCGACTTCCGCGTGCCGGGTCCGGGCAAGCTGCGTCTGGTGTTTGAAGGCGAAGACGGCACCAAGATCGACGAGGAAGTGTTCCAGTTCCCGTCTTCGGGCGTCGCTATGGCGATGTACAATCTCGACGATTCCATCGCCGACTTCGCCCGCGCCTCGATGAACTATGGTCTTGATCGCGGATGGCCGACGTACCTGTCGACCAAGAACACGATCCTCAAGGCTTATGATGGTCGCTTCAAGGACATCTTCGAAGAGGTTTTCCAGAGCGAGTTCAAGGACAAGTTCGACGCAGCTGGCATCACCTATCAGCACCGTCTGATCGACGACATGGTCGCATCGGCGCTGAAATGGTCGGGCAAGTTCGTCTGGGCCTGCAAGAACTATGACGGTGACGTGCAGTCGGATACCGTTGCACAGGGCTTTGGCTCGCTGGGTCTGATGACCTCGGTGCTGATGACGCCCGATGGCAAGACGGTGGAAGCCGAAGCCGCGCACGGGACGGTCACGCGTCACTATCGCATGCACCAGCAGGGCAAGGCGACTTCGACCAACCCGATCGCGTCGATCTTCGCCTGGACCCGCGGCCTGATCTATCGTGGTCGCTTTGACGAGACACCAGAAGTGGTGCGCTTTGCCGAAACGCTGGAACGCGTGTGCATCCAGACTGTCGAAAGCGGTGCGATGACCAAGGATCTGGCGATCCTCATCGGCCCCGATCAGGCCTGGATGACCACCGAGCAGTTCTTCGAAGCGATTCGCCAGAACCTCGAAACGGAAATGGGTAGCTGGGCGTAAGGGGTTGATGGCACAGCGCAGCAAGGCACGACTGGAAGTAAGGCAGGCCCGCAGGGGCGACATTCCCGGGATATCCGCGCTCGTCGAGCGTGCCTATCCCGGGCTGCCTCCCTATAAATTCGGCGAGCTGCGCGGGCAGATCAACAATTTTCCGGAAGGACAGTTCGTCGCCATTCTGGATGGCGATATCGTCGGCTATTGCGCCTCTTCTCGGGTGACCGAGGCGATGGCGTTCACCGCGCACGACTGGGAAGAGATCAGCGGAAACGGCTTTGGCACCCGCCATGTGCCGACCGGTGAATGGCTCTACGGCTATGAGATGTGCGTTGATCCCGCCCAGCGCGGCGTGCGGATTGGCAAGCGCCTCTATGAGGCCCGGCGTGCGCTCGCCGAGCAGCTTGACCTCAACGGCATCGTCTTTGCTGGCCGCATTCCCGGCTATGACAAGGCACGCCGGACCAAGAAGGTCGACAGTCCGGAAGATTATCTGGCCAAGGTGATCGACGGCAAATTGCGTGATCCGGTCATCGGCTTTCAGATCGCCAATGGCTTCGCGCCCGGCGGAATCCTCAAGCGCTATCTGCCCGAGGACAAGCAGTCGCGCGGCCATGCGGTGCACATGGTGTGGCGCAACCCCTATGTAAATCCGGATGAACCGCCCAAGCACCGCGTTCCGCGCGGTGTGGAAAGCGTGCGCCTGGCCACCGTGCAGTTCCAGGCGCGGGCCGTGGCGAATTTCGAGGAGTTCGTGCGCAACGTCGAATATTTCGTCGACGTGGCCGCCGACTACAAGGCCGATTTCGTGCTGTTCCCCGAGATGTTCACGATGTCGCTGCTCTCCTTCGCCAAGAAGAAGATGGGGCCGCAAGAGGCGATCGAGGCACTCAGCGAGTTCACCCCGCGCATCCGCGACGAGCTGACGCGGATGGCGATGGAGTACAATATCAACATCATCGGCGGATCGCATCCCACGCGCGCCGACGATGGCGATATCCAGAACATCGCCCTGGTCGCGCTGCGCGATGGATCGATCCACGCGCAGGAAAAGATCCACCCCACGCCCAATGAGCGCTACTGGTGGAAGATCAAGGGCGGCGACAGCATCGACGCGATCCAGACCGATTGCGGGCCGATCGGCGTGCTGATCTGCTATGACAGTGAATTCCCCGAGCTGGCCCGCCGTCTGGCCGATGAGGGCGCGCGGATCATCTTCGTGCCGTTCTGCACCGACAGCCGCGAGGCATATATGCGCGTGCGCTATTGCTGCCAGGCGCGCGCGATCGAGAACCAGTGCTATGTCGTGATGTCGGGCAATGTCGGCAATCTGCCCGATGTCGAGAACATGGATATCCAGTATTCGCAAAGCTGCATCCTGACGCCATGCGACCTTCCGTTCGCGCGCGATGGCATTGCGGCAGAGGCCAGCGAGAATGTCGAGACGCTGACGATCAGCGATGTGAACCTCGATGACCTCAGCTGGGCGCGCAGCGAAGGCACCGTGCGCAATCTGGGCGATCGCCGCTACGACCTGTACCATATCGAATGGGACAGGGCCGTGGGGCGGGGCAGTTCCGCCACCAGGCGCGAACGCATACGCCAGACGGCGCCCGCCGGACCCCAGGGCGGGGGCGGGGGATAAAGCGCTGCTAGGGTGCGATTAATGGCTGACAGTCGCGCCACCATCGGTCATTACCTTGAGCATGCACAATCCGCTTGATAATCCCGTTTTCAGTGATGCCCTTGTCATTCTGGGCGCTGCCGGAATCATCATCCCGGCCTTTGCGCGGTTCAGGATCACCCCGATCATCGGCTTCCTGCTGATCGGCATCCTGGTCGGGCCTTCGGGGCTTGGCTCGCTGGTCGACGATTATCCCTGGCTCTACCACATCACGATCACCGATTCAGAGGCGATCGAGCCTTATGCCGAGTTCGGCATCATCCTGCTGCTGTTCACAATCGGTCTTGAATTGTCGTTCAAGCGATTGTGGAGCCTGCGGAAACTGGTGTTCGGCGTGGGCGCAGCCGAGCTGCTGCTGTCTGCACTGATCATCGGGACGGCGCTCAATGTCGCGGGCCAGAACTGGGGCGGCGCGGTGGGTCTGGGCCTTGCACTGGCGCTGTCATCCACCGCTCTGGTGCTGCCGATGTCGGGCACGACTTCGCCGGTGGGGCGCGCTGCGCTGGCGATGCTGTTGTTCGAGGATGTGGCCATCGTCCCCATCATCTTCCTGCTCGGTGCGCTCGCCCCGGTGGCAGGCGCCATGGGCGCGACCAGCCTGGGCACGACGCTGGTGCTGGGCATTGCCACGGTGGTCGCCATGCTGGTGCTGGGCCGCATGATCCTGCCGCGCATGTTCGCGCAGGCGGCACGGACGAAAAGCCCCGAACTGTTCCTCGCGGCCAGCCTGCTGGTGGTGATTACCGCCAGCCTCGCCACCGCTTCGGTCGGCCTGTCGCCGATCGTCGGCGCGCTGCTCGCAGGGCTGATCATTGCCGAAACCGAATATCGCGGCGAGGTCGAAATCCTCATAGAGCCGTTCAAGGGCCTGGCGCTGGGCGTGTTCCTGATCACCGTGGGCATGTCGATCGACCTGCGCGTGATCGCCGCATACTGGCAGGAGCTGGCAATTGCGGTGGTGGGCGTACTGGTCGTCAAGGCCGTCGTGACCGGATTGCTGCTGCGCGTTGCCGGCGCGCGGCGCGGGACGGCCGCGGAGGCGGGCGTGCTGATGGCCAGCCCTTCCGAAACGACGCTGATCGTGCTGGCTGCAGCGGTGCAGGCGCAGCTGATCCAGGCGTCGACCGCGCAATTCTGGCAGATCGTCACCGCGATCGGCCTGACGATCACGCCGCTGCTGGCCAAGCTGGGCCACACCATGGCGCGGCACATCGAAATGCGCGCCAGCGACGCTGCGCCGATCGATCAGTCGGATATCGCCAACGATCGCACCGTGATCTTTGGCTATGGCCGCGTGGGAGAGATCATCGCCGACATGCTGAAAGAGCATCAGCAGCCGTTCGTGGCGGTGGAATCGAATGTCGATGTGGTGATGCAGGCGCGGCGCGCCGGGGTACCGATCGTGTTCGGCGATGTCGCGCGGCCCGAACTGCTCGACCGGTTGCGGCTGGGCCACGCCCGTGCGCTCATTCTGACGATGGACGATCCGGTACTCGCGGTGCAGATCGTCCGCCGCGTCCACGGCTGGGTGCCGGACCTGACGATCATCGCCCGCGCCCGGGATACCGACCACGCAGCGGAACTCTATCGCGCGGGGGCCACCCTGGCGGTTCCCGAGGCACTGGAAAGCTCGCTGCAGCTATCCGAGGCGCTGCTCGTCGATCTCGGGATCGCGATGGGCCATGTCATCGCCTCGATCCATGGCAAGCGCGACGAACTGCGTTCGCGCATCATGGAAGAGGGCGGTCTGGACGAGAAACCGGCGCTGCGTTCGGGCGAACCGGCTGCTGGTTAGGTTATGTCTCTCCCCTCCCTTCAGGGAGGGGCAGGCCCGGCTTCCCGGGCCGGGATGGGCTTAGAAGCAAACCAGGTGCGCAGGCCCACCCCGGCCTGCGGCCACCCCTCCCGTAAACGGGAGGCGAGAGGTTCTATTCAACCCAAAGCCGCCTGCTTTTCCTCGGCCAGCCGATCGAGCTCGGCGCGGCTCTTCTTTTCCGATGCCGATTTCAGCTGGCCACATGCGGCCATGATGTCGCGGCCGCGCGGAGTGCGCACCGGCGCGCTGATGCCGCCTTCGAACACGATATTGGAAAACCGCTTGATCCGCTCAGGATCCGAGCATTCATAGGCGGTGCCGGGCCAGGGGTTGAACGGGATGAGGTTGACCTTGGCGGGCAGGCCATAGCCCTTGATCAGCCGGACCAGCTCGCGCGCGTCTTCGTCGCTGTCGTTCTTGTCCTTGAGCATCACATATTCGAACGTGATGCGCCGGGCATTGCTGGCACCGGGATAATCGGCGCAGGCCTGGAGCAGCTCCTCCAGCCCGTATTTGCGGTTCAAGGGCACGATCTCGTCGCGCACCTCCTTGGTCACCGCGTGCAGCGAGACCGCCAGGTTGACGCCGATTTCCTCGCCGCAGCGGGCCATCATCGGCACCACGCCGCTGGTCGACAGCGTGATGCGCCGACGCGACAGCGCCAGACCATCGCCGTGCATCACGACCTTCATCGCATCGCGGACGTTGTCGAAATTGTAGAGCGGCTCACCCATGCCCATGAGCACGATGTTGGTGAGCAATCGGCCATCGGCGGTATAGGACGCGGCGTCCTCGTCGTCATCGAGCTGGTCCATCGCGCCCTTGGGCCATTCGCCCAGCGCGTCGCGCGCGAGCATGACCTGCCCGACGATCTCGCCCGGCGTCAGGTTGCGCACCAGCCGCATCGTGCCGGTGTGGCAGAAACGGCAGTTGAGCGTGCAGCCGACCTGGCTCGAGATGCACAAGGTCCCGCGATCGGCGTCGGGGATGAAGACCATCTCGTAATCCTGCGCGTCATCGGTGCGCAGCAGCCATTTGCGCGTGCCGTCGGATGAGACCTGCGCCTCGACGATCTGCGGGCGGCCGATGATGAAGCGCTCCTGCAGCCAGGGACGCATCGCCTTGGCGATATCGGTCATAGCATCGAAATCGGTGACGCCGCGATGGTAGATCCAGTGGAACAGCTGCTTCGAGCGCAGCTTGGCCTGCTTGCGGTCGAGCCCCGCCGCCTCGAGCAGCGCGCTGATATCCTCGCGCATCAGGCCCATCAGGTCGGAGCGGCCATCTTCGCGCGGCGTGATCGCGCGCGGCAGGGTCATGGGGTTGATAGGGCCGGGGATGGCCATATCCATCGAGGGATTGGGGATGTTCATGCGCGCCACATAGTCGCTTGGCGCGCAAAAATCTACCGCCTGCCCGCACAACCCAGCGCGGCGGCGTCGAGCGCCGTGGCAACGCCCTTCAGCAGGTACAGATCGCGGATGGTGTTGCCCTGCACGTCTTGGCTGCTGGCGGTCATCTCGCGCGCAGATCGCAGCGCTGCGATGATCGCCGCGTCCATCGCGCGGTCGTGCGCCCAGGCATCGCCCCCGCCGCCCGTCAGGCGAAAGCGGCGGATGCCGATGGTCAACATCACGCTCTGCCCCTTGGCCATCGCCCGGCTCAGACGAAGATGGAACTGGCCGCGCACCCCGCGCTTGGGCCAGTATCCGATGCTGGCGAAGGGGCGGTATTGCCGTTTGCCGCGGACCTCGTCGGGCTGCGCAATGGCATAGCAGCGCGGCACCTGCGGATCGCGGAATGCGCCCCAGTCATCGAACACGCCCAGGCTGTCGCGTGCTTGGGCCAATGGGGACAGAGCCGCCAGCACAACAGCCAGCGCCCCGGTCGCCAGCCGCTTGGACGTCACGCATGGCCTCCGCCGGTGCCGGTGACGACGATCTCTTCGCGGCCATCCGCGATCATCACCACCGATCCTTGCGGCAGGCCAGGCGCCACCGGCGCACCGAACACCGGATGGACCGGCAGGCCCAGCAGGACGCCGCGCAGCACCCGGCTGGAAATGCCGTGCATGATGATCAAGCGGTCACCCGGTTCGGCGGCATGATCGGCCAGCCAGCCGATGACGCGATCCGCGATCTGGGGATAGGTTTCGCCATCGGGGGCAGGGGTCAGCAGCATGTCTGCGCTGACGATCGGGCCGATCTCCGCGACGACATCGGAATAATAGCGCCCGCCCCAGCAGCCCATGCCGATTTCCGCCAGCCGCATGTCGCGCCCGGCGTCGTGCCAATCGAGCCCCAGATGTTCGGTGATCACCGCCAGTGTCTGCAGCGCCCGGCCCGTGTCCGATGCCCACAAGGTCAGGTCGGGCTGATGGCCCAGAACCTTGGCAAGCGCAGCGCCCATCGCATCGGCCTGGGCAAAGCCCACGCGGGTCAGCGGCGTGTGCAGATTGTCGCCCTGCAGCCGCTTGGCGGCATTGAACACGGTTTCACCATGCCGGGCGATGAACAGGCGGCCACCAATCGGCGGGCAGGAAAATCGGGATTTTTGCGTCATATCTGTCCCGTTTCGGCAATGGGACAACTTTACGCAAGCCTGGTGCGCCATTTTCCACAGTTTATGCGGGTTTGTCCGGCTATCAGCTTGCGGCTAAAGCCAATCTTGTTAATGAAGAAGGTCCGGATTCTGCCAGCTTGGCGGATATGTCATTTGTGTGTGAGGCCTGCGGCCTCGGGGGATTTTCATGAAGGCGACAATCGAACGCGCGACGCTCCTCAAGAGCCTCAGCCATGTTCAGTCGGTGGTGGAACGGCGCAACACGATCCCCATTCTGTCGAACGTGCTGATCGAGGCCTCGAGCGATGGCTCGCTCCGCTTCATGGCGACCGACCTTGACCTGCAGATCGTCGAGACGATGAGCGCCTATTCGGTGGAAACCGCCGGATCGATCACCGTATCGGCGCACACCTTGTTCGAAATCGCCCGCAAGCTGCCCGATGGCAGCCAGGTGATGCTCGATGCGGCGGACGGCAAGATGCTGGTTCGCGCCGGGCGCAGCCGCTTCACATTGCCGACGCTGCCGCGCGACGATTTTCCGGTGATTGCCGAGGGCGACCTGCCGACCAGCTTCGAGCTGGCCGCTGCCGAGCTGGTGCAGATCATCGACAAGACCCGGTTTGCGATCTCGACCGAAGAAACGCGCTATTATCTCAACGGCATCTTCCTGCACGTGGCCGATGACGACCGCCCGGTGCTCAAGGCGGCGGCCACCGATGGCCACCGGCTGGCGCGCGTGACGCTCGATCGTCCCGATGGCGCAGAGGGCATGCCCGACGTCATCGTGCCGCGCAAATGCATCGGCGAACTGCGCAAGCTGCTCGACGAGCGCGGCGATGCCCGCGTGCAGATCGACCTTTCGGCGAGCAAGATCCGCTTCACTCTGGGCAGCGCGATCCTGACCTCGAAGCTGATCGACGGAACCTTCCCCGATTACAGCCGCGTCATTCCCACCGCGAACGACAAGCTGCTGAAGATCGATCCGCGCGCCTTCGAACAGGGCGTCGACCGTGTTGCCACAATCGCCACCGAAAAGACCCGTGCGGTCAAAATGGCGCTGGAAAAGGACAAGATCACGCTGTCGGTGACCAGCCCCGAAAACGGCACGGCGGCCGAAGAGGTCGAGGGCCAGTACGCCAGCGACGGCTTCGAGATCGGCTTCAACGCACGCTATCTGCTCGATATCCTGGGCGAGATCGAGGGCGAGGTTGTCGAATTGCATCTGGCCGACAGCAGCGCGCCGACGCTGATCCGCGAAAACGACAAGTCCAATGCGCTGTACGTTCTGATGCCAATGCGCGTCTGACCCGGTGCCCGGCGTCGGGACCTTCGCCCTCGTCGCCGGGATCGTTGTGGTCCTGCTGATCGTCTACAGGTTCGACCGAACTGGTGGAACTCTCACGCTGTTCGCCAGCCTCTTCATTATCGTCCTGCTGGTCCTGATGCTGTTGCTGGCAGGGCTGGTCATCGCCATTGCAGCCACAGGCTGAGCGCATCCCGGCACCCCCACACAGCAAAACGCCCTCCCGGTCGAACCGGGAGGGCGTTTTGTCTTTCAGTCACAAGCCGCTTTAGCGCTTGTCGACCGGCACATAGGGGCGCTGCGTCGGGCCGGTGTACAGCTGACGCGGGCGACCGATCTTCTGGCCGGGATCGGAAATCATTTCGTTCCACTGCGCGACCCAGCCCACGGTGCGCGCTAGAGCGAACAGCACGGTAAACATCGTGGTCGGGAAGCCGATCGCCGACAGGATGACGCCCGAATAGAAGTCGACGTTCGGGAACAGCTTCTTCTCGATGAAGTAAGGATCGTTGAGCGCCATTTCCTCGAGCTGCAGCGCGACCTCGAACACCGGATCGTTGACCTTCAGCGCATCGAACACTTCGCGCACCGTCTTCTGCATCACCGTCGCGCGCGGGTCGTAGTTCTTGTAGACGCGATGGCCGAAGCCCATCAGGCGGAACGGGTCGTTCTTGTCCTTGGCGCGGGCGATGTACTCGGGGATCTTGTCGGGCGTGCCGATCTCGCGCAGCATGTTGAGCGCCGCTTCGTTGGCGCCGCCATGCGCCGGGCCCCACAGGCAGGCAATGCCAGCCGCGATGCAGGCGAACGGGTTGGCGCCCGAAGAGCCTGCCAGACGCACGGTCGAGGTCGACGCGTTCTGTTCATGGTCGGCATGCAGGATGAAGATGCGGTCCAGCGCGCGCTCGACCACCGGGTTGACCTCATAGGGTTCAGCCGGAACGCCAAAGGTCATGCGCAGGAAGTTGCCGGTATAGGACAGCGAGTTGTCGGGATAGACAAACGGCTGGCCCACCGAATATTTGTACGCAGCCGCAGCAATCGTCGGCATCTTGGCGATCAGCCGGTGGCTGGAAATGCGGCGATGCTCGGGATCGGCGATGTCGGTCGAGTCGTGATAGAAGGCCGACAGTGCACCGACGACACCGCACATGATCGCCATCGGGTGCGCATCGCGGCGGAAACCGCGATAGAACTGCATCAGCTGTTCGTGCAGCATCGTGTGACGCGAAATGGTGTAGCTGAAGCTTTCCAGCTCGTCCTTGCTCGGCAGTTCGCCGTTGAGCAGCAGGTACGAGACTTCCATGAAGCTCGAATCCTCGGCCAGCTCGCCGATCGGATAGCCGCGGTGGAGCAGAACGCCTTCATCGCCGTCGATATAGGTCAGCGCGGAATCGCAGCTGGCGGTCGAGGTGAAGCCGGGGTCATAGGTGAAGCAGCCGGTTTCGGCGTAGAGCTTGCGGATGTCGATGACATCCGGGCCGATCGTGCCGGAGCGGATGGCGTAATTGCTCTCTTTGTCGCCGATCTTCATTGTTGCGCTGTCTGACACGGTTCGTTCTCCTCCAAGCGTATCTGAGGCAAGCCTTGGCCTGCCGGGCGGTATTCTGGTGCGCGTGCCGCGATCAGGCGGTGATGCGCGCCACGTCGTTGATCCGGGCGAGCGATTCCTCGCGTCCCAGCAGTTCGAGCACGTCGAAGATGCCTGGCGAGCGCGCCTGCCCGGTCAGGGCGGCGCGCAGCGGCTGGGCGTAGGTGCCAAGGCCGTGCCCTTGTGCCTCGGCAAACTGAGTAAGCTTTTCTTCCAAGTTGACGGCCGTCCATGGCGCTGCTTCGGCCAGAACCGGCGACACTGTCTGCAAAACCGCGACCCCGGCCTCGTCTAGCAAAGATTTTGCTTTCTCGTCCATGCTTAACGGGCGAGATTTGAAGAGAAACTGCGCGCTATCGGCCAGTTCGTTGAGGTCACGCGCGCGCAGCTTCATCACCGGCATCGCGCGGGCGAGCAGATCGGTGCCGCTGGCAGCATCGAAGCCGGGCATCAGTGCGGCGACACGCGGCGCGACAAGCGCGGCGAGCGCGACGTCATCCATCTCGCGCAGATACTGGCCGTTCAGATTGACCAGCTTCTTGGCATCGAAGCGCGAAGGCGACTTTCCGACATTGGCGAGCGCGAACAGCTCGACCGCCTCGGCGCGCGAAATCTTCTCGCGGTCGCCATAGCCCCAGCCCAACCGCAGCAAATAGTTGAACATCGCATCGGGCACGATGCCCATGTCGTCGCGATAGGCCTCGACCCCCAGCGCACCGTGGCGCTTGGAGAGCTTGGCGCCGTCATTGCCATGGATCAGCGGGATGTGCGCATAGACGGGTTCGGCCCAGCCCATGGCCTGGATCAGCACCAATTGGCGGAACGCGTTGTTGAGGTGATCGTCGCCGCGAATGATATGGGTGACGCCCATGTCGTGATCGTCGACCACCACCGCGAGCATATAGGTGGGCGAGCCGTCCGAACGCAGCAGCACGTAATCGTCGAGCTCGCGCGCATCGACGGTGACCGAGCCCTGCACCTCGTCGGCGATGGTCAGCTTGCCCGATTGCGGCGCCTTCAGACGGATGACGAACGGCGCGCCTTCGGGGGCTTCGGAGGCATCGCGATTGCGCCAGCGGCCATCATAGCGCATCGGCAGCTTCTTCTCGCGCTGCTCGGCGCGCATCGCTTCGAGCTCTTCGGCGGTGGCAAAGCACTTGTAGGCATTGCCTGCGGCAAGAAGCTCATAGGCGACCTCGGCATGGCGTCCAGCGCGTTCGCTCTGGAACACTGGGGTGTCGTCCCAATCCAGTCCCAGCCAGTCGAGACCGGCAAAGATCGCATCGATGGCTTCGGGAGTCGAGCGCGCCTTGTCGGTATCCTCGATGCGCAGCAGGGCCTTGCCGCCGTGGTGCCGCGCGAACAGCCAGTTGAACATTGCAGTGCGCGCGCCGCCGATATGCAGATATCCGGTCGGCGAAGGAGCAAAACGGGTGACGACCTGTCCTTCGGGCTTGGGGGCCGGAACAGGCTGGTTATCGCCGCTTGCACTCACTTACGCTTTCCTTTCAAACTCGCCAGACATGGCAATTTCGACCGCCTCTAGCACGGCTTTCTGGCAGCGACAAATGGCCAGTTTGTCCCGTTTTTCAATGGCTGCAACGCCGGGCCGGCTGTTGCAGCACTGGCTGCTGGCCGAACGCGACCAGCTGCCGCCCTGGATTGTCGCATGCTTCGGCGCAGGGATAGCCGCCTGGTTCGTTCTGCCGGGGCGCGATTGGCACGCGGCGGTGGTTGCCGTGAGCCTGGGCGGCGCTTTGCTGGTGTACGCCGTGCGCGGTCGTTGGACGCGCATGGAACTGGGCGCGCGCTGTGCATTCGTCGCGCTGCTCGCGATGGCGGCAGGCACCGCGCATATGGCATGGCGTGCAGAGCGCGTCGCCGCCGATCCGTTGCCAGCCCCGTGGTTCGGTACGCTGAGCGGGCGGGTCATCGAGCGCGAGGTGCAGCCTGCACGCGGACAGGTCCGGCTGGTGCTGCAGAACGCGCCGGCGCTTGGGCTGCCCGACAGGGTGCGCGTTAACCTCGACCTGGCGCTCGATGGCCCCAGCTTGCAGCGCGGGGCGATCATCTCGGCGCGGGCGCGGCTGATGCCGCCTGCGCAAGCCGCGCTGCCCGGCGGCTACAGCTTTGCCCAGCGGGCCTGGTTCGATGGGCTGGGCGCGACCGGCAAGATGCTGGATGCGCCCCAAGTCCTGCGTGCGGGCCATGCCGCCACAGGGCTCGATTCGCTCCGCGCACGCCTTTCCGCCCATATTCAGGGCGCAATACCCGGCGGGGCAGGGGGGATCGCCGCCACGCTGGCGACCGGCGATCGCGGCGCGATCAGCGAAGAGGATGCCGAGGCGATGCGGCGCAGTGGCCTCGCGCATCTGCTCTCGATCAGCGGGCTGCATGTCACCGCCCTGATTGGCGCGGTGTGGCTGATCACCTTGAAGCTGCTCGCACTGTTCCCGCCGCTGGCGCGCGCCTGGCGCCTGCCGCTGGTGGCTGCCGGGGCAGGGGCATTGGCGGGAATCGCGTATACGTTGCTCACCGGGGCGGAAGTGCCGACCATCCGCTCGTGCGCCGCCGGTTTGCTGGTGCTGGCGGCGCTGGCGCTGGGGCGCGATCCGGTCTCGCCCCGGTTGATCGCGGCCGGTGCGCTGCTGGTGCTGCTGATCTGGCCCGAGGCGCTGATGGGGCCGAGCTTTCAGCTGAGCTTTGCCGCCGTCACCGCGATCGTCGCGCTGCACGATCATTCCGCGATGCGGCGCTGGGCGGCGGCGGACCTTTCGTGGCCGGGACGCGCTGCGCGGTTTCTGGCGATGCTGTTCCTTACCGGCCTGCTGATCGAATTCACACTGATGCCGATTGCGCTGCACCATTTCAGCAAGGCCGGATTATATGGCGCGCTCGCCAACATGGTCGCAATCCCGCTGACCACCTTCGTCATCATGCCGCTGGAGGCACTGGCGCTGCTGCTTGACCTGGCAGGGCTGGGCGCTCCGTTCTGGTGGCTGACCGGGCAGGCGCTGGGTGGCCTGCTGGCCATCGCGCATCTGGTCGCCGATGCCCCCGGCGCAGTGGCGCTGTTTCCCCGCACCGGCGGAGGCGTGTTTGCGCTGTTCGTGCTGGGCGGGCTGTGGCTGTTCTTCTGGCGAAGCCGCGCGCGATGGCTGGGGCTGGCCCCGATCGGGCTCGCAAGCGTGCTGGTGGCGCTGCAACCCGTGCCCGACGTGCTGATCACCGGTGACGGCCAGCATGTCGCGATCACCCGGGCGAGCGGCGAGCTGATCGTGCTGCGCCGCAGGACAGGAGATTATGCGCTGCAGAGCCTGAGCGAGAGCGCGGCGTTTGAAGGCAAGGCGATCGCGATGGAAGACTGGCGCGAGGCAACCTGCAGCGCCGAATTCTGCAGTGTGGTCTTGCGATCAGGCCAGCGCGAATACGCCGTGCTGATCGGCCGCAACCGCGAGCAGGTGCCCGAACGCGCGCTCGCTGCCGCCTGTCGCCGCGCCGATATCGTCATCGCCGGGCGCTGGTTGCCGCGCAGCTGCCGCCCGCGCTGGATCAAGGCGGATCGGGCGATGCTGGCGCGCACTGGGGGGCTGGCATTGTATCTGGGGGATCAGACCATCCGCACCGTCGCCAGCGACCATGCCGGGCACCCGTGGTGGGACCGCGCGATTGCGCTCCGCGAGGCCGAACGCGTCGCCCGGCGCGACGCGCGCAGGCTCAGCACTCGACCACGTTGACCGCCAGCCCGCCCTGCGAGGTTTCCTTGTAGCGTTCGTTCATGTCGAGCCCGGTGCGGCGCATTGTCTCGATCACCTCGTCGAGGCTGACGCGGTGCGTGCCATCGCCCATCATCGCGAGCCGTGCCGCCTCGATCGCCTTGACCGCGCCAACCGCATTGCGCTCGATGCAGGGCACCTGCACCAGTCCGGCAACCGGATCGCAGGTGAGGCCCAGATTGTGCTCCATCCCGATTTCGGCGGCATTCTCGACCTGCATCGCAGAGCCACCCCAGGCGGCGACCAGCCCGGCAGCAGCCATTGAGCAGGCGACGCCGACCTCTCCCTGGCAGCCGACCTCCGCGCCCGAGATCGAGGCGTTTTCCTTGAACAGTGACCCGATGGCCGCCGCAGTGAGCAGAAAACGCTCGACCCCGGCCTGGTCCGCGCCGGGCGCAAACCGATCGTAGAAACGCAGCACCGATGGCACGATGCCCGCCGCGCCATTGGTCGGCGCGGTGACGACCTTGCCGCCCGCCGCGTTCTCCTCGTTGACCGCCAGCGCCCACAGGTTGACCCAGTCGATGACGGTCAGCGGATCGGACAGCATCCGCTCCTGTCGCGCCATCAGATGCGCCATGATCAACGGCGCGCGCCGCTTGACGCGCAAACCGCCGGGCAGTTCGCCGCCGGTGCGGATACCGCGATCGATGCACGCCGACATCGCAGTGGCGATCTCCTGCAGGCCTGCGGACAGCGAGTCGGCATCGCGGGCTGCGAGTTCGTTGGCGCGGGTGATCTCTGCGATCGACAGCCCGGTTTGTGCTGCGATGGCAAGCAGTTCGGCGCCTGACCGGAAGACATGCGGCGGATCCCATATGCCGCCCGCACCCGGCGCATTGGCGACGGTTTCGTCCTCATCGACCACCGCGCCGCCGCCGACCGAGAAATAGGAACGGGCATCGATGGTGACGCCCGCCGCATCAAAGGCCGTGAAGGTCATCGCGTTGGAATGATAATCCAGCCGCTCGCGCTGCAGGAACAGCAGGTCGCGGGGCTCGTCAAAGGCGATGGTGTGCCTCTTGCCGAGCACGATTTCGCCACGTGCGCGGATCTGATCGACCAGCCGATCTGCCGCATCCGGATCACAGCTGACCGGTTCCTCGCCCGCCAGTCCCAGCAGGATGGCGCGATCGCTGGCATGGCCCTTGCCGGTCAGCGCGAGCGATCCGTAAAGCCGCGTCTCGATCCGCACGGTTCGATCGAGCGCGCCCTGATCGTCGAGCCTAGCAACGAATCGCCCGGCGGCGACCATCGGCCCCATGGTGTGCGAGCTCGATGGACCGATGCCGATCTTGAACAGGTCGAAAACCGAGGCGACCATGTGATATCCTTGTATCGTGAGAAAAACGTCAGTCGGCAGCGCCGGCGTCCCGGCCCAGAAGATGCTGCTGCCAGAAGGCCAGTGTCGTCCAGAACAGGTAGTCGGCATTTTCCTTGCGGCGGAACCCATGTCCCTCGTTGCGGGCGAGCAGATGCCATGCGGTGCCGCCGCGCGAACGCACAGCGTCGATGATCTGATCGGCCTCGCTCGCCGGGACGCGAGGATCGTTGGCGCCGGTGACGACCAGCAGCGGCATCTTCAGCCGGTCGACCTGGGTCAGCGGGCTGATTTCCTCCAGCTTGGTCCGCAGCTGCGGAATGCGCTCGTCGCCATATTCGATCCGTCGCAGGTCTCGCCGATACTCTTCTGTATTTTCAAGGAATGTGACGAAGTTCGATATCGCCACCACGCAGGTCGCGGCGTTGAATCTGCGGGCATAGCGGATGGCGCTGGCATAGCACATATAGCCACCATAGCTGCCGCCGGTAACGCCAAAGCGCCTGGCATCGAGCGAAGGATTCTTCGCCAGCCGGTCCAGCAACGCGCCCACATCCTTGACTGAATCCTCGCGGCGGAAGGGGCCGTTATCCAGCGACACGAAGCGTTTGCCAAAGCCGGTCGAGCCGCGGACATTGGGATAGAACAGCGCGATGCCCAGTTCATTCACCAGATAATTGCTGCGCCCCAGAAAGCCTGCCGTGGCCTGGCCCTCCGGCCCGCCATGGATCGACATGATCATCGGCCGCTTGCCCGGATGCCGGGCGCTGTCCGGGCGATAGAGCAGGCCAGAGACAGGCTCGCCGTCGAAGCTCTTGATCTCCACCAGCTCGGGCTGGACGTTGACGAGAGGGTCAAGCCCGCCGGTCTCGCTTTCGGTCCAGCGCGTGACCGCAAGCGTGGCCGGGTCCAGGCTATAGGCATCGCCCGGCGCCTGGTTGGAATAGACGGTAAAGCCCAAAGTGCCCCAGGGTGCGAACTTCATGTTCGTACCGATTTCACCCGCCGGAAGCCCGGTCACCTGGCGCTTGGCGCCGCTGGCGATGTCATAGAGGTACAGGCGGGAAAACCCCGCCTCGTTGACGATATAGGCGATGGTCCTGCCATCCCTGGCGATATCGAAGCTGCTGATATCCCAGCGGCCCCCGTCGATCATCGGGGCGAACAGCCCGGTTTCGATATCGAGCAGCCCCAGCCGCTGGACATCCGAATCCTTGTCGCTCGACACCCAGAGCCTGCCATCGGGCGCGAACTGCAGGTTGCCATAGGCGACGGGAGTCGCATCGCGCGTGACCTGGCGGATCGCGCCGGTCTCGACATCGACCAGATGCAGCTGGCTATCGGTGACCGAGATATAGTTGAAAACCAGCAGATCGCGGCCATTGGGGGCGAAATCGATTGCCGCCCAGCCACCGCTCTCGGTGGATAGCAGCATCCGCGCGGTCTTGGGGTCGCGCGGGTCCATGATGTAGATGTCGTTATAGACGCCGCTTCGCAGGTTGCTGCCATAGGCGACCAGACGGCCATCATCGGACCAGGGGCCCAGGGCGTTGCGGCTCTTGCCGTCGGTCAGCAAGGTCAGGCGGCCGGAGTCCAGCGCGTAGATCTGCGCGACCTCGTTGCCGCCTGCATCCTTTTCCAGCAGCAGCATCGACCCGTCGGGCGACCAGCTGCCGTTGAAGATCGGCTCTTCTTCAAAGCTGATCTGCTTGCGTGCCGCCCCCGGGGTGGCGACGCGGTGCAGCTGCGACACATTGCCAAAGCGCGTGGTGATCAGCATCGATCGATCGACCGGATGCCAACCGGCAAAGCTTGCCGTGCGATATTCCAGATAAGGGCGGGTGTCGGCGACCAGCGATTGCCGGATCGGCGGGACGCCATCGGCCAGCATCGCAGCCGGCGGCGGCACGACCGGATCATCGACGCGCGCGTCTTCGGCGTGCGCAGACCAGGATATGCCGAGGGCCAGCAACGCACCCACGGCGCTTGCCGCCAGCCTCCGTCCAGGCCTGTTCTTCACTGCGTCTCTCCTGCATTCGTGTCGCGCCGATCTATGCGGGGCGAAGCGGCTTGGCAATCGTTGCGCTCTACACCGTCGCCGCCTATGAGCGCAGCCCATGGACCCCCGGCCCGCCCGTCTTCCTGCAATCGAAATGCTTCAGCCCTTCGTCTTGCTGGACGATGCCAGAGAGGGGCGCGCCAACCCGGCGCGGCTCTATCGCAATCCGGTGCGCTGCCTGACCGCGCGCACGGCCGATGAGCTCGACGAGCTTCTGGCAGAATTGCGCGCGGCGGGACGCAGCGGGCTGCATGCCGCTGGCTATTTCAGCTATGAAGCAGGTTTCGCATTCGAGCCGCGCCTGCGCCGCTATCTGGACGACCTGGGTCCGATGAAGCTGGCGTGGTTCGGGCTTTTCGACCGCCATGACGTCATGATGGCAGACGACGTACCCGGCTGGCTGGCGCAAGTTGGCGGCGATGGCGATGCGTATCTTGCATCTGCCCGGCCCGCGATGACCGAAAACGGCTATGCCGCGCGCTTTGCCCAGGTGCACGAGGCGATCGCGAGCGGCGACATCTATCAGGCCAATCTCACGTTCCAGAACCATGCGACGCTGTCTGGCCATCCGCTCGCGCTGTACCGTGCGCTGCGCGCAGGCTCTGCCGCAGGCTATGGCGGGATGGTGTTCGACGGGGAGGATTGGATGCTCAGCCTGTCGCCCGAGATGTTCTTTGCGCTGCGCGATGGCGAGATGACCGCGCGCCCGATGAAGGGCACCGCGCCGCGCCACGCCGACCCTGTGCGCGATGCGCAAGCAGCGGCCCAGCTGCAAGCGTCCGAAAAGGACAGGGCGGAAAACCTGATGATCGTCGATCTGCTGCGCAACGACCTGTCGCGCGTGGCAAGCCCCGGCAGCGTGCGCGTCACCGATCTGTTCCGCATCGAGAGCTATCCCAGCGTTCACCAGATGACCTCCACCGTGCGCGCCACCATCGCACCGGGCCGGGACGCGGTCGACATCATCCGTGCGATCTATCCGTGCGGATCGATTACCGGCGCGCCCAAGATCCGCGCGATGGAACTGCTGCGCACCATCGAGGCGGGGCCGCGCGGCATCTATTGCGGATCGATCGGCAGGATCGATCCGGGGCAGGGCGACATGCCCGGCGATGCGGCGTTCAACGTCGCAATTCGCACCTTGCATCTGGCCGCCAATGCGCAAAAGGTCAGCCTGGGGCTGGGCTCCGGAGTGGTGGCGGATTCACGCGCTGGCGATGAATGGCGCGAATGTCTGGTCAAGGGGGCGTTCTTGAAGGCGGCGACACGCAGGTTCGACCTGATCGAGACGATGGGTTTCGACCCGGCCAGGGGCATCATCCGGCTGGAGTTCCACCTGGAGCGGATGAAGGCGAGCGCGGCGGCGCTGAGCTTTTCATTTGATCGGCACGCAGTGCGCAATGCGCTGAACCACGCCTGCTTTTTCCTCGATTCGCCCACCCGCATCCGGCTGCTGCTGGCACCCTCAGGCGATATCGCCATTGAGATGCGGCCGGCGCCGGTTCCGATGCCGGAGCCGTTGCGCGTCGTGGTGCGCCCCATGGCATTGGCGAGCAACGATCTGCGGCTTGCGCACAAGACCACCGACCGCGCATGCTACGATGCGCCGCGCCGCGAGGCCGTGGCTGAGCAAGGGGCGGATGAGGTGGTGTTCACCGATGCCGATGGCGCGCTGACCGAGGGCAGTTTCACGCACATTTTCGTCGAGCGTGATGGCATGCTGCTCACCCCGCCGCTGGCGCAGGGGTTGCTACCGGGCATCCTGCGGCGCGAACTGATCGAGCAGGGACGCGCGACCGAGCATCCGCTCACCCCTGGCGATCTGGCCGACGGTTTCTGGCTGGGCAACTCGCTGCGCGGGCTGATGCGGGCGCAGCTGAGCGGTTGATCGATCCCGCCCGGCGCAGGGCCGACAAAGCTGAACACCCGCCTGTGCGGTGGTTCACAGCGGATACAGCCGATTCAGGCCAGGTTGCAGGCACCCAAGCAGAACCATTCCCCGTTCCGCTTGATTCGCCCTTGGGACGCCCCCAATTCGGCATCCTGTTGTAACCCGGCACCCCGCAACCGCGAACACGGCCCTGCGGACACGAGATGCGAGACGAGCCATGAACCTTTTTCTGAAGTCGGACCTGTTCCGCAATTTCCTGGGCGGCTTTGCCATCGGTGCGGTCGCGATGTTCGCGCTGCAACCCGATGAGGGCGTTGCGCATCCTCCTGTGGCGGATCCCATGATCGAGAGTACCATCAGCCGATGACCCTTTCTGCTCGCTCCCTTTCGCTGCTGGCCGCCTTTGGCCTGATTGGTGCTGCTGCACTTACGCTGGATGCCGGCTCTGCTGCCTTTGCCGCCGAAGAGCCCAAGATCATTCCTGCGCCGAAATTGAAGGCGGCGGAAACCGGCAAGCAGGCGGTCGCCATCTTCGCAGGCGGCTGTTTCTGGGGTGTGGAGGGCGTGTTCAGCCATGTGAAGGGCGTGAAAAGCGTCGTCTCGGGCTATCATGGCGATGCCAAGGCGAACGCCAGCTATGACGAGGTTTCGGGTGGTGGAACCGGCCATGCCGAATCCGTCCGCGTCGTCTATGACCCCGCGCAGGTCAGCTATGGCCAGCTTTTGCAGGTGTTCTTCTCGGTCGTTGCCGATCCCACCTTGCTCAACCGGCAAGGCCCCGATGTCGGGCGTCATTACCGCACCGCTCTGGTGCCGGTGGGCAAGGCGCAGGCGCAGGTCGCCCGCGCCTATATCGTCGAGCTGGAAAAGTCCGGTGCGTGGAAGAAGCGCATCGTCACGGCGGTCGAGCCCTACAAGGCGTTCTATCCGGCAGAAAGCTATCACCAGGACTTCATGTTCAAGAACCCCGACCACCCGTATATCGTGCGCTGGGATGCGGTGAAGGTCGCCAATCTCAAGCGCGCTTTCCCGACCCTCTACAGTCCCAAACCTGTGCGGGGCTGACGCACCCGTCAACCACGCCGCCATTGCAACCTGGCCATGGGATGCGTAGATACCGGGCATGTCCAACGTCAAAGAACATGGCCACAAGCACAACGAGCACGAGGGCGCTGATCTGGCGCTCGCCGCGCGTCATTCGCTGGAAGCGGCGGGTGAGCAATGGACCGACATGCGCGAATCGATCTTCAGCGCATTGGCGGAGATCGAAAAGCCGGCATCGGCCTATGACATCGCCGACAGCGTCAGCCGCATGCGCGGCAAGCGCGTTGCACCCAATAGCGTCTACCGCATTCTCGACCTGTTCGTTCGCACGAATCTGGCGCGCCGGGTGGAGAGCATCAACGCGTATATCGCCAATTCGCACCCCGGATGCGTGCACGACTGCATCTTTCTGGTGTGCGATTCGTGCGGAAACGCGACCCATATCGATGACGATGGCCTCTCGCGCAGCGTCCGCAAGACCGCGGAAGCGGCGGGCTATGTCGATATTCGTCCAGTCATAGAGGTGCGCGGTCGCTGCGCAGCGTGTGATTGAACTCCGCATTTGCGGAACTGTCCAAAAAACTTTACACTCAACGCGCCTGTCCGGGTCGATCAATCGACAGGGCCCAAAAATGGGTCTAGGATTCGCGGTTGAAAGGGAATTCCATGACCAATCTGCCCGAAACACCATTGCTGGATACCGTCAAAGTCCCGGCTGACCTCAGAAAGCTCAAGGCTGGCCAGCTGCGCCAGCTCGCCGATGAACTGCGCCAGGAGGTCATTTCGGCGGTTTCGGTCACCGGTGGGCACCTGGGCGCGGGCCTGGGCGTGGTCGAGCTGACCACGGCGATTCACTATGTTTTCGATACGCCCAACGACCGTCTGATCTGGGACGTCGGGCATCAGTGCTATCCGCACAAGATCCTGACCGGTCGGCGTGATCGCATCCGCACCTTGCGCACCGGCGGCGGACTGTCTGGCTTCACCAAGCGCTCCGAGAGCGAATACGACCCGTTCGGCGCGGCGCACAGCTCGACCTCGATCTCGGCCGCGCTCGGATTTGCCACCGCCAACCAGATGACGGGAGCGCCCGGCAAGGCGATCGCGGTGATCGGCGATGGCGCGATGAGCGCCGGCATGGCCTATGAAGCGATGAACAACGCCGAGCGTGCGGGTAACCGGCTGGTCGTGATCCTCAACGATAACGACATGTCGATCGCACCGCCGGTGGGCGGGCTGTCGGGCTATCTCGCGCGCATCGTATCGAGCCGCGAGTTCCTGGGCGTGCGCGAGGCGCTGAAGCGTCTGGCGCGCAAGCTGCCCAAGAGCCTGCACCAGGCGGCGCGCAAGACCGATGAATACGCGCGCGGCATGGCGATGGGCGGCACGTTGTTCGAGGAACTGGGCTTCTATTATGTCGGCCCGATCGACGGTCACAACATGGACCAGCTGGTCGCAGTACTCGAGAATGTCCGCGACGCTGCCGAAGGGCCGTGCCTGATCCATGTCGTGACGCAAAAGGGCAAGGGCTATGCGCCTGCCGAAGCGGCTGCCGACAAATATCACGGTGTTGCCAAGTTCGATGTCATCACCGGCAAGCAGGACAAGGCAGCAGCTGGCCCGCCTGCGTACCAGAACGTGTTCGGCGAAACGCTGGCCAAGCTCGCCGATACCGACCCCACGATCTGCGCGATCACTGCGGCAATGCCCTCGGGCACCGGGGTCGACAAGTTCGCCAAGGCGCACCCCGACCGCAGCTTCGACGTCGGCATTGCCGAGCAGCACGCGGTGACCTTCGCGGCTGGCCTGGCAGCGCAGGGCATGCGCCCCTTCTGCGCGATCTATTCGACGTTCCTGCAGCGCGCCTATGACCAGGTGGTGCACGATGTCGCGATCCAGAATCTGCCGGTGCGCTTCGCGATCGATCGCGCCGGGCTGGTGGGGGCCGATGGCTCGACGCATGCCGGATCGTTCGACGTCACGTATCTGGCGACATTGCCCAACATGGTGGTGATGGCCGCCGCCGACGAGGCCGAACTGGTCCACATGACCTACACCGCCGCCTGTCACGACAGCGGCCCGATCGCGTTCCGCTATCCGCGCGGCAATGGCACCGGCGTGGCACTGCCCGAGGTTCCGGAGCGGCTGGAAATCGGCAAGGGCCGCATCGTGCGCGAGGGCAAGAAGGTCGCGATCCTCTCGCTCGGCACGCGTCTCGCAGAAGCGCAGAAGGCCGCTGACCTGCTCGATGCCAAGGGCCTGTCGACCACGGTCGCCGACCTGCGCTTTGCCAAGCCGCTCGACGAAGAGATGATCCGCAAGCTGCTGGCGACGCACGAGGTGTGCGTTACGGTGGAAGAGGGTGCGATCGGTGGCCTGGGCGCGCATGTGCTGACCATGGCGTCGGATGCGGGCCTGATCGATTCGGGGCTCAAGCTGCGCACATTGCGTCTGCCCGATATCTTCCAGGAACATGAAAAGCCCGAAAAGCAGTATGCCGAAGCCGGGCTCGACGCCGACGGCATCGTCGACTGCGTGCTCAAGGCGCTGCGCCATAACAGCGCTGGCGTGGCGGTGGTGGGGGATGGCGCGCGCGCCTGATCCCACCTCAGCAACAGACATAAAAAAGCCCGGCAGATCCTTGGATCGCCGGGCTTTTTTGTGTCTGGTTGAATGCGCTTATGGCTGCGGCACGGAGGCTTTCGCGTCCTGGCCATCGCCTTCGGGCGCAGCGACGATATCGCGGGTGGTGGCACCCTTGTCGGTGGTCTGAGTCTTGGGGTCGCCGACCTGCGAGCGGATCGCGGCATCGGGCGATCCGGCACGGTCGAGTGCTGCGCCTTCGACACCGCTGCGCTGCTGCGGGCCACCGAACAGGGCATCGAGCGCCTGCTGGCTGGCGGCAACCGACTGTGGACGCGCAGCGCCGGGGGTCGGCGGGGTCAGGGCGAAATCGGGCGGGATCACCAGGGGTGCCTGACGCGATACGGCGAATTCATCGGGCCGCTCGCGGTCGAAGATGCCGCCGCCAGAGCCGCAGGCAGAAAGCGTCGCGGCTGCGACCGAGATACCGGCGATAAGGGCCAGTTTGCGCCCCGAATTAAACATGGTCATTCTCCGTCTTGGCCACTGTAGCGTCACCGCTATGCTCGCCATGCTGAACGCCCGCTGTAGGGCCTTCGGATTTGGTGGCTTTGTCGCCGATTATCAGAACGCGGGCAAGCAATAACAGCACGCCCAGAGTGATCGCGGCATCGGCGATATTGAAGATCATGAACGGCCGGAATGTGCCGAAATGCAGGTCGGCATAATCGACGACATAGCCTAGCCGAGCACGATCGACGATGTTGCCCAAGGCCCCGCCCAGGATCATGCCGAGCGCGATGATGTCCCCGCGCGCGCGCTCCTTCCACATCCACAGCAGCACAACCGCGGCGATCAGCCCGGTGAGCGCGACCAGCAGCCAGCGGGCGGTATCGGTCTGCGCGGTGAGGAACCCCATCGAGACGCCGCGATTCTCCGCCCAGGTCAGGTTGAAGAACGGCATGATCTCGATCTGCAACCGGCTGCTCAGCGCCAGCGGCCCTGCGACGATGAACTTGACGATCTGGTCGATGACGAGAATGGCGAACGCCAGCGCGATACCCTCGGTCCGGAAACGAGCGAGGGTCATGCGATGCGCTCCCGGCGCGGCACAAAACCGTCACCCTGAACTCGTTTCAGGGCCCATCGGGCACCAAGCGCCTTCGCCCTATCGGCACCCAGACGATGGATGGGTGCTGAAACAAGTTCAGCATGACGGAGAGGGATCGGCAGCACGCTCACGCCAGCATCTCTGAGCAGCGATCGCACAGGTTCCCGTCCTCGGTCACCTCGGGGAGGTGACGCCAGCAGCGGCCGCATTTGTGGTGGCTGGTGCGCGTGACTTCGATGGCTTCGACAGGGGCCAATGCCACATCTGCAGTGATGAACAGCTCTGCCATTTCGGCTGCCGAGAAATCGCCTTGCGATGCAGTATCGCCGCCGATTTTCACTTCGGCCTCAAGGCTGGAGCGAACAGTTTTGTCGCGACGCAGAGGTTCTATCGCTTCGGTTACGTCACGACGCAGCTTGCGCAGACGATCCCATTTGCGTTCGATGTCATTCAGGCCATCAAGGTCGCGATTGCCTTCACTGTCCCCGAGTTCCGGCAGCTCCGGCCATTCCAGCAGATGCACGCTGCCGCCATCGGGATAGCGCGTGGTCCACACTTCCTCTGCCGTGAATACCAAAACCGGTGCGGTGTAGCGCACCAGAGCCTCGAATAGCACGTTCAGCACCGTGCGGTAGGCGCGGCGCTTGTCGGTGCCGTGCGGGTGCGCGGGGCCGATGTCGCAATAGAGGCAATCCTTGCGGATATCGAAGAAGAACGCCGACAGGTCGTTGTTGGCGAAATCGGCGAGCGTGCGGACGTAGGTGTTGTAGTCGAAGTCTTGCGTAGCCTGTTTGAGCTTCGTGTCCAGATCCGCGAGCAGGTGCAACACATAGCGCTCCAGCTCGGGCATATCCTCGACCGCAACCCGCTCGGCCTCATCGAACCCGGCGAGCGCGCCGAGCATGTAGCGGAAGGTGTTGCGCAGCTTGCGATACTGGTCCGAGACGCCGGCGAGGATTTCCTTGCCGATGCGGTGATCCTCGGTGAAATCGACCGACAGCGCCCACAGCCGCAGGATGTCCGCGCCCGAATCCTTGATCAGCGTCAGCGGATCGATGGTGTTGCCCAGCGACTTGGACATCTTCATGCCCTTGGCGTCCATGGTGAAGCCATGGGTCAGCACCGCCTTGTACGGCGCATGGCCGCGTGTTCCGCAGCTTTCCATCAGCGAGGACTGGAACCAGCCGCGATGCTGATCCGATCCTTCGAGATACAGGTCCGCCCAGGGGCCGACATGGCCTTCGGGCCGCGTCAGATCGGGCCATTTGCCGCTTTCGAGCACGAATGCATGGGTGCAGCCGCTGTCGAACCAGACATCGAGAATGTCGGTGACGCGCTCGTAATCGGCAATGTCGTAATCGGAGCCGAGCAGGGCAGGGGCGGCGGCGTCGTTCCACGCATCGACACCGGCCTCGCGCATCGCGGCGACGATGCGCGCGTTGACGTGAATGTCCTTGAGATACTGGCCGGTCTTGCGGTTGACGAACAGGGTGATCGGAACGCCCCAGGCGCGCTGGCGGCTGATCACCCAGTCGGGGCGGCCCTCGACCATCGAGCGGATGCGGTTCTCGCCCTTGGCGGGGACCCACCGGGTGTCGGTGATCGCCTGCATCGCGGTTTGGCGGAGTGTCTTAAGCCCCTCCCCTTTAGGGGAGGGGTTGGGGGTGGGGGAGTCACTGGCGACGGAAATTCCATTCCCCACCCCAACCCCTCCCCTGAAGGGGAGGGGCTCTATGGGTTTATCCATCGGGATGAACCACTGAGGCGTGCAGCGATAGATCACCCGCGCCTTGGAGCGCCACGAGTGCGGATAGCTGTGCTGAAACGCATCGGCCGAGAGCAACGCCCCTGCCGCGCGCAGGTCCTCGCAGATCGGGCCATCGGGCGCATTGAACTTGGGGTTGATCACCGACATCCGCCGTTCATCCGCACCGCCGAGCCACGCCCAGTCATCGCGATAGCGCCCGTCGCCCTCGACCGCGAACACCGGCTCGATGCCATGCGCCTTGCACAGGTCGAAATCGTCCTCGCCATGGTCGGGCGACATATGGACGAGGCCAGTACCTGCGTCAGTGGTGACGAAATCGCCGGGCAGGAAGGGGCGGGGGCGATCGAAGAATTCTGCCGCGCGGGTGAGCGCTGCCATCTCTTCTGCCGTTCCCCGGCGAACGCCGGGGTCCAGGGTTGGGTTCGTGCCCTCCGCTCCTGGACTCCGGCTTTCGCCGGAGAACAGCTTGCCCGACATCGGGTGGCGGGCGGTGGCGCCTGCTAGAGTGGAGCCCGGATACCAGCCAATTTCCAGGAACGTGCGTCCTAGCCGGGCTTCAACCTGTGCCTTGAGTGGCTCAGCGATAAGTATCTCGCGTTGCTCTGGGCCACTTCCGTCAAGACAATGGATATACATGACATCAGGCCCATAAGCCAAAGCCTGGTTCACCGGGATCGTCCACGGTGTGGTCGTCCAGATGACCGCATAGGCACCGACCAGTTCGGGCGCATTCGGAGCCTCGACAATCTCGAACGCCACATCGATCTGCGTGCTCGTCACATCGGCATATTCGACCTCGGCCTCGGCGAGTGCGGTCTTTTCGACCGGTGACCACATCACCGGCTTGGCGCCGCGATAGAGCTGGCCGGTTTCCGCAAACTTCATCAGCTCCTGCACGATGGTCGCTTCGGCGGCGAAATCCATTGTCAGGTACGGGTTGTCCCAGTCGCCGTTGATGCCGAGGCGCTTCAGCTGCTCGCGCTGGGTGTTCACCCAATGCTGGGCATAAGCGCGGCATTCGGCGCGGAACGCGACCGGATCGACCTCGTCCTTGTTGAGCTTCTTCTTGCGATACTGCTCCTCGATCTTCCACTCGATCGGAAGACCGTGGCAGTCCCAGCCGGGAACGTACGGCGCGTCTTTGCCGAGCAGCGACTGGGTGCGGCAGACCATGTCCTTGAGGATATGGTTGAGCGCATGGCCGATATGCATGTCGCCATTCGCGTACGGCGGGCCATCGTGGAGGATGAACTTTTCACGACCTTGTCGCGCGTCGCGCAGCTGGCGGTAGAGGTCGGCCTCCTGCCAGCGCGCCAGAATAGCCGGTTCCTTCTGGGCGAGGCCAGCCTTCATCGGGAAGTCGGTGGCGGGCAAAAAGACGGTGTCTTTATAGTCCGTGGCGGGGCTTGCAGATTGATCAGTCATAGACGCTGGCGCTTAAGGGGCGCGGCGCTTTCAGGCAAGCAATTCCCGCGCGCGCACGCAGTCCGCATCGATCTGGCGCTTGAGCTCGTCCCAATCGCTGAACTTCGCTTCGGGCCGGATGAAGTGGCGTAGCGCCACCTCGATCGTCTGGCCGTACAGGTCTTCGTTGAAGTCGAAGAAATGCGGCTCGAGCAGTTCCTTGGGCGGATCGAACTGCGGACGGATGCCGAGGTTCGCGGCACCTTTCAGCACCCGGCCATCGGCCAGGTGCCCGGTGACGGCATAAACCCCGTACATGGGCCGCAGATAGCTGCCCATATCGATATTGGCGGTGGGAAAGCCCAGCAGGCGGCCGTTCTTGTCGCCATGCTGCACCACGCCCTGCACCGCGAAGGGCCGCGTCATCAGCCGTTCGGCTTCGTCAGGTCTGCCCTCGATCAGGCATTGCCGGATGCGGCTGGAGGAGATCACCGCATCCTCGGTGGTCACCGGGCCAACCGCATGGCTTTTCAGCCCCATCAGCGCGCCGAGATCGCGCAGCACATGGATGTTGCCGCCACGACCCTTGCCGAAGGTGAAATCCTCGCCGGTGACGACGCCCGCCGCGCCGAAGCGCTTGACCAGCAGATCGGCGACAAAGCTTTCCGCGCGGGTGTTGGCGAGCGTCTCGTCGAACGCGAACACCAGCATCGCATCCGCGCCCGCCTCAGCAAACAGCGCCTGGCGCTGGTCGAGGCTGGTGAGGCGGAAGGGCGCGACATCGGGCTTGAAATAGCGCACCGGGTGCGGATCGAAGGTGGCAACGATCGCGGGCCGGGCCTCGGCCTTGGCCCAGGCGATGGCACGCCCGATCACGGCCTGATGACCGGCATGAAAGCCGTCAAAATTCCCCAGCGCGATGATGCCCCCGCGCAACCGTTCTGGCAGCCGGTCGCTGCCCTCCACCCTGATCATGGCCGCCCTATAGGGCCTTGCCGGGCTGCGGTTCAATGCCCTGTTTGATGAGGCGCAGCGTATTGCCACCCATCACGCTGCGAATTTCGGCCTCGGACAAGCCGATATCGATCAACGCCTGCGTCACCTGGACGATCTGGCTCGTGTCGAACCGCGTGGTCACCGCACCATCGAAATCGCTGCCCAGCGCGACGTGCTGGATGCCGACCAGATCGCGCACATGCCTGATCGACTGCGCGATTTTCTTCGGATCGGTCGAACACAATGCGCCATCCCAATAGCCGATGCCGATGATGCCACCGGTGGCGGCGACACCGCGGATTTCAGTGTCGGACAGGTTGCGGTTGACCTTGCACACCGCCTGCACGCCGCCATGGCTGGAGACGACCGGTCGGCGCGCCATGGCGAGGATATCGGCGACCGACTTGTGGCTGGAATGCGCGATATCGACGATGATGCCTTTGGCCTCCATCGCGCGGACCATGCGGCGGCCGAAGGGCGTGAGCCCGCCCTTGGCCTCGCCGTGCATCGATCCGGCGAGTTCGTTGTCGAAGAAATGCACAAGGCCGGCCATCCGCATGCCGACGCCGTAGAGCCGGTCGAGATTTTCCGCCTTGCCCTCCAGGTTCTGCAGCCCTTCGACCGAATAGAGCGCGCCGGTCACCTGATCGCCAGCGGCGCGGGCGGCCAGCAGGCGGTCGACATCATCGGGCTTGCGGATCAGCATCAGGCGGCTGTTGGAGGCTTTGGCTGCCACTTCCAGCTTGCGTCCGTGATACATAGAGCGCTCGTGCACCGAGAACCAGGTTTTTACCGGCTGCAGCTGCGCCATGGCGAGCAATGTAATATTGTCGGTATCCGATGGGTTGCTGTCGTAATTCTGCCCTTTGGGCGTCTTCGAGACCGAGGAAAACACCTGCAGCGCCACGTTGCCCGTTTCCAGCCGGGGCAGATCGATCTGGCCGCGACTGGCCTTGTCGAGCACGCTGCGCTTCCACAACAGCGTGTCGCCATGCAGGTCGGCGATCTGCAACGAGGCGTGCAGCCTGGCCGCATCGGCGCGCACCGCGGGCAGCGGCTCGTCGGTCACGACATTCGTCTGGCTCTCGAACAGGCCAGGCAACACGGTGACGGTGAAGGCCAGTCCCGCTCCCAGCACCAGAGCCAGCCCCAGAACGATCTTGCGGATCACCGGCGCACGAGGGTCACGAAGCTGAACGCCGGGCGATCGCGATTTTCCGGGTCGGCAGGGTGGTCGGCGCGGCTGCTTTCCTGCCACTCGGAAGGCGCGAACGGCGGCATGATGGTGTCGCCTTCGGGCTCGGCATGGACCTCGGTCAGTTCGATCCGGTCTGCCCTCGGCAGGAAAAGGGCAAAGATCTCCGCGCCGCCGATCACCGCGACGTGCGGAGCGTTGGCCGCCGCAATTGCCTCTTCGACGCTGTGCACGACCTCAGCGCCGTCATCGGACCAGTCCTTGCTGCGGGTCAGCACGATATGGCGGCGACCGGGCAGCAGGCCGGGCAGGCTGTCGAAGGTCTTGCGGCCCATGATCATTGGCTTGTTCTGGGTCAGCGCCTTGAAGTGGCGCAGATCCATCGGCAGGTGCCACGGCAGGGTGCCGTTCGCACCGATGACGCCGTTGCGCGCGCGCGCCAGCACCAGGAAGATATCGGGATGGTTCATAGCTGCCTTGCCCCAGGCTCTAGCGTAATGCGTGTGACATGGCCCATCTTGCGGCCGGGTTCGGCGCGATGCTTGCCGTACAGGTGCAGATGGTTGGCGGGGTCGGAAAGCAGATCCGGCCAGCTGTGCGCGGCCTCTCCGATCAGGTTGCGCATCTCGGCGCGGTGGCAGGCGAGCGCCGTTTCGCCCAGCGGCAGGCCGCAGATCGCGCGGATGTGGTTTTCGAACTGGCTGGTGAACGCGCCTTCGATCGTCCAGTGGCCGCTGTTGTGGACGCGCGGGGCCATCTCGTTGAACACCGGGCCGTCTGCCGTCGCAAAGAACTCCAGCGTCAACACGCCGACATAATCGAGCTTTTCGGCAACCCTGGCAGCCAGCTCGCGCGCCTGCGGCACCTGGGCAGCGATGGCGGGGCCAGCCGGGACCGTGGACAGGTCCAGAATGCCGCCGACATGCTCGTTGTGCGCGCTGTCCCAGAAGCGGATTTCACCCTGTGGCGATCGGGCGAGAATGACGGAGAACTCTGCCTCGAACGTCACGAAGCCTTCGATGATCGCAGGCACGCCGCCTGCCTCGTACCAGCGTGCGACCGGATCGTCGCCGGGCATCACGCGGGCCTGGCCCTTGCCGTCATAGCCCATGCGGTTCGACTTGATGATGGCGGGGGTTCCGGCAACCGACATCGCGGCGGCCACTTCGGCTGCGGTCTCGGCAAAGCCGAACGGCGCGGTGCGTCCACCCAGGTCCGCGACGAACCGCTTTTCGTCAATGCGGCTCTGCGCGATTTCGAGCGCGCGCGGGGAGGGGCGCAGCGGCACGGTGCCGGCAATGGTGTCGAGCGGCCCGACGGGCACATTCTCGAACTCGTAGGTCACGACATCGCAGCCGTGCGCGAACGCGGCGAGTGCGGCGCTGTCGGCATAATCGGCACAGGTCGTCTCGGCCGAAACCTCGCCGCCGGGGCTGGTCGGTTCCGGCGCGAAGATATGGCAGCGATAGCCGAGCTGCGCTGCGGCGAGACTGAGCATCCGGCCCAGCTGACCGCCGCCCATGATGCCGATGGTACTGCCCGGTGCAATCATGTCGGTCATGCCGGGCGTTCGCCCACCGAATCGCTTTGTGCGGTGCGCCAAGCGTCCAAACGCTCTGCCAGGGCCGGGTCGTTCAGCGCCAGGATCGATGCCGCCATCAGTCCGGCATTCTTGGCGCCTGCCGGGCCGATCGCCAGCGTGCCAACCGGTACGCCGCCGGGCATCTGGACGATCGAGAGCAGGCTGTCGAGCCCGCTCAGCGCCTTGCTGGAAACCGGAACGCCCAGCACCGGAAGCCGCGTCATGCTGGCCACCATGCCGGGCAGGTGTGCCGCCCCGCCGGCGCCCGCGATGATGACCTGAAACCCGTTTTCAACCGCTCCCTTGGCAAAGGCGACCATCCGTTCGGGGGTGCGATGCGCAGATACGATGCGGCAATCATGCGCCACGCCCAGATCGTCCAGCACGGCGGCGGCCCCCGACATGGTATCCCAGTCGGACTGGCTGCCCATGATGATGGCAACCGGTACCCCTTCAGGGCCTTGGCGGTCGGGCTTCGGGGATGGCTCGGCCAAGCAGGAATCTCCGCGTTATTGCTGGTGTGATCAGCGTCTTAAAGCCAAAGTCCGGCACCCGCAATCATCCTGCGCGTGAAAATGAAAGGGACTGTGTCGGCCGTCACTATGTCCCGCTTGTGCACAGAATATACGTGGTTACCGATATTTTGATCATGCCGCGATGCATCGGCCTTGCTATGCGAAGCGTAGAGCGCTCTCACAAGGGGTTTGCAGGCAGAACGACATGAAGATGACCGATCTACAGGGCAGCGCGGGGGCACAGGCACCCCAGGCGGACGTGGCGCTGAGCCATGAACAGCTTGCATTGCTCTGCGCCGATCTGCGCGAGCAAAATGCACTGCTGACCGCACGCATTCGCCAGCTCGAAGAGGAAATCTGCCGCGATACGCTGACCCCGCTGTTCAATCGCCGCTATTTCGAGCAGGCGGTGGCGGGATCGATCGCGCACTGCCAGCGCTACCAGAGCCGAGCGGTCCTGCTGTTTCTGGACGTCGACGATCTCAAGGGCATCAACGATACCTTTGGCCACGCCGCTGGCGACGAAGCACTGTGCACGATCGCGCATGTGCTGACGGCCAACGTCCGTTCGACCGATATCGTCGCACGCATCGGCGGGGACGAGTTTGCCTTGCTGCTTGGCGCCATCAGCGAAAGCGACGTCGACCTGAAGGTCGCGCAGCTGACGGCAGGCATTGCCGCCTGCCAGGTCGGCTTTGGCGAAGGCGCGGCCAGCCTGTCAGCGACATTCGGGCATGCGTTCATCAATCCGGATGACCGGGCGGACAAGGTTCTGGCCCGCGCAGACAGCCAGATGTATCGCTCCAAGCGCTCGCGCACGGTTTGCCGCTGACACCCTGACGGGGAATAATTTGGCATTTGCAGTGTCTTAAGGCTTTCGCTTTACACGCCTTTACATGGAGCAATGGCGAAAGATCCTCATCGCCGTCGCATTCAGTATCGTTGCCACACTCCTGGCGATGGCGATGATGGTAATGCTGACCGGCGAGCACATCCCGTGGCCCTTCTGGGTTTTCACGGTGATCTGCCCTGCTTGCATTTCCGGTCCGATCAGCGCCGTGCTCGTTCGGCAGAGCGAGGCCAACCGCAGGCTGAACGAGCAACTGATGCTGACCCAGGCAGAATTGCGGTTGCAGGTGGATCGGGATCATCTGACCGGCGTGCTCAATCGCGCCGCATTCTACCGGCATGCAGAGGCGTATGACCGCAATGACCCCGCCTGTGTGCTGCTGGCGGATATCGACCATTTCAAGACGATCAACGATGCCCATGGTCATGCCGCAGGTGACCATGCTCTTCGCATGGTGGCAAAGACCTTCACGGCGGCGCTTGGCACTGACGATCTGCTGGGCCGTGTCGGGGGTGAGGAATTTGCCATCCTGCTTGCAGGCATGCCTCTGCCGCTGGCGATCACCATTGCCGAGCGCGCGCGCGACGCCATCGCCGCATTGGCCGTGAAAACCGCCAATGGCACGCCGATCGCCCTGTCCATTTCGATTGGCGTAGCGCCTTTCGCCGCAGGGATGTCGCTGGACGCCGCGCTCGCGCAGGCAGATGCCGCGATGTACGGTGCCAAGCGCAACGGTCGCAACCGTGTGCAGGTGGCAGGCTGAGCGGTGGCCCCACTATCAGGTTGCGTCGGGCGTGCACGCCTGCAATGCTGACGGGCAAGCGTTCAGAACCACCGGGGGTTTTTGCATGAAATTGAAGATGTTGGGAGCAGTTTGCGCCTTCACTATGATGGCTGCCGTCGGCTCGGCGCAGGCCCAGCCGGGGCCGCCGATCGCCGCGCCGCAGCCTGATTATGCTGCCATGCTGACGCACGGTGATGTCATCCTCAAGGATTTCAGATTTGGGACCGGCGAGACCCTGGCTGAACTGCGGATGCACTACGCCACATTGGGCACGCCCCGGCGCGGGCCGGATGGGCGCGTGAACAATGCGGTGATGGTGCTGCATGGCACCGGGGGCTCCGGGCTCCAGTTCCTTCAGCCACAATTTGCACTCGAACTGTTCGGGCCGGGGCAGCCTCTCGACATCAGCAGATATTACATCATCCTTCCTGACAATATCGGCCACGGCAAATCGTCCAGGCCCTCGGACGGGCTGAAGATGCGCTTTCCGGCGTACGACTATACCGACATGGTCCGCGCCCAGCGGCAGATGCTGACCGACGGTTTGAAGGTCGACCGCCTGCGACTGGTGATGGGCACGTCGATGGGCTGCATGCACGGCTTCGTCTGGGGTCAGCTCGATCCCGGTTTCGTCCAGGCGATGATGCCGATGGCGTGCCTGCCGATGCCCATTGCCGGGCACAACCGCATGTGGCGCAAGGCTGCGATCGAGGGGATCAAGGCTGACCCTGTATGGAACAACGGCGATTACACCAGTCCGCCGACGATGGGGCTGCGCGTGGCGGCGAGCCTGCTGCAGGTGGCGGGCTTTGCGCCACTGTATCTGCAAAAGGCCTTTCCCACGCGTGATGCGGCGGACAGGTACATCACCCAGCGGATCGAAGCGTCGATCAAGGGGATCGATGCCAACGACACGATCTACCAGATTGAATCCTCGCGCAATTACGACCCGTCAAAGACCGTCGAGGCGATGACGATGCCGGTCACCTGGATCAATTCGTCGGACGACTTCATCAATCCCTGGGATTATGGGGTGGCCGAGGACTTCGGAAAAAGGCTGCCCGATGGCAAATACCTGCTGACCAAGGCTACCGACGAGACGCGCGGGCACAGCAACCACACCTGGGCGCGGTTCTGGAAGGACGAGCTGGTCGCCTTGCTTGCGCGCAGCGAGAAATGAGCGCGGTTCAGTCCTTGGGTGCGTAGGTCTGGTCGGCGCTGGGGAAGCTGCGCGCGGTGACTTCTCCGGCGTAGCTTTTCACTGCATTCTCGATGACCTCGGCCATGTTCTCGTACCGCTTGACGAAGCGCGCGGTGCGCTCGAACAGCCCGAGCATGTCCTCGGTGACCAGCACCTGGCCATCGCAGCGCGCCGATGCGCCAATGCCGATGACGATGGCGGCCACCGCTTCGGTGACGGCAATCGCGATCGGTTCGACCACGCCTTCGACGACGATGGCAAAGGCGCCTGCCTCATCGAGCGCCCTGGCGTCGCTCACGATCTTGTCCGCCTCGCTGTCGGAGCGTCCGCGCGCGGCATAGCTGCCCAGGATGTTGATCGCCTGCGGGGTGAGGCCGACATGGCCGACCACCGGAATGCCGCGCTCGGTGAGGAACCTGACCGTGGGCGCCATCGCCGCGCCGCCTTCCAGCTTCACCGCCGCCGCGCCGGTTTCCTTCAGCAGCCGGGCGGCGCTGGCGAATGCCTGCTCGGGCGAGGCTTCGTAGCTGCCGAACGGCATGTCGATGACGACGATGCTGTGATAGCTGCCGCGCACCACGGCGGCACCATGCGCCGCCATCATCTCCAGCGTCACCGGCACGGTGCTGGGCAGGCCGTAGATCACCTGGCCCAGCGAATCGCCGACCAGCAGGATGTCGCAATGCGGATCGAGCAGTTGCGCCATGCGTGCGGTATAGGCGGTCAGCATCACCACCGGCTGCGCGGTAACGCCGCCGGTCTTGCGCCGCTGGATCGCGGGCACGGTCAGGCGCTTCATGGGCGCCGGCGTAGGATTGGCGCGGCTGGTCGATGTGTCGAGCGTGTAGGTTGTGGACATGGGGGTTGGTGTAGCGGGGCGAAATCGCCTGCGCAAACACAACACGCAAGTTATACCAAACCCACCATTGCGTATTGCCCGATAGCAAGCGACAAGAGCGCCGCCCCCAGACGATAGACGGAATTCACCCAGGATGTTGCGAACTGTAGTTTATGTGCTCGCCGCGATGGCCGCGACCGGCACCGCGCTCAGCCTGCTGACCAGCTATCGCTGGTACATCCGCATGTGGGATTTTCCGCGTGTGGCGCTCATTCTGCTGGCTGTGATCGCACTGATCCTGGCGATTCCCATCCTGACCGGTTGGGCGCGGATGCTGGTCGTAATTGCGATGGCGCTGGTGATCGGCTGGCAGGGCTTTCGCATCTATCCCTACACCACGCTCGCCAAGCCAGAGGTCGCCAAGGCGGTGATCAACAAGGACAACTGCCTGTCCGCGTTCTCGTTCAACGTGCTGCAGACCAACCGCGATTATGCCCGCACGCTCAAGCTGATCGATCGCGTGGACCCCGATGTCGTGCTGCTGCTCGAAACCGACGAGGGCTGGGAAACCGCGCTCAAGCCGGTGATCGATCGCTATCCGCACCGCCAGTCGGCGCCGCTGGGCAATCTGTACGGCCTCATATTCCTTTCGCGGTTGCCGGTGGAGGATGCCGAAATCACCTGGCTGATTGATACCGAAACCCCATCGGTGTTCGCGACGATCTCGACGCGTGCGGGGGCGAAGTTCCGCTTTATCGGGCTCCATCCGCGGCCGCCGGCACCGGGCGAGAACACCGAAAAGCGCGATGCGGAAATCGCGATCGCTGCGCGCCACGCCAAGCAGACCGATCTGCCGGTCCTGGCGATGGGCGATTTCAACGATGTCGCCTGGTCACGGACCTCGCAGATGTTCAAGCGGATCGGCGGCTATCTCGATCCGCGGATCGGTCGCGGCCTGTATTCGACCTTCCCCGCCAACCTGCCGGGCCTGCGCTGGCCGCTCGACCATCTGTTTATGTCGCCCGATTTTACTCTGGTCGACATGAAGGTGCTGGAAAATGTCGGGTCGGACCATCTGCCGGTGTCCGCGACGGTATGCATGGCACCACGCGTTGCCACGATCCTGAACGATGAGCCCGAAGCGCCCGATGCTGCCGATCGCAAGGACATGGTCATGTCGATCCGCGACGGCAAGAAGGCTGCGGTCGAAGAGGGTACCGCGTCGGGCGGCAGTCCGCCGAAGCCCTGATCAGCGCACCGCGGCAACCGCCTCTGCGACATTGTCCGAAAACAGCCCGTCGATGCCGGTGGCCTTGAACGCCTGAATCTCGGCGATAACATCACCATGCGCCAGCGGACTGTCGCCAGCGCGCAAGTTCATCGGCAGGAAATAGTTCTCCCGCCTGAAGGTCCAGACATGCACCTTCAGGCCTGCGCCATGCGCATCGCGCACCAGGCTGGTGGGCTGAGCCAGATGACCGGTGGCATCGCGCGGGATCACCATCGCCTTTTCCACGCCCACGCCATCGGCATAAAGCGCGATCTCGGCGAGGCCTGCCAGTGTGCTCATGGCAGCGTAAGTGGCATCGGGCAGGTCTGGCGGTCCAGCCGGGGCTGCCATCAGCTGGATGAGGGGCAGCCTGGTCATGCCGTCCAGCCGCTTGAGATTGCCGACCTCGAAACTCTGAATGAAAACCGGATCATCCGGGCTGACATAGCCTGCTTCAGCTAACGTCCTGACCAAGGGCTCTTCCAGCGGCAGGCCCAGAGTGCGAAAATAGCTGGGGTGCTTGGTCTCGGGATACAGCCCGATCCTGCGCCCGGTGTCCTTCTCGCGCCGCTGCACCAACGCGATGATCTCATCGAGCGTCGGCACATCCCAGCGCCCGTCATAGGCCGTGTTGGCCTGGCGCAGCTGTGGCAGCCGCTCGCGCGCGCGCAAAGTCTTCAGCTCGGCCAGAGTGAAATCCTCGGTGAACCAGCCGGTCAGGCTCTGTCCGTCGATGACCTTCGTGGTCTTGCGGCTGGCAAATTCGGGATGGGCGGCGACATCGGTGGTTTCCGATATCTCGTTCTCGTGCCGTGCCACCAGCACGCCGTCCCTGGTGCTGACCAGATCGGGCTCGATGAAGTCCGCGCCCTGGTCGATCGCCAGTTCATAGGCGCCGATCGTGTGTTCGGGCCGCTCGCCGCTCGCGCCGCGATGGGCGATGATCAGCGGACCGGGTGCGCCAGCCGCCAGCGCCATCGCGGCGAGAATCACGCGACCACCTCTACACCCTTCCAGAACGCCATCCGGTCGCGGATTTCCTTCGCTGCATCCTTGGGCTCGGGGTAATACCAGACCGCATCGGCGTTGGTCTTGCCGTCGATCTCGATCGAGTAATAGGATGCCGTGCCCTTCCAGCCGCAGACGCTGGTCGTGGAGCTGGGCTTCAGCAGATCGGCGCGCACGCTTTCCCGCGGGAAATAATGGTTGCGCTCGACGACGACGGTGTCGTCGCTCTCGGCGATGACGGTGCCGTTCCAGATGGCCTTGGGCATGCTCTCATTCTCCTGTCAGTGGTTCCACCTAGATGGGAACGACGACAGCGATATGACAGCGGTTCAGGTCAGCGCGCCTGCATAAATGTCGGGCTTGAAGCCGACCAGCACGCCGCCGGGATGCTCGAGCACCGGACGCTTGATCAGCGATGGCTGTTCGACCATCAGCGCGATCGCCTTGTCGCGATCAATCCCCGCCTTGTCTGCATCGGGCAGCTTGCGGAACGTGGTCCCCGCCTTGTTGAGCAGAATCTCCCATCCGACGACATCCGCCCACGCGTTCAGCTTCTTGGCGGTGATCCCGACCTTCTTATAGTCGTGAAAGTCATAGCCGATGCCCTGCGCATCGAGCCACACGCGCGCCTTCTTCATCGTGTCGCAATTTGCAATCCCATGAAGGACAATCTTAGCCATTGATTTCCTTTGATATTTTGTCGGTGTTGTAGAATGACATCATTGCGTATGCCGTAGATAAACTGGATGGCAGCTTTTCACTCTATCGTCAAAAAAGCTGCCGTTCGGCAAACGACCCCATTTTTGCCGTTTGTGGCTGCTGTGGCGCATCCCGCAATGGGACGTTAGCATGCAGCTATGAGCGAGGAACGATTCTCTGGAATGTCGCTGAACGAGCGACTCTTTGCTGCGGGATTGCTTCCCGCCTTTGATGAAGCTCTTGTGGCCCGTGATCGTGCCGCTCTGATCGAGATGCTGACCGCCGTCGATACGCAGCCCGCACTCGTCAACGTGCTGCTTGGTGAAGGCTACGAATGTTGGTTCTGCGGGGACTGTATCTCTCCCGACCATGCCGACGCACTTTATGTCGAACTGAGCAGGCTATGGAGCGACACTGTAGAAGCGCCAACACAGGCCATTTACGCCCATTTCGACTGCGCTCACGAGCGTATGCGGGGTGCGAAAATGGAGATCGAGCGAGAGACCTTCTCGCTAGATGATGACGTGGGCTGAAGGGCAGCTTGTCGCGGAACCTCGCCGCAAACCTGCCGTTCCACTTTCCACCCAATATCAGTCATTGCGCGATCCAGTCGTTAAGCCTGAAAGCGGTCGTTACGACGCGCGGCAAGCCTCAGCGATCTGGGCCACAACCTCTCCCAACTGCTCGCAATTGGGGATGCCGTGGAGGGTGGTCTTGGTCATGGGTTTCCCTGTGGATGTTGCCGGTGTGCGCGACGGGCATCGTTGCGGGGCGCGCTGGCGGCACAAATGGCAGTTTTTTGTACCACGGTCAAAAGCCGGCATTTATCCAGGGGGCCGGTTGGAAAGGGCTCTCTGCGCAGTTCGCCACCACGGGTCGCGGTTGGTAGACCCGATCCGATCACGCGCTCAGGCGGTGGTTCAGCACACTGGATGTTGCGGGCAGGGCCGGATGATCCAGAAGATCACCAAAGCTCAGCGGTTGGGCCATCAAACTGGGGTGCGGCGAATAGCCATCATGCCAGTATTTCGTATCGATGATATCGCGTGCGATGCTCATCCCGAAGATCTGGCGCGGAACGGGCGAGCGGTTGTCGGGTCCGGCGTGGAGCAGGTCGCTGCGATAGAGAATGACCGAGCCCTTGCGCGGCGCGGTCTGCACCAGGGGAAACAGCTCACTCAGCGCCTTGCGGTGGCGGTAGAGCTTCCACAACATGCGCGGGCCAAGATTGCGAAGGCTGAACTGCGAGTTCTTTCCCAGCATGAAGCGCAGCAGGTTGGGCTGGTGCTGATCCCATTTGCGCGAAAACAGTCGGTCCCAGAACTCGCCCGGTGCCAGGGGCGTCGCATCGTCCCTCCGCATGCTCCACAGCTTTTTGAGGTTGTGAACCAGGATCCGCCAGTTGCACTGCGTTCGGAACAGCTCCATCAGCGCCGAGGCCTGGCCGCCATGCGCATTGTCGGAACCGCCATAGGCGTGCGTGCCGGGAACGAACACCGTTCCGCCCTGTTCGTCCGATACGTCTTCCACGGCAGCAAAAAGGCTGATCACGCCGCTGGGGTCGCGGTGAATATATTGGTGCGATGAGCCCAGATAGCTGGTGAAGGTGGCGACTTCCAGCAGCGGGCGCGACCGGCCACAATATTCCGAAATCACGTCCTCCAGCCGCTGGCACATGGTGGCCGCAAAGCGCGTGACAGCCGGCGTCGAAGGCAGCGAGCAGAAGTCGCGACGCACATAGCGGTTATCCGTCTCGCTGGCGAAGGAGCACTGGCTGCGATCCGGGTTTGCGATGGTCTGACGGATCAGTTCAAGCCCGATATCCGCCTCGGCGTCCGACAGCAGGTCGGTCAGGATGACCAGGCCATGCGTATCCATCATCGTCAGCGCCTGACGGACGCACGCGCCGGTCAGCCTGCCTTGTGCATCCAGCGCAGCAGGCACTTCATATGCCGACGTATCGTTGGAAACCTTGAGATCGTTCATGCCATCCAGCCTCGTACTGACCCGACTTCCCCGACCGGCCTGCCGTATGTCATCATATGCGCGTGGGGCAGTGGCGGAGGAATTGAAACCGATCCATGTCATTGACGAAAAAGCTTCTACGTCGGGTTAATCTGACCCTTGTCAGGACGGCTTTTTCCGATCGATTAGCGCTATCAGCTGATCGACCAGGCACAGCGGAAATCGGCCCGCAGAATTGCGCAACGATCGCAGCGGCTCGTGATCGGTATGGGACAGGCTGAACGGCCGCTCAGTTCTGGTCGTTATCCTGACGCGGCCCCATCGCGAATTTCACCCGCTCGGTGCACCCGACAAAGCCCTGGGTGGTCACGGCCTTGCCCGCGCGGACCACCATGACAGCCTGATTGCCGAAGTCCTCGGTCGGCTGGCTGGCGGCCACCTGGATGTTCGACACCTCGCCCCATGGCGCGACGTCATAGGTGACGATGGCCCAGCCTTCGATGGCGCGGCGACGATAGGCTTCAGGGAAGCGCAGTGCCGGCTTGACGGACCATTCGTGGCGCTGGGGGCAAGTTGCGCCAGCGGGGCGGAACTGTTCCTCATCGGGAATGGCAGGGGGCGCCAGCGTGGCCGGGCCGCGCCAATAGGGGTAGCGGCAGGCCTTGCGCCCGCCCTTGTAATAGCGGGTGTCCTCGACGGCCTTGCGGCTGGCCAGATCCAGCGCGGCGTTGCGGGTGCCGCCGATGGTCTTGATGTTCGCCGTCGCGCCGTCGTCCTTGATGTCATACCCGACCATCGACCATTCCCGCACGCCAGGTGTCGCGGGGATGAACTTGAAGTCCGGATACACACGCGCCTGAAGGCCTAGCTCGCGTTCGTCGCGGCAGTCGCTGCCAGCATACATCCGCTCCCATGCCTCTTTGGGCAACGGACCGGAGATGGCGTTCACCGAATAGGCCATGAGGTCGGCGACGGCGGTGGTATCGATGCTCGACTGGCGCGGCACATACAGAATCGTGCAGTTGGTTTGTCCGCTACCGGCAGCAAACCGGGTTGCTGCAAGCGAGGGTGCGATGTCGTCTGATCCAATGGCGCGGACATCCTTGGTGATCCTGCGGATGCTGGTCGTACGACCGCTCGAATCGATATCGAACATGTAGGACACCGAACCGGGTTGAACGGTATTGTTCCAGCCCAATGTTGCCATTGGCCGCTCGAGATATTCGGGGGTCACAATGGCCCGGTCGCAACGCACTTCGCCGGGCAACCAGGCGATGACGAAACGTTCGGTCGCGACCGGTGGCGTTTTCAGCGCTACGACCGGCGGAGTTGCGCTGGCAAAGGTGAATGGCACCAAAAGCGCCGCAACAAAGGTCTTGAGCATAGCCAAGAACATGCCTTGAATTCATTGCAAATATAAGGCGAAAAAAGCGGTGAGCGTCTCCGTTCGTCTCATCGCTTGCCAATGAAGCCGCGGATGTCGCGAGACAGTTTCGTCAGGTCGGTCTCGTTCACGTACATCATGTGCCCGGCGTCATAGCTGGTATATTCGATGCGATCGGTGGGCATGCCGGTGCGGGTCAGCGAATATTCCGCCCCGAAGAAGGGCGTGGCGAAATCGTACCAGCCCTGCGCCACCAGCACGCGAAGGCCGCTGTTCTCGCGCAAGGCCTTGCCGATGTAAGGCGCGACGTTCTTGTAATAGCGTGCTTCGCCGCCATTGCCGGGCAAGTCCCAGTCCCAGTCGCGTACCCCGCCGATGGTGACATATTGCCGTTCGGGATTGAACTTCAGCTCCTGCCGGACATAGGCGTTGAACGCGGCGGTATAGCTGCCGTCGATGCCGTAGAAGCTGGGGTCGTTGTCGGGCGTTTCGCCGGCGTTGTCATAATCCTTGCCGGTATAGCGCGCATCGAGCCGCCCAACGACGAGCCCGCGATCGCGCAGCAGCTCCTTGTAGAACCGCCCCGGCGTCACGCGCAGATCGGCGCTTTCGAGATACTGTTCGGTCAGGCCTGTATAGCGTGCGAGCTTCGCGCGGATGGCGGCGCGCTCCTCGCCGACGAGAGCTGTGCCCTTCATCAATGCGGGCAGATATTCGTTGGTCGCGAACGCCTTGGCCTCGGCGGCGAGCGCGGCGGGTCCGGGTCCGGTGGCGGCTGGCGTGGTCTTGCCATGATAGAGCGCGGTCACCGCCATGCTGGGGACCATCAGCACATAGGGCATTTCGTTGCCCGGCACCTCGGCCTGCGCGCCGAAGTCGAGGATGGTCGAGATCAGCAGTAGGCCGTTGAACGCGACATCGTTGTACGTGCCTTCAAGCTCGTTGACGACGGCGGCGGTACGGGTGGTGCCATAGCTTTCACCGCCCAGATATTTGGGCGCATTCCAGCGGTTGTTCTGCGACAGCCAGATGCGGATGAATTCGGCGATCGACTTGGCGTCCTTGGTGACGCCCCAGAATTCCTTGGGGTCGGTCTCGCCCAGCGCCGTCGAGAAGGCGGTGCCGACGGGATCGATGAACACGATGTCGGTGGTATCGAGCAGGCTGTCGGGGTTATCGATAATGCGATACGGCGGGGCGCCATCGTCGCGGCCGTCATTGGGGATGGCGACGCGCTTGGGGCCGAACGCACCCATGTGCAGCCACAGCGATCCCGATCCGGGGCCGCCGTTGAACAGGAAGGTCACCGGGCGGTTAGCCTCGGGCGCATCCTTGATATAGCTGACCGAGAAGATGCGCGCCCGCGGGTTGCCCTTGTCGTCCTTGAGATAGGTGTCGCTGGCGGTAGCGGTGTAAGCGATCCGCTGGCCACCGAAGGTGCCGCTGTGCCGGGTCACCGATACCATCGGTTCGGCCACGACCGGGGTGGATTTTTCCGGTCCCTTGCCAGCAGCCTTGCCACCCTCCTGCGCGGCTACCGGCGCAGCGGCCAGGCAGATGGAAAGGGCTAGAACGGAAGTAGCAAACCTGCTGCGCATGATCGATGGACCCTCTCGGCTCGGAACGCGTGTTCCGTATACCATCCATGCTTGGCACGCACGGGTGCCCGTTGGCAAGTCGCCCGCAGCGCAGTTCGTCGCGTCAGGCTGGCTGCAGCGGGCGCTGGCCGATCGAGGTGAAGCGGCGTGGGCCCAGGTCCAGCCGCAGCGGCCCGACGCGCGGTCCCGGCGGGCTGCTTTCCTCGCCCAGCACGAACGACTGGGTGACGGCGTAGCGGGTGCCATCGGGACCGTCATAGCCAATCCAGATGTGCACCACCGGCACGAACAGCAGGCGGCCCTGCATCTCGATCGGTTCGATCTGGGCGAGCGGCAGGCGGATCTGGCCTTCGCACCTTTGCGTGCTGCCGGGTTCGATATCGGCGATCTTCTGCAGATGCGGCAACAGGCTGTCACCACGCATCGGATCGACCGTAGGCGGCATGCCGCGCCGCGCCTGAATGATGGCGCCGTGCAATGCGAGCTTGCTGACCGCTATGTCGGCCATGTTGGTGACGCCCAGATGATAGCGCGCAACGGCATTCACCAACGTCACATCGATGCCCAGCGTCGTGAAATCGAGCAGCAGGCGGGGGACCTCGACAGGCTGATCGGATTGCCCGAAATCGTGCAGAACCGGCTTGCCCTTGGGCGCGCTGACCGGCGCGGACGTGCTGGCCGGGCCAGCAGCAAGCGCGGCATCGGGGAGGATGCCGCTGGCCAGCGCCTGCGATTGCGCCTCAAGCTCTGCCGTCGATGCTGGCGGCTGCTGTGGGGGCGCGGGCGGCGGCGGCGGAGCGGCAGGCCGGAGATCGCGAGCCGGCGTGGCCTGGGGTTGAAACACCAAAGGTTCGAATGCGGGCGAGGCCGGGACTGGGGCAGGGGGCGCAGGCGGCGGTGCCACCGGCCGCGAATTGCGCAGCGGCGGCGTCGGCACGGTTGCGGTGGGTGCTGCAGCCGCTGCGGCAACGGCAGGCTTGGGCTTGCGCAGCACCATCACGATCAGGCTGATCAGCGCGATCAGCCCGGCAGCGGCCCACCACCAAAGCGAACCGCCGTCTTCGACTTCGGCCGGGTCCATCTCTGCCTCGGCTGTGCTGTCGGGCAGGGGAAGCGTTGGCAGCTCGGGCGTCGGTAGCGGCGCTGCGACGGGAGTATCGGGCGTTTCGGCCGGCAGCTGCTCGGTTGGAGCGGGCACGACTGGTGTCGGCGCGGGCGCGACCGGTGCGGCAGCCTGTGGCCGCACAGCCTGGGGCGCGGGCTGTGGGGCGGGCCGGGGCGCGGGCCGAGGCGCGGTGGTCGTCGTGCGCGGCGGGGTCGTGCTGCGCGGACGCTGCCTTTCCTGCCGGGGCAACGGCACCGGCGCAATCGTCGTGACCGGTGGCTGCGCGGCGGGTTCTGCCGGCTGATCGGTGCGGCGCGGCGGGGTGGATTCCGAATCGACCGGGCCCTGGACGTTCGACGGTGGTTCGTTGGTCTGCTGCTGGCCGGGCGGCAGCGTGAAGCTGCCCGGGCTGTTGTCCTGCGCCCATGCGGCCGGTGCGGATGCGAGGGTGCCGACCAGGGCCAGCGCCAGCAGCGCGGTTCTGCCAGGTTGCGATGCGATCCCCAGCGCACTGTCCCGAACGGTCATGCCGAAATTCTTCCCCATCGTCCCCAAATTCGCCTGTTTGCCGCTGCGGCCTGTGTGATGGCAGCTGTCACCCGCCCATGATCGCCCCCGTCCACGCGGGTTTTGCGCTTAATCGGTGCTGAATGCAGGGCAGGAGATGACATCAGCCGTGTGCCGCATTAGATGAGGCGCATGTCCAATCAACCCCAAACACGCTTTCTGGGCAAAGACAGCCCCCTGCCGACCTCGCCTGAAGACGCCGCGCTGGACTATGTGCCCAATCCGCGTCCCGGCAAACCGTACCTCGTGCGCTTTGCCGTGCCCGAGTTCACGTCGCTGTGTCCGGTCACCGGCCAGCCCGATTTTGCGCATCTGGTGATCGATTATGCTCCGCACGCGGTCATGGTCGAATCGAAGTCGCTCAAGCTGTTCCTGGGCAGCTTCCGCAACCACCAGGCGTTCCACGAGGATTGCACCGTGGGAATCGGCGAGCGATTGTTCGACGAAATGCAGCCGCACTGGCTGCGCATCGGCGGCTACTGGTACCCGCGCGGCGGCATTCCCATCGATGTGTTCTGGCAATCGGGTGAACCACCTGCGGGGCTGTGGCTGCCACCGCAGGAGGTTCCGGGCTATCGCGGGCGGGGCTGAGCCTACAGCCCCAGGGCGGCGATGATCGTCGCCCAGCTCACCAGCTTGAAGTTCTGCGTGCCGCCGCCGTTGTCGCCGTCCTGCGCGATGAACACGCCCTGCTCGAAGCCGGGGCCGTAATCACCGACGGCAACCTCGATGCCATCGGTCTCCGATGTGCCATCGATCGCGCCGCCATTGATGCGGAAACGGCCGCGCAGCTGGCCCGTTGCGGTGTCGAACACAGCATAGGCATTGTCGCCCTGGCTCGAGGCGATCAGATAGCTGTTGCCGCCCGGATTGGTGGCGATGGCCAGGCCTTCGACATCGGCGACCAGCGCCTTGCCATCGGCGGAGGCGAACAGCACCGGGGCCGACGCCGGGTTGGCAACGTCGATCTTCCAGATACCGACATCTTCCTCACCGACAAACAGGGTGCCGGTCGCGGGATCGATCACGCAGCCTTCGATCTGCGTCGCGAGCTTCCAGCTTGCGCCCATTGTGTGTTCGACCTTGCCACCCTTGTGGCTGATCTGGATCTGGCGGACGGTGCCATCCTTGATCGCGGCATAAGCGGTCATGGCATCGGCCGCGCCCACCATGGCGATGCGCGGTGCGCCGGTGACGCACACGCCATAGCCTTCGCCCGCGCCGCTGGGGACGCTGGCCAGCGGTGACAGGGCGCCGGTCGCCGGATCGAGCAGGAACAGCGCGAGCTTGGAATTGACCGGATCGGTGCGGTCGCTGGCGATGACGACGATGCCATGCTCGCCCTCGAACAAAGTGACATTGTTGTAGCGCCCGGTCAGCGACGATCCGCGCACCTTGCCGTCCATGCCGTATACATAGAGCCCCGCCTTCTTGTCGGTGCCGACGATCAGGCTGGCGGCAGGATTGGCAGCGTTGCGCCAGATCGCCGGATCATCTGCAGCATCGGCATTGGCGGTGCCGACGGGCACGGTTTCTGCTGAGGCGGCGATATCGACAGCAGGCAACGCATTGGCGATCCGCGTCTCGAGCGGAATTTCGGACGGCGCGCAGGCACTGGCGAGCAGCGCCAGCAAGCTGGTGCCGAGCAGGGGGAGGGGGAAACGTGCGGCCATCGTGAACATTCCTTTGCAGCAACCATTTGCCAGACCGCGCCGCTGCCACGCTGATGTGGCGCGTTCATGACAGTTTTGCGCACAAACTGACGCAAAAGCGCAATACTCGCGTCATCCACCCGTCGCGGACCCCTGTTAGCGGGCCGTCTGCAACAGCGACAACGCTGTCTGATTCGGGGGATTTTCCATATGACAAAATTTCGGGGCTTCGGCCCGTCCGCTGCCGTGCGCGTGCGCGCCACCATGCTCGCAGGGATCGCGCTGGCTGCGCTGACCCCGGGGCTGGGCCAGGCGCAGGACGCTGCTGCTGACGAGCAGCCGACGCGCGATGCAGACGCACCCATCGTCACATCGCAGGATATCGTGGTCCAGGGCCAGATCGGCTATCGCAACCGTATTGACGGTGCCGAGCCGGTGCTCGAATACGGCACCGAATATTTTCAGCGCTTCGAGCCGCTGACTGCGGGCGATGCCCTCAAGCGCGTTCCTTCGGTCACATTCCTTTCCGACGTGATCGAAAGCGATGGCCCGCGTCTGCGCGGCTTGCCGCCGGGCTACACGCAGATCCTGATCAACGGCGAGCGCGTTCCCGGTGGCCAGGCGGATCGCAGTTTCTTCCTCGACCGTATTCCCGCCGAACTGATCTCGCGGGTCGAAATCGTCCGCTCCAACTCGGCACGCCGCACCGGTGATGCGGTGGCAGGCTCGCTCAACATCGTGCTGCGCGATGGCTATCAGCTCGATGGCGGCTATGTTCGCGGTGGCGCGCTGTACTATGACGACGAAGAGTTCGAGCCCAGCTTCGGCGCGGTGTTCGGCGGCCAGGTGGGTCCCGGCCGTCTGCTCGTCGGCGGCAACTTCCAGGGGCGGCATAACCCCAAGTTGAAGTCGAGCCTGCGCTACAGCGATTCGCCGGAAAACAATCCCAGTTTCGCCACGCAGGATTTCGACAATCGGGAAGACCAGACCGATACGCGTGACGGCAAGGACTATTCGGTCAACGCCACCTACGAGATTGACGGCGCGGATACCGATTTTCAGATTCGCGGCTTTTACGTGCGCACCGACCGCACCGAAGACGAGCGTAGCTTCGAATACAATGATCCCACGGCGGTCAACGGCCCGGTGCGCAATGGGGCTGCGAGCGGCAATCTGCTTACCGACAACGCCAATGTGAACGAGATCGATCAGGAAAGCTTCACGATCGACGGCAAGCTCAGCCACGAATGGTCAGCGGGCAAGACCTCGCTGCGCATTGGCTACGCCAATTTTACCGACAAACAGCGCGAAACCGAATATGAGATCGATTTCGACCGCGCGACGCCGCGTTTCACGGGTGATCTGACCCATGTCGATACCGACGACAGCGAGTTCACCGCGAAGCTGGAACACACAGTCGACCTGACCGATGAGGTCAAGCTGGTGTTCGGTGGCTTCTATCAGGACAAGGACCGCGACACATCAATCCTGGCCGTGCGGAACCGTTTCAACGTCGCTTCGGCGCGCACGTGGAACCAGTTTGAGCGCAACCCGACCGAACTGAGCACCGGATTTCCTGCTCTTGTCCCCGAACCCGGCGGCGTGAACAGCATCGAAGAACGTCGTATCGATGGCTTCGCGCTGGTCGAGGGGCGCAATGGCGGGCTGTCATGGGAGGCGGGTGTTCGCTATGAAACGACCGACCTGACGATCATCGACGCGACGGTGCCCGCCGCTGGCGTGCAGGGTAATGATTACTCCAAGCTGCTGCCGTCAGCGTCGTTCAAATATGACATCACCGATCGCGACCGGATCATCGGTTCTGTCGCGCGGACCAATCGCCGACCCGAGTTCAATTTCATCTCGCCTGCCTTGCTGGAGGCCGAACTGGGCGATAACGACCTGCTCGGCAATCCTGGGCTCGATCCCGAAACCGCCTGGGGCTTTGACCTGGGCTACGAACGGCGCATCGGTCGCGGAGGCATCGTCGGTATCAATTTCTTCTATCGCGATGTGCAGAACCTGATTGAGCTGACCAACACCGGACTGCCGGGCTCCGAGGACGACGCAGAAGGAGGTGACCGCACCTTCGTCTTCCAGCCGCTCAATGTCGGCGACGGCAAGGTCTATGGCGTCGAATTCGACATTTCGACCGACCTTGGTTTCCTGGGCCTGCCCGATACGGGCATCTTCGGCAACGTGTCGTATCTGGACAGCGAGATCACCGACCAGTTCGGCAAGCGCCGCTTCAACGACCAGTCGAAATACGTCTACAACTTCGGCGCGATCCAGGACATCAAGCCGATCGGCGTGGCATTCGGTGCGACCTATCGCAAGCAGGGTAACGCCTTTGGCCGTGTGGTCGGCGAGGAGGTCACCACCAGCTATGGTGCCGATCTGGAAATCTTCATCGAAAAGCGGATTGGCGACAGCTTTACCATCCGCGCGGTGGGCTCCAACCTGCTCAACGGCAAGAAGCGCGAAGTCTTCAACAAGTTCAATACCGTTGAAGACCAGGAAACCCGCAGCTTCGATGAATACGAACTCGAAGCCGAGGAAGCCGGTCCCGTGTTCCAGGTGATTGCGCGCTACGCCTTCTGAACAGCGCAGCATTCCGGGTCGTGGAAATGCCGTGGGCCAGTGATGGTCTGCGGCATTTCCGCTTCCGTAAACTGCTGACACCAGCTACACTGGGCCCTGATGACAAACCCCAATGCCATAAGCCACCACCACCCGATTTCGGTCGATGCCTCAGAGATTGATTTCATGGGGCATGTGAACAATGCCCATTACCTCAAATGGGTGCAGGATGCGGTCGTTGCCCACTGGCAGAACATCGCCCCGCCGCAGGCAGTGGCAGAGCATCTGTGGGTCGCGCTGAAGCACGAGATCACCTATCGCAAGCCGGCGTTTCTGGACGATCAGGTGATCGCCACCGTGGTGCTGGAAAAGGTGCACGGCGCACGCGCGTTTTACGAGACCATCATCCGGCGCGGCGAGGACGTTCTGGCCGAGGTGAAATCGAGCTGGTGCTGCCTTGATGCCGAGACGCTGCGCCCCGCGCGGCTGGCCGAGGATATCAAGCGGCGCTTCTTCGGAAGCTGAACGCGCCGTCTGGTCAGCCCATCAGGCCCAGGCTGACGAGGATCATCATGAACTCCGTCACGACGAAGATGGTGCAGGTGAGCAGCACCGCCAGCCGGAGCATTGCACCTACACGCGATGAGCCATAGGCATGGCGCAACTGCCGGTACATGTGGAACGGCGCGTAGAAAACCGCCGCAGCCGTAACAAACCCGGGCGCGATATTGAACTTGCTGGCCAGTGTCACGACGATGAACAACAGCGACATGAACGCGATCGAATAGGTGGTGAACACCGCGTGATCATAAAACCGGTGGCCGCGCTTGCCGAGTGTGGCCAGCCAGACGAACGGGATCGATAGCGGGATCAGCAGCCAGGCAAATTTGTAGCCGTTGGACTGCAGCTTGTAGAGCAGCAGCTCAGGGTTCTTGTTGGCCTTTGCCGCCAGCTTGTTGACCAGCCTGTCAAAGCCTTCCCACCCGGTGTCGACCTCTCCTCCCAGATCGAACTGGCTTGCGTCCTCGCCGTCACCATTGTTGAGGACATCAGGGTAGCGCGCCTTGCCTTCGGTCGCGAAGGACAGGCCGTTGACCTGGGCCTTGAGCTCCCGCACCTCTGCTGCCAGCGCTTTGGCACCAGGATCGTTTTCACCAAGAGCCTGCATCGCCTTGGTTTTTTCTTCGATCTGCGCCTCCAGCCTGACCATCCCGGCCTGCATGCCTTCGCGCCAGCCGGTAACCTTGACGCCATCGGCGGTGACCACGTCCTTGGCGCTGTCTGCCGAGCCGGGCGAGCCGACATAGGAAAAGACGGCGAACATCATGAAGATGGAGAACAGGAACAGCGCCATCGGGCTGATGAACTTGGCGCGCTCGCCATGGATATAGCGCCGCGTCAGATGCCCCGGCTTCCACACCAGCAGGGGCAGCGTGTTCCAGAACTTGCCGTCGAAATGCAGGACGCCGTGCAGGATATCGTGCCAGAACGCCGAGAACGAACGATGGACATGGCCGGCCTGGCCGCATTGATGGCAATGCGGCCCGGTGAGCACCGTTGCGCAGTTGAGGCATTTGCCATGGCCTTGTGCCGTGGCTTCCCCGGCGTTCGGTTCAGCAGCGCGGGCCCATAGCCCGCCCTCGGCAATCGCGCCTGCTGCTTCAAATTCGCCACTCATCGCTCTGGCCGCCCCCGCTGTTTTCTGCCGATCTCCTGTTTACCGATCGCCCGGCAGGCGACCAAGCGAATTGTCGGGCAGCGATGACCGCTTTGGCCATTGCGCCCGGTCTGCGAGTGCGGCTAATCCCCATGCATGGCCCATTTCGATCCAAGAACCTATCGCAATGCACTGGGGCAGTTCGCCACCGGCGTCACCATCGTTACCACCCGCGATGCCGAAGGCAGGGCCGTGGGCGTCACGGCCAACAGCTTCAATTCCGTCTCGCTCGATCCACCGCTGGTCCTGTGGTCGCTGGCGCGCTCGGCGCGTTCCATGGCGGCGTTCGAACAGGCGGGTCAGTTCGCGGTCCATATTCTTGCAAGCGATCAGGATGAACTCTCGAACCGGTTTGCCTCACGCGCCGAAGACAAGTTCGCAGGGCTGGACTTCGGCGACACTGGCCCGCCACGCATTCCCGGCTGCTCGGCGCGTCTGGTGTGCAACACGCGGCACCTTTACGAGGGCGGCGATCATGTGATCATGGTGGGCGAGGTCATCGATTACGAGAGCGAGGGCAGGCCGCCCTTGCTTTTCCACGGCGGCACCTACGCGGACCGGATCGCGCGCGAGGCCGATGCACCATCGCCGCCGGTGCGATATGCGGTCGAGGATCGGATCGCGACCATCACGCTCAACCGGCCCGAAACGCGCAATGCGCTGTCCGAAGAGGTGATCGGCGCGCTCGTCGCCGCGCTGGAGGTGGCCGATGCCGACCCCGGTATCGATTGCGTCGTGCTGACCGGGGATGGGCCGGGCTTCTGTTCGGGGGGCAACATCAAGCAGATCAAGGCGCTGACGGCTGAGCAGCACATGAGCCCGATGGAGCTCGAAAACTGGTACAAGACGCAGATCCAGCGCATTCCGCTGACCATGGACCGCATGTCTGTTCCGGTGATCGCTGCGGTGCGCGGGCATGCGATCGGGGCGGGCTGCGATCTGGCCTGCATGGCCGATATCCGAATCGCTGCAGACGATGCGGTTTTTGCCGAAAGCTTCCTGCGCGTGGGGATCATTCCGGGTGATGGCGGGGCTTGGCTGTTGCCGCGGATCGTCGGACTGGCCAAAGCCAGCCAGATGATGCTGACCGGTGAGTTTATCAATGCTGCCAAGGCCGAGCTATACGGCCTTGTCTCCGAAGTCGTGCCGGCTGCGGAATTGATGCCGCGTGCGATGGAACTGGCGCGCATGGTCGCCCAGTTTCCGCCCGCAGCAATCCGCAAGACCAAGAGGCTGATCAAGGACGCGCGCGATGTCTCGCTGGCCGAACATCTCGATCAGGCGGCGATCTGGCAAGGCGTGCTCCAGCAGATGGATGACCATCGCGAAGCGATCGATGCGATCCTCGAAAAACGCGCGCCGAATTTTCAGCGCAAGTAGCTTTATCTGCCGTAGAGTAAACGCGCGGTTCTAATTGGGCTGGTTTACAGTTTCGTCGGCGATCTCGAATCGCCAGTTGCGGAACGGCATGCCCCGTTGCTTGGCATCAGCGTCGTTCTTGCTTGAACATTAGTGCGATGAAACCGCGCCTTCCGGCGAGCGCATCCGTCCGCACAAAAAATGGCCTCGGCTTTGCAGCCGAGGCCATCCGGTTGAAATTACGGAAAAATCTTCCGAATTAGTTCCAGCCGCCGCCCATGAGCCAATCCCAGAAGCCGCGTGCAGGCTGTTTGGTACGCTTTGCCATTTTTTAGCACTCCTTATTTGAGCGCGAATACGATACGCGCCCAAAACAAGGCTAACAGAATGTAAATTGCTCAACAAGAGGTTAACACAGGATGTCGCAGCCAAGCCGGTTGCGTGATCGGACGTGACTGTACCGGTGCAGAATGGGGAGTACCGGCGGGGCAGCGAACGCTGCTCAGGCGGCTTTCGCTGAGGAATAATTCGCCAGATAGTCGATCAGCGCCTCATATGGCATCGGCCGTGCGATCAGATAGCCCTGCGCCTTGTCGCAGCCCATCTGGCCGAGCAATTGCAACGTTTCGTTATCCTCGACGCCTTCGGCCACCACTTCCTCGCCCAGCGAATGCGCCAGTTCGATCGTCGAGTTGACCATGATCCGGTCAGAGCGGCTGCTCACCAGCATGCGAACAAAACTGCGGTCGATCTTGAGCTCTGTCGCGGGGCAGCGTTTGAGATAGTCGAGCGTGGAAAAGCCTGTGCCGTAATCGTCGATGGATAGCTGCAGGCCAATGCTGCGCAGGTCGCGCAGCTCCTGCATCGCAGCTTCAGCGCTCGACATGGCTGCGGTTTCGGTGATCTCCAGGATCAGCCGTTCCGCAGCCAGGCCATGGCGGCGGAGGGTCTGGATCACCATGGGTTTCAGGTTTGCGTGGCCGATCAGCCTGGGTGACAGGTTTACCGCCATATCGAATTTCCTGCCATCCCGGTTGAGGCGGGATGCAACCTGCACGGCGCGGTTCAGCACATGCTCGGTCAGCTTCTCGATTCGGTCATGGCGTTCGGCGGCTGTGATGAACTCTTCGGGATTGATCGGACCCTTTTCAGGGTGCGTCCAGCGGACGAGTGCCTCGGCGCCGCAGATCTCGCCAGAGAGCAGATCCAGCTTGGGCTGGAAAGCGACCCACACTTCGCCGTTGTCGATGGCCGCATCCAGCTCGCCCAGCATGGTCACGCGCCATTCGGTCGCCTCCAGCTTGGTAGGGTCGTAAACGCGCCAGTGTTCGCCGGCATTCTGGGCTTCCTGACACGCCAGCAGGGCGCTCGACATACGGCTCTGGATCGATCGACCCGGATCGGCATCCACACCAAAGGCAATGCCAAGATCGATCAGTCGGCCCGAGATGTTGGCGGGGCTGCGGAAAATGGCGCTCAACCCGGCCAGCTGGTCGCCGACATTGTTGATCGACGATGCGGGAATCAGCCACATGAAGATGCCTTCGTCGCCCTGATAGACCTTGCATCCGCCATTGCCGAGCGACAGGCGCATGATGATCTGGTCGACCAGCTCCTTTTCTGCAGCGGCGGGCAGCGCGGTTGCGGCTTCGGCATAATTGTGGATGCGTGCCGCGATCAGCCCGTCCTGGCTGTCTGTGCCGAGCGCCCGCAATGCGTTGAGATTGGGTTGGCCCGACACTTCGTTGATCATGCCGCGCTCATCGTAGCGCTGACGGTGCAGCCTCCAGGCGAGATGCCCCATCGAGCCCAGCATCAGGATCGTGGCTGGCATGATGGAGGTAAAATAGCCCAGACTTTCCAGCGCCAGCGGCAGGCCGATCGAGCAGATGGGCAGCAGGATGAGCATGCCCAGCACGAGTCTGCTGCGCGATACGCGCAGCATCAGGGCACAGACCCCCAAAGCAATCGCAAATGGCCACCACCAGCCGTATTGCACCGGGCGCTGGGCCAGCAGCGTTTCTGCAGCAAGCGCAGACACGAAGACACTGGCAGCGGGGCGATTGCCAGGAACCGCGTATCGGTTGCCAATGCCCGTTGCATTGGTGCCTATCACGACGTCGCGGTTCTTGACGGCGGGTATGCTGGCATTGGACCGCAGAACCTGCGCCGCGCTGATATACGGGAGCGAGTCCATGTTGATCGAATAGTCGATCGGGAAAGCCTCGGCGGCGCCCCCGGTTTCGTCCGAGACCGCAGAAGCGAGCGAAGGAACGGGAATACCGGCGACGCGGTTGCTGTACGGAACAGTCCAGACTGTGTTGAAGCCATTGGTCCGCACGTTGGTGTTGATCAGGCTTGTGACATTGCGGAGCTGTGGTAGCGGCAACAGCTGGGTTTTTTCGTTCTCAGCGGTTTCAGGTGCAAAATTGGCGGCAATGTGAACCTTGCCGTCGAGCTTTGCCATGGTGCTGGCAAGCAGCTTCAGGTGGACGTCGTCCTTGCTGACATTGAGAGGAAAATCGAAATAGATGTTGCGGGCACCAGCGTTGCCCAGTTGCTCGACCATCCGTGCATAGCGGTCTGCGGGCCATGGCCAGTCGCCGAGTTCCTGCTGGGCGGCGCTATCGATTCCCACGACCACCACCTGGCCGCTGGCATCGTGTTCGCGAAACTTGTTGCGCGCGACCCGAAATACATCGTCGAGCGGTGCGCCAAACTCTGCCAGCCCGAACAGCAGGCCAGATACCAGCGTCCAGATGAGCAGGATGCGCATCGGGTTGGCCGGGCCTTTGCTGGTACGAGTGGCGACAGACTTCATTTGGTTACTTCCTCGTAAACCGTCTTACCGCGCAGGGGGTTAACTAAGTGCAAATTTGCACCGGATCGGCGGATTCATGTAAAATCCTGGCGAAGCCCGGCATTCAGTCGGCGATGAGCACTCCAGCCGCGCCCGCTCTGCGCTGTATTTTTCCCCCTTCGCTGTCCTAACCTCTCGATCTATAAGCGTTTTATGTTGAACCAAATGGGCAGGACGACACAGCCGAGCCGCAGCTTTGCCGTGCCCTGCCGCCGTGCTGTGCTGTCTCATTATGGGACATGCGACAGCGCGGTTAATCTGCTGATTACCGACCTTAGCCGCACAGAAGCTAATCGCGCTTTGGCGAAGCTGGTTGCCGGCTATGGTAAACACGGCAGGTTTCAAAGGGGATTGGTAAAGGCGCCAGGAAGGGAAGGGCAACCGGGCGATCAGGTGCCGGGTTGGCGAATCCACTGGCCGCTGTTGCGGTATTCCGGTCGAATCTGGCTGTTGTCCGGCAGATTCGATCCTCGCACGACGGCATCGCCACCGCGTCGCGCTATATCCGCCGCATAAGCCGGGCTGGGGGAGGCGCCCGGCGCCTGAGCTGCGGCAGGAGCGACCCGGCCCAGCCGCTGCGACTCCAGATGCACGGCATTGTCTGCCTCGGCCTTCAACCGCGCCGTCTCGTAGGCCTTGGCAAGCGCGAGCGGATCGAGTGGATCGCTCCCGCCTGCCAGCATCAACACCGCACGCGGCTTGGGGCCGGGGAACGGTTCAGCGCCCAGATAACGGGTGTTGAACGCAGCGCTGCGTCCGGCTGCACCCTTCCAGCGGTAGAAACGGTGCGCGCCAATGGTGCCGATAAAATCAAGGCTGGGAGCCCAGTAAGGCGACACTTCGGTGGTGTGATAATGGGTGGCGGTGCCGACTGGGCTGTAGACATAGCCCGACAGGGCGCGTTCCGCGACGCGGCGCGCGCGCGCCCAATACACCGCGCTGGGGGCCCGGGCCATCGCGCCATCACAGCTGAAAGAGAACTGGCATCCGGTAACCCGCTCCGACCCCTGATAGACCACACCGCACACCGTATTGGGGTAGCTGGGGTGCATCATGCGATTGAGCACGACCTGCGCGACTGCCTGCTGACCGGCATCGGGCTCCATCGCCGCTTCGTAATAGATCGCCGCAGTCAGGCACTGGAGCGCGCGGGCTTGGTCGGTGGGCGTTCCGCTGAGCATCACGCCGCGGACGAAGGCGCCAGACGCGCCAAGGCCGATGTCGCCGCTGGAGAGCACCGCCGGCGACGGTTGAACCAGCGATCCACTGTCGTCGAGATAATAGAAGGCAGAGCCGGGGAAGTTTTCCCCCGCGCGTTCAAAGGCCAGGCCGTCGGCAGGCTGATAGCGCGGGGCATCATCCAGATGGTCGCTCCGCTGCGCACGCACGATCTGCGATGCCCCCAGCGACACCAGCAGCGCGACAAGCAGCCATGCCGCCCACTCGCGCAGACCCATGCCCTGGGCAGATAGCAAGCGGGAGAAACCGGAAGGCATGAAGCAGGACCTATCCTTGACTGGATACAGGCGGCGTGATCGCCGTCACAGCCGTCGCCCTAGCGCAAAACGGTTACCAAATCAGCGAGCAATTTGCGCTGTCTCTCACCGGGACAGCCGATGTGACAGGAATTAACGTCTTGAAATACCCGCGAGAATGTCAGGTCAGTAGCGCACCAGATCAAACGACAGGTTCAGCGCCTGGGGCAGCATGCCGAATTTCACCATGCGGACAGCCGTGCGCCAGAACCCGTCCTTGGTACCACCCTCGCGCAGATGCGCCTTCATCAGCGCCAGCCCGCCTCCATTCATCGCGTCAGGCGAGTATTTGATGCTGTCGATCACTTCCAGCCGCATGCCCGAACCCACGCTCCGGGTACCCAGCACCGCATCGATCTGATCGAGCGAGGGCAGCTCGGTTGCGCCTTCGAACGGATCGGGTCGTCCGGCGCGGCGTTCTCTAGCGGCAAAGCGGGCGCATGCAGCACCGATCGCCTGCACCAGGATGTGCTTCTCGCTCACCTGGTCAGGCGAGCGGCGATAGAGAAACAGGCGGTCGCGCAGGTTGTGCAGGTCGTGCTGCTCACTGACGCGCAGCCAAAGGTCATAGTCTTCGCAATGGCGGAAGGCCGCGCGATAGCCGCCCAGCGCACGGATCATATCGCGGCGCATCATGACCGATGGATGGCACATCGTGCTCGCGACCATCAACCGCTCGCGGATGTCTGCCGAATGTTCGGGATGATAGTCGCTGCAGGGAAAAAAGGCTCCGTCCGCATCGAGCTCGTCGGTATTGGTGCCGAGGACCGCGATCTGCGGGTTGGCCTGCATATAGGCCAGCTGCACGGCAAAACGCTCGGGCCGGGACACATCGTCGCTGTCCATCCGCGCGACCAGCGGCGCGCGTGCTTCATCGAGCATGCGGTTCAGGCTGAAGATCAGCCCGCGGTTTTCCTGATGGATCACCCGGATCCGGCTGTCCTGCGCGGCATAGCGATCCAGGATGGAACCCGAGGCGTCGCGCGAGCCATCGTTGACGATCAGAAACTCGAAGCGCCCCTCGGTCTGCCCAAGGATGCTCTGGATCGCCTCGGCGACATAGCGCTCGGCGTTATAGACGCTCATCAGAACGGTTATGAGGGGAGCTTCAGATACCGACATAGGCGCACTGGCAATCGCATGGAGTGAACACACTAGCCCTGAATACCTGCAACACGGGCCAGGGCCAAATCGGTTAACCTACAATTTTTGAAGCGCGTTCACCCTGTGTCGGGTCAGCCAATAGGCGCCGAGACCGAACAGCACCCCGCCGATCGCCTGGCCGATCAGCACGCCGGGGGCTCCGGCCATCTGGCTGCCGACGATGGCAAAAGGCAGCACGCCCACGGTGTTGCGACCCCAGTTGGTCCAGCTTGACCAGTTGGCGCGGTCCAGATTGTTGAAGCTGGCGTTGGAGATGAACAGCAGACCGTTGAAGAAAAACAATGGCACCACGATCCAGGCAAAGGCGTGGATCAGGTCCATGCCGCCAGCTGGCAGATCGAAGATCCAGCCGATCGTGTCGCTGCCCAGGATCAGCAGCGGCCATATCAACAGGGTAAACCCGGCCGCAAACACCACGGCCCTGTCGATGGTACCGCGTACGCGATCAATCTGGCCCGCACCGTAATTCTGGCCGATGATCGGGCCGATCGATCCCGACAGCGAAAACAGCAGGCAGAACGCGAGCGGGATGATCCGGCCGATGACGGCATAGCTGGCGACCGAGGCCTCGCCGTACACCGCGATCAGACGGAAGGCGATGATTCCCCCCACCGGCGTTGCAAGGTTGGTCAGGACCGCAGGCACCATGATCTTGCGGATATCAAACAGATTTTCCTTGAAACTGGCGCGCGAAGGCATCGCAAAGCCGCCATAATGCGACAGGATCGGCACGATGCCGGTGATGGCCATCAAGAGTATCGAGATGACCGTAGCCCAGGCCGCGCCGACGAAACCCCAATCCAGCCCGAACATCAGGATCGGATCGAACACCGCATTGCCGGCCGCCATGGCCAGCGTGGTGTTCATCGCGCGGCGCGCATCGCCATACGCGCGCAGGAAGCCCGAACAGACCATGCCGGTCACCGTCACGGGTCCAAAGGGCGCGACGATGCGGATATAGCTGACGGCGGCGTCCTTTGCGGTGCCGCTGGCGCCCATCATCTCGACCCATTGCGGCGCGAAAATCCAGAAAACCAGCGCAATCACGCCGGAAAGCCCAATGCCCAGCATCAGCACTTCCCCCAGCAGGGCACGCGTCGAATCGCTGCGCCCCATGCCGATGCGGCGCGCGGCCAATGCGCTGATCGTGATCATCAATCCGATGTTCAGCGAGGAATTGAGGAACAGCAACGTGCTCGCAAAGCCGATCCCGGCGGTCAACGCCGGGTCGCCCAGTTGCGAGATGAAGAACAGGTCGACAAAATCGACGATGAACAGGGCGAGCAGGCCGATACTGGAGGTCAGCGTCATTACCGCAACGTGGCGCATCAGGCTGCCGGTCAGGAATTTGCCCTGACCGGGGCGTGGCGGCGCGGCTGCCACACGCATGCCCCCGCCATCTTCTGCACCGGCATCGGTGGGGGTCATTTCGACTGCGGCGGTGGTGGGTTCAGAAATGGCTGGGTGTCCGTCCGGGCTGGACGGCAACCTGTGCCGTCTCCTCCCAGCCCATATAGAGAATTGTTGGGCCAGCAAAAGCCGGTTTCGTCATGCAACCCGGTTTTGCTGGCCGTAGCGTCATCCTCGGCTTTTCGCGATCCAGTCATCGACCCGCCGTTCCAGAATGGACAGCGGCTGCGATCCGGATGCGATCAGCAGGTCGTGGAAGCCCTTGATGTCGAACTTGGGACCCAGGCTGCTTTCCGCCTTGCGCCGGAGTTCGACGATCTTGAGCATGCCCATTTTGTATCCGGTCGCCTGCCCGGGCAGCGTGATGTAGCGACGGATTTCCGACCGCGACCGCTCGATCGGCTGACGACCGGTCATGTTCATGTACGTGACCGCCTCTTCCTCGGTCCAGCCCATCGCATGCAGCCCGGTATCGACCACCAGTCGCGCGGCGCGGAACAGTTCTGCATCCAGCCGCATGAAATCCGCCGCGATATCGGGGAACGCGTTCATCTCCTTGCACAGGGATTCTGCATAGAGCGCCCAGCCCTCGCCAAAGGCGACATAGCCGGTGACCGCGCGGAACTGGGGGCCGCTTTTCTGGCGGACCTGGATATCGCCCTGCATGTTGTGGCCGGGCACAGCTTCATGGCACATCAGCGTGTACATCGCAGCCGGATCGGGAACGGTGCCGACCAGATGCACATAGGTCTTGGCCGGACGCGCGCCATCGGGGCTGGGGGCCGAAGCGTGCGCAGCGCCCCCGGCAACTTCCGAGAACGCCGGCTCGCGCACCACCTCGATGCCATAGGCCGGCAGCGTGTTGAAATACGGCTCCAGCAAGGTCCGGGTGTGCTGCACGAACGCGTTGGCGGTATCGAGATACTCCTTGCGCGCCGCGTCGTCATAAGGCTTGGGCGGGAACAGCTTGGCACGCTCGGCATAATAGGCACTGCGATCGGCAAAACCTGCCTGTTTGGCCAGCGCATCCTGTTCAGCCTCGATCCGCGCAACCTCCGACCGGCCGATGGCATGGATCTGCTCTGCGGTGTAATCGGTGGTGGTGTTGAGCTTGAGCTCGTTCGCGTAATAGGCAGCACCTTCGGGCAGGGTGATCGCGCCCACCTTGCCGCTCGGTGCGTTGGGAAGGCTGGCCCTGGCCCAGGCGACCACGCGGTCATAGGCGGGTTTCAGCGCCACAATGGCCTCGCGTGCTTCTGCCAGAAGGGCATCGGCTTGCGCGCGGGGCAGCTTGCCTGCGGTCACCAGCGCTTCGGTCTTGGCCTTCACATCGGCCCATAGAGCTGCGTCGGAACCAGCGCTGAACGGTGCGCCGCTGGTGAGCTTTTCACTGCCCGAAATGATCGTCTCGATCTGGAACCTGGGCGGACGGATGCCGGCTTTCTCGCTCGCCTGGGTGCGCGCGATGGCAACGTCCAGCACGGCGGGAATGCCGCGCAGCCTGGCGATATAATTCTTCAGGTCGGTCGCATCGGCGACGCTGTGGGTGTTGATCAGAAAATCGGGCAACTGGCTGTGCGCCGAATAGAGCCGCGAATAGAACGGCGGGCGGTACACGCGGTTGGCCTGCGACAGCGCCGCGCGCTCTGCCTCCAGCGCCCAGATGTCGTAATTCACCTGTGCTTCGGCAGAGAGCTTTGCCCGGTCGAACCTGGCCTTCATCCGCGCGACACTGTCCTGCCGCCAGGCCAGCTGGGCCGCTGCGGCCTCATCGCCGATGTCGTTCCACTGATCGCCGCCATCCTTGCGACCCAGCCGCGTCGCCAGCTGGGGCTGCATCTTGACCCAGGCCTCGAACTCGCTGTCCAGAAATGCGGTGAGCGCTGCATCCTCGCTGGTGGCTGCCGGGGTCGCCTGGGCGATCTCGGCGCGAGCTCCGGCCATGGGGAGGGCGCAGGCGATGGCGAGCGCAGAAACGGCAAGGCGGATGGCAGGTTTCATGGTGATTCCTTTTATGTTCGGCCGGACCATAAGTGGATGAATACAATGGGTGAAGCCCCTTGTTGAGGTGACCGACCGCGAAGGACGCTGGCGCTGGTCGCCATGCGGCAACCTTGCCGGGAGCCGGGGGCAGCGCGGCTGGCAGGGGCGGGGCGCTTCAGACTTCCGTAAACAATTACACTTAAGCCCCGGGGTGTTATGGCAGGCATAAAGCAGCATACCGGAGAGTTGACAGTGAGACAGGTCGCGAGCGGCCTGTTTTCACTCGACAATAATGATCCTGACCTGGCGCGTGCTCAGTTTCAGTCTTTCTCGAAACAAATGCCGCTTTTGTATCTGATACTCGTTTGCAATGCGAGCGCGGTCATGGCGGCATTCTTCAAGCCGACCATGGTTGTTGAGACATTGGTCATCCCGGTCATCATCTGTGTCATCGCGCTGTTTCGGGCAGCATGGTGGTGGCGGCAATACGACGCCCAGATGTTTTCTGACGCGGAAATTGCAAAGCAGATCCGGCGGACCTGCATGCTGGCGGTGATCATGACGCTCGCCTTCGAATTCTGGTGCATGGGGATCTACAGCAGCGGCGATGCCTATGCGCGCGGAAACCTGACCTTTTTCCTGGGGCTGACGCAGGTCAGCACGGTGTTCTGCCTGATGACCCTGAGAGCAGCGGCGATGCGCGTTGCGGCCACCAGCACGGTGTGTTTCATCATCTTCTTCAGCGTGGCCGATCAGGGCAGGATGGCAGCAGAAGCGGTTGTTCTGGGCTGTGTCGGGGTAGGGATGATGATCGTCACCCATCGCTATAACCTCGATTTTTCCAACCTTATCCGGTCGCAGCGCGATCTGCGCAACCGGCAGGCGGAAACGGAAAAGCTCAGCGATGAGAACCGCAAGATCGCCCTGACGGACGCCCTGAGCGGGCTGCCCAACCGTCGCCAGCTGCTGGTCAATCTCGACCGGATCGATGCCCGTCCAGTCGACGCGCTCGACGGGCTGGCGGTGCTGTTCATCGATCTGGATGGCTTCAAGGACATCAACGACACGCACGGGCACCAGGCCGGAGACAGTCTGATCTGCAGCCTGAGCGTTCGCATCCGCGAAATCTGCCCGCCGCATTCCATGCTGGCCCGGGTGGGCGGGGACGAGTTCGTCGTGCTGATCGATACACCGGGCGCAGCCGCTGTGGCCGCGGCGATGGCTGAACGCATCAGCGACGAGATTGCGCTGCCGGTCCTGGTTGACAAACATGTGCTGCAGGTCGGCGCCAGCATCGGCATCGCCACCAATATCGGAGGTGCCTGCACTTCGCACGAGCTGCTGCGTCGCGCCGACACGGCGATGTACCATGCCAAGACCAGCAGGAAGGGCAAGATCGCGGTTTACGATTCTGCGCTCGACCGCGGCCGCATCCGCCGCATGGAGATCGAGGCCGAGATCGGAACGGGTCTCGCCAACAACGAGTTCGATGTCTTCTATCAGCCGGTGGTCGATGCCCAATCCGGGCAGATCGTGGCGACAGAGGCGCTGATCCGCTGGCCAAGGCGCCCCGCAGGGGTGCTGGTACCGCAACAGTTCATCGAGATTGCCGAGGCGACAGGGCAGATTCATCCGCTGGGCATGTTCGTGCTCGAACGGTCCTGCCGGGATGTTCTGGCGCTCGACAATATCAGCCTGAGCGTGAACGTATCGCCGGCGCAGTTCCGCGATCCCGGCTTTCTGCGGCAGGTCGCCCACGTGCTGGAACAGACCCGGTTTCCGCCGCAGCGGCTGCAGCTGGAGATCACCGAAGGTTATCTCCTGTCGCAGCCCGAAGCGGCGATCCGGACGATCAAGTCGTTCAAGGCGATGGGGCTTTCGATCGCGCTGGACGATTTCGGCACGGGCTTTACCAGCATCCATTATCTGCGCACGTACGGGTTCAGCCATGTGAAGATCGACAAGTCGCTGCTGGCCGGACTCAGCCCCGGCAGCAAGGCGTCCTTCCTGGTGGCAGGGGCGATCAATCTGGCGCGGGGCCTGGATATGGAGGTCACCGCCGAAGGGGTGGAAACGCACGAGCAGGCCACACTGTTGCGCGCTGCTGGATGCGACAAGCTGCAGGGGTTTCTGTTCGGACGTCCGATGCCGTTCGTGAACCTGCGCGCGATGTGCTCGGCGATCGCGCACGAGCCCCGGCCGCAACCGGGACCTCCACTCGGGCGCGCAGCGGGCTGATCCCGGATCAGCGGCACGGTGCCATTACCCAAGACTTGTCGGCTCAACCGGCTGAGCGTCCGGCCTGGCTTGGGGCAGGTGACTTCAGGGCCATGCTCAGCCCTGCCACTACCAGTTCGACATGGTCGGCAATGGTCGCGACATCCTGGTTCAACCGCCCGGCCATGTCGCGAAACCGGCGCGCCAATGCGTTGTCGGGCACGATGCCCATGCCGACTTCGTTGCTGACCACAATGATCGGCGCGCTGGCGCTGGTGAGCGTATCGAGCAATCGCTGCGAGGCGACGCCGAAATCGTGATCCGCCAGCAGCAGGTTACTGGTCCACAATGTCAGGCAATCGACCAGCAGCACACGGCCTTCGCCGCCTTCGCATGCAATGGCCTGCGGCAGGTCGATGGGGCATTCGACCGTGCGCCAGCGCACCCCCCGATCCGCGCGGTGTCGCGCGATGCGGTCGGACATTTCGTCATCGAACGCCTGTGCAGTGGCGAGATACACCAGATCGCCAACTTGACCTTCCGCCAGAAATTGGGCGCGCGCGCTCTTGCCCGATCGTGCGCCGCCGGTGATGAAGGTCAGCACCGCATCCATCCATTTCCCTTGCAATGCGTTCTCACTCGCAATAGTGCGGCGAGGCGACAGGTTCCCAGAGATGGGATTAATAGGGAACGCGGAAGCAGGTATCTAGCCCTGTAATCCGCGGCTGTCCCCGCAACTGTGACCGGCGAGCGGTCGCCCCTTATGCCACTGGGTGCTTTGCACCTGGGAAGGCGGGGCGAACGTGACGACCCGGGAGCCAGGAGACCTGCCTGACGCGGTCAGTCCTTTGCGCGGACGGGGTGTTCAGCGTGATCGAGGTCTATCCTCGCGTGACGACATCGATCGGGGTGGCGCGCGCGGGTGACAAGCCAGCGATAGCTCTGCTGTGCCATTGGTGCGCGTGACCCCTTGTTGTTTGACAGGGGATACACATGCGAAATCCGTTCCTTAAAATCACCGTTTCGACTCTCGTTCTGGGCCTGTGCAGCGCTGTAACCGCGACTGCGCAGGACGATGCCGTCAGCGCGTCATCGCGTGAGCCGGTCATCGTCGTCACTGCCAACCGGAGCGCACAGCCGGTCGAGAGGGTCGGTCAGTCGATCACCGTGATCGATTCGGAGGACATCCAGCGGCGACAGACGCAGACGGTTGCCGATGTGCTGCGCACCGTGCCCGGGGTCAGCATCGCGCGCAACGGCGGCATCGGCACGGGAACATCAGTGTTCATTCGCGGCGCGGAAAGCGACCAGACCGTCGCCCTGGTCGATGGCGTCAAGCTCAACGACCCATCGTCGCCCGGCGGCGGCTTCAACTTCGGCAACCTGCTGATCGGCAATATCGAGCGGATCGAGGTGCTGCGCGGCCCTTCGTCGGTGCTGTGGGGCAGCCAGGCGATCGGCGGGGTGGTCAACATGATCACCCGCCCGCCGAACGAAGACCTCAGCGTCAACCTGCGCGGCGAATATGGCTATCGTGATACCGCCCAGCTTGTCGCAAATGTCGCGGGCAAGGCAGGGCCGCTGTCGGCGAGCGTCGGCGCCGGCTATTTCCGCACCGATGGCATCTCGGCCTTCAGCGAGGCGCTGGGCGGCGTCGAGAAGGACGGCTATGAGAACTACGGCGCCAACGGCAATTTCAACCTGGCCCTGAGCGATGCCATCTCGCTCGATGCGCGCGGCTGGTATTCCGAAGGCCGGGTCAATATCGACGGCTTCCCGCCGCCGAGCTTTGCCTTCGGTGACGTCAACGAGGAATCCCGCACCCGCGAGCTGGTCGGCTATGCCGGGCTCATTGCTGCGCTGTTCGACGGGCGTTTCCGCAACCGGCTGGGCTATGCCTACACCGACACCAGGCGGCGCAGCATCGCACTGGATGGGCCTGCAACCGAGACATTCGCAGGCCACGGCCGCAACGAGCGGATCGAGTATCAGGGCATCTTCGACATTAGCGATGGCTGGCAGCTGACTGGCGGCCTGGAACGCGAAACCTCGCGCTTTTCCAGCAGCAGCTATGGCGCGGTTGCAACCATCGGCCGCGCGCAGATTGACAGTGCGTACGCGCAGATCGTCGCCAGCCCAGTTGCTGGCCTCACGCTGACCGGAGGGGTGCGTCATGACGACCACAACCGGTTTGGCGGTGCGACCACCTTTGGCGCCAGCGGGGTTTATGCCATCGCTCAGACCGGCACGACATTGCGCGCGAGCTATGCCGAAGGGTTCAAGGCGCCTTCGCTGTTTCAGTTGCAAAGCGAGTATGGCAACCAGTTGCTGCAGCCCGAACGCTCGAAAGGCTGGGATGCAGGGATCACGCAAAGCCTTGTCGAAGGCCGGCTGCAGGCCAGCGCCACCTATTTTCGGCGTACATCCGATGACCTGATCATCTTCATCTCGTGCCCGCTGCCACGCATCGGCATCTGCGCAGGCCGTCCCTCGGGCACGTACGACAACGTGTCGAAGGCACGTGCGGAGGGGGTCGAGATCGGGCTTGTGATGCAGCCTGTCGATGCGCTGCGGTTGCAGGCCAACTACACCTATACCAATGCCACCAACCGGTCGCCGGGCAACGCCAATTTCGGGCGGCAGCTGGTCCGGCGTCCGCAGCACAGCGTCACCGCGCTGATCGATTATCGCTGGAACTTTGGGCTGGAGACTGGGGTGACGCTGACCCATGTCGGCGCGAATTTCGATAATGCCAGCAACAGCCGCAAGGTCGAAGGCTATGTGCTGGCCGACCTGCGCGCCTCGTTCCCGCTGACCGACCGGATCGACCTCTACGGCCGCGTCGAGAATGTGTTCGACGAACGCTATGAAACGGTGTTCCGCTATGGATCGCCAGGCCGTGCCGGCTATGCCGGCGTGCGGTTGCGCTACTGATGGCACAGGCGGCGCGCGCTGTAGTCCAGGACTTCGCCCTTCACGGCGGACGCATCGACATTGCGCGCGCCACCTTTCCGCAGATTGCCCAGTGGACGGATCTCTCCACCGGCATTGCGCCCTGGCATTACCCGGCCAGCACAGCATCGGAGCCAGCCGAACGGCTGCCTGACCCCGCCGAGCTTGCGGCGCTGGAAGCTGCTGCCGCCGCGTTTTTCGGCGCTGACCCGGCGCGCGTCGTTGCGGTGCCGGGCAGCGATCTGGCGATGCGGCTGCTGGGGCTGTTGCTGGGGCGCCGCTCGTTTGTTTTTCGCCCGGCCATCGTCCGGCCCGGCTATTCGGGCCATGCATCGATGTGGGGCGGCCACCACGCTGCGGAGTGCGCGGTCGACGATATCGAGATCATGGCGCCAACGCATGACGTGCTGGTGCTGGCCCGACCCAACAATCCCGATGGCCTGATCGCCGATCGCATTCTGCTGGAATGGGCAGCCCTGACGATGGCGACGCGCGGCGCTCACCTGATCGTCGACGAGGCGTTTGCGGACGCTGACCTGGCCGGCAGCCTTGCGGGGTGCGACTGGCCGGGGCTGATCGTGCTGCGCTCCTTCGGCAAGTTTTTCGGCCTGGCGGGATTGCGCCTGGGATTCGTCATCGCCCCGCCTTCCATCGCAGCGGACCTGCGCGCGCTGATCGGGGACTGGCCGATTTCAGGGCCTGCGCTGGCGACCGGTCTGGCGGCCTATCGCGACACCGCGTGGCACGATGCGCAGCGGCTGCGTCTCACCACAGCCTCGCAGCGACTGGCTGACCTGCTGACCCGGCACGGCATCACAATCGTCGGCCGCACGGCGTTTTTCGCACTGGTCTCCGTTTGCCACCGCGATCGCCTGTTCGTCCATCTGGCGCAGGCGGGCGTGCTGACCCGCCCGTTCGACTACGAACCCTATTGGCTGCGGATCGGCTTGCCGCGCGACGAGAGCGACTGGGCCAGACTGGACAAGGCTCTTTCCACCTGGAGAATGACATGATCGAGACCGAAGAGGATTTTGCCCGTCACAATGCGCGGATGCAGCGGATGCAGGCCGCGCGCGAGCGGATGCAGGCACGCCGGACGCTCGAACGCGGACTGCTGATCGTCCACACCGGCAACGGCAAGGGCAAGTCGTCCTCCGCCTTCGGCATGGCGATCCGTTCCTTGGGCTGGGGGATGAAGGTCGGCATCGTGCAATATGTCAAAGGCAGTTGGGAGACCGGCGAGAAGAATTTCTTCCAGGCCAATCCCGACCTTCTGACCTTCGAGGTAATGGGCGAGGGCTTCACCTGGGACACGCAGGACCGCGCGCGCGATATCGATGCGGCGCGCGCCGCCTGGGAACGGTCGAAGGCGCTGATCCTCGATCCGGATTACGACTTCATCATCCTTGATGAGCTCAACATCGTGCTGCGCCAGAACACGCTGCCGATCGAAGAGATCGTCGCGTGCCTTAAGGATCGCCCGCTTACCAAGCACATCTGCATTACCGGCAGGAACGCGAAGCCCGAGCTGATCGCAATCGCTGATCTGGTGACCGAGTTCGGCGAGGTAAAGCACCCCTATCATGCCGGGTTCAAGGCGCAGAAGGGGGTCGAGTATTGATCCGCGCCTTCGCCTTGTTGCTGGGGCTTTCGGTCGCTGGCTGTTCTTCGCAGGCGGCTGATCGGACTTCGCAACGGCGAGGGCCCGAGGCGCTGCCCCGCGTCGTCTCGATCAACCCGTGCGTCGATGCGGTGCTGATGCAGGTGGCAGCGCCGCAGCAGATCGCTGCGATCAGCCATTATTCGCACGATCCGCGCGCGACCTCTATCCCCCTAGATCAGGCGCGGCGATTTGTCGCGACCTCCGGCACCGCGGAAGAGGTGGTGGCGCTTGCCCCCGATATCGTGATCGCCGGAGCCCATGTCGCCCCGGCGACGGTGGCGGCACTGCGCCGGATGAACATCGCGCTGATCCAGATCGGCGTGCCCGAAAGTATTGCCGAAAGCACAATGCAGATCCGCACGATTGCAGCGGCGGTGGGCCAGCGCGCGCCGGGCGAGGCGCTGGTCGCGCGGATCGATGCTGCTGTTCGCGCAGCATCGGTGCAGCATAAGGCAGCCCCCGCAGCCCTGATCTGGCAGGGCGGAGGTCTGGTGCCGGGTGAGGGGACGCTCGCCAGCGAACTGCTGCAGCGTACAGGTTATCGTAACATGAGCGCCGATTATGGCCTGAAGCGATGGGATGTTCTGCCGCTGGAACATCTGGTGGGACGCTCGCCCGAGGTTTTGCTATCGGTAGGGGCCGATGACCACAGCGACCGGATGCTGCGCCACCCGGTGCTGGCGGGGCTGACGCACAGGATCGCGGTGCGGCGCTATCCCGAACGGCTGCTGCATTGTGGCGGCCCGACGATCATCGAGGCGGTCGGCCATCTCGCGCAGATCCGGCGGACGCTATGAACCGCGCGCTTGGGCTCAACCTTGCGCTGGCCGCCGGCATCGCCGCGGCCTTTGTGCTGTCGTTGATGGCGGGCAAGGTCTGGATCCCGCTCGATGCCTGGATTGCGGGTGATCCACGCTGGCCGATCATCGCCGAGCTGCGTCTGCCGCGCACGGTGCTGGCTGTGATGGTGGGCGCGGCCCTGGGCCTGTCGGGCGCGGCGATGCAGGGCTATCTGCGCAATCCGCTCGCCGATCCCGGGCTGTTCGGCGTGTCGTCCGGCGCGGCATTGGGCGCGGTCATCTCGCTCTATTTCGGCTATGCGGCTTCGGCCTGGCTGCTGCCCGTTTTCGCTCTGACCGGAGCGGGAATCTCGATGGCGCTGCTGGCGCTGCTGGTCGGGCGGTCGGGCAGCATCATCGTGTTCACGCTGGCAGGCGTGATCATCTCGAGCGTCGCGGGGTCGATGACCGCGCTGGCGATCAGCCTGGCTCCCACGCCGTTTGCGACCTCGCAAATCGTCACCTGGCTGATGGGCGCGCTGACCGACCGCAGCTGGGACGATGTCACGCTGGCGCTGCCACTGCTGGCGCTGGGAGCAGCGCTGCTCGCCTGCACCGGGCGCACGCTCGATGCGCTGACGTTGGGCGAATCCGCTGCGCGCTCGATGGGGGTCGATCCGCTGCGGCTGCAGCTGCTGATCGTCATCGGCGTCGCGCTGTGTGTTGGTGCCTCGGTGGCGACCGCCGGGATCATCGGCTTTGTCGGATTGATCGTGCCGCATCTGGTGCGCCCTTTCGTCGGCAATCGGCCCTCGGCGGTGCTGCTGCCCTCGGCGCTGGCGGGCGCGCTGCTGTTGCTGCTCGCCGACAGCTTGGTGCGCGCGCTGCCGACGGTGAGCGAATTGCGGCTGGGGATTGCGATGTCGATGCTCGGCGGGCCGTTTTTTCTGGTCGTGCTGCTGCGGATGCGACGGAGGCTGGCATGAGCGTGCTGGCCGCAGAAGACCTGACGCTCCAGCTCGGCGGTCGCCGCGTGCTCGACGCGGTCAGCGCGCGCTTTACCCCCGGGCACGTGACGGCAGTGCTGGGCCCCAATGGGGCTGGCAAATCGACATTGCTGGCCTGCCTGGCTGGACTACGCACGCCCGATGATGGCCGGGTGATGCTGGGTGGCCAACCGCGTGATGCGATCGGCCTGCGCGATCTGGCGCGGCAGATCGGCCTGCTGCCACAGGGCGGTGATGTGCATTGGGATATCGATGTCGCATCGCTCGTCAAGCTGGGGCGGTATCCGCACCGCGCGCGCTGGGGCGAGACCGAGGCAGATGGCATCGCTGTCGCTCGCGCGATGGCGGCGACCGATGTCACCCGCTTTGCCGCGCGGCCGATGACGGCGCTGTCGGGCGGCGAGCGTGCGCGCGTTTTGCTCGCGCGTGTGCTGGCGGGCGAACCGCAATGGCTGCTGGCCGATGAACCGCTCGCCAATCTCGACCCCGCGCATCAGCTCGATACGCTGACGTGCCTGCGCGATTTTGCGCGCGGCGGCGCGGGCGTGATCGTGGTGCTGCACGATCTCAACCACGCGATCCGGGTCGCGGACGAGGTGCTGTTGCTATGCGATGGCCGGGTGGCGGCGCACGGGCCGCCTGCTGATGTGCTGACCCCGCAGAGGATCGTCGATACCTATGGCGTTGCCGCGCACATCGCCACGACGCCAGATGGGCTGCGCTTCATCGTCACCTCGCAGATGGCGCGCAGCTGATGCTGGCGCGGCCCGAACAGTTGCTGCTGGCGCTGATCGCCGAGGCGGTGATTGGCTATCCTGCTTGGCTGCTGGCCGTGATCGGTCATCCGGTGATGTGGATCGGCGCGGCCATCGCCATGCTTGATCGGCGCTGGAATGCAGGCAGCGCCATGCGCCGCCGGGCGATGGGGCTGCTGCTTGTGGGACTGGTCGCAGGCGGTGTCGGCGCGATCGGCTGGTTGATCGAATGCTGGGTGGGCGACACGATGGCGGTGCTAATGGTGATGGCACAGGCGACCACCGGCCTTGCGCAGCGCAGTCTGGACGATCATGTCCGCGCGGTCGCCCGGCCACTGCTGCGCGGCGATCTGGCAGCGGCGCGCGACGCGGTCGCACGGATTGTGGGGCGCGATACCGCAGCGCTGGATCAAAACGGCATTGCGGTAGCGGCGATCGAGAGCCTCGCCGAAAGCTTCTGCGATGGCGTGGTCGCGCCAGCCTTCTGGTTCCTCGTCGCGGGCCTGTCGGGCCTGCTGATCTGCAAGGCGGTGAACACGGCCGATTCGATGATCGGCCACCGCGATGCGCGCCATCTGCATTTCGGCTGGGCGGCGGCGCGCAGCGATGATCTGGTCAATTTCATCCCCGCGCGGATTTCGGGCGTGCTGATCTGCTTGGCTGGACCGGGCGGATGGCGCACGATGCTGCGCGATGCACTCGATCATGCCTCGCCCAATGGTGGCTGGCCCGAGGCGGCAATGGCGGGCGCGCTGGGCCGCAGGCTGGGCGGGCCGGTAAGCTATGACGGCGAAGCGGCGCACCGCGCCTGGCTGGGCGATGGCGCGCCGCCCGATGCTGCCGATCTGCAGCGCGCACTGTGGGTCTATCGCCGCGCATGTCTGTTGATGTGGGCGATCGTGGGAGGTGTTGCATGGCTGCTGTGATGCTGCAGGGGACCGGATCGGATGTCGGCAAATCGGTGCTGGTGGCAGGGCTGTGCCGGTTGCTCGCCAATCGCGGGCTGACCGTACGCCCGTTCAAGCCGCAGAACATGTCGAACAATGCGGCTGTCGCGCAAGGCGGCGAGATCGGCCGCGCGCAGGCGCTGCAGGCTTTGGCCTGCCGTGTGGCTCCCAGCATCGACATGAACCCGGTGCTGATCAAGCCGCAGTCGGACACCGGCGCGCAGGTGGTGGTGCACGGCAAGGTTGTGGGCACATTGGGTGCGGCCGACTATCAGCACCGCAAGGGCGAGTTGCTCGCGGCGGTGCTGCAATCCTGGCACCGGTTGAAGGCTCAGGCCGACATCGTCATCGTCGAAGGCGCAGGCAGCCCGGCGGAGATCAATCTGCGCGCCGGCGACATCGCCAATATGGGCTTTGCCCGCGCGGCGAAGGTTCCAGTGGTGCTGGTGGGCGATATAGACCGCGGCGGTGTGATCGCCTCGATCGTCGGCACCAAGGCCGTGATCGACGCGGACGATGCGGCGATGATCCACGGCTTCCTGATCAACAAGTTTCGCGGCGACGTGCGATTGTTCGACGATGGCTATGCCGAGATCGAACGCCGCACGGGCTGGTCCGGCATGGGTGTCATCCCCTGGCTTGCCGCTGCACGGCAGCTGCCCGCCGAGGATGCGGTTGTGCTGGATGCTGCCATCGGCGGCGATGGCGCGATCACGATTGCGGTGCCGATGCTCTCGCGGATCGCCAATTTCGACGATTTCGATCCGCTGAAGCACGAGCCTGGCGTGCGGATGGTGATGGTGCCGCCAGGCCAGCCTCTGCCCGGAGATGCGGCTTTGATCATCCTGCCGGGTACCAAGGCGACGATCGCCGACCTTGCCTTTCTGCGGGCGCAGGGCTGGGATATCGATATCGCAGCCCATGTCCGGCGCGGCGGGGCGCTTCTAGGAATCTGCGGCGGATACCAGATGCTGGGCGAAAGCATCACGGACCCCAATGGCGTCGAGGGCGTGCCCGGAACGGTGGCGGGGCTGGGCTATCTGCCCATTGTCACCCAGCTCACCGGTGACAAGCGGGTCGTTGATGTAACGGGTACTAGCCTGCGCGATGGCCAGCCCTTTGCGGGCTATGAAATCCATGTCGGCCAGACCCATGCGATGGGCCCGGTGCAGCCATTGCTGCGACTGGCCGATGGCGCCGAGGACGGCGTCATCAGCGCCGATGGGCAGATCGCCGGCTGCTACATCCACCGGCTGTTCTATCTTCCCGCCCAGCGCGGGGCCTGGCTGGCGCGGCTGGGGGCACAGAGCGACGGCATCGCGCAGAGCCACCGGATCGACCAGGCGCTCGATGCGCTCGCGGCAGCGCTGGAAGAGCATGTCGATATCGGTCGGCTGCTTGCGATAGCAGGCCAAAGTCATGGCTGAGGCGTGGTTTGCTTCCTCCCTTTCCGTTGCGATGGCAACGCAACGATGTCCCATCACACAACCACAGGTGTCCAGATGATAACGCGTGATCTCGTGCAGGAAAAACTGGATGGCCTCGCCAAGCCCGTGGGTAGCCTGGGGCGGCTGGAGTTGCTGGCGGTCGACCTGGCGATCGCCAGCCAGTCGCTCACCCCGGTCACTCGTCCGCGACGACTGGTGCTGTTTGCCGCCGATCATGGCGTGGTGGCGCAAGGCGTGACGGCCTGGCCTCCGGCAGTAACGACCGCGATGGTCGAGACCATATTCAAGGGCAAAGCGAGCAGCACGGCCCTGGCGAATGCACATGGCGTCGACGTTCGGGTGATCGATGCCGGTATGGCGCAGCCGCCACGCGGTCCCTGGCCTGTGCACTTTCATTCGCAGCCTGTTGCTGCGGGCACGGCGGACCTGAGCCAGGGCCCGGCGATGTCGGTCGCGCAGTTCGACGCTGCCTGGAATCTGGGAACGGCCGAGGCGCAGCGCGCAATCGACGCAGGCCATCGCCTGCTGATGGCAGGCGAGATGGGCATCGGCAACACCACGGCCGCTGCCTGCCTCACCCACGCGCTGACGGGCATCGACGCCGAGACCGCGACCGGCAGTGGGGCAGGCGCTGATCCAGCGATGCGCGCGATCAAGCGCGATATCGTGGCCGCAGCGGTCGAGCGGCTGAGCGGCTGCACCGACAAGGCGGCGCTGGCGGCGATTGCGGGCTTCGAGATCGTTGCCATGGCAGGATTCTATGCCGAGGCGGCGCGGCTCGGCGCATTGGTGCTGCTCGATGGTTATGTGACCACGGCCGCCGCGCTGATCGCCGAACACCTGTGCCCCCGAACCCGCCTGCGCATGATCGCGGGCCATCTGTCCGCCGAGCCCGGCCACCGCGCGGCGCTGGCGCGGCTGGGCCTGGCACCGGTGCTGGAATGGCAGATGCGGCTGGGCGAGGGGAGTGGTGCGCTGGTCGCGCTGCCCATGCTCGATAGCGCCGCTGCGTTGCTGTGCGATGTCGCGCGGCTGGCGGACATCGGAGGCTGATGTGAACCGAAGATGCCCTGTCTGGGCCCCGCCGGTGCTCGCGGTGCAGTTCCTCAGCCGCATTCCCGTTCCCGGGACCGGTTCCCTGAGCGCACAGCAGGTCAACGCCGGACTGGCGCAGGCGGTGGGCTGGTTCCCGCTGGTGGGCGCAGGCATTGGCGCTATCACGGCTGGCATTGCGCTGGCGGCGGACAGCCTCTGGCCGGCACTGGTCGCGGTGCTGATCGCGCTGGCGTTCGAAGCCAGGTTGACCGGGGCGTTCCACGAGGATGCGGTCGCCGATTTCTGCGACGCCTTTGGTGGCGGGCACAGCGCGGATGATGTCCGGCGGATCATGAAGGACAGCCGGATCGGCAGCTATGGCAGCCTGGGCCTGATATTTGCGGTCGGTTTGCGTGTGGCGCTGATGCTGGCGGTGCTTGAGCAGATGACACCGCTTTGCGCCTTTCTCACCCTCGTTGCAGCGGCCAGCTTTGGCCGGTTGCTGGTGGTGGTGTTGATGACCTGGGTCGCGCCCGCGCCGCAGGGCACGGGTCTTGCCAAGGACATCGGATCGGGCGTGGGTACGTCGGTACTGCTCACTGCGCTGGCAACCGCGTTGCCCGGCCTGCTGGGCTTTGCGCTGGCATTTCCGCTGCCGATGCTCGCAGCACTGCTGGGTGCAGGCGCCTTTCTTGGGTGGTTCCGCGCGCTGTTGCTGCGGCGCATCGGCGGCAGCACCGGCGATTGCCTGGGATTTTCGGCTTATGCCGGGCAACTGATCATGTTGCTGACGGCAACCGCGGTGGCGGGGTGAGCCGCCAGGTCCTGCTGGTCCGGCATACGCAGGTCGCGCTCGCATGGCGGGGGCGGTGCTATGGGCATAGCGACATGGGGCTGAGCCGTGCAGGTGCAGCCCATGCCCGCATCCTCGCGCGCCAGCTGGCACAATGGGCCCCCGATGTCGTGCTGCATTCGGGCCTGCGCCGGACGCGCATTCTGGCGGAAGCGATCGCGGCGTTCACCGGGTTGCCTGCACAAGCCGATCCGGCCTGGATGGAGCGCGATTTCGGCGACTGGGAGGGGCGCAGCTGGGCGGCGATCTGGCGCGAAACGGGCAATGCCATGGATGGCATGATCGACGATGCCGAAGCGTATCGTCCGGGCGATGGCGAAACGACGATGGAAATGGCGGCCCGCGCGATCGCGGCATGGCAGAGCCTGCCTGCCAGGCGAGCCCTGGTCATCACCCACGGCGGCCCGATCGCAGCGATCATCGCGACGCGTCAAGGCACGCCGGTGACCGATTGGCCAAGGCTGGTCCCTGCCACCGGTGCCTGTCTGGAACTGCCGTAAAGCCAGATTCGCGCAGGCAAGGCGCTGTGCAACTCACTGAAAAAATAATGGTGAGCCCTGCTGGGTTCGAACCAGCGACCTACTGATTAAAAGTCAGTTGCTCTACCGACTGAGCTAAGGGCCCCCTGGGGGTGGCGCGGTGGATGCGCCATCGGTGCACGGGTGTTTTCCGGTGCGGGCATCCCCCTAGTCGGGCAGCCCTGCCGGGTCAACCCCGCGTCGCACGGTGATGCAACTGGGCAAGGGTCAGGCCGGTCAGCGGGTCGCGCCAGCGCGGGGCAAGCATGCTGGCCGGGCGCAGCACGAAATCGCGGCGGCGATAGGCGGGGTGGGGGACGATGAGCGTCGGCCTGGCGGAAACCCAGCTGCCGCCCGACCACAGGATGATATCCAGATCGAGCGTGCGCGCCGACCATCTCTGTCCGCGTCGCCGGCCGAAGCGTCCTTCGACCCGCTTGAGCAGCGCGAGCAGCGCATCGGGCAGCAACGGCGTGCGGATGATGGCAGCGCTGTTGGCGTAGCGGCGCAGCGACGGGCCTATGGGCGGTGTTTCGATGACCGGCGCTGCTGCCGCAACGTCCATGCCCTCGCTCGCCAACGCGACCAATGCGGCCTGCAGCACGCGGGCCGGGGCACCAATGCGATGGTGACGCCGGTTCGATCCCAGTGCGATCAGATAATGATGCTGGCTTGATCCATCCATGGCCACCGCCTAGCGCGGTGCGATGCAGGACGTAAGCCCCCTATCCCACACCGAACCGCCGCTGGACTGCGCGTTATGCCCGCGCCTCGTCGAATTGCGCCGGCAATGCCAGGTGAAGCATCCTGACTGGTGGAATGCGCCGGTGCCTGCGTTCGGTGACGCTGGCGCGTGGCTGGGCATCGTAGGGCTGGCCCCGGGCATGCAGGGGGCCAACCGGACCGGACGGCCGTTCACCGGCGATTATGCAGGCGACCTGTTGTTTGCCACGCTGGAAAAATTCGGCTTGTCGCGCGGAAACTATGATGCGCGGATCGATGACGGGCTGACTCTGGACGGGGTCATCATCATCAATTCGGTCAAATGCCTGCCGCCGCAGAACAAACCCACGCCGCAGGAAATCAACACCTGCCGCCGCTTCCTGGGCGCGCAGCTGGAAGCTCTGCCGCAGCTCAAGGTCTTCATCGCGCTGGGGCGGATCGCACATGACAGCTTTCTGCGCCATCTGGGCCTGCGCCCTGCGCAATTTGCCTTCGGGCATGGCGCGCGGCACGATCTGGGTGAGGGCAGGGTGCTGATCGACAGCTATCACTGCAGCCGGTACAACACCAATACCGGGCGGCTTACGGCAGAGATGTTCGAAGCCGTGTTCGCGCAGGCGCTGGCCGAGCGCTCCAGCTGATCGGGAACCGCTATTCCGGCGGAGCGAGCGCGGGCACATCCCTGGCGGCATCTTCGGGCGAGATCCCCGGCGGCGGCGCGGCTGCTATCGTCTCCTGTCGGCGCATCACGCGCCCGGCGCGCTTGATGGCCGCCCGGACGCGCGGATAGGTGCCGCAGCGGCACAGGTTGCGGATGGCAGCGTCGATCTCCGCATCGCTGGGGTCGCTGTTCTTGCGCAGCAGCACGCTGGCCGCGATGATCATGCCCGGCGTGCAGAATCCGCACTGCACCGCCTGTTCTGCCACAAACGCCTGCTGCACCGGATGGCTGCGGTCGCGGCTCAGCGCTTCGATGGTGGTGACATAGCGGCCCTCGACCTCGGCAATGCTGACCAGGCACGAGCGGATCGCTTCGCCATCGACCACCACCATGCACGCGCCGCAATCGCCATTGCCGCAGCCATATTTGGTGCCGGTGAGGTTGGATGCGTCGCGCAAGGCCCACAGCAGCGGCGTGGCAGGATCGAGCCGGTATTGCACCGGACGGTCGTTGACGGTGAATTTGGTCATGGCATCAGCGCATAACCGGGCGGAACGGGCCTGTCACCCATCCCGCCGCGGCTTGAGGGTCAGTCGCGCCAGCTGGGGTCGATCTTGTCGACCTTGCGCACCATCGCGGCAAAATCCGGCACGCCCGCACCCATCGGCAGCTGCACCTGGCTCAGATCGCGCTGGTGCACCTTGATGACATCGTCGGAAACGAGAATCGGTTGGCCCATCGACATGGTGGCGAGCTGGATCTCGCAGGCGCGCTGCAGCGACCAATAGGTGATGAACGCCTCGGGCAGAGTACGTCCCATGACGACGGGGCCATGGTTCTTGAGCATCAGCACGCGCTTGCCGGTAACCGCTTCAACCAGCCGGTCGCCCTCTTCCGATCGGACGGTGACGCCCTCGAAATCGTGATAGGCGATATTGCCGATGAAGTTGCAGGCGTAGAAATTGGTCGGCTGCAGTCCGCCCTCGACCGAGCACACCGCCATGGTCGCGGTGGTGTGCGTGTGGATTATGCAGTGCATGTCGGGAATGCGCTTGTGGAACACGCTGTGTTGCGTGAAGCCGGCCTTATTGACGGGGTACGGCGATCCGTCGAGCTTTTCGCCCTCGGAATTGATCTTGACGAGGTTGGAGGCGCAGACCTCGCTGAAGTGCAGGCCGTAAGGGTTGATGAGGAACGCGTCTTCCTCGCCCGGCACCTTGAGCGTGATGTGGTTGTAGATCATTTCTGACCATCCCATCATGTCGAACACCCGGTAGCACGATGCCAGCAGCTTGCGCGCCTCGTGTTCCTCAGTCGTCATCTGCGGGCTGTTTTTCAACGCGGTGGCCATCTCGCTGTCCTCTCATTATGTTTGGTGGCTATGTGCAACCTGTATCGCATGACAAGCAACGCCGATGCAATCCGCCAGTTGTTTGGCGCTGCGCTTGGCGAGGTGGATGCAGGCGATCTGAATCTGGCGTCATTCGAGGCGATATACCCCGATTACGAGGCCCCGGTCGTGATCGCGCAGCAGCACGGCGCTTCGCTGGGATTGATGCGCTGGGGCTGGCCGCCGTTCGGCGAGGTGAAGCGCCCGGTGACCAATGTCCGCAACCTCGCATCGCCGATGTGGCGTTCGGCACTGCGTGATCCGGCGCGGCGCTGCCTGGTGCCGGTGACCGCGTTTTGCGAATATGGTGCTGCGCCCGATCCTGTCACCCGCCGCAAGCGCCAGCACTGGTTTGCGCTCAAATCGGGAGACCCCTTCGCCTTTGCCGGGATATGGCGACCAGGCGAAGAAGGCGCGCGGTTTGCGTTCCTGACCTGCGAGCCCAATGAACTGGTTGGCGCGGTGCACCCGAAGGCGATGCCGGTGATGCTGGTAGGGCAGGCGCTGCGTGCGTGGTTGCATGGGGATTGGGAACAAGCCAGAGCATGGGTCACCCCGTTCCCGGATAATGCCATGTGCGCGCTGCCAGGCCGGGGTGCGACCGATGCAACTGGAACACAGCCCAGTCTTTTCGACTGAAAACGGGCGAAATTCCTTGAAAACGCCGCAGTGCGCTGGTAACGGCCCGCATGTGACCGACAGCCCGGTGGCTGGCGTGCCCTGTTTTATTGGCCTTCAAGCTATGGCTTAGCTGACCGTTTTCCGCGCCCCAGGCGTGGCGCGAGCGGATATGGCAAGCTACGATTCGAAATGGAGCTGACGTAAGTTTATGCAGATTCTTGTACGCGATAACAATGTTGACCAGGCGCTGCGGGCGCTCAAGAAGAAGCTGCAGCGCGAAGGTGTGTATCGCGAGATGAAGCTGCGTCGTCATTACGAAAAGCCCTCGGAAAAGCGCGCCCGTGAAAAGGCTGCCGCTGTGCGTCGCGCTCGCAAGCTCGAGCGCAAGCGCGTCGAGCGTGACGGCGGTAAGTAAGCCAGTTATAGCATCGCGAAATGGGCGGATCGGTTAGTCGATTCGCCCCAAAGACCCCTGCCGGCTCCGTTATCTCATTGAGGTAATGTGGCGTTGGCTGGGGTTCGTGATTCCTGTATCCGGAGGCTGCCATGTCCGTTACGCGCGTTCCCATTCCGCCGCTCGCCAAGGGCTCGATCACCAAATTGTGGCTGGGCGTCGCTGTTGCCGTGGCTGTTGCCGGCGGCACCGCTTGGGCAGGGCTTCAGGCTGTTCCCGCTTCGAGCGCAGGCTTCCTTGCCAGCAACGCTGACGAACCTGGCGTGGTGACCACAGAAAGCGGTCTGCAGTTCAAGGAACTGGTGAAGGGCAGCGGCCCATCGCCGACCGACGCGGACGTCACGCTGATCAACTATAAGGGCACGTTGATGGACGGCACGCCGTTCGATGCCAATGAGCGCGTGCCGATGCCGGTTGCCGGCTCGATCCCCGGTTTTTCCGAAGGTTTGAAGCGCATGCAGCGCGGCGGGAAGTACCGCCTCTGGATCCCGGCCGAGCTGGGCTATGGCGCCGAGGAAAAGACCAACCCGCAGACCGGTGAAGTCGTTATCCCGGCCAACAGTCTGTTGGTGTTCGATGTCGATCTGGTCGAATTCATCCCCGAAGCGCAGCTGCGCGCAATGCAGCAGCAGCTTCAGGGCCAGGGTGGCCCCGGAGCGCCGGGCGCGCCACCGCCGGGAATGCCGGGCAACTGATCCAACGCAAAAAGGCCGGTGTCACCACCGGCCTTTTTTCTTGTCTGCCTGCATCAGCGCTGGCGTCAAAACCCTTCGGGCTGCACGATCTCGAAGGCTGCGACCATGTCCTTGAACCAGGCAGGCACAGGTGCAGGCCGCTTGGTGGCGGTGGCGAAATGGACGTAGCTGATCGTCACCACGGTCAGCAGCTCGTCGCCGCGAAAGATCGCGCACTCGCTGGTCATCGAGCTGTTGCCGAAGCGTTTGAGCCGCACCGCCAGATCGATCATGTCGTCGGCCACCGCGCTGGCGCGAAAGTCGACTTCGGCGTGGCGCACCATCATGTCGTGGTCGGGCCCGAACAGGTTGAAGCCGGCGCTTTCCGGTTTGCCGCTGGCTAGGTTCAGCGCGCGGAAATACTCGGTAATGCCGACATCGGCGTACATCAGATAGTTCGCGTTGAAGACGATATTCTGCATATCGACCTCGTGATAGTGCACGCGCTTGGGCGCGATGCTGCGGAACTGGGCGCGGGTAGGCGCGTCCGTCATGCTGGTTCCCCCCTTGATAGGTTGTCTGTCTGTGCGAACGGCATACACAAAAAAAGGGGGGCATGAAGCCCCCCTATGTCCCTGTTTTCAACCTGTTGCGGTCTTGCGCCGCCATGGTTGTGACCAAGCCCGGTCAACTGTGGAATGGATCAGAACTTGAAGCGGACAAGGCCGCCGAAAGTGCGCGGAGCGTTGGGATAGCCCGACACCGTGCCGGCCTGCGCAACGCCTGGGAAGACCGTCAGGATAAACTGCTGATCCAGCAGGTTGCGGGCAAAGGCACCGATCTCGAGCCCATTGTCGAGCTGCAACGTCATCGAGCCGTTGACCAGATTGACTTCGCGGCGGAACTGGTCCGCATTGAAGCCCACGATCCCGTCCAGAATATTGACGTTGCTTTCATGGCTGTAATCCAGGCGGCTGATCAACCTGGTGCCGCTGTCGCCAAATTCGTGCGTGTACGTGGCCGATGTGCGCAGGCTCCATTCCGGAATGCCGCCAGGACGCAGACCCGACAGGTTGCCGAGCGGGCCCGTGGTGAAATCGTCGTACTTGGCATCCAGATAGGTCGCAGCGAACGTAAACACCAGCGCGTCAGACGGTTGGACAGTGGTGTCGAGCTCGAAGCCCTTGACCGACTGCTGACCTGCATTTGCCAGCCCGAAGCCAAGGCCCGTGAACAGGAAGCTCTGGAAGCCCTGGATCGTCTGATCGAACAGCGCGAGATTGACACCAAGGCCTTCCCACTGCGCCTTCACGCCGATTTCATAAACCTCGGCTTCTTCCGGCCCGGCAAAGCGGGTGCCGGTCGAAAGGTTGGGCGTGTTCAGGCCAGCATTGGTGATCGGCGATGCTGGCGCGGCGAAGGACGAACCGCGTCCCGCAGGGCCAGGGCCAGGAATGTAGTCGGTCGACAGCGGACGGCTATCGCGCGACAGGTTCACCGAGCTCGCCTTGAAGCCGGTGGCATAGCTGGCATAGACGTTGACCTCGTCCGAGACCTGATAGGCAGCGCGCAACAGGTACGTGAACTTGTCGTCACGGGTACGGCCATCTTCGACCGCGTTCGGAACATCGGGCGACTGCGTCTGGAACTGCAGCACCGCGAGGGGCAGCAGGGTGTTGACGCCAGGGTTGGTCGCCGCAGCGAGCAGTGCCTGCTGGTTGGCCGCCGGAAGCGCCTGGAACTGCTGACGGGTGCGGATAGCCCCGCCCGTTGCCCCGGTGATGAAGGCATCGACGAAGTTGATGCTGGCCAGCGGATCCAGTGCGTCGAAGTTGATCGCGAAGTTCTTCTTGTCGTCGGTGTAGTTGAAACCGGCGGTGAAAACGAGGCCATCGATCGGTTCGAAATCGACCGTGCCGAAGATCGACCATGACTTGTTATCGAGCGCAAAACGTTCCTGTGTCAGGAAATTGCCACCCAGAATGCTGCCCAGCGGCAGACCCAGACCTGCCTCAATGCTGTTCAGAACCGCATTTCCGACAGCAACGCGCTGCGCTGCGGTCGCGTTAGGCGGAAGCAGTGCAGCCGGCGCGGCCTGGATCGCGGCGAAGTTGCGGAAGTCACGACCAATCGTCAGGTTGCTGTCCTGGGTGATGCTTTCATCGAAATAATAGCCGCCCAGCAGGAAGTTGAGCGGACCATCGAAGTCGCTCGCAATGCGCAGTTCCTGCGTAAAGGTGGACACGGCCTGATCGCGCGTTTCAGCGGTGATGTCGGCGCTGGTGAAGTCGACGTCCTGCGTGAAGGCGTTGGTCAATTCACGATAAGCGGTGATCGAGGTCAGGCTGAACGCGCCAAGCGACCAGTCAACCTGGCCAGAGAAACCGTAGTTCTCGTTGCGGTTGAACGGCACGGCGTTGACGAAATTGTCAAAGCTGAAGAAGTCGGTCGGAAACTGGCCGCCAATTCCGCCGACTGCGCCTGCCGTGACCGGCCCGACGATGACGTTGCTTGTCTGGCAGCAGCTTTCATCGATCTTCGAATAATCCGCAATCAGGCGGATCTTGATGTCGGAGGTGGGCTCGATCAGCAGGTTGCCGCGTACCGACCAGCGGTTGCGGTTGTTGATGTCGGCGTCGTTGAGGTTGACGATCCGGCCGAAGCCGTCGCGCTTCTGATAGGTGCCGTCGAGCGAGAATGCGATGTTCTCGGTAATCGGCCCGGTCACTTCGCCGCGCAGGTTGAACGCGTTGAAATTGCCGTAACTTGCTTCGACCTGGCCACCGAACTCATATTGCGGCTCTTTGGTCACGATCGAGATCACGCCGGCGCTGGCGTTCTTGCCGAACAGCGTCGATTGCGGGCCGTTCAACACTTCGACGCGGCTGATGAAGTTGAGGTCGGAAATCGCCGATGCCGAGCGCGAACGGAACACACCGTCGATGAACACACCGACCGAAGGCTCGATGCCGAAATTGTTGTCGCCGTTGCCGAAGCCGCGGATGATGAAGGTGGTGGCCGACGAGGTCTGCAGCTGGCTGACTCGCAGCGAGGGTACCACGGTCTGCAGATCAAGCACGTCGCGGATTTGAGCCCGCTCGATCGTCTCGCCGCTGGTCACCGATACCGAGATCGGCACTTCCTGCAGCGACTGCTCGCGCTTGGATGCAGTCACGATGATGACATTGGTGTCGGCGATTTCTGCGTCCTGCGCAACATCCTGCGCGAGCACGGTGGATGGCATGGCAAGCGTGCCGATGGCTGCGCCCGAGAGCAGAATGGTTTTCAGGCGTGTGGAGGTGAAGGTCATCTGGGTGTTCTCCCCTAAAATGGCTGACAAGTCGGCCCTGTTCCGGACCTCGTATTGCTTTGGACCGTCCTTATGGTTGACGTGCGTAGGCCACAAACAAAAAGCGCGGAATCCCAAGCGATTCCGCGCCTTGCGTGACAAAATTGCAACGAATTTGCACGGTGACGCGACGTCAATTGCACCATCGGCAATTGTGCGTCGCAACATTCCGTTTACGTCAAGCCGCAAGCTCTCCAGCTTGCAGGAGGTGTTCAGCCGATGGGGGCACAGGCCTGTTCCAGCCAGACAAGAGCGTCCCCATCCAGCTGCGGGGCGACGACCTGCATGACGCGCGCGTGATAGGCATTGAGCCAGTCGGTTTCGGCAGGGCTGAGCAGCGCGGGATCGATGCAGTTGCGGTCGATCGGTGCGAACGTCAGCGTCTCGAAGCCCAGCACGTCATGTTCCGCGCCTGCGATCTCCAATGGGGTGACCAGCACCAGATTTTCGATCCGGATGCCGAATTCGCCTGCCTTGTAATAGCCAGGCTCGTTCGAGCAGATCATGCCGGGTCGCAAGGGCTCGCCCTGGCCGCCGAACGCGGCGATCCGCTGAGGTCCTTCGTGCACTGCAAGGAAGCTGCCGACGCCATGGCCGGTCCCATGGGCGTAATCGACGCCATCGGCCCATAGATACTGCCGCGCCAGCGCATCGAGCTGCCCGCCGCTGGTGCCGTGAGGGAAGCGGATGGTGGCAAGCGCGATGTGGCCCTTGAGCACCTGGGTGAAACGGCGCTTCATCTCCTGCGTCGGGGTGCCGATGGCGATGGTGCGGGTGATGTCGGTGGTGCCGTCGAGATACTGGCCGCCGGAATCGACCAGGTACAGGCTGTCCATGACGATCGGCAGATTGGTCTCTTCGCTCACCCGGTAATGGCAGATCGCGCCGTTCGACGACGCGCCCGAAATGGTATCGAACGAGGTGTCAATCAGCTTGCCGGTCGCCTCGCGGAATTCGAGCAGTTTTGCTGCTGCCGACAGCTCGGTCTCGCCGCCCTGAGGTGCTGCGATCGACAGCCAGTGGAGGAAGCGGCTGACCGCTGCGCCATCGCGCGCCTGCGCGGCGCGGTGCCCATCGATCTCGGTGCTGTTCTTCGTCGCGCGCGGCAGCACGCTGGGGTCGCGCCGGGCAACGATCTTCGCGCCTGCTGCCTCCAGTCGCGAGAAGATGGCCGCGACCGCACGCTCGGGATCGACCGCGACCGCTTTGCCGGTAAGCGCGTCGAGTCCCTTGGAAAAGCCGTCATAGCTGTGCAGTGCTACCTGGTTGCCGAGATGCTGGCGCAGATCGTCGTTCACCTTTTCAGGCGCGACATACAGGTCGGCGCTGCCATCCTTGTGCACGACGCCATAAGACAGCGTCACCGGCGTGTGCGTCACATCGCCGCCGCGCACGTTGAACACCCAGGCCACCGAATCCAGCGCGGTGATCACGGCGGCATCGAGCCCCTGTTCATTCAGCCACTGAGCGATATCGGCGCGCTTCTCGGCAGATTCGCGGCCTGCATAAGCGATGGGGTGGGGGTTCATCACGGCATCGGGACGCGCCGGCTGATCGTGCCAGACGGCATCGACCGGATTGCTCTCCACCGGCTGCAGTTTTGCGCCGCGCCTGGCGAGTTTGGCGGAGGCCTGCTTGACCCAATCGCGCGTGTGCAGCCAGGCATCATAACCGATGGCGCCGCCTTCGGGCACGTTTTCGCCCAGCCAGTCGGCGAGCGATTGCTGCGCAGTGCCGACATATTCGAATAGCCGCCCGTCGACCTGATCGCGCACCTGGATAGTGTAGCGCCCATCGACGAAGATCGCTGCGCGATCGGCCAGCACCACGACCGAGCCCGCCGACCCGCCAAAGCCGGTCAGCCATTCCAGTCGCTGGGCATAGTCGCCGATATATTCGCTCATGTGCTCATCGCAGATCGGTACGACAAAGCCGTCCAGGCCCTGACGCTTCAGGACTTCGCGCAGCGCGGCGAGGCGGGCTTCATGGGTGGACATCAACATGGGGCGCTATCAACTCCTTGCAAAAGCGGTTGGTCAGCAAGATAGAGATTATCCACGTCTCGCGCCAGCCCGGTGCCAGTTTCGGCGTGCGCTGTCAGGATAGTGCCTGAAAGGAAGCGTTCCATGTCGATCCGACTGCCCATGCCGCCTGCCGTCGTCAACGCCGCCATCGGCGCGGCGCTGGCCTTCACGTCTCCCGCCTTAGCCAACGAAAGAGCCTCCATGTCGCAAACCGCCAAGCCGCCCATCGCCGAGCAGCGGCCGTACAGCTTCGAACGCCACGGTGTGACCATCACCGACCCCTGGCACTGGCTGAAGGACGAGGGCTATCCCAAGGTCGATGATGCCGATGTCCTGGCCTATCTGGAGGCTGAAAACCGCTGGTTCGAAGCGGCGATGAAGCCGCATGAGGCGCTCGCACAGACACTGTTCGAGGAGATGAAGGGGCGGATCAAGGAAGACGATTCCTCGGTGCCCCAGAAGGATGGCGACTGGCTCTACTGGGTCGAGTACGACAAGGGCGCGCAGTACAAGAAATGGTACCGCAAGCCTGTCGCCGGTGGCGATCGCGTGCTGCTGCTCGACGAGACCGAGCTGGCCAAGGACAAGGAATATTTCCGGCTGGGCGGCTTTTCGGTCAGCCCCGATGGACGCCTGCTCGCCTATTCGGTCGACGACAACGGCTCGGAACGGTTCGAGGCGCGGTTCAAGGACCTTGCCACCGGCGCGATCCTGCCCGATGTCATCCCCGGAACGCTCTCCAGCCTGATCTGGACCGCCGATTCCAAAGCGTTGATCTATGGCCTGGCGAACGAGAACTGGCGCACCGACAACGCGCGGCTGCACGTGCTGGGCAAGCCTGCCGCTGAAGATGTCGAGCTCTACAAGGAAGTGGACGAAGGCTTCCGTGTTGATGTGGGCGTGACATCGAACGAGAAATACATCGTCATCGCGACCGGCGACAATGAGACCAGCGAAATCCGGTTGCTGCCTGCCGACAATCCGCTGGCCGAGCCGATCCTGGTCAGCCCGCGACAGAAGGGCCGGGAATATGCGGTGGAAGAGCGCGATGGTACACTGTTCATCCACACCAACGACGACCACATCAATTTCCGCCTCGCCACAGCCAGGATCGAGGCGCCAGGCGAGTGGACGACGCTGATTGCCGGATCCGACGATTTCTACATGACCGACATGACGGCCTTCAAGGACTTCTACGTCATCGAAGGCCGCAGCAACGGTCTCGATACCATCGAGATTCGCGACTACGCCGACGTGTCGAAGGTCGCGCCGATCACCTTCCCCGAGGCGAGCTATTCCGCTTCGCTGGGTGACAATCCCGAATGGGACATGAAGGTGCTGCGGCTGGCGTATGAATCGATGGTCACCCCCGACACGGTCTATGACTATGATGTCGCCAGCCGTGAGCTCACGGTGCTGAAGGTCCAGGAAGTGCCATCGGGCTATAACGCCGCCGATTACGAGACGCAGCGCGTGATGATCGCAGCACGCGATGGCACGCAGGTTCCGGTGTCGATCATCTATCGCAAGGGTTTCAAGCAGGATGGCAGCGCGCCGCTACACCTCTATGCCTATGGGGCCTATGGCTATGCCGTGCCGCCAAGCTTTTCGGTCACGCGGCTGAGCATGGTCGATCGCGGCTTTGCCTATGCCATTGCGCACATTCGCGGCGGCGACGATCTGGGTCGGCAATGGTATCTCGATGGCAAGCTGACCAAGCGGACCAACACGTTCAACGATTTCGTCGACGTCGCCAAGGGGCTGATCGAGCGTGGCTACACGGCCAAGGGCAAGGTGACCGCGAGCGGTGGCTCTGCCGGCGGCGAGTTGATGGGCGCGATCATCAACTCCGATCCCGATCTGTGGGGCGCTATCGTGGCGCATGTGCCGTTCGTCGATGTGCTCAACACCATGCTCGACGAAACCCTGCCGCTGACGCCGGGCGAATGGCCCGAATGGGGCAACCCGATCACCGACAAGGCCGCGTTCGACCTGCTGCGATCGTACAGCCCGTATGACAATGTTAAGCCCCAGGCCTATCCGCCGCTGCTGGTCACCGCCGGGCTCAACGATCCGCGCGTGACCTATTGGGAGCCCGCCAAATGGGTCGCCAAGCTGCGTGTTACCAAGACCGATGACAATGTGCTGCTGCTCAAGACCAACATGGGTGCAGGCCATGGCGGCAAATCGGGTCGGTTTGACTCGCTCAAGGAAACCGCCGAGGAATTCGCCTTCCTGCTGTGGCAGATGGGAATGGCAGAGCAATAAGGCTTGGACGCAGCCGGGGCAGGGCGGGGGCGCTCAGCCCCGGCACGGCCCCAGCTGTTCCAGCACGAAGTTATAATCGCGCCGCGCGAGATCATTGTCCGCAGGCGTGTCCGATACCAGCGCGCGCGCAGGAATCTGCGCGGGCAGCGAGCAGGCCAGCCGATACCACAACAAGGTGCCCTTGCGCGGCGGCGCGGCGGCCTCATCGACGATCTCGGTCAGCGACACCGCCCAGCGCGCAGCGAGGCCCGGGCGGCGCAGCACCGTGATCGACACCGGGTCGCCGGTTGTCGTTGCCAGAAAGATCTGCGTTTCCCCTTCTCCCTGCAGGTTGCCGCGGACGTGCAGCGCCTCGCGGATGCCGCGAATGGCGGGCGGGGACTGGGGCGCGACAAGCTCTGTAACGATATTGCGAATCAGTGTTTCATTAGCGGCGGTCCACACAACCTGTGCATTCTTCGCGACGAGCTGGACCTCGCCGGCCCGCGTTCCAGGGCGAGCGAACAGCAGGAATTGCTGCTTCTTCAGCTTGGGCACCCTTCCGCGAGCGTCACGCGGGACATCCACCAGATAGCGAATCGATTCGGAAACACCGGCCTTGCCGCGAATGAGATTCAATACCTGCGCCTCGATATAGAGCCTGGCCATGCCCAGGCCGACATCCGGCGCGCGTGCCGGTTCGATCACGGTGGTCTTTTTCACCAGCACCCGCAGCACCTGCGGGGCATCATCGGCAAGTCGCGCCAAAGTGACGTAATCTGGCGTCGTAGTTTCAGCCGAAACCTCCGCATTCAGGCGGTATACGATAGGAAAACCGCTCACGATGGCGACGCTCAGAGTGGCGAGGGCGGTAAGGGATTTCAGGGCGTGCGGCATCGGCGAGTATCCTCATGTGCGTGGTCCGGGAGGGCGGCTCTCGGGGCTCAAAGGTTAATTCAAACTGAATCCATTTAAGCGATTGCCTGCTGTTAAGTTGCGCGTTAAATCCCCTTTCGGGCAAGAGAAAAACAAACCAGAGGCTGAAGCGCATGAGGGGAGCGGGGCAACCAGATAGGTTGCAATCCGCAATTCGTGTGTTTTCAGCACCGGCCGCGGTCATCGGCTGGTTCGTCCGGGCGTCGCAGATTTCAACGATCAGCGTCTCCCGAATGGCAGGTTTCAATAAGGGTAAGGAGCGTCGTTTCTGAATGGCCTATGCTGATCAACAGGCAAGCGGAAACAAGATAGTTTCCCTCGTTGTCGTGGCATTGATCCACATTGTGGTTATCTATGCCCTGGTAACAGGACTTGCATATAGCGCGGTCAAATCGGTCGCGGAAAAGCTTAACGTCGTCGACGTTGAAGAAGAGGTGATCGAGCCTGAAGAGCCGCCACCACCTCCGCCGGACCAGCCGATTACGCCTCCGCCGGTGGTAACGCCGCCTCCGATCGTCCGGACGCCGCCAACTTCGGCTCCGGTCATAACCACCACACAAACGCCACCACCGGTGTTCACTCCGACACCGATCGTTGCTCCTCCGCCAGCACCGCCGGCTCCGCCCCCAGCGCCTTCCAAGGCATCGGGTGCATCGCCTCGCGGCAACCCTGGCAACTGGGCAACGCCAAATGATTACCCGGCGCGCGCACTTCGCGAAGAGCGCGCAGGCACCACGCGGTTTCGTGTGAGCATCGGTCCTGATGGCCGTGTCACCGGTTGTGAGATCACGGGTTCAAGCGGCCATGCCGATCTTGACGAAGCGACCTGCAAGAATGTGACTCGCAGGGCGCGCTTTAAGCCTGCCCTGGACTCGGCTGGCAATCCCATCGCGGATAGCTATTCGAATGCAGTTCGCTGGGAAATTCCGAAGTAATCGTTTGGATTGGATGCCGCTGCGGCGGATTGGGTTTTGGTTTTCTAGACGCACCGATTTTTTAGCGGCGCTCTATATATTCTCTGAGAGGAAGTTTTGATGTTGATTGAAATGCTTGCTGCGGCTGGAGCCGAGGCGCCGAAAAACGCTTTTGGTTTTATGGAAGCACTCGAACAGGGCGGTGTGATCGCTTATGCCACCGTCGGCATCCTGGGTATCATGTCGTTCGGTTCATTCTTCATCCTTTTCACCAAGCTGTTTGAACAGCAGAAGGTTCTGTCGCAGGGCCAGAAGGTCCGCGACACGTTCTGGCGCGCTGGCGGCATCAAGGAAGGCGCAACCAAGCTCGAAAAGAACTCGGCCTATCGCCAGATCGTCGAAGACGGTATCAAGGCTCAGGAAGAGCATGCCAAGCTGACCGACCCCGTCGAAGCGCATGACTGGCTGCACGGTTCGCTGAACCGTTCGGAAGCCGCCATCAACGCCAAGCTGGCTGGTGGCCTGCCGTTCCTGGCAACCGTGGGCGCAACCTCGCCGTTCATCGGCCTGTTCGGTACCGTTATCGGTATCTACCGCGCACTGATCAAGATCGGCATCTCGGGTTCGGCATCGATCGACCAGGTTGCAGGTCCCGTGGGTGAAGCACTGATCATGACCGCACTGGGTCTGGGCGTTGCTGTTCCCGCCGTGCTTGCCTACAACTGGCTGCAGGCACGCAACAAGCAGATCGCAGCTCAGCTGAGCGCCTTCTCGACCGACGTCCTTGGCTACATGGCTTCGAACGGTGCGGTGATCCCCGCAGCACCTGCCAAGCCTGCTGCTCCGGTCGCCGCGGCACCGATCAAGAAGTAAGAGACGTTCATCATGCCGGCGGTTGGTCGTAAATTGACCGCCGCCGGCTGATGGTGTCGGCACCCACGGCGGGCCTTGCGGGCCGCGATGGGATTTCCGATGCCGACAGGCTCAAGACTGCTGCGCGCTAGCGCAAAACCAATCCGCGGCCACATGGCTCGGTAAGTTAAAGAATAGGATTTATTGCGATGGCAATGAGCGTTGGAGGCGACGGCGGCAAGGAAAAGCCGATGTCTGACATCAACACGACGCCGCTAGTGGACGTCATGCTGGTGCTTCTCATCATCTTCCTGATCGCGATTCCGGTGGTTATCCAGACGGTTGACGACCTGACCATCCCGGTTATCGAATTCGAGCCGACCGAAACCAAGGCAGAGAATATTCTTCTGTCCGTGACGACTACCGACGCCAATGGTCTCAGCCCGGGCGACGATGGGTTCACCGGGGCAAGCCCGAACGGCGAATGCCGGGTTTATGTGAACGTCACTCCGGTCGACAACGTCGAGCTCCAGGATATTGCAGTCAAGCGGCTGGAAGCGATCATCGAAGCGGCAGGCGGTGTGGAAAACCTGAAGGAAGAAGATCTTCCTGAAGTTCACATCCGCGGCGACATCAATGCTCCCTATCGGTGCATTGGCGGCGCGATCTTCACGATGCAGCGTGCCGGGTTTGCCAAGGTCGGCTTCATCTCTTCGCCGATCGACCTGACCGCAGTTTGATAGAGGTCGTCACATGATGATGACCTCCACTACAGAAATTTGGGAGTAGCTTGATATGGCAATGAGTGGCGGCAGCGATGATGGCGAGCCGATGATGGAAATGAACACGACGCCGTTGATCGACGTCATGCTCGTTCTCCTCATCATGTTCATCATCACCATTCCTGTTCAGACCCATGCGGTCAAGATTGACCTGCCGCAGGACAGCCCGCCGCAAGACGTGGTGGTTGAGCCGGTCAAGAATAAGCTGATTGTCGACACCAACGATACCATTTCCTGGAATGGTACGCCGGTATCGCAGGCGCAGCTTGCCGGGATCCTTGCGCAGACGCGCAACATGGACCCCGAGCCTGAACTTCAGTTCCAGCCCGATGCTCGCGCACGCTATCAGATCGTTGACGAGGTTCTCGTGGTGATCAAGCGCAGCGGCGTTTCCAAGCTGGGCTTTGTCGGCAACGAGCAGTACGGCACGTTCCAGAAGGCGCCGGGCAGCTGATCGGTTCAAGCTTTCGATAACCAAAAACGACAAGGGGCGGCGTAGCGATACGCCGCCCCTTATCATTTGGGTCCATTGCTGGTTGCCTCGGTGGCAGCCTGTTATCGTTCAGGCGTTGCGCTGGCGATCAGACAACTGGCGCAGCGTGGCCAGGGCATCACGCAACGCCGCGTCCATGTCATCATCTGCCGACGGCGTAGCGTCTGCAGGTTCGATGAGGGTGTCCTGTGTGCCTTCGGGTCCATCCGTTCCAGCGATCGCAGAGCTTTCGGTTGCAGCGTCCAGCTCCACAGCGTTTGGCTGCGACATGGCGACGGCAGGCGTTTGATACTCTATTTCTTCGGTCCAGCCGCCGGTCCCGGGAAGAACGCGGCCTTCTGAGCCGATGTCAGCCGGGTCATCCACGGTATCTGCGGGTTCAACGGTTGGTTGCCCCAGCCTGAAGCGTAGCGGCTGTGCTTCAGGCTCGCGATCGGCATCATCAACGGCGGTATCGCCCGGCCGGCCCAACGGTTTTGCGAGCGCAAAAAGACGCGTGCTGGGCTCTGGGGCGGGCTGTGAACCTGCAATAGTGCTGGTGCTCAGCTGACGCCGTCGCGCAAGTCCAGCTTCCAGCCGTTCGAGCAGCGCAGGAACGCCCACGGATTCCAGGTCTTCGAGAGACGGTGCGGTCACAGCTGCCGGCGCGGCCCGCGGTGCCGCAAGTGCCTCGTCCATCGCGCTGACCGATATCGCTGCAACGGGGGCCGCGTCGGGGGTGGTCTGCATGGCATCCGACGGCTCGAAGGCCATCGGGGCAGGATCGATCGGTGGCGCACCAAAGCGCAGCAATGGCGCAGGCTCTTGGGCAGCGGGTTCGGGGTCTTGCGCGGGGGCGGCAAATGTCATCGCTGCGTCCAGTTCCAGCGGCATGGATGCCGGAACAGGCTTGGCCGCTGCCTGCGCTTCATTCAGCGCGTCGCCCAGATCACTGCTCGCACGGATCGGTGCACGCGCCGGGGCGTCCGGGTGCTGGTCTCCATTGCGGATGCGCAGGCGGGAGAGGTCGGAAAAGTCAGTGACAGTGCCAGGTGTCGGTTCTGATTTGCCAAAGCGCAACGTGCGCAGCCAGCCAGCCAGCTTGCCGCTCTTGCCAGCGGCGGTGCTGTTGCCCTCGGCGTCCGGCGCGGCGCTGCCGGCCGTTTTGACGGTTGTTTCAAAACCCATATCGTTGATCTCCGCGCGCGGCAGCAGCGCCAGGAGCGCCCCTGCGGTCAGTGTTCCAATTCCGGTGCTCAGCGCCAACCGGGCGGTGTTGCCCAGCGGCGGGGCGGCTGCAGGAAGCAGCTCGGCAATGCCATAGGCGGTGACAAAGCCCTCGATGGCTGTCATCGGGATGAAGCTGCTGCCAAAGGCTGCAGCCACGCCTCCGCCAACGGCCAGCGCCGTGGGGTGGCGAGACAGGACACCGGCTTCGCCGCTGCTTGTGGTCCCATCTGATTGCGATGCCGCCATGCCGTTCAAATCCCGGTGTTTAACCTGTCAGGCCGCGCTGAACACGCGGCGTTCCGCCCGATTGTCTAGCATGCGTTGGTAAATGGGTTGATAACGCTGAACATTCCTCTCCCAGTTTCGTTCCTCCGCAACAAACGCCCGTGCAATAGCGCGGCGTTCATCCCAGGTCTCGGGCGCTGCGGCGAGCTTTGCCAGTGCGTCGGCCATGGCTTTCGGATCGTCGGGCGCAAACAGTGTGCCGGTAATGCCGTCGGTGATGAGTTCCCGGTGACCGCCGACATTGGATGCCGCAACCAGTCGTCCCTGTGCCATCGCTTCCAGCGGTTTCAAGGGTGTGACGGTTTCAGTGAGCCGCATCGCCTTGCGCGGGTAGGCAAGGATATCGATCAGGCTGTAATAATGCTCGACCTCGTTATGCGGCACGCGCCCGACAAAGCGTATCGCGTGCGCGGCGGGGGAGTTTTCGGCCTGGCTGCGCAGGACATCTTCCGCTGGGCCGCCGCCAACCAGCAACAGCCGGATTTCGGGATTGCGCGCGAGCAGCAGGGGCATTGCGGCGATGAGGTCATCCAGACCCTCGTACGGATAGAAGCTGCCGATGAAGCCGATCACGGTCTTGCCATCCAGTCCCAGCGCCTGCGCTCGTATCGGGTCGGCGGGAATCGGCGAGCCGAACATTTCCATGTCGACGCCATTGGGGGAGACCATGATCTTTTCGCCGGGAAAGCCGCGCGCGATCAGGTCCTGGCGCAGTCCCTCGCAGATGACGGCCACCGCGGCTGCACCGGCCACTGCGCGATTTTCCATCTGGCGCGTGAGCCAGTATTTTGCCGAGCCCTCGCTTCCAGTGCCGTTGCCGACAGCGGCATCCTCCCAGAAGGCGCGGATTTCATAGAGTACCGGCAGGCCGAGCTTGCGGCCCACGCGAAGCGCGGCAAGCCCGTCGAGGCAGGGCGAGTGGGCATGCAGGATATCCGGCTTCCAGATCGCGCAGGTCGCTTCCGTGGCGCGGGCAAGCGCGCCGATATCACGCCATTCGCGCAGACCTGGCGGGCCGGAGACCGTTTCCATCGTGCGGTGGAAGGTCAGCCCGTCATGGACCTCGACAGGCTCCACGCTGGCGCCTGCAGGAAGCGAGGCCTGATGCCGCACGCTGGTGACGGCGCGAACGTCCAGCCCCGCGCGCTGCTGCGCCGTCAGGATGGCGCGGGTGCGAAAGGCATAGCCGCTGTGAAGCGGCAGGCTGTGGTCAAGGACATGCAGGATCCGGGTCATGGCGCGCAAGCCTATGGCGTAAAAGGATTAACGCCGCGTCAACCCATTGCGATTATGGCTTTAGGCTGCAAGCCGCCCCGTGCATAGTCGGGTGACCGGGTAAAGAGAGCAAGGCCGCAGGTTCATGGTCGACAATTTTGCCATTGCGGTCTCGCACCTGCTCGTCGCGCTGGCAGCGTGGCGGCTCGTCTGGCGCGTCGACCTCGACCGTGAGGACCCACCTGTGCAGGACGAGTCCGGGTCGGGATTTTTCCAGAAGACGCCCGCCAAGCGCCAGGGGACAAGCGGCGATGCGTGATCTGGCCTTTGTCGGCTTTCTCGTGGCGTTCCTGGCGCTGGGCTTCAAGCGGCCGTTCATCTTCGTGCTGGCTTATGCCTATGTCGACATCGTAGCGCCGCAGCGGCTATCCTATTGGATGCTGAACGCCGTTCCTGTGTCGCTGATTGTTTTCGGGCTGGCATTCGGGGGCTGGCTGATCGCCGACGACAAGAAGGACATGCGCGCTTCGTTCCGCCAGGGGGTGATGCTGCTGCTGTTTGCCTATTGCGCCTATACCACCAAGACGGCGGACTTTCCCATCGACGCCGAGGGCAAATGGGCCTGGGTGTGGAAGGCGCTGGTCTTCGCGATGTTCCTGCCGCTGACGCTGCGTACCAAGCTGCGCATCGAGGCTTTGGGGCTGTTCATGGTGGTCTGCGCCAGCTCGATCATCATCACCGGTGGCATCAAGACCCTGGTGTCTGGTGGCGGCTATGGCGTGATGCAGCTGCTGATCTCCGACAACAGCGGATTGTACGAAGGCTCGATCATCTCCACCGTGGCGATCTGCATCATTCCGCTGATCTTGTGGCTGGCCAAATATGGCACGGTGTTTCCGCCCGACTGGAAGGTAAAGGGCTTTGCCTATGCGCTGGTCTTTGCCTGCCTGCTGATCCCGGTGGGCACGCAGGCGCGCACGGGCCTCGTCTGCATCGGGGTGCTGGCGGTGTTGATGCTGCGCTTCGTGCGTCACCGGTTCCTGTATGCCGGGCTGGCTGCGGCGCTGGCGGTGGCGGCGGTGCCATTCCTGCCTTCGAGCTTTTCCAACCGCATGGCGACGATCGGCGAATACAAGGCGGATCAATCCGCCTCCACCCGCGTCGCGGTATGGGCGTGGACTTGGCAATATGTGCAGGCAAACCCGATGGGTGGCGGGTTCGAGGCGTATCTGCAGAACAAGGTGAAGTTCGACACTGTCGAGGCCAAGGGCGAGGGGGCCAATACGCAGATCGAGCGCCAGGAAATCACCGATGCCGGGCGCGCCTATCACTCCAGCTATTTCGAGATGCTGGGTGAACAGGGCTTCATCGGGCTGGCATTGTGGTTGATCATCCATCTGGGTGGCATCGTTCGGATGGAGATCGTCCAGCGCATCTATCGCAAGCGCAACCTGTCCGACGAGCAATGGGTCGTGCCGCTCGCGCTGGCGCTGCAGAACGGGCAGATCATCTATATGGTCGGCTCGCTGTTTGTCGGGATCGCCTTCCAGCCGTTCATCTACATGCTGATCGCCATGCAGATCGGACTTGATACCTATCTGGCGCGCCGCCGCAAGGAGGCGGCTTTTCGTCCGCTGGTCAGGGATAAAACCGCGCCGCGGGTTGCATGAGCGTCGCCACCTGCCTACCTGCCGGGCATGACGACAAAATCTCCCCCTGCAGACGCGCTCGTGCTGCCGGAAGCCCTCACCGCTGAAGACATCAATCAGAGGCTGTTCAGCCTCTGGGACTGGATCAGCGACCACGCCGTTGAAATCGCGATTGCGGTGGGTGTCGGAACAGCGGTCTATTTTGCGCTGGCCTATCTTCAGCGTCGGGCGCGGATCTATGCCGAGCGTCAGCCTGACCGTCTGGCACTGGCTGCGATCATCGCGCGGACGTTGTCGAAGACGAAGCAGTATTTTCTGATCACGGTGTCGCTGCGTCTAGTCGTGGGCTTTTCCGAAGCGCCGCTGGGCATCGTTCAGGTGGTGACATTCCTGTTCACCGTCGCCTCGGTCTTCCAGGTGGCGATCTGGCTGCGCGAGATCATCCTGGGCGTGATCGAACGGCGGGCAACGGGCAGCGACGATGCTGGCGGCGAGACGCTGGCGAACGCCATGTCGCTCATCCGGTTGCTGGTTACCGTGGTGCTGTTTGCGATCGCCTCGATCATGGTCCTCGACAATCTGGGCGTGAACGTAACCGGTCTGATCGCCGGTCTGGGTATTGGCGGCATCGCCATCGGTCTGGCGGCGCAGGGCATCTTCTCGGACCTGTTTGCTGCGCTGTCGATCATCTTCGACAAGCCGTTCAAGCGGGGCGAGACGATCGGGTTCGATACCACCACCGCCACGGTCGAGAAAATCGGTCTGAAAAGCGCACGACTTCGGTCGGTCACCGGCGAAGAGATCATCATCTCGAACACCAATCTGCTGAGCAAGCAGATCATCAACTACACCCGGCTCAACCGGCGCAGGACGCGTTACATGATCGGTCTGATCTACCAGACCCCGCCCGATCGCGCACGGCTGGTTCCGGTGATGCTGCGCGAGATCGTCGAGCAGGCAGGTGCTGTGTTCGTCCGCAGCGGCTTTGTCGGTTTTGGAGCCAGCTCGATCGATTTCGAACTCGATTTCGATGTGATGAGCAGCGATTTCGAGGTGGTGTTCGAGGCGCGCCACAGCATCGGCTTGACGATTCTGGAACGGTTCAATGCGGAAGGGCTGGAGTTCGCCTATCCCACCCAGACCACGTTTACCTCCGCGCCCGATGGTACGATGATCATGCCCTATCCCGAGGGCGGCTTTCCGGTCACCGTACGCGAACAGCGCTGAGTCGGGGGCGCCCTGACCCTTTCCGTTCGCGTAAAGTGCGGCGCGGGCCCTGCATGCCGTAGCGGCGTGCAGTCTGGCCTTGTGTCACTGGCGGAAAAGCGCCAAAAGACGCGCATTCCAAGCGGCGGCACGGCGCAAACGCCATCGTCGCATCATCGACAGGAGAGCGAGAATGAGCGCAATTTCCCCGCAGGAAATGAAGGATATGGTCGGCCAGACCCTCGGCACGTCGGAATGGCTGCTGGTGGATCAGGAGATGATCAACAAGTTTGCCGATGCGACCGGAGACCATCAGTTCATTCACGTGAACGAGGAAATGGCCAAGATGACGCCGTTCGGCGGCACCATCGCGCACGGCTTTCTCACCCTGTCGCTGTTCCCCGTGCTGATGGCAAAGTCCGATTGCCCGCGCGTCGAAGGCGTGAAGATGGGCGTGAACTATGGCGGCAACAAGGTTCGCTTCCTGGCGCCGGTGCGTTCGGGCAAGAAGGTGCGCGGCCATTTCAAGCTGCTCGAACTCGAGGAAAAGCGCCCCGGCCAGTGGCAGCAGACGCTCGAGTTCAGCGTCGAGATCGAAGGCGAAGACAAGCCTGCCGTGATGGCAGAATGGATCAGCCAGTTTTTCGTGTGACCCAGACCGGCCCGCAGGCAGAGGCTTGCGGGCATATCGAGGAGAATTCCCATGCGTGATGCAGTAATCGTTTCCACCGCCCGTACCCCCATCGGCAAGGCCTATCGCGGCGGCTTCAACGCAACCCCGTCGCCGACGCTGGCTGCCCATTCGATCCGCGCCGCTGTCGAGCGCGCCGGCATCGAAGGCGGTCAGGTCGATGATGTTGTGATGGGCGCTGCGCTCCAGCAGGGTGTCCAGCACACCATCGGCCGCACCGCCGCGCTGCGTGCCGGCCTGCCTGTTACCGTTGCCGGCATGTCGATCGACCGCCAGTGCTCGTCGGGCGTCATGTCGATCGCGACCGCGGCCAAGCAGATCATCGTCGATCGCATGGATATCGTTGTCGCAGGCGGTGTCGAATCGATCTCGATGGTGCAGACCCCCGAAATGCGCGTCGCGCCCGATCCGGAACTGCTGGCAATGCACAACGATGTGTACATGCCGATGCTGCAGACCGCAGAAACGGTCGCCAAGCGCTACAACATCAGCCGCGATCGCCAGGACGAGTATGCCTATCGCTCGCAGATGCGCACCGCTGCTGCTCAGGCAGCCGGCAAGTTCGACGATGAAATCATCCCCGTAAAGGCGAAGATGGCGTTCAAGAACAAGGAAACCGGCGAGGTCACGATGACTGACGTCGAAGTGACCAAGGATGAAGGCAACCGCGCCGACACCACGCTGGAAGGCCTGAAGGGTCTGCAGCCGGTGATGGGCCCGGGCATGAACATTACTGCCGGCAATGCCAGCCAGCTGTCGGATGGCGCATCTTCGGTGGTGCTGATGGAAGCCAAGCTCGCCGAGCAGAAGGGCCTGCAGCCGCTGGGCCGCTATGTCGGCATGGCCGCCGCCGGTACCGAGCCTGACGAAATGGGCATCGGCCCCGTGTTCGCCGTGCCGCAGCTGCTCAAGCGCTTCGGCCTGAAGATGGACGATATCGGCCTGTGGGAACTGAACGAGGCGTTCGCGGTGCAGGTATTGTACTGCCAGGATGTGCTCGGCATTCCTGACGAGCTGCTCAACGTCAACGGCGGATCGATCTCGATCGGCCATCCCTATGGCATGACCGGCGCGCGCTGCACCGGCCACGCGCTGATCGAAGGCAAGCGTCGCGGTGCGAAATACGTCGTGGTGACGATGTGCGTCGGCGGCGGCATGGGCGCTGCCGGCCTGTTCGAAGTGTTCTGATCTCTTCAGGACAGACGACGCTCCAAAACCCCGCCCCGGTCCTGCACCGGGGCGGGGTTTTCGTTTCGGGCAGCTGACAGGCGAGGGAACGCGCCGCCTGCTCCATCGTAACCCCTGTACCAGATACAGGAGCTACCGATGACACCTAACCCCACCGCAACGCCAGCCGACACCCACGAAGCGCTCGACGCCTTCTGGAGCGCGCTTGAGAGCAGCCCCTTTCTGATGCTGGGCCTGCCTGCGCAGGTCGCGCACAGCCAGCCGATGACGGCGCAGTTCGATGGTCGTCAGGGCCCGATCTGGTTTTACGGATCGCGCTCCAGCCGCCTCGTCGAAGGCCTGACCTCGACCAACGACGCGATGGCGCAATATGTCGGCGAGGGGCACAAGCTGTTCGCGTGTATCGCCGGCATGCTGACGATCGATAACGATCCGGCCATCATCGACAAGTTCTGGTCGAACTCGGTTGAAGCCTGGTACGATCAGGGCAAGTCCGATCCCGATCTGGTGATGCTGCGGTTCGATCCCAGCCACATGGAAGTCTGGCAGGCGGACATGACCCTGATGGGCAAGCTCAAGATGATGTTTGGCGGCACGATGTCGGCCAGGGATCTTGAGGGCAAGCACGTCGAAACCGCGCTATGATCTTGAGCTGATTTGAATTTCCGCCGCCTGCCCATCGCGTCCGGGCAGGTGGCGGTAAACTGCCAGCTGGCTCAGGAAAGGCTGATCCTGCCGCTGTCAAAGCGAAAGCCGCCGTCGCGGTCTCGCTGCAGCAGGGCGGGGCCATCAAGATCGACCCAGTCTGCAGTCTGGGCGAGATGGAAGGCAGGATGGATACCCAGGCTGGTCGACAGCATGCAGCCAACCATCGTCTTCAGGCCATGGGCCTTGGCCGCCTCGCTCAGGCGGAGCGCCTCGGTCAAGCCACCTGCCTTGTCGAGCTTGATGTTGACTGCCTGGAAGCTTCCAGCCACGCGCTCGATATCTTCGGCAACATGGCAGCTTTCATCGGCGCAGAAGGGCAGGGCGCTTCGAACGCCTTGCAGATCGTCCTCGAATCCCGCCCCGACGGGCTGCTCGATGAGCTCGACCCCCAGCTTCTTCAACGCACTGGTGATCTCGGCCAGGTCGACGTCTTCCCACGCTTCATTGGCATCGACAATCAACCGTGCTTCGGGCGCACCGATGCGCACTGCAGAGACTCGCAGCAGATCGTCCTCGCCATTCAGCTTGAGCTTCAACAACGGATAGCCCTTGATCGCGGCCTTGCGCGCGTCAGCCTTCATGGTCTCCGGATCGCCCAGCGAAATCGTGTAGGCTGTTATCAGCGGCTTGGGTTGGGGGAGCTTGGCGAGCTGCCACAAGGGCTTGCCCGTCGCCTGCACCTCCAGATCCCACAGTGCCGCATCAAGCGCATTGCGCGCTGCACCTTCCATCATCGTCTTGAGCAGATCGTCGCGCGTCAGCGGGCGGTTCTGCTTGGCGCGCAGGTCAATGGCTTCGGCGCAAAGTTCGGCGGTCTCGCCCTCGTAATAGATCGGCGTGCCTTCGCCCCGGCCCACATGGGTGCCGTCCGTTACTTCGCAGTACACGACATCCACGTCGGTCTTCGCGCCACGGGAGATGATGAAACTGCCATCGACGGCAAAACGCTCGACGCGCACGGTCTTCAGAGTGATCATGGGCGCGTCGATAAGCGGCCAGGCACGGGGCGGCAAGATACAAATGCCGCCCCGTGCCTCAGTGTGCGATCAGTTGTGAGCGAGGATCCAGTCCTCGACCACGGGCGCAATGCGTTCGCGCCATTTGCTGCCGTTGAAGATGCCGTAGTGGCCGACGCTCTCGGCCATCAGGTATTTCTTTTTCGCCTTCGGCAGCTTGGGTGTGAGTGTCAGCGCGGCGCGAGTCTGCCCAAGACCGCTGATGTCGTCGCGCTCGCCTTCGATCGCCAGCAGCGCGATGTCGGTAATGGTGCACGGGTCGATCCGCTTGCCGCGGTGCATGAATTCACCCTTGGGCAGGCTGTGCGTCTGGAACACATTCTCGACCGTCTGCAGGTAGAATTCTGCCGTCATATCGCAGACGGAGCGATACTCGTCGTAGAAATCCTTTGTTGAGTCAGCGCTTTCACCGTCGCCGTTGACAAGATGTTTGAACATCTCCCAGTGGCTCATCATGTGGTTGCCCAGGTTCATCGACATGAAGCCGGTCAGCTGCATGAAGCCCGGATACACCTTGCGGCCCGAACCCTTGTACTGGAACGGCACCTTGGCGATGACATTGTGCTCGAACCAGGCCAGCGGGCGCTTGGTCGCCATCGTGTTGACCGCCGTTGGTGCTTCGCGCGTGTCGATCGGACCACCCATCATCGTCAGCGTCTTGGGGCGGCACGCGTGATTGTCGGCCGACATCAGCGCGGCAGCGGCAAAGCACGGCACCGAAGGCTGGCATACGGCGAGCATGTGCGCGCCAGGCCCGATGTGCTCGAGAAAGCCGACCAGATAGTCGATATAGTCGTCGAGATCGAAACGGCCTTCCTTCAGCGGAACATCGCGCGCATCGGCCCAATCGGTGATATAGACCTCATGGCCGGGAATCATGCGTGCCACGGTGCCGCGCAGCAGCGTCGCATAATGTCCCGACATCGGGGCTGCAATCAGCAGCCTCGGCGCATCCTTGGGAAGAGTGGCGTGGCGGAACCGGATCAGGTCGCCAAAGGGTCGCTCGAGCACGATCTCTTCCTGGACCAGGCTTTCGACTCCATCGATCTCGACGGATGTGATCCCGAACGCGGGCTTGCCGCGTGGGGCGGACGCGTGAGCGAACACCTCCAGCGCCGACGCCATGATCGGCTCACCACCGAAATAGGTCATCGGATTGAGCGGGCTGTTGAGCATGTTGGCGCCCATTGTCGCAATGGCGCTGGCGCTCGAAAGGAACGAGCGTTGAAGTTCATAAGCGTGGTAAAGCATGTAATTCCCCTGCAAACCGCCGTGTCCGCTTGCTGCGGCTCTATCCGGCGGCCTCTCGGCGGCCAATGTTGCGCTGCACCACGGAAAATACAAGCATTTAACGCGCGTATTGCCCGTGAGGTTGCCTCGCAAAAGCCTCTCACGCCCGGGTTAATGGATCGGTTACAAGCCGTTAGCCTGTTGTAAACTTCAGCAGCCTGCGGGCGGCGTTGCCGGGCCGGGGCAATCCCAAAAGCGTTGAGTGGAACGGGCATGCCTGCTAGGCGCTCTGCCATGGCGGAAACACACATTTCATCGGCGGACCCAGTGGCCGCAAACGACTCTGCAGGCACGATCAAGCCCGAAGCCGAAGAGGCCGCGACCGGCAAGGCCAAACGCGGCAACCCGCGCCAGCTGGGCAATCTGGCGATGATCATGCGGTTCGCATCGGCCTATCCGCGCCAGATGACCTTCGCGCTGCTCGCGCTGACGGTGGCCGCAGGGGCGACGCTGGCGATTCCCGCCGGGTTCAAGCTGGTCATCGATCGCGGCTTCGATGCCGGGGGCAGCACCGAAGATATCGGCCGCTGGTTCCGCTATCTGTTCCTGATCACGGTGGTGCTGGGCATTTCAACCGCGCTGCGGTTCTACTTCGTCTCGTGGCTGGGCGAGCGGGTGGTCGCCGATATCCGGCTGACCGTGCAGCGCAACCTGCTGCGGCTTGCCCCCAGCTTCTTCGAAACGAACCGCCCGTCCGAGATCGCCTCGCGCATGACATCGGATACCGCGATCGTCGAGCAGGTCGTCGGAACGACCGTATCGGTGGCGTTGCGCAACATCGTCGTCGGCATCGGCGGCATCGCCTATCTGTTCTCGCTCGCGCCCAAGCTCACCGGCATGCTGCTGCTGGGCATCCCGGTGATCGTGCTGCCAATCGTGTTCATTGGCCGCAAGCTGGAAAAGGTTGCCCGCTCCAGCCAGGACCGCGTCGCGAATGTCGGCGCGACCACCACCGAGGTGCTGGCAGCGATGAAGATCGTGCAGGCCTTCGGTCAGGAAGATCGCGAAGCCGCGCGCTTTGGCGAGGCGGTTGAATCCACCTTTGCCACCGCCCGCCGCCGCATCACCTTGCGCGCCAGCCTCACGGCGGTTGTCATCACGCTGATCTTCGGTGCGATCACCATGATCATGTGGCAGGGCGCGGTTGATGTGATCGAAGGCCGGCTGTCGGGTGGCGATATCGCGGCATTCGTGCTCACCGGCGGTCTGGTAGCGGGTGCCTTCGGCGCGCTGACGGAAGTGTATGGCGATCTGCTGCGCGCAGGTGGCGCAGCCGGGCGGCTCAACGAACTGCTCAACGAACAGCCCGAGATCAGGGCGCCTGCCAACCCCATTGTGCTGCCCGTACCGCCGCGTGGCCAGCTGAGCTTCCAGAATGTGAGCTTTGCCTATCCCACCCGGCCTGAAACATTGGCCTTGCGTGATTTTTCGTTGCAGATTTCGCCTGGTGAGACGGTGGCGATCGTCGGGCCCTCGGGCGCGGGCAAATCGACCCTTTTCCAGCTGGCACAACGCTTCTACGATCCCCAGGCGGGATCGGTGCGGATCGATGGCGTGGCGCTGTCGTCTGCCGACCCGAAGGAAATCCGCCATCGCATGGCCTTCGTGCCGCAGGACAGCGTGCTGTTTGCCGCCAGCGCCCGCGACAACCTGCGCTATGGCGACTGGGCTGCGACCGACGAACAGATCTGGGACGCGGCAGAGGCGGCGAATGCGGCAGAGTTCCTGCGCAAGATGCCCGAGGGTCTCGACACCTATCTGGGCGAGGGCGGGGCGCGCCTATCCGGCGGCCAGCGCCAGCGTATCTCTATCGCGCGCGCGCTGCTTCGCAACTCGCCGATCCTGTTGCTCGACGAGGCAACATCGGCGCTGGATGCAGAGAGCGAGAAGCTGGTGCAGACCGCCCTCGACCGGCTGATGCAGGGTCGCACGACCCTCGTCATCGCGCACCGTTTGGCGACGATTCGATCGGCTGACAGGATCATCGTGATGAGCGACGGCGCTATTGTCGAGGAAGGCACGCACGATCAGCTTTCCGGGCGCAACGGGTTGTATGCGCGGCTTTCCAGCCTGCAGTTCACCGAAGGGCCCATGGCTGCCGAGTGAGGCGGGGGAAGGCCGAAGGTGCGCCAATGGCCAGCCCGAAGGGACGTCATGCCATGCTGACCCGGGCTCTTGCGCTGATGTCGCTGTTGTTCTTCCTGGGCACCGGCGCGTTCGTGGCGGACTCGGAGGTGCCGGCCAACACCAGCCAGCAGATCAGCCTCAAGCGCCCTCTCGACCTTCCACGCCTGCCACACCGCATCGGCGAAGGCGAGCTGGTGCTGGTCGGCGGCTGGGAACTGGACAGCGATAACAGCGACTTCGGCGGCTTTTCAGCACTGCATGTCATGGGGGACGGACGGCTGCTGGCCTTGAGCGATGCGGCCATCCTGGCGGGATTTACCCTGACCAAGAGTGACCGGGCATCCGGCAGCTTCATCGCTCCGTTGCCAATCCGCAAGGGCGAGAACAGCACGAAGAAGGATCAGGATTCAGAAAGCCTGACGCATGATCCGGTGTCTGGCAGGTTCTGGGTGGGTTTTGAACATCGCCATCGCATTCGCCGCTATTCGCCGGGTTTCGCGCGCGCTGAATCGACCGGAAAGCCAGGCGCGATGCAGGGCTGGCCCAAGAATGGCGGCGCAGAGGCCATGGTGCGTCGCACCGACGGAAGTTTTGTGGTGTTTGCCGAATCAAGGTCGGTCCGTCCGGGCGTTACCATCGGCCTTATCTATCGCAGTGACCCATCAGAGCCCGGAGCAAAAGCCGAAGCGTTCGCCTATCAGCCGCCAGAGGGCTATCGCATCACCGATGTCGCGGCATTGCCCGACGGGCGGCTGCTGGCGCTGCATCGGCGGTTTGCGTATCTGGAAGGGGTAAGCGCCAAGATCGGCATTATCGCGGCAGGCGCTGTGCGCGATGGTGTCCTGGTCCGATCGCGGACCATAGCCACGCTCAAGCCACCTTTGCCCACGGACAACATGGAAGGCATCGCGATTGATCGCGAAGGCCAGCGCACGATCATTTGGGTGATTTCGGACGATAACTATCTGGCAGTTCAGCGCACACTGCTGCTGAAGTTCGAACTGCACAAGACGCCGAACCGCCGATAATCAGAGGCATGACAAGCAAAGAAGCGTGCTTCGGCTTGCGAAGCACGCTTTGCCAGACCGTCCCTGAAGGCGGTGTGCCGAAAGTGCCCGTCGCCCGCCATCAAGCGGGCAGACAGGCAAACCAATCAGGCAGCGGTCTTGTTGAGTTCGCGCTTGATCTTGGCAGCGCGAGCCGACAGCTTTTCTTCGCTGGTCTTGAGCAGCCAGTTGTCCAGGCCACCGACATGCTCGACCGAACGCAGGCCGGCAGTCGAGACGCGGAGCTTGAAGCTGCGGTCGAGCTTTTCGCTCATCAGCGTGACGTTCTGCAGGTTGGGCAGAAATACGCGCTTGGTCTTGTTGTTGGCGTGGGACACATTGTGGCCGACCATCCGGCCTTTGCCGGTCAGTTCGCAGATACGCGACATGATAAAGAATCCTGATGCAATAGGTTTGCTAGAAGAACGGGGCGGTTAGCGTTTGATGACGATCAAGTCAACAGCCTGCTGCCCGGTGGAAGCCTGCTATTCCCCGAAATGGCTGGCAGAGCAAGCGCATTCTGGTTAGGCGCATGACATGACGCTGGATCACGCCCGCCTTCATGCCGCACAGGCGCTCGATCTTGCCCGTCGCGCTGCAGCGTTGGGCGAAGTTCCGGTTGGAGCGATCGTCGTTCATCAAGGGCGTGTAGTCGGGCAGGGGCACAACCAGCCGCGCGCCCTGCACGACCCCACCGCCCATGCCGAGATCATGGCGATCCGAGCCGCCTGCATCGCCCTCGGCACCGACCGGCTGACTGGCTGCGAGCTATGGGTGACGCTGGAGCCCTGTGCGATGTGCGCCGGGGCGATTGCCCACGCCCGCATCGCTCGGCTGTATTATGCTGCCAGCGATCCGAAGGGTGGCGCTGTCGAACACGGTCCGCGCCTGTTCCATCAGCCAACGGTGCTGCACAAGCCCGAGGTCTATGCAGGCGTTGGCGAGAGCGAGGCAGCGGCATTGTTGAAGGAATTTTTCGCCCGGCGGCGCTGACGGTAGGCGCGCCTGCCGCTCAGATCGCGGGAGGGGTGGCGGAATGAGGCGCAGCAGCGTGCCACCCCTCATCCCGCCACTCGCGCTCGAAACCCAGTTGAGCGTAGAAACGCTCGGTCGGGTCAAAGTCGCGCGAGAGCAGGTTCGGGGTGGCGTGATCGATCGATCAGTGAACGAAACGTGCCACCACGTCGCGATAGCTGCGCGAGACCTTCACCTGTGCGCCCGATTCGAGAACCAGGAAGCACTCGCCGTTGGTGTGCGGCTTGACCTGGCGGACCAGCCCCAGATTGACGATCGTTGACCGATGAACGCGCTGGAAATTGCGCGGATCGAGCCGCTTCTCCAGGTCCTTCATCGTTTCGCGCAGGATCAGCGAATTGTCGCCGGTATAGATGCACATATAGTCACCGGCAGCGTCTATCCGCTCGATCGTGTCGACATCGACACGGAAGATCTGACCGCGATCCTTGATGTTGATGAGCTTCTCGTAACGGCTCGAAGCAGCCGCTTCATCGTCATCGCCCAGATCCAGTCCTTCGACCGCGTCGGGGGCGACCTCGTTCAGCACATTCATCAGCTTGACCGCTTCTTCACGGCCCTTCTTGTCGCGGATGCGCTCGCGGATGCGATCGATGGCATCGGCCAGGCGCACGTCCTCGACCGGCTTGAGCAGATAATCGACTGCCTGTGCTTCGAACGCCTTGATCGCGTGTTCGGAATAGGCGGTGCAGAAGACCACGAGCGGGGGGTCAATGTCCATGATGCCCTGGACGACCGAAAAGCCGTCGAACCCCGGCATCTGAATGTCGAGGAAGATCAGGTCGGGCTTCAGTGTCTTGATCTTGCGGATCGCCTCGCGCCCGTTGAGGCAGGTGTCGATGATTTCGATGTCTTCAAACTTTTCCAGCCGAAGCTGCATTCCCTGAATGGCGAGTTTCTCGTCATCGATCAGGATGGTGCGGATGGTCATGCCTGTAGTTGCCTTTGTTCGCGTGTTTCAAACGGAATTTCGATAATCACGCTATAGCCGCCCCCGGGTGATGATCGTGTCTCAAACCGGTGATTGTCTTCATATGCCTGGGACAGTCTGTCCCTGATATTCGCCAGCCCGACCCCGGTTGATGCATTGGCTGTCGTGCCTTGCTTCTTCAATCCGGGCCCTGTGTCGGTTACGGTGATACGCAGCAACGGTCCGATGAGTTGCGCGGCGATGGTGATATCGGCACCATCTTCCTTGGGTGTTACTGCATATTTAATGGCGTTCTCGACCAAAGGTTGCAAGAGCAGCGAGGGAAGCAGCGCGCTGGCCGCGTTCGGCTCGATCTCGAAATGCGCGCGCAGCCGCTCCTCAAACCGCATCTTCTCGATGTCGAGGTACAGCTTCAATGTCTCGACCTCTTGCGCCAGGGTCACCCGTGCAGTGGGCTCGTTCGCCAGCGTGTAGCGCAGGAACGACGACAGGCGCGAGAGCATGGCGTTGGCAGGTTCGGTCTGCTTGAGCAGCACCAATGTGGAGATGCTGTTCAGCGTATTGAACAGGAAATGCGGGTTGAGCTGATACCGCAGCATCGCCAGTTGCGCGCTGGTGGCCTGATTTTCCAGCCGCAGCATCTGGTCCTGCTGTTCCTCGATCCGCAGGAAGAAGTTGATCGCGTAATAGAGCGCCGACCAGGCCCCCAACAGTGTGAGGTCGAGGTAGAAGGCGCCGAGCAGGATCGCGGTGAAATTGCTGTCGGTGCCCGGGCGATACAATGTCGCCACCCACGCATCGACAAAGGCGTAGAGCGCAGAGCCTGTCAGCAGGACGATGAGCGTCACGCCCCAGGTCACCAGCGGCTTGCGGTCGATCAGGGTCTGATAGATCACGCTCATCACCAGCGACACCGAATAGCCGGTGATCGTGGCAATGATGATCGGCACCAGAAACGAGATCGGTTGCCCGTTGGCGAGGCCAGAAATGCCACGCAGCGCGAGAGCGCCTGCCCAACCCAAGGTCTGCAGGTTCCAGAAGGCCCGGTTCTTGTTGGCAAAGAACGGTGTCGGCTTGAAGGGCAGCATCGCCATCATGGAACCCGGCTTAGCCCGAAATGTGCCCGCACCCCAGAATTTTTTGCCGGTACAAGCTTTTGCATCGGCTGCGGTGCTGGGTTACGCTGCAAGCCAAGCAAAACGAGAGGATCCGCCGCATGAACATCGACACCCTGGCGCCCGAGGAGCGCGCAAAGTTCACCGCCATGACCAACGGGACGCAGGAAGACTGGGCTATCATTGCCGGTCAGTACCGCGAGTTCGCCCATGGCCTGGCCGACCGGGTGCTGGCGCATCTGCGGCTGCTCGACGGCGATTTCGGCGGGTTCCCGATTGACCGGCTGCAACACAGCCTGCAAACCGCAACCCGCGCGCACCGCGACGGACGCGACGAGCCCTATGTGGTGATGGCATTGCTGCACGACATTGGCGATACGCTGGGGAGCTATAACCACCCCGATGTCTCCGCTGCCATCCTCAAGCCGTTCGTATCGGAAGAGGTCCACTGGATCTGCGCCAACCATGGTGCCTTCCAGGGCTATTATTATTTCCACTTCATCGGCGGCGATCGGGACGTCCGCGAGAATTTCCGCAGTTCGCCGCATTTCGATGCCTGCGCCGAGTTTTGTGAGAAATACGATCAGGCTGCGTTCGATCCCGATTACGAGAGCGAGCCGCTCGCATTCTTCGAGCCCATGGTCCGCCGCGTCATGGCTCGTCCCATCAACTCGATGTACGCCAAGGTCGCTGAACCGGTTTGAGCGGCAAGGCGCGCGGGATATGCAAAGGCGAAGGGGTGTCAGCGGCTGAGACCAGCTGACACCCCTTGACCATTGTCATCCGACGCGACCGTCTGTCAGCGCGCGGAGTTTTCCGCATACAGGCCATCCACGGCCTTGCTGACCAGGATGTTCACGGCAACGCGGCGGTTCTGCGCCTTGCCTTCTTCGGTCATGTTGTCCGCCACCGGATCGGCTTCGGCCATGCCGGCGGGGGTCAGCATGCGATAGGGCTTCCACTTGCAGGCCTGCTGCAGATAGTTGATCACGCTGGCAGCGCGCTTTTCGCTCAGCGTCTGGTTGAATTCCTCGTCGCCGTCGGCATCGGTATAGCCCACGACCAGCATCAGCGCGTTGTCCATCTGCTCGGCCGAACCTGCCACCGCGCACAACTGCGCCTTCGATTCGTCAGTGAGTTTCGCCTGCGCCGTGTCGAAGTACACGTTGGTCGTTGCCTTCACGTTATACTGGTCGATATCGCCCATGCGGCCGCGCAGGGCTTCGGTCGCGGCCGACTGCTCGGCAAACTGCTGCGATGTGCCGGTGCGGATCATCGAGGCGGTCTTGAAATCGGTGTTCTTGAAGGTGATCTGGCTGGCCAGCAGCGTCTCGCCCGACTGCAGCGTCTTGATCGTCAGCGGCAGCCCGTTGAGCAGCGCTCCTGTATCGAGCTCGGTGCGGCTTGCGCCGAACAGTCCACCGGTCGCGCGAACATCGGTCTGGTCGTTGATGTACAGAACGGTGCGCGCACCATCGGCGGTCTGGACCTGAATGCGGTCGCCCTGACGCGCGGTCAGCACGCCCTTGATCTCCGGGCCCTTGGTCATCGTCGAAGAGTCGGGCAGGGCCTCGGCTTCGCTTGCGACATCAGCGCGCAGCGGCGCAGCCTCTTGCGCAACGACAACGGTGGATGCCGACAGGGCGAGGGCGGCCATCGCCATGCGGACGCCCTGGGGCTTTGCATTGAAGTGCATTCTTTTGCTCCTTGAGGATAAGAAAATTGCCCCTGTCCCCCGGAGACTGACGAGCGAACAATTCTGTTCCCGCTGCGACTCCCAAAGTGCGGCGAAACGAAATGATCAGGGGGGCAAAGCGAAAAATGCGCCCAAGCGCAGCAGGCTTCGGCGCTTATTCCAGCGGTTCTAGCGGGGCCGCCAGCAGCGGCGGATACCAGCCGCGGGCATCTTTGGCGGCGGCGGTGAGCTTCGCCATCTCCTCCTGGAATAGACCCACCCGCTTCTTCCAGCGGTAATGCGTCGGTGCGGAGAAGATGCCCTTGCCGCGCTGCTTGCCATAGCGGGTCCAGAAGCGGATCGCGCCGGCAGGATCATAACCGGCGTTGGCCATCAGCCAGATCGACAGCCGGTCAGCCTCGATCTCGGTCTCCAGCGTCAGCCGTGCGTTGCGGCCCAATTGCTGCATCAGCCCGCGCTGGATGCCGGCATCGTTCAGCCGCCGCCGATGTTCCAGCAGATTGTGCGCCATTTCGTGCGCCAGGATCGCGGCGAGTTCGTCATCGTCAACCATGAAGCCGAGCATCGCACTGGTGATGCCGATGATGTCGCCATCGGCAGATGCGCCATAAGTGTTGCTGGGCCGCAGTTCGAAGCGGCTGCGGCAGGCGGGTGTTCCGGTGATGGTGATCTCGGCAAGTGATCCATCGCGGAGCACTCCAAGCTGTACCGGCCCGGTGCCCAGCGCCGCGCGAAGCTTTGCAACGGCCCAGGCAATCGGACGATAGGCGGCGGGCTGGTCAATGGCGGCCAGTTCAGCCGGGGCAGGGGAGAGGGGCCCGCCGTTCAGCGACACCACCGCATCATCGGGGCGCAACCCCGCGCGCGTGCCAGGGCCGTCTGCCACCAGGGCCAGCACGGCAAAATCGCGGTCAAAGCCGAACGATGCCCTGGCTGCCGTTGCATCGGGATATTGACCGATATGGTGCAGCGCGAGCCCTGCGGCGTTTTCGGTCACCCGGCAAAACGGAGCGTTGGCGGTCGCGAGCCGGTATCCGACCGAAAGCACGCGCACGTCGGCTTCGCGCAGGTCGCTCAGCGATTGCTCCTGGTCAGCGGCAGGCATTGCGCCTGCACCATTGCTGCTGGCCAAGCCACAGGCCAGCGCCAGAGCCGCTGCGCTTTGCCAGACGGCGCGCATGGGCCTTAGCCTGCGACTTTCTTCGCCGACCTGACCTCGTCAATCGCTGCCTTCAGTTCGCCATAGCCGACCGCACCGTTCAGCACCTTGTTGCCGACCACCCAACTGGGCGTTCCGCTGAACTCGAGCTGCTGGGCGATGCGGATGTTGCCGTCGATGACCTCGTCTGCCTGTTTGCTGGCGACGAATGTGCGCGCCTGGGCCATGTCGAGCCCCGAGGCCTTGGCAGCCTGCTCGATCGTCGCCTGGCTGGGGCGTCCAGCATCGAACATCGCCTTGTAGAAAGCGTAATATTTGCCCTGCTGCGCGGCGGCCATGCCCCAGGCGGCTGCGACGCGGCTTTCGTCCGAGAGGATCGGCAGTTCGTGGAAGACGATCTTGAGGTTCTTGTCCTCGCTCACCAGCCGCGCGACGTCACTGACGCTCTGGCGACAGAAGCCGCAAGCGAAGTCGGAATATTCGACCAGCACCACATCGCCATTGGGGTTGCCGGCAAAGGCGGCGGCATAGGGCTTTTCGATCTTGCCGCGCACCGCATTGATACGCTGGGCGGCCTGTTTGCCGCGCAGCTGTTCGACAGCCTCTGGGATGATCTCGGGATTTTCCAGGATATAGGCACGCACGATCGCCTCGATCGCGGCCTTGTCATTGGCATCAAATCCCGCCGCTGCTGCTGCCTTGTCGGCATCGAGCGCAGCTGGTGCCGCCGAAGTTGCAGTCGCACCGCTGTGCAACATCAAGGCGCCGGCGCCCGCGGCGACGGTTAGAAAAGCGGCGACGCCCATAATCAGCAATTTCCCTGTCCGGGCCTCGCCTGAGGAAGACGCTTGGTTTGTCATGGCGGGCCTTTGGTTGATGCAAGTCGGTTTAGTGAAGAGAGGCTTAGCGGCGGCGTGGTTGTCGTTCAACCGCATCGCGAGCAAGAATGGCAATATCCTGGGCGCGGATCCAGTCTGCGCTGCCCTGCGGCAGGCCGATCATCGCCTCTTCTGCGCTGCGCAGCGCCAGCGGGGCATTGCCCTGGAGCACGTAGCGCTCCGCACTGGCTAGCGCGGCGCGCGGCCTGTCGCCCCGGCTTTCATAGACCACGCCCAACTGATACCAGGCGAACGGGTTTTCCGCATCGCGCGCCAGCGACGCACGCAGCACGCGCTCTGCCTCGGGCAGGTTGGCCGGGTCTTCGCTGGCAATCAGCGCGTGGCCATAGACGCCTGCAATCAAGGATTGCGAATTGGTGGTCGCAACCGCCTTTTGCAGCGGCACCAGTGCCTCTTTCGGGCGCCCGGATTCGAGCAGGATCTGGCCGTAGATCTCGAGAAAATAGGGATCGTCCGGCGCTTCGGCGAGTAATGACCGAGCCTCTGCCAGCGCCTTTTCTGGATAGGCGCTCTTGTGCCAGGCATAGGCGCGGGCATAGCGTGCTGGTACGCTCTGATCGGTCTCCGGGTAATCGCGCAGGGTTTCATCCGGGTCAGCCACATAACCGGTCAGCTTTGCCTTGATCCGTTGAAAGCGGGCTTCCAGGTCCGGATCGACCGCGCGGTCATAGGCCGGATCGTTCTGGTAGATTTCCTGCAGCAGCGTGATGCGTTCGCCCGAGAGCGGGTGCGAACGGTTGTAGCTGTCTTCCTGCGGGATCGCGAGGCGGAACTCCAGGTTCTGCAGCTTCTTGAAGAAGTTGATTGAACCCTTGCCGGTGAGCCCGGCCTGCGAGAGATACTTTGCGCCCGCGACATCGGCGCCCGCTTCCTCGCCGCGCGTGTGCGCCAGGAAATTGCCGAGCGCTGCCTGTTGGCCGGCGCCCATGATGCCAAGCCCCGCCTCGCCAGCGCCAGCAGCGACAGCGGCAATCCCCAGCAGCAGCGACAGAATGGTAATGTTGCCAGCCTTCGAGGCGCTTTCGGACCGAGTGATCGAATGGCCCAGAGCGATATGGCCCAGTTCGTGCGCGATGACGCCCTGAACCTCGTTGACGCTGTCTGCAGCTTCGACCAGTCCGCTGTGGATGTAGACGTCCTGCGTCCCGGCAACAAAGGCGTTGATGCTGCGATCGTTGATGACGACGACGTTGACGTTGCTGGGGAGCAATCCGGCAGCGATGATCAGTTCGCGCGACATGTCCGCGAGCAGAGCCTCGGTTTCGGCATCGCGCAGGATGGATTGCGCCGCAGCCGGTTGCACCGCCAGCATCAACGCGGCGACCAATGCGAGCAGCCGTGGCACGAAAGATAAGGCGGACGATCTGTCGGGTCTGGTCGTCTGCTGCATTTCTACCTGCGTCACGGCGATAAAAGGCATTGCTGTCATGGCCGCGTGGTGGCCAGCGACGCATGAACATGACATGAAATTGGCCATGGTACTGCAATGATAGCGCGGGTCGTGCAGCTTGCCCAGCATATCACCCGGCTTTGCCTGGCGAATGCGATGAACCGCGTTTCAGCCTGTCTTGAGTTCGGCAAGAAACTCTGCGCTGGCCGCCCGCAGCACGCTGGCCTGTTGGTCGAGCTGCACCGTCAGCGCGCGGATGTCGTCGGACATGGATTTGACGCGAACAGCGTTGTGGCTGACGGTGCGGGCGGTTTCTTCCATCGACCGCGCGTCGTGCGCCACCTGATGCGCATGGGTGTTGATGCCCACGGTGGCTTCGCGCTGTTCGCTGATGACCTTCGCGATATGTGCCGCGCCGTCGCTGACCAGATCGATCTGGTCTGCAATCGAATCGATGGTGTTTTCGGCCAGCGTCATCCGGGTACGGATACCATCCACGGTCTGGCCGACCGAATTGATGGCACCGCGGGTCTGACCTGCAAGCTGCTTGACCTCTTGCGCGACGATGGCAAACCCGCGCCCGGCCTCGCCGGCGCGGGCCGCCTCGATCGTGGCGTTCAGCGCAAGCAGGTTGGTCTGTGAGGCGATATCCTGGATGAGGGTCGCGATCTGCGACACCTTCGCGGCCTGATGCGCCAGGGCACCGACCGCCTCACTGCCTTCGAGAGACGAGGCCCGGGCGGCGGTCGCTGCCAGGTGCTGGTCCTCGACCCGCTGAACAATCAACTGCGCCGACTGGCTGAGTTGCGCCGCAGCGCCTGATACATTCTGCACGGAATGGCCGACATTGGCGGCGCGCGCATTGACCTGAGCCGCGCTATGGCCTGTTTCTTCGCCAATCTCGTGCAGCGCCGAAGCGCAGACCCCCAGGCGGGTGAGGGCCGTGCCCAGGCTTTCGATCGTCTGTATGACGGACCGGTCAAAGGCTTCGGCCAGGCCTGCTCTGGCTCGTCGACGCTCAGCCATGTGACGGTCGTGCTGCTCTGCGAGCAATTTCTGGGCGCGCAGTTCCTGTTCGGCCTTTTCACTGGCCTTGTGCTGTTCCGCCAGAAATTCGCGCTCGCGGGCCTCTGCCAGCTCATGCGATTGCAGAATGGCTTCGGCATAATGCCGCCAGATGACCATGGTGCTGCGCCACATCATGAAGCAGAACACCGCCAGCAGCAGATAGAAATATCCCGACATCTGCCGTCCGGCGACCTCGAGGGCCACACACAGCCCGCTGCCCATCGAGGTGAGCCAGACGAGGTTTGTCGCAGGCAGCGAAAGATAGCACAGCGTACCGATGGCGGTTGTCGCGATGCTGATCGTGATCGCCATGTCACTCAATTGCGGTATGCCGGACATCAAAAGACCGGCGATGATGGTCGACCAGCTGATTCCCGAAACCAACGCCACCGCTGTCAGCTGCCTGCCGATGCGCGGCAGGCTTTCCTGGAGGCGGACGGGCTGGTCCGCCAATGTGCGCAACCGAAGGTGGAGGGGGATTGTTGCCAGCATGCACATGAGGCTCAAGACCGAGCCGAATATCACGGCATAGAACGCCGGCGTGCCCCAGGTGGCGAATGCCAGAAGGCCGCCGATCACGATTACGGACGGCACCATCGGCATCAGTGCGGCACTGATCCGCTGCATCTGTCGCAGCGCGAATTCGTCGCCCGTCCGGCTGGCGACCATCTGCCCCTGGTTTAGGTCGGACGAGATGTTGTGGAAATGAACGGTCATTTCCAGATAAAGCTGGCGCAGCACGGGATGAGATCCAAACGGCATGCCAGGGAGCTAGCAGGCTATAGTTAACCTCGCGCTAATGTCGTGGCGCGCCGACCCGGACCATGCGGGTGGATCGGCGCGGCCAAGGACCGCCCAGCTGTTCGCATGGGCGGCCGCTTGATCTAGAGGACGTACTTGCTCAGATCCGTGTTCTTCGCGATTCCGGCCAGCTGTTTCCTCACATAGTCGGCATCGACGGTGAACGTCTCGCCGCTGTGATCCTCGGCGTTGAAGCTGATCTCTTCCAGCAGCTTTTCCATCACCGTCTGTAGCCGCCGTGCGCCGATGTTCTCGACGCTCTCGTTCACCGATGCTGCGATCCGCGCGACTTCGCGCAGCGCATCCTCGGTGATCTCAAGCGTCAGTTCCTCGGTACCCAGCAGCGCGCTGTATTGCTGCGCCAGATTGGCCTTGGTCTGGGTGAGGATGTGGAAGAAATCCTCCTCGCTCAAGGCCTTCAGCTCGACCCGGATCGGCAGACGACCCTGTAGTTCGGGCAGCATATCGCTGGGCTTGGCGATGTGGAACGCGCCCGATGCGATAAACAGCACATGGTCGGTCTTCATCGGCCCGTATTTCGTGGCCACCGTAGTGCCCTCGATCAGCGGCAGCAGGTCGCGCTGCACGCCTTCGCGGCTCACCGATCCGCCGCGCACATCGGACACCGCGATCTTGTCGATCTCGTCAAGGAACACGATGCCGTTGGCTTCGGCGTCTGCCAGCGCGACGCGCGCGACGTCGTCCTGGTCCATCCGCTTTTCGGATTCTTCCTCGACCAGCTTGTCCCACGCATCGGCAAGCCGCATCTTGCGCGGCTTGCTGCGCTTCTGGCCGAACGCCTTGCCCATCATGTCGCTGAGGTTGATCATGCCGACCTGGCCGCCCATGCCGGGGATTTCCATCGGCATGTTGGGCGTCGCATCGACCTCGATCTCGACCTCTGTATCGTTCATGTGGTTGTCCTGGATGCGCTGGCGAAAGCTCTGACGCGTCGCTTCGCTGGCGCTGTCACCGACCAGGGCGTTGAGCAGCCGTTCCATCGCGGCTTCGGATGCGGCCTCGCGGACCTTTTCGCGCCTGCGGTCCTTTTCCAGCCGTACAGCGTCTTCCACCAGATCGCGCGCGATCTGGTCGACATCGCGGCCGACATAGCCCACTTCGGTGAACTTGGTCGCCTCGATCTTGATGAACGGCGCATCGGCAAGCTTGGCCAGTCGCCGTGAAATCTCGGTCTTGCCGCAGCCCGTTGGGCCGATCATCAGGATGTTCTTGGGCGTCACCTCGTCGCGCAGCTCGGCGGGCAGGCGCTGGCGGCGCCAGCGGTTGCGCAAGGCGACAGCGACGGCACGCTTGGCATCCTGCTGCCCGATGATGTGGGCATCGAGCGCGGCGACAATGGATTTGGGGGTCAACATATCAGTCATGGGGTGTCTTCTTTATAGAGACGGGAAGGGCGCGCGCCTCAGGCGGCGGCGTCGGGAATCACCTCCAGGGTGACGCATTCGTTGGTATAGACGCAGACGTCCGCAGCGACCTTCATCGCCTTGCGCGCGATTATCTCGGCGTCCTGTTCATAGTCCATCAGCGCGCGCGCGGCGGCGAGCGCAAAGTTGCCGCCCGATCCAATCGCGGCAACGCCATCGACAGGCTCCAGCACATCGCCGTTGCCGGTGAGGATCAATGTGACCTCCTTGTCGGCGACGATCATCATCGCTTCCAGGTTGCGCAGGTACTTGTCGGTGCGCCAGTCCTTGGCGAGCTCGACGGCAGCGCGCATCAGCTGCCCCGAATGCCGTTCGAGCTTGCCTTCGAGCCGTTCGAACAGGGTGAAGGCGTCCGCGGTCGCGCCGGCAAAGCCGCCGATCACCGATCCATCGCCCAGACGGCGCACCTTGCGCGCGTTGGGCTTCATGACGGTCTGGCCCATCGATACCTGGCCATCGCCTGCGATCACCGCCTTGCCGTTCTTGCGAATGCCGACGATGGTGGTTCCATGCCATGTCGGCATGCTGCTGCTGTCTGTGCTCATGTCGGCGATATGGTGGAGCGGCGGGGGCGCTGCAAGACCTACATGATGCGCCGGACCTCGTCGCCAATGTACAGCCGGATGTCGGCTCCGACCCGTTCGACCTGCGCAAGGCCTGCGCCGAATGCCGCCATGTGCGGAGACTTCGAATGCGCATCTAGCGCGGCTTCGTCGGTCCAGCGCTCGGTGATGCGCAGAATGTCGGGATCGTTCATGTCGCGTGCAAAGGCATAATGCAGGCACCCGTCTTCCTTGCGGGTTTCCTCGACCATGATGCGGGCCGCCTCGGCAAATTTGTCGATTTCGCCCGGCGCAAAGTGCAGCCAGCCTTCGATGATCAGCATAGTGCCTTGAGTCTCCTGCATCGCCGGGGGTTTGACCGGTCACTTGCTAGGGTTACGGCGCATTGGTGGCGCCCGCAAGTCAGCAGCCGGTGTAGCTGCGATACCACTCGACGAAACGCGGGATGCCGGTGTCGATCGTGGTGACGGGGGCATAGCCCAGGTCGGCCTGGATCGCGCTGATATCGGCATAGGTTTCGTACACATCGCCCGGCTGCATCGGCAGCATGTTGCGGACCGCAGGCCTGCCGCACGCCGCCTCGATGACATCGATCATCCGGCCTAGCGGTTCGGGCTGATTGTTGCCGATGTTGTAGATGCGGTGTGGGGACACACTGCCGCCGGGCTTCACCAGGCCATCATCTGCGGGGGGCTGGTCGATGACCGCCAGAACGCCTGCGATGATGTCATCGATATAGGTAAAGTCCCGGCGCATGTCGCCATGGTTGTACACATCGATCGGCTCGCCCTGCAGGATCGCGCGGGTGAACTTCCACAGCGCCATGTCTGGCCGGCCCCAGGGGCCGTACACGGTGAAGAAGCGCAGCCCCGTCATCGGCAGGCGATACAGATGCGCGTACGTCTCGCTCATCAGCTCATCGGCCTTCTTGGTGGCCGCATAGAGCGAGACGGGATGATCGACCCTGGCATCGACGCGAAACGGGCTGTCGGCGCTGTTGCCGTACACCGACGAAGACGAGGCATAGACGAATTGCGCGGTGCCACGCGCGCGCGCCAATTCGAGCATGTTGAGATGGCCGACGAGGTTTGACTGAACATAGGCGCGCGGATTGTCGATGCTGTAACGCACGCCTGCCTGCGCGCCGAGATGCACGATGTGCTCGAACGCATGCGTATCCAGCGCTGTCTCCAGCGGGGTGTGATCGGCAAAATCGAGCTCGATGAAGTCGAAACGCCCTGTGTTCACCGTCGCCAGATCGGCCAGCCGCGCATGCTTGAGCGCCGGATCGTAATAAGGGTTGAGGTTGTCGATGCCGACCACCTGCTCGCCACGCTGCAGCAGCGCGCGGATCAGGGCGTGGCCGATGAACCCGGCTGCTCCGGTTACAAGAATGGACATGGCGATGGTGTGCCTGATCAGCCGGCGAGGCGCAAATGGCCGTTGGCGCGTTCCGGCTTGGCGGGCTGGTCGGGCCAGATACCGCGCGTGTCATAGACCAGCTTGTTGGCGCGCTCGGCGAGCGGGATCGACTTGAACACGTCGTGATCGACCAGCACGATGAACAGGTCGCAGCTTTTGATGGCGTCGTCGACATCGATCAGCTGCGCGCCCAGGCCGTCGTACGCGGGCGGCAGGCCCTGCGCATAAGGTTCGACGATCGAGATGCGGCTGCCGTATTTTTGCGCCAATGCCAGCGCAACCTTGTTGGCCGGGCTTTCGCGGAAATCGTCGATATTCGCCTTGAATGCCAGACCCAGGCACGCGATGCGGGCGGTGGCATGGGCGTCGATCAGCTCGCCGGCCTTTGTCAGCACATGGCCGATCTTGCCATCGTTGACCCAGCGCGCAGTGCGAATCAGCGGGGTTTCATCGGGCGCGCCGTGGATGATGAACCAGGGGTCGACGGCAATGCAATGTCCCCCCACACCGGGGCCGGGCTGCAGGATGTTGACGCGCGGGTGGCGGTTGGCGAGGCGAATCACCTCCCACACGTCCAGCCCCATGCGGTCGGCGACGATCGACAGCTCGTTGGCAAAGGCGATGTTGACGTCGCGATAGGCGTTTTCGACCAGCTTGGTCATCTCGGCCGAGCGCGCATCGGTGGTGATGCACTCGCCGCGCACGAAGCGGCGGTAGAAGGTCAGCGCCTTGCGCGCGCAGCGCGGCGTGATGCCGCCGATCGAGCGATCATTGTTGGTCAGCTCTTCGAGGATACGGCCGGGCAGGACGCGCTCGGGACAATAGGCGATGGCGATATCGGGGATATCGGCGGTCAGCCCAGGCACCTTGAGGTCGGGACGCAGCTTGGCGATCATGTCGCGCATCTCTTCGGTGGTGCCCACCGGTGACGTCGATTCGAGGATGATGCAGTCGCCAGGTTTCAGCACCGCGGCGATGCTGCTCGCGGCCTGCAGGACATAGCTGATGTCGGGCGCGTGATTCTCGTCGAACGGGGTCGGCACCGCGATCACGAAGACATCTGCTGATTCGACCTGCAGCGACGTGCGCAGCATCCCGCGCGCGACGACGCCTTGCACCAGGCCATCGAGATCGACCTCCTCGATATGGATGCGGCCTTCGGCAATGGTGCTGACGACATGCTCGGACACATCGACGCCCAGTACGCGGCAGCCTGAGCGCGCGATGATCGCAGCCGTGGGAAGACCGATATAGCCCAGACCCAACACACAAACTTCAGGCTTCTTGTCGGACAGCATGCTCAATCCCCGAAAGTGGTCGGCTCGCGTGCCGCAGCACGGCGCACCATAGAAGTCCGGTCTAGGCGTGTCCCGGTTAAAAAACCGGTAAGTAGCAACAGGGCCGGGAGGTGGAAGTCAGGGCCACGCAATGCGATACAGGCGGCTGGCCCCCGTAGCCGGTCGCAGCGCACACCGGGGCCACCGGTTCCATCAGCCAAAAAAAAGGGCGACCCGTGGGGCCGCCCTTTTCTCGATAGCGTTAGCCTGAAGAAATCAGGGGCTGTTGGGCTCATCATCATCAGCGATGATGATGATGCCGCCGACAACGGCAGCAGCCGCAACGACACCGATGATGATGCCGGTGCTGCCTTCAGCTTCGTTTTCTTCGGTCGAGGCGGCGGTCACGCGACCGGCAGCCTGGGCGAGAACCGGAGCGCCGACCATCGTGGTCAATGCGATCGCGGCGATTGCAGCTTTCATTTTCATTTTCATACTTCCTGAACAGGAGTTTCGTGCTCAACGCCGAAATGACATGGAATGGTTTATGTTGCAAGTGCGAAATGGCACGTTCCGTCAATTTGAATGCGAAATTTGAAGGTCGGCAGATTCACCTGGCTGTCATCTTAATGTCACAAAAACCCCCGGATTACCGAATGTCGGGATACATGTCCTTGAGTCGATGGCGCATTCCGAAGGTCCAGGCGAGCCCGACCTTGAGATAGATGTAGTTCGCTTTCAGCGGTCCCCATGCTGCAATGCGGCGGTCCGATGTGATCACTGGCTTGCGGGTCATCTTCAGTTTCCCGATCCGGGCAAAGCCGATGCAAAGATCGGCCTCTTCCATGATCGTGGCGCTGGCGGGGATGCCCCCGATTCGCAGGTAATCGGTGCGGCGAAAGAACATGGCATGGTCGCCGAACAGCAGCCGCACGCCCCTTGCGAACAGATGCGGATGGGTGACCAGCGGGTAATAGGTCTTCCACCAATTGTGCGCGGTGGTGAACCAGCGCAGCTTTTCGCCCCGGATGATGGGCAGGAAGGTGGCAAGCGCGATCCTGCGATCCTCCAGCACCGCGCGGATGTGAGCGATGGCATCGGGTGGCAGCAGGCTATCGGCGTGGAGGATGCAGACAAGCTCTCCGGCCGATTGTTCGACGCCAAAGTTGATCTGCGGACCGCGCCCGCGCGTTGGCGAAACAATCGCGCGCCAGCCTGCTGCCTGAGCCAGCGCCACGGTATCGTCCTCGCTGCCGCCATCGACCAGCAGGATCTCATCGGGTTGAGGGTCGAGCGCGGCGACATTGGCAATGGTCGCGGGCAGCGCCTTCGATTCGTTGAGCGCCGGGATCATCAACGTGACCCGGACGGGCAAGGCATGACCGGTCATGCCAGCAGCGCCAGTTCCGGCCATCGCTGCAGATCTTCGGGCCGGTCGCAATCCGCGAGCACGGGCAACAGCGCGACCGAAAGCCCGAGATCTTTGCAGCGGCGCAGCGTTTCCGGCGTCACTTCGGCGGTGCTCCAGGGCATGTTGTGGAGCAACTCGGGTCGTGCCTGGTGCATTCCGATCAGGTAATAGCCGCCATCCTCTGCGGGGCCGATCACGATGTCATGCGTTTCCAATGCAGCGATCGCCTCGCGCACATGGGCCACCTGAAGATCGGGCGTATCGGCGCCTAAAAAGACATGGCCGTGGTCGCGGCCCGCATCGATCAGCCGTTCGGTCAGGCCGCCTTCGACCTGTTTGGCAAATGTTGCGCCATCGCCGAGCCAGGACCGGAACGCGGTTTCGTCTGTGCCGGCATAACGCACTTCGACCGGGGCGCCGCTTTGCAACAGCGTGTCCACAGTGCGCCTTGCGAGATATCGGTGAACGTTTGCAGCGCCTTGCGCACCCAGCGCCGGGATCAGCCGTGTCTTGGCATAGCCCGGCAGCGGGTATTTGGCGAACAATACAAGGTCGGGCAAGGCGGCCATGGCGAGAGGCTTAGCGGCCTGCCGCCGGGAAACAAGCCTTGCATCACAAGGTCGCAGCCATATGGTGCGCGACCCGGCCACCCGACCCCCAAAAGGAGCACGCGCCATGTCTGAGACCATCCTGTTCGATTACTGGCGTTCATCGGCCAGCTACCGCGTGCGGATCGCGCTGAACCTCAAGCAGATCGCCTATCAGGCGGTGCCCACCGACCTGCTGTCCCGCGCGCAGAAGGCCCCCGATTACGTGGCGCGCAATCCGCAGGGGCTGGTGCCGATGCTGCATATCGATGGGCATGATCTGTCCCAGTCGCTGGCGATCATCGACTATCTCGATGCCACCCGCCCCGAACCGCGGCTGATTCCTGCAGACCCTGCAGCGCGCGCGGCCATGCTGGCACGGGCGATGATCATCATTGCCGATACGCACCCGGTCAACAATCTGCGGATGCTCCAGTACCTCAAGTCTGAGATGGGGCAGGAGCAGCGCGCGATCGATGACTGGTACAAGCACTGGATCGCCGAGGGCTTTGCCGCGCTCGAGGCCCTGGCGCCCGAAACCGGGCTGTTCGGCGGCACCAGCCCCGATCTCACCGACATTTGTCTGGTCCCGCAAGTGGCCAATGCACGCCGTTTCGACATGGATCTGACGCCATACCCGAGGCTGGCGAGGATCGATGCCGAACTGCAGGCAATCCCCGCGTTCGCCGATGCACACCCTGACCGGGTGAAGCCGGCATGATCACCCGCATCTGCAAGCTGATGGCCTGCACCAGCATGGCGGCCTTCGGAGCGGCGATGACCGCTGCGCCGGCCGCGGCCCAGGAGCAGCCATCCGACACGATCAGCTGGCCGGATGCGCCGATCACGGTGGTGGGTGCCCCGCTGGCCGAGCCGATCGGCGACCGCGCCTATAGTATCACCGCCATCACGCCGGACATGCTGGCCAATGAGCCCAGCCAGCGACTGGAAAACGCCTTGCGGCTGGTCCCCGGGCTGCAGCAGTTCCGGCGTTCGGATGCACGCAGCGCCAACCCGACCAGCCAGGGCATCACCCTGCGCGGACTGGGCGGCAATGCCTCCAGCCGGGCGCTGTTGATCCTCGACGGCGTGCCGCAGAGCGATCCGTTCGGCGGGTGGATCAGCTTTCCCGGCTATGATGCGATCAATCTGGCCGCAGTGCGCGTCCGGCGCGGGGGCGGCACCGGTGGCGATGGCCCCGGCGCGCTGGCGGGAACAATCGAACTGGAAAGCGCTGGCATCGCTGCCGACCAGTCCAGCGTTTACGCGGACATGGCCTATGGCAGCCGCGATTCGCTGGAGGCCAGCATCGGCACCAGCCAGGCTTTGGGGCAGGGCGGGCTGTCGCTGTCTGCCCAATATGCGCGCGGCGACGGCTTCGTGCCGGTCATCGCCTCGCAGCGTGGCGCCGTGGACCGCGCTGCGCCGTACGAGCAGTTGGGCGTCAATCTGCGCTTCGTCGCACCGCTCAACGCGACGACGGAGTTGCAGGCCAGCGCGCGTGCCTTCACCGATCAGCGCGAGCGGGGCTTTGCCTTCAGCGACAACGACAACGCCGGCGCAGATGCCAGCATCCGTCTGGTGGGGCGCGGAAACCTGCCCTGGTCGGCGCTCGCCTATGTCCAGACGCGCAGCTTCGAAAGCAGTTTCGGCGCCATCAGCGCCAACCGTGCGACCGTGACCCAGAGCCTGGACCAGTTCAACACTCCCTCCACTGGCTTGGGCGCGCGCGTCGAAATCCGGCCATCGATCGGCAGCGGCGGCGAGTTGCGGCTGGGGGCCGAATGGCGACGCACGACGGGCGAGACGCGCGAGCTATTCACCTTTGTGGCCGGCAGCCCCACCCGGTTGCGCCGGGCGGGCGGAGACAGCGAAACGCTGGGTGCCTTTGCAGAAGCGAGTTGGCAGGCGAGCACTGACCTGCTGCTCACCGGCGGCGGCAGGCTCGATTACTGGTCGCTTGCCAATGGGCACTTGCGCGAGACGGTCATCGCCACCGGCGCGCCGCTCACCACCGCCGATTTTGCCGACCGTGACGGTTGGGAGGGCACGGGCAGGCTGGGCTTTGCCTGGGATGCTGCCGGCCTGCTCAAGCTGCGGGGCGCGGCTTATACAGGCTGGCGATTGCCGACGCTGAACGAGCTGTACCGGCCTTTCCGCGTTGGTCCCGATGCCACCGCCGCGAACGCCGCGCTTGCGCCGGAGCGGCTCCGCGGGGCCGAGCTGGGGCTGGATTACGAGATCTACACGATCCGCCTGGGCGCGACGGTGTTCTGGAACCGGCTCGACAACGCCATCGCCAACGTCACGCTGGCGCGGGGTCCGGGCACGTTCCCCGGTGTCGGCTTCGTGTCCGGGGCAGGCGCGTTCAGCCAGCGGCAGAATCTCGATGCGGTCGAGGCGAAAGGCGTCGAGCTGGAAGCGCGCGCGGATATCGGCGATTTCGATCTGGCGGCGGCCTACAGCTTTGTCTATGCCGAGGTGCGCGCCACTCCCGGTCAGGCGGCGATCGATGGCCGGCGTCCGGCGCAGGTGCCGCGCCATTTCGCCACCGCGTCGCTTGGCTGGTTTCCGCAGGGCGGTGATAGCGGCCTGAACCTCACCGCGCGCTATGTCGGCGCGCAGTTCGAGGACGATCTGGGGCAATTGGCGCTCGAAGATGCGTTGACGCTTGATGCACGCGCGGCGTTGCGACTGACCGACAATCTGCTGGTCGAACTGCGCGGAGAAAATCTCTTCGATACGCTCGTTCAGGCTGGCATCAGTGGACCCGGCATCATCGAACGTGCCACGCCGCGTACGATTTGGCTTGGCGTCAAACTGGACATTGAATAGCCTGAGATCTGCAACATGACCCGCAACATGACCCGCCTCTCCGATTTTCTGCCCTATCGCATTTCGATCACTTCGAATGCGGTGAGCGATCTCATCGCCCGCGAATACCGCACGCGCTTTGGGCTGAAGATTCCCGAATGGCGGGTGATGGCGGTGCTGGGCGATGTCGGCGAAGCTACGCAACGTGAACTGGTCGCAGCCACGCGGATGGACAAGGTTGCGGTCAACCGCGCAACCAAGACGCTCGGCGACAGGGCGCTGATCCAGCGGGCGCCCAATATGAGTGATGGCCGATCGCATCATCTTGCGCTCACCCCCGCAGGCCGGGCGCTATATGGCGAGATCATGCCGCTGGCGCTGGAAATGGAGGCGCAGGTGCTGGCGGTCCTCGATGATCAGGAACAGGCTCAACTGGGTAACCTGCTGGGCAAGCTGCTGCACCGGGCGGATGAACTGACCGGGGATTGAGTCGCACCGTTTCGCCTTGCATTCCGGTTTCAACTGATACTATGTTGCGCACAACACCTGTCTGTCTGGACACTGAAAAAGGTACCCCACCGATGAAGCTAGCATCCCTGAAGAGCGGCCGCGATGGCCATCTGGTCGTCGTTTCCAACGATCTGGCCTGGTATGCTGATGCCAGCCATCTGGTGCCCACGCTCCAGGCGGCACTCGATGACTGGGACCGGATGGCGCCGTATCTCGAAGTGCTGTCGCGCGATCTGGAACATGGCGTCATACCGCGCGAACGGTTTCACGAGCACGACGCCGATGCGCCCTTGCCGCGTGCGTTCCAGTGGGTCGATGGGTCGGCCTATGTCAACCACGTCGAACTGGTGCGCAAGGCGCGCGGCGCCGAGCTTCCCGAGAGCTTCTGGACCGACCCTTTGATGTATCAGGGCGGATCGGACGACCTGATGGGGCCGCGCGATCCGATCGAGCTCAAGGACGAGGCCTGGGGCTGCGATCTTGAAGCTGAGATCGTGGTTGTCACCGGCGACGTTCCGCAGGGCGCGTCGCCTGAAGACGCGCGCCGCGCGATCCGGCTGGTCGGACTGGTTAACGATGTCTCGCTGCGCAACCTGATCCCCGATGAACTCGCCAAGGGCTTCGGCTTTGTCCAGTCCAAGCCCGCCAGCGCCTTTTCGCCGGTGTTCGTCACCCCCGATGCGCTGGGCGATTATTGGCAGGATGGCAAATTGCACCGCACGCTGATGGTGGACCTCAACGGCGAGCCGTTCGGCAGGGCGGTGGCATCGGATGATTGCACGTTCGATTTTGGGGTGCTGATTTCGCACCTCGCCAAGACGCGGCGGGTGCGTGCAGGCTCGATCATCGGATCGGGTACCGTTTCCAACCGGGACAGCGATGGCGGCCCCGGTCGTCCGGTGAGTGAAGGTGGCCTTGGCTACAGCTGCATTGCCGAGCTGCGGATGGTGGAGAAGATCAAGACCGGCGAGATGACCACGCCGTTCCTGAAGGATGGCGATGTCGTGCGCATCGACGTGCACGATGACCGCGAACATTCGATCTTCGGCGTTATCGAACAGACCGTGGTGGTCGGCTGATCGAAGGCGCGGGGGGTATCACCACCCCCGCGACTTTCAGGTATCGAGCGCCGCCTCAGCGGATCGGCGAATCCGGTGCCAGGCGCATGTCGAGATAATTGTCGACCGAGTGCATCAGATCGTCGAGTTCGTGCTCGAAGAAGTGGTTCGCCCGGCCGATCTCGTCATGATGGATGGTGATGTGCTTCTGGGTCCGCAGCTTGTCGACCAACTTCTGCACCGCACCTGGCGTCACCACCGTATCGGCTGCGCCCTGAACGATGATGCCCGAGGCAGGGCAGGGCGCCAGGAAACTGAAATCGTACATGTTGGCAGGCGGCGCAACCGAGATGAAGCCGCGAATCTCGGGGCGGCGCATCAGCAGCTGCATCGAGATCAGCGCGCCGAAGCTGAAGCCCGCGACCCAGGTGGTCTGCGCCTCGGGATGAAAGCTCTGCACCCAGTCGAGCGCGGCAGCAGCATCGGACAGCTCACCGATACCGTTATCGAACGTGCCCTGGCTGCGGCCCACGCCACGGAAGTTGAATCGCAAGGTCGCAAAACCGCGCCGCACGAAGGTCTTGTACAGCGCCTGCGTGATACGATCGTTCATCGTGCCGCCGCCCTGGGGGTGCGGATGTAAAATCATCGCAACCGGTGCGCGCGGACGAGGAGCGGGGCTGAAGCGTCCTTCAAGACGGCCTTCGGGACCGGGAAAGATGACGGCGGGCATGATTTGCGGACTTTCGGCTAAGAAAAAGGGCAGGCGGCTTGGAAAAAGGACAGGCGACCATCCAGAAAAGACATCGCCGCAAGCGTCAGATAGGGCTTATGGCGTGTCGAGGAAGGGGCCTATACGCAATCTGGCCTTCAAAAAGCAACAAAATGCGTGGCATTGGCGCGTGTCGCGGTTAGAGGAATGCGATGAACCGACATCGAGCCTGGCCAAGCTGATCGCCCCCATGAACGAAGCGCGCATTTATCTTGACCACGCGGCGACCACGCCGGTGCTGCCCGAAGCCCGCGCGGCAAGCCTTGCCGCGATGGATATCTGGGCCAACCCATCCTCTCCCCATGCCGATGGCCGCGCTGCGCGCGCCGCGCTGGAAGATGCCCGTCGGAGGATTGCCGGCGCGCTGGGCTGGGATGGCGAGGTCATCCTGACCAGCGGCGCGAGCGAGGCAATCGCGCTGGCGATGCACGCGAGCCGAACCGATGGCTGGATCGTCAGCCCGACCGAGCATGATGCCGTGCAGCGCATCGTGGAGCGCGCTCCTGCTGGTCGCTCGGTGATGCGTCTGGCGGTGGACCTGGATGGCGAGCTGGTGATGACCAGCCTGCAGCGTGCGCTGGAGGCTGCAGCGGGACGGTCCTTGGTCGTGGTGCAAACGGTCAACAGCGAGACCGGCGTTGTCCAGGACAGCGGCGCAATAGCGACCATCGCGCGCGAGGCCCGGGCGGTGACCTTGTGCGACGCATCGCAAAGCGCAGGCAAGCTGCCGCTGCCCGATGCCGACATGATCGTCGTGTCAGCACACAAGCTGGGCGGACCGCCGGGCATCGGCGCCTTGCTGATCCGCGATCTGGGCCTGCTCGACGCGCCCGGAGGCCAGGAAAAGGGCTATCGCGGCGGCACCGAGAACGTGCCCGCTGCGATGGGCTTTGCCGCAGCACTGGCCAGCTCGCGCAACTGGATCGACCGCGCTGCCGACCTGCGCCACCAGCTGGAAAGCGCCATCCGCGTGGGCGGAGGTGAGGTCGTGGCGCACAGTGCGCATCGCCTGCCGACGATCGGCAGCTATCGCATGCCCGGCGTCGCTGCCAACGCGCAGCTCATTCAGTTCGATCTGGCAGGCGTGTCGGTCTCGGCGGGCAGCGCCTGCTCATCGGGCACGCTGAAGACCAGCGCGGTGCTGACGGCCATGGGCTGGGACGAAAGGGCTGCCGGCGAGGTTGTTCGGGTCAGCTTCGGTCCTTCCACCACCCGCGCGCATGTCTATCGCTTCATCGAACTGTGGCGCGCGATGGCCCAGCGCGTGCGCAGCTGACCGTGCCGCCCCAGCCGATCTATCTCGATTATCAGGCGACCACGCCGCTGGCCCCCGAGGCGCTCGCCGCCATGCTGCCCTGGCTGGGCGCACCGGACAGTGCAACGGGTTGGGCCAACCCGCACAGTTCGCACAGCGCAGGCCGCCGCGCCGCAGCGGCGGTGGAGGTCGCGCGCGACCAGATTGCTGCGCTGATGCCGCCGGGCGGACGCGTGATCTTCACCAGTGGCGCGACCGAGGCGCTCAACCTGGCGTTGCGCGGGGCACTGCCGGCGCTGGCCCCCCGGCATGGCATCGTCACCATCGCCACCGAGCACGCCGCCGTGCGCGATACCAGCCTGTGGCTGGAAACGAAGGGCCAGCGGCTTGACCTGCTGTCCGTGGACGGTGACGGGCTGGTCGACCTGCAGGCGGCGCGCGCGCGCATCACCGGCGAGACCGCGCTGGTGGCCACGATGCTGGTCAACAACGAGATCGGCGTGATTCAGCCGGTCGATGATCTGGCGGCGATGGCGCACGAGGCAGGCGCGCTGTTTGTATGCGATGCGGTGCAAGGCTTTGGCCGAGTGCCGTTGCCCCCATCGGCAGACTTGATCGCGATCAGCGCGCACAAGATTCATGGCCCCAAGGGCATCGGCGCCCTGTGGGTGCGCGACGGCATCGTGCTGGAGCCGTTGATGCACGGCGGCGGCCAGGAACAGGGGCTGCGGTCGGGCACGCTCTCGCCCGCATTATGTTCAGGGTTCGGCGCGGCGGCCAAGCTGGCGGGAGACCGCCAGGCCGAAGACGCGGCGCATGTTGCCCGGCTGCGCGATGCCGCGCTGGCCTTGTTCGAGGGCTGGCAGGTCAACGGCTCGCTCGATCACCGCTATGCCGGCAACCTCAACCTGCGGCGCAAGGGGCTGGATGTCGCGCGGTTGATGTCGGACGTGCGGGGAGTCGCGTTTTCTGCAGGCTCTGCCTGTGCCAGCGGATCGGGGCGGCCGAGCCATGTGCTGACCGCTCTGGGTTTGCCGACAGAGAAGGTGCGTTCGTCGATCCGACTGGGCTTTGGCCGCTATACCACGGTTGACGAAATCGAACGCGCCGCGCATTTGATCATCGATGCGGCCGACAGGCAGACGGGGTGATCGATGGTCGAAGTGGTTTTCATCAGCGCCGACGGCAAGACCCGTCAGAGTGTTCAGGCGAAGGACGGAGACCGTCTGCTCGATGTCGCGCAGGCAAACGGCCTGCCGCTGGAGGGCACCTGCGAAGGGCAGATGGCGTGCTCCACCTGCCATCTGATCATCGATCCGGCAGATTTTGGCAAGCTGCCGGAGCCTGTCGAGATGGAAGAGGACATGCTCGACCTCGCAGTTGCGGTCACGCGGACATCGCGCCTGTCGTGTCAGATCTTCCTGCGCGAGGAATGGGGCAGCCTGACCTGCCGCGTGCCTGCCGAGAGCTATGACATGCAGGGCGTCTGACGATGCGCCGGGCGGGCGTTCTTCTGGCAGCGCTGGCTCTGGCCAGTTGCGCCAGCATGACGCCGCCGGACACGATAAGGGCTGACCTTGCGGCGATCGAGGCGCGCAGCGGTGGCAGGCTGGGTGTGGCGCTGGTCGATCAGGACGGCAGGCAGGTTGCCGGCCATCGCGCCGATGAGCGGTTTGCGCTCTGCTCGACCTTCAAGCTGCCGCTCGCCGCGATGGTGCTCGAAAAGGCTGCCGAGGGCCGTTGGGCGATGGGAGACGCGCTGCCCGTCACCGATGCCGATATGGTTGCTTATGCGCCCTATGTCGAAGCGCAGCGCGACAAGTCACCGCCTGAACCGGTGACGGTGGAGGGCGCTGCTGCTGCGGCCGTGTCGCTCAGCGACAATGCGGCTGCCAATCTGCTGCTCGACCGGCTGGACGGGCCACAGGGCTTTACGGCCTGGCTGCGCGGCAAGGGCGATGCGGTGACCCGTCTCGACCGGCGCGAACCCAAACTGAACGAAAACGCCATCGGTGATCTGCGCGACACCACATCACCGCTGGCGATGGCCGAAACGACACGCAGGCTGGTGATCGGCGATGCGATGCCATTGGGTCAGCAACGGCTGCTGTATCGCTGGATGGAAGATACCGCGACCGGGCTCAAGCGAATTCGCGCCGGGCTGCCGCAGGGCTGGAGCGCGGGCGACAAGACCGGAAGTTGCGGCAACGCGTTCAACGATGTCGCCGTGTTCACCACCGCCAAGGGCAGGCGCTATGCGCTGGCGGTTTACCTCGACCGGCCTGTCGTAAAGGGCGACGATGCCAGCGCGATCCTCGCCGATGCCACCCGCGCGCTGCTTCCCGTCTTGCGCTGATCGAGCACTGTTCAGCGGTTCTTGCTTTCCGCGAAACTTGTCGCCATATGCGCAGCGGGAGTCGGGCGGACGTAGCCGTCGCCAATCTGGTCAGGTCCGGAAGGAAGCAGCCATAACGATTTTCGCCGCGGGTCGTCCGGCTCCTACCACCTCCATTCTGTCACCCGCCGCGCACCGGCCTGTTTTGAACAGGCAGGCAGTTTCGTTTCCATCTGTGCGCGCCTGCGGCTAATCACATTTGCATGGACGATTCCCCGCCCCACGACATTCAGAGCGACGAGAGCGACATGCCTGGTCTCGGGCTTGATCTGCCGTCGCCCCCGGCGCCCGCCGCTGCCAGCGGCCAGGCCTATCGAGTGCTGGCGCGCAAATACCGCCCTCAGACCTTTGCCGAGCTTATCGGTCAGGATGCCATGGTCCAGACCCTGGGCAATGCCATCCGGCGCGAACGGCTGGCTCATGCTTTTTTAATGACCGGCGTGCGCGGGGTGGGCAAGACCTCGACCGCGCGGCTGATCGCCAAGGCGCTGAACTGCATCGGGCCCGACGGGCAGGGCGGGCCGACGATCGCGCCGTGCGGCGTGTGCGAACCGTGCATCGCCATCGCCGAGGGCCGCCATATCGACATCATCGAGATGGACGCCGCGAGCCACACCGGCATCGACGACGTTCGCGAGATAACCGAGGCGGTGCGCTATGCCGCCGTATCGGCGCGCTACAAGATGTACATCATCGATGAAGCGCACATGCTCTCGAAACAGGCATGGAACGGCTTGCTCAAGACGCTGGAGGAACCGCCGCCGCATGTGAAGTTCCTGTTTGCAACCACGGAAGTGAACAAGGTGCCGATCACGGTGTTGTCGCGCTGCCAGCGGTTCGACCTGAAACGCATCCCGTCCGAACTTCTGGCCAGCCATTTTGCCGAGATCTGCGTCAAGGAATCGGTCGAGGCCGAGCCTGATGCACTGGCGATGATCGCCGATGCCGCCGAAGGATCGGTGCGTGATGGCCTCTCGATCCTGGATCAGGCCATCGCGCATTCCGATCTGGGCGGCGACGGTTCGGCCGAGGGCGGAGCATCGGTGCAGGCCGCACAGGTCCGCAGCATGCTGGGTCTGTCCGATCGCGGATCGATGCGTAGGCTGTTCGCGCATCTGATCGCGGGCGATGCCGATGCGATGCTGGCCGATCTTGATGCGCAGCACAGTCTGGGCGTCGATCCTTTGAGCGTCATGCGCGGGCTGCTCGCGATGGTGCATGCCATCACGCTGCACAAGGCCGCGGGCCGGGTGCGTACGGTGCATGGCGAGGAAGACCGCGCGGCGCTGGCCGATTGGGCGGGCAAGATGGGCCATGCCAGCCTGCACCGGCTATGGCAGTTGCTGCTCAAGGGGCATGACGAGATCGAGAGTGCGCCGGTCCCGCGTGAGGCGTGCGAGATGGCGCTGATGCGCGCGCTGTATGCGGCCACCATGCCCGATCCGGGTACGCTGGCGCGCCGCCTGGCCGATGCGCCGCCACCGTCCGCCCCTGCGCCTGCTGCGCCGGAAACGCATGCTCCCGAGGCTCCGGCGAGCGAGGAATCGCCGCCATGGGACATCGCGGCGGCTCCGCCGTCTGCAGACACGTCCGCCGCTGCTCCCGTCGCTGCAATTCCAGCGACGCCCCGCACGCTTGCTGACCTGGTCGAGATGCTCGACAATGCGAACAAATGGCTGATCGCGGCGCAGCTCAAGTCGGACATGCGCCTGATCGAACTGGGCGACGACAGGCTGATCTATCAGTCCGCTACGGGCCGCGATGATTATGTTGCGCTGCTGCGTGAAGCGCTGGCGGACATCACCGGACGTCGCTGGCAGATCGAGCGCGGCGAGGGCGAGGCCCAGCCAACGCTGGCCGAAGAGGAAAAGCGCGCCGAAGCAGCGCTACGCGACGAAATCTTGAACCATCCGCTGGTCAAGGCAACGCAGGCTGCGTTTCCTGACGCGGAAATAGACTGGACTGCGGCGGAATTCTCCCCACATGGAGACGAAACCCTGCCAACACGGAGTGCCAAGGCATGAAAAGCATGGAAGAGATGATGGCTGCCGCACAGGAAGCCGCACAGACCGTTCAGCGCCAGATGAACGAGGCGCAGGCCAAGCTCGAATCGATCGAGGTCGAAGGCGCAGCGGGCGGTGGCCTAGTCAAGGTCCGCGCGACCGCCAAAGGCCGCATTCTGGGCGTGTCGATCGACGACAGCCTGATGGTTCCTGCCGACAAGCAGATGCTCGAAGACCTGATCGCCGCAGCCTTTAACGATGCGCGCACCAAGGCTGATCGCGCCAGCGAGCAGGAGATGAGCAAGATGGCGCAGGGCATGCCCTTGCCTGCCGGATTCAAGCTTCCGTTCTGAATGCGTTAACCTGCGCAGGTGCAGGATCGCTTGTCGTGGATAGACCCGGCAACCATATAGGCCGGTGAAATGCTGCCGGGCGACCGGTGGCCTGACCTCCAGATGGATTGAACCGAATTGACCATGTTCCAGACTTACCCCCTGCTTCCCTTGCGCGATATCGTGGTGTTTCCGCAGATGATCGTGCCGCTGTTCGTCGGCCGCGACAAATCCGTCGCCGCGCTCGAGCGGGCCATGGAGCAGGACAAGGAAATCTTCCTGGTTGCGCAGCTCGACCCGGCGCGCGACGACCCTGATCGTGACGATCTGTACGACATCGGCGTGATCGCAACGGTGCTGCAACTGCTCAAGCTGCCTGATGGCACGGTGCGGGTGCTGGTCGAAGGCGGCGAACGGGCGCGCCTGAACGGTCTGCAGGCGAGCGGCGATCACGTGCTGGCCGAAGTCGAGGCGCTGCCTGCGCTTTCGGTCAGCGGGACCGACGTCAACGCGCTGATGCGCTCTGTCGTCGATCAGTTCGAAAACTATGCCAAGCTCAACAAGAAGCTTCCGGCAGAGACCGCCGTGCAGCTGGCCGAGATCGACGATGCCTCGAAGCTCGCCGATGCGGTGGCTGCGAACATTTCGGTCAAGGTGGCTGACAAGCAGAGCCTGTTGACCGAGGACGATCCGGTCAAGCGGCTGGAGATGGTGTTCGGCTTCATGGAAGGCGAGCTGGGCGTGCTCCAGGTCGAAAAGAAGATCCGTGGCCGCGTGAAGCGCCAGATGGAAAAGACCCAGCGCGAATATTATCTCAACGAGCAGTTGAAGGCGATCCAGTCCGAACTGGGCAATGGCGATGGCGAAGACGGCAACGGCGTCAACGAACTTGCCGCCAAGATCGAGAAGCTCAAGATGTCGCCCGAGGCCAAGGCCAAGGCCACGTCCGAGCTGAAGAAGCTGCGCGGCATGGCACCGATGTCGGCAGAAGCGACCGTCGTCCGCAATTATCTCGACGTCCTGCTAGGCCTGCCCTGGGGCAAGAAATCGAAGCTCAAGAAGGACATCGCCGAAGCGCAGAAGGTGCTCGACGACGACCATTTCGGCCTGGAGAAGGTCAAGGACCGGATCATCGAATATCTGGCCGTTCAGGCGCGGACCAACAAGCTCAAGGGTCCGATCCTGTGCCTTGTCGGCCCTCCGGGCGTCGGCAAGACCTCGCTGGGTCGTTCGATCGCCAAGGCGACCGGACGCGAGTTCGTGCGCCAGTCGCTGGGCGGCGTGCGTGACGAAGCTGAAATCCGCGGTCATCGGCGCACCTATATCGGTTCGCTCCCGGGCAAGATCGTCACCAACCTCAAGAAGGCAGGCACCGGCAATCCGCTGTTCCTGCTCGACGAGATCGACAAGCTGGGTCAGGATTTCCGGGGCGATCCGGCATCGGCGTTGCTCGAAGTGCTCGATCCCGAACAGAACGCCAAGTTCCAGGACCATTATCTGGAGATCGACATCGATCTGTCGGACATCATGTTCGTGACCACCGCGAACAGCCTGAACCTGCCGCAGCCGTTGCTCGACCGCATGGAGATCATCCGGCTGGAGGGCTATACCGAGGACGAGAAGGTCGAAATCGCCAAGCGGCACCTGATCGCCAAGCAGATCGAGGCGCACGGCCTGAAGAAGGGCGAGTTCGAGCTGACCGAAGAGGGTCTGCGCGACCTCATCCGCTATTACACCCGCGAGGCAGGCGTGCGTACGCTGGAGCGCGAAATCGCTCGGCTGGCGCGCAAGTCGCTGCGGCGGATCCTGGAAGCCAAGGATACGTCGGTCGTCATCACGCCTGATAACCTGTCCGACTTTGCCGGCGTGCGCAAATATCGCCACGGCATCGGCGAGGCGGAGAACGACATCGGCGCGGTGACGGGGCTGGCCTGGACCGAAGTGGGCGGCGAACTGCTAACCATCGAGGCGGTGACCGTTCCGGGCAAGGGGCTGATCAAGACCACCGGCAAGCTGGGCGAAGTGATGCAGGAATCGGTGCAGGCGGCGTTCTCGTTCGTCAAGGCACGGGCTCCGTCCTACGGCATCAAGCCAAGCATCTTTGCGCGCAAGGACATCCACATCCACCTTCCCGAAGGCGCGGTGCCCAAGGATGGTCCATCTGCGGGCATCGGCATGGTCACCTCGATCATCTCTACGCTGACCGGCAATGCTGTGCGGCGTGAAGTGGCGATGACCGGCGAGGTGACGCTTCGCGGCCGTGTCCTGCCGATCGGTGGCCTCAAGGAAAAACTGCTGGCGGCGCTGCGTGGCGGCATCACCACGGTGCTGATCCCGGCGGAAAACGAGAAGGATCTCGCAGAGATTCCTGCGAACGTGAAGCAGGGACTGACGATCATTCCGGTGAGCCATGTGGACGAGGTGCTGCGCGTGGCCCTGGTCGATCCGTTCGTCGCGATCGACTGGACGGAGGCAGACGAGCTTGCTGCCCAGCCTCCGGTCGGGGCAGGGGATCTGCGCGAGGCTGCGGTCAAGCATTGATCCGCGATGGTGCATCGCAGCATCGTCAACAAAGCGTCCGGCAAGGCGCGCATTACGGTAAAATTGCGATAAAACGCCCGGAAATGCGCGCCTTTCCCTTTGACAGCCGGAAAGTTCTGGTTCTAACTCAACCCCCTCAAAGCCGCGATTCAGCAAGGTTCAACAATAATCAGGGGGTTCCCACGGCATGAACAAGAATGATCTCATTTCGGCTGTTTCTGAACAGGCCGGTATTACCAAGGCGGATGCCAGCAAGGCAGTGGAAGCCGTGTTCGATTCCATCAGTGGTGCGCTCGCCAAGGGCAGCGAAGTTCGCCTCGTCGGCTTTGGTACGTTTTCGGTCAGCAAGCGCAAGGCATCCACCGGACGCAATCCGCGCACGGGTGAAAAGATGGAAATCAAGGCGTCGACCCAGCCCAAGTTCAAGGCCGGCAAGGGCCTGAAGGATGCGGTCAACTGATCGAATGCAAGTCTGCCCTTTGAGGGCGGACCTGGGGCACGCTTTGAGCGGGCAGGGGTCGTAACTCCTTCAGCCCTCCCCGGTTGAATAGCTTTCAGACATACCGAAAAGGCGGCACCCAACGTGCCGCCTTTTTGAGTCCGGGGTTAGCCCGCCTTGCGGATCGCTGCGGTGACCGCGTTCGCCCGGTTGGTCGCCTCGCGCTCGATGGCGCGCCAGTCGGCGATATAGGCTGCAGCGAAACGGTTGATGCCCATACGCCGGTACTGCTCGACATGCGCCAGTTCGTGCGCCCAGATCCACACATTGCCGGTCAGCCGTTCGCTGGAGAAAACGACCTGCCGGTTCAGCGCGACGGCGCCTTCCTCCATGTATTGCTCGGTGAGCAACGTTCCCAGGTCGACCCGTCCGGTCCCGATTGTCCAGCGCACGGACGCCAGCAGGTCCGGTGCGAAATACGGCCTCAGGATCCTCGCCATGTCTTCGGGAACAGGCCTGGGTCCAGCACGCGAGGCCTGCGCCTCTGCGTGACGGATGGCCTGCGCGAGAACGGGGCCCGTCAGCCGCGAAGATCGCCGGACCAGCTGTTCCGACCCATTGCGCGCCTGGGTGGCAAGCTGGCGCGACGATTGGACGGTTTGCGACCCAAGCCTGCCCAATGCCTTGGCAATCTCTGGCGGCGGGCGGAGCAGCTCCTCGTCGGGTCGCTCTATGCACCCGCCCGTCGCCAGTATGGCTAGCACCAACAGTGCCTTGGTCAGGTTGCGCGGTCTGCTCATGCGCCGACCGCTAGCCCAGCCCCTATTCGCCGACAAGTCCGATCAGCGCTTCGGGGCCCTTGTCCAGCCGGCTGTTGACCACCCATTTGAGAGTCGAGACACCAGCGGCTACCGCCGGGCCATCCTCGGTGTTGTTGGTGAGAATGCGGCCATCGGTGGTGAGGGTGAAAGTACCTTCGGGCTTGGGCTGCGGTGCCTTGTCGCCCGACCCGCTTGCAGCTGCCATCGCGCCGAGGCTGGCCATCTCTCCGCCTGCACCACTGCCCGAATAAGCCGGAGCCGAGACCTTGATGCTGCCATCCTTGCGCTTGATCAGCGTGACGAACGGCATGATCGCCGCGCCGCCATCGACCAGCGGAAACGCAAAGCCGTGCGCCATCTGACCGCTGATGGCATATTCGACATCGATGATGCGATTGCCGCGATAGCTGACCTTTTTCCAGCCCTCCTGCTTCTTGAGCTGCTCGATGAGCTCGTTGATGCCCTCGTCGCTGCCCAGACCGCCCTTTCCGCCGCCCATCGCGCTGCTCAGCATTCCGGCTTCGCCCTTGCTGGCGGCTTGCGATTCGTCGAAGTCCTTGCGCTGCCGGACCAGCTCTTCGGACGAGCATTCGCGTTCGTCGCTGTTGTCGTCATAGCAGGGGCTGGCGGAAAACTCCGCCGCTGGGGGTGCCAGGTCCGTCACCACGATTTCGCCGACATAGGTAAAGGCAAAGCTGCCATCGCGCTTGAGATCGAGCGAAGACGCAAACTTGCCAGGTGAGAGCAGGCAGCCGGTCAGCAGCAGCGGTGCAGACAGCGCAGCTATCAGGCGAAACATTTTCATCTGTACGGTCCTTTCAGGCGCGACCCTGTGATGGACATGGGGTGATGTGGCTCGGATCAGTCGGCGGTCAGCATGACAAGAGCTTCGGGCGCCCGGTCGCGGCGCGCGTTGATCTTCCATTCCAGCACCCGCATCCCGCCCGCTGCTGCGGGGCCATCCTCGGTATTGTTGGTCAGAATTTCGCCATCGGTGCGAAGCGTGAAGGTGCCTTCGGGCTTGGGCAGGCTAGCAAACAGCTTGCCTTCTTCACTATCGCCTGCAGCGCCCAGCGCCTGGATGATGGGCAAGAAGCCGCCCATGCTGCCATTGAGGAAACCGCTCTGGTTTCCTCCCCCCGCAAACGCCGGAGCTTCGATGCGCACCGCGTTGTTCGCGCGCGCCGTCGCGACGATGAAGGGGGTGATGCCTTGAACCTTCTCGATCACCGGAAAGGTAAAGTCCTGGTCGATCCGGCCCGAGACCGCGTAATCGATCATGAACAGCCCGTCGCCCTTGTGGACGACTTCGCGCCAGCCCTTCTGCTTCTTGAGACGGACGATGAACTCGTCGATCGCATCGGGCGAGGTGGGATCGATGCCCCCCAGCAGCGCCTTGAAAAGTTCGATATTGCGCGCGTCTTCCGCCTTCTTGGCGGTGCGCTGGTCTTCCCAAAGCTCTTTCTGGCTGGCGATTTCGGCAGTGGTGCATTCGCGCTCCAGCGCGTCTTCGGCCCAGCCTTCCTCATCCTGCAGCAGCGCGGTCTTGAGCACTGCGGCATCGACCTCGGCGGGTTCGCCATAACAGGGGCTGGGGGTAAAGGTACTGTCCTTGCTGTCGAGCGCGGCGCCCATCGCGACCAGGCGCGAGAGACCCAGCAGGTGAATTTCGCCCTGATAGGAAAAGGCGAAGCCGCCACCGCGCATCACGGTCATGTCGGCAGTGAACTTGCCTGGCGACAGCAGGCAGCCGGCCAGCATCATCGCTGCCGCTGCCACCGCCATGATCCGTGCTGCACCTGCCCCCCCGCGCTGCATCAGCCTTCGCCCCGGTCCATCCGGATCGCGTAGAGCGAGATCGCTGCCGCGTTCGAGACGTTGAGGCTCTCCATGGCGCTGCTGATTGGCAGGCGGGCAAGCACATCGCAATGCCCGGCGACGTTGTGGCGCAGCCCTTCGCCTTCGGCGCCCAGGACCAGCGCGATCGGACCCGAGCCCAGGGCTTGGCCCAGCGTGTCGCTGGCATCGCCGTCGAGCCCGATGCGCCAGTATCCGGCCTCTGCGATTTCCTCAAGCGCGCGCGACAGGTTCACTACGCGCACCCAGGGCACGACTTCGAGCGCGCCCGAGGCGGCCTTGGCCACGGTACCCGATTCGGGCGGCGCGTGCCGGTCCTGCGTGACGATCGCTGCGGCATCGAAGGCTGCAGCGGAGCGGAAGATCGCGCCGACATTGTGCGGGTCGGTCACCTGATCAAGCACCACGATCGGGCGCAGCGGATCGCCGGAGAGCACATCGCCCAGCAGCATGTCCTCCAGCGGCTCGACTTCGATGACGACGCCCTGGTGCGGCGCATCGCGCGCCACCAGCCGGGCAAGATCGGCGACATCGGCGAACTCGACCGGCACGCCGTCAGGCAATTCGAATTGCGCCAGTGCCTCGCGGGTCCCGCGAATCCAGCGAATCTGCCGCTCGGGATTGTTGAATGCGGCCTCGACCGCATGAGTGCCCCAGAATCGCGGCAGCTTGCCGCCTTCCAGTCCAGCCTTGCGGTTCCGGTTGCGTGCGCCGCGTTTTGCCATCGTCTATCGTATCTTTCATGGGCGAACGGGTCGCCAGGGGGATTAGCTTTCGCTTTTCGTCCTCTCGCCATTGACAGGCAAGCGCGAATTGTTCAAGGGACCGCCTCTCGGCAAGAACGGCCCCTTCCAAGGGGCCAACGCACAGGGTTTGAATGTGTGGACAGGTGGCCGAGTGGTTAATGGCAGCAGACTGTAAATCTGCCCGCGAGAGCGTACGCTGGTTCGAATCCAGCCCTGTCCACCACCCTCCCCTCTGAGGGGGGTTGCTGAAATCCCTAGAAATCCCGCAAAATCAGGCGTATAATTGGCGATATCGCCTATGACGTCTTGTGCTGTTTCACTGCAGCCGGACGCAACTGTGGGAGGGGTGTGGGAGTAAATCGACTTACTCCCACACCAATCAATCTCTAAAAATGGCGACCAAGTGTGGGAGTAAGCGATGGGCAAACTCACAGCTGTTGCCATCAGGGCAGCATTGTCGAATCCCGGCACCTACCAGGACGGAGATGGGCTCGCCCTCAGGGTGGACAAGAGAGGCGGAGCATACTGGCTCTTGCGGCTCCAGCGCGATGGCAAACGCCAGGATATCGGGCTAGGCAGTGCCAAGCTGCTGTCGCTCGCAGAGGCCCGGCATAAATCCGCAGAGCTCCGCAAAGCGGTCAAGATCGATCGGCGGGATATCGTGACGGAGCGTAAAGACGAAGCCGCAGCGAAGGTGACATTTGGCGACGCTGCTCGTCAGTATCATGCAGAGAATAAGGCGGGTTGGAAGAGTGCCGTTTATGCGCGCCAGTGGCTCGCGAGCCTGGAAAATTACGCATTCCCCAAATTGGGCGAGGTACCAACTGGCCAAATTACAACCGCCGACACCATCGCCGTGCTGAAACCGATCTGGCAGGAGATCCCAGAAACCGCACGCCAAGTGCGAAACCGTATTTGTGCCGTACTGGACTATGCTCACGCCAAAGGCTGGCGCTCTAGCGAGGCACCTTCGGGCAATGGCAGCCTTAAGGCAGGGCGCGGCTTACCCCGGCAATTAAAGTCACAAGAGAATCGCAAAGCAATGCCCTATGTTGCTTTGCCCGCTTTCATTACCGCTTTGCGGCGAAAGCCATCCTATGGGCGTTTGGCGCTTGAGCTGCTTATCCTTACCGGCGTCCGCAGCCAGGAGGTCCGGCTGGCAACATGGGCCGAGTTTGATCTTGAAAGCCGCCTGTGGGCCATTCCTGCTGATCACATGAAGCGGGGCAAGGCACACATGGTTCCCATCTCCGAAGCGGCGCAGTTGGTGTTGGCAAAGGCGAATGCTCTCCGGCTTCCGGGTACCGATGTTGTTTTTCCCGGTCTGGCAGGCAAGCCGATGTCCGACATGACGTTGCTAAAAGTGCTGCGCGACATGAGAGAGCCGTTCCACGTTCATGGTTTTCGCTCCACGTTTACTGATTGGGCGGCGAACGAAGGTTTTCCCGATCCCGTGGTGGAGGCGGCGCTGGCTCACAAGACGCCCGATGCAGTGCAGGCTGCCTATCGCCGTACCACCTATCTTGGCACGCAGAGCCAGCCGGGCGCGCGTGTCAAATTGATGGATGCCTGGGGTCGCTTTTGCGTTGGTGGCGCGGTCGGTATGGACAGTCCCGTACCACTACCTGCGAACAAAGCGGGATAACAAGGATTTTTCTTCCGAGCAGCAAATCCCCCTACACGCAGTCACGAGGGCGCGAATATGGGAATCTCTCAACCGGTCATGTTTGCTGTCGGACTATCGGATTTGAAAAACGGTCGGTCCGCTGACGACCCACACCCGGTCATTGACGGGCGCTGTGTTGAACGGTTGGTTTCGCCAAAAGCCGCCGTGGTGCTATTGGGATCGCCGATCGGCGCCGCTTATGACCCAAGCTGGGCGGAACTCTGCTGCTTCAACAACGCAAAGAAAGTGACTGGCTATCGCTATGGATGCATAACCTCCCCGCGCCTGCCGGTATAGCCCTTGACTGTACATTGACACAATCATATTGTTGTGTTCATGATACCTGACTTGATCGAGCTGGGCTCCCCTTGCCCTTGGGCCGTGCTGCCACCTGGCATTCACGACACGACCCTTGCGGAGGTTGAGGCGCGCTTCGCGACCACACCGCATCGCAAGTGGCTATTCGATGGCTTCGTCCGCATGGCGCAGGCCCTCGCTCTCGCCGGATGCAGCTATGTCTACCTTGATGGGAGCTTCGTGACCGCGAAGCCGCACCCGGGCGACTATGACGGCTGCTGGGAGCATGATGGGGTCGACCCGGCCAAGCTCGATCCCGTCCTTCTCAATTTTGACAACAAGCGAGCAGCGCAAAAAGCAAAATACCTCGGTGAGATGTTCATTGCCGGAATGCCCAACGGGCCGGGCGGCCCCTTCCTCAACTTCTTCCAAGTCGAGAAGTCGTCCGGTCAGGCCAAGGGCATTCTCCGCATCCCGCTCGCGCCGCTGAAAGGAGCGACGCCATGATCACCAACGAAAAGCAGTACAGGTCGACCAAGGCATCGATCGAGAAGCTGGCAGCAGCCGCTGCCGCGCTTAATACACCAATCAGCGACTTCCCTGAAGTGTTCGCGAAGGCACAGCGCTCGGCGCTGCGCAGCCAGATCGACGAACTCGAAGAGGAAGTGCGCTTCTACGAGGACCTCCGCGCGGGCAAGATTTCCGAATTCTCGGCCGACAGCCTGCGCGATCTGCCCGATATTCTAATTCAGGCCCGCATCGCGCGCGGCATGAGCCAGAGGGATCTCGGTGATTTCCTCGGCATCGCCGAGCAGCAGATCCAGCGTTACGAATCCGACCGCTACCGGATGGCAAGCCTCGACCGCCTCACCGAGGTGGCCGACGCACTGAACGTGCACATCGTCGAGCGTGCCCAACTAGTCGGAAGCCCCAAACTCGACAGCGTCGATCCCTCGGTCTGGCAGGCATTCCCATTCGCCGAAATGTACAAGCGTGGGTGGTTCGAGGACTTCTCGGGTACGCTCTCACAGGCAAAGAAGGCTGCTGGGGACCTGATTCCGGCATTCCTGCATGGTGCCCATTCACAGTTTCAGCCGATGGCTTTGCACCGCAAGTCGGTTCGATCGAACGGACAGGTGCATGAGGCCGCTATCGCCGCGTGGGAAGCGCGCGTTCGAACGCTGGCTGATCGCAATCCCCCCAAACAACTATTTGATCGAGATCGGCTCACGTCCGATTGGACCCGAGGCCTTGTCGCACTCAGTCTACAGGACAACGGGCCACGCATGGCATCCGAATACCTGCGCGCCGCTGGGATATCGCTGGTCATCGAACGCCACCTGCCGGGCACGCTGCTTGACGGTGCTGCGCTGGCGTCGGCTGATCATCATGCAATTGTCGCGATGACGCTTCGCCATGACCGGCTCGACAACTTCTGGTTCACGCTCCTCCACGAGATCGGCCATCTGAAGCTGCACATCCGGTTAGGTGAATATTCCGCGATCTTTGACGACAACGATTCGCCGGCGGCCGACAAGGTTGAACAGGACGCAGACTATTTCGCGCAGGAAGCTCTGATACCGGAGGCGAACTGGAACCTTGCGGTGTCGCGCTTCACCCGAAACGAGAAGGCAGTCCTGACCGATGCCAAACGCTTTGGCGTGGCGCCTGCGGTGATCGCTGGCCGAATCCGGCGGGATGCGAATGACTACACCCTGTTTCGCACGCTCGTTGGCAATGGCGAAGTTCGCCGACAGTTCGATTTTTGAGGGGGGACGACATGCCGATTACGCACATCGACTACGTGCCGATCCTAAAATGGCGGCAGGGCGAATACCAAGCGCTCTTGCGCCTGCCGGACGCCGTGAAAGACAGGACTGTTCCTCTTATCGAGGTCACCCCCCCCGATTTCGATTTCGAGACCTGGACTCCTTCGAAGTCGATCGACGATCACGTCGCAAAGTTTGCCGCTCGTTTTGGCGCGAAATGGGGAACGCGTCTTGCGCTGCTCGACTGCGGCCTGCTGGATCCGGCTGAGGTGATGCAGAACGGTAAGCATCCAATGCAATTCCTGTGCGAGGAGGCATTCGCACGGGGTGCAACGCTTATCCCGGTCATCAGACTCGACAACAACACAGCCTATCGCTCGGCCGTAAAGACCGCAAACGCGATGATGCAGACCGGGGTGGTACTCCGTTGTTCACTAGATGAAGCCCTGGATCCCGACTTTGACGCCAATGTCGGTGCAATACTTCAGCAAATCGGTGTGACCCTTGCCGACTGCGATGTCGTCCTCGATCTCGAAGCACCAGCATGGGATCCACAGGACGTACTGATTAACATCGTCACCGCAGCGATCCAGGCTTCAAATGCCATGGCGACTGCGCGCAGCTTCATTCTCGCTGGTACGTCATTTCCCCCTTCCATGGCCGAGGTCACCGGTCCGATCCAATTCTGGCCTCGGCGGGAATGGACATTTTTCCGGGCACTTATTGCTGCTCTCGGCGAGACTGTCCGCAAGCCGACTTTCGCTGACTATGCTATTGCCGCCAATGGGTACTCACAGATGGACATGAGAAAGGTGAAGCCTTCCGCGACGATTCGATACGCCTGCGACGATGGTTGGATTATTGCGAAGGGTGTCAACGTGCGTGACAACGGGTTCGGGCAGTATCGGGGATGCAGCGGCACCGTCACAGGCTCGGCCCACTTTCTGGGCTCGGGTTTCTCACCCGGCAGCGACTATATCGAGCAATGCCGAGACGGGATTGCCGGCACCGGGAGCCTTTCCACATGGCGGTGGGTCGGCTCGAACCATCACATCACAAAAGTGGTGGCCGACCTCGCCACGATGTTCGGGCCTTGAGGGTCTGACGGACGGTCTGCGAGAGACGGCGCAGCGGCAGCCTATCCACCAACATCCTGTAGAGCGTCGCGCGTGGAGCACGGAGGTCTCGCTCCGAAACGTCAAGGCCTCTCAGAATCGCCTGCGCTTCAGGCCGCCAGAGCAGACGGGCAAGCACGAGTGGATCGATGCCCTTGTTTGCTCGTTCCGGTCGGATGCGACGGAACCGCACCCCTTGGGTCGTGCCGCGCTCGGCAATCATAATGCCCCACCAATCCGGCACGATGCTCATGGCCGACGCAAGATGTTTGGGATCGACGATCAACAGGGCCTTGTCGACGACCTCGCCGTAGGCCGCAACCTGCCTGGGCAGGCGCTCCAGCGTATCGGCCTCAGCTTTGATTTCGACCCCGCGGATGTGGCCGTTGATCACGGCAATATCGATCCGGCAACTGCCATGATCGAGGCCGAGTTCGTCGATGACCAGGGTGTCGGGACAAGCCTGGGCGTGCGTCAGCAATCGCCGATAGGCAGCCTGTCTGACATCACTGTCCCGAAGCGGTCTCGAAGCCATGCTGAATCGATAGCCGTGATTATGGTAGAGTGGCAACGGCCTTGTTACGTCGGGCTTGCCAACTCCCCATACGCTCGGGCTACGATCACCTATAATCAGCATTGAGATGATAAGCTCGGGTCGCCTGAAGTCTGACCGGCCGAGCTGCAATGCCAATCGAGCAAACTCTGGATGCCGGGTTTTGACTAAACCTGCCGTTTGAGGGGAACATTGCCATTGGCCGCTCAGTCCCAGATTCGGACTTTTCAGGGGCAGGGCGGCGCACCTTAAAGAAATGCTGATATTGCTGGCGGATATCAGAGCGTGGATAGCGACAACAGTCTCGCGTTACGCAATAACCGCTCTGCCAATTTCAGAAGCTTGGCAACCGGACCGACTCTATCGGCCCGGCTGCTCGAAACTCCGATAAGACTGCCTCACTTTGCGGCAGTGGCTGCCTTCGTGCGCCCACGACCGGCTTTAGGGCTGCGCCCAAGACCAATAGTCTTGGCAAGTTCACGACGCCTTTCGGCATAGGCGGGGGCGACCATCGGGTAGTCGGCTGGCAAGCCCCACCGCTGGCGGTACTCAGCTGGCGTGAGATTGTAGTGAACTGACAGATGGCGCTTGAGCATTTTCATCTTCTTGCCGTCTTCCAGGCACACGAGATAGTCGTGCTTGACCGATGCTCGGATCGATACCGCAGGCTCAGGACGCACTTCCTCGGGCTCCGGGGCTTCAACCGACGACAAGCCAGCCAGCGCCTTATGAACATTCGTGATCAGCGTAGCGATGTCGCCTAATGCGACACTGTTGTTTCCAACATGGGCCGCTACGATATCTGCGGTAAGCGTAATCAGCTGCTCTTGCGAATGTTCTGTCATGGGTGCGTCCTCGATAATGTTATTTAGTGTCACCAACGCTTATCGTGGGCATGATCAACAGGCGAGACCAATTTTTTGCAAGTTTCAATAAAAGCTGTGGATGAATGGGGCGATGTCCAGCGATCGATGGTTTTGTAATTGTCGATATCTAAAGCCGTGCCAGCAAAACGAGGGCAGCAGCAATCATTGTCAGTGCAATCACCGCAAATTCGATTTTATCCCGATCCGGCTCGCGCATTGATGGAGAATATCTCCTCCGATCTCATGGCGCTACGGCTTGTTTCAACACCGCCTAGTCGCGCTCATCCGTTGTCCTCCTGTAGTTGAGGCACGTTTCACAATACACCCTGCGGCAAGCATAGAGATATTGGTATGACGGGGCAGGGCGACCACGCCAAGCCCGCCACAGCGTGCCGAAGCTGGTCAGCACGGCAGCTAACCCCAGCAGAAACGATCCATCGATAATGATCATTGCAGACTCCTTCCTATGGAGTCATGTTCTATTTTTGTTCTCAAGTAGGAAAGGCGATTCTGCGATGAGCATCACGATTTTGCCTGTGCTGGGTTATCCGCGCCTGCAGGTCAGCGACGATATCGAGGCCGTACTGCACGTCCCGTTCGACGATGATGATCGCTTTCTGGTCGGGATCAGCGATGGCACTTTGTTGCTGGGCACCTATGACGAGCAACTGCGGTGCACCTGGTCAGTAGTGCGCGAGGGCGCCGCCGTTGTTCGCATCGAAGGTGAACGCGTCGATCTCCATTGGTCTGTCGAATGGCTCAATGTCGGCCTCTACAGCAGCGCGATGATCGACCGGTCAGAGCCGGTGCCTTTGCCTCTGTTCCCGGATCTTGACCGTCACGCCGCTTGATCGCCGCGCTTGCTGATCGTCAGTCGCTCACCTCATAGAACATGGGGTTTTTCAGCCATTCCTCGATCGCCGATTCTCGCCACCCGCAGCATCGCTCGGCGAGCTTGACCTGCTTTGGAAACGTGCCCGCCTGGATCTTTCGGTAAAGCGTCGCTCTGGAAAGCCCGGTACGATCGAGCACGCTATTCAGCCTCAGAAACCTGTCGGGTGCATGGGATGCCATGGCCAATGTCTCCATCCTGTGATGTGATCTGCCCCTGCCTGCGACGAGATTGGCGATGTGCCGCTGCGCGTCAATCGAGCCACTTGCGGCGATATCGCAGGCAATAGGGCAGGGGAGCGCTGCTGGCTGATCGCCGGAAATGGCGGCGTAAGCAGAATATTTGTGCTCACGGCATCTCAGGGTGTTTCGGCATTCAGCAGCGCATCTGCGGTCGCAGCAAAGCTGCGGCGTTTGCCCCGCTCGGGCGGGACACCGGGTGTCGTCCATCGCCTCTAGCCACGCCAGGCCAGCGCGCAACCCGCGTTGCGGGTCCTCCACTTCGTTGCGGTGCTTGGCGCATGCGCGCTGTCCGTTGCAGCGTGGCTGCCAGCTCTTCTTCGCCGCCCCCCAGCGCCCCTTCTGGGCCGGGGCCGGATGGAAGGAGACAAGGCCATGGAAAACACTACCCGCAACAGCCTCTATACCGAGGTCACACAGCGCATCATCGCCGAGCTCGAGCAGGGACGGCTTCCTTGGGTACAGCCCTGGGACACAGCACTTTGCGGCTGCAGCATGCCGCATAACGCAGCAACCGACCGGCGCTACTCGGGCATCAACGTCCTGATCCTCTGGGCCGAAGTGGTCATGAGAGGTTATGGTTCCCAGCGCTGGCTGACCTATCGCCAGGCGAAGGCAGCAGGTGGCAATGTCCGCAAAGGCGAGAAGGGCACGACCGTCTGCTATGCCGACCGGTTCACGCCGAAAGCCGAAGCCGAACAGGCACGCGGTGAAGACCGCGAAGCCAGGACCGTTGCTTTTCTCAAGCGGTTCACGGTGTTCAACATCGACCAGTGCGAAGGCCTGCCCGAGGACATGACCGCGGCGCCGGTTGCGACCGATCCGGTGCTTGCCATTGCTGAAGCCGACGCGATCATCACCGCCAGCGGTGCCACGTTCAACATCGGTGGCGATGCTGCCTTTTACAGTCCTACCCACGACTTCGTGCAAGTGCCGCCGCAAGCCGCATATCATGAACCTATCAACTGGTACCGGACCGCGCTCCATGAGCTCGGTCACTGGACCGGTCACACCAGCCGGCTGGACCGTGATCAGAAGGGCAGCTTCGGCTCTCAACCCTATGCCCGCGAAGAGCTCGTGGCCGAGATGGCAGCTGCGTTCACCTGTGCATCGCTCGGCATCGCGCCAACCGTCCGCCACAGCGATTACATCGCATCCTGGCTCACCGTCCTTCGTGAAGATGACAAGGCCATCTTCCGCGCCGCGAGCGCTGCCAGCAAGGCTGCAGACTATCTCCTCAGCCTGACGGGAGAGGCGCCATGATGGCGCCTCTTTCCTCCACCCAATCCCACGAAAATGGAGGCAGTTGTACCGGTCAAATCCAAGCTTCGACCTTGCCAACTTGCCACCATCGCTACAGGGTAAAAGCCATGCGCACCGATATCGATCATCTGCCTGGCCAGAAGCAGCAGGAGCTGCAGGCCGCCGTGCGCATCCTGTTCGAAGAGTTTGCGGCCGCGATCGGCAATACGACCGCGCCCTGGAAGAAGCAGGGCCGGATCCTCAAGGTCATCCTTTACGGAAGCTACGCGCGCGGCGACTGGGTCGATGATCCGGTCGGCGGCTACAAATCGGACTACGATTTGCTCGTCGTGGTCAACGACGAGCGCCTAACCGATGTCGTTGATTACTGGGCAACTGCCGATGACCGGCTGATGCGTGAAATGACGATCACGCAGACGCTGAGCGCACCGGTCAGCTTCATCGTGCACAGCCTCAAGGATGTGAACAAGCAGCTCGAGCAAGGCCGTCCGTTTTTCACCGACATCGCCGCACAGGGAATTGCGCTTTACGAGGCCGAGGGCTTTCCGTTCGTAACCCCGACCAAGCTCGCGCCGGATGCCGAGCGGGCCGAAGCGCAGAAGCACTTTGAGCATTGGTTCCCGTTGTCGGAGCACGCGCTCAAACTTGCTCAAGTCAGCAAGGACAATGACGTAGCTCGTGACGCTGCTTTTATGCTGCATCAAGCTTCGGAACGCGCATACCACTGTATGATGCTGGTCTTCACTCTCTACAGCCCGAAGTCCCACAAGCTCGGCTTTCTGCGCGGCCATGCCGAAGAGATCGCACCCGAGCTGATCGAGGCCTGGCCGCGCGACGACCGGTTCAGCCGCCGCTGCTTCGAGTTGCTGCGGCAAGCCTATGTCAACGCGCGCTACTCGCCGCATTACAAGGTCAGTGACGAAGAGCTGAACTGGCTCGGCGAGCGCGTTGCGATCCTGCAGGATCTGGTCCGGAAAACCTGCGAACGTCGCCTAGCGAAGGACGATTAGGCCGGCCTCAGGCTGCCTTGCTTCCCGGCCCACTGTTTTCGCTGTCGGCCAGTGCGCTGCTGATCACCGCTGCCAGCGTCTCCTCGGCTCGTGCGCGGACGATAGGATCCGAAGACAGCAGATCCTGCCTCACCCATTGCGGCGCGCGAGCAAGCACGCCGAGCACCAGTTCGTTGATTGCCCCGTTCATGAGGCAAACCTATGCGATATCATCGTCATGACGCCAACTGGTTTTGCGCAAACGCTCTCGCGCCGCGCCTGCGCCAGCGGGTGATCTGCTGCGGCCCACCGGCATCGCGGACCTTGGCAGCCGCCTCGACCAGAAGCCCGTAGATCACCGCCCGGTCATCATCGACAAGCTGGTCGAACCCAGACTTCACGACAAGCCCGCCAAGCTCGATCAGCCGCCGTGTCCTTTCGCGCCGCGTCACCCGCCAGTCCCGCGTGTCATTGCGGGCCTTGGCCAGCATCAGCCGGTTGCGCTGCGCCTGTGTTTTGCGCAGCGCCGCCCGGCTGGCCATCAGCGCTGCCGCCAATTGCTGCAGCTGCTTGCTGTGTCGCTTTCCGTCCACGGCGCTGTTGAAAAAACACAGCGCCTCGCTTGCGCCACGCCTCCTTCCTGGCGGCATCCTCGTTGCCGACGGCCGCGAGCAGTGCGCCTGCCAGCACCTCGGTGCCGAGCGCGTCGGCGCCGGTGGCGATGACAAGCTCTCCCAGCTGTGTCAGCCTTGCGGCCTTTAGTGCCTTTGCCCTGTCGTTCAGCGCCTGAAGCTCGGCGTCAAAGTCCCTAGGTCTGCGCATGGGTCATGTCCCTTCATTGTGTGTGAAGGACCCACCAGCTATGCCAATGTCGGATATTCGCCAACAGGCTGGGTCGTGGTGAGACCCCGTCATCCCGAGAGCGATCAAATCGGTTGAGGGCGCGCTTATACGTCGTGCCGACGTTGCTTGAATGGCGTAAATGGACGATCGCCATGGCGATCTATCACCTCTCAGCCAAAGTCATCTCGCGCAGCACTGGTGCATCGGCGCTGGCGGCTGCCGCCTATCGCTCGGGTTCGCGACTGCATGACCAGCGGCTCGATCGGCATCACGATTTCACCAACAAGCCCGGCGTCGTGCACAGCGAGGTCATGCTGCCCGATGGTGCGGACGAGGCCTGGCAAGACCGCGAGCAGCTCTGGAATGACGTCGAGGCCGCCGAGCTCCGCAAGGACGCACAACTGTCGCGCGAGATCGAGTTTGCGCTGCCAAGAGAGCTGACAAAGGAACAGGCGATCGAGCTTGCCCGTGACTTCGTACAAGCCGAGTTTGTCGATCGCGGTATGGTCGCCGATCTCAATGTCCACTGGGACATCGGCGAGGATGGCCAGCCCAAGCCCCACGCTCATGTCATGCTCACAACGCGCGAAATCGACATCGCTGAGGATGGTAGTGTCAGCTTCGGTGCAAAGGCGCGCGACTGGAACCGCACCGATCTGCTGACCCACTGGCGCGAAGCCTGGGCCAACATCGCCAACGAACGCCTGGCCGAACTCGACATCGATGCACGCATCGATCACCGGTCGCTGGAAGCGCAAGGGATAGACCTCGAGCCCCAGCACAAGATCGGTCCCGCCGCATCGCGCATGGTGGCTGAGGGACTGACAAGCGAACGGCTCGAAGAGCATCACGCCATCGCACGATCGAACGGCGAAAAGATCATCGCCGATCCGAATATCGCGCTCGATGCGATCACGCGAGGGCAGGCGACGTTCACCACGCGCGATCTTGCGATGTTCGCGCACAGGAACAGCGACGACAAGGACCAGTTCGACAAGGTGTTGTCGGCGGTGAAGAACGCGCCCGAACTTGTTGAACTGGGACGAGATGGCAAAGGAAATGAGCGGTTCACCAGCCGATCAATGCTGGAGACCGAGCGGCGGCTCGAACTCGCGACCACCAAGCTCGATGCGAAGCGCAACCACCCGGTGAAGGACCTGCAAAGGGAACGCGCGCTGGACCACGCCAGACAGCGCGGGCTCGATCTGTCGCCCGAGCAGCGCGGGGCGCTGGAACATGTCACCAGCTCGCGCGGTATCAGCAATGTCATCGGCTATGCCGGAACGGGCAAGAGCGCGATGCTCGGAGTGGCCCGCGAGGCCTGGGAGCTCGCCGGGTACGAGGTACAAGGCGCTGCGCTGTCCGGCATTGCGGCCGAAGGCCTGGAGCACGGCTCAGGCATCGCATCGCGAACGATCGCTAGCCTTGAGTATCAATGGGAGCAGGGCAGGGAGCTGCTCACCGATCGCCATGTGCTGGTGATCGACGAAGCCGGAATGCTCGGCACGCGCCAGCTCGAGCGCGTGATGTCGGAGGCCGAACGTCGGGGCGCAAAGGTCGTGCTCGTCGGCGATCCCGAACAGCTCCAGGCGATCGAAGCGGGAGCTGCGTTTAGGTCAACAGCAGAACGCCATGGCGCTGTCGAAATCAGCGGTATCCGACGCCAACAGACCGACTGGCAGCGCGATGCAACACGAGAGCTTGCGACGGGCAGAACAGGCGAGGCGCTGGCGCGGTACGAGGAAGCTGGACATGTGCATGTCGCAGAAACTCGCGAAGCTGCACGCACCGCGCTGGTCGATGCCTGGGATCAGGATCGCAAAGCCCATCCGCAAGCCAGCCGGATCATCCTTACCCACACAAACGATGAGGTGAAGGCGCTCAACGAAGAGGTGCGGGAACGCATGCGCGCCAGCGGGTCGCTGGGTCAGGAAATCGACATCAACGTAGAGCGCGGTCAGCGCAGCTTCGCCAGCGGTGACCGGATCATGTTCCTCAAGAACGAACGCGAGCTGGGCGTAAAGAACGGATCGCTGGGTACCGTGCAAAGCCTGTCATCGGTGCGCATGGCGGTGATGTTGGACGATGGTCGGCAAATCGCGTTCGACTTGAAAGACTATGCCCATGTCGATCATGGCTATGCAGCCACGGTGCACAAGGCGCAGGGCATGACCGTCGATAAAGTCCAGGTGCTGGCAACGCCTGGCATGGACAGGCACGGGGCCTATGTCGCGCTGTCGCGGCATCGCACCCAGGTCGATCTGCATTACGGCAAGGATGACTTTGCCGATCGCAAGGCGCTCACCCGCACGCTGTCACGCGAGCGGGCCAAGGACATGGCAAGCGATTACACCCGCCAGCCCGATAAGGCTGACGAGGTCCAGCAGGACAGGGAGCTCAAACAGCCCGGTCGCGATAAGCAGACCCGGATCAGGGTCAGCCGCACCGGCGCGCTCGCTGATCTGCTTGGGGGCAAGGAGGCCACGCCGCAGCGCGAGCGCCAGCCGGGGATCCGGGTGAGCGCCGATCTGTTGAAACCAGGACCTGAGCAGACACCTCTGGAAAAGGCGGTTCAGCAGTACACGCGTGCGGCGCAGGATATCCTGACCTTGCACGACCAGGGACTGGGCTCGCTCGAATATCAGCAGGCTGCGCTCGACAAGGCAGGCCGGGCGCTTGAAGCAATGGGCCGTGGATATGTGCTGGACCTTGGGCATGCGCTGGTCAACGACCGCTCCCTGATCCCCGAAGCTCTTTCTGGCAACATGGACCGGACCATCGAGGCGATGCACCAGCGACAGGCGGCGCGCCTCGCAGAACAGGCCAGGGCCGACCAGTTCGTCCACGAATGGCAGACACGCTCGCGGCAGATGCGGCGCATGCTCAAGGATCAGGACTATCTCAATGCCGACAAGGTCGAACGTCATCTTGGTGCAATGGCCCACAGCCTTGAGCGTGATCCGCAGCTTGAGTCGCTGCTGCGGAACCGCCGCGTGGAACTGGGGCTGGACCCAGTGAGAGGTAGATCACTGTCGCAGGACCTTGCAGACTGTATCGACCCCTCGCGCTCGCGTGGCCTGGGGCTGTAGGCATTATGCCATGTCAGAACCTGAACCCGACGATATCCCGATCGAGCAGGCGCTCGAGATGATCGCGCAGCGGCTCGGAATGCTCACAACCTCGGTCGACGGCGTTGCCGAGGGGCAGCAGGATCTGCTCAGCCGCGACTACAGCACTGAGCTGGCGAAGATCCATGACATAACGCAGCGCATGCGCGAGGCCATCATCACGCTGTCGAACAAGCCTGCGCTGGTGCTGACCCCGAACGACATATCCAACCAGATCACAATGGCGGGGCGTGACAGTCGCAAGGAAGACCATGCGGCTTTGGTCACCGCCCGGCAGGATATGCAGAAGGCAGCAAGCAACCTCGCCACCATGACCGCCTCGGCACGAACGGCGCGGGAGCAGAACCAGTGGCTGGCAGGCGCGGCGGGCCTTGCGCTTGTGCTGGGATCGATAGGCGGGTGCACCATCCCGCCAGCGTTCGACTGGATGGTGCCTGAGGCCTGGTACTGGCCTGAGCGCAGGGCGATATCGGCGCTGCATCGTGACGGATGGCAAGCCGGGCAGCGGCTGATGGCTGTCTCGGACCCCGGTCAGTGGCGTGATATCCTCGCGGCCAATCAACTCGTGCTCAATAATGCCGAAGCGATCGAGAAATGTGCGAAGCGGGCGAGGGAGCGGAAGCTCCGGAGCGTCGGATGCTCGGTTGAGGTGCGGGGGGAGCCGAATTGAAGTGGCAGCGTTGCCCAATAACTCTAAACATCTCAGGAAACACAAGGAATTCGCAGAAGCCGACGTTCTTCGATTGGCAAGGTGTTCAGCCTGATTACTTACTCTGTAATCGATCAGCTTGAAGTGATTCACATCCGCGAGTCTGCGAACCGTTCTTCAAAGCGCCAATCTGGCAATAGGAGAACGAACATGGAAATGACTGAATCTGAAATCGTTGCAACCAAGCGTCAGGCCTGGAATGCGGGAAGAACCGTCGGCGCAAAGCGTGCACTGAAGCCAAAGCAAATATGGCAGATCCGGTTCTACCTCAACCAGAACCGTCGTCTGCGGGATCGCGCGCTGTTCGATCTCGCGATCGATAGCAAGCTTCGCGGCTGCGACTTGGTGCGGATGAAAATTGGAGACATTGTCAGCGGAGGACAGATCCGGACGCGCGCAATCGTGATGCAGCAGAAAACAAGTCGCCCGGTTCAGTTCGAATTGCTTGCGGACGCACGAGCGAGTTTGCTGACATGGCTCGAACGCCGAGGCGGTACGGTCGACGACTTTGTCTTTCCGAGCCGCGTCAATCATGCTGAGCATCTCAGCACGCGCCAGTATGCCCGGCTTGTGGATGATTGGGTTACGGCGGTCGGCCTGATGCGAAGCGAGTATGGCACCCATTCGCTTAGGCGAACGAAGGCGTCAATAATTTATCGGGCAACAGGCAACCTGCGCGCTGTCCAGATCCTTCTCGGCCACAGCAAGATCGAGAACACAGTACGCTACCTTGGGATCGACGTGGAAGACGCACTGGCCCTCGCTGAAAATACCGAAATTTGACCTATCAGCTCCTCGTCTCTGACGGGGAGCTGGTTCTGCGGCATTTGGGACAGAGCCGCCGTATCCCAGCGGCATGCCAACCGACCGATTTTACCAGAAGCCGACCATCCGCGTTCGGATGACCTGCTCGGCAATTCGAAAGGCGATCGACAAGCAGAACTGGTTAAGCTTGCCGCGCCATGCGGTGGTACCTGCGATCGATCTCCTCCCAATTCAGGTTGGCCATGAACGCATCAACATATTTCGCGGCCGCTGTGCCGTAATCTATGTGATAGGCGTGTTCATACATGTCGAGCGCGATCAGCGGCACGCTGGCGACCGGCTGGTGCATGTGATCCCAGGCCCAGTAATTGTGCAGACTGTCGGTGTGGATATTCCACGCCAGGACGCACCACCCTGAACCGCCAGCCAGCGACATCGCGGTTTGCCTGAACTCCGTATCCCACGCCGCGAACGATCCGAAGGCCGCTGCGATAGCCTTCTGCACTTCTCCCGCCGCCGCGCCATCGCCGCCAAGCGCACCGAAATACAGCTCGTGCAGGATGACCGACCCGGTGCGGTGCAGTTCCTCACGTTTGAGCCCGCCATAGACGATTGCGGGAAGGTCCTTGTCCGCCAGCGCTGCCGCTAAACGACCCTCGATCATGTTCAGCGTGCGCACCGATCCGATGTAGTTGTTGTCGTAGTGCGAGCGGATGAGCTTTTCGGAGAGGCCAGTGAGCTTGGCGGGATCGAACCCCAGCGGTACGGGCTTGTGGTTGCCCGCGAAGGCAGGCGAAAGGGTGGGCGTTTGCGCTGATGCGGGTGCACCTGCGGCGGCTGCCGCTATTCCAACACCTACGATGCCCATAGCGCTGCGGCGGTCAACTTCGGTCATGTTTTATTCTCCTTGATCAAAAACTACCCAGAGCGAGGCCGGCTACGGCAAGAACGGCGAGCATGCGAAAGATGCTCCACTTCAGCGCAAACAATATGACAGCAGCCAGCACGGACAGCACGCCTGCACGCCAGTCGAATGACGCCCAGTTGGGCAGGTTGAGCTGCATCGGTCCGAAGTCCGCTATGGTCACGCGAGCGAACAGCACGTGCAGCGCAAACCAGACCGAGAGGTTGGCGATCACGCCGACCACAGCTGCTGTCAGCGCGGCAAGGCCACCCTTGAGGCGTGTCGCGTGCTGCAACCGTTCGATCCAAGGCGCGAAGGTGAAGATCCACAGGAAGCACGGCGCGAACGTTACCCAGGTGGTGAGGCCAGCCCCGATGATACCCGCGACGATCGGCGAGAACGGCTCCGGTGACCGGAACGCGGCGAGGAACCCGACATGTTGCGTTACCAGGATCAGAGGACCCGGCGTCGTCTCGGCAAGGCCCAGCCCGTCGGCCATCTCGCCAGCCTGCAACCAGCCGTAGGTCTGCACAGCCTCCTGCGCCATATAGGCGAGCACGGCATAAGCGCCGCCAAAGGTGACGATCGCCAGCTGCGAGAAGAATAGGCCGACATCCCACAACACATGGTCCTGACCGAGGATGATCAGCACCAGCACCATCGGCACCGCCCAGATTGCGAGCCATAGCAGCACCGTGCGCGACATGACGGCGAACGACGGCCGAGGTGAGGCATCTGTGCCTGATGCCGGTTTCAGCGCCAGCCAGTCGGGACGATAGGCCGCAACGATCATGCCGATCGCTCCTGCACCCAGCACCACCAGCGGGAACGGCAGGTTGAACAGGAACAGCGCCAGGAAGGCCGCAACCGCCAGCGCCTGTTTGAACCGCGTGTTGAGCGCGCGGCCACCGATGCGGATCAGCGCTTGCACAACAATCGCGAGCACCGCAGCCTTGATCCCCAGAAACAGCGCTGCAAACCAGTCGAGGTTGGCCGCCAGCGCATAGAGCGAAGACAGCGCCAGCATGACCAAAGCGCCAGGGGCCACGAACAGCAATCCGGCCGCAAGCCCGCCCTTCAATCCGTGCAGTCGCCATCCGATCCATGTGGCAAGCTGCTGCGCCTCGGGGCCGGGCAAAAGATGGCAGAAATTGAGCGCGTGAAGATACTGCTCTTCATCGACCCATTTGTGCTTCTCGACGATCTCGCCATGCATAAGCGCGATCTGCCCGGCAGGGCCGCCAAAGCTCAGACATCCAATGCGCGCGAAGACGCGCACGAGCTGGCGGAAATCAGGAATTTCAGTTGTTTCGTTCACTGCCACACGGTCCCCATATTGCCGCCCCGCATCACGAGGCAGACCAGAGGCAACGCTTGGGCCTGAACAGCCTGATCGGGAGGTTGCTTCAATCCCGATGCGTGTCTGCTCCCACAACGGTGCATGGGCGTCAAGGGTGTCTGAGCAAGGATTCATGGGGGTTCTAGGCAAAGAGTACCTGCCAGTTCAACAGGCTGCCTACGGTTTCAATCGCTTGGTCCTTGTGCGTAAAGCGCCGCTTCCTTGCCGATCAGGATTTCGGCCAGCGCCCAATAGGCCTCGCCCCAGGCCGACAGGACCTCGTCGGTTGCTGCATCGCCCAGAATGTCGCGGATCGCGGGCAGCAGGGCATCGGCAACCATTGGGTAATGCTCGGGCTTGACGCCTGTCTCGACATGCCGCGCCGCCATGCGCATCACCGGCGCGGTCAAGGCTTCTAGCTTGTCGATGTTCTGCGCATAAGCGAGAATGGCGGCGGCGAGACGGCGCGGCTGTTCGCCACTTTCCTGCGCGGCTTCATCGAACATCGCCTTGACCGCAGGATCGACGAACAGGCGTTCGTACATCCGCTGGGTGATCGCGACGCCATGCTGCTGCAGCGCAGGCGCGGTCGAATTGACGATGGCCTTGGTCTCGGCGCTCAATATTCTGCTCATTTATGTCCTCCTTGTGGGTATTTGATGTCGAAGCCGCGTGTCAGAACAGGCCGTGGCTGCCGCCGACGGCGCCCGCCAGCGTGATCAAAGCCAGCGCGATCAGGACGTGATGGACGCGCTCCATCCGCTCGAAATCGGCCTGCGGGGTCTGCGAGGTTGCAAGGCGGCGGTGCAGGAATACTGGTTCGATGACGAACAGCATCAGCGTGAACACTGCCCAGAGCGCAACCATCGCGTGCATCCACCAGAAGCCCGGATCGGCAAAGCGGCTCCACATCTCGGCGCGGTGCACCATCCAAAAGCCGCTGGCGCCTGCGAGCAGGACCCAGATCTTTGCCTGCCCGGCAAAGCGCCCCTCGATTGCGTGGAATTTGCCCAGCCGGTCGGCAGCGCTTTCGCTGTGCCGGATGGCGGGCATCACCACCCATGTGACAAAGCCGACGCCGCCGATCCAGAACAGCACCGCCACGACATGGACGACGCGAGCGATTGCGAAGTCATCCACCGGACGGCTCGGGCGCCGTGGCATCGTTGAGCACCGGCTCTGTCCGGTAGAACTCGACCTGCATCGACATCTTGCCCAGCGGGACCACGTAATGCGTCGCCAGCGGCGCAATCGGTGCGGGCGCGTCCGGCGTGACCAGCACCTCGCGACGCGGATCGGTGAAGATCAGCCGCACCTCGCCTTCAATCACCCGCAAAAGCCCCCAGGTCCCGTCCTTGGTGCGATGGTCGTTGCGCAGCGCATCGGGCAGCGACTGCTCGTCGAACACGGGCGAGGATGCATAGGGGGTGAGCGTCATGGCTTTGTCTCCAGGGGTGCAGGCGTTGGAGCCCGGGTGCGCAAGGCTGCCAGTCCGCCGCGCTGCGTCAGAACCCCGGTCAGCAGGCTGTCGGCAATCCGGTGCGCCGAATTGCGAAATCTTTCAGCCGCTGCAGGGCTCGCAACGTTCAGCGCAACGGTCTCATCCCACAGCGCCAGCCAGCGGTCGAAATGGGTCTCGGTCAGAATGCCCAGCGCAATATGCTTCTGCATCGGACTGCCACTGAAACGGCCCGGTTCGATCATGATCGACGCCCAGAATTGCTTCATCCGCAGCAGATGCTGCGACCAGTCGGCAATATGCTGCGCAAAGATCGGCCCCAGCAGCTCGTCGGCCTGGATGCGGGCATAAAAGCGATCGACCAACTCGCCGATCAGGGAGTCGTCGATACCGACCTCGGCGGCCTGCGCGCGCTTGTCGGCACGCATGCGCTCGGCATGGGCTGTCGCGGTCATCGCGCTGAGTCGGATAAGATGCATATCATTTGCATGGTTTAATCCGGCTGGAACCGAATAGCAATATAACATATGCATGTTTAATGAGATTGTCGTTCCACTCCGATTACGCCCTACGCACCTTGATGTATTTGGCTGTCCATGATGGCCACAGGTCGATCGGCGAGATCGCTCGCGCCTATGGCATTTCCAAGAATCACCTGATGAAGGTGGCGCAACGCCTGGTGGCAGAAGGCTTTCTTGAGGCAGTGCGAGGCCGATCCGGTGGCCTTCGGCTGGCGCAGGCCGCGGACCAGATCAATGTCGGCGGAGTCGTGCGGACGATGGAAGAAACAGGCAGCTTTGTGGAGTGTTTCGACCCTTCGACCAATACCTGCGTGATTACGCCAGCATGCCAACTGCGTAATGCCTTGGCCGGCGCGCTTGAGGCATTTTTCAGGCATCTCGATCGCTATAGCCTCGCGGATATTACCAAAAACCCCACAGCTGTACGCGAAAGCTTGCTGCCATCGGACATTGGCCGCTACTAGCCATTATCATGCGCATCGCGATCATCGACACCAGCACCACGCGCGCAGCGATCATCTCGGACGGCTTGCGCGAGGCTGGCCTCACCGATCTGGTGATCATCGACCATGCAGCAGGACTGGCCGCGCAGATCGAGCGTGCTGCACCCGAAGTCGTGCTGATCAATCTTGAGAACCCAAGCCGGGATATGCTGGAGGATTTTTTCGCGATGTCACGTGCCCTTGCGCGGCCGATCGCGATGTTCGTGGACCAGAGCGATGCCGAGTCGACAAGTGCAGCGGTGGATGCGGGCGTATCGGCCTATGTTGTCGATGGCCTGGCCAAACAGCGCATCAAGCCGGTGCTGGACCTCGCCATTCGCCGCTTTCAAGCATTTTCACGGCTGCAGGCCGAGTTGGCGGAAGCACGGACCGCGCTTGCAGACCGGCAGGCAATCGATCGCGCCAAGGCGATCCTGATGAAGCGCAAGGGGCTGGACGAGCCTGCTGCTTATGCCCTGCTGCGCAACCATGCGATGCGATCCAACCGCCGCATTGCCGAGGTCGCCGAGGCGATCGTGACCAGCGAAGCCCTGATGGGAGATATGCCGTGAGCAACAGCCTCATGAGGATCGGCTTCCTGCCGCTGGTCGATGCGGCGCTGCCTGTCCTGGCGCATGAACTGGGCTTTGCCGAGGAGGAAGGGTTGGACCTGCAACTGGTCCGCGACATCACCTGGGCGGCGGTACGCGACCGTCTGATGTATGGGCAGACGGATGCGGCACACATGGTTGCACCGCTGGCCATAGCCACCGCATTGGGCTGCGACAGACCGGCTGTGCCGCTCGCGGTGCCGTTCGTGCTCGGTCTCAATGGCAACGCACTTACTGTATCAACGGCGCTGGCCGATGCCCTTTCGCTGGACAACACGCTGGGTGAGCCATTCGAGATCGGCGCAAGGTTGAAGCAGGAGGCGGAACGCCGTGTCGCCATCGGCAAGCCGCTGCGTTTCGGGGTGGTCCATCGCTATTCCAGCCACAACTATATGCTGCGCTACTGGCTGGCTGGCGTAGGTATTCAGCCTGACCGCGATGTCGAGATCACCGTCACCAGCCCGCCCTTCGCCGCCGATGCACTGGCCTGCGGCGATGTTGACGGCATCTGCGTTGGCGAACCGTGGAACAGCATCGCGGTGGATCGCGGTGTCGGGCGGATCATGCTGGCCACCGCGCAGATATGGCGGCGCGGTGTGGAAAAAGTGCTGGCGGTGCGGATCGATGGTCCGCAGGCCGACACCGACGCAACCGAGCGGCTGGTGCGAGCGCTGCACAGAGCGGCTGCACATTTCGTCCAGCCTGCCAATACAGAGGCAAATGCGGCCATATTGTCGCGGTCTGAATATCTGGACGCACCCCGCGAAACGATCTTGCGGGCGACCACGGACCGGATCCGGCTCACGCAGGGGGCCGATGCCATTCATTATCCCGACTTCATGTTTCAGCATCGCGAGGCCGCCAACTTCCCCTGGCGCAGTCAGGCCATGTGGCTGTATTCGCAGATGGCCCGCTGGGGCCATGCCGAAGCGAGCGAGGCGGGTTTTGCCGGAGCAGCGCAGGTGTTCCGTCCTGACATCTACAGGTCCGCGCTTGCTGGGACTGATGCGATACTGCCCGGCGCCAGTGCCAAGGTGGAAGGTGCCAACAGCGTGCCGCGTGGTGCTTCCAGCCAGACGGGCAGACTGATTCTGGGTGAAGACCAATTCTTCGATCGCGTGCAGTTCGATCCAGACCGGGCGATGGACTACCTGGAGCACCAGCGCACAAAGCCCATGATATGAGCATTCTAGCCTGTACAATTGCAAATGCTGCAACGCACAAAAATTCGCTTGCGCTATAGTCGATTCGCTGACAACTTATAACAAGATCAGGCAATGACGCGTGGTCTATCATAACCAGGTCGGTCCAATGAAGGGCTGAACTGGCCGCTTCGGTTCATCCGAAGCATGGCAATGACGCCGCCCGAACCGGTCCTTATGACCGCGCTTCGAGGCGGCTTTTTTCGTGTCTGAAAGGAGCATGGCTTTGACGGTTCATTCCGCCAGATTGACAGACAAAATTGTCCAGCTCTCGGGCGCGGCCATCGTCAGCTGGCCTGTCGTTGCCTTCGCGAGCATTGTCTCGCCGCTTCTCCATCATCACCGCGTGCTCCCCCCTGCGCCTCGGCCAAATAGCCCAGGCGTATGCGCTCGGTTCCACCAGCCGGACGGGTCTTCCGCGCGGCACCATCCAAGGGGTTTATCATGAACAAGGGTTTCTGGTCGGCGGGACACCGCCCGACGCTGTTTGCGGCATTCTTATATTTCGATCTGGCGTTCATGGTCTGGGTGCTGCTCGGTCCACTCGCCCCGATGATCGCCACCGATCTGGGGTTGAACGACGCCCAGAAGGGCCTGATGGTCGCCATACCAACGCTGGCAGGCGCGGTGCTGCGGTTGGTCAACGGCGTGCTGGTCGACAAGATCGGCCCCAAGTCCACCGGCGCCATCGGCCAGCTGATCGTCATCGGCGGACTGGCGACGGCCTGGATGCTGGGGGTCAGCAGCTTTGGCGGTACCGTGGCACTGGGCGTGATACTCGGCTTTGCGGGTGCCAGCTTTGCCGTCGCGTTGCCGCTGGCGAGCCGCTGGTACCCCGCCGAGCATCAGGGGACTGCACTGGGGATTGCGGGCATGGGCAATTCGGGCACGGTGCTGGCCGCGTTGTTTGCGCCGCTGCTGGCCAAGGCGTTCGGCTGGAACGCGGTGCTGGGCCTTGCCTGCATCCCGCTGGCGATCACCTTCGTCATCTACATGGTGCTGGCCAAGGATGCGCCGAATCCGCCCGCACCCAAGTCGATCTTCGCCTATCTTGAGCCATTGAAGAAAGCCGATGCATGGTGGTTCATGCTGTTCTACGGCGTCACCTTCGGCGGCTTCGTTGGCCTTGCCGCGTCGCTTTCGATCTACTTCGTCGACCAGTTCGCGCTGACCCCGGTGGTGGCAGGCTATTGCACGGCAGCGTGCGTGTTTGCCGGTTCGCTCGTCCGTCCGATGGGCGGTGCGCTCGCCGACCGCATCGGCGGGACCAAGACGCTGATGGCGGTGTATCTGATTGCTGCTGCGGTGCTGATCGCGATTAGCTTCGGCCCTTCGACCGTAGGTCTGGCACTCGGCCTGTTCGTCTGCGCGATGCTGGCACTGGGGGCAGGCAATGGAGCTGTTTTCCAGCTGGTGCCGCAGCGGTTCAAGGACGAGATCGGCGTGATGACCGGACTGGTCGGCTTTGCCGGCGGCGTCGGCGGCTTCTACCTCGCCTCGTCGCTGGGTCTGGCCAAGCAGCTGACCGGCAGCCCGCAATGGGGCTTCCTGATCTTCGCCGGGCTAGCACTGGTGGCCTTTGCCAGCCTGGTCAGCGTCAAGACCCGCTGGCGCGCCACGTGGCCGACCGCGCTCGAAGGTGCACGCATATGACCGCGCGGCTAGCAGGGATCCTCGCCGGGGCGGTTGCCGCCGCCTCGGCCGCCAGTCCGGCGCTGGCTGAACCGCTCAAGCTCACGCCGTTGATCGATGCCCGGCTGCGCTATGAGGGTGTGGATCAGCAGGGCAAGGCCGAACAGGCCGATGCACTGACGTTCAGGATGCGCAGCGGCCTTGAGGCGAAGAGCGGGCCGTGGTCGGTGCTCGCCGAGGCCGAGGCAACGCTGGCGATCAACGGCGATTATAACAGCACGGTCAATGGCCGCACCGCATTTCCGGTGGTGGCCGATCCGGAAACGATCGAGCTGAATCGTCTGCAGGTCCAGTATCGCGGTCTGCCCAAAACGGTGGTGACGCTGGGCCGCCAGCGCATCAACCTCGACGACCAGCGCTTTGTCGGCACGGTGTTGTGGCGACAGAACGAGCAGACCTATGATGCGGTGCGGCTGGAAAGTTCAGCACTCGGCCCGCTCACCGCCGATATCACCTACAGCTGGTCGGTGCGCAGCATCTTTGGCATCGACAGCCCGCTGCAATCCATCGGCGGTGACAACCTGCTGGCCCAATTGGGCGGCAAGGCGGGACCGGTCGCGATCAAGGGCTTTGCCTATCTGGTCGATCAGGACCAGTCGGGACGACGGCAGTTTTCCAGCCAGACCTATGGCGCGCGCGCCAACGCGTCGTTCGCGCTGTCGCCCAAGCTGAAGCTCGGCATCATCGCCAGCTACGCCCGGCAGAGCGACTACAAGGGGAACGCCAACTCCTATTCGGCCGATTACTGGCTGGGTGAGGCGCAACTGGCCGCGCATGGCTTTACGCTGACAGGGGGATACGAGGTTCTCGGCGCATCGTCGGGCCTGCCGTTCACCAGCTTTCAGACGCCATTGGCCACCGCGCACAAGTTCAACGGCTGGGCCGACCTGTTCCTGACCACACCCGCCAACGGCCTGCGCGATGCCTATGCCGGGCTTGGCTATGCGCTGCCGACATCGCGCGGACCGGTGAACCTGTCGGTCATCTATCACCGTTTCGACAGCGACCGGCTGAGCCAGGATTATGGCGATGAATGGAATGCGCAAGCGACCTTCAAGCTGTCCAAAAACATCGGTCTGCTGGTCAAATATGCCGACTACCGCGCCAAACAGTTTGGCACCGACACCCGCAGGCTGTGGCTGCAAATGGATTATCTGCTGTGACAGGAGAGACACGCATGGACCGCGAACATCTGGTCGTTATCGGCAACGGCATGGCCGGTTGCCGCGCGGTGGAAGAGGTGCTGGCGCGCGATCCGCACCGTTTCCGCATCACCATTTTCGGTGCCGAGCCGCATGTGAACTACAACCGTATCATGCTCTCGCCGCTGCTGGCAGGCGAGAAGACCTTCGACGAGATCGTGATCAACGACCGCAGCTGGTATGCCGACCATGGCATCGATCTGGTGGTCAGCGACCCCGTCATCGCGATCGACCGCGACACGCAGACGGTCACCGCGCAATCGGGCCGGGTCGCGCAATATGACCGGCTGCTGATCGCCACCGGATCGGATCCGTTTATCATTCCCGTGCCGGGCAAGGATCTGCCCGGCGTCGTCTCGTTCCGCGACATGGCGGACGTCGACATGATGGTTCACACGGCCGCCCTGGGGGGGGATGCCGTGGTGATCGGCGGTGGCCTGCTTGGCCTGGAGGCAGCTCATGGGCTTGCCTTGCGGGGCATGCAGGTCACCGTCATTCACCTGATGGATACGCTGATGGAGCGTCAGCTGGACGAAGCGGCGGGCTGGCTGCTGCAAGCGGCGTTGGAGGGTCGCGGTCAGACCATCCTGACAGGCGCGAACACAGCGGAAATCTTTGGAGAGGGCAAGGTCGAGGGCGTGCGTCTGACCGACGGGCGCACCATTCCGGCCAGCCTGGTAGTGATGGCGGCGGGCATCCGTCCGAATGTGAGGCTTGCAAAAGAGGCAGGGCTCGCCGTTCATCGCGCGATATTGGTCGATGACCAGATGGTGACCAGCGACCCGGCAATCCTCGCGGTCGGCGAATGCGTCGAGCATCGCGGACAGGTCTACGGCCTGGTCGCACCGATCTGGGAGATGTGCCGTGCGCTCGCCGATGGGCTGACCGGCAAGCGCAGCAGCTACGAAGGATCGGTCACCGCGACCAAGCTCAAGGTCTCCGGCATCGACGTGTTTTCTGCCGGCGATTTTGCCGGCGGCGATGGCGCGGAAGACATCGTGCTGCGCGATGCCGCGCGCGGGGTCTACAAGCGTGTGGTCGTGAAAGACGACCGCTTGGTAGGCGCGGTGCTCTATGGCGATACCGCCGACGGCAACTGGTATTTCGATCTGCTCAAGCGATCCGAAGACGTAACCGAGATCCGCGATGCGCTGATTTTTGGCCAAGCCTTTGCCTCTGGAGGGGGGCAAGCGGACCCTAAGGCCGCCGTTGCGGCGCTTCCCGATGATGCGGAAGTGTGCGGCTGCAACGGCGTCAGCAAGGGTCAGGTCGCAGCATGCATAGCAGACGGTGCAGGCACGCTTGATGCCGTGCGCGCCACCTGCAAGGCATCGGCGAGTTGCGGATCTTGCACCGGGCTGGTCGAGACGCTGCTCGCAATCAGCCTGGGTGACGAATACGCGGGCGAACGTACCGCCAAGCCGATGTGCAAATGCACCACCTTCACCCATGACGAAGTGCGCGCGCTGATCGTCGAGCGTGGCTTTCGCCACATCCCGCAGGTGATGCAGGAACTGCATTGGTCCACGCCCGATGGCTGCGCGTCCTGCCGCCCGGCACTCAATTATTACCTGCTGTGTGCGTGGCCCGGCGAATATGTCGACGACCAGCAGAGCCGCTTCGTCAACGAACGGATGCACGCCAATATCCAGAAGGACGGTACCTATTCGGTGGTGCCTCGCATGTGGGGCGGGCTCACCAACCCGAAAGAGTTGCGCGCCATTGCCGATGTCGTTGAGAAATACGACGCGCCGATGGTCAAGGTGACCGGCGGACAACGGCTCGACATTTTCGGCATCAAGAAGGAGGATCTGCCCGCCGTCTGGGCAGATCTCAACGCCGCGGGAATGGTCTCCGGCCATGCCTATGGCAAGGCGCTGCGCACCGTGAAAACATGCGTCGGCAGCGAGTGGTGCCGTTTCGGCACGCAGGATTCCACCGGGTTGGGCGTCAAGCTGGAACGCAAGTTCTGGGGCAGCTGGATGCCGCACAAGTTCAAGATGGCGGTCAGCGGCTGCCCGCGCAATTGCGCCGAGGCGACGATCAAGGACTTCGGCGTGATCTGCGTCGACAGCGGTTATGAACTGCATGTGGGCGGCAATGGCGGTATCCACCTGCGCGGCACCGATCTGCTCTGCAAGGTGGCGACCGAGGACGAGGCGATCCACATGGCCGCCGCTTTCGTCCAGCTCTACCGCGAACATGCCCGCTATCTGGAGCGCACCGCGCCGTGGATCGAGCGGATGGGGATGGACTGGCTGCGCGCGCTGCTGATCGATGACATCGCTGGGCGCGATGCGCTGGCCGCGCGCTTCTGGGTGGCCCAATCGTTCAGCCAAGACGATCCATGGGCAGAGCGTGCCGCCGGTCAGGACCGCAACCTGCACCGTCCGATGGCCGAGTTCCGACCCATCACACAATTGGAAGGGGTTGCACCATGATGCCGCAATGGATTGATGTTGGCGCAGTAGAAGAGGTGCCATTGCGCGGTTCGCGCGCCATCAAGGTGGCGGGCGGCGAGGAAATTGCGGTCTTCCGCACCGGCTCTGGCCAGATCTACGCGCTGATCAACCGCTGTCCGCACAAAAACGGCCCGCTGAGCCAGGGCATTGTCCATGGCGACAGCGTGACGTGTCCGCTGCACAGCTGGGTGATCAGTCTGGTCACTGGTGAGGCGCAGGGAACAGACAAAGGCTGCACGCCAACGATCCCGGTGGAGGTTCACAGCGGGCGTATCATGATCGAGCGGGCCGCTGCGCTGCGGTTGGCGGCGTGAACGCAACGCGCACAACCTGTGCCTATTGCGGCGTCGGTTGCGGCGTCATCGCCACGCCTGCTGCCGATGGCCAGAGCGCAGCGATTGTGGGTGATCCAGAACATCCCGCAAACGCCGGACGGCTGTGCTCCAAAGGCACCCATCTGGGCGAGACGCTCAGTTACGAAGGCCGTCTGCTCCACCCGGAGATCGGTGGGAAACGCGCGAGCTGGGACAAGGCCATAGCGCATGTGGCGCGCCAGTTCCGCCGCACGATCGAGCAATACGGCCCGGATAGCGTCGCATTCTATGTATCAGGCCAGCTTCTGACCGAGGACTATTACGTCGCCAACAAGCTGATGAAGGGCTTTATCGGATCGGCCAATATCGACACCAATTCGCGGCTGTGCATGTCGAGCGCGGTCGCCGGGCACATGCGCGCCTTTGGTGAAGATGTCGTGCCTGCCAGCTATGACGATCTGGACGCTGCGGACCTGATCGTGCTGGTCGGATCGAACACCGCCTGGTGCCATCCGGTGGTCTATCAGCGGATCATGGCAGCGCGGGCGGCACGCGGCACCAAGCTGGTGGTCATCGATCCGCGCCGCACAGAAACCTGCGCGGATGCCGATCTGCACCTGGCGTTGCGCCCCGGCAGCGATGTTGCGCTTATGAACGGACTGTTGGCATTTGCGATGCGCGAGGGCTTGCTTGATCGCGATTACATCGATCGAAGTGTTTTTGTGCCCGAAGGCTTCTGGGAAAGCCTTGAGCATGACCACGACCTTTGGTCGGTCGCGCGCGCTTGCGATCTTGCCCCGGCAGATGTGCAGGCGTTCTTCGACCTGTTCGCCGCGCACCCCCGCACCGTCACGATGTTCAGCCAGGGCATCAACCAGTCGATCCGCGGCACCGATCAGGTCAACGCTATCCTGAACCTGCATCTGGCGACAGGCCGCATCGGCAAGCCGGGCGCGGCGCCGTTTTCGATCACCGGCCAGCCCAATGCGATGGGCGGGCGCGAGGTCGGAGGACTGGCGACGACGCTGGCGGCGCACATGGACTTTGCGCCTGAGAATCGCGACCGCCTCCGCCGCTTCTGGGCCTCGCCAGCGATAGCGGCAAAACCTGGCCTGAAAGCGGTCGATCTGTTCCGTTCGATAGGTGAGGGCCGCATCAAGGCGCTGTGGGTGATGGCCACCAACCCAGCTGTATCGCTCCCCGATGCAGGAAGCGTGCGCGAAGCATTGGCAGCATGCCCGTTCGTGGTCGTCTCCGATTGCATCGCCGATACGGACACCAGCGCTTTTGCGCATGTGAAGCTGCCCGCGACCGGATGGGGCGAGAAGGATGGCACGGTCACCAACTCTGAACGGGTGATCAGCCGCCAGCGCGCGTTCCTGCCTCCTGCGGGCGAGGCACGGCCAGACTGGTGGATCATCAAGGAGGTCGCGCGCGCGATGGGCTGGCGCGAAGCCTTTGCCTATGACCGGCCTGCCGACATCTACCGCGAGCACGCGCGGCTATCGACCTACCAGAATGGCGGTAGCAGGCTGTTCGACATCGGCTGCCATGCCGCGATCTCCAACCCCGGCTATGACGCCATGCAACCCTGGCGTTGGGGCGGCGATGCCTTCGCCGATGGGCGCTTCTCGACACCCGACGGCAAGGCGCGCTTGGTGCCGGTTGCGCAGAGGGAGCTTGGCGAACCGCTCAAGGACTGGCCTTTGACGCTCAACACCGGGCGCTACCGCGACCAGTGGCATACCATGACCCGCACCGGCCTGAGCGCGCGGCTTGGCCAGCACCGGCAGGAACCGCTGGTCGAAATCCACGCGGAAGATGCGCTGGCGCAGGGTTTGTCCGATGGCGGCCTCGCTTTGGTGGCGACACCGCAAGGCAGCAGCATCTACCGGGTCAGCATCAGCGAGGGCCAGCGACGCGGCGAGCTGTTCGTCCCCATCCACTGGACCGATCAACAGTCCACCGGCGGACGCACCGGGGCGCTTGCGCGTGCGCTCACCGATCCGCATTCGGGCCAGCCCGGCTTCAAAAACGCACCGGCACGCATTATTCCATTCGCCGCCGATTGGCACGGGTTCCTGATCGCGTCGGTGCTGCCTGATACACTGCCAGCCAGCTATGCCACCAAAATACGAACCAAGGCCGGGTGGCTGGTCGAGCTGGCAGGCGATGGCGATCCGCTGACGTTCGCCAAGCGGGTTCTTCCGCGCGGTGAGCGCATCGAAAGCCATGACAGCGCGCACGGCCAGCACCGGTTTGCCATCCTGCGCGACGGCATGGTCGTGGCAGCTCTGTATATCGGACCGCAGAAGCGGCTTCCCAGGCGCGAATGGTTGATTGCCCAGCTTGGAGGCTCTGAAGCCAGCGCGACCGAACTGCTCGCCGGGCGCTCCGCCACACCCGCGCCGGATCGCGGCGCAATTGTGTGCAGCTGCTTCGACATTGGCACGATCACGCTGACCAAGGCCATCGCCAACCAGCAGTTGATGACGACCGAGGCGGTCGGGGCAGCGCTGTCTGCAGGCACCAACTGCGGCTCATGCAAACCCGCAATCCAGCGTTTGATCATGCAACATAAGGAGGCAGCCCATGGCTGACATCAGTTTTGGCTCCGGCGATGTCTGGCTGGTGGGCGCAGGCCCGGGCGATCCCGATCTGCTGACCCGCAAAGCCGAACGGTTGCTGGCCATGGCCTCAATCGTGTTCCACGATGCACTGGTGAGTCAGGCGATCCTCGATCTGATTCCCAGCTATGTGATGCAGGTGCCTGTGGGCAAAAGGGCAGGGCGGCACTCGATGGCCCAGGGCGCGATCAACAGCCTGCTGGTGAAATCCGCGCAAAACGGACACCGCGTGGTGCGCCTGAAGGGTGGCGATCCTGCGGTGTTCGGGCGGATGACCGAAGAGGTCGATGCGCTGCACGCCAAGGGTATTCGTGTACAGGTGTGCCCCGGAATCACCGCCGCCAGCGCAGCGGCAGCTTCGGGCGTATTCTCACTGACCAGACGCGGCAGCACAAGGGCGCTGACCTTCATCACGGCGCAGGGCTGCGGAAATGGGCAAAATGACATCGAGTGGTCAGCCATTGCCGGAGAGCAGACACTGGCGATTTATATGGGCCGTGCCGCCGCACCGCATATCGCAGAACAGCTCATCGTCAACGGGTTGAAGCCGAGTACACCGATCCTGATCGCGGTCAACGTCTCATCGCCCCACGAGCGACTTATCCATGGCCGCCTGGATAGCCTGGCTTTGCTGATGGCAGCGGTCGGTGACAGGGACCCCGCGTTGCTGCTGGTGGGTGACGTGACCCATGCCCATGCAGAAACGGCTGATTTGAGTTCAGAATGGTTCGACTTGCCGATCGATATGGCCTCGGCTCCCAAAGTCCGTGTCTGCGCATGAGGTTGGAACGGCGCGTCCGCCACACCCTCACTGGACAATCGGTGAACCATATAGATGGCGAGGGTGCCGACCAAATCTCCCCACTTGGTAGCTGTCAAACGATCGAGTGACCGGTTACGGCGTAGGCCGACATTCCTGCGGCCACATCGGAACGACCGGGTGTGGTCGATTACCGCCTCGAACCACGAACGCCGGATCGTGGGACTTTCCGGTCGTTCCCTCGCAGTGTGGAAAGCGGCAGGTTTCTCCACTAGCAGACGAACGATGACCGGCTAATCCCTCACAAATAGCTGCTGCAAATGGCTCGTGTTCTGAGCGGCGTCATCAGGCGAGAGCCTAGCCCTTCCACGTCATTGGAGGTCAAGCATACCAGCCTTTTAGTTCAAATCTTCGACTGCCGCGCAGCCTTCGACAAAGCCGCCAGCCTGCGTTTCTCGGCGGCCGGTCCGCGCAGCGCCGCATAAAGGCTGATATTGCGCTTTGTGCCCCGCAGATAGTCTGTGTCGGATCGTTGCACATAGTGGCCAAGCTCGGGTGCGAACTCCCATTCGATCCGCTCAATCAAGCGCATCGTCGTTGCCGAATATCGTTCACACCGAACCGGAATGACAGAAAACGTGCCAGCTGGAACCGTGCTCTGCCGAACGTCATCGGAGCCGCAAGTCCAGAAGGTCATCGCCCGCCTGGGCCGCGATTGAGCCTTGAGTTTGGTTTCTGCAATGGCGCGGAACCTCGCCCTTTTTGATCCGTCGAGCGGCCAAAGCTTGTCGGGATTGCCAACGATCCTGCGTTCGCCAGATCCCCTGCCTGCGCGCCACTTCAGCACCGGCACGATGAAATTTCGACTTCGCGTGTAGCGCTGGTTGTTTAGGCCGCTCCAGACCACCGTGGTGCCTTTGACTGAGCGAACGCGTTCCACCCGTCCGTCGGTGTAAACGAACGCATCGTTTACCTCATACTGTGGCAGCGGCATGGTAGGCATGGCTGCGGCAAGCGCGGCAGCGATAAGGGCAGATCCGATCATTCGTCTATCTCCACAATGCCAAGGCCAAAGGCAGGGTCCTTGCCCGGTCGCCCAAGATCTCGCGTTTTGCTTTCCAGCAGCTTGAGCGCCTGAGCGGCCTTGGTGCCATCCGCCACCGGCAATCCCCTGGCGAGTGCACGGGCGACTCGCGGGGCTGCAAATGATGTTCCGGTGGCTGCAATCACATTGCCGCCTGCATCGAGCGAAGTGACATCGACTCCATAGGCTGCAAAATCTACATAGCTGCCGCGGTTGGCATAGCGATAGATTGAGCCTGACTTATCGACGGCCGTTACTCCGACAACGTTGGGATAGGCGGCGGGGAATACCGGGGGCGCGGCTGGACCGTCGTTACCAACGGCCGCGACAATGATTTGTCCCTTCGCGGATAGCCGTTCAACCGCCTTACCTACGACGACGCTCGATGGCCCCGCCAGGCTGATGTTCACCACTGGAACCTTTTGCTCCGCCATCCAGTTGATGGCCTTGACCAGAGCGAAGGTCGAGCCTGAGCTGGCTCGCGGCCCAGCAAAGATGTCGGCAACAAAGATCGTCGTCGCTTTACGGCCTGGTGCTGGACCAGTTCCTGCAAACATGTGCGCTACGGCCGTTCCATGGGCCTTGGGCGCAGCCTGCGGTCCATTGAACGCACGCTGCTGAATCTTCACGTGCCTGAAGGCCGGCAACGTTGCTGCGACGCCGGTATCGATCAATCCGATCTGGCAGCCGCAGGCTGGCGCTGGATTCAGCTTGCGTTTCGGGGCCTTGGAAACCCGCGAAAAAGATGAATCGAACAGATAGTTGAAGCTAAGGGCCGTCGGATCAGCGATCCGATCAATGGCGGCCGAAGCGGCTTCATCGTTCATCGTGGCGGGCCCGCGCACGAGACTGACCGAACCACCGACAGCGGCAAGATTGGCCGTCTCGATCACCTGGAAGCCATTGGACTTGAGCTTGGCAACATCGGCGGCGTCGAGGTCCACTGCCACAAACTCGTTCCGGCGATAGCGGAAGCCGTCGCGGTCCACGTCGATGGCGTCGCGCCGGTCGGCTGCTATCCGTTCGGTTTCCGCTTCCTCGCCACCGCCCAAATATTGGGTCGGCCCGAGATCGTCGCTGTCATCGTCGCGGTCATTGAGTTCAGGCCCGCTGGCCGCTTCGCCGCGATCATCATCGTCATCACTATCGTCGCGATCCTGCGTCGCGCTGCCGGAGGAGGCGCGATCATCGTTGTCATCTTCGCCAGCGTCGTCATCATCATCGCCAGCGGCCGCAGCTACTCCGCTGCCGGCTGCACTGTCGTCATCACTGCCATCATCATCGTCGTCATCGCCGCCGGCTGCTGATCCTGCCTGACCGTCGTCATCGTCATCGTCATCGGAACCACCGGCAGAGTCATCATCGTCCTGCCCGCCAACGCCACCGTCATCGTCATCGTCATCTCCGGTGGATTCGCCGCCATCGTCATCTCCGGCGCCATCACCACCGTCGTCGTCCCCCATGCCCCCGTCATCATCCCCGGCAGCATCGCCACCGTCGTCATCGCCACCGCCGCCGTCGCCAGGGTCGCCACCTTCATCGGGATCGCCGCCGTCACCTGGATCTTCCGGATCATCTGGATCAGGAACGTCGTCGTCATCGTCGCCGCCGCCATCCTCGTCGTCATCGTCATCGGGGTCGCCAGAATTCGACTGGGCTACTGCGCCATCCACGGGCGCGATATGCGCTCCGGCAATGGCCAGCATCAGCAGCGAAAAAAGCCAGCATTGCGTTAACTTGGCCACGGCATCCCCCAGATTCGATCATAAGCCAGACGAACGACCTATACGGTTTATTCCACATCCCCTATCGACGGAATAAAGCTGCATCATGCTTCGTCTAACCTGAGAACGCCATGAACGACCGCGACGGCTACGCACAGGAAATCGTGAAACTGCTGCCCCGCCTGCGCCGATTCGCGCGCGCTCTGACAGGAAATATGGCCGATGCCGACGATCTTGTGCAATCGGCCTGTGAAAAGGCTTTTCAGCGAATGGACCAGTTGAGAGAAGACGTGCTGCTCGATCGGTGGATGTTTGCCATCGTCCGAAACGCATGGCGTGATGATCGTCGCAGCGCGAGGGTCAAGTCGCCGCACGATGACGTCAGCGAGATGATCGATCTGGTTGGCGAAGATGGCCGCGAAACGACGGACCGCCGCAGCGAAATGGCCGGACTCAGGCGCGCGGTAGATATGTTGCCGCTGGAACAGCGCGAAGTCGTCTCCGCCGTCATACTCGAAGGCTTGGCATATCGCGAAGCGGCCGAGCTGCTCAATGTGCCGATCGGCACCGTCATGAGCCGGCTATCGCGCGCGCGCGGTGCCATCGCCCAAACCCTGGCGGGAGGCTTGGTGCAGTGAAGCACGTGACCGACGAAGAGTTGAAGGCGTTTGCGACTGGCGATTTGCCGGAAGAGCGTTGCGAAGAAATCGCTTTGCTGCTGGAAGCCGACACGAGCCTCAATGCACGGCTCGAGACGCTGATGGATCATCTGGAAAACGATGACGGCCTGCGTGCTGCCTTTGCCGGGGTTCTGGAGCAACCGGTGCCAAGGTCGCTGCTGGACAGTGTCGTTCCGCCACCCATGATCACCAATGTCGTCAGTTTTGCGCAGGCAAAACAGTCCGCCAGCCGGCCGCGCAGATATTGGGCGACAGGATTGTCGATGGCAGCCTCGCTGGCTCTGGGCCTTGTCGTGGGCAGCCAATTCATGACCGGCTCAGGTGGTGATTCCGGCAGCGGCGAGACACTGGTCCTGGCGTCTGCCGATGGTCCAATTGCGTCGAAGGACCTTGCGCGGGTGCTGTCCCAGCTTCCTGGCGGCGAAGTCAAAATGCTTGAAGGCGCAGGGCGGGCCCGGATGAGCATCAGCTTTCGCGATGGCGATGGACGACTTTGCCGACAGTTTTCTGTCGAAGGTGACACCGCAGCGACGGATGGCGCTGCCTGCTGGAAAGCCCAGCAGTGGCGCATTGAGGCGGTCGGCACGCGAGCTATTGAGGCAGGTGATATCCGCACGGCCAGTGGCGATGCCGCAGAGCCTGTTTTGGCGGCGGTCGATGACTTGATCGCAGGAGAGCCGCTCGATGCGGCTGCTGAAGCCAAGGCGCTCAAGGAGGCCCATTGAACGTTCGCTGATAATCGGTTGCCGATGGTTCAGGCTCCACTTCGGTGCCTGGAGCCTGGCCGCTAACCCCGCTGCGAGAACAAGAAAAAGGGGCTGCCCTTCCATGGAGCAGCCCCTTTTTTAATTTCTGAAGCAATCAGGCAGCGCCGGTCAGATGATGAGAGCGAGTTCAATCAGCGCCACAACACCATCTTCGTCACGCCGACCCAGTCTGCCTTCGCGGAACTGCACGATGTCAGATCGGATCTGGATGTTGCGCGTGATCGAATAATAGCCGCCAATGCCCAGCAACCGGTTGGACTGGGTTGTGGCTTCCGAATAAGCCGTGCTGGCAGACACGCCCCATCGCGGTTCGAACCAGCCGATCCCGCCGTTGATCTCCCATTGGTCGAAGTTGCGTTCTCGGCGGTTGCTGTTCCCGCGATCGACATAGGCTGCGCCAATGCGCAGCGGGCCGCGCCTGACTTCGGTGCCGACGCTCCAGGAACTGAGATCGGCCCGCTGCGTGATCACGTCAGCCTCGCCGGAGGCATAGCCACCGCTGAAGCCGACGATCCATTCACCGATCGGCTGGACATATTGCAGCCCGAACTCGACCGCATCGCGCAGTACAATCCGGTCGCGCGGATCTGGTGCATCGCCATTGACGGTTGCCTTGGGCGAATAGGACACACCGCCGCGAAGGCCGCTGATCGGTGGCGTCAGATAGATGATTTTGAAAGCGTCGCGGGTATCCACGGCCGAAAGCAGCGCCTGCGATCCTGCGTAGCGGGCAAAGTCGCCGCGCACTTGCCCGAGTGCCGCAACCGGCGCATGAAATGCGAGAACGTCGGCTGGACCATCCTGCTTGCCGATTTCAATACGGCCATATTCGGTCGCAGCGAACGCATAGATTTCACCGTTTTCCAGCGATTCCGTCTCGCGGTTGCGGTTGTTGAATTCGATATTGGCGCCCAGCAGCACACCTCCGGCTGTAGTGTAATCGGCGTTCAGCCGGGCAAATAGGTCAGCTTGGGCATCTTCATCCTTTGTGCGGCGATCGTCATCATCGACAATCGCACCCTGGCCCGAAACACCAACCTGAAGATGCAGGTCGAGACCCTCATATTGCAGGCGTAGCTCCGGCAGGACGGGTTCTGCCATGGCGGGCACGCTGGCGGTGCACAGCAATGCAGCGGCAATCTTGCAAAAGTTCTTCATCCTAAGGCCCCCTCGCCTAAAGTGCATTGTTGAACATGAAGGTGCCACCGGCGAATGCCGTGTGCACGCGATCCATCAGGTCTGTTTCCTCGACACACTGGCCGAAATTATGGGTTCCGTTTGCGATCACTTGTAGCGCAATCGTGTGCAAAATACCCTGTTCGAGTGCGATGCGGTTGACCGCTTTGTGCCATTTTCGGGCACGAATGTAGCGATTTCGTCCTTGTGTCCTATTGATGATGCGGTCCTGCCGCACAACGTCGTCGCACCGGGTATCCAGCGCCCCGACAGCAACCACCATCGGTATAGTCAGCGCCCGGACAAGGTCGCATGAGCGTAGCGGCCCCAGATCACCCAGCCCATAAGGATAGGCAATATTGTCATCGGGCATCAAATACCAGCCTGCCGCCATAGCAAACACACCTGCAGCCTTGTGCGGGTTAAGCATGGCAAACCGGTGCGCAAGCTGCGCTCCGCCCGAGAAACCAAACAGGTGGACGGGATGCTCATCGATGCCTGCTTCATCGAATATCCGTTTCAGCAATGCGCTCAGCGCCTGATCGGACGGAATCTGGCTTTGCTTTGCCATCATCTGCTGGAACTGGCCGAACCTTTGCCGCTCAAACACCGGAGCAATCAATGTCCATTCATCCCAGTACCCGGATTCGGCAAAGCGCAGCGCAAGCTCGGCGGCATTGCGCGAGATACCATGCAGCAAAACAAGGGTCCGCCCAGGAAGCGCCTTTGTGCCGCGACGGATATAATAGTCAGGGATAAGGTCTGAATTTGATCGCACGCAGGTGACCTTGCGGTCCGACCTGTTGTTGGCAAGTCTTGAAAGATCAACCGGCATTGGAGAAGTCCCTTGCTTTCTGAGCATTGCTAAGCACGTGCTCAATACGTCGATGGGCAACATTGCCCCCTATTGATGCGTGTACGGCACGCACGATTTCTATTTGGCGAGCCCCGGCAAAGCCAAGCAATGTGATGGCAGCCACGGTCATGGAGGAGTCCATTCCTTGCCCAATTGAGACAAGGGCAACAATTATGAGCGCGGATGCGGGGGCAGCTGTTGCTGCACCTTCCAGCAATGCAAAAATGCGGGCCCGCGCAACGGTAAGCTGACCAAGCTGTTTGGAACGATCTGTCATGGAAATCCGGCCGTGCCTGTTCTTCTTGTTGAGACCCGATGCCTCAACTCTTGCGCGGCGGACAATGAACCTGGTGAGGCCGCCCCGCGTCCGGCGTTGCTGACGGATCGTTTCGCGAAGCCGGGGAGCAGCAAACCAGATGAGGCCGACGCACACCGGAAAGGGCAACGCGGCCCAAGCCAACTGAGGGTAGCGCACCACGAAAAAGGCTATCGCAACAATCAGGGCAATTGCTGAGGTAAGTAGCCGCACCGGCCCCCGCGCTGCCCAGTTCCGCAAAGCTCCCAGATCATTGACCAACGGGTTCAGCCATTGCGCCTCGCTGGTTGTTCCCTTGTGCGCAATCAGCGCCTCAAACAGTTCCAGCCGGACAGAATGGATATAGGATTGGGCGACAATCTCTCCCACCAGGCGTTCGGCAAAACTGGCCGCTGCCAGCAAGGCTGCGATCAACCCCAATAGTTCTATCAATCTGGGCGTATCGCTATCCTGCAAAGCAAGGCCAAAAAATTCCGCGAAGGCCGCCGCGGCAGCAGCCTGGCTGATTGCGCTGAGTACCAGTGCAACCAGCCAGACGCCCCTACCGCCAGCCAGAAGTCCCGGCTTCATCATGCGACCCGCTTCAGGACCGGCGGTTTGGAGAAGATAAGCTTGGCGACCTCAATAGGGTCGGTCAGCTGAGGGATGCCCACGATCGGCAGTCCGGTCGCAGCTGCGGCTTCACGACTGGCCAGAGGCGAGGCAGTCAGCAGACCAGAGATAGCCAGCAGATCATGCTGCCGCTCCAGCAGCCAATTGGCACCATAAGCCGCGCCCATGGCGTCACCTGCAGCAAAGATCAGACCGTCGAACCAGCCCTTCTGCCTTGCGACCTCCAGCAATGCTGCCGTCTCTTGCTGCAGCAGTCCATCGGCGATCTCGCAGATAACGACATCGCAATTGCGGTCATCCAGCGCGGCAAGCAGGTTTTCCGCGATGCCCGTGAGGGCCGCAGTATCAAGCCCGAAGGTCGACGCATGGCCAGCGTCGGTAAAATCGAGCGCTGCAGCAGCGCCGGAGTCGATCATCGACCAGAGGTCACCTCCCGAACCGGTGCCGGTGAGCTTTGCTGCCCCGACGCGAAAGCCAGCCAGTGTCAGGCCGCGGACTAGCGATGCGACGGTGGTCGTCTTGCCCGCATTCATCGAGCTTCCGGCAACCACAATGCGGACCGGCGAGCGGCGGAATGGGTTGGCGGGATGCGACAAGGCGTGATTGCGCAGATTCATCACCTCGCCAGCGGCATTACCCAACAGACCAATCGGTTCGATCCGGGTGGGCAGCTTCATCGAGACATGCTTGACGGTCATCTTCGAGGCGACGCCGCCGCCTGCAACCAGGTGGCACTCGCTCAAGTCATCGGGCACGAATGCCTCGAATTGGTCCGGGGCATAGCGGTTGCCATAGGCAACGATGATTTCGTCACCGACAAACAGGTCGCCGCGGCGGCCATGGAGATTTTCGATCCGCCGGTGCTGGCCAATCGCCGTCACCCGCGCCAGAACCAGATCGCCCGGCTTAGGCGCAACGCCAGAACGAATAATCCGGGTGGCCTGATCAAGGTCGACGCGGCGAGTGGTGAATGCCCGCTTGGTCCTGGCAAGGCGCTGGGGAAGACGAGCCTCACGCAATTTGCTGGGCTTGTGGTTCAAGGTATCGTGCTGCATCTGAACGCTCCTGTTGTTCGGTTCGTTCAGGTGACGGGGCAGCGCGCAGAATTATTCCCGACCGACGGAAAAAAGTCGATCCGAGGGTATTTTTATCCGACCGCCACATGCCCGGCCTGTTGTGGCGTGACGTCTCCGGTGGCCAAGATCGGTCTAATGGCCTGCAGGGTCACAGCTTATCTGCGCGACCGGTGTCCATGAGGCCCTGACACTTACACCGGGAATAAACCCCCGCCCTCACTCGTCTCTGGCTGACCCTTCACAATGCTAGATAAGGAGAATGAGGTGAGGTATTTCCGGCTATTGCAATCCCATATAGACCCAGGTCCACTGCTTGCCGAAATTGCTGCGGTAGATAACGCATTCATGTCCAATTGCGGTCGTCAGGAGAAAATCGCGGTTCAGCGCGAAGCCCTTTCAATCCCGCTGCGCGGTCTGCGTGCATCGGCGATTGGGGGCAGAGAGCGCCGCGATGTCCATGAAAGTCGCTGGACCACTGGATCACAGCGCTTCCCGCTGGCCCGGACATTTCTGGAGCAAGCTGGAGAACAGCAAGGGGGCTTGCTCTCCCGCGCAAAACTCGTTTGCCTGCCGCCGGGGCACAAGGTGTATCCGCATATTGACCGAGGTGAATATTATCGTCTGCGCAACCGCTATCACCTGGTGCTGAAATCTGCCGGCTCTTGGATGCGCGCAGGGGATGAGGAAGTGCGGATGCAGACTGGTGAGCTATGGTGGTTTGATAACAACCAGATACACGAAGCCTGCAACGACGGCAATGAAGACAGAATTCACCTGATCTTCGACCTGCTTCCCCGGGAAAATTTCGGGCAAGCTCAGGCATCATCTGGCGTCTGTTCCGTAGATATTAAGGGGACACAAAGTCACTATTAAAAGCTAACCCAGATTGGAGGCGTGATCCCTTTCGTTGACCGCCTCCAACTGCGGCTCGAGCGAAATGCGGTGGGAGCGCTGGGATGTGACACTCGTCTTCCACAGAATCTGTAGCTGGCATCGGCACCGCCCTCTTCAGGGCAGTTATCCTAAAGTTTGTTGCCACCGAAAACGATGCGCGGTGTCATGTGCGTGACTCATAGGGATTCGGACGCCTGCAGGCCTCCCCCTAGCCTACCTGCACGAACTCCAACGCCGCTTACCAGGCAGCCTGTGATTGGCCTAAAGTGAGTGATCGAAGGCGCGTTTCAAAATGTCCGCGTCGCTTTGCCATATAGGCAGCTTTTAGCAGGGACGGACATTGATGGCGCCTGTCCTGAACGACCGGGTTTGGGTCGAAAGAAGACAACCTACTCAGCTAATCGGGAAGGTGATTCATCGACCCGCCTATTTATGGTCTGAGACGTCAACTAACCAAGGCAGGGTAGGGCACGATCGGAGCATTCACTGCCCTATCCGCTCAAAAATGTGGGAGAAAGTGAGGGGGTAGATTTCTCACCATTTTAAAACACATAATATTACAATGCGATAGCTTAATGGTTCGATACAAGCCCTGCCACCACCCTCCCTGTTGAGAGGGACTGCCGCAATCGCCGGCGATCGGGAAGATCCCAGTGTGTCATCGTTAGAACCGCTGGGCCGGTTTTTCGCTGATTAGCCGCAGCCGATTGCGCGCGCGAAGGGCATCGAGCTTCTGCCGGAGCAAAACATTCAGCCCTTGCCGATCCGGCAGTGGCGCAGCTCCAAATCTGTATGGGGATGGGTTCGCGTCATCGCCCTCACTTGACCGTCAGCGAAACGTCCCCGGATACCGAGGCTCGCAACGACCGACTGATGACCGGGTTGGAGCAAATCCGTCGTGGCCACTGCAGTTGGCAATGATCGGTCTCGTTGCGGTCAGCCATGCACGATGAGGCGCAAGTGGTTGCGATGAAGACGGGGATTGGCCGTCTTCAGAATGGCCGCGCCTGACAGTGAATCCTTCGGGAAAGCCAACGCCCAGCGGGACGAAGACGGTCGTCACCGGTCCCTGTCCGAATCACCACCTGCCTGAATTCGTTTCGAAAAGTGGTTAATTTTTCGCTCCCCAAATTTAACACAAATTTGAGGCTTTCTCGATAAATCGTCATCATGAATGACAGGATTGGCTTGATATTGGCCGGATTGAGTTTCGCGATTGCGACACCTTGCCATGCGGCAGGTGTTACGGCGGGAAGCCTGATCGAGAGCACGGCAACCGCCAGCTACGACAGTGCTGGCGGACGCGGCACCGTGTCATCCAACCGCATTGCCTTGAAGGTCGACGAGGTTATCGATCTTGCCGTGACATCGCTGGATTCCGGGCCTGTCGGACTTTCCGGTAGCACGGCTGTGCTGGCCTTTTCTTTGGTCAATACCGGCAATGGCCCCGAAGCCATGCGCCTTTCCACCCGCGCCGTCGCCGGCAGCGACTTTGAACCTGTGGTGCAAGCAATTGCGATCGACAGCAATGGCAACGGCGTGTTCGACGAAGGGGTGGACCAGCTGATCCAGCCCGGTGCAGCGACGCCAGAGATCGCGCCGGATGGCAGCTTGCGGGTGTTTGTCATCGCGGAAGCCAGTGGTGCTGCCGCGGATGGCCAGCAGGGCCGCGTCACATTGCTGGCAGAAGCCGTGACGGGAACTGGAAGTCCTGGGGTCTCACTGGCGGGGCAGGGTAGCGCAGGCGTTGACGCCGTGATCGGCAGCAGCGGGGGGCGGGCGCAAGCCAATGGCACCCTGGTGATCCAGAGTGCCACGGTCTCGATCGCAAAATCGGCTTCGATCAGCGATCCTTTCGGGGGTAGCGAGCCGGTTCCCGGAGCCTTTGTCACCATGACATTGAACACGCAGGTCTCCGGCTCGGGCACGGTCACCGATCTGGTGGTGACGAGCCCGGTCCCGGTGGGCACGCGCTATGTTGAATCCAGCCTGACGCTGGATGGCGTTGCCCTCAGCGACATCGCCGATACCGACAGCGGTTCAGTGAACAAGGATCTTGTCGAGGTTCGATTGGGCAATCTCGCAGGCGGGGCCAGTCGTGCGATCGTCTATCGTCTTCAGATACAGTGAATACATACACTCATGAGTGGTCGGTAAAGCTATGAACTATCACGGAAAAAAATCGTTAACTATTATGCTGGCCTGTTTGGGACTGGTTTTCGCCAGCCCGGTCATGGCTGAGGAAGTTGCGATCTCCAGCGGCATTCTGGTCGAACGGCAGATCACTGAGAATGGCAACAGCCGGGCCGAATGGCTTGCAGCCGAAACAGTGGTGCCGGGCGACACGCTCAAGCTGGTTTTCGATTATCAGAACCAGAACAACGTGGCGCTGACCAACTTCGTCATCACCTGCATGGTCCCGCCCTCGGTCAAGGCCAAGGCGATTGACCCCGATCAGCTCGTTTCGGTCGATGGCGGCAAGACGTTCGACCGGCTCGACCGGCTGACCGTGGCCGGACCGGAGGGCCAACCCCGGGCTGCGACACTCGAAGACATCACCAACCTGCGCTGGATCATCCCTCAGATCGATATCGGGGCCAAGGGCAGCATTCATTATCTCGGGACCGTCAACTGACCTTGCACGCACGATCCAGAACCTAGGAAACCGACATGTCTATCAAGAGCTACACCATCTGCCAGACAGCGCCCCGGCGCTGGCGCGAACCAGCTTTCGGCACATTGTGTCTGCTGGCGATGGTCAGCACACCCGCATTTGCTGCAGGCACGCCCGCTGGTACCGACATCACCAATCAGGTGACCGTGGGTTACAGCGTGGGCAGTGTGCAGCAGACGGCTGCAACAGCATCGGCGACCGTGACAGTTGACCGGAAGGTCAACATGACGGTGACGCGGACAGACACTGCTTCTGTCGTGGTGGCGCCGCTGCAACAGCGCGCGGTCACGACATTCAGGCTGGACAATCTGAGCAACGACACGCTCGATTTTGCGCTCTCTGCCACGCAGCTGGGCAACGGGGCAACGTCGGCCTTTGGCCCTGGAACCGACAGTTTCGATGCGACGATCGTTGGTATCTTTCTCGACAATGGCAACGGGACCTATGACGATGGCACCGATGCCCAGGTGACCTATCTGGATGAGGTTGCCGCAGACGCAAACCGCGTGCTGTTCGTGGTGGCCAACATTCCCGACGGCCGGGTCACGGGGGATATCGCCACTGTGCGTCTGACTGCGACGGCCGCTGCGGGCGGCGCTGCGAACACCCAGGGGGCCGTGCTCACGCAGACGGCGGGGGCCAATACTGCTGGCGTGGATACCGTTTTTGCCGATGGTGCAGGTTCGGGCGATTCAGCCAATGATGGCCAGTTCGGGGTCATCAATGACTATCGTGTCAGCGCGGCAGCGTTGACAGTCAGCAAGACCAGCACGGTCGTCAGCGATCCTGTGAACACGACCACCAATCCCAAGATCATCCCTGGCGCGATCGTCCAGTTCTGCGTGGCAGTCAGCAATGCTGCGGGCGGAGCAACGGCCAGCGGATTGACGGTCAGCGCTCAGGTCGCATCGGACATGACCTATGTCGCAAACTCCATCCGCCTCAATGGAACGGTCGTGAGCGGTGTCTGCCAGGATGATGGCACGGCAGGCGGCACCTTCAATGCCGGTGTCGCCAGTGGCACGCTCAATGACCTGACGGCGGGAAGCACCTTGACGCTCGTCTATCAGGCCGAGGTCAAGTAACCAGAGAACGATGGCAGGCAGGTGGTATCTCTCCGCCGACCATTTGGCGTTCTTGCAACGCTGTTTCTGCTGCTTTTGGCGCTTCCGGTCGCCGAAGCTGCAGCGCGCGATGTCGTGTCTACCGCCCAGGCGCGCTGGTCTGCGCTGGGGCGTGACTTTTCCAACAGCTCCAACACGGTCAGCATAAGCGTCAGCCAGCCACCCATCGCCGTGCGGACATTTCGCCCCGCATCCTCTGGCGTCGCCATGCGGGTGCCATCAGGTCAATGCGCCGGCGCTGCATCTTCAATCGCGTCGCGTGAGGACGACCAGTCCATCCCCTTGGCTGCAACCGACGCAATATCTGCTGGCGAGCGACTGGTTCTCCAGATCTCTGCCCCGCAATTGAACCGCGACCCGGCCAGTATCGAGACGGTCTGGTTGGAAATGCAGGCGGATGGAAAGGATTCGGAGAGGTTCGGGTTCAGGGAAACCGGCAATTCCAGTGGGGTGTTTGCTGGCGTCGTCTCAACGCAGCGTGGCAATCTGGACTTTACCCGCAGCGATTGCCAACTCACTGTCGATGCTGGGCAATTGGTACAACTGAACATATTGGATGTTGCCGGTCGGCAGGTTCCGGTGGGCACGGTGCGCATTCTTGTGGATCCGTTCGGGCTTGTTGTCGACTCGCAGGATGGCCGCCCGATTTCTGGTGCCCGTGTTTCGCTGGTGGATGCCAGCGGCCGACCCGCAGTGGTCTATGCACCCGATGGCATTACGCCCTGGCCTTCGGATATGGTCAGCGGCCAGCCTGTCACGGATGGCTCAGGCGCGAGCTACGCGATGCAGGAGGGCGAATATCGTTTCCCCCTGGTCGCTCCCGGCAGCTACAGGCTTGTCGTCCAGCCCCCTGCGCCATTTTCCGCCCCCTCGACGATGGCACGCAATCACCTGGCCGGACTGCGCCTGATTGGTGGCCAGCCGCTGGTCCTGACGGAAGGATCGTTTGGCAGGGCATTCGAGGTTGCGGGTGTCGAACCTGTCCGGATCGACATACCCATCGACCGCGCCGCAACCCAACCCATGCTGAGCAAATCAGCCAGCAAGTCTCTGGTCCATCCCGGCGAGATGGTGGTCTACACCGTGCTCGCCAGCAATCCGGACCCCAGCAGCGCCATGCGCGATGTTGTAGTTCGCGATCGCGCCCGGTCGGGCCTGCGGCTCCGTCCTGGCAGTGTTCGGGTGAATGGCGTGACCCCGCCCGCCGCAGCTCTTTTTCTGGACCCGGATGGAAGGGGCTTTACCCTTCGTCTGGGACGAATGGCACCGGGCGAAGCACGCAAGATCACCTATGCGATGCGCGTGCGCGAAGAGGCGGCGGCCGGCTATGCAGAAAATGTCGTCACCTTGACCGACTCTCGCGAGATGTTTGTCAGAGCCAGCTCTTCGGTGCGGGTTGAGCGCGACGTCATCGCCAGCCGCATGACGGTCATCGGTCGCATCACCCAGGGCGAGTGCGGAAACCCCGCGCGCCCGGGCCTGGCGGGTGTTCAGGTGATGATGGAAGACGGCAGCTTTGCCATCACCGATGCGGATGGCCGTTACCATTTCGAAGGGGTGATTCCCGGCACGCATGTCGTGCAGCTCGCCAGGCATTCGCTGCCGAGCGGTGCGGTGCCCCAGCAATGTGCATCATCCGTGCGCGCGGCGGGCAGTGCGATCTCGCGCTTCGTCATCGGCCAGGGCGGCAGCCTTGCCGTGGCCGACTTTGTCATCCGGCCAGCCAGTCCTGTGACGCTGCAACCCTCCAGTGCGGCACCTGCCATCGGAGCGAATGCTCCAGCATCGCCCAGCATGCCCGGTCCGGTCCTGCCGGTTCAGGAGGAGGATGCCGAAGCGCGTGCCCGCAGGGCGGCTGGTGCCGATACCGACTGGATGGCGATTGGCGACGGGCCAGATGATTTTCTGTTTCCGCTCGATACACACAATCCTTCGGCGCCCGCTGTACGGGTGGTGATCCGCCACCGCCCGGGTCAGAAGGTGCAACTCAGCGTGCAGGGCAAGCCGCTGGGGGATCTGGCGTTCGATGGAGCGACCGTGTCTGCAGACAGACGCTATGCGGTCAGCATCTGGCGTGGCGTTCCCTTGGTCGATGGCGCCAACCTGCTGGTGGCAAGGCTGGTCGATGCCCAGGGTGTCGAGGTGCGACGCCTGGAGCGGGTGGTAAACTATAGCGGCGCCCCCATCCGCGCCGAGCTGATCAAGGAACGCTCGTCGTTGATCGCCGATGGCCGCAAACGTCCGGTCATAGCCGTTCGGCTAACTGACCGGATGGGACGACCAGCACGCAGCGGGCTTGCCGGTCAGTTGTCGATCAACGCCCCTTATGAAAGCGCAGCCGCGCTTGAGTCCCTGCAACTCAGCCAGTTGAGCGGGGCAGGTGCCGTTGCCCCCCGCTGGATGATCGAGGGTGACGATGGGGTCGCGCTGATCGAACTGGCCCCGACCATGGTCAGTGGCGCGCTGCGTCTGGGATTTGTTTTCCAGGACGGCGACGTGCGCCGCGAACAGCGCATCGACACATGGATGGCCCCAGGCGATCAGCCCTGGACATTGATCGCTCTGGCCGAAGGGGCAGCGGGCGCGGCGAATATCGCCGGGCTTATGGAGCAGATCGGACCGGAAGGTCGCAGCATTGGCAGGGATGCCCGGTTTGCGTTTTATACCAAGGGCAAGGTTCTGGGTAAGTTTCTCCTGACCGCAGCCTATGATTCGGCCAAGGAACGGGCCGAGCAGCGGTTGCTGGGGGTCATCGATCCCAACAGCTATTACACCGTCTTCGGCGATGGCTCAGATCGCCGCTTTGATGCTGTCAGCCGAGAGCGACTTTACGTAAGGATTGAAAGTGAAGGGTTTAACGCCCTTTATGGTGATTTTGTTACAGGTTTCGACCAGACCGATCTGGCCGCTTATCGCCGCACACTGACGGGTGCCAGGGTCGAGGTTCGCGATGGACGGTGGCATGCAGAGGCCTTTGCAGCCAAGACGGCCAGCACCCAGCGCCGCGATGAGCTGCAAGGCAATGGCCTGACTGGCCCCTATCGTCTGTCCACGCGCGCAATCGTCCCGAACAGCGAGCGTATCGTATTGCAAGTCCGTGACAGATTTCGGTCAGAAGTCATTGTTTCACAACAGGAGATGGTTCGGTTCATAGATTACGATCTGGATATGTTATCGGCGACCATCCGCTTCCGCCAGCCCGTCCTCAGCCGTGATGCAGACCTCAACCCTCGCTTCATCGTGATTGACTATGAGGTAGACGAGGGGCGGGGGCGCTCTGCGATGAACGCGGGAATGCGGGCCGACTATACGGCGTTCGGCGGGGCGCTGGTCGTGGGCGCGACTGCGGTGTCCGACAGCACCAATGAACTGCGCAGCACGCTGGTGGCGATGGACGTCCGCGCCCAGTTGGGGACGGCTACCGAACTGCGCGGCGAAGTTGCTGCCAGCGATCTGGGGCCAGACCGTGGACTGAGCTGGCAGGCCGAGGCCGAGCATCATTCGGGCAGGCTGGATGTGCTCGCCTATGCCCGATCGATCGCGCCGCAATTTGGTATCGGTCAGCAGAACCTTGCCGAAAAGGGGCGGCGCAAATTTGGGGTTGATACTCGTTTTGCGATCGATGCTGCTGCATCGATCACTGCCAGCACCTGGCTGGACCAGAGCCTGGTCGATCAAAGCCAGCGCTATGCTGCCCAGGTGAACGCCGTCTACCGCACCCAGAAGAGCGACTGGCGGCTGGGTTTTGCCCATTTCTCGGATCGTCTCAGCGACGGGACCCGCCAGGAGTCTTCGGTCGCAGAAGGTGCCGTCACACGGCGGCTGTTTGGCGACCGGCTGGAGCTGGAACTGTCGTCCAGCGTGGCGCTAGGCAGGGCGGGTTCGGTTGACCTTCCTGAACGCTACCGTGTCGGCGCACGCTATGCGCTCAATTCAAGCACGAGGCTGCTCGCCAATTACGAAATCGCCGAAGGAGCAGGGCTTGCCGCGCGAACCTTCAGTGGTGGGATCGAACTGACGCCATGGAATGGGGCCAGGATTACCTCGACGCTTGGCCAGTCCGACATTTCAGAGCAGGGCAAGCGCACCTATGCAGCTGCGGGCCTCGCTCAGAATTTCCAGATCACGCCCGAGCTTGGCCTGGATGTTTCGGTCGATGGAAACCGCAAGCTGGGCGGACGGGCCGTCCTGCCGATCAATCCTGCACAGCCGCTGTCGAGCGGTGGCCAGCTGGGCGACGGCGCAGGCCTGTTCGAAGATTTCACGGCGATCACCTTCGGGGTCAACTGGCGCAAGGATCGCTGGTCTGCAACCAGCCGGGGCGAATGGCGGGACGGGGAACTGGCGGATCGCAGGGGCATGACCTTCGGGATGATCCGCCAACTCGGCGAGGGCAGTGTTGTGGGCTCCGGCTTCGTCTGGACCCAGGCGTCAGGCGAAGGACTGGCAGAAGGAACCCGGAGCGAAGTCATTGATGCGTCGCTGGCGATGGCATTCCGCCCGGCCGAGTCATCGGTGGCTTTGCTGGGCAAGCTGGAATATCGATCGGATATGGTGAAGGGGGCGACGGGAGGTGACGTGGGACCAGTGGGCCGCAGCGCGCTGACCATCTCTGGCGATGGGCGTTCCCGGCGCTTCATTGGCAGCCTGTCCGGCAACTGGTCGCCGCACAATGCCAAAGGGGCCACCGGCGAGAGCGAATTCGGCTTTTTCATCGCTGCGCGCCACTCGCTGGAAGCTGTCGAGGGTTACGATCTGACCGGTACGAGCGTCGTGGCCGGGTTTGATTTGCGCAAGGGGCTGGGCAAGCGTGTCGAGCTCGGCTTCAGCGCAACCGTGCGCCGCAGCCTGACCGATGGCGACGCTTCCCATGCCTATGGGCCAAGCATCGGCTTCTCTCCGGCAAGGGGCACCGTGGTGACGGTCGGCTACAACGTCAGCGGTTTTGACGACCCGGATTTTGACGACGTCCGCCCCAGCCGCAAGGGCCTCTTCCTGGTCGTGCGCGCCAAGATCGATCAGGACAGCTTTGCCTTTCTCAGGCGGAACGGCACGTGATCATGACGCACCTATTCTCCTCGTGGCTGTCCATATGGCCCAAATCGGAATGGGCAGGTCTGCGGCGCGCGGATACCTTGCCTGCTCTTGTCCGTACTGCCGCCATGTACCTTGCTGCGGCGCTTTTGGCTGCTGCGGGAATAGGGCAAGCCACTGCCCAGACCATCACTGTCGACCCTGCCACAGCAGTGCAGGCGGCCAGCTCGTCCGTCAGCATGAACCACACGGTAGGTAGCGGTTCCAACCGCTTCCTGATTGTCACCGTGGCGATCGAGCGGGACTCTGATCGCGTGACCGCAATCACTTATGCGGGCCAGCCGTTGACCTTCTTCGGGACAAGAGTCGATCCGACCAACACGGCCCGCTTGGAGGTCTGGCGCCTCATCGCCCCTGCGACCGGGACCAACACCGTATCTGTTACCTTCAACAGTTCGGCCTCGGTGGTCGTCGCCGCCATATCGTTTGCAAATGTCGATCAAGCCAATCCGATTGCCGCATCGCAATTCGCCAGTGGAACAGGCGCCTCCGATGCCTCGGTCAGCGTCGCCAGTGCAACGGATCAACTCGTTCTATCAGCGATCGCGGCAAACGATGCCGTCGATAGCGTCACACCAATGGCTGGACAGACCAGCCGGTGGAACGTGTTGAACGCTGCCGATGTCATCGGTGCTGGCAGCACTACCGGCGGTTCTTCCACAACCACAATGCGCTACCTGCTTCAAAGTCCCCAAGCATGGGCGATGGGCGCCTTTTCGATCCGCCCAAGTCCGGCACCCTGGATCGTCACCAACACGAACGACAGCGGCGCTGGATCGCTGCGGGAGGTTGTTACATGGGCCAATTTGCAACCCGGACCGGTAACCGTCATTTTCGCCATCCCTGGCGCAGGCCCGCATACGATCACACTGGCCTCGGCATTGCCGAACATCACCGCCAACGGCGTGACCATCGATGGCACCACGCAGTCCGGCACCCAGTGCCGCGATCTGTGGGCTGGAAATGGCCACGACCTGCGCATCAATGTGCGGGGTAGTTCGGGCTTTGACGGCTTCAGGTTGGCAGGTGCCAATCAGACGATCAAGGGTCTGTCTCTTACGGGATTTCAAAATGCCATTCGGCCGTTGCCCGGCAACAGCAATGCCACGATCCAGTGCAATTATCTCGGCCTACTCGCCAATGGAACCAGCAGCGGTAACGCCAGAGGCGTTCGGTCGCTGGGAGGAAGCCCACGCATCGGCGGTCTGGATGCCGGCCAGGGCAACGTGATCTCGGCAAATACCATCGCCGGCGTGGTGACCGAACAGGGGAGTACGGACACTGCTATCCGCGGCAATTTCATCGGCACGGATGCGACTGGCATGACCGCCCGGCCCAACGGGACCGGCATCAACAATTTTTTTGGAACAGCAACCTGGCGCGACATCACCCGCAATCTCATTTCCGGGAATAACGCTGGCATCGTACTCGAGAGTGACGATGCAATCTCGGCCTCGACCGACCAGATCCGGATTCAGCGCAACCGCATCGGCTTCAACCGCGATCTCAGCGCTCTCCTGCTAAATGGCACAAACACTGGCGGTATCTGGTTTGCGCCCGGCAGCATCACGAACGTGCTGATCGGCGGGCTGGCTTCGAGCGAGGGCAACGAGATTGCCGGAAGCCGCGACGGGATTGTGCTTCAGGGGGTGTCGAACATCCGGATCAGGGGCAACACCATCGCGCGCAGTGGATCGCGGGGTATCTGGGTCGAGAATGGCAGCAACATCACCATCGGAGGGATCGCCGGAACCGAAGGAAACCGCATTGGCGGCAATGCCAGCGACGGCATTCGCTTGCTGGCCGGCTCTACCGGCATCACTATTCTGGGCAATCTGATCCAGCCTGTTGCGATAACCGGCGGAACCTATGCCAATGGCGAACATGGTATCGCGATTGATGGTGCCAGCAACGTGGTCATCGGCGATGGCACGGCCAGCGGACGCAACATCATCAGCGGCAATGGCATGCGTGGCATTCAGGGGAGCGGGACCAATTCCGCCATCACGATCAACGGCAACTATATCGGCACGGACGCTACGGGCAATGTCGCGGTGGCCAATGGCGATCTTTCGGGGCCAAGTCAGAAAGATGCGGTTGCGTTCGATTCGGGGGCCGTCTCGAATGTTTCTGTGCTGAACAATGTAATCGGGGGATACGCCTCGGCTCTGGTTGAGTTTTTTCACATCAGTTCGGTCGGCATCACGATCCAGGGTAACAATATCGGCGTCGGGGCCGATGGCACGTCGCGCATCGTGTTCGGCAACAACGAAGACCTGATCTGGATTGGGGGCAATCCCCGGGCACATGACAATGTGCTGATCGGTGGCACGGCGCCGGGACAGGGCAATATCGTCGCCTTCGGCAGCCAATCAGGCATCCATGTAGATTCGACGGGCAGCAATATTCAAGTGATCGGCAATACGGTCCGTAACAACGCACGCAATGGCATCAATGTTCTCCAGAACACCAAGGCAGCGGTCATCAGCAACCGTGTCTATGACAATGGCCTGATCGGCATCGATCTGGCCGAAAACGGCGTGACCACCAATGACGCGGGCGACAGCGATAGCGGACCGAACGATCTGCTGAATTTTCCCGAAATCACATCTGTCAGCGTCGTGGGTTCCAATCAGCTGATCTATGATTTTACCCTTGATGCCCCCGCCGACGGCAATGGTTACCGCATTGAATTCTTTGCAAACAGCGCGGCAGACGGCAGCGGCTACGGCGAAGGCGAGACTCTTCTGGGCCATGTCGACATCGCCCATAATGGTGGATCTCAATCCTATTCCGGCACCATAACCTCTCTGGTTCCTGTCGGCATAGGCAATATCATCAGCGCGACCGCCACTCGCAAGACGGCTGGTGGGGCATGGGACATCACATCGGAATTTTCCGCGACAGCCACGGCGCAAGGCGTTGCCCAACTGAATGTCGCCCTGACGACCGAGCCCTATGACCAAGGCAGCGGCGCTGGTTTCAGTACGCCAGGATCGGATGTGTCGCTGACCGCGACGGTCACGAATACCGGCTCGGGCAGCACGCAGAGCAACTCCATTTTCACGGTGATCTCGATCAACGCTGCCAGCAGCTTCTTCAACGCAGAAACGCCTGCTTTTGGGGGCATCGTGCGTTTCACCAGCGCGTCGCCCATGCTCACCTTCACCCCCGGCACAGACATGCGGTTTTCAAACGCTGCAACAGCTCCCACCGAATTTGCGCAGTGTACCTATACTCCTGAGGCTGGCTATGACCCGATGGTTCGATATGTCTGTCTCAATCCCAAGGGCTCGCTTCCGCACGGCGCGCCGGAAAATCAATTTTCGGTCCAGTTACGGGCGCGGATCAATTGACTGTCCGGATTGCAGATTGATGAGCTCGAGCGGTCCCGGAACGATAGTGACCGAAGGTCGAGGGACAGTTTTTTGCAGCTGCCCGTGTGACAAAGCTGCAGGACAGCGGACTGGTACGTCAACCAGTCGCCGTTAGCGGAGTATCGCGGTGGTTGCGTCCCTGGCTGAACACATGGGCAAGGCTCTTCGGGAGGGGCTTTCAGGTCCAGTACAGTGCCTGCTCCTGGCAGGAGCCTCAACGAGGGGGCGAGGTAGGTTTCACGGCCTGTCCGAACCTGGCAGCCAGCGTCACGAACTGAAGGGTGAAACTGGATTCGGGGTCGCATAGCCCGCCGTTGCGCAGAGTTTCTCGAGCGCCACTTGAGAGGTAATAGCCTTGTCGTACAGAAACCCCTGGCCGAATGTGCAGCCGACGGCAGCGAGGCGATCAAGCTGGCTGTGCGTTTCGATGCCCTCGGCGATGACGCCGATGTTGAGTGCACGTGCGATTCCCAGCATCGCATCGATGATGTCCCAGGACACATTGGATTGCCCATCGGTCACGAACGACCGGTCGATCTTGATATTGTCGAACGGCAATGTCTGCAGATGGGTGAACGAGGAATAGCCCGTGCCGAAATCGTCGAGGCTGAGGCGGATACCCATCGCGCGCAGCGCTTCCAGCACCACTCGGGTATGCTCGCGGTTGGTTATCGCTGCGTTCTCGGTCAGTTCGATCACCAGCACCCGCGGGTCGACATTGGTCGCAGCGATGATATCGCGGACCTGATCAACGAAATTGGGCTGGAGGAACTGGCACGGTGCCACGTTGATGCTCATGTAGAATGGCGGCAGATCGGCGCACTGGCGGCGCCAGCCGGCAGCAACGGTCGCGGCTTCCCGCAGCACCCATGCACCCAGCACATTCATCAGCCCGCTATCCTCGGCGACCTGCAGGAATTCGCTGGGATACACCAGGCTATCGCCGCGCTGCCAGCGCAGCAGCGCCTCGAACCCGACGATCTTGCCCGATCCGATATCGATGATCGGCTGATAGTGCAGGCGGAATTCGTCCAGCTGTACCGCCGTGCGAAGTTCGGCCTCCAGCTTCAGCCGGCTGACGGCCTTTTCGCGCATGCCCAGATCGAACGTCACCGTCCGGCCCGGCCCGCGCGACTTGGCATCATACATCGCGACGTCCGCATCGCGCATCAGATCGGCTGCGACGGTATAGCTGCCGTCATCGTGCGCGATGCCGATGCTGGCAGCGCAGCGCGCCTCATGCCTGTCGATCACAAAGGACGGCCGCAGAATGGAATGGATATCCTTGGCGATGTCCGCCGCGTCTTCCCAATGCTGTTCACCCTCGACCAGGATGATGAATTCATCGCCGCCGATCCGCGCGATCAGCACGCTTTCTGGCGCTCCGGGATAGGGGGTGGTGGCGTAGGCATCGGCGACCTGACGCAGGCGTCCCGCCATCTCGACCAGCAGCCGGTCACCAGCCTGATGGCCCAGTGCGTCGTTGACCAGCTTGAAGCCGTCGAGATCGATGTAGATCAGCGAGGTGCGCAAGCTGGCAGCCCCGGTGTTGCGCTGAAAGATCGCCTCTAGCCGGTTCTCGAACTGGGCCCGGTTGGGAAGCTGGGTCAGCGGATCGCGCAGCGCGTTCTCGATCAGCAGCTTCTCGTTAGCGGTGCGGCGGAACACCCGGCCAATTTGCGTGCCGATCTGGGTGAGCACTTCAAGCTGCTGCGGGTCCGGCTCGACCGCGCTTTGCGTGAAGAACTCCATCACGGCAAACAGATCCTGCCCCAGCATCACCGGCACCGATATGCTGGCGCGCAGGTTGCACTGGCGCGCCAATCCGCTCCGGCCCTGATCGCCGGATGCCTGGATGTCGCGCGTCCATACTGCCGCCGGGTGGATCAGCAACCGTCCAGGTGCGATTGCGCACGGCCAGGCGATCAAGCGACTGGACAGGTCGATAAAGGCGAACATCTGATCGGGATGGCGCGCATGCCACAGCCCGCACCCTTCCAGCCTGGCATCGCCGCCATGGCCCTTTCGCAACAGCACATTGGCAAAGGCCCAGTCATTGACCGCGCAGATTTCGGCAATGGCATAGCGCAGTGTGTCCAGCGGATCGACACTCTGGTTGGCGGCATTGGTGACATTGCACAGCAGCTCAAAGCGCTGGTTGGTCAGATAGGCTTCGCGCAGCCCGCGTTCGGCGATCGATTCCGCTTCCAACCGGATCTGCCGCTCGCGCTTGAGCTGCCGCTCGAGCTGCGCGCAGCGCGCCTCCAGCGAGACATTGAAAGCAGCAGGGTCGGGCCGAACGCTCATTGCGGCCAGGTCAGTTGCAACTGGCAGCCCGGAGCACCATCGTGCATGCAGGTGGGCTGCGCAAAGACGATGGTTTCATTGTAGTACGCGGCAACGCCCTCGACAAAGCCGTGCGCCAGATCGCACAGCTTGCGCTGCGATCGATAGCCCAGGATTAGGGTGTTGGCGGTCTCGGTGAAATGGAAATGCGGGCAGGATGCGCCCGAATAGAGCTTGCGCACTTCCGGATGGATGATGGTATTGACCGACAGAATGAAACTGCGCGCATCGGGGGCGCTTTCGAAAAAGCTGGGATAGCGCTCTGCCAGCTTGGGCAGGGCATGGATCCCGAACCAGTGCAGCAGCTGGCGCACTGGAGTTCCGGTGAGCTGCGAGGCCGCCTCTACCAGCGCATAGAGCTCTGCATCGGGATAGCTGCCAAGCGACGTGTACACGCCCGAGCTTTCCGCAGACGTGAGCAGGGCATCCCAAACGGAATCGCCATGATGATCGACGACCACCTCTTCGAGCAGATTGAAAATGACGCCTTTCACGCAGCCCCCTCCCGTTCCTCCAGTCGTTCCTTCCGAAACGCCCAGCCCGAAGCATGAATTACGCGCGCGATGATTAGAAAACGTTAAATTTGCGTGATTTCACCGCCTTCGTGTTCGTCGGCAAACGTGACCTGCCCGTGCCAGGAGCGCGTTCGCTCGCGAAGTCATCTGCGAAATCAGACAAAGCCTCGTTCCGGGACCGTTTTCGGCATTAGGGGCATCCATTGAGCGGTATGACGGCCATCACCTTGGCGCGTTGCCGGTCGCCCAGTGGCTTTGGTCTGATCGACAGCTTCTGTCAGCAGCTAACGTAGATGGGGGAAGTGCGGGAACAGGCGCTTTCCCGTCCTTGAAATGCACGCCATTGCAATGGGATAGCTACAAGGCTGGATACGAGCTCTGCCACCGCCCAATATTCTTTTGATACGTGATAGCGGCCGCCCTGCCGATTGGGCGCTTGGCATTGCCGGTGCGATTGGGCACAACAGGGGCATGATTGAAACCGTCCGCATCCCCGCGCTTTCCGACAATTACATCTGGCTGGTGCATGAGCCAGCCAGCGGCGAGACTGTCGTCATCGACCCGGCTGAAGCCGAGCCGGTGCTGGCCGAGGCGGCAGCGCGCGGATGGACGATCACCCAGATCTGGAACACCCATTGGCATCCCGATCATGTCGGCGGGAATGCAGCGATCAAGGCAGCAACCGGCTGCACCATCACGGGTCCTTCCGCCGAGCAGGATCGGATCGCGACGCTGGATGCCACGGTCGCCGGTGGTGACAGCGTGTCTCTGGGGTCGATCCGTGCAGAGGTGATCGACGTGCCCGCGCACACCAGCGGGCACATTGCCTATTATCTGCCCAGCGAATCGACCGTCTTTGTGGGCGATACCCTGTTCGCCATGGGCTGCGGGCGGCTGTTCGAAGGCACCGCCGAGCAGATGTTCGACAACATGACGCGTCTGGCCGAGTTGCCCGGAGAGACGCAGGTCTATTGTGCGCACGAATATACCGAATCGAACGGACGCTATGCGCTGGTCGCAGAGCCTGACAATAAGGCGATCGCCGATCGCATGGCACAGGTGCTCGCTCTGCGCGCGCGGGGCGAGGCGACCGTGCCGACGACCATTGCGCTCGAGCGCGCGACAAACCCCTTCATGCGCGCGCGCTCGGCTGCCGAGCTGGCGGAACGGCGCGTCGCCAAGGACAATTTCCGGGGTTGAAGCCTGAAAGGACCGTTTTGCCATGACCGAAGCCTTTATCTGCGACGCCATTCGCACGCCGATTGGCCGCTATGGCGGCGGCCTGGCAGGCGTGCGGCCCGATGATCTGGCTGCCGTGGTGCTGCGCGCGCTGGTTGCGCGCAATCCGGGGCTGGACGCCGCGCAGATCGATGATGTGCTGATGGGATGCGCCAACCAGGCGGGTGAGGACAATCGCAACGTCGCTCGCATGGCGGCGTTGCTCGCCGGACTGCCCGAGACGGTCGGCGGGGCGACGATCAATCGGCTGTGCGGCTCGGGCCTCGACGCGGTGGGCTCTGCCGCACGTGCTATCCGCAGCGGCGATGCGGACATGATGATCGCAGGCGGCGTCGAGAGCATGACCCGCGCGCCTTTCGTGATGCCCAAGGCGGGCAGCGCGTTTGCTCGCGACAATGCGGTGTATGATACGACGATCGGCTGGCGCTTCGTCAACCCGCTGATGAAGGCGGTGCACGGCGTGGATTCGATGCCCGAAACGGCGGAGAATGTCGCCGAGGATTTCGGCATCGCGCGCGCCGATCAGGATGCGTTTGCACTGCGCAGTCAGCAGCGCGCTGCGGCTGCGCAAGCGTCCGGGCGGCTGGCGGCGGAAATCTTCCCTGTCACCATTCCGCAGCGCAAGGGCGATCCGCTGGTGATCGATGCAGACGAGCATCCGCGCATGACCTCGATTGAGGCGCTGGCGGCATTGAAGCCAATCGTCCGCGCTGGCGGTACGGTCACGGCAGGCAATGCCAGCGGCGTCAACGATGGTGCGGCGGCACTGATCGTCGCCTCTGAAGAGGCGGCAGTGCGCAACGGGCTGACCCCGCGCGCACGGATCGTGGCCACGGCGGTGGCGGGTGTGCCGCCACGGATCATGGGGATCGGCCCTGCGCCTGCGGTGCAGAAGCTGCTGGCGCGGGCGCGCGTCCGGCTGAGCGAAATCGATGTGATCGAACTGAACGAGGCGTTCGCGGCGCAGGGGCTGGCGGTGTTGCGCCAGCTGGGCCTGCCCGACGACGCAGCGCATGTGAACCCCAATGGCGGCGCGATCGCACTGGGCCATCCGCTGGGCATGTCCGGTGCGCGGCTGGCGCTCACCGCCACCGAGGAACTTGGCCGCACCGGCGGGCGCTATGCCGTTGCAACGATGTGCATCGGCGTGGGGCAGGGCATCGCGATGCTGATCGAGCGGATCTGATCCGCCCCGCTCTTCGGCTTTCGCCAGAGAGCGGGGCGGCGTTGAAAGCGGTTACTCCCCGGCCACCTTGGGCACGGGCTGGAAATCGCGGACGAAGCGTTCAAGCAGGCGCACGCCATAGCCGGTGGAGCCTGCGGGCTTGAGGTCGCTAGCGCCACCCCAGGCCATCCCTGCGATATCGATGTGCGCCCATGGCGTTTCGGGCTTCACGAATGCACCGATGAAATGCGCGCCCGCGCCCGCCCCGGCACCGCTGACACCCGAGTTCTTGATGTCCGCGATTGTCGACTTTGTATCCTCGGCATAGCTGGGATGCAGCGGCATCCGCCACAGCGCGTCACCGCTGGTATCGCCCGCCTTCAATAGCTGCTTGGCGAGCGGATCATGGCGACTGAACAGCCCGGCATAATCATCCCCCAGCGCGGTCATGATCGATCCGGTGAGCGTTGCGACATCGACGATCGCTGCCGGATTGAGCTTGGCATCGGCATAGGCGACCGCATCGGCAAGGACGAGGCGGCCCTCGGCGTCGGTGGAGATGATCTCGATCGTCTTGCCGTTCATCGCCTGCAGCACGTCTGCCGGTCGCGCTGCATCACCATCGGGCATGTTCTCGGACAAGGCGGCGATGGCCACCACATCGACCGGCGCGCGCGACTTCGACAGGGCAAGCACCGCGCCGACGACGCTGGCCGCCCCCGACATGTCGAACTTCATGTCGCCCATGCCGCTGCCGTTCTTCAGCGAGATGCCGCCGCTATCGAAGGTGATGCCCTTGCCTGCGAGGACAACCGGGCCGGAGGACGGCGCGCCGCGTCCGGTGTAGCGCACGATCAGCATCCGCGGCGGGCGCGCTGATCCCCGGCCGGAGCCGAGGATCGAGCCCATACCCAGTTTTTCCATCGCAGGCACATCGAGCGCCTCGATGGTGACGCCCTGCACGCCTGCGAACGCAGCGCGCGTGCGTTCGACAAAGCTTTCGGGATAGATGACGTTGGCGGGCTCGTTGGAAAGGTCGCGGGCAAAGGCCATCGCGTCGACCAGCGGACGCCCGCGTTCCTCATACAGCGCACGGACTGCATCGGGCGAACCATTGACCATCGTGGTGCCGGCCATCGTGCCCGCTTCGCGCGCCTTGGCCTGATAGAGGTCGGAGCGATATTCACCGATGCCCATGCCGGTCGCGAGTTCGGCCGCCGCTTCGGCAGGAAGCCCGTCTGCCAGCACGACGAGCGGACCCTTGTCCTTCATCAGCGCCCGTCCCGCGGCGACACCCAGCTTCTGCACCGCTGCGGGGCTGAGATCCTTCCCGGTCGCCAGAACGTGAATTCGGTCCCAGCTGCCGATGCCGCGCAGGCTGAGCGTGGCCGTGCCGGTGTAATCGAACTCGGCAGACGCAAGCGCGCGGGCGATGGCGGCGCGCTCGGTTTCGCTCAGCGCGCTGGCGCGACTGGCCAGATCGCCCTCGCTGCCCAGCAGAAGAACGAGCGTCCCCGCTGCGGCGGGCATGGTGGAGGCAAAGCCGACGGCACGGAACTGCGCCTTGGCCGCCTTTACCGTCAACGAAGGTTCCACCGCCTCGCGCGCCTGCGCCAGGGCGAGCCCCGGTGACAGCATGGCGATGGCGGCAAGGCTGCTGGCAAGCAACAGGCGAGTGGTGCGCATGGTGGGAACCCCTTTTTTGCAGATCGTAACTATGGCAACCATATCAGCAGCTTGGAGGCGACGCGGCAAGCCCGGATGGCCGCTGATTTAACATGTGGCATTGCCATTGCTGGCCCAGCCCCCCATTGTCAGTTCATGTTCAGCCCCCCCGTCATCGCCGCGATCGCCTGGGCCGTCATTCTGGGCGGGGCAGGTGGCCTGCTCACCGAGATTGGCAGCTGGTACAAGAACCTCAAGAAGCCGTCGTGGCAGCCGCCCGACTGGCTGTTCGGTCCGGCCTGGACGATCATTCTGGGCGCAGCCGCCTGGGCGCTGGTGCTGGCCTGGAACGGTGCGACAGCCGATGCTGATCGCGGCATCATCATTGCGCTGTACGCCGCCAATTTCGTCTTCCACCTGCTGTGGTCGCCGCTGTTCTTCAAATGGCACCGCCCCGATTGGGCGCAGGTGGAGGTGATGTTCCTGTGGTCCTCGGTGTTTGCCATGTGCATCTGGCTGCGGCCTTACTCGGTGCTCGCAAGCTGGCTGATCGTGCCTTATCTGGTCTGGGTCAGCTTTGCTGCGATCCTCAACGCCAAGATCGTTCAGCTCAACCGTCCGTTCGGCAAGGCATCGTCCTCCTGATTTGAGGCAAAACGGCCAAAGGGCTTTGCCTTTGGATAAAGTGTGTTAACTTTGCTTGACACTTTTCTAGGGGGTAACGTGACCGATCAGAAGACGCAGATCGTGGTTGTCGGCGGCGGAGCGGGCGGGCTTGAGCTGGTTCGCCGGCTGGGCAGCAAATATGGCCGCGACAAGCACGATATCATCCTGGTCGACCGCAACCTGACGCATATCTGGAAGCCGCTGCTGCATGAGGTCGCCGCCGGATCGCTCGACGCCAATCTCGACGAGGTCGGCTATGGCGGCCACGCCGTGCGCTGGGGCTATCGCTTTTTCAACGGCGCGCTCGAGAGCATCGACCGGGCGACCAAGCACATCACCACCGCGCCGCTGATCGACGATCAGGGCCGCGAGGTGATCGGGCGGCACCAGATCCGCTATGATTATCTGGTTCTGGCCTTCGGCGGTGTATCGAACGATTTCGGCACACCGGGCGTGCGCGAGCATGCGCAGTTTCTGGAACACCGTGCGCAGGCCGACAGTTTCCGTCAGCGCCTGCTCAACGCCTGCCTGCGCGCCAACCATGAGCATAATACCGGCAACCCCGATGCCAGCGTGCGCATCTGCATCATCGGCGGCGGCGCGACCGGGGTGGAGCTGTCTGCCGAGCTCTACAACGCGGCCAAGGCGCTGCGGAACTACGGGCTCGAAGTGTTCGACGAATCCAAGCTGGAAGTGACTCTGGTCGAGGCAGGCCCGCGCATCCTGCCGCAGATCGATGCCGAACTGGCCGCCGTCGCGCGGCATGAGCTTGAGCAGCTGGGCGTCAGCGTGCGCGAGAACACCCAGGTCGTCAGCGTGGCCGAACACGCCGTCGAAACCAAGCAGGGCGAGGTCATTCCCGCCGACCTCATCGTCTGGGCCGCGGGGGTCAAAGGCTCTGACGGGGTTACCGAGATGAGCGATCTCGAGCTCAACCGACTGAGCCAGTTTGTCGTCAGGCCCACGCTGCAGACGTCGCTGGATGACCATATTTTTGCGCTGGGCGATTGCGCCTCGTGCATCCTGCCGGGGCAGGAACGGCCTATCCCGCCGCGCGCCCAGTCAGCGCATCAGATGGCCAGCCACATCTTCGACAATCTGTGCCGGGTGCAGGCAGGCAAGCCGATGAAGGACTTCGTCTACAAGGACCATGGGTCGCTGGTCTCGCTCAGCCGTTTTTCGACGGTGGGCAGCCTGATGGGCAACCTCGTCGGCGGGCGCATGGCGGTGGAAGGACGGCTGGCGCGCTGGGCGTACCAGTCGCTCTACCGGATGCACCTGATTGCCATTCACGGCTGGGTGCGTGGCATTTCGCTGATCGTCATCGGCCATGTGAACCAGATCGTCCGGCCCAAGCTCAAGCTGCACTGATACCGACGGGCGGCGGTCAGCCCTTGATCTGATCGACCAGCCGTCCGCCCTTGAACAGCGCCAGGCACCGTCCCTGCACCGGGAGCCGGTCGAACGGGGTGTTGCCTGCGCTGGCCGCCATCTTGCCCGAGTCCACCTGCCAGGGCCGGTCGGGATCGATCAGCACGATGTCCGCCTCATAGCCCGCCCGCAATGCGCCGGCCTGCACGCCGAGCAGGCGGGCGGGGTTGGCGGCGATCAGGTCGAACAGCCGTTCGGTGGAAATCAGGCCATCGCGCACCAGGCCCAATGACAGGGGCAGCAGCGTCTCTGCGCCCGCCATGCCGGGCGCGGCATCGGCAAACGGCAGTCGCTTGTCTTCTGGCCCGCGCGGATCGTGACCCGAAGCGATAATATCGATGGTGCCGTCTGCCACCGCATCCAGCGCCGCCTGACGGTCGTCTTCGGATCGGAGCGGCGGCGAGAGCCGCGCGAAGGTGCGAAAGCCGCCCAGCGCGACATCGGACAGGAACAGGTGCGCCGGCGTGATCCCGGCGGTGATCGTCAGCCCCTCAGCCTTTGCGGCGCGGATCAGTGCAAGGCCAGCACGGGTCGTGACCTGGCGGAAGTGAACGCGCGCGCGCGTCATCCGGACCAACGCCAGGTCGCGAGCGATCGCAATGCTCTCGGCTTCTGCCGGCGCCTGCGGCAGGCCCAGCCGCGTCGCCATCTCGCCTGCGGTTGCCACCGCGTTGCCCGACAGGCCATGGTCCTGGCTGTGGACGATCAGTGGAAGGTCGAGCATCGCGCAATATTGCATCAGCCGGTGCATCACGCCGGTATCGGTGATCCAGCGGCGACCGGTGGCGACTGCGCGCGCGCCGGCCTCCTGCATCAAGGCAATCTCGGCCATTTCGGTGCCCGCAAGATCGCGAGTAGCAGCGGCGAGCGGGTGAACCCAGAAGTCCGGCTTGCCCGAATAGGCGGCAAAGCGGACACGCGTCGGATGATCGAGCGGAGGGTTCTGATCGGGCATCAGGGCCGCCCGGCTGATCCCGCCGAAATGAAAGGCGGGCCGATCAATCGCGAATACGCCCAGGTCGACGAGGCCCGGCGCAATGACCGCGCCCCTGGCATCATGGACCCGGTCGTCCGCGCCCGGCGTGACCGAGCCGATCTCGGCGATGCGATCACCCAGAATGCGGATGCCGCCAGGAACGGGTTCGGGTTCGCCCGGCAGCACCAGTCTGCCGTTGACGATGCTCAGCGGAGTTGCGGGAACCTTGCTCATGACCAGCCCTCCACGCCGCGCCGTCTGCGGGTCAGCACATCGAGGCACGCCATCCGCATTGCCACGCCCATTTCGACCTGATCGGTGATTGCGGAGCGCTCGGCATTGTCGGCGATATGGCTGTCGATTTCGACGCCCCGGTTCATCGGGCCGGGGTGCATCACCAGCGCGTCCGGCTGCGCGAGCGCCAGCTTGGTATCGGTCAGCCCATAAAGGTGGCGGAACTCGCGCGGCGAGGGAATGAACTGCCCCTGCATCCGCTCGTTCTGAAGGCGCAGCATCATCACGACATCCGCGCCGTCGAGCGCCTCTGCAAAGCTGCGGCATGGGGTGCCACCCATCGATTCGACCGCAGGCGGCATCAGCGCGGGCGGACCTGCGACGCGGACATCGGCACCCAGCGTGGACAGGCAGATCATGTTCGACCGCGCCACCCGGCTATGCAGGATATCGCCGCAGATGGCGACCCGCAGCCCGGCGATCCGCCCCTTGCGCCGCCGGATCGTCAAAGCATCGAGCAAAGCCTGGGTGGGGTGCTCGTGCGTGCCGTCGCCGGCGTTCAAGACCGGGCAGCCCACCTTGTCTGCGATCAGTTGCACCGCGCCTGAGCTGCCGTGGCGGATGACGATGGCATCGGCGCGCATGGAGTTGAGCGTCACCGCCGTGTCGATCAGCGTCTCGCCCTTTTTGACGCTCGACTGCGCCGCGTGCATGTTCACGACATCGGCACCCAGGCGCTTGCCTGCGATCTCGAACGACAGCAACGTGCGCGTCGAGTTCTCGAAAAAGGCGTTGATCAGCGTGAGCCCCGCAAGCCGGTCATCGTGCTTGCTCGGCTGGCGGTTCAGGTCGACCCATTGTTCGGCCTCGTCGAGCAGGAACTCGATCTCCCACGGCTGCAAACCGGCGATGCCCAGCAGATGCCGGTGCGGAAAGGCCATGCCGCCCGGCGGATAGTCGCTTGCGGGACGGCGGTGAGGGGGCGTTGCGGACAATGTCATTAAAGGCGAGCGTCTAGGAGCGAATCGGCTTTGGCTCAAGCCACGTTTTCATCTGGCCTGCCTGCCGTTTGCAGGCTGGACAGTCGCGGCGACACTCGCAATGATGCCGACTAACAAGAATGTCAGCGAGAGGGATTCTGGATGGACGTGGTAACCGACGGTTTGCGCTTTCCCGAGGGGCCGGTGGCGATGCCCGATGGCAGCGTGGTTCTGGTCGAAATCGAACGCGGATGCGTTACGCGCGTGTTGCCCGATGGCTCGCAGCAGGTCGTGGCGGAACTGGGCGGCGGCCCCAACGGCGCTGCGGTCGGTCCCGATGGCAAGCTGTACGTCTGCAACAATGGCGGCTTTCATTATGTTGAGCGCGCAGGCCTGCTGATCCCGCACGGCGAGCCCGATGATTATTCCGGCGGGCGCATCGAACGCGTCGACCTGGAGACTGGCGCTGTCGAGACGCTTTACAAGAGCGGCGACTTTGGCTGCATTTTGCGCGGACCCAATGATATCGTGTTCGATAACGCCGGCGGCTTCTGGTTCACCGACCATGGCAAGACCCGTCGGCGCGAGCGGGATGTGACCGGGGTGTTCTACGCCAGGGCAGACGGCTCGCTGCTCAAGGAAGTCATCTTCCCGATGGAAAACCCCAACGGCATCGGCCTCTCCCCCGACGGCAAGAGGCTTTATGTCGCAGAAACGTACACCTGCAAACTGTGGGCGTACGATATCGAGAGCCCCGGCGAGATCGCCTTCAGCCAGGGGCTACTGGGGCCGGGCGGCACGTTCCTCTACAGCCCTTCGGGCTACACCTTCTTCGATTCGCTGGCGGTGGATGGGGCAGGCAATGTCTGCGTGGCCACCATCGGGCAGAGCGGCATTTCGGTCGTGTCGCCTCAAGGCGAACTGGTCGAATTCGTCGCCACCGATGATCCCTTTACCACCAACATCTGTTTCGGTGGGCCGGATCTGACAACGGCGTACATCACGCTGTCGGGGACCGGGCGGCTGGTGAAGATGGACTGGCCGCGCGGCGGAGCGAAGCTGAACTATCTGAACACCTGAGGGTCGCAACCCTGCATTCCAAGGGGCGGCAGGTACCTGTCTGATGAGGAATAACCACGTGACCAAACAACGCTGGGCCATTGATATCGACCGCGATGCCATCGCGAATGCGCAGATCGTCGATGTGCCGGAAACCGAACTGGCCGAAGGCGCGATTGAAGTGGCCATCGACCTGTATGCGATGACTGCCAACAACGTCACCTATGCCGTGTTCGGCAAGCCCTTGGGTTTGTTCGGCAATGACCAGGGCTATTGGGATTTCTTTGCCGAGCGCGATGCGCCGGGCCGTCTGCCGGTCTGGGGGTTTGCCACCGTCAGCCGCAGCGCGCACGAGGGGGTGCCGGTGGGGACGCAGCTGTATGGCTATTACCCGATGGCGAGCCACGCGGTACTGCATCCGGGCCGGGTCAGTGCGCACGGCTTCACCGACACGACCCCGCGCCGCGCGACACTGCCGATCATCTACAACCAGTATCAGCGAGTCGATGCTTTGGGCGATTATCGCGCGCCCGATCATGACTATTGGCCGGTGTTCCGCCCGCTGTTCCTGACCGGCTGGCTGATCGCCGATCAGCTGGAGGATGATGGCGATTATGCTGCGCAGCAAATCCTGATCGCCAGCGCGTCGAGCAAGACGGCAATCGGCCTTGCGCATGCGTTGCAGCAACGCGAAACACGCCCGCAGATCATCGGTCTCACCAGTGCTGGCAACGCCGCCTATGTCGAGCAGCTGGGGCTGTACGACAAGGTGGTGACCTATGACGCGGTCGGCGCGATCGACGCGAGCGTCGCCAGCGCGATGGTCGACATGGCGGGCAACCCGCAGGTCGCCGCCAGCGTGCACAACCATTTTGGCGATGCGCTCAAGGCCTCGATCGTCGTTGGCAAATCGCATTGGGATGCCAATGACGACAGCGGGCCGATGGCAGGTCCGCCGCGGGCGATGTTCTTCGCGCCGGGTCGCAGCGAAAAGCGGATTGGTGAATGGGGGCCTGACGGTTTCCGCCAGAAGCTGGAAGCGGCCTGGCTGGGCTTTGCCGATCTCGCGCCAAGGCTGCTGGGCATCGAAAAACGTGAAGGAGCACAAGCCGCGCTGGCCGCCTATCAGGAAACCGTCGCGGGCAAGGCCGATGCAAAGACAGGGCTGGTCATCGCTCCATGAGCTTTTCGGCGGTGATTTTCGATTTCGGCGGGGTGATCACCTCGTCGCCGTTCGAGGCGTTCAACCGGCTCGAGGCCGAGCGGGGCTGGCCGCGCGACTGCATCCGGCAGATCAATGCTGCCAACCCTGATACCAACGCCTGGGCACGGTTCGAGCGGGCAGAGATCGATGCTGCCGCGTTCGACAGCGCGTTCGCCGAAGAGGCCGGCGCGCTGGGGCTGAACATCAGCGGAAGCGACGTCATCTCCTGCCTGGCGGGCGATGTCCGACCGCGCATGGTCGCCGCGCTCGATGCACTCAAGGCGGCGGGTTTCACGATTGGCTGCATCACCAATAACGTGCGCGCCGGCAAGGGTTCGGCGATGGTGTTCGACGATGCGCGCGTTGGCGAGATCGCCGCGATCATGGCACGCTTCGATCATGTCATCGAAAGCAGCAAGGCCGGCGTGCGCAAGCCCGATCCGCGCATCTACGCGATGATGTGCGAGGTGCTTAATGTCGCGCCTTCGGCGTGCATCTATCTCGACGATCTGGGCGTGAACTGCAAACCTGCCGCCGCCATGGGTATGGCGGCGATCAAGGTGACAAGCGAGGCTCAGGCTCTGACCGATCTGCGCGCGCTGCTGGGCTACGCCGACGATTGGCCGAGTTGAGGCAAGACTGAACCCATGGACAATTTCACCCATAGCCTCGCCGGATGGGCGCTCGGCCGTGCAGGTCTCAAGCGGATGACCGGCCTCGCCGTGCCGACGCTGATCATCGGCGCGAACCTGCCCGATATCGATGCGGTGCTCAGCGTGCTGGGCACGCAGTCGCTCGCGCTGCGGCGCGGGCTGACGCACGGGCCGATCGCGCTGCTGATCCTGCCGATCCTGCTCACGGCGGCAATGATCGCCTATGAACGCTGGCAGGTGCGACGCAGGAAACGTCCGCGTGACCGGCTGCCGGTGCGTCCGGCGCCACTGCTGTTTCTCGCCTATGTCGGCACGCTGTCGCACCCCGCGCTCGATTACATGAACAACTACGGCATCCGGCTACTCGAACCATTTTCGCCGCGCTGGTTCTACGGCGACACGCTGTTCATCGTCGATGCGGTGCTGTGGACGATCCTGCCGCTGGGCATCTGGGCCTCGCGGCGCAGGGAGGCGGCGGGCAGGGCGGGCTGGGAGCGTCCGGCACAGGCAGCATTGGTTCTGGCATTGGTCTATATCGGGGGCAACTTCGCCTTTTCCGTCAAGGCCGAGCGGGACACCGCCATCGCCGTTCGCGCGCAGCGGGGCATCACGCCTGATCTGGTGATTGCCAACGCGGTGCCGGTGCGCTTCTGGCATCGCGATATGCTGTGGCGCGGCGACAGCCTGATCGGGCGCGGCAGCGTGAATGCGCTGGGCGGGATGGCCCCGGCGCTTGCTGCGGGAGCCGAGGCGACCAACATGGCGAGCCCATGGATCGCGCGCGCCAAGGCACAAAGTTTGGATGCGCAGGCCTTTTTGTTCTGGGCGCGGATGCCATATGCACGGCTGAGCGACATTCCGGGGGGCAAGAGGGTGACATTGCGCGATGCGCGGTTCGACAGTTCGCCCATCGCCGACCGGTTTACCGTGATCGTCGATGTGAAGGATCCTGAATGACCCGCCCCGTTATCGTCTGGCTGCGCCGCGACTTGCGGCTGGCCGACCAGCCTGCCTTTGCTGCCGCCGTGCAGGCAGGGCCGGTGATCTCGGTCTTCGTACTGGATGACGAAACGCCCAAGCATCGCAGGATGGGCGGAGCATCGCGCTGGTGGCTGCATCACAGCCTCGCATCCCTGGCTGCTGATCTCGAAAAGTTCGGCTCGAAGCTGATCCTCAGGCGCGGTGTGGCGCCAGATGTGATCGCCGAGTTGGCACGTGAAACCGGCGCCAGCGCGGTCCACTGCCTGCGCCATTATGAGCCATGGTGGCGCAATGCGGAAAAGGCGCTGAAGGCGGCGCTGCCCGATGATTGCACGCTGGAGCGGCACGATGGGAATTATCTGATGCCGCCCGGATCGGTCACGACCGGCAGTGGCCAGCCGTACAAGATCTACACCCCGTTCTGGCGCGCGCTAGCGCAGCACATGCCGCCAGCCAAGCCGCTCCCCGCGCCGGAACGCCTCGATGCGCCCGATGCCTGGCCGCACAGCGATCCGCTGTCAGATTGGGCGCTGCTTCCCACAAAGCCCGATTGGGCGACGGGCTTTGGCGAGGAATGGACGCCCGGAGAGGCAGGGGCTGCTGTCAGGCTGGAGGCGTTCGATCGCTGCGCCCGGCTGTACGAGGAACAGCGCAACCTGCCCTCGGTCGAAGGCACGTCACGGCTGTCACCGCACCTGCACTTCGGCGAGATTTCCCCTGCCACCGTCTGGCATGCGACGATGGATGCCGGTGGTTCGGTCGAGACGTTCCTGAAGGAGCTGGTCTGGCGCGATTATGCGCAGAACGTGATCGCGCAGTTCCCCGATTACGGCAAAGCCAATGCCCGCGAGGGTTTCGATGCCTTCCCCTGGCGTGACCCGTCCGACCCCGAGGTCGCACGCGATCTGGCCGCCTGGCAGCAGGGGCGTACCGGCTATCCTCTGGTCGATGCCGGGATGCGCCAGCTCTGGGCGACCGGATGGATGCACAACCGGGTACGGATGGTCGCGGCCTCGTTCCTCATCAAGCATCTGCTGATCGACTGGCGCGTGGGCGAGACATGGTTCTGGGATACGCTGGTCGATGCCGATTACGGGTCGAACGCCACCAACTGGCAGTGGACATCGGGCACCGGGGTGGATTCGAACATGTTCGTGCGCATCATGGCGCCGCTCACCCAGTCGGACAAGTTCGACGCGGCGGGCTATATCCGGCATTGGGTGCCCGAACTCGCGGGACTTTCCGACACTGCGATTCACGACCCCGAAGCGGCGGGCAAGTACGTGAAGGGCTATCCGAAGAAAGTCATCGGGCATAAGGAAGCACGAGAGCGGGCGCTGGCCGCGCACGCGAAAACAAAAGCGTAAGAGGAGACAGGGTAATGCGGGTCTGGACAACATTTGCGGCGGCGTGCGCGCTTGCCATCGGCAGCGGCGGGATGGTTGCAGCCAAGGAAGCGGATGCACAGGCGGTCAAGGCGATCACCCAGATGAGCCCGGCGGAGCTGGAGAAGGTTCGCACGGCGGGTGCGCAGATCCTGTTCTGGTCGGATGCGCAGCGCACCGCCAATTTCCGCGCGATGGAAGCACAGTTCCCCGGAACCTCGGCCAAGGCCGGCACTCCGCGTGCACTGGCCAAGGGCGAGCCGCTGGCGGTCAGTGATGCCGATATCGATGCCTTCATGGCCGCGCAGAACGTGGCCGGGCTGATGGTGATCCAGGACGGCAAGGTGCGGCTGGAACGCTATGGCCTGGGCCTGAAGCCCGAAGACCGCTGGACCAGCTTCTCGGTCGCCAAGTCGTTCACCTCGACCCTGGTCGGAGCGGCCGTGAAGGACGGTTTCATTGCGTCGATCGACGATCCGGTAACCAAGTACGTTCCCGAACTGAAGGGCAGCGGCTATGACGGGGTCAGCGTCAAGCAGATCCTCACCATGACCTCGGGCGTCAAGTGGAACGAGGATTATACCGACCCCAACAGCGATGTCGTGAAGATGCTCTCGGTGCCGGTCGGACCGGGCGAAGACCCCAATACGGCCTATCTCAAGACCCTGCCGCGCGAAGCGGAACCGGGTAGCAAATGGGTGTACAAGACCGGCGAGACCAACCTGATCGGTGTCATCGTCCAGCGCGCCACCGGCAAGACCTTGAGCGCCTATGCCGAAGAGAAGATCGTCAAGCCTGCGGGCTTTGAAGGCGACCTTTTCTGGATGGTCGATTCTGCCGGCCAGAATGTCGGCGGCTGCTGCCTGTCGATCCGGCTGGCCGACTATGCCCGCATGGGGCTGTTCGCGCTGGAAGGCGGCAAGGGGCAGGTGCCCGAGGGCTGGTTTGCCGATGCCGGCAAGGAACAGGCCTCGGTTGGCCTGCCGGGCTTTGGCTATGGCTATCAGTGGTGGACCTATCCGGGCGGTGCCTGGGGCGGCCAGGGGATATTCGGTCAGGCAATCCTGATCGTGCCGCAGAAGAACCTTGTGGTCGCCGTGGTCAGCAACTGGCCCAAGGCGAGCGGGGCAGACCTGCGCGTGCCGCAGCTGCAGTTCTTCCAGAAGCTGGCGATGGCGGCGGATTGAAGGACCCTGAATGACCGATGATACCCGCCTTCATGCCGAGCTGGTCGCCGCCAGTATCCGCTTCGATCAGGTCGAGCATGAGGCGGTGTTCACCGTGCTGGAAAGTGGTGCGCTGGAACGTGCGGTTCCCGGCGCCCACACCAAGAACCTGTTTCTCAAGGACGCCAGTGGCCAGTTCTATCTCGTGACCGTGCTGGCCGAAAAGCAGGTCGACCTGGGCGCGCTGCGCCATATGGTCGGCGCAGGCCGCTTCAGCTTCGGGTCGGCCGACGAGATGGTGGCGCTGTTGGGGATCACCCCCGGCTCTGTGACGCCGCTTGCCGCTTTCAACGACAAGGCAGGCAGGGTGCAGCTGGTGCTGGACGAGGTGCTGGCAGCGCAGCCGCGCGTCAATGTGCACCCGTTGCGCAATACCGCGACCCTGGGGCTGTCAGGGCTGGATCTGGTGCGGCTATTGGTGCGCTGGCGCCATGCACCGCTGATCGTGCCGATACCGTCGAAAATGCCCACCTCGTCGCAATCCCAAAATTGAGGGTGGGCGCTGCATGCCCCTTGCTGTAGCCCTAACCGTATGACCCAGCTTGCCGCCCGCCCGCTGATCGACGGTTTTTCGCGTCAGATCACCTATGTCCGGCTTTCGGTGACGGACCGGTGCGACCTGCGCTGTTCGTACTGCATGCCTGAACGGATGCAGTTTCTGCCCAAGGCGGAGGTGCTGAGCCTGGAAGAACTGCACCGGCTGGCGCTGGCTTTTATCGAGCGCGGCGTCCGCAAGATCAGGCTGACGGGCGGGGAGCCTCTGGTGCGGCGCGACCTCATCACATTGGTCCAGCGCTTGGGGCGCGAGATCGGCAACGGACTCGACGAACTGACCCTGACCACCAACGGGACCCAGCTGGCGCAGCATGCCACGGCGCTGGCTGACGCGGGGGTTCGGCGGATCAACGTTTCGCTCGACACCCTGCAGCCCGACCTGTTTGCAAAGCTGACGCGGCGCGATGCCCTGGCGCAGGTGCTCGACGGGATCGACGCTGCCGATCGCGCAGGGCTCAAGATCAAGCTCAACGCCGTCGCACTCAAGGAGCTGAACGAGAATGAACTGCCCTCGCTCATCGCCTGGGCGCATGGCCGTGGGCATGATGTCACGCTGATCGAGGTCATGCCGCTGGGTGAGGTGGAGGAAGACCGGTTCGACCATTATCTGCCGCTGACGCAGGTGCGCGATGCGCTGGAGGCTCGCTGGACGCTGACCGAGAGCCACCACAAGACCGGAGGCCCGGCGCGCTATGTCGATGTCGAGGAGACCGGGGGGCGGCTGGGGTTCATCACGCCACTGACCAACAATTTCTGCGCGGGCTGCAACCGGGTGCGTGTTACCGCGACCGGACAGATCTACATGTGCCTGGGCCAGAACGACCGGGTTGACCTGCGCGCCGCGATGCGCGGCGACGACAGCGATGTGGCGCTCGATGCCGCGCTCAATCGAGCGATCCGCGCCAAGCCCGAGCGGCATGATTTCCGCATCGACGCCCCCGGCGGCGCGCCGGCGCTGCCGCGCCACATGTCGATGACCGGAGGCTGAGCGCGGATATGACACAGCTGCTGTTCTTCGGTCGCCTGGGCGATCTGGCAGGCGGGGTCGAGCGCACCATGACGCTGTCGCAGCCGCATGCCATTGCCGACATTATCGGTCTGCTGGATGCGAGCGACCGGCTTCTGGGCAGCGCGCTGGGCGAGCCGCGGGTGCGCTATGCGATCAACGGCGCGATCGTCGATGCCGATGCGCTGGTGGAAGATGAGGACGAGCTGGCGTTCCTGCCCCCGGTCAGCGGCGGCTGACATGCGGCGCACCATCCGTATTTCAACAGACCCATTCGACCCCGAAGCCGAGATTGCGGCATTCCGCCATGCACTGCAGAACGCGGGCGGGATGGTCAGCTTCACGGGGCTGGTGCGGCCTTCAGGCCATGATGGTGCTGTCAGCGCATTGAGCCTGCAGCATTATCCCGGAATGACCGAGCGCGGCATTGACGAAATGCTGGACGATGTCGCCAGTCGCTGGCCGTTGGAGGCCGCGTTGGTGATCCACCGAGTCGGCGAGATGCAGCCGCACGAGGCGATCGTGCTGGTCGTTACCGCGAGCGAACACCGCCGCGCAGCATTTGAAGCTGCGGACCTGCTGATGGATTATCTGAAGAGCCGTGCGCTGTTCTGGAAGAGCGAGACCGGCGCGCAGGGCAAGGTCTGGATCGAGCCACGTGAAGAGGATTATGCCGACGCTGCGCGCTGGGACGATCGATAAATCGGGACCGACCCCCGTCATGGCCGCACCGGGGCGTGGCCATGACGGATTTCTATCGATCAATCAGTTGATTGCAGCCTGCGTGGGAAGGTTGGGAACCTTGCCGTCAGCGGCCTGCTGCGCGAACAGGTCACGCATGACCTGCAGCGAGAACAGGTGCGCGTGGATCAGCGGCAGAGCGCCGTTCTGGTTCAGCTTGCGCAGTTCGTCACCGCGCAGTTCGCGCAGCTTTTCTTCGCTCACCATCTGGAAGCCCTGATAGACGAACGGCTGGGCGAGCGTGGGATGCTCGATCTTCAGTTCGCCTTCCATCAGCAGGTCGTGCTTCTTCAGCTCTTCCATGAAGAAGGCGGTACCCTGCACGGCGCGCTCGAAATCTTCGCAGAACTGGAGGATGTTCTTGGTCACTTCGGTGGGCTGGTCGCCGTCGAACAGCGCATCGCCTTCCTCGAACTCGCCCAGCGCCTCGCAGGTCGGGTCGAAGCACAGCGAAAGCTCCTGCGAGTCCGGACGCAGGCGTGCCAGCATGAACGGGTAACGGCGCACGTATGCAGGCACATAGGCAGGCTTGCGATACTTGCCATCGTCATCGAGGAAAACGTTGACGCCTTCGTTCATGCCCATCAGCGCGAGCGGAACAGGATCGCTGCCGGCGGAGAAGATGATCGGATAATGACGCTGTGCCTGGGTAAATTCCTCGGCGGTCAGCGGGATCGCATGCTGGTTCTTGAGGAAGTGTGCTCCATCCATGGTCCGCGAACGAAACTTGCCGTGATCCTTGGAGTTGAGCGGTACCAGATCGTTGAAAAGGACCGGCAAATTGGTTGCTTGCGGCGCACTGGCCATGAAATGTTCTCCGCTGACGTTGATTTTATCGGTAAAACCGGAACTCGCGCCTTAAGTTGCCCGCAGGCCCGGCGCAAGAGGGACGAACGCCTCAGGCACGATCATATCGCGATGAGCTTGCCGGGATTCATGATGCCTTTCGGGTCCAGAGCCTGCTTGATCGCCTTGAGCGCCATCAGCCGTGCAGGCTCGCTCAACCGTTCAAGTTCGTCGCGCTTCATCTGACCAATGCCATGCTCGGCGGAAATCGATCCGCCTGCGGCCACTACCAGATCATGGACCATGGCGCTGATCTGCTTGCCCGAGAGGTCTGGCCAGCTGACCTTGTCTGCCCCCTTGGGGGCTGCGACATGGAAGTGGACATTGCCATCGCCCAGATGGCCAAAGGCTGCAACTTCGACTCCGTCAAAGCGCGCCTCCACCTCGCGGCCAGCCTCGATGATGAACCGTGGCATATCGGCAACGGGAACTGAAATATCGTGCTGAACCGCCGGACCAGCGGCGCGCTCTGCCTCGGAAATCGAATCGCGCAGCTTCCAGAATGCTTCGGCCTGGGCTTCGCTGTTCGATATCGCCGCATCTAGGATCAACCCGCGCTCGAACGCCTCTGCCATCACGGTCTCGGCCAGCTGTTCGGGTGGCTGGGTAGACGCATCGTCGCGGGTGAATTCGATCAGCACATGCCAGGGATGGTCGCGCGACAAAGGCGCGCGGGTGCCAGGGATGTGGTGCAGCACGTTGGTCAGGCAGCGGTGCGGGACGATCTCGAACCCCTCCATCTCGTGACCGGCGCGCGTTTCCAGCATCAGCAACAGTTCGCGGGCCGCGATGGGCGATTCCACGCCGGCCCACACCACGGCGCGATCGATCAGCCCGGGCACCAGCCTGAGCGTGGCGGCGGTCACGATGCCCAAAGTGCCCTCGGCACCAATCAGCAGATGCTTGAGATCATAGCCGCGGTTGTCCTTCTTGAGCGTCGCCAGGCCGTTGTACACCGAACCATCGGGCATGACCGCCTCCACTCCCTCGACCAGCGCACGCATCGCGCCATGGCGCAGCACCTGTGTGCCGCCTGCATTGGTCGACACCAGCCCGCCCACCGTTGCCGAGCCCTTGCCGCCCAAGGTCAGCGGAAAGCGAAGGCCCTTTGCGGCGACTGCCTCGTGCAGAGTCTGCAGCACCACGCCAGCGTCGGCAACGACGGTGCGCGCGGCTGTGTCAATCGACCGGATGGCGTTCATCCTGCGGGTGCTGAGCAACAGCGCTGTGCCCTGCGTGTCCGGTGTGGCGCCGCCCACCATGCCGCTGTTGCCGCCCTGCGGAACGATCGGCGTGCCGGTTTCGCCCGCAAGCCTGACGATGGCGGCCAGTTCCGAAGCATCGGCAGGCGATACCATCGCCAGTGCAGCACCGTGGTAGCGTCCGCGCCAATCCGTCAGCCAAGGGGCAATCGTGTCGCCATCGGTTGTCACGCCCTTGGGGCCGACCAGGGCCAGCAGGCGGTCGATCAGGGTGGAGCGGGTCAGTGTCTCGATCATGGCCGTGTCATACACGCAGCCCGTCGCTCCGACAATTCGTCGCGCGCGCCCCGTATGGGTGACAAATATGTCACGAAGCGAAGCAAAACGCGGCTTGCCTGCGCGAGGATGCTGTCGTTAATCGGCGGTTCAATCGTCCGGCCTAACCCGGATGCCGGGGTTCAATGGGTCTTGGAGGATTGCCGCGCGCGGCCATGGTTTACGGGGACATCATCATTGCATGGCTGATGCTGGGCTCGCTGCCGCTGGCGCAGGAGGGGGAGCTCGGCCTTGCCCTCGATCAACCAGCTGTCGCGCACAGGGTGCACGATGCGCTTGATGCTGCGCCGCAGGCCGCGGCGCAGGTGCGGATCGAACAGCGCATCATCATTCGCGTGCCGCGCCAGTCGCTGTCCCGGTCATCGCTGATGCCTGCACCCCCGCCGCGCCGCGCGCCGCAGCCTGAACCGCCGAAGTTCGAGAGGCGCAAGGTCGGCAAATGCGTGGCGATGCGCGACGTCACCGGCGTTCGGGTGGTGAACGATGACATGCTGGTGCTGTTCATGCGTGATCAGCGCATGATCGAGGCCGAGCTGGAGCGATCGTGCACCGCGCGCGAATTCTACCAGGGTTTCTACATGGAGCGCAGCAGCGATGGGCGGCTTTGCATCGATCGCGATCTTCTGCAGGCACGATCCGGCAGCAAATGCGAAGTGGAAAAACTCCGCCAGCTTGTGCCCGAGGACTGATCGCGCGGGCCTCGCTGTAACGCACAATGGTTGACTTTGGGGCGATGTTTGCGCATGGGACGCGCGTGGCCGAAGGCCCGGCATCGATAGCGTGACGATATGTGTCCGCGCTACTGCCTGTTTCTGGATATTCTATGATATTTGCCGATCTCGGCCTCTCCGAAAAGTTGATCCAGGCCGTTACCGATTCCGGCTATACGACCCCCACGCCGATTCAGGCGCAGGCTATTCCGCCTGTCCTGATGATGCGCGACCTGATCGGCATCGCCCAGACAGGCACCGGCAAGACCGCCAGCTTCGTGCTGCCGATGATCGATATTCTGGCTGAAGGCCGCAGCCGGGCGCGGATGCCGCGCTCGCTGATCCTTGAACCCACGCGCGAACTCGCTGCGCAGGTCGCGGAAAATTTCGAGAAATACGGCAAGTACCACAAGCTCTCGATGGCGCTGCTGATCGGCGGCGTATCGATGGGCGACCAGATCAAGGCGCTCGAAAAGGGCGTCGATGTGCTGATCGCGACCCCCGGACGCCTGATGGACCTCTACGATCGCGGCAACATCCTGCTCACCGGATGCGGCCTGCTGGTCATCGACGAGGCCGATCGCATGCTCGACATGGGCTTCATTCCCGATATCGAGACGATCTGCACCCGGCTGCCTGCCACGCGCCAGACGTTGCTGTTCTCGGCAACCATGCCGCCGCCGATCAAGAAGCTGTCGGACAAGTTCCTCACCAACCCCAAATATATCGAGGTCGCACGGCCTGCGAGCGCCAACGCCTCGATCGAGCAGGGCAAGGTGCGCGTCTCGTCACGCCGCAAGCGCGACACGCTGTTCCAGATGCTCGATGCTGGCGTGCAGACCGCCATCATTTTCTGCAACCGCAAGACCACGGTGCGCGACCTCAACAAGGCGCTGCGCCAGGGAGGGTTCGATTCGGGCGAGATCCATGGCGACATGGAACAGCGCGATCGCATCGCAGAGCTCGACAAGTTCAAGGACGGCACGATCAACATTCTGGTCGCCTCCGACGTTGCCGCGCGCGGACTGGACATCAAGGGCGTCAGCCATGTGTTCAACTATGATGCGCCCTGGCATCCGGATGATTACGTCCACCGCATCGGCCGTACGGGTCGGGCAGGGGCGTCGGGCAAGGCCTTCACCTTCATTACCGATGAAGATGCCGAGGCACTGGCCAATATCGAAAAGCTGATCGGCACGACCATCCCTGAAATCGTGCTGGAAGGCGCGCAGGAGCCGGCGCGTGAAGAGCGCCCCCGGGAAGATCGTGCACGCGAGAAGCCGGCAAGGCCGCGGCGGGCTGCCAAGTCAGGCGATCGCGCCACCAGCGAGGAGCGCGAACCCGAAGCCCGCAAGCCGGCCGCGCGCGCGCCCGATACGCGCCGCAAGCCCGATGACCGCCCTCGCGCCGAAAGGCCGCGCGACGAGAAGCCCCGGGACGACAAGCCCCGCGACGAACGCCGCAAGCCTTCGCGTTCGCGTCGCGATGATGCGCGCAATGACGGTCCGGACGATGGCTGGAACGGCCCCATGCCGGACTTCCTCTCGGTCGGTTTTGGCACCGAGTAACGCAGTCGGCGCGGCGATCATGGTATCGTCGCGCGCTGACCGTTGAGCGCATCAGCCTTTTTTGGCTTTGCCCAAAACGCCTGCCAGCGAAGCCGTCGCGCTGCCGCGTCGTGCGGGCTTGGGCTGGTCGGGCGAGGGTGCCCAGCCGCTCAGATAGACGATCTCGAAGCGTTCCGCTGTCTTGCCATCGTCATCGGCAGCCTCATGAAAACTCTGCAGGGCCGCGATCAGCGCATTCTTGGTCAGCGGCGGCGGTGATGACGCGAGCGTGTTGGTCCAGCCATGGCAGCGCAGGTCGCGCACCAGAGCAGGCAGTGCTGAATAGCGCACGGTCAGGCTGTCGCTGTCGGCCACCGGCATGGCAAAACGTGCGCGCTGCATCAGGTCTCCGGCAGCGCGGACATCGATCTGCGGGTGGATGCGCGCAGCCACGCCGCGTCCGCCTGCCTCGTCGGCGGCCAGCATCGCAGCCTTCAGCCTGGGCAGCGAGCCTGCGCCGATTAGCGCGGCCATCATCAGTCCATCGGGCCTGAGCGAGCGGTTGATCTGGATCAGCGCGCCAGGCAGATCGTTGACGCTGTCGAGCGTGCCCAGGGCCACGACCAGATCGAACGTTCCGGGGGAAAAGGGCAGGGCGTCTTCATCGCACGCGACATCACGCGCCACAGGTCCTGCCAGCGTGATCTTAGCGCCGCGTGCTGCCAGCGCGTCGGTGAGCAGAGCGGGTGCATGGCCGATCACCAGCACGTCGGCGAAGCTGCGATTCACCCAGCCCAGCCGCTCGACCACTTCATCGGCCATATGCTCGGCCAGAAAGGCACCGCCATGGCGTGCTGCGAGCCTTTGCCCGCGGGCCATGGCCATGCGGCGGCGCTGGGGGGAAAACAGCTGGCGGGGTGCAGTATCCTCGGTCATCGCGGCCTTGTGCCGGGGCGCGCGCCGCGCGACAAGAGGGGATGACACTTGCCCGGGCCCTGCATGCTTTGGTCGATCTGGTGCTGCCCCCGCGCTGCCCCGGCTGCGGCGTACTGGTCGAAGGCGATCTGCAGTTTTGCGCCGAGTGCTGGAATGCGCTGCGCTTTGTCAGCGACCCCGCCTGCACGGCCTGTGGCAAGCCTTTTGCCGATGGGCGCGATGACGATCTGATGTGCGCCGACTGCCTGGCCCATCCGCCGCTGCACGATGGAATCAAGGCCGCCGTTCTGTATGACGACCTCTCGCGCTCGATCGTGCTCAAGTTGAAGCACGGCGGAAAGATTGGCCTGGCAAGGCTGGTCGCCCGGCACCTGCAGCGGCATCTGCCTGCCGACACGCAGGATGTCGTGCTCATCCCCGTTCCCCTGCATCGCTGGCGGCTGTGGCAGCGCGGTTTCAACCAGTCGATCCTGATCGCGCGCGCCCTTGCTGCGCCGCATCGGTTGCCGGTGGAAACCGATGTGCTGCGCCGGGTACGGGCCACGCCGCCGCTCAAGGGCATGACCCGCAAGCAGCGCAGTGCAGCCATCCGCGGCGTGTTCGATATTCCCAGCCACACGCGTCCGCGCATCGCGGGCCGGCACGTTCTGCTGGTCGATGACGTGTATACCACGGGGGCAACCACGCATGCCTGCGTGCGTCTGCTCAAGCAGGCAGGCGCACGGCGCGTCACCATCTTCTGCTGGGCGCGGGTGCTGCGCGAAGGCGATGAGGGTGCCATGATGTGACACCAGGGTGGCACAACGGTTGCATTTCTGCGGAAAACGCCCAATTATTGAGCTGGAGGACATGCCCATGGCCAAGGTCGAAATCTATACCAAATTTACCTGCCCCTACTGCTTCCGCGCCAAGTCGCTGCTGAGCAGCAAGGGCGTCGCGTTCGACGAGGTCGAGGTCTCGATGGGTGGCGATCCCAAGGCAGAGATGATCCGCCGCGCCGGTGGCCGCAGCACCGTGCCGCAGATCTTCATCGACGGGCAGCATGTTGGCGGGTCCGACGATCTGGCGGCGCTGGACCGCGCGGGCAAGCTCGACCCGATGCTGGGATTGTGATCGCGGCTCTCGCACGCTTGGCTCGCTGACATGAAGATTGCGCTGCTCCAGATGAACGCGGGCACTGATCCGGCTGCAAACGCCGACGTGCTCGTCAAAGCCGTGCGCGATGCGAAGGCGGGCGGGGCAGAGATACTGTTCACGCCGGAAATGTCGAACATGCTCGATCGGAACCGCGCCAGAGCCACCCAGACCATTTGTCACGAAGCCGACGATGCCGTGCTCGCCTCAGTGCGCGATGCAGCGGCTGCCGCTGGCTTGTGGGTGCATCTGGGTTCGCTGGCGATCAAGGGCGATGATCCGGATGGCAGATGGCACAACCGCGCGTTCGTGATCGCACCCGATGGCAGCATCGCTGGGCGCTATGACAAGATTCACCTGTTCGATGTCGATCTGCCGTCCGGCGAAAGCTGGCGGGAATCTGCGGTCTATCAGGGGGGCGATCAGGCGGTGGCGGTTCGCCTGCCGCATGCCGTTCTGGGGCTATCGATCTGCTATGATATCCGATTTGCGGCCGTCTATGCGGCCTTGAGCCGCGCGGGGGCGGACATCATCGCGGTCCCGGCGGCGTTCACGGTTCCCACCGGCCAGGCGCATTGGCACGTGCTGCTGCGTGCGCGCGCGATCGAGAGCGCCTGTTTCGTCGTTGCCGCTGCGCAGACCGGCAACCATGAAGACGGTCGCAGCACATATGGTCATAGCTTGGTGGTCGATCCGTGGGGAACGGTCCTGCTCGACATGGGCGAACAGCCCGGCCTGGGTTTTGCCGAAATCGAACTGGAACAGATCGCGGATGTTCGCGCGCGCGTGCCTGTTATCGCCAATCGCAGGCCCGTGGCAGAGGCGGTGCGGCCATGATCGTCTACGACCTGAAATGCGCTGGCGACCATGTCTTCGAAGTGTGGTTCGCGTCCAGCGAGGCATATGAGGAGCAGCGTGCCCGGGGGCTGGTGGCGTGCGCATTCTGCGGGTCGACCGATGTGGCCAAGGCGGTGATGGCGCCGCGGTTGAACGCCAAGGGCAATCAACGCAGCCAGCAGCTGCCAGTCACGCGCGAGGCCCCGTCGCCCGGCGATATCGCGCCGGTGCAGGTCAGCAACGCTCCGCCACCTGCAGATATCGTCAAAATGCAGGCGGTGCTGCAGGCATTGGCCCAGGCGCAGGCCAAGGCGCTCGAGCAATCGACCTGGGTGGGCAAGAGCTTTGCCGATCGCGCGCGCGCGATGCATTACGGCGAAGAGGAGCACGCCGCCATCCATGGGCAGGCCGCGCCTGAAGATGCTGCAGCGTTGATCGAGGAGGGCGTCGCCGTCGCACCTTTGCCATTCCCCGTCGTGCCCCCCGAATCCAAGAACTGAAGCCAGGGCGACGTGACCCAAACGGCGTTGCCATGCCGCCCTGGCTTGGCTAAACCCCGTCGCAAGCGCCCGTAGCTCAGCAGGATAGAGCATCAGATTCCTAATCTGGGGGCCACAGGTTCGAATCCTGTCGGGCGCACCATTTCCGGACCCGTTGGTCATGCCTCAGGCCTCCGGAGCAGCTTTTTCGGAACAAGGCGATATACGGGAACGCTCAGGCGGTCCTACCAGCCCATGCTGCCGGGCCCACCCTTGAACGGCCCTGCGAAACCCGATGTGATCCAGCCGCCATAAAAGGCGCCGGGTTGCGGCAACACGGTTTCTCCGTTGACCGTGCAACGGTCGAATGGCCCTGCGTAGAAGGCGACATGATCGCGCAGGATTGCAAAGCTGGCACTGGGCTTGGGATAGCTCCAGCCGACGCGGGGCAGGACGATGTTGCCCACGACCACGTCCCAATAGACCGCCGCGCCCTTCCATTCGCAAAACGAACTGCCCTCTGCGCGCCGCAGCACTCCGGGTGGAATCGCGTGCGGCGGAATGTAATAGCTGGGAGGGTGGCTGGTCTCGAACGTGCAGACAGCCTCGCGGGTTTCAGCCACGACCATTCCGAGATGTTCGATCCGGACATGGGCATCGCAGGGCTTGGCAATCGCGGGTCGGGGGAAATCCCACACGCTGCGCTGGCCGGGGCTGACAGGATCGCGCTCTGGTCTCATGTCGATGGTCCTTGTCGTGTTCCGTGCGACACCCAGATGGACATCGCCCCTGGGCTGGTGATCGGTGCGGTGCATGCAGCCGCTGGGCGAAGATGACGCTCGGCGGGCGGGCGGGCTACGCTCCGCTTGTTCCTGATGATGGATATAGTGAGAGTTTGCATCGTCGCCAGAGAAACACAGGCCGAACGCACCTGCGCGCCGACGTTTGCGGCGATGATGCCTGGCCTTGTTGCCAGCGATGTCGTCGGCGTGTGGCAAGTGTGGTCCACCCGCCACCCACGATGATGGCGATATGCCCTGCAGAAATTGCGGCAAATTTGATCGGGATCAATTTCAAGGCTGAAGTTGTCCGTACAAATATCGGTACCGAACGGTCCAAGAATGTGCGTTCGGCAAGCCGCCGGTGGCACAACGCCACACCAATCGACCCAAATGAAGGGGCAAGCCCTCTCCTGTCCTGCGAAAGGCCCGAAGCGATGACCATGGATTTGCCGCCGCCCTACACGGCGCTCAAACGCCATCCGATGATGCCGAACACCCGACACGACGAAGCCGCACGGTTCAACTTTCTTACCCATTTCAATCGCTATGTGTCCGGCAGCCTGGGGCGCGGCAACCAGCTGGCGTATGACAATCGCGTGCTTCCCGAATTTCGCGCCGAACATGGCCGCGACCCGCAGCATCGTCACGAAATCCGCGACGCAATGAACCGCGATACCTTCCACCGGATGTGGTCGGCGCTCAAGCGCAACGCGATGGAGATGCGGCAGATGAACGGCCGCCAGACCGTGCTGCGGCAGCTCGATCAGCTCGATGCGATGGCGCGGCAGTTCAACGCGCATTCGGGCCAGTTGCAGCTCGATTCCGCCATTCAGCAGCCGCGCTACCAGACCTGTGTCGACATTCATTGCCAGCCGGGCGGCTATCATTCCGAGGAGCGCCCCGGCGATGTGACGGTGGGCGCGAACTATGATGTCGGCCTGTTTGCCACTACCGGCGGTGCGCTGGGCGCACTCAACGATGGCGGCGGGCAGGCGGTGGTCGCCTGGGCCAAGGCGAACAGGCCCGGCTGGGCACCTGCGCGCATCCTCGATCTCGGCTGCACTGTCGGGCACAATGCGGTGCCGATCGCACAGGGCTTCCCCGAGGCTCATGTGATCGCGATCGACACCGCCGGACCCAGCCTGCGCTATGGCGCGGCGCGCGCGGCGGGGCTGGGTGTGAAGAACATCACCTTCGTTCAGGCCGATGGCGAAGACCTGTCGCGCTTTCCCGACGATCATTTCGACTGGGTGCAGACGACGATGTTCCTGCACGAGCTCTCCGCAGCCGCGATGCCGCGCATCCTGGCCGAGGCGTATCGCGTCCTCAAGCCCGGCGGGCTGATGCTGCATGTCGAACAGCCGCAATATGGCCCCGCCATGCCGCTGTTCGAACAGTTCATGCGCGATTGGGACGCATTCAACAACAATGAGCCATTCTGGTCTGCGATGCATGGGGTGAGCATGGAGGAGGCGCTCGAGCAAGCGGGCTTCGCCAAGGCGGAGCAGTTCTCCGTCGGCGTGCGCGCGGTGGTCGATCCGGATGTCTTTCCGCCGTCACCCGATGGCGCAGCCGAGGATTATGGCCGCGCTGCGATCTGGAATGCCTATGGCGCGTGGAAGGCTGCGCCCGCACGGGAGATGGCCGCATGACCGAGGGACTGGACTGGATCGCCCGATCAGGCGCGCGTGCCAAGGGGCGTCGCCCCGCCTTTTTCGACGAGCCCGCGCTCGACCGGCTCTATTCGCTGACGCTGGCACTGGCGGCCGAGCTGTCCGCGACGCGCGAGCGGCTCGATACGGTCGAGCGACTGCTCGAAGCGGGCGGCAGTCTCAGGCGGAGCGAAGTCGAGGACTATGCGCCTGACCGTGCCGCAGGACAGGAGCGCGGGGAAGACACGCGCGCCTATATCGCGCGGATCATGCGCGGGTTCCAGCAGGAGGTGGAGGCGATGGAACAGCCCGATCCGCCGATCCTGGACATCGTCGAAGAGCTGTCTGTGCGCTGACGCGGCGCAAGCATTGAAACCAATTGGGGTGGGGGAATCACGTGATCGAAGAGGTACTGGTGCTGCGCTGGGTGCATATCCTGGCGATGGTCTATTGGCTGGGCGGGGAATGGGGGGTTTTCCAGTCGAGCTACAATATCATCAACCCGGCGCTGTCGCTGGACGAGCGCAGGCGGCATATGGAGACCGCCTATCGCATCGACATTCTGGCACGCACCGGCATCATCCTGCTGCTGCCCTTGGGGCTGCACATGGGCAACATTTACGGTCTGCAACCCTATGGCGGCGGCTATCTGACCGCGATGTGGCTGTTCGTTGCCGGATGGCTGGGGCTGTGCTGGGGCGCGTTCTTCAGCCGCGAGACCGATATCGGCATCACGCTGACCAAATTGGACGAGGCGATCCGCTATCTGCTGATCCCGGCGATCTTCATCACGGGCATATCCTCGCTGCTCGGCCATGGTCCGTTCGAAGCGAGCGAAGGGGTGCGCTGGTATGCCAGCAAGCTCACGCTCTACGGCTTTACCCTGTGCATCGGCCTTGGCCTGCGCTGGATCATGCGGCGCTGGACCACGCGGTTTCGCGTGCTGGCGCTGGGTCCCGACCCAGTGCAGGAAGCCGCGCTGGAGCGCGAGATCGGCTATGGCCGGATGATGGCCTATGTCTACTGGATCACTATCTCAGGCATCTGCTTCCTGGGTACGGTCAAGCCGTTCTGACACGGACCGGCGGTCAAAAATCCACCGTCAGGAACATCGTGACCTGGCGCGGGGCATTGACCTGATAGCTGCCGCTGCCGACCAGCGCGAGGTCATAAGTGTTGGTGACGTTGAGCATCTGCACCCTGAGCAGCGCCGGGTTCTGGCCGATGTTCAGCCGCCAGCGCACACCGGCGTCGATCGTGGTGCGCGCTGGCAGGAACACCAGGTTGCGCGTGTCGGCAGCGCGCGAACCGCGATGCGTGGCGTTGAAGGTCAGTTGCACACCCTTGACGCCGGGCAGGTCGTATTGCGTCGCCAGCGTCAGCAACTGCGATGGCTGGCCCAGCGGGCGACGACCGACACGGCCCAGATCAACGGCCTCCCCGGTGACGCGGGGGCGCATCAGCACGGCGCCGGCGACGACCGTGAGCCGGGGCAGCAGCGTTCCTGTCGCGGACAGTTCGACCCCGCGATGGCGCACATTGCCCAGCTCGCGAAACACATTTGCGCTGTCAGCGGCGAAATACGGTTTGCGCACATCGAACACGCCCGCGACCAGGCTCATCCCGCCGGGGATTTTCCAGCGCAGTCCCGCATCCACCTGCGAGGTGAGGATCGCAGGCAATGCCTCGGTTCGGTTGGCGGCATTGTCTGGCGCGATCCCGCTTTCCTCCAGCCCGCGCGTATAGCTGGCATAAAGCGCCAGCCGCCGGGTCGGCTCGAGAGAGGCGGTGACATTGGGGAGCCAGGCCTCGTCATCGGTGCGCGCCAGGATCGCGCCGGGGCGGTCTACACGCTTGCGGTACCATGTATGCTGCAGCCCGACGCTCAATCCGCCGACGCCCTGCCAGCGGCCATCATACGCCAGACCGGCAATCGCCTGGCGCACCTGCTCGCCCGTCTGCGGCGTGAACGTGAAATCGGGTTCTGGAATATCGAGCACCCTATCGACCGGCGCGCGTGCAAAGCTCACCGAAGCGCCGCCGCCATAACGGCTGACCCGCTCGCGTCCGCGCAGCGCTGCGTGCAGCGTGTGACGGCGCGGGCCATCGGCAAAGCTGCGGCTGATGCGCAGTTCGCCGCTGGTTCCGGCGAGTGACAAAGGCGGGTCGCTGCTGACGCGGCGGATCGCGGTGCCATCGGGCCGCATGGAGGTAAAATTCTGCGCAAAGTTCGTCGCGCTGTCCGATGTCGAGCGGAATAATCCGGCGGCGATCTGCCAATTGGGGCCAAGCCCCGCCTTGGTCAGTGCGCCATAATGCTGAACCGTATTGCGCTGATCGGCCCATTCGGGGCCGGGGAAGCGGCGGCGCTCGATGCGCGGCGGCAGATACGCGCCTTCGGGCGTATACAGCGGCGCAGCCTCGCGGTTGTAAAGGTCGATCCGGCTCCAGAACGGGATGACCTCGACCGACGGTGCCGGCTTCCAGCGAGCCGCCAGCGCGTACGAGCCGAAGAACGACTGGTTGCCCGGCGCCAGTTCGTCGACGAAACCGGCGACGCCCGCCACCAGGCTCAACTTGTCGCGGATCACCGGGATCTGCGTATCGATCTCCAGCCTGCCGCCGCCCCAGCTGTTGAGGCCCAACATCGTGCTGACCACCAGATCATTGCCTGCCGGCCTGATCTTGTAGTCGACGATGCCGGTGGGGGCGGGGAACAGATAATTCTGGGCCGTCAGCCCGACGCGCACGACGTTGCTCTGCACCAGCCGGTCGGTGAACGCGGCGGGCCGATCGAAATATAGCCCCTCCAGCCGGATGTTGTTGGCTGTCACCGGCGAGAAGCCGCGCACGTCGCTGCCGCTGTACAGCCCGACGCGCTCGTTGCCGATGCTGGTGCCAAAGGCATCCTCTGCCCCGGCAGCAGCGTTGTCGGTCACGCGCTGTGCGTGCGCCGATGGGATGGCGGCAAGGCTAGCCGCCGATAGCAGGGTCAAAGCGCGGAACGCGCGCCAGCTCTTGCGGGCCAAAGGGTTTTTCGCTGAACAGATAATCATAATAGAACTCGCGCAAGCGCTGATGGTAAGCGCGAATGCGCATCTGATAGTCAAGTTGTGCGGTGACATCGGTCCCCGCCATGGCCGACATCGCCTGCGCCAGTCCGGCAGGCGGAAGCACCCATCCGGCGATCCGGCCCATCTCGGCACGCCTGGCGATGCCATCGCGATAGGCCTGCGACTGCTCTGCGACGTGCAGGTCACCCAGATGCTGGAAGGCGAAATACCATTTCCAGTGGAAGGTCGGGGGAATGGCGCTGCCGGCTTCATGCTGCGGATAGACCTTCAGGAAATCGCGCATCGTCCGGTCGCGCGGGCGGTCCCAACCGGCATGGACATATTCGCGGTTCTCGCGCGCGAGCGCAGCGCCATCGGGGACGGGCACGCCAGCGTTGATCGCCAGGTTCACCCCGGCAGGCGCGACCAAAGTCAGCGCGAACCAGACCGCTGCGAGCGAGGCCGCGTTGACCGCCGAACGGACGCCCAGCCGGGCAACCACCAGCACGATCGCCGTCCACAGCAGGCAGACCAACGTGATCAGCCCGGCAAAACCCAGCGCACGCAGCGGCGCAGTTCCCGCCATCAGCGCACCGATGCCGAAGGGCAGCAGCAGGGCGACCAGCACACCGGCCAGACGCACCGCAACGCGGCTGGTCCACAGTCGCCTGCGCGCGCGGGGCAATGCTGCGAGCGCATGATAGCGCCCGGCCTCGCGTTCACCCGACCACAGATCGTGCAGCAGCGCGATCAGCACCAGAGGCGCAACATACACGGCAACAAACGCAAGATCGAACCGCCCCGGCAGCGCCAGTTCGGGGTTGGAGGATTCGTTCTCGTAGATCTGCCCTTCCAGCGCCAGAGCGCGGACCCGCAGCACGGCAGGTGCGATGTCTCGGCTGCCAAGCGCGGCAAAGGCGAGATCCGATGGCGGGTCCCACGTTGGCTGGAACCCGTAATAGGCGCCCGATCCTGCGTCCTCGACAAACGCTGCGAGGGCAGCTTCCTCGGCCACCTGGCCTGCGAGCATTCGATCGATCACGGCGCGGTCGCGGGCGACGCTGGCCAGCCCCAGCGCTACGCTCGCGCTCGCACACACGGCCAGCAGAAGCAGCGCCCAGATCGCCGACCGGCTGCGACCCAGCAGCCACATTTCGCGCAGGATATGGGTCATGCGCCGTTCCTTTCGAGGCGGCGGCTGGCGATCATCATCAACGCCAGTGCCAGAGCGATCCACAGCGCCAGCACGGCCAGCGACGGTATCATGCCGGCAGCACGGCGCGACGCGGTCGGTGCATCGAACCGGAAATCGGGAACCTCTTTCCAGAAATCGGCGGAAATGCGTGTGCGCCGCTCGGCGATCGGGTCCTTGCTGCGTGCGGAGTCATCGGCGCCGCTGACGGCTGTCGCCTGCAAGGCGTTGAGCTTCTGCACCATGTTGTAGCGATAGGCCTCGGCGGTTTCTAGGAACGCCAGATGGGTGCGCAGATCGGTGGCTGCGCCGACCATCGATGCCCGCCGCACCGCCAGTGCCGGGCTGATCAGCCCCAGCGCGGTCAGCCGGTCGGACTGCGCCAGCTGGATGGCACCGGCCCGCGCGGCATAGTCCTTGAACAGCTGCGATGTCAGCCGCTCGCCCTCCTGCGCCAGCACGCCGCGATAGTTGAAGGGCAGATCCTCGACCTTCCCGACCCCGTACTTCTGCAGCAGCTTCGCCTTGAATTCGGCAAAGTGCGGATCGTTGGGGTTGTGGCTGTCACCGATGCGGCGAAGGTCGGCGGCGATCGCGAACTCGGTATCGACCCGGCTGGGCAGAGGCTCTGCCACGCCCGCCCACGCCGCTGCAGCGCGCGGAACCAGCACCACGACGACGGCCCATATGGCGATCAGCGTCACCAGAGCGCCTTGCGCGCTTGCCGCCAGCGCAGACACTGCCGTGATCACCAGCACCCAGATCAGCAGATATCCGCTGTACGACAGCGCGGTCAGCAGCGCGATGCCAGCTTCGGCGGGTTGCTGAATTGCGGCCCAACCGAGCGCGGCAAAGGCGGGGGCCATCGCCAGGGCGGCAGCTGCGCACAGCGCCAGCGCCTTGCCCGAGAGGATTGCCCAAGCGGTCGCGCCATGCGCCGCCAGCGCCCTCAGGCTGCCGCGTTCGCGCTCACGCGCGACGCTGGCAAAGCCCAGGAAAACGAGCAGCAGCGGGGCCAGCGTCTGCAGCACGAACGCCGGGGTCAACTGACCGAAGCGGACGAGATCGGAAGATTCGCGCGCCGCGCCGAAGGTGGCGCTGTTCTGTCGGTGCCCCTCCAGAAACACCACGGTTCCGGTGAACGCATCGACTCCGGGGTCAAACGCAGCCAGCGGCCCGACCGGGCGCAGCGCATAGGTGCCATAATGCACCATGCGGTGCGGGTGGCGATCGGGCTGCGACTTGAACTGCTGGTCGGTGGCGATCTGCGCTTCGGCGCGCATCTTTGCCGCAGCCGCCATCTGCGTTGCGGATGTCACCGCCGCAATGGCAGACAGCAGGAGCAAGGTCGCCACGCCAACGATTGCCAGCCGCGACCGCAGCATCAGCCGGAGTTCCGCACCGGCGATTGTGAACACCTGGCTCATCGTACCCTAGCAAAGCCGCTGTGCAGCGCGTTGAGGTCGAAACGCGGTTCACCCGGCTGAGCAAACCATTCGCTTGCGATCCTGCCGCCTGCGATCAGGCCAATCCGGTCTGCGGTGTCCGCCGCGCCCAGCAGGTCATGCGTCACCATCAGCACCGCAACCCCGCGCGCGGCGAGCGTTTCAAGCAGCTTGTGGAAATCGGCTGCAGCAGCAGGGTCGAGCCCCGATGTCGGTTCGTCGAGCAGTAGCAGCGGCGTATCGCGCAGCATCGCCAGCGCGATCGCGGTTTTTTGCCGCATGCCCTTCGAAAAGCGCCCGGCACGCATGTCCCAGGCATTGGCGGCCAGTCCGACGGATCCGAATGCCGCTTCGACATCGGCGCGCGAGCGCGGGCAATCGGCAACCTTGAGCAGATAATCGACATTCTCGCGCGCGGTCAGATGGTCGTACAGCGCCACGTTTTCCGGCAGATAGGCGATCTGCGCGCGTACAGCGTCCAATTGCCCCGCCGGGTCCTGCCCGCCGACCGTCAGCGTTCCGCCGCTGCGCTCCAGAAATCCCAGAATGGCAAACAGCGTGGTCGATTTGCCCGCGCCATTGCCGCCCAGAAGCGCATAGATTTCTCCGGCCTCCAGCGTCAGCGACAGGCCATCGACGATGCGACGACCGCCACGTTCGACAACGAGTTGATCGATCGACAGGACGGGGTGGGTCATGCAGTTGCGCCTCTTTCAGAACGACAGTCGCAGCGCGACCGAGGCTGCGCGTGGCGTGCCCGGCTGCACCCACAACTGGGCAAAGCTGTTGGTGTAATAGGTCGTGTTGAACAGGTTGGTGACGTCGGCAAACACTTCGATATTCTGCTGCAATTTCCAGGCGGCGAACAGGCGTACCAGGGTGTAGTCGGGCAGGGTGAAGGTCGTTGCCGTCTCGCCCAGCCGTGCGCCGACATGCTGCACGCCGCCGCCCAGCGTCAGGCGGGTGTCAGCGATGGCAAAGCCGCGCGATGCCTGGAGGCTCAGCGTGTGCCGCGGCACATTGATCAGCCGGTCGCCCTTGCGGATCGGCAGGCCGAAGTTGAGATCGACCACATCCTCGCGCGCCTCGGCATCGATATAGGCATAGGAAAACCACAGGTCGATGTCGCCGGGCAGCTTGCCGTTGATGTCGATTTCCAGACCCCGGCTGCGGGCACTGCCGATGGGGAGCGAGAAGCCGGGGTTGGCAGGGTCTGCCGCGAGCACATTCGATTTGGAGAGAGTGAACAGTGACACCGTACCCTGCAACTGGTCGTCGAGCAGACCGAATTTCGCCCCGACTTCGGCGGACCTGCTGGTTTCCGGATCGAATAGCGCGCCGGTCGCCGTCGCGCCGAGATTGGCGCGGAAACCCTCGCCATAAGCGGCATAAAGCGACAGGGCAGGCGATGCGGTAAAGACCACGCCTGCTTGCGGGCTGAACCGGTTGTAGCTGCGGCTGGCGGCGGCGTTGTTGGCGCGGTTGAGGCTCTCCACGGTAATGTCGTCAAAACGCCCGCCAAGCCGGACCTGCAGATTGTCGGTCAGGCTGATCTGGTCCTGGACATAGGCGCCGACTGCTCGCTGCTGGTCCAGCCGGTTGGTCTGTGGCCCCGGACTGGGCAGCGGGAACCGGCCATATACGGGGTTGAACACGTCTATATCGTTGCTCGCCTGCGCGCTGGTTGCCGCCCCGATCGCTGCGGGACGAAAACGCAGGAACAGTTGCGAATTGTCGAACTCGTCATAATCAACGCCCATGAGCACCCGGTGGGTCAGGCTGCCCGTTGCAAAGCGCCCGGAAATCTCGCCGCGCACGACGAAATGCTCGCCCTCGTACAACCGCGAACGCCGCTGGCGCGACAGCGAACGTCCATCGCGCTGCAATCGCTGGCGCGCTGCGGCAAGCTCTGCCTCGGTGGAAAAGCCTTCCAGCCGCGTCTCGCGATATTGCGTGCCGACGAGCAGGTGCCAGTCATCGCTGAAGGCATGGTCGAGCTGAACCTGATGGCCGGTGGCATCCGCTTCGATCGGGCCGTCTGCCGGTTCGCCGAAAAAGGCGCGGCGCGAAACGCGCCCCAGCACGCCATCAATCGCCACGGTGCCACGGTCGAAATCGGCTTCCTGCCGGGTCAGTTCCAGATCGTAGGTCAGGTTCGTGTTTGCGCCCAGCTTGAACAGCACCGAAGGCACGAAGCCGACCCGCTCGGACCGCACCGTCTCGCGAAAGCTGCCTGCGTCCTCGTAAAACCCGATCAGGCGGATCGCGGCGATGTCGCCCACTGCCAGATTGACGTCGGCATCCGCGCGGCGGCGATCGAAGCTGCCTGCCTGCACGTTGATGCGCCCGCGGGTGTCGAAATCGGCGCGCTTGGTGACGATGTTGATGGTTCCGCCCGGCTCGCCCCGCCCGAACAGTGCCGCGTTGGGCCCTTTCAGGATTTCGATCCGTTCGATCCCTGCGACATCGCGCGTGCCGCCAAAGCCGCGTCCGCCGTTGAAGCCGTTGACCAGATAGCCCGAGGGCAGGTTCTCGTCCCCGGCAAAGCCCCGCACGGCATAGGAATCCCAAAGGCCGCCGAAGTTGTTCTGCCGCGCGACCGACGCGGAAAGATCGAGCGCATCGGCCAGCCGGGTGAGGTTGTTCGCATCGATCTGGTCCTGGCCGATCTGGGTGATCGCCTGCGGCGTTTCCCGCAAGCTGAAGTCGCCGCGATAGGCCTGGCGCTGGCCGGTGACGATGATGTTGTTTGCATCATCCTCGATCGCCCATGCATGGCCGGGCAGCAACGCAACACCCGCCAGCAGCAGCGGTATTGCCATTTTCCTTGTCTGGTTCATCGTCTTTATCGCCCCCACGCAGATACCAAGGCAACCTGCCGCCCTCGTCGAGGAGCGTGATATATAATATCATCTCAGAGGCAAGTGTTTTTTCGATCCGATGGGTTTGTAGGTGCGGTCTGGGGGTTTGATCCGACCTTGATTGGGAGGGGCAGGAGGCATGGGCTGACGTGAAAGCACGCCAAATCCGAAAGCCAGAGCATCACCGTAGTTATACGATATTTAGCTTTTTGTTTACGCAGCGAGCAGCAGATAATTCCACACGGACTTGGAGACGGGGCAATGGATACGGCATCGGCTAATCACAGCAGAATGCAGTTCTTCGGAATAACCAAAAAAGATTATGGTCGTTTCCCGAAAATACTAAGGTTAATGAAAAAGCATGCGCCGAATGCTTTGCGCGATTTTTACAAAAAAATTGCCGCGACACCGGATGTCAGTCGCTTCTTCAAATCGCAGACCAATATGGATCATGCCCGCGACAAGCAGTTCAACCATTGGGTTCAGCTTTTTTCAGGTGATGTGGTTGGTGAGAACTATTTTGCCAAGGCCGAGCAGATTGGCAATGTCCATGCCAGGATCGGCCTGGCGCCGACTTGGTATATCGGCGGCTATGCCATGGTGCTTGAGCAGCTGATTACCGAAGCGACCGCAGCATCGCCACTGGCGCGCCTTACCGGCAACCGGCAAGGCCATGTCATCGGATCAATGGTGAAGTGCGCGCTGCTTGACATGGACATCGCCCTTTCCAGCTACTTCCGCGCGGAAGAAGCCCAACGCCTGGCCGTCATCTCCCAAGTCGGCCAGGCGTTGGAATCCCTTGCCAAGGGGAACTTTGCCGTTCGCCTTGAAGGCCTGCCCCCGGCGTTTGCCAAGCTCGAACAGGATTTCGAGTTCATGCGCAGCCGGATCAGCGAAACGCTGAACCAGGTTTCCCAGACAGCAGAGACCATCAACACAGGCTCGGTGGAAATCAGTCTGGCATCAGACGACCTGTCTTCCCGTACCGAACAACAGGCTGCATCGCTTGAAGAGACGGCGGCTGCAATGGCGCAGTTGACGGGCGGCGTGCGCGAAACCGCAGATGGCGCTGCGCACGTCAACCGCTCTGTCGCCGAGGCGCATGCCGACGCAACGCGCGGCGGCGCGGTGGTCAAGGAAGCGGTCGTGGCGATGGACGACATCGAACGGTCGGCGCAGGAAATCGCAAAGATCATCAACGTGATCGACGGCATTGCCTTCCAGACCAACCTGCTGGCCTTGAATGCCGGGGTCGAGGCGGCGCGCGCTGGCGATGCCGGCAAGGGCTTTGCGGTGGTGGCCAACGAGGTGCGCGCGCTTGCACAACGGTCAGCCGATGCCGCCAAGCATATCAAGGATCTGATCAGCGAAAGTTCGCGCCAGGTGAGTCGCGGGGTCGAGCTTGTCGGCCAGTCCGGCGAAGCGCTCGACAGCATTGTCGAGAAGGTGGCGGAGATTGCCAGCCTTGCAAGCAATATTGCCGAGTTGGCGACCGTACAGTCCAACAGCCTGCAGCAGGTCAATACGGCTGTCGGCGAAATGGACAAGATGACGCAGCAGAACGCAGCCATGGTGGAAGAATCGACCGCCGCCGCACGCAGCCTCACTGGCGAAGCCGATCAGCTGACGGGGCTGGTCTCCCGCTTCAAGCTGGATGAGGCATCCGGCGGGCACGGCGAACACGGTTCCAACGTGCGGCAGATGGCCAGACCCGCCGCCGCCAGGGCGCCTCGGGCTGCGGCACGTCCCGCGATACGCGGCAACCTGGCGATCGCGGTCGACACCGATGCATCGGAGGATTGGTCGGAATTCTAGGTCAAGGTGAACCTGAGCCTGCGCACGATTGCCCCTCTCCAGCGGATGGCGACATTACAGAGGGTTGGAAGGGGGAGCTGTTGCAGTGCCGATGGACCTGATCACCACGCCAAAAATGGTGCGCCACAACGTTCTGCAGGGCGAATATGCGGTGTCGGGTGATCCTGATCTTGTCTTCTCCACCATTCTGGGAAGTTGCATTGCCTGTTGCCTGTTCGACCCGGTGGCCAGACTTGGTGGGATGAACCACTTCCTCCTCGCGTCGCCGCCGCATTCCATGCAGGTGCTCGACGACGGCGCAGAGCGTTTCGGGCTCTATGCGATGGAGCTTCTGGTCAATGACATGATCAAGAAGGGCGCTAGCCGGACCAATATGCGTGCGCATCTGTATGGCGGCAGCAACATGCTGTCGGGAATGCGGGCAATCGGAACCGAGAATGCCCGCTTTGCCAAGGAGTTTCTGCGCAATGATCGCATCGCCCTGCTGAAGGCCGATACCGGGGGCGAGCAGGCACGCCGTCTCGATTTTCAACCTGTTACAGGGCGCGTGCGGTGCCGCAATGTCGGGCGCGATCTACCGCCCGTGCAGGCGACACGAATTCCCGCCGCATTGGGCGACGTCGAACTTTTCTGATCAAGGTGGACAGCATGACAAAACCGATCCTGACAGTTGACGACAGTCCCAGCATGCGGATGCTGCTGCGGGCGTCGCTGACCAGCGCAGGCTATGCCGTGGTGGAAGCAGAGGATGGCCGCGCGGCGCTGGACTGGCTGGACACCAATGATGCAGCCGTGGTCATCACCGATATCACCATGCCGCGCCTCGATGGTTTCGGGCTGATTGCGGCGCTGCGCGCTCAGGACCGGTTTTGCGAAACGCCTGTGCTAGTGCTGACCACGGAATGCCAACCCGACAAAAAGGCGATTGCACGAGCGGCAGGGGCAACAGGATGGATCGTTAAACCTTTTGATCCAGAAAAGCTCTACACTGCGCTGCGTCGCTTAGCGTATTGATCAGGGAGGAAACGATGGCACATCAGTTCATGACCTTTCAACTGGCGGACAGGCTGATGGGGATCGATATCATGGCCATTCGCGAGATCCGCGCGTGGACCCCGACGACCAAGCTGCCCAACGCTCCCTCTTATGTCCGCGGCGTGGTCAACCTGCGCGGTACCGTGCTGCCGGTGATCGATCTGTCGGATCGGTTGGGCTGGGGGCGGGTGGAGCCAACCGAACGCAATGTCATCATCGTCCTTGAAATTCTGGATCAGATGCACGGCCTGATTGTGGATTCGGTCAACGATATCGTGATTGTCGAGGAATCTTCCCTGCAGCCACCGCCCGTCATCGGCATGGGCGGGCGAGAGAATTTTCTGCAGGGCCTGGCGCTGGTTGAGGACCGGATGGCGATCATCCTCAAGCTCGAAGGCATGGCCATGGATCTGTCGCAATCGGACCTGGCCAATGCGGCATGACCGGCGACTGACGCACACCTGAAAAGGCGTCGCGATGGAACGAAAGATCGGATGGGTAACCACGCTTGGCACTGCTGAAGTGGCGGGCGAACCGATCTTAACCTTTGATCAACCATAATGATCGAGGGTCTGCCTGTGTACGCACCGGAAATCCTGATCATCGAGGACGATGACGCCCTGCGTGGCGAACTGGTCGAGCTTTTGAAAGCTCTGGGCGGCTCGGTGGTCGGCGTCAGCGACGGAGAGGGGGCGCTGCAGTCCAGTCGGTCCCGATCGTTCGACCTCATCCTGTGCGATTACAAGCTGCGCAGCGAGAATGGCCTTGATGTGCTCAAGGCGCTGGCAAGCCGGGGCAAGGTTCCGGTCTCTGAGCGGCTCTATCTGATGACCGCGCACCTGGACCTGACCCAGGCTGCGCGCGCAGAGATTGTCGCATCGACCCGCGGACTGTTGATGAAGCCCATCGATATCGCAACGCTGCGCGAGCTCGTGGCGACGGCGGGTCAGACGCCATGCTGAGCGTCGCGTACCCGCAGGGCTTTCGCGTGGCTTTGCCCTATGCATGGCCGCTGGCGTTGCTGGCATTGATGGCGGCAACGGCCCTGTCCAACCTGCGGCTGGTTGCCGCACCAGGTTTCGAAATCTCGCTTGCGCCCTTGTTCTATCTGCTGGCGTATCGCTGGTTCGGGGTGAAGGCAGGGCTGATCACCGCAGTGTTGACCAGCGCTCCGACCATCTGGTGGTGGGGCCATCCGGTCGGGATGATCCTTGCAATCGGCAATGTTCTGGCCGTGTATCGCTTTGCCGGGCAGGCTCGCAGCCTTTCGTCGGTCACATTTTTCTACCAGGCAACGGTCGGCACCCTGCTGGGCTTTGCCGTGATCTACGCCCAATTTAAAACCCCGTTCGACGTCACGCTGATCATCGCGATGCGCCGCATCGTGTGCGAAACGATGCTGGCTGCGACGGCCGATCTGGTGGCGCTGGCGCTGGTCATCGATACCACGCGGCGAACCGTCTATCGATCCCGCCATGTCAGCCTGCAGCAATCGCTGGAGGCTTTGGTCTCGATCGCGGTGGCAGGTGCGGCGGCATTGTTCATGCTGGGCGAACTGAACCATGTGAACGACCGGCTGGATCTGCATCACCACGATGTCAGGACAGCGGTTGGCGCATTGCCCAACAGTGCCCAACTCGAAGCAGGGCGGATGTACCGGCTCAGAATGCATGGCGTGGATAAGCCTTTGCCCCTGGCGATCACCCCTGTCGAACGGCTGGAAGCGACGGCGTCAGCGCTGGGTTGCAAACGGATCGACTATGGCGTCTCCGAACCGGCGGATCGCGCCGCGTTCAGTTACTGGCTCCACATGTGCTACGTTGTGCCGCAGGGCCAAGGGCTGCTTGCGGTAGTGTCGCCCCAAAGCCATGTTGTGGACTTGTACGGCGATACCCTGCGTGGCGCGCTGCCATTGTTGGCGTATCTTGCGGTCCTGCAGGTCGGACTGTTCTTCTTCGGTCGCAAATTGCGGCGTTCTTCGCGGACATTGAACGCAGCATTGCAGGGCTTTGGCCAGGCCTATCTCGAGACACGGCTCACCGCGCCATTTCGCGAGGCTGATGAACTGCTTGAAACATTCACCGCAGCGAACAACGAGTTTGTTGCGATCGAGCGGCAACGCACCCATCTGTCGCGAACGGTTGAGGAACTGCGATCGGCAATCGACCTCAAGTTGCTCAGCGATATCCGCTTCGACAGCCTGAAGCGCGAATTGCGCTTTGCCAAGATTGATGCGGCGCTGGGGCGTCGCAGTGCAAGCCTCGATGTGCACGCTGCGGATATCGGCAAGTTTGACGACCTGACCGACCAGAACGAGATCATGGTGGAATTCCGGCGGGGTCACGGGCCGGAAGATCAATGGTATCTGCTGCTGGCACGCGAGTATGATGGGGAAACCGCCAGCTGGCGCTATGGCTGCCTTATCCAGCTGCGCACCGCCAAGGCGTTCCAGACGCAAATGCGCCACAGCGCGCGGTTGATGGAGCTGGGCGGCATGGCATCGGCCTTGAGCCATGAACTGCGCCAGCCGCTCTTCACGATTTCACTGGCAGCCCAGAACGCCATGCTGATGGTCGACCGCGAACAGCCCGGCGCCGATCGCTTGTGCGCTAAGTTTGACCGGATCATCGAGCAGGTTGAACGCGCCAATGCGATCGTTCAGCGGACATCGGCTTATGCCAGGCTTGAACGTGACGAATGCCTGCCGACCGACCTTGGGCTGGCGGTTCGCAACGCCGTTCGGTTCATGCGTCCGGTTCTTTCTGAACGTTCGATCAGCATCGATGTCAGCGTTCCGCCGAGCGTGCCGGTGCTGCCATTGCCGCGGATCGGGATTGAGCAGATCGTGGTCAACGCGCTGCAGAATGCCGCCGACTCCATCGATACGCGGCGCGACGCCAGTGTTTCTGGCCCGATCGGACGCATCGATGTGACTATGGCCGTGGCTGATGATGCGGTGACCCTGCAGATCCGCGATGATGGCGCAGGTCTCGCACCCCAGGTCGCCGGGGTTGCTTTCAACGCATTCTGCACCACCAAGCCTGAAGGCAAGGGGACCGGCCTGGGGCTGTTTGTTTGCCGGCAGATCATGGATGAGGTTGGCGGATCGATCGCGCTGGCTGATAATAGTGACGAATCAGGCGCTACTTTGACACTTCGTTTTCCAATCGCTGCAAAGGTTTGAACGATGGACACGCCGCTGACGCGCACCGTCTACATCGTCGATGACGATGCCGAGGTGCGCAGTGAACTCGCCGAAGCCCTGGAACTGCGCGGCTTTGCCGTGCACGCCTTTGACAGTGGAGAGAGCTTTCTGGCCGAGCAGGCTGCCTTGCCCGCAGGATGCCTGGTGCTCGACCTCAACATGCCGGGGATGAGCGGGATGGAGGTCCAGCAGGCGCTGGTCGACCGCGCCAGCCTGCACAAGATCGTGATGCTGACAGGCGCGGGGTCGGTCTCAACCGCCGTTCGCGCAATGCATGCCGGAGCGATCGATTTCCTCGAAAAACCTTTCCACGTCGATGACCTGGTCCGGTCCATTAGCAGCGCGGCCAGCCGGCAGTTTCAGGAAGTGCAGGAAGACGCCCGCAAGCGGCACGCCGAGGAGCAGATCGCACGACTGTCGGATCGCGAGCGCGATGTCCTGTGCGGCATGGTGCTGGGGCTGGCCAACAAGATCATCGCCTACCGGCTGGGGCTTTCCACCCGGACGGTCGAGGCATATCGCGCGCAGCTGATGCACAAGCTGGGCGCCAAAAGTCTGGCCGAAGCGGTGCAGCTGGCGATGGAAAGCCATCTGGAACCGCGTGGTGCCATTCTCCGGCACAGTCCGGAAGGCTGAGCCTCGACCTGGTGGCGCCGGGCGTCAGCCTTCCTTCAGACCTTGAGAGTGCCTATTCGGCAGCGATGCGCTGCTCCACATTCTGCGGTCCACGGATCAGTATGCCAGGGCGCGCAGCGGTGACCTCGCCGTTGCGGAACGTGACTTCGCCCGACTTGATTGTCGCGACATAGCCTTGCGCGCTCTGCAGCAAGCGCTTGCCGCCTGCGGGCAGATCGAACGCGAGCCAGGGGTGACTGAGACGCAACCGCGGAAAATCGATCACGTTGAGGTCGGCAAGATAGCCGGGTTTCAGCACACCGCGATCATTCAAGCCATAGAGGCGCGCGGTGTCGTGGCACTGGCGCTTGACGGCAAGCTCCACCGGGATCGTGCCCGCCTTGCGGTCACGCGCCCAGTAGCTCAACAGGAATGTTGGCGCGGCCGCGTCGCAGATCGTGCCGCAATGCGCCCCACCATCGGACAGGGAGACAACGGTGTCGTCACGCTCGAGCAGGCCCTTGATGAATTCAAGATTTCCATCCTGATAGTTCAGGATGGGGAGATAGATGAACCCGTTGCCGTCCCCTGCCATCAGCGCGTCATAGGCGTATTCCGCCGGATCGCGACCCGCAGCATCTGCCATCAGCGCGATGCTCTCGTCGCGCGTCGGCTCGTAGGTAAAGTCATCGTGCATCGCGAACTGCATCGCAAAACCAGCGGTCACGATCATGAACAGCGCGGCGGTATCCATCGATGGCGGCGGCAGATTGTCTTCGGCGAGCAGCTGCGCCTTGAACGCCGGATCCTTGAGCCGGGCAAGCTGCTCCTCCCAGGGAAGATCGGCAATCGCCCGCCAGCTTGGGCGCTGGACGAACGGGTGAACGGTCCCGCGCCAGTTCATCACCACACCAGTGCCTCGCAGTGAAATCTGCGCGACGACATTGCCGCCGGTGCGGTTGGCCTCTTCGCACGCGGCCATCTGCTCGGTCCAGGTCATCTGCTTCATCGGCGACTGCAGCATCGCAAAGGTCACCGGAAGCCCGGTCTCCTTCGACAGCGCGGTCATCCAGTCAAACTCGTTCCATTCGGGCACGAGGTCGGAGGCCATCTCGAACACGCCATAGCCGACGTTGCCCATCGCCCGGCCGATGCCGATCAACTCGCGTGCAGTGGCCGTGGTGCCGGGGACAAGTTCACCGTCGATCGACTTGTGCAGCACGGTGCGCGATGAGGAAAAGCCGAGCGCGCCTGCACGCAGTCCATCCTCGACGATAGCCGACATGGCGGCGATGTCGGCATCGGTCGGCTCCTCGTTGCGCGCGCCGCGCTCTCCCATCACATAAGCGCGAACGGCGCCGTGCGGAACATGGGTGCCGATATCGATGGTGCGAGGCAGCCGCTCGAGCGAATCGAGATATTCGGGAAACGTCTCCCAGTCCCAGCTCATGCCTTCGGCAAGCGCGGTGCCGGGAATGTCCTCGACGCCCTCCATCAATCCTATCAGCCACTGGTGCTTGTCGGGCGCTGCAGGCGCGAAGCCGACACCACAATTGCCCATGACGACCGTGGTCACCCCGTGCCAGGAAGATGGCGCCATGACGTCATCCCAGGTTGCCTGGCCGTCATAATGGGTGTGGATATCGACGAAGCCGGGGGTGATGATATGGCCGCTGGCGTCGATTTCCTCGCGCGCACCGCCGGACACCGTGCCCACCGCTGCGATGGTATCACCGGTGATCGCGATATCGCCGATAAAGGGTGCGCCGCCCAGGCCATCATAGATGGTGCCGCCGCGAATGATCAGATCGTACATGCCGTCTCGCTCCTCTTCCTTCGGTCTGCGCCAGGTCTGTGCCCAGCTGCGCGCCATGAAAGGGGATGCTAACGCAAGTGACGCGAAAGGAAAGGGGGCATTCAGCCCGCGTCCATCGCTTTTGCCACGCGCACGAAGTCTGCAACGCTCAACGTCTCGGCGCGGCGGGAGGCATCGATGGCTTCGGTCTCCAGCGCCGCCAGCGCGCCGGGCAGGCCCTTGAGGCTCTGGCGCAGCATCTTGCGCCGCTGGCCGAATGCCGCCGCTGTGAGCGCCTCCAGCCGCGCGGGCGCGACACCTTCGGGCATCGGGGCCGGGGTCAGGTGTACGATTGCCGACATGACCTTGGGGGGCGGGGTGAAGGCGCTGCGGTGCACCTTCATCGCCAGCCGGGCATGGCACCGCCACTGGCTGAGAATGGCAAGGCGGCCATAAGCATCGTCGTTGGTGGCAGCCACGATGCGGTCGGCAACCTCGCGCTGGAACATCAAGGTCAGCGACAGCCATTGCGGCGGCCAGGTCTTGCCCCCCAGCCAACCGACGAACAATGCGGTGCCGACATTATAGGGCAGGTTGGAGACGATATGGCATGGCCCCGGCATCACCTGCCCCAATGGCAGCTCCAGCGCGTCGCCTTCGATCACCGTCAGTTGTCCAGGAAAGGCATCGCTCAACTCCGCCAGTGCCGGCAGGCAGCGACGATCGCGTTCGATGGCGGTCACCCTGGCGCCAGCGCGCAGCAGCGCGCGCGTGAGGCCACCGGGACCGGGACCGATCTCGAGGACATCCTGGCCATCCAGGTTGCCGGGGACAGCAGCGATCCGGTCGAGCAATTGCTCGTCGAGCAGGAAGTTTTGGCCCAGCGCCTTGCTGGCGGCCAGACCGTGCCGCGCGATCACATCCCGCAAGGGGGGCAGGCCTGCCATCGGGGAACGCATCAGCCTTCGTAAGTCTGGCGGTGCTGCCAGGCTGCGCCCGCCATGCGGATGGCGGCAATCATCGATCGCGGGCTGGCAATGCCCTTTCCGGCGATATCGAACGCCGTGCCATGATCGGGCGACGTGCGCACGATCGGCAGACCGAGGGTCATGTTGACGGCATCGTCGAAATTGAGCGCCTTGATCGGGATCAGGGCCTGATCGTGATACTGGCACAGGGCGACATCGTATCGCGCGCGGGCAGCGGCATGGAACATCGTGTCGGCGGGCAGGGGGCCCGCGACCAGGAAGCCCTCTTCGCGCAAGATCTCGATCGCGGGGATGATGATCTCTGCCTCTTCGCTGCCCATGCTGCCCTGTTCGCCTGCGTGGGGATTGAGACCGGCAATGGCAAGTCGCGGACGATCTATGCCGAAATTGCGCGCCATGCCTTTCGCAGCAGCGCGCGCACGGTTGACGATCAGCTCGATCGACAGGGCCGCGGGTACCGCAGCGATGCCGATATGTACCGTGATTGGCACGACGCGAAGGTCCGGGCCCGCCAGCAGCATCGCGACATTCTGTCGCGAAACGCCGCAGGCTTCGGCGATGAACTCGGTCTGGCCAGGAAAGTTGAAGCCGACCTTCTGGAGCTGGATCTTGGAGATCGGCCCGGTCACGATGGCGCAGACGGTGCCAGCGCGCGCCAGCCCTACGCCCATTTCCAGCGCCTGCAACGCGCAGCGTGCACCATCCAGATCGGGTTCGCCCGGAACGACGCCGCCACTATCGATCACCGGAAGCACTGGCAGCGCCCGTGCGAAATGCTCCGCAGCTTCGCTTGGCTCCCCGATCACTTGGACCGGACCGTTCCACACCGCTGCAAAGGCGCGGGGATCGCCAATGGCAAAGAACGCGGGCAACGATTGCGCCGCACGTTCCTCCCAGCTCTTGCCGATGATCTCTGGACCGATTCCGGCAGGATCGCCGGCGGATATGGCCAGCAACTGCGTCACGCCCGGTCGGTGCCTTCCGTCATCAGTTGTATTCGATCACGGCATCGCGCCGAAGATCGCGCAAGTAGATCTGGGCGCGGCGATTGACCTTTTCCTCTTCCATATTGGCCATCAGCTGCTCGGGGCTGGGGCCGCCTTCGGCCTGCGGATCGTCACGGCCGCACAGCACGAGAACGCGAACGCCATCCTTGACCGAACCAAACGGCTGGGTTGCCTCGCCAATCGACAGTGCAATGAGCGTGTCCTGCAGCGGAGCCGGCAGATCGCGCACTGGAACCTGATCGTTGTTGGTTACCGTCGCACCAAGCCGCGCCGCGACCTCATCGGCAGAACCGCATCCCTTGATCGCGCGGGTCGCGGTGGCAAACTCCGATGCACGCCGTGTGGCCTCGGCTTCGGTGGTACCTGCCGGGAAGGCAATCGAAAGCTGCTTGAGACCCAACAGGGCATCACGCGGGTTGGCCGTCAGGATCTGGCGCTTGTCGATCAGATACATCAGCGAAAAGCCGCCCGGGATCTCGATCGGTCCGGCGAGCTGGCCAACCTGCATGTCGCGCGCCACGACGGCGAGCGAGGAAGGCAGCTGGCCGAGCTGGATCCAGCCCAGATCACCACCAACCGCTGCGGTCGAGGCTTCGGAAAACTGACGCGCATACGCGACGAACGAGCCGCCCTGCTGCAGCTGCTGCACGATCTGCGCAGCGTTCTTGGCGACCTCGGCCCGGTTCTGCGAGTTGGCAGAGAGGTAAATTTCGCCGATGCGGTATTCCTCGGTGCCCTTGGACGCCTTCAGCCGTTCTATAACCTCTTTGACCTCTTCCTCGGACACGTTGATGAACGGGGTCACATTGCGGCCCAGCAGCCGCTGCCAGGCCAGTTCGCCGCGGATCTGGCGCTTGAGCGAGCGCGAAGAGGAGCCGATGCTGGCGAGATACTTGTCGAGCGCAGCGGTGTCGCGGCGGAAATTCTGCGCCGCCACCTGTGCAAAGGTGCGCTCTACCTGGGCCTCTTCGACCTTAATGTCGTTGGCGGCGGCTTCCTGAATCTGCAGTGTTTCATCGATCAGGTTGCGCAGCACCTGCAGGCGCAGACGGCTGCGCTCTTCTTCCGACACCGGCGCGTCGTTGGCCGCGAGGATCAGCGCCACGCGCTCGTCGATATCGGTGCCGGTGATGATCTCGCTGTTGACCACAGCCGTTGCACGCCGGACGTTGGGGTCCTGCTTGCCAAACATGGTCAGGCCCTCCGGCACGTTGAGCGCCGTATCGGGCATGGCGGCATCGTCGCTCACGGTCTGCGCGAGGGCAGGCAGCGCTAGTCCTGCAATCAGCGACAGCAAGAGCGTCTTTGTCGCCAGCTTACGGGTACGGATCGCGATGGTGTTCAATGCGTGCAAGCTCATATCTTCCTGATTGGGGAAAAGCGATCCCATGCCCTCCGCCGGGTGAACCGCGGATGAGCGGGCCGGTCAATATCGCCTTTGGGCTCAAAAGCCAAGGTTGCGCAAGGCCACCCGCAGCAGAAAGGTATCTCCGCGCTGGGCATCGCCCACCGGAATATAATCGCGCCGCCAGGTCAGGCCCAGTTCGAGGCAGTCATCCTCATAGGCGACACCCAGCCGGGTGCGGATCGGCTCGAACCCGTCCGATTGCAGGCGCGGGTCTTCTTCGGCATTGCTGAGATCGACCACCGCTGCGCCGAAAACCGACCAATAGCGCGCAACCCGCACGCGGCCTGCGACGCGCAGCTCCTCGCGGTCGGCGAGATCCTCGATTTCGGGACCAATGTCGCGGTTGAGGCGGAGGTACCCGACCTGAGCATAGGTCTGACGCCCGCCAACGGTGATATCCACCTCGTTGCGCCGGACCGCCAGATTGTCCTTATCAAGCCGGAAACGGTGCGTGTAGCGGATGAAGTTGCGCAGCTTCAGGTCGACACGGCCGACCACGTCCGAGGTCCGATTGCCCAGGCCGGTGCCTTCGGGCAGAAAATCGCGCTCGTCATCGAAGCGATAGCTTTGCCCGACCACGGCATTGAGCTGCATACCGGGGCGTTGCAGCGACCATTCGATGCCATAGACGACGCGGGCGCCCTCTTCCATGCGGTCGTAGCCTGGCAGGCGGTTGAGCGCGAACAGGTTGCTGTCTTCCAGTTCAATGGCGCGCGAATCTTCGTTGGGAACTTCCAGATTGCCGGTCGTGGGTGTGGCGACCACCTGAACGCGCGGGCTGATCACGTGCGTGCCGCCAAACGCCTCGCCCACGAAGGGCCAGCGCAGATCGGCCGCGATGGATCCGCTGGCGCGCGCCTGCAGTCCCGATTCTCCGCGGTAAATGAGGGTGTTGGTCAGCGCGTTGTCGCTGCTGTTATACACATCGCCGCGCGCGAGGGCGGTCAGGGTGAATTCCTGGCCCATGCCGGTCAGGCGGCGCATGTCCCACCGGGCCTGTGCAAAGGCGCGCTGGGTGTCCTGTCCTGCCGTACGGCTGATCGCCAATGTGTTGAGCTGAAACTCGACCTTGCCGCCGGCAACCTGATCGGGAAGCCGCAGCCGCCAGTCGACCACCGGCAGCGCGATCGGAACCTGGCCCTGCGGATCGTTGACGCGCAAGGTCTGCGTGGCCCAGCCTGCAATCGACAGATAGCTGTTGGGGCTGATCCGCTCGGCCTCGATGGTCGAACGCAACCGGTCTTCGCGGCTGATGTCGTAGCGACGCAGGAAGGTGCGGTCGGTGGTGGCGCGAATCGATCCGCTGATGCTCCAGGCTTCGCTAAGCTGGAACCGCCCCGTCGCATCGAAATAGCCGCGGAAATCCTGCTGGCGGTCGACGACGGTTCCACCAGAGCCCACGGGAATGCGCGATCCGCCGGTGGCATAGCCGGTGATCTGATAGGCGCCGCGATCGGTCAGCGCGCGGTAGGTTGCGTTAACCATCGGCAGCGCGCCGGTGAACACCGATCCGGTTACCGTGAGGTCGCGGTTGGGAGCCAGGTTGAGGTAATAGGGCAGGCTGAGCTGGACACCATTGGCCTGGCTGATCCGGATATCGGGAAGCAGAATTCCCGAACCGCTGCCGCCGCTGACCGGATGGCTGAGGCCGGGCATCGGGATCACCGGCAGGCCAAACAGCTCGAGCCTTGCCCCATCATAGCGCACGCGCTTGTCAACGGGGCTGTAGACCACCTTGATGGCCCGCAGCTGCCAGCTGGGATTCTTCGGCTTGCCGGTCGGGGTTTCGACCAGACAGGCGGAATAGGCCGCGTTCTCCAGCGAGATCACTCCGTCGGTGCGGGTTCCGCGCGTGGCAACCATGCGGCCTCCGGCCTCCAGCACCACCAGAATGTTCTCGATCACGCCATCGCGGATCGATTCGGTCAGCTCGATCGAATCACCGTAAAGCTTGTTGCCCTCAGGATCGGTGATCTGCACACCGCCCTTGGCACTAACCTCGCCGGATTTGCGATCCCATATGACGGTATCGGCCACCAGCGACTGATCGGCACGGACCAGCAAGACGTTGCCAGTGGCGGTTACCACATCGGCATTGCTGTCATAATCCAGCCGGTTGGCGGTGAACTCGATCACCGGGTCCTGTTCGACAGCAGTGCCTGCAGCCGGAGCCGATTGGGCATCCTGATCATCGGCATATTGCACGATGTCCTTGCGGGTAAATGTCAGGTTTTCGCCCAGCAGATGGCTGGTGCGCGTGCATACGGCCTGGTCCGCCGCCAGCGCAGGCGCGGCATTGGCGGCCATCAAGGCCGTCCCCAGCATCAGACTTGCCCGTGAAATGCGCACAATCATTATCCGTCGATCCATGCGCCGATGTTTGCTGCCGAGAATCGCGGAGCGGCCAAGCGCCAAGTTCGCGCCTATTGCACCGCAATAGGGCGAGCGCAAACCGCTTTCGATGGTCCGTGCAAGCGTGCGGCAAATGCTGGCAAACAAACCGAACCTGTCCTATCGCTTGCAACTGCAGGCGGGACACCAATATGGCAAGCCGGGCCCTGTCGCTGGAATGAAGCCGTCTTCATATGGCAGATATGGTGCATGAATTATTAACCGGCAGCTTCGCCTGCCTCTCGGGGACTCCTTGATGAATATTGTTTTCGACGCTTCCGCAGACACTTACTCCGTCATCGCCTATCCGGTGGCAAAAGATGAACTGGGTTCGCCGGCTCTTCCGCTCGATTCTGCCGGGTTGGTGCTGGAGGCTGCAAAGGCAGCACGGTTTGAAGCGGGGGCAGGCGAGGTCTTCGACATTTTCGTCAGCCAGAACGGCAAGACCCGGCGTATCGCGCTGGTCGGCACTGGCGCAGGGGCGCGGCTGGACATGGAGCGCGCGGGCGGCCAACTGGTGGCCAAGTATCAGCGCTCTGGCGTCGAAACCCTGGCCGTCGACATGGGAACCGGCGCCATCGCGACAAACCGCGAGGCCGCAGCGCAGTTCCTGCTCGGTGCAGAACTGCGCAGCTGGTCGCACGACCAGTACCGCACCAAGCTGCCTGCCAAATCCAAGGTCAGCCTGAGCGAGATCGGCGTCGTCAATGCGCCCAAGGGGCTGGCGGCGATCTGGAGCGATCAGGCCGCAATCGCAGCCGGTGTGGCGCTGACACGCGAACTGGTGACCGAACCTGCCAACATCATCTACCCCGAAAGCTTCGTCGAACGCTGCAAGCCGCTGGAAGCAATGGGCGTCGAGATCACCGTGCTGGGCCAGGACGAGATGGAAAAGCTGGGCATGGGCGCGCTGCTGGGCGTGTCGCAAGGTTCCGTCCGTCCGCCCCGGTTGATCGCGATGCGCTGGAACGGAACGGGCGATGCCAAGGCTAAGCCGGTCGTGCTGGTCGGCAAGGGCGTCACCTTCGACACCGGCGGCATCTCGATCAAGCCGGCTGCCGGCATGGAAGACATGAAGTGGGACATGGGCGGCGCTGGCGCTGTTGCAGGCACCATGAAGGCGCTCGCCGGGCGCAAGGCGAAGACTCACGTCGTCGGCATCTGCGGGCTGGTCGAGAACATGCCCGATGGCAATGCGCAGCGCCCCGGCGATGTCGTGACCAGCATGTCGGGCCAGACCATCGAGGTGATCAACACCGATGCCGAAGGCCGTCTGGTGCTGTGCGATGCGCTGCACTGGGCGCAGGAAAATTATGATCCCGAATATATCGTCGATCTTGCCACGCTGACTGGCGCGATCATCATCTCGCTGGCCGATCAGCATGCGGGCCTGTTCAGCAACGACGATGGCCTGGCCGAGAAGCTGACGGCGGCTGGCAAGACCTCGGGCGATCCGCTGTGGCGTTTCCCGCTCAGCAAGGCCTATGACAAGATGATCGACAGCCCGATTGCCGACATGAAGAATGTCGGTGCGCGGGGCGGTGGCTCGATCACCGCGGCGCAGTTCCTGCAGCGCTTCATCAAGCCTGGCGTCAAGTGGGCGCATCTCGACATTGCCGGCATGGTCTGGGCCGACAAGCCCGGCCCGGTGTGGGACAAGGGCGCAACCGGCTATGGTGTTCGGCTGTTGAATCAATGGATTGCCGACAATTTCGAGAATTGATCTCATGACCTCCCCTCCCGAGGCCGGGAGGGGATAGATGCAGGTCGATTTCTATCACCTGACGCGCGATCCGGTGGAGCGGGTGCTGCCGGTTCTGGCGACGCGCACACTGGGGCTGGGCGAGCGGATGCTGATCGTGTCCGCTGACCCGGCGCACCGCGCCGCATTGAGTCACGCGCTGTGGACGCACACGCCCGAAAGCTTTCTGGCGCATGGCGAGCGTGATGGGCCGAACCCGCAGGTTCAGCCGCTGCTGCTGGCGGATCGGGTGGAAGCGGTCAACGGTGCGCGGTTCATCGCGCTGGCCGATGGGCTGTGGCGCGACGAGGCCCTCGATTTCGCGCGCATTTTCCTGCTGTTCGGGGAAGCAACCATCGCCGGTGCGCGCAAGGCGTGGGTCGCTTTGGGGGAACGCGAGGGACTGGCCCGGCATTACTGGAAGCAGGATGGCGGCAAATGGGTTGAACAGACGCCCGGCAAGCGGCAGGATGGTCACGACGGGCAGCACTGATCGGTCGGGCCGCAGCATGGGGCCAGGCAACCATGGGGAAACACTGGACGATGCGTAAAGTCTTGATGGTGGTGACTGCAACCCTTGCGCTGGCCGCATGCGGTGGCGAAAAGACGGTTTACAGCGATGCCGAAGGCAACGAGGTGAAAGTGGTCCGCGAAGGCGACGGAGAGACCTCGGAGATCGAGATCACCAGCGCCGACGGTTCGGCGACCGTCAACATCGATGGCGCTGGAGGCAATGCCAAGCTGCCGCTGGGTCTGTCGGTGTATCCCGGGGCCAAGGTCGTCTCGTCGATGACCAGCAATTCCAATGGCAAGACCGGCGGGATGGTCGTGATGGAAAGCAGCGCCAACCGCGACACGGTCATCGCATGGTATCGCAAGGCCCTGGAGGGCAAGGGCTTCAGGATCGAAAGCGAGATCACGACACAGGAATTGAAGGCCATTTCGGGCACCGGCGATGGCGGCTCGTTCAGCCTTCAGGTCGCCCCTGCCGAGACGGGGTCTTCGATTACCCTGATCGCCGGTGAAGGCTGAAACTTCGGGTTCGCCGGCTCCATGCCGGTTTTTCTTGCAGCGCATAATGGGGCCGTCTAGGGGCGGCGACGAAACGCACCGTTCGCGTGCGTGCAAATCGTCAAACCTCAGGAGCACTTCATCATGGCCGTCACCCGGACCTTTTCGATCATCAAGCCCGACGCGACCCGTCGCAACCTGACCGGTGCGGTCACCAAGATGCTGGAAGAAGCCGGCCTGCGCGTCGTTGCTTCCAAGCGCATCCACATGACCCGCGAACAGGCCGAAGGCTTTTACGCCGTGCACCGCGAGCGTCCCTTCTTCGGTGAACTGGTCGACTTCATGATCTCCGGCCCGGTCGTCGTGCAGGTTCTGGAAGGCGAAGACGCCATGCAGCGCAACCGCGACATCATGGGCGCCACCAACCCCGCCAACGCCGAACCCGGCACCATCCGCAAGGAACTGGCCGAGAGCATCGAAGCCAACACCGTTCACGGTTCGGACAGCGACGAGAACGCCGCGATCGAAATCGCCTACTTCTTCAAGCCGGAAGAAATCGTCGGCTGATCGGCGATCTGCCGCTCACATTCAAAGGGCCGCCGGAGCAATCCGGCGGCCCTTTTTGTTGGTTGTTCTATCGCTAAAGCGTCACCGGGTCCCCTGCGCAGGAAGGGGCCCATCATCTGACGGTACCGAATCTGGCAACGGCTGCTTTTGAGGCGGGAGCAGGAGATGGACCCCTGCCTTCGCAGGGGAGCGAAGGGCCTGCATCCAGCCTTCAAAATTCCGCAGCGATATCCATCATCTTCGTCAGCCGCTTCGGCGCGACGCTGCGCCAACTGCGGGCAAGCCAGTCGGCGATGTGGTCCCAATCGGTGCGGCCTGTATCCAGACGGATCGCGATCCAGCCCGAGGGCGCATAGAATTTTGGCAGATAGTAGAGCTCGGGATCCTGATCGATCAGCGCCGCCTGCTCGTCTGATCCACTGGTCTTGACCAGCAGCGCGATGGCTTCCTCGCCGTGATGATGGACCGAGACATAGGCGAAATACTTCCCGGTCTTGTCGCCGCCGACGCGCCAGCCCGGCGCGCCGTGCGAAGGGCGGGCGTCGGTTTCGGGCAGGGCGAGGGCGAGCTCGCCGACCTTGGCAATGATCCAGTCGGGGTCACTTTCGCGCGCGACATAATCGCTGAGCGTTCGCGCATACAGCTGGTGCTCGGCGATCAATACGCGCGCGGCGAGCGTATCCTCGGTGTCGCCCGGAAGGATCGCGACCTCGGTCTGGCCGAGCACCGGGCCATCATCGAGCTCGGCGGTGACCAGATGCACGCTGCATCCGCCGACCTTATCGCCAGCCTCCAGTGCGCGCTGGTGCGTATGCAGGCCCTTGTACTTGGGCAGCAGCGATGGGTGGATGTTGAGCATCCGCCCCTCCCAACCCCGCACGAAACCCGGGGTCAGGATGCGCATATAGCCGGCGAGCGCAACATGATCGGCACCGCTGGCGCGGATCGCCTGATCCATTGCTGTATCATGGTCCTCGCGGGTCATGCCCTTGTGCGAGAGCGCGAAGGTCGCAATGCCCTCGGCTGCGGCGAGTGTCAGCCCTGCGGCGTCGGGGTTGTTCGAGGCGACCAGCACCACCTCATAGGGGCAGGATGGTGCGCGCGAGGCATAGAGCAGGGCCGCCATATTGGTACCGCCGCCCGAGATCAGGATGGCGACGCGAGCCTTAGCCCGCATGTGTCGCGCTCCAGGCCGCCTTGGCGCTCCAGGTCTCGATCGATCCGCTGACGGTGCAGCCCTTGTCGCCCTGCTCGATGCGCCCGATGCGGTGGACCGTCTCGCCCGCTGCTTCCAGATCGGCGGTGACCGAGGCGACATCGGCTTCATCGACCACCAGCACCATGCCGACGCCGCAGTTGAAGGTGCGCGCCATTTCTTCGGGCTCGATATGCCCCTGTGCCTGCAGGAACGCCATCAGTCGTGGCTGCACCCAGGCATCGGCATCGACATGCGCATGCGCGCCATCGGGCAGAACGCGCGGGATGTTTTCAAGCAGGCCGCCGCCGGTGATGTGCGCCATCGCGGCGATGCGGCCCGATTTGACCACGGGTAGCAACGAGGCCACGTAAATTCTTGTCGGTGCAATCAGTGCGTCGATCAGCAGGACATCCTGATCGAACAGGGCGGGGCGGTTCATCTTCCAGCCCTTGTCGGCGGCCAGACGGCGCACGAGCGAGTAGCCGTTCGAATGCACGCCCGAAGAGGCGAGGCCCAGCAGAACGTCGCCTGGCTTTACCTTGTTGCCGGTCAGCACTTCGTCGCGCTCGACCGCGCCAACGCAAAATCCCGCCAGATCATAGTCGCCAGCGGCGTACATGCCCGGCATTTCGGCGGTTTCGCCGCCGATCAGCGCGCAGCCCGCGAGCTTGCAGCCATCGGCAATGCCAGCGACGACGCGCTCGGCGATGCCGGTGTCCAGCTTGCCGGTGGCGAAATAATCAAGGAAGAACAAGGGTTCGGCACCCTGGACGATGAGGTCGTTGACGCACATCGCAACCAGATCGATACCGATCGCGTCGTGCCTGTCATGGTCGATAGCGAGCTTGACCTTTGTGCCCACGCCATCATTGGCTGCAACCAGCAGCGGATCGCGAAAGCCTGCAGCCTTCAGGTCGAAGAAGCCGCCAAAGCCGCCAAGTTCGGCATTCGCGCCGGGACGCGCGGTCGCCCTGGCCAGCGGGCCGATGGCCTTGACCAGCGCATTGCCGGCGGCGATGGATACGCCCGCTTGGGCATAGTTATACGAGGTCGGAGCGGGCGCGTCGCCGGTCTTGTCAGTCATGGCTCATGCGGTTAGCGACTTCCCGCTTGGATTTCCACGCCATTGTCGTCAAAAGGGCCGCGAGAAGGCCACCTGCGATGTTTGCGCCGGGGGATCGTGTTTCGCTTGGGTAAAAAAGCTAGGGTATCTTGATCACCAGCCTGCCTTTGAACGTGCCTGTGCGCTTGTCCAAGCGTGCATGGATTGCCATCATCCTGCTGCCGCTTTTGCTGGCGTTGGGTGCCGTGCTCTATGCGCAGATCGAAGGGGACCGCGGAATCCCGCCAATCGCCAGCGGTGGTGATTTCGAAGTCAGCGGCGTGTCGGTCGATGCTTCGGGCAAGAACGCTCAGGAAGCGCGTTCAAACGCGTGGCGCGATGCCCAGCGCAAGGGCTGGCAGAAGCTCTGGTCGCAGATGAACCGGTCGGGCACCGCGCCCAAGCTGAGCGATTCGGCGCTCGATGGCATTGTTTCGGCCATCGTCGTGGAAAATGAGCAGATCGGGCCCCGCCGCTATATTGGCACGCTGGGCGTTTTGTTCGATCGGGCCCGCGCCGGCGAACTGCTCGGTGTCAGCGGTGCGGTGTTGCGCTCGGCGCCAATGCTGGTCGTTCCTATCTATATCAGCGGCGGCGCTGCCCAGACATTCGAGAACCGCACCCCCTGGCAGGCAGCCTGGGCACGCTATCGCACGTCGGAGAGCATCGTCGATTACATCCGCCCGCATGGATCGGGCGCGGATTCGCTGCTGGTCAACGCCGCGCAATCCGGGCGGCGCAGCCGCACCTGGTGGCGTTTGATCCTCGACCAGTTCGGCGCGGCAGACGTTGTCGTGCCTGTCGCGCATATCGAGCGGCAATATCCAGGCGGTCCGATCACTGGACGCTTTGCGGCGCGCTTCGGTCCTGACAGCCGCCTGATCGGTGAGTTCACGCTTCGGGCGCGCAGCAGCGATGGCCTCAATGCGATGCTGGACGAGGCCATCAAGCGGCTCGACCGGATCTATGCCGGCGCCGTGCGCTCGGGTGAGCTTCGCCCCGATTCGTCGCTGATCATCGAAAAGCCGGTGGAAATCGTGGAGGAGCTTCTCGACGAGTCCCTTGCAGAAGATGCTCCCGTTGAATCTGGCGGCCTGACAGCCGGTCCGCAGATCATCTCGATCCAGTTCGATACACCCGATGTTGCCGCTGTCCAGGCTGCTGAACGGCTGGTGCGCAGCATTCCGGGCGTGCAATCGGCCAGCACGGCCAGCCTCGCGCTGGGTGGAACGTCGGTGATGCAGGTCAATTCAGCGCTCGAGATCGACGCGCTGCGCGGTGCGCTGGAGGCTCGCGGCTGGCGGGTGCAACAGGGGGCAGGGGTGCTGAGAATCTCGCGTCCCGCAGCGGCGGCTCCAGCACCTGGCGGCGGGGGATAACCGATCATGACACGCCAGTTCGCCCTGCCGTTTGCGGCAGCCGGACCGGAGGCTGACAGCGCGTTTCTGGTCACCGATTGCAACCGCGCGGTGGTCGATCGGCTTTTCGACTGGACACGGCTGCCCTTTGGCGCGGCGGTGCTGGTCGGCCCGCCCGGATCGGGCAAGACCGTGATCGGCAGGGCGTTCGTCACCGGATCGGGCGGTTGCTTCATCGACAATGCCGATGGCGAGAGCGACGAGACGCTGTTCCACGCCTGGAACCGCGCGCAGACTCAAGGGGCGCCGGTTCTGTTCGCGGCGGCATCGCTGCCCGCGCAATGGGGCATCCGGTTGCCCGATCTGCTGTCGCGGCTTGGCGCATCATTGCTTGTCGAAATTCCGCCTCCTGATGAGGAAATGACCGCTCTTCTGCTGCAGAAGCTGCTGGCACGCGCTGGATTGGCCCTTCCCGACGCGCTGGCAGCCTATGCCGCCGTCCGGATGGAGCGCTCCTATCCCGCGATCCGTGATCTGGCGCGCACGATCGACGAGATGGCGCTGGCAATGCAGCGTCCGATCGGTCAAAGACTGGTGCGCGAGGCACTGGCGACACTGGCAGGAACAGATGGCGGCTCAACCGACTGAAATCGAAACGAAGACTTCCCGGCTCCTTGATTCGGAAAGGCGCTATTTCAATCGAGAATTGAGCTGGCTCGCATTCAATGACCGCGTGCTTGAGGAAGCCTGCAACCCGCGGCACCCGCTGCTCGAACGGCTTCGGTTTCTCTCGATTTCGGGGAACAATCTCGACGAATTCTTCATGGTCCGCGTGGCCGGACTGGTGGGTCAGGTTGCCCAGCATGTCGAGGAACGCTCGGCCGACGGCCGCACCCCGGTGCAGCAGCTGGCTGAGATCGAACGCGCGGTAGACCGGCTCAACGCCCAGCAGCAGCGCGTGTGGAGCGAACTGCGCGCTGACCTTGCCGCGACCGGCGTGGTCGAGGCAAATGTCGAGGATCTGGACGAGGCCAACCGCGCCTGGCTGCGCGAGCATTTCGTCACGCAGATCTTCCCGGTGCTCACCCCGCAGGCGCTTGACCCTGCGCACCCCTTTCCGTTCATTCCGAACAAGGGGCTCAGCCTGATTTTCGATCTGAAGCGCAGGTCTGACGGCAAGACTGTGCGCGAACTGGTGATGCTGCCCGCAACGATGCCGCGTTTCTTGCGGATTGCAGGCGATGAGGGCTGGTATGTCGCGCTGGAGAAGATCGTCGTTGCCTTCGCCGACAAACTGTTCCCCGGCTATGATGTGCGCGCATCAGGCCTGTTCCGGATCATTCGTGACAGCGACATCGAGGTCGAGGAAGAGGCCGAAGACCTCGTGCTGTATTTCCGCACCGCGCTCAAGCGACGGCGGCGTGGCGAGGTGATCCGGCTGGAAACCTCGCGGCTGATGGACCATGGACTGGCCCAACTGCTCGACGACAATCTGCTGCACGAAGGCGGCACCAAGTCTTCGGATGATGGTTTCCTGGGCATTGGCGACCTGGCAGCGCTTGTCGACGAGGATCGTCCCGACCTGAAGTTTCCCGCATTTACGCCGAGATTTCCTGAACGGATCCGGGAGCATGACGGCGATTGCTTTGCAGCGATCAGAAGCAAGGACATTGTCGTCCACCATCCTTATGAGAGCTTCGAGGTGGTCATCGCGTTCCTGAAACAGGCGGCGCAAGACCCCGATGTCGTGGCGATCAAGCAGACCCTGTACCGCGCTGGCAAGCAGTCGGCGGTAATCAACGCGCTGATCGCAGCGGCAGAGGCCGGCAAATCGGTGACCGCTGTGGTCGAGCTGAAGGCGCGGTTCGACGAGGAGCAGAACCTGCTGTGGGCCAGCGCACTGGAACGCGCCGGCGTTCAGGTGGTCTACGGCTTTATCGAGTGGAAGACCCACGCCAAGATTTCGATGGTGGTGCGGCGCGAGCCCGATGGCTTCCGGACCTATTGCCACTTCGGCACCGGCAACTACCATCCGGTCACCGCGCGCATCTATACCGACCTCAGCTTCTTTACCGCGGATCCGCGCGCCAGCCGTGATGCGGCGCAGCTGTTCAACTATATCACCGGCTATGTCGAACCCGAAAAGCTGGAACTCCTGTCGATGTCGCCGCGCGACATGCGCAAGGATCTGATCGCGCTGATCGACCATGAAATGGAAGAGGCGCGCGCGGGCCGGACTGGCGTGATCTGGGCCAAGATGAACTCGCTGGTCGATCCGGCGATGATCGACAAACTGTACGCAGCGAGCAATGCCGGCGTGCAGATCGAACTGGTCATTCGCGGCATCTGCTGTCTGCGGCCCGGTGTTCCGGGCATGTCGGATAACATCCGGGTGAAATCCGTGGTCGGGCGCTTTCTGGAGCACAGCCGCATCTGGGCGTTCGGAAATGGCGATGTGCTTCCCAACGACAAGGCCAAGGTCTTCATCAGTTCCGCCGACTGGATGCCGCGCAATTTCGACCGCAGGGTCGAATACATGCTGCCGATCCAGAACCCGACCGTGCACGATCAGGTGCTCGAACAGGTGCTGGTCGCCAATCTGCTCGACAACGAGCAAAGCTGGGAGCTGGATGGTGAGGGCCGGTATCTGCGCATCAGCCCCGATGACAAGCCGTTCAACCTGCACCGCTATTTCATGACCAATCCGTCGCTGTCGGGCCGGGGCACTGCGCTCAAGAACAGCGATGCCGTGCCCAAACTGAGCCTCCATCGCCGCGCCGCGCGCGAAGAGTGAACACCCCCTCATGAATTTCTTCATCCGCAAGCAGAACCAGCCGGTTCACCTGTATCGCACCGCGATCGTCGATATCGGCTCGAACTCGGTGCGTCTGGTGGTGTTTTCCGGTCCACGCCGCAATCCCGCGCTGATCTTCAACGAAAAGGTGATGGCGGGGCTGGGCCGTTCGCTGGCGGAAACCGGCACGATTGACGAAGCCTCGATGACGCGGGCAATCCTGGCGCTGGAGCGCTTCCGCGTCGTGGCGCGCGAGATGGATGTGGATGAGACGGTGTGCGTCGCGACCGCAGCGGTACGCGATGCCAGCAACGGCGAAGAGTTCACCCGCAGGGTGGCCGCGCTGGGGCTCGATATCACCATCCTCTCGGGTGAAGACGAGGCACGCACCTCGGCTATGGGTGTGCTTTCTGCCATCCCCGATGCAGACGGCATCGTCGGCGATCTGGGCGGAGGCAGTCTCGATCTGGCGCGGGTCGCCGATGGACAGGTGCACGAGACCGCAACGCTGCCGCTGGGAGTCCTGCGCGCGGCAGCGATCCGGCGCAGCGATGCCTCCGCACTGCCCCGCAAGCTCAAGACCATGGTCGAAGCGTATCCCTGGCTGAGCCAGCATCGCGGCAAGCCATTCTACCTGGTTGGTGGTTCGTGGCGCGCCTTTGCCCGGCTCGACATGCACCTCACCGCTTATCCGCTGCGTGTTCTGCACCAGTACCATATCGATACCGCGCGCCCCGAAGCGGTGCTGGCGGGGTTCCGCGCGATGGACAGGGATGCCGTGCGCCAGGCGACGGGCCTTGCTCCTTCACGCATTGAAACGCTGACCGACGCCATAGCACTGCTGCGCCTGATGCAGCGTCACCTGGATCCCAGCGAGTTTGTGGTGTCGTCCTTTGGACTGCGGGAAGGGCTTTTGTACGCGCGAATGGACGAAGACGTGCGCCAGCGCGATCCGCTGCTGGTCGCGACGGAACGCTTTGGACAATTGCAGTCGCGCTTTGCCGAGGATTCGCTGCCATTGTTCGAATGGATTGCGCCCGTCTTCCCGGATGATCCGCCGCACTGGCAGCGCTGGCTGATGGCAGCGTGCCACCTTTCCGACGTCGCCTGGCAGGCCAGCCCCGATTTCCGCGCCGAGCGCGGGCTGGAAATCGCCCTGCATGGCAATTGGGTCGGTATCGATGTGATCGGTCGATCGATGATCGGGCAAGCCCTGTATACCAATTTTGGCGGCGGACCGCGGCCGTTCCCGCTCGATCAGCACGTTGCGCCCGAGCCCATGCTCGACCGAGCGATCGGCTGGGGGCTGGCGATGCGTCTGGCGCAGCGGCTTGGCGCAGGGACGCACGACGTGCTGCGGCGCACCGCGCTCAGGCGTAACGGAGATACGCTGGAACTGGTGCTGAACGGCGCCGACAAGGCGCTGTTGGGAGAGGTTGTCGAACGCCGTTTGCGTCGGTTGGCCCAGTATCTGGGACTGCGCGCTAGGGCAATCTGACCGGGGCACTGGTAAAGTCAGGCCGCACCCTCTATTTAATCTTCGAATGAATGATCAAAGGGATGGCGCCATGTTCAGCGCATTGAGCGAATATCTGGATTCGATCCGCGCGCGCGATCCCGCGCCGCGGTCGCGCTGGGAGATCCTGCTCTACCCGGGCGTCCTGGCGCTGGGCCTGCACCGCGTGGCGCATTGGCTGTTCAAGGGCGAACTGTTCTTTCTCGCGCGCTTCGTCAATCACCTCTCGCGCTTCCTGACCGCGATCGACATCCATCCGGGGGCCGAGATCGGTCGGTTCTTTTTCGTCGACCACGGGTTCGTCGTCATCGGCGAGACAGCAGTGATCGGCAACAATGTCACGATCTATCAGGGCGCGACCCTGGGCGGCCGCAATCCGACGGACGGCGTGAGTGGCAAGCGCCACCCGACGATCGAGGACGATGTCATCGTCAGCCTTGGTGCGGCCATTCTCGGTCCGTTGACGGTCGGCAAGGGCGCGCGGATTGGTGCCAATGCTGTCGTGACCCGCGATGTTGCTCCCGGATCGGTGATGGTCGGCATCCCTGCGCGGCCGACGCCGGTGGATGCCACCGAAAAGCAGCGTGGGTTCGTGCAATATGGCACGCCCTGCAGCCAGACGTTCGACCCTTCGACGCAAAAGCTCGAGCTGCTACAGTGCGAAATCCGCCAGATGCAGGAACGCATCACGCAGTTGATCGATGAACGCGACGAGGCCCGGCAGGCCGCACGCACTGCTCCCAGCGCACCCGATCGCGATAGCGGGACCGCTGCCTGATATGGCGCGGCGCTTGTCCAGCGAGTCCTCCGCTTGATCCCCGGCAGCAATGTCTCGCTCTTCCCCGTTCCTGGGGCCCCTAACCAGGTGGCCTTTGATCGTGAAGAGCTGAACCGCATCCTCGATCTGTACGGACGGGCTGTCGCCGCAGGCGTCTGGCGCGATTATGCGATGGAACTGGGCCGCGATGCTGCGGTGTTTTCCTGTTTCCGCCGCGCGACCGAACGGCCCGAATATCGCATTGAAAAACGGCCGTCATTTCGCCGCAAACAGGGCCAATGGGCGCTGGTCGGCGAAGGCGGCGCGGTATTGAAGCGCGGGCATGAACTGTCGGGCGTGCTCGCCCCACTGGAGCGCAAGCTGGTCAGGGTGGTCGAGTAAACCGATCAGCCGCCGAGCTCGTGGTCACCGTGCGGCTCGAGGCTCGCCTGGTGCAGCAGATGGCCCAACCACGCTGCCACGACGCACATCGCAGCGCTCAACAGCAGCTGATAGATCACCGCCAACCCGGCCAGGCTCAGGCCGATCGCGATCAGCGAGCCCACGACCATGGCGCCTGAATTGACGATGTTGTTGGCAGCGATCGTGCGCGCCGCTTCGCTCTTGTGCACCGTGGTGGTGAGAAACGCATAGAGCGGCACCACGAACATGCCGCCTGCAACGGCTATCCCCAGCAGCGACAGCAGCAGCGGAACGGCCATCGGGTGTTTGACAAACTCGCCCACCGTGAACAGCGATCCGCCGGTATCCGGCACCCATTGGCGGCACACGAAGAAGAACGCGACCACGAACAGCCCCATCACGATCACCGATACCGGCGAATAGCGCGCCGATACGGTTCCCTTGAGCAGCGCGTTGATGGCGACCGATCCGATGGCTACGCCGACCGAGAATACCACGAGAAACAGGCTGGCCACCTCCTTGCTGGCGGTCAGCACGTTCTTGGCGAGCGGCGGGAACTGAATGAACAGCACCGCGCCGATGGTCCAGAAAAAGCTGATGGCAACGATCGCGAGGAACACCCGCTTCACCTTCATCGTCGCCTTGATCAGCGCGATCGAGGCGCGGACGAAGTTGTAGTCCAGCTTGGTGCGTTCGGTCATCGGCGGAGCAGGGGGCACCTGTCGCCCGGTGAAATATCCGACAATGGCGGTCAGCACCACCGCGATGCCGGCGATCTCGACCGGAATCCACCCGGCCAGGATCGTGCCTAGCAGAATGGCGATGTACGTTCCGGCCTCGACCAGGCCGGTGCCGCCCAGAACCTCGTCATCCTGCAGATGCTGCGGCAGGATGGCGTATTTGATCGGGCCGAAGAATGTCGAATGGATGCCCATGGCAAACAGCGCGAGCATCATCAGCGGAATGGCAAGGCTGTGCACGGCCGTGCCGGCCCAGGCGAGATAGAGCCCGGTGCCGCCGACCAGCATGATGATGATCTCGCAGAATTTGACGATGCGGATGATGACCGCCTTGTCGCGCGTATCCGCCAACTGCCCGGCCAGAGCCGAAAGCAGGAAAAACGGCAGGATGAATACCGCCGTTGCAATAGCGCTGAACCAGGTCTCTGCCGTTTCGTCGTTATACACGCTGTAGACGACGAACAGCACCATGGCGTTCTTGTAGAGGTTGTCGTTGAACGCGCCGAGCAACTGGGTCACGAACAGCGGAAGAAAGCGCCTCTTGTTCAAAAGCGCGCCAGCGGAAGCCATGCTGTCAGTACCTCTGTTATTGACCCGCCGGCCTGCCCTCGTCTCGTCCCGACCGTGGAGATGTCGGAACGACGTGCAAGCCTCAGCCGCCGTATCGGGGGCGAAACAGAACGGGTCAAGCCATTTCCATCTGGACGGAATGTGGCTATGAGGCGGACAACTTATGCTGACCGTACCCAACATCCTGACGCTTTCACGGATTGTCACCGTGCCGTTGCTCGCCGCCTTGCTGTGGTGGCCAGGCTGGACGACAGGTTATCTGCTCGGTTTTGTCGTGTATTGCCTGATGGGAATCACGGATTATTTCGATGGCTATCTGGCGCGTGCGCAGGGCGCGGTGTCGAAGCTGGGCATCTTTCTGGACCCCATAGCCGACAAGATCATGGTGGCTGCGGTCATCCTGATCCTGTGCGCCAACGACAATATCGATGGTGTTCACATGATTGCGGCGCTGATCATCCTGCTGCGCGAAATCACGGTCTCGGGGCTGCGCGAGTTTCTGGCCGGGCTGCAGGTGTCGGTTCCGGTGTCCCAGATGGCCAAATGGAAGACCACGCTGCAGCTGCTGGCGCTGGGCACGCTGATTTTCTCGGGCGGATTTCCCGATCAACCATGGATGCACGATCTGGGCATCGTGACATTGTGGAGCGCAGCGATCCTGACGCTGGTTACGGGCTGGGATTATCTGCGCGTCGGCTTGAAGCACATGGATTGAAGATCAGCGACTCCCTGCAATGGGGGGCGATGTTTTCTGTCGATCAGACCGTGCACTTGCCTTCGGCATGGCCCCGCCGCAAGATTTCCGCCAGCATCCGGAATTCCTCGGCGCGGGGGCTGTTGCGGCGCCAGATGACCGCAATATCGCGCGAGGCATGATCGGCGAGCAGCGGGCGCGCGACGATATCGGTGTTGTTGAGGATGCCGGCGTCGATCGCCATCTGCGGCAGCAGCGTCAGACCCAGCTTGTTGTCGACCATCTGCACCAGCGTATGCAGCGAAGTGCCGAACATCATCGCATTGGCGCGCAGTTCGGGCCGGTTGCACGCTGCCAGCGCATGGTCCTTCAGGCAATGACCGTCCTCGAGCAGCAACAACCGCGATTCGTCGATCAGCTCGGGCGAGACCAGCTCGGGCGGGTCGCGCGGGTCGTCCTTGGGAAAGGCGACGTACAGCGGATCGACGAACAGCAACTCGTGTTCGACATCCCCCGCCGGGAAAGGCAGCGCTAGAAGAACGCAATCCACCTGGCCGTGGTGCAGCGATTCGACCGCCGCCGCGCTGACCTCCTCGCGCAGGAACAGCTGCAAGTCGGGCTGCTCGCGGCGCAGCCCGGGCAGCAGGCGTGGCAGCAGGAAGGGCGCGATGGTGGGGATGACGCTCATCCGCAATTCGCCGGACAACGGCTTGCCCGATGAGCGGACCAGATCGGATAGCTCTTCTGCTTCGCGCAGGATGCGGTGCGCCTTGGCGACGACCTTGTTGCCCAGCGGAGTGAAGCGCACCACGCGCCGCGTGCGCTCGACCAGCATCACGCCCAGCAGCGTTTCCAGCTCGCGTAGGCCTGCCGACAGGGTGGATTGGGTGACAAAGCAGGCGTCTGCCGCCTTGCCGAAATGGCCATGTTCCTCGAGCGCGACCAGGTATTGCAGCTGCTTGAGCGTCGGCAGATAGGACGTCATGGCTGCTCGGCTAGCGCAGCCGCGACCACCGTTTCGGGGTCGACCACCAGTTCGGTGCGCGTCATCTTGATCCGGCCATCGGCGATGGCAAATGCCATCCGGCCTTCGACCAGCGCCAGTGCATCGCGCCCGAACTGTTCGAACCGCCAGCCTTCCAGGATCGGCAGCCCCTTGCGGACGCCGGCTGCCAGCGCTTCCAGGTCATCGCTGCGTGCCAGCAGCCGTGCTGCAACATCGATCTCGCGCGAACGGATCTTCAGCAGCAGCTTGAGCAGGTCAGCGACGAGTGCGCCTTCCTTTCCCAGTGCCGGGCCGCGCGGGCTCTTGGGCGGCATTTCAGCTGCGCTGAGCGGACGCGCGGCGACCAGCGCATCCATCATCCGCGCGCCAATGTCGTTTTCGCGCCAGGCAGCGGACAGGCCGCGAACCTTGCCCAGATCGGCTTGGGTCGAAGGCGGGTGCGCGGCGATGTCGGCCAGTGTCTCGTCTTTCATGATCCGACCGCGCGGCAGGTTCTTGTCCTGCGCCTCGGTTTCGCGCCACCACGCCAGCGCGCGCATGCGGCCCAGAATCTGCGCGCTGCGGCCCGGCGGGCGGATGCGCTGCCACAAGGTGTCTGGATCGGGCTTGTACTGGCGCGGATCGCCCAGCTTTTCCATTTCGATATCCAGCCACGCGCCGCGCCCAGTGCGGCGGAGCTTGTCGAGCATCTTGGGGAAAATCTTGGCCAGATGCGTCACATCGCCGATCGCATAGTCGATCTGGCGCGCCTCCAGCGGACGGCGCGACCAATCGGTAAAGCGCGCGCCCTTGTCGACCGTCAGGCCCAGCCAGCTTTCGACGAGGTTGGCATAGCCGATCTGCTCGGCTTGGCCCAAGGCCATTGCCGCGACCTGGGTATCGAACAGCGGCGAAGGGGTCTTGCCCGTGAGGTTGAAGATGATCTCGATATCCTGCGGCCCGGCATGGACCACCTTCAGGACATCGTGATTCTCCGTGAGCAGGTCGAGCAGCGGGGTCAGATCGATGCCCGGTGCCTTGGGGTCGATGGCCGCAGCCTCTTCCAGATTGCCGATCTGCACCAGGCACAGTTCCGGCCAATAGGTGTTTTCGCGCATGAACTCCGTGTCGACCGCAACAAAGTCGGACTGGGCCAGCCGAGCGCAGAGGCGCTCAAGGGAATCGGTGTCGGTGATCAACGGATGGATATGCATGTGCAACCTATACAGCGTGTGCCGAAGGTCGCAAACCATCGCAGAGCAAGCCAATGAATCGATAACGGACAAGAATAACGTTCTACCATCTTTGAGAATCATTCGCCGCTGTCATATGTAACCATCATATAATGCTGTTGATGGGGGCAAGCATGTGGATTTATCACGCGGTTATCGTTGTTCTGGCGTTGTGCCTCGCAGGGCAGCTTATGTCTCAGGCAGGTGACGCCTTTCTGGTTCTCGACAATTCCCGCCCCGTGAGCGGAGACCGCGAAGTACTGACGATACTCGCATGGGGCTTTGCAACACGCGCCGGACGCAGCGCCTGCGTCAGCGATCCGGCAGGGCGGGGCTTCAACGACATGCGATTTTCGATGAACTTCGGGCAAATCATGCTGTCGCTGGTCACGCTGGGAATCGTCCGAAGGGTCAATATCGATTACCGGATGTTTGCGGGCAACAGTCCCGTCGGTGACTGCTGATGCCGGCACCGCTGCGTCATGGCCCAAGGCATTGGGTCAACTATCATGGTACCGAATCGGCAGACCTCTCCGATCTTGTAGAATTGCAGAACAGCACGGCATCGACCGGTCGGGCGGTGTTGCGTGATGTCGCGCACGATGTGCTGGCACTTCTGCAGCAGGCACGTCAGGCCGGGCAGCAGGTGCGTCCGCTGGGCGCGGGCTGGTCACCGTCGCCCATTTCCGTCGTTCAGGGCGGGTGGCTGGTCGAGACACGCAACATCAACCGCTGTTTTCGCCTCACGGCAAGAGACGTAGCGCCGGGCCGTGACGCCTCTTGCTTGATGCTGGTGCAGGCAGGTGCGACGGTCGATGAGGTCAACGACAGTGCAGAAGAGCTGGGGCTGAGCCTCAGGACCGGCGGGGCCAGCAACGGCCAGACCTGGGCGGGGGCCTGTGCCACGGGCACGCATGGCAGCGTGCTGGCAGCAGGGGGGATTCAGGACCATGTCCGCGCGCTGCAGGTCGTCACGCCATCGGGCGTGTTCTGGGTGGAACCCCATCAGCCAGTGATGTCGCCCGATTTCGTGGGCGCGACCGGCAGCACGATCTTCCGCGATGACGATGTTTTCGCCGCTTGCCAGGTGGCGGTCGGCGCGATGGGCTTTGTCACCGCGATGGTGATTGAATGCGTTCCCATCTACATGGTCCGCAATATCCAGAAGCGTGCGAAGCTGGCCCGCGGCGATATCACCCGGCTGGCGAACGGCGATTTTCGCGGGTTCTCGCGCGCGCTGGCGCTGGATGAGCAGCCGCATTTCGTCCAGGTAATTCTCAACCCGTTCGCCCCCTTCACCAGGGATGCGCTGCTGCGATTGTTGTATCTGCGTGATTTCGATCCGGGGATCCCTCCACCGCCGCGTCCTCTGGCAGGAGCCGGCCACGATGCGCTGACGCTGATCGGCAAGGCGATGGCGGGGCTGGACCTGTTCAGAGCCGATGTGCTGCAACTGGCGATGCGGGCGGGCTATGCCACGCAACGCGACATATCGGATCCGGAGGCGGTCGCGACCTGGGGCCATACGACAGAGCCGCACAACCCGATCGCCAACCTGTTCAATGGCTCGGTGACGATGGCGCGATCCGATCTGGAGCGCGCGTTCGATCCGCTGATCGAGGCATTCCTGAACGGCGGCGGCGGTACTGTCGTCACCCTGCGCTTCATGCAGCGTGCGGCAGGACTGCTGGCACCGGCGCGGTTCGAGAACAATGTGGTGATCGATTTCGATGGCCCCCGCAGCGATGTCAGCCATCGCAGCTATCGTGCCGTGGTAGCCAGGCTGGACGCAATGGGCATCCGGTTTACCCGCCATTGGGGCAAGACCAACGATCTGGATGCCGCGCGTGTCGCCAGCGACTATGGCGATGACTATCGCAGGTTCCGCCTGGCACAGCGACGGCTGCTTGCCGATCCTGGCGACATTGCGGTGTTCCGGAGCGATCCGCTGGTGCATCTGGGGCTGATCGATTGAAGGTGCAGGGCAGGGCGGCAACGCACAAAGCTTGACAAAAGCGCGGCAGCACGGTGTTAGCCGCGCTGTAGCGCAGCTGTCCGCAAAGGCAGGTTTGCGGCCCCCATGTCACGATCAGGATTGACGGTTTTCATGCACGCATATCGCACCCACAATTGCACCGCGCTTCGCGCTTCCGATGTCGGCCAGCAGGTTCGCCTGTCAGGCTGGATCCACCGCAAGCGTGATCACGGCAATCTGCTGTTTATCGACCTGCGTGACCATTATGGGCTGACCCAGATCGTCACCGATTCCGACAGCCCGGCCTTTGCCGCGCTCGAGCGGCTGCGCGTCGAAAGCGTCGTGACCGTGACCGGCACGGTGGTGGCGCGCTCGCCCGAGACGGTGAACGCGAACCTGCCGACGGGTGAGATCGAAGTGCGCGCGGCCGAAGTGATCATCCAGTCTGCCGCCGACGAACTGCCGATGCCGGTGGCAGGCGAGCAGGAGTATCCCGAGGATATCCGCCTGCGCTATCGCTTCCTCGATCTGCGCCGTGAACGCCTGCACCGCAACATCATGCTGCGCTCTCAGGTGATCGCATCGTTGCGCAAGCGCATGGTCGATCAGGGCTTTACCGAGTTCCAGACCCCGATCCTGACCGCATCGTCGCCCGAAGGCGCGCGCGATTATCTGGTGCCCAGCCGCGTGCACCCCGGCAAGTTCTACGCGCTGCCGCAGGCGCCGCAGATGTTCAAGCAGCTGCTGATGGTGGCGGGCTTTGACCGCTATTTCCAGATCGCCCCGTGCTTCCGCGATGAAGACGCGCGCGCCGACCGCAGCCCCGGCGAATTCTACCAGCTCGACCTCGAGATGAGCTTCGTGACGCAGGACGATGTGTTCGCCGCGCTCGAACCAGTGCTTGGCGGCGTGTTCAAGGAGTTCGCCAACGGCAAGGCCGTGACCGAAGGCGCGTTCCCGCGCATTCCCTATCGCGAATCCATGCTGAAATACGGATCGGACAAGCCCGATCTGCGCAATCCGCTGGTGATCAGCGATGTCACCGACCATTTCGTCGGATCGGGCTTTGGCCTGTTCGACAAGATCGTGGGTTCGGGCGGCAAGGTCCGTGCGATCCCGGCCCCCGGCGCGGGCGCGATGAGCCGCAAGTTCTTCGACGACATGAACGACTGGGCGCGCAGCGAAGGCCATGCGGGTCTCGGCTATATCAACATCCGCGACGGCGTTCCCGGCGGCCCGATCGCCAAGAACCATGGTGAGGAAGGCACCGCCAAGCTGATCGCAGAGCTCGGCCTTGGACCCAATGACGGCGTGTTCTTTGCTGCAGGCAAGGAGCTTCAGGCGGCCAAGCTGGCAGGCGCGGCGCGCACCCGCGTGGGCGAACAGCTGAACCTGATCGAACAGGGCGTGTTCAAGTTCTGCTGGATCGTCGACTTCCCGATGTTCGAATATGACGAGGACGCCAAGAAGATCGACTTCAGCCACAACCCGTTCTCGATGCCGCAGGGTGAGATGGAAGCGCTGGAAACGATGGACCCGCTCGACATCCTTGCGTGGCAGTACGACATCGTCTGCAACGGCGTCGAGCTGTCGTCGGGCGCGATCCGGAACCACCGGCCGGACATCATGTACAAGGCGTTCGAGATCGCAGGCTACAGCAAGGAAGACGTCGAGAAGAACTTCTCCGGCATGATCAACGCGTTCAAGTTCGGCGCACCGCCGCATGGTGGTTCGGCACCGGGCGTCGACCGCATGGTGATGCTGCTCGCCGATGAACCCAACATCCGCGAGGTCGTGCTGTTCCCGATGAACCAGAAGGCGGAAGACCTGATGATGGGCGCGCCGTCGCCGGTCAGCCTCAAGCAGTTGCGCGAACTCAATATCCGGATTGCCGAGCAGCAGAAGGGCTAACTTGTCCGGACTGTGAAACTGTGATACTGCGTTGGTCATGAAGAATGTGACCATCGCACTGGATGACGAAACCCATCGGCTGGCGCGGATCCGCGCCGCCGAACTGGGCACCTCGCTTTCGGCCATGGTCAAGGCGTATCTGCAGGACGTTTCTATGGGCGGCGCGCCGGGTGCGTCGGATCGGGGAGTGCGCGAAATGTCGATGCCGTTCCAGTCACAGCCTGCGCAGCAATTCGTGCCTCTCAAAAAGCCGCGCCAGCCTGGGGCGTTGCGCGGTCAGATTCATATGACGGATGATTTTGACGAATGGCCGGAGGATATCTTGGCCAGCTTCGAGGCGTGGGATTACGGCTCCGAGCCATCGCAGTCCTGATAGGCTGGTGCCGTGAAGCTGCTGCTGGACACCCACATTCTGCTCTGGTGGCTGGACGATGATCCGCGCCTGACGCGCAAGACGCGCGCATTGATTTCAGAGCCCTCCAATGGCGTGTTGGTCAGCCAGGTTTCCTTGTGGGAAACCGCAATCAAGCAACGGATAGGCAAATTGCACGTCGGCCCCGGTGAAATCCTGCCGCGCCTGCCTGAATTCGGCTTCGACCTGCTTGGCCTGTCAAATGTGCACCTCCTGGCGCTTACGCATCTGCCGCATCACCATGGTGACCCGTTCGATCATCTGCTGCTTGCGCAGGCCCAAGTTGAGCAGGCGTGTCTGGTCAGCGCAGACATGGTTTTGCACCAGTATGGCGTGCCCTGCATCCCTGCCTGATTTTCATTCGATCCAGTGATGTCAGGCACAGCATTGTCACATGACTAGGGCCAAGTTTATGTTACATTTCAACGGAATCGCGGGCTTGCCTGCATATCGGATCTGGGGCGGCAATCATGTCAGAAGCTGAACATCAACTCATCCATCGCGGGCGTTTGGGGCGCCTGCTCATTGCTCTTGCGCTGGGTTGTACCGCCGTGCCCGCCACCGCCGAAACCCTGACGGTGCAGGCGCTGTATCCTGCGCGTAATCGCGAAGCGGCGCAGGTGGGATCGATCGTGGTTGAACGCTTTGGCGGCCGCGAGGGGCGCGAGCTTTCCTTTGCGCTGGAAGGGACGCTGGCGCAGGTCGCCGTGCTGGGTCAGCCCTATTTCCGCGTCGTGGCCGAACGGTCGAGCGCACCCGCCGATGCCGTGCTGTCCGGCATCGCCAATGCCGTGATCGAGAACCAGCCGGTCGAAGAAACGCGCAAGGAATGCGCCGAGCGCGATGGCAACAACAAGTGCGTGCGCGAGGAAGAGGTCAAGATCCGCTGCCAGCGCCGCATCGTCACGCTCAACCCGTCGCTGCGGATGGCCCGCCTCGACGATGGCGGCATCGTCTACCAGCGGCAACTGTCGCAGCGCGATCAGGTGGTGGTCTGCCCTGACCGGCAAGCCAACCGGAGCATACCCGATACCGTGTCGATGCTCGTCGAACGGATTGCCGACGAGGTCCGCATCGACATCGCGCCGGACTATCGTGCCGATGACATACGGGTGCTCGAGGTGCGCAAGGGCCTCGACAAGGACCAGTCCAACCGCTTCCGCGACGCGCTGAAGGCCACCGCCCGCAATCCGCAAGGCGCATGTGACATCTGGCAGGCGCTCGATACCGAGGTTCCGGGGCAGAGCTCGGTTGTCTTCAATCTTGCGCTGTGCGCCGAGCAGCGCGGCGAACTGGACGACGCTCTGGTACGCTATCGGCAGGCGCAGACCCTGCTGCCGCGCGAACGTGCCATCAACGCGGCATTCGATAGAATTGCCGCGCGCCGTCTGGCAGAAGCGGACTATGCCGAACGCGAGGCACGGCTGCAGGGAGACGGAACATGAGCATCAAGCTTGAGCAATATGAGAAGGGCGCAGGCTTTGATGGCGATTACGGCGAGGCGCTGAAGGCGCTGCAGGAGCGGCTCTCGCATGCGCATGCCCGGCATATCGTCCATGGCAAGCGCGCGATCATCGTGATGGAAGGCTGGGATGCTGCCGGCAAGGGCGGGATCGTCAAGCGGATGACATCCGAATGGGACCCGCGTTACTTTCAGGTCTACCCGATCGGCGCGCCGACTGCGGTTGAAAAGGACCGCCATTTCCTGTGGCGCTTCTGGCAGAAACTGCCGGGAAGCCGCGAGATCGCAGTGTTCGACCGGTCGTGGTACGGGCGTGTCCTGGTCGAACGGGTCGAAGGGCTGTGCAGCGAGCGCGACTGGAAGCGCGGCTATGACGAGATCAACGAGTTCGAGGCGCAGCAGGTCGATGGCGGCACCGCGATCATCAAGGTGTTCCTGCACGTCACCCAGGCGACGCAGGACAAGCGCCTCGCCGATCGGCTCGACGTCCCTGAAAAACGGTGGAAGGTGACCGCAGAGGACTTTCGCAACAGGGGCAAGCGCGGCGAGTATCTCGAGGCGAAGCATGACATGTTCCGCCAGACCGATACGCGCTGGGCGCCCTGGGCAGTGTTCGACGGCAATAACAAGAAAGCCGCGCGCATCGCCGTGCTCACTTATGTGGCCGAGAAACTGGAGGCCAGTGTCCCCAAAAGCCTACCCGATGCCGATCCTGCATTGGTGGCGATGGCGAAAGAGGCGTTCGGCTACAAGGGTTAGCCCATGACCTCCGGGCGCGAGGCTAGAACAGTTCGCCCTGACAACCATCGGCAGGCGCACGGAACTGTGCGGTATCGAGCGTCCATTTGTGCTGGTTCAGGCCTGCGCGCCTGACGGCGATGCGGAAACGGGTGCGAATAAGTTCCGCCCATGGCCCGGACCCGCGCATCCTGCTGCCGAATTCAGGATCATTGTCGCGCCCGCCGCGCATGTCCTGAATGATTCCCATCACCCTGGCAGCGCGATCCGGGAAATGGGCATCGAGCCAGGCGCGGAACAGCGGGGCCACTTCGTGCGGCAGGCGGACCGGAATGTACGAGGCGGAAAGCGCACCCGCCGCAGCCCCCGCTGCGACCAGCCCCTCGATTTCATGGTCGGTGATCGCCGGGATGACCGGCGATATGTTGATGTGCACCGGCACACCCGCCTCTGCCAGCGCCCTGATTGCCGCCAATCGCTTGCGAGGCGCAGCGGCGCGAGGTTCCAGCGTCCGCGCGATCGTGCCGTCCAGCGTCGTGACAGACAGGGCAATCGCGACCAGATTGAGCTTGGCCATCTGCGCCAGCACATCGATATCGGCCAGCACCCGGTCCGACTTGGTGGTGATCGACACCGGATGGCGTGCCTCCAGACAGACGTCGAGAATCGCGCGCGTGATACGGTATTGCGCCTCGATCGGCTGATACGGGTCGGTGTTCGTGCCTAATGCAATCACCTTGGGCACGTACCCCGGCTTGCGCAATGTTGCGCGCAGCAGCTTGGCGGCATCGGGCTTGGCAAATAGGCGGCTTTCGAAATCCAGCCCCGGCGACAGGTCCAGCCAGGCATGCGTGGGCCGCGCATAGCAATAGATGCAACCGTGCTCGCAGCCACGATAGGCGTTGATCGACTGGTCGAACGGAAGGTCTGGCGAAGTGTTGCGCGAGATGATTGAGCGGGGGTGCTCCAGCGTGACCGTTGTACGCAGCGGAGGCGGGCCGTCGTCGACCATATTGATGGCATCGAGCCAGTCACCGTCGGCCTCATGCTGGGGCAGGTTGAAGCGCGTCGATGGCGCATTGGCCGGTGCGCCACGGCCTTTGAGAGGAGGGGGGCTGGGCATCGCGCGATCATGGTACAAAGCAGGAACATTTGCAAGGCGCAGCACAGGCTTTGCGAGGAACCGAGGGGGGAGCGCCTTGCTATGGGCCTGTCCAGATGCTCTTAAGACCAGATGCCGACCTTGCCCCTCCCTGTCGCCCTTCTGGTCATCGGCACGTTACTGCTGACCACGGTGATCGCAGGCTCGCTGACGAGCCGGTTCGGGCTGCCCGCACTGATCGGGTTTCTGGGGCTGGGAATGCTGGCGGGGGTCGATGGGCCCGGTCGTATCTCGTTCGACGATTATGAACTGACGCAGGGCGTCGGCGTGGCCTGCCTGATCTTCATTCTGTTTTCCGGCGGCATGGATACCAGCTGGCAGGCCGTGCGAAAGATGGTCCGGCCCGCCTTGGTGCTCGCGACGTTCGGGGTGCTGATCAGCGCGGTGATTACCGGCTTTGCTGCGGTCATGCTGCTCGATTTCAGCTGGTTTCAGGGCTTCTTGCTGGGTTCGGTCGTGGCGTCGACCGATGCGGCGGCGGTATTTGCGATCCTGCGTTCCACAGGGCTGGACCTGGGCGGCGATGTGCCAGCGTTGATCGAACTTGAATCGGGCACCAATGACCCGATGGCGATTTTCATGGTTGGTGCGGCCTTGCTGTTCATTGCGCAACCGGGTGCGTCGCCGCTCAGCCTGTTGCCCAGTTTCGGCGGCCAGATGGCGATGGGGGCCGTCATCGGGCTGGGGCTGGGGTGGCTGCTGCCCGAGCTTCTCAAGCGTCGCGCCTACCGGGCTAGCGGGCTGGCGTTCGTCGTCTCGATCGCCGCCGCCCTGATCGCCTATGGCCTTGCCGAAGTCATCGGCGGCAATGGGTTTCTGGCGGCCTATGTCGCAGGCCTGGTCGCCGGCAACCGCAGCTATGACGCGCGGCAGATCATATCGACCTTTCAGGATGGACTGGCCTGGCTTGGGCAGGTGGTGATGTTCCTGACCTTGGGCCTGCTGGTAGCCCCCAGCAATCTGATGGACGTGATCGTCCGAGGCCTTGGCATCACCTTCGTGCTGATGCTGGTGGCACGCCCGGTGAGCGTGTTCATCTGCCTTGCCCCGTTCCGCTCGCTCGACTGGCGCAAGAAGCTGTTCGTGTCATGGGCAGGGTTGCGCGGAGCGGTACCGATCGTGCTGGCGACCTTCCCGATGGTCGCAGGCGTGCCGGGGGCGTTCACGATCTTCAACATCGTGTTTTTCGTGGTGCTGCTGTCCAGCGTGATCCAGGGCCCGAGCATGAAATGGGTGGCAAGGAAGCTGGGCATCGGTGCGGCGGTGCAGACACCGCTGCCGCCAGACGCCGCTGAACAGGGATAGCAGAGCCGCTGGGCGCTTATGTTTCGCGCAGCCTGGGCATCAGTTCGATGAAGTTGCAGGGCCGGTTGCGGCTGTCGAGCTGTTCGTTGAGAATGCCATTCCAGCCATCCTTGACCGCGCCGTTCGATCCGGGCAGCGCGAAGATATAGGTGCCGCGCGAGAGCACTGCACAGGCGCGCGATTGCACGGTGCTGGTGCCGATGGTCTGGTAACTGAGCCAGCGGAACAGCTCGCCAAAGCCCGGAATGTCCTTTTCCTTCACCCGGTCGAGCGCTTCGGGCGTGATGTCGCGCCCGGTCAGGCCGGTGCCACCGGTGGAGATGATCGCATCGATTTCGGGGTCATCGATCCAGTTGTTCAGCCGCACCACCAGCCGCTCGACATCGTCGCGCTCGATCGCGCGGGTGATGAGCCGGTGGCCCTTGCCGGTGATCAACCCGGCCAGGATGTCGCCCGAGGTGTCATCGGCTGCGGTGCGCGTGTCCGATATGGTCAGCAGCGCGATGTTGATCGGCTTGAAGGCCCGGGATTCGTCAATCGGCATGGCGTTTCAGTTGTTCTGCACGGTGTTCAACCGAACTAGCTCGATGCCGCCAGCGTGCGGAAAACGCGGCCACATGCCCTGCGCCAGCCCGGTGGCGCTCTTGGAGTTCACGCCCGCCTGTTTTTCGTACATCCAGTAGTTGCGCAGGATGATGCCGACATAGGCGCGGGTTTCCCAATAGGGGATCGATTCGATGAAAAGGAGCGGATCGCCATTGTCGCGCACCTTTTCGTTCCAGCGACTGACGGGCAGGGGCCCTGCGTTGTAGGCGGCGATGATCTTGGGCAGCAGCCCCTGGGTTTCGGGCCGGGTGTTGAGGAATTCCAGATAACGCTGGCCATATTCGAGATTGACCGTGGGCTGGTAGAGGTCGCCGGCATCGAGCGACTGGCCGCGTGCCCGGGCCATGTCCTGCGCGGTGCCGGGGCGAACCTGCATCAGCCCGCGTGCATCTGCAGGGCTGCGCGCATCGCTGCGGAAATTCGATTCCTGCAGGGTGTGCGCATAGACCAGCGCCGGATCGACGCGCCAGCCATCCTGCGGCACCCAGCGCGGCGACGGGAAGCGGGCAAAGCTGTCCGGACGGCTGCCCTGCGGCCCGTTGTGTGCGAGCCACATCTGGGTCTGCGGCATCGACAAATCGCGTGCCAGGCGAAGCAGCGCATCGTGCGACTGGTCACCGGCAATCTGCGCCTCGTGCCGCAGCACCTGGTCGGCCAGCGTCGCTTCGCCAATCTGGCCCAGCGCGATCGCGCGGCGGACATTGGGCCGGTCTTTCAGCTGCTTCCAGTCGAGATCGTTGAAATCGGCCGCGCGCAACGCGGCAGCGCTCATGCCCATCTGCTCGGCGGCCAGCACGCCATACAGCGTCTCGCCATACTGGCTGGCGGAGCGTAGATTGGCCTGCACCAGATCGGGCCGGCGGCAGCGCGTGGCTGCACGCGAGGCCCAGTAATAGCCTGCCGCGCGCTGTTCCTCGTTCCAGGCATTGGCGGCGGCGCCTTCAAATCCTTGCAGGGCAGACGCGCAATCGCCCAGCCGCCATGCGGCAAGGCCAGCGGTCCAATGCGCCTCGCCCAGCCATTCGCCTGCACCGGATGTCGCGGCACGCGCCATCGCCAGAGCTTCGGAATCGCGGTTTTCCAGATAATAGGACCATGCCACCCGCTGCTGCAGCTCGGTGCGGGCATGGGCGCTCAGGAGGTCGAGCTGGCTGGACAGCACGGCTGCAGCGCCTGCAGGATCATCAGCAACAATCCGTTCCTGGATCTGGGCGGCGAGCGTCGCCGGCACCGTGCCATCGGCGACGCTGCGCGGCTTGCCGCGGCGGGTGAGCCCTGCAAAGCTGGCCATCCGAACAGTCTGCGGGCGATCGGGCAGGATGGTGGCGCCGCGCTTGGTGGCAAGCGTCGCCAGCCGTTCGGCATGCGGCAGTTCCGGCGCTGCGTTGAGCAGACTGAGCAGCGGCCCCATTTCCACCCGAGGCGAACTGGCGGCCAGATACAGCTCGGCGCGCGCAATCTCGTGCAGCAGGCCCTTGTCGCGGCTGTCGAGCAATTCCTTCGCCCGCGCCCAGTTCTGTCCCCGGATCGCGCCGAACACCTCGGCATAATATTGGCGGTCCGGCGAAGACAGTTGCTCGGGCACCTGTGTCTTGGCGACCCGCGTCGCGAAATAGCTGTACGACGAAACCTCGGCGAAAGCGGGCTGGCTCGAAAGGAGAGTCGCTCCGCAGGCGATGATCAGCGCTTTTTTCAGCAAGGGTTCACTCCAAGAGCAGCAGCTGCCAGTTTTGCCAAGCCATGGATTTCTCCTGCGCGATGCGATGAAGCATCAGGCTGAGCTTGCGCGTGACGACAGTTTTGAAAGTTCGGCCACCATGGTTAAGAATGTGTAAAGCGGGAGAGTTTTGCGATGGATCGTGGCCTAGCAGCGCTCTGGCGGTGTCTTCGCCCGCAACCACGATCATTTCCGGCGCAGCAAGAGCAATGTGGTGCATCGCAATCCGTTTCCACGCCGCGACATGGGGAACCGCCGCCTGGGCGTCGAGCACCAGCCGGGGGAAGAACGACGCGCGGTAGACATCGTCGTCGGAAAAGCCGCAGGCGCGAGCAATATTGTCCAGCAGAAGCCCGGATCGGCCGCTCAGCACGGTATCGGCGTCGTCACGTTGCGGGCAGTCGGCCAGTACCATGACCCTGGCTCCCGACTGGCCTCTGGGCCCGATATGCCGTCCATCGCCGCCATCCGGTCCCAGTGCACCTTCGCGCCAGGCGCGCTGGAAGGCCTCCAGGTCGGTCGGCAGTGCAATCTCGACCTTGGGCGCCGCGACAACCGGGGCAGGCGCAGTCGCTGGCCTCACCGCAGGTGCGCCATCGTCGGTCCGTGCCAGCGGGCGCGGCGTAGCGGGCGCTGGGTCGTCTGCCATCCAGTCGTTGGGCGCGTCGGAATAATCCCATTCGACCCCGGCCAGCTGCCACCAGTCGACCAGGCTTTGCGCTTCGCGCAGGGGATCGTTCGCGCGGCTCAGCACGTTGATACCCCAAAGCGGGTTGACTTGAACGCCGCAGCGCTATTGGAGTGAACGGGAAGGTCCATGCGATACGCCTTATGGCACAGGGCCGGTCCTGAGCAACGGGGAAGACAAGATGAGTGAACGCGAATCCATGCCATTTGACGTCGTGATTGTCGGCGCAGGCCCTGCCGGCCTCGCTGCGGCGATCCGGCTCAAACAGCTGGCGGCGGAAAACAACGCGGAAATCGAAGTCTGCGTCATCGAAAAAGGCTCGGAAGTTGGCGCGCACATCCTGTCGGGCGCGGTGGTCGATCCGATCGCACTTGACGAGCTGCTGCCCGATTGGCGGGAGCAGGGATGCCCGATGGCGGAGACGCCCGTCACCGAGAACCATCATTGGGTGCTGAGCAAATCGTCCAAGTTCGCTATCCCGCACATCACCACCCCCGGCTTCATGCACAACAAGGGCACCTATACCGGAAGCCTTGGCAATCTGTGTCGCTGGCTGGCGGAAAAGGCCGAGGAGATGGACGTCCAGATCTTCCCTGGCTTTGCTGCTGCGGAAATCCTGTACAACGACGATGGCTCGATCAAGGGTGTCGCGACCGGCGACATGGGCGTTGGCAAGGATGGCGAGCACAAGGCGGACTACACGCCGGGCCTCGAGCTGCACGCACGCTACACCTTCTTCGCCGAAGGTGCGCGCGGCCACCTCACCAAGATCTTGAAGCGCCAGTTCGATCTGGAAGCCAATTGCGAGCCGCAGACCTACGGAATCGGCCTCAAGGAACTGTGGGACATCGCTCCCAAGAAGCATGTACCGGGACGGGTCATCCACACCCAGGGATGGCCGCTCGATGATGCTTGGGGCGGCGGGTTCCTCTATCATCAGGCCAATGGCCAGGTCGCGCTCGGATTCGTGGTGGCCTTGTCCTATCAGAACCCGCACCTTTCGCCGTTCCAGGAATTCCAGCGCTGGAAGACGCATCCCGAGATCCGCAAGATTCTCGAAGGCGGCAAGCGCGTTTCGTACGGCGCGCGTGCGATCAACGAGGGCGGCTGGCAGTCGATCCCCAAGCTGGCATTCCCCGGCGGCGCCCTGATCGGGTGCAGTGCCGGTTTCGTCAACGTGCCGCGTATCAAGGGCAGCCACACCGCCATGAAATCGGGCATGCTGGCGGCTGAAAGTGCGTTCCGCGCCATCCAGGCCGACCGCACCTCCGATGAACTCGCCGATTATCAGGAAAACCTCAACGCCAGCTGGATCGCGACCGAGCTCAAGAAGGTCCAGAACGTCGAGCCTTGTGTTGACAAGTTCGGCGGCACGATGGGCACGGTTCTGGCCGGTATCGACATGTGGATGCGCCAGCTGGGAATCGGCCTGCCGATCACGATGAAGCATGACCCCGATTACAAGCACATGGGCCGCGCGGACCTGTACAAGCCGATCGACTATCCCAAGCCCGATGGCGTGATCACTTTCGATCGCCTGTCGTCGGTGTTCCTGTCGAACACCAACCACGAGGAGGACCAGCCGGTCCATCTGCAGTTGAAGGACCCCTCGCTGCCCGTAACGTACAATCTGCCATTGTATGACGAGCCGGCGCAGCGGTACTGCCCCGCAGGCGTGTACGAGATCGTGGGACAGGAAGAGGGCAATCCCCGCTTCCAGATCAACGCTCAGAACTGCGTCCACTGCAAGACCTGCGACATCAAGGAAATGAGCCAGAACATTAACTGGGTGGTGCCCGAAGGCGGCGGCGGCCCCAACTATCCCAACATGTAAGGGGTTCTGTCCCTCCCCGCACGGGGAGGGACTTTTATCGCGGGAACCCTGTGGTGCTGACCGAAACCGCCTTTGCCAAGGTCAACCTCGCGCTGCATGTTCGGCGGCGGAGGGACGATGGCTATCATGATCTCGAAAGTCTGTTCGTGTTCGTCGACTCCGGCGATTCGTTGCGGGCGGAACGGCGGGATGATGGCAAGCTGACGCTGAGCATTGATGGGCCGTTTGCCGCCGGGCTGGATGACGGTCCCGATAATCTGGTGCTGCGGGCTGCCCACACACTCAAACTCTCCGCTTGTCCCGAGCGAAGTCGAGAGAGTTTTGCGCCAGCCTCGGCACAACGCCCCTCGACTTCGCTTGGGAACGCGGACGAGGGGAAGGCCGGGTTTGATTTTGGCGCAAACCTCTATCTCACCAAGAACCTGCCGGTCGCCTCGGGAATCGGTGGCGGGTCTGCCGATGCCGCAGCGGCTCTGCGCCTGCTCAACCGCTTGTGGGGCTGCGGGCTCAATGACCGGCAATTGTGCGCCATCGCCGAAACCCTGGGCTCTGACATCCCCGCGTGCGTGATCAGCCAGACCTTGCGCGTCGAAGGGCGCGGCGAGGCGCTGGAACCGCTTGATCTGCCGGAGTTGGCAGGCATGCCGATCCTGCTCGTCAATCCCGGCATCCCGCTGGGCACAGCGCCCGTGTTCAAGGGCTGGGATCAGCAGGACCGGGGACCGCTCGATAGCTCCAGCCTGGAGGCCATCATTGCGCATGGCCGCAACGATCTGGAAAGCCCCGCCCGGACGTTGGTGCCGGCCATCGGCACGGTATTGGACGCGTTGTCCGCGCAACCGGGGGCAATTGTCGCGCGCATGTCGGGCAGCGGCGCAACCTGCTTTGCTCTGTTCACCACCTCCGAAGCTGCTGATGCCGCGCAGCGAGCGCTGGCAGCAAAATATCCCGGCTGGTGGACTTTGGCAGGATCCGTGCGATGAGTGGGTTTCAACCCTATGAAATCATTGAGCCTGTCGTGGGGGCGGTGGGCGCGAACATCTGCATCATCGCCGATCACGCTAGCAATCATGCGCCGACAGGCATAGATCTGGGCGTGCCCGCCCACGTGCTAGCGCAGCATGTGGCTATCGATATCGGCGTGGCCAGCGTATCGCAGCAGCTGTGCGCATTGCTTGGCTGCGGCGCGGTGCTGGCGCGGGTGTCGCGGCTGGTGATCGATTTCAACCGCGAGGAAGACGCGCCGGGCCTTGTCCCGGCGACCAGCGACGGCATCGTCATTCCGGGCAACGCCAACGCTGATGTCGAAGCGCGGCTCGCGGCCTTTTATCGGCCCTACCACGCCGCCATCGAGCGCACCTTGCAGGCATTGCAGCGGCCATTCATCCTCTCGCTGCACAGCTTCACGTCCTCACTTGCCTCTCGGCCCGATGAACAGCGCCCCTGGGATGTTGGGGTTCTCTACAACCGTGATGATCGCGCTGCTCGCGTCGCCATTCCTCTGCTGACCGATGCAGGGCTGGTTGTCGGCGATCAACTCCCCTATTCGGGCACCCTGCTCAACGCGACGATGAACCGCCACGCTGAACTGCCGGGGCGGCCCTATCTGGGTATCGAAATGCGGCAGGATCGGGTGGGTGATGACGAGGGAGCTGCCCGAATGGCGGCGATCCTGGCCCCGGTTTTGCTCGCATGCAGCAATAGTCTTGCGTAACGGCGCTGTTTTTGGAAAGAGCGCGGCCAAAGAAAGGCCCTGATATGACACATTCGTTCGACAAGTCGAAACTGCCCAGCCGCCACGTTTCGGTAGGACCCGAGCGTGCACCGCACCGCAGCTATTATTATGCGATGGGTCTGACCGAAGAAGAGATTTCCCGGCCCTTCGTCGCGGTGGCCAGCGCGGGCAACGACAGCGCGCCGTGCAACACCACGCTCGACGCCCAGGCCGATGCCTGCCGCGAGGGCGTGAACGCAGGCGGCGGCATGCCGCGCCGGTTCAACACCATCACCGTCACCGACGGCATCGCGATGGGCCATCAGGGCATGAAGAGCTCGCTGGTCAGCCGCGAAGTCATCGCGGATTCGGTCGAGCTTTCGGTGCGCGGGCACTGCTATGACGCGCTGGTCGGCTTTGCCGGGTGCGACAAGTCGCTGCCGGGCATGATGATGGCGATGCTGCGATTGAACGTGCCGTCGATCTTTGTCTATGGCGGGTCGATCCTGCCTGGCCATTTCGGCGGCAAGGATGTCACCGTGGTCGACGTGTTCGAGGCGGTGGGCCAGCATGCGGCAGGCAAGTGCCCATTGAAGGATCTGACCGCGCTGGAGAAGGTCGCATGTCCCGGCCATGGCGCATGCGGCGGCCAGTTCACCGCCAACACGATGGCGTGCGTCGGCGAAGCGATCGGGCTTTCGCTGCCCAACAGCAACATGGTGCCCGCGCCATACCAGAGCCGCGCGGAAATCGCGATGGCAGCAGGCAGGCAGGTCATGGAACTTCTGGCTCGCAACATCAGGCCGCGTGACATCTGTACCCGTGAAGCCTTTGAAAATGCTGCGCGCGTTGTCGCTGCGACCGGCGGCTCGACCAATGGCGCGCTGCATCTTCCGGCCATGGCGAACGAGGCGGGGATCGACTTCGACCTGTTCGACGTCGCTGAAATGTTCAAGTCCACGCCCTATATCGCCGATCTCAAGCCCGGCGGGCGCTATGTCGCCAAGGACATGTACGAGGCCGGCGGCGTGTACATGCTGATGAAGACGATGCTGGCCAATGGCCTGCTGCATGGCAACTGCCTCACCGTGACCGGCAAGACGTTGGGCGAGAATATCGATGAGGTTACCTGGAACCCCGACCAGAAGGTGATCTATGACGTCAAGACGCCGCTCAGCCCGACTGGCGGTGTTGTCGGCCTCAAGGGATCGCTGGCGCCCGATGGCGCGATCGTCAAGGTCGCCGGCATGGCGCGGCTGCAGTTCACCGGGCCTGCCCAGGTGTTCGATTGCGAAGAGGATTGCTTTGCCGCCGTCGAGGCACGGCAGATCAAGGAAGGCTCGGTCATCATCATCCGCTATGAAGGGCCCAAGGGTGGCCCCGGCATGCGCGAGATGCTGTCCACCACCGCTGCGCTGTACGGACAGGGCATGGGCGAAAGCGTCGCGCTGATCACCGACGGGCGCTTCTCGGGCGCGACACGTGGCTTCTGCATCGGCCATGTCGGCCCCGAGGCAGCCGATGGCGGTCCGATCGCGCTGATCGAGGAAGGCGACATCATCGCCATCGACGCAGAGGCTGGCACGATCGACCTGCTGGTCGACGACGCGGTGCTGGCCGAGCGTCGCAAGGCATGGCAGCCGCGCACCAACGATTATCAGGCGGGTGCGCTGTGGCGCTTTGCCCAGAATGTCGGACCGGCGAGCCAGGGCGCGGTGACGCACCCCGGCGCCAAATCGGAAAGGCATGTCTATGCGGACATCTGACCGGCTGGTCGGGACGCTGTGCCTTGCCTTGCTCGCAGCTGGCTGTTCCGACCCCTCAAGTCCGGCGGGACCTGAATCGGTTGCCGACGGAGACGACGCCAAGGTGTCGTGCGCCCTTGCGGGCGAAACCGAGTTTACCGAACAGTGCGAAGTCGAACGGGTCCAGTCCGGAGCTGCGCGCGAACTGGTGCTGCGCCATCCGGATGGAGGGTTTCGCCGGTTCGAAATCGTGACCGACGGCCGCGGACTGGTGGCTGCCGATGGCGCGGAGGAGGCGGTGATCACACCGCTTTCTGACGGGCGCATCCAGCTTTCCGTGGGGCCGGATCGATATCGCATTCCGGCAACCGTCAAGCCCGGTGCGGGCGGTGGTTGACGGATCTTCAGCGGTTCTGACGGTCGCCCAGATGGTGGCGGCCGAACAGGCGGTGTTTGACGGCGGGACCTCGGTGGACGCGCTGATGCTGCGCGCGGGCCAGGGCGCAGGGGAGATGATCTGGCGGATCGGCGGGCATACACCCACGCTGATCTTGTGTGGGCCCGGCAACAACGGCGGCGATGGCTATGTCATCGCTGAATTCTTGCGGGAAAAGGGCGTCCCGGTCAGCGTGGCGGCGCTGACCGATCCACGCACCCCTGCCGCCCGGCATGCCCGCCTGCAGTTTCGGGGCGAGGTGATGGCGCTGGCCGATGCTGTTCCGCACGCGCAGCTGGTCGATTGCCTGTTCGGCAGCGGTCTGACACGCCCACTCGATGCGGAGTTATGGCAGCGTTTTTCCTGGCTGGTGCGACAGGCGCAGCGCAGCTTCGCTGTGGATCTGCCCAGCGGAGCGGATGCCGATCGCGCGGTCTGGCTCAACGCTCCGCTGCGCTTCGATCATGTTCTGGCGCTGGGCGCATGGAAATACGCGCATATGCTGGAGCCGGTCGCCAGCGATTGCGGCGCATTGAGCCTGATCGACATCGAGGTTGGATCAGGTGATGACCACGTCCACAGGCTGCAAAAGCCGGTAATCGCGCCGCCCAGTGCAACTTCGCACAAATACCGTCGTGGCCTTGTCGCCATCCTTGTGGGTGCAATGCCTGGCGCGGCTTTGCTCGCGGCCCGTGCGGCGCAGGGCAGCGGTGCAGGCTATGTCAAGCTGATCGGCGCAGGCGAAGCGCCTGCGGCGCTGCCCGCTGATCTGGTATGGGAACGGGCGGACGATGCCGACGCGGTTGCCGGGCGGTTGGAGGATGACCGCATCGGCGTAGTGCTGATCGGGCCTGGTCTGGGCCGCGACGCCGGGGGCTCTGCGCTGCTCGGCGCTGCTGTGGCGACACCCCGCCCGCTGGTGGTTGATGCCGATGCCTTGCACCTGTTGCAGGCGCACCGCGAGGCATTGGCTGCGCGCCGCTCTCCGCTGATCTTGACCCCGCATCATGGCGAGGCGATGGCGCTGGCGGCCAATGCGGGGCACGAGCTGAACGGTATCAACAAGGTCGAGGATGCGCAGCGGCTTGCCGCAGCATGGGCGGCGCATCTGCTGTACAAGGGCGCAGACAGCGTAATCGCCGCGCCGGACGGTGCCACCGTAATAGCCGACCGGCGCTGCTCCTGGCTATCGGTTGCTGGCACCGGCGATGTGCTCGCGGGATGCCTTGCTGCACGGCTCGCGAACCACGGCAGGGCTTTCGCTGCCATGACAGAGGCCGTATGGCTCCACGACCGCGCAGCGCGGATTGCAGGCGCAGTGTTCTCGGCGCTGCAACTCGCAAGCGCTTTGCCCATGGCTCTGGAGTCCTGTCTTGACCGATCACCTGCCCGTCGTGGCTGACGACATCATTGTGCGGATTGCCGCGCGGGGCGATGGCGTTACCGCATCTGGCCGCCATGTCGCAGGTGCCGCGCCAGGAGACAGTGTCGCACCCGATGGCAGCATCCTCCCAGGACCGCACCACGCCACGCCGCCCTGTCCGCATTTCGGCAGCTGCGGCGGGTGTAGCCTGCAGCACCTCGATGATGCGGCATTAGCCGATTTCGTTCGCGACCGCGTGACCGGGCCGCTCGCCGCGAAGGGCATCGTCGCGCGCGATGTCCGCCCGGTCCACCTATCGCCGCCACGCAGCCGCAGGCGGGCATCGCTCCGCTACGTCCGCAAGGGTCAGCAGGTGACTTTGGGATTTGCCGGGCAGGGCAGTCACGATCTAGTCGATGTTCGTGCGTGCGAAATCGTGACGCCACGACTGCATGACGTCATGATGGCGGTGCGCACGTTGATCGCCAAATGGCCGGTATCGAAGGTTTCGGGACAAGTTGAACTGTCCGAGATCGATCAGGGTATCGATGTGTTGATCACCGGGCTGGCACCGTCCACCTTGGCCCAGCACGAACTGCTGGCGGGCTTCGCTGAACGCCACGCGCTGGCGCGGCTGTCGATCGATCAGGGGCTGGGGCCTGAAACGCAATACGAGCCGGTGCCCGCGACGGTGAGCTTCGGCACGGTTGAGGTCCGCTTTCCGCAGGGCAGCTTTCTGCAGGCGACGCGCGACGGCGAGGCAGCGCTGGCGGCTGCGGCTACCGAGGCGCTGCAAGGCTGCCGGATGATTGCGGACCTGTTTGCAGGGCTCGGAAGCTTTGCCTTCCATCTGGGCGCGCCAGGGCGCAAGATCTACGCGGCCGAAGCGGCGCGCGATGCGCTGCTGGCGCTCAAGGGCGCCGCCGATGCGCGCCAATTGCCCGTGTTCACCGATCATCGCGACCTGTTCCGCAATCCGGTTCAGCACGACATGCTTGACCGGCTCGACGGGCTGGTGCTCGATCCGCCGCGCGCCGGCGCGGAAGCTCAGGTGGCCGCGATCGCCGGATCGACGCTGAAACGGCTTTGCTATGTCAGCTGCAATCCCGCCACCTTCGCGCGCGACGCGCGAACGTTGTGCGACGCCGGGTTCGTGCTCGATACCTTATGGCCGGTGGGCCAGTTCCGCTGGTCGACGCATGTGGAACTGGCCAGCCTGTTCATCCGGCCCTGATCCGGCTCAACCGATATGCAGGTCGAAGATCGGGATTGCCGCGTGAAAGATCAGCACGATCAGGCACAGGCTCGATGAAGCGAACAGCATAAACCGCACCGCGACGCGGTTGACGGTTGCCTGCACCAGGCTGTGCGCTACGCGCAGGGCGACGTACAGCCATGCGACGGCGAGGTTCATGCCTTCGCCATGTCCGATGATGGCCAGCACGATACTGACCGCATAGAAGATCGTCGGTTCGGCCAGCAGATGATTGTAATTATGCGCTTTCCACTGGATGTCCGCAGGAAGAACGGCGTCCAGATCCTTGCCGGTGCCGCCCTTGAGATTGGCGACGTCGATCTTGGCGCGCTGCATCGCGGGGATGCGGGTAACGTACATCCACAGCCACATGACCATGGTCCAGGCGAGCAGGGCGACAACGGGTTGGAGAATGGCAGGTGTCATTGTGATAGCCCTTTCAAAGTGTCGCGAGCAGGGCGCGGACGGCCAGCAAGATCAGGCAGAGCGTGGAGCCCAGGAACAGCAGGAAGCGGGTCTGCACCTTGTTGACCGTCGCTTGCCAGATGCTGTGGATGATGCGGATCAGCGCATAGCCCCAGGCGAGCGCGACGTTGATGCCATCGGCCCCTGCGCCTGCGATCGCGAGGATCGCGATAGTCGCATAGAAGATGGTCGGTTGTTCCATCAAGTGCGCGTAATTGTGGGATTTCCAGGCGGTCTGCGGCGGCAATGCCGGGTCGAGATCGCTGCCACGGCCACCCACGGCCTTGGAGATATCGACACCCGCCTTCTTGGCAGCGGGAAGTCGTGTGCCGGCCATCCAGAACAGCATGACAAGCGACCAGAGCACCAGCACGGCTGCTGGTGTGAGTATATTCGCGGACATCGGCAGTTTCCTCCCCCTGCTTCTGGGGAGGAAACTGCGTCAGCCCTGATAGATTGTCAATCGCAACTGTTTTGGGCGATCAGCGGTTGATGCTGACCACGTTGTCGGCGCGCCAGTGCGGGCGGGCCTCGCCCGTGTACATCGACTGCATCGGCTCGTCGGCAACGGTGTAATGCTCGCTGGTACCAAAGCCGTTGAACGCGGTGCGCATGGCCGCGCCATACGCTCCGATCATGCCGATCTCGATATAATCGCCGGCCTTGATGTCCGCAGGGAGCGGGAAGGGGCCAGCCATATAGTCGATATCGTCGCAGGTCGGACCGAAGAACGCGAAATCTGCCATCGTGCTGCTGCGCGTGTCGCCCAGGTAGCGGACCGGGAAGCGCCAGCCGATATGCGCGGCATCGAACAATGCGCCATAGGCACCGTCGTTGATATACAGTTCGTCACCACGGCGGCGATCGACGCGTACCACGATCGAATTGTACTCGGCGCACAGGGCGCGGCCAGGCTCGCACCACAGTTCCGCCGAATAGCTGATCGGCAGGCTTTCGAACGTGCGCTCGATGATCGCGAAATAGTCCTCCAGTGGCGGAGGCTGCATGCCCGGATAGGCCGAGGGGAAGCCACCGCCGACATCGATGACGTCCACGGTGACCGATGCATCGACAATCGCTGCACGAACGCGATCGAGCGCCTGCACATAGGCGTGCGGGCTCATCGCCTGGCTGCCGACATGGAAGCAGATGCCCAGACTGTCAGCCGCCTGGCGGGCGGCCATCAGCAGGTCGCGTGCTTCGGTCAGTTCGGTGCCGAATTTCGACGCAAGGCTCAGCTCCGAATGTTCGGAAGACACGCGCAGGCGGACGCACAATGTGAGGTCCTCGGGCGCACCGGTCGCGGCGACGATCTTGTCGAGCTCTTCGCGGCAATCGAGCGAGAACACGCGCACGCCGTGGCTGTGATAGGCCTCGGTGATGGCTTCCGGGGTCTTGACCGGGTGCATGAAGCACAGCGTTGCGTCTGGCAGCGTCTCGGCGACCAGCCGGACCTCGGCGATCGAGGCGACATCGTAATGCGTGATTCCCGCATTCCACAGCACGCGCAACAGGTCTGGCGAAGGATTCGCCTTGACCGCGTAAAGCGATTTGCCAGGAAAACGATCAACGAAAAACTTCGCCGCGCGCGTTGCCGCTTGCGGACGGTTCAGCGTAACCGGCTGTGCCGGTGAAAGAGCCTGAATCAGCTCCAGCGCATCAAGGAAATTGTGCAACTCAAGGGACCCCCAAAAAACAGAACAAACAACAAGGCTGCCTTGCGGTTATTGGAAGTCCCCATGGGGCAGCGGAAGGCGTAAATAGGATCGAGGGGGGCGCGTGTAAAGCGGAAATTTGCGCCCTTTTTCAGCCCAATCGGTCACGGAATGTCTCATATCCGAACGACCGGATCTCGCGCAGGCTGTCGTCGTCGCTGTTCCACAGCCAGATCGATGGTAGCGGCACACCATTGAACGTATTGGTTTTTACCATCGAATAGTGTGCCTGGTCGAGAAACGCGAAGCGCTGTCCCGGCTCCAGCGGCACGGGCAGGCCGTAGTCGCCGATGATGTCGCCTGCCAGGCACGAGGGGCCGCCAAGCCGTATCGGCTCTGCGGCGGGCTGTTCACCCAGCATCGCGGGGCGATAGGGCGCTTCGATTACATCGGGCATGTGGCAGGTTGCCGAAATGTCTGTGATCCCCACCTTCATGCCGTTGTCGAAGACGTCGAGCAGTTCGCCGATCAGGATGCCCGCGTCGAGCGCCACGGCCTCGCCAGGTTCGAGATAGATCTCGCACCCGGTGCGTTCCTTCACGGCAATCAGGAACTCGACCAGTTCGTCGCGCTGATAATCCGCCCGGGTAATGTGGTGACCACCCCCAAAGTTCAGCCATTTCAATTGGTTGAAATAGGGTTTCAGCAAGGGTTCGAGCTTGGCCCAGATCTGTTGCAGCGGAAGCAGATCCTGCTCGCACAGCGAATGGAAATGGATTCCGGACACGCCTTCGAGATGTTCGGGGCGCAGCTGGTCGACGGGATGGCCCAGGCGGCTGTGCGGCTGAGACGGATCGTACTTGGCCGTTTCACCCAGCGGCAGTGCAGGATTGATCCGCAGGCCGATGTCGAACTGCTGCCCGTCGCCGCGCGCCTGATCGATCAACCCGGCGAATCGCGCAATCTGACCGGGGCTGTTGAAGATGACATGATCGGACAGCGTCAGGATCTCGCTGAGGTCATCCGCCTTGTAGCCCGCGCAATAGGTCGCGACCTCGCCGCGATAATATTCGGACGCCATGCGCGCTTCCCACAGGCCCGACGAGCAGGTGCCGTCAAGATACTCGCTGACAACATCGCCCAGCCGCCAGAACGAGAATGCCTTCAATGCGGCGAGCATCTTGATGCCGGCGCGATCGCGAACATCGGCGAGGATCGTGAGGTTCCGCCGCACGGCCGCTTCGTCGACAACGAACGCGGGCGAGGGGACGCGGTTCAGGTCGAAATGCCGGAACGCTCCGGGATCGCCAGCCTTGGTTTCCATTCTAGTCAGTCCTTATCAGCGAAGGGGCGCACGTGGTCGATCAACGCCTGCAAAACTCGCCCGGGCTCTTCGACCATCGGCATATGCGAGGAATGTTCGAACCAGATCGTGCGTTTTGACGGCGCCTCGAGCCGTTCCATCCATTGCGCCGCCAGTGGCGACGGCACGGTGTAGTCAGTCCGTCCGAGCAACATGACGACGGGCGTCTTGAGGCTCAGGGTCTGCGTGAAGCTGATGTCCGCAACTCTGGGCCAAAGCGTGGCCGTCGAAAATTCGCTTCCCTTGCCCCAGGCTTTGCGGTCTTCGGGCGTATATTCTGGCGAAAGCCGAGGCGTCTGAAAATACCGCGTCAGCTCGGGGCGGTTGGCAATCAGGGATCCGTACCGGATTGCATATCTGCGCCAGCCATCGGCCTGCACGATGGTGAACGGTCCGGTATCGGGATAAGGCTTGAGTGCCTGGATCGCGGCCACATCGTCCATCCGCCCGGCTTTGGTCGCTTGCTCGATCGTCCAGGCCATGCCCATACGCTCGCCTTCGCGAAAATCGATTGCCTGGCCCATGCCGATATAGGCGTACAACAGATCAGGACGCTTGATCGCCACGGATAGGCCGACTGCCGAACCCCAGCTGTGGCCCAGCACGAACACCCGCTGCTTACCGAACCGCTTGCGGAGCAGCTCGATCAATTCGATGGCATCGTCGCGATAGCGATCGAGCGTCATCGTAGGCGCAATCGCTGCGGGATCGCTGAGCGCATAGCTCTTGCCAGCGCCGCGCTGGTCCCATTGCACGACCGTGAAGAAATCTTCCCAGGGCCGCTGGAACGACCAGGCAAACGGCATCTCGACCGCGCCGGGTCCGCCATGGATGAACAGCAGGATCGGGCTGTTCCGGTCGGCACCGCGAATGTTAATCGCCTGCGGCACACCGCCCAGCATGACCACATGATCTTCCTGCACGCCCGCCGGTGTCACGATCCGGTTCGCGTCGCGGATAATCTCGCGCGCTGCGGCATAAGGATCATCCGGGATCGGCTGGGCCTGTGCAGCGGTCGCAGCCAGTGTGGCTGCGACCGCTGCCATGCGGAGCAAACGGACCATCAGAACGCCAGCGGCGCGTCGAGTTCCTTCACCTGCCAGGGCAGGCCATGCTTGTTGAGCATGTCCATGTACGGATCGGGATCGAACTGTTCCATGTTGAACACGCCTTCACCCTTCCAGGTGCCGGTCAGGATCATCGCTGCGCCGATCATCGCCGGAACGCCGGTGGTGTAGCTCACCGCCTGGTTGCCGGTTTCGGCAAAGGCGTCCTCATGATCGCAGATGTTGTAGACATAGACGGTCTTGTCCTGCCCATCCTTCACACCGGTGGCGATGTCGCCGATATTGGTCTTGCCCTTGGTCGTTTCGCCCAGTGAGGCAGGCTCGGGCAGCACGGCCTTGAGGAACTGCAGCGGGATGATCTCGCGGCCTTCGTACATCACCGGATCGATCCGGGTCATGCCGACATTCTGCAGCACTTCCAGATGCTTGAGATACGCATCTCCAAAGGTCATCCAGAAACGGATGCGCTTGATCTCGGGATAATGCTTGGCCAGCGATTCCAGCTCCTCATGGTACATGAGGTACATGTTCTTCTCGCCCACGGCCTCGAAATCGAACACCTGCTTGTGGCTGAGCGCGGGGCCTTCGACCCATTCACCGTCTGCCCAATGGCGCGAGGGCGCGGTCACTTCGCGGATGTTGATTTCCGGGTTGAAGTTGGTGGCGAAATGCTGGCCATGGTCGCCGCCGTTGCAATCGAGGATGTCGAGCGTGTCGATCCGGTCGAGCAGGTGCTTCTTGATGTAGCTGGCGAACACGCTGGTGACGCCGGGGTCGAAGCCCGACCCAAGCAGCGCCATGAGGCCGGCTTCCTTGAAGCGATCGTGATAGGCCCATTGCCAGCCATATTCGAACTTCGCCTCGTCGCGTGGCTCGTAATTGGCGGTGTCCATGTAATGCACGCCAGTGCGCAGGCAGGCATCCATGATATTGAGGTCCTGATAGGGCAGGGCCAGGTTGCACACGAGATCGGGCTTTACCCGCTCGATCAGCGCAGAGGTTGCATCGACATCGTCAGCATCGACTTCGGCGGTGGCGATCTTGACGCCGGTGCGGGCCAGCACCGATTCGGCAATCGCGTCGCACTTGGCCACACGGCGGCTCGCCAGCGTGATCTCGCTGAAGATATCCGCGTTCATCGCCATCTTGTGTACCGCGACGGAGCCTACGCCGCCTGCACCGATCACCAGAATCTTGCCCAAAGTCGGTTTTTCCTTATTGCTGGAATTGCTGTTAGCGGGTGCATATAGAGGCTCTGCATGACAGAACCAAGTGATCCCCTTAACGCAGACCGCAAGCCAAGCCGTGAAGGCATTGAGCGTGCGGCCAAAAAGATATCGGCGATTCTTCCGCCGACGCCGCTGATGCCGTTGAAGCATGAGGGGATGACTTTGTGGTGCAAAGCGGAATGCCTCCAACCGATCGGGGCATTCAAGATTCGCGGGGCCTGGCACCGTCTGTCGGACCTGACCGAGGAAGAGCGCGCGCGCGGCGTCGTCGCCTTTTCCAGCGGCAATCATGCGCAGGGCGTTGCGTGGGCCGCCAAGCGGCTGCAGATCAAGGCAACAATCGTGATGCCTGCCGATGCACCATCGCGCAAAATCGAATCGACGCGCGGCTACGGGGCAGAGATCATCACTTATGATCGCCGGACCGAGGACCGCGTCGCCATTGCCAACCGGATCGCGGCAGAGACCGGAGCGGTCGTGGTTCCCAGCTTTGACGATCCTTGGATCATCGAAGGCCAGGGCAGCACCGGTCTGGAGGCGATGGTTCAGATCATTGCCCAGGCCGGCATTCACCCGCATCGTGTGGTGGCCTGCTGTGGCGGCGGAGGGCTGGCCGCCGGCATCGCGCTGGCCATGCCGGGCGCGAAGATGACCATTGTCGAGCCGGATGGCTGGGACGATATGGGCAATTCGCTGCGCGGGAAGAGGATCGTCCCTGTTGCTGCCAATGCCCCCCACACGGTGTGCGATGCGCTTCAGACTCCGCTGGTGTCACCGCTGACGTTCGACATCCTGAAGGAGCGCAAGGCCGAAGCGGTGAGTGTGTCCGATGAGGAAGTGTTCCGTGCGATGCGGCACGCGCACGAACGGTTGCGACTGGTGCTCGAGCCCGGCGGTGCGGTAGCGCTGGCAGCGGTGCTGGCAGGCAAGGTTGAAGTGGACGACCGCACGCTGATCATCCTGTCCGGCGGCAATGTCGAACCGGCGCTGTTTTCGCGGGCTCTGGCATCGTGAGCCGCCCGTGACGCCAGCCAGCAATGAACGGCGGGCCGACCTGCAGGCCGCACTGATGCGCGTGGCGCAACAGGACCGCGAAGCGCTCCGCACCGTGTATGCGATGACCTCTGCGAAACTGCACGGCGTTTGTCTCCGTATCTGCATCGACAGGGGCGCGGCGGAGGACGTATTGCAGAACGTGTATCTCAAGGTTTGGCAGCGTGCCGGGTCGTTCGATCCGGCCAAGGCGAGCGCCATCGCCTGGCTGTGCGCCATTGCACGCAATGCGGCGATCGATTGGCGCAGAAGCCAGCGTTATGAAGACCCATTGCCTGTCGACCTCGCCGAAACCCTGGTGGACGAAACCGCCGATCCGTCTGCCGCTCTGGCGCAGGACGGTGACCGCGCGCAAATATTTCACTGCATGTCGGAGCTGGAGCCGGCACGTGCCACCGCCATTCGTGCAGGTTTCTTCCAGGGGCTCAGCTATCCCGAGATCGCCGAGGCCATGGACAAGCCCGTGGGGACCGTGAAGAGCTGGATCCGCCGCGGTCTGATGCAATTGAAGGAGTGCCTGTCGCGTGAGCAGTGATGCCATGCCCGAACGGTCTGCCATGGCGGCCGAATTGGCTCTGGGCCTGCTGGAGGGAGCAGAGCGCGCAACCGCGTTGCGTCTGCTGCTGTCTGACGCTGCCTTTGCCGCAGAGGTCGATGGCTGGCGCGCGCGCCTGGCGCCCTTGTATGATGGTTTTGCTGATATCGCAGCGCCTGCTGGGCTGATGGAGCGGATCGACGGGCTGATCGATGCCGAAGAGGCGAACGACAAGCCCGCACCGATCGCGATGATCGCGCCGCGCAATGCAGCTTCCGGTTGGAAGGCTGCGACCTTCGCAGCATCGGCCATTGCGGCGGTGCTGGCGCTGGCGCTGTTGTGGCCGAGCCCCTCGATCGAACCCAGGCCTGCGACCAATCCAGACATGGCAGTGGCGCAGCTGACAGGGCCGATCGACGGCTTGCTGCTGACTGCGCGTTACGATGGCAGTACCTCCGAGATGCTGGTCCGAGTGGAAGGCATGCCGGTCACCGAAACCGAGCCGGAGTTGTGGATCGTGCCTGCCGATGGCCAGCCACGCCGGCTGGGCCGCCTGATGCGGGGCGGCGTGACCCGCATTGCGGTCCCCGAAGGGCACCGCAAGTTCATCGATCCGCTGAGCAACCTGATCCTGACAATGGAGCCCAAGGTATTGCCCGATCCTGACAAGCCCAGCGCGCCGGCCGTGGCGCAGGGACGCCTCCAGCGCATCTAGCGCGCAGGCCGTCGAGAGCACCACCTGACCTGCTTGCCATGATCGCCGGAAAACCGCCCGGATATGGCGCGGTGCGCCTGTGTTCCGCGTCGGCGTTTCTAAAACAGTGATGCGCCAGAACCAAATATTCGACAATTGTTAACCCGCCCGCATCCGGGTTTCATTTCCCTCCGTAGCTGCCCCCGTATCCACCTTCCCCAACAGGGTACGAAAACCACGGAGATCGATATGCTGAAATTCGCTGCCCCCAAGCTTCTCGTCGCAACCGCCGCTGCAACCCTCGCGATTGCTGCCCCAGCGCTCGCCAACCACCACAAGGGTGACCATTCGATGGTCGGCGGTGCCGCGATGTATCCGGCCAAGAACATCGTCGAGAACGCCAGCGCAGCGCCCAACCTCACGACTTTGGTCGCAGCGGTCAAGGCCGCAGGCCTTGTCGACACGCTCGCATCGCCCGGCCCGTTCACGGTGTTCGCCCCTACCGATGATGCCTTTGCCAAGCTGCCCGCCGGAACCGTCGAGACGCTGGTGAAGCCCGAGAACAAGGCCACACTGACCCAGATCCTGACCTATCATGTCGTTGCCGGCAAGGTGACGGCGAAGGATATCGTCGCGCTGATCAAGCAGGGCGGTGGCAAGGCCGTAATCAAGACCGTGCAGGGTGGAACCCTCACAGCCTCGCTGCAGGGTCAGAATGTCGTCCTTACTGACGCAAAGGGCGGCAAGTCGATCGTGACCCAGACCGATGTCATGCAGAGCAACGGTGTGGTGCACGTGATCGACACCGTGGTGATGCCGGGCTGACCCCCTTTCTTCCTGGCTCATCACAGGCCCGCCGGTCCCCCCAGACCGGCGGGCCTTTTGATTCCGGGTTGCCGGCAAATGTGACAGGCATCGTCGCCAATCGGTCATGCACAGGTCATGCAACCATCCTAGCGCGCGGATCGGAACGCAGTTTCCGATTGCACCACAGGACAGGGGGATCACCAGCATGGCCGGACCGATGCGCAACACCAAGATCGTCGACGCCGTCACACAGGCAGGCACCACGACGAAACAGGGTTTGTTCGAACGTGCGTTCGCTTTTGCCTTCAAGGGGCTGGTGTATGCGCAGATCTGGGAAGACCCGGTCGTGGATATGGAGGCGCTCCAGATCCAGCCCGACAGCCGAATCATCACCATCGCCTCGGGCGGATGCAACGTCCTGTCGTATCTGGTGGCGGACCCGGCACAGATCATCGCGGTCGATCTGAACACCGCGCACATTGCGCTCAACAAGCTCAAGGTCGCTGCCGCGCAACATCTGCCGGACTATGGCCATTTTCACCGCTTCTTTGCCGAAGCGGATCGCGCCGACAACATCCGCGCCTATCACCACCATATCCGTCCGCACCTTGACGAGACCAGCCGCCGATATTGGGAGGGGCGTGACCTTGCTGGGCGGCGGCGGATCGGCGGCTTCGGCAGCGGCGTCTACAAGCGCGGCCTGCTGGGCGGTTTCATCGGTACCGCGCATCTGCTGGCGCGACTGTACAAGGTCGACCTGGGCCGCATGCTCAAGGCGCAGTCGCTCGAAGAGCAGCGCGCCATCTTCGAACAGCATCTGGCGCCGGTATTCGACAAGAAGTTCGTCCGCTGGCTGACGGATCAGCCGCCCGCACTGTTCGGCCTGGGCATCCCCCCTGCGCAGTTCGAGGCATTGGCGGGTGACGAGAAGATGGCAGATGTGTTGCGCAAGCGCCTTGAAAAGCTGGCTTGCGACTTCGAGATCCGCGACAACTATTTCGCCTGGCAGGCCTTTGGCCGGGGCTATGGCAAGGGCGCCGACCAATCGTTGCCCCCGTATCTGCAGGCGCAGCATTACGATCTCATCCGGGCGCGGGCATGCCGGGTCGAGGTTGAGCATGCCAATTTCATCGAGCGGCTGCAGGCGAGCGCGGATGCCAGCCTTGATCGCTATGTGCTGCTCGACGCGCAGGACTGGATGAATGACCAGCAGCTCACCACGCTGTGGACCGAGATCACCCGCACGGCGCGCCCCGGTGCCCGCGTATTGTTCCGCACCGCTGCCGAGCCCAGCCTGCTGCCGGGGCGTATTCCCGACGATCTGCTGGCGCGCTGGGATTACCGCGCCCATGACTCGCTGGGCTATACCCGGCGCGACCGCTCCTCGATCTATGGCGGGGTGCATCTGTATGTCCTCAAGTGAGGCCAATGCACCCGAGCGCAGCCATGCCGATGCGATGGACGCAATCTACCGGACGCAGCGGCATATCTATGACCTCACCCGCAAATATTACCTATTGGGGCGTGACCGGCTGATCGATGATCTGGCACCACCGCCTGGCGGGCTAGTGCTGGAAGCGGGCTGCGGCACGGCCAGGAACCTGATCGTGGCGGCCAGGCGCTACCCGCAGGCGCGATTCTTCGGCTTCGACATCTCAGAGGCCATGCTGGAAAGCGCGCGCCAGCAGGTACGCAATGCCGGGCTTCAGGACCGCATATTCCTGACCCGCGGCGATGCGACCGATTTTTCGACGCAGCGATTGTTCGGCGTGCGCGGGTTCGACCGCGTCTTCTGTTCGTACACGCTCTCGATGATCCCCGGCTGGGAGCAGGCAATCGCTGCCGCCGCTCAGGCGCTGGTACCAGGGGGAAGGCTGCACATCGTCGATTTCGGCGATCAAGGCGGGCTGCCGACCTGGTTCGGCAAGGGACTGCACGCCTGGCTCGCCCGGTTTCAGGTGAACCCCAGGGCCGATCTTGAAGCCATCGCCCGCCACACGGCGCAGGAGCGCCGACTGCCGCTCGTCCATCGGCCGCTTTACCGAGGCTATGCGCAATATGCGGTGCTGGGAGGCTGACTCGCTGGTCAATCAGGTGATAAACGCTTTCAGCGCGGCCACTGTATCGGCCTCTGCTGCCGGCTTGTCTCGCCGCAACCGCGCGATCCGCGGAAAGCGCATGGCGATGCCCGATTTGTGCCGCTTCGATTCGTGGATCGAATCGAAAGCGACCTCGAGCACCAGCGACTTTTCCACCTCTCGCACCGGGCCGAAGCGATTGAGCGTGTTCTGCCGGACGAACTTGTCGAGCCATTTGAGCTCGGTGTCCGAAAAGCCCGAATAGGCCTTGCCGACTGGCACCAGCTCGCCGTCTTCGGTCCAGCAGCCGAAGGTATAATCGGAATAGAAAGACGAGCGCTTGCCGCTGCCGCGCTGGGCGTACATCATCACGCAATCGGCGGTGAGCGGATCGCGCTTGCATTTGTACCACAGGCCCACACGCCGCCCCGGCACGTACAGGCTGTCGCGCCGCTTGAGCATGACGCCCTCGATCGCTGCATCGCGCGCGCCATCGCGGATTCGGCCCAGCTCTCCAAAATCGCTGGCTGCAATGATCTGTGACAGGTCGAAACGGTCGGCAGGCAGCGCGGTCACCCGCTGCTCGAGCCGCGCGCGTCGCAAGTGCCAGGGCAGGAGCCGCAGGTCTTCGGTCCCGTCGATCAGCACATCATAGAGCCGTACGAATGCCGGCGCCTCGGCGAGCATCTTGGCCGAGACGGTCTTGCGGCCGAGCCGTTGCTGCAGTGCGTTGAAGCTCGCCGCCTCACCCATCTGGGCCTGGCCGCGCACCAGCAGTTCGCCATCGAAAACGCCTTCCACCGGCATGTTTGCGGCGATATCTGGAAAAGCAGCGGTGATATCGTCGCCGCCGCGGCTGAACAGCTTCACCTGGTCACCGATCCGCACGATCTGGATGCGGATGCCGTCCCATTTCCATTCCGCGGCATAGTCGGCGAGGTCCACCGTGCCGTCCTCGAGCGGATGCGCGAGCATGAAGGGGCGGAAATACGGCGTGCCTTCGGGGTCGGGGCGCGGGCCACCTTCGCCCCAGGCAAACAGGCTCGCGTACGGTGGGGCAAGCGCGTGCCAGACCTCTTCGACCGCATCGACGTCCACGCCGAAGGCCTGGGCAAAGGCCGTCTTGGCAAGCCGCGCCGAGATGCCGACACGCATCGCGCCCGTGGCCAGCTTGATCAGTGCATAGCGGCCATCGCTGTCCAGCTGGTCCATATATTCGGCGAGCAGGGTCGGCGCGCGGGCACGGCTGACGCTGGCGAAGCTGTCGACGGCATCGGCGAGGCGCAGGTCGTTGGCAGGTGTGCCCATCTCGGGCCAGATCAGCGCCACGGTTTCGGCGGTGTCGCCGACGAAATCGCGGCTGAGGCGGAACAGCTCGGGATCGACCCGCTCCATCGCCATCGCGCGCACGGCGGAGGATTTGACGGCGGCAAAGTCCGCCTCGCCGGTCAACGCGGCGAGCGCCCAGCCGCGATCGGGATCGGGCGTGGCGCGCAGATAGTCCGCGATCAGCGCGACCTTGGCGTTGCGCGAGCGGGTATAGCCCAGCTGCGTGATGAGGGCGGCAAAGGCGCGCATCAGGCGTCGTCCTCGTCTTCGCGGCCCACCAACGCCAGCGCGCGCGCCTTGACCTGATGGAGTTCACACCAGCGCAGCAAGGCCTCTTCGCGTCCGTGCGTCACCCACACCTCGCGCGGAGCGACATCGCGGATGGTCTGGGTCAGCTCGTCCCAATCGGCATGATCGGAGATGATTAGCGGCAGCTCCACGCCGCGCTGCTGGGCGCGCGCGCGTACCCGCATCCAGCCCGATGCCATGGATGTGACAGGATCGGGCAGGCGGCGGCTCCAGCGGTCGGCCAATGCTGATGGTGGGGCAAGGATGATCCGGCCCATCAATTCGCTCTTGTCGGCTCCGGCAACGGGGCGCAGTTCGCCCAGATCGATGCCGTGCTCGGCATACAGCGCGCACATCTTTTCCAGCGCGCCGTGCAGATAGATCGGGTCTTCGAAGCCCGCATCGCGCAGCTCGGCGATCACCCGCTGCGCCTTGCCCAGTGCATAAGCGCCGACGAGCACGCAGCCTTGCGGATGGGCATGCAGCATGGCGAGCAGCTTGGCGATCTCGTCAGGGGTCGGCGGATGGCGGAAGACGGGCAGGCCAAAGGTCGCCTCGGTGATGAAGATATCACACGGGACCAGCTCGAACGGCGCGCAGCTGGGGTCAGGGCGACGTTTGAAGTCACCCGTAACCACCACCGTTTCACCCTGATACTCCAGCCGGATCTGCGCCGATCCCAGCACGTGCCCTGCGGGGTGGAACGAGATGCGCACTCCGCCCAGCTCGATCGAGCTGCCGTAATCGACCGCATGCTCGTCGGCATAACGACCGTAGCGCAGGTTGATGATCGCCAGCGTTTCAGGCGTCGCCCAGACCGCGCCATGCCCGCCACGCGCATGGTCGGCATGGCCGTGCGTCACCAGCGCTCGCGGTACCGGGCGCGAGGGGTCGATCCACGCATCGGCAGGCCGAACGTAAATGCCGTGGGGAAAGGGTTCGATCCAGTGCTGGGTTTGCGCCATAGGCCAGCGATATGGAGTGCCCGCCGCGCAGCTTCAATCGCGCGCAGTCGCCCTGAAGTCGAAGTTCACCGCAACCGGGCCTGCAATCTCGGCCGTACTCGCGTAATCGCCTTGGCCGACGCCGAAGCTGGTGCGATCGATCGTCGCAGTGCCGCGTGCCCGGGCGCGGTTGCCGTCGATGTCGAGCGTGAAGCTGACCGGCACCGGCTTGCTCGCGCCGCGCAGGCTCAGCGTGCCATCCGCGCGGTAGCGGTTGCCGCCGAGCGACCGAAAGCGGGTCGCGCGATAGGTCGCCTTGGCAAAGCGCGAGGTGTCGAAAAAGTCGCTGTCGGTCAGCGTGCCATCGCGCTGGCTGTCACCGGTATCGACCGAGGCGAGATCGATGCTGACCTCGATGTTCGATCCCTCGAGCGCTTCGGGATCGAACAGGATGTTGGCCGACCAGCGCGAAAAGCTGCCGTTGACCGGCTCGCCGTTCCAGCGTGCGGTAAAGCCCAGGCTGCCGCCGGGGGCGACCGCCCATGTGCGTGGTTCGGCAGGGGTATCGTCTTCTGCCACAGCATCGTCTGCCGGAGCGGTTTCGGCATCTTGCGCCACTGGCGCTTCAGTTTGAACAGGGTCGGCCACCGGCTGCGCGACCACTTCCGTCTTGGTGGGCGCTGTGGCGCTGGCTTTGGGATCTGCGATCTTGCCCAGCAGCACGCTGCCCAGGATGATCGCCGCTGCGAGCAGTACAGCGCCCATTGCCTTGCCCTGGCCGCCGGGCAGCATCCGCGCGAGGATTGGCGTACCCAGCATATACTGATGCCGCAGCGCGCCTACGACATGCAGCACGAACAGGGCAATCGCGACGTTGGGCATGAAATGGTGGAGGAATTCGGCAGGTTCGCCCCATGCGGCGGGCACCGGCAGATGCGGCCATGGGATCGTGCCGAACAGCAGGGTATCGACCTTGATCTTCGAGGTCGAAACCAGGATCCAGCCCGTCACTGGCGCTGCAATCATGAAGATGTAAAAACCGGCGTGCACCACTGATGACAATGTCATCGCCCATTTCGGACCTGGCACCGGGGCAGGCCGGGGGGCGGCAAAGCGCCAGCCCAGTCGGACCAGGCTCAGCAGCAGGATGGTGATGCCAACGGACTTGTGCAGCTGGAAACGCGCGAACAGATCGGGCCCGCGCGGCCCTTCCAGCGATTCCGCAAAGACGATCTGGAACACCAACGCTGCGGCTATCAGCCAGTGGAGAACGATCGAACCCAAGCTGTAGCGTTGTGGCGTCATGGTGTCAGGCAGCCTTGCGAAGCTCCAGCCTGTCCCAGATCTCGACCAATGCGGACGTCAGATCGCGCATCATGGCCTCGTCATGCGAAGGACCGGGTGTGAAGCGCAACCGTTCGGTGCCGCGCGGCACAGTGGGGAAATTGATCGGCTGCACATATACGCCGTATTCCGCCAGAAGCATATCACTGATCCGCTTGGCCTTGATAGGGTCACCCACCATCAGCGGCACGATGTGCGTCGTCGACTGCATCACCGGAAGGCCGGCCTCTGCAAACAGCCGCTTCAGGCGTGCTGCGGCTTCCTGCTGGCCGTCCCGCTCCTCGCTCGACTGCTTGAGGTGCCGCACGCTGGCGAGCGCACCTGCCACGAGAACCGGCGAGAGCGACGTCGTGAAGATGAAGCCCGGGGCATAGCTGCGGATCACGTCGATGATGCGCTGGTCGGCAGCAATATAGCCGCCCATCACGCCAAACGCCTTGCCCAGCGTTCCCTCGACAATCGTCAGCCGCTGCGCTGCCTCGTCGCGTTCGGAGATGCCACCACCACGCGCGCCGTACATGCCGACGGCGTGAACCTCATCAAGATAGGTGAGCGCGTTGTACTTGTCCGCAAGGTCGCAGATCGCATGGATCGGGGCGACATCGCCGTCCATCGAATAGACGCTCTCGAACGCGATCAGCTTGGGAACGTCCGGGTCTTCGGCGGCGAGCAGCTCTTCGAGATGTTCGACATCATTGTGCCGGAACACACGCTTTTCGCAGCCCGAATTGCGGATACCGGCGATCATCGAGGCGTGGTTGAGCTCATCCGAAAAGATGATGCAGCCCGGCAGGATGCGGGCCAGCGTCGACAGCGTGGCGTCATTCGAGACATAGCCCGAAGTGAACAACAGGGCGCTGTCCTTGCCGTGCAGGTCGGCAAGCTCTTCCTCGAGCTGGATGTGATAATGCGTGTTGCCACCGATGTTGCGCGTGCCGCCCGAACCCGCGCCGACATTGTGCAGCGCCTCTTCCATCGCCTCGATCACCTTGGGGTGCTGGCCCATCGCGAGATAGTCGTTGGAGCACCACACGGTGATCGGCTTGGGGCCATTATGGCCGTGGAAGCAGCGCGCGTTGGGATAGGCGCCCTTGTTGCGCAGGATGTCGATAAAGACGCGGTAGCGGCCCTCGGCATGCAGCCGATCAATCGCAGCTTCAAAAATCTGGTCGTAATTCACGCGGTCACCTTAGTTTCGACGAGTGATAACCCAAGCTGTGCGCTGCGGTAATGCGACCTAGCCCCACGCATATGCTGGCGTTGTAATAGCAACAATATCCCGTATTTCCAGCGATAATGGCTCGCAACTGATGGGGGCAGGTTGGACAAATCGTCCTACCCTGATCCCATGCGCTCATACCGCAAGTACGGTTTCAGTGCTTCGGGGTTAAGCCAGAGCTATTCGGGAGCCCAACGGAATTTGCCCATTTGCATGATCGAACCAGTCGATCAAAAAATGCGTTACAGCGTGTCGAACGATGCAAAGCCGCGCTGCCTGAGCATTGGAATATAGGGGGCAATGCCGCTGGCTGTGCCGGTTGCGACAAAGCGCAGGCCGTTGCCAACAAAGGTCTGCGAACGGGTCAGATACGCGATCCGGCGGGCAATGCCCTGTGCGCCGTGAACAAAGTTGATCGGACGACCAAAAGCAGCGGCCAGCTCGTCCTGGACCAGCGGAAAATGCGTGCAGGCCAGCACGACGGTATCGATTGCCACGGCGCGTTCCTGGCTTGTCAGACCCTGAACCGCCCGCACGAAAATGGCAGGGTCAGGCAGCTCGCCGCGCAGTTTCATTTCGGCGGCGCGGACCAGTTCAGGCGCTCCGAAGCGGATGATCGTCGCATCACTGGCAAACTCGCGCGCCAGATTGGTGACATAGGGCTGGCGTACGGTGGCCTCGGTTCCCAGCACGCCGATGACGCGGCTTTCCGATTGTTCGGATGCAGGTTTGATCGCAGGCACCGTCCCCACCACCGGCAGGTCGAGCGCGGCGCGGACCTGGGGCAGCGCGATGGTCGAGGCGGTGTTGCATGCGATGGTGATCAGCCGCGGGCGATAACGTTCGACCAGGCGACCCAGCAGAGCGGGGACGCGCGCGGCGATTTCTGCCTCGGTCTTCTCGCCATAAGGCAATCCGGCAAAATCGGCAGCATAAACGATCGGCGCATCGGGCAGGGCATGCCGCGCGGCATCGAGCACGGTCAGCCCGCCGACACCGGAATCGAAGAACAGCAGCGGTGCGTCAGCGGCGATTTCAGGTGCGTTCGGCGAGATGTGCGTCATGCCGCACGCTTAGCATCGCCACGCTCGCGATCAACCATGCTTGCCAAAACCGCCATGCTGCCTATCACGCAATCGGCGCTGCTGGATGCGCTGCTATAAGGGTGTCGACGATGAACGATCTGGCCGGAATCGCAGTTGCGACGCTGGGCGGCCTGTTGCTGCTGGGCTATCTGCTGGGCTCCATCCCCTTCGGCATCATCCTCACCCGCATGGCGGGCGCGGGTGATTTGCGCAGCATCGGATCGGGCAATATCGGTGCGACCAACGTGCTGCGCACCGGACGCAAGGGGCTGGCCGCAGCGACCTTGCTGTTCGATCTGGGCAAGGGTGCGGTGGCGATCGCGATTGCCGAGACGGGGGCGCCGGGCAGCGGGCCGATTGCCGGCCTGGGGGCATTCCTGGGGCATTTGTATCCGATCTGGCTCAAGTTCAACGGCGGGAAGGGCGTTGCCACCTTGCTTGGCATTGCGATTGCGCTTTACTGGCCGCTTGGCGTTGTCTTCGCCGTGGTGTGGCTGGCTGTCGCCTTTGCCTCGCGCTTTTCGTCGCTGGGCGGAATGATCGCAGCCGCCGCGATGCCGGTGGCGGCATGGTGGTTCGGAATGGAGCTGGCGCTGTGGGTCTTCATGGTCACATTGGGGTTCGTGCTGTGGAAGCATCGCGGCAACATTCAGCGGCTGATGGCGGGGACCGAGCCGAAGATTGGCAAGTCCGCCGCATAGTCTGCGCAGTTCCGGGCAGCCATCGTGCTTGATGCCGAGCATCTTGCACGGATCCGCCTGCTGCGCAGCGAACGCATCGGCCCGGTCAGTTTCGCGCAGCTGCTCGCCCGCTTCGGCAGCGCGCTCAATGCCCTTGAGGCATTGCCCGATCTGGTGCAGCGCGCCGGCGGGCGTTCGATCCGCATCGCCACGGTTGCGCAGGTCGCAGCCGAAGCGCGCAAGGTAGCCGCTGCCGGTGCCCGCTATCTGTTCGCCGACGATGGCGACTATCCTGCCCTGTTGCACCACATCGACAACGCCCCGCCAGTGCTGACCATTCGCGGCGATGCCGCATTGATGCAGCGTCCTGCCATCGCGATGGTCGGCGCGCGAAATGCTTCTGCCGCTGCATGCCGCCTGGCCCGGCAATTGGCAGGAGAGCTGGTCGAAGCCGGGTTTCTGGTGGTGTCGGGGCTGGCGCGCGGCATCGACACTGCCGCACATGAGGGTGCAATGCGCATCAGCGGCCATGGCGCAGCGCCGACTGCCGGGGTGATCGCCTCGGGCATCGATATCAGCTATCCGCCCGAGAACCAGGGTCTGCAGGCGGCGATGGGCGAACGAGCGTTGGTGATAGCGGAACAGCCGCCGGGAACCGAACCGTTGGCGCGGCACTTTCCGTATCGCAACCGGATCATCGCCGGCATGGCGATCGGCACCTTGGTGGTGGAGGCTGCCCCGCGTTCGGGCTCGCTGATCACCGCGCGGCTGGCCGCCGAGGCGGGGCGCGACGTCATGGCGATCCCCGGATCGCCGCTCGATTCGCGCTCGCGCGGCTGCAACGAACTGATCCGGAATGGCGCTACTCTGGTGCAGGGGGTCGGCGATATCCTGGAGCTGATATCCCCCTTTGCCGGGACCCTGCAGCAGCGCATCGCCGCATCGCCCCAGCCCTATGTGCCCGAATGCGCGATCGCGCAGCCGGATGACACGGCACGGCGCGAGCTGGTCAGCCTGCTCGGCCAATCGCCCGTCGGCATCGACGAACTGGTGCGCCAGTCCGGGCTGGACAGCGGCGCTGTGCAGATGATCCTGCTCGACCTGGAACTGGCCGGCATGGTTGAGCGCCACGCGGCAGGCCGGGTGTCGCTCATTTGAGCGGGCATGCCTGCACTGGACGGCCTTGACGAATGCGGATAACGCCCCCCAGCTTACACGCACACGTGAGAGCTTCCAGGAAATACAAAAAATGCAGCTGGTTATCGTCGAATCGCCCGCCAAGGCCAAGACCATCGAAAAGTATCTCGGCTCGGACTACCGGGTGCTGGCGTCCTATGGCCATATCCGCGACCTTGCGCCCAAGGATGGCTCGGTCGATCCCGACAATGATTTCGACATGGTCTGGGAAGCCTATGGGGACAAGACGCGCCAGCTGAAAGCGATCACCGACGAGGCCAAGAAGGCCGACCGACTGATCCTCGCGACCGACCCTGACCGCGAGGGAGAGGCAATCAGCTGGCACGTTCTGGAGGTGCTGACCAAGCGCAAGGTGCTGCCCAAGGCGGTCGAGCGCGTGACGTTCAACGCGATCACCAAGAAAGCGGTGACAGAGGCGATGGCCGCGCCGCGCCAGCTCGATACTGATCTGATCGATGCCTATCGCGCCCGCCGCGCGCTCGATTATCTGGTCGGCTTCACGCTCTCGCCGGTGCTGTGGCGCAAGCTGCCCGGCGCCAAGTCGGCAGGCCGCGTGCAGTCGGTCGCACTGCGGCTGATCGTCGAGCGCGAGCGCGAGATCGAGGCGTTTACCGCGCAGGAATACTGGTCGGTTTCGGCGCAGATGGAGCAGGGCGGACAGCCCTTCACCGCGCGTCTGGTGCGGCTTGAGGGCGAAAAGCTCGACAAGCTGTCGCTGGGCAACGCCGGTGCCGCAGAGGCTGCCAAGGCCAAGGTCGAGGCGGGCCATTTCACCGTCGAGACGGTCGAGACCAAGCCGCTGAAGCGCAACCCGCCGCCGCCGTTCACCACCTCGACGCTGCAGCAGGAGGCCGCGCGCAAGCTCGGCTTCTCGGCCAGCCACACGATGCGGATCGCGCAGTCGCTCTACGAGGACGGCGCGATCACCTATATGCGGACCGACGGGGTGCAGATGGACCCCGGCGCGATCCAGGAAGCGCGCAAGGCGATTTCGGACCGCTATTCTGGCCATTATCTGCCCGAGACCCCGCGCCAGTACCAGACCAAGGCCAAGAACGCGCAGGAAGCGCATGAGGCAATCCGTCCCACCGATTTCAGCCGCGACAAAGCCGGGTCGGGCGACCATGCTCGCCTGTACGACCTCGTGTTCAAGCGCGCGCTGGCCAGCCAGATGGCGACCGCGCTGCTGGAACGCACCGTGGTCGAGCTGGTCGATGGCACCGGGCGCACCGCGCTGCGCGCCAATGGCCAGGTCGTCAAGTTCCCCGGCTTCCTCGCGCTCTACGAGGAAGGGCTGGATGACAGCGACAGCGAGGATGGCGGTCTGCTGCCGATCATGTCCAAGGGTGACAGCCCGGCGAAGAAATCGGTCGATGCGGTGCAGCACTTCACCCAGCCGCCGCCGCGCTTTTCGGAAGCGTCGCTGGTCAAGCGGCTCGAGGAGCTCGGCATCGGGCGGCCATCGACCTATGCCTCGATCATTCAGGTGCTCAAGGACCGGTCGTATGTGAAGGTCGAGAAGAACCGTTTCTTCGCCGAGGAATCGGGGCGGTTGCTCACAGGATTTCTCGAGCGCTTCTTCGAGCGCTATGTCGCCTATGACTTTACCGCCGGGCTCGAGGAAGAGCTCGACGATGTGAGTGGCGGGCGGGCCGACTGGCGCGCGGTGCTCGAAGCGTTCTGGCGCGATTTCAAGCCCAAGACGGCCGAAGTCATGGAGCAGAAGCCGTCCGAGATCACGGCCGAGCTCGATATCTTCCTCGAGCCGTATCTCTTCCCCAAACAGGCTGACGGCGGCGATCCTCGCCTGTGCCCGAAATGTGGCGAGGGGCGTCTGGCGCTGCGCGGCGGCAAGTTCGGCGCGTTCGTCGCCTGCTCAAATTATCCCGAATGCAAATATACCCGGCGCTTTGCCCAGGGTGGCGGCGAGGGCGACGGCGCGGACACCGGACCCGAAGAGCTGGGCAACGATCCGGTCACCGGCGAGCCCGTCACCAAGCGGTCGGGCCGTTTCGGACCCTATGTTCAGCTGGGCGAGGGCAAGGAGGCCAAGCGCTCGTCCATCCCCAAGGATGTTCCGGGTGAGGATTTCGGACTCGAATGGGCGCTCAAGCTGCTGTCGCTGCCGCGTGAAATCGGTGCGCATCCCGAGACGGGCGCGATGATCACCGCGAGCATTGGCCGCTATGGCCCGTATCTTTCGCACAACGGCAAATACGCCAAGCTGTCGGGCACGATGGACGTGTTCGAGACCGGGATGAACGCCGCTGTGGTCAAGCTGGCAGAGGCGCTCGCCAATCCCGGTCGCTCCAGCCGCGCCGCGCCCGAGCCCCTCAAGGTGCTGGGCAAGAACCCGGCGACCGATACCGACGTCAAGATCATGGATGGCCGTTATGGCGCCTATGTCACCGATGGCAGCGTCAATGCGACCATCCCCAAGGACAAGAACAAGGACGAGCTGACGCTGGACGAAGCGCTGGCGCTGATTGCCGAGCGGGCCGCCAAGGCACCGGCGAAAAAGGGCAAGAAGCCCGCAGCCAAGAAGGCAGCGCCGAAAAAGGCGGCCGAAAAGAAGACAGCGGACAAGAAGCCCGCCGCGAAAAAGGCGCCTGCCAAAAAACCTGCGGCAAAGAAAGCTCCGGCAAAGAAGCCCGCCAAGACCGAGGGCTGAACCGATCCTCTCTCCTCCCGGGTGCGGGGGGAGAGGGTGTCCAGCTCCGCTGTGCCTGAGCCTGTCGAAGGCCGGGCGCCCGATTTTCCGTTAACGCCTGCGGCCTCAAGCGCTATAGGCGGGCGCAAGAATCGCCCCCCATGCGCAGGAGCCAAGCCCATGAAATTTTTCGTCGACACCGCCGATACCGCTGAAATCGCTGATCTGGCCGCTTCCGGGCTGCTCGATGGCGTGACCACCAACCCCTCGCTGATCGCCAAGTCGGGCCGCGATTTCCTGGAAGTGACCAAGGAAATCTGCGCGCTGGTCGAAGGTCCAGTGTCGGCAGAGGTCGTCGCGCTCGACCACGAAACGATGATGAAAGAGGCCGAGATCCTGCGCAAGATCGCCGACAATGTCGCGATCAAGGTTCCGCTGACGCTCGACGGCCTCAAGACCTGCAAGAAGCTGACCGACGATGGCACGATGGTCAACGTGACCCTGTGCTTCTCGGCCAACCAGGCACTGCTTGCCGCCAAGGCTGGCGCAAGCTTCATTTCGCCCTTCGTCGGCCGTCATGACGACAATGGCTTCGACGGCATGGCGCTGATCGAAGACATCCGCCTGATCTATGACAACTATGCCTTCGACACCGAAATCCTGGTGGCCTCGGTCCGCCACCCGATCCACGTGCTCGAATCCGCGCGCATCGGCGCCGACGTCGCCACCATGCCGCCATCGGTGATCCGCAGCCTGTTCAAGCACGTGCTGACCGACAAGGGCATCGAAGGCTTCATGGCCGATTGGGCCAAGACCGGTCAGTCGATCGGCTGAGCTCTGACCGCGCCTGACAGGGTTACAAAAAACCGCCGCTGCGAGCCCTCGCAACGGCGGTTTTTTGTGTGACTTACCGAGTGAATGGATGGCGCGTTTGGCTCAATCTGCAAAGCTCTTCGGTGCAGGTGACGCCACCGTCAGCGTGCCAGCGCCAACCTGCTGCACTTCGAGCAAGCGTTCCGCCACGCCATTGCGACCGAAGCGGAAGGCGCCGTCGAGGCCGATGAAACCGCCGGCGTCGCGCAGGCGGTCCATCGGGAAGGCGGTGCCGGGCTTCCAGTCGCGCGCGATACGGGTGGTCAGCAGCACGCTGTCATAGCCCAGGGTCGAGAAGCGGAACGGATCGGTGCCGAATTGCGCGCGGTACTTGGCGGCATACTGGCGATAGAGGCCATCCGAGACGCTGGCGAACCACGCGCCGCGCATCGCCGCAGATGCGGGCAGGGTGCGTTCGGTGTTCCACAGTTCGGTGCCCAGGATGCGCGCATCGGTGCCGCCATTGGCGCGGATCAGCGGAACGATACGGATGGCAGCGGCCCCGCTGTCGGCGATCAGGATCGCTTCATATTCGCTGTCGCCCTGCATTTTCTTGAGAGCGGTGGTGATCGCGGCGTTGCCTGCGCCATAGCTCTGCATCGACACCACGGTGCCGCCTGCGGCCTTGACCGACGAGAGCATGGCGGACGAGGCGCGCTGGCCATAGGTTCCGGCGGGCACCAGCGCGGCAAAGCGGGTGATGCCCTGCGCGCGGGCGTGGCGGACCACGCGGTCGATCGACTGCGCGGGCACATAGCCCATCACGAAGACATTGTTGCCCGCGATGCCGACATCGTTCGAATAGCTGATGATCGGAACCTTGGCAGCATTGGCGGCAGAGGCGATGGCGACGACATCATCGCCGAACAGCGGGCCGAGGATCAGGCGATTGCCATCGGCGATCGCGCGCTGGGCTGCGGCCTGCGCGCCGCGCGCCGTGTCATAGCTGGTGATGCGGATATTGCTGGCCTTGGTGTCCATCAGGGCCAGCGTGGTCGCATTGGCGATCGACTGGCCGACGGCGGCGTCCTTGCCCGTAAGCGGCAGCAGCAGCGCGACGCGGTGGCGCGACGCATCGCTGGGCAGCACACCGGTGATCGGGCCATCATCGGGCCGCGTGGTGGGCTGGTCAGGCTGCTGGCTGGGGGTGGAGGGCGGCGTGGTCTTGGGCACCATCGTCTGGCACGCTGCCAGGAACAGGGTGCCCAGCACCAGCATGAGGATGGCCTGCCATTTTCGATAGAGGTGTTTCACTGCTTGTCGCTCCCGCGCTGCCGGTCCATGAACATCCGCGTGATTCCTGATCCCGAACCCGGCCTGTATATCGTTGCGACACCAATCGGCAACCTTGGTGATCTGTCGGCACGCGCCCGGCAGGTGCTGGAGCAGGCCGACCTGATCGCGTGCGAGGACAGCCGCGTGACCGGGGGACTGTTGCACCATCTGGGTTTCAAGCGACCCCTGGCGCGCTATGACGACCATGCCCGGCCTGCTGATCGTGAACGGCTGATTGCTGCGGCTTTGCAGGGTCCGGTGGCGCTGGTGAGCGATGCCGGCACGCCGCTGATTTCCGATCCCGGCTACAAGCTGGTGCGCGAGGCGCGCGAGGCCGGGGTGACGATCCATTCGATCCCGGGGCCGTCGGCGATGATCGTGGCGCTGACGCTGGCGGGGCTTCCGACGGACAGATTTTACTTCCACGGCTTCCTGCCCAACAAGGCTGGTGCGCGCGATCGCGAGATTGCCGGGCTGGCGGCGATCCCGGCAACCTTGGTGTTCTATGAAAGCGCCAAGCGGATTGCGGCGTGCCTGGCCGCGCTCGAGGCAGGTCTGGGCAACCGCGAGGCGGCAGTCGTCCGCGAGATCAGCAAGAAGTTCGAGGAAACGCGCACCGGGACGCTGGCCGAGCTTGCTGCCTTTTACGCCGATGCCACGCCGAAGGGTGAGATCGTGCTGGTTGTCGGCCCGCCACTGGCCGATGCCGGAGAGGCGGACGCGGACGATGTCGAGGCTGCCTTGAAAGACGCGCTCGCGACCATGCCGCCGGGCAAGGCTGCAGGCGAAGTCGCCAAACGCTTCGGGCTCGATCGCAAGGCGCTGTACGCGCAGATCATGGCGAGCCGCGATGGCTGAGGCGCGGCGCAGGCAGGCCGAGGCGGCAGGTCGGCGCGCTGAACGCATGGCGGCATGGTGGTTGCGGCTCAAGGGCTGGCGGATATTGGCAAGCCGGGTGCGCACGCCCTTTGGCGAAGTGGATCTGGTGGCGCGGCGCGGTCGCATTGTCGCGTTCGTCGAGGTGAAGCACCGGGCGAGTGCAGCGGAACTCGATTTTGCGATTGATCACCACCGCCTGCGCAGGGTCGCTGCTGCAACCGAAGCGTTGATACCGCGCTTCGTGCGGTCTGGCCAGGATGCGCGGATCGACGTGATCCTGCTTGCACCGGGACGCCTGCCGCGCCATCTGACGCATGTCTGGCAGGGCGACTGAGCGCCCGCTGCCACCTGAACAACCCGAAGACAAAGGCCTATTCCCATGAAAATCGCGGTGCAAATGGACCCGATGCCCGGCATCAACATCAAGGGCGACAGCAGCTTCGCGTTGATGCTGGCGGCGCAGGCGCGCGGATACACGCTCTATCATTACGACGTGGAGACGCTGACCTATGAGGCCGGGCAGGTAACCGCTCACGCGCATCCGGTGACGGTGCGCAATGTGGCCGGAGACCATTTCACCTTTGGCGATCCGGTGCGGCTCGATCTGGGCGAGGATGTCGATGTCGTGCTCATGCGGCAGGATCCGCCGTTCGACGTCGGCTATATTACCGCCACGCACATTCTCGAGCGGCTCAAGGGGCGCACGCTGGTGGTCAACGACCCGGCCTCGGTGCGCAATGCGCCCGAGAAAGTGTACGTGCTCGATTTCGAACGCTTCATGCCGCCAACGTTGGTGACGCGCTCGCTCGACGAGGTGAAACGCTTCCAGGCGCAACACGGTGCGATCGTCGTCAAGCCGCTGCATGGCAATGGCGGCAAAGCGGTGTTTCTGGTGGGAGAGGATGGCGCGAACCTCTCGGCTTTGGTCGAGCTGTTCGGGCAGATCTGGCGCGAACCGTTCATGGTCCAGCCTTTCCTTCCCGAAGTGGCCGAAGGCGACAAGCGCATCGTGCTGATTGACGGCAAGGTGGCTGGCGCGATCAACCGCAAGCCGGGTGAGGGTGAGTTCCGCTCCAACCTGGCGGTCGGCGGCTATGCCGAGTCCGCAACGCTGACGCCGCGCGAGCAGGAAATCTGCGACGCCATGGGGCCCGAGCTCAAGGAACGCGGGCTGCTGTTCGTGGGTATTGATGTGATCGGCGGCAAGTGGCTGACCGAGATCAACGTCACATCGCCCACCGGCATCGTCGCGATCAGCGCTTTCAACAACAGCGATGTTGCAGGCATGATCTGGGATGCGATCGAGGCGCGCCTGAAGACCTGAGAATGAACGATTTTATCATCAATCTGGTGGCCAGTGGCGGATATTGGGGTGTCGCGCTGCTGATGGCGCTCGAAAACGTGTTTCCGCCGATCCCGTCCGAACTGATCATGGGGCTGGCCGGGATCGAGGCGGGCAAGGGCCATTTCAACCTGTGGGTGATGATCCTAGCCGGCACCATCGGATCGGTCGCGGGCAACTATTTCTGGTATGCCATCGGCCGATCGTTTGGCCCCACGCGGCTCGAGCATTTCGTCGCCCGCTGGGGCCGGTGGCTGACGCTGGATCATCGCGAAATCGAGCGCTTCAACCGACTGTTTCATCGGCACGGCGCTTCGACCATCTTCTTCGCGCGAATGGTCCCCACGGTCCGAACACTGATTTCGCTGCCCGCCGGTATTTTCCGGATGAGCCGGACGAAGTTCCTGCTGTGGACATTTGCCGGTGCAGGCCTGTGGAACGTGGTGTTTGCCGGCATCGGCTTTCAGCTGGGCGCGCGGGTCGAGGAGATCGATGCGTGGACCGGGCCGATATCGACCGGTGTGATCGGGTTGATCGTGCTGGTCTATCTGGTGCGGGTGATCTTCTGGCGGCCTGCCAGGAGTGACCAGGAGGCGTCGTAGCGCTTTACGTCCCTCGACTTCGCTCGGGACCTCGGAGAGGTTGGTTGGCTCTGCCTCCAATTCGTCTGTCCCGAGCGAAGTCGAGGGACCTAGGCATACACTTTCGCCCGCCGCTCAAGCCCTCGGATGGGCATTTTCATAAACGTCGAGAAGCTGGGCAGCATCGACCTGCGTGTATATCTGCGTCGAGGAAAGGCTGGCATGGCCCAGCAGCTCCTGCAGCGAGCGCAGGTCGGCGCCGCCTGCGAGCAGGTGCGTGGCAAAGCTGTGGCGCAGCGCATGCGGCGTTGCATCCTCCGACAGCCCCAGGAGGCGGCGTGCGTTCATCATCGCGCGGCGGACGAGCGCGGGCGACAGCGGTCCGCCGCGCGTGCCGCGAAACAGCGGCTCGTCGGCCTTCAACGCAAAGGGCACGAGTGCGGCATAATGCGCTAGGGCCTGTTGCAGCTGGGGCAGCACGGGCACGACGCGCGGCTTGCCGCCCTTGCCGATGATGCGCAAGCTTTCACCCAGCGGCAGCACCGCTGCGGTCAGCCCCGTCGCCTCGCTGATGCGCAGCCCTGCCCCATAGAGCAGCAGCAGCACCGCCCAGTCGCGCGCCTGCACCCAGGCTGCGGCATCGCGCGCCGCCATGGCATCGCCCAGCGCCATAATGTCATCGGGCGCGATAGGGCGCGGCAGACTGCGCTTGATGCGCGGACCTTTGAGGCGCGGCGGAACGACAGCGCCCTCATGCTGCTCGGCGGCAAAGGCGAGGAAGGCGCGCATTGCGGACAGTTCTCGCGCGGCACTGCGGTTGGCGAGGCCATCACCGCGCCTTGACGCCAGATAGGCGCGCAGATCAGCCTGGGATGCCGATGCCAAGCGTTTGGAATGCGCAGGTTCGCCCCAATGCTCGGCGAGGAATGCGCTCAATCGTTCGGCGGTCGCGACATAGGCACGCACGGTATGCAGAGATCGGCGGCGATTGTCCGCGAGATGCCCGCGCCATCGTTCGATCAGCCGGGTTGCGGGCAACGGTTCACTCATGCGCTGAGGCTATCAGACCGGTGCTTCTGGCTCAATCGCGACGACCTCGGCAAGGATCGCGTCGAGCAAGGGCATACCCTGCTCGGTCACGGTGATGTGCATGTCGCTGCGTTCGACCAGACCGAGTTCTGCCAGACGACCCACTGCCTTGGCGTCGATCAGTCTGTCCGCATCGACGCCCGATTGGGCGGCCACCCGTTCCAGATCGACCCCTTCTGCCAGCCTGAGCCCCATCAGCAGCGCCTCGGTCGCCTGTGTATCCGCATCGAGCGGACGTTCGACCGACAGGCCATGGCCGTTGCGCGTGATGGCCGAGAGGTAGTTTTCTGGCTTGCGATGGCGCTCGGTGGCCAGGCTGCCGCGCCGCCCGTGCGCGCCGGGTCCGATGCCGGCATAGTCGCCATAACGCCAGTACGTCAGGTTGTGGCGGCTCTGCTCACCGGGGCGCGCGTGGTTGCTGATCTCGTACGCTGGAAGACCCGCCTGTGCGGTGACCGCGCGGGTGAGGTCGAACAGGTCGGCGCAATGGTCGTCATCGGCGGGGATCAGGTCTCCGCGCCGCACGAGCGTTTCGAACCGGGTCCCAGGCTCGATGGTCAGCTGATACAGCGACAGATGGCCGGTGCCGAATGCCAGCGCGCGTCGCAACTCGGCATCCCATTGCTCCACCGTCTGGCCAGGGCGAGCGTAGATGAGATCGAATGTCACGCGTCCGAAATGCTGCTGAGCCGTGGCCAGCGCCCGGAGCGATTCGTCCACCGAATGCGCGCGGCCCAGAAAGCCCAGGGTCTCGTCATCCAGCGCCTGCAGTCCGAGAGACACCCGGTTGACCCCGGCGCGCGCCAGATCGGCAAAGCGCGCCGCTTCGACCGACGAGGGGTTCGCCTCCAGCGTGATCTCGATATCGTCGGCAAACCGCCAGTGCCGCCCAGCCTGCGAGATCAGGGTTTCAACCAGCGCGGGCGGCATCAAGGACGGCGTGCCGCCACCGAAGAAGATCGATCCCAGGGTGCGATCGGGCAGCACCGATGCCTCATGCGCAAGGTCGGCGAGCAGCGCGGCCTGCCACTGCGCCACGTCGACGCTCTCGCGGACATGGCTGTTGAAGTCGCAATACGGGCATTTGGAGACGCAAAACGGCCAGTGGATATACAGCGCCAACGCCTCTCCCCGCGCGCCTGCAGGAGGGGAGAGGGGTTCGTTCTTGTTCAAAAGCACGCCTTGACCAGCTTGGCGAAGGCATCGGCGCGGTGGCTGATGGCGTGCTTGTGCGCCGGGTCCAGCTCTGCAAAGGTCTGGTCGAATCCGCTGGCGACAAACACCGGGTCATAACCGAAACCCATCAGCCCGCGCGGGGGCCAGGTGAGCGAACCATTGACGCGGCCCTCGAACACTTCCGAATGACCATCGGGCCAGGCCAGCGCGAGCGTGCAGATGAAATAGGCGCTGCGGTCCACGGCTGCGCCGAGTTCGGCGAGACGACCTTCGACCTTGCCCATCGCCATGTACCAGTCGCGGCCCGGTTCGCCTTCGAACCACTGCCGTTCGGCCCAATCGGCGGTGTAGACGCCAGGCCTGCCGCCCAGCGCTGCCACGCACAGGCCGCTGTCATCGGCCAGCGCCACGCACCCTGATGCCTTCGCCGAGGCATGCGCCTTGAGCAGCGCGTTCTCGGCGAAGGTCGTGCCGGTCTCCTCAGGCTCGGCCAGGCCGAGATCGCCGGCGGAAACCGGATCGATGCCATAGGGTTCGAGCAGCGCACGAATCTCGCGGACCTTGCCCTGGTTGTGGCTGGCGATCACCAGCCTGCCGGGTTCGAGCTTGCGGGCGGCCATGGGTTCAGGAAACCGCCCGGTCTTGCGCCTCGAAGATCTGCGCACAGCCCATGCGGGCGAGGCGCAGCAGGCGCAGCAGCGCTTCCTCGTCATATGGCGCGCCTTCAGCGGTTGCCTGTACCTCTGCGATGTTGCCGCCCTCGATCAGCACGAAATTGGCGTCGGCATCGGCGTTCGAATCCTCGATATAGTCAAGGTCCAGCACCGGCGTGCCCTGATAGATGCCGCAGCTGATCGCGCCGACCTTCGCGGTGATCGGGTCTTCCTTGATCAGGCCCTGCGCCATCAGGCCGTTGACTGCGAGCCGCAGTGCAACCCATGCACCCGAGATCGACGCGGTGCGAGTTCCGCCATCGGCCTGGATGACATCGCAATCGATGGTGATCTGGCGCTCGCCCAGCTTCTTGAGGTCGACGACCGCGCGCAATGAACGACCGATCAGCCGCTGGATTTCCTGCGTGCGGCCCGACTGCTTGCCCTTGGCGGCCTCACGCTGGCCGCGCGTGTGCGTGGCGCGCGGCAGCATCGAATATTCCGCCGTCACCCAGCCTTCGCCCTTGCCCTTCATCCAGGGCGGTAGCCGCTCTTCGATGCTCGCGGTCACCAGCACGCGGGTATCGCCAAAGCTGATCAGGCAGCTGCCCTCGGCATGCTTCGTGAAGCCGGTTTCGATTCCGATGGTGCGCATTTCGTCGGGGGCGCGGCCTGATGGGCGCATAAGGTGATTCTCCATGAGTGGCGATCTTGATAGGTTGCCTGCGCCGATAGCTGCCCCCCGGCGAATTGGAAAGCGCCAAGCCGTTGATCACCCTCTTGCGCGCGCCTCACAAAAATGGCAGGGGCGCAATCCTCACACGATCATGGGCGATTAGCTCAGTTGGTAGAGCATCTCGTTTACACCGAGAGGGTCGGCAGTTCGAGCCTGTCATCGCCCACCATGATCCCGAGCGATAGCCAACGATGCTGTTGCCAACATCCCACACCACCAATGCATAATATTCGCTGACAGGTTTCGTTCAGCTACCGGTCAGGGATGTAAATTCATTACCGCGCGCATGCCGAGCCATCTTGTCCTTGCCGTGATATTGGGAAGCGCACTTCCCGCCCAGCCAGGGATGATGGCGGCGGCCGAGCGTTCGGTTCCGGTCCAGGGCGACTGTGTCGGCAAGCGCCGGGTGCTAACCTCTCCGCCGCGCATCAAGAAAGAGACAGCGCGAAAGCCCTGCCGTGTCATCGCTCCGATCCTGATGTAATTCCCGCTCAGCTCTTGGCGAGCGTCTCTTCCATCAGCGCAGAGGCGCGGCTGCCGTTCCAGTCCATGCCGCCGATCATCCGCCACACTTCCTTGCCCTGCGCATCGTAAAGCACCGTCGTCGGCATCACGCCCGTCATGTAACTGAAGCCGAGGTTGTTCTCCTCGTCGGTGAACGGCTGGATCGTCTTGAATCCCTTCTGGTCGAAGAACGGCTTGATCTTGTCGAGATTCTGCATGTCCTGAGACACCGTCAGCACCACCAGCCGGTCCTTTTCGCGCGCGGCCAGCGCATCGAGCGTCGGCATTTCCACCACGCATGGCCCGCACCAGGTCGCCCACAGGTTGACGAGAACCGGCTTGCCCTTGAACGCGGCAAGGCTGGTGGTCTTGCCGTCAGGATCGGTGAAGGTGACATCGGGTGCAGCCTTGCCCCGCTGCGAGATATCGAGCGTCCCGGACAGCGGAACCTGCGGCCCTGCCTTTTCTGCGGCTTTTTCAGTCGCGGCGGGTTGCCCCCCGGCAGGTGATTGCTTATCGCACGCGCCAGTTGCCAGCGCGGCCAGGGCCACCACCGGCCAGAGGCGTCTGCTGGATAGATGGGCGATAGGCATGGGAAACAACTCCAACAGCATGTGGGGCGGACGCTTTGCCGCCGGGCCATCCGACGTGATGCGGGCCATAAATGCTTCCATCCCGTTCGACAAGGCGCTGTGGCGGCAGGATATCGATGGGTCGCTGGCGCATGTTGCCATGCTGGGCGCGCAGGGGATCATTCCCGCCGCCGATGCCGAAACCATCACGGCAGGCCTCAAGCAGATCGCCGAAGAATATGCCGCCAATGGCGTAACCGAGGACTGGTCGCTCGAAGACATCCACATGCATGTCGAGGCGCGGCTGGCCGAACTGATCGGCCCGGCGGCGGGACGGCTGCACACCGCCCGCTCGCGCAATGATCAGGTCGCGACTGACTTTCGCCTCTGGGTCCGCGATGCGTGCGATGCCGCCGATGCGGCGCTCAAGGCGTTGCAGACCGCCTTGGTCGAGCGTGCCGACAGCCATGCCGATGCGATCATGCCTGGCTTTACCCATCTGCAGATCGCGCAGCCGGTGACCCTGGGCCACCATCTGCTCGCCTATTATGAAATGTTCGCGCGCGACCGCGACCGCTTCGCCAGCGCGCGGGCACGCATGAACCAGTCGCCGTTGGGATCTGCCGCGCTGGCCGGCACCGGCTTCCCGATCGACCGCGACATGACGGCCGCTGCATTGGGCTTTGACCGGCCCACCGCCAATTCGCTCGATGCCGTGTCGGATCGCGACTTTGCGCTCGATTACCTCAACGCTGCCGCGCAGTGCGCCTTGCACCTGTCGCGCCTGGCCGAAGAGTTCATCATCTGGGCAAGCCAGCCGTACGGCTTCGTCAAGCTGCCCGACAGCTTCTCGACCGGATCGTCGATCATGCCGCAAAAGCGCAATCCCGATGCCGCCGAGTTGGTGCGCGGCCATGCCGGACGGATCATCGGCTGCCAGACCGCGCTGATGATCACGATGAAGGGCCTGCCGCTCGCCTATTCCAAGGACATGCAGGACGACAAACCGCCGGTGTTCGAGTGCGAGGGGCTGCTGATGCTGAGCCTGGCCGCGATGACGGGCATGGTCGCCGAGACGACGTTCGTGACCGATGCCATGCGCAAGGCGACCGAGCGCGGCTTTGCGACCGCGACCGACCTTGCCGACTGGCTGGTGCGGCAGGCGGGCATTCCGTTCCGCGAGGCGCATCACATCACCGGCGCGGTGGTCAAGCTGGCCGAGGGCAGGGGCGTTGCGCTTGACACACTGCCGATCGCCGATCTGCAGGCGATCGACGCGCGAATTACAGACGCTGTCTATCCCGCCCTATCGGTCGATGCCTCGGTCGCCAGCCGCAACAGCTATGGCGGCACCGCGCCCGATCAGGTAAGGCTGCAGGTGGCCCGCGCCCGTGCTGCGCTGGCGGGAGAATGACGATGCCGCGTAAGCCCTTCATGCTGCTCGCCGGTGCTGGCGCCATGGCCTTGGTCATGCTCCCCGGTTGTGGCAGCCGCCAGAAGCTGACGGCTGTCGAGGGCATGCAGCCCGTGCCGTCAGCTTATGGCAGCGTTGGACCCGCCGCGCCTGATCAACTGATGGAGCCCAGCACCCAGGCGCGGCCCGAGCGCAATGTCGAGCTTCGCCGCAAGTCGGAGTCCCGCGCCGACGATCCGTTCGATCTTCCCCCCGAATAACCAAGGTTCTACACACCAATGGACCATTTCTCCCTGGTAGATGGGCAACTGTTTGCCGAACAGGTGCCCTTGTCGCGGATTGCCGAAGACGTCGGTACGCCGGTTTACGTCTATTCGCGCGCCACGCTCGAGCGTCATGCCGACGTGTTTCGCGAAGGGCTGGCAGGCGTCGAGCGCAAGCACCTGGCCTTTGCGGTCAAGTCCAATCCCAACCTTGCGGTGCTCAAGGTGCTGGCCCAGCGCGGCTATGGCGCTGATGTGGTTTCTGCAGGAGAGCTGGACCGCGCGCTGGCCGCAGGGATCGCTGCGCATGACATCGTGTTTTCGGGTGTCGGCAAGACCGACAGCGAAATGCGCCACGCACTGGCCAAGGGCATCGGCCAGTTCAATATCGAATCCGAAGAGGAAGGCCAGATGCTGGCCGCCGTTGCGGATGCCATGGGGCTGACCGCATCTGCATCGCTGCGGATCAATCCGGATGTCGACGCGGGAACGCACGCCAAGATCTCGACCGGCAAGGCGGACAACAAATTTGGTGTCGGGCTGCATGTCGGCCCGGGCATCTACCAGCGACTGTCCGAGCTGCCGGGAATCCAGCTCCGCGGCGTCGCGGTGCATATCGGCAGCCAGCTGCTCAGCCTCGATCCACTCGAGGCGGCGTTCGGCAAGATCGGCGATCTGGTCGCGCATCTACGCAGTGCAGGCCATGCGATCACCCATGTCGATCTGGGCGGCGGCCTGGGCGTGCCGTATCAGGCGTTGAACAATCCACCGTCTCCCGCCGAATATGGCGCGCTGGTCGCTCGCGTGACGCGCGACTGGGACGCCGTGATCCAGTTCGAACCGGGCCGCGTGATTGCGGGCAATGCAGGCGTGCTCCTCACCCGCGTCATTCGGGTCAAGCCGGGAATTCGCGATCCGTTCGTCGTGGTTGATGCCGCGATGAACGATCTGGCCCGGCCTGCGCTGTACGATGCCTGGCATGATTTCGAGGCAGTGGCGCCCGATGGCACGCGAATGTCGGCGAACATCGTCGGTCCCGTGTGCGAGAGCGGCGATACTTTCGCCATGGGCCGCGATATCGATAGCGTTGCCGCCGGAGATCTCGCCATCTTCCGCACCGCAGGCGCCTATGGCGCGACGATGGCCAGCAGCTACAACAGCCGCGGTATCGTTGCCGAGGTTCTGGTTGATGGCGATCGCTTCGCGGTGGTCGCCAACCGGATCAGCCCGGCGGAGATCATGGCGGCAGAACAGGTGCCCGACTGGCTGTGAACCAGCTGCCGGTCTTCCTCAACCTGCGCGGCAGGCCGGTGATGCTGATCGGCAGCGGCGACATGGCCGATGCGAAGCGGCGGCTGATCGAGCGGGCCGGCGGGATCTGCGTGGGCGAGGATGATCGCCACGCCCGCGTTGCCATCGTGGCGCTGGAGGACGAGGACGAGGCGGTTGCCGCCGTCGAACGGCTCAAGGCGCGCGGGATGCTGGTCAATGCCGTCGACCGGCCTGCTTTGTGCGATTTCACCACGCCTGCGATCATCGACCGCGATCCGGTGCTGATCGCCATCGGTACAGGCGGCGCTTCGGCGGGTCTTGCCAAGGCGCTGCGTCAGCGGCTCGAGGGCCAGCTGCCGGCGACGCTGGGAGTGCTGGCGCGAGCATTGGATGCAGCGCGCGAGAGCATTCGCGATCGCTGGCCTGGCGGGCCCGAACGGCGGCGTGCGATCGATGCGGCGCTGGCGCCTGGCGGCGCGCTCGATCCGCTGGCTGACCATGATGGCGATGCCGTGGCCCGATGGGTCGCGCAAGGCGGCGATGGGATCGCCTCGGGCCTGTACGAGATTGCCCTGCACTCGGCTGACCCTGAAGACCTCACCCTGCGGCAGGTGAGGTTGCTGGGCAGCGCCGATCTGGTGCTGCATCCTGTCGACATGCCGCCTGCCATCCTCGCACGCGCGCGCGCTGATGCAGCAATGCGCTCGATCGGGGAGGGGGAGCCCCCGGCAACCGAGGGCGTGACCGTCCGGCTCAGCTGGGCTGGCTGAGCAGGAAGTTCATGAACACCGTGGCGATCGGCTTGGCGGGATCGTCTTGCCAGGCCTTGGCTTCGACATTGGCGACCCGCCGTCCGATCCGCGTCACCTCGCCCAGCGCATAGGTGCGTGCCTCGCGGCCGCCGCGCATGAAGTTGATCGTGATGTTCACCGGCTTGATCTTCACCGATCCTTCGTCGCTGCCCAATGTCACGCGCAACGCTGCAACCGCGGCGATCTCCAGCAGCCCACTCATCGCGCCGCCATGCAGAAAGCCCGGACGCCCCATCACCTGTGGGCCATAATCGAAGGCGATCACCGGCAGGCCATCGTGCAGATGATCCACAGCCATGCCCATCGAGGTTGCGAACGGCGGCATGAAACCGCGCACGGCCGATATGATGTCGTCAGTGTTCATGGTTCAGCCCAGAAAGTTTTCGATACGGATGAAGGTGCCGGCAACATGCGCCACCGGATCGGCGGGGTCGCCATCATGGGCAATCCCCCGCACGAACGCCATCGACCGGGTGACCTTGTAGCACTCACCGCGCCCGACCACGGTCTTGCCGGGGGTGGCGGGGCGCATGTAATCGACGCGAAGGTCGAGCGTCACCTGCGGACGGAATGCACCGATGGCAGTCCAGACCGACAGGCTGGTGGCGCTGTCCATCAGGCTGATGATCGGTCCGGAAGCGATCACCCCGGTATCGACATCGCCGATCAGCGATTCGGCATAAGGCAGTTCGAGCTCGACCCAGCTGTCACCATGGCCGCGATAGCGCATGCCCAGATGCCCGCCGTGACCGACAGACGATATCAGACCGTGGAACATGCTAGGGTCAAATGCACTGCCCTTTCCGGGCGATGCGGTGGGTGTTTCGGTCATGAAGGCTCGTTCGATTCCTGGCCAGTCCGATTAACGGACGATAATTGGAAATAGCGCTGAGAACTCTGCACGCTCCCACCTGTTCGTCAACCCGTCGTACAAAGGAAGCTGTTCATGGCCGCAGACCGCAAGCCGCCTGTCATCCGGATTTCCGAACTGCCTGGCTACGCCCACCCGATTGCGCTGCACGGTGCGAGACTGAATGACCAGCCGGTGATGAGCGCGACCGACGACTTGTGGATCATTGCGGTGATCGTGGTCTACGAAAGTGGCGGCGGTTAATACGGGCGGCGGATCGTCCCGCGTGGCTCCGCACATATGGCTCAACCGCATTGTGCAGGACAATCCTGACGCGAGGGCCGATGCTCTGGCCGAAATGCTCTGGCCGATTGTGTGCGCCCGTGGTTTTGCGAGCCAATGGTTGCACCACAGGCTTGCGCTGATGGCACTGCATCCTGCTGAGTTGCCCAGAGGTTATGCCGATCCGGTGCTGCAGTCTCTGGTTCTGGTTGATGATGGACGGGTGCATCTGTCGCTTGCGATGATCTCTGCAGATGGCTGGCAGGCGCGGATGGCCGATCGTCACGGCGCAAAATCGATCGTCGAGTTTGTCGATGGCTGGACCCGGCTCCGCTTCCTGGTTGCCGATGATATCTGGGTCCAGCGGCACCTGAGGGTCCCCAGCAATATTTCCCGTCGCGCATGGGCCGAAGAGCCGTGTGTGGTGCGGGGTGGAGAGGAGTTTCTTCTCGACAACGCGACCGAGGCGCTGCGGTTCAGCCATGTTGGCGCAGATGCCGTCTTGGTGCGGATGATGGTGCGCGATCCGATGGCCACGCAAGCGATCGAATGCGATGCGGACAGCGGAGCGGTATTGCGGGTCCGTCAGGCACAATCGCACGAAGGCCGAACGCGGATGACCGTGTCGCTGCTGCGCTCGCTCCAGATAAACCAGGCCCTGCAGGTAATCCGCGACAGCCTGGGGCAATGGTCGCCGCACTTGCGCTGGCATGGTGTCATGGAGGCGCTGGCGATCGATTCTCAGGCCGGCTTTGAACTGCTCGAAGCGATGATGCGCGACGATCCGGACGCCGGACTGCGCCGACAGGCGGCACAGACGCGAGCGACGCTGCTGACGCGCTATCCCGAACTCGCAGCGATGGGGGGCGGCAAGCATGGCACAGCCGATACTCACTGACCCTGCAGAGCCTTGTACGCTCGAGGAGTGCCTTGCCGCATTGGATGCCTCGGGTTTTGCGCCTGATGATCCCTTATCGGTTGCCGGGGCTGCACATTGGCTGGCGCGGCTTGCCGCCAACCGTGAATTCCTGGGCGAACTTGCGCTGCGCGACCTGAAAGCCGGGTGTGCCCGAACGGGCTGGCAGGGGTATTCGCCGCAGGTGATGCTTTTGGGACGCGCCCGGCCCGGATGGTTCCTGCGCGCCAATATCTGGCCCTCGCACGAAGAGGCGGTGCTGCGCGACAGCGGCGAGGCGGCGTTTGTCTATGGTCTGGCGCACGACCACAATTTCGATTTCCTCACCATCGGCTATCACGGCCCTGGCTATCGCAGCGACCATTATGCGGTCGATCCCGATACCATCACCGGGTTTGTCGGCGAACGTGTCGCGCTGCGCCGCGTCGGCAGCAGCGTTTTGGCGCCGGGGCAGGTGATGCACTATCGCGCGCGGCGCGATATCCATTGCCAGCATGCGCCAGACAGCCTGTCGGTCTCGATCAATCTGATGCACAGTGCGCCCGTCCAGACATGGACCGACCAGTTTCAATATGACCTTGCCACATCCACGATTTCACGGGTGCTGACGGGATGCACCGGCGATACCCTGGCGCAGCTTGCGCTGGCGCTCGATCCTGAAAATGCGCGCGATATGCTCGAGACCATCGCCACGCGCCATGGGGTCGATCGGCTGCGCTGGTCGGCCATTCGTGCGCTCTTGCTGGCTGAAACAGGCCCGGACGCTCGCGAGCGCCAGATCGCCAGGCTTTCTCCGCAGGGATCAGGCTGGCTTGCACAAAGGTATCAGGCGGCGATTGCCGATTGATGGGGCAGCGCGGCTGTCTATAGTCCGCTCGAGCGTTCAAGCAGGGGAAAAGCCGCCATCATGTCAATCACGGATCTTGATATCGGGCAGATCGGGCGGCTGATCCAGATCGCGATGGCGCCTGCCTTCCTGTTGCTGGCCACGGGCAACATCCTGCAGATGTTCGCCAACCGGCTGGCACGGGTGATCGATCGTGAGCGGGTGCAGATGGCCGAGTTTCACAAGACCAAGGGAGAGGCGCATGTTCAGGTGGTGAACGAGCTGCGCATCCTCGATCGGCGCGCCGGCATCGTCAACAAGGCCATCCTGATGGGAACATTGAGCGCGGTCACGGTTGCCGTGGTGATCGCTGCGATCTTTGTGCTGTCGCTGACCGGCTATCAGTTCGGTCAGTTCGTCGCCGGGGGCTTCATTCTGGCGATGACGTTGCTGATCTCCGGCCTGCTGCTGTTCATTGCCGAAATTCGGCTGGCGACGCGCAATATCCGCATCGAGGAAAGCCTGTTGCGGCTGGATGAGGAATGAAAAAGGCCCCGCCATCGCTGGCGGAGCCTTTATCCTGTAACGATTGCCTGCTGGAAGTCAGCTCGCGGCAGGTGCCGCCGCTGCAGCGGTATCACCCGCAGGCGCTGCCTCGCCCTCGGCAGGAGCGGCTGCTTCGCCTTCAGCGGCGGGCGCTGCATCAGCAGCCGGTGCCGCCGGCAGAGGAAGCGGGCTAGCACTCTGGGTGTTCATCCACGCCATCAGGTTGGCGCGGTCTTCGGCCTTGCCAAGGCCGGCAAAGCTCATCTTGGTGCCATCGGCATAGGCCTTGGGCGAGGTCAGCCAGGCGTTCATCTCGTCAAACGTCCACGGACCAGACTTGCTCTTGAGAGCATCGGAATAGGCAAAGCCCGCCACTGCAGCATGGGGCTTGCCCAGAACGCCGTACAGGTTGGGGCCGATGCCATTGGCACCGCCGCTGTTGATCGAATGGCACGAGCCGCACTTGGCGAACACCTTCTCGCCCTTGGCGGGGTCGGCGCTGGCGAGCAATGTGGCGATCGGCACTTCAGCCGCTGCGCCTTCACCTTCTGACGAAACGACGCCCTCGATGACATAGCCCAGCTTTTCAGGACGCTCGGGCTTGTCGGCATGGAACACCTTGCCGCTGATGATCGAGAGACCCAGGGCGGCGATGCCCCCTGCAAGCACCCAACCTGCAACCGTGTTTTTGATGTCCTGCATGCCCTGTTGCCTCATCTTTTGCGCAGGCGCCATGGTCACACGGCGCCGTGAAGGTCAAAACCCGGATAGCCCGGTCCCAAAAACCGGAATAGCCATCGTATCGTCAGGCCCATTGCCGCGTCGCAACAGGCCGGTCCGCCGCCCCCTCTAATCATGGTCCGGGCGCTCTGCAAGCCCCGACACGCGCGATTTCGCCTTGTCGTTACGGCGTAGCCTGCCTATGCGCCCTGCCCATGCAAAGCTATCCCCAGATCGCCCGTCTGATGGTTGAGGACATGGCGCGAATCGCCGCTCAAGAGCCGGAGCGCGCCATTGCCTATCAGGGCGCGCCCGGAGCCTATTCGCATATTGCGGCCAGCGGCTTTGCCCCCGATTGGCATCCGCTGCCGTGTTTCTCCTTTCAGGATGCCATGGACGCGGTGAAGGATGGCCGCGCCGCGCGCGCGATCATCCCGATCGAGAACTCGCAACATGGGCGCGTGGCCGACATTCATTTCCTGCTGCCTGAAAGCGGCCTTACGATTGTCGCCGAGTATTTTCTGCCGGTGCGCCACTGCCTGCTGGCCAAGGGCGACGGGCCCTACCATTCCGCCGTCAGCCATCCGCAGGCTCTGGGCCAGACGCGGCATTATCTGCGCGCCAACGGAATGGAGCCGGTGAACTATCCCGATACCGCCGGTGCTGCTGCATTTGTCGCAGAATCGGAAGAGCCGGGATTGTGCGCCGTCGCATCAAGGCTGGCGGGCGAGGTCTTCGGGCTGAAGGTCGTGGCCGAGGGCATCGAGGATGCCGCGCACAACATGACCCGCTTTGTCGTGCTTGCAGCGCATCGCGACGATCCGCTGCCCGATACCGGCAAGGTGATGACCACCTTCATTTTTGAAGTGAAGAACATCCCTGCAGCGCTGTTCATGGCGCTGTCGGGCTTTGCCACCAATGGCATCAACATGACCAAGCTGGAAAGCTATATCCGCGACGGCAGCTTTGCTGCGGCAGAATTCTTCGCCGATATCGAGGGCATGCCTGGCCAGCCCGCAGTCGATCGCGCGCTCGAAGTGCTCGGTTATCACAGCAAATGGGTGCGGGTGCTGGGATGCTATCCGCAGGCATTGTCGCGCGAATGATGTTCCGGATCGCTGGCCTGCTCAGTCGGCGGGCTTGCCCATCCGGTGGTTGAGAAGGCGCATGAAGGGCGTCACCGTGAGGCCGTGCAGCAGAATGGAACCCAGCACGATCAGCCCTAGCGTCTCCCACAGCACATTCTGGTTCTCGAAGTTTCCGTGGTTGAGGCCGAAAGCGAGATAATAGACCGACCCCAGCCCCCGGATACCAAAAAAGGCGATGATGAATCGCTCGAGCGGGGGGCGATCGATGTCGACCAGCGCCAGATAACCAATCACCGGACGGATCACGAGCAGCACCAGCGCCGCGACAAGCACATTGGTCCAGCCGATGTCCGATAGCAGTTCGCCGCCGGTCAGCATTCCGCCGAACAGCACCAACAATACCATCATCACCAACCGCTCGGTCTCATCGGCAAAATCGTGCAGTTCGGAATTGAAGTCGTCGCCATCGGCCGACCGGCGCAGGATCAGTCCGGCGATAAAGACCGCCAGAAAACCGTAGCCGTGCGCAAATTCGGTCAAGGCATAGATAGCGAGCGTTGCTCCCACAGCGATGAAGCCATCGCCAGTGCGGGAAAGCCGCGTATCCTGAGGCAGGCGGTAGATGATCTGCCCGAGTAGCCAGCCTCCGGCAGCGCCCACCAGCGCGCCCACACCCAGCCGCCAGACAACATCATGCCATGCCCAAAGGCCCACCGAAGACCAGCCAAGGCCAGCAACACTGGCCACAAGCGCGAGATGAACAAACGGGAATGCAAGCGCGTCATTGAGTCCCGCCTCGGACGTCAGCGCGAAACGCGCCTCATCGCTGTCTTCGCCGTCGGGTTTTTCAATCTGGACGTCAGATGCGAGCACTGGATCGGTCGGTGCCAGGCATGCGCCCAGCAACAGTGCAGATGCCAGCGGCAGCCCGAGTATCCACAATCCCGAGAGCGCGATCAGGCCGATGGTGAGTGGCATCACGACTGCCAGCAGGCGCACCGTGATCTTCCAGCCAGCCCAGCTCAATGGCCTGCTGATCTTCAGGCCGGCACCCATCAGCGAGATAATGACGATGAATTCGGTCGCCTTCTCGATCAGAACGGGCGATTCGACGGGATGCGGAGAGAATTGCCCAAGCGGCGTGAAGGAGAACATGGCCATGCCGAAGCCAACGAAGATGATCGGCAGCGACAATGGCAACTTCTTGAGCAGCAGCGGCAACCAGGCGACTAGCAACACGACGATGCCGATGCCGAGCAACCACAGCTTGTAATTATGCAGCAGAAACTGGCCGACCATGCTCGTGAACATCGGGTCGGTGAAGGCTGTCGCATCCAGATCTGGGTTGTTTGGGATGAGGATCTGGCGAACGATATTGATCATCAGTGAGCAGCACCCCAACTCGGCCCGGTACCGATCTCGACACCCAACGGTACGCTAAGCCTGACCACAGGTTCCGCTGCATTTTCCATCACCGTACGGATGACGGCAGAAGCGGCTTCGACATCGGCTTCGGGGAGCTCGAACACCAGTTCATCGTGCACCTGAAGGAGCATCCGCACGTTCGTCAGTCCGGCCGCCTGCAGCGCAGGCACCATGCGCGCCATCGCACGCTTGATGATATCGGCACTTGTTCCCTGGATCGGCGCATTGATCGCCGCGCGTTCGCTGCCCTGCCGTTCGGCCTGGTTCTTGGAGTTGATCCGGGGAAAGTGCGTTTTCCTGCCGAAGAGCGTCTCGGTATAACCGGTCTCGCGCGCGCTCTCCATCGTCTCGGCGATATAGCGGTTGATACCCGGAAAACGCTGGAAATAGGTATCGATCATTGCCTGCGCCTCGTCCGCGCTGACCTCGAGCCTTCCGGCCAGCCCCCAGCGTGAAATGCCATAAAGGATCGCGAAGTTGATCGTCTTGGCCCGCCCGCGCGTATCGCGGTTGACCTCGCCGAACAGCTCCTGCGCCGTGCGGTTGTGAATGTCCTCGCCGTGCGCGAAGGCATCGCGCAGGGTCTCGACATCGGCCATATGCGCCGCCAGCCGCAGTTCGATCTGGCTGTAGTCCGCTGCCAGGATGACGTTGCCGGGCTCGGCGACGAAGGCATGCCGGATCTGGCGACCGATTTCGGTGCGGATGGGAATGTTCTGGAGATTGGGCTCGGTCGACGACAACCGCCCGGTCTGCGCCCCGACCAGGCTGTAGCTGGTATGGACCCGTCCCGTCTGCGGATTGATCTGTTCCTGCAGCGCGTCGGTATAGGTCGATTTGAGCTTGGCGAGTTGCCGCCAGTCCAGAACCTTGCGCGAAATCTCCGACCCTTCGCCGGCGAGCTTTTCGAGCACGGTGACATCGGTGGAATAGGCACCGGTCTTGCCCTTCTTGCCGCCCTTGAGGCCCAGCTTGTCGAACAGGATCTCACCCAGCTGCTTGGGGCTGCCGATCGAAAAGCTCTGCCCGGCAAGCTCGTGGATCTCGGTCTCGAGCGCGGCCATGCGAGTGGCAAAATCGTGGCTGAGGGCGGCGAGCTGCTCGCGATCGACCTTGATGCCGCTGCGTTCCATCGCGGCGACCACGGGGATCAGCGGACGATCGACCATCTGATAGACGCGGCTGACCCCTTCTGCGGGCATGCGCGGACGCAGAACATGCCACAACCGCAAGGTGACATCGGCGTCCTCGGCGGCATAGCGAGTCGCATCGCTCAGCGGCACCTCATTGAAACCGATCTGCTTCTTGCCGGTCCCGGTCAGCGATTTGAAGCTGATGCATTCATGCCCCAGATGCCGCTGCGCAAGCGCGTCCATGCCATGCCCGCCGCTGCCGAACTCGTGCCCTGCGTCGAGGGTAAAGCTCATGACCATCGTGTCATCGATCGGCGCCACCATGATGCCATGGCGGGCCAGCACGTTGAGGTCGTATTTGATGTTCTGGCCAATCTTGAGGACACTGTCGTCCTCCAGCAACGGCTTCAGCCGTGCGATGGCGTCGTCCATCGCGATCTGCTCGGGCTTTTCGGCGAACATGTCGCTGCCGCCATGACCCAGCGGGATATAGCAGGCCTCTCCCGGCGCAACGGCCAGGCTCACGCCGACGAGCCGCGCCTGCATTGAATCGAGCGAATCGGTCTCGGTGTCGACCGCGATCGTGCCAGCGGCGCGCGCCCGCGCGATCCAGGCATCCAGCGTTTCGATATCCTGCACGCAGACATAGGCATCGACATCGATCGGCGGCATCACCAGGGCCTGAGGTGCAATCGCATTGTCGGACCTCGGCGCAGCGGGATCGGACGTTGATGACGAGGAAGGCGCAGCCGCTTCGGCAGGTCCGCTGGCACCCAGCTTGCGCAGCAGGCTGGTAAAGCCGTGCAGCTTGAGGAACGCGGCCAGCGGCTCTGGCGGAATATCCTTGAGCAGGAAATCATCAAGCGCATTGGGCAGCGGACAATCGTCCCTGAGCGTCACCAGCACCTTGCTCAGCCGCGCCATCTCGGCTTGCTCGATCAGGCTGTCGCGCATCTTCGAGGGCTTCATCGATGGTGCGGCTGCCAGCACGCTTTCAAGATCGCCATGTTCGACGATCAGCTTGGATGCCGTCTTGGGGCCAACGCCGCGAATGCCGGGGACGTTATCGACGGCATCGCCCATCAGCGCCAGCACATCGCCCAGCTGTTCGGGCGTGACGCCGAACTTCTCCATCACGGCCTCGGGCCCCATGCGCACATTCTTCATCGTGTCGAGCATGTCGAGCCCGGGCTGGATCAGCTGCATCAGATCCTTGTCGGAGGAGACGATGGTGACCTTCCACCCCTTGGCCAGCGCATCGAGCGCATAGCTGGCGATGATATCGTCCGCCTCGACATTGTCTTCCTCGATGCACGGCATGGAAAAGGCGCGCGTCGCATCGCGGATCAGCGGGAACTGCGGCACCAGGTCTTCGGGCGGGGCAGGCCGGTGCGCCTTGTACTGGTCGTACAGATCATTGCGGAAGCTCTTGGAGCTCTTGTCGAGAATCACCGCCATGTGCGTCGGGCCATCGGCCTTGTGCAGATCATCGGCCAGCTTCCACAACATCGTGGTATAGCCATAGACTGCACCAACCGGCGTGCCTTCTGGGTTGGTCAGCGGCGGCAGCCGGTGATAGGCGCGAAAGATATAGGACGATCCGTCGACTAGGTAGAGGTGGTTCTGCTGTGACATAGGCCAAGCGATAGCAGCGCGGCTTGGCAGGGTCATGCAATTTTGAGAGTTGGTCGGACTGGAACTGCGCGGCGGGGAACCTGCTGCACGACTGCGCGTAAACCCGACGGGGAAGGCGCCATATCCGGCGCCATCAAGAAGGAGCTATTTCATGCGTAATTTAGCCATCGTCGGCGTTGCCGCACTCGCCCTGGGCCTGGCGGCCTGCTCAGCAGAGACCGAGGAAAAGACCGAGGCAGCTGCTGAAGCTGCCGGCGACGATATCGAGGCCAATGTGGACACTGCCGGCCAGGCGATCGACAACACCATGGACGACGTCGAAGCCAGCGTTGACAAGGCTGCACGCGATCTTGATGCCGAAGCCGAAAAGGCTGGCGACAAGATCGAACAGGAATGGGACGAAGCCGAAGGCGAGGTCTCGCGCAAGGCCGACTGAACCGATCTACAGCAGATCAGCCTGCTCGATCCGGCTGGATCCGGCGGGCAGGCTGATCCGCATTCCATCCTCCCCCATCACCACCTTGCCCGAATAGGCATCCGCCACACCCCGCAGGAAATAGGGGTGCAAGAGCGCGCTCGGCATCCGCGGCACGATGTGGGTGAACAGCAGCATCTGCGCTTTGCCCCGCCGCGCGACACCAGCCACCGCCACGGGCGAGCTGTGATAGTTGGTGATATCCGACATGATCTTGCCCACCCTGGCATCGCCACGGGCCTTGGCTGTCGCGGAGATCTGCCTGACCATGTCGATGTTGAGCACTTCGTGAACGAGCACATCGCACCCATTGCACATCTTAGCTACCGACGCTGTCGGCGCGGTGTCGCCGCTGATGACCACCGAACGGCCCTTGTAATCGAACCGATAACCCAGAGCGGGCTCGATCGGGCTGTGATTGACAAGGAACGCCGTTACGCGCACGCCTGACCCTGCATAGACCACAGAGGTTGCAGTCTTGCCGCCTAGCGAGATGGTGTTGGCACGCGCGCCCGCGCCACTGCGCGGCATGATGTCAGCTCCGTGATGCGCGATGCGATAGCCGTAATCAGCGGTATAGGCGGTGTCGAAGCCCGAGACGATCCGATCGACGCCCTGGGGGCCATAGACCGGCAAGGGCGATGCACGACCGCTGCTGGCCCAGCGCAGCATCAGAACCTCGCCCAGACCATCGATGTGGTCCGAGTGGAAATGCGTGAGGAAGGCGGCGTCGATCTTGCCGAGCGACACCCCGATCTGCCCGATCCTGCGTCCTGCCCCCGAGCCCGAATCGACCAGAAACACCTGCTTGCCCGCGATCACCAGGGTGCAGGGGCCAGCGCGCGCCGGATCGGGGAGGGGAGAGCCGGTCCCGCACAGGATGACGTGTAGCCCATCGCCAAGATCGGCGGTGGCGTCGCTGCCATACGAGGCCTCAAGCGCCCGCGCGAACACGATTTCACCGAGCCGCTCGCGCGCTATCCAGCCAACCAGGGCCAGGACTCCCAGCAATATGACGGCGACGGTCAGCAGGCGGCGCATAGGCTATCCCCTCCATGTTATGGCATCCTCTATGACATAACATGGAGGGGATAGCCAGCCGTGATCAGCGTGCGAAAAGTGCGGATTGGATTGGGTTTATGTTGCCGCAAAAGGCCGCTTGGCAGACCGGCATGGGCGCAATACAATCGAGCGGCCCGCAACTGGCGCATCAGATGGACCACCATCGGGGAGCGGGCGGTATCGTTATGTCGCGCGCCTGGGCAACCTTCTTGATGAAAGGCATGCTCATGATCGACGCCCAGACACCCTTCAACGTTGTCTTTGTCCTGTTCGACAATGTGACCCAGCTCGATTTCACCGGACCTGCGCAGTTCCTGTGCCGGATGCCGGGCGCGAAGGTCCATGTGGCGGCGGCGAGCCTTGACCCGGTGATGACCGATGTCGGCTTCGGCATCATGCCGACGGTGACCTTCGCCAACTGCCCGCAGGCCGATCTGCTGTGTGTTCCCGGAGGGCTGGGCGTTGCACACGCGCTCAGCGATAGTCGGCTGATCGATTTCGTGGCTCGTCAGGCCTCGGGCGCGCAATGGATCACCAGCGTGTGTACCGGCGCGTTCATCCTTGGGCGGGCAGGCTTGCTGCAAGGCAAAAGCGCGACGACGCACTGGGGCTATGCCAGCCTGTTGCCGATGGTCGGCGCGCTTCATGAAAATGCGCGCACCGTGTTCGACGGCAATGTCGTGACCGCAGGCGGCGTGACCTCGGGCATCGACTTCGCGCTGACGATCATCGCGCATCTACACGGCGAGGATGTCGCACGGTCGCTCCAGCTCAACTTCGAATACGACCCCGCGCCGCCTTTCGCAGGGGGCACGCCGGCCACCAGCCCGGAGCATATCGTCCAGGCCATGCAGTCACGGTTTTACGACGCCCGGGCGGCGGAAATGGAAGCGGCGCTCAACGCTACCGCCTGACACGAAAAAGGGCCGGAAGGTTTCCCCTCCGGCCCCAATTCTTGTGCGTTGGCTTGGAAGCCGAACGTGCGTGGATCAGAAATCCATGCCGCCCATGCCGCCCATGCCGCCGGGCATGCCGCCGCCCATGCCGCCACCCGAAGACTTGTCTTCAGGCGCATCGCAGATGGCAGCTTCGGTGGTGATCAGCAGGCCTGCAACCGAAGCAGCGTCCTGCAGAGCAGCGCGCACGACCTTGGTCGGGTCGATCACGCCGGCTGCCACCAGGTTTTCATAAACATCGGTCGATGCGTTGAAGCCCAGGGTTTCGTCGTTGCCGTCGAGCAGCTTGCCCGAGACGACAGCGCCATCATGGCCTGCGTTCTGTGCGATCTGGCGAACCGGAGCGTACAGTGCCTTGCGGATGATATCGATGCCGCGGGTCTGGTCGTCGTTGAGACCGGTCATGCCTTCGAGCGCACGGGTTGCATACAGCAGGGCCGTACCGCCGCCGGGGACGATGCCTTCTTCAACGGCTGCGCGGGTTGCGTGCAGCGCATCGTCGACACGGTCCTTCTTTTCCTTCACTTCGACTTCCGAAGCGCCACCGATCTTGATCACGGCAACACCGCCGGCGAGCTTCGCCAGACGTTCCTGCAGCTTTTCACGATCGTAATCGCTGGTGGTGTTCTCGATCTGGCTGCGGATGGCTTCCACACGGGCCTTGATCGCGTCGGCTTCACCGGCACCATCGACGATGGTGGTGTTGTCCTTGTCGATCGAAACGCGCTTGGCCTGGCCGAGCATGCCCAGCGTGACGCTTTCCAGCTTGATGCCCAGGTCTTCGCTGACCATTTCACCCTTGCTGAGGATCGCGATGTCTTCCAGCATCGCCTTGCGACGATCGCCGAAGCCCGGAGCCTTGACCGCAGCAACCTTCAGGCCGCCACGCAGCTTGTTGACCACCAGGGTCGCCAGCGCTTCGCCTTCGATGTCTTCTGCGATGATCAGCAGCGGACGACCGGTCTGAACGACAGCTTCCAGGATCGGGAGCATCGCCTGCAGGTTCGACAGCTTCTTTTCGTGGATCAGGATGTAGGGGTTGTCGAGTTCAACCGTCATCTTGTCCGGGTTGGTGATGAAGTAGGGCGACAGGTAGCCGCGGTCGAACTGCATGCCTTCAACGACATCCAGTTCCGATTCCATGCCCTTGGCTTCTTCAACGGTGATGACGCCTTCCTTGCCGACCTTTTCCATGGCCTGCGCGATCATCTCGCCGATTTCCTTCTCGCCATTGGCCGAGATGGTGCCAACCTGGGCGATCTCGTTGGTGCCGGCGACGGGCTTCGAGCGTGCCTTGAGCGAGTCGACGACCTTGGTCACCGCCAGATCAATGCCGCGCTTGAGGTCCATGGGGTTCATGCCGGCAGCAACCGACTTCATGCCTTCACGCACGATGGCCTGAGCCAGAACGGTGGCGGTGGTGGTGCCGTCACCGGCGATGTCGTTGGTCTTGGAAGCAACTTCCTTGACCATCTGCGCGCCCATGTTCTCGAACTTGTCCTTGAGTTCGATTTCCTTGGCGACGGTAACGCCGTCCTTGGTGATGCGCGGCGCGCCGAAGCTCTTGTCGATCACGACGTTGCGGCCCTTGGGGCCCAGCGTGACCTTTACGGCGTCAGCGAGAATGTCGACACCGCGCAGAATGCGTTCGCGGGCGTCGCGGCCAAACTTTACGTCTTTAGCAGCCATGAGAGATGTTCCTTCAATATCGATTTAGGTCAGTCAGGATGATCGGATCGATCAGCCCATGATGCCCAGAATGTCGCTTTCCTTCATGATGATCAGGTCTTCACCGTTGATCTTCACTTCGGTGCCCGACCACTTGCCGAACAGGATCTTGTCGCCAACCTTGACGTCGAGCGCGATACGCGCACCGGCGTCGTCACGCGCGCCTTCGCCAGCGGCGATGACTTCGCCTTCCGACGGCTTTTCCTTGGCTGCGTCGGGGATGATGATCCCGCCAGCGGTCTTCTCTTCGGCTTCGATGCGGCGCACCAGAACCCGGTCGTGCAACGGACGAAATGTCATGCGTTAAGCCTTTCCTTGCGTCACTGAAATTAGTGAAACCCCCTGCGCGGCAGGCGCATTCATTTGCGCCCGCATCACGATTAGCACTCGGTCGAGGTGAGTGCTAACGTTGCGCTAGATAGCGGTCGCCACGCATCGGTCAAGGCTTGTGCTGTGGAATTTTTTGCGCCCATGGCGGAAACGGGGTAACCCCGCATCAGAACGGGACGAATAGATGACAGGGCAGGCAGGGCGCACCGTCCCGGCTGTCCGCTGATGACCACTGTAGCCTTTGTGACCTTAAAGAATTGAGAGGAACTCCCATGTCGAACTCGATGCTCACCCTTGGTGCCGCTGCCGCCGCTGTCCTGGCCGCTGCGACTGTCGCAGCAACGCCTGCCGCAGCCGCTGGCGAAAAGGAAAAATGCTATGGCGTGTCCTTGAAGGGCAAGAACGATTGCGCTGCCGGCCCTGGCACCTCGTGCGCCGGAACCTCCACCATCGACTATCAGGGCAGCGCCTGGAAATATGTTGCCAAGGGTGAGTGCGCCAAGATGGGCGGTTCGCTGACCCCGCTCAAGGGCAACGCCAAGCCGGCGCCCAAGGGCTGACCCTGCCCGATGGTCGAAGGCCCGATGTTCCTGCCCCCCGAAACGGGCATCGGGCTGAAGCCGGCCCACTATCGCGATGTTCTGGAGCCCCAATCGGGTGTCCCTGTGCCCGCATGGGTCGAGGTGCACCCGCAGAACTATTTCGTCGATGGTGGGCCGCCCCATCGCTGGCTCACGGCGGTGGCAGAGCGGTTGCCGCTCAGTTTCCACAGCGTCGGCCTGTCGATCGGCACGGCCGAGGGGCTCGACGAAGACGAGCTGGAGCAGCTTGCAGCGCTGTGCTTGCGGTACGATCCTGCCAGCGTGTCCGACCATCTGAGCTGGTCGGGCAACAGTGCCGACCGCTACCCCGATCTTCTGCCGCTCGCCTACACCCGCGCCACGCTGGACCATGTCGCCACGCAGATTGGTCGCGTGCAGGACAGGCTCGGACGCTCGATACTGATCGAGAATCCGTCGCGCTATCTGGCCTTTGCGCACGATGACATGGACGAGGTCGAATTCCTCCACGCACTCTGCGCGAAGAGCGGCTGCGGCCTGCTGTTCGATATCAACAATGTCGAGGTGAGCTGCACCAATCTGCAGTCCGACCCATTCGCCTATATAGATGCGATCGACCCTGCACTCGTCGGGGAGATCCACCTGGCCGGCCATGCCACCGAGTGGCACGCGGGCCGTCCATTGCTGATCGACGACCACGGGTCGAACGTGACCGCCCTCACCTGGAAGCTGTTCGACAGGTTCGTGGCGCGCGCAAGTGCCAGGCCCGTTCTGATCGAATGGGACACCAATATACCCGATTTTGCCGTGCTGATGGCCGAGGCTGGCCGCGCCAGCGAGATAATGGCGCACGCTGGTGCATTGCAGGTTGCCTGACGCAATGGGGGATCTGGCGAAAGATCAGGCACGTTTCATCGCCGTGTTGCAGCACGGGCCGTCGGCTTTTCCGGATGGGGTGTTCGCGGGCGAGCCAGACTGGGTGCTGTTGGGCCTCAAGGCACACGCCAATACGATCAGCCATGCCCGCCTCGTGGCGCTCGAACACACATTCCCGCGCACGCGCGAGAGGATGGGGCATGACGCTTTCAATGCCCTGTCCAGGGTCTTCGTCGACCTTCCCGATGTGCGTTCGCGCAAGCTGATGCATATCGGCGCGGGCTTTGCCGAATTCCTGGCTGACCATGGCGCAGATGCCGCGCAGTGCGACCTCGCAGCGGTCGAATGGGCCTGGCTGCACAGTTATCATGCGGCGGAAGCACCCGCGCTCGATCTCTCGGATCTGGCCGGCCTGGACGAGGAAGGCCTGCTTGACCTGAAACTTGCCATGCATCCGGCAACCCGTCTGGTTGCGGTGCAAACGGACATTGCGGTCATGCTGCCAGAGCTTGCCGGATCGGCGCCCGGCGATGCGCGCCACCTGCTGATCACGAGGCCCGATGCCGAGGTGCTGCTGCATCCGCTGGATGCACTGCAGGCAGCGCTTGCCAGATGCGCGCAAAAACCTGTCACCATGCGTAACCTTCTGGCCGTGGCCATCGAAACCGCAAAAGAGGCTGAGGCGTTGCCGGCCATTTTTGCACTCATCGGTGCGGGGATGCTGGCAAGGCCGGGGGGATAGGCGCGGATTGATGGCGCATGGCTTTCCGGCTGCGGCTCGAGCGTCAGCTCATATCGATTGTGTGGAAGCGTGGATTGATGAAAGCCCTTGGCCTGCGCATGATTGCGCCATTGCAGACCCGTTGGTTCGAGGGGATCGCGCTGCTGCTGGTCCGGCTTGCGCTGGCGGCACAGTTCTGGCGGTCAGCCCGCACCAAGATCGAGGACGACAGCTGGCTGACGATCGACCCGATCACCTATGATCTGTTCCGCGACGAATATCATATGCCCCTGCCTGAGATTACCGGCATCCTGGCCACCTATGCCGAACATGCCCTGTCGATGATGGTCATGCTGGGGCTGGCAACGCGGTTGGGTGCGGCAGGGCTGTTTGTGATGACGGCGGTCATCCAGCTGTTTGTCTATCCGGAAGCCTTCTGGTCTCCGCATGTCATGTGGTTTGGGCTTGCGCTGGTCCTGCTGGCGCGCGGCGGCGGCATGTTCGCGCTTGATCGCCTTACCGATGGGCGGCTCTCGCCGAAGGCAGTGTCGCGCTGATGCTTGCTACCGACAGGCTGGCGGCCTAGCTTCCCAAGGCAATGGCCAGCCAGGACGATACATTGCGGCAATTGATGCTGGCTGCGCAGGCAGGGGACCGGCAGGCGTATCAGCGCCTGTTGCGCGAGTGCCAGCTGTGGCTCACGCGGTATTTCTCTCGCCGCATCCCGCCTTCGCAAATCGACGATCTGGTGCAGGAGACGCTGATCTCCGTGCACCGCAAGCGCGCGACCTTTGACGGTGCCCGCGCGTTTCTGCCCTGGCTGGCGGCGATCGCCCGCTATCGCTGGATAGACCATCTGCGCAGGGTCTATCGGGCAGCCGAAACCGGGCTCGATGAAGCGCTGCAAGCGGCGCCTCAGGACGATTCGATGATCAGTTGCCTCAGTATCGACGCGCTGTTGCTCCAGATTCCCGAACGCCAGGCCGAGGTCATCCGGCTGGTCAAGATTGCCGGATACAGCATTGCCGAAGCGGCTGAACGCACCGGCCAGTCTGAATCTCTCGTCAAGGTCAACATCCATCGCGGCATCCGACGGATGAGCGCATTGATAGAGGATGTGTAACCGAATGGCTCGCGAACCCGAACGCCGCACACATATTTTGAACGCCTCCAAGGCAGCCCGGCATGTGCCACATGCGGGCGACGACAGTTTGGACAGATAATGGACACCAAACCCCCTGCGACGGCGCAGCCCGGCGAGGACGATCGCTTCATCGACACGCTGATCGGCGACCTTCAGCCGATCCGGCGATTGAAGCCCGGGCAAGGGCTTGCGCTTGCATTGCTGGTCGCCGTCGCTTGCGGTGTGGCGATATCGGCCTGGCTCGGTATCAGGGGTGATCTGGCGAATGGTGCGCCGCACGCCATGTTCGTCTTGAGGTCGGCGGTTTTGCTGGCACTGGGGATCGGGGCCGCAACGGCGGTCCTCGCGGCGGCCAGCCCCGGCATCGGCGTGCGTCGGCCAGGCTGGTGGCGCTGGGCGTTGGGGGTGGCGATGCTCTTTCCGGCGGGCGCGCTGCTGACATGGCTGGTGACCATCGACACCGCTGCGCAGGCGATCAGCATTCTTGACCCGCGTTATGGGCTGGAGTGTCTGCGGATGAGCGCCTTGTGCGCCCTGGCCGTGGGAGGCGCGATGGTGCTGTGGCTGCGGCGCGGCGCGGCCGTCGATCCGGTCAGCGCTGGCTGGCTCGTCGGTCTGGCAGCAGGCAGCCTGGGGGCGGCAGCCTATAGCGTCGCCTGTAGCGAGAATGTGGTCCTGTATATCGGCACCTGGTACACGATAGCGCTTGCGGGCTGCACGATCGCCGGGAGGCTCATCGTCCCGGCACTGCTGCGCTGGTGATCGCGCCGAAGTCGGCTATCGAACGCCATGAGCCGTCTGTCGCGCGAAGCTGTGGCAAATCGGTTCCGGTATGCCTAGATAGAAGGCTGGGGCACATCCGCCCGATGCGGAGCAGATAATGGGTTTTGTGAAAAGCGCCTGGAAGGTGCTGGTGGCGATCAAGGACGGTCTGGTCCTGTTGGCCATGTTGATGTTCTTCGGCCTGATTCTCGCAGCCTTGTCATGGCGGCCCAATCCGGCGGCGGTGACCGATGGCGCGCTTCTTGTGACGCTCGACGGCGTGATCGTTGAAGAACCTGAAAACAGCGACCCGATTGCGGCATTGCTCGGCGGTCAGGCTCCGCTCAAGCAATTCCGTGAGCGCGACCTGATCCGCGCCATCGACACCGCCGCGCAGGACGACCGCATCAAGGTCATCGCGCTCGATCTCGACAGCTTCATGGGCGGTGGGCAGGTCTCGCTGCAACAGGTGGGTGAGGCGCTGGGCCGTGCACGTGCCAAGGGCAAGCCGGTGTACAGCTTTGCGACTTTCTACAGCGACGATGCCTATATGCTCGCCGCGCACGGCAGCGAAATCTGGGTCGACCCGATGGGCGGCGCAGCCTTCACCGGCCCGGGCGGCTCGCGCTTGTACTACAAGGATTTTCTCGATCGGTTCAAGGTGACCGCGCATGTCTATCGCGTCGGCACCTTCAAGAGCGCAGTCGAACCCTATCTGCGCTCCGAGCAATCGCCCGAAGCGGAAGAGGCGCTGCTGGCCGTGTATCGCCCGATCTGGGACAACTGGCAGGCAACGGTGAAAAAGACGCGGCCCAAGGCTGACCTAGCCAGCTATATCGCCGACCCTGCTGCCGCGATCACGGCGGCCAATGGCGACCTGGTCAAGGTCGCGATGGATCGCAAGATCATCGACAAGGCAGGTGACAGGACCGCATTCGGCAAGCGTGTTGCCGCGCTCGCCGGAGCCGACGAAGACGAGGGCCCTGGAGCATTCAAGCACACCAGTCTCAAGGACTGGGCTGCTGCCAACCCTGCCAAGACCGGCGGCGACGAAGTCGCGGTCGTGACCATCGCAGGCACGATCGTTGATGGTGATGCCGGGCCGGGAACCGCAGGTGGCGACCGGATCGAGGAATTGCTGCATGAAGGCCTGAAGCGCGACAACCTCAAGGCTCTGGTCGTCCGTGTGGATTCGCCGGGGGGTTCGGCATTTGCCTCGGAACAGATCCGTCGCGCGATCGAGCAGTACCGTGCCCGCAAGATTCCCGTGGTCGTGTCCATGGGCAATGTTGCGGCCAGCGGCGGCTATTGGGTGGCAACGGCAGGAGACACGATTTTCGCTGAGCCTTCGACCATTACCGGATCGATCGGCATTTTCGCGGTATTGCCAAGCTTCGAACGTGCCCTGGCAGAATATGGCATCCGCGCCGATGGCGTTGCGACCACGCAGTTGTCGGGCCAGCCGGATATCCTGGGCGGCTTCAACAGCACCGTCGACACATTGATCCAGGGGTCGATCGAGCACGACTATCGCCGTTTCCTGGCGCTCGTCGGCAAGGCGCGCGGCATGACCGTCGATCAGGTCGACAATATCGCGCAGGGACGAGTCTGGGATGGCGGCACTGCGCGTCAGATCAAACTGGTCGATCGGTTCGGATCCATCGACGACGCGATTGCCGAAGCAGCCAGCCGTGCGAAGCTGTCAAAAGGTGGCTATGCTGTTCACGATCTGCAGACTGAACCCGATCCTTTCGAGCAGTTGATCGCGGGCATGTTCGCACCGACCGAAGATGGCCAGCAGCAGGGCAGGGGCATGGTTGCGCGCCTCGCATGGCAGCAGCGTGCGGTTCTGGGTCAGGCACTGGGCGATATGCAGGTGCTCAGTGGCGCACAGGGCGTGCAGGCATGGTGCCTGGAGTGCTCGGGCGCCTTGCCGCCGCGCAGCATTGCCAAGGCCGAAGCCGGATGGATCGCCATGATGCTGCAGCGCTAACCGGCACCTGCCTGAACGGGCCGGCATGACCGCAACCAGACGGTCATTCGGCCTGATCGCGACGCAGGTTGAATAATTCTTCCCAATGCGCGTCCAATCCCGCTAAGGCAGCGGGATGGACGCGCATTTGACATTCAAGGCCACCGGACTGGTGATGGCGGGCGGCGCTTTGGGCGCAGCCTTGCGTTTTCAGGCCACGTTGCTTGCCCTTCGGCTGGGCCATGGCAGTTTTCCCCTCGCAACGCTGAGCGTCAACGTGATCGGCGGGCTGCTGATGGGCGCTCTGGCTGCGCTCGTGCTGAAAGGCGATGCAGCCGAACCTGTTCGCCTGTTTGCGGGCGTGGGCATGCTGGGCGGGTTCACGACTTTCTCCGCCTTTTCGCTCGAACTGTTCCAGATGATCGAACGCGGCCAGCTTGGGTCCGCGCTGGGCTATGCGCTGGCTTCGGTCGTGCTGTCGGTTGCGGCTCTGGCGATCGGGTTTACTTTGACAAGGGCGATCCCATGAAGCCGCCAGTAGCCAAGACCGCAGCAGCGCGGCCCCGCGTGGCAGCGCGAGCGCGTCCTGCAGCAGCAGGCAGTGCCATCGCGAGGGAATCCGCCGAAGCCCGGCAGTTCACCGTCGATACCGACGACGATGGCATCCGCCTCGACCGCTGGTTCCATCGCCATCTGCCCGATGTGAATTTCAACCTTGTCTCGCGCTGGGCGCGGACGGGGCAGGTACGGCTGGACGGCAAGCGCGTCGGTCCAGGAGATCGCATCGTTGCCGGTCAGACGATCCGCATTCCGCCTGCCGATGGTGACACCGAACAGCGCCCGGCTGCGGCGCGGACCGTGCCCAAGAGCCTGAGCGACGAGCAGGTCGCCTATGCGCAGTCGATGGTCATTCATCGTGATCGTGCGGCCGTCGTGATCAACAAGCCGCCAGGGCTCGCCACACAGGGCGGCACCCGCACCCATGCGCATGTCGACGGTCTGACCGAGGCATTGATGTACGACAGCCCGGTTCGTCCCAAGCTGGTGCATCGGCTCGACAAGGATACGTCGGGCGTGCTGCTGCTGGCGCGCACCCCGGGCAGCGCCGCCTATTTCTCCAAGAAGTTCGCCGGTCGCAACGCCAAGAAGGTCTATTGGGCGCTCGTTGTCGGCGTGCCCGACATCTATTCGGGCCTGATCGAACTGCCGCTGGCCAAGCAGCCGGGCACCGGCGGCGAGAAGATGCATGTCGACGAGGAAAACGGCCAGCCTTCCCGCACCGCCTATCAGGTGATCGAGCGTGCCGGCTCGCGCGCCGCCTGGGTGGCCTTGCAACCGTTCACCGGGCGCACCCACCAGCTGCGCGTGCATATGGCCGCGATCGGTCACCCGATTGTCGGCGATGGCAAATATGGCGGCCAGAACGCGTTTCTGACCGGAACGATCAGCCGAAAGATGCATCTGCATGCCCGCCGGCTGCGTATTCCGCACCCCGATGGTCCTGCGCTTGACGTGACCGCGGAGCTGCCCGAGCATTTTGCGGATTCCATGGTCAGTCTGGGCTTCGATATGTCGCTGGGCGACGCTGTTTTCGCCGATGAAGGCCCGGCGCCTGCGACCCGCGAAATCAAGAAGCAGCAGGCACGCGCGCACGCCAAGACGCTGCGCAAGGAACGCCGCGGCGAGCGTCGCAGCCGTTCGACCTCGGCCAAGCCCGCCGCAAGGGGCAAGCCTGCCAAACCGACCACGCCGCGCGCCGCGCCGAAGCGGGGCCCCAAGCGTCCATGACGGTCAGGCTCGCAATCTTCGACTGCGATGGAACGCTGGTCGACAGCCAAGCGAACATCTGCCGTGCGATGGAGATGGCTTTTGCAGCCGAAGGGCTGGGTCATCCTGACCATCATCACGTTCGGCGCATTGTCGGACTGTCGCTCGTCGAGGCGATGCGCATCATGGTGCCAGAGGCAGATCCGGCGCTGCATGATGCATTGGCAGATCACTACAAGAATGCCTTTCACGAGCTGCGCGGCAACGGCAGCCTGCAGCATGAGCCGCTCTATGACGGCCTGGTACATCTGCTCGACCGGCTCGATGCCGCCGGCTGGTTGCTGGCGGTCGCAACCGGCAAGTCGGACCGCGGGCTGGACCTGTGCCTGACGCATCATGGCATCAAGCAGCGCTTCATCTCGCTGCAGACCGCTGACCGGCACCCCTCCAAGCCGCATCCCTCGATGATCCATCAGGCGCTGGCCGATGCAGGGGCGTCGCCCGAGCATGCCGTGATCATCGGTGATACCAGCTACGACATGGCGATGGGCGTGGCAGCCGGCGTCCGCGCAATTGGTGTGGACTGGGGCTATCACGATGCCCACGAGCTTGAAGCGGCAGGCGCGGCATCGATCGCCTTCGACATGGATCAGCTGTTCGACCAGATCATCCAGGGGCCGCGATGACCGCCGACGATCGGGTCGCACGTTCGCGTTTCTTCATCATCGGCCTGGTTCGGCTCGCAGGCGCGCTGATGATCGCCCTGGCCGTCGCGATTACCTATGGCCGTGTCACGGCTGTGCCTGGCGAGTTCGGCTATGTGTTGCTCGCTGCAGGCGTCATGGCGATGGTCATCCTGCCTCAGATGCTGGTTGCCCGCTGGAAATCCCCGCCGCCCGAAGAGTGAAAAGACCTCGATGAAGCGTTTCTACAAGACCGTGACCACCGAGCCCGTCGACGATGGCTATGCCCTGTTGCTTGATGGCCGACCGGTAAAGACCCCGATGCGCCAGCCCTTGGTGTTGCCGACGCTCGCGATGGCGCAGGCGGTCGCAGCCGAGTGGGATGGGCAGGGCGATGAGATCGTCATTGCGTCGATGCCGCATACCGGCTTTGCCAACGCCGCGATCGATCAGGTCGCTGCGCAGCGGCAGCGGTTCGTCGATGATATCGCTGCCTATGGCGAAAGCGATACCCTTTGCTACCGCGCTGACCCCGGCGACCCGCTTGCTGAAAGGCAGGATAAGGACTGGGAGCCGGTGCTGGCGTGGGCGGAAAATCGGTATGATATCAAGCTGATCCGTGTTGCGGGGATCATCCACCAGCCGCAATCACCGCACAGTCTGTCGCGCTTGAGGAGCCCCGTTGAAGCGATGGATCCGTTCGCTCTGGCGGCTTTTTCGACTTTGACGAGCATCGGGGGCTCGTTGGTCTCATCGCTCGCGCTGATCGAAAAAGCCTTTGATTCCGAAACGATTTGGCGGGCGATCTGCCTTGAAGAGTTGTGGCAGGAAGAACTGTGGGGCGCCGATGGCGAGGCGCTGGCAGCGCGGGCGCATCGCAGGGCGGCATTTGACGCTGCCTATCACTTTTGCTGTAGTGCCACCGGCTAATGCCGGAACGATAGCCCGAAACCTGCGTTTTTGAAACGTTGCTATCGTTTTTCGTCGCGATGCAGCCGCACCGTTTCAATGCCCCATGGGTTGTCCGTACGGTCGGCTGGTGTCGTCACCACTTCAGGAGATCATCCCCCATGTTGAAATCTGCGATTACTGCCTTGTTTTTCTCGTCCGCTGCGCTGGCTGTCCCCGCCCTAGCACAGGACGCCGCGTCACCTGCCGGCAAGCCGGACGCTCAGGCTGCGCAAGCCCCCGCTGGAGCCCAGAATACGCAGGCCACGCAAGCTCCTGCTGCTGCACTGACACCCGAACAGGTCGAGGCGCAGAACAAGGCCATCGCCGATTTCACCGCTGCACAGCAAGCGCAGGCTGCCGGCAACCACGCCGAAGTGGCTGCCAAGCTTGAACCAGCGCTGCCCACGATCCGCGAAATCGTCGCGCGCGATCCTGCCAACATTCAGAACGCCGGATTCCTCGCCAGCGCATTGACGATCCTCGCCAACTCGAAGGGCGCGCAAGGCAACATCGATGCCATTGCACCGCTTTACACCGAAGCTGCTCCTGAGTGGATGAAGGTGTATGAGGCCGACAAGGCGAACACAGGCGTTCGTAACACGCTGGTGTCCATCCTGGTCAACCTGGGCAACTTCAGCCTGAACAGGCAGGACAAGGCCGCCGCGCAGCCGCATTTCGAACAGGCGCTTGCGATCGCCAAGGAAGGTCGGGCAACCGATCCGGCATCGGCCGATCTTGCCAATGCCGAGTTCTCCAGCCTGATCGGGCTCAACCAGTCCACGGGTGAGGCAAGCTATCTCGAGGCAGCCAAGCCGGTTGGCGCCGAGCTGCGCGAGAAGGGCACGGTCAGTGCCGCGAACAAGCCCGCTGTCGACGCCATCCTGGGCGCGGCATAAGTCTGATCGCCTGAATTAATGTGAAAAACCCCGCCGGAGCGATCCGGCGGGGTTTTTTGTTTCGGCAGGACCGCGGGAATCTTAGAACCCCTCGCTCTTCTCCGCCTTTTCCGCCAGCAATGGCGACACGGCAAAGCCGTGCTTCTGCAAGCCTTCGACGATCTTGCCAGTGCCTTCCAGCCCTGCCCAGAACATCGGGCCGCCGCGATAGACCGGCCAGCCATAGCCGTAGATCCAGACGACATCGACGTCCGACGCACGCTGCGCCATGCCTTCCTCCAGGATCATCGCGCCTTCGTTGACCATGGTGTAGAGCGTGCGCTCGATGATCTCCTGATCGGTGATCTCGCGGCGCGGCATGTTCGAGCGCGAACGGAAATCCTCGATGATCTCGGCAACGCGCGGGCTAGGCGTGGGATTGCGCTTGGCGTCATAGTCATAGAAGCCTGCGCCCTTTTTCTGGCCCCAGCGATCCTCGGCGCACAGCGCGTCGCGGATGCTCTCGATGCGGGTCGGGTCACGGTGCCAGCCGATATCGACGCCAGCCAGATCGCTCATCTGGAACGGACCCATCGGCATGCCGAACTCGACATGGACGCGGTCGATCTGCTCGGGCGTTGCGCCTTCCATCAGCAGCTTGTTGGCCTCGACCTGGCGCGGCATCAGCATGCGGTTGCCGATAAAGCCGTGGCAGACGCCGGCGACGACCGCGACCTTCTTGATCTTCTTCGACAGCGCCATGACGGTGGCAAGCACATCATCGGCGGTCTTCGCCCCGCGCACGACTTCAAGCAGCTTCATCACGTTGGCGGGCGAGAAGAAGTGCATGCCCACCACATCCTGCGGACGGCTGGTCGATGCCGCAATCTCGTCTACGTTGAGATAGCTGGTGTTGCTCGCCAGGATCGCGCCTTGCTTGGCGATCGCATCGAGCTTGCCGAACACCTCCTTTTTGACGTCCATGTTCTCGAAGATCGCCTCGATGATCAGGTCGCAATCGGCCAGATCGTCGAGCGTCAGCGATGGCGTCAGCAGCCCCATCGCCTTTTCGACCTGTTCGGTCGTCAGGCGGCCCTTGGCAGCGCTGGCTTCGTAATTCTTGCGGATCACGCCGACGCCGCGGGTGAGCGCGTCTTCTGCCTGCTCGACGATCGTCACCGCGATGCCTGCTGACAGGAAGTTCATGGTGATGCCGCCACCCATGGTGCCCGCACCGATCACGCCGACCTTGGTGATGGGACGCAGCGCGATGTCGCTGGCAATGCCGTCGATCTTGCTCGCCTTGCGTTCGGCGAAGAAAATGTGCCGCTGGGCTGCAGACTGCGATCCGAACATCAGCTTCATGAACTCGGTGCGCTCGAAGTCGATGCCTTCGGCGAATGGCAGGCGGGTGGCCGCCTCGACACAGGCGATGTTGGCAGCGGGCGCATCGAAGCCACGGAACTTGCGCGCATTTTCCTTCCTGAACGCCTCGATAGCGTCCGCATCGGGCGTGGCATCGCGTTCGCTGACGCGGGGGATCGGGCGGACGGACTTGACCTTGTCGGCCAGTGCCAGCGCTGCATCGAGCAATGCGCCTTCTTCGGCCAGCTCATCGACCAGGCCCCATTGGTGCGCCAGCTTGGCGGGGATGGGGTCACCCTTGGCGGTCATTTCGAGCGCAGCCTTGACGCCAACGACGCGCGGCAGGCGCTGCGTGCCTCCGGCTCCGGGCAACAGGCCCAGCTTCACTTCGGGCACGCCCAGCTTGGCCGAAGGCACCGCGACACGATAATGCGCGCACAAGGCGGTCTCCAGACCACCACCCAGCGCCGTGCCGTGGATCGCAGCGATCACCGGCTTGTCGAACGCTTCCATGCGGCCAATCACCGCCGGCAGCATCGGCTCGACCGGCGGCTTGCCGAATTCGGTGATGTCGGCGCCGGCAAAGAACGTCTGGCCTGCGCAGATCAGGACGACGGCCTTGATGCCATCATCGGCAGCCGCTTCGTTCAGAGCGGCGTCGAGCCCGGTGCGCACGCCCGCACCCAGCGCGTTGACCGGCGGATTGTTCGACGTGACGATCAGGATGTCGCCGCGTTTCTCGGTGGAAATGGGGGAGTCTGACATGGCGTTAGTTTCCTTTGCTTATTCAACAGCGGCGTAGAGCATCGTCTTGATCTCTCGCCGGATGGGATAGGTGCTGGATGGCATCAACTGCGTCATGAAGATCATGATGATGTCTTCTGCCGGATCCACGAAAAAGGCGGTGGAGAACATGCCGCCCCAATAGAAATCACCATTCGATCCAGGCACCGCAGTCGCGGCGTTGTCGATGGTGGTTGCAAAGCCCAGGCCAAAGCCAGCGCCTGCATTCTCCGCCTCGCTGAACAGCGCTTTGCTGTGCTGCGTCAGATCGCCGCCGCCGGGCAGGTGGTTGGCCACCATCAGGTCGAGCGTCTTGCGCCCGATGATGCGCGCGCCCTCCAGCGTCCCGCCTTCCAGTAGCATGCGGCAGAAGCGGTGGTAATCGCTCAGCGTCGATGCCATGCCGCCGCCGCCGGACAGCTGGCTGGGCGCACGACCCCAGGCGGTGGTCGCGCCCGGATCGTACAGCTTCATCTTCTGTTCGGGGTGGAACACATAGCAATCCGGCACGCGGTCGAGCTTGCCCTCCGGTATCTGAAAATGCGTATCGACCATGCCCAGCGGGCGCGTCACGCGATCGGCGATCACTTCATCGAGCGGCTTGTTGTCCACCCGCTGCAGAATGGCTCCCAGAATGTCGGTCGAGATCGAGTAGTTCCACGCGCTGCCCGGATCGAACTGCAGCGGGATGTCCGCAAGGATGCGAATGAACTCTTCCAGATCGGGACCGGCAAACGCTTCCAGCTTGCGCGCGCGATAGGCCGCATCGATCGGAGTGCGCTCCTGAAACCCGTAGGTCAGTCCCGATGTGTGGCGCAGCAGATCGATCATCCGCATGGGCTGGGTGGCCGGGCGCGTGACGAAGGGCTGTGCCCCGCCACCCGAAACGAACACGCCCAGGTTCCTCCATTCGGGGATCACGCGGTGCACCGGATCGGACAAGGCGATCTTGCCCTCTTCGATCAGCTGCATGAACGCGATCGACGTGATCGGCTTGGTCATGCTGGCGATACGGAAGATCGCATCTTCGGCGATGGGTTGGCCCTCGCGCGCATCGCCTTGCAGCGAAAGGTGCGCAACCTCGTTACCGCGACCGATCAGCAGCGCGGCATGGGGCAGGCGACCCGTATCCAGATATTTGCTGCGGATATGCGCAGGAATACGCGCCAGCAAATTCTGGTTGAAGCCCAGATCAGCCGGGTCAGACACAAGCATGCTCATCAAAACTCTTTCGTTGCTCCATGGGGGGGAAGGTCATGTCGCGGTCTGGCCGAAGCGCTGCCGCGCATAGGGGTGCGAACTCGTCAAACCGCCGTCGACGACCAAAGCGTGGCCGTTGACATAGCTGGATCGTTCGGAGGCGAGGAACAGCGCCGCTTCGGCGATCTCGGTGGGGATGCCGCCGCGCTGCATCGGGTTGAGCTGACCGATCTTGTCCTCGAAGCCCTTTTCGCGCGCCTTGGTGTAGATGAACTCGGTCATGCCGGTCTCGATCAGGCCGGGGCAGATGGCGTTGCACCGCACGTTGCTTCCGGTCAGCTGCTGTGCGGCGATGCGGACCAGATTGATCACGCCCGCCTTGCTGGCGGTATAGGCTGGGCCGCCTGCGCCCGATCGCAGACCCGCGACCGATGCGGTGCAGATGATCGACCCGCCGTTGCCAGCCTCTGCCATCACCTTGCCCGCGTGCTTGATCGCGAGGAACGGGCCGATCAGGTTGATCTGCAGGATGCGCTCCCATTCTTCCACCGTCTGGTCGAAAATGCCATCGAAGCCCCCGGAAATCCCGGCATTGGCAAAGAACACGTCGAGCCGTCCGTGGAGCTCGATCGCCTTGGCAACGAGCATCTGCACATCGGCCTCCTTGCTGACATCGGCCTGTACTGCGGTGATGGCATCGGGGTTCTGTGCGGCTGTATCGTCCTGCTTGCCGGTAATGTCGGTGGCGATGACCTTTGCGCCATGCTGAGCGAACAGCAGCGAACTTGCCCTGCCGATGCCGCTGCCTGCGCCGGTGACGATGGCCACCATGCCTTGAAGATCCATGAGAACATCCCTCCGTTGTGCGGCTGTCAGAGCGCCGCTGCTATGGTTGTACCACCATCGATGACGATGGACTGGCCGGTGATATAGGTCGATGCGTCGGATGCCAGGAAGACGGCAGCGCCGGCAATCTCGTCCGGCTGGCCGATGCGGCGTAGCGGGGTGATGCGCCGGACATAGCCCATCACCTTTTCGTCCTCCCACAAGGCGCGCGCCATATCGGTCTGGATCAGCCCCGGCGCGATGCAATTGACACGGATATTGTCCGGGCCCAACTCATAGGCCATGTTGCGCGCCAGCTGGAAATCGGCGGCCTTCGAGATGTTGTAGACGCCGATGCTGCCCGATCCCTGCATCCCGCCGATCGACGAGATGATGATCACCGATCCACGCCCTGCCGCTCGCATATCGGGCAGCGCCGCCTGGATCAGCCAGTGATTGGCGAGGATATTGTTGTCCATGATCTTGCGGAACTGGTCATCGCTGATGCCCGCCATCGGACCGTAATAGGGATTGCTGGCGGCATTGCACACGACGGTATCGATGGGGCCCAGCTCAGTGCGGGTGCGCTCGACCAGCCGCTGCAGATCTTCCTTGCGCGAGATGCTGGCCGCGACCGCAATCGCGGTGCCCGCACCGTACCGGTCGTTCAGCTCGCCCGCCATCGCATCGCAGGCATCCTGATTGCGGCTCGAGATCGCCACCTTCGCGCCGTGGGCGGCAAACTGCCGCGCGATCGCCGCGCCGATACCGCGCGACGACCCGGTAATCACCGCGACGCGCCCGGTGAGATCGAAGCTGGACGAACTCACTGGGCACCGGCCTTCTTGGCATAGGTCCAGGCCGCCTGCGCCAGCGGGATCACCCGCTCAGCCATCTGTGCGGCCTGCGCGCTCGATGCGGTGCCGTCGATGACACGCTTCTTGATGCCCTGAAGGATGGCGGCGATGCGGAACTGGTTGTACGCCAGGTACCAGTCCATGTCCGGGGTGTGATCAAGACCGGCCTTTTCGACATAGCGCGCCAGCGCCTCTTCCATCGTCGGGATGCCCAGCGCCTTGAGGTCGAGGTCGAGCAGGCCGTTGCGGCCCTCGGCTGGCTGTACCCAGCTCATCAGGAAGTATGACAGGTCGGCAATCGGGTCGCCCAGGGTCGACAGCTCCCAGTCGAGCAGCGCCAGCACGCGCGGCTCGTCCTTGTGAAAAATCATGTTGTCGATGCGGAAGTCGCCATGCGCAATGCCGAAGCCGCGCTGTTCGGGCACGGTTTTTTCGAGCCACTCGATGAGCTTGTCCATCTCGGGGATCGTTTCGGTCTCGGACAGCCGATACTGCTTGGTCCAGCGCGAGATCTGGCGCGCACAATAGTTGCCCGGCTTGCCGTACGCCTCCAGCCCGATCGCGACCGGATCGAAGCTGTGCAGATGCGCGAGCGTGTCGATCATCGCGTGATAGATCGCGGTGCGCTGCTCGGGCGTCTTGTCGGGTAGGGTCCCGTCCCAATAGGTCGCGCCGTCGGTGAAGCCCATGACGTAGAACATCGATCCGATAACGCTGTCATCTTCGCACAGCCCGAACTGGCGCGAGACGGGGAAGCCCTGGTCGTACAACGCGGCCTGCACCGTGTATTCGCGATCGACCGCATGGGCAGACGGCAAGAGCGGCCCGAACGGCTTGCGGCGCAGCACATAGGATGCGGTCGGCGTGGTGACCTTGTAGGTCGGGTTCGATTGGCCACCCTTGAACTTGGACAGGCTCAGCGGGCCTTCAAAGCCGTCGACATTCGCCTCGAACCACGCGGCGAGCTTGCCCTCGTCCAGCCGGTCCTGTTCGGGCACTTCCATGGTGCCGGTCATCGTCGCCTGTGCGTCGATCTGTTCCATAGCGATTAAATCCCCACCTGTTCAGTTGTAGACGATGACCGAGCGCGCGGAATCACCGATCCGCAGCGCATCAAAGGCATCGTTGATCCTCTCCAGCGGCAAGCGTTCCGCGATGATGGTGTCGAGGTCAAGCATGCCGCGCATGTAGAACTCCACAAGGCGCGGAATTTCAACGGGAAAACGGTTGTTGCCCATCAGCGAACCTTGCAGCTTCTTGCCCTGCAGCAGCTCCATCGCGCTCAAACCCACCTTTTCGGCGAGCGGCATCATGCCCAGGATCGTCGCGGTGCCACCGCGCCGCAGGACCTTGACCGCCATGGCGGCAGAGGCTGAACGGCCCACGGCTTCAATCGCGTGGTGCACGCCGCCCTTGGTCAGTTCGATCACCTCTTCGGCAGCGCCATCCGCGCTGGAATCAATGCAATCGGTCGCGCCCAGCTTGTGCGCCAGCGCGCGCTTGTCTGCGACCGGGTCGATCGCGATGATGCGGCCTGCGCCGGCGATCTTGGCAGCGTTCACTGCCGCCAGGCCGACACCGCCACAGCCGACGATGGCGACGGTTTCACCGGGCACGACATCGGCAGCGTTGAAGATCGCGCCGGCGCCCGTCGTGACCGCACAACCGATCACGCAGGCCCGGTCGAGCGGCATGTCCGGATTGATCGCGACACAGGCATGTTCGTGCACCAGCATCATCTCGGCATAAGCCGACAGGTTGAGCAACTGGTTGACCGGCGCTCCATCCATGCTGAGGCGCGGCGGCTGGTGCGGACCGCGCTTGGTGTCCTGGCCGGTGCACAAGGCCATCCTTCCGGTGACGCAGAATTCGCAATGCCCGCAATAGGCGCTGAGGCAGGTGACGACCGCATCGCCGACCTTCACCGTGGCGACGCCGTCACCCACCGCCTCGACGATGCCGGCAGCTTCGTGGCCGGGAATGAAGGGGAGCGGGGCAGGGTAGCTGCCATCGACGAAATGCAGGTCCGACCGGCACACTCCGGTGGCAACGGTGCGGATCAGCACCTCGCGCGGGCCGGGCTTGTCGACGGTGACATCACGGATTTCCAGCGGCTTGCCGGGCTCGAAACAGACGGCGGCTCTCATTGATGCTCTCCCTTGTCCTCGCCCTTCAGGGGAGAGGATACGAAGCCTTGGCAGTTTACTGCCTAGGCGCAGTTGGAGAGGGGATAGCGTCTTGGTCGAGACCGGCCCCTCTCCCTGCTTCGCTGATGCGAAGCTGTCCCTCTCCCCTGAGGGAGAGGGTAAAGCTCACCGCGCCACGCCTATGTCGCCCGAGCTCGTGCCGCCATCGGTATCGGTCACGCCATGGCGGCCCATCTCGATGCGCGCGATGGTGCGGTTGTGGACCTCATCGGGACCATCGGCAAGCCGCAGCGTGCGCATATGCGCGTACGCCTTGGCGAGACCGAAGTCTTCGCTGACCCCTGCACCGCCATGCGCCTGGATGGCGTCGTCGATGATCTTCAATGCCATGCGGGGGGCGGCAACCTTGATCATCGCGATCTCGGCCTTCGAGTACTTGTTGCCGACCTTGTCCATCATGTCCGCCGCCTTGAGGCAGAGCAGGCGGTTCATTTCGATGTCGATGCGGGCAGCGGCAAGACGTTCGTCCCAGATGCTGTATTCGGAGATGCGCTTGCCGAATGCGACGCGGGTCTGCAGGCGGCGGGCCATCTTGGCCAGTGCCTCTTCCGCCACGCCGATGGTGCGCATGCAGTGGTGGATACGGCCCGGTCCAAGGCGGCCCTGCGCGATCTCGAACCCGCGCCCTTCACCCAACAGCATGTTGCTCGCGGGAATGCGTACGTCCTTGAGTTCGATTTCCATATGGCCATGCGGCGCATCGTCATAGCCGAACACCGGCAGATGGCGCACGATGTTCACGCCGGGCGCGTCGAGCGGCATCAGCACCATCGACTGCTGGGCGTGGCGCTTGGCCTCGAAATCGGTCTTGCCCATCACGATGGCGATCTTGCAGCGGGGATCGCCCGCACCCGACGACCACCATTTGCGGCCGTTGATGACATATTCGTCGCCCTCGCGGCGGATCGAGGTTTCGATGTTGGTCGCATCGGACGAGGCGACCTGCGGCTCGGTCATCAGGAACGCCGAACGGATCTCGCCGTTCATCAGCGGGCCCAGCCACTGGTCCTTATGTTCACGCGTGCCATAGCGATGCAGCACTTCCATGTTGCCGGTATCGGGCGCGGAGCAGTTGAAGATCTCGCTCGCCATCTCGACGCGGCCCATTTCCTCGGCGCACAGCGCGTATTCGAGGTTGGTGAGCCCGGGGCCTTCGAATTCGAAGCTGTCGTCGACATGGGTCAGATTGGGGTTCGACGGCGGCATGAACAGGTTCCAGACGCCGGCAGCCTTGGCCTTGGCCTTCTCTTCCTCGATCACAGGAAGAACCTTCCAGCGCGAACCTTCGGCTTGCTGGGCGTAATAGTCCTTCACGCGCGGGCGGACGTTGCTTTCGATGAACGCACGCACGCGGTCGCGCCAATAGGCTTGCCGCTCGGTAAGATCAAAATCCATGGGTCATGTTTCCTTTCATGAAAGTCTAGCGTTGGGCGATCTGTGCCAGCCGGGCCTCGTGGTCGGCGCGGCCCAGCGGAAAACGGGTGAACAACCAGCTGCACAGGCAGCCGATCAGCGTGGTGGTGATGGCAAAGGTGATGGCCAGCCGGTCGATGACATCGGCAGAAACCTCGCCGGGTGTGGCATTTTCGGGAAAACCCGTCGCTGCGAGGATCAACGCGGACGCCAATATTCCCAGGCCACCAACACATTTCTGCATGAAGAAGAAGCCGGCGAAGAAAATGCCCTCGGTGCGTTTGCCGCTCTCCGCCTCGCTGGCGTCGGTGACATCGGCGATCATCGAGCTGATCATCATCATCGAACAGATGCCGAAGGTGATGGAGAGCGCGATCAGCGACAGCACCAGCACCGTGGTCATCACAGTGCCCTTGTCCGGGAAGAGGCCTGCCAGGCTCAGCCAATAGGGCATCGTGGCAAAGGTCAGTGACAGCAGGGACGAAACCGCTGCCGTGCGGGGTTTTTCCAGCCTGCGCGAAGCGGGGCCGACGATAAAGAAGGCAATGGCCACCCCGACGAACAGCACGAACGGGTAGATGTTGAAGGCGCTCTGTTCGAACTGCCACACATACAGCATCAGATAGTTGTTGAGCGCGAAGAACAGGCCCTGGTTGGCAAAGGCGCAGATGCCGGCTGCCAGCAACAACTGGAAGGGCCGGAAGCGCAGCGCAGCGGCGAAATCGGCAAGCCCGTGGGTGACCGCCTTTGGTCCTTCGGTGTTCGGCCTCGCGAGCAGCTTGTGGGTACCCAGCGCGGAAATCACGACAGCGAGCAGCATGACGACTGACCCCACCAGCGCATAGCGATGATAGCCGTTGGGGTTGAGCACGCCATTTTCGTATCCCGGCTCCGGCACCAGCAGCACCGCATAGGCAGCGTACAGCATCACCAGTCCGCCAAGCCATCCGAACAGAAAGCGGTAGCGCAGCACCTCGGTCCGTTCGTCATAATCGCGGGTCATCTCGGGCAACATGGCCAGCGCTGGAACCTCATAGGCCGAAAATGCAAAGCGCACCGCCATCGCGACCGCGATCAGGTAGAAGAACAGAGCGCCGTTGCTCCACTCGGGCGGGTTCCACAGCAGCAGCCACGACAGGGCGATCGGCAGCGCAGCACCATAGAGCCATGGATGGCGGCGCCCCCAGCGGCTGCGAGTCGCGTCCGACCGGTGCCCCACCAGGGGATCGAAAAAGGCATCTGCGATCAGCGCAATCAGAACGGCAAAGCCGACCTGCTCGGCTGGCATGCCCACGACCTGATTGAAGTAGATCAGCAGGAAGACCGCAAAGCCGTTGTCCTTGATGCCATAAGCGATCGATCCGAAGCCATAGGCAAGCTTGGTACCCAGCGTAACCCTTGAAGGAATAATCGACATGGTCAGGCTGGCAGAATCGGTCATGCGGAGCGGGGGCACTTCCCGCCGGGCAGCATAATCGTCACGCGCACCAGCGCCTGCGATGGCATGGCCTGTCTGGCCCGCTGCATTGATTCTCTCCTGCTTGTTCTTTTCGCCGCTACCATATGGCAGCTGCCGTAAACGTCAACTGCCGACACGATGACGTTACGGCATACAGGCACGGATTCAACAGGCTTGCAGCCGCCTTGCGTCCACCATAGACTGGCACGCGACAGGCGGTTTTGGTTGCAGGAAAAGCTTCCCGGCCAGGCACCGCCAATGGGACACAAGCGCAGAGAGGATGACGATGAGCGATCTCGATCAGTTCAGGATGGAAGCACGCGCATGGCTGGAGGAAAACTGCCCCGCCGAGATGCGCGAGCCGGTCCGCGGCGAGGATGACGTCTGCTGGGGCGGACGCAACTGGAAGTTCAAGAACGAGGCGCAGAAGCAGTGGCTCGAACGCTGTGTCGCCAAGGGCTACACCGTTCCCGATTGGCCGCAGGCCTATGGCGGCGCAGGCCTTTCAGCAGGCGAAACCAAGGTTCTGCGACAGGAAATGGCGCGAATCAACGCCCGCCCGCCGCTGTCGAGCTTCGGCATCTGGATGCTTGGCCCCGCTTTGCTGCACTTCGGCACCGAAGAGCAGAAGGTGCATTATCTCGGCCAGATCGCGCGCGGCGAAATCCGTTGGTGCCAAGGCTATTCTGAGCCCGGCTCGGGTTCGGACCTCGTCTCCCTGCAGACCTTTGGCGAGGACAAGGGCGATCATTGGGTGGTCAATGGCCAGAAGATCTGGACCAGCTATGCCGACAAGTGCGACTGGATCTTCTGTCTCGTCCGCACCGACAAGACGAACAAGTATCAGGGCATCTCGTTCCTGCTGTTCGACATGGAAACGCCGGGCGTTTCGACCAAGCCGATCAAGCTGATCAGCGGCAACTCGCCGTTCTGCGAAACCTTCTTTGACAATGTCGTGGTGCCCAAGCATCAGATCGTCGGTGAACTCAATCGCGGTTGGGATGTCGCCAAGTATCTGCTGGGCCATGAGCGCGAGATGATCTCGGGCGGCGGTCTGGGCGATGGCGCGCCTTCGCTGGGCGCGCAGATGCTGACCTCGATCGGAGCAAACGGCCTCGGGCAACTCGATGATGGCATCCTGCGTGCCGAACTCGCGCAGTTCGATGTCGATGCGCTGGCGTTCAAGGCGATGGCCGAACGCTTTACCGATGAGATGAAGTCGGGCAAGGGACATCCCGCCCAGCCCAACATGATGAAATATGCCGGAACCGAGCTCAACAAGCGTCGCCACGAACTGGTGATGGCGGGCAACGGTTCGGACGCGCTCGAATGGGAAAGCGAAGCCTCGAAGGGCGGCGCGAAGGCCCGTAACTGGCTGCGCACCAAGGCAAACAGCATCGAGGGCGGCACCAGCGAGGTGATGCTCAACGTGATCGCCAAGCGCATTCTCGACCTTCCGGGGGCGTGAACCACTGAGCCCTTTTTGATCGGTCCCCTGCGCGCGCAGGGGTCCATCTCCTGAACGCCGTGCCGGGTGCACCGGAAGGAGATGGGTCCCCGCCGTCGCGTGGAAGCCAACATCTGAACGATTGCGAGACATTCCCATGCCCATGTACCTCAACGAAGACCAGGCGATGCTGCGCGACAGCGCGCGCGAGTTCCTCAAATCGGAAGCGCCCGTCAGCCATCTGCGCAAGCTGCGCGACGACAATTGCAAGGACGGCTTCCGTCACGCGCTGTGGAAGCAGTTCGGCGAAATGGGCTTCACCGGCATCCTGATCGGTGAAGACGATGGCGGCCTTGGCCTCGGCCATGTCGAAGCGGGCGTCGTGCTCGAGGAAATCGGCCGCAACCTGTCGCCGTCGCCGTTCCTGACGACCGCGATCGCGGGCGTTGCTGCGCTGAACCATGGCGGACAGCATCTCAAGGACAAGTTCTTCCCCGGCATCCTGGCGGGCGAAACCGTGCTGGGATTGGCGATCGATGAAGGTGCCAAGCACCGGCCTTCGCACATCGCGATGCAGGCGGAACGCTCGGGCAATGGCTTCAAGCTCACGGGGCAAAAGCAGTTCGTGATCCAGGGTGCCAGCGCCGACGCGCTGATCGTCGCGGCGCGCACAGCGGGCGCGGCGGGCGAAACCGATGGCCTGACGCTGTTTGCAGTCGACAAGGATGCGGCCAACATGTCGCTCGACAACACCCGCCTGCTCGACAGCTCGATGGCAGCGCACGTGACATTCGACGGGGTCGAGGTCGATGGCGATGCGGTGATCGGCGAGGTCGACAATGGCTGGCAGGTGCTGTCCGCGCTGCTGCGCGCGGGTCGGGCCGGCTCTGCAGCCGAACTGGTTGGCGTCGGCGCCGGCGCGATGGACATGACGGTCGATTATCTGAAGCAGCGCAAGCAGTTCGGGCGCCTGATCGGCGAGTTCCAGGCGCTGCAGCACCGCGCTGCGCATCTCTACAGCGAGATGGAGATCGCCCGCGCTGCCGTGCTCAAGGCACAACAGCTGCTCGACGAAGGCAAGGACAGTGCTGAAATCTACGTTTCGGTGGCCAAGGCCAAGGCCGGACGCACCACCAATCTGACGGTGCGCGAGGGCGTTCAGATGCACGGCGGCATCGGCATGACAGATGAATATGATATTGGCTTCTATATGAAGCGCGATCGTGCGCTGAACGAATTTATGGGAGATGCCAATTTCCACGCTGGCCGGGTTGCGGAAATTTTCGGGTACTGATGTCCGGTACCGCCCTGCCAGGTTAGTGGAGAAATAGGAAAATGGCACTCGATCCCGATATCTTCGAAGCCCTGCTGGAGGGTGTGCGTCGTTTCGTCAGCGAAAGGCTAAGGCCGCTGGAAGCGCAGGTTTCCGAGACCGACGAGATCCCTGACGATCTGGTGCAGGACATGCGCGAGCTCGGGCTGTTCGGCCTTTCGATCAGCGAGGAGTTCGGCGGACTGGGCCTCAACATGGAGGAAGAGGTCCGCATCGCCTTCGAACTCGGGCGCACATCGCCTGCGATGCGCTCGACCTTCGGCACCAATGTCGGCATCGGCAGCCAGGGGCTGGTGATGGACGGCAACGACGCTCAAAAGGCGAAGTACCTGCCGCTGATCGCCAGCGGGGAGATCATCACCTCGTTTGCGCTGACCGAACCCGATGTCGGGTCTGACAGTGGCGCGGTGAAGACCCGGGCTGAGCTCGATGGCGACGCCTATGTCCTGAACGGCTCCAAGCGCTACATCACCAACGCCGACAAGGCCGATCTGTTCACCGTGATGGCACGCACCGGTGGGCCTGGTCCCAAGGGGGTCAGCGCCTTCCTGGTGCCGCGCGATCTGCCGGGCCTGTCGGTGGGCAAGCCCGAGCGGAAGATGGGTCAACAGGGCGCGCATGTGTGCGATGTCACGTTCGATAACGTGCGCGTGCCTGCAGGGAACCGGCTGGGCGCGGAAGGCGATGGCTTCAAGGTCGCGATGCGCGTGCTCGATCGGGGTCGGCTGCATATCTCGGCGGTCTGCGTCGGTGCCGCCGAGCGGCTCATTGCCGACAGCATTGCCTATGCCAAGGAGCGCCAGCAGTTCGGCAAACCGATTGCTGAGTTCCAGCTGATCCAGGCGATGATCGCCGACTCGGTCGCCGAGTGCAAGGCTGCCAAGGCCCTGGTGCTGCAGACGGCCAAGGCCAAGGATCGCGGAGAACGGATTACTGAGGACTGCGCCTGTGCCAAGCTGATCGCATCCGAAATGGTCGGCCGCGTCGCTGACCGCGCGGTGCAGATCTTCGGCGGTGCTGGCTATATCGCCGATTACGGCATCGAACGCTTCTACCGCGATGTCCGCCTGTTCCGCATCTATGAGGGCACGAGCGAGATCCAGCGGACGATCATTGCAAGGGAAGCCTTGCGCAACGAAGGATGAATATGATGAGCATCGAACAGCTGTTTTCGGTTCAGGGCAAGGTGGCCCTGGTCACCGGCGGATCGCGCGGCATCGGCAAGATGATAGCGCAGGGGCTGATAGCAGGCGGCGCCAAGGTCTATATCTCGGCGCGCAAGGCCGATGCCTGCAACGCGACCGCCGAAGAACTGGGCCCCAACTGTATTTCGCTTCCCGCCGATGTCTCCAGCGTCGAGGGCGCACGCCAGCTGGCGGCCCGGTTTGCCGAGCACGAGCAGCGCCTCGACATCCTGGTCAACAATGCCGGCGCAGCCTGGGGTGCGGAATTCGAGGATTTCCCCGAAGTCGGCTGGGACAAGGTGATGGACCTCAACGTGAAGTCGCCGTTCTTCCTGACCCAGGCTCTGCATGGCCTTCTGAAGGCAGGCGCTAGCGCGGAAACCCCTGCCAAGGTGATCAACATTTCCTCGGTCGATGGCATGCGCGTCAATCCGTGGGAAACCTACAGCTACCAGGCGAGCAAGGCGGCGCTGATCCAGCTGACCAAGCGAATGGCCGTGCGTCTGCTGCGCGATCATATCTATGTCACCGGCATCGGCCCGGGCGCGTTCCCGTCGGACATGAACAAGGCGGCGCGCGATTATGGCGACATGGTCGCCAGCGGCATCCCCAACAAGCGGGTCGGCGACTGGAAGGACATTTCGGGCGCGGTGATCTTCCTGGCCAGCCGGGCAGGAGACTATGTCATCGGGACGACCATTCCGGTCGATGGCGGGATCGTCAACGCATCGGTGCCGAGCGGCGGCTACGATCCCGAAGGGCATTGATCGCCTTCAAGCATACGTAAAATCTGCGGCGCGCACTCTGGCAGTGCGCGCCGCTTTGCTGCACACTCCGCGCATACAACCATGGAAGGGTGAGCAATGGCGTTCCGCAATCTGGCTTTGACAGTCTCGCTCGTCACCGCATCGTGCATCGGCGTGGTGACGACCATGGCCCCCGCGCAGGCCCAGAGCCGCAAGCCTGCCGCCGGACTGGGTGGGTCGATGAAGGGGCTGCTCGGTAACGCATCCGACAGTGCGCTCGATCAGCTGTCGCAGCCTGGTGCCTTCTATGCCGATCAGGCGGTGCGCATCCTGCTGCCAGGGCCGCTGCAAAAAGCCAGCAAGCTGATGAAACTGACCGACAGGGCGGGGCTCACCAACAATCTCACAAAATCGCTCAACGATGCCGCTGGCCTCGCCGCGCAGGAAGCAAAGCCGGTGTTTCGGTCCGCCATTGATTCGATGACGCTCACCGATGGCGTGAACATCGTCGCAGGGGGCAATACTGCTGGAACACAATATCTCCAGCGCAGCTCCGGCGAGGTATTGCGGCAGAAGATGCGCCCGCTGGTGAGCAACGCGCTCGGCCGCACCGGCGCGTTCAAGCATCTGGATGCGCTGGGCTCGGGCGGCGGAAAGAAGGGCGGCACCGGCAGCATGCTCGGTACTCTCGCCGGGGTCGGTCTCAGCCGCGACGGTCTGATCGACAGCGTGACCGATCAGGCAATGTCAGGAATCTTCACCTATATCGGGCGCGAGGAAACCAGTTTCCGCAAAAACCCGCTCAAGTCCGGCAAGAAGCTGCTCGACAAGGTGATGTAGGGCGCGTCATTCGTCCGATGGGTTCATCAGGTCGCGGACATAATCGATCAGCCCGGTTTGACGAGCACGGCGCATGCGCTCGGAATTCAGGATCTGCTGCACCTTCGTGAAGCAGCTTTCGACATTGTCGTTGATCACGACAAAGTCATAGCCGTCCCAATGGCTGATCTCATCCTGCGCGCGCGCCATGCGCCCGGCGATCACCTCTTCGCTGTCTGTATTGCGACTGCGCAAGCGCCTGTGCAGCTCGTCAAGCGACGGCGGCAAGATGAATACGCGCACGACATCGCCCTCGGCGCGCTGGTACAGCTGCTGCGTGCCCTGCCAATCGATGTCGAACAGGAAATCCTGGCCATCGCGCAGCCCCTGCTTCACCTGCGCCTTTGGCGTGCCGTAATAATGGCCGAACACCTTGGCCCATTCCATCATCTCGTGATCGTCAACCAACCGGTGGAACTCGGTCTCATCGATGAAATGATAATGCACCCCGTCGATCTCGCCCGGACGCGGGGGCCGTGTGGTCACCGAGACCGACAGACAGATCTGCTCATCGGCTTCCAACAGCATCCGCGCGATCGTGGATTTGCCTGCACCCGAAGGCGAGGACAAAATGAACAACAGGCCGCGGCGGGCGAGGGGAGGCTGCGAAACGGAATCGATCATAGCGGCTCTAGGCCAAAGCCGCCTGCAAACGTCAACCAGTTTGTGCGACGCAAAGGCCGGTGTCAGCCAGGGACGCTTCAGATTTCGGGGGTGCCAGCCTTGTCGGCATCGGCCTTGGCCTTGCGCTGGTCGTAGATCGCTTTTGCCAGCAACGCACCGCCGACCAGCAAGGCTCCGGGAACAGAACGCGTGGCCACGCGCGCCGCGATGGCACCCATCAGCGTGCCGCCGAAGAGGCCTGTCGCAAGATTGTTTCGCGCACGCGCGCTGATCAGGCTTCGAACCGTCTCATCATTGGCGGCCGTTGTCAGCAGGCGGCCGGCCCCGCTGATGGCGCCACGCGACCAATGCACCGGCGCAGGACCCGACTGCGCAGCGCTGCTGGCCGCCGGAGCTGCCTGTGCAGTCGGCGTCGGTGTCGGTGCGACGGGCGGAGTGTCAGGCGTGCTGGTCATACGGGCTTCCATAGCTGAAATGCGTTCCGAGCTCAAACGCGCCGTGGGCACCATGCGTTCCGCCGCGATCAGCGTCCGGTCATGTCCTGCGGACGCACCTGGGCGTCGAACGTGGCCTCATCGACCAGACCCAGCGCAAGCCCGGCCTGCTTCAGCGTCAATCCGTGCTCATGCGCATGCTTGGCAATCTTCGCAGCGTCATCATAACCGATGACCGGGGCCAGCGCCGTGACCAGCATCAGCGACCGATCCACCAGCTCGGCGATGCGATCTTCATTGGCCTGCAATCCGTCGACGCAGCGATCGGCAAAGCCCTGCATGCCGATCGCGAGCAGTTCGACCGAACGCAGCACGTTGGCGCCTATCAGGGGTTTGAACACGTTGAGTTCGAGATGGCCCTGCAGGCCGCCGATGGTCACGGCCTGGTGGTTCCCCATCACCTGGGCGGCGACCATGGTCAGCATCTCGCACTGGGTGGGGTTGACCTTGCCGGGCATGATCGAGCTGCCTGGCTCGTTCGCGGGCAAGTCGAGTTCGCCCAATCCTGAGCGTGGGCCGGAGCCCAGCAGCCGGATGTCGTTGGCGATCTTGGTCAGAGCCACGGCGAGCGTGTTGAGCGTGCCGGACACATGGACCAGCGGGTCATTGCTCGCGAGCGCCTCGAAGGCGTTCTCCGCCGGGTGAAAGGGGTGACCGGTGATGTCGGCAATCGCCTCGCACATATCGGCGGCAAAGCCTTTGGGGGCATTGAGGCCGGTGCCGACCGCCGTCCCGCCGATCGCGAGGCGGTAGGTGCCCGCGACGATGCCCGGCTCGATTCGTCGTCCACACCGATACAGCTGATTGGCATAGCCCGAAAATTCCTGGCCCAGGGTCAGCGGGGTCGCATCCTGCAGATGAGTACGGCCGATCTTGACGATATCCCCCCAGGCATCGGCCTTGGCAGCCAGCGCCCCCGTCAGACGATCGAGCGCGGGGCGAAGCTGCGTCTGCACGGCCAGGCTGACCGCGATATGGATCGCGGTCGGGAAAGTATCGTTCGAAGACTGGCCCCGATTGACGTGATCATTGGGATGAACCGGCGATTTGCCCCCGCGCGTGCCGGTCAGCAGCTCATTGGCGCGGCCAGCAATCACCTCGTTGACGTTCATGTTGCTCTGCGTGCCGCTGCCCGTCTGCCAGATAGTGAGCGGGAACTGGTCGTCATGCCGACCAGAGGCAACCTCTGCGGCAGCCTGATCGATGGCGTCGGCAATACCGGCATCAAGGCCATGCGCACGGTTGACCCGCGCCGCCGCCTGCTTGACCACGGCGAGCGCGTGGACGATTCCGATGGGCATGCGTTCGTGCGGCGGAAAGGGAAAGTTGATGATGCTGCGCTGGGTCTGTGCGCCCCAATAGGCATCTGCCGGAACAGCGATTTCGCCGAGCGAATCGCTTTCCATGCGGGTTGATACATCGGTCATTGGCAATCGTCCGTCAGGGGCGATGCGAAGGCGCTTATTTGCGCTTGCCGAAGTCCACGCTCACAACGTTGGAACCGTCGCCATCACCGCCGGGGTGGTCATTTTCCGCAGCCTCGTGCGGCTCGGGCGGAGGCGTATCACCGGTCACCTGGAACTGCAGGCCGAAATCGACGGCCGGGTCGACAAATGCGGTGATTGCGCTGAACGGGATGAACAAGTGCGCCGGCACCCGGTTGAAGCTCAGCCCCACCGAAAAGCCGGTCTTCTCGACCTTCAGATCCCAGAATTTCTGCTGGAGGACAATGGTCATCTCGTCGGGAAAGCGTTCGACCAGATGGCGCGGAATATCCACGCCCGGCGAATGGGTCTTGAAGGTGATATAGAAATGGTGATTGCCCGGAAGGCCGTTGATCTCGACTTCGCCCAGAACACGGCCGACAACCGCGCGCAAGGCTTCCTGGACGATCTCGTCGTAGGGAATCAGGCTGTCTGCTGCGTCGTCACTCATGGCTATTTTGTTGGACTGACAAACGCGCAGGGTCAAGGCGCTTGTGCCACACAAGTTTTCCGCCCCGCATCGCGGCGGCAAAATTGTTGCGCGCTGCGGCAAGGTGATTATAGGGCGCAGCATGCGCACCGCCCGGATAGAACGCAAGACCCATGAAACCGACATTTTCGTCGAGGTGAACCTCGATGGGACAGGCCAGTTCGACGTATCGACTGGAATCGGTTTCCTCGACCATATGGTGGAGCAGTTTTCGCGCCACTCGCTGATCGATCTGACCTGTCGGATCAAGGGCGACCTGCATGTCGACCAGCACCATACCACTGAAGATTGCGCGCTGGCGATTGGCCAGGCTATCGTCCATGCATTGGGCGACAAGGGCGGAATCGTGCGCTACGGCCATGCCTATTCGCCGATGGACGAAACCTTGAGCCGCGTCGCGGTCGATATCTCGGGCCGTCCCTATCTGGTGTGGAAGGCGGCGTTCTCGCAAGCCAGGCTGGGCGAGATGGACACCGAATTGTTCGAACACTGGTTCCATTCGATCGCCCAGACCGCTGGCCTGACGCTGCACATCGAACTGCTGTACGGCGCGAACAACCACCATATCTGCGAAAGCATCTACAAGGGCTTTGCCCGTGCGATGCGGCTGGCGGTCGAGATCGACCCGCGCAAGCAGGGGGCGATCCCCTCGACCAAGGGTGTTTTGGGTGGCTGAGCGGGTCGCGCTGATCGATTATGGCGCAGGCAATCTTCACAGCGTCCACAATGCCCTGAAGGCCGCCGGTGCCGCCTCCATCGCGGTGACCGACGATCCTGCCGTGGTGCGCGCCGCCGACCGCATCGTGCTTCCCGGCGTCGGGGCGTTTGCCGCCTGCATGGGAGGATTGAGCGCGCTCCCGGGCATGATCGATGCGCTGGAAGCGCGCGTGCTGGGCGACAAGGTTCCGTTCCTCGGCATCTGTGTGGGCATGCAGTTGCTGGCGGATCGCGGACTGGAGCACGGCACGCAGCAGGGGCTCGGCTGGATCGGCGGCGAAGTGCGTCCTATGGAGGCCACGGCCACGATCAAGGTGCCGCACATGGGCTGGAACGATGTCGCGCCAGTGGCGGGCGCGCCGTTGATCGAGCCGGGCGAGGCCTATTTCCTGCACAGCTACCATTTTGTCGCTGCTGATGGTGCCGATGTTGCCGCCGTGACCGATCACGGTTCGCCGGTGACCGCAGCGGTTGCCCGCGGGAACATCCTGGGCGTGCAGTTTCACCCGGAAAAGAGCCAGGCCTACGGGCTTGGCCTGCTCCGCCGCTTTCTCGACTGGACCTTGCCATGAGCATCATCGTGTTTCCCGCCATCGACCTCAAGGGCGGACAGGTCGTTCGTCTGGCCGAAGGCGATATGGACCGGGCAACCGTCTATGGCGACGATCCGGCGGCACAGGCAGTGATGTTTGCCGAAGCCGGAGCGCAGCACCTGCACGTCGTCGATCTCGATGGCGCATTTGCGGGCGAAGCGGTCAATCGCAGCGCGGTGGAAGGGATCATCAAGAGCTTCCCCGGTTATCTCCAGCTGGGCGGCGGCATCCGCACTCGCGAAGCGGTTGAAGGCTGGTTTGACCTGGGCGTGGCGCGCGTAGTCATCGGCACGGCGGCGCTGACCGATCCCGACTTCGTCCGTGACATGGCCAAGGCCTATGAAGGCGGCATCGTCGTCGCCGTGGATGCCCGCGATGGCATGGTGGCGACACACGGCTGGGCCGATGTCTCGGATGTGCCCGTCGCCGATATGGCGCGCCGGTTCGAGGACGCAGGCGTCGCCAGCCTGCTGTTCACCGACGTTGGGCGCGACGGTTTGCTCAAGGGCTGCAATGTCGATGCCACGGTTGCCCTTGCCCGCACCACCGACATCCCGGTGATTGCCAGCGGCGGCGTGAAGGGGCTGGACGACATCCACCTGCTCAGCCTGCATGCCGAAGACGGTATCGAGGGCGTGATCACGGGCCGTGCGCTCTACGACGGGCGGCTGGACCTCGCCACCGCGATTGCCATGGCCGCGCGCTGATGAGCGTCCGTGTCCGCGTCATTCCGTGTCTCGATGTCGCCAATGGCCGCGTGGTCAAGGGCGTGAACTTCGTCGACCTGAAGGACGCGGGCGATCCGGTCGAACAGGCCCGCGCCTATGACGCGGCGGGCGCGGATGAACTGTGTTTCCTCGATATCTCCGCCAGCCATGAGGCGCGCGGTACCATCATCGATGTGGTACGCCGCACGGCAGAAGTGTGCTTCATGCCGGTCACCGTCGGCGGCGGGGTGCGCAGCCCGGAGGATGCTCGCGCGCTGCTGCTGGCAGGCGCGGACAAGGTCGCAATCAACAGCGCCGCCGTTGCCCGGCCCGCATTGGTGGGCGACATCGCCGAACGCTTCGGCAGCCAGTGCGTGGTCGCCTCGATCGATGCGCGCCGCCGCACGGATGGCGAGGGCTGGGAAATCTTCACCCATGGGGGGCGCAAGGCGACAGGCATCGATGCGATCGAGCACGCGCTCAACCTCACCCGTCTGGGAGCCGGCGAACTGCTGGTGACATCGATGGACCGCGACGGTACCCGTGACGGTTATGACCTGGAACTGATCCGCACGATTGCCGATCAGGTCGATATCCCGGTCGTCGCCAGCGGTGGGGTGGGTCATATCGGCCATCTGGTGGATGGCGTGACGCAAGGTCATGCCAGCGCGGTGCTGGCGGCCTCGATCTTTCACTTTGGCGAGGCCACCATCGCAGATGCCCATCGCGCGCTCGCCGCAGCCGGATTGCCCGCCCGATCGCATTGATTTTACGTCGTTTGCGATGGCCTGAACGTCGGATTGCTTGACAATCCGCCGCATCAGGGCAGGGGCGTTAACCATTGAAACCCTGCAATTGGGCGGCGTTGGCCAGTTTGGCAGACCGCTTGCTTAACCATTGCCCATGAAGTGTCTCGGAATGAAACCCGGCTTGCCCAGAGTGTTGAAGCAGGTGCGTCCTGCGATTGTCGTGCTGACCGCGCTCGGTATCTCTGCGCCGCTCAATGCCAGTCCGCTGGCGCGCGTGACGCTGGATGGAATGAGCCGTGCGCAGGGCATTCGCGAATGGATAGAGATTGCCGAACCCGGCAATCTGGGTCTGCTCTGCATGGGAATCGCCGGCCTGATGTTTGGACGCTGGGCATCGCGGCGCAAGCACGGCGGCCCGCCCAATAGCTGAGCCCAAAGCGGCAACGGCTTGACGCGGGCGCAGCCTGCGCGCAGAGCTTCGGCCATGGCAGACCCCATTATCCAGCGGCTCGAAGCCGTGATTGCAGAGCGTCGCGGCGCATCGCCTGACAGCAGCTATGTGGCCCGGCTGAGCGCGCGTGGCCGATCGCGCATCGTTCAGAAAATTGGCGAGGAAGCGGTCGAAACCGTGATCGCGGCGATCCAAGGCGATGGCAAGGGCGTGATCAGCGAAAGTGCCGATCTCATCTTTCATCTGCTGGTCCTTCTCGCCGACATGGGGCTGAGCTGGGACCAGGTGCTCGCCGAACTCGACGCCCGCGAAGGCACGTCGGGAATTGCCGAAAAACTGTCGCGACCCAAGGAGTGACCGCTCATGCCGATTGACCCGACATTGCCGTATGACGACCAGAACATCTTCGCCAGGATCCTGCGCAGCGAAATCCCCTGCTCGAAAGTGCACGAGGACGACCACGTGCTGGCGTTTCATGACATCAACCCGCAAGCGCCAACGCACGTTCTTGTGATCCCGAAGGCACCGTTCGTCAGCTGGGACGATTTTTCCGCACGCGGCACCGACGAACAGATCGCGGCCTTTGTGCGCGGCGTGGGTGAGGTGGCGCGCAAGCTGGGGCTGGTAGAGCCCGGCTACCGGCTGCTCGCCAATATCGGCATGGATGCGCATCAGGAAGTGCCGCATCTGCACGTGCATCTTTTTGCCGGGCAACCGCTGGGCCCCATGCTGATGCGCGGATGACACGAAGCGTCTGACGCGCCGGCGGCTTGGCAGCATCGCTATCAGCAAGCTGGTTTTCCGTGCCAAGCTGCCCCGGATGATGCCTTGCGCCGCCCAAGGTTGCGACAGAGCGGTGACAAGCTGGTTGCCACCGCGTGAAAAGGCGCTAATCCTGGTGTCACAGGGGGCAAACCCCGGGACGCAACCGGCTGGCTATAGGCCTGCCAAGGGTGGGAAATCGTACACATCATGAAATTTGCGCGTGTAAAATCGCTCGATGCCATTTTGGCGACGGCAAAGAAGAAATCGCTGCATCCAACGCTGGGTTGGTTTCAGCTGACACTTTTCGGTATTGGCTGCGTGATCGGCACGGGAATTTTCGTGCTGACCTCCGCCGGCGCACAGAAGGCCGGACCCGGCCTGATGCTCGCCTTTGCCATTGCAGGCCTGATCTGCATCGTGGCGGCGCTGTGCTATGCTGAGATCGCCGCCATGATCCCGGTCGCGGGATCTGCCTATACCTATACCTATTCGGTCATGGGCGAACTGCTCGCCTGGACGGTGGGCTGGGCGCTGGTGCTGGAATATGCCGTTGCGGCCAGCGCGGTGTCGGTCGGGTGGTCCGGCTATTTTACCGGCACGATATTGAACCAGTTTTTCGGGATAACGCTTCCACCCTATCTCACCGCAGGGCCGTTGGCACTGGGCGGCGCACCGGGAGGCATGATCAACCTGCCTGCCGTGGTGATCGCACTGCTCGTCACCTGGCTGCTGATGCTTGGCACGAACGAATCGGCCAAGGTCAACGCGGTGCTGGTCGCGATCAAGGTGACCGCGCTGACCGCGTTCATCATCCTGACCCTTCCCGCAGCTGAAATGTCCAACTTCAACCCCTTCCTGCCCGCCGGTGTGTTCGGCGGCTTTGGATCGGGCGTCGGTGCGGTGGGTGCAGCAGCCACCATCTTCTTCGCCTATGTCGGCTTCGACGCGGTTTCGACCGCTGCTGAAGAAACCAAGAATCCGCAGCGCAACGTTCCGATCGGCCTGATCGGCAGCCTGGGTTTCTGCACCATCTTCTACATTCTGGTAGCTGCAGGCGCGGTCGGCGCCATTGGTGGCCAGCCGATCATGGGCCCCGGCGGCGTGCCCTTTCCGGCGGGGTCGGAAGAGCTCGCCCGCCAGTGCGCGCTTCCGCAATATGCCGACATGCTGGTCTGCTCCAACGAAGCGCTGGCGCATGTGCTGCGCGAAATCGGCTTCAGCAGCGTGGGCAATCTGCTGGGTATCGCGGCCTTCGTCGCGCTGCCTTCGGTGATCCTCATCCTGCTGTTCGGCCAGACCCGCATCTTCTTCGTGATGGCGCGTGACGGCCTGCTGCCCGAGAGCCTGTCGAAGATCCACCCCAAGTGGAAGACGCCTTATGTGGTGACGGCGATCACCGGCGGGATCGTTGCATTTGCGGCTGCCTTCCTGCCCGTCGGCCAGCTGGCCGATATCGCCAATGCTGGCACGCTTTATGCCTTCATGATGGTGGCGATCGCGGTGATGATGCTGCGCAAGTCGGACCCGCACCGCGAGCGACTGTTTCGGACACCTGCGCTGTGGCTGGTCGGACCTGCCACCATTGCAGGGTGCATCTTCCTGTTCCTCAACCTGCCGTTCGAGGCGATGATCGTGCTGCCCGCATGGGCTGCCATCGGTCTGGTTGTCTATTACCTCTATGGCTACAAATCGAGCCATCTGGGCAAGGGCATCGTCGAGGTTGTCGATGACGATCCGGGCGTGCTGCCCCATTGATCCAAACAAGAAACCCCGGCGCGAACCGCCGGGGTTTTTTCTTGGTACGGGCGCGGGATGTTTTCGCTTACATCGGCGATTTGGGGCAGGTGCCGGGGCGGCGGAACAGCTGTCCGCTCTCTGCCCAGAAGATCACGATCAGCGCCAATACGCCGCACGTAAAAAAGCCGACCGCCATCGGAACCGTCGTGCCATCGAATGCCTGGCCGACCAGCGCACCGATCGCGGTGCCCAAGACGGTGCGAAAGGCCATCTGGAAGGACGAGGCTGCACCTGCCATCGCGCCGAATGGTTCCATTGCGATCGAGCCGAAGTTTGCACCGATGAAACCGACCATCGCCATGTTCAGCGCGACGATCACCAGGAACAGCGCCATCGGCTCGCCGGGCAGATAGGCTGCAACGATCTGGATCGCTGACAGTACCAGAAATGCCAGCAGCGCCGATTGCGAGACCCGTCGCGCGCCGAAGCGTTCGACGATGCGGCTGTTGAACCAGTTCGATATCGCCATGGCGCCTGCAACGGCGGCAAAGGCATAGGGAAACAGGTCCTGCGCATCGAACACTTCCGAGAAAATCTGCTGCGAGCTGTTCAGAAAGCCGAACATGGCCCCCATCAGCAATCCGCCGGCCGCGACATGGCCAAAGCCGGTGCGATTGAAGACCACCTTGAACCAGGTGCTGCCGATGGAATCGATGCGGATGGGAATGACGTTTTCCGGACGCAGCGTCTCGGGCAGACGCAGCCACACCCACACGCCCACCGCGCTGCCCATCACGGCCAGCAGGATGAAGATGAACTGCCATTGGGCGAAATACAAAATGAGCTGCCCGACCGTTGGCGCGATCACCGGCACCGCCATGAAGACGATGAAGATGATCGACATGAAGCTCGCCATGCGATCGCCCGCAAAGATGTCACGGATCACCGAAACCACCAGCACACCCATGGCCGCAGCGCTGAACCCCTGCGCAAACCGCAGCATCAACAGGGTGTCAAAGTCCGGTGCCATGGCGCAGGCCAGACCGAAAATGACGTAGAAGAGGACCGAGCCGAGCAGGACGGGTTTGCGGCCGTAGCGGTCCCCGATGGGGCCGTAGAACAATGATCCCAGACCCATGCCCATCAGATAGCTGCTGATGACAAATTGGCGATCGTTGGGGCTGGCGACATCGAACGCAGCGCCCAGCGCTGGAAATGCCGGAAGAATGGCATCGATCGCCAGCGCGTTGAGCGCCATCAGGGCGGCCATCATGGCCACGAGTTCACGGGTCCCCAACGGAAAGGCAGAGGAGGTTTCGCTGCGCTTGGCCATTGAAGCTGGCTTTACGGTCGTTTCATTGTGCATTGCACCATAATGGGCGTTGGGGACCTGATTGCCAACTGCGCAAGTCACTTCTATTTTCACTGCGAACATGGTTGACCCAAGCGATCCCGGCCTGCGCAAGATCATCCATATCGACATGGATGCCTTTTTCGCGAGCGTGGAACAGCGCGACAACCCGGCCTTGCGGGGGCATCCGGTCGCCGTGGGTGGCTCGTCGCGGCGCGGCGTGGTGGCGGCGGCGAGCTATGAGGCGCGGGCGTTCGGCGTCCGGTCGGCGATGCCGTCGGTCACTGCACAGCGACGCTGCCCGAAGCTGATCTTCGTCAAGCCGCGCTTCGATGTCTACCAGTCAGTCTCCCGTCAGATCCGCGACATTTTTGCGCAGCATACCGACCTGATTGAACCACTCTCGCTCGACGAGGCCTATCTGGACGTGACAACCAACCGCCAGGGCATCGCGTCTGCAACCGAGATCGCGCAAATGATTCGCGCCGATATTGCGCGCGAAACCGGGCTCACCGCCAGCGCGGGCGTTTCGTACAACAAGTTCATCGCCAAGATCGCCAGCGACCAGAACAAGCCCGATGGCTTATGCGTCATCCGTCCGGAACAGGGGCCAGGTTTCGTTGCGGCGTTACCGGTCAAGCGGTTCCACGGCATCGGTCCGCGCACGGCCGAGAAGATGGCAGCCCTCGGCATCGCCACGGGCGCCGATCTCGCCGCCAAATCGGAGCAGTGGTTGCTGTCGCATTTCGGCACCTGGGGCAGCTATCTGTATGGCGCCGCACACGGCATCGACAACCGCCCGGTGCGACCAGACCGCATCCGCAAGTCGATCGGCGGCGAGCGCACCTATGGCGAGGACATCTGGACCGAGACGGCGTTGCGCGAGGCGCTGGATCATGTGGCGGACATCGTCTGGGAAAGGGCCGAACGCGCCGAAGCCCAGGCGCGCACCGTGACGCTGAAGGCCAGGTATTCCGATTTCCACACTATCACCCGCGCCCGGTCGCTAGCCCATCCGGTATCCAGCCGGGCGGCGTTCGGCGCAATCGGCCAGTCGCTGATCGACCAGATCCTGCCGCTGCACAATGGGATCCGCCTTCTGGGGCTCACCTTGTCGGGGCTCAGCCAGGCAGGAGAGGTGATGGAGGCCGACGACCGTCAACCCGAGCTGCCATTCGCCTGATTACCAGGCCGAGGCAGGCGGCTGGCCATCGCGGACTTCGAGTATCCGGCGCAATGATGCTGGAGACACGGTGTCCGGCAATGCACCGAGCGGAAAGAAATTCGCCTCCAGCAGCTCGCGGCCGTCGGCGACCGGCGTGTCGGTGGTGGTGCCCACCACCACGGTGATATGATCGGGCCAGCCTTCGCTGGTGGAGATGAACAGCCCGTGTTCGCGCACTTCGGCAAGCGTGCAGCCGGTTTCCTCGCGCACTTCGCGCACACCGGCCTCGACCGGCGTTTCACGCCGGTCCACCCCGCCACCCGGCAGCATATAGGTATCTGGCGACTGATAGCTGTGCCGGATCAACAGCACGCTATCGCCTTGCAGAACGACAGCCTTCACCCCGCGTGTCCTGACCTGGAAGCCCCGCCGCCAGGCCACGCGCAGCTTCTGCGCGACGATATAGGCTAGGTGGATCGGCTTCATGCCGCACCCATCTTACACGTCCAGATTGGCGACGTTCAGCGCGTTTTCCTGAATGAACTCGCGGCGCGGCTCGACGATATCGCCCATCAGCTGGGTGAACACCTCGTCGGTGATGTCCGCGTCATCGACCTTCACCTGCAGCAGCGAACGGTGATTGGGGTCGAGCGTGGTTTCCCACAGCTGCTCGGCATTCATTTCGCCCAGACCCTTGTAGCGCTGAACCGACAGACCCTTGCGGCCCGCCGCCAGGATCGCCTCGATCAGCACCGATGGCCGGTTGACGACCAGTCCTGTGGTGGTGGCGATATCCTCGGGCTCGTCCGTTCCGTCTTCCGAAGCAGCGACCGCAGTCGGCGCGGAAGCCGCCTTCACCAGACGGCTGGGGTTCAGGTACACCTCGGCGAACTCGCCTGCCAGCCGGTGGAGCTTGCGCGCTTCGGCACTGTTGAGAAATGCCAGATCGACGACATGATGGTCGGTCACCCCGCGCCAGAAGCGCTGCATGTGATAGCCGCCTTCTTCGGACAGCGAGCCCTGCCAGCGCGCTTCCGGATCGGCGCCGCCCATCCAGGCAGTTGCGGCATCGACGGCGGCCTGCCGGTCGGCGTCGGGCATGTCCGGAGCCAGCGCGCCAGCCAGGGCCAGACCTTCGATGATCAGCGGATCGTAGCGGCGTGGCACATAGGTCATCAGGCTCTTCATCCGGCGGGCATGCTCCACCAGCGTGCGAAGATCCTCGCCGCTGCGTGCGCCGCTGACGGTTTCGAAGACGCGGCCATTGAGCCCTGCATCCACCAGATACTGGTCGAGCGCATCATTGTCCTTGAGATAGACCTCGCTCTTGCCCTTGGCGACCTTGTACAGCGGAGGCTGGGCAATGTAGAGGAAGCCGCCCCGGATGATCTCGGGCATCTGGCGATGGAAGAACGTCAGCAACAAAGTGCGGATATGCGCGCCGTCGACGTCAGCGTCGGTCATGATCACGATTTTGTGGTAGCGCAGCTTGTCGATGGTGAAGTCATCGCGGATGCCGGTGCCCATCGCCTGGATCAGGGTGCCGACCTCCTTCGACGAGATGATCCGGTCGAAGCGCGCGCGCTCGACGTTGAGGATCTTGCCCTTGAGCGGCAGGATGGCCTGATACTGGCGATCACGGCCCTGCTTGGCAGATCCGCCTGCCGAGTCACCCTCGACCAGGAACAGTTCGGACTTGGCGGGATCGCGCTCCTGGCAGTCGGCGAGCTTGCCGGGCAGAGAGGCAATGTCCATCGCGCCCTTGCGCCGTGTGAGCTCGCGCGCCTTCTTGGCAGCTTCGCGCGCGGCGGCGGCGTCAATGATCTTGGCGACGATCGACTTGGCGTGTGCGGGATTTTCTTCCAGCCACTCGGCCATCTTGTCCGCCATCAGGCTCTCGAGCGGCTGGCGCACTTCGGAGCTGACCAGCTTGTCCTTGGTCTGCGAGCTGAACTTGGGATCGGGCAGCTTGACCGAAACGATCGCGGTCAGGCCTTCGCGCATGTCATCGCCGGTGAGCGAAACCTTTTCCTTCTTCAGCAGCCCCGACTTTTCGGCATAGTTGTTGAGCGTGCGGGTCAGTGCCGCACGGAAGGCGGCCAGATGCGTGCCGCCATCGCGCTGGGGTATGTTGTTGGTGAAGCACAGCACGTTTTCGTAATAGCTGTCGTTCCATTCCAGCGCGACGTCGATGGTGACCTCATCGCGCGACCCGGAGATCGCGATGGGATCGGGCATCAGCGGCTGCTTGTTGCGATCGAGCCATTTGACGAATGCGGCGATGCCGCCCTCGTAATACAGGTCGTGTTCCTTCGCCTCGGCATGGCGCTCATCGCGCAGGATGACGCGCACGCCCGAGTTCAGGAAGGCAAGCTCGCGATAGCGGTGCTCGAGCTTTTCGAAATCATATTCGGTGACATTCTTGAACGTGTCCTGCGAGAACAGGAAGGTGACCTGCGTACCCTTCTTGCCTTCGGGCGAAGGGCCGACGACCTTCAACGGCGCTTCGGCATCGCCATGGCGAAAGCGCATCCAGTTTTCCTGCCCGTCGCGCCAGATTCGCAGTTCGAGCCATTCGGACAATGCATTGACGACGCTGACGCCGACGCCATGCAGGCCTCCGGAGACCTTGTACGCGTTGTCTTCGCTGGTGTTCTCGAACTTTCCGCCCGCGTGGAGCTGGGTCATGATGACCTCGGCAGCTGAAATGCCTTCCTCCGCATGGATACCGGTCGGGATGCCGCGGCCGTTGTCTTCCACCGTCACCGAATTGTCGGGGTTGAGCGTGATCAGAACGCGGTCGCAATGCCCGGCCAGCGCCTCATCGATCGCGTTGTCGGAAACCTCGAACACCATGTGATGCAGACCCGATCCATCGTCGGTATCGCCGATATACATGCCGGGACGCTTGCGCACGGCATCAAGGCCCTTGAGGACCTTGATCGAATCCGCGCCGTAAGCGTTGGTGTTGGCGGGGTTCTGGTTATTCTCGGTGGAAGGTTTGCTGGTCTCTGTCATGAAATTGCCATAGCCGCGCAGAGCACGAAACCCAAGCATATCTGGCCGGTTTTGCACATATTTTCGTGCATATTGTGCCAGCGGTCAGGCCGGCATTCGTCAGGTGCCGCCTGCTTGGTCGCTTGCTTGCAGACGCGGAAGACCTATACCTGTGTTCATGAAAGCTTTGCACCCGTCTCTTCTCGTTCTGATCGCCCTGTCAGGGTGCGCCGATCCGGAGCCGACGCGTCAGCGTGAACCCGGCGGAGTGGTGGCGCAAGAGCGGGTCCGCAGCGATGATCCCAGCCCCACGGCCCGTCCAGTGAACATCGGCGAGGGCGGTACGCGCTTTGCCGCCTGCCAGGGTCGCGGGCGCGTCGGGAACCTTCGCGGGGCAGCATTGCCCTTGCGCGATGCGCCCTTCGATACCGCCAAGCAGGTCGGCTCGCTGGCCGAAAACGCGCATGTCTTTGTCTGTACGCGCAGCCTCGATCAGCAATGGCTGGGCGTCGTGGTGGGCACAGAGGACGGCACCGCACCACAGGTATTGCGCCCCGGAACGCTGCCGCTCCAAGACGACGCCGCCAGCGCAACAGATGGTGCGAGCCCACCTGAGACGGTCAGTCCCCAGATCGATTGCGGTGTGACCGCGCCGGTCAGGGCCAAGCGCGCCTATGACGGTCCGTGCCTCAGCGGCTGGGTGGAAAACACCTTTGTGGCCTCCGTCGCGCGCTGACAGGCGCGCGCCAAGCTTGACGTTTACGATAACCTCTTTCCTCGCCGTCCCGCTCTGGGCATAGTTGTGCAACACAAGGGTCATGAGGCCCGCACGGGAGGACGAGGATGGACATCAAGGCACAGCTCGAACAGGAATTCGGCGATTGGCCCGGCATCGTTGCTGCCTGGGGGCGGGAACGCCCCGATGCTCCCGCGCTCGATGACGGTCATCGTCAGATCAGTTGGGGCGAGCTGTCCGCACAGGTCGACAGGATAGCGGCGCAGTTGCTCGCCGATGGCCTGCAGCGCGGCCAGGCGGTCGCCATTCTCGGGACGACCTCGGTATCCTATGCGCTTGCCTACCTTGGCTCCATCCGGGCGGGCGGGTGCGCGGCACCGCTCACCACCAGCGCCACCCCGCGCCAGCTTGCCAACATGCTCGCCGATTCCGGCGCGATCCACCTGTTCATCGATACCGAAAAGCGCGCCGAGCTGCTCGCAAGCGGCGTCGACCTGGGCACCGCGCAGCATGTCATGCTGGATCACCCGGTCGGCGATGTTCCCGATATCTCCGGATGGATGGCGGGCGAGGGGGCGGTGCCTGATGTCGTGCCGCCGCAGCCGGGCGATGCGTTCAACATCATCTATTCCAGCGGCACCACCGGCACCCCCAAGGGCATCGTCCACTCGCATGCCATGCGCTGGCGCCAGTCTGTCGCGGGTTTTCAGGCGATCTACAGCGAGGATGCGCGCGCCATCCTCTCGACCCCGCTCTATTCGAACACCACGCTCGCGGTGTTCCTGCCCACGATGGTGCACGGTGGCCTGGCGCGGCTGATGGGCAAGTTCGATGCGGCAGGCTGGCTTGAGGCGGCGCAGGACATGCGGGCGACGCACACTATGCTCGTTCCCGTTCAATATCAGCGGCTGCTCGCTCATCCGGATTTCGATACGCACGACCTGTCGTCGATGCAGATCAAGTTCTGCACCAGCGCCCCGTTCAGCGCCGAGCTGAAGGCCGAGGCGCTCAAGCGCTTCCCCGGCGGACTCGTCGAAATTTACGGCATGACCGAGGGCGGGGTGGTGTGCATGCTGCAGGCGCACAACTTCCCCGACAAGCTCCACACCGTCGGCCAGCCGGTGAAGGGGCATGAGCTCAAGGTGGTCGACGAGGACGGCAACGAGCTACCCCCCGGCTCCAAGGGCGAGATGGTGGGCCGGTCGCCGACAATGATGAGCGGTTACAAGAACCAGCCCGACAAGACGCGCGAGATGGAATGGCGCGATGCCAATGGCGATCTGTGGTTCAAGATGGGCGATATCGGCATCGTCGACGAGGACGGCTTCGTCCAGATCGTCGGCCGCGCCAAGGACATGATCATTTCGGGCGGGTTCAATATCTACCCCAAGGACCTCGAAGAGATCCTGATGCAGCAGCCTGGCGTAGCCGATGCTGCAGTCGTGGGCATGCCGTCGGAACGCTGGGGCGAAACCCCGGTCGGTTTCGTGGTTGCCGCGCTTGGCCAGGCGCTGGACCTCGATGCGCTGCTGGCGAGCGTCAACGCCGAACTCGGAAAGACCCAGCGCCTGAGCGCACTTCACCTGATCGAGGAACTGCCGCGCAGCCATATCGGCAAGATCCTGAAGACCGATCTGAGGGCAATGCTGGCGGAAGGGGTCTGAAGAGGCTCACGCGAAGCCGCGAAGCCGCGAAGAGGGCAACGCAAGATGCGAGATGTTGAAGAAATAGCGACCATAGCGGTCGATTGTGGCCTTATGGTTCACCGGGAACTGGGGCCAGGCCTTCTTGAAACTGTCTATGAGGTAGTGCTGGCGCATTGCCTTGCGGAGCGAGGCCTTGAAGTCGTGCGGCAGCTGCCGATTAGCATCCGCTATCGCGGCCTGGATCTGCGCGAAGGCTTCAGGGCCGATATCGTCGTGAACGGCTTGCTCATCATCGAAATCAAATCAGTCGAGCGCGTTGCACCGGTACACGGAAAGCAACTGCTCACATATTTGAGACTGGCCAAGGTGCCCGTTGGCCTTTTGATGAACTTTGGCGGAGCGACGTTCAAGGAGGGCCTCCGTCGTGTCGTTAATGATCATACCGACTTCGCGTCTTCGCGTCTTCGCGTGAACCAAAATCATCGGTTACCGAATGGCCAGCGGTCACGTTGAACTCTAGACTTGAGCGCACGCTCAAACTATCGGCTGAGGCATGACCATAGCCCATGACGAATCCGTGCTGATTGTCGATTTCGGCAGCCAGGTGACCCAGCTGATTGCACGCCGCGTGCGCGAGGCGGGGGTGTATAGCGAGATTGCTCCGTTCAGCAGCGCCGAAGCGGCGTTCGCCCGGTTGAAACCGAAAGGCGTAATTCTTTCGGGCGGTCCAGCCTCGGTGACCGAAGACGGCAGTCCGCGTGCCCCGCAGGTCATCCTGGACTCCGGCGTGCCGATCCTGGGCATCTGCTATGGTCAGCAGACGATGACCCAGCAGCTTGGCGGCATGGTCGAAGGTGGCGGCGAGAAGGGCGGCGAATTCGGCCGCGCGTTCATCGAGATCACCGACCGCTGCCGACTGTTCGACGGCCTGTGGAAGGAAGGCGAGGCGCATCAGGTCTGGATGAGCCATGGCGACAAGGTCACTGAGCTTGCCCCCGGCTTCCGTTCCGTCGCTTCCTCGCCCGGCGCGCCGTTCGCGGTCATCGCCGATGACGAGCGCTGTTTCTACGCCATGCAGTTCCACCCCGAGGTGGTCCACACACCCGATGGCGGCAAGCTGATCGCCAATTTCGTGCGTCATGTCTGCGGTTGTCGCGGCGATTGGTCGATGGCCGAGTTCAAGGCCGCCAAGATCGCTGAAATCCGCCAGCAGGTCGGCTCATCACGGGTGATCTGCGGGCTTTCGGGCGGTGTCGACAGCGCGGTGGCTGCGGTGCTGATCCACGAGGCGATCGGCGAGCAGCTGACCTGCGTGTTCGTCGACCACGGCCTGATGCGCATGGGCGAGGCCGATCAGGTCGTCAGCCTGTTCAAGGGGCACTACAACATTCCGCTGGTGCACGTGCAGGCCGAAGCCCTGTTCCTGGGCGGGCTCGCCGGGGTCACCGATCCCGAGCTCAAGCGCAAGTTCATCGGCAAGACCTTCATCGACGTGTTCGAATCCGAGGCACGCAAGATCGGTGGCGCGGAGTTCCTGGCGCAGGGCACGCTCTATCCTGACGTCATCGAAAGCGTCTCGTTCACCGGCGGGCCTTCGGTGACGATCAAGAGCCACCACAATGTCGGCGGTCTGCCCGAGCGGATGAACATGAAGCTGGTCGAGCCCTTGCGCGAACTGTTCAAGGACGAGGTCCGCGCGCTGGGCCGCGAGCTCGGACTGCCCGATGTGTTCGTCGGCAGGCACCCGTTCCCCGGACCCGGCCTTGCCATCCGCATCCCCGGCGAAGTGACCCGCGATCGCTGCGACATCCTGCGCAAGGCTGATGCGGTCTATCTAGACGAGATCCGCAATGCCGGATTGTACGACGCGATCTGGCAGGCGTTTGCCGTGCTGCTGCCGGTCAAGACCGTCGGCGTGATGGGCGATGGCCGCACCTACGACAATGTCTGCGCCCTGCGCGCGGTGACCAGCACCGACGGGATGACTGCAGACATCTATCCGTTCGACTCGAGCTTCCTCCAGCGCACAGCGACCCGGATCATCAACGAGGTCAAGGGCATCAACCGCGTGGTCTACGACTACACCTCGAAGCCGCCCGGCACGATCGAGTGGGAGTGACCTTCAGCGCAGCCGCTTGACGAAAAGCCCGCCGTTGTCTCGCCGTTCGGTGGCGAACTGCGGCGAGGCCTCGAACATGTCGAGCAGCCGCGCAAAACCATGGTTGCGGACGTCGAAGCTGGACCGATTGCCAGCAAGTTTGCCCACCTCGCTGAGCGAGGCAAAGCCGCGTTCGTCGCGTTTGCTGGCCTGATAGGCATCGATCAGCAGCTTGATCACATCACCGTCGATGGTACTCCCGCCGGCGGCAGGCTTGGGGTCGGGCTTCGGCGGAGTCTTTGAAGACGCCACTATTTCCGCTTTCTTTTCGGCGCCTTGAACTTTGATCAGCGCACCGACATCGATGAAGCGTGTGCAGGCCTGCTTGAATGCCTCCGGAGTCTTTTCCCCGCCAAAGCCATAGACCGGCAGGCCATCCTGACGAATGCGTTGCGCGAGCGGCATGAAATCGCTGTCCGAGCTCATGATACCGAAGCCGTTGACACGGCCCCTGTACAGCAGATCCATCGCATCGATGGTCATCTTCATGTCGGTAGCGTTCTTGCCCTTGGTGAGATCGAACTGCTGTTGTGGCTCGATGCCGAACTTGTGGACGATGTCGGCCCAGCCCTTGAGCGCAGGCTTGCGCCAGTTGGCATAGGCGCGGCGGATATTCACCGTGCCGAGCTCTGCCAGCACGGTCAGTACCGGATCGATTCCGGCGGGGCTAGCATTGTCTGCATCGATCAGCAGGGCGATATTTGGCGGTATTTCATTGGACATGCCCGAAAATGGCGCGTCAGCCGGTCAAAAGCAATCGTCATGGCACCAGGCATTGGCCTTGCCATGATCCATCCGCTGATTTGCGAAAAATCGCGCGGCGATGGCCGGTGTGGGCGAGGTGGAGGAATTCCACCGTGTCGATCTGCGCCATCAGTAGCGCAAAGTTCGGGCGACCGGGCGCGACCTCAGCCTCGTCCTCGGGCTTGCGTCCCTCGATATCGGCAGCGAGGCCCGATACCGGGATATCGGAGACCGTTCCTGGTGCGGGGTCGGCGAGGTAGCAGCGCTTGGCGAACAACGTTGCCTCGGCCCAGGCCTGATCGGCGGCCGGCGTGTCGGTTTCGATCCGTGCCGTTCCCGTCAGGCGGAACTGACGCTTGGCGCCCGGATCGTAGCACAGGACCGACACCGGACTGCCGGCCCCAACCTGCTCCGTCTTGGCCGCGCGCGCATCCGTATGGAAACGCAATGTCGCCGATGCGCGGTCGAAGGCGCGCAGCACCATCACCCTCTGGCTGGGCGCCCCATCCTGCAAGATCGTGGCGACGACCGGCGTGTGCATCGCGGCACGCCGATCCTTGGCAGCGCGGCCAAGCCTTTGCCAGACATCGGCCAGCACGGCATCGAGATCATCAGGCAGGTCATGGGGAGACGACGGGGCGGTAACGGATTGCATGGATGCTCCAGGGTTGGCTGTTCAAACGCTCTGCCGCGCCATAGGTGTGACCCCCGGGGCGCTTTTACCAGTGGAAGTGCGCATGTCCCTGCGCTAAAGCGCGGGGCATGAACGACATCACACCCATCGCCACCCCCGAGGGTCGCCCGGCCCGTGTCCGCAAGCCCGACTGGATCCGCGTTCGCGCACCCACCAGCAAGGGGTTCAATGAAACGCGCAAACTGATGCGCGATCTCAACCTCAACACCGTGTGCGAAGAGGCGGCTTGCCCCAATATCGGCGAGTGCTGGACCAAGAAACACGCCACGGTAATGATCCTGGGCGATGTGTGCACGCGCGCCTGCGCGTTCTGCAACGTCAAGACCGGCATGCCGCGTGCGGTGGACCTCAAGGAACCGCAGCATGTGGCCGACGCAGCCGCGCAGATGGGGCTCGAGCATATCGTCATCACCTCGGTCGATCGCGATGATCTGGCCGATGGCGGGGCGAGCCAGTTCGTCAAGGTGATCGAGGCGCTGCGGCGCACGACGCCCAAGACGACGATCGAGATCCTCACCCCGGATTTCCGCAACAAGCACGAGGCAGCCGTCGAGGCGATCGTCACCGCGCGGCCCGATGTGTACAATCACAATCTGGAAACGGTGCCCCGGCTATATCCCACCATCCGCCCCGGCGCGCGCTATTACGCATCGCTCAGGCTGCTGGAAATGGTCAAAAGGCTCGATCCGTCGATCTTCACCAAGTCCGGCATAATGATGGGCCTGGGCGAGGAACGCCTGGAGGTGCATCAGGTCATGGACGACATGCGCTCTGCCGATGTCGATTTCCTGACCATGGGCCAGTATCTGCAGCCCACCCCGCGTCACGCCAAGGTCATCGATTTCGTGACCCCCAAGGCGTTCGACGCCTATGCTGCAATCGCGCGCGCAAAAGGCTTCCTGCAGGTTGCATCCAGCCCGCTGACCCGGTCGAGCTATCACGCTGGCGAGGATTTTGCCGAGATGCGCGCTGCGCGTGAAGCAAAGCTGGCGCGGCAGGCAGCGCGGTAAGGGGCCGGAAATGCCCTCGCATCGCGAAACCCGGCATCTGCCCTTTCGGCCCGACCAGATGTACGATCTGGTGGCCGATGTGGCCCGCTATGCCGAATTCCTGCCCTGGGTCATCGCGACGCGGGTGAAATCCGACAGCCAGACCGAGATGGTGGCGGACATGGTGGTGGGCTTCAAGCAATTGCGCGAGAAGTTCACTTCGCGCGTCACCAAGGTGCCGGGCGAGCGGATCGAGGTCGAGTATCTCGACGGGCCGCTCAAGAACCTCGAAAATGTCTGGCAGTTCGCCAGCGACGGGCAGGGCGGCTGCACGCTCGATTTCTACGTGTCGTTCACCTTCAAGAACCGCCTGTTCGAATCGCTGGCCGGCCAGTATTTCGACCGCGCGTTTCGCAAGATGGTCGGCGCCTTTGAAACGCGCGCGGCAGAGCTTTACGGCAGCAGCAGTTCCAGCGCGGCCAGCGCAGCTTCCTGACGGATTTCCGCGCGACTGAGCGTGGGATCGAAATTCTTCTGCTCGGCGCTGATGTCGTTTTCGCTCTGGCCGCGCAGCGCGCAGGCAAAGATCACGGTGCCGACAGGCTTGCTGTCGCTGCCGCCGCCGGGGCCTGCAACACCGGTAATCGCCACGGCAACATCTGCGTCCGAGTGCTTGAGCGCGCCGCGCGCCATCGCCCAGGCGACCGCGACCGAAACCGCCCCAAAGGTATCGATCAGCTCGGCGCTGACCCCCACGGATTCGATCTTGGCATCGTTGGAATAGGTCACAAACCCGCGATCCAGCACTGCGGAGCTACCCGGAATTTCGGTCAGCGCAGCGCAGACCAGGCCGCCGGTGCAGCTTTCCACCAGGGCGACCTTGCGGTCTACCGCAGCGTTCTCGGCAACGACGCGCGCTGCCAGATCGATCAAGCGCGGCGGCAGGAGGTTGTTCATTTCGAGCCGTCCTTGCAGATCGTGAACGGATTGGCATCGCGCTTCGCCGGCTTGTCGGAGGCGTCGTCCATCTTGAGAACAGCGACCAGCAGCTTGCCGACATTCTCGGGCGGCAAGGGTTCGAGCGCGCCATAGAACTCGTCGATCGCGCCGCAATCGGTCGGCTTGATCTCCTGTTCAACCATCGCAGAGATTGCCGCCGTCAGCAACGGACGTACCAGCGCCGGGTCGGTGCCGGGGGGCAGGGGAAGTTCGACCGCTGACATGAACGCACGCCCGGCCTTGGGCCACGCCCTGTCGGCAGCGGGCTGATACACCTGGCTGATGCGCGTCGTTGCTCGGCTCAGCGCCGACGTTCCTGGCAGATGCGGCAGGCATGCGCGCCGCGCGCTGGCCAGCGCATCGGGCAATGCTGCGACCGCGACCGACTGCGCCTCTGCGGGGGTCAGGCAGGCCGCCGCCGTCTGGGCAGCCTGTGCAGACGTGCTGGCCAAGGCAGCGAGCGCCAGAAGCGACCTGGCTGCAATCTTGATGGGATGAGTCTGTGTCATGGACATGTTTCCTGTGCGTTATCCCGTGACCATCACGTTGGCGACCGCTTGCGCCGCTATGCCTTCGCCGCGTCCGGTAAAGCCCAGCCGCTCGGTCGTGGTGGCCTTCACGCCGACCTGATCGGGGCGAAGTTCGAGGATATTGGCGATCCTTTGCTGGATGGCGGATTTGTGTGGGCCGATTTTGGGGGCCTCGCAGATGATGGTCAGGTCGATATTGGCGATTGTCCCGCCCTTGTCCCTCACCAATGATGCCGCGTGCGCCAGAAAACGAGCGGAATCCGCGCCGCGCCATTGCGGATCGCTGGGCGGAAAATGCTCTCCGATATCGCCCAGCGCCATTGCTCCCAGCAGGGCATCGGTGACCGCGTGGAGTGCAACATCGGCATCGCTGTGCCCGACGAGCCCGCGGTCATGCGCGATCCGGATACCACCCAGCCACAGTTCCTCCCCGCTCGCCAGCCGGTGCACGTCATAGCCCATGCCGGTACGGGTAAAGACGACAGCGGGGGATGCAGTCATGGCGAAATCCTCGGAAAAGGTGATCTTCTTCAGCGCTTCGTCGCCTTCGACCAGCGCTACGGCCAGGGCGTGCGCACGGGCAATCTGGCTATCGTCGGTGGCGATGGCCTGATCGGGCCAGGCGAGATGCGCAGCCAGGATCGCATCAAAATGAAAGGCCTGCGGCGTCTGTACCCGCCACAAGGCACTTCGTTCCACAGCGGCGTCCATCACGCCGCCGGCGCCGCGCACAATGCTGTCGACGACAGGCACAACCGGCACCGCGCCGGGCAGGCCATCCAGAGCCGTGTTCAGGCGATCCAGCACCGCAGCAGGAAGGTGCGGGCGCGCTGCATCGTGGATGAAGACGCGGTCTGCGCCTCCGCTTGCAGCAATGGCCAGCAATCCCAAGCGCACGGAATCGCGCCGCTCGGCTCCGCCAGTGACGAAGGTCACATTCTCCACGCCCATCAGCGCCCGCTCTGCCGCCTCGCTCTGACCCTCGCCGATCACGACAAAAAGCCGGGTGTTGGCATTCCAGCCCGCAAAGGCGTCAACGCTATGACGCAGCAGCGGCTTGTCTTGATAGATCGCATATTGCTTGGGAACATCGCCGCCCGCGCGCAGGCCCTTGCCCGCCGCCACGATGAGAGCGGCTGCGCGAGGCAGGGCGAGTGTCAATGGAGATGGCGTGTCGGTCATCGGGCAGGGCGCATAGACCAACTGCTGCTTGCCCGCCAGCGGCTTTGCGATTATGGGGCTGCCTAAATATTAGGCACAGATCCCATCATGACCCACATTCCAGCGCTCAAGCCGATCCACATCGGACCGCTTCAGATCGACGAGCCGGTGCTGCTTGCGCCGATGACCGGCGTGACCGACATGCCGTTCCGTACATTGGTCCGCCGCTATGGGTCCGGCTTGAACGTCACCGAGATGATCGCCAGCCAGGCGATGATCCGCGAGACACGCCAGTCACTGCAGAAAGCCGCATGGCATCCGGTCGAAGAGCCGGTGTCGATGCAGTTGGCGGGGTGCGACCCCACAGCAATGGCCGAGGCGGCGAAACTGAACGAGGATCGGGGTGCCCCGATCATCGACATCAACATGGGCTGCCCGGTAAAGAAGGTGGTCAATGGCGATGCGGGCTCTGCGCTGATGCGCGACCTGCCGCTCGCCGCCAGCCTGATCGAGGCGACGGTCAAGGCGGTAAAGGTGCCGGTGACGGTCAAGATGCGCATGGGCTGGTGCCATGACAGCCTGAACGCGCCGGAGCTCGCGCGGATCGCCGAAGATCTGGGCGCAAAGCTGATCACGGTGCATGGCCGCACCCGCAACCAGATGTACAAGGGCAGCGCCGACTGGGCGTTCGTCGCTCGGGTCAAGGCAGCGGTGAAGCTGCCCGTCATCGTCAATGGTGACATCTGCAGCATCGAGGACGCGCGCACCGCGCTCGAACAGAGTGGTGCAGATGGCGTCATGATCGGGCGCGGGGCCTATGGCAAGCCATGGCTGCTCGGCCAGGTGATGCACGCGTTGCGCACCGGGGAGGCTTTGCCCGACCCTGATCTGGATGAACAATATGCGGTCATCGTCGAGCATTATCATGCCATGCTCGAGCATTACGGCAGCGATACCGGCGTCAAGATGGCCCGCAAGCATCTGGGCTGGTACACCAAGGGACTGCCGGGTTCCGCCGAGCTGCGCAACAAGATGAACCAGATCGACAACCCCGATGTGGTGCTTTCGATGCTGGGCGAATTCTATCGCCCCTGGCTGCAGCGCGCCGCCGCCTGATGACGGCGATGGCCGAGCAGGCGCCTGATTCGGCCGCGCAGCTGCAGAGCCTGCCGATGGCTGTGGTCATGCTCCACGCCGACAGGACCATCGCAGCAGCCAATGCTGCGGCGGAAAACATGCTCGAACAAAGTGCCCGGCGGCTTGTCGGAAGGCCTCTCTCCGAGTTTCTGCGGTTCGACGATGCCCGCATCGGGGCCGCCCTCGATCAGCCCGATACCAATCTGGCCGCGCACGGCATGCGGGTCCACATCGGGCGTTCCAGCGTGCGCAAGGTCGACATCTCGCTGAGCCCGGTCGGGCAGGGCGAGGGCTGGCAGCTGCTGGTGCTCAATGAGTCTGGCGCAGGGTCGCCGCTGTTCGATGGCGATGCCGGCGCGGAGGGCTTCGCCGTTCGCGGCCCGGACATTCTGGCGCACGAGATCAAGAACCCGCTGGCCGCAATCAAGGGCGCGGCGCAGCTGATCGAACGTCAACTCGATGGGGCGGGGCGCAGGCTGTCAGGGCTGATCACGGCCGAGGTTGATCGCATCGCTCTGTTGATCGACCAGATGCAGTCACTGACCAGTCGCACTGCAGCGCCGATGAAGCCATGCAACATCTACGAACCGCTCAGTCGCGTACGCGAGATCGTGGAAACCGCGCACCCCGATACGGTCCGGTTTGTCGAGCGGTTCGATCCGTCGATACCGCGGGTTCTGGCCGATGCCGACAATCTGGTGCAGATTCTGCTCAACCTCATCACCAACGCCCGCGAGGCGATGGATGGTCAGGAGGGCGCGTGCATCACGCTGACCACCAAATTCGTGAGCGGCGTGCGGATGCGGCTGTCGCGCGACGGCAGCTATATCCGCCTGCCTGTGGAAGTGCGCGTTACCGATAACGGCCCCGGCATCGACACCGGCATCGCCGAGGACATATTCTCGCCTTTCGTCACCACCAAGAAGACCGGGCAAGGGCTGGGGCTGGCGCTGGTGCAGAAGCTGGTGCGCGACATGAACGGGCGGATCGTGCACGATCGCGATACGGCGCTGGGGCTCACCCATTTTCGCCTCTTCCTCCCGCTGGCATCGTAAGGATAACCGATCGCATGGCTAAATCGGTACTGCTGGTCGAGGATGACCGCGCGATTGCACAGGTGATCATGGCGGCACTCGAGGCTGAGGGCTGCACGGTCGATCATTGCACGTCGATCGTGCGGCGCAATGCGCTGCTCGCGAACAAGCAATATGCCGTGATCCTGACCGACGTCATGCTCGAAGACGGCGACGGCATCGCGTCGCTGGGCAGCGTACTGGACCGCCATCCCGACACGCCGGTGATTGTTCTGTCTGCACAAAATACGCTCGATACGGCTGTGCGCGCGAGCGAGGCCGGGGCTTACGAATATTTCCCCAAGCCCTTCGACCTCGACGAGCTGATCCGCGCGGTGCTGCAGGCGATTGCGCGGAACGACGACGTCATCGGCAATGCCGATAGCGATCCTGCCGACAGTGGCCTGCCGCTGGTGGGCCGCAGTGCGCCGATGCAGAACGTCTACCGGATGATCACGCGCGTTCTGCGCAACGATCTGTCGGTGCTGATCCTGGGCGAATCCGGGACCGGCAAGGAACTGGTGGCAGAGGCGATCCACCAGCTGGGCCACCGCAAGCAGGGGCCGTTCGTCGCGGTCAACATGGCGGCCATCCCCGCAGAACTGATCGAATCCGAGCTGTTCGGGCACGAAAAGGGAGCGTTTACCGGAGCGGTCTCGCAGACCATCGGCAAGTTCGAACAGGCCCATGGCGGCACCCTGTTCCTCGACGAGATCGGCGACATGCCGATGCAGGCGCAGACGCGGCTGCTGCGCACGCTGCAGACGGGGCGCATCACCCGCGTCGGCGGACATCGCGAGATCGAACTGGACGTGCGCTTTGTCGCTGCGACCAACAAGCCGTTCGGTCCTCTGATCGAGGCCGGGCTGTTTCGCGAAGACCTGTACTACCGGATCAATGTCGTGCCGATCGATCTTCCGCCATTGCGCGATCGGTTGAGCGATATCCCGGCCCTGGTTGACCATTTCCTGTCTCTGGCGGTCCATGAAGGGCTGCCAAAACGCAGCTTCGATGCCACCGCGATCGCAGCGATGCAGCGTCGCAACTGGCGCGGAAACGTCCGTGAATTGCGCAACCTGGTCTTCCGCGCCGTCATCATGAGCCGCGATGACCTTATCACGGCCGATGCCCTGGGCAGCATCTTTGACGAACCGGCGCTGGGTGGGGGCGAGAGCCGGCGTGAGGAAAGCGATTTCGAACAGGCTGTCGGTCGCTTCCTGCTGACCGAGCGACCAGAGCATGGCGCCGTCTATGACAAGGCGCTGGCGGCATTCGAGGTCCCATTACTGCAGGCGATCATGCGCCAGTGCGACGGCAATCAGGTCAAAGCCGCTGCGATGCTGGGGATCAACCGCAACACCTTGCGCAAGAAGCTGGTGGAACACGGCATGGGCAGCACCGAGCTGCGCTGAAATGGCTGGCAAATGCGGTGATTACCCGCATTTGTCGCAAAAGCTCTTGTATTGCGGCAACAGAGCTGTTGTAGAATGAACACTATGCCTGCGTCTGCCGCACTCCCCCCCGCCAAGAAAAGCCGGTTCGCGCGCCGCTTCAGCGTGATGCTGCGCAAGGGGAGCCTGTTTCCCGTGCTGGAAATCGGGTTCATCGTCCTTCTGATCGCGATGATAGCGACGTCATGGTGGCTGGTGGGAAGCTATCAGGATCGCCAGGCGATGGTGCCAGCGCCGGTCACGGCGACGCTGCTGGTGGCCAATCTTGTCCCTGCGATGGCGCTGCTGGCGCTGATCGGCCGCCGCGTGGCGATCAGCCGTGCCAGTGCGAGCGGCGAAGAAGGAACAGGGCAGCTTCACGTCCGCTTCGTGGCGCTGTTTTCTCTGATCTCATCGATACCGATGCTGCTCGTCGTCGTCATCACCTCGCTGCTCTTTCAATATGGCGTCGAGTTCTGGTTTTCCGACCGCGCGCGCACGATGCTGGAAAATGCCAATGATCTGGCGCGTGGCTATTACGAAGAGGGGCGGCGCGACGTGTCGGCAGAGACCGTCGCGATGGCGAGTGACCTGCGCGAATATCTGCAACAGACGCGGATCGACAGCCCGGAATTTGCCGAGGCCTATGTCTTCCAAGTTGTCGGCCGCAAGATGAACGAGTCGGCTATCGTCGAAGTGGGCGACGATGGCGTGCTGCGGACTGCGGCGATTGTCGATCCCGACAACCGGACATCGTCCGACCGTGTCAGCCCGGATATCATCCGCAAGCTTGACGGCGGCGAGACCGCTGTCATCTCCGCCGAGTCCGATCGTATCGAAGTCGTCACCCCGATCGACCGCGATGCCAAGGTCTATCTGTATGTCGCGCGTGCGTCCAACCAGTTGGCGCTGAGCCAGTGGGAACGCGCGCAGACAGTCCTGTCCGATTACAAGGCGCTGTTCTCGCGCTCGCAGAACCTGCAGGTGCGCTTCAACATCGCGCTGTTCGTGGTGTCATTGCTGCTGGTGGCAGTGGCCCTGTGGGCGGCGCTCAAGTTCGCCGATCGCATGGTGCGACCGCTGACCGATATGGCCGGCGCGGCACGCGACATCAGCACCGGCAATTTCGCCATCCGGGTCGATACCGCCAACCGGACCGACGAAGTCGGCGTGCTCGGCCGTGCTTTCAACCGCATGGCGAGCCGGCTGGCCGAACAGACATCCGCACTGATCCGGGCCAACAGCCAGCTCGATGACCGCCGCGCCTTTACCGAAGCGGTGCTGGAATCGGTCAGCGCCGGGGTCATCTCGGTCGATCCGATGGGCATGGTCCGGCTGATGAACAGCACCGCGCAGCGGTTGCTGCAGGTCAATGCCGAACAATGCCTGGGCTGCACCCTGTCCAGCACCGCACCGCCTTTTGCGCGGCTGGTGGGGGAGGGCACCGAAAAGGCGGTGATCCAGTATTCACGCGGCAACGATCTGCTCACGCTCGCCGTGCGCGTGGTGCGCGAACCTTACGGCATCGTCATCACCTTCGAGGACATCACGCAGCAGCTGGTCGATCAGCGCCAGGCCGCCTGGTCCGATGTTGCCCGGCGTATCGCGCACGAGATCAAGAACCCTCTCACTCCGATCCAGCTCGCAGCCGAGCGGTTGAAGCGGCGCTACGCCAGCAAGGTGAGCGAGGACGATCCCACCTTTGGGCAGCTGACCGATACCATCGTCCGGCAGGTGGGCGACCTGCGCAACATGGTCGATGAGTTCTCCTCGTTCGCACGAATGCCAAAGCCGGTCTTCCGCGAAGAGAACTTCTTCGATCTGGTCCGTCAGGCCATCTTCCTGCAGGAGGTTGCCCACCCCGGCATCCATTTTGCCGCCGAAGGCGCACACGAGGGCAGCGATCTGTTCTGCGATCGTCGCCAGATCGGCCAGGCTGTCACGAACATCCTCAAGAATGCGGTCGAAGCGATCGAGGCGCGACAGCAGGGGGACGAAGGACACAAGGGAACCGTCACTGCGGGTGTCTTCATGGATGAGCAACATCTGGTGCTGACGCTGGACGACAATGGCATCGGTCTGCCCGCAGACCGCGACCGCATCGTCGAGCCCTATATGACGACACGCGAAAAGGGCACCGGCCTGGGTCTCGCGATCGTGAAGAAGATCGTCGAGGAACATTTTGGCGAACTGGCATTCGAGTCGAACGTACAAGGTGGGACACGTGTGATCATCAGGATGGATGCCGCGCTGCTCCGAGGCAGTGCACATCAGGAAAATGACACCGATATGCGACGCGCAGGGACAGAAAAGATGCCGGCGATGGCAGCACGAGGCGAACGGCCTCGAAGCGAGCTGAGCCCGACCGCCCCGGATGAGGAAAGCAACTGATCTATGCCTTTGGAAATTCTGATCGTTGACGACGAACGCGACATTCGCGACCTGGTATCGGGCGTGCTGGAGGATGAGGGCTATCGTTGTCGAACGGCAGGTGGCAGCGACGATGCCCTGGCTGCGATCGACGAACGCCGGCCTTCGCTGGTTCTGCTCGATGTCTGGCTGAAGGGCAGCAAGCTCGACGGGCTTGAACTGCTCGACGAGATCAAGAGCCGTGACGCCGACCTTCCGGTCATCATCTTCTCGGGCCATGGCAATATCGACACGGCTGTCTCCGCCATCTCGCGCGGCGCGATGGACTTCATCGAGAAGCCGTTCGAGGCCGAGCGGTTGATTCACATGGTTGCGCGCGGCACCGAGACGGCTCGGTTGCGGCGAGAAAATGCACAGCTTCGCGAGAAGCTGGGTATCTCCGATGAGCTGACCGGCAACTCGAGTGCTATCAATACCGTGCGCGCGACGCTCAAGCGCGTGGCCAACAGCGGCAGCCGCCTTCTGATCACCGGCCCTGCGGGCGTCGGCAAGGAGGTTGCCGCACGGCTGCTGCACAGCTGGAGCGGGCGGGCCAGCGGGCCGTTCATTACCGTCAATTCCGCGCGGATGACCCCCGACCGCTTCGAGCAGGAACTGTTCGGCGAAGAGGACCCGAACCGACCTGCCACCCCCGGTCTTCTGGAGCGTGCGCACGGCGGTACGCTGTTCCTCGACGAGGTCGCCGACATGCCCGAGTCGACGCAGGCAAAGATCCTTCGGGTGCTGACCGACCAGAGCTTTGCGCGTGTCGGATCGACGCGGCCGATCAAGGTCGATGTTCGCTTTGTGTCCGCCACTTCGCGCAATCTGGAGCATGAAATCACCGAGGGGCGTTTCCGTGAGGACCTGTTCTACCGGCTGAACGTGGTGCCGGTGGAAATTCCTGCGCTGACCGACCGGCGCGATGATATTCCGGCACTGGTCGAGCATTATGTCGCGCGGTTCGCCAGCGAACATGGCATCACACCGCCCGAAACCAGCAGCGAGGCGATGGCCGCGCTGCAAAGCTACAACTGGCCGGGCAACGTGCGCCAGCTGCGCAATGTCATCGAGCGCACGATCATCCTTGCGCCGCGTGGCCGACTCAGCCGCATCGATGTCGACATGCTGCCGCCCGAACTGGTACAGGGCGATGGTGGCCGTGCGGCGGGCATCTCCAGCCTGATGGGCGTGCCACTGCGCGAGGCACGTGAAAGTTTCGAACGCGAATATCTGAAGATTCAAATCCGGCGTTTCTCTGGCAACATATCGAAAACGGCTGAGTTCATCGGCATGGAAAGATCGGCGCTGCATCGCAAGCTCAAACTGCTGGGTCTCCACGACAGATAATCAGCGCTAAAGCTGCAAACTGGCCATTGGCGCGATGCCAGTTCGGCACTATGTATAGTACGCGCTCTGGCAAGCGCAGCGGGTCCGGACGTGTCGGATCGGCTTTTCATGAATCGTGGCGCAACGTCGTCACCAAGACCGGGGGTCAAAAATGACCGAAAAGGCTCAAAGCATTCAGGATGTGTTCCTCAACTCCCTGAGAAAATCGAAAATTCCCGTCACCATGTTTCTGGTCAAGGGCGTCAAGCTACAGGGAATTGTCACATGGTTTGACAACTTCTCCGTCATGTTGCGCCGCGATGGCCAGTCGCAGCTGGTGTACAAGCACGCCATCTCGACCGTGATGCCCGCTCAACCGATCGACCTTGGCATGTTCGCTGGGCTGATGGGGGCCAAGAGCGCCAAGAACCGCAACCTGCAGGAAGTGTTTTTGCGCACGGTGCAGGAAACCGGGGTGCCCGTGACCATGTTCCTGATCAACGGCGTGATGCTGCAGGGCAAGGTCGCGGCCTATGACCTGTTCTGCATGCTGCTCGAACGTGAAGGCATGGCACAGCTGGCCTATAAGCATGCTGTTTCGACGGTTCAGCCCAACGCCCCGGTCGATCTGACCGGCGATTGGGCGGACACTGAAAATGATGATGACTGACCCACTGGTTTCGGGGGCGGACAAGGATAGATTAGACACTTGAACGACCCTCAAACCCTTGAGTACGCCCGCGGCGCGCGGGCTGTCATTGCCTATCCCGAACTTGGCCGACGCGGTGCGGTCGATCCTGATGCGCGTCTGGACGAAGCGCGCGGCCTTGCGCTCGCCATCGGCATCCAGGTGTGTGCAGCGCACGCGTTCCGCATCCGCACGGCGCGTCCCGCGACACTGTTTGGGGGCGGCCAAGTGGAGATCATCGCCGCCAGTCTGGAAGACGAGAAAGCCGAACTGCTGATCGTGGACGGAAGCCTTTCCGCGATCCAGCAGCGCAATCTGGAAGAGCGGCTGAAGATCAAGGTGATCGACCGAACCGGGCTGATCCTCGAGATCTTCGGTGAACGCGCAGCGACCGCCGAAGGGCGGTTGCAGGTCGAACTTGCGCATCTGGACTACCAGGCGGGCAGGCTGGTGCGCAGCTGGACCCACCTTGAACGCCAGCGCGGCGGCTTCGGCTTTCTGGGTGGCCCAGGTGAAACGCAGATCGAGGCCGACCGTCGGATGATCCGCGACCGCATGGCCAAGCTGCGCAAGGAACTCGAGCAGGTCAAGCGAACGCGCGGATTGCACCGCGAGCGGCGGCAGAAAGCGCCCTGGCCGGTGGTCGCACTGGTGGGTTATACCAATGCGGGAAAATCGACGCTGTTCAACCGCCTCACCAACGCTGGTGTGATGGCAGAGGATCTGCTGTTCGCCACGCTCGATCCGACGATGCGCGCAATCCGTCTCGACGGCGTCGAGAAGGTCATCCTGTCCGACACCGTGGGCTTCGTTTCCGATCTGCCGACCGAACTGGTGGCGGCGTTTCGCGCGACGCTGGAAGAGGTGCTGTCCGCAGACCTCATCATCCATGTCCGCGATCTGTCGCACCCCGATGCCGAAATGCAGGCACAGTCGGTCGAGACGATCCTCGCCGATCTCGGGCTTGAGCTTGACCCGGTTCTCGCCGAGCAGGGCCTCGCGATTCCGCTGATCGAGGCGTGGAACAAATGGGACGTCCTGGATGAAGATGCCCGCGCGGACCTGAGCGATACGATGCCGCGCGATCGCAAGGTCTGCCCGATTTCAGCGCTGACCGGGGAAGGGGTGTCCGATTTGCTGCGCGCCGCCTCCGACGCGCTCGTCATCAGCCATCGCGTGCACAAAGTGCACCTGCCACGGCACGATGGGCAGCGCATTGCATGGCTGCATGCGCATGGCGAGGTGCTGGAAAGCCGGGAGCAGGGGGATGACATCTGGCTGTCGGTCCGCCTGTCCGACAAGGACTGGGGCAGGTTCCAGGCGTTATAGGCTGCCTTCGCCGCGTTTGGCGCGCTGCCAGAGCAGTTCCTTGTCATCGAGCGAGAGCGCCGCAAAGCTATCGCCGGCGATCGCTTCCATGCCACGAAACCGCCGCTCGAACTTGGCGTTGGCGGCCCGCAGCGCGTCTTCGGCGCTGACCCCCATATGCCGGACCATGTTGACGGCGGCAAACAGCAGATCGCCGGCCTCGTCGACACGTTCGGCCTCGTTTTCTGCCTCCAGCAGTTCCTCGATTTCCTCGCCGATCTTTTCGACCGCACCCATGACATCGGGCCAGTCGAACCCGGTGCGCGCCGCGCGCTTTTGCAACTTCTGCGCACGCATCAGGGCTGGCAGCGCCAGAGCCACGCCATCCATCGCGCTCGACGAACCGCCGTCGCTGCGTTCCTCTGCCTTGATCGCTTCCCAATCCCAGCTCTCGACCGATTGGTCTGCGAAGATATGCGGATGCCGGCGGACCATCTTGTCGCTGATCGCGCCGATCACATCCGCCACGCTGAAATGTCCGGCTTCTTCGGCCATGCGGCTGTGAAACACCACCTGCAGCAGCAGATCGCCCAGTTCATCCTTGAGCGCGGCCATGTCATCACGCTCGATCGCGTCGCTGACCTCATAGGCTTCCTCGATGGTGTATGGCGCGATCGTGGCAAAGGTCTGAGCGACATCCCAAGGGCATCCAGCCTCAGGATCGCGCAGCCGTGCCATGATCGCCACCAGCCGGTCGAGTGGCACAGCGTGCGCGGAGGAAGGATTGGACGGATCGGTCGCTGCTGTCTCGATGGCCATGTCTGTAAGTCCGATAATATATATTATGTTAAATCATAGGTCGTTCAGCGAGACTGGTTCTGCTTCGGTACCAGGATCATCTGATTGCCTTCGACGCGCCAGCTTTCCAGCTCGGACAGAAAGTTCATCCCCAGCAGATTGGTATCGCCCAACGCATCCGAGATCACGATATCATGATCGCGGATGCGCAGCGACCCGACTTGCAACTCGCTGATCGTCGCACGATCCGCTTCAACGATGCCGTTTGCGGTTTCGATCACGGTCTTGAGCCCCAGGCCGCCAGGTTCGATACCCGCCGCGCGCGCAGCCTGCGCGGAGATTGCCGTGACTGTCGCGCCGCTATCCACCAGAAAGCGCATCGGCCGACCGTTGACATCAGCCGCCACCCAGAAATGGCCATCATCGCTTTTGCGCAGCGTCATCGGCGAACCGGAAATCGCCGGTTGACCGCCAAAACCCAGCTCTTCAGTCACACGCTGCCAGATCACCCGGATTTCGGGACGAAAGCTGACCAGCAGGAAAATCAGCGCGAATATCCCAACCCAGCCCAATGCCATCTTGAGCGTCTGACCAATCGGCAAGGTGCGTGACACGAGAGCGCTGCCGACGAGCACAAGCAGCAGCAGGCTGTAGACCAGACTGGCGGTATCGCCGCCGCTCATTGTCCCAGCCTCGCAACCTCGATCACCAGCCCATCGTATCCGGGCTCGACCGTATCGGGCAGTTCGGCTGCCAAAGTCGCGTAATCCAGGCTTTTGTCCATGTGCGTGAGCACCGTATGCCGCGCGCGTGTCCGTCTCGCCAGATCGAGCGCCATGTCGAGGCTGGCATGGGTCGGATGCTTTTCATAGCGCAGGCAATCGGTGACCAACAGATCGCAATCTGCATAAAGGGCCACCATCTCGTCGGTAATTTCGCTGAAATCGGTGGCATAGACGACTGATACGCCGTGCACATCGAACCGCAGACCGGTCGACAGCACAGGTCCGTGCGGCTGGTCAACGCCGCGTACAGCCATGCCGCAAATCTCCTGCCGATCGTGCAGCGGATGCGGGGTCACGATCGCGGGATAGCCGTTGCTGTCTTCAAAAACATAGTCAAAACGGCTGACAAGGCTCTGCAGTGCATAGTCTTTGCCATAGCCTGGCAAAGGCTTGCGCGTGGCGTGATAGAGCGCACGCAGATCATCGATCCCATGGCTGTGGTCGGCATGATCGTGCGTCCAGATCACGGCATCGAGCGAACCAATATCTGTGCTCAGCAATTGCTGCCGCAGGTCCGGCGATGTGTCGATCAGGATGCGCTGCCCGGCGTGTTCGACGATCATCGACACGCGCGAACGCCGGTTGCGCGGATTGGCAGGATCGCACGCGCCCCAGTCATTGCCGATGCGCGGGACGCCGCCCGACGTGCCCGAGCCCAGCAGGATCGCCTTCACGGACGCGCCCGATTGAACAGAGCGTAGAAGTTGCGCGCCGTCGTTTCGCACAGTTGTTCATAGCTTTCACCACGCAGATTGGCGAGGAAGCGTGCGGTATCGGCCACGAATGCAGGCTCGCCCTGTTTGCCGCGATGCGGCACGGGTGCCAGGAACGGGGCATCGGTTTCGACCAGCAAGCGGTCGGCAGGCAGCTCGCGCGCGACGGCTTGCAGATCCTTGGCGTTCTTGAAGGTGACGATGCCCGAGATCGAGATAGACAGCCCCATTTTCAGCACCTTGGCGGCGAAATCTGCGCTGGCGGTGAAACAGTGGATGAGCGCGGGAAAGGCCCCCTTCTCCATCTCGTCCGCCAGGATCGCTGCCGTGTCGTCCTCGGCATCGCGGGTATGGATGATGAGCGGCAACCCCGTCGCGCGCGATGCTGCGATATGCGCGATGAAGCTGCGCCGCTGCTGATCGCGGTCGGAATGGTCGTAATAATAATCGAGCCCGGTCTCGCCGATGCCGACCACGCGATCATCGCTTTCGGCGCGTGCGGTCAGCCGGGCGGTATCGATGTAAGCGTGCGCGTCGGCTTCATGCGGATGGATGCCGATGCTGGCCCACACATCGGCTTCCCGATGCGCGGTCGCGGTGACCGCGTCCCATTCGCTGGCGCGGGTCGAGATGTTGAGCATCGCCGTGATACCCGAAGCGCGCGCCCGCTCCAGCAGATCACCCTGCTGCTCGGCCATGCCCTTGTAGTTCAGGTGACAGTGCGAATCGACGAGCATCACTCGGCGTCTTCGGCAGGCAGATCGATGCGCGGGAACAACGGCTTGGGGACGCCAACCTGATAGCCGCCCTCGGCCAGCGCCGAGTACCAATGGCTGCCCATCGCGGCGATCGAACGGACATCATCGGGCACGCCCATATGATCGAGCAGCGCCTTTGCACTGCCCGGGATGACCGGCGAGATGGCAATCGCAAGCTGCGAGATGGCGATATACAGCGTCGCGAGCACGGTCTGCATGCGCTCGGGATCGGTCTTCTTGAGCGCCCAGGGGGCCTGCTCGTCAACATAGGCGTTGCAGGCGAACACCGCACGCATCCACGCTTCGATGCCCTGTGACAGCGCCAGGTCCTGCATCGCCTTGGGCATCTCGACCTGGAGCGCGTCAGAGAGAACCTCGAACAGCGCGGTATCGGCGGGCTGGTGGCCATGGATCGCGGGCAGATTGCCGTCGAGGTTCTTGGCGATGAAGCTCAGGATGCGCTGCGCCAGATTGCCGAAGCTGTTTGACAGATCGGCATTCGACCGCATCGCAATGGCTTGCGGCGAATAGCTGCCATCCTGTCCGAAGCTGACTTCGCGCAGCAGGAAATAGCGCAATTGGTCGGCGCCGAAGGCATCCGCCAGCGCCATCGGATCGACGACATTGCCGACTGACTTCGACATCTTCTCGCCCTTGTTGAGCAGGAAGCCATGGCCGAAGACCTGCTTGGGCAGCGGGATGTTTGCGCTCATCAGGAAGGCTGGCCAGTAAACGGCGTGGAAACGCACGATATCCTTGCCGATCAGGTGGAGGTCCGCCGGCCAGTATTTCATCAGGTCGCTGTCCGCATCGGGATAGCCCAACCCGGTGAGATAGTTGGTCAGCGCATCGACCCAGACATACATCACATGGCCATCGCTGCCGGGCACCTTGACCCCCCAGTCGAAGCTGGTGCGCGAGACCGACAGCGGACGCAGACCCGATTTGACGAAGCTGACGATCTCGTTGCGGCGCGTGTCGGGCTGGAGGAACTCGGGATGCTCCTCGTACAGCGCCAGCAATTTGTCCTGATACTGATCGAGCCGGAAGAACCAGCTCTCCTCGACCGTCCATTCGACCGGCGTCTGCTGCGGCGAGAGCTTGCCCACCTGCCCGTCGTCGATCAGCTCATCCTCGGCATAGTACGCCTCGTCGCGCACCGAATACCAGCCCTCGTAGCGGTCGAGGTACAGGTCGCCATTGGCTTCCATCGCCTGCCAGATCGCCTGGCTGGCAGCGTGATGATCGTCTTCCGATGTCTGAATGAAACGATCATAGCTGACATCAAGCTTGTCGCACATTTCCTTGAAATACTGCGACATTTCATCCGCCAATGCGCGCGGCGTTGTCTCGAGCTCGCGGGCCTTTTGCAGCATCTTGAGGCCATGAACATCGGTGCCGGTCTGGAAGCGCACATCGCGCCCCATCAGCCGCTGGAAGCGGGCGATCACGTCGGCAGCGATCGCCTCATAGGCATGGCCGATATGCGGGCGTCCATTGGGATAGCTGATCGCGGTGGTGATGTAATAAGGTTCGCCCATGGCGTTGCGTTTCTGCCGTTCTTGCTGAGGTTGGCCGGATCTGGATGGCTGCTATCTAGGCGGGGCCAGCCGCGCCAGCAAGCCGCCAATTTGAAAGGCGACCGCTGCCGCGTCCAGATTCAGCACCACCGCACGCGAGGCGAGCGCGCCGATCTCCTGCCAGGCGGCGATCGCACCAGGCAGCCGGTCGTCGCGCAGGTTGCGTATGCGCCGTGCGGCAAAACGCGGCGCATAATGCAGCAGCGCTTGAAAACGGTCACGGTTGGCCTTGTTGGCCACCAGCGCGCCCAGAGCGATGCGCGCGCGGTGCCCCGGATCGCCATGATCGGCAATTTCGGTGAGCAGCGCATCGATCCGCGCCATATCGAGCCCTGCAAACTTGAGCGCTTGGCCCGGCGCACCCTGCCCCAGCCGGACCAGCGCTGCAATTTCGGCATCGGGCAGTTCAGGCCGCGCCGCCCGCAGCGCATCAGCCATGTCGGTATCGCTGAGCGCAGGAAAATCGAGCACCAGGCAGCGCGAGCGTATGGTGGGCAAAAGCCGCCCCGGATTATGCGCGATCAGCAGAAAAACGGTGTCCGCCGGCGGCTCTTCCAGGCTTTTGAGCAGAGCATTGGCGGCGTTGCGTTCGAGCAGATCGGCTGAATCGAAGATGATCACGCGCCGATCGGCCAGGCTGGGGCGTACGGTCAGCCGGCGCTGCAGCGCACGGATCTGATCGACCTTGATGTTGCGCGCCAGATCATAGGGCTTGCCGTCTTCGGCCTTGCGCGCTTCCTTGTCGTTCTGCGGCCCCAGGGTGATGTAGTGACAGTCCGGATGCTTGTCCTGCACCAGCAGACGCCCTTCGGGCCCTTCGAGGTTGCCGTTGAAATGATCGCCCTGGTCATGGGGGCTGCGGGTCAGAAGATGTGCAGCGGCAGCCAGTGCGAAGCTGCGCTTGCCGATACCTTCGGGCCCGGCAAGCAGCCAGCCATGATGCAGGCGGCGCGCCTGGAACGCCCGCAACAGCGTGGCTTCGGGCTCTGCATGGCCCTGCCATTGGGCGGTCGATGGCGTCATGACGTCATGCCATCAACGGCTGCAGCGCCGCAACGATGCGGGCGTGCACGGCGTCGCTGGTCCCGCTCGCGTCGATCAGACGGAACCGTTCGGGTTCGGCCTCGGCAAAGCTGCGAAACGCGGCAACCACCTTCGCGTGATAATCTGCATCGCGCCCGCCGATCCGGTCGCTGTCTGCCCCATCGCGCAGCACCGCACGGCGCGCTGCCTCGTCAGCCGGGAGCTCGAGCAGCAAGGTACAATCGGGAAGGAAGCCCTCGGACCCGAAGCGGTGCAGGCTCAGGATTGCCTCATCGCCAAGGCCGCCTGCGACGCCCTGATAGGCGCGGCTGCTGTCGAGAAACCGGTCGGAGATCACCCAGCCCCCAGCCTCGACCGCTGGACGGATCAACCGGGCCACATGATCGGCGCGAGCGGCGGCGAACAGCAGCGCTTCGCTACGCGCATTCCAGCGGTCTGCACCACCTTCGAGCAACAGGCTGCGGATGGCCTCTGCGCTGTCGGTACCGCCCGGCTCACGGGTGATGGTGACGCTGAGCCCCCGATCGCGCAGCCGCTGTGCGAGCAACCTGATCTGAGTCGACTTGCCGACCGCCTCGCCACCTTCGATCGAGATGAAGCGACCGCGCATTGCGCGTCAGGCGCCGAAGAAGGAGAGGATTCCGGCCCAGATGCGCCCGAAGAATCCAGCCTCCTCGACCGCTTCGCCAGCCACCAGCGGCATCACCTGGCGGTCCATGCCCGGCGCTGACACGACGAGGCTGGCGACCTGCTGGCCCTTTGCGATCGGCGCCTTGAGCGGACCCTGATAAATGACCTTGAGCGAGACCTTGTCGGTATCGGCGGTGCGCGGCAGAGTCAGCGACAGATCACGCGGTGCCACCAGTGGCAGCGCGCGGGCGCTCCCCTGTTGCACGGGCGCGGTATCGACGGTCTTGCCCTTGGTGAACAAAGGAACAGACTTCCACGAGCGGAAGCCCCAGTTCATGAACTTGACCGATTCATCGACACGTCCGTTGAAGCTGTCGAGCCCCGCAACGACCATCACCAGACGGCGGCCGTTCTGTTCGGCCGAACCGGTAAAGCCATAGCCTGCCTCGTCGGTGTGCCCGGTCTTCAGGCCATCCGCACCATCCACCCGGCCCAGCAGCGGATCGCGATTGGGCTGGGTGATGCCGTTCCAGGTGAAGCTGCCCTTGGAATAGAACCGCTTGTACAGCTTGGGGTGGTTGCGGATCGTCGCGGTTGCCAATGTGCCCAGGTCGCGCGCGGTGACCATCGTCACCCCTTCGTCGGGCCAGCCGTTGCTGTTGCCGAACCGGCTGTTGTCGAGACCGATTTCCTTGGCCTTCTTGTTCATCATGTCGACGAAGGCTTCTTCGGACCCGGCAATACCTTCGGCCAGGACCACGCATGCGTCATTGCCCGACAGGGTGACGATGCCGTCGAGCAAATCGGCAACGGTCACCTTGCTGCCGACCGCCAGGAACATGCTCGATCCCTGGTTGTTCCACTTGCGCCATGTCTCGGGCGACACGGTCATCGTCTGGTCTAGCTTGATCTCGCCCTTCCTGAGCAGATCGAAGGCGACATAGACGGTCATCATCTTGGCCATCGACGCCGGTGGAATGGGCTTGTCCGCGTCGCGCGAGAACAGCACGGCGCCAGAGGACAGGTCGGTCATATAGGCGATGGGCGCTTCAGACACATAAGCGGGTGCAGCGGCGACGACCGGGGTTGCGAGCAGCGAAAGCAGAGCGAGGCCGAGAATCGGGGTTTTCATCAGTATTCCATGGTTTGCTTGTTCAGGGGCGCGGGCCTTGGCTCCAGCCCGTTCTCTTCAGCGACCGGAGTCTTGCTGGATTCGAGCCCCCTGATAGCCGTTCCTCTTGGCCAGAGTAACCCCCTGCTGAGCAGCATCGGCACTGGGATAAGGGCCATAACGCACGCGGAATATCTTGCCATCGCCGCTGGGCTGCGCCTTTGCCCCTATGCGCTTGGCCAGTTCATCGGCGCGTGCTTTGGATGAAAAGGCGGCGACCTGAACGAAATACGAGGCGCTGGCAGCAGCAGGCTGTGCCGATGGTGTCGAGGCGGCCGACGGCCGGTTGCCGCTGGCGTTGCTTTCCGATGCCACTGGGCGCTGCGGCCCGCCCTCGACGATAAACCGGTCCCCGCTCTGCGCGCGCGGCGGCTGCGGGGCAGGTCGTGTCGCGGGCACAGGCTGAGCCGTTGCTGCCTGGCTGTCGACCTGGCTGACGGGCTTAGTCTTTGCTGGCCTCGGCAGCTTGCCGGGTTTGCCGGGTGTGGCGGCGGGCGGCGTTGCTGCAGCAACAGGAGCCGCGACCGGTGCGGCCGCGGTGTTCGACGGGCGATCCTTGCCTTCGAGCCTAAGCCGCAACGGCACGAGCAGCGATTCAGGCGTATCCATCCGCATCGCCACCGGCTGACCGGTGCGCAGCATCGCACGCTCTGCTTCTGGCGGGTTGACGCGGCGGACCCGCACCGGGAACGCCCCCTTCTCCAGAACGCCTAACTGCCGTGCCGCGCCATAAGACAGGTCGATCAACCGGTTGGAGGCTGCAGGACCACGATCGTTCAGACGCACCAGAATGGTCTTGCCGGTATCGAGTGCGGTCACCTCGACATAGCTCGGCAGCGGCAAGGTGCGATGCGCACCGGTGATCCCATCGGGGTTGAACAGCTCGCCATTGGCGGTGTTGCGGCCGTTCAGTTCCTTGCCGTACCAGCTGGCATAACCGGCCTCGTCGTAATTGAACACATCGACCGGAATGTAGGTAATACCGCCCAGTTCATAGGGCTCGCCCAGCTTGACGGGATAGTCTGCGACGCTGCCAGCCACTTGGGGAGGCGCCGTATCCAGGCTGCGGCTGACATTGCTGCCGCCGCCACAGCCCGACAGCAGGAGCGCCGTTGCACCCGCGCTTGCGATCATCCATGTCTTCATAACCCGTCCCCCTTGGCCACAGGCCTAGTTGCGTACGCCATCTGCCAGCAGGCCGACCGACATCGCATAATAATTGGAGCAGTTATAGTCGAGGATCGCCCGGTAGTTGCGCGTCAGAAGATAGCCCTGCGCATCCAGCCCCAGCGTGATCAGCAAGGATGCCTGCACCTTGTCGTCATCGGGCCAGACGCCGCCCGCCGGATACACGCCCAGCGCCTTCCATTCGCGCATCGTCTTCCACTCGCTATGCCGTTCGACCGCACGCGCGCATTTGCGCACTGGCTCGCGGTTGGCGATGGCATCGACGTTGAGGCTCGAGGGTACAGATACCGCAAAGCCCCAGGGCTCGCCCCGCCGCCAGCCGGCCGCCACCATGTAATTCGCGATCGATGCAAAGGCATCCGCCCGGCTCGACCAGATCTCTGCCTTGCCATCGCCATCGCCGTCCTTGGCGAGCTTGAGATACACCGAGGGCAGGAACTGGGGATAGCCGAACGCCCCGGCATAGCTGCCCCGTAGAACCGAGCGCGGCACACCCATGTCGACCATCTTGAGCACCGCGATCAGCTCGCCCTCGAAGAGCTCGCGCCGACGGCCTTCGTACGCCAGGGTGGCCAGCGCACGCGGTAGATCGGTCTTTCCCATGATCGTGCCATAGCTGGTCTCATGCCCGAAGATCGACACCATGATCGACGCCGGCACGCCGGTCTGCTGCTCGATCCCGACCAGCCGGGCGGCCTCATCGGCATAGACCTGGCGTCCCTGCCGGATCTTGGCAGCGTTGATCCGCTTGGCCATTTCGGGCCCGAAAGAGGGGAACGCCTGTCCTGCAGGCGTCGGCGCAAAGCGGCGATCGAGCGCAGCTACGCTGTCGTCGAAACTGAGGCCGGGCAGAACCGCATCGATGGTCCGCTGCGATACGCCCTCGCGCCGCGCGCGTGCAGCGACGCTCCCTTCCAGATAGGCCCGGAACCCTTGCGAAACCTGGGTATCCACACCCGGCAGCGGCTGCACGATCTCCCGCTGCGCCGTGCTGGGCGACCCGCAAGCCAGCAGCGCCGTAGTGCCAATGGCGACGGCCAGGCGGTTGCCAAGCCTGTGTACGATATTGAAATCCATGCGATACTCCCGGCACCGGTTGTGCCACACAATGCGACGAAGGGGAAAGAGCGAACATCGGTCACCCATCCCGCCATGGCCACGCTTGACCGGCGCTGAACCACGTTGCGCGGTGCCTTACAAGTTTCGCTTTGCAGATTTTACCGCCTCCGCTAACAAACGCGCCGCACAGCGCGAGGCTGCACGCCCTGCCCCGCGCTGGTCAGTGGAAGAGTGTCCGAGTGGTTTAAGGAACCGGTCTTGAAAACCGGCGAGGGTGCAAGCTCTCCGTGGGTTCGAATCCCACCTCTTCCGCCACCTGCAGAACCTCGAGCGGATCTGCGGTGGCGATTGGCATTGCATTTCTAACGGACTGCTCGGGCTGGGTTTTCGCTGGGCAGCATGCCGGGTATCAGCCAGCCAGCAGCTTGACTTCAACAGCTTCGACCCAGCCAGAATCGCACTCTCCGAGGTAATCGGTCTCTGTCTCTACCGGCGTGGTGACCCCGCAATCAATGTCGGGGAACATGCTGTAAACAATGCCGACCATCGATCCGTCAATGCTGTGTTCGCACACCCAGACGGGGTTTCCGGCTGCCAGATAATCAACAATCTCCAGATCTGTGCTGTAACCCGGGTATACGCCCACAGCGCTTTCTGGTGGCTGATCCGCGATGACACCATAGCTGCAAGGGTCAGTGCCCGTCGCGCTCAGGGTAACAGGCTCGTTGCCACCCGAATATCGCGGTTGCGCCGACACGGGGGCGGCAACAAGGCTTGCCATCAATACCAGCGACGATGTCTTGAGCATGCAAATTCCTCCAACTACTTGAAAACGGACGACCCGCTTGTTCTCGCCATTCCATCACTCGCATCACACTGACGCCCTGTATCCACTACAGGCGCCTGCGCCGGCTAAGCGCCATGTCAGCCGGGGTCGGCGGGCTTGGCCTCGTCCGATCCGACTGCAGATTGCGGTACGGGCAGGTCGAGGGTGAAGCTGAACGAGCCAGACTTCGGATCGGCGGTGCTACCTGTGCCTGCAACCGCGACCGCGTAGCTGATCTGGTATTGCCCGGGCACGGTCAAAGATTTGGGTAAGGTGAACGCAAACATCTCGCCTTTCTTCGGAAAGAAGGCCGTCTCTGCATTGTAGACTTCAGTCTGGGTCGTATCGGGATTGACGATTGTCACAGACACCAGATCCACGGTGCCTTCAAATCCGATTTGCACAAATTGCACTTCCTCCCGCTCGATACTGTCGGCTTTCGGGGAGGAATAGGTCAGATCTGTCTTCGCAGGCAGGCTAAAGGCGGGTGCTGCGCAAAACAGGGGCGCGATCGCCAGCAAGGATTTGGCAAGTCTCATGAGTTCTGTCTCCAGTCGGGTTGGTGTCTGAACAGCGCTAGCGTCGGCCTGGCCGCCGCTGGCATAAGCTGATCGATCAGTTTCATGGGAACGACAGGGGGGCGACGGGCAGGCGATTACTGCCGACACGTTGCCATTTACATGTCATTCGCCGGGACCACTGACCGTGAATTTGGCGGTGCTTGTCGTCTCCGATACGCTGCCGTCGGGATGCGACACGGTAAAGCTGTATTTGATGCCATACTTGCCCGGAGGCGTCAGGCTGGGGTCGACGGGAAATTTGAACTTCTGCCCGGTCAGCTCGCCTGTGACCGGCGTATCGGCACCAACAATCGTTGCGATGGTTTCCATGACGGTTTCAATGGAGACACCGTCATCGACCTCCACCATCCGCACCAGATCAAGGCTTTGCAGCGTAATGACCTGGTCCAGGTTCATCACAATCTCGGTGAGCGGTTCCGACAGATAGCTACCATTTTGAGGCATCTGCACATAAAACTTGGGCGGGGGATATTTTCCCTGCAATTCGAAATAGATGTAGCCGTTCAGCGATTTGACCGATTTTCCGGACACAAGATATGACAATTTGTATCTGCCCACTTCGGTCAGCGCAGCGGGTAGCGGCAGCTCGAAAACCTTGGCAGGCGCCGTGCTTTGGGAGAAATCGTTGTCCGGGGGATAGACGCTGATCTCCTCGCCCGACGGGTCATAGATGCTTAAGAGGACCAGTTCGACCGGCTTATCGAACTCCAACCGCACTGCGGTGAGCGGCTGTTCTTTCAGCACGTCGTCCTTCGCCGGGAATGATTGGACCACCTTGGCGGATTGCGGATTTTGTGCCGCAGCGGGGACGGCGACCAACGCCGTCAGCATTGCCACTGCAGCCATCGAAAATCGGCGCTTCACTCTGAATTCCTTCGGTTACCTTGGCTTGATGCTGTAACAGAGGCGCTGCCTTGATCGTCCCATTTCCCTGGGGGGATGCGGACGCCGGCAGCGCCGCCGTTGGTTCAGCAACCGCCTTTTTTCTTCTTCTTGCCAAGCCCGCCGAGCGCGCCGCCCAGGGCCGCCCCGGTGCGGCCGCCGAGCACGCCGCCGACAGCTGCACCAACGTCCGATCCGGAGATGCAATCGGCTGCTGTGGTGGCAGGTTCGCTTGCCGAAGCAGGCGCAGCGGAGGATGCGCCCGAAGACTTGTCTGCGCCCTTGAAGAAGGCCTTGGCATCGGGAGACAGGCCTGATGGGATCGAGTTATAATCCAGCCCATCGTTCATGGCGTTCGCGTAGATGTCGTTGAAGTCCCTGGTCGCAGCGAGATCAACTTCAGCATAGGATAGGTGCTCGTAATTCGATGTGCACCAGATGCCCCAATCGTCCAGCTCACCCGGCGCACACGGCTTGCCGTTCTTCAAGCGCGCAATGGGCGCGTTTTTGATTTCCGTGAAGCACTGCTTGTTATTGGTCGATGCGCGCCAGCCGGTTGGGCAGCGGTTGAGGATGCCGGCCCTCGCGATGCCGCCGGATACGTCGGCAAAGCGCACGGTCATCCTGTCATATGAGGTGCACACCAGATCATTGATTGTATCGACAAAATAGCCCTGATTGCACGCAGTACTCTTGTTCTCTCGGACATAAACCGCTGGCATTGGTTTGACGACTATAGATGGCACACAAAAAGTGTCAGTCTCACGATTCCATCCATAAGGGCATAGGCCCCTTTCCCTTGGCAATTCCAGACGCCCCGTTGTGCGTCCCTGCGCCCCAGCCGATGGGGCAGTTGCCAGCGAACCGGCGGCGCACAGGATAAGCCCGGCAGCAGCCAGCATGGTCTTGGATGAAAGTGAACGCATCGAATATTCCCCTGATGTGAACGTGGTAACAGATGGCTCCCATGCTGATGCAATCGCGCTGGTTGCCTGCTTGGTAACTGGATAAAAACGCAGGAGCGCCGCGTCGCGGCAGCGCCCCCGCAAGTGTCCCACGGGGCCGGGTCGCAACGACCCCGCGGACCTGGATCGACCGCCGCGACCACAGCCCGCGTCGTAACGCAGTGGCCAGCGAGGTGTGATTTTGGCAGCGCGGCGGGGTGGCCGCGCTGCCGGTCGGCCGCACTGGTCCGGGTCGCATTCAACCGGTGCGGTCAACATCCTTGTGTGTCTTCAGCTCATCCGGAACGGAGCCTCAGGGCTTCTTGGTAGAGCACCACAGACGCGACACTTCATGATAGCCCTCGGCACAGGTTTCCTTTTCGCTCTTGGCGTACAGCTTTGGCGAGGATGACCCCAGCGGGAAGCACATCGAGACGTCGGTTTCACTGTTCTTGGTGCTGCTCCAGCCGCTGGGGCAGGCAACAGCCTTGCTCGTTTTCTTGACACCTTCGCGATTCTGTCCCTGCGCATGGGCCGGCAGGTTCGCACTGGCGACGATGATACCGCCGAGCAGAGCCAGGTTGGCGAGTGAAAGGGCTGCTGCGATGAAGGCTTTTCTCATGGCTTGTCCTCTGGGCAATCAATGCTGTGGCAGCAGAGCTAGAGGCAGGCTGGGCGGCACGATACCCCATGACTTATGGCTCCCATAACATGGGATATCGACGCCCTGATCGGTTCACCCTGAAGGGGCAGTGCCTGACAGGCACACCCCGCGATGGTCATTGATGCACGGCAGAAATTTTGTTCCTTCCCAAGGGCATGCATTTCTTGCATCACGCCAGCGTAATTCGGGGGGATAACGTGGCACTGGTTTTGAGGCGGATGAACTGGCGGCAGCTGGCCATGCTGACGCTGGCGATTGGCATGGCGCAGGCCCTGTACTGGGTGGTGATTGACCAGTTGGTGTTTCGTGCCGATCCAGGCGATGCCCCGGCGATGGCACAGATCAGCGATGTCGAGATCGCCCGGATCAGGCAACCCACTCTCGCCGAAGCCGCGACCGCCAGCTACCAGCCCGTGACCTTGCCATGGACATATTGCTGCGACACCGCCCTGTTCGCGGTTCGCATGTCCTTTGCGGTCGATAGCGTGCCCGCAAATGGCCTTGGCATCATCTCCTATCTTGAAGTCGACAACTACATTCTCGCCGTCAACGGGACACCCATTGTCGAACGCGGCGGCATGGAACCGGGAGCGGGCAGTTTCGATGGGCAGATCCGCACGCTTACGCGCATACCTTCCGGTCTGCTGCGACCCGGAGACAACACCCTCACCTACATCACCTTGCGTGATGGTTTTCCCTATACCGACATCCTTGCACCCAAGATCGCCGATTACCGAGCGCTTGAAGCCTATAGCGCGCGCAGCTTGTTCCTTGCCTCCGGTTTCCCATTGGTCAGCGGAACCCTGTTGGGCCTGCTCGGCCTGCTTGCAACGATCATGGTGTTTCGCTCGGACGACTGGCGGTTTGCCGCCTGGCTCAGCCTGCTGTGCGGTTCGTTCGTCGCCCTGTTCGGCTATTTCCTGTGGCTCGATCCCCCGGTTGATGGCTGGGGCCGAATGCTAGCCTTCTTCGCAATCTCCGGGCTGATTCCCGCAACAATGCTGTGTTTTGTCGATAGCTGGACCGGCAGGCCGGTGCCATGGCTCCAGCCCGCCGCCATGGCGGTCTATGCCGCCGTGATCGCGGTGATCGGCTGGTATATCTATACGGTCCCGATGCCTGAGGGCTTTGATGTGCCCACGCTGATCTGGATCTGGCACCTGATGGGCTCGGCGATTGCCGTGGCTGCCCGTCTGCTGTGGCACTTTGTTACCACGCAGGAAGACCGGCTGCTCGAGAGCAGCCTGCTGACGGTGATGGCGGCGGCACTATTTCTTGATGCGAGTTCGGCCTGGTTTCCCGAGCAGCACCTGCCGGCGGGCAATGTCCGCTATTCGTCGGCCTTCCTGATCCTGGCCATGATGGCGGCTTTCCTTGCGCGCAACTTCCGCCTGTTCCAGTCGCAGGGCGCGCTCAACGACATGTTGCAGGCGAAGGTGGCGTTGCGCGAGGCCGAGTTGGCCGAGGCTGCGCAGCGCGAACGGGCGCTGGTCCGCGAACAGGCGCTCGACGAGGAACGCCGCCGCATCATGCGCGATCTCCACGATGGCCTGGGCAGCCAGCTGATGTCGATCATGCTTTCGGCAAGGGTGGGCATCGCCGAACCAGCGACGGTGGCAGAAGGGCTGCAATCGGTGATCGACGAGATGCGGTTGATGGTCGATTCCATGGACTCTGTCGGGGAATCCTTGGGATCGGCGCTGGCGACCTTCAAGGCGCGGGTTCAGCCCCGGGTTCAGGCGGTGGGGATCGACTTCGTCTGGAAGGAAGACGAGAGCATCGGCGCGATCAGCGTGTTTGGCCCACGCGATGTGCTCCAGATTTTCCGTGTGTTGCAAGAGGCTGTGACGAACGCGCTCAAGCACGCCCAGTGCAGCCGGATCGCGGTCACGGCGGCACGTAGTGACGACGGGCTGGTGCTTGAAGTGGCCGATGACGGCAAAGGTCTGGGCACCGACGAGAGTGTCGGTCGCGGCCTGGCCAACATGAAATCGCGCGCACAATCGGTGAACGGTGTTGCCAGCATCCTGCCCGGTCAGGATGGCCGGGGCACCAGGATCGTGCTGGCACTGCCGCTGGAACGGGCGGATGTGGCGCTGTGACATGCCATATCATGGTATCTTCGCAGCGCATGCGAACTGGTCGATAATGCGCCCATGAGCGAGTCGTCATCCCCTGCTGTCCGCATCGCCGTCGTCGAGGACGATCCGATCGTGCGCCAGTATTTCCAGGGCATCATCGCCATGCAGCCAGACTTCGAGATCATCGGCATGGCGCCCGATCTTGCCAGCGCCGATGCGCTGCTGGACCAGTCACCGGACCTTTTCCTGCTCGACATCGGCTTGCCCGATGGGCTTGGCTACACTTTGATCCCGCAAATCAAGGCGCGCAGCCAGGCCAAGGCGCTGATCATCAGCACCTTCGGAGACCGTGATACGGTGGTGAAGGCGATCGTCGCCGGAGCAGATGGCTATCTGCTCAAGGACAGCAGCCCGGAAGTCATCCTGGACGGCATCGCCGCCACGCTGGAAGGCGGAGCGCCGGTCAGCCCGTCTGCCGCGATCTACCTGTTGAGCTTTCTGCGCGCGGAGCCATTGGCCGCCGCAACCGCCCCAGCCAAACCCGAAAACCGCCTGTCCGCCCGGGAGACCGAATTGTTGCAGGCGTTTGCCAAGGGACAAAGCTACAAGGAGGCCGCCCGCACGCTGGCGATCTCGCCCCACACCATCGGCACGCACGTCAAATCCATCTACCGCAAGCTCGAAGTCAACTCACGCAGCGACGCGATCCGAGCAGCCTTGCGCACCGGACAGACGTAGAGCGCATGGTAAGGTGACGCTGCGGGGTGGCTGCGACCATCCCTTGCGCCATCGTGTGCGCATTGAGCCTTGGCACTGCAGCAATCCGCAAGACGGCCGATCGCGCCCGGGGCGTACTAGTTACGGGCCAGTCGCGCTGCATACAGCCCCATCCGGTTCCGCACCGGCGCTGCATCCCCGACATTTGCTGGCAGGCCCAGCATCGCCAGGGATTCGCGCGCGGCAACGCTCCCGGCAGCCGGATCGGCGGCGATGGCGGCAAGGATCGCGGCGCGCTGTTCGGCAGGCACGCGCGCTTCAAGTTCGGCGGCGACCAGCACCGGCAGATGGGATTGCAAGGGTTCGGTGTCGTACAGATCGGCGACGGCTGCGATCAGCAGCAGGTTGCGCGCACGCTGCGTCAGGTCGGGTTCGGCAGCGGGAGGCCATTTGGCGACCTGACGCTGAACGCGCGCGAGTGCACTGGCGGTTGCGGCATCCGGCGGCGTCTTCGCAAACGGCGCGATCGGTCCGACGGGTGCAGCGGCGATTACCAAATCGGCGCGCGGCATCGGCGGGCCGGGCTGGTGCCAGACAAGCGCAGACAGGCCAAGCCACGCTGAAAACATCAGCAGGTAGGGCCAGCGACGCGGCCATAGCCGGGCGACCAGCACTGTCACACCTCCGGTGCCCGCCAGGGCAAGCAAGGCCGCGCTGGCCGCGCGCGTACCGGTGCCGGTGAGCGCGGTCTGGATCGCCACGCTGGCCCATTGCGCCGGCAGCAGCACCAACAGCCAATCCGGCAAGGCGCCCGGCATGGCAGAGGCAGTCAACAGCATCGCCGCCTCGCCGCCGACGACGAAGACGGCGATCCACCAGCCCTTGTCGGAAGCCGAGCGGGCAAACAGGCTGCCCCGTGCAGCAAAGCTGAAACTGGCGATGATGACGGCCAGGCCGGTTGAGAACGGATGCGGTAGCGGCGGCATGCCCAGCGCACGGGCCATCGTGATCAGCCCGGCACCGGCGAGCAGCGCCAGACCAACGCCCACCCACAGTCGGCCGGCAATGGCCGCCGCGATCATGCCGGTGCCCATCAGGCCGAGAGCCAGGATCGGGCCACTGACCAATGCCAGCGGTGCCGGCGCCGGTGCCTCCACAAGCATCAGCATCGCCACGACGGGCGCTGCAATCCCGAACATCGCTGCGACGAACCATGCAAGACAGGGACGGGACAAGGGCTTGGAGTGCGACAACGGCTGCATCTGCCGGACACTGGGCGAAGCTGCGGGAATTGTCGAGCCGTCCAATACCGAAGCCCCTCGACGCCGTGTCACATCGAAAGCTGGATTTTCGGATGGTTCGCAACCGCATGGCCCATGATGCTGCCATCGTACCGAGCCCCGGGAAAAAACGCCGGAACTCAACGCCGTGTGAAGCTTAATTGTCGTGGGCCTCCTGGGAGAACAGCATATCATGACGAAGCATTCGAGCACCGAACAAGACCCCGACACGGTTTCGTACGACAGCTCTGCGGGCGGATGGGGCTCGATGCGCGGCATGGTACAGACCATGGCCCGCGAGATGTCGTCCCCCGGAGCGCTCGCGACACTGTCGTCGCAGAACAAGACGGGCGGGTTCATGTGCACCAGTTGTGCATGGGGAAAGCCCAAGCACCCGCATGCGTTCGAATTTTGCGAGAATGGTGCCAAGGCAACGCTCTGGGAGTTGACCAGCCACCGGTGCACGCCAGAATTCTTCGCCAAGCACACCGTCAGCGAACTGCGCGGATGGAGCGACCATGATCTGGAACATGTCGGCCGCCTCACCCATCCGTTGCGCTATGATGCCGCCAGCGACCATTATGTCGAATGCAGCTGGGACGAGGCCTTTGCCGCAATCGGCACCGAACTCCAGGCCATCGATCCCAAATCAGCGGTGTTCTACGCCTCTGGCCGGGCAAGCCTGGAAACCTCGTATCTCTACGCGCTGTTCGCGCGGCTATATGGGCACAACAATCTGCCCGACAGCTCGAACATGTGCCATGAGACGACGTCGGTCACGCTCAACGAACTGATCGGCTCTCCCGTGGGCACATGCATCCTCGAGGATTTCGAGGCGTGCGATGCGATATTCTTCTTCGGTCAGAATACAGGCACCAACAGCCCTCGCTTTCTGCACCCGCTGCAAAAGGCAGTCGAGCGTGGATGCAAGATCGTCACCTTCAATCCGATCCGCGAAAAAGGACTGCTCAGCTTCACCAATCCCCAGCGTCCGGGGCAGATGCTGACAGGCGGCGATACCGATATCAGCTGCCAGTATCTTCAGGTGCGGGCCGGCGGGGATATCGCCGCCATCATGGGCCTGTGCAAATATGTGTTTGCGCAGGACCAGGCCCGCGGCGGCGGTCTGATCGATACCGCGTTCATCGCCGAGCACTGCACGGGCTTCGAGGAGTTCCGCACGCTGGCCGAGACGACCTCGTGGGAGAAAATCGAGGCGGAGTCTGGCTTGAGCCGTTCCGACATCGAGGAGGCCGGCCGGGTCTATGTCGAAGCAGAGCGCGTGATCGGCGTCTATGGCATGGGATTGACCCAGCACGTCCACGGATTTGAAAATATCGCGATGCTGGTCAACCTGCTGCTGATGCGCGGGCATATCGGGCGCAAGGGCGCAGGCATTTGCCCGGTGCGGGGGCATTCCAACGTTCAGGGCCAGCGCACGGTCGGCATATCCGAAAAGCCCGAGCTGGTGCCGCTCGACAAGATCGCCGAGCAATTCGGTTTCGAACCGCCGCGCGATACCGGGATGACCACGGTCGAGGTCTGCGAGGCGATCCTGGACGGAAGCGCCAAGGCCTTTATCGGGCTGGGCGGTAATTTCCTGCGCGCCATTCCCGATCAGAGCCGGGTCGAGCCGGCATGGGAGCAGCTGCAGCTCAGCGTGCAGATCGCCACCAAGCTCAACCGCAACCATCTGTTCAACGGTCGCACGGCCTATCTGCTCCCCTGCCTGGGTCGCAGCGAAGAGGACATCCAGGCCTCCGGCCCGCAGACGGTGACGGTCGAGGACAGTTTCAGCCACATCCACGGATCGCTCGGCCACCGCACACCTGCGAGCGAGCACCTCTTGTCAGAGACTGCGATCGTTGCCGGCATCGCCAAGGCGACGCTTGCGCCCAATCCCAAGGTCCGCTGGGATGCATGGACATGCGATTATGGCTTGATCCGCGACTTGATTGCCGAAACCTATCATGACGAATTCCATGACATGAACGCGCGCATGTTCGAGCCGGGCGGCTTTTATCGTGGCAATGGTGCCCGCGAGCGCATCTGGAAAACGGAGAGCGGCAAGGCGTCGTTCACTTCCCCCGCCATGCTCGCCGCGACGGACAAGGCAGACAATCCCGGGCGGTACCGGCTGGTGACGGTCCGCTCCAACGACCAGTTCAACACCACCATCTATGGCTACAGCGATCGGCTGCGCGGGATTGAAGGCAAGCGCGATGTGGTGCTGATCAGTCACGACGACATTGAGGCGGCAGGACTGGTTGCGGGGCAACGTATCTCGCTGCTGGGCGACGCCGAGGACGGCCACAACCGGCGGATCGACAATCTGGAGGTGGTGCCGTTCGATCTGCCTTCGGGCACGATCGTTGGCTATTATCCCGAGCTCAATCCGCTGATCGCCTTGTCGCATCACGATCGCGCATCGAAGACCCCGGCGAGCAAGGCCGTGCCTGTTCGAATCTCGGCCGGAGATTGAACATCGCTCAGCAGGCTATCATCGATCCGGTCGGCGATGCCATTGCAGAGGTGGCGCCAGAGCTTCTTGCCGCCAAGGCTGGCCATGCCTGGCCCCGGATGCTGGTACTGGCGATTCTGGCAGGCGTGTTCATCGGGTTCGGATCAATTGTGTCGCTGGTTGCGCAGTCGGACATGGGGGACGGCGGCGCTGTCCAGTTGTTGGCAGGTGCAGCATTTTCGGTCGGCCTGATGCTGGTGATGGTCGTGGGTGCAGAACTGTTCACCGGCAACACGCTGATGGTTCTTCCCGTCTCGACCGGTGACCTGAAGGTTCGCCGCATGATCGGTGCCTGGACCATGGTCTGGATCGGCAATCTGGTCGGATCTGTCATGCTCGCGCTATTGTTCTGGGCAGCCGGTGGCTTGTCGGCAGGTGTGGGCGATGCGGCGGCCGCCCTGGCAGACACCAAGCTTGACAAGACCCCGCTCGCCACCTTCTGTTCGGGTGTGCTGGCCAACGTGCTGGTGTGCCTTGCGGTGTGGATGGCAATGGCCACGAAATCGATCGTCACCAAGCTGCTGGTCATCCTCGGCCCGGTGATGATCTTCGTGGCAGCCGGGCTGGAACACTCGGTCGCCAACATGTCGATCCTGCCGCTGGGCTGGCTTGCCGATCCATCGATTGCGCCCGATCTTGGGGCCATGCTCGCCAATCTGGTGTTCAGCACATTGGGCAATATCGCAGGCGGCGCGACGCTGGGTCTGGCTATCGCCTACGGACACGCGACCCTGGGCAGGGTCGCCAGCGCCAACTCCTGAACGCGGGCCATCTGATCAACAGGGTGCGAGCACGAAAATCGGCACCCCGACAAACGCCGTCGCCACGATCGCCGTCACCTGAAGATACCGCGCCGTGCGGTGCAGACCGCTAGCCGTCTGTGGCTGGGTTACCCAGCGCGCCTGCAGAATGATGATGACCAGGGTGGCGAGCAGCAATGCCACCTGCGCGATCTGGCCCCCTGTCTGCGAAAGGCCTGTGGACCCGGCACATTGCGCACCGTGCAGCGCATAGGCGAGCGCAAACCAGGCCGCCCACAGCAGCAGCCCAGACAGCAGCGCCAAGGTCACGCGGAACAAGGTCGGGCCCTCTCTCATAGCGCCTCCACTCCAAGAGCGAGCGCGCCGATGATCGCCGCCAGACCGGTATAGCTGTGCCATTGCGCAAGGACGCCGTGGGTGACGATGCGCTGAACGCCGATGCGATGCGCGCGCGCAGCAGCCAGATGCATGGTCACCAGGATCAGGACGTGGATGACGAGATACGCCAAAATCGCGCCTTGCACCGCATAGCGCGCATGGGTCGTCGGGGACCCGTCCAGCAGCACGGCAGATACCAGCGCCCCGGCAGCGACCACCACAATGCCCGACCATGCCAATGCCCGGCTTGCCATGCCGCCATGCGACCTTGAGCACATCGCAGCCCATAGAAGCTGTGCACCGCCAATGGCCGTGACCAGCAATCCGGCCAGCTGCCCAGCGCTGAGAGCATTATCCGCTGGCACAGTGTCCCAGCCTGGAGCGACGACCGCCAGAAACGCGACCGCGAACAGCAACGAGAGGAAAAGGCTGCTATTGGCGAGTAGCAGCACGGCAGAGCCCCACCAGCCCGGCCCATGCGAATAGAATGGCGTTGCCGGCAGTCCTTCGATCCGATCAGCGACAGCGCCATAGTCCGGGTCAGCCGGCACGACCGGACGGATCCAGCTGGCGCAGACAATCGCGACCAGCACCAACGCCGCTGCCGCAGCCCAGTAGAAGCCCGCCAGCATCGACAGGAAGAACAGCCCGATCGTCAGCGCGGTCATGAACGGACGCATCGTGTTGCCCGGCAGTACCGCGACTGCCTCAGCCTTGCCGCTGACCGCATCGATCATCAGCGTTTCACGCACGCCGCGCGGAGCGCCGGCCAGCATCCCCTCACCCATCGCCAGCGATGTGGCCAGCGTATCGAGCCGGGATGGCGTCAGCTTGCGCTCGTCGGTTTCCGTGTCCGCGCGCGGCAGTGACGCGAGATTGTATGAGGGCGGTGGTAGCCGCATCGCCCAGTCCAGGCTGGTCGCCCGCCATGGGTTACGCCGCGTGCGCCGCCCCATGAACAGTTGCAGCCCCATATCGACCGCAAACAGCGCGAAGCCGGCGGTCATGATGAACCCACCGACCGATGAGATCAGGTTGAGCAGCTCCCATTCGGGATTGTCGGGATAGATGCTCACCCGGCGCGGCATGCCGAGCAGGCCGGTCAGGTGCATCACCAGGAACGTGCCGTGCACGCCTGTGAAGATCAACCAGAACGCCGCCGTGCTGAGCCCGCGCACGGGCGCGCGCCCGGTGAAATGCGGCATCCAGTAAGTGATCGCTGCCAGCATCGGAAAGACGAACCCGCCGATCAGCACATAGTGCAGATGCGCGGTGACGAACGCGGTGTCGTGTGCCTGCCAGTTGAACGGCACCGCGGCGAGCATAACACCGGTGAGTCCGCCCAGCACAAAGGTCAGGAAAAAGCCGGTGATGTGCAGCATCGGCAGCGACCAGCGCGGCCTGCCGCTCCACAAGGTGCCGATCCAAGCGAAGATCTGCACGGATGTCGGCACCGCGACCAGCATGGAGGCGGCGGAAAAGAACGCCAGCGCCAGATGCGGGATGCCGATGGTGAACATGTGGTGCACCCACAGCCCGAAGCTCAGGAACACCATCGCCCAGATCGCAGCAACGATCATCGCATGGCCGATCAGCGGCTGGCGCGCGAAGGTTGCGATCATCATCGAGAGCGCGCCTGCTGCGGGCAGGAAAATGATATACACCTCAGGATGGCCGAACAGCCAGAACAGGTGCTGCCACAGGATTGGATCGCCGCCGCGCGCGGGATCGAAGAACGCCCAATCGAACGCCCGCTGCGCCTCGAGCAGGATCGATCCCAGGATCAGCGGCGGAAAGCCGATCAGCATCATCGCCGCCGTGCCCAGCATGTACCAGGCAAACAGCGGCAGACGCGTCAGCGCCATGCCCTCTGCGCGCAGCTTGAGGATCGACACGGTGATTTCCACCGCCGCGCAGATCGCCGATATCTCGACAAAGGTTATGCCAAGCAGCCAGACATCAGCATTGATCCCCGGTGTGTGCACCTTGTCCGACAGCGGCGTGTACATGAACCACCCGCTATCGGGCGCAACGCCCGCGAGCATCGCCACCAGCAGGATCAGCCCGCCCAGCGCATAACACCACCAGCCCAGAGCCGAGAGCCGCGGATAGGCCATGTCACGCGCGCCCATCACCTTGGGCAGCAGGTAAAGCGCCAGCCCCTCCAGCATCGGGATAGCGAACAGGAACATCATGATCGTGCCGTGCATCGTGAACAACTGGTTGTAGATGTCCGGCCCGATGAAGGCCGCGCGCGGGCTGGCCAGCTGGACGCGGATCAGCATCGCAAGCACCCCGCCAATCGCGAAATACACGATCGCGGTCGCCATGAAGCGCAGGCCGATCGCGCCGTGGTTTACCTCGCACACGAACCCACGCCAGCCCGGCAGAGCCTTCCAGACCGCATCAAGCTCTGCATGCAGCGCAGCAGGATCACGCGGCTGCGCTGGCGGTTGATGCTGAAGTTGATCGGTCGTCATCGCATGCCCCCGGCAGCTGTTGCCCGTGGGGATGTCGCCACCACTTCGAAGCGCATCCGGTCATGCCCGATGCCGCAATATTCGGCGCAAAGGCCCAGATAGGTGCCCGGCTGATCGGCCTCGATCAGATGGCGGTTGGGCTTGCCGGGCACTGCATCCATCTTGCCCGCGAGGCGCGGAACCCAGAAACTGTGGATCACATCGGTCGAGACGATCTCGACAATCACCGGTTGCCCAGCGGGGATGACCAGCCTCTCGGCGCTCGCCCCGACCGACCCATCGCCACGGAGCGGCGCGAAGCGCCATCCCCATTGCGAAGCAGTTGCCCGCCATATCGGCAGATTGTCGTTCCGGAAGAACTGTTTCTCGCCGACCCACAAGGTCGCAGCCAGCAAGATGGTGAGCACACTCATGGGAAAGGCAATGCCCAGTCCCAGCATCCAGCGACGCTCCGCACGCGATGCCGTAGCATCCGTCTGATCAGCATCCCGGCTGCGCGCGGTTCGCCGGCGGCGCCGCAGCGCGATCGCGAACAGGGCGATGACAATGACGAAGACAAGGCACGCCACCCCGACCATGACCGAGGTGAACACGAAAACCGACTGTGCCTGCGGGCCGCCCGGATCGAGCGTCGAGAGCGGCCCCTGGCATGCCGCCAGCAGCCCGAGGGAACCGATAAGTGATGCGCGCATTACCTGATGCAACCGGCTGAAGGATGATTTCGTGCGATGACCGAAGATACCGAGGCTCTGCGGGCCGACCCAATCCTGTCGAGCCGCATGTTCAACGAGACCGAATCGCGCATGGCTATCGCCAGCCACCCGATCCACGCGATGATGGTCGCCTTCCCGATCACCGCCGCCTTCGGCACCTTTGGCGCGGACCTGTTCTATTGGGCCACCGGCGACGTTTTCTGGGCGCGCGCCGCCTTGTGGGCGATCGGATCGGGCTTTGTCTTCGGCGTTCTGGCCGGAATTGTCGGCACGGTGGAATTGCTGGCCGTCCCCGGCATCCGGGTGCGGGCGGCAAGCTGGACGCATTTCATCCTCGCCATGACACTGCTGTCCGTGCTGGGCGGAAACTGGGGCGTGCGGCTCGCCGATCCGGCAGGCGCAGTGCTGCCCTACGGCGTCATGCTGTCTGCGCTGTGCGTCATCATGACGGGCCTGACCGGATGGCACGGCGGCAAGCTGGTGTTCGATTATCAAATCGGCACCCAGCGCGGCAGCGAGAAGGACTGAGGTTCGGTCATCCATTGCGGCCATTCGACCGTCACCACCGGCTTGGCCAGGACCAGAACCAGTATTCCCGTCAGCACCAGCAGCACCGGTCCAAGCACCATGAGGGGCGACGGCAACCGTACCGACCCGCGCGTCTCGGCGGTCAGCACGATCATGTGACCGACATAGGCGTGCAGCATCGCCAGCAGCGAGACCAGTGCCAGCTTGGCGAACAGCCACGGCTCGAAAATGCCGCGCAGCAGGATCAGCACGATGCCGGTCCCCACTGCGATCACGGCTGCGGGGGTCAGAAAACGGATGTAGCTGTAATGGGTGAGCTGGCGGAACCGGATATAAGCAGTGTCGCTCATCTGGGGTCGATATCCGCGAAAGAGCAGCGGCTGCATCACCAGACCCACCGCCCACAACGATATTGTCGAAATATGCAGTGCCTTGAATATCAGGGTCGACCAGATGATCAGCATGCGGCGCGTTCACCTGTGGCACCTGCCATTTTGCCAAGCCGCACGAATGCAAGCACCGCCATCGGCACCATCCCGATGGTCCACATCAGCAATCCGGCGAGTTGTTGATCCCATAACGCCGAGACGTCGAACTGGACGGTGGTAAAGATGTGCTCGGCATAAAGAGGCCGGGGCGCGAAGGTCAGCAGCGCGCCGACAAAGCCCATCACCATTGCCAGCAACGCCGGGGTGCCCGCCATGACCAGCGGCCGGCCTTCTGCAGCAGGATGGAACCAGTTGGACCAGAACTGCCACGCAGCGCCGACCATAGCCAGCTGCAGCACCCAATAGCCTGCAGCCCATTCCCAGGCAAAACTATAGGCTGCAGGCACGAACCAGGCACTCAGCGAGATGGCGGCGACGATCGCCCAACCTGTCATATCGCCGATGTGGACCTTCGGCCAACCCAGCGCCAGCGCGGGGGCGAGCAGCAGCATTGCGACCATATGGTGCGCGACCCGCACGGAAAGCAGGCTGGCAGATGCCGCACAGAAGGGCGAAACCCATAACAGCGCCATCAACGCAACCGCAGCCCAACGCCATCGGAGCGCGCCTGCGGGCCTTCGAACCGTCAAGACCATGACAACGCCAATGAGGCTGATCACCCCCGGGTCGAGGTTCCAGCTGCCCATCCAGCGATCCGCAGCGGTGAGCCCGCAATATGGCACCGCAAGTAACGTTTCGGAAACCATCGTCCGCTTGGTCCTTCGTTGTTGGGATGCTGCCCGGCAACAAAGGCTACGGCACACTGCGCCAGCGGTTCCTTCAAGGCGGCTAAAAATCCGGCCTATTCGTGCGTCACTTTGCTCTCGGCCCCGGAAACCTTGGGAACGAGCACCAGGGTTCTGCCCTCGACCCGCCAGGATTCCAGCTGCGATAGAAAGTTCATGCCCAGCACATCGACATCGCCCAACGCCGGTGAGACCACGACTTTCAGATTGCGCGCCTCGATGGTTCCAAGATTGAACTGATCTACGGTGCCGGTGTTCGCCTGCACCGTGCCATTGGCCGTGCGCAGCATCACCGGTAGCAACCCTGTTCCCAGCGCGACCGCCGCCTCGTCGGCGGTAGCCTTCGACAATGCAGTCACTGTCGCGCCGCTATCCACCAGCATGCGCCGCTCGATCCCGTTGATCGATGCCTGCGCCCAGAAGTGACCGTCACCGGCCATTTGCAGCCGGACCTCGTTGCCTTGCACCGTTTGGCCGTCGATCCCAAGCTGCCCCGCCACGCGCGAAAGCGTGGGGTCGAATGGAGCCTGCTGCAGCAGCACGAACAGGCACAACGCCAGCAGCGCAACCGAAAACAGCGACCGCAGCGCACGCCCGACATAGGGCAGATTGAACAACACGACGAGCAGCACTGCCGCTGCGGCGGCATAAATGGCGAGCTGCTGCCATTCGGGAGAGATGGACATGGGCATGGTGCGTCTACACCTGACGCCAGTGATCGATCCGGCGATCGGCTGGAGCAACTTCGTCCTGCCGGGATGGTCAACAGTTGCTGTCCACGTGAGCACCGGGAAATTCTTGGCGCCGCGACACAGTGCGTTGCACCCACTAACGTAATATGTCATTTGCTATGTCATTAGATTGAAGGAGAGGACATATGCGAGTTTTACGGACGCCGGACGAACGATTTGCAGCGATCCCGGATTTCCCGTTTGCACCGCATTACGCCGAAATTGCTGACCCGACCGATGGCACGAGGCTACGCGTGCATTATGTCGACGAAGGTCCGCGCGATGCTCCGGTGGTGCTGATGCTCCATGGCGAACCCAGCTGGTGCTATCTCTATCGTCACATGATCGGGCCCATTGCGGCTGCTGGCTATCGCGCCATCGCGCCTGATCTCATCGGCTTCGGCAAATCCGACAAGCTCGCGCGCAAGAGCGACTACAGCTATGCCCGGCATGTGGGCTGGATGCGGCGCTGGATCGAAAAGCTCGACCTCACCAACATCACCCTGGCCTGCCAGGACTGGGGATCCCTGATCGGACTGCGCCTCGTCACCGAAATGCCCGAACGGTTCAATGGTGTGGTGCTGTCCAACGGCGGACTGCCCGCCGGTCAGGATGCGCCGCGCGCGTTTGCCATCTGGCGGGCGTTCTCCAAATGGAGCCCTGTGTTCCCGATCGGCAAGATCATCGCCAAGGGCACCTCGCGCGAGCTTTCACAGGCCGAGATTGCGGCCTATGATGCCCCCTTCCCCAATGGCAGCACCAAGGCTGGCGCGCGCATCTTCCCGAGCTTTGTACCTCTGGGCCCGAACGTTGCGGTGCCCGATCAGCTGAAGGCATGGGAGGTTCTTGATCGCTGGGAAAAGCCGTTCCTGTGCTGCTTCAGCGACCGTGACCCGATCACCCGCGGCGGCGACGCGCTGTTTGTCGGGCGGGTGCCCGGCACCGAGGGGCAGAAACACTGCACCTTGAGCGGCAGTCACTTCATTCAGGAGGATGACCCGCAGGGCTTTGTCGAATGCATACTCGATGTTGCGGAGCAGGCCAGAGCCTAGGTCTCGATCAGGTCGAGATACGCCACAACATCATTGTCGGTGGCGATGAACAGCCCTTCCTGCACCTCGGCAGGTTGCTGATCGGCAAGGCGAAGCGCTTCGACCAACGGACCGTAGAACAGCGTACTGGCCGCCCCGCCTTCCGCCTCTCCATCCAGATGGTAAAGGCGCACGCTGACGCTGTCTCCGGTCGATCGCATCAATCCTGCTCCCGCCGTGCACCTTCAAGCAGCCGCGCTGCCCGGTCCTGATCGCTCGTCTGGCTCAAGCGCTCGGCCTTGGTGCGACCGAATTTGGCGCGATTGGCAGCGGCAATGGTCTCGCCCTGTCTACGCTTGAGCGCCTTGCGCGCCTGCCTCAGGTTGATGATCTCTGCCACGATCACCCCCCCTGCTCGGCCTGTTCCGACATCTCGATGAAGTCGCGCGCCAGATCGCGCTCTGAGCGCTCGGCAAAGGTTTCATCGATATCGGGGGCCTGACCAAACATAAACAGCATGCACCAGATGGCAAAGCGCTCGCCTGAAACCGTGCAAAGCCCCAGATCGACCTGCATGCGCTCGATAGCTGCAGGTACGGCCTGAGGGGCGATGGCAGTCGGGTTGCGCGTGCCGAAATAGCGCTCAAGCTGGTCTTCGAAGGTCATGGCGAGCACCCTTAGGACGCATCGGGATCCTTGTGCAACCAGTCCGCATGACGCGGAGCCTTTTTGGTCTGGCTCCATTCCTCCAGCATCAGGGGCGCGACCCGCTTGAGCTCGGCGTAATGCTCGGGCTTGCCGATGTTGCACGCCAGCTCGACGCGGTGGCCATTGGGATCGAAGAAATAGATCGAGCGGAAGATACCATGGAACGTCGGCCCCAGCACGTCGATGCCCAGCCCCTCGATATGGGTCTTTGCGGCGAGAAGAGCGTCCAGGTCCGCGACCTCGAAGGCGATATGCTGCACCCATTCGGGCGTATTGGCATCGCGGCCCATTTCGGGCTGCTCGGGCAGCTCGAAAAACGCCAGCACATTGCCACCGCCGCAGTCGAGGAAGACATGCATATAGGGGTCATAGGCCCCGGTGGACGGCACATGGTCCTCGGAAAAGGCGCTGGTGTAGGTCATGCCCAGCACCCTTTCGTACCATTCCACCGTCTGCTTGGCATCCCTGCAGCGATAGGCAACGTGGTGAATGCGCGAGAGAGCGAAAGGCGCGGTCATTCTGCCGGTTCCTGAACCTTCAGCACGCCGCGGCGCAGCTGGTCTTCTTCCATCGACTTGAACAGCGCGGTGAAATTGCCGTTCCCAAAGCCTTCGTCCTTCTTGCGCTGGATGAACTCGAAGAACACGGGGCCAATCACCGGCTGGCCGAATATCTGAAGCAGCAGACGCGGATCGTTGTTCTCGGTCGATCCATCGAGCAGGATACCGCGCATCTGCAGTTCCTCGACAGGCTCGCCATGGCCCGGCAGACGCTCCTCGAGCGCCTCGTAATACGTGGCCGGCGGCGGAGTCATCAAGGGCGCGCCCAGCGCCCTGATCCGGTCAAGACAGGCGATCAGGTCGTCGCAGATGAACGCGATATGCTGAATGCCCTCGCCATTATAGGCGCGCAGGAATTCGTCGATCTGGCCGCCGCCCTTGGCGCCCTCTTCGTTCAACGGAATGCGGATCTTGCCATCGGGCGCGGTCATCGCGCGGCTGGTGAGGCCGGTATATTCGCCCTTGATGTCGAAGAAGCGGATTTCGCGGAAGTTGAACACACGCTCGTAGAACTTCGCCCAATGGTTCATGCGGCCGCCATAGACATTATGGGTGAGGTGATCGATCATGCGGAAGCCCGCGCCTACCGGATGGCGGTTGACGCCGGGTAGGAATTCGAAATCGATGTCATAGATCGACAGCGCCTCGGGAGCATCGAGCGATGCGTACCGGTCGATCAGATAGATCATCGCGCCGCCAATTCCGCGAATGGCGGGCAGGCGCAGCTCCATCGGGCCAGTACGGGTTTCCACCGGTTCTGCGCCGCGTGCGAGTGCTTCCTGATACGCCTCACGGGCATTGCGTACGCGAAAGCCCATGCCACAGGCCGACGGGCCGTGCTCTGCGGCAAAATAGGCTGCGGGGCTGGCAGGTTCGTAATTGGCGATCAGATTGATGTCGCCCTGCCGCCACAGATGGACGTCTTTCGATCGGTGCTGTGCGATGCGGGTGAAGCCCATGGCCGTGAAGACCGGCTCGAGCAGACCCTTTTCTGGGGCACAGAATTCGATGAACTCGAACCCGTCCAGTCCCAGGGGATTCTCGAATAGATCGGCCATGACATCATCCTCTTCGCGCCACTGTTGTCGCTGAAGGATAGTCCGCGACCAAACTGGTGTCAAATGAAACCATATTGCAGATGGCCCCAAGGGAGCTGCACAAACAGAAAAAGGCGGGCAAATTGCCCGCCTTTTCAGTCCTCATTTTTCCGGTGAAGGAAAATGGTGCGCCCGGAACGATTCGAACGTCCGACCCTCAGATTCGTAGTCTGATGCTCTATCCAGCTGAGCTACGGGCGCGTTGGAGTGGCGCAGATAGACACAGGTTTTCAGCTTGGCAACACCTTTTTGTGGCCCCGGCAAGAATTAAATGCATGTGCCCTCCACGGTGCCCGCAGGCGTGGGGCCTGCCCCTTGCATCTGTTGAATGATTGCCAGCAGCGGCAGGTCCGCAGACGGCATCGGCAGCGCATACAACTCTTCCACGCTAGCCCATTGCAACGCCGTGGCGTGCAGTGCCTGCGGTTCGCCCTGCCAGGCAACGCAGCGAAACAGCAGCAGCACCAGATGCTTGCCGCCCAATGGCGCGCTGGCAAAGGTCATCGGCACGCAATCGGCAGGGTCTACCGCAATGCCCAGTTCTTCGGCCAGTTCGCGCGCCAAGGCGATTTCTGGCGATTCACCAGGCTCGATCTTTCCGCCGGGAAACTCCCAAAGACCTGCCATCGCTGTGCCCTCGGGGCGCTGCTGCACCAGCACGCGACCGCGGGAGTCGCACAGCAATGCCGCCACAACGGGGAAAAGTGTCGGACTATTTTCCATCACAACAACCGGGTTTAACCTTTTTACAAGAATTTCGAGCGATTTTCACGCGGGGGCAAACTGGTCCCCGGCAAGTTTCGGAACCGCAATGCGCCAGAAAATCATGAAAATTGCCAGATCCAAAAAAGCGGCAACGGCCATCGAATACGGCCTGATTGCTGCGTTGATCGCTGTTGCTGCCATGACGGCAATCCAATCGGTCGCGTCCGAAACAACCGATATGTGGAACAAGGTCGGCTCAGAAGTGACCAACAACTGATCCAAAAACTGTCGAGAAATTTTATAACTGCCGCACTTTAACCAATTCAAAACCAATCTGAAATAAACCGTTCTGGCTCATCCGGATTGAACGCCGGAGCCAGCGGGGAAGTGAAGATAGCCTTACAGGAGACCTGACATGACGACCATTCGTAACCTGATCAAGAACAACAAGGGCGCCACCGCCATCGAGTACGGCCTGATCGCCGCTCTGATCGCCGTCGCCGCCATCACTGCCATGAGCAGCCTGGGCACCAAGCTGTCGGGCACCTTCAACAAGGTCGGCTCGGAAGTGGCAAAGGGCAACTGAGTATCGCTTGATACTCCAAACCTTTACAGCTTTTGCGAAAGGGCCGGTGAGCGATCACCGGCCCTTTTTCATGTGCCTGGATCAGAAGGTGACGATCTTCACCTTCTGGCCGGGATTGAGCGTGCTGTTGGCGGCCAGGCCATTCAGCGCGATGAAGCGCTCGGTCTTCAGGTCATCGAAGGCCATGCGTGACGCCAGCCGCTGAATGGTGTCGCCGCGCTGGACAGTAACGATCCGCACCCGCTTTGGCTTGATCTGCGCAGCTTCCACTCCGTTCAGACGCTGAACGCTCTGATACATCGGCGTGAACACACCGCTTTGCCCGGCGGGGGCCAGCGCCACAAAATGATAGGCGCGGTTGTTGGCGAACGCATAGGCGAACACCGTCACATCCAGAACCTGACGATTGGCGGTCACCCGGCCCGTGGCATAGGCGGCCGGCAGGCCATTGACCGTCGTGCGCCGGATCTGGTCGTAATTGATCCGCGTGTTGCCACCGACAGAGGCGAAAGCCTGATCGATGTAGCGCGCAAGATCGCCCGAATACGCCGCTGTAGTAAACTGCGCCTGGGCCGACTGGCCGCTGATCGTGACTGCCGATGTCCCGTTCTGCATTGCATAGCCTGCCGGCACCGCAAACTTCAGCCCCAGTTCGGGATGCAGGAACTCCCTGCCCTGCACCATGCCCTGCTTGGGATCATCGCCATAGAGCAGCCCGTCCAGCCGGGTCAGGAACACATCGCGATTGCGATTCGTACCACCGAATTTTCGGGCGTTGGTCGCCGCGCGGCTGACCCTGCGTGCAGGGTCGGGGTGCGTGCTCGCCCAAGCCGGCACCGAACGCGCATCGCCGCCCTGTGCGCGGGCATCGATCGCCTGTTGCGCTGCCAGCGAGGCGAGCATCGAGGACAGAGCCTGCGGATCATAGCCTGCGGTGCTGAGATAGCGCACACCCAGATCGTCCGCCTCTTCCTCCTGCTTGCGCGAATATTTCAGCGTCAAAAGCTGGCTGCCGGTGCCGAACACCTGCTGGCCGAGCTGCCCAGCAGCGCCATCGCCCAGCAGCACTGCAGCACCAATCTGGCCGAGCAGGCCGATGATGCTGTTGCGCTGCGCGGCCTTTTGCCGCTTTTCCGAATGACGCGCAGCAACGTGGCCGACTTCATGGCCCAGAACGCCTGCCAGTTCGGCCTCGTCGTTCATCAGCGCCATCAGCTGGCGGGTGACATAGACATAGCCACCGGGGATCGCGAAGGCGTTGTTGACCGGTGAATTGAGCAATGTGACGGTGAAATCATCACGCGCATTGCCGAGGCCAGACTGCACGGCGATTCCCTTGCCCACCTGCACCACATAAGCGGTCTGCGGCACCTGATAGGCCCCGCCGAACTCTTCCAGCAGTTTCGGGTGAACCTCTGATCCCTGCTTCTTTTCAGCCGCAGTGATCGATTGAGCCTGCGCTACCAGCGCCTCGGCCCGCGGCGCGATGCCGCCGCTCGACAGGACAAGCGCGCTCGCGCCTGCCGCTGCCATGATCGCCAAATGCCTGGTTCGACGCGCCATGTTGCTCTCCTTCATTGTTACGGGCCCCTGCCCTTTGCCTGCATGATGCCGCCTTGCGGTCGCAGGATCAAATGGCGTTGCCCGCACAACGATGCAGGAGCGCTGCGGTTGCGTGATTTTACAGCTGGGTCAGAGCGCGCCGATGGCAAGGAACCGGGCCTCGCGCGCGGCCTTGAGCTCGCCAGGGCTGAGCGCCTTGAGCGTTTCCAGCTCCTCGCGGATGGCCTTGCCAAGGTCGCGGATCGCCTGGGCGTGGTCACGATGGGCACCGCCCACTGGTTCCTTGACGATGCGGTCGATGACATTGAGCCGCTTGAGGTCGGCTGCCGTCACCTGCATGGCTTCTGCCGCATCGGCAGCCCGGTCGGCGGTGCGCCACAGGATCGAGGCGCAGCCTTCGGGCGAAATCACCGAATAGACAGCATGTTCGAACATCAGCACGCGCTCGGCAGAGGCCAGAGCGACCGCGCCGCCCGATCCACCTTCGCCGACGATGGCCGAAACCATGGGCACACCCAGCGTCAGGCAGCGTTCGGTCGACCGGGCGATCGCCTCGGCCTGTCCGCGCTCCTCGGCCTGAACACCGGGAAATGCACCCGATGTGTCGACCAACGTGACCACCGGCAGGCCAAACCGGTCAGCGAGATCCATCATCCGGATGGCCTTGCGATACCCTTCGGGCTTGCCCATGCCGAAATTGTGACGGATGCGGCTTTCGGTCGTGTCGCCCTTTTCATGCCCGATCACCATCACCCGCAGCTCGCCCAGGCGCGCAAAGCCGCCCATGATCGCCTTGTCGTCGCCAAAGGCGCGATCGCCAGCTAGCGGCAGGAAATCATCGAACATGCCGGCGACATAATGCTTGAAATGCGGGCGCGCAGGGTGGCGGGCCACCTGCGTCTTCTGCCACGGGGTCAGACCCGCATAGGTGGAGGCCAGCAGCTTGCGCGACTTGGCCGCGAGCCGCTCGATTTCGCTTTCGATGTCGATCTCGCCGGTGTCTGCGGTTTCGCGCAGTTCGGCAATGCGCGCGTCGAGCGCGGCGATCGGTTTCTCGAATTCCAGATAGCTTGTGATAGTCATGATGCAGTCCTGCTAGCCATGCCGCCGCGTATCGGCAAGGTTCATTTGCGCAAGGGGATGGCGGCTGTTGACGAGTTCGATCAGGCGGCGGCTATCGACATGCGTGTAGATTTGCGTCGTGGCGATGTCGGCATGGCCGAGAAAGGTTTGCAAGGTGCGCAGATCAGCCCCGCCTTCGAGCAGATGCGTGGCAAAGGCATGGCGAAGCACGTGCGGGCTGACTCGCGCCGGATCGATCCCGGCACCGGCGGCGAACTCCTTGACCAGCTGGTACAACCTGATGCGGCTGATGTGCCCGGTGCGCGATGGAAAAAGCCAGCGCGGATCTGCGACCGGCACATCCAGCCAGCGCGCCAGCGCCGCGCGCGCGCGCGACGATATCGGCACCAGTCTCTGTTTGCCGCCCTTGCCGGTGATCGCGAGCAGTGGCCGTCCGGCGTGCGCCGCACCGCGCGGAAGGCTGACGAGCTCGCTCGCCCGCAGGCCTGACCCGTAGAGCAGTTCGATCAGCGCCAACAGGCGGATATCCGCCGGGCGTGCGTCGGGCGCCGATGCCCGGTCTTCGGCAAGGGTAAAGAGCTTGGCGATATCGTCATGGCTCAGGATCTTCGGCAACGGCCGCTGCACCTTCGGGCGCGCGAGCATGGCCTGCGCCTGCCGGGGCGACGTCCCCAGCCCTTCGTCTTTCAGAAACGCGAAGAAACCCCGCAGTGCTGAACTTTTGCGGGCCAGGGTGCTCGATGCAAGGGTGCGCCAGTGGTGATCGAGTACCGCGCGCGCATCATCTTCTGCCTGGCACAGCCTGCCACCCAGCGCATCGGATGCCTGCTCCAGATCGCGGCGATAGGCGGCCAAAGTGTTGGCGGATGCGCCGCGCTCTGCCGCCATCATCTCCAGATACCGTTCGATCAGCCGGGCGTCGTCGCCAGCCATCGGTCAGGCGCGGCTGACGGCTTCTGCGGCGATCATCCGGGCCTCGGCCTGCCGTCCGGCAACGCGAAGCGCAGCGACAACATGATACAGCTGTCGCGGGGTCATCGCCGACCAGTCATTGCCCTGCATGCCCATGCCGACCAGCAAGGTCACCAGGCCGTCATTCCCTTCGGAAGCCGCAGCCCGGATGGCGCGCGACCAGCGCGATTCACCACCGAACGCGATGCCCAGGTCACTGGCCAGCGAATCCCGGTCTGCTCCACTGATGCGCCCGAGTCCGGCAAGGCCAGCGACCAGAAACGCACTCTTGCGCCCGCTTTCACTGTCATCGTTGTCGAAGAACTCGCCGACGTCCGACGCGGATAGCTGCGAGCGCCCGGGGAGCGCCACCGCAAGCACGGCCCAGCCAAGGCTGCCCTGTGGAGCAACCTGCATCCACCGCGAAGCGCTGGTATCGAACCCTGCCGAGACCATCGAAACGATCAGGTCGTCTGCGTAATCGGACAGTTCTTCAGACGGCGCGACGCGCGCGGCGGCATGTGCAGTCAGGATGTGGGCCGAATAACGGACAAACGCATTTTCCGAACGGTTCCAGAGCGCCTGCATCGCCCGAATGCGATCGTCGACGTCGGCGGCGACATAGGCTGTGCGCAGCAGGGCGGTGCGATCGCGTAAGGTCTCATTGGTCCCTGGATCGTCAAACGTCGCACCATAAAGGTCGATCATGTCGGCGCTGGACAGCACACCCATCGCCGCTGCCATGTCGGCGGCCTGCACGCGCGAGGCGAGCGGCGCCATGGGAGCGCGGGCGCGCCATGCCTGATAATTACGGTCGGCTCGGGCGTACAACGCCTCGGGCGGCTCTACCCCTGCGGTCATCGCCAGACCAAAGCGCCAGCGGGTGAGCTGATTGACGTCGTCCCATTGCACGGTCACCGCGCGCCTGCCGTTCTGGCTGGCCCCGACGATCTTCTCGGCCAGCACGACATCGATCCGGTCGATATCGGCCTGACGCCTGGCGCGGTCGATCTGCTCGCGCGCCGAACCGCCCTCGCCCGAAAAGCCCGAGCAGATGGCACGGATCAGCTGCCACTGGTTGCCCTTGGCAGAGGCACCGACGAACGGGATCAGCGGACACATGCCCAACGGGTCGGCAGATGCCACATAGCTGTCGAGCGCGACGTTGAGCAGGCGGGGAGTGGCTGCTGGCGGATCGACCGCCTGCACCATGCGCACCGCGCCATCGGCGGACCCGATCCGCAACAGCAATGCCGCACGCTCAGCGGCCCAGTTCGCGCCGTTGAGCCCCTGCGGTGTCGCAAGTTCGCTCAGAAGCAGCTTTTGCAGACCCAGTGAAGCCCAACGGGAGACTATGCGTCCGCCCGTCCGGCGCACCAGTGTCTGTGCATAGGCACCGCCGATATTGCCGAGCGAAGCTGCGGCATAGCCGCCGTGGCTTTCGGTCAGCGGGCCGATCCGATCGAGCGAACGGCGGGCGCTGGGCGGAAGCGCCTGGGTCAACGCCAGCTGCGCTGCCATCTCTTCCTGCAGCTTCGCCAGCTCCGCGCTCAGTTCCTCGTCAGTGGGTTCCTGCTCGGCAACCGAAGGCAGCGGCACCACAGGCACAGGCACGGCCGGGCCGGGCGCCGGTACTGCCCTGCCGGGTTCTGCGAGCGGCAGTGGTTCAGCCTGGGAGGGTGCTGGCGCGGGATCGTTGAACCCCGGTGGCAGAAGCGATTCAGGGGCCTCGTTCTGTCCAATCACCGGTGCCGAAACGAATGCCAACGCCAACAGGCTGGCGCAGGCCAGATACATCCCCCGCCGCATTGTATCAGCCTTCAGGCAGTGAAGCGTCCGGACCGGCGCTGCTCGCAGCGGCAGTCGGCAGCGGGATCGTCTTTTCGACGCGCTCGGTCGGCACTTCGCCGCCGCGCGACCAGGCGAGGACCACGAACGCGATCAACACCACGCCCAGCGCTGCCAGGATGATCGGCCCCACAGGCCGTCTGCGTCGTCCGTAATTCTGTCCCAGAATGGCCATGGCCAGGATATGCTCCGTATAGGTCAAGATAGCTTGCGCCACCGCCTAGCCTATTTATAGGCTGCGCGGCAATGCTGCAGAACCGAAAATCAGACCCCGCGCAGCTGGCGGGCGATATCATGCGCTGGCTTGACCGGCCCATCGTGCTGGTGGGCCTGATGGGCGTGGGCAAATCGACCGTTGGCAAGCGACTGGCAGGCGATCTGGGAATCGACTTTATCGATGCCGACGAGGAGATCGAAAAGGCTGCGCAGATGAGCATCGCCGAGATCTTCGAGAAATTCGGCGAGCCCTATTTCCGGGATGGCGAGCGGCGGGTGATCTCACGGCTGATCGATGGCACACCGCGAGTCATCGCCACCGGCGGTGGCGCTTTCATGAATGACGAAACCCGCACGTTGATCCTCGGCGGCGCGATCGCGATCTGGCTGAATGCCGATCTTCAGACACTGGTCGACCGGGTCAGCCGCCGCAATACCCGGCCGTTGCTGCGCAATGGCGACCCCGCAGAAGTGCTCGCGCGGCTGGCGGACGTCCGCAACCCGATCTACGCGCAGGCGCAACTGCATGTCCGCAGCAAGGACGGCCCGCACAATCGCACGGTTCTTTCCATTCTGGAGGCATTGACCCAATGGCACAGCTGAACATCGCGCTGGGTCAGCGCAGCTATGATATCCTGGTGGAAGCCGGCACCCTTGACCGGATCTCCGATCACCTGAGCCCCTGGATCAAGCGCGGTCGCACCTTGTGGATCAGCGACAGCCAGGTAGCACGGCATCATTGGCCCAAAATCGAAGCCCAGCTGGCGTCAGCCGGGATCGCGGCGCATCTCCACATCGTGCCAGCAGGCGAGGCGAGCAAGAGCTGGGCGGAGCTGGCGCGCATCATCGACTGGCTGCTCGAGAAAGGCGTCGAGCGCAGCGACACCATTTTTGCGCTCGGCGGCGGCATGATCGGCGACCTCACCGGGTTTGCCGCGTCGATCGTCAAGCGCGGGTGTGAATTCGTGCAGATCCCCACGACCCTGTTGGCGCAGGTGGACAGCTCTGTGGGAGGCAAGACCGCGATTAACACTGCAGCAGGCAAGAATCTGGTCGGGACCTTCCACCAGCCGCGATTCGTGCTGATCGACCCGCTGGTCCTGGCCACGCTGCCTCCGCGCGAAATGCGGGCGGGCTATGCCGAAATCGTGAAATATGGCCTGATCGACGATGCACCCTTCTTTGACTGGTGCGAGACGCATGGCCAGAACGTCCTGGCCCGGCAAGCCTCATCGCTCAAGCAGGCGATCGTGACCAGCGTGGCTGCGAAGGCAAGGATCGTCGGCGAAGACGAGCGCGAGACCAAGGATCGCCGGGCGCTGCTCAATCTGGGGCACACGTTCGGACACGCTCTGGAGGCCGATACCGGCTTTGGCGACAGGCTGTTGCACGGCGAGGCTGTCGGAACCGGGATGGTACTGGCGTTGCGCTATTCGGCGCGGCGCGGCCTGTGCGCCCCATCCGATGCGGATCGGCTCGCGGCGCACCTGACTGCCTGCAACATGCCGACCACACTTGCAGCAGCAGGTGTCACTGCCGATGGAGCAGCGTTGGTGGATCACATGCGCCACGACAAGAAGATGACCGGAGGGACACTCCCCTTCCTGCTTCTGCGCGGGATCGGCCAGACTTTCGTCTGTCACGACGTCGATTTGGACGATGTCGCTCAGTTCCTCGACCAGGAGCACCGTCGCGCCGCAGAATGACGGCCGGCGTAAACGAACTCTTTAGGCTGATCGGTTAGGGCGGACCTGTGGGGGCAGGCTGCGCGCTTGCCTACCACACCGTATCGCCGCCGCGCCCAACCATGCAGGGATAGTGCATCGTGTCGTTCATTTCGCCCGGAGCCTTCGATCGCGCTCAGCCAGAAGCCGTTTCACCACGGTCGCTGGTGGCTGCGCTCGATCAGGGAACGAGCGCGACGCATGACTTCGTCATCGCACTGACCGACCGGGCCAACCCGGCCCGTGCCGTCGATCTGGCCGACGCCGCGCATTACCTGTGCCTGCTGCACGGGCGCTATCCTGGCCTGATCGATTATGCCGCAACGCGCAGCGCCGACCCGAATGTAGGCAAATGGCTGGCCCATGCCTGTGAAGCCTTTGTCGGTGAGCGCGCATTGCTGACCCGGCTGACCGTCGCCGCAGGTCCGATCACCAGCACACCGGGGCAAGACAAATGCACCCCTGCCATCATCAACCTGCGCGGCGCGCTCAATGCCCTGTCGCAGTCCGACCGGCAGGGATGCGCACTGGGCGCTGCCTTTGCATTGGCGCTCGACTGGGTCCATGTCCGCACCGTGATGGACATCATCGCTGATCGCACCAGCCTGGATGTTCGCCCGTGCGCGCTGCCTACGCCCGATGAAACCCTGGAAATGGCACACGAGCTCAGTGCCAATGGCGCAATCGGCCGCGCCATCGGGTTTGGCGCGTCCCAAATGCTGCTGCAGCATCGCCAGTTCTGGGACATGCTGGCCGAACGCGCGATGGCGCGCCGCTTGCAGGACGGCGTCTGAGCGCTCCTCCGCCTGACGCAAACGTAAACGTAAAGCGCAGATCGTCTGCACGCTTGCCAATCCGCAGCAACGCCCCTATCGCTTAACCAACCAGTTAACAGCGGCAGGAAGGCCCTCGTCATGCGCTTTGAAGGCACCAGCGATTACGTTGCAACCGACGATCTGAAGGTAGCGGTGAACGCCGCAGTTGCGCTTCGTCGTCCGCTCCTCGTCAAGGGTGAGCCTGGCACCGGCAAGACCGTGCTGGCACACCAGATCGCCGCCGCGGCCAAGGCGCCGCTGATCGAATGGAACATCAAATCCACCACCAAGGCGCAACAGGGCCTGTACGAATATGATGCGGTCGCGCGGCTTCGCGACGGCCAACTGGGTGACGAGCGCGTCCATGACATTGCCAATTACATCCGGAAGGGCAAGTTGTGGGAGGCGTTCACCGCGCCCGAACTGCCCGTGCTGCTGATCGACGAGATCGACAAGGCGGATATCGAGTTTCCCAACGATCTGTTGCAGGAACTCGATCGCATGGAATTCTATGTCTACGAGACCAAGGAGCTGGTGAAGGCCAAGGAACGCCCGATCGTCGTCATCACCTCGAACAATGAAAAGGAACTGCCCGACGCGTTCCTGCGCCGTTGTTTCTTCCATTATATCAAGTTCCCTGACCGCGAGACGATGCAGGCGATCATCGACGTCCACTTCCCCGGCATTCAGAAGATCCTGGTGCAGAAGGCGCTCGAAATCTTCTACGATGTTCGCGAGGTGCCCGGCCTCAAGAAGAAGCCGTCGACCAGCGAACTGCTCGACTGGCTCAAGCTGCTGCTGCACGAAGACATGCCACTGGAAGTCCTTCAGTCACGCGATCCCAGCAAGGCGATCCCGCCATTGCACGGCGCGCTGCTGAAGAACGAACAGGATGTGATGCTGTTCGAGCGACTGGCCTTCATGTCCCGCCGCAACAGCTGATCGGCCTTCAGCCGCCGCTGCTCAGCGGATATAGGCAAGCTCGAAATTGCCCCAATACTGGCCCTTGATCCAGAGCGGCACGAAGATATTGCGCAGGATGGACCCTTCACCGGCGACAGGTTCGAAGCGATACACTCCGGCGTAATATCGGTCGGCCCTGTGCGCGAGCGCTTCACGCGTTGTCCGGTCCAGCACGATCATGCGGTTGCGGCAATGTGCGGTATCGTGCTGCGCATCGCCCGTCGGCGCGTGCGAGCGCGCGGTGATGTGGGTGGGCAGATAGCCATCCTGGTTGGAAATGACCGCCCCGTATGTTTGCGTATCCTCGCCCCAGAAGCGGTTGAGGATCGGACGGATGCGGTCATCCGCAAACTGGTTGAAACGATTGTCGAACCGCTCGATGTTGGGTTCGCTGCGCGGCTTGTACTCGCGGTCGAAGACATCCTCCATCGCCAGTGATCCGTCGTCGATCGCGGTCTCGATAATCCCCCTGATCTCGTCACATGTGTCGATCGCCAGCTCGACGAACGGATTGTCGCGGTGCGAAAGGCCGGTGTGCAGCAGCTTGTTGAACACCACGTTCGACAGCGCCTCCAGCGCAACCGTCTGCCCGAGAGCATCGTCGAGATGCGAGCTGCATCCGGCGACATCCTCCATGAACACAAACAGGTTGTCGCACAGTTCTCCGGTGTCCGAACGAACACCGGCGCTGGATTCGGCAATGGCGTCGGTCTGGGTCGCGACATCGCGCACCATGGCTCCGGCCTGCTTGATCGCGGCATCTATCGTCTCGAAATGCCGTTGCGCGCTGCGGCTTTGATCGACGCCGCGTTCGACTTGCGACACAAAGCGGCTTGCCTCGGTGCCGAGCGAATGCATGGTTGTCGATATCCGGTCGGTAACCTGCCGCGTATCCTGCGCGAGCTTCTTCACTTCGGCTGCCACGACCGCGAAGGTCGCGCCCGCTGGGCCCGCACGCTCCGCCTCGATCGCGGCATTCAGCGCCAACATGTTGGTCGATCGTGCAATCGAGTCGATGGTCTGGCTGGCGGTCACCACGTCTGCCATGGCGTTGGCGAACCGCTTGACATCCTCGCCCAGGCCCTGGATCAGCGCAATCAGATCGTGCAGCTCCAAAGCAGACACCTGCATCGTCTCCGAGCTTATCTCCAGATTGTCGAAAGCGGCCTGGCTCTTGCGGCGGGCGGTGTTGGTGGCAATGACCACCTGTTCCTGCTCATCCGACAGGTTGCGGGCAATCGTTTCGAGATAGGAGCGCTTTTCACCCAGCAGGGCCATTCGCTCGCGGACAGATCCGACGATCCCACCGACCCGGCTAGACCCGATCACCGATTCGCCGCAGCCTTCGGCCATGTCCTGAATGGCATCGCTCTCGGGATTGACGGTGCGATGCTGATGCATGATTGACCCTTGTCAGTGCAATGACTTAACCCTTACGCCAAGATGGTTAAGGTGGCGTGAAGACCATGTGCCGGTGCGCTTGGAGCTTGCCAGATCGCCTGGCAATCGGCATCGTGCCCCTAACGCGAACGTAAAGCAGCAATAGCAGGGAAGCGCGACCGATGTTCTTTTCTTTCATGGACGAATTGCGCAGCGCCGGCATATCGGTGTCGCTGAAGGAGCATCTGGTCCTGCTCGAGGCGCTGCACAGCGAGGTCATCGATCGCAGCCCGGAAGAATTCTATTATCTCTCTCGCGCCACGCTGGTGAAGGACGAAGGCCTGCTCGACCGGTTCGACCAGGTGTTCGCCAAGGTGTTCAAGGGGCTGGAGACCACGTTCCAGGGCAACGACAGCGCCGAAATTCCCGAAGATTGGCTGAAGGCGGTTGCCGAAAAATTCCTCTCCGAAGAGGAGATGGAAAAGATCAAGTCGCTGGGATCGTGGGAAGAGATCATGGAGACGCTGAAGAAACGGCTCGAGGAGCAGGAAAAGCGCCATCAGGGCGGCAACAAGTGGATCGGCACCGGCGGCACCAGCCCGTTCGGCAATTCCGGCTACAACCCCGAAGGCGTGCGCATCGGCGGCGAGAGCAAGCACAAGAGCGCGATCAAGGTCTGGGAAAAGCGCGAGTTCCAGAACCTCGACGACACCCGGCAGCTGGGCACCCGCAACATCAAGGTCGCGCTGCGCCGCCTGCGCCGGTTCGCGCGCGAGGGCGTTGCGGACGAGCTCGACATCGATGGCACGATCGATGGCACCGCGCGTCAGGGCTGGCTCGATATCCGCATGCGGCCCGAGCGGCACAATGCGGTCAAGCTGCTGCTGTTCCTCGATGTCGGCGGATCGATGGACCCGTTCATCAAGCTGTGCGAGGAGCTGTTCTCGGCAGCGAAGACCGAGTTCAAGAATCTCGAATTCTTCTATTTCCACAACTGCCTGTACGAAGGCGTGTGGAAGGATAACCGCCGCCGCTTTACCGAGCGGACCAACACCTGGGATATCCTGCACAAATACGGGCACGACTATAAGGTCATCTTCGTCGGCGATGCCTCGATGAGCCCCTATGAGATCAGCCATCCGGGCGGATCGGTCGAGCATTTCAACGACGAGGCGGGCGCGGTGTGGATGCAGCGGGTTGCCAACACCTATCCTGCCGCCGCCTGGCTGAACCCCGTGCCGGAGAACCAGTGGGGCTATTCGCAGTCGGTGCGGATGATCAAGGATCTGATGAAGGACCGCATGTATCCGCTGACGATCGAAGGGCTGGACGATGCGATGCGCGAGCTGGTGCGCAAGCACGGCAACTGAGGCCGCTGAGCGCCAGCGGGTTCAGGCCTTGCCTGCGTACCGATCCGTGGCCTCGATCAATCGGCTGAGGATGCCGGGCTCCGAATAGGCATGCCCTGCCCCTTCGACCAGACGGAAGTCCATCTGCGGCAGCGCCTTGTGCAGCGCCCAGGCATAATGCGCAGGACATGGCATGTCGTAACGCCCGTGGACGATCGTGCCGGGAATGGCCGAAAGCAGGTGCGCATCACGCAGCAATTGCCCCGGCTCCAGCCAGCAACCGTGGACGAAATAATGCGTCTCGATCCGCGCGAAGGCGAGCGCGAAATGCCCGTCGTCATGCTGCTCGGTCAGCCGGGGATCGGGCAGCAACGTCACCGTCTCGCCCTCGTACAGGCTCCAGGCCCGCGCCGCTGCGACCTGCAGGTCCGGATCATCGCCGGTCAGCCGCCGATGATAGGCTGCCAGCATGTCGCCGCGTTCGGCCTCGGGGATCAACGCGACAAACCGCTCCCACTTGTCGGGAAACATCTGCGAGACACCGAACTGGTAGAACCAGTCCAGCTCGGGCTTGGTGCAGGTATAAATGCCGCGCAGCACCAGCTGTGAAACCCGATCGGGGTGTGTCTGCGCATAGGCAAGCGCCAGCGTCGAGCCCCAGGACCCGCCGAAGACCAGCCAGGCGTCGACACCCGCCAGAACGCGCAGCCGTTCGATATCCGCGACGAGATGCCAGGTTGTGTTGTTCTCCAGCGCAGCGTGTGGCGCAGATCGCCCGCACCCGCGCTGGTCGAACAGCATGACATCGTACAGTTCGGGATCGAACAGTCGCCGGTGATCGGGCGAGCAGCCCCCGCCGGGGCCGCCATGCAGGAACACCGCAGGCTTGGCCCCTGGCGTTCCCACCCGCTCGTACCAGATCTGGTGCCCCTCGCCGGTATCGAGCATGCCGGTGGCATAGGGCTCGAGCGGCGGATAGAGGGCACGCATGGCGCTGACAGGCTTACGACTTGCCGTGGCGGGTGTTGCTGGCCAGGAAGTCGCCATAGCTGCCGACATAGCTGTCGATAATCATCTGCGTCTCTTCGCTAGCATAGCTTTCAGCCTCGGCTTTCTTGCCGCCATATTGCATTTCGGACTTCACCATCGCCTCGATCAGCTTGGTCTTCTCCGCAGGGCAGGCAGCTTCCGATTCCTTGGTGAAATCAGACGCTCCCTTCTTCGCGTCGAGACTCTCGTTGGTGAACTTCACCAGACATTCGTTGAAGTCCTTGCGCGCGGCTTCCACCGGATCCGCGGGCGCAGCCACCATGGCCATGGCGATCATGAAAGTGAGACTCACTGCTTATCTCCCCAGAAAGCAAATTGTGCGCAGCAATTAGCACCGCGCTGGGTGGCGTGAAAGCGGATTTGCGCAGGTGTTGCGGCAATTTACCGCACAACCGATCAGCGGATTTGCACGCCCCCCTGCACTACCGCGTCGACGGTCTCCAGCTCGCGCACATCGGCCAGCGGATCGCCATCCACCGCGATGATATCGGCATAGCGCCCGACCGCAATGGCGCCGACATCCGCCGTCTGGCCGAGCGCCTCAGCGGCGTTCACCGTCGCCGCGCGGATCGCCTCCAGCGGGGTCATGCCGTATTCGACCATCACCTTGAACTGGCCCGCAGCGGTGGCATGCGGCATCACGCCGGCGTCGGTGGCGAACACCATCTTCACACCCGCGCGATGCGCCTTGCGGAAGTTGTCGCGCTGGATCTGCGCCACTTCGCGGTCCTTGCGCAGATTGTCTTCCATCACGCCGTTCTTGGCGCCTTCGGCCTGGGTGTAATCGGTGTTGAAGATGTCCATCGCGAACCACACCGGCTGCTTGCGTTCGGTCGCGAGCCTGATCCCCTCGTCATCGACCAGGCTGACATGCTCGATGGTGTCGATGCCCGCACGGATCGCCGCCTTGATGCCGCTGGCACCATGCGCGTGCGCTGCGACCTTGAGACCCCATTGATGCGCCTCATCGGCAATCGCGCGCAGTTCCTCTTCGGACAGCTGCTGCTGGCCGGGCTCGGTGTTGCGCGAGAACACCCCGCCAGTGGCGCAGACCTTGATCACCTCTGCGCCATATTTGCGCTGCTCGCGCACCTTCTGGCGCAGTTCGACAGGGCCATCGCCGACCGCAGGCGACTTTGCCGCGAACGAGGGCGGCAGGTACGTCTGGTCGCAATGGCCACCGGTCGCGCCAATCGAGTGCGCAGCGGGCACGATGCGCGGACCCATCGCCCAGCCCTCGCCGATCGCCTGCTTCAGCGCGACATCGTTATAGCCTTCGGAGCCCACATTGCGCACCGTGGTGAACCCGGCGTCGAGCATCGCGCGTGCGTTCGATGCGGCGACGAAGCTCCAGAAGCGGTCGGTGAACTGCAGGCTGTTGTACCCGCCATAGGTCGGCGAGCTGTCGAGGTGCACGTGCATGTCGATCAGGCCCGGCAGCAGCGTCTTGCCCGACAGGTCGATATGCGTGACGTCCGATCCCCAGCGCACCGTGCGCGCATCGGCGATCGAGGTGATGCGGCCGTTTTCGGTGAAGATTGCGGGGAACTCGGTCACCTTGCCGGTGGTGACATCGATCATGTTCGCTGCGGTGATGACCGATCGTTGCGGAGCATCCTGCGCGTGCACCGGCGCTGCGAGGACTGACATGGCGAGCGCCGCTGCGATGGAAAAAGCTTCTGTTTTCATGATGATCCCCTGATCGGCCCCTGCCGCATATTCTATGACCCGAGGATTACAGCGCCCTACGGCACTGGCAAGCGAAACCGGGTGGACTGCACTGAACCTACAAATTTTTGGGGGTGGCTGGCCCGATCGCTGCGGCCTAGCATCGATGCCATGATGGACACATCGATGACGGACTGGCTCGGATCGCTGACCGAGAAGGAAAAGCAGACGCTCCGCCTGATCGTGCGCGGGCACGACGCCAAGTCGATTGCGCGCACGCTGGGGCTGTCGGTGCACACGATCAACGAGCGGCTGCGCGATGCGCGGCGCAAGATGGCGGTCTCGAGCAGCCGAGAGGCCGCGCGGCTGTTGCTGGCCGCCGAGGGCGGGAGTGTTACCCCCGAATATTTGGGACACAACGCAATCGGGGATGATCTGCGCGCGCCGACCGCCGATCAGGAGAGTGCGCCGACCCCCGGCGCGGAGCGAAACCGCTCCCTGATCCTGACAGGAGTTCTCATGACCCTCGCCTTCGGCCTGCTGGCCCTCACGACATTGCCGTTCACCACTACGGCGCCGACGAACGCCACCCCTGCCCCGACCCAGATCGCGTTTCAGGATGTGGGGCAGGATGCGCCATCGGAGCCGGTAACCCCCGAAGTGGTGAACGCCGCCCGCGCCTTCCTGACGATGATCGAACAGAAACGCTGGGAAGACAGTTACGCCGCCACCGGCACCGCCTTCCGCAAGCTCAACACGCTGCAGATCTGGACCCAGGTCTCCGAAGAGGTCTTCGCCCGCTACGGCACCACCGTCTCGCGCACCCTGATCAGCCAACAAAACCTCCCCGCCCCGCCCGCAGGCTACGAAGTCATCAAGTTCCGCACGGTCTATGCGAACAGGCAGCAGGCGGTGGAAACGGTGACGCTCGACCGCGAGGATGGGAAATGGGTCGTTGTGGGAGTTACTGTAGGCTGATTTTGGACAAGCAGCGGAGGGCAAGGTTCCGATGCCCTCCGCGCCCTGCCCATCAATTAGAAGTGAATCGCCCGCCCATAAGCTGACAACACACCCTCGTGCATCATCTCGCTCAGCGTGGGATGTGCGAAGACTGTGTGCATCAGCTCTTCCTCTGTGGTCTCGAGCTGGCGGGCGATGACATAGCCCTGGATGAGTTCGGTCACTTCCGCGCCGATCATGTGCGCGCCCAGCAGTTCGCCGGTCTTGGCGTCGAACACGGTCTTGATGAAGCCTTCGGCCTCGCCCAGCGCGATCGCCTTGCCGTTGCCGATGAAGGGGAAGTTGCCGACCTTGACCTCGTGCCCGGCCTCCTTGGCCTTGGCCTCGGTGAGCCCGACGCTGGCGACTTGGGGGCGCGAATAGGTGCAGCCGGGGATGTTCCAGGTTTCGAACGGGTGCGGGTTTTTCCCTGCGATATGTTCGACCGCGATGATGCCCTCGTGGCTCGCCTTGTGCGCCAGCCACGGCGGGCCGGTGACATCGCCGATCGCGCGGATGCCGGGGACGTTGGTCTGGCCGAAACCGTCGACCACGATATGGCCGCGGTTCGTCTCGACGCCCAGCGCCTCGAGCCCGATATCCTCGGTATTGGGCACGATGCCGATCGCGACGATGGCGTGGCTGAACTGGTGTTCCTCGCTCTTGCCGTCCTTCGTCTTGATCTTGGCGGTGACGCCCTTGCCATTGTCGGCCAGCGCCTCGACGCCCGCGCCGGTGAGGATCGTCATCTTCTGCTTCTTGAGCGCCTTTTCCATGAACGCGCTGACATCGGCGTCTTCCACCGGCAGGATGCGGTCGAGCATCTCGACGATGGTCACTTCCGCGCCCATGTCGCTGTAGAAGCTGGCAAACTCGACGCCGATCGCGCCTGATCCGATGACCAGCAATTTGCTCGGCATTTCGGTCGGGGTCATCGCGTGACGATAGGTCCACACGCGCTTGCCATCGGCCTTGGCGAACGGCAGGTCGCGCGCGCGCGCGCCGGTGGCGACGATGATCTCCTTGGCCTCGAGCTCACGGGTCTGGTCGCCCTGCGTGACGGTGAGCTTGCCCTTGCCGGTCAGCTTGCCGGTGCCTTCGACCACCGCGATCTTGTTCTTCTTCATCAGGCCCTTCACGCCCGCGTTGAGCTGGCCGGAGACCTGCCGGCTGCGCGCGACGATCTTGTCGAGTTCATAGCCCACCTTGTCGGCGGTCAGGCCGTAATTGCCCGCATGGGTCATGTAGTGGAAGATTTCCGAGGTGCGCAGCAGCGCCTTGGTGGGGATGCAGCCCCAGTTGAGGCAGATGCCGCCCAGCTTCTCGCGCTCGACGATCGCGACCTTGAGGCCCAGCTGCGCCGCGCGGATCGCGGAAACATAGCCGCCAGGGCCCGAGCCCAGCACGATGAGGTCAAAACTTTCAGCCATGAACGGTCACTTTCTTTCGGCGTTTCAGAAGATCAGGATTGCAGAGCATCCACACGAGGCCCGCAGCGACGGCGGGAGCATAAGCAAGCTCTGCGTAGGCAACAACTTCGGTGAGAAACAGGACGAGCAGGAACCCGCTCTCGGCCGCGACACCCAGCAGCAGCAGGATGCGCAGCCATGGCGGCACGTTGAACCGTGCGAACCCATACGCAACCACAGTCACGCCAAGCAGGATCACGAACACCATGATGAAGGTGTAATACGCGTCTTCCACCCCGACGAACATGTCCGACAGGCTCGCCGTGCCCAGTTGAAAGAGCGTGAACACGAAGCGGCTGGCGAGCGTGGCGATGGCGGTAGGCAGCAGCAGACGGCGCAGGATGAGGGTGAGGATCGTCATGATGCGGTGCCCTCAGCGCCATTAGAGCCCCTCTCCCCGTGCGGGAGAGGGGTTGGGGAGAGGGGGCTCGCACCATACTCAAATTTGTCCAAAACCGCCAAGATCATCTCCGCGACACCTTCGTCATTGGTCAGGATGTCATAGTTCGAGAACCGCATTATCTCAAAGCCTTGGCTGCGTAGATAGGCATCGCGCTGGGTGTCGTACTCGCTGTCCACATGCTGGGAGCCATCCGCTTCGATGATCAGCCTGCGAGAGAAGCAGACGAAATCGGCGATGTAGCGGTCAACCGGCACCTGACGTTTGAACTTGAACCCTGCTAGACGTTTTCCGCGTAAGATTTGCCAGAGCTTCAATTCAGCGTCGGTGGGCTCACTGCGCATGGCTTTGGCACGCCGGCGGAGAAATTCCTGCTGAGCATTTCCCGCACTTTCACGCATGCCCCCTCTCCCCAACCCCTCTCCCGCAAGGGGAGAGGGGCTTGAGTGTCACGATCTCATCAAGCCAGCATCCCCAGCGGGTTCTCGCACAGATCCTTGAACGCGGCCATCAGCTGCGCGCCGTCGGCGCCGTCGATGGCGCGATGGTCGAAGCTGCCGGTGGCGCTCATCACGGTGGCGATGCCGAGCGCGTCGTCGACGATATACGGGCGCTTTTCGCCCGCGCCGATCGCCATGATCATCGCCTGCGGCGGGTTGATCACCGCTTCGAAGTGCTTGATGCCGAACATGCCCATGTTCGACAGGCTGGCGGTGCCGCCCTGATATTCGTGCGGCTGGAGCTTGCCGTCCTTGGCGCGGCCGGCGAGTTCCTTCATCTCGGTGGAGATCGCGCCTACCGCCTTGGTTTCCGCGCCGACGATGATCGGCGTGATCAGGCCCGCAGGGGTGCTGACCGCGACCGAGATGTCCGCGCGGCTATAGCTGATCAGCTGGTCGCCGGCGAAGCTGACGTTGCACTTGGGCACCTGGATCAGGCTCTTTGCCAGCGCCTTGATCAGCAGGTCGTTGACCGACAGCTTGACGCCCTGCGCTTCCAATGCCTTGTTGAGCTCGCCGCGCAGCTTGAGCAGCTTGTCGAGCTGGATATCGACGGTGAGATAGATGTGCGGGATCGTCTGCTTGGCCTCGGTCAGGCGACGCGCGATCGTCTTGCGCATGTTCGAGAGCTTGGATGCCTCGTGCGGGATATCGGTGGTGAACGGAGCAGGCGCTGCGGCGGGAGCCGGTGCAGGCGTGGCGGCGGCGGGAGCAGCAGCAGCTTGCGGCGCAGCGGCAGTCGCCTGGCCGGGCTTGGCGTCCTCGACATCGGCCTTGACGATACGGCCTCCGGGGCCGGTACCCTTGATGGCGGCAAGATCGATGCCCTTGGCAGCGGCGATGCGCTTGGCCAGCGGGCTGGCCTTGATGCGATTTTCATCGCCCGCGCTGGCCGATGCAGGCGTCGGGGTTGCGGCGGGCGCTGGCGCCGGTGCTGACGCGGCAGCCTCTTCCTTCGCAGCCGGTGCGGGCGACGGAGCAGGCGCGGGAGCGGCATCGCTCACCTCTTCGCCTTCAGCCGCGATGATCGCGATGATCTCACCGACCTTCACATTGTCGGTTCCGGCAGGAATCAGGATCTTGGCGACCACGCCCTCGTCGACTGCCTCGAATTCCATCGTCGCCTTGTCGGTTTCGATCTCCGCCAGAAGATCGCCGGACGCGACGGTATCGCCTTCCTTGACCAGCCATTTGGCAAGGGTGCCTTCCTCCATCGTGGGCGAGAGGGCAGGCATTTTCAGATTAATAGGCATTGGGTTCTTTTCCCCTGATTCACGGATCGGGGCCGTTCTCGGCGCTTCAAGCCGTAGGGTCAAGAGGGCACGCCCTTGCCACACCTATCATTTTGGCGCAGGCTCTCGCGCAACAAACGGGGCGAACCAAACATGCGGGTATATCTGGTCATCATGGACGAAACGAGCGAGGCGCTGACCGCGCTGCGCTTTGCCTCGCGCCGGGCGCAGCATACCGGCGGCCAGGTGCATATCCTGGCGCTGGTTCCCAAGCAGGATTTCGTCGCCTGGGGCGGCGTGCAGGCCACGATCGAGGATGAGGCGCACAGCCGTGCCGAGGCACTGGTTACCGATGCCGCGGGCGCTTTGTTCGAGGACATGGGCCAGCGCCCGGTCATCACCGTGCGCATGGGCGATGCCACGCGTGAAATCCGCAACTACATGCAGGAGTGCCCGGACCTGGCGATGCTCGTACTGGGCGCTGCGGCCACCGGCGCACCCGGTCCGCTGATCACACACTTCGCCGGAGCCGATGCCGGCGCCCTGCCCTGCCCGCTGACGATCGTTCCGGGCAGCCTCAGCGACGAAGACGTCGACCGGATGAGCTGAGCCCTAGCGGCTCTGGTGGCGGATGTTCGATGGCCTGCCGCGCCGCTTGATCGGCGGGCGGCCCGGACGATTTCCGCCCGGCTTGCCATCGGGTCTGCCGCGATAGGGCGTGCGCATGAAATTGCCGCCCTCGGGAAGCTCGAACTTGACCGCGCCGGTGATCGGGTCGGCTTCTGCCAATCGCAGCTCCAGCCGCTGGCCGACCGCATATTGCTCGCCCGTCGTCTCGCCGGTCAGCGTCTGTGCCTTTTCATCGTACCAGAAACGTTCCGCACCCAACGTCGACACCGGGACCAGCCCGTCACCGCCGAACTCCTCGATCGTCGCAAAGAAACCGAAATTCTGCACGCCGGTAATCCGCACCTTGTGGATTTCGCCAACACGCGTCGCCAGGAACGCGGCGACATAGCGATCTACGGTCTCGCGCTCGGCCTCCATCGCGCGCCGCTCGAACTGGCTGATCAGCTGGCAGATGCGGTCGAGCGAGGCAGCGTCGTGGTCCGCGAGCCCGGTGGTCGGCGGCAGGTCGAGCTTGGGCGTATTGGGTTGTTCCAGCCCAAAGCCATCGACCAGCGCGCGATGCAGCAGCAGATCGGCATAACGGCGGATCGGGCTGGTGAAATGGCCATAAGACGCCAGCGACAGGCCAAAATGCCCCATGTTGCGTGGCCCGTAATAGGCCTGGGTCTGGCTGCGCAGCACCTGCTCCATCACCAGGGGCTTGACGGTTTCGTCCGTCACCTTGGCCAGGATGCCGTTGAACGTCGAAGGTCGCACGACCTGGCCCAGAGCGAACGAAATCTCGAAGGTTTCGAGGTAATCCTTCAACGCGACCAGCTTTTCGCGCGATGGCGGTTCGTGGACGCGGTAGACGACGGGCGCCTTCTTGGCCTCCAGTGCCTTTGCCGCCGCGACATTGGCCGCTATCATGTAATCCTCGACCAGCCGATGCGCATCGAGCCGCTCGCGTGTCGCGACGCTGACGATGCGGCCCGCCTCGTCGAGCACGATGCGGCGCTCGGGCAGATCGAGATCGAGCGGTTCGCGCGCCTCGCGCGCCTTGAACAGCAGCTTCCAGCACGCCCAGAGTGGACGCAGGACGCTGTCGGTCAGATCGTGCGGCTTTTCGCCATCGATCGCCGCCTGCGCGTCCTCATAAGCGATGTTTCCTGCGAGCCGGACAATCGCGCGGGTGAATTTCCACGATGTCAGCTTGCCCTTGGCGTCGATCACCAGATGGCAGACCATCGCGGCGCGATCCTGCCCGGCCTTGAGCGAGCACATGTCGGCCGACAGCACCTCGGGCAGCATCGGCACGACGCGGTCGGGGAAGTAGACGCTGTTGCCGCGTTTGCGCGCAGACCGGTCGATCGCGCCGCCGGGGCGGACATAATAGGAGACATCGGCGATGGCGACGATCGCACGATAGCCACCGGGATTGGCGGGGTCCTCGTCGGGCGCGGCCCAGATGGCATCGTCATGGTCGCGCGCATCGACCGGATCGATGGCGACGATCGGCACATGGCGCAGGTCTTCGCGCATGTCAGGGGTCAGCGGCAGCTTCGCCGCGCGCTCGGCCTCGGTGATCGCCTCTTCGGGGAACTCCAGCGGAATGCCGAACTTGTGGACCGCGATCAGGCTGAACGACCGAGGCGCAAAGGGTTCGCCCAGCACTTCGGTCACCTTGGCCGATACGCGGTCGCGCAGGCCGCTCTGCTCGGCGAGCACTAGCTGGCCAGGTTCGGCCTTGCCGGGATCGGAAATCGGCACCAGCCGCCGGATGCGCTTGTCCACCGGCTTGAGCCACAGCTTGCCATTCGCATCGTCGCGTTCGACCACGCCCAGCAATTGCTCACCGGCGCGCTGCAACTTCTTCATCACGAACGCGCGATAGCCGCTGCCGGCCTCTTCGGTGCGTGCCAGCACCCGGTCACCCACGGCCAGCGCGCCTGAACGGCCGCGCTCTGATATCCGCACCTTGGGCGCGGGCATGCCCTCGGCCTGCCAGTTGTCGGGAACGCCGATCAGTTCGCGGCCTTCGACCTCGATGATCTTGAGCACGGTGACCTTGGGCAGGCCGCCCATCTTGTGGAACGCCCGGCCCGGAGCACTGTCGATCAGGCCCTCATCGGCCATGTCCTTGAGCAGTGCCTTGAGCGCGATCTTCTCTGCGCCGCGCAGCTTGAAGTGCTTGGCGATCTCGCGCTTGCCCGCAGGCTCGTAGGACTCGGTAATGAACTTCAGGATCGCCGCACGATCGGGCATGCCACCGTCGTGCGAGCGGGGAGCCTTGGCCTTGCCGGGACGATCCTGCGCCACCTGCCGCTCAATAGGCCCGGGCGAGCAGCACGCGCTCGACCGCCGGAGCACCGGTGAAGAAGCAGGTCGATCCGGTAGGCGACGAGCCTTCGGGCGTGTTGCGGATGGTCAGCTTGAGCGCCTTCAACTGCTCGACGACCTTGTCGAGTGCCTCGCCGGTCGGGCGGCACCAATCGACCGCGACCCAGCCGGGGTATTTGCTGCCCTCGAAATGTGTCTTGAGCTGTTCCATGTCTGTGACATCGCTACGCACCTCGGCGTCCAGGCGTTGCTTGGCAGCGCAGAACATCAGGGTCTGAATCTGGTCGAGCAGCGCAGGCGCTTGCCCCACGAACGATTCCCAGTGCATCGCCTGGTTGGCAAGCTTGCCGTCCTCGCCGTACAGCGAATCGCGGCGCAGCATGGTCACCTGCTCGCCTGCGGCATCGCGGCCACCGATCTCGAGGATGATCGGCGCGCCCTTCTTGACCCAACCCCAGCGCTTGGGTCCGGCCTTGCCTGCCTTCTTGTCGATCAGCACGCGCAGCGGCTCGCCGAACGCCGAGGCATCGAGCAGGGCCGCGCGAATCTTTGCGCAATAGGCGAGCAGCGCCTCGTCCTCGGGATTTTCGCGCAGCATCGGGATGATCACGATCTGGTGCGGCGCGACCTGCGGCGGAACCTTGAGGCCATCGTCATCGCCGTGCGTCATGATCACACCGCCGACCAGACGCGTCGAAACGCCCCAGCTGGTGGTGTGCGCAAACTGGAACTGGCCTTCGCGGTCCTGGAAGCGGATGTTCTGCGCGTGCGCGAAATTCTGGCCCAGATAATGCGAGGTGCCGGCCTGCAGCGCCTTGCCATCCTGCATCATCGCTTCGATCGAATAGGTCGCAACGGCACCGGGGAAGCGTTCGTTCTCGGGCTTTTCGCCCGCGATCACTGGCATGGCGAGCGCGCCTTGCGCGAAATCGCGGTACATCGCCAGAATGGTCAGCGTCTCAGTCATCGCATCGGCTTCGCTCTCGTGCGCGGTATGACCTTCCTGCCAGAGGAATTCGGAGGTGCGCAGGAACATGCGCGTGCGCATTTCCCAGCGCACCACGTTCGCCCATTGATTGACCATGATCGGCAGGTCGCGCCAGCTCTGCAGCCAGCGTGAAAACGCCGTGCCGATGACGGTTTCCGAGGTCGGACGAACCACCAGAGGCTCTTCCAGCTTGGCTTCGGGATCGACGACCAGCTGGCCGTCTTCCATCTTCAGCCGGTGGTGGGTGACCACCGCCATTTCCTTGGCAAAGCCTTCGACATGCTCGGCTTCCTTGGCGAAATAGCTCAACGGGATAAACAGCGGGAAATAGCAGTTTTCGTGACCGGTTTCCTTGATCTTGCGATCAAGCAGCATCTGGATGCGTTCCCAGATGCCATAGCCCCAGGGCCGCATGATCATGCAACCGCGCACACCCGATTCCTCGGCGAGATCGGCTTCCTGGATCACGGCCTGATACCATGCGGCAAAATCTTCCTGCCGGGTGACGGGCAGTGCGTTCTTCTGGGTCACTTGAATTCAGTCCTGATGCTGTAGAACAAGGCCCGCGTGCCTAGGCCGATGAAACCCAACAGGCAATCACCAGTTTGCGTGCTGCGCGGGCCCCGATGCTGTTCGTCGATAAACCGGTCAGCTCTTGTCGACCAGGCTGTCGATCTTGCGCTGCATCGCCGACAGTTCGGCCTTAAGCGCAGCGATTTCATCGTCGGAAGAGCCGGACGACGGCTGAACCACAGTCGAAGCGGAAGCCTGCTTGTCCTTGCGCGGATTGAAGGCGCTCGATGCCGCTTCGAACATGGCCAGGTTCTGGCGGGCGAGCTGCGCGAACGGGCTGTTCTTGATGCTACCTTCCATCGCGCTCTGGAACTTTTCCTGGTTCTTGCGGAATGCATCCATCGAAGCTTCCAGATACTGGGGTATCATCGACTGCATCGAGTTACCATACATCGAGATCAGTTCGCGCAGGAAGCCGACCGGCAGCATCTGCTGGCCGCTGGACTCTTCTTCCATGATGATCTGGGTGAGGATGTTGTGCGTGATGTCGTCGCCGGTCTTGGCATCGACAACCTGGAAGTCCTTGCCTTCACGCGTCAGCTTGGCCAGAAAATCGAGCGTGATATAGCTCGACGACCGGGTATTATAAAGACGGCGATTGGCGTACTTTTTGATGATGATGACATCATCCGAATCCGAGGTGCCAGATTTGGCCATGCGTTCGTCTCCCGCTATATCCTGCCGCACTGTAGCACCGCAGTATAGTGCACTGCAACATGCACCCCGCCCTTTGCCACTTTTCCTCGCGCTGGCGCGACAGCAGCTGGCTGATGATCCTGCCAGGTTGATCCAGCTTTTGCAGGCGCTTGACCGCTATCAGCGAACCGATCGAGGCTTTTTGCGCCCGCCTGGTCGACCATTGCTGCAGCACGGCAAGGCCATGTTGCGCAGCGCAGCAGGATCAACTGCGTCCGATACTGGTACACCTGGTGCCCCGCGCGTGGTGTTCGTTCCGTCGCCCATCAATGCGCCTGATGTGCTGGATATGGACGTTCAATGCTCGCTCATGGGATGGCTGGAGGAACAGGGTGTTCGGTGCGCCCTGCTGGATTGGGGGCCGATAACGCCCGAAGATCGCGCCGATACCCTTGACAGCTTCGTGATGCACAGGCTGCTCCCGCTGCTGCAGGCAGTGGATGGGCCGGTGCATCTGGTCGGCTATTGCCTGGGCGGGCTGATTGCCTGGGCAGCAGCCTGTCACCTGCCGGTGCGCAGCTTGTCGCTGATCGCCACGCCCTGGCATTTCAGCGGCTATCCCGCTGCAAGGCGCGAAGAGCTGACCCGAATGTGGCAGCACCACCGCTCAAGCTGCGAAGCCATGGGACTCGTCCCGATGGAGGTCATGCAGCACGGTTTCTGGACACTTTCACCCGACAAGCTGATGGAGAAATATCTCAAATTCGGTGCGATGCCACCGGACAGCGCCAGCGCCCAGCGATTCGTTGCGGTGGAGGACTGGGCCAATGGGGGCGAGCCCCTGCCCTTTGCGCTGGGGGAACAATTGTTCGAGCAGCTCTACCGTGACGATATCACCGGCAAGGGCCAGTGGACGGTGGGCGACATTGCCATTGCCCCCGGCGCGATCCGCGGGCCGGTGATGGAATTCGCTTCGGCGAGCGATGCCATCGTCCCGCTGGCCTGCTCGCCCGACATGCCCGGGCGCGAGGTTATGGCCTCAGGACATGTCGGCATGGTCATCGGCGGCAGCGCGCCCCGAACATTGTGGCCGATGCTCAAACGGTGGATATTGTCACACGAAGGCTCTATCTAGCAGGAACGAACTTTCCTTTACGCAAATGGAGTTTCCAGGCCATGTCCAGCATCGTCATCACCGCCGCCAAGCGCACGCCTGTGGGCAGCTTTCTGGGGGCCTATGCCGCAACGCCCGCGCACGAACTGGGCCGGATCGCGATCGAGGCCGCGCTGACGCAATCGGGCCTGAGCGCCGAAGAGATTTCCGAAGTCATCCTGGGCCAGGTGCTCACTGCAGGTCAGGGCCAGAACCCGGCGCGCCAGGCGTCGATCAACGCCGGCATCCCCAAGGAAGTGCCCGCCTATGGCGTCAACCAGGTCTGCGGATCGGGTCTGCGCGCGGTAGCTTTGGGCTTCCAGTCGATCGCCAATGGCGATGCCGATGTCGTGATCGCCGGCGGCCAGGAAAACATGTCGATGTCGCCGCACTGCCAGATGCTGCGAGCCGGGCAGAAGATGGGCGACCTCAAGCTCGTCGACACCATGGTGTATGATGGCCTGACCGATGTGTTCAACCAGTATCACATGGGCATCACCGCTGAAAACCTCGCCGAAAAGTACCAGATCAGCCGCGAGGCGCAGGACCGCTTTGCCGTCCGTTCGCAGAACCTGGCCGAGCACGCGCGCGCCGACGGCCGCTTCATGGACGAGATCGCCCCGGTCACCATCAAGGGCCGCAAGGGCGATACCGTCGTCACCGATGATGAGTATATCCGCGCGGGCGCAACCTATGAAAGCGTCGCCGGATTGAAGCCTGCGTTCAAGAAGGACGGCACCGTTACCGCCGCCAATGCCAGCGGCCTCAACGATGGCGCAGCCGCGCTGGTACTGATGCGCGAGGAAGATGCCGCCAAGCGCGGGCTCACGCCGCTGGGCCGGATTGCCAGTTGGGCATCGATGGGCGTCGACCCCTCGATCATGGGCATCGGCCCGGTGTCAGCCAGCCGCCGTGCGCTCGCCAAGGCCGGCTGGAGCGTCGAGGAGCTCGACCTGATCGAATCCAACGAAGCCTTTGCCGCGCAGGCTTTGTCGGTCACGCAGGAAATGGGCTGGGATCCGGAGAAGGTGAACGTCAACGGAGGCGCGATCGCCATCGGTCACCCGATCGGCGCCAGCGGCGCGCGCGTGCTCACCACGCTGCTTTACGAAATGGGCCGCCGCGACGCCAAGAAGGGTCTGGCGACCTTGTGCATCGGCGGTGGCATGGGCATCGCGGTCTGCATCGAGCGATAAAGGCTCAGTCCACCCAAAGCCTGTCGAACCGCCGTCCGATCTGGGTCAGCCATTCATACTGGCTGACCCCGGTCGCGGCCTCGACCTTCAGAAGGTCCAGGTCGGCGGCGATCCAGTCGCCCTCGCCCAGGCCTGGCGCAGCGGTGATGTCGATGCAGGTCAGGTCCATCGACACACGGCCGAGCAGCGGCAAGTGCTGCGCTGCGCCGACAAAACCACCTATGGACGAAAGCGCGCGCTTGAAGCCGTCCGCATAGCCCAGCGAGACGGTGGCAGTGCGCATGTCGTGCGATGCGGCGAACGTCGCACCATAGCCGACCGTGTCGCCCGCGCGCACCTGCCGCACCTGCAGGACCCGCGCTTCCAACCGCATCACCGGTTGAATTTGTTCGGCCAGCGCCGCGCAGGGTACTCCGCCATACAGCGCGAGCCCGGGGCGCGTGCAGTCGAAATGATACGCGCCGTCCAGGGCAATTCCGGCACTGTTGGCCAGGCTGTAGCGCCGCGCCGCCACCTGATTTCGCACTTGCTCGAACCGCTGGAGTTGCGCCGCATTCTGCGCGCTGTCCTCGTCGGCGGACGCAAGGTGACTGAGGCACAGGTCGACGTCCAGCCCTGCGCACAGTCCAGCAATATCGTCGCGCCAGTCGAGGCCCAGGCGGCTCATCCCGGTGTCGATCATCACATGGCAGCGCCCGCCGCCTGCCTGTTTCCAGCGGGCGATCTGATCGGCGCTGTTGAGCACAGGGACTGCAATCCCTGATACCGCGACTGCTTCCTCGCCCGGCGCGATGCCGTGCAGCACCGCGAGGCGCGCCGGATCGACCAGCCCTGCCAACGCCTGCGCCTCATGCCAATGCGCCACGAAGAAGTCGGCACAGCCTGCCCGCGCGAGCCGGGGGACGACATCGGTCGCGCCCAGACCATAGCCATCGGCCTTGACCGCCGCGCCGGCGGTGGCAGCACCGCTCAGTCGATCGAGCGCGCGCCAGTTTTCGGCCAGCGCTGCGCCATCGAGAACCAGCCGCATGTTCGCCATATCAGTAATTCGCCGGGGCGGTCCCCGGGCTGCCGGGATGGTGCGTCTCGCGCAGCATGAACATCGAGACCAGGAACGCCATCAGCACCACGGCCCAGGTGTACCACAGCCCCGAATAGGGATTGCCCGTCTTGGCGATGATGAAGCTCGCGATAAACGGCAGGAACCCACCGAAATAGCCGGTGCCAAAATGATAGGGGATCGACATCGAGCTATAGCGGATGCGCGGCGGGAACATTTCCGACAGCAGGGCTGCGACCGGGCCGTAGGTAGCGGCCGACAGGGCGCCGAGGCCCGCCAGCGCCAGCACGATCACCAATATGCTGAGCGCCGGGGGAACACGCGGGGTGAAATCATAGCCCGCAGCAGCCAGCGCCGCATCGACGCCTGTGCTGCTGGTATCGGCCACCACCGTATCACCGATCTTGACCGCGACCCGCGGCCCCTGCGTCAGCGTATAGCCAACACCCTTGGCGGTGAACTGGGCGAGCAGCTTGCCGCAATCGGTCTCCTGCTCCTTGGCAAAGGGCGAGTAGGTGCATTGCGGGCCCGAGATCACCACCGGAGCGCGCTCCATGGCGGAATTGAGCGCGGGATTGGCGACGCTGCCGATCAGCCAGAATAGCGGGAACACCAGCACCAGGGTGAGCGCATAGCCCCATACGATCGGCTTCTTGCGACCGACCCTGTCCGACAGCGAACCGAAATAGATGTAGAACATCATCGAGATGCAGGCGGACGCTCCGACGATGATTTCCGCTGCGGTATCATCGACCCGCATCGGCCCCTTGAGGAACGACAATGCAGAGAACATCGCGGTGTACCAGATCACCGTCAGGCCCGCTGCGATCCCGAACAGCGCGACGAACAGCCGCTGCTTGTTGCCGGGATAGGTGAAGCTTTCGACAAACGGGTTGCCAGCGAGCTCGCCGCCCGCCTTCATCGCCTTGAACACCGGGCTTTCGGACAGCTTGAGGCGCATCCATAGCGACACCGCGAGCAGCAGCAGCGAGAGCAGGAACGGCACCCGCCAGCCCCAGTCGTTCCACAGCTCGTCGCTCATGATCGCCTTGCAGCCGAGCACGACCACGAGGCTGAGCACGAAACCGCCGACAACACTGGCCTGGATGAAACTGGTATAGAAACCGCGCTTTTCAGGCGGCGCGTGCTCGGAAACATAGATCGCCGCCCCACCATATTCACCGCCCAGCGCCAGCCCCTGCAGGATGCGCAGCAAGATGATGATGATCGGCGCGGCGATGCCGATGGTGTCGGCAGACGGGATCAGGCCGACGCCGGCGGTGGCAATTCCCATCAGCGTGACCGTGACGAGGAAGGTATATTTGCGCCCCAGCCTGTCACCCAGAAAGCCGAACAGGATCGCGCCCAGTGGACGAAAGCCAAAGCCGACAGCAAAGCCCGCCCAGACCAGCAGCGTCTCGAGCGTCACGTTTCCGCTGGGGAAGAACGTGCGCCCGATGATCGCGGCCAGCGTGCCGTAGATGAAAAAATCATACCATTCGAAAATGGTGCCAAGCGATGATGCGCCGATCACCAGCCGGATTTCCGACTTGCTTGGCGTCACGATATCCCCGTCCGCTGCGACCGTTGCGGTCATCCAGCATCTCCCCAAATGCGTCCCTATTCGAGTTCGAGTATCACTGCATCGACAGCAAGGCTATCCCCTTCGGCAGCGCTGATCGTCTTGACCGTCGCTGCCTTTTCGGCGCGCAGGATGTTCTCCATCTTCATCGCTTCGACGATCGCCAACGGCTGGCCGGGCTGTACCTTGTCGCCTTCAGCCACGTGCAGCTTCACCAGCAGGCCCGGCATCGGGCACAGCAGGAAGCGCGACAGATCGGGCGGCACCTTCTCGATCATGTGCCGGGCATGCTGCGCAACATGCGCGGGCAGGACCTCGAACCGGTGCGTCGCGCCGCGCGCGGTCAGCGCAAAGCCGGTGCGGGTGCGCTGCACCTTGACCGCCAGCTCGTCGCTGTCTTCCTCGTCACCGAAATCGGCCACGGCCATGCGGTCGCCCGGCGTGTAGCCCATGCTCATGTCGACGATCGCGCCATCGACCACGATCGCGTCCTCGCTGACCGAGACCTCCATCGCGATATCACCCTGGCGGATGCGCCACTCGGACGGCGGGGTGAGCCGGTTGCCCAGCTGGTCGCTGATCCGCAGTGCGCGGTCAGCTTCGGCGGTGGCGATGAACGCCGCCATCGCCGCCAGCCGCTGGAGCAGTTCGGGCGATGCCGGGCTCCCATGAAAGCCATCGGGATATTCCTCGGCGATGAAGCCGGTGGTGATGTTGCCCGAGCGGAAGCGCGGATGCTGCATCAGCGCCGAGACGAAATCGAGATTGTGCCCCGGGCCTTCCAGCTCGAACCGGTCGATGGCGAGGATCTGCCGGTCAATCGCCTCAAGCCGCGTTTCACCATAGGTAATCAGCTTGGCGATCATCGGGTCGTAATGGATCGAGACCTCACCGCCCTCTTCGACGCCATCATCGACGCGCACGCCCTTCTTCTGCTTCGGCGGATTGTAGCGCACCAGACGGCCGATCGAGGGCAGGAAGCCGCGATACGGGTCTTCGGCGTACACCCGGTTCTCGACCGCCCAGCCGGTGAGCTTCACATCGTCCTGCGTGAAGGCGAGCGGCTCGCCATTGGCGACGCGGATCATCTGTTCGACCAGATCGAGACCGGTGACCAGTTCGGTGACGGGATGCTCCACCTGAAGCCGGGTGTTCATCTCGAGGAAGTAGAAGCCATCGCCGGTCTTGTCCGCGCCCGAGACTATCAGTTCGACCGTGCCCGCGCTATAATAGCCGACTGCGCGCGCCAGTGCGACAGCCTGTTCGCCCATCTTCTTGCGCATCTCGGGCGTGACGAAGGGCGACGGTGCTTCTTCGACCACCTTCTGGTGGCGGCGCTGGATCGAGCATTCGCGCTCACCCAGATAGACGATGTTGCCATGCTGGTCGCCCAGCACCTGGATTTCGATATGGCGCGGCTGGAGGATGAACTTCTCGATGAACACGCGATCATCGCCGAAGCTGGCGAGCCCCTCGCGCTTGGTCGCCTCGAAGCCTTCGCGCACGTCCTGCTCGTTATAGGCTAGGCGCATGCCCTTGCCGCCGCCGCCTGCCGACGCCTTCATCATCACCGGATAGCCGATCTCCTCGGAAATCCGCACCGCGTGCTCGGTATCGTCGATCTCGCCGACGAAGCCGGGGACGACGTTGACGCCCGCTTCCAGCGCGAGCTTCTTGGATTCGATCTTGTCGCCCATCGCGGCAATCGCGCCGGGGGGTGGGCCGATGAAAGTGATGCCGGCTGCCTTCAGCGCCTCGGCAAAGCTCGTGCGTTCGGACAGAAAACCGTAACCGGGATGCACCGCATCCGCGCCGGTCGCCTTGCATACCTCGATGATCTTGTCCGCCAGCAGATAGGACTGCGCGGCAGGCGACGGACCGATGTGCACGGCCTCATCGGCCATCTCGACATGGGGCGAGCGCGCATCGGCATCCGAATAGACGGAGACGGTCTTGATGCCCATCTTCTTGGCGGTGCGGATGACGCGGCAGGCGATCTCGCCGCGGTTGGCAATCAGGATCTTGGTGATTGGCATGATACGTCAAATCCACTTTGCGGGTCATGGTCGACCTCGGTTGGGAACAGATACTGCAACGCCTCGGGCGAGACGCTGTGGTAGATGGTGGCGTGGGTCAGCTTCTGGTGCGGCGCATAGCACCAGGTACGGCCCTCGCGCGGGCTGGCGGCAAGCGCCTTGACCAGCTGGTTCATGGCCGCCTGCATCTGGCCGCCTTCATTGGCGATCGTGAGATACAGCCGATGCGGCCGTGATGTTGGTGTCTTGAGCAAGCTGGCAGCAGATTTGGCGAGCTTGCCGCCCTCCCACCACAGGCTGGGGCTGATCGCAGCATAGTGATCGAACAGGTCGGGCTCGGTGAGGTAGGTCTCGACGATGAACAGCCCGGCGAGCGATTCCCCGATCACGGCGGTTTCGCCACTGGTGCGATAGGTCTTGGTGACCAGCGGCATGACCTCATCGCGGATGAATGCGCGGAACGCCGCAGCACCGCCTGCGGTCGGAAACTCCTTGAGCAGCGTCGTATCCTGTGTCGGTCCGATCAGCTCCCGCTTGCGGTCCTGCGTCGCCACCCCCACGACAATGACATCCCGTGACCGCGCCCATAATGCGCCGAGCGCGCTGGTGCCGGTGATGTGCAGAAAGTCCTGATCCAGCCCGCCGTCGATCAGGTACAGCACCGGATAGGTCTTGCCCGAAGTCGCGTAATCAGCGGGCAGATAGACGTTGACCGCCCGCTCCTGCGCCAGCGGTTTCGACGCCAAAGTGTGGGTCTCGCCGATGGTGATCGGCACCGGCTGCGCAGCGGCGGGCACAGCGCAGGCGAGTGCGATCGCAATAAAGGCCGATCGGACGAAATTCATGCGCGGGCTTCTGCCATCACCAATCCGTCATCCTGAACTTGTTTCAGGATCCATCCCGCCCCAACAGCCGAAGCCGCGTGGGGAGAAATGGGCCCTGAACCAAGTTCAGGGGGACGGAAAGGCAAACGGGATTTCACTCCGCCGCCTCCAGATGCCCGTGCGGCTGCGCGGCCATCGCCCTCATGCCGAGCTTGGACAGCAGCGCGCCGTCCTTGTCATCGCCGGCATTGGGTGCGGTGAGCAATTTGTCGCCGGTGAAGATGCTGTTCGCGCCCGCCATGAAGCACAGGGCCTGGCAGCTTTCGGACATGCTTTCGCGGCCCGCGCTGAGGCGCACCATCGAGTGCGGCATCGTGATACGCGCGACCGCGACCGTGCGGACGAATTCGATCTCGTCGATCTTGGCGAGCGGCGTATCGGCGAGCATGTCGCCCAGCACCGTGCCCTTGACAGGCACCAGCGCATTGATCGGCACGCTTTCCGGGTGCGGCATGGTGGCGAGCGCGTGGATAAAGCCGATGCGGTCCGAGCGTGTCTCGCCCATGCCGACGATGCCGCCGCAGCATACGTTGATGCCCGCCGAGCGGACATTGTCCAGCGTCTCCATCCGGTCCTCGAAGGTGCGGGTGGTGATGACGTTGGCGTAGTTTTCGGGCGCGGTGTCGATATTGTGGTTGTAGTAATCCAGCCCCGCATCGGCGAGTTGCTTGGCCTGCGAAGCGGTGAGCATCCCCAACGTCATGCAAGTTTCCATGCCCATCTCGCGCACGCCCTTGACCATCGCAGCGAGCTTGGGGATGTCCTTGTCCTTGGGGTTGCGCCACGCAGCGCCCATGCAGAACCGGCCCGATCCATGGTCCTTGGCCTGGGCGGCTGCCTGCAGCACCGCCTGCACGTCCATCAGCTTGGTCGCCTTGACGCCGCTGTCAGCGTCCTTGGACTGGCTGCAATAGCCGCAATCCTCGGGGCAGCCGCCGGTCTTGATCGACAGCAGCGTCGAAAGCTGCACTTCGTTGCGCGGGAAGTTCGCGCGGTGGACGCTCTGCGCCTCGAACATCAGGTCGTTGAACGGCAGGTCGAACAGCGCGGTAATGTCTTCGCGGGTCCAGTCGGTTCTCATTTCGGTGGTCACTCAAAATCTCCGTTTGTGTCGAGCGAAGTCGAGACACGTATGCGGCAGGTCCCTCGACGTCGCTCGGGACAAACGGGTGGGGGTGGTTGGGGCTATCACTCTGCAGCTTCCTGAACTGGTGGCATGTTATGCCCCAGCAGACGCAGCACATCGGCTGCGCACTCGACGACGTTCGATCCGGGGCCGTAGATGCCTTGCACCCCGGCATCGCGGAGGAAGTCATAATCCTGCGGCGGGATGACGCCGCCGACGATCACCTTGATGTCGTTGCGCCCGGCATCCTTGAGACCTGCGATCAGCGAAGGGATCAACGTCTTGTGCCCGGCGGCGAGCGAGGATGCGCCGACAACATCGACGTTGCTCTCGAGCGCAAGCACGACGGTCTCCTCGGGCGTCTGGAACAATGGCCCCGAGACGATCTCGAAGCCGAGGTCGCCGAACGCCGAGGCAATCACGTTCGCTCCGCGATCATGCCCGTCCTGCCCCATCTTTGCGACGAGCAATTTGGGCTTGCGACCCAACCGCCGCTCAACGGCCTTTACGCCCTCGACCACCTGCGCCCAGCGGCCATCATCGACATACGGCGCGCTGTACACGCCCTTGACCGGGGTCGGGACGGTTGCATAGCGCCCGAATACGTCCTCCATCGCCTGGCTGATTTCGCCGAGCGTCGCGCGGGCACGCGCGGCATCGACCGCGAGCGCGAGCAAATTGCCATCGCCCTTTGCACCTTCGCGCAAAGCATTGAGCGCGGCCTGGCACGCAGCCTCATCACGCGAGGCCTTGACCGCCGCGATCCGTGCGACCTGGCCTTCACGAACCTTCGCGTTGTCGACATCGAGCGTCTCGAGCTGGTCCTCGCTCGGCAGGCGATACTTGTTGACGCCCACCACGACGTCCTCCGCGCGATCGACGCGTGCCTGGCGTCCGGCGGCGGCTTCCTCGATCATCGCCTTGGGCCAACCAGCCGCCACGGCCTTGGCCATTCCGCCTTCGCTCTCGACGCGCTCGATGATCTCCCACGCCTTGTCGACCAGCTCCTGCGTCAGGCTCTCGATATAATAGCTGCCCCCCAGCGGATCGACCACCTTGGTCATCCCGGTCTCTTCCTGCAGCACGATCTGCGTGTTGCGGGCGATGCGTGCGGAGAAATCGGTGGGCAATGCGATGGCTTCGTCCAGCGCATTGGTGTGCAGCGATTGCGTACCGCCCAACATCGCGGCCATTGCCTCGATCGTGGTGCGGATGACGTTGTTGTACGGGTCCTGCTCGGTCAGCGACACGCCCGATGTCTGGCAGTGGGTGCGCAGCATCTTCGAGCGATCGTCCTGCGCGCCCAATTGCGTCATCACCCGGTGCCACAGAACGCGCGCGGCGCGCAGCTTGGCGATTTCCATGAAGAAGTTCATGCCGATCGCGAAGAAAAACGAGAGGCGCCCGGCGAACTTGTCGATGTCCAGCCCCGAGGCAACGCCGTATTTCACATATTCCATGCCATCGGCGATGGTGAAGGCGAGCTCCTGCACCTGCGTCGCGCCGGCTTCTTGCATGTGATAGCCCGAGATCGAGATGCTGTTGAACTTGGGCATTTCGCGCGACGTGTAACCGAATATGTCCGAGATGATCCGCATCGACGGTTCGGGCGGGTAGATGTACGTGTTGCGGACCATGAACTCCTTGAGGATGTCGTTCTGGATGGTCCCGTCGAGCAGCTTGCGGTCAACGCCCTGCTCCTCGCCCGCAACGATGAAGAACGCGAGGATCGGGATCACCGCGCCGTTCATCGTCATGCTGACCGACATCTTGTCGAGCGGGATGCCGTCAAACAGGATCTTCATGTCCTCGACGCTGTCGATGGCGACGCCCGCCTTGCCGACATCGCCGGTGACACGCGGGTGGTCGCTGTCATAGCCGCGGTGCGTGGCCAGATCGAACGCGACCGACAGCCCCTTCTGACCCGCAGCCAGGTTGCGGCGATAGAAGGCGTTCGATTCCTCGGCGGTGGAGAAGCCGGCGTACTGACGGATCGTCCAGGGGCGGCCCGCATACATGCTGGCGCGCACCCCGCGGGTGAACGGCGCAAAGCCCGGCAGGCCGGGATCGACCGACACATCGTCCGCCGTGTACAGCGGCTTGACCGCGATCCCCTCTGGCGTCTGCCAGGTGAGATCGCGTCCCTTGACCTCCTTTTCGGCGAGCGCCTGCCAGTCGGTGATGTTGGGTGTGTCGGTCATTCTATCGGTCCCGTGTGTTTGGATCAGCTGCCGGTGAAGTTGGGCTTGCGCTTCTGCAGGAAGGAGATTGCGCCTTCGCGTGCATCGTTGGTGTCGCCTGCGATCCGCTGGCCCTCGGCCTCGCGTGCGAGCGCAGTGTGGAAATCGCATTCGAGCGCTTCGACCAGATTCTTGCGCATGATGCCGAGTGCCACGGTGGGCATCGACGCGAGACGCTTCGCCAGCGCCATCGCCTCGTCCATCAGGCTGTCGTGCTCGACGACCTTGTAGACCATGCCCCAGTCGTGCGCCTTCGCGGCGGGGATCTTCTCGCCCAGCATCATCATCTCGGTCGCGCGCGCCTTACCGATGAGCCGGGTGAGCATCCAGCTCGCGCCGCCATCGGGCACCAGGCCAATGTTGACGAATGCCTGGAGGAAATAGGCCTTCTCGCTCGCGACGACGAAATCGGGCGCAAGGCCGATCGAGCAGCCGACGCCGGCGGCGGGGCCGTTGACCGCGCTGATCGTCGGGATGTGCAGCCGGTGCAGCTTGAGCAGCATCGGGTTGTAATGCTGGGTCAGCGCCTTGTAGCTGCCCTGCCCGCCCGAGATCGAGCTGTCACGCCCGCCGGTCAGATCCGCGCCCGAACAGAAACCCTTGCCCGCGCCGGTGATGACCAGCGCGCGCGCATCGCCGAGGTGATCGAGCGCATCGTTGATCTCGCCCGCCATCGGCAGCGAACAGGCATTGAGCCGCTCGGGCACGTTGAGCGTGATGGTGGCAATCTGGTCGGCGATATCGAGCTTTATGGTTTCGTAGGTCATGGTCGCAACTCTCTCCTGTTATTCGTCCCTCTCCCTTGACGGGAGAGGGTTGCGCAGACTTGGCGCTGCAAGCGCCTAGTCGAAGCTGGGAGAGGGTGCTCCCCCTCTCCAAGGTTCGGTAGCCGACACGTCGGCAACCTTCCCTATCCTCCCCCGCGTTGGGGGGAGGAGCAAGTATCAGTGCTCCTCGCCCTTTGGCGTCTCCATGATCTCGGTCAGCACCCCGCCCATATCCTTGGGGTGCACGAAGAAGATCAGCGTGCCATGCGCACCAATGCGGGGCTCACCCAGCACACGCTTGCCGATGCTCTCGAACTCCGCTTTCGCTGCGTGAATATCGGGTACCTCATAGCACATATGATGCTGCCCGCCGTTCGGGTTCTTCTCGAGGAACGCCGCGATCGAGGCATTGCCCGGCAGCGGCTCGATCAGTTCGATCTGCGTGCCATTCATCGCGCCATCAGCTCCGGGCGTATCGACAAAGCACACCTTCACCCCCTGCTCGGGCAGGTCGAAAGGATCATGAATCTTGGTCGCGCCCATGACATCGCGGTAGAACACGATGGCATCCGCGATCGAAGGCGTGGCGACGCCGATATGGTTGAGACGGCCTAGTTTCATCACGCTTGCTCCAATTCCGTCATGCTGAACTTGTTTCAGCACCTATTTCGCGTCTCGCGCTTTGGCTCAATCCGGCGAAATGGGCCCTGAAACAAGTTCAGGGTGACGGGAAAATATCCGATCATCCGCAATCACAGCGGAATATTGTCATGCTTCTTCCAGGGATTCTCCAGCTGCTTGTTCCGCAGCTTGCGCAGCCCCAACGCGATCCGTCGCCGGGTCGAATGCGGCATGATCACCTCATCGATAAAGCCCTTGCTCGCCGCGACGAACGGGTTGGCGAAGCGGGCTTCATATTCCTTGGTGCGCTCGGCGATTTCTTCGGGCGTCTTGCCGCGGAAGATGATCTCGACCGCGCCTTTTGCCCCCATCACCGCGATTTCGGCGGTGGGCCAGGCGTAGTTGAGGTCACCGCGCAGGTGCTTTGAGGCCATCACGTCGTATGCGCCGCCATAAGCCTTGCGGGTGATGACGGTGATCTTGGGGACCGTCGCCTCGGCATAAGCGAACAGCAGCTTCGCACCGTGCTTGATGATGCCGCTGTGTTCCTGCGCCACGCCGGGCAGGAAGCCGGGAACGTCGACGAAGGTGATGATCGGAATGTCGAAGCAATCGCAGAAGCGGACGAAGCGCGCGGCTTTCTTCGACGAGTTGATGTCGAGACAGCCCGCCAGCACCATCGGCTGGTTGGCGACGACGCCCACGGTGCGGCCCTCGATGCGGCCGAAGCCGGTGATGATGTTGCCCGCGTGCGTCGGCTGGATCTCGAAGAATTCACCCTCGTCGAGCGTCTTTTTGATCAGCTCGTGCATGTCGTACGGCATGTTCGGGTTGGCCGGAATCAGCGTGTCGAGGCTGTTCTCGATCCGGTCGAACGGGTCGGCGGTCGGCCGTTCGGGCAGGTCTTCGCGGTTCGAGAGCGGCAGGTAATCGATCAGGTCGCGCGCGGCGAGCAAGGCCTCGATGTCATTGTCGAACGCCACATCAGCGACGCCCGACTTGGCGGTGTGCGTCACCGCACCGCCCAGCTCTTCCTGCGTCACCACCTCGTTGGTCACGGTCTTGACCACATCGGGACCGGTGACGAACATGTAGCTTGAATCCTTCACCATGAAGATGAAGTCGGTCATCGCAGGCGAGTACACCGCGCCGCCCGCGCAAGGCCCCATGATCAGGCTGAGCTGCGGTACCACGCCGGAGGCCAGCACGTTACGCTGGAACACCTCGGCATAACCGCCCAACGACGCCACGCCTTCCTGAATGCGCGCGCCGCCGGAATCGTTGAGGCCAATCACCGGCGCGCCGACCTTCAGCGCCATGTCCATGATCTTGCAGATCTTCTGCGCGTGCCGCTCGGACAGCGATCCGCCGAACACGGTGAAGTCCTGGCTGAACACGAAGACCAGGCGGCCATTGACCGTGCCCGATCCGGTGACCACGCCATCGCCGGGGATGATCTGGTCCTGCATGCCAAAGTCGGTGCAGTTGTGCTCGACATACATGTCGAGTTCCTCGAAGCTGCCGGGATCGAGCAGCACGTCGAGCCGCTCGCGCGCGGTCAGCTTGCCCTTGGCGTGCTGCGCTTCAATCCGCTTGATGCCGCCGCCCAGCTGCGCCTTGCCGCGCCGGACTTCCAGTTCTTCCAATATGGCCTGCATCGCATCATCCTGTTTCAGAAACTCGGGATGCTTCCTTTCCAGCCTTTGCGCCCCCAGGCAAATGTTAAATAGCGAACTTGCAAAGCACGACTTTGCAAACTAGGCGCGGACAGGCAATGTCACGCCGCAAACGCCTTTACGCCGGGCAAAGAGTCCGCGCCGTCCGCCGCCACTCGGGGCTCAATCAGGCCGCGATGGCCGAGGCTTTGGGCATCTCGACCAGCTATCTCAGCCAGATCGAGAATGACGAGCGGCCGATCACGCCGCAGGTGCTGACCGCGCTCTCGCGCCATTTCGCGTTCGAGCTGGAAGAGACCCCCGGCGAAGCGCCCTCGGTCAACTGGCAGACGCTGCTCGATGATCCGGTGCTGGCAGGGATCGAGGTCGACCCGGTGCGCTTTGCCCGGCTGCGCGACAGCCACCCCGAACTCAGCCATATCGTCACCAACCTGTACCAGGGCTATCGCCAGGCGCAGGAGCGCGCCGCGATGCTCGATGACAGCCTCGCGGCGACAGGTCAGCACAGCGCGCGCCTGCCCTGGGAAGAGGTGCGCGACTGGTTTCACGAGGCTGGCAATTATATCGACCAGCTCGACCGCACCGCAGAAGCGATCGCCGAGGAGCTGGGCGATGGCCTCAGCATCGAGGGCCTGACCGCCCGCCTGCAGCGCGACCATGGCATCACCGTCAAGTCGCTGCGCGCTGCCGATCCGGTCTCGCCGCTGAGCCAGTTCGACGCGGCCAGCCGGACGCTGTCCCTCGCGGACGGGCTGGCACCGGAATCGCGCTACTTCCTGCTCGCGCACCGGCTGATGGCGCTCGAGATGCGCTTTGCGATCGCCATTCTGGTGGCCAATGCCAGCCTGCGCAGCACGCAGGCGCAGCAGCTCGTCTCGGTGGGTCTGGCCAATTACGCCGCCGGCGCGCTGATGATGCCCTATAGGCGGTTTCGCGAGGCGGCGATGGCATGCCGCCACGATATCGACCAGCTCACCCACCGCTTCGGGGTGAGCTTCGAGCAGGCCTGCCACCGGCTATCGACGCTGCAGCGCCCCGGCGCGCGCGGGCTTCCGGTGTTCTTCTGCAGGGTCGACATGGCGGGCAATATCACCAAAAGGCACAGCGCGACGCGGCTGCAGTTCGCGCGCTTCGGCGGGGCGTGTCCCTTGTGGGTGGTGCATGAGGCCGCCGCGATCCCCGACCGCATCCTGGTGCAGCTGGCCGAAACACCCGACGGCGTGCGTTATGTCTCGATGGCCAAGGGACTGGTCAAGCCCTCGGGAAGCTATGGCCGCAAGCCCCGCCGCTATGCCGTAGCCCTGGGCTGCGAGGTCGAGCACGCCAAGCATTTCATATACGCTGACGGGCTGGACACCGCCTCTGCCGGAGCCATCACCCCGATCGGGATAAGTTGCCGCACCTGCCCGCGCGACAATTGCGATCAGCGCGCGTTTCCGCCCACTGATCGCCCGTTGCTGATCGATCCCGACCGGCGCGGCATGGTGCCGTACCAGATCGGGTAACGATCAAGCGCGCATCGGCGCTTACTTCATCAGCACCAGCTCTTCGGCCATGCTGGGGTGGAGCGCGACGGTATCGTCGAACGCCTGCTTGGTCAGCCCCGCCTTGACCGCAATCGCTGCCGCCTGCAGGATTTCAGGCGAATCCGGACCAATCATGTGCAGGCCCAGGATCTTGCCCGAAGGCTCTTCGGTGATCATCTTGTACAGCCCACGTTCGGCACGGTGCGCAAACACATTGCGCATAGGGCGGAAGTCGGACGAATACACGCGGATATTGCCATAGCGGTTGCGCGCCTCGCCCTCGGTCAGGCCGACCGATGCGATCGGCGGCTGCGAGAACACGGCCGTCGGGATGCAGTTGTAATCCACCGTCTTGGGCGTGCCGCCGAACACGGTATCGGCAAAGGCCTGGCCCTCACGGATGGCGACCGGGGTCAGCTGCACGCGGTTGGTGACATCACCCACTGCGTAGATGCTGTCGCAGGTCGTCTTGCTGTATTCGTCGACCGGGATCGCACCCTGATCGTCGGTGGTGATGCCGGCATGTTCGAGCCCCAGACCCTCGACATTGGGCACGCGGCCTGTCGCGACCATCACCAGATCAGTATGGATAGGGTCCTGCCCCTTCAGGAACACATCGAGCGTGCCGTCCTCGCGCTTCTCGATCTTCTCGAACGGCGCCTTGAACTTGAATTCGATGCCCTTGGTCATCGAAATCTGCAGCAAGCGGTCGCGCAGCGATTCGTCATAGCCGCGCAGGATGGTGTCGCCGCGATTGACGATCGTGACCTTGGCTCCAAGGCCGTTGAGGATGCCGGCGAACTCGTTGGCGATATAGCCGCCGCCCGCGATCACCGCGCGGCGCGGCAGTTCGTCGAGGTGGAACATCTCGTTCGAGGTGAGGCAATGTTCGGCGCCAGGGAATTCCGGCACATAGGGCCGCGCGCCAACCGCGATCAGGATGTACTTGGCGCTGATCTCCTGCCCGCTGGCAAGCTTGACGCGGTGCGGCGCGATGATCGTCGCGCGTTCCTCGATGATGGTGACATTATGGTTGTTGAGCGTGTTCTTGTATGCCTCGTTCAACCGGTCAACATCTGCCAGCACGCGGTCGCGCAGCACCTGCCAGCTGAACTTGGTGCCTTCGATGGTCCAGCCATAGTTCTGCGCGTCTTCCAGATCCTCGGCAAAGTGCGATCCATAGACCAGCAGCTTCTTGGGCACGCAGCCACGGATGACACAGGTGCCGCCGACGCGATATTCCTCTGCTACAGCAACCTTGGCGCCGTACGACGATGCAATGCGCGAGGCGCGCACCCCGCCCGACCCTGCACCGATGACGAACAGGTCATAATCATATTCGCTCATTCAATCTTACTCCTGGGATCGACCGTTACAGGCCTGCCGCCTCGATAAGGGCGGCGGTGGACGGGTCGAAATCGCCGGACTGGCGGTTGCCCATGGATTTGGCGATTTCCTTGCCCAGTTCAACTCCGAACTGGTCAAAAGGATTGATCCCCAGCAACATCGCATTGGCGAACGTGCGGTGTTCGTAGAACGCGATCAGCGCGCCGAGGCTTTCGGGATCGACGCTGTCGAGCAGGATGGTGGCCGACGGGCGATCGCCGGCGTAGCTGCGCTGCGGATCTTCGCTGGCCTTGCCCTGCATCAGCGCCGCCCCTTGCGCAAAGCAGTTGGTGAGCAAGGCCCGGTGGTGTGCCTCGTCGAACTCGTGCGCTGCCAGCCGCGCCGCGATGAATTCGACCGGGATCAGGTGCGTGCCCTGGTGCAATAGCTGGAACACCGCATGCTGCGCATCGGTGCCCACCCCGCCCCAGGTAACCGGCGCGCTCGGGCGACCCAGAGCGGTGCCATCGCGCTGCACCGCCTTGCCGTTGCTCTCCATCTCCAGCTGCTGGAGATAATCGGGCAACAAGCGGATGCGCTCGTCATAGGCAAACACGGCGCGGGTCTGGCAGCCGCGGACCTGCGCGTAATACAGGTCGGCAAAGGCGGCGAGTACCGGCATGTTGCGCGTGAAAGGCGCGCTGGCAAAATGCGCGTCCATCGCAGCAGCGCCAGCGCGGAACGCGGCGAAGCCTTCGTTGCCGAGCGCCATGGCCACCGGAAAGCCGATGCTCGACCAGACCGAATAGCGCCCGCCCACGGTTTCGGAAAACGGCAGGATGCGGGTTTCATCGATGCCCCATTCGGCGGCCTTGTCGGGTGCGGCGGTGAGCGCCACCAGCTGACCATAAGGGTCCTCGACCCCGCCCTCACGCATCCATTCGATGGCGCTGGTGGCATTCATCAGCGTTTCGGTGGTGGTGAAGGTCTTCGACGCAATGGCGACCAAAGTCTTGGTCGGATCGAATTTCGCCACCGCCTCGGACAGCGCTTCGCCATCGACATTGGCGACGACGGCGATGTCATAGCGGTCGCTGTCGCGGCACAAAGCGTCGATCACCAGCTTGGGGCCCAGCGCCGATCCGCCGATGCCGATATGCAGCACATGCCTGATTTCGCCGAATACGCCCTGATCGATCGCATCGACCAATGCGGCCATGCGGGCGTGCAAGGTGTTTGCACTCTCGACCGAATCCGCGGCGCCCATGCCGCGTTCAGCGGTGTGTTCGGCCGCGCGATCCTCGCTCGAGTTGATCTTCGCGCCGGACAGGAACTGATCGCGCATCTGCGCGAGATGCATCGCCTCGGCGAGCTGCTCGAACTGCGCCAGCAGCGCTGCATCAAGGTGTGTCTTGGAAAAATCGAAAAGAATATCGGTACCTGCCAGCGCTACTCTCGTCGAAAGCAGTTCAAGCCTCGCCGCATCCTCGGCGAACAGTTTGGAAAGCGTGTGGCGCGGTGCGTTTGCAATCGATTGCCAGATGGTATCGGCTTTGTCGGACATGGTGTACCTTTCGGGCTCAGCGGGCGTGGTGGGGGGTTTAGCGACCCGCTCTGGGCTTGGCGAGAGGGTTTGCCGAAATGCGTCAGGACTTGACGCCGCAAATGCGGGTCAGCAAAGGGGTAGGATGAACGAAACCGCTGCCACCACGCCCAAGCCCAAGTCGGAAACGGCGGATTTTCTGCAATTTCTGGTCAAGCTTGCGATATTCTTTTTCATCCTGCGCAGCTTCATCATCTCGCCGTTCAACATTCCATCGGAATCGATGCAGCCCCGGTTGGTGGTCGGTGACTATCTGTTGGTGTCGAAATGGTCGTACGGCTATTCGCGCTACAGCCTGCCGTTCAATCTGCCGCTGATCCCCGGGCGGATCATGGCAAGCCAGCCCGAGCGCGGCGATGTGGTGGTGTTCAAGGCCCCGCCGAGTGCCAGCGCAGACTATATCAAGCGCGTGATCGGCCTGCCCGGCGATACCATCCAGATGCGCGATGGCACCGTGTGGCTCAATGGCGAGCCGATCCGCAAGGAGCGCGTTGCCGATTTCACGATCCCGGTTTCCCCCAACACGCGCTGCTATGACCGCAGCTTCGAAATCCCCGCCAAGGATGGCACCGCGGTGTGCAGCTATCCCCGCTTCCGCGAGACTTTGCCCAATGGCAAAAGCTATTTCGTGCTCGACCTGATCGATGCGCCGCGCGACACGACCGAAGCGATCATCGTGCCGCAGGGCCATATGTTCCTGATGGGCGACAACCGCGACAACAGTCTCGACAGTCGCTTCCCTGCCGTCGAAGGCCAGGGAATCGGCATCGTTCCGCAGGAATATCTGGTCGGCAGGGCGCTGGTATCGGTGTTCTCCACCGACGGGTCCGCCAACTGGTTGCTGCCATGGACCTGGTTCACCGCCGCGCGGTGGGACCGCATCGGGGAAGGGTTTTGAACCCGGACATCAATCTGTCGGCGCTGCTGCCCATCATCGATCATCAGCCGCGCGACGCAGCGCTGTTCGTGCAGGCACTGACCCACGGCAGCACCGGCATCACCCCTGATTACCAGCGGCTCGAGTTTCTGGGCGACCGGGTGCTGGGCATGGTCGTGGCCGATCTGCTCTACACCCGCTTCCCCAAGGCAGCAGAAGGTCAGATGTCGGCGTTTCTCAACCGGCTGGTCTCGCGCGAAAGCTGTGCCGAGATTGCGCGCGCCTGCAACCTGGGTCCCTTGATGCGGCTGGGCAAGCAGGCGCGTGACGATGGCGGCGCGGGCAGCACCAACATTCTGGGCGATGTCGTCGAGGCTTTGATCGGCGCGCTGTACATCGATGGCGGGATTGAGGCATCACGGGCGTTTATCGAGCGCCATTGGGCCGATCGCATCGGCGCGATCAGCGAAGCGCCGCGTCATCCGAAATCCGAGTTGCAGGAATGGGCGGCGGCGCGCAATCGCAAGACCCCGGTCTATACGCTGCTCGGCAAGTCCGGGCCGGACCACGATCTGAGGTTCAATGTACGGGTAGAGGTCAAGGGACTCGGCAGCGCCGAGGCGACCGGCACCAGCAAGCAGGAGGCGGAGACGCTGGCGGCAAAACAATTTCTCGCGGAGCATGGACGATGAGCGAAGACAACACCCCCTCGCGCTGCGGCCTGGTGGCCGTATTGGGCGCGCCCAATGCCGGCAAATCGACATTGGTCAACCATCTGGTGGGGCAGAAGGTCGCGATCACCAGCCCCAAGGCGCAGACGACGCGCACCAAGCTGCTGGGCATCGCGCTGGCGGGCAAGACGCAGATCATGCTGGTCGACACGCCCGGCATCTTCGATCCCGATCGCCGGTTCGACCGCGCGATGGTCAGCGCCGCCTGGGAAGGATCGGACGGGGCCGATGTCATCGCTCTGGTGGTCGATGCCAAGGCGAAGCGGTCGGAGCGTCTCGAGCGGCTGATCGAGCAGGTTGCGATGCGGCCCGAGCGCAAGATCCTGGTGCTGAACAAGGTCGATATCGCCGCAAAGGACAAGCTGCTGGTACAGGCGCAGCATCTGCATGCGGCGGGCGGCTTCGACGAGGTGTTCTTCGTCAGCGCGCTGACCGGCGATGGCGTGGCGGAACTCAAGACCTGGCTGGCGGCAGCAATGCCCGAAGGCGCATGGCATTTCCCGGAAGATCAGGTGTCCGATGCCAGCGAACGGCTTCTGGCCACCGAAATCACCCGCGAACAGCTGTTCAACCAGCTCCACGCCGAACTGCCCTATGCCAGCGCGGTGGTGCCCGAACAGTATATCACCCGCAAGGATGGGTCGGTCGAGGTGCATCAGCAGATCCTGGTCGCCCGCGACACGCAGCGTGCCATCGTGCTGGGCAAGGGCGGCGCGCGGATCAAGGAAATCGGCGAAAAGGCCCGCGCGGAGCTGTCCAAGGTGCTGGGTGTCAATGTCCACCTGTTCCTGCATGTGAAGGTGCAGGAAGGCTGGGACGAGGACCGCGAAATCTATGAGACCATCGGGCTGGGCTGGGTGAAGTAACGCCGCCTGTACGCACGCCCTCGCACTCCCTATGGGATAAGGCACGATGAATCGCGTGCGCGTCCTCCTGTTCAATTCCGCCATCGGCCCGCTGGACTACAGCGTGTCTGCAGGGATGGACCTGCCTGCAGGGTCGGTGGTTCAGGTGCCGCTGGGCCCGCGCCGCATCGATGGGATTGTTTGGGAAACCGACGGTTTTGGTGCCGAGGACATCGAGGCCAGCCGGTTGCGCCCGGTGGCGGCAAGATATGATATCCCGCCATTGTCTGCAGCGCTGCGCCGTCTGATCGAATGGACGGCGGATTATTACCTCGCCAGCCCCGCAGCCGTTGCGCGCATGGCGCTGCCCAGCGGGTCGCTGCTGGGACCGGGCAAGGCGATCACCGAATACCGGCTGAACGGCACGCCCCCTCCCCGCATGACGCCGCAGCGCCAGATCGCCTATGACACGCTCGGCGATGCGCAGGCGACGGTGCGCGAACTGGCCGCGCTGGCCGGGGTGTCCGAAGGCGTGATCCGCTCGCTGGTGCAGGCAGGCGCGTTCGAAGCAATCGCGGTTCCCGTCGATCGCCCCTATCCGCGCCCCGACCCCGCGTTCATCACGCCCGCGCTCAACGATGAACAGCAGGCCGCTGCAGATCGCATTGCGCAGGCGGTGCGCGGCAGCGAGCCCATGCCGTTCCTGCTCGACGGCGTGACCGGTTCGGGCAAGACCGAGGTGTATTTCGAGGCCGTCGCAGAGGCCTTGCGGCAAGGCAAGCAGACGCTGCTGCTGCTGCCTGAGATTGCGCTGACCCAGCCGTTCCTCACCCGCATTGAGGCGCGCTTCGGTGCAGCGCCGGTGCCTTGGCACTCCGGCCTGAAACAGACCGAGCGGCGGCGGGCGTGGAACGCGATCATCAACGGCGATGCCCGCATCATCGTCGGCGCACGCTCCGCCCTGTTCCTGCCCTATGCCAACCTGGGCGTCATCATCGTCGACGAGGCGCACGAGACCAGCTTCAAGCAGGAAGATGGCGTTCGCTACAACGCCCGCGATGTCGCGGTGATGCGCGGACGGTTCGATAGTTGCCCGGTGGTGCTGTCGAGCGCCACGCCCGCGCTGGAAAGCCGCGTCATGGCCGAGGCGGGTCGCTACGAAGCGCTGGTGCTCACCCACCGCTATGGCGGTGCGCAGCTGCCGAGCATTGCGCTGATCGACCTCACCGAAAACCCTCCCCCGCGCGGGCAGTGGATCGCGCCGCCTTTGCTGGCTGCGATGCAGGAACGGCTCGACAAGGGCGAGCAATCGCTGCTGTTCCTCAATCGGCGCGGCTATGCGCCGCTGACCTTATGCCGCAACTGCGGGCACCGGTTCAAATGCCCCAATTGCAGCGCCTGGATGGTCGATCACCGGCTGACGGGCCGCCTGGCCTGCCATCATTGCGGCCATGCCGAACCCTCGCCCAGCGCCTGCCCCGAATGCGGTGAAAGCGATTGCCTGGTCGCTTGCGGCCCCGGCGTCGAACGCATCGCCGATGAGGTCGCTGCCCTGTTCCCGCAAGCCAGGCGCGCCATCGTGACATCGGACACGATCTGGTCGCCGGAAAAGGCGGCGGAGTTCGTGGCTGCCGTGGAAGCGCATGCGATCGACGTCATCATCGGCACGCAATTGGTCACCAAGGGCTATCACTTCCCCGAACTGACGCTTGTTGGCGTCATCGATGCCGATATCGGGCTGGAGGGCGGCGATCTGCGCGCGGGCGAGCGCACGTTCCAGCAGATCGCGCAGGTTGCAGGTCGCGCCGGGCGAGCGGCCAAGCCCGGCGAGGTGTTCATCCAGACCCGTCACCCCGACGCACCAGTGATCGATGCTCTGGTCCAGGGCGACCGCGAGGCGTTCTACACCGCCGAAACCCAGGCGCGGCGCGATGCCAACGTCCCCCCATTCGGGCGGCTGGCGGCGATCATCATCTCGTCAGAGGACCATGACGAGGCGCGCGATGCAGCGCGCCAGGCCGGTGCCACCGCGCCGGAGCTCGATGGCTTTGCGGTCTATGGCCCAGCCCCTGCCCCGCTCTCCCTGCTGCGCGGACGGCACCGCTTCCGCCTGCTCGTCCATGCCCGGCGCAACGTGGAAATGCAGCGGATCATCCGCGAATGGCTGCAACCGCTGCGCTGGCCGCCGGGCGTGCGACTGGCGGTGGATGTCGATCCGTACAGCTTTGTGTGACCGCCGTTCGTTTCCCGCTGGACGCTCGGTCACCAGCGACTATGAGATGGCCGACATGAACCCGATGCGCCTGATCGCCCTCGCCCTCGCCATGCTCGCCACAGTGGTGGCCACCCCACTTTCCGCCGACCCCAACGACATTCAAGCGGCCAGCCGTTCCGTGGTCCGCGTCGTGCTGGTCGCAGAGGAAGACGGCGAGACATTCTACGTCGGCCATGGCAGCGGCTTTGCCGTCGCGCCTGACAAGATCATCACCAACGCACACCTGGTCGCCCCAATGCGCGAGGATGCCAGCATCCGCATCGGCATCATCCCGTCGGAAGGCACCACCACTTATGGTGGCAAGCTGACAGCAATATCAGTGCGCAATGATCTGGCGCTGATCCAGCTGGAAAAGGGCCGCCTGCCCAGCGTGGCGCTGCTGGCGACACCGCTGGACGATGGCGCGTCGGTGATGGCAATCGGTTATCCGGCTGCGGTAGACCGCGCGCAGGGGCTCGATGCGCGCGAAACGGTGGCTCCGATGGCCCCGGTCAAGACACCGGGGGTCATATCCGGCGGGCGGACGACACGCGATTTCGACACGATCCTGCACACCGCTGCGCTGGCCAAGGGCAACAGCGGCGGCCCGCTGGTCGATCTGTGCGGCCGCGTCGCTGGCGTGAACAGCTTCGGATCGCTCTCCGATGGCAATGATGCCGAATATGGCTTTGCCGTCTCCAACCGCGAGCTGTTCACCTTCCTGCGATCGGCCAAGGTCCAGTATCAACTCGCCGATTCGCCCTGCCGCTCTGTCGCCGACCTGTCGGCTGAGGAACGCACCCGCGCTGCCGAGGCAGCGGTCGATGCACGCGAGCGGCAACAGTCCGCCAGGGCAGACCAGCGCGACATCGAAGAGCGGGCCCTGCGCGATGCCGAATACGCTGTCATCGCTGCGCGCGAGAACCATGTCGCCTTTGCCGCGGTCATGCTAGTGCTGGCGGGACTGGGTGCAGGAGCGACCTGGGTGCTGCACGATCGCGGCGATATGGACCGGCGCAAGATTGCCGGAGGCGTCACGGCGGCGCTGGTGCTGACCTCTGCCTTGGGCTTCGCGCTGCGTCCCGGCTTCGATCAGGCAGAGGACATCGCGCTCGCAGCCGTCAAGGCGGAGCTGGGCCAGAAGGACGCGCTTGCCGGGGCGAGTGCCGGCATGTTCGAGTGCCGCATCGTGCCCGAACGCAGCAAGATCATCTCGTCCACGCCGCCCTCTGTCGACATCGACTGGACGCCAAGCGGGTGTGTCAATGACCGCACGCAATACGGGCAAGATGCAGACGGCTGGACCCGCGTGTTCGTGCGCAACGAGGATCAGCTCGTGGCGATCAACCAGTTCAACCCCGAAACGCGCGAATTTCGCACCGAGAATTTCCAGCTGGGGCTGGCGGCCATGGATAACGCCCGCAAGATACGCGCGCGCTATTCGAACAAGAGCTGCACCACCGACCCTGCAATGATGGCCGATCTGGAGGATATGCAAAAGGCACTGCGCCAGGCGCTGCCAGCGCAGCCGAACGAGGTTTTGACCTATAGCTGCACCGCCAAGGCGAAGGCCAGGACCGGAACCGGGCAATAGCGCGGTTCAATCGCTCTCGCGCTTGAGCAGTTCGACCTTGATTGGCAATCCATAGGCATAGCCGCCAAGCGTCCCGTCGCTGCGCAAGGCACGGTGACATGGGATGAGCACCGCGACCGGGTTGGCACCGCAGGCAGAGCCCACCGCCCGGACAGCCGCAGGTTTGCCGATGCTCGCTGCCAGCTGGGCGTAGCTGCGCGTTTCGCCGGTCGGGATGTCGGACAAGGCTTTCCACACCGCCTCCTGAAACGCCGTTCCGCGAACATCGACAGGAATGCTGGCGTTGCTGGACGGCGCCTCGATACCGGCGACAACCGCCGACACGAACTGGCTCGCCTCTGCCCCTGCCTCGATCAACTGCGCGCCGGGAAATCGTTGCGCCAGGCTATGGGCGTCCTCGTTGAACGACAGGCGGCAAACGCCCTTGCCGGTCCAGGCCACCAGCATGCGACCGAGGCTGGTGTCGCTCTGGGTCCAGTGGATGACCACGCCCTGCCCGCCGTTCTTCCATGCCGAAGGTTCCATGCCGATCCGCCCCTTAAGTGTTCCGTAAAACCCGGAGGGCGCACTGAACCCTGCCGCGTAGATTGCATCGGTGACGCGGTCGCTGCCCGTCAATGCCTCGCGCGCGCGTTCTGCGCGCAGGGCGCGGGCGTAGGCAGCGGGGGAAAGACCGGTATGACGGGTGAAAATTCGCTGGAAGTGGCCAGGAGAATAGCCGCACTTCGCCGCCAGCACGGACAGTGCCAGAGGCTCCTCGCTGGCCCGAATGGCATGGATCGCAGTCAGAACAGCCGCTTCATCGCGGGTGACATCATCGGGCAGACACCGTTTGCAGGCGCGCAGCCCTGCAGCGCGCGCCTCCGCACCATCCGCGAAAAACCGGACGTTTTGCCGCGCAGGATGCCGGGCGGCGCAAGACGGACGGCAATAGATTCCGGTGCTCAGCACACCGGTGACGAACCGGCCATCAAACGCCCGGTCCCGCCGCAGCACCGCATCCCAGGCCACGGCATCATCCAGCGAACAATCGGGCAGCGATTGGGTGTCTAAAGCAGGCACGGCCATCTCCTCAAGGCATGAGGTTGCCCAGATAGACGGTCAGGACAAGCGCTGCGTCCTGCTTCATGCGGTCAAAGCGAAAAAATCACGCCGCGCGGACGGCCTGCGCCAGTTCCAGCATCTGTTCGCGCAATTCCTGCGATTGTCGGGCAACGTTTTCGGCCGTCTGGCTCACGGCTTCTGCCGACGCATTGGCGATGCTCGAAATTTCGGTCAGTTCGTGGATTTCTGCAACGACCTTGCCCGATCCTTCCAGCAGAACGCCCAGTGCCTGCAGGATGTCATGGCTGGCGTCATCCTGCTCTGAAACAGCCGCATCGATTCGGTCGGCGTTCAGGCGAATCACATCCACGTGCCGATCGACCGATACCACTGCGCTTGAAACCTGCTCGGTCATCGATGCGATACTGCCAAGACGCTGTTCCACCGATGCTGCCGCATTCTGGGTCTGGCTTGCGAGATTCTTCACCTCTTGGGCGACAACCGCAAAGCCGCGCCCGGCCTCGCCCGCACGCGCAGCCTCGATCGTCGCATTGAGCGCCAGAAGATTGGTCTGCTTGGCAATATGCGTGATCAGCCCGAGAATTCCCGAAATCTCGCCAGCCACCGCCTGAAGCTGCGCTGCAGTATCGCGGCTTGACCGGCTGGCGTGATGGGCGTCGTAGATGTTGCGGGTGCTGTCCGCGACCAGAGCCCGCACGCCGTCTCCGGTTTCGTGCAACCTGCGACCATGGCCGTCGATAGCTTTCACGGACTGCGCCCCGCGACTCGCACGGTCGGCGAACTGATGGCTCAGGTCCTGCGCCTGCGCCGCATTGCGCTTCATCTCCTCAACGCCTTCGCGCATGCCCAGGGCCGCGCTGGCCAGTTTTTCCGAGAGTTCCGAGAGCCTCGCTTCATAGGTGGCAAAAAGTCTGTCGATCACGATCGACCGGCGATTGCGTTCTTCCTGACGATCGATCTGTTCGGCCTGGAGTTGCAGCTTTGCAGCCTGTCGATCCTTTTCAGCCTGCAGCACCGCATCCGCCTTGGCATGCGAACGGTGGATCGCCCGGGCAATCGCACCAATCTCGTCTCGGCGCCGCAGCCCCAGATTGCGTACAGCAACCTTGTCACGATTTTCCGGCATGGCGTATTGCGCGAGCGACATCAGCGGAAGCATCACGTCCCTGTTGGCAAAGCGCATGCACCAATGCACGAAGAACCCGGCAACCAGCATCAGCACCGTGGAAAAGACAAGCGCCACGATATACACCCGGCGCAAGGCCTTGAGCTGCGCCGACCCCCGCAGACGCATCACATCGATCGCGTTCTGGCTGGTCGCCAGCATCGGATCCAGACCTCGGTGAAGATCGGTCTCGATCAAGCCGTTGATCTTGTCACTGGATCCAGCCTCCAGCAGCGTCCGCAGCTTGAGCTTTGCAGCGTCCGCGGTCGCCCGGTTTCGCTCCAGACCGTTGGTCATCTGCGGAAATTCCAGAGCGAACTTGCTGCTTTCCAGCCAATTCCAGTTCTGTTCGATTTTCCGGTCCAGCGTGTCGAGCGCCGCAAGCCCGGACTTGGCCGACATCAACCCCGATTTGACCTTGGTTGAAACCACCAGGGACTCGCGATAGCCATCGACCACCGCTTGCAGCCTTATGGTCGGCTGGATCCTGTCGCTTAGCAGCATGCTGGTGGTGTATTGGGTGATCCCAACCACGGAGATTGCTCCGATGGCAAGCAAGGCCAGCATGCCCAGCATCACGGTCAGCACCAATCGCATCTTGGCCTGGACACTCAGACCGGCGAGCCACGCCACGAGTTCCGACCGCGATTGTGCGAATTTCAATTTCAGTGGCGGCGATTCCATGGTGGACCTGTCGTGAGCCTTCATGCGAGGCGATATGTCCTCACCGATACAAACAAATGGTAAAGGCATCCTTCACCAAAGGTTCGCAACGCGGCCAATTCCCTGCGATTATCCCCATCATCGGCGATCTGTTCCCCCGTCTTGCAATGCAACATGATGAGTGCTAACCGCCGCGCCGACAGGTGAGGGAGGTCAACATCTCCCGTTGAAGCCTGATGCAATACCATAACGGCAAGGGATAGCATTCGCGTGGACATTTCCGGCGGGATACAGGCCAGTCTGGCAGGGCGTTACGCCTCGGCACTCTTTTCACTGGCACGCGACGACAAGCAGCTTGCCGAAGTGGAAGGCAGCGTTGCCACGCTGCGCGCCGCACTGAACGAGTCGGAAGATTTCGCAACGCTGACCAAGAGCCAAACCGTCAGCCGCGCGGCGGCCGAAGGCATCGTCGCTTCGCTGTCCACCATGCTGAAGCTCGACACGATGACCGGCAACCTGCTGGGCGTCCTGGCGACCAACCGTCGCCTGGGCCAGCTCTCGAACATTCTGGCCGCTTTCGACATGCTTGTCGCGGCCCATCGCGGTGAAGTCACCGCCGAGGTCACCTCTGCCTTTCCGCTCAGCGAAGCGCAGATCGACGAAATCCGCAAGCAGCTGAAAGACCGCGCCGGTCACAGCATCAAGATCACCGCCAAGGTCGATCCGTCCATCCTGGGCGGCCTGATTGTCCGCATGGGCAGCCAGATGATCGACTCCAGCATCAAGACCCGTCTCAACACGCTCAGCCAAGCGATGAAAGGCTAACATTCTCATGGACATTCGTGCCGCAGAAATCTCCAAGGTTATCAAGGATCAGATCGCCAATTTTGGCACGGATGCGCAAGTATCCGAAGTAGGAAGCGTGCTGAGCGTCGGCGACGGCATCGCGCGCATCCACGGGCTGGACAATGTCCAGGCCGGTGAAATGGTCGAATTCTCCAACGGCGTGCAGGGCATGGCCCTCAACCTCGAAGCCGACAATGTCGGCGTCGTGATCTTCGGCTCGGATGCCGAGATCAAGGAAGGCGATGTCGTCAAGCGGACCGGCACCATCGTGGACGTCCCCGTCGGCAAGGGCCTGCTCGGCCGCGTCGTCGACGGCCTGGGCAATCCCATCGATGGCAAGGGCCCGATCGTCGCCGAAAAGCGCATGCGCGTTGAAAGCAAGGCTCCGGGTATCATCCCGCGCACCTCGGTGCACGAACCCGTGCAGACCGGCCTCAAGGCGATTGACGCACTCGTTCCCGTCGGCCGTGGCCAGCGCGAGCTGATCATCGGTGACCGTCAGACCGGCAAGACCGCTGTCGCCATCGACACCTTCATCAACCAGAAGGGCGCCAACGCCGGCGACGATGAAGGCAAGAAGCTTTACTGCATCTATGTCGCCATCGGCCAGAAGCGTTCGACCGTGGCGCAGATCGTCCGTCAGCTCGAAGAATCGGGCGCGATGGAATACACCATCGTCGTGGCCGCGACCGCGTCGGAGCCCGCTCCGCTGCAGTTCCTGGCACCGTACACCGGCTGCACCATGGGCGAGTATTTCCGCGACAACGGCATGCACGCGCTGATCGTGTATGACGATCTGTCGAAGCAGGCTGTTGCCTATCGTCAGATGTCGCTGCTGCTGCGTCGTCCTCCGGGCCGTGAAGCGTATCCCGGCGACGTGTTCTATCTGCACTCACGTCTGCTGGAACGCGCTGCAAAGATGAACTCGGCCAATGGCTCGGGCTCGCTGACCGCTCTGCCGATCATCGAAACCCAGGCAGGCGACGTGTCGGCCTATATTCCGACCAACGTGATCTCGATCACCGACGGCCAGATCTTCCTTGAAACCAACCTGTTCTATCAGGGCATCCGTCCGGCCATTAACGTTGGTCTGTCGGTGTCGCGCGTGGGTTCTGCTGCGCAGACCAAGGCGATGAAGAAGGTTTCGGGCTCGATCAAGCTGGAGCTGGCGCAGTACCGCGAAATGGCGGCGTTCGCGCAGTTCGGTTCGGACCTCGATGCCTCGACGCAGAAGCTGCTTAACCGCGGCCAGCGCCTGACCGAGCTGCTCAAGCAGGCTCAGTTCAGCCCGCTGCCGTTCGAAGAGCAGACCGCTTCGATCTTCGCTGGCACCAACGGCTATCTCGATGCGATGCCGGTGAACCGCGTGAACGAGTATGAAGCTGCCATGCTCAGCTTCCTGCGTACCGAACACGCAGACCTGCTCGCCACGATCCGCGATACCAAGGATCTGGGTGATGCAGCCAAGGCGAGCCTCAAGGCCGCTCTGGACGCGTTCGCGAAGACGTTTGCTTGATTGCTGGCCCCCTGCGCAAGCGGGGGGCAGCCTTCCGCCTCAGGCAGAGGGTTTAGAGCAGAAGATGGCCCCCCGATGTTCCGGGGGAGACCGAACAGGGTTTGAAGTTAGGACACCATGGCCAGTCTGAAAGAACTCAAGGGCCGGATCGCCTCGGTCAAGTCGACCCAGAAGATCACCAAGGCCAAGCAGATGGTGGCATCCGCCAAGCTGCGCAAGGCGCAGGCGGCAGCGGAAGCTGCGCGTCCCTATGCCGGTCGCCTGGAGCGGGTCATGGCGTCGCTGGCATCGAAGATCTCGATCAGCGATTCGAGCCCCAAGCTGCTGGCCGGAACAGGCCGTGATCAGGTTCACCTGATCATCGTGACCTCATCCGACCGTGGCCTGTGCGGCGCATTCAACGCCAACATCGTCAAGGCTGCGAAGCTGAAGGCGCGCGAACTGGAAGCCGCCGGCAAGACGGTGCTGTTCTATCTCGTGGGCCGCAAAGGCCGCGCGATGATCATCCGCGAATATCCCAAGCAGGTCGTGCGCTATTTCGACACCACCGCGCTCAAGAATCAGGGCTTTGCCGAAGCACAGGCGATTTCCGCCGAACTGATTGCGATGTTCGAAAAGGGCGAGTTCGATGTCGCCCATCTGTTCTATTCCAAGTTCCGCTCGGCACTGCTGCAGGAACCGGTAGGTCGTCAGATCATCCCTGTAGCGATCCCGACTGGCGCTGCCCCCGCAACCGACGCTGCGGTGGAATATGAGCCCGATGAGGAAGAAATCCTCGCCGAGCTGCTGCCGCGCAACGTCACGACGCAGATTTTCGGCGCACTTCTTGAGAACGCTGCGTCTGAACAGGGTGCATCGATGACCGCGATGGACAACGCCACGCGCAACGCGGGCGATCTGATCAACCGGCTCACCATCGAATACAACCGCAGCCGCCAGGCCGCGATCACCACCGAACTCGTTGAAATCATCTCGGGCGCCGAAGCCCTTTAACCGTCCGAAAGCAGGAAACAGCTCATGGCAACCACCAACAATATCGGCAAGATCAGCCAGGTCATCGGCGCGGTCGTCGACGTGACCTTTGACGGCGAAATCCCCGCCATTCTGAACGCGCTGGAAACCGTGAACAACGGCAACCGCCTCGTCCTCGAAGTCGCCCAGCATCTGGGTGAAAACACCGTGCGCTGCATCGCCATGGACGGCACCGACGGCCTGGTCCGCGGCCAGAACGTCACTGACACCGGCGCGCAGATCCGCATGCCGGTTGGTCCCGAAACGCTCGGCCGAATCATGAACGTCGTGGGCGAGCCGATCGACGAGCGTGGCCCGATCGGTGCCAAGCAGACCGCCCCGATCCACGCACAGGCTCCCGCATTCGTCGACCAGTCGACCGAATCGGAAATTCTGGTCACCGGAATCAAGGTGATCGACCTGCTCGCCCCTTATGCCAAGGGCGGCAAGATCGGCCTGTTCGGCGGCGCCGGCGTCGGCAAGACCGTGCTGATCCAGGAACTGATCAACAACATCGCCAAGGGCCATGGCGGCACCTCGGTATTCGCGGGCGTCGGTGAGCGTACCCGCGAAGGTAACGATCTGTACCACGAGTTCCTCGATGCAGGCGTTATCGCCAAGAACGAAGCTGGCGAAGCGATCAGCGAAGGTTCCAAGGTTGCGCTGGTCTATGGCCAGATGAACGAGCCTCCGGGTGCGCGCGCCCGCGTTGCTCTGTCGGGCCTGACCATCGCGGAATATTTCCGCGACCAGGAAGGCCAGGACGTGCTGTTCTTCGTCGACAACATCTTCCGCTTCACGCAGGCGGGTTCGGAAGTGTCGGCTCTGCTCGGCCGTATTCCTTCGGCCGTGGGCTATCAGCCGACCCTGTCGACCGACATGGGCCAGTTGCAGGAGCGCATCACCTCGACCAACAAGGGCTCGATCACTTCGGTGCAGGCCATCTACGTTCCCGCAGATGACTTGACCGACCCTGCCCCTGCCACCTCGTTCGCTCACTTGGACGCAACGACCGTGCTCAACCGCGCGATCTCGGAACTCGGCATCTATCCTGCGGTGGATCCGCTCGATTCGACCAGCCGCGTTCTGGAACCCCGCGTCGTCGGCGTGGAGCATTACGAAACCGCGCGCGCCGTTCAGTCGACGCTGCAGAAGTACAAGTCGCTTCAGGACATCATCGCCATTCTGGGCATGGACGAGCTTTCGGAAGAAGATAAGCTCACCGTCGCCCGCGCGCGCAAGATCCAGAAGTTCCTGTCGCAGCCCTTCCACGTGGCAGAAGTGTTCACCGGCATCTCGGGCAAGTTCGTCTCGCTCGAAGACACCGTGAAGAGCTTCAAGGCTGTGGTCGATGGCGAATACGACCACCTCCCTGAAGCAGCCTTCTACATGGTTGGCGGCATCGAAGAGGCCGTCGAAAAGGCCAAGACGCTGGCTGAAGCGGCTTAACTGGAAATGTTACCCTCTCCCCCCTGCGGGGAGAGGGTATTGAGGAATTTGTAAATGGCACTGCAGTTTGAACTCGTAACCCCTGAAAAGCTGGTCCGCTCGGAAGCGGTGCACATGGTCGTCGTGCCCGGCGCAGAGGGTGAGTTCGGTGTGCTCGAGGGCCATGCGCCGCTGATGTCGACCGTCCGCGACGGTCTGGTCTCGATCTACAAGACTGAAGGTGGCCAGCCCGAGACGATCGCGATCGAAGGTGGCTTTGCCGAAGTCAACGAGCAGGGCCTGACGATCCTGGCAGAGCGCGTTTCGGGCTAAGCCCACGCTTTCCATACTCTCCGTGCCAGTAACAGGCTAGCTGGTTCATTTCCCAACGATCCGTTTGTAGCGCCAGGCTTGCGGCTTGCTGCCGTCGCGCATGCTCGCTTCGGCCAGCAGCAAGTCGCCTTCCATCCAGTAGCGTATGCGCTGCGGATAGTCATGGTTCGGGTTGACGAACACGATCTCTTTCGGACCCGCCTTGACCGCACGAAAGGCCGCTGCCGGGTTGCCGAACGGCGATCCGTAGAACATCAGATCGCCATTCTCATTTCGCGCAATGCGCATGAATTCATAGCTCGACACCGTTTCACCGCGTCCGCCACGGCCTGTGCCCATCATGGTATCGGCACGACAGCCGGTCCAGTTTTCCTCGGTCCAGCGCCCCTCGGCTTCCTCGGATAGCCAGCGCCCCTCGATCCAGCACGGTAACGCAGGTGGGGCGGGCAGGCTTGCCGCCTGCAGCGCCATTGCGATCATCCAGCCCGTCAGTGCCATGCCACCCCTGCCCTCATGTGCGGCCACTGCGAAGCAGATAGACGCCGCTGCCAATGATCACGCCAGTGCCTGCCAGCGCAACCAGATCAGGATAGTCGCGGTAGAAGACCACGCCAATCGCAATCGCGACGATGATCTGGATATAGACCATCGGTGCCACGGTGGCTGCCGAACTGCGCGCTGTGGCAAGATAGATCAGCATATGGCTGAAGCTTGCCGTGACGGCGATGGTTGCGCAGACGCCAATCACATACGTGCTGGGCCAGCCAACCTGCAGAGGCTCGATGCCGGACACATGCCCGATCACGGCATAAAGCACCAGCAGCGGCGCAGCGAGTGCGGCCACCAGAAACTGGTTGAGCAGGACGCTGCCCGAGCCTGCAGCGCGCGCATTCGTCAGCATCAACCCGCTCATGCCAAACGCTGCCGCCAGCGGCAGAAACGCCGCCCAGCCCAGATCAGCAAAGCTGGGGCGCAGAACGATCATCACACCGATGAACGCCGCCACCGTGGCGATCCACCGGCCACGGCTGAGTGTTTCCTTGTAGAGGATCGACGATATCACCGCAGTCAGCAAGGGCGCCATGAACTGGATCGACGTGGCCGTGGCCAGTGGCATCAGGAAGATGCTCGAAAAGAAGGTCACCGTGGCAGCCGCGAGGAAAAAGCCGCGTGCCAACTGCACCTTTGGCCTAGGGAAACGGAAGCCCTGGGGGCCCTCGCGGATTAACAGCACCAACCCCAGACCCATCGCCCCCAGGGTGAAGCGCAAGGCGGCCACGGCGGTGCCTGGCCACTGGCCGCTTGTCGACTTGATCAGGCCGTCACCGCACGACAGCAGAGCAAAGCCCGCCAGCGCATAGAGCATTCCGGCTGCCATGTTGTTACCAGACGCTTTGGACGTAGGCTTGCTTGTGGAATTTTTGACCAAGTGGTGCGCCTGCTGGGATGTTGTTAACTTTTGCCCGGCTTAATGCCCGATATTGTGGCGATGCAAGCGCCATGCGGAACTGCCAGGCAGCTCCTGTTTGCCTGCATTCACAGGCTGTTAGGACATTATCAAAGTTTCCAGGCTATTCACCACGTAGAACCAGAACAGCTCATCTGGGCTGTTCGCGACATCTATCCGGGAAAATCGGTCACCATGAGCGCGTTTGGCAGAAAGAACGGAATCGGCAATATGGGCTCGGGCACACGGCCCAGCTTCGGGGTTGCCCGCCCGATGAAAGGCGGCGCTCCGGCGCCAGCTCCCACCGAACCCCGGCTTGGCCTGTCGATGGACATGGGCGGCGATCAGTTTCCTGACCTTGATTCCGTCGACCTTCTCGGTCTCGACATCATGGACATGACGCCCGAAAGCGTCGCATTGACCGATGCCATGACCCGCCTTTCCGATCGGGCCAATTCGGTCGCCGATACCGGCCCCAAGGTCGAAGGTTTCGAAGCGTCGGTCCACAAGATCAAGGAGCAGGTGTTGCCGCGCCTGCTCGAACGCGTCGACCCCGAAGCCGCCGCCACGCTGACCAAGGACGAGCTTGCCGAAGAATTTCGTCCGATCATTCTCGAAGTGCTGGCCGAGCTGAAGCTCACCCTTAACCGCCGCGAACAGTTCGCGCTGGAAAAGGTGCTGATCGACGAGCTGCTCGGCTTCGGTCCGCTCGAGGAGCTGCTCAACGATCCGGACATCACCGATATCATGGTCAATGGCCCTGAGCAGACCTATATCGAAAAGAAGGGCAAGCTCACCATCGCGCCGATCCAGTTCCGCGATGAGGAACATCTGCTGCAGATCGCCCAGCGCATCGTCAACCAGGTCGGCCGCCGCATCGACCAGACCACGCCGCTGGCCGACGCCCGCCTCAAGGACGGCAGCCGCGTCAACGTCATCATCCCGCCGCTGTCGCTGCGCGGCACCGCGATCTCGATTCGTAAGTTTTCCGAAAAACCGATCACGCTCGACAACCTCAAGGATTGGGGCGCGATGTCGGAAAAGATGGCGACCGCGCTCAAGATCGCAGGCGCCTGCCGCTTCAACGTCGTCATCTCGGGCGGTACCGGCTCGGGCAAGACGACGATGCTCAACGCATTGTCGAAGATGATCGATCCGGGCGAGCGCGTGCTGACGATCGAGGATGCCGCCGAACTTCGCCTGCAGCAGCCGCACTGGCTGCCGCTGGAAACCCGCCCGCCCAACCTGGAAGGCAAGGGCGCGATCAGCATCGGCGATCTCGTCAAGAACGCGCTGCGTATGCGTCCTGACCGGATCATCCTGGGCGAAATCCGCGGCGCGGAGTGCTTCGATCTGCTCGCCGCGATGAACACGGGTCATGACGGATCGATGTGTACGCTCCACGCCAACAGCCCGCGCGAGGCGCTGGGTCGTATGGAAAACATGATCCTGATGGGCGACATCAAGATCCCCAAGGAAGCGATCAGCCGTCAGATCGCCGAGTCGGTCGACATCATCGTACAGGTCAAGCGTCTGCGCGATGGTTCGCGCCGCGTGACCAATGTCACCGAGGTGATCGGCATGGAGGGCGAGGTTATCGTCACCCAGGAGCTGTTCAAGTTCGAATACATGGATGAAGGCGCCGACGGCAAGATCATCGGCGAATATCGTTCGACCGGCCTGCGCCCCTATACGCTCGAAAAAGCGCGGCAGTTCGGGTTCGAACAGGCGTATCTGGAAGCCTGCCTGTAATCAGAAGCCCTTGAGCGCGATCGCGGCGGCGAAGGCCGCGATCGTCAGCGACAGCACCGAAATCGCCGTCCACGGCATGAAGCCGACGCGATCGAAATTGCGCCTCCGCATCCGACGCGCATCCGCAATCACCGCCGTTCCCGCAAGCGCCGACATGGCAATGGCCAGTTGGGCCCAGACACTGTGCATCATGCGCGCTCCTCGTTGATGGCGGCATGTGGGGAGGCATCCGCGATTGTCCATCCCCCGGTTGAAATATCCCGGTGACGGGCTGCGGCTCCGGTCCGGACGCTGATCACGTCTGAGCGTTGCTCCGGTACAGCAGCGATCGCCAGCCAGAGCGATCAAACGGCTTCCAATCATCCAGCGGCTGCGCCAGCCGGTCAGCGATCGCGACCATCACCATCGGGTTGACCCCCAGTCCGCAATGGCTGGCGAGGACTTCAAGCGTCTCGGCCTGCGGGCCGGCCTTCTGCACCGATGCGCGCCACGCGACGATGCCATCGCTACGGCTGAGGATCGAGGTGGTCGGAACTGGTGGCGCTTCTTCGAGTGACTGGAAACGGCCCTGCTGCAGCGGCTCGGGGGTCTTGCCGTTCAACCGTTCGAACAGATGGCGGGCGTTGGTATAGCCGCGGTCGCTGGAGATGGGACTGCCCAGGCTGATCACCTGCCGCACCTTGTCCGGGCTGTGCTTGGCCATCTCGCGCGCAAACAACCCGCCCAGGCTCCACCCGATCAGCGAGACCGGACTGCCGGACTCATCATGGACCCGGTCGAGCAACGCATAGAGCGCCTGCTCGCGCTCGGTGGTGAACCGCAGATTGCGCCCCAGATCCCAGCCATGGGTCGCGTAACCCAGATCCTTGAGCAACCCGCGCATGGGACGCGTAGAGGTGTCGCCCGCCAGAAACCCGGGCAGAACGATCACCGCATGGCCATCGCCCTTGGGCAGGCGCTTCATCGCCTGGCGAAGCGCAATGAACGTGCCCAGCTCGAACACCGCGCGTCCCTCGGTCAGCGTGAGCAAGGGATGCGGCGGGCGAGCCTTGGAAGGACTATTCGCGGTCTGGGTCATGGTGTGGCAGTTCCTGTCTGCAAAGGAAGATAGGAACGCGCCGGCGCGGTTTTAAGCCTCACTCCACCAACGATAGCCCGGCGTCGATCAGCGGCCCGTCCAGTTGCCGGGGCGCTTCTCGACGAATGCTGCCATGCCTTCGGTCTGGTCCTCGCTGCCGAACAGCCCGTGGAACAGGCGGCGCTCGAACACCACGCCCTGCTGCAATGTCGTCTCGAACGCGGCGTTGACCATTTCTTTGACCGCCAAAGTGGCGAGCGGCGCCATGCCGGCGATCGTGCTTGCTGCCTTGACGGCTTCCTCGACCAGATCGGCGACCGGGACGACGCGCGCAACGAGGCCCGACTGCTCGGCTTCGGTCGCGTCCATCATCCGCCCGGTCAGGCACATGTCCATCGTCTTGGCCTTGCCGATGGCGCGCGCCATGCGCTGCGATCCGCCCATGCCGGGGGTGACGGCAAGCTTGATCTCGGGCTGGCCGAACTTGGCATTGTCGGCCGCGATGATGAAATCGCACATCATCGCCAGTTCGCAGCCGCCGCCCAGGGCGTATCCAGCCACTGCCGCGATCACCGGTTTGCGCGTGGCAGTGACCCGGTCATAGCCGGCAAAGAAGTTGCTGCCGTACATGTCGGCAAAGCTTTGCGTCGCCATTTCCTTGATGTCCGCGCCGGCGGCGAACGCCTTTTCGCTGCCTGTCAGCACGGCGCAGCCTTGCGACGCGTCAGCATCGAACGCCGCCAGGGCGGCGATCAGATCGGCGAGCACCTGGCTGTTGAGCGCATTGAGCGCCTGCGGGCGGTTCAGGGTGATCAGCGTGACAGCGCCGCGCTGTTCAACGAGCAGGGTTTCATAGGTCATCGTGCAATCTCCAGTGGCGTCCAGGCCTGATCGGCGGGAAGCGGCGCAAAAATGGTATCGAGCAGGTCGTCGGTCACACCCTCGGGCGTTTCCGGGTTCCAGCGCGGCGCATGGTCCTTTTCGATGATCAACGCACGGACGCCCTCGATGAAATCATGCATCTGCACGACGCGTGCGCCGATGGCATATTCTTGGACCATTTCCGCAGCGAAATCAGGCATCTGCGCGCCTTCCTTCAATTGGCGCAGCGCAACCTTGCAGGTCTGGGGGGACTTGGAGGCGAGCGTCGTGAGCTCCTTGGCGCTCCATTCCGAGCCTTCGGCATCCAGCGCCGCCAGAATGTCTTCGTAGCGATCGGAAGCGAACAGGCGATCGATGGTCTCACGGTTGTTCAGGATGCGGGCGGGCGCAGGCTCGACGGCTAGTCCGGCGAGGATCGTGTCGATCTGGTCGGGAGCCTCGGCTATCTGGCTCTTGGCATTCTCCAGAACGTCCGAGGGCAGATAATGCGTCGCTAGACCCAGCGCCAGACACTCCGCACCATCCAGCCGCGCGCCGGTCAGCGCCAGGAACTGGCCTGTACGCCCAGGCAGGCGCGAAAGGAACCAGCCGCCGCCGACATCGGGGAACAGGCCGATACCGGTCTCCGGCATGGCAAAGCGCGTGTTCTCGGTGGCAATCCGGTACCGCGCGGGCTGCGAAAGCCCAACCCCGCCCCCCATGGTGATACCATCCATGAATGCGACGATCGGCTTGGGATAGACGAACAGCAGGTGATTGAGCCGGTACTCGACGAAGAAGAATTCGCGCGCCTCGATGCCGTCCTTCGCGCCGCTGGTGGCCAGCATGCGGATGTCGCCGCCCGCGCAGAAACCGCGCCCTTCCGCATGGTCGATCATCACGGCATCGACGGCTGGATCGTCGATCCATCCGGTCAGCGCGTCGGTCATCGCCTGGCACATCGCGGTGGTCAGCGCATGAAGCGCGCCGGGGCGGTTGAGGCTGATGATGCCGGTGCGCCCTTCGACGCGGGTGATAACATCGGTGGTCATGGTCACATCCTTACTGGCGCAGCATTTCGCGCGCGACGATCATCCGCATCACCTGGTTGGTGCCTTCGAGGATCGAATGCACCCGCAGGTCGCGCCAGAAGCGCTCGATCGGATAATCCTGCAAATAGCCATAGCCGCCAAACAGTTGCAGCGCATCGTTGACAATCTTCGAACCGCTGTCGGTGCTCAAACGCTTGGCCATCGCAGCAAACTTGGTCTTGTCGGGCGCATTGGCCGAAACCTTGGCGGCAGCCAGATAGAGTAAAGCCCGCGCCGCCTCCAGATCGGTCGCCATGTCAGCGAGCATGAACTGGGTGTTCTGGAATTCGTTGATCCGCTTGCCGAATTGCTTGCGATCGTTGGTATAGGCCACCGCCTCGTCCAGGCAGCGCTGCGCCCCGCCCAGCGAACAGGCGCCAATGTTCAGGCGGCCTCCGTCGAGCCCCATCATCGCAAAACGGAAACCATCGCCTTCGGCACCGACGCGGTTGGCGACGGGGATGCGGGCGTTGTCGAAGATGACCTGCGCGGTCGGCTGGCTGTGCCATCCCAGCTTCTTCTCGTTCGCGCCGAAACTGACGCCGGGCGTGTCCTTGTCGATCACCAGGCACGAAATCCCCTTGGGGCCATCCTCGCCAGTGCGGACCATGGTGACATAGACGTCATTCGCGCCGGCGCCGCTGATGAACTGCTTGGAACCGTTGACGACATAATGGTCGCCATCGAGCACCGCCTTGGTCTTGAGCGCAGCCGCGTCCGATCCGGAGCCGGGCTCGGTCAGGCAATAGCTGGCGATCTTGTCCATCGTCACAAGATCAGGAAGATAGCGGCTCTTCAGATCATCCGATCCGAAGGTGTCGATCATCCATGCCGCCATGTTGTGGATCGAGATGAAAGCGCTGGTCGAGGGGCAGCCATAGGCCATCGCCTCCATGATCAACGCGGCTTCAAGCCGTCCGAGGCCAATACCGCCGCTCTCCTCGCTGACATAGATCGCGGCAAAGCCAAGGTCCGCCGCCTCCTTGATCGTGTCACGCGGGAAGATGTGTTTCTCGTCCCATTCGGCGGCAAAGGGCGTGATCCGGTCGGCGGTGAACTTGCGCGCCGCTTCCTGAATGGCAAGCTGGTCTTCGGTAAGCTCGAACTGGGTGGTCATGGCTATCCTGTCGCTGTGGCTGGGGGTCGTGCCGCCCCGCTATGGCCTTGGCGAATAATGCAATCGCACCGTTTTGGCCAGAGCGCGTCGCCCTGCCCTTTTGGTCAGGCCCAATGCGAAAATGCCGGTGCAATGCCCGCACTGTGAAGATTTGCAGAAGTTATGCCATTCGACGGGATGACGTAGCGGCCCGCTGCTGTTAGCAGAGCGCCGATGGCCCTGCCCGAACCCCAGCCTGCCCCCGTTGCGACGCCTGCCAGCAGCCCGCCTGCCAACCAGGCGCTGGTGGCCATTGTCATCCGACTGTTCGCCGCAATCTCGATCACCGCAATGTTCGCCTGCGTGAAGCTGGCATCGAACCATGGGGTGCATGTGCTTGAAAGCGTGTTCTATCGTCAGTTGACTGGCGTGCTGGTGCTGATCCCTGTCGCGGTGGCCGGCCCCGGCATGGCCTTGCTGAGGACATCGATACCATGGACCCACGCCGGACGGATGGTGATCGGCATGGTGGCGATGTCGCTGAACTTCCTGTCCTTCGCGCTGCTGCCGATCGCAGAGGCGACCGCGATCGGCTTCATGGTCCCGATCATCGCGACTTTACTGTCGATTTTCCTGCTCCACGAAACCGTGGGCCTGCATCGCTGGGGGGCGATTGCCGCCGGGCTTGCAGGCGTGTTGATCGTCGTGCAGCCGGGCAGCGGACACATTCCACTTGCCGGTGCGCTGGTCGGCATCGCCGGCGTCGCGATTACCGCCTGGGTCAGCATCATCATCCGCAAGCTGGGCGAGACCGAAAGCCCGGTGACGACAATGTTCTGGTTTTCTTTGAGCTCGATGATCCCGCTGGGTATCGCCATGCTGTTCGTGGGCAAGATGCACGATGCCGAGACCTGGGCCATCATCGGCCTGATGGGGCTGTTCGGAGCAGGCGCGCAGCTGGGGATCACCTGGTCGCTGCGGCTGGCCCCGGTATCGGTCGTGCTGCCGATGGACTATTCCAGCCTGATCTGGGCTGCGCTCGCCGGCTGGCTGATCTGGGAAAACTGGCCGGTGCCCGCGACCTGGATCGGGGCACCGTTGATCATCGGATCGGGCCTATACATCGCCTGGCGCGAAAACCAATTGGCGCGGCAACGCAGGGGTTGACCGCCCAGCGCGGCGACTAGCCCACCTGGCGTTCGCGCCCCTCCCAATACGGCGCGCGCAATTCGCGCCGCAAGATCTTGCCAGTGGCATTGCGCGGCATCTCCTGAATGATGTCGATGGTCTTGGGTGCCTTGAACGGCGCAATCCGCTCGCGCGCCCAGGCGATGACCGACGCGGGATCGACCTCGTGCCCGGCCTTGGGCACGACCACGGCCTTGACCGCCTCGCCCCATTTCTCGTCCGGAATGCCGATCACGGCGACTTCCAGCACATCGGGATGGCCGAAGATCGCATTCTCGACTTCCGCCGGATACACGTTCTCGCCGCCCGATATGATCATGTCCTTGACCCGGTCCTGGATGAACACATAGCCATCATCGTCCATATAGGCCGCATCGCCGGTGAGCAGCCAGCCATCGCCATCCACGGTCTCGCGCGTCTTGGCGTCGTTGCGCCAATAGCCGACCATGTTGAGCGCAGAGCGCGTCGCGATTTCGCCGATGGTACCATTGGGCACGGGCTGGCCCATGCCGTCGACGATGCGGATTTCCACGCCGGGCAGAGCCTTGCCCGCCGAGCGCATCCGATCATTGCCGGCGGGGTCATGGTCCTCTGGCGGCAAGGCGCAGAATGTTCCGGTGGTTTCGGTCATGCCATATTGCTGGCAGAACTGCGCTCCCATGGTGTGCATGCACTGGCGCAGCAGCTCCAGCGGGATCGGCGCTGCGCCGTACATCACCAGCTTGAGCCGCGACCAGTCGGTGCCGGCAGCGCGGGGATGATTGACCACCATCTGCAGCGCGGTGGGCACCAGGAACATGTGCGTGACGCCATCCTGCACGCAATCGAGCACCGCATCGGGCGAAAACTCGGCCCGGATCACCGCGCGGCAGCCGTTGTAGAACGCGATTGTTCCGACGCCCGAGCCCGCGATATGCGCGACCGGCATGATGACCAGCATCGAATCGTCGCTGCTGATCTTGTACCAATCCACATCAGACGCCTCGATCACCGGGCGCAGCGCGAACATGTTGCGGTTGCACAGCACCGCCCCCTTGGGATTGCCGGTGGTTCCCGATGTATAGAGTTGCAGCACGCCGCGTTCCGGGTCGACATCCGGCAGTCCGGCAGAGCCTTGCGAGGCAGCCCAGTCATCCAGCACCTCGAGCCCGGAGTCGTCATCAGCCGTATCGAGCAGCACGGTGTGCAGCGTACCTAGCCCATCCGCAGCCGCCTTGGCGGTTGCTGCGAAGCCAGGCTGGCACACCAGCAAAGCTGCGCCGGTATCCGCGAGAATATAGCGGACTTCGGGCACCGCCAGCCGCCAGCCCACCGGCACCATCGCCAGCCCCGCACGGCTTGCCGCGACCAGCAGCGTGAAATACAGGCTGGCGTTCTTGCCCAGCCATGCGATCCGGGTGCCGGGCTCAAGCCCTGCAGCGACAAACGCGCGCGCATACAGATCGACCTGCCGATCAAGTTCGCGGTAGCTGATCCGGGTGGTGCCATCATCCAGCGCGATGGCATCGGGACGTTCCTCAGCCCAGTATCGCACGGTGGAGCCTAGGTCGGTACGCGCTTCGGTGACGCTGGCCAGCATATCTCTCTCCCACATGTGGCGGTGGGCGAACCTTTTGATCCTGCCCTCAAGACGAAAGCTAGTCACAAAGCCGACCGCTTGACAATAGATATGCGTCAGCAGCGACGATAGAGAAGCGACAGGTTGTTGGCGGGCATCGCGATCAACGCTGCGGGAGCAAAGCCATGGCCCTGGGCTATCGCATCGATATCCGCCAGATTGCGCAGCCCCCAACAGGAATTGCGCTGCTTCAGAGAGGCCTCGAATGCCGGATTGTTCTGTGCCGTCATGACGTCATGACGCGCGAATGGCCCATAGGGATACAGCATGGTGCCACGCGAAAGCAGGTCAGGAGCCTGCCGGAACAGACCGGCGCTGGCGGTCGAAGGGCTGATGTGGAGCATATTCATTCACGGTAGGGTCCGGAGGTCCGCTTACAGGACCTCGAATCTGCAGCTTGGATGAACTAAACTGGATCGGAAACGGACTCAGCGCTTCGGCAGGGAGAGCACGCCTATCAGACCGACGATAAAGAAGAACCCGCCGCCCGACAGGAACATTTGGATCATCTCCCAAGTTTCGGCGTCGGTTAGGTTACGCTTCTCGTTTGTGTAGTAGATCGGCTCGCCACCGATGAAATGACTGACGGCGAATACAAGGATGAAGCTTGTGAACAGGACCCCGAGGGCGAGCCAGCGCCAAGCTATCCATCGGAACAGCCGGAGACCGGGCTTAGGAGGCCGCTCGAATATCCGAAAATCAGAAAAGATACGCATCACGATATGGATGACCGACTTAGCCGACGACCGCAATGGGGTCGCTTCCTCAACAGCAGCTTTTTCCTCACGCTGACAGAAAGCGGACACAGCCCAGAGATTCATGACTTTACGTCGAAGGCCTCCGATAAACCAGCATGAGATTATTGGCTGGCATCTCCTGGCGGCTGATGCGCGCGAAGCCATGGTCCGATGCTACCCGATCCACTTCACCGAGGTGGCGCAGGCCCCATGCCGGGTTTCTCGCCTTGAGCGATTCATCGAAGGCAAGATTGGATGCCGCCGTCTCCACGCCCTCCTCAAGATAAGGCCCATAGAGAAGGAGGGGCGCCTGCTCGGTGAGCACCCGAGCGCAACCCTTGAACAATCCCACCGTCGCATTCCACGCACTTATGTGGACCATATTGATGCACAGCAGGGCATCGGCATGGTCGATCGGCCAGGCCTTCGCTTCGACATCGATCAGCTTGGGCGGAAGGATGTTGGCAAGGCCGGACTCGGCCGTCCATGCGGCGATCGACTGGAGTGCGGCAGGTTCGCAATCGCTGGGCTGCCATTCGAGCGCGGGGAATTTGCCCGCAAAATGCACCGCATGCTCACCGCTGCCGCTGGCAATCTCCAGCACGACGCCGTGCGCCGGGAGCCAGTCTTTCAAGACTTCGGCGATAGCATCACGGTTGCGCAGCGTGGCGGGGGCATGGCGGCGGGCTTCGGCGCCCGCCTCGTCAATCAGCCAGGGTTTGGGTTCGGTCATGCTGCGCACCATGCCGCCATTGACAAGCACAGGCAATCGCAGCGCTTGCAAGCGGCCCGGCAAAGCGCCAGTTTGGGTCATGATCAACGACGAACCACCTCAATTGCCGCGCGTGGATGCCAGCATCGCGCCTGCCGTCGGCTTTCCGCCGCCGCTCGTGTTCCTGGGCTTCATCCTGCTGGGGCTGCTCGCAGACCGGCTGCTGGGACTGCCGCCGATCCCCATGAGCCGGTCGATCGGCTGGGTGGGCTTTGCCATGATGACGGGCGGTATCGGCCTGCTGATCGTGTCTCTGGGGCTGTTCCGCGCCTATGGCGAGAACCCTGAGCCCTGGACTCCCAGCCAGGCGATCATTGCGCGCGGCCCTTATCGGCACAGTCGCAATCCGATGTATCTGGGCATGCTGGCGATCCAGCTGGGCTATGCGATCTGGGACGGCAGCATGGGCGTGCTGACCTTCGTGCCCTTTGCCTTTATCGCCATCGACCGGGCCGTTATTGCCAAGGAAGAGAAATACCTGGCCGAAAGATTTGGCAAACCGTTTGCAGATTACTGCGCCCGAGTTCGCCGCTGGATATGAAAAACCCGCCCGGTGTGCGACCGGGCGGGTTTGAAGCGTTTACTCGGCGGCTTCGGCCTGTTCGATTGCAGGCTCTGTCCACACCAGCACCGGCTTGCGCGCGGCCAGCGTTTCATCGAGGCGACGACGCGGGGCGAAATGCGGTGCGCTGTGCAGCGATGCATCCCCCTGCTTGGCCCGCAACGCCACCGAGCGCAAAGCGCCGATGAACTGGTCGAGCGCAGCCTTGCTCTCGGTCTCGGTCGGTTCCACCAGCATGGCACCGTGCACCACCAGCGGGAAATAGACCGTCATCGGGTGGAAGCCCTCGTCGATCAGTCCCTTGGCAAGATCGATGGTCGAGAAGCCCTCGGCAAATCCGGCATCAGAGAACAAGGCCTCGTGCATGCACGGCCCTGCCGCCCCGAATGGCGCATCGAGGACGTCTTCGAGCGAGCGCAGGACGTAATTGGCGTTGAGCACCGCATCTTCCGCGACCTGCTTCAGCCCGTCTGCGCCGTGGCTGAGGATATAGGCCAGCGCGCGGGTGAACATGCCCATCTGGCCATGGAACGCAACCATCCGGCCAAAGCTGGATGCGTGATGATCCTGGGCGCTTTCCTCTTCGATCAGCGCGAGCCTGCCGTCATCGAGACGCTCGACAAACGGGAGCGGTGCAAACGGGGCAAGAGCCTCGGAGAACACCACCGGGCCGGAACCCGGACCGCCGCCGCCATGCGGGGTCGAGAAGGTCTTGTGCAGGTTGATATGCATCGCATCGACGCCGAGATCACCCGGACGCACCTTGCCCACGACGGCGTTGAAGTTCGCGCCATCGCAATAGACAAAGCCGCCTGCTGCATGGACCGCATCCGAAATGACCTTCAGATCGCGCTCGAACAGCCCGCAAGTGTTGGGGTTGGTGATCATCACACCGGCAACATCAGGGGCGAGCCGCGCGATCAGCGCGTCGACATCGACACGGCCGTCGGGCTTGGCCGGAATATCCTCAACCTGATAGCCTGCAAACGCCGCCGTTGCCGGGTTGGTGCCGTGCGCGCTTTCCGGAACGAGAATGACCGAGCGCTTGTCACCGCGCGCTTCGAGCGCAGACCGGATCGCCAGAATGCCGCACAATTCGCCATGCGCACCGGCCTTGGGCGACATCGCCACGCCTGCCATTCCGGTGAGCTTCACCAGCCACTCGCCGAGTTCGTCGATGACGGCCAGCGCGCCCTGCACGGTCTGGATCGGCTGCAGCGGGTGGATATCGGCAAAACCGGGCAAACGCGCCATCTTTTCGTTCAGCCGCGGGTTGTGCTTCATCGTGCACGATCCCAGCGGGAAAAGCCCCAGATCGATCGCGTAGTTCTGACGGCTGAGCCGGGTGTAATGGCGCACCGTCTCCTGCTCCGACAGGCCGGGCAAGCTGATCGCCGCTTTGCGTTCCAGACCACCAAGCCGCGATGCGACCTTCGGCGCCTCGGGCAGATCGACCCCTGTGCGGTTCCTGTCGCCAATCTCGAAAATCAGCGCCTCTTCCAGCATCAAGGCGCGATTGCCGGTGCTAGTGGTCCGCTCCGAACCAGCGGCGACGTCTTCGACCTGCCGCGTGGGGCGACCCTGATTGTTCATGCTCATGCCAGCAACTCCTGCAAGACGGTTGCGAAGGACTCGATGTCTTCCGGCGTCGTCGTTTCGGTAACGGCGACCACCAGCCCGTTGGCCAGCCCCGGCTCATCGGGATAGAGGCGGCCCAGCGATACGCCGCCCAGGATCTCGCGATCGGCCAGTTCGCGCACGATGGTCCGTGCATCCTTGGGAAGAACCAAGGTAAACTCATTGAAAAAGCTGTCGTTCAACACGGCGACGCCAGGCACCTGTGCCAGCCGGTTGGCAGCCGTGACCGCCATGCCATGGTTGACATCGGCCAGGCCGCGCAGACCCTTTTCGCCCAGCAATGTCATGTGAATGCTGAATGCCAGCGCGCACAATCCGCTGTTGGTGCAGATGTTGCTCGTCGCCTTTTCGCGGCGAATGTGCTGCTCGCGGGTCGACAGCGTCAGCACGAACCCGCGTTTGCCCTCGGCATCCACGGTTTCACCGCACAGGCGACCGGGCATCTGCCGAACATATTTCTGCTTGCAGCCGAACAGGCCCACATACGGCCCGCCGAACTGAAGCCCGACGCCCAGCGACTGGCCTTCGCCCACGACGATGTCCGCGCCCATTTCACCTGGGCTGCGCAGCGCGCCCAGCGCGACCGGCTCGGTGACCACCGCGATCAGCAGCGCGCCTGCCGCCTGCGTCGCGCTGGCCAGCGCGGTCAGATCGCTGACGCGACCCAGGATATCGGGATACTGCACCACGACGCAGCTGGTATCCTTGTCGATCTGGCCGATCAGCGCATCGACATCCGTCTCGGCATTCAGGCTGGGAGCCTGATGCACCAGCGCATCGCCGGTGAACCGCGCCATCGTCTTGGCGACGCCGACATAGTGCGGATGCAGGCCAGACGAGAGCAACGCCTTGCCCCGCTTGGTGATCCGGCGCGCCATGGTGACCGCTTCCCAGCAGGCGGTGGAGCCGTCGTACATCGACGCATTGGCAACATCGCACCCGAACAGCCGCGCGACCTGCGTCTGGAATTCGAACAGCATCTGCAGCGTGCCTTGCGCGATTTCCGGCTGATAGGGCGTGTAGGCGGTGAGAAACTCGCCGCGCTGGATCAGGTGATCGACCGAAGCCGGCACATGATGGCGATACGCGCCTGCCCCCATGAAGAACGGCACTTCACCCGCGACCAGATTCTGGCCGGCGAGTTTTTTCATGTGACGTTCGACCGCCATTTCGGGCGCATGCATCGGCAGGCCGCGAATCGGTCCGGTCAGCCGGGCCTCTTCGGGAATGTCGACAAACAGATCATCGATCGAGCCAGCACCAATGGTGGCGAGCATCGATACGCGGTCTTGGGTATTGAGGGGGAGGTAACGCATCGCCGGTTCATATCCTTTTGGGCATAATGCCAATGAGATTCGGTAATCGTTTTATATCAGAGACCTGCAACGAACTTTTTGTATCCAGCCTCATCCATCAGGCCGTCCAGTTCGCTCGGATCAGACAGTTCGAGCTTGAAGAACCAGCCGTCGCCTTCGGGGTCGGTGTTGACCAGCGCGGGTTCGTCGGCGAGGACGTCATTGCCTTCGACGATCGTTCCCGAAACCGGGCTGTACACGTCGCTTGCGGCCTTCACCGATTCAACGACGGCGGCTTCGTCGCCCTTGTCGAACTGCTTGCCTTCGGCAGGCACATCGACGAACACGACATCGCCCAGCTGTTCCTGCGCATATTCGGTGATGCCGACCGTGGCGACCTTGCCCTCGACTTCAACCCATTCATGTTCTTCGGTAAAATAACGGCTCATGTTGTGGCTCCATCAACTCGTGAGATAATCAGACAGCTTTGGCGCGGTGATAGCGGTGCGGCACGAACGGCATCGGCGCGACCGTGACGGGGATGCGCTTGCCGCGCACCTCGGCCTCCAGCACGGTCCCCATGTCGATGAAGGCAGCCTTGACCAGGCCCATCGCGATCGGCGCACCCAGCGTGGGGGCAAACCCGCCCGAGGTCACCTTGCCGACCATGCGATCGCCGACATAAAGCTCGGCGCCTTCGCGCACCGGCTGGCGCCCCTCGACCATCAGGCCGACGCGCTTGCGATCAACGCCTTCGGCCAGCTCTTCGAGAATGCGTTCGGCCCCTGCAAAACCGCCTTCGCTGCGGCGACGCTTGCTGATCGAAAATGCCAGATCCCCTTCCGTGGGGCTCACCGTTTCATCAAGGTCATGGCCATACAGTGGCAGGCCTGCTTCAAGCCGCAGCGAATCGCGCGCGCCCAGGCCGATCGGCTTGACGCTTTCGAGCGCGCACAGCCGGTCAGCCAGTTGCGCTGCATGATCACAATCGACGCTGATCTCGAAGCCATCCTCTCCGGTATAACCCGAGCGGCTGATCCACAGCGACATGCCATCGAAAGTAAACGCGCCGGCCTGCATGAAGTACAGCGACGCCACATCGGGGATCAGGCTGGCCAAAGCCTCGCCCGCCCTGGGGCCCTGCAGCGCAAACAGCGCGCGCTCGTCGAGCAGCGTGATCACCACCTCGTCGGGAAACACCTCGCGCATGTGCGCCAGATCGTCATATTTGCAGGCGCCATTGACGACCAGGTACAGGTCGCGCTCGCGCCGCGTCACCATCAGGTCGTCCAGAATGCCGCCCTCGTCGTTCAGCAGCACCGAATAGCGCATGCGGTTGACGCCCAGCTTCTGGATCTCGCCGGGCACGACGGATTCCAGCGCAACATCGGGGGCATCGCCGGTCAGCAGCACCTGGCCCATGTGGCTGACGTCGAACAGACCGGCGTTTTCACGCGTCCACAGATGCTCGGCCATCACGCCTTCATACTGGACGGGCATCTGATAGCCGGCGAACGGCACCATCCGGCCACCACGCTCGCGATGCCAGGCATCGAGCGGCAGCAGCCGATCGGGCAGGCGTTCCATCATTTCGGCGATAAAGTCGGTCATCAGGGTACTCCGGTGGCATGAGGCTGAACAACGCCCACAACCCAAAGGCCATGAACCGCGTCCAACCCCCTCTGTCACTTGAACCTGAGAGCTTTCATGACCGGGAAAGACCCGTCCATTTACCCCTTCGGTGGAGCAGCCCAGCAGGGCCACTCGCTTTCCAGAGCGCCGATCAACGACACGGTCCCGATGACCTGAGAGATTCCGGGGCGGTTGCTCCTTCGGTGGCGGTGCCGGGGCACCGCGCTCTCCCGTGTCGTCTCATGGAGCTTTCGCCCCATTGACGAGACGGGGAATGGGCAATCGTGCGAGGGCTGTCAATCAAATTACGCTGCGATGCAATATACGCATCTCACACGTGGCTGAGCCCCTCGGGCGCGTGACCGAAAATCTGCCGGTGGCAGGTGAGCGCGAAGCGGTCGGTCATGCCCGCCAGGAAATCGGCGATATGGCGGCTCTTCCACGGCTCGCTCTGGGGCAGACGCGAGCGCCAGTCCTCCGGCAGCAGCGCCGGGTCGGCATGATAGGCGGCAAACAGCGCCGCAATCACTTGCCGCGCCAGCTCGGCAGCCTCGAGCTGCCGGGGATGATGATAGACGCGCGCGTACATGAACGCCTTCAGGTCGCGCTCCTGTGCCGCCATCGCATCGGAAAAGCCTGCGATCATTTGCCCAGCTGCGCGGACATCCTCGATATCGCCGATGCCAAGGTCTGCGATTCGCTGCCGGGTTGACGCTATGACGTCATTGACCATCAGCCCGATCTGGTCGCGCACAAATTCGGACCGCAACCGGTCTTCGGCAACCCCGGGAAAGCGCGACCGAATGGCATCCCACTGCCGAATGGCACTGGGCAGTGACAGCAGATCGTCAAACGACAGGAACCCGGCGCGCAGGCCGTCATCAATGTCATGATTGTCATAGGCGATGTCGTCGGCGACTGCGGCAACCTGCGCCTCCAGCGACGAGAAGCGCTTGAGATCGAGATCGAATGCTGCGTCGATTTCCGCCAGCGCCCAGGGCGCGGATGCGACCGGGCCGTTGTGCTTGGCCAGCCCCTCCAAGACTTCCCAGCTGAGATTCAGCCCCTGCCAGAGCGGGTAAGGCGACTCCAGAACGTGCAGCGCGCGCAGTGTGTGCGCATTATGGTCGAACCCGCCCTGCCCTGCCATCGCTTCCTGCAACGCATCTTCGCCCGCATGGCCGAATGGGGGATGACCGATATCGTGCGCCAGACACAAAGCCTCGGTCAGATCCTCATCCAGACCTAGTGATCGCGCAATCGTGCGCCCGATCTGGGCGACCTCCAGACTATGGGTCAGCCGCACGCGGTAATGGTCGCCATCGGGCGCGACAAAGACCTGCGTCTTGTGCCGCAGACGCCGGAAACTGATCGAGTGGATGATGCGATCGCGATCGCGCTGGAACGCTCCGCGCGGGCCCCGGGTGGGCGCGCCGCTTTCGGCATGTTGCCGCCCGCGCGTGGCGTCTGGATCGCAGGCAAAGGGTGCGCGAGGATGCATGGCTTGGGGCGACTCCGGTAGCTTCGCCGCTATCCGGCAAAGGTCGATGCGCTTTAGGCTCAAGCCACCGTGAGACTCAACCCTCGCCCATGATCCAGTTGACTGCGGCATGCGCATGGATCTCTGTGCCATCATAGATTGGCAGCACATTGGCCTTGGTGTCGATGATCATTTCCAGCTCGGTGCAGCCCAGCACAACCGCCTGCACGTCTTCCTTGGCAATGTTGGTGAGGAAGGTCTTCATCGTGCGTTCCGATTCGCGGACCACGCGGCCTTCCATCAGCTCGTCATAAATGATTCGGTCGATCTCCTCGACGCGCTCCATCTGCGGTGCGAGCAGGCCGATCCCATGGCGGACCAGCCGCTGCCGGTAGAAGCTCTCGAGCATCACGTTGCGCGTACCGATGATCGCAGCACGCTTGATGCCGTCGGCCTGCATCTTCTCGCCGACGCAATCGGCGATATGGATGATAGGTACCGCGACCGCCGCCTGCACCCGGTCATAGACCTTGTGCATGGAATTGGCGCAGATCAGGACTGCGGTCGCACCCGATTGTTCGAGCGAGCGCGCCGCCGCGATCAGGCGTTCGGCGGCGTGATCCCAACCTTCGGGCGTCGTGATCTGCGAAATATCGCAGAAGTTGAGGCTTTCGATCGCGATCGGGCCGCTGCACAGCGACCCGGCGCGTTTCTGCACTTCCTTGTTGATCAGGCGGTAATAGGTTTCGGTCGAGACCCAGCTCATCCCGCCGATCAGGCCAATTTTCCGCATGAAGCTCAGTGCCCCAGGTTCTTGCAGATATCCTCGACCATCTTCTTCGCATCGGCCAGCAGCATCATCGTCTGGTCCATGTAGAACACGTCGTTGTCGACGCCCGCATAGCCCACGCCGCCCATCGAGCGCTTGATGAAGAACACCGTCTTTGCCTTGTCGACATCGAACACCGGCATGCCGTAGATCGGCGAGGACTTGTCGGTCTTGGCCGCCGGATTGACCACGTCGTTCGCACCGATGATGAAGGCAACGTCGGTCTGCGCGAATTCGCTGTTGATGTCTTCGAGTTCGAACACCTCATCATACGGCACGTTGGCCTCGGCGAGCAGCACATTCATGTGCCCCGGCATGCGGCCTGCGACCGGATGGATCGCGTATTTGACGCTGACGCCTTCCTTCTTGAGCAGATCGCCCATTTCACGCAGCGCGTGCTGCGCCTGCGCCACCGCCATGCCGTATCCGGGCACGATGATCACGCTTTCGGCCTGCTTCATCATGTACGCCGCATCTTCGGCGCTGCCGCGCTTCCACGGACGGTCGACCTTGGCCGCACCTGCACCGCCGCCGCCACCAGCATCGGCACCAAAGCCGCCTGCGATGACCGAGATGAAGCTGCGGTTCATCGCCTTGCACATGATGTAGGACAGGATCGCACCCGACGATCCGACGAGCGCGCCGGTAATGATCATCGCGGTGTTCGAGAGCGTGAAGCCCATCGCCGCTGCCGCCCAGCCCGAATAGCTGTTCAGCATGGAAACGACGACCGGCATGTCCGCGCCGCCGATGGGAATGATCAGCAGGAAGCCGATGATGAACGCCAGCACGGTGATCGCCAGGAACAGCCAGCCTTCGCCGGGGCCGCCTTGGGGCGATACGGTGTAGACGGCGATCATGCCGAGGATTGCGGCGAGCACGCCCAGGTTGATGACATGGCGCCCCGGCAGCATGATCGGCGAGCCCGACATGTTGCCGTTCAGTTTCAGGAACGCGATGACCGAGCCCGAGAAGGTGATCGCACCGATCGCCACGCCCAGGCCCATTTCGACGCGGCTGACCGCGAGGATCTGGCCGGTAGCATCGAGAATGCCGAACGCCTCGGGATTGAGCCAGGCTGCCAGCGCCACCAGCACGGCGGCAAGACCGACCAGCGAGTGGAAGGCGGCGACCAGCTGCGGCATGTCGGTCATCTTGATCTTGCGGGCGATGACGAAGCCGGCGACGCCGCCGATTGCAATCGCAGCGATGATTTCGACGATATTGGCGATATCATGCGTGATCAGCGTCGTGATGACTGCGATCCCCATGCCGATCATGCCGAAGCGGTTGCCATCGCGGCTGGTCTCGGGGCTCGAAAGCCCGCGCAGCGCGAGGATGAAGAACACGCCCGCCACCAGATAGGCCAGCGATACCCAAGGGCTCACCGGTGCGGCATCACCGCCCGCAGCGAACGCGGGAACCGAGGTCAATGCGCTTGCCGCAGCGGCGGCGAAGGCCAAGGGACCTTGACGGAAAGAACGGCGGGTAAAGTTCATTGCTGCCCCCAGAGCCATCACTTGCGCTCCTTCTTCTTGTACATCGCAAGCATGCGCTCGGTGACGGCAAAGCCGCCGAAGATGTTGACCGACGCGAACACGACCGCCAGCAGCCCCAGATATTTGGCCACTGCAGAGCCCGCCTCGGCGCTGGCAATCAGCGCACCGACTATGATCACCGATGAAATCGCGTTGGTCACCGCCATCAGCGGGGTGTGCAGCGCCGGCGTCACCGACCAGACGACATAATAGCCCACGAAACAGGCCATCACGAAGATCGAGAGGATTGAGATGAAGTCCATCTTCATATTCTCCATTCGTCCCGGCGCATCGGCCATGCCATCGCGCGGGAAAGGTCCGGGCCAGGCCGGTCAAATGTTCAATTGCGCAAGCTCAGCTGGGGAGCAGCCGTTCGCTGACAACCTTGCCGCCCATGGTCACACGCACGCCCTGCACGATTTCATCGTCGTCGGGGAACACGGGAGCCTTGGTGTCCTTGTCCCAGAAAGCGGAGAAGAAGTTGTAGAGATTGCGGGCAAACAACGCCGATGCGTCCGTCGCGAGGCGCGAAGGCACGTTGCGATGGCCGACGATCTTGACGCCATGTTTCACCACGACCTCACCAGCGACTGCGCCTTCGACATTCCCGCCCTGCTCGACCGCCAGGTCAACCAGAACGCTGCCCGGCTTCATGCTGGCGATCTGCGCGTCCGAGACCAGGCGCGGTGCAGCCCGGCCCGGGATCAGTGCGGTGGTGATGACGATGTCCTGCTTGGCGATATGAGCCGATACCAACTCGGCCTGCGCCGCCTTGTACTCGTCGGACATTTCGGTGGCATAGCCGCCCGCACCCTCGCCCTCGATACCCGCAACGTTTTCCACGAAGATCGCCTTGGCACCCAGCGACTGGATCTGTTCCTTGGTCGCCGAACGCACATCGGTGGCAGACACCTGCGCACCCAGACGGCGTGCGGTGGCGATCGCCTGAAGCCCTGCCACGCCAACCCCCATCACGAAGACCTTGGCAGCAGACACGGTGCCTGCTGCGGTCATCATCATCGGGAAGGCCTTGCCATATTCCGAAGCGCCGTCGAGCACTGCCTTGTAGCCGGCGAGGTTCGACTGCGATGACAGGATGTCCATCGACTGGGCACGCGTGATGCGCGGCATGAATTCCAGCGCCAGCGCCTGAAACCCGGCTGCAGCATAAGCATCAATCCGGGCACGCTCACCAAAGGGGTTGAGCGAGGCCGCGATCATGGCGCCTGGTTTGGCCCCTGCAAGGCTGGCGGGGTCCGGCCCCTGGACGCCGAAAATGATGTCGGCACCGCCCACCACGTCAGCGCGTGCGGCCACGGTGGCCCCTGCGGCTGCGAAATCTGCGTCCGATACCGATGCAAACTCGCCCGCCCCGGTTTCCACCGCGACGTCCGCGCCCAAAGCGATGAACTTCTTGACCGTTTCAGGGCTCGCCGAAACGCGCCGCTCACCCGATGCCTGCTCCTTGAGGACCGCGATCTTCATGCCGCCGCCGTTCAACTGGCGATGAGAACGACGACGAACGCCGTCACCAGCGCCGCGATGATGGAACCCGTCTTCATCCAGCCCATGAACCCTTCATAGGTCTGGCGCGCGGATTCGATGTTGTTGCTGGACATGTCGTTGGCCATTGTCAGAGCCCTTTCCATTGCATTTGATGCCGAATTTAACTCGGTTCGCCTTAACCGAATGCCGGGTGTGGCTCAATCCCGCAAGCTTCAAATCGTTAAGGGGGTGACAAGCGCAACTTTAATGGGGTTTTTACCACATGTCGTTACAGCATGATGGCGATGGCAAAGGAACGAACTGACGCAGACCAGCAGACCCGACGGGTGATGCTGATCGACAACGAACCGGCGCAATGCCGTCTCGTCTCGGCGCTGGCTGCCAAGGCCGGCTGGCGGACGCTGTTTGCGCACGATTCGGAAACTGCCATTGCGATGCTGGGCACCCAGGAAGGGATGATGCTTGATGCCATCATTCTCGACCAATGGGTCCCGGGCGATGAAGCCGCTGAACTGATTGCCGAGCTGAAAGCCCGCCGCCCTGCCCTGCCTATCCTGATGCTCACCACAAGCACCTCGCCGTTGCTGGCGGTGGAAGCGATGCGCGCAGGCGCCACCGATTACCTGATCAAGCCGATTGCGCCCGACAGGCTGGTCGCCGCATTGAACGCAGCTGCACGCACCGACGATGCTGCCGAACTTCGCCCGCTCACGGAAAAGATCGCAGCCCCGCTCGATTTCGACGAGATGATCGGATCGTCGCCGCGGTTTCGCGCGGCATTGGCCATCGCCGCCAAATCCGCCCGCACCCATTCGCCCGTGCTGATCGAAGGCGAAACCGGGACCGGCAAGGAGATGATCGCACGCGCCATCCATGCCGCCAGCCCGCGCTCCAAGCTCGCGCTGAGACTGGTGACCTGCGCCAATGCGTCCAGCGGGCAGATCGAATCGCATCTCTTCGGCCACGAGCGCGGAGCCTTTCCCGGCGCATTCGACCGCCATGTCGGCGTCATCCAGCGGGTGGACGGCGGCACCATCTTCATCGACGAGATCGACCAGGTTCCACTGGAATCGCAGGCCAAATTGGCTGACGCAATCCGTGCAGGCGAAATCCAGCCTTTGGGTGCGAGGCACAGTTTCCGCTGCGACGTTCGCTTCATCTGCGCCAGCAACACCCCGCTCAAGCCGATGGTGGATGCCGGCACCTTCCGCGAAGACCTGTATTTCGCCATTGCACCAGTGCAGATCACGATTCCCGCGCTGCGCGACCGTACCAGCGACATCCCTGCCCTCGTCCGCCACTTCCTCGCGCGCATTGCCGAACAGCCTGGCCTGCGCGGCCTTGGAATCACCGACGAGGCGCTGCAGCTGCTCTCCAGCTTCGATTGGCCGGGCAATGTCCGCCAGCTGCAGAACGCGCTGTTCCGCGCCGCGATCTTCTGCGATGGCGATGCGCTGACCACCGCCGAGTTTCCGCAGCTCACCCATATGCTGGGCGAAGAGGAGCCGCGGCGGGCATCCACCAGCCACGACGGCATCGGCATCACCCTGTACGCCGAAGACGGCAACCTGCGTCCGCTCGAGGAAATCGAGGCCGATGTCATCCGCCTCGCGATCGGCCATTACCGAGGGCGCATGACCGAAGTCGCCCGCAGGCTGGGCATTGGTCGGTCCACCCTCTATCGCAAGCTGACCGAGCTGGGCATCGACAACGCCGCCTGAGCCGCGCGGGGCCCGAGAGCCTTTTTCCCTTCCCTGCACCCGAATGCGTCCATAAGAGCGGGCGGATGAATCGCAATCCGCTCGATGTCCTGCAAGAAACTTTCGGCTTTTCCGCCTTTCGCGGGGTGCAGCAGCAGGTGGTGAGCCGCGTGCTCGACGGGCAGAACACGCTGGCGATCATGCCCACCGGGGCCGGCAAATCCCTGTGCTATCAGCTGCCCGCCGTCGCCCTTGACGGCTGCTGTGTCGTCATATCCCCGCTCATCGCGTTGATGCACGACCAATTGCGCGCAGCCCAGGCGCTGGGCATCCGCGCCGCCAGCCTGACCTCGGTCGATGCCGACTGGCAGCAGACGCAGGACCGGTTCCGCGCAGGCGATCTGGACCTGCTGTATGTCGCCCCCGAACGCGCGAGTTCCGAAGGATTCCGCAACCTGCTGGGCTGCGCTCCGATTGCCCTGTTTGCCATCGACGAGGCGCACTGCGTCTCCGAATGGGGGCACGATTTCCGGCCCGACTATCGCTTGTTGCGCCCATTGCTCGACAGCTTTGCCGATTGCCCGCGGCTCGCGCTGACCGCCACCGCCGATGAGCACACCCGCCAGGATATCCTCAAGCAACTGGGCATCACGCCCGATGGCATGATCATCGCCGGGTTCGACCGGCCCAACATCCGCTATGCCATCCATCCGCGCGATGGATTGACCCGGCAGATCGGCGACCTCGTCTCGGCCAATCCGGGCCCCGGCATCGTCTACGCGCAAACCCGCGCGGCGACGGAAAAGCTGGCCGAGCAACTGGGGCGCGATGGTCGCCGGCAGGTGCGCGCCTATCACGCCGGCATGCCGCCCGAAGAACGCCGCGCCAATCAGGATGCCTTCATCGCCAGCGAGGACATGGTGATGTGCGCCACCGTCGCCTTCGGCATGGGGATCGACAAGCCCGACGTGCGTTTTGTCGTCCATGCCGGACTGCCCAAGTCGATCGAGGGCTATTACCAGGAATCGGGCCGTGCGGGACGTGATGGCGAACCTGCCGAAGCGCACCTGTTCTGGGCAGCGGACGATTTCGCTCGTGCCCGGATGCGCATTGCCGAAATCGAGCCGGAACGGCAGCAAGGCGAACGCACGCGCATTTCCGCCTTGGGAGCGCTGGTCGAAACCGGCGGATGCCGCCGCGCGGTATTGCTGCGCCACTTTGGCGAGGATCCACCCGAACAATGCGGCAACTGCGACAATTGTCTCACCCCCCCTGCCAGCATCGACGCAACTCAGACCGCGCGCAAGCTGCTGTCTGCCGTGTACCGGACCGGACAGAGCTTTGGCATCGGCCATCTGGAATCCGTGCTGCGTGGCCAGTCGAACGACAAGGTGCAGCAGCGCGGGCATGACCGGCTTTCGGTGTTCGGCATCGTCAATGATGACGAGGCGGCGCTGATCAAGCCCGTTGCCCGTGCGCTGCTGATTCGCGATGCGCTGGGCACGAACGAACATGGCGGGCTGATGCTCGGGCCGCAGGCGCGTGCGATTTTGCGCGACGAGGTGCAGCTGCCGCTGGTGCTGCCGCCCAAGCGGACGCGCAAGGGCAAGCGCGGCGGCGATACGTCCAATCCCGTCAGCAATCCGCTGTTCGAGGCCCTGCGGGCCTGCCGCCGCGATCTGGCGCAGCAGGCTGGCGTTCCGCCCTATGTCATCTTCCACGACAGCACCTTGCGCGAGATGACCGAACGCAGCCCGGAAACGCTGGACGCGCTTTCGCGCATATCCGGGATCGGCACGCGCAAGCTGGAAGCCTATGGCGAAGCCTTCCTGCAGGTGATCCGCGACCATATCGGCTGACCGGGCCTCGCGCCTGCGCGAATTTATTGACATGATGTATGTCAAAATATAGCCTTCCGACCAATTGGTCAGGAGAGGACATCGCGATGCCGCAGCCGTTTACCGTTCTCAACGAGGTGTTCCCGGGCAAGCCCGAAACCATGGCAGGGCTGATGCAGCCTGGCCCCGATGGTCCGATCTTCATGATCAACCTGCTCAAGTTCAAGGACAAGGCGGAGTATGAAGATGGCCGCGAGACCGATCTGACCGGGCGTGAGGCCTATATGATCTACGGCCGGGCAGTGTCGCAGCTCCTGCCCAAATTCGGCGGCGTCGCGATGTTTGCCGCCGACGTCACGTTTCTTTCGCTCGGCCAGGTCGGTGAACTGTGGGACGAGGTCGCGATCGGCGTCTATCCCAAGCGGGGTGACATGGTGCGCATGTCGATGTCGGATGAATGGCGCGAGATCGCGGTGCACCGCAGTGCCGGGCTCGACGGGCAATTGAACATCGAAACCGTGCTGTCGGCAGAAGCGATCAACATGCCCTGGCTTCAACCGCTCCTCGAACAGATTGGCAGCAAGGGGTGACAGATGCGGAGCATGGCGGTAAGCGATTTTACATGAACGATTCATCTCCAGCCCGCCATCCCGATGGGCGCAAGCAACGTAGTCAACGCAGTCGCAAAGCCATTGTCGATGCCATGCTCGAACTCATCATGGGTGGCAAGATGGAGCCCAGCGCGGCTGAAATTGCCGAACGCGCGGGCGTCAGCGCGCGCACGGTGTTCCGCCATTTCGAGGAAATGGACAGCCTCTACAGCGAAATGACCGAGCGGATGGAGGCAGAGATCATGCCAATCATCCAGCAGCCGTTCACCGGCGACGGGTGGCGCTCGCAGCTCGAACAACTGCTCGATCGCCGCGCCATCATCTATGACCGGATCATGCCGCTGAAGATTGCCGCGAGCATCCGCCGGTTCAGCTCCGAATATCTGATGCTGAACTACCAGCGCTTCCTGCATCTGGAGCGTACCGGGCTGGAAGGCGTGCTGCCGGAAAATATCCGCAGGGATGCGACGCTGTTTTCCGCGGTCGAAATGTGCGCTGGCTTCCAGACATGGCGTCGCTTGCGGCAGGACCAGAATCTCAGCATCGATGAGGCCGGCAAGGTCGTGAAGCTGACGATCGCCCGGCTGGTGGATTGATCTTGCCACGCGCGCTACCGGCTCTGGTCTGCGCGCTGGCACTGGCGGCCTGTTCAGCAGGTTCACAGCCGCCCGACGCACCACCAGCCATCATGCGCAAGTGCCCAACGGCCGAATTCGAGCAGGGGAAGTTTGTGACCCTGCCTGGCGGTTCGTATCTCAAGGGTGCCGATCCGCTATACCCCGAAGAAAGCCCTTCGATGCGGCTGCGGGTCGATGGCTTTGCGATACAGGCCCATGAGGTCACCAACGACCAGTTCGCTGCGTTCGTCAAAGCCACCGGCTATGTCACCGAAGCGGAAAAAGCGCTGGCCAGCGATGATCCTGCAGCAGGCTCTGCACTTTTCGTGCGGGACAAGGCCGGGCTCAACGGGCGCTGGGTGCTGCGCAAGGGCGCAACCTGGCGCACGCCCGAAGGGCCGGAAACAACAATCCAGGGCAAGGGACGCCATCCGGTGGTGCACGTGACGCTGGCCGATGCCCGCGCGTATGCGGACTGGGCAGGCGGCCGTCTGCCAACCGAAGAAGAGTGGGAATATGCCGCGAGCCTCGGCCTTCCCGACCCTGGCAATCGCTTTTCAGGCGCTGTCGAAGACAGCGGCAAACCCCGCGCCAATCACTGGCAGGGTGTCTTTCCGGTCAAGGACCTGGGCGTGGACGGCTTTTCGGGAACGGCACCCACAGGCTGCTTCCCGGCAGATCGCAACGGCCTGCATGACCTGATCGGCAATGTCTGGGAATGGACCGACAGTCCGGCGGACGATGCGCACATGATCATCAAGGGCGGAAGCTGGCTGTGTGCCGCCAATTTCTGCGCCCGTTATCGCCCGGCGGCCCGCCAACCGCAGGAAAACGACTTTTCATCGAACCATATCGGCTTCCGCATCATCCGCGACGCCGCAGCGCCAGCAGCAGGAACAGCGCAATGATCGGCAGTGCGACCAGTACGGCATAGCTTTCCGGCGGGTGATGGCCTCCGGATTTGAGCGCCCAGAAGTTAAGCGCATGCAGACCCCGCTCGAGCAGCAGCAACGCCAGCGCCAGTGGCACCAGCGCACGATATCGCAGTGCCACCGCCAGCATCATCAGACCCCATGCGATCTGCGTGGCGCCTGCCCATGCGAAGACGCCGACAATCCGTTCACCGCCATGGGTCAGATCGATTCCGGCAATAATGCCCGCGCCGCCATCGGGCAGGAACACGTGAATGCTGCCCGGGATGACCGCCAGCACCCCACACAGCGCCAGAAACCGGGACGGTGCGGTCGGTGCGACAGAACTGTCGGGCGCGGGCAGCAAATCGGCCATCAATTGGGCCAGTAGATATAGGGGTCGCCCTTGTTGAACTTGACTCCCAGCGGCTTGTCGATCGCCACCGGTGCTTCGATCGTGTGCGGATACAGCGGCCTGCGTGCGCCCTTCTGGTGCTTGTCGAGCAGGGCTTTCAACTGCGCGACCATGGCCGGATTGCTGGCGGCCAGGTCGCGTTTCTCGGTGGGGTCCTGCCTCAGGTTGAACAGCCAGGTCTTGCGCGGTCGCTCGGTTACCTGCAGCTTCCAATCGCCCTGGCGGACAACCCGGTAATAGGCGCTCTGCCAGAAGATCGCATCATCGGGTCGCTTGCCGACGGGGTTGGCCGGATCATCGCCCAGAAGATCGACACCATCGATCTGAAGGTCTGCCGGCATCGCGGCACCGCCTGCCTTGGCGAAGGTGGGCATGAGGTCGATATGCGCCACCGGCGTGTCGATCCGGGTGCCCGGCTTGATCCGGCTTGGCCAGCGCACGAACATTGGTACGCGAATGCCGCCTTCGAACAGCGTCAGCTTCCATCCGCGATAGGGGGCGTTGACCTGTGGCAGTCCGATATAGCCGGCACCGCCATTATCGCTGGAAAACACGATGATGGTGTTGTCGTCGAGCCCCTGCTCCTTGAGCGACGCCATGATCCGCCCGACGCTGCGGTCGAGCGCGCGCACCATAGCGGCGTAAACGCGCAGACGGTGCGGCTTGATGTCACCGACCGCCTCATAATCGGCCTTGGTCGCCTGCAGTGGCGTATGGACATTCCAATGTGCCAGATAGAGGAAGAACGGGCGGTTGCGGTTTGCCTCGATCACCTTGATCGCCTCGTCGGTCCAGTAATCCGCCAGATAACCCTTGGGCTTGAACCAGTCTGAGCCATTGTAGCTGGTGGCATATTGCATCCGCGCCCAGAGGAACTTGTCGATCGGGTCGAAATCCAGCTTGGCGTTGACCGTGTACGGATCGTCTTCGGGAAGGTGCAGGGCGCTCGCCATCAGAAGGCTTTCATCGAACCCTTGAGCATTGGCGCTGAACTCTGGCCCGTCGCCCAGATGCCATTTGCCGATATGCACACTGTGATAGCCCGCCGGCTTGAGGATTTCGGCAATCGTCCGCTCGCTGCCGGGCAGGCCCTGCCCGTCAAAACTGGGCGCACCTTCGACGACGGCTTCCTTGTAGGTCAACGGCGGCAGGCCTGAATCCATTTCCGCAGACAGCGCCGACACAATCCGACCCATGCCATCGGGGGTCGGCGTAAACTCGAAACCGGTACGGGTCGGATAACGCCCTGTCAGAATCATCGCGCGCGATGGCGCGCAACTCGCGGTTCCGGCATAGGCATTGGAGTAGAGCGCGCCTTCCGCTGCCAGGCGATCGATATTCGGCGTGGGCACGCGCCCGCCCGCGACACCGCCACCAAAGGTCGAAATGTCGTTGATCCCCAGATCATCGGCCAGAATGAACACGATATTGGGTGGCCGCTTGTCTGCCGGCAAAGCCGGTACGTCAGGCCCTTTCTGCCATGCAACCGCACGGTTGGGGGCGACGTCGTGCTTGCCGAAATGCGATGCGGCAAACAGCAGCACGGTGCTCTTGTTGAACCACGCCCAGGTCCCGCCGGCGATCAGCAGCACCAGAAGTGCCAGGAACGCCTTGCGGATCATGCCGCCACCTCGTCAGCGAACAGGACCTCGCATCCGCTGCCTGCAAGCAGACCGTCAAGCGCATCGCGCGCCTCTGCCGAAAGCGCGTCACGCGCCGCGCGCAGCGTCATCAGGCACTTGGCCTGATAGGGAAACACCGGTTGGGTCCACCGTGCGCCATCGATCTCGGTCTCGAAATCGCTCTGTCCGGAAGCGGCGGCGTGAGCATTGGCGATCAGGAACGGCACATAGACGCGTCCGATCTCGCCCAGCAGCTCGCCAAGATGCTCGGCCAGCGCATCTTCGGCCAGCCAGGCGCCGTCGGGCAGGCCGGACAGATCCTCTACCCGGTCAAGCCAGGCGCGCAGGCGCGGTGCGCTGCTTGCCATGAGCTGCGCAGGCGTGGGGTCGACAATCCCCAGTTGGGTGAGCTGCGCATAAATGGCAAAATCCGCCGCCGAAGGCCGGGTGCCGAGCGCAAAGCCGGTGCGCGATACCATGCGGTCCAGAATACCGATCAGCCGGAGGTAACTTGCCTCGATGATCGGCGCGGTGACATCGTTCGATCCGACGACATACAGCCGGTCGATCTGTCGCTTGGCAAATCCATCCGCCATCTGCCGTGCGGTGTCATCGGGATAGGTTGGGTTCTGCCAGAAGATCAGCAGCGGCCCGGCGTTCGCAGCGTCCTCGGCGTAATGCCAGCGATAGTGGAACATCGCCTTGGTCATCCACTCATCGGCAAAATCCTCGATCAGCAGGTCGAGAAAGGCGAGCAGCTCGTGATCGGGCAGCACCGAACGGCCCTGATATTCCGCCTCGAGTCGGCGGATGATCGGCGTGGAATCGACCATCGCCTCGCGCGCATCGCCTGCGCCGAAATAGAAGGTGGGGAGCAATTTGACCTTGGGCACCGGATAGCCCGGCGGGGGCTGCATATGGCTGCCCCAGATCATCCGGTACGGAATGGCGCGATAGCGCAGCAGCGCCAGCATCTTGCGCGTATACGGAGAGCCTGGAGCCCCCAGCAGTTCGACAGCATGCATCCTGATCTCCACCGTTATTTTTATTGGCAGAGGCTATGTCAATATGCGGAGGAGGTCAAGCAGGCCAGGCCTTGCGGCGACGCCGGATCCAGCGCACCGCCCCGTACACCAGCAGCACGATGGCAATGCCCCCTGCCAGCAGGTACCAAGCATAGCGGGCAGCCATTTTCCGCACGGTGTTCTTGGCGATCTGCTGTGTCGAATCATAGCCAGCCGGCATTTCCAGCACACCATTGCGCCGGGCATAGGCGCGATAATCCTGCATCAGCTCGTCGAACCTGGCAGGCTCGGCCTTGCGAAGATCCCGCGTCTCACCCGGGTCGCTCGCGATATCGAACAGCCGCCAGACACCATCGCCATAAGGCGCAAGGTTGCGCACCAGCTTGTAGCTGCCCTTGAAGAGCGCTGCGTTGCCCGACACTTCGAACCCGACCGCGGTGTCAGCAGAACGCACCGTTTCACTGGCTCCGCTCAGCAAAGGCACCAGCGACGATCCATCGAACGCCTGGTCCTGCGCGGTTCCCCCGGCCAACGCGAGCAGGGTCGGCGCGATATCGCTGACCGTGGTCATCGCCGCGCTCGGCTCTGCAGGCGCAACCCCCGGCCCGGCAATAACCATCGGAACATGCAGGCCCCCTTCACTGGTATAGAATTTGAACATCGCGCCGGGGGATGCGGCAGCATTGGCAAACTCTGGCCCGATGAAGGCGTAAGTCCCCTTCTCGCCCCAATTGTCGGCAGAAACGCTGTAGCCATTTGCGCGGGTCCACAGCTCCATGGTCGCAGATGTCGCCATCGGATCGCTGGGCTCGGGACCGTTGTCGGAGGTGAACACGAACACGGTGTTGTCATATTGGCCAGTGCGCTTGAGATACGCGACCAGCCGGCCGATGTGATGATCCATGGCCTCGATCATGCCGGCGTTGATCGCCATATGGCGGGCGAACAGCGCCTGCTCGCCTTTTGACAGACTCTCCCAGCGGCGCAAGCTCTGCAGCAGTTCGGCCAGCGGAGCCCCTTGCGGGATCAGGCCAATGGCCTGCGCACGCTGCCACCGGGCCTTGCGCATCGCCGCCCAGCCTTCGCGATAGGTATCGGCGTATTTGCGCGTGAACTCTTCGGGCGCCTGCACCGGGATGTGGATGGCCTGGAAGCCGATGTATGCGAAGAACGGCTGCTGCGCATCACCGGCATCGATATAGTCGATCATCCGATCAACCAGAAAGCGCGAGGAATAGAAGTCCTTGGGCAAGGTGGCAGGTTTGCCATCCTCGAACCACGGCGCGGTGGCGTAATAGGGGATATAGGATTTCTGTTCCCAGTTGTCCGCGCCCGAGGCATCGAGCACGAACGACCGGTCGAAGCCGTGTGCGTTGGGCAGGTCGCCCTTGCCGCTGCCCAGATGCCATTTGCCGGTCATGTAGGTCCGATAGCCGCGCTGGCGGAGCCGCGTGGAAATGGTCGTCACACCAGGCTCGAAGCTGAGCGAATAGCCCTTCTTGCCGACATGTTCCTTGGGGATCACCTCGGGAATGGTCGAGACGCCGGTACGATGGTTGTCCAGCCCGGTGAGCAACATGGCTCGCGAAGGCGAACACAGCGGCGAGGTATAGTGGCGCTTGAATATGCGCCCGCGGATGGCAAGCGCCTCAATATTGGGCGTATGAGCCTCGCCCCCGTAAGTCCCCAGGTCCATCAGGGCGAGATCGTCGGCGAGCAGGACGACGAAATTGGGTGGTTTTCCCGGCCTCGCTGCAGTTGGCAGTGACGCGTTAGCTAAATCTGGACGTGGTGGCCCTGCCGCCGGAGGCCCCGCCGCCGCCACCGCTACCGCTACCGCCATCGCCACTGCCGTCGCCATCATCGCAATTGGCTTCAAACCGGACAACGCACCTCTCCCAATGTGCCAGCAGCACAAGGCCACATTTTGACACAGGCTATGACGGTTTATTGTCCAGCGCAAGGGCCGGGTTGAAGCGTCAGACTTTGGGTTTGAACACCAGCGAGGCAGTGACGGGGACAGCGCTGCTGATTGCCGGCAGGTTGGCGATCGCCCGAAGCTTTTCCACACCCTCGCCCAGGCCTACCGCTGCAGCATCAAGGATCAGCGGCGCGGCAGTCTCTACAAGAACGGTATCGCCCGCGAGCCGCGTGACCATCAGCCGCGCGTCAATGCTATTGGTCGTTCCATGCAGGTCCAGCGTCACGGGCACCGTCATCGCCTTGCGCTCGCCGGGTTTGAGCCCGCTGATCGTCGCCGGATCAATCTTGGCGGTCAGCTTGGCCTGAGGAAAGCTGGCCACTTCGAACAGCATCTCGCGCATCCGTTCGTTGCGCACATCGACGCCTGTGTCGACGCTGACCAGATCGATGTCCACGCCCACCGTCCCATCGGGTTGCACCGACCCTTCAAGGCTCTTGAAACTGTGGGCTTCGCCGACATTGCCCCCCTTGACCGAGACGAACGCGACATTCGATTGGTCGGCTGCGAGTTGCCACGCGCCAGCAGGCAGAGGCGCTTCGGCCTTGTCTTCGGACGGTGTGCAAGCGTTCAGGGCAAGAGCGGGCAACAAGAGCAAGGCAGGAGCAAGCGTGCGGATCATTAGGGGAACCTCCAAACGACGGAAAGTTCCTGTTATTTATCCGCCCTTGGCGGCGCTGTCACGCGGTCAAGCGCGCAGTTTCTCGATGCTGCCAGTGCTGATCTGCGGCGGGCTCGACTGACGGAACCGTTCGAGGCTGATCGGCATTTCAAACTGCAGTCCGGTGCGGTCATCGATCGACCAGCGCACCTCGGCGCGCACCTTGATGTTCGCACCGAGTGCGACCTCAAACTGCGTACCCGGCGGCACATCCCACAATCCCTCGATCAGCGCACCCCCCGGAGAGATGTTCTTGATCTTGGCGGGGTAGCAATATCCATCGTGGTAGATCCCGATCGTGCGCAACACCTTGTAGCGGGACTCACGGCTGTGCTTGTGTCCGATCGGCTCGACATGGCTGTCGAGACCCGCCAGCCGCTCGTTCGCCTCGGCCAGACCCACAGGCTTGCCATAGATATAGCCCTGAACGTGGCTGCATCCAAGCGAGCGAATGAGTTCAAGCTCGTCAACGGTTTCAGCGCCCTCGGCCGTGGTCTCCATGTTGAGCGCCTCGGCCAGCGAGACGATGGAGCGAATGATGGCGCTGTTGGTGCTGCCGGCCTGCGCGGCACCGCGCACGAAGCTCTGATCGATCTTGATCTTGTCGAACGGCGCGGTGCGCAGATAGCCCAATGCCGAATAGCCGGTGCCGAAATCGTCGAGCGCCAGTCGGACGCCGATGCCCTTCAGACGCTCGAAGATGCGCGTTGCATCCAGCTTGTCATCCAGGAACACGCTCTCGGTGATTTCCAGCTCGAGCCGCTCGGGCTCCAGCCCGCTCTGCGCCAGGGCATTGAGCACAATCGACGGAAAGGCGGGGTCAGCGAACTGGATCGGGGACACATTGACGGCAATACGCACCTGACGCGGCCATGCGGCAGCATCGGCGCAGGCCGTGCGCAGCACCCATTCGCCCAGTTGCATGATCAGGCCCGATTCTTCGGCGATCGGCACGAAGACGCCGGGGCTGATCGGGCCGCGCACCGGGTGGTTCCAGCGCGCCAGAGCCTCGAAACCGCTGATCGTCTCGCTCGCCACGTTGATCACCGGCTGATAGGCGACGCTCATCCCGCCTGCCTGCAGGGCAGCACGCAGTTCGCCCTCCAAGGCCCGCCGTTCATGCGCGACCTTGTGCATGTCTTCGCTGTAGAAGCGCCAGATGCCGCGTCCGTTTTCCTTGGCGGAATACAGCGCAAGATCGGCATTGCGGATCAGCGTTTCGGCGCCCGGATGCTGCAGCCCATCGGCGATGGCAATGCCGACCGATGCACCGATGACGATCTGGTTGCCCTCCACCATATAGGGGTGGCTCAGGTTGACGATGACCGACCGGGCGATATCCGCCAGCCGATCCTCGCTGATGATCCCCGGCAGCACGACCTGGAATTCGTCACCGCCCAGCCGGCCGACCTCGCCACTTTCACCAATGGTGCGCTTCAAGCGCTCGGACACCTGCTTCAGCAGCGCATCGCCAATCGGGTGGCCCAGCGTATCGTTGACCTGCTTGAAACGGTCGAGATCAAGCAGGAACAGCGAACACGGGCTCGGTTCGCCGCGATGACCAATCAGGGCCTTCTCGAACAGTTCCTTGATATACAGGCGGTTGGCCAACCCCGTGAGGTTGTCATAACGTGCAAGCTGGGTGACCGCCTCGTGCGACCGCCGGACCTCGGTGAGATCGGTTCCATGGCCGCGGAAGCCGACAAACTGGCCAAGCTCGTTATAGAACGGCGCACCCGACAGCGACCAGGCGCGCTCTTCTTCCGACTGGGCCACACGGACCGCCAGGTCGCTGAACGCCGTGCGCGCGGAGAAATGAAAGTTGAACGTCCGTTCGCTGCCACCGCCTTCGGCCCCCGGCGAACAGATCACCGAGCTGAGCGGCTGGCCGATGATCGTGCCAGGGTCGGCCTCGATCGCGGTTACCGCCTCAGCGCTGATATAGACGATGCGGCCATGGCGATCGGTTTCCCAGAACCAGCCGCGTCCGGACTTTTCATAATCGGAGAGCAGATAGCGGGCGCGCTCGTTGTTCAGCTTCTGCTGATCGAGCGCCGCCTCCTCCTCGCGATCATCCTTGCTGCGGATCATCGCCACCAGCAGCATTGCAGGCAGAAAGACCAGCGTGCCCACGGCAAAGCGCAGATCCCCGCTAGCCAGCAGCACGCCCAGGCTTGTGGCCATGCTGACCACAAACATCATCGTGCGGTGCGGCACAATGACGGCCAGCGTGGGCAGCATCGCGCCCAGCAGCGCCATCATGCCCACCAGAATGCTGGCTTCGGACGCATCAGCTACCAGGCTGACCAGAGCGAAGGCAAAGCTGGTAGAGGACGCGCACACGACGCCTGACAGCAGGTTTGGAAATCTGTTGCCGACCGTATGGCGTGCCCTGTCACTGCGTGACGGCAGGTAAATCCACAGGTCGATCAGCATCGAAAGCGTTGCCGTGACCATGAACGGCACCGTCATCACTTCGAGCGAAAAACCGGTGGCCGCAAACGCCAACAACATGGCGACCGATCGGACGCCCATCACAATCGGCCACAGCGCGCAGATTGCCAGCAGCGATCGCGCAGACAGCAGGCCAGCGGCTGGCGCCTCGCCCGATACCAAGTCTGATTGCTTCTGTCCGAACATCGAGGATGCCATAGCGCTGCGCGATTAGCAAAGCGTTACCAACGCCCGGCAAGACAGCGCGAAACCTTGTAAAATCGGGCATTCTGGACGATGCGTCGTCCCCTGGCTGGCCATTGCACAGCACGGTGCACACCCCATATTCCGCCTATGGCTACACTGCGTGATTCCATCGGAACCGAAATCCGCCGCATCTTTACGGAACCGGGTGGCCAACCCATCGAAATCTCGCGTGAAGACCCTGGGCTGTTCGGCCAAGGTTCGGTCTGCTGGCAGGTGCACGGCGACGTCACATCGATGATGATCGGCGGAATAGCATCGTTACTGCTCCAGATGCTGGAGCCCAAGGTTCTGGCCGGTGTCTGGGATCATTCGGTGTTCCGCAAGGACATGCGCGGGCGTCTGCGCCGAACGGCAGCCTTCCTGGCGCGCACGACCTACGGCGACCGTGCGCAGGCCTTGGGCGAGATCGCGCGCATCCGCCGCGTGCATGATCACGTCCGCGGAACCCTGCCGGATGGCACGCCCTATCACGCCAATGACCCGGAGTCGCTGGCCTGGGTTCATGTGACCGAAAGCCTCTGTTTTCTCGATAGTTATATCCGCTACCGCAAACCGCACATGAGCTTGGCGGAGCGGGACCGCTATTTCGTCGAAATGGCGCAGATCGGCCAGCTGCTGGGGGCTGATCCGGTGCCGCTGACCTACCGCGAGGCGCAGAAGATCGTTCTGCAGGCACGCCCGCGTCTGCGTTTTGATGCCCGCACCCGCGAGATAGCAGATCTGCTGATGCGCCAGCCACCATCGTCGCCCGGCCTCGCTCCGTTTCACCACATGACCATGCAGGCGGGTGTCGACCTGCTGCCGCGTTGGGCCCGATCGATGCACGGTCTTTCGATCTCGCTGCCCGCCCGTCTGGCGGTGCGAGGAGGCACCACTGGAATGGCCGCGATTACCCGGTGGGCGCTCTCATCAGGCAGCACAGTGCGCAGTGGCGGGGCCTGAGTGACCGGCTAGCGGGGTCGAAGAGCTCGGCCTGCGACCGCATCGAGCCGTGCCAGCAGTTCGGGATCACGGACCTCCGGCGCGGTGATGAGCGCAAAATCGAGGCAGGTGTCGATCGGGCTGGCCTCGCGCCGTTCCGGCAGCGCCTTGGCCAGTTCCATCACCATCTGCCGGGCCTTGGCCGAATTGCTGTTCATCTGTGCGATGATCGCGCCGACCTCGACATGCGCTTCGCCCTCGCGCCAGCAGTCATAATCGGTCACCATGCCGACAAGCGCGTACGGAAGCTCGGCCTCGCGCGCGAGCTTGGCCTCCGGCATCGCCGTCATGCCGATCACGTCGCATCCCCAGGCACGGTACATATGGCTTTCTGCCCGGCTGGAAAACTGCGGGCCTTCCATTGCCAGATAGGTACCCCCTTCATGCACCGGCGCGCCTGCTGCGCGGGCTGCGGCTGCCGCATGACCGGCCAGCCTCGGGCACACAGGTTCGGCCATCGAGACATGCGCCACCATGCCGGTGCCGAAAAAACTGCTGGTGCGGCCGACAGTGCGATCGATGAACTGGTCCACCATTACGAAGCACCCCGGCGGCAGCTCCTCGCGCAGCGACCCGATGGCGGAAATGGCCAGGATGTCGGTGCATCCCGCGCGCTTGAGGACATCGATGTTCGCCCGGGCATTCACATCGGTCGGGCTCAGCCGGTGCCCCTTGCCGTGGCGCGGCAGAAACACGAAGCGATGGCCATGCAGCGCGCCGATCACAAGATTGTCCGAGGCCTCGCCAAACGGGCTGTCGACACGGATCGATTGGGCGTTTTCAAGACCGTCGATCGCATACAGGCCCGATCCTCCGATCACGCCAATGGTCCATTCACTCATCGTCCAAGCCCCTCAAAACCGGTTCTACCCGGAACTAAAGCAGGCGACAGCAGGTGCAATACCTAATCTTTGGCCCTAATCCTGGGAGAGCGAGGAAATCCATTCGCGGATCAAAGCGACCCCCTCATCATGCACCATCGAGCGCCCGACCTCGGGCATCGCGACGCCTGGCTCTGTCGAGGACATGCGGTGGACCATGATCGAGCGATCCGGATCACCCGGCGCGATGGCGAAATCATGCCCGCCGCTCCCCCTGCCGGCAGCGACCGGGCGCTTGTAGATGCCGGTTGCGACGCGGTCGGACGCTGCATCCGCATTCAGGAACAGCCCCGAATTGCTCGCCGATCCGGCGGGGTTGTGGCAGTGCGCGCAATTGGTCATGAGATAGGCGCGGGCGCGGGCGTCGAGCGATCCGGTGGCGGGGTCGTTCCACACCGGGCCATTATTCACGACCGGAACCTTCGGGAAGTTCGCCTGACTGCGAAAGCGCCTCAACTCGCCGAAGGTCAAATCCATATTGGGAAAATACGGCCCGATAGGGGTGACACGGCCGTTGTTCGCGTGGCATTCCTTGCACTGGTTCTTGTTGGGCACGGCATAGCTGATCTGGACCTTATCGCCCGATGGCTTGGTCACTGCTATCGGCAGGCGGGTGCCGGCGACTTTCAGGTCGGCATCGGTCAGATCCGCGTTCCAGACATAGGGCAGCGCCTCCCAGCCGCTCGCCCGACGCAGAAGGACACGAGTTTCGATCGGCCTGAAGTCTGCGCCGCTGCCATAACCGAATGTCTTGATCAGCGCGCTGCCGACTGGAAACTCGACATCTGCATTTTCCTTTACCTGCGCGCGCGATCCTGCAGGGATATACATGAAGCGCTGCTTGTCCGCGTAATCGGAGAACAAAGGTGTGCGCAGGGCGTAACGGATGAGCGCGCGGTTAGGGGTAGACACGCCCTTGCCTGCAAAAAAGCCGAATTGAGAAAGCTGGCGCGGAAGTCCCGGGTCCACGATCACACTGTCGTTTACTGGGTCCGGCAAAGGTTGCGCGCCCAGCAGCGCCGCAGCAGCCGCGACGGCACCGATGGCCCTCAATGCAATCACCGGATTGCAGCCTCCATCGCCGCCGGCATCACGATTTTGGGAAGCCTGGGCGCCGCATCGCCGGTCAACTGGGCAAGCGAAGGCTGCGCCGTTTCGATCGGCTGGTCGGCACGGGTCATGCCCAGGTTCAGTACCGGCACATCGTCGCTGGACACAATGCTCGCCCCCGCTCCGCCAACGCCATCCCAGATGATCGGGGGAACGCTGCCGCCAAACGCGGCCGCCAGCATTTCGCCGCCTGCAAATTGCGGAGCAAAGCCGGTCTTGCCATGCGCGTTGTCGCTGATGCGAACGTTGCGAACCATCGGCTGGTACTGAGGGTCATCGAATGTCTGGCGATAGCCGATCACCATGATGTTCGACGAACCGTTGCCCTCAAAGACGTTATCGAAAATCTCTATGTCCCGGTTGGCCATCACCATCACGCCAGTACCCGTCGGAACGCTGGCGACGATATTGCCCTTGGGTGCGAAATTGGGGGTGTCGTTCACGACCACCAGATTGTCGAACACCCGGACATTGTGGCCGCCCTGCTGCGGCAAGTTCGGCAGATCGAACACCAGGATGCCACCTGTGTTCCTGGTCGCGACATTGTCGTGCACATCGGCGTTGAAGCAGTTCTCGATCTCGATCCCGGCGACATTGAAGCGCGCGATCGAATCCCGCACGATGATGTTGCGTGACTGGCCGACATAGATCCCGGCATCCGACGCCCCGATCACCAGCACCGAATCGATCAGCACATTTTGCGATTCCACCGGATAAATGCCATAGGCACCGTTGGTTTCCTTGGGCCCGCCGGTCCATTCGACGCGGATGTTGTGATAGACGATGTTGTCCGCGCCCTTGGACTTGATCGCGTCGCCCTTGCTGTCTTCGACCGCAAAGTCGCGCAGCACCACATTGTCGGACGTGACCAGTAGCCCCTCGCCTGCTGCGAGCTGTCCGGCAAAGCTGAGCACCGATCGATCGGGCCCTGCCCCCTTGACGGTCACCCCTGCAACGTCGAGCGAAAGCCCATCGGTCAGCTCGAACCGGCCATCGCCCAGCAGCACGACATCGCCGGGCTGCGCCATGATCAGCGCTTCCTGTAATCGTTCCTGAGCGCCAGCGCCCGATGCGACAACGATATCCTTGGCCGCCAGCGGGGTCGCCAGCGCCAATGCGGCCAGTGACACAAATGACAGTGACCGCACAGGCAGTGACATTGGGCCTGCAAATTTCCGCTTCATGCTCATCCCTCTCCGGGTTATTACCCGCGTGCCTCATTCGTCGCAAACCCGTCTTCAGCGGGCCTTGATAGCAGGCTAGTCGCAACAAGGATGGAGAACAATATGCGCATGCTGGCATCCGCCACAATTCTGGCCGCAGGCCTGCTGGCCGGCGCCGCGCCAGTCCAGGCATCAGCATCGATCCAGGGCCAGTGGTACACCAAGGGCAAGCGCGCAGTGGTGACAATTGCTCCATGTGGCGCAAACATGTGCGGCCGCATCACGCGGTTCATCGAACAACCGAAGGACGGCGTGACCACCGATGTCAACAATCCCGACCCGGTGCTTAAAAAGCGCAAGCTGGTGGGTCTGCCGATCCTCACCGGCTTTGTAGCGGATGGAAACAAGTGGCGCGGTAAGATCTACGATCCGGAAAGTGGCAAGACCTATCGGTCGATCGTCGGCCCCGGCAAGAGTGGAACGCTCAGCGTCGAGGGCTGTATTGCCATGTTCTGTCAGGAACAGGTCTGGACACCCGCAAAGTAACCGCAGTCAAAATAAAACAACCGTTACATTTTGGCAGTGCTCGTGTCATTAAACCGTAACGTTGATATTTGTTTATGACGGGTCGGCGCGTAACTTGCCTCAAAGCCGCTGCCGACCCGTCGCTTCGCCCCTGCATCCGGTTGCGACCCGGCAGGCTTGAAGATGGTGGTTCAATGAATTTGTCCTCAGACCATCAATCGCGATCGCCCGGGCGTAGGGCGATATCGCTGACGTAACGATCCGCCTGCCACAGCAGCGAAACAGTGGCCCGCAGGCCCTTTTTGTCCGACCGCCAATAGCCTGCATCCCGCAGTTTCACGGCCAATTCGCGCAGGCGCTGGCGTGCAATCGCAATGTCCTCGTGCGTCCGCCCACTGCCCGCCTGCTCCAGGGCAGCCGTCAACCGTTCACTGGCAGCGACAAAGGCCTGCTCGTCGGCAGCGGATATGGCACCCTTGTGGCTATCCCCGGCTTTGGGGGGATTGCAAGATGGCACAGGGAATCGAGAGGCAGGATTGGACATACCCTGCCTCTAGAGAAAATTGCGCTGCGTTGTAAGTTTATTACCGTAACCCGAACGTATGTAACTAACGCCTCATCGCAGCGTCACAGTTAACCGGTGTCATGCCCCGCCGGGAGCCTTCAACAGACCCGGCATGATGATATCCAGGGTATGATCCGCGTAATCGTCGCGCATCTGTTCCGTAACATCGCTCAAGCCAAAGCAATGATGCAGAACCAGCCGCGCCGAAAAGAAACGGTCGGCAGCGCCCGTGACTGTAAAATAGAACAGTTGAGGGTCGATCGGACGAAACAGCCCCTTGTCCACGCCCTCGTCGATCAAACGCGTATAGGCATTGGAGATCGGCCGCAGATAATCGTCCGCGATCTTGCGCGACACTTCAGGAGCGGCATCGCGAACCAGACGCATCAGCAGGCGGTTGAGGTACGGAAATCGGAAATAGGTGCTGATGACCGCGCGAATGTGTACCCGCAGCTTCTCGTCCGGCGCCAGATCCTTGGCCAGCAGCGCGTCAAGGCTGGTGACGATATTGCGCATGTCCCGCTCGAGCAGCGCCAGCATCAACCCCTGCTTGTTGCCGAAATAATATTTGACCAGCGCACTGTTGAGCCCCGACCGCAATGACAGTTCACTCAACGACAGATCGACAGTGTCGCCATCCCGCATGATCTGGCTGGCAGCCTCGATCAACTGATCACGGGCATTGGGTTCGCCTTGCGGCGCGGGTTCATTCATAGACGGGTTCATCCCACCACGGATAGAATTGCGGCATGTCGGATGCAACCCGGTCAGGATAGCTCGCGGCACGTTTTTCAAGGAAGCTCGAAATGCCCTCGGCAGCATCGCCAGAGCGCGACCGGGTGTAGATGGCGCGGCTGTCAATCCGGTGCGCGTGCATTGGATGCGGCGCGGAGGGCAGCCGCCACAGCATCGCGCGGGTGAGCGCAATCGACACGGCAGCCGTGTTGTCGGCAATTTCGCGGGCCAGTGCGGTCGCTGCAGGCAGAAGATCCTCGGGCGCATGAACCGATCGTACCAAGCCCCCGGCGAGCGCCTCATCGGCACCGAACACCCGCCCGGTCATGCACCATTCCAGCGCCTGCTGATAGCCGACAAGGCGCGGCAGAAACCATGAGGATGCAGCTTCGGGCACGATCCCGCGCCGGGCAAACACAAAGCCGAACCGAGCGTTTGTCGAGGCCAGCCGCATGTCCATCGGCAATTGCATCGTCACGCCGATACCGACGGCAGCACCGTTGATCGCACCGATCACAGGTTTCTGGCACTGGAAGATGCGAAGGGTAAGCAGCCCGCCACCATCGCGCACGCGAGGGTCGGACAGGTCGGTGACGGGATCGTCGCTCGAAAACGGTCCGCCGCCGCTGTCCGGGGTCAGATCAGCGCCAGCGCAGAACGCCCTGCCCTCGCCTGTGACAATCACTGCCTTGACCTCGTCGTCGGCGTCGATCCGGTCGAAGGCGTCGATCATCTCGGTGCACATCACATTGGTGAAGGCGTTCATCTTTTCGGGGCGATGAAGCGTGATGGTCGCGATGCCCCCTGCAACGTCGTAGCGAATGGTCGTGTAGGCCATGATGCAATCCCGAAAAGAAGCGGCCCCGCCCGGTACGCCGGGCGAGGCCTGTGTCACATCAGCGCGGTGCCATGCGGATGCCGCCATCGAGGCGGACGTCTTCACCGTTGAAATAGCCGCATTCGATCATGGTCATGGCGAGCTGCGCATATTCTTCCGGATTGCCCAGACGCTTGGGGTAAGGCACCGACGCGCCCAGCGCATCCTTGACCTGCTGCGGTGCGGCAGCGAGCAGCGGCGTGTTGAAGATGCCGGGCAGGATGGTGTTGACGCGGATGGCCTCGTTCGAAAGATCGCGCGCAATCGGCAGGGTCATGCCGACGACACCACCCTTCGATGCCGAATAGGCGGCCTGACCGATCTGCCCGTCCTCGGCTGCGACCGATGCGGTGTTGACGATCGCGCCGCGATCACCGTCTGGAAGCACGTCGAGCGTCATCATGCCGGCAGCCGACTTGGCGATGCAGCGGAAGGTGCCGACGAGGTTGATCTGGATGATCCAGTTGAACGCATCGAGCGGGAAGTGCTTGATGCTACCGTCTTCCTTCGAGCGGCTGGCGGTCTTGATCGCGTTGCCGGTGCCAGCGCAGCACACCAGGATGCGCTCCTGGCCGATGGCGGCACGCGCCTTGGCGAAGCCTGCATCCACGCTGGCATCGTCGGTCACGTTGACTTCACAGAACACGCCGCCGATTTCATTGGCGAGTGCGGTGCCCTTTTCTTCCTGCAGGTCGAAAATCGCGACCTTCACGCCCTTGGCTGCAAGCGCGCGCGCGGTGGCCGCGCCAAGACCGGATGCGCCGCCGGTGACGACGGCAGAAATGCTGGAATCGAGTATCATCAGATGTCTCCTGGAATGGATTTGAAATTCATCCCTCCCCTGGTCGGAGAGGGGCAATCAGCAGGACCGACGGAATGGCTTCGGGGTGACCGCGTCCCTCCCGGACGCTTCCCCTCCGCCGTTCCGCGGTCCCCCTCCCCGCAATGGAGAGGATTTCGTTGAGCTCAGCTCAGCCGTTCGATGATCGTGACGTTGGCCTGGCCGCCGCCTTCGCACATCGTCTGCAGGCCGTATTTGCCGCCGCGCGTTTCCAGCGCGTTGAGCAGCGTTGCCATCAGCTTGGTGCCCGATGCGCCGAGCGGGTGGCCCAGGGCGATCGCGCCGCCATTGACGTTCAGCCGGTCATGGCTGGCACCCAGATAGGAGAGCCATGCGAGCGGAACCGGAGCGAACGCCTCGTTCACCTCGTACAGATCGATATCGTCGATCTTCATGCCCGCACGCTTGAGTGCGCGTTCCGTCGCAAACAGCGGCTCTTCGAGCATGATCACCGGATCGCCCGCCGTCACCGAGACGTGATGAATGCGCGCGCGCGGCGTCAGGCCATGGTCCTTGAGGGCCTTTTCAGACACGATCAGCACGGCAGAGGCGCCGTCGCAGATCTGGCTGGCGTTGGCAGCCGACAGCAGGCCGGTTTCGGTGATCCGCTTGACCCCCGAAATGCCTTCCAGTGTGGCGTCGAAGCGAATGCCTTCGTCGACCTTGTGCCATTCCTTGCCGTCGGCAGTTTCGATCTCGACCGGCACGATCTCGTTATCGAACGCGCCCGCCTGCGTCGCCGCCGCAGCACGGCGGTGGCTTTCGAGCGAATAGCTGTCGAGCTGCTCCTTGGTCTGGCCGTGCTTCTTGACGATCATTTCTGCACCATCGAACTGGCTGAACATCACGCCAGGGAATGCTTCTTCAAGCCGCGCCGACTTGTAGTTGCCCAGGCCAGCCTTCATGAACAGCACCGCCGGCGTTCCCATCGGAACGCGGGTCATGCTCTCGATGCCGCTAGCCAGAACGATATCCTGCGTGCCGCTCATCACTGCCTGGGCTGCAAACTGCATCGCCTGCTGCGAGGAACCGCACTGGCGATCGATGGTGACGGCGGGGATGCTGTCGGGCAGCTTCGATGCCAGCACCGCGTTGCGGCCCAAGTCCATCGTCTGCTCGCCGCCCTGGCCGACGCAACCGGTGATCACGTCCTCGATCGCCTTGGGATCGAAATCGTTGCGCGCAGCGATCGCATCAAAAACGGCCGCCCCCAGATCGACCGGGTGAATTCCGGCCAGACGCCCGCCGCGGCGCCCGCCTGCGGTGCGCACCGCGTCTACGATATAAGCATGAGCCATAAGGTCTCTCCTGTATGAATAACGACACTATTGGTGACGCGCCGATTGCGACTCCGACACGGGTTTAATCGAACGGTTAAACCGGCTTGCAACTTACGTCAACGGAAAGGAGCTCGGCGAAGGCTGCCCGTTCCCCCTTCTGGGAGAACGGGCTGCTATGCTTACGCCATCGCCTTTTCGCGCTTGACCGTGATCACCTGGGGGTAGGTGAACTCGAGCAGGCCTTCCTTGCCATATTCGGCGCCAAAGCCTGACTGCTTGTGCCCCGCGAAAGGCGCGAAGGGCGAAAGGTGCAGGAACTCGTTGACCCATACCGTGCCGGTTTCCAGCTGTTCGGCCACGCGCACGCCCTCTTCGGGATTGCTGGTCCATACAGCGCCCGCCAGGCCGTAATCCGAAGCATTGGCGCGCTCGATCGCCTCTTCGACGGTCGCGAACTTCATCAGCGGCATCACCGGACCGAACTGCTCCTCGGCCACGATGCGCGCATCCTCGGGCGGATTGTCGAGGATGGTGATCGGCACGTAATAGCCGGGGATCGACGGGTCGTGATCGCCGCCGACCAGGAACTTATAGCCATTGTCCTTGGCATCCTTGATCAGCTCGAGCACGCGCTCATACTGTTTCTTGTTCTGGATGGGCCCTACGGCAGTCCCCTGCTCCGCACCATCGCCCACCTTCACATGCCGGGCATATTCGGCGATCGCGGCGGACAGCTCGTCATAGATATCCTCGTGGATATAGATGCGCTTGGCCGCGACGCAGATCTGGCCGGCGTTGGTGAAGCTCGACCAGAACAGCTGCTCGGCGACCTTCTTCACATCCGCATCGGGCAGCACGATCGAGGCATCGTTGCCGCCGAGTTCCAGCGTGATGCGCTTGAGGTCTTTCGAGGCGGTTTCCATCACGCGCTTGCCGGTCGCGGTGGAGCCGGTGAAGGTGATCTTGTCGATGTCCGGGTGCGCGGTGATCAGCGGGCCAAGATCATCGCCGCCAGTAATGACGTTGAGCACGCCTGCGGGGACTTCACTGGCGATCAGTTCGACGATGCGCAGCGTCGCCAGCGGCGTGAACGGCGAGGGCTTGAGCACCATGGTGCAGCCTGACAGCAGAGCGGGGACGATCTTCTGCACCGCCATCATCACCGGGAAGTTCCACGGCACGATACCGCCGACCACGCCAACGGGCACGCGGCGGGTGCGCGACAGGCGCGTTTCGCTGTCCTCGTTGATCTCGTCTTCCAGGCTCAGCGTCGACTGGGCTGCGGCCATGCCTGCAGCACCATAGATCTCGCCAGTTGCCTGCGCATGCGGCTTGCCCTGTTCGCTGGTCAGCAGCCGCATCAATTCGTCGGCATTCTCCTTGATCGCGCCGGAAATCTTCATGATCACCGCGCGGCGATCGTCGATCGGAGTCTTCGACCATGTCTTGAACGCCGTGCGCGCAGCCGCCACAGCCCGATCCAGCTCTTCCTTGCCGCAATCGGGAACCTGGCCGATCACCTGCTCGTTCGCGGGGTTGACGACGTCGAGCCACTTGCCGGGCTTTTCGAGCTGGCCGTTGATGAGAACGCTGTACTGCTGAACCATCGTAACATTCCTTTCCTGTGAAGTGTCCCCGGTCCCCTTGGGAGGCTTGCGGGCTGGTGTCATATGGGCGGTCGTTCGGCAGGCTACATCGCAGCCCCGCCGCATGCCACTATCTATTCATCGTGCCACAAATCGGATCGGCAGGGTCTTGGGCCCGCCGACGAAGGTGCTGCTCGCCCGCTTGGGCGTGCCTGCCAGTTCGACGCTGTCGATACGGTCGAGCAGTTCGTCGAACAGGATCCTCATTTCCAGCCGCGCCAGGTGCAGGCCCAGGCACTGGTGAACCCCCGCGCCAAAGGCGACATGCCGATTGGGACTGCGCGAGGCATCGAACCGATCGGGATCGGGAAACACCCGCTCGTCATGATTTCCCGAGACATAGCACAGCATCAGCCAGTCATCCTTGGCGATCTTTTGACCGCCGATCTTGCAATCTTCTGCCGCCGTGCGCATGAAATGCTGCACCGGCGTCGTCCACCGGATCGCCTCCTCGATCAGGCCGGGCAGCAGGCTGCGGTCCGCCTTGATCCGGGCGAACTGCTCGGGATCATTGGCCAGGGCCCACATCGCACCTGCGGTCGAGGCCGAGGTCGTGTCGTGCCCGGCGGCCGCGACGATGATGTAATAGCCTGCCGCATTGCGGTCACTGATCGGCTCTCCATCGATGATGGCGTTGGCGATAACCGTGGCGACATCATCCTTGGGGTTGGCGCGGCGGTCGGCCGCAAGCTGCATGAAATAGCCTTCGAAATCGCGCACCGCATCGATCACGAACTGCGTCACCTGCTCGGGCGTCAGTTCGACCGACCGCGCTCGGTTGAGATCGGGGTCCTCGCCGCCGAACATCTCCTGCGTCAGCTTGAGCATCAGCGGTTCGTCCTCGTGCGGCACGCCCAGGATCTGCATGACCACGTGCAGCGGATACAGCGCCGAGACCTGATGCACGAAATCGCATTCACCACCGGTCGCGACCATCGCGTCGACCGAGGCGCGGGCAATCCCGCGGATCTTGTCCTCAAGGCTGGCGAGGTTCTTGGGCATGAACCAGCTTTGGGTGAGCTTGCGATAGTCCATGTGCTCGGGCGCATCCATGGTCACCAATGAGCGCACCAGATGCGGGCTGCCGCCGGTGATCATGTGCGTGAGCATCTGCACCGCGACCGGCCCCAGCACGACCGACTTGGGCGCGTTGAGAAAACGCTGGTTGTCCTTGCTCACCGTCATGATGTCATCATGGCGGGTGATCGCCCAGAACGGCATATAGCCCTCTGTCTGGACCAGCCCGACAGGCATGTTGTCTCTCGCCCAGCGGAAGGTTTCCTTGATGCCGCTCCACTCGCCGTAAGCGGTGGGGTTGACGATGGCGGCGGAAACTTCGGGCGGCAGGGTGGCGGGCGCGATGGTGGCCATGGCTCAGGCTCCCGCTATCGCTTCGGCCGCTTTTGTAGCGGCCCAGTATTCGTCGCGGAGCAAGCGCTTGTAGAGCTTGCCCGTCGCATGACGCGGCAGTTCGTCGCGGAAGTCGATCTGGCGCGGCATCTTCACACCCGAGAGCGATCCGCGCAGATAGGTGGAGAGCTCCGCCGCCAGATCGTCGCCGGCATGCGAGAGGTCGAGCGGCTGGACGATCGCGACCACGCGTTCGCCCATGTCGGGGCATGGCGCGCCGATCACCGCCGCATCGGCGACCTTGGGGTGGCTGACCAGCAGATTCTCGATCTCCTGCGGATAGATGTTCACCCCGCCCGAGATGATCATGAAGCTCTTTCGATCGGTGAGATAGAGGAAGCCGTCTTCATCGACCCAGCCGACATCGCCCAATGTCGTCCAGCCTTGCGGATGGGTCGCCTCGCGGGTCTTGCCGGCATCGTTGTGATATTCGAACTTGCCGCCGCCTTCGAAATAGACCGTGCCTTCGGTGCGCGCGGGGACCTCTTCTCCGCTCTCGTTGCAGATGCGGATGGTACCCAGCAATGCCCGGCCGACCGAGCCCTGATGCGTCAGCCAGTCCTCGCTGGAGATGAAGGTGAAGCCATTGCCTTCGGTGCCGGCATAATATTCCTTCAGCACCGGTCCCCACCAGTCGATCATCGCCTTCTTGACCGGCACCGGACACGGCGCCGCGGCGTGGACGGCCGATTTCAGGCTGGACACGTTATAGCGCGCGCGAACCTCTTCGGGCAGCTTGAGCATTCGGGTGAAGTGCGTCGGCACCCACTGGCTGACATTGACCTGGTATTTTTCAATCAGGCTCAGCGCGATTTCGGGGTCGAACTTTTCCATCGCAATTACAGTGCCGCCGAGCTTGTGCACCGTCATGCACCAGCGCAACGGCGCGGCGTGATACAGTGGCGCGGGCGACAGGTAGATGCTGTCCGGGCCGAAACCGAACGCGCCCTGCGCCAAAGCGACCAGGGTATTGCTGGCGGCGATGTTACCGTCCTCGGGCAGCGGAAGGCGAACGCCTTTGGGCCGCCCGGTCGTGCCGGACGAATAGAGCATGTCCGATCCGGCACGCTGATCGGCGATCGGCGTATCGGGCATCGCATCGATCGCGGCCAAGGTCGCGGCATCATCCAGGCTGACGATCGGGGTGGCAGGGCACGCACTGCGGATGCCATCGAGGTGCGGCGTCAGATAGTCGGACGTGAACAGCAGCTTGGCACCGCTATCCCGAAGGATATAGCCGATCTCATCCGCCGTAAGCCGGTTCGATATCGCAACAAAGATCAGCCCCGCGCGCTGCGCACCCCAGACGATGTCGAAATATTCGGCCCGGTTTTCGAGGCACAAGGCAACGGTATCACCAATGCTGATTCCCTGCTGACGCAGATACTGGGCAATCTGGTTGGACCGGCGATCCAGCGCGTCGTAGCTGATCTGCTGGCCCGTACCCGCCATGATCACGGCAGGCTTGTCACCCTGGCTTTGGGCGTGGATCGATGGATGCATTGCGACATTCCCTCCTGCGCATGAAGAACCTGCCCCGCCTGCCGTTCGGCATGTCTCAGGACGATTCCCGTCTTGGCGCTCATCATTGTTTAATCGCGCGATTAAAGCAACGAGATTCCGCCAGATTCCAGCAGCAGACAAACAAAAAGCGCCGGGGAAACCGGCGCTTGATGTCATCCAGAAGGAAGGTGAAACCGAGTTATTCGGCGGGACCGCCCTGAGCAACCCGGCTGCCGTCCTTGATCGCCAGCAGATAATCACGCGAGGAGATGAAGGGCATCGGGTTCACCGAGTTGCCGGCGATGCGCACTTCGTAATGCAGGTGGCTGCCAGTCGAACGACCGGTCGAGCCCATCAGGCCGATGACCTGGCCCTTGGTGACGCGCTGGTTGGGCTGCACCATGATCTGCGAGAGGTGGCCGTAGCGGGTCTGGATTTCGCCGCCATGGTTGAGTTCGACATACTGGCCATAACCACCGACCCACTGGGCACGGCCGACGATGCCGTCAGCGGTTGCATAGATGGGGGTGCCGATGGGGCCGGCCATGTCGACGCCCTTGTGGCGGGCGCGGCGGCCAGCGAACGGATCGGCGCGGAAGCCATACTGGCTGGTGAGCTTGAAGCTGTCGACAGGCTTGCGCGAAGGAATGGCAACCCGGCCGGTGTCACGATTTTCGAGGGATTTCCAGTCGGCGAACAAGGCGCGAAACTCGGTGTCCTGAGCCCCCAGGCTGGTTTCGGCAGCAACCGAAGGAACGGTAGCGGCTACATCGGTGGAGCTGCTTTCAGCAAAGGCGGGTGATGCAGCGCACAGCAGACCTGCTGAGGTGGTGGTAAGGACCGTAGCGATAATTCTGGTTGCGACCATGAATATTCAGCACCTTTTTACCGGGCAGCGCGTCTGGCCGTTGAGCCATGGCGGCTGTCCTTCTTTCCCTCAGCCCCATGCGAGGCGGGGTAGAAAAACACTAAAATCGTTGGAACCCCTTCCCTCCGATTTCGTTGGATTGTGAGTAGAGGCAAAAGATTGTGCGCTGCAACCCACGCGAGGCGATGGAGCGTTAAACCGGCTGGCTGGCGCGTTGAATCGTTTTGCAGAGGGTCAAATATGCCGAATTTCGGGCATTTTGCGGTTCGGCCCACCCCAGAATCGGGGTCGAACCGATGCTCCCTGAGCCGTTCCATTAACCAATTGCCTCGGTCGCCGATTGCATATTTCCGTCATGGCCCACGAAAAAGGCCCGCCGCGATTCGCGGCGAGCCTCTTGATCCATCCAAAGTTGCGTGCGCAGTCAGAGCGTCTTGGCAGCGGCCAGCACCTCATCGACATGCCCCGCCACCTTCACCTTGCGCCAGACGCGGGCGATCTTGCCATCCTTGCCGACGAGGAAGGTGGAGCGGTCCATGCCCATGTATTTCTTGCCGTACATCGATTTTTCTATCCACACGCCCATCGCCTCTGCCAGTCCATCGGTTTCCGCATCGCTGGCAAGCGGCACGGTGAGGCCATATTTCTCGATGAACTTCAGGTGCTTCTTGGGTGGATCCTTCGACACCCCCAGAACCGAAACACCAGCGGCTTCGAAGGCCTCCAGCTGCGCACTGAACTCCTGCGCTTCCCTGGTGCAGCCGGTGGTGTCATCCTTGGGGTAGAAATACAGCACCCAGGCCTGTCCCTGATAGTCGTCAGCAGACACGCTGCTGCCATCGGGCCGGGTGAGTGCCACCGGTGGAATGCTGTCACCAATATCGCTCATCATCATATCCTCTTCATCGTGCGGACGTCAGCGTCCCAAATAGGTTCTCCCAGGCGGTTTGAACACTGGCGCGTGCCGCTTCGACGGCCTGTACCAGCCCCGCCCAGTCAGCATGACCGCAAGCCCGGGCAATCAACGCCTGGCTTGCAGGCGGCGGCACCGCGCAATCGGGCGCCACCAGCCGCAAAGTGATTAGCAACCGCGCCATCAGGTCGTGCGCCTCGCTTAGCGCAGGTTCAGCCAGCCCGGCATCCACCAGCCCCGCAATCGCCGTGCGCAGATCGGGATGAAACGCGGTGCGATGAGTCAACTGCAGGGCGTGGACGATGAACTCGATATCGACCAGGCCACCAGGCAGCAGCTTCACGTCCAGCGGCCCGAGGGGCTTCTTGTGCGCAGCCATGTCGGTGCGCATCTTCAGCACATCGGCGACGGTCTGCGCCACATCGCGCGGGGCATGCAGAACCTCGCCAATGATCGTCTCCAACCGATCGCGGCTGGATTGCGACCCATAGACAACACGCGCCCGGCACAGCGCCATATGCTCCCATGTCCAGGCCTGGCTGCGCTGATATGCGTCAAAGCTGGCAAACGACACGGCTAGCAGCCCCTGCGCGCCATTGGGACGAAGACGGGTATCAACCTCGTACAGCGCGCCGGCGGCGGTCGGCACGGTCAGCGCCGCGATGACCCGCTGCGCCAGACGGTTGTAATACTGGGTGCTGCCCAACGGGCGACGCCCATCGGATTCGCCACCGATCTCTCCGCTGAACAGGAAGATGAGGTCAAGGTCCGACGCATGGGTCAGCGCCCCGCCACCCAGCCGGCCCAGCGCCAGGATGACGGGCTCGCTTTCGGGCATCTGCCCGTGCACCGCCGTAAACTCGCTAATTGCGCAATTGGCCAGACGCACGATTGCCGCTTCCGCCACCCGGGCATAGCCGCCTGCAATATCCACCGGATCATGCCTGCCCTCGATCAGCTGGACGCCGAGCGCAAACCGCATCTCGCCCACCCGCACCCGCACCGCATCGAGCCGCTGCTGATAGTCATCGCCCGGCTCCTCACGCGACAGCCGCTGGACGATGGCATCGACGCCGCCGACCAGATCGAAGGCACTCGCATCGATCAGCCCGTCGAGCAGGTCACCGCGCCGCGCCAGCGATTCCGCCAAGGTCGGCGCATGGCTCAGAACATCGACCAGGGTCTGCATCAGCGCAGGCCGCGCCTGGAGCAGGCGGAAAACGTTCACGGTGCTGGGCAACTGGCGCAGCACATCGTCAAAGCGGTTGAGAGCCGCTGATTGATCGGGCGCATCGGCAAAGGCCGCCAGCAGCGCCGGGAGAACCTCCTCGAAGGCCTTGCGACCAGCGGCGCTGCGCAGCGCACGCACCGCGCCGCCGCGCCAGGCCTGCACCCGCACGGCAAGCGCCTCGGGCTCGGCCAGCCCTGCCCCGGCCAGTGCCTCGGCGAGCAACTCGGGATCGCTGCTCAGCGTGATCGCAGCATCATCCTCGCTCGCCTTCTGCGATGCGATCAGCCCGTCATAGATCGTGGCGACATCGCCGGTCGCGGTGCGCAGTTCTTCCACCATTGCTGCACCATCGGCCAATCCATGCAACCGCGCGACATTGTCCATCGCATCACGATCAATCGGCAGGCTGTGGGTTTGCTGATCGTCGACCATCTGCAGCCGGTGTTCGAACGTGCGCAAGGTGCGGTAATGCTGCGCGAGAAGATCAGCCTCTTCGGCGGGCACGATCCCTTGCGCTGCCAATGCTGGCAGAGCCTCCAGCGTCGGTCTGACACGCAGCGCCGGATCGCGCCCGCCATGGATCAGCTGATGCGCCTGCGTGAAGAACTCGACCTCGCGAATGCCGCCACGCCCACGTTTCAGGTCGAACCCTGGCCCCAGCTTCTGGCCCTTGTTATAATGATCGCGGATCTGCCGGGTCAGCGAGGCGATTTCATCGATGGTGCCGAAATCGAGCGAGCGCCGCCAGATGAACGGCCGCAGCGCGTCCATGAAATACTGCCCCAGCCCCCGATCCCCCGCAGCCGCACGCGAGCGGATGAAGGCGGCCTGCTCCCAGGTCAGGGCCTGCGATTCATAATGCGACAGGGCGGCGTCGACCGGAATGGCCAGCGGCGTCACCTCGGCGGCGGGGCGCAGCCGCAGGTCCATCCGGAAGACATAGCCATGGCCATCGCGCTGGCTCATCATGTCGATCAGTTGCCGCGCGATCCGCTGCGCCGCATCCGCCGGCTCCTCGCGTGCGCGGCAAGGCAATGTGTCGGGGTCGTAGATGAAAATGGGATCGATGTCGGACGAGTAGTTCAGCTCCTGCCCGCCATGCTTGCCCAGTGCGATCACTGCAAAGCCCTGTACCGGTGCATCGGGCGTTCGCCGCGCAAAGACATCGGCCAACGATGCATCGAGCGCCTGATCGGCGAAGTCTGACAAATGCCGGGTAACCTGATCGACGCTCAGCGCACCTGCAAGATCGGCAACCGCGAGCACCAAAGCCAGCGCATTCTTGCGTCGCCGCAGTGTCTCGGCGACGCCAGCATCGCCATAGGCCTGCGCCAGCCAGGCCAGGGTGGCATCGATGCCCTCGTTTTCCAGTCGGTCCAGCAAGCCTGGATTGCGATCCATGGCGGAGGCCAGAAACGGTGCGTGATCGCGTGCGCGATCTGCGGCGTCTGCAAAACTGGAATGCGCTGTCATCGCCTGTGGTGCTAAACGTCCACCGGGCGATAGGCAATGACCTGCTCGGCCAGACCGTCAATCGTCGCCATCGATCCGCCCGGGCAGGCCGCCGCTGACGCGATCGACATCCGCCATGATCGCGGCCATCGGATCAGAGGTGCGCTCGCCCCGGCTTTCGCTTGCTGCGGTATCTTCGATCAAGGCAGACAGCGACGACCGGCCTCGCGCCACCCGGCTCTTGATCGTGCCCAGCGCGACGCCGCAGATATCGGCGGCTTCCTCATAGGAAAAACCGCCAGCCCCCACGAGGATCAAGGCTTCACGCTGGCTTTCAGGCAGCTGCATCAACGCCCGCTGCACATCGGCAAGGTGCAGCTGATCGCCCTGACCAGCCGGCATCGACAGGATGCGATCGGCTACGACATCGTCCCACTCGGTAGTGAACCGCGCGCGCCTGCGCTGCGACAGGAAGGAGTTGCGCAGGATGATGAACGTCCACGCGCGCATGTTGGTGCCGGCAGCAAAGCGGCCGCGCGCGGCCCATGCCTTGAGCATCGTGTCCTGTACCAGATCATCGGCCACATCGCGGTTTCCGCTGAGCGAACGGCCATAGGCGCGCAAATGGGGGATCAGCGCGGCAAGCTGCGCCTTGAACGCATCATCGTCCAGCGGCATGGCAGCCTCTGGCGCGGCGTCTGCGGAACTGTCAAACGCCATGGATTGCAGGCCTGACCTTCTTGTACATCAAGGCTGTCGGAAGACGATTCGCCCCGTGGCTGAACCGTCCGTCATTGACACATGTTAACTCGGCAACGAGCGTTAAGGAAATTCGTTGCATTTCACAAGCATGCGTCGGCGGGCTGTGAATGGCTTTGCTTGCCTGCCCGTCATCGCGATGGCACACACCTTCCCATGGCGGTATCGTGATCCGCCCGTCTCCCATTTTTGCGAAAAGAGCGCCCATGACCGTCAAGACCTTGTTCAAACTTGCTGCGGCCCCGCTTGCCTTGCTGACCGCCAACGCCGCGATCGCTCAGCAGGCACCGACCATCGACATTCCGGAAACGTCCACCTACCCGATTGCCGAAGATACGATGAAGGACGTCACCCGGATGCTGGCGTCGGACGAGTTTGAAGGCCGGGCGCCCGGTACCATCGGTGAACGGAAGACGATCGCCCTGCTCACCGAGCGTTTTGCCAAGGCGGGGCTCAAGCCCGGAAATGGCAACAGCTGGCTGCAGCCGGTGCCTTTGGTCTCGATCGAGGCGAGCAACGTCAGCCCGCTGACTTTCACTGGTGGCAAGACTCCGCTCAGCCTTGCTTATGGCACCGACATGGTGGTCGGCAGCTATCGCGAAGCACCACGCACCCAGATCACCGACAGCGAGGTCGTGTTCGTCGGCTATGGCATCAACGCGCCGGAAAAGGGCTGGAACGACTATGCCGGGCTCGATGTACGCGGCAAGACGGTGGTCATCCTGGTGAACGACCCCGATTACGACAGCGCCGACCTGACCGGCGAATTCGGCGGCAAAGCGATGACCTATTATGGCCGCTGGACCTACAAGTACGAAGAGGCCGCGCGCCAGGGGGCGGCCGCTGCGCTGATCGTCCACGATACGATCCCCGCCGCTTATGGCTGGGGCGTTGTCGAATCCAGCTGGACCGGCGCACAGTTCTTCGCGCAGAGCGCCGACAAGGGCGCGAGCGAAACCATGGCCAATGGCTGGATTCAGAAGGCGGCGGCGGAAAAGCTGCTGGCCAGTGGCGGCCAGGATCTGGCTGCCCTGAGTGCTGCTGCCAGGACCAAGGGGTTCAAGCCCGTGCCCCTGGGGGTGAAGGCCAGCGTATCATTCGACAACACGGTCTCGACGATGGCCTCGAACAACATCATCGGCATATTGCCCGGCGCCAAGAGACCCGATGAATATGTGCTCTACACCGCGCACTGGGATCACCTGGGCCGCTGCAAGCCTGCAGCCGATGGCGATGATATCTGCAATGGCGCGGTCGATAACGCCACTGGCACCGCCGCTCTGGTGGCTTTGGCCGAGGCGTTCAGCAAAGCCGGAGCACCCGACCGCAGCATCGTCTTCCTGGCGGTGACGGCAGAGGAATCGGGCCTGCTGGGATCGGCTTATTATGGCCAGAACCCTATCTATCCGCTGGCGCAGACAGTGGGCGGCATCAACATGGACGCCTTCCTGATGGCAGGGCCGTCAAGGAACGTGACCGTTGTGGGCAAGGGCAAGTCGCAACTCGACGACTTTCTCGCTGCGGCACTGAAATCGGAAGGGCGCGTGGCGCAACCCGACCCGACACCGCAGAACGGCTATTACTATCGCTCGGACCATTTCAGCCTCGCCAAGGAAGGCGTGCCGATGCTCTATATCGATGGTGGCGACGATCTGGTGCAAGGCGGTAAGGCAGCGGGTGAAGCGGCCGGCAAGGACTATACCGAGAACCGCTACCATGGTCCCAAGGACGAATATAATCCTGCCTGGGACTGGTCGGGTGTGATGGGTGACCTCTCGCTGTATTACCGCATCGGCCGCAGCCTGGCGAACTCGCAAAGCTGGCCCAATTGGGTGGAAGGCGATGAATTCCGCGCTATCCGTGACAAAAGCCGCGCAGGCAAGTGAGCTGAACCGATGAACCAGATGATGCCGCCCGAGTGGAGCCCGCAGCAATGGCTGTGGATCGGCTTCCCGCACCTTGCCGATGAATGGCAGGGGTTCCTCGCGCCGGCGCAGGGCGAGATCGCAGCCTTTGCGCGGGCCGTCGCCGAAAGTGGCCAGCCCGCTCGCCTGGTGTGCCCGGATGAAGAGCACGCCGAACTGGCGCGCAGCCTTGCCGGCGATGCCGTGGACATCCGCGTTCATCATTACGGCGATATCTGGCTGCGCGACACCGGACCGCTGGTGGTGCGTGAAGCAGGCGGCACGCCCAGCGCGCAGCTGTTCGGCTTCAACGGCTGGGGCGGCAAATATGTGATGCCCGGCGACACCGGGATCGGCGCGGCGCTGGCCGACGAGGCAGCGCTGACCTCCACCGGGGCGGACTGGGTGCTGGAAGGCGGCGCGATCGACGTCGATGGAACGGGCATAGGCGTCACTACCGAACAGTGCCTGCTCAACCCCAACCGTAATCCGCACCTGTCGCGAGAAGACATCGAAGCGCGGCTGCAGCGCGATCTGGGCATCGAGCGGCTGTTGTGGCTGGGTGACGGGCTGATCAACGATCACACCGATGGCCATGTCGACAATCTCGCGCGCTTCGTTGCTCCGGGGACGCTGGCGCTGCCGGTCGCTGCGGGGAACGACGATCCGAATGCTGCGATCTATGCCGACGCCCGTCATCGCGCCGAAGCCTTCGGGCTCAAGGTTATTCCCATCCCCTCGCCCGGTCTGGTCGAACGGGTCGATGCGGAGGGTGCGATGAAGGTGCAACCGGCCAGCCACATGAACTTCGCGATCACCAGCCATCTCGTCGTTGTGCCCATCTATGGCGGCGCTTCGGATGGCCCTGCGGTCGAGGCGATTGCGGCCTGCTTCCCCGACCGGCGCACCATCGGCCTGCGCGCCGATGCGGTGCTGGCGGGCGGCGGCAGCTTCCATTGTGCCAGCCAGCAGATGCCGCAGTTCGATTGATCGGTTTTGCGGGTCGGGGTATAGCCGAAGCCGCCAAGCATCCTATATTTCCCAGACAACCTAACAGAGGATTGCCCCCCATGCGCCACCTGATCATCCGTGCCCTGATTGCAGGCACCGCCTTGCCCCTGCTCGCTGCCACGCCAAGCTTCGCCACCGAAGCTGCCGATGCCAGTGCATCGTCTGCCATCGAGGCCGCAGTCGCTGCCGAACTGCGTGGTGAAGACAAGGCGCGCGACAAGTACCGCCACCCGAAGGAAACACTGGAATTCTTCCAGGTCGCGCCGAACATGGTGGTCGCCGAATATGCGGCTGATGGCGGCTGGTACACCAAGATTCTTGCCCCGTTGACCGCCAACAGCGGCAAATATGTTGCACTCGGCGTATCACCCAGCAGCCCGTCGCTCAGCGCAGAGCGCAAGGCGCAGATGGCGGCCTATCCGACCGCCTACCCAGAGCGTGCAGCCAAGGCGACGGGTATCGCGGCGGACAAGATTGCCGCTTATGTGACCAACGATGTTCCTGCAGAGCTCAAGGGCAAGGTTGATCGGGTGCTGATCTTCCGCATGCTGCACAACCTCAATCGTTCGGGTATCCTGGGCAGCGAGCTGGTTGCCATCCATGCCATGCTAAAGCCCGGCGGCATGGTCGGCATCGAGCAGCACCGCGCCAAGGCGGATGCCCCTGCAGCCTATGTCGATGGCTCCAAGGGCTATATGAAGGAAGCCGACGTCGTCGCCATGTTCGAAAAGCACGGCTTCGAACTGGCGGGCATGAGCGAGATCAACGCCAACCCGAAGGACACGGCAGATTATCCCGGCGGCGTCTGGACGCTTCCACCCAACTATGCGCTCAAGGATGTCGACCGCGACAAATACGCCGCAATCGGTGAATCCGACCGCATGACCCTGTTGTTCAAGAAGAAGTAATTTCAACCCATGACCGAGATCACCGTCGCCGCCTTGCAGCTTCCCCTGGGCGCGTCCACGCCCGAGAATATCGAGGCGGTGACGGACCTCGTCGCGTTCGCAGCCGACAGGGGCGCGCAGATCATCCTGCCGCCCGAATTGTTCGAGGGCCCATATTTCTGTCAGGTCGAGGACGAGGCGCTGTTTGCGACCGCTTATCCCACAGCAGACCATCCCTCGGTGCGCGCGATGGCGAAACTGGCACGGCAGCTCAAGGTCGCCATTCCCACCAGCTTCTTCGAGCGCGATGGGCCACACCATTATAATTCACTGGCGATGATCAACCCCGATGGCGAGATCATCGGCGTCTATCGCAAGAGCCATATCCCGGACGGTCCGGGCTATGAGGAAAAATACTATTTCCGCCCCGGCAATACCGGGTTCAAGGTGTGGGACGTGTTTGGCACGCGGATCGGCGTGGGGATCTGCTGGGACCAATGGTATCCGGAAACCGCCCGCGCGATGGCGCTGATGGGCGCCGAGCTGCTGTTCTATCCGACCGCGATCGGATCAGAGCCCTATGACGCCGACCTCGACACCAGCCGCATGTGGCGGCGCGCGATGCAGGGCCATGCGGTGTCGAACTGCATGCCGGTGATCGCCAGCAACCGCATCGGCAGCGAGGGCAACCAGAGCTTCTATGGCCACAGCTTCATCACCAACGAATGGGGCGACCTGGTGCTGGAATATGGCGCGGAAGAAACCGGGGTGCTGGTGGCGACGCTCGATCTGGCGCAGGCACGCCGCCACCGCGCGGGCATGGGCTTTTTCCGCGACCGCAGGCCCGAGCTCTACGGCCGGCTGGCGCAGGATATCTGAGCCAGCCTCCCCGTACGGTGGCTAAGTGCGACGGCTAACGCCCGAAGGCGCTATTCGCCGATCCCGTCCCACATTTCCTTGAGCTTGGCGAAAAAGCCGGTGCTTTCCGGGCTTTCCTGGCCTGTTTCAGTCGCCTGAAACTCGCGCAGCAGCTCCTTCTGCCGCGCCGACAGCTTGGTGGGCGTTTCGACATCGATCTGTATGACCATGTCGCCTGTACCCCGGCCCTGCAGCACGGGCATGCCCGCGCCGCGCTGACGCAACTGCTTGCCCGACTGGATGCCGGCTGGAATGCTGATGCGGTGCCGCTTGCCATCCAGCCCGGGGATTTCCAGCTCGCCGCCCAGAGCAGCGGTGGTGATGCTGATCGGGCAGCGGGTCACCAAAGTGGTGCCGTCGCGCTCGAAGATGCGATGGCGCGAGACGTGGATGAAGATATACAGATCGCCCGGCGGAGAGCCCTTGGGCCCCGCCTCGCCCTTGCCGGTCAGGCGGATGCGCGTGCCGTTGTCGACACCCGGCGGGATATCGACCGACAGCGTCTGCTGCTTGTCGACTCGGCCTTCACCGCGGCAGCTGTGGCATGGGCTCTCGATGACCTGACCGCTGCCATGGCAGTTGGGGCACGTCCGCTCGACGACGAAAAAGCCCTGCTGCGCGCGCATCTTGCCGCTGCCACCGCACAGGTTGCAGGTGCGCACCTTGGTGCCCGGCTCTGCGCCCTTGCCGTCACAGGTCTCGCAGGTGGCCGCAACATCGATCGTGATCTCGCTGGCCTTACCGTGATAGGCCTCCTCGAGCGAGATTTCCATGTCATAGCGCAGGTCCGCGCCACGCGCCGGGCCGCGACGCCCGCCTGCGCCACCAAAACCACCGCCAAAAATGGTGTCGAAAATGTCGCCAAGGTCGGAAAAGCCTTCAGCGCCACCTCGCCCGCCGCCGCCACCGGACATGCCGTTTTCATAGGCTTCCGGCCCGTAACGGTCATAGGCTGCGCGCTTCTGCGGGTCCTTCAGGCAATCATAGGCCTGGCTGATCGCCTTGAAGCGCGCTTCGGCATCGGCGTCACCGGGGTTGCGGTCGGGGTGCCACTGCATCGCAAGCTTGCGATACGCGGACTTGAGCGTGGCGTCGTCCGCAGTGCGGGACACGCCCAGCCGCTCATAATAATCTTGGGCTATGGTCATGGTCATGGGTCGCGATTCATCATGCAGCGACCGGGCGGGACGGCGTAGCGGGGATGGCCTTGACCACCCCTGCCCCGCAATCCCGCCCGGTCAAACCGTCGGTCATCAATCCGGCAATCAGCTTTTCGCGTCGCCGTCCACTTCCGAGAACTCGGCATCGACGACATTGTCCTCAGCCGGAGCAGTATCTGCCGCCGGAGAGGCTGCCGCAGCCTGTTCCTTCTCGTAGATCGCCTGGCCCAGCTTCATCGCTGCCTGCGCCAGAGCTTCGGTCTTGGTCTTCATCGCCTCGGGCTCGTTGCCCTCGATCGCTGTCTTGAGTTCAGCGATCGCGGTTTCGATCTCGCCCTTGATCGCAGCGTCCACCTTGTCGCCATGCTCTTCGAGCTGCTTTTCGGTGCTGTGCAGCAGGCTTTCGGCGTTGTTCTTCGCTTCGGCCGCCTCACGACGCTTCTTGTCTTCCTCGGCGAAACGCTCGGCATCCTTGACCATCTGGTCGATGTCGGCGTCGCTGAGGCCGCCCGATGCCTGGATGCGGATCACCTGCTCCTTGCCGGTGCCCTTGTCCTTGGCCGAGACGTTGACGATGCCGTTGGCGTCGATGTCGAACGTGACCTCGATCTGCGGCACGCCGCGCGGTGCGGGCGGGATGCCGACCAGGTCGAACTGACCCAGCAGCTTGTTATCTGCCGCCATTTCACGCTCGCCCTGGAACACGCGGATCGTCACTGCCTGCTGGTTGTCGTCAGCGGTCGAATAGGTCTGCGATTTCTTGGTCGGGATCGTGGTGTTGCGGTCGATCATCCGGGTGAACACGCCACCCAGCGTCTCGATACCCAGCGACAGCGGGGTGACGTCGAGCAGCAGCACATCCTTGACGTCGCCCTGCAGAACGCCTGCCTGGATCGCCGCGCCCATGGCGACGACTTCATCGGGATTGACGCCGGTGTGCGGTTCCTTGCCGAAGAATTCCTTCACCACTTCGCGCACGCGCGGCATGCGGGTCATGCCGCCGACGAGCACGACGTCGTCAATGTCGGAGGCCTTGAGGCCTGCGTCTTCCAGCGCCTTCTTGCACGGATCGAGCGTGCGCTTGATCAGATCGGCGACCAGCTTTTCGAGGTCCGAGCGGCTGATCGTCTTGACCAGATGCTTGGGTCCGTTCTGGTCGGCCGTGATGAAGGGCAGGTTGACCTCGGTCGTCTGCGCCGACGAAAGTTCGATCTTCGCCTTTTCAGCCGCTTCCTTCAGACGCTGCAGAGCCAGCTTGTCCTTGGTGAGATCGATCCCTTCGACCTTCTTGAAGTCTTCAGCCAGGAATTCGACCAGCTTCGAGTCGAAATCTTCACCACCCAGGAAGGTGTCGCCGTTGGTCGCCTTCACCTCGAACACGCCATCGCCGATTTCGAGGATCGAGATGTCGAACGTGCCGCCGCCAAGGTCATAGACGGCAATCGTCTTGCCGTCGTTCTTGTCGAGACCATAGGCCAGGGCCGCCGCAGTCGGCTCGTTGATGATGCGCAGAACTTCGAGGCCCGCAATGCGGCCTGCATCCTTGGTGGCCTGACGCTGGGCGTCGTTGAAGTACGCCGGAACCGTAATGACGGCCTGCGTGACGGTTTCGCCGAGATAGCTCTCGGCGGTTTCCTTCATCTTCTGCAGCGTGAAGGCGCTGATTTCAGCGGGCGAGTAATCCTTGCCGCCCGCGTGGACCCACGCATCGCCATTGCTGCCCTTGACGATGCCATAAGGCACCAGCTCCATGTCCTTCTTGGTCAGCGGATCGTCGAAGCGACGACCGATCAGGCGCTTGACCGCGAAGATGGTGCTTTCATGGTTGGTCACCGCCTGGCGCTTGGCCGGCTGGCCGACCAGTCGCTCACCATCCTTGGTGAACGCGACGATCGACGGCGTTGTGCGTGCGCCCTCGGAATTTTCGATAACCTTGGGCTTGTCGCCGTCCATGACGGACACGCAGCTGTTGGTGGTGCCAAGGTCGATACCGATTACTTTTGCCATAATGCTTTTCCCACGTAACTTTCGATATGCAGATGAAAGAATACGAACCGCCGTCATGCCCCCAAGCATCCGGCAATTCCGTCCCCGATGGCGGATATAGGGTTGCTTTCGCTTGGCACAAGGCATCCCAGTATCTACATGGTGCACAGGGCCGATCTGGCCGATTTCGGCACATGGTGAGGAGGATGAAATCCCGATGCTGCGTACAGTCTATATGGTGGTCGCAGGGCTTGCGCTCGCGCTGCTTTCCGCTTGCCAGCCGCCCGCCCAGTTGCTGGTGGAAAAAGCCTATGTGAAGCTCTCCCCGGTCGCCGATAACCCATCGGTGCTGTATTTCACCGTGCGCGGAGGCCCGGAAGACACCGATCTGCGGTCGATCACCTCGCCCTGGATCCTGCGGCTCGAGATGCACGAGACGGTCGAGGAAAACGGCATGTCGATGATGCGGCCGATCAGCGCGGTCGAGGTGCCCAAGCGCGGTACGGTCGAGTTCGCACCGGGCGGCAAGCATGTGATGATCTGGGGCATCGATGAAGCCGCCAAGAAGGCCGGCAAGGCGGAGTTCGTCTTTGCCTTCGGCAACGGCGAAAAGATCGCAGTCGATGCCAGGATCGACGCGATGAAGCCCGAAGACGGTATGGCGCATTAATGGGCCGACCCGTTATCGACAGGCCGCTGACCGCGCAGGAGATCGATCTTGCGCGGTCGGTGTTTGGCGATACGATTGCCTATGACAAGGTGCGCATCCGGCTGAAGAAATGGATTTTCTTTCAACCCCGGCGCACCATCATGGCTCCGATGGGGCATATCCACTTTCACCCCGGCGGTACCGCCTATTGCGACGATTTCAGCTGCGCCAGCGTGTCCCGCCAGGGGCTGTTCATCCACGAGATGGTGCATGTCTGGCAGTATCAGCACGGCATTTTCCTGCCGCTGAAGCGCCACCCGTTCTGCCGCTATGATTATGCCATCAAGCCCGGGCAACGGTTTGCCAAATACGGGCTGGAGCAGCAGGCGGAACTGGTCCGCCATGCCTTCATGATCCGCCAGGGCAGCGGGGTGCCAGGAGCACCGCCGCTTGCCACCTATCGGCAGATCCTGCCCTTCCCGGTTTAGTCGGGCTTCTTGGCCACCGCGACCAGCGCCGGGCGCAGCAGACGATCCTTGATCATGTAACCTGCCTGCAGTTCCTGCACCACGGTGCCGGGCTCCGCGTCTGCGCTCGGAATTTCGATCATCGCCTGGTGCTGGTTGGGATCAAGCGGCAGACCGATCGCGGCAATCCGCGAAATGCTGTGCTTGGAAAAGACGTTGTCAAGCTCGCGCCCGGTGGCTTCCAACCCGACGACCAGGCCCTTCCACTTTTCGTCTTCACGCAGATCCTCGGGGATCAGCTGCAGCGCGCGCGACAGGTTGTCCGATACCGACAGGATGTCGCGGGCAAAACCGGTCGCGGCATAGGCGCGCGCGTCCTGCGCATCCTTTTCCAGGCGGCGACGCACGTTCTGCGTATCGGCGCGCGCGTACAGCACGTCCTGCTTCGCATCAGCAAGCTGTGCCTCCAGCGTGGCAATGCGCTCTTCCAGTTCGGTCTGGCCATCGCCCTGCTGCGTCAAGCTGTCAGGCACGCCCTCCAGTTCAGCGGCAGCTTCCGCATCGAGCGGCTGTCCCGCTTCAGTCTCGGTGGTGGCGGTCTTTTGGGTTTCGGTTTCGTCGTGGATCACGGTGTTCCTGCTCATTTCAACAATCGGGTCAGGCTCTGCGCGGTAAAGTCCACCATCGGTACAATACGCGCATAATTGAGGCGGGTTGGGCCAATGACCCCGACCACGCCAACAACACGGCCTTCGCCGTCACGATAGGGCGCCGCTATCACGGATGACCCGGAAAGCGAAAACAATTTGTTTTCCGCCCCGATGAAGATCCGGGCCGAAGCTGCTTCGCGTGCGCTGTCGAGAAGATGGGCAATGTCCTGCATGGCTTCAAGTTCGTCGAGCAGGCGGCGCACCCGTTCCAGATCGGCAACGGCATCGTTGTCGAGCAGATTTGCCTGGCCGCGCACGATGAGCACGGGGCGATTTGACCCGTCGCGCGACCACAAAGCCAGCCCCCGCCGCACGAGATCGGAACTCGCCATGTCGAGCGCGGCACGCTCCGTGCTGATCTCCGCCTCCAGCGTGGCCAAGGCCTGGGAAAGGCTGCGTCCGGATAAACGCGCGGTGATGAAATTGCCGGCCTGCACCAGCATCGATTCGGTGACCCGCCGGTCGATCTGCAGCACGCGGTTCTCGATGCTGCTGTCGTTGCCGACCAGCACAGCCAGAACCTGGGTATCAGACAGGCGCACGAAGTTCATCTGACGCAGGACGGGCTCGCGCTGCGGGACCATGACAATTCCTGCGCATGCCGAAAGCCCCGACAAGGCCTGGGTGGTGGCGGCCAGCGCAGCCTCGATCGGCCCTGAACCCTCCAGCTGCTTTTCGATCGCGGCGCGCTCTTCCTGTGAGGGCTCTGCCACCTGCATCATGCCGTCGACAAACAGCCGCAGGCCCTGTTCGGTCGGCATGCGGCCCGCGCTTGTGTGCGGCGCGGCGAGCAAGCCCAGCTCCTCCAGATCCTGCATGACATTGCGGATCGAGGCTGGAGACAGGTTGACGACCGTGGATTTGGAAATGGTGCGCGAGCCCACTGGAAGGCCGGTATCGAGATAGCTTTCCACGACGATGCGAAAGACATCGCGGGCGCGGTCGTTCAGTTCGGTGAACGGACTGGTCATGACTGCAAGTTAGGCAGAACCATGCGGTCTGCCAAGTCATCGTGGGTGGCAGCGGTCAAACGCCCAATCCGCCGCGAGCATCTGCCATTGCAAACCAGCCTGCCACCTGATCGAAGGCGGCATCGGAAATGTCGACGAACATGCGGCGCGCATCAGCCGCATCTGCTCGGCGAACCAGCAGGTTCTGATCGGTCATCATGCGAATCCAGCGCAAGGCGGTTGTCGGCGGCACCGAGGCGGCGATGCACAGGCTCGACACAGACACCGACCGCCCCTCCAGCCGCGACGCCGACAGGTCGAGCAATATGTCCCACGCAGGATCGGCAAACAGGTCAGCATTGAAGAACCGGTCGCGCAACCGCCGCATGCTGATCAGATGGCGAATGCGCTGAGGGTCTGGCGGTGTCGCAGGCGTGCGATCCAGAGCCGCCTCGGCACGATAAGCGAGCGTCTGCTCGGCCAGTGTGTCATCAGGATTGCCGGTCATGATATCCGACGACAACGATCCCAGCTGTTCGGCCAGGCGGGCCAGCTCGGCTGCCATCGCCTGCAACCGGGCTCGTTCTCCACTATGGGGATCCGAGGCAGTGCGACCGGTCACCAGTGCTGCAAGTTCGGCAAGTTCAACGGCGACAGGGCCAGGTGTCGCATCGAAAACGCAGCGCGCGCAATATCCCTGCAGGACCGCATCGGCGCTGTCGATGGTATCCAGGCTGACCAGCACCAGCAGACCGCAATCCAACGGCAGGTGCGCAAGACCTGCATCCGAAGGAACATCCGCACGCCAGTCCAGGGCGATGATATTGGCTTGAGTCAGCCTGTCGTCACCGTCCGCTGCGACCGGCCATCCTGCCGCTTCGATTAGGCCTGCAATTTCAAGGGTCTGCGCAGCGATTTTCAACGTGCTGACACGCGGCGCGGGCCAGTCCCCAAATGGCATTGGCCCGTCTTCGGACATCGAAATCCCCCTTGTTCCGCAGCCCTCAATCCGCGAACGGATCGCGGACCAGGATGGTATCCTCACGCTCGGGCGAAGTGGATACCAGCGCCACCGGGCACTGGATCAGTTCCTCGACCCGGCGGATATACTTGATGGCCTGCGCGGGCAGGTCAACCCAGCTACGCGCGCCAGCGGTGGATTCGTGCCAACCGTCCATTTCCTCATAGATCGGCTGCACCGCTGCCTGATCACCGGCGTGCGCGGGGAAATAGTCCAGCACCTTGCCATTGAGGCGATAGCCGGTGCAGATCTTGAGCTTGTCGAAGCCGTCGAGCACATCGAGCTTGGTCAGCGCGATGCCGGTGACGCCTGCCACGGCGCAGCTCTGGCGTACCAGCGTCGCATCGAACCAGCCGCAGCGGCGCTTGCGCCCGGTGACGGTGCCGAACTCATGACCGCGCTCGCCCAATCGCTGGCCAATGTCATCCTCAAGTTCGGTGGGGAACGGGCCGGAACCGACGCGCGTGGTGTACGCCTTGACGATGCCCAGTACGAAGCCGCTGGCTTGCGGACCCAGGCCGCTGCCGCCCGAGGCCGAGCCGGTGATCGTGTTCGACGAGGTGACGAAGGGATAGGTGCCGTGGTCGACATCGAGCAGCACGCCTTGTGCGCCCTCGAACAACATGCGCGCACCGGCGCGGCGGATTTCACCCAGCCGCTTCCACACCGGCTGCGCGAACTGCAGCACGAAAGGCGCGATCTCGGCCAGCTCGGCCAGCAGCTGCGCCCGGTCGATCGGGGGCTCATTGAAACCGGCGCGCAGCGCATCATGATGTGCGCACAGACGATCGAGCTGCGGATCGAGCGAATCGAGATGCGCAAGGTCGCACACCCGGATCGCGCGCCTGCCGACCTTGTCTTCATAGGCAGGGCCGATGCCGCGCCGGGTCGTGCCGATCTTGCCCTGACCGCTCGCATCCTCGCGCAGCGCATCGAGATCACGGTGGAACGGCAGGATCAAAGGACAATTGTCCGCGATCGCAAGGTTTTCCGGCGTAATCTCCACGCCCTGGCCGCGCAGCTTCTCTACCTCATCGCGCAGCGCCCAGGGATCCAGAACCACGCCATTGCCGATGACGCTGAAAGTTCCGCGCACGATGCCCGACGGCAGCAGCGACAGTTTGAACACCTTTTCGCCGATGACCAAGGTATGCCCGGCATTGTGCCCACCCTGGAAACGGATGACCGCATCGGCGCGCTCCGCCAGCCAGTCGACAATCTTGCCTTTGCCTTCATCGCCCCACTGGGCACCGATCACGGTTACATTCGCCACGAAACAACACCTTCGTTCGATGGAAAGCGCGCAGAATGGCCGCGCGCAAAGCCGGGCCGTCCTAGTGACGGCAAGCGGCGACGTCCAGCCCGTACCGCGAAACTGTGATACAAATTAGTGCACTTCGGGGATGGACGTCGCACCCTGGAAATCGGCATCCTGCATCACGCCAAGTGCTGGAGGGACAGGCGCATGCGAGCAAAGGGTCTTATCATCATCCTGACCGGCGTTCTGGCGACATCGGTCGCGGCGCAACAGGCAGGCGGGCGTGACCGCGCGCTGTCGCGCGAATGTCGGCGAGAAGTCGTTCAGCTGTGCGGCATGAACCGCAGCGAAATCCGCAGCTGCCTGAAGGAACGGCACGAGGAACTCTCCCCGCCATGCAAGGCGCAGATGGTACAGGCCATCGGTCAGCGCATGCGCGAGGATGAAGCCCGCGCCACAACCGCGCGGCCAGCAAGACGCATCAGCTACGGCAGCGATCCGATCCAGAAGATCGACCTGTTCACACCCGCCACCGCACGCCCTGCCAAAGGCCACCCGCTGCTGGTCTATGTCCACGGCGGAGGCTGGCGGAACGGCAGCAAGGAGATGGTCCAGCAAAAGCCGGACTTCTTCAACGCGCAAGGATGGGGCTTTGCCTCAGTGGGCTATCGTCTGCTGCCTGACGCTCCGGTGGAGCAGCAGGCGGCCGATGTCGCAGCAGCGATCGCGAGGCTTTCACACGAGGCCAGTGCGCTGGGCATCGACCCTGACCGGGTCATCGTGATGGGGCATAGCGCAGGGGCGCATCTGGCAGCTCTGGTTTCCACCGATCCCGCCTATCTGGGCGCCGACCTGACCCGTCTGGCGGGCGTGATCCTGCTCGATGGTGCCGGCTATGATGTCGCCAGCCAGATGCAGCAGGCCAATGTGCTGACTCGCAAGATCTATGAACCCGCGTTCGGCACCGACCCTGCCCGTCAGGCCCGGCTTTCGCCGACCCAGCATGCTGCCGCGCCCAATGCGCCACGTTGGCTCATCCTGCATGTGGCGCGGCGCGCGGATTCGAGAGAACAGTCTGCCACACTGGCCGCCGCGCTGCAGACGTCGGGCGCACAGGTGCAACTGGAGGCAGTCGAGGATGTGTCGCACATGACGATCAACCGCGAACTCGGCCAGACCGGCAACCGCCAGACCAGCCTGGTGCAAGCGTTTCTGGCGGGAGGCTGATCAGACCCTGGCCGTCACAGCGGCACGGCATCCTGCCCCACCAATGTGTGCGTGCACCCCAGGTCTGTCGCATCGTCGTCCGATGTGATGGCAGCCAATGTGCGCCAGCCGATGGCACGTAACCGCGCTGCGACTTCGCGATCATGGTCCAATGGCAGGAACAGCTTGGCCACTCCCTGCCCTTCGCCAGTCCCGCCCAGATCGAGCAGCGCGTCGGGGTAGAGCGAAAAGCCGGTCGCCACTTCCTGCCCGCCCTTGCCGTTCGGGATGGCATAGGTGCCGCCCCGCCCCAACGCACCGGCGCATCCTTCGGCATAGAGCGAAAAGCCGAACCAGCTTTGATACTCAAAGCCATGCCGTTCCGTCGGATCGAGCGTCACCGCGACATCTGCCGGCAATCCTGCAACAATTTCGCGCAAGGCCTTGATCCGGCTGGCCAGAACACCGCCTGCGTCGATAGCAGCGAGTGCGTCGATTGCGTCGTCAAATGGCCCCATGGCGTAAAGCAACGGCAGATACGCATCCGCGCCCAGCGCAGTCAGCCCGCCTGCATCCTTCATGTCGAGCTCGCGCCGAACCGCGTCGATGTGTTCGGCAGAAAGTGGAAAGGCGGTCGCGGCAAGCGTATCGACCAGATCGGGCAATGTCAGGTCGACGGTAATGCCGGTTGCGCCGGCCTGCGCCAGCGCCTCGATCGCAATCCGCACCACTTCCTGTGCCGCGGCCACGTTGTCGTGACCGATAAGCTCGGCACCGATCTGCAGTCGCTCGCGCTCTGGAGTGAGCTGATCGGAGGAGATGCGCAGCACCTGTCCGGCATAGCTCAATCGCAGCGGGCGCGGCGCAGATGCCATCAGGGTCGTGGCGACGCGCCCCACTTGCACGGTAATGTCGGACCGGATGGCCAGCGTCCGCATCGATGATGGATCCACCATCCGGAACAGGTGCTGCCGCCCTGTTCCCTGCATGCGCAGCGCGAGCGAGCGCTCATATTCGACCAATGGCGGAGACACCCGGTCATAGCCATGCCCGGCGAACACCTGCATGGCATTGCGGGTCAGCCAGGCGGCCTGTTCGGCGCGCGGGGGCAGCAGATCGGACAGACCTGCAGGCAGGATATCGGGATTCGGATCAGACATGCCGCTGCGCTTAGACGATTAGTGGCGGCGGGAAAACCTTCTGACGCGAACGAGATGGAAGACGCTCATTACGCGGCGCGATGCGGCTCTTTGGTGAGCGCATCCTTGATCGCGAAGGGATCGCTCGTTCAGTTGTGCGTCGTCAAGCCATGCGCGGCCAAATCGATGGCAGCGTCGAAAGCCAACGGGAACAGCTCCGTTTCTTCAAGATCGATCCGGCTCAACATGGTCGCGTTCATCACTCAGCAATTTGCTGTAAAGCTGACGGCCTTCAAAGGCGACATGTCGCCTGACGTGGCTGCTCGGCTGCCATCGCGCATCAGCAAGAATATCAGAGGGCACAAGCTCTGGCTGATCGCACAGCCGGAGCAAGGCTTCGCCTCTCTCACGCGTGACGGCGTGATCGCACAAAAGTCTCTCCAGTATCTCCCGATCCCTATTCTCTGGGTCGTCGATGCCAAAGAGATTATACCGGCGTAAACGAATACGCAGGCCCAGCTGCGGGACGGCGATAAGGCCGCCCCGCAGATGGTTTGTCAGCCTCAGGCTGCAGCAGAAAGGCGGACAGCCGCCATCTTGCCACGACGATCCTGTTCCAGCTCGAAGTTCACGCGCTGGTCGCGATCGAGCGTACGCATGCCCGACGCTTCAACCGCGCTGATGTGCACGAATGCGTCGTTGCCGCCGTCATCGGGCTGGATGAAGCCATAGCCCTTGTCGGCGTTGAAAAACTTTACGGTGCCAATCGGCATAGTCATTTCCTTAAGAGTAGTACGCAGGAGGCCGCACAAAAAACGGATTGTTCCCCCTGCGGAGTTGGAGCCGGAAGTTCGATTGCGACCCCTGCAACGCCCGGCTCCGGCCATTGCTAGGGAAGAACAGAACCAGCGCGGTCTCATAGAGACCTGCCGCCGGTTCCAATGGTCTCAGCCGGGCAGGAAACTGCCGGGCTGTGGGTAAACGTGCGCGTGCAGCAAGGCGGCCTGAAGCTCTGCATGCTGACGCTGCTCATCGCGCTCACCCGCGCCAGGCGCATGAAGCGCGCGCAGGTGGGCGATGTGAAGATTTTCAAACAGCTGATTGAGATTGGGCAAAAGGTCGCTCTTATTGCTGAACAAGCAAGAGCGTGGAGCGGCATGCCGCAGGTCTCTCAGTCGCGCGTAGGCTTGAAGTAAGGTTCGCGCGATGCAACCTATGTAACACGATCAGCCCTGAAAGTCCCGCGCTAAACGCAAATCCCGCAAAATAAGGGAATTGCGCTTAATCAACCCCAGGCGGCTTGCCGAAAATGTTCACGTCCGAAGGTGCAATCCACCCGTTCAGATAGTTGGCATAGAACATTCCGAAGACAGCTGCCGAGATGAGGGTGGTGATGGCGATGACGCGCAGAGGCTTGAAATTGCCCGGTGCGCTGTCAGCCTGACCGCGCACCTTTTCAATCCCGAGCTCTTCTGCAGTCCGCACGCCAAAAGGCATCACCACAAACGCGGTGATGACCCAGAACAGCAGATAGATCGCTGCGATGCTTGTCCAGCTCATGCGTTTCGTCCTGTCATCACGGCAAAATAGGTCAGCCGGCCTGGATCATCAAGACCGTGACGACCGGCTTCTTTCCCGTCCAGCGGGTGGCGGCACGGCGGACGGCAAGCCGGATCGCCTCCTGCACATTGTCTTCCCGGCCCGTCTGACGCCCACCCTTGCCCTTTGGCTTGGCCGAGGAGGGCTTTTCGATCGCATCGCGGACGTCCTGCACCGTTTCTGCGATAAAGGCTTCGAGGTCATCCTCAACCGGCAGCCCCAGGGGACGCACCACCGGATCGCCGGCAAGGCGACCCCGGCCATCCAGCGCCACCGCAACACTTACCTGGCCATTGACCGCAAGCTTGCGGCGTTCGCCCATGGTCAGGCCATCGGCGGGCAGGATCACATCGCCATCCAGCACCAGACGGCCCGAACGTTCCTGCCCGATCACGCCGGGCTTGCCGGGGGCCAGACGAACCAGATCGCCGTTCTTCTGGACCACGGCATGGGCGATGCCCTGCTCCAGCCCGAAGCGTGCCTGCTCGGTCATGTGGCGCATCTCGCCATGCACCGGAACCAGCACCTTCGGCCTGATCCAGCGGTACATCTCCGCCAGTTCCGGACGGCCCGGGTGACCGGAGACATGGATATCGGCCTGGCGATCGGTAACCATCTGCACGCCATCGGCAGCGAGCTTGTTCTGAATCCGGCCAATCGCGATCTCGTTGCCGGGGATAACCTTCGATGAAAACAGGACGGTATCGCCCTTCTCCAGCTTGATCTGGTGATTGCCCTCGGCAACGCGCGCCAATGCGGCGCGCGGCTCGCCCTGGCCGCCAGTGGCGATGACCAGCACCTCGCGGCGGGGCAGGCCCATTGCAGTGTCAAAATCCACCAGATCAGGCAGATCGTGCAGATAGCCGTTCGCCTTGGCCACCGCGATGATCCGGTCGAGCGAACGCCCGGCGACGCACAGCTGCCGGTTGGTCGCCTTGGCAACCTCACCCAGCGTGTGCAGGCGTGCGACGTTGGAAGCAAAGGTGGTGATCAGCGCGCGGCCCTTGAGCGGCTTGACGGCGGCAATGAGTGCATCGCGAACATCGCCTTCCGACCCTGAGCTTTCGGGATTGAACACGTTGGTGGAATCGCAGACCAGCGCCAATATGCCTTCGTCGCCCAACGCGCTCAGCGCAGCAGGCGTCGAGGGAACACCGATGACCGGTTCGTCATCGAGCTTCCAGTCGCCGGTATGGAAGATGCGGCCATAAGGCGTATCGATCAGCAGCGCGTTACCTTCGGCGATCGAATGTGCCAGCGGCAGATAACGGAAGCCGAACGGGCCCAACTGCAGGCTGCCTTCGTTCTCGATGACATTGAGCTGGATGTCCTTGACCAGCCCCTGCTCCTCCAGTTTCCGGCGGATCAGGTCTGCGGTGAACGGCGTGGCGTACAAAGGCACACCCAGGTCCGCCGCCAGATAGGGCAACGCGCCGATATGATCTTCATGGCCATGCGTCAGCACGATGCCCAGCAGATCGTCCGAACGCTCCTCGATGAACTCGAGGTCAGGGAATACCAGTTCCACCCCCGGATAGGCGGGATCGCTGAACGTCATGCCCAGATCGACCATGACCCATTTGCCGTCACAGCCGTACAGGTTGGCATTCATGCCGATTTCGCCCGACCCGCCAAGGGCCAGGAACAACAGTTCTTTTCCGGGTTTCATGTAATCAAAATGCCCTTTCGGCAATCATGGCCAAACCCTGTAGCGTCAGGTCGGGTTCGACCGCATCAAATATCGTTGTGTGCTGATCGAACAGCACGGCCAGACCACCGGTCGCGATAACCTTGGCGGGACGACCAATCTCAGCCCGCATTCTTGCGACCAGGCCTTCCATCATGGCGACATATCCCCAGAAGACACCGATCTGCATCTGGTCTTCGGTATTGCGCCCGATGACCGAACCATCGTTCCCGGGTATTTCGACCGCAATGCGGGGCAGCTTGGCAGCAGCGTTGACCAACGCGTCGAGCGACAGGTTGATCCCCGGCGCGATAATTCCGCCCTTGTACGCACCGGTATAATCCACCACGTCATACGTGGTTGCCGTGCCAAAGTCGATGACGATCAGGTCGCCGCCATGCAGGGCATGCGCAGCGATGCTGTTGACGGCCCGATCGGCCCCCAGCGACTTGGGCTCGTCGACATCGATCTGCATCCGCCAATCGGCAGGTTCCACACCGGCAATCAGCGGCTCGACGTTGAAATACTTGCGCGACAGCACCTGCAGATTGTGGAGAGCGCGCGGAACCACCGTCGAAATGATGACATTGGCGATATCCTGCCGGACAAAACCCTCCAGCGCGAGCAGCTGGTTCAGCCATACCGCATATTCGTCCGCCGTGCGCCGCGCATCGGTCGAGATGCGCCAGCGGGTCTTGATCGTCTGTCCGTTGAACAATGCAAACACGGCATTGGTATTGCCGACATCAATGGCAAGCAGCATGTTGACCACCCTCTACAAGCAGGAAACCCAGATCACCCGACAAGATGCACATCCCCGGCGCTGACCGTCTCGACCCGGCCATCTGCCAGGCGGAGCCGCAGCGCACCATCGGACGACAGCCCGTCGAACACTCCGTCGATCCGGTCATCCGGCCCCCGCTGGACAGCCATCGCTTCGCCCGGCTTATGCGCGGCGGCGCACCAGACTTCAAGCAGCGTTGCAGGTGGCGTCGCGCGCCACTGCAGCAATCGCGCGGCAAACCGCTCGGCCAGCAGCTCGATCACCGCAGCCGCATCAATCTGCGCCATCGCGCCCTGATCGCGCAGACAGGTGACCGTGCGCCCTGGAATTTCCGGCGCCAGCGCGACGTTCAGGCCGATGCCGACCACGACGACGTCGCGCCGCCGCTCGAGCAATATGCCGGCCAGCTTGGCACCATCGACATGAACGTCATTGGGCCATTTCAATCGCGCACCACATTGGGGCAGAATGCTCAAAGCGGTATCGAGCACCGCCAGCCCAGCCACAAATGCCAGCAGATGCGCGGGCGGATCATCTGCCTGCAGACGGACCAGGGTGCTGCAATACAGGTTGCCAAGCGGGCTCAGCCATTGCCGACCCAGCCGGCCCCTGCCCCCGCTCTGCTGCTCTGCCCTGAGCCAAAGTCCCTCTGCTGCACCAGCATCGCCCCGCGCCAGCATATCGGCATTGGTGGAGGCCGTCAGCGCGACCGTTTCGATCAGGCTGACCAGAACAGTGCCTTGGCAGCGCCTGCCGTGACAGGGCTGAGCGCCAGTGTCGCAAAATAACCAAGCGGCGAACAGAACAGTGCGGTCATGAGCACCAGCGTCATGCGCGCGGGTGAATCGCTGGGCGCAATCACGTCAGCGGGCTCATCGAAGTACATGACCTTGATCACCTTGAGGTAATAGAACGCCCCAATCACCGAAGCGGCAATACCGATTGCTGCCAACGGGATCAGGCCAGCCGCCACAGCCGCATCGAACACCACGAACTTGCCCCAGAAGCCGAACAGCGGCGGAATGCCGGCAAGGCTGAACATGAAGACGGCCAGTGCTGCCGCGAGGCCCGGGCGGGTCCGCGAGAGGCCGGCTAGCTTGCCGATGTCCTCGACGGGCGCACCGTTGCGATCGTTCAGATCCAGAACGCAGACGAAGCTGCCCAGCGTCATCGCGACATAGATGATCAGATAGGTCATCATCGCCGACGCGCCCTCAGGGGTTCCACAAGCGAGACCGATGAGCATGAAGCCGACGTTGTTGATCGACGAATAGGCGAGCAGCCGCTTGATGTTTGTTTGGCCGATAGCGCCAGCGGCACCCAGAATGATCGAGGCCAGAGCCACGAAGATCACGATTTGCTGCCAGACGGCCTGCTGACCGCCGAACGCCTCGATCGCGACGCGCATGGTCAGCGCGAGCGCAGCAACCTTGGGTGCGGTGGCGAAGAAGGTCGTCACCGGCGTTGGGGCGCCTTCATAGACGTCGGGGGTCCACATGTGGAACGGCACGGCGCTGATCTTGAACGCCAGGCCCGACAGCACGAACACGATGCCGAACAATGCGCCGGTCGATACGCCATCGCCAAAGGCCGTCTGGATACCGATGAAGCTGGTGGTTCCGGTAAAGCCATACAGTAGCGACATGCCGAACAGCAGGATGCCGCTCGCCAATGCGCCGAGCACGAAATACTTGAGACCCGCTTCTGCCGAACGATCATCGCTGCGCAGGAAGCTCGCGAGGACGTAAGCCGCAAGGCTCTGCATTTCGAGACCGATGTACAGCGTCAGCAGGTCGACCGCGGAAACCATCAGGCCCATGCCGATGGTCGCGAACAGGATCAGCACCGGATATTCCGGGCGCATCATGTTTCCGCGCGCGAAGAACTTGGGCGCCACGATGATGCAGCCGATTGCCGAAAGGAACACCAGCACCTTAGATAGCGAGGCGAAGCGGTCCATGCGGTACTGGCCGTAGAACGCATCCGCGCCCTCGGCAAAGGCCGGATCGAACAGGAAGTTGAGCGACAGCGCAAGCGCGCCGAACAGCGCAGTCACGGTGAGGATGCTCACCAGACGCAACGACTGCACCCCACCCCATGCCGCAATCAGCAGCACGACGAGGCCCGAGGCACTGAGAAGGATTTCCGGCGAGGCCAGCTGGAACCAGAGCGCGTAATTCATCAGTGATGGCCTTCTTCAGCATGGGCTGCGGGCGATAGAACGGGGGTGGCGCCGAGCTTGACCTGGGCATCGCCAACCGGCTTGGCCGAGGCAAGCCGGGCTTCGAGAGCGCCGACATCCTTGCGCATCGGTGCCATGAAGCTTTCAGGGTAGACACCCATCCACAGCACGACAATCGCGATAGGGAGCAACAGGGCGATCTCGCGCTTGGTCAGGTCAGGCATCGCGGCAACGTCATCGGACTTGATCACGCCATAGGCCACGCGGCGGTAGAGATAGAGCATGTACGCAGCGCCCAGGATGATGCCGGTGGTCGACACGATCGCGACCCAGCTCGACACTTCGTACACGCCGACCAGCGAGAGGAATTCGCCGACGAAACCGCTGGTGCCCGGCAGACCGATCGAGGCCATGGTGAACAGCAGGAACAGCAAAGCATAGCGCGGCATGTTGATCGACAGGCCGCCGTAACGGTCGATCTCACGCGTGTGCAGCCGATCGTAGATCACGCCAACGCACAGGAACAAGGCGCCCGAAACCAGACCGTGGCTGAGCATCACGACAAGCGCGCCTTCAAGCCCTTGGCGGTTGAACGCGAACAGACCGACGGTGACGATCGCCATATGCGCGACCGACGAATAGGCGATCAGCTTCTTCATGTCGCTCTGCACCAGCGCGATCAGCGAGGTGTAGACCACCGCGACCATCGACAGCGCGAACACCAGCCAGATGTAATCGACTGACGCATCGGGGAACATCGGCAGCGAGAAGCGGATGAAGCCATAGCCGCCCATCTTGAGCAGCACGCCGGCGAGGATCACCGAGCCTGCGGTCGGCGCCTGAACGTGCGCATCAGGCAGCCAGGTGTGCACCGGCCACATCGGCATCTTGACCGCGAAGCTGGCGAAGAACGCGAGCCACAGCCAGGACTGTGCTTCCAGCGGGAAGTCATAGGCCATCAGTGTCGGGATATCCGACGTGCCCGCCTCGTTCACCATCCAGAACATCGCGATCAGCATCAGCACCGATCCGAGCAGGGTGTAGAGGAAGAACTTGTAGCTGGCATAAATGCGGTTCGCACCACCCCAGATGCCGATGATCAGGTACATCGGGATTAGGCCGGCTTCGAAGAAGATGTAGAACAGGAAGATGTCCTGCGCGGCGAACACGCCGATCATCAGCACTTCCATCAGCAGGAACGCAGCCATGTATTCGCCGACACGCGTCTGGATCGCTTCCCAGCTCGCGCCAATGCAGATCGGCATCAGGAACACCGAGAGCATGATCAGCATCAAGGCGATGCCATCGATACCCAAAGCCCAGCTGAACCGGTCGAACAGCGCAGCGCGCTCGACGAACTGCCACTGTGCGCCGCCAATGTCGAAGTTCATCCACAACACGATGCCCAGCGCCAGATCGACCAAGGTGGCGATCAGCGCCAGCCAGCGCGCAGTGTTGGCGCTGACGAACAGGCAGGCGATAGCCGCTGCCATCGGCACGGCCAGCATCAGCGACAGGATAGGAAAGCCCAGATCGTTCATGTCAGCGCACCATCAGCCAGGTGAGTGCGGCCACAAGGCCAAGCAGCATCACCAGAGCATAGCTATAAAGGAAACCGGATTGGAGCTTCACCGCCATGCGGCTGCCAGAGGCCACCAGCACGGCAGCACCATCGGGACCGAAGCGATTGATCGTCCCCTCATCGCCGACCTTCCAGAAGAAGCGGCCGAGCGCGAAGCTGGGCTTGACGAAGATGTGGTTGTACAGCTCGTCAAAGTACCACTTGTTGAGGAAGAACTTGTAGATCGGCGACAGCGCCCCTGCGACCTTGGCCGGCAGCGTGTTGTTCACCAGATACATCAGGATCGCGGTCATCAGGCCGATCAGCATTGCGACGGTCGACGCCAGCTTCACCCACAACGGAACCTCGTGCATTTCGTGCATCAGGTGCGCGTCGAAGAAAAGGCTGCCGTTCCAGAATGCAGCGCCATGTTCGGCATCGATGAAGGAGTGGTGGAAGACGAAACCGGCTGCAATGGCGCCGACGGTCAGCATTCCTAGCGGAAACAGCATTGGCATCGGGCTTTCGTGCGGGTGATAGCCGCCGGTGGTGTCCGCGCCTGCCTGCTCGGGCGTCTTGTGGACGCTGTGCTGGATATGCTCGGACTGGATCCAGCGCGGCTTGCCGAAGAAGGTCAGGAACATCAGACGCCAGCTGTAGAAGCTGGTCAGCAGGGCTGCGACCACACCGATGGTGAACGCGAACTGGCCAACCTGCGTGCCGCTGGCGAACGCCGCCTCGATGATGCCGTCCTTCGAATAGAAGCCGGCAAAGCCTGCGACGCCGACGATGCCGACGCCGGTGATTGCGAGCGTACCCGCCATCATCGCCCAGAAGGTCAGCGGGATGTGTTTCCGCAGGCCACCATAATAGCGCATGTCCTGTTCATGGTGCATCGCGTGGATCACCGAACCGGCACCCAGGAACAGCAAGGCCTTGAAGAAGGCGTGCGTAAACAGGTGGAACATCGCCGCGCTGTAGGCGCCCACGCCTGCGGCAAAGAACATGTAGCCCAGCTGCGAGCAGGTCGAATAGGCGATGACGCGCTTGATGTCGGTCTGCACCAGGCCGACGGTCGCGGCGAACAGCGCGGTGCAGGCACCGACCACCGTCACCACGGTGAGCGCAGTCGGGCTGGCCTCGAACATCGGCGACAGACGGCAGACCATGAACACACCGGCGGTGACCATCGTCGCCGCGTGGATCAGCGCCGACACCGGCGTCGGGCCTTCCATCGCGTCGGGCAGCCAGGTGTGCAGGCCGAGCTGCGCCGACTTGCCCATCGCACCGATGAACAGCAGCAGGCACAGCACGGTCATCAGGTCGAACCGGTTGCCCAGGAAACCGATCGTCGCGCCTTCCATGCCCGGCGCAGCCGCGAGGATCGCAGGGATCGACACGGTGCCGAACACCAGGAAGGTGCCGAAGATGCCCATCATGAAGCCAAGGTCACCGACGCGGTTGACGACGAACGCCTTGATCGCGGCGGCATTGGCGCTGGGTTTGCGGAACCAGAAACCGATCAGCAGGTACGAGGCAAGGCCCACGCCTTCCCAACCGAAGAACATCTGCACCAGGTTGTCAGCGGTCACCAGCATCAACATGGCAAAGGTGAACAGCGACAGATACGCAAAGAAGCGCGGCTGATCGGGATCCTCGTCCATATAGCCCCAGCTATACAGGTGAACGAGCGCCGAAACCGAGGTCACGACGACCAGCATCACCGCGGTCAGCGTGTCAACGCGCAGTGCCCAGTCGAACTGCAGGTCGCCCGAGCGCAGCCAGGAGAGGACCGGCACGACATATTCGGTACTCGACCCGTTCAGGAAACCGATGAAGATCGGCCAGCTGAGACCGCAAGCGGCAAACAGCGCCAGCGTGGTGACGACCTTGGCGGGGACATTGCCGATGATCCGGTTGCCCAGGCCTGCAATGATCGCTGCCAGAAGCGGCAGGAAGACGATGAGGGTAATGGCCATGTGCTTCAACCCTTCATCTGGTTGATGTCGTCAACCGCGATCGTGCCGCGGCCGCGGAAGTAGATGACAAGGATCGCAAGCCCGACAGCTGCTTCGCCAGCGGCGACCGTCAGCACGAACATCGCGAAGACCTGCCCCACCATGTCGCCCAGGAAGACGCTGAACGCGACGAGATTGATGTTCACCGCCAGCAGGATCAGCTCGATGGCCATCAGGATGATGATGACGTTCTTGCGGTTGAGGAAAATGCCCAGCACGCCCATCACGAAGAGGATGGAGCTGACCACGAGATAATGCTCGATACCAATCACAGGTCGACCCCTTCACCGACGACGGGCTGCGTGTTGCGTGTCGCGTCCTCGGGACGACGACGCACCTGCGAAGCGATGTTCTGCGGACGAACGCCGACGCGCTTGCGGTGTGTCAGCACGATCGCACCGACCATGGCCACCAGCAGCACCAGCCCGGCGCTTTCGAACAGGAAGATATAACGCGTGTAGAGCAGCTCACCCACTGCCTGGATGTTGCTGGCGCCCATCCGCGCGGGGTTCAGCGCATGCTCGCCCAGCGCAATGTTGCCGGCCTGATACGCACCGATGCCGAAGATCAGCTCGGCAAGGAACACTGCGGCGAGCGCGAGGCCCAGCGGTAGGTTCTTCATGAAGCCGCCGCGCAGCTCGGCAAAATCGATGTCGAGCATCATCACGACGAACAGGAACAGCACCGCGACCGCGCCGACATACACGATGACCAGCAGCATCGCGATGAACTCGGCACCGATCAGCACCATGAGCCCCGCCGCGTTGAAGAACGCGAGAATGAGCCAGAGCACCGAGTGCACCGGGTTGCGAGCCAGGATCGTGAACGCACCGCTGGCTATCACCACCGATGCAAACAGGTAAAAGGCAAATATCTGGATCAAAGCTTTACAGCCCCCGATGCGCCCAATCGAGCAGGTCTGGTGTCCGGCCCTCGCCCCGCCTCTCCCAGCGGGTCAAAAGCCATGCGTGAATCGAATTCGAGTGCGCCTTAACGATAAGGGGCATCGGCTTCAAGGTTGGCGGCAATGGCGCGTTCCCATTTGTCGCCATTCTCTAGCAGCTTGCCCTTGTCGTAGATCAGTTCCTCGCGGGTTTCCGTCGCATATTCGAAGTTCGGCCCTTCGACGATCGCGTCAACCGGGCAGGCTTCCTGACAGAAACCGCAATAGATGCACTTGGTCATGTCGATGTCGTAGCGCGTCGTACGGCGGCTGCCGTCGTCGCGCGGTTCGGCCTCAATGGTGATCGCCTGTGCCGGGCACACGGCCTCGCACAGCTTGCATGCGATGCAGCGCTCTTCCCCATTGGGATAGCGTCGCAGAGCATGCTCGCCACGGAACCGAGGCGAAAGCGGGTTCTTTTCGAACGGATAGTTGATCGTCGCCTTGGGCTTGAAGAAATACTTCAAGGTCAGCGCGTGTGCCTTCACGAACTCATAGAGCGTGAACGCCTTGATCGTCTGCAACATGACTTCAGACCCCGTATCTGGTGAGCATCAGGTATCCCGACACCAGGAAAATCCACAGGAGCGAGATGGGCAGGAAGACCTTCCAGCCGAGCCGCATCAGCTGGTCATAGCGGTAACGGGGGACCGTTGCCTTGACCCAGCTGAAAATGAAGAAGAACGCCGAGATCTTGAGGATCAGCCAGAAGATGCCGGGGATCGCATACAGCGGCGCCCAATCGACCGGCGGCAGCCAGCCACCCCAGAACAGCACCGCGTTGAGCGTGCACATCAGCAGCACGTTGGCATATTCACCCAGCCAGAACAGCGCGAAGGCCATTGACGAATATTCGGTCTGATAGCCCGCAACCAGCTCGCTTTCAGCCTCGGTCAGGTCGAACGGCGCGCGCGCGGTTTCCGCCAGCGACGAGATCAGGAACATCACCGCCATCGGGAACAGCAGCAGGTTGAAGCCGTACCAGTTGACGAAACCCAGGCCATGACCGCGCTGCGCCTCGACGATGTCGTTCATGTTGAAGCTGCCGGTCCACAGCACCACGGTGACGATGATGAAGCCGATCGAAACTTCGTACGAGATCATCTGGGCAGCTGCGCGCAGAGCCGAGAAGAACGGGTATTTCGAGTTCGACGCCCAACCGGCGATAACCACGCCGTACACGCCGAGCGAGCTGATCGCGAGGATGTAGAGAAGGCCGACGTTGATGTCTGCCAGGACCATGTCCTGATCGAACGGGATCACCGCCCACGACAGCAGCGCCACGGTGAAGGTGATGATCGGCGCAAGCAGGAACAGGCCCTTGTTGGCGCCCGAAGGAATGATCGTTTCCTGCAGGAACACCTTAGCCGCATCGGCAAAGCTCTGCAGGATGCCGAACGGTCCAACCACGTTGGGGCCACGGCGCAGCGCCATGGCGGCCCAGATCTTGCGGTCGAAATAGATCACGATCGCCACCGACAGCATCACCGGCAGCGCGATCAGCAGGATCAGGATGAGGTTGGCGACGAACCAGCCCCAGCCCATGCCGAGCGTGGATTGGAAAAACTCGGTCATTCTGCTGCCTCCAGAATTTCTTCGCCGTGCAGCAGTTCAGCCGAGCAGCGCTGCATCGTCGCAGAGGCGCGGGCGATGGCGTTGGTCAGATAGAAGTCCTTGATCGGATAGCCGACCGGACCGCTTGCATTCGCCGCCAGCTTGGGCGGTGCCCAATCGAACGATGCCAGCCCTTCGACTCCCAGCGCCGGAACCGCAGCGATCATCGCCGCGCGGCATTCTACAAAGCTGTCGAACGGCAGCTTGTGGCCCAGCACTTCAGACAGCGCGCGCAAGATCGACCAGTCCTCGCGGGCATCGCCCGGCGCGAACACGGCCTTGTCGCTCATCTGCACCCGGCCCTCGACATTAACATAGGTGCCGTTCTTTTCGGGATAGGCTGCTGCGGGCAGGATCACATCCGCCGCTGCTGCGCCCTTGTCGCCATGATGACCGATGAACACCTTGCAGCTGGCATCGAATTGGCTGAAATCCACCTCGTCGGCACCCAGCGCGAACAGCAGCTTCGGCTTGGCGGCGACCAGATCGGCGATGCCGCCCGGCTGCGCCCAGCCGAGCATCAGACCGCCCATGCGCGATGCCGCCATGTGCAACACATTGAAGCCGTTCCAGGCACCGTCCTCAGTATCGCGGACCATGTTGAAGGTCTCGGCCAGCGCCAGAGCTGCGCCATGCGCACCTTCGACCGCCAGCGCGCCGCCGCCCATGATGAGCGCGGGCCGCTTGGCACCCTTGAGCACCTCGGCCACGGCGTCGGGCAGCTTGGCGAGCAGACCCATGTCGTTGCCCAGCCACTCGACCTTGTAGGTCAGATCGATCTGTTCGCCGATCGCATAGACCTTGGCGCCATGTTTGATCGCCTTGCGGATGCGGGTGTTGACCAAAGGCGCTTCCCAGCGCGGGTTGGTGCCGACCAGCAGGATCGCGTCGGCGGTCTCGATGCCGTTGAGCGTCGAGTTGAAGTTGACCGCAGCGAAGCTGGATACGTCGTACTTGAGGCCGGTCTGACGGCCCTCGATCAGCTTCGAGCCCATCAGGCCGAGCAGTTCGCGCGCGGCAAACATCGTTTCGCAATCGAGCAGATCGCCTGCAACCGCTGCGACGCTCGACCCGGCGTTGACGTCCGCAATCGCCTGGAAGGCCTCCGCCCAGCTGGCCGGGACCAGCTTGCCGTCGCGGCGGACAAAAGGCTTGTCGAGACGACGGCGCATCAGGCCATCGACCGCATAGCGGGTCTTGTCGTGCGCCCACTCCTCGTTGACGTCGTCATTGACGCGCGGCAGCACGCGCAGCACTTCCCTGCCCCGGCTGTCGAAGCGGATGTTGGTGCCGACCGCGTCCATCACATCGATGCCCAGTGTCTTCTTCAGCTCCCACGGCCGCGCCTCATAGGCGTAAGGCCGCGAGGTCAGCGCGCCGACCGGGCACAGATCGATGACATTGCCCGAAAGCTCGGAAGATACCGCCTTTTCGAGATAGCTGGTGATCTGCATGTTTTCGCCGCGACCGACCGCACCGATCTGCTCGGTTCCGGCCACTTCCTCGGCAAAGCGCACGCAGCGGGTGCAATGGATGCACCGGGTCATCACCGTCTTGATGATGGGTCCCATGTACTTCTCGGTCACCGCGCGCTTGTTCTCGTCATAGCGCGAACCGCCACGACCATAGGCAACCGATTGGTCCTGCAGATCGCACTCGCCGCCCTGATCGCAGATCGGGCAATCAAGCGGGTGGTTGATCAGCAGGAATTCCATGACGCCTTCGCGCGCCTTCTTCACCATATCGCTGTTGGTGCGGACTTCCTGGTTATCCATCGCGGGCAAAGCGCAGCTCGCCTGGGGCTTGGGCGGTCCGGGCTTCACCTCGACCAGGCACATTCGGCAGTTGCCGGCGATGCTCAGCCGCTCATGATAGCAAAAACGCGGTATCTCCTTGCCAGCAGCCTCGCAGGCCTGCAGCACGGTTGCGCCCTGGGGGACTTCGACCTCGATCCCGTCTACGGTAAGCTTAGGCATAATTACTCCGCTGCCTCCATCAGGCCGCCGCCCTGCTTTTCAACAATGCGACGCTCCATCTCCGGACGGAAATGCTTGATCAGGCCCTGGATCGGCCAGGCAGCCGCGTCGCCGAGCGCACAAATGGTGTGGCCTTCGACCTGCTTGGTGACTTCGTACAATGTGTCGATTTCGCTGATGTCAGCGTCACCCGTACGCATACGCTCCATGACGCGCCACATCCAGCCGGTGCCCTCGCGGCACGGCGTGCACTGGCCGCAGCTTTCGTGCTTGTAGAAATAGCTCAACCGGCTGATCGCCTGAACAATGTCGGTCGACTTGTCCATGACGATGACCGCAGCTGTGCCAAGACCCGATCCGACCTCTTTCAGGCCATCGAAATCCATCGGTGCGTCGATGATCTGTGCAGCGGGCACCAAAGGCACCGAAGAGCCGCCCGGGATCACCGCGAGCAGATTGTCCCAACCGCCACGAATGCCCCCGCAATGTTTCTCGATCAGTTCGCGGAACGGGATGCTCATCGCTTCCTCGACCACGCAGGGCTTGTCGACATGCCCGCTGATCTGGAACAGCTTGGTGCCCTTGTTGTTCTCGCGCCCGAAGCTGGAGAACCAGCTCGCACCGCGCCGCAGGATGGTGGGCACCACCGCGATCGATTCGACGTTGTTGACCGTGGTCGGGCAGCCATACAGGCCCGCACCCGCCGGGAACGGGGGCTTGAGACGGGGCTGGCCCTTCTTGCCTTCCAGGCTTTCGATCATCGCGGTTTCTTCGCCGCAGATATAGGCGCCTGCGCCGCGATGGACGAAGACATCGAAATCATAGCCCGATTTGGCGGCGTTCTTGCCGATCAGACCGGCTTCATAAGCCTCGTCAACCGCCGCCTGCAGCACCTCGGCCTCGCGGATATACTCGCCACGAACATAGATATACGCAGCGCGCGCGCGCATCGCGAACCCGGCGATCAGCGCGCCCTCGATCAGCTTGTGCGGATCGTGGCGCAGGATCTCGCGGTCCTTGCAGCTGCCCGGCTCGGATTCATCGGCGTTGATCACCAGGAAGCTGGGACGACCGTCCTTCGATTCCTTGGGCATGAAGCTCCACTTCATGCCGGTGGGGAAGCCCGCACCACCACGTCCGCGCAGGCCCGAAGCCTTCACCTCTTCGATCAGCTTGTCCTGGCCCCAGGCAATCAGATCCTTGGTGTTGTCCCAATCGCCACGCGCCTGCGCCGCTTTCAGGTTCCAGGGCTGGAACCCGTAGACGTTGGTAAAAATGCGATCCTTGTCAGCGAGACTCACGACTTGGTACCTCCCGATCGATCCCGGCTGAAAATACCGAAACCACCGAACAAAAAGCCGAGGATGGCCCAGACAACCCAGCCATCCCCATTCACAAACTTGAACACCGCCAGCGCCAGGAAAATGATGCCGATAACGGGCACCCCTTTGCGCATCGGCTCATTCATCACCAATCCCCGCGATAATCGTGGTTGGCATCGACCATGGCGTTGAGCGTGGTCGGCCCGCCCTCGGGCTCGCTGGTGTGGCGGCCCACGATCTGCGTACCAGCTTTGGGGCTTTCACCCGCCGCCAGGGCTTCCAGAATCCGTGTGGTGCTGTCGTAATCCAGGTCTTCGAAGTTATCGTCGTTGATCTGGACCATCGGTGCGTTCGAGCAATTGCCCATGCACTCGACCTCGGTCAGCGTGAACAGGCCGTCGGGCGTGGTCTTGCCCTTGACCAGCCCCTTGTTGGCGCATGCCGCCATCACGTCATCGCTGCCGCGCAGCAGGCACGGCGTCGTGCCGCAGACCTGAACATGGAAGCGACCAACCGGCGCGAGATTGTACATCGTGTAGAAGCTCGCGACCTCATAGGCGCGGATATACGGCATATCGAGCATCGCAGCGATATATTCGATCACTGGAACCGGCAGCCAGCCTTGCGTCTGCGTTTCCGCGCCGACCTGACGCTGTGCCAGATCGAGCAACGGCATCACCGCGCTGCGCTGGCGCCCTTCGGGATAGCGCGCGATGACGGTTTTCGCCTTGGCGAGGTTTTCATCGGTGAATACAAAACCACCCCAGCGGGCGCGGGTTTCGGCTTCATCGGGGATATGGGCTGCGTCAGCCATCAGCGGACAAACTCCACGCGCGACACCTTGTCGCCTTCAAAACTGTAAATCGACATGACTTCGAAAGGCTCGCTCTCGGCAGAGCGCGAGACTTTTTCATGCAGCACGACGGTCTCGCCCAGGACATAGCTGGACAGGATGTCGGCGCGGTTCTGTGGAAACTCGGCGAACATCGCCTTGAGCCCCGAACGCACCCCTTCCTTGCCTTCGCGCAGCACGGCACCGCGATAGCCCGCTTCGCAGGCATCGTCGGTCATCAGCGCGACATAGGAGTCGGCATCCTGAGCATTGTAATGTGCGATCATCGCCTCTGCGACGGCCAGTTTGACGCTCACCGGTCGCACTCCCCGAACACCACGTCGATCGCACCCAGAATGGCGGTCGCGTCAGAGAGCATGTGGCCACGCGACATGAAGTCCATCGCCTGAAGGTGCGAGAACGCGGTCGGGCGGATCTTGCAGCGGTACGGCTTGTTGGTGCCATCGGCGACCAGATACACGCCGAATTCGCCCTTGGGGCTTTCGGTCGCGACATAGACTTCGCCCGCCGGGACATGGAAGCCCTCGGTGTAGAGCTTGAAGTGATGGATCAGGGCTTCCATCGACTGCTTCATCTCGGCGCGCTTCGGCGGCACGACCTTGCGATCAGCAGACGCGATCGGGCCTTCGGGCATCTCGTTCAGGCACTGGCGCATGATACGCGCGGACTGGCGGACTTCCTCGACGCGGACCATGAAACGATCGTAGCAGTCGCCGCGCGTGCCGACAGGAACATCGAATTCCATCCGGTCATAGACATCATAAGGCTGCGACTTGCGCAGGTCCCACGGAATGCCGCTGCCGCGAATCATCGGACCGGAAAAGCCCCAGCGCACCGCGTCGTCCTTCGACACGATGGCGATATCGACATTGCGCTGCTTGAAGATGCGGTTGTCGACGACCAGGCTCATCGCGTCCTCGAACAGCTTCGGGAACGTGTCGAGCCAGTCGGCCAGATCGGTGAGCAGCTTGAGCGGCACATCCTGATGCACGCCGCCGGGGCGGAACCAGGCACTGTGCATGCGCGCACCCGAGGCGCGTTCGAAGAAGTTGAGGCAATCCTCGCGGATTTCGAACAGCCACAGATTGGGCGTCATCGCACCGACATCCATCACGTGCGCGCCAAGGTTGAGCATGTGGTTGCAGATGCGGGTCAGTTCGGCAAACAGCACGCGCAGATATTGCGCACGCAGCGGAACTTCGAGGTTCAGCAGCTTCTCGATCGCCAGCACATAGCTGTATTCCATCGCCAGCGGCGAGCAGTAATCGAGCCGGTCGAAATACGGCAGCGCCTGCAGGTACGTCTTGTACTCGATCAGCTTTTCGGTGCCGCGATGTAGCAGGCCGACATGGCAATCGATGCGTTCGACGATTTCACCGTCCAGTTCCATGACCATGCGCAGCACGCCGTGTGCTGCGGGGTGCTGGGGCCCGAAGTTGATCGTGTAGTTCTGGATCTCCAGATCGCCTGCGGTCAAATCCTGTTCGACCAGCACGCCACCCAGATCGTCGTGAAAGGCTTCGGCGGTCATGGCTTGCCCTCCTTGTTGTCGGGGCTCTTGTCGGCCGGCTTTTCAGCAGGCGCCTCGGGGCTGGTCTTGGCCGCCTCCTTGTTGGCACCCTTGCCCGCGCCGGTATCCGACTGCTTTTCGGTGGTCTTCGGGATGTCGGCGTGCGGCGGACCGCCCAGCGATTTTTCGTCGCCCGGCAGCACATAGTCCGCCCCCTCCCATGGAGAGGTGAAGTCGAAGTTGCGGAAGTCCTGCGCCAGCTTGACGGGTTCGTAGATCACGCGGCCCTGCTCTTCGGAATAGCGCATCTCGCTGTAGCCGGTGAGCGGAAAGTCCTTGCGGAAGGGATGACCACGGAAACCGTAGTCGGTGAGAATGCGGCGAAGATCCGGATTGCCGGCGAAGATGACGCCATACATGTCATAGACTTCGCGCTCCAGCCAGCCTGCGACCGGCCAGATATTGGTCACGGTGGGCACCGGCGTATCCTCGTCGGTGGTGCACGCCACGCGGATGCGGTGGTTCCTGGTCAGGCTCAGCAGACAATAGACGACCTCGAACCGCTCAGCGCGGTCGGGATAGTCAACACCTGCGATTTCCATCAGCTGCTGATAGTCGTGCCGGTCGCGCAAAAGATCCAGCGCCTCAGCCACGGCATCGCGGCGGACGGTGAAGCAATATTCGCCTTGCGCGAACCGCGTGGCCAGCAGCCGGTCGCCCAGCGTGAGGGCGACAGCGTCGCCCAGGCCATCAAGAACGGCATAACGTGGTGCCGAATGTCCCATGTGCGTCCCTCAACCGGCCAGCCTCCACAGCAGGCCTTTTCACTTCACGTCAACGTTCGATCGTGCCCACCCGGCGGATCTTGCGCTGCAATTGCATCACACCATAAAGCAGAGCCTCGGCGGTCGGCGGGCAACCGGGGACGTAAATGTCCACCGGAACGATGCGGTCGCAGCCGCGCACCACCGAGTAGCTGTAATGGTAATAGCCGCCACCATTGGCACAGCTGCCCATCGAAATAACATATTTCGGCTCGGACATCTGGTCGTAGACGCGGCGCAGAGCCGGGGCCATCTTGTTGCACAGCGTGCCAGCGACGATCATCACGTCCGACTGACGCGGCGATGCACGCGGCGCGACGCCAAAGCGCTCCATGTCATAGCGCGGCATGCTGACATGGATCATCTCCACCGCGCAACAGGCCAGGCCAAAAGTCATCCACCACAACGAACCGGTGCGCGCCCACTGGAACAGCTCTTCGGTCGAGGTGACCAGGAAGCCCTTGTCGGCAACCTCGGCGTTGATATCGTTCAGAAAGCCGACATCGGGCAGGGTACCGGTACCGGGCACCAGCGCTCCGGCAGGCGACGTGGCCAGCCCTGCGGCAGGGTTAGATCCTACTCCCAATCGAGTGCTCCCACTTTCCATGCGTAGACAAGACCGATGATCAGTTCGAACAGGAACACCATCATCGTGGCCCAACCGGCCCAGCCGATCTGCTCCAGCGACACCGCCCAGGGGAAGAGGAACGCCGCTTCGAGATCGAAGATGATGAACAAGATGGCGACAAGGTAGAACCGCACGTCAAACTGGCTGCGCGAATCCTCGAACGCGGGGAAGCCGCATTCATATTCGCTCAATTTGGCGACGGTCGGTTTATCTGCTCCGGTGAGCCGCGACACCCCTATCGGCAGGAAGACAAATGCCACCGACAGAAGCAGAGCGACCGCAAGGAACAGCAAAATCGGCAGATATTCGGCCATGTGCGTATCCCGCTTGTGCGTGTTGCTTGGAGCGGTCTTTAGGCCAGCAAACCGGCTATCGCAAGCCGCAACGCCCCCTTTTTTGCGGCAATGCAACGCATTCTCAAAGTCGCGAAAAGTTGCGCAAATCTGTGCTTTTGGGCACAATTTGACCTAGGCAACCGAGCTATCCGATTGGCAAGGCGGCACACGGTCGCCCAAGGAGAGGAACACCACGATCATGTCAGCAATCAAATCGGCGCTGTTCGGCATTATGGCGCTGACGGCGGGATTGAACATCCTGCCCGCACATGCACAGAATGTCACGGCCACCATACCGGACAGCATAGCGGCCGTGCTGCAGGCGCGCGGCCTGCCCAGCGAACTGAAGCGGGGCGAAGGCAACCCCTATATCCGCAGCGCCTATGACGACATGCCGTTCCTGGTGGCCCTGATGAACTGCGATGACGACAAGACCAATTGCGCCACCGTGCAGTTCTATTTCGGCTTCAACGATAAGAAGGATTTTCCGCTCGAGAAGCTCAACGAATGGAACGCTACCAAGCGGTTCGTGCGCGCGTATCGCGACGACGAGAACGATCCGGTGCTGGTGATGGATGTCGATACCGACAAGGGCGGCGTGCCGCAGGCTGTTTTCAACGAAAACCTGAGCGTCTGGCTGGACCAGATGCAGCAATACCGGCGCTTCGTGACGGAATAGCCTTCAAAGGATCCGGTGCGTTGCGCGGCTCAGCGCAGCGCACCGACCAGCAGCTTGTGCAGGCGCGAGTGCAACGCGTCATTGCCGGCGATCACCTGCTGGCGCTCCATCGGCTGGCTGCCGCCGCGATAATCGGTGACGAACCCGCCAGCCTCGCGCACCAGCAAAATGCCTGCCGCAACATCCCAGGGCTGCAGACCGCTTTCCCAGAAACCGTCGAACTTGCCTGCCGCCAGCCACGCCATGTCGAGCGAGGCAGCACCAAAGCGGCGGATACCGGCCACTTCCGGCGCGATCGCGCCGAAGATGCGCGTCCATTCGGCCATGTCACCATGGCCCAGGAACGGGATGCCGGTAGCGATCAACGCTTCGTTGAGGCTCCGACGACCCGATACACGCAACCGGCGATCATGCAGCCAGGCTCCGCGAGACTTTTCAGCCCAATAGCTCTCATCCGTCACCGGCTGATAGATCAGCCCTGCGCTGATCTCGCCCCAGCCCTTGCCGTCCAGCGTCGGCTCCTGCACTGCAATCGAGATCGCGAAATGCGGAATGCCATGCAGGAAGTTGCTGGTGCCATCGAGCGGATCGATGATGAAGCGCGGCTTGCCGGCCTCGGCGGGAATGTCGCCGCCCTCTTCGAGCAGGAAACCCCAGCCCGGACGCGCCTTGGAGAGCTCATCATACAGGATGCGCTCGGCGCGCTGATCGGCCTTGGAAACGAAGTCCGCCGGGCCCTTCTTGGAGACCTGGAGATGCTCCACCTCGCCAAAGTCGCGGCGCAAACGGCCTCCGGCCTTGCGCGCGGCGCTTTCCATGACACGGATGATGGCTGAGATGGCAGGCATGGCAATAGGGTCCGATCAATCCGCCTTGCGGACATATTCCTTGGCATAGACATCGACGACGATGCGCGTGCCGCTGCTGATGTGCGGAGGCACCATCACGCGCACGCCGTTGTCGAGAATGGCAGGCTTGTAGCTGGACGAGGCGGTCTGCCCCTTCACGACGGCATCCGCCTCGACGATGGTCGCCTCGATCGTGTCAGGCAGCTGCACCGAGATGGGGCGCTCGTCATACATTTCCAGCGTCACCTGCATGCCGTCCTGCAGGAAGGCAGCTTCGTCGCCCAACAGCTTGGCCGCGATGGTGATCTGCTCGTAGTTTTCCTGATCCATGAACACATAGGACTCGCCATCTGCGAACAGGAACTGGAAATCCTTGGTGTCCAGCCGGACCTTCTCGACCGTATCCTGGCTGCGATAGCGGATATTGGTCTTGCGGCCATCCTCGAGATTTTTCATCTCGACCTGCATGAAGGCACCGCCCTTGCCGGGCTGGGTATGCTGGATCTTGGCGACTTTCCAGATGCCACCTTCGTGTTCCAGAATGTTGCCGGGGCGAATATCGACACCGCTGATCTTCATGCGAGGCTCGTTTCCAATGGATTTCAGGGAATGGTGGTGCCCTCTAGGCGGATGGAGCGGGCATGGCAAGGGCTTTGGGCTGCACGTGCACGATCACGCGGGTCCTTCAAAATCCGTGCCCCCGACCAGGGACGCCGCCCAATCCCCTCGCGATGACGCTTTCTTCCTATATGCCAGAAGCTGAAGATATTAGGTTAAACCTGCATCCCAACGCTGCAATCTTGCCGCATGGGACGGGATCTGATCACTATGCCATTGTTCAGCATCGAGACGCCAGCTGCCGGGATCTTTGGCCGTGCACGAAACGAGGTTGTCAGCGCGCATGCCGAGCGCGGGCATGCCGTTCCCGATGTCGAAGAGTTCGAAGCGGACTTCGTCAGCTATCTGTCCCGGCTCGACGGATCATCCCGCAGCCGTCCCCTTGCCCTGCTCCAGGAGAGCAAAGAACTGTCGCACAGCTGAAGCCGGACCTTCGGGGTGGTTCCAGATGCCACCCGACACGGCAATGAAATCCGTTCCGGTCGCGATGATGGAGGCGGCATTTTCCAGCGTGATCCCGCCGATGGCAACGCACGGCGGCTCCATCATCGATGACCACCATTCCAGAATTTCCGGATCGGCCTTGATCTTCGCATCCTTGGTGGTGCTGGGAAAGAAAGCGCCGAAAGCGACGTAATCTGCGCCCATTTCGCCCGCTTCCAAGGCCAGATGGCGGCTGTTGTGGCATGTCACACCGATCTGCGCATCCTTGCCCAGTTCCTCGCGCGCCTCGCGCGGGTCGCCATCGCCCTGCCCCAGATGCACGCCGTCCGCGCTCAGCCGCTTGGCGAGCGCCACATCATCGTTGACGATGAACGCACAGTCATGCTCGCGGCAGATCTCCTGCAGCGGCGCGGCGAGCCGTGCCGCCTCATGCTGGTCGATATCCTTGACGCGAAACTGGAACGCGGCCACCGGCCCTGCCTCCAGCGCGGCGCGTAACCGGTCGGGGAACTCCCCGCCTACTTCGAGCGGAGAAATCAGGTAAAGCTGGCAGCTGGTCATAGGCTCAGGCGACCGAGGCGCTGTGGATTTCGTCGATCGCACCGCCCAGCGAAGCGTCGAATTCATCGTCGCTCATCTGATGCTTGAGATCGTTGAGCAATGCGCGCGAGAAGCTGGCGATGATGCCGCTGTTCTTGGCAAGTTCAACGCACGCTTCGGCACGGCTGAAACCGCCCGACAGCGCGACGACACGGATGCAAGCCGGGTGCGCGACCAGATCGGCGAACAGCCCGGCCTTGGCAGGCAGCGACAGCTTGAGCATCACGCGGCGACCTTCGGGCAGCGCATCGAGCGCCTTTTTCAGCTTGGCGAGCAGAATGTCATCGCAATCAGCGCGCGTGTCGCTCTTGATGTTCACTTCAGGCTCGATGATCGGGATCAGACCATGATCGAGGATTTCGCCTGCAACCTCGAACTGCTGCTTCACGATCGCCGCAATGCCCGTCTGCGAGGCGGAGTTGATCACCGAACGCATCTTGGTGCCGAACACGCCGAGCGTCTTGGCGCGATCCAGCAATTCGCCCAGACCGCCGATCGGCTTCATCAACTGCACGCCGTCCGCTTCGTCTTCCAGGCCCTTGTCGACCTTGAGGAACGGCACCACGCCGCGTTCCCACAACAGTGCAGGGACGCTCTTGCCGCCTGCTTCACCGTCCATCGTGCGTTCGAACAGGATCGCACCGATCACCTTGTCGCCGTTGAAGCAGGGCGAGGTCACGATGCGGCTGCGCATGCCGTGAATCAGCGCGAACATTTCCTCGTCGCTGCTCCAGGCGTCATCTTCAAGGCCATAGCCCTTGAGCGCCTTGGGCGTGGAACCGCCGCTCTGATCAAGCGCAGCGATAAAGCCCTGGCCTGCCTCGATTTTGGCAAGCATCTGGTCGAAATTTGCGGTGTCGGTCATGGTCGGTCTTCCCTGAAGTTTGCAGGCTTATGGTTGTTTATTGGAGGTCGCGCGCCTCAGGTGTGAAGCGCCTTGACGCCGGGCAGCTCCTTGCCTTCCATCCATTCGAGGAACGCGCCGCCAGCGGTTGAAACGAAAGAGAAATCCTCGGCTACGCCAGCATGGTTGAGCGCGGCTACGGTGTCGCCGCCACCTGCAACCGATACCAGGGTGCCCTCGCGCGTCAGCGCTGCGGCGGTGCGCGCCAGGGCAACCGTGGCGGTATCGAACGGCGGATATTCGAACGCGCCCAGCGGGCCGTTCCATACCAGAGTCCGGCAGGTCTTGAGGACATCGGACAAAGCCTCGACCGCGGACGCGCCGACATCAAGGATCATCTCGTCGGCGGCCACTTCATGCACATTCGCGGTGCGGCATGGCACGTTGGCGCCGAACTCCTTGGCCACGACCACGTCATAAGGCAGGTGAACGGTGCAGTTCGCCTTGTCGGCCGCCTCCAGAATGGCATTGGCGGTGTCGGCCAGATCATGCTCGCAGAGCGACTTGCCGACATCAACCCCGCGCGCGGCGAGGAAGGTGTTGGCCATGCCGCCACCGATGATCAGATGATCGACCTTGCCGACCAGATGCGTCAGCACGTCGAGCTTGGTGGAAACCTTCGCGCCGCCGACGACGGCTGCGACCGGATGTTCCGGATTGCCCAGCGCCGCTTCCAGCGCCTTCAACTCGGCCTCCATCGCGCGACCGGCAAAGGCCGGCAGCAGATGCGCCAGGCCCTCGGTGGTCACATGCGCGCGGTGCGCAGCGGAAAACGCGTCGTTGACGTAGAAATCCCCCAGCGCCGCCATCTGCTTGGCCAGTTCGGGATCGTTCTTTTCCTCGCCGGGGAAGAAGCGGCTGTTTTCCAGCACGGTGATGCTGCCTGGCTCAAGCACGTCGATGGCATGGCGATCGGGCGATGCCAGAAAGCCGACATGCCGCCCCATCACCGTACCCAGCGCCTCGGCGATCGGACGAAGCGTGAACTCGGGATCAACCTTGCCCTTGGGGCGGCCGAAATGTGCGAGCACCAGAACCTTGGCGCCATGATCTGCCAGTTCGGCCAGCGTCGGCATTGCCGACCGCAGCCGGGTGTCATCGGACACCCGGCCTTCGTGGATCGGTACGTTCAGGTCTTCACGAACCAGGACAGGCTTGCCTGCCACGCCATGACGATCAGCAATCAGATCATCCAGGGTCTTGAACATGGGGGCAGCCTCTCCTGTTTATGTGTCGTTGATCAGAGCAGGCCGGCCATCACGCCTGCGGTATCGACCATACGGTTCGAGAAGCCCCATTCGTTGTCGTACCAGCTGATCACGCGAACCAGCTTGCCGTCGATCACCGCGGTTTCCAGGCTGTCGATGGTCGAGCTGGCCGGATCATGGTTGAAGTCGATCGAAACCAGCGGCTCGTCGGTATAAGCCAGCACGCCCTTGAGCGCGCCTTCCGATGCCGCCTTGAGCGCACCGTTGATTTCCTCGACCGTGGTATCGCGGCCCGGCGTGAAGGTCAGGTCGACCAGGCTGACGTTGGGGGTCGGCACGCGGATCGCCGATCCGTCGAGCTTGCCCTTCAGTTCAGGCAGCACCAGGCCAACCGCACGCGCAGCGCCGGTGGTGGTGGGGATCATCGACATGCCAGCCGCGCGTGCACGACGCATGTCGCTGTGGATCTGGTCGAGGATCTTCTGGTCGTTGGTATAGCTGTGAATCGTGGTCATCAGGCCGCGCTCGATACCCACGAGATCGTTCAGCACCTTGGCCATCGGCGCGAGGCAGTTGGTGGTGCAGCTGGCGTTTGACACGACCAGATCATCGGCGGTGAGCACGTCGTGGTTGACGCCGAACACGACGGTCTTGTCCGCGCCACCGGCAGGGGCAGAAATCAGCACGCGCTTGGCGCCTGCGGTCAGGTGCGCGCTGGCCTTTGCCTTGTCGGCAAAGAAACCGGTGCATTCCAGCGCGATATCCACGCCCATTTCGCCATGGGGCAGCTTGGCGGGGTCACGTTCAGCGGTCACCTTGATCGCCTTGCCATTGACGACCATCGTATCGCCCACCGCTTCAACGGTGCCGGGGAACGGACCGTGCACGCTGTCACGCTTGAACAGCAGGGCGTTCGACTGGGCATCGCCCAGGTCGTTGATCGCGACCAGTTCCAGGTCATGATCGGTGCGCTCCAGAATGGCGCGCGCGACAAGACGGCCGATGCGGCCAAAACCATTGATTGCAACCTTGACTGCCATCGGAAAATTCTCCTGCGATTGATGTCGTAAAAGCGGGTTTATGCCTGGCCGAGCGCGGCGCGGACGGCAGGCGTGATCTTGTCGGCGGTCAGGCCGAAATAGTCGAACAGCGCCTCTGCCGGAGCCGATGCACCAAAGCTGTCGATCCCGAAGCTCAGGCCATCACGGCCGACATAGCGATCCCAGCCGAAGGTCACGCCGGCCTCCATCGACACCTTCAGCACGTCGGCGGGCAGCAGATCGGCGCGGTAGCTTTCCGGCTGCGCGTCGAACAACGACCAGCACGGCATCGACACGACGTCCGCGCCAATCCCGGCGGCTTCCAGCGCATCAGCGACGGTGAGCGCCAGCGACACTTCCGAACCGGTGCCGATCAGTACCACCTGGCGCTTGTTGCCCGCAACCTTGATGCGATAAGCTCCGCGTGCGCACTGGTTGCCGTCGGCTTCCGAACGACGGAACTGCGGCAGGTTCTGGCGGGTGAGCGCAAGAACGCTGGGGGTGGACGATGCCTGCAGAGCCAGCTCCCAGCACTCGGCGGTTTCCACCGCGTCGCCAGGACGGAAGGTCAGCAGATTGGGCATGATGCGCAGGCTCATGACATGCTCGACCGGCTGGTGCGTCGGGCCGTCTTCACCCAGACCAATACTGTCGTGCGTCATCACATAGACCACGCGCTGGCGCTGCAAAGCCGACAGGCGGATCGCGGCGCGGCAATAGTCGGCAAACACCAGGAAGGTGCCGCCATAAGGGATCACGCCGCCGTGCAGCGCCATGCCGTTCATCGCAGCGGCCATGCCGAACTCGCGAATGCCGTAATTGACGTAGCGCCCGCCGTAATTGGCCGCGCTTAGCACCGCCATGCCAGCGGTCTTGGTGTTGTTCGATCCCGTAAGGTCGGCCGAACCGCCAACGGTTTCGGGCAGGCGCGGGTTGATCGCTTCGAGCGCCAGTTCGGATGCCTTGCGGGTCGCGACCTTCTGCGGTTCGGCCAGCAGCGAGGCAATGTGCTGCGAGAGGCTGAACCCTGCAGGCAGTTCGCCCGCCATCCGGCGATTGAATTCGCTGGCCTTGGCCGATGCCGACAGACGATCGGACCATGCAGCATGCTCGTCTGCACCGCGACGACCGAAGACGGCCCAGGCATCCTGGATATCCTGCGGAATGGCGAACGGCGAATGCTGCCAGCCCAAAGTCGCGCGCGCGGCGTCGACTTCTGCAGCGCCCAGCGGCGAACCGTGCGTGGCCGAGGTACCCTGCTTGTTGGGCGCGCCCTTGCCGATGATGGTGGCGCAGGCAATCAGCGACGGACGCGGATCAGCAATCGCTGCGTCCACGGCAGCGCGAATGGAGGCCGGATCATGGCCGTCGCAATCAACGACGTGCCATCCGGTGGCAGCATGACGCGCACGGATGTCTTCGCTGGTCGAAAGGTCGGTCGCGCCATCGATGGTGATGCGGTTGTCGTCCCACAGTACGTTGAGATGCCCAAGCTTGAGGTGTCCGGCGAGCCCGACCGCCTCGTGGTTGATGCCCTCCATCAGGCAGCCGTCGCCCGCGATCACCCAGGTGCGGTGGTTGACCAGATCATCGCCGAATTCGGCGTTCAGGTGCCGCTCGGCCATCGCCATGCCGACTGCCATCGCCAGGCCCTGACCCAGCGGGCCTGTGGTGCATTCGACGCCCGGCAGTTCGAAATTCTCCGGGTGGCCAGCGCAGGGGCTGTGCAACTGGCGGAAGTTGCGGATGTCCTCGATCGTCGGACGCGCGTAGCCGGTCAGGTGCAGCAGCGAATAGATCAGCATCGATCCGTGGCCTGCAGACAGGACGAACCGGTCACGGTCCGCCCAATGCGGCGCTGCGGCGTCGAACTTCAGATATTCGCCAAACAGCACTGTGGCAACATCGGCCATGCCCATCGGCATGCCGGGGTGACCACTGTTGGCGGCCTGGACTGCATCCATCGACAGTGCACGAACGGCATTGGCGAGATCTTGAAATTGAACGGACATCGCCCTTTGTAACTCCCAACTGATCCTTGATCAGGCCCATGTCGCCAGCGCGGAATGTGGTTCAATCACCGCAATCTGTGCCGGTCGAGTCGGCTTCGGGGTCACCCTTTGGTGTCCATGGTGGATCGCGTCAAGTTCTGCGGAACGCTCACAATGGCAAATCATTGCTTTTGTCCCATTTGATGTTAAGGTCATTCCATGGCAAATGAACGACTTATTCTTGCTATCGGACAAATGGAACGAGCTTTGACGCGGCTTGAGACAGCGCAGGCCAGGCTGGCCGCGACTCCCCAGGCGTCCGTTTCAGCAACGGACAGCGAATTGCAGGCGCGGCATGACCAGCTCAAGGCGGCGGCCGCCGATGCCCTGGCTGGCATCGACTCCCTCCTGGCCAAGGCAGGCTGAGCATCATGCCTGACATGCGCCTCTCGATCGCCGGCAGAATCTACAGCGTGACCTGCCAGCCAGGCGAAGAACAGCATCTGGCAAGACTGGGCTCGATGCTCGATGCAGCGGCCCGCAAGGCGGGGGCTTCGGGTGGACTGACCGAAACGCGCGCGCTGCTGTTTGCCGGATTGCTGCTGGCCGACGAACTGGCGGAATCGCAGGATCGCGCAGCGGAGGCGCTGGCCGCAACTGCGGCTCAGGCACCAGCGCCAAAAGGTCAGGGCGATCTGCTGGCGCATGACAATGATGGCGAGCTGGCGGCCCGCGCGATCGAGAAGCTGGCACAGCGTATCGAGAATCTCGCCGCAGGGCTTGAGAAGCAGACCCAACAGCCCTAGATTGATCCTGGGACTGCCTGGTACGAGCTGCAGAGAACATCCCTGAGGCGATACATCTTCCAAGGGAGCTGTCCCTGCCCTGGCTCCGGCCAGAGGTACACGGCGCCCACCTGACGTTACTGGCGTCAGAGGATATTCCAGCAAACGGCCAAGGCGGTTCCACCCTTTTGCCTGACGCGCTCAGGCCGCTATCAGCACCAGACGAGAACGGGCCCCCCTTGAACGCCGTGATTCATCAGAAGCGTGACCTGCGCCGCGCGATGCGCGCTGCACGTCTCGCGCATTGGCAAGCGCTGCCCGATGCCCATCGTGCCCTCATCTTCGGGCGCCCCCCGCGCGCGATTCTTCCGCTGATCGATCCGGCAGAGGTGGTCGGCCTCTATCATGCCGTCCCTGGGGAGGTGCCGACCGAGCGCTATGCGATGCACATGCTCGACCTCGGCAAGATGATCGCCCTGCCCTGGACGCGCGACCCATCAGGCCCGATGACCTTCCGCCTGTGGACCGGATCGCACGAGACGCTGGAAAAGGGCCCATGGGGCCAGCAGCCGCACAACGCGATGCCCGAGGTGACTCCCGATGCCCTGTTCATGCCGCTGGTCGCGTTCGATGCCGCACTGAACCGGTTGGGCCAGGGCGGCGGTTATTATGATCGCTGGTGCGCTGCGCACCCTGGCACGCGCCGAATCGGCCTGGGCTGGACCGTGCAGCAGGCTGACGCTGTCCCCACCGATGATCACGACATGCCGCTCGATGCGGTGATTACCGAACAGCAGGTGCTGCTGCCCATCCATGAGAGAATCCTGCCATGAAGCCGACCCTGCGCAAGCCAGTGGGCATTTTTGCCATTCTGGGGATCATCATCGTGTGGGCGGTCATCGTTGCCAGCTTTTCGAGAATCATCGGCAACTGGCACATCGCGGTTCAATCAGTGATCTACTGCATCGCGGGAATCGTCTGGATCGCGCCGATGCGTCCGCTGATGATCTGGATGGAAACCGGGCGCTGGCGCGCCTGACACCTGCCCTCTGCTTCGGGCTCAATGGCCGCCTGCCGGCGGATATATCCGTGGGAGTTCCAACACGTGCGAGTGACCATTATTCCGGAGTGAAATCCGGGCCAAATGGCGCGAGTGACGGGGCTCGAACCCGCGACCTCCGGCGTGACAGGCCGGCGCTCTAACCAACTGAGCTACACCCGCATCGTGTTGGAGCGCGGCTGATAGAATTGACCTGCCTGCCTGTCAACAGCTGTTTCAATTTTTCCTGCCAATGGGCGAAAGTGGCTCTGTAGGCGGGGTTTCGCTGTCGCGGGGGTGGCGCGTCAGCGTTCCCGATTCGAACAGGAAACCCGCAATGTCCGGCTTGCCTGCGGCTGCAACGACCGTCTGGATGATGATCAGCAGCGGCACGGCGAGCAACGCGCCAGTCGTGCCCCAGACCCATGCCCAATAGCTCAACGAGACGAGAATCAGCAGCGGGTTCATCGTCAGCCTGCGACCCAGCACCGCCGGGGTGATCAGATTGGCTTCGACGAGGTGGAAGACCACCTGGACGCTGGCGGGAATCAGCGCGGTCCAAAGATCGCCAAAGCTCATCAGCCCGCCCAGCGCCAGCAGCACGGCCGCCAGCACCGGTCCCAGATAGGGCACGAAGTTCAGCAACGCGACAATGCCCCCCCACATCGCCGGCGATTCCATGCCGAGCATCCACACCACCACGCCCACGGATAGGCCCAGCAGCAGGTTGATGACGGTGATGGTGGTGAGATAGGCCGAGGTTGCCGAAACGACGTTCTGGATGACCCGTGCAGTCGCCATGGCACCAGTGAAGCTGCCTCGGCTGCTAATTGCGTTCTCGCGCAGCTTGGTCCAGCCAGCGAGAAAGAAGAAAATGAGCAGGATCACGAACGCCATCTGCAGCGCGACAGCCGGCGCGGCGCTGGCAAACAGGTCGAGCACCGATTCGGGAGAGCTCGTCGCTGCCTTCTGCGCGCGCACCATAGATCCTGACACCAGCCGGGTGGTTTCGTCGATGAACCTCTGCAAATCCGAATACAGATCGATCAGCGGCGCAAGATTCTCCATGATCTTGGGAATGCGGTCGGGCAGCAACAGGAACCAGTCGGCTGCTGGCACGACGATGACCGCCAGCGCGCCGTTGGCGATGGTCAGGAACAGCACCAGGCAGAGGAATGCCGCCGCCATCGAGGGCAAACCGCGCCGCTCCATCCATTCCAGCGCCGGCACAAGGGCGATGGACAGCACGATCGCAACGGCCAGCGGCAGGAAGAATTCCGCCCCCGCCCGCATTGCGAAAGGAAATGCGAGAAACAGCGCAATGCCTGCGATGAGGGCCAATGCCGCCAGCAGGCGGTCGCGCCGCAATTCGTCGGAAACCGTGCGATCAGGAAGGGGTAAAGACATGAGAAATCCAGGCCCTTGGCCCGCAAACCGAGCCGTCGGGTTATATCTGCACGGTTTGTTTGCGACAATCCAGCGGCATCGATTTGGTCATGCGATTCGCGTTTGGGTGATGCGCGTTAACCATATCTTCGCCCCTGCATCGTAGCGTTTTGGCCAGCCGGAGAATCCCGGCGGGGGTAATTCGGGGTAAGGAATGCTGCTGCGCACCGCAATCGCGCTGTCCGCACTGCTGGCGCCAGTCATGGCAACAGCAGCGGATGATGTTCGGACGAAATCGTCCATCTTCGTCGAACGGATCGATCCGCAAGGCACCGGCGCACGCCGCGTGCGGCTGGAGCCTGCCCGGCAGGTCAGTTCGGGCGAGCGGCTGATCTATGTGGTGGAATACCGCAACACCGGCAACAAGCCTGTCCAGGGCTTCACCGTCACTAACCCCCTGCCCCGCACCGTTCGCCTCGACGAGACCGTCGACGGCAGCGAACTGGTTTCGATCGACGGCGGTCGCAGCTGGGGTGCGTTATCCGAGCTCAAGGTTCCGCTCGGTACCGGCAGCTGGCGCCCAGCCAATCCCGAAGACGTCACCCACCTGCGCTGGCGCGTTGGCGACCGGTTGATGCAGGGCGAAACCCGCCGCGTCACCTTCCGCGCGATCGTGCGCTGACAGGCCTCCCCGCCCGCAAGCGGGAGGGGAAACAATCGCTTCAGTCCGCAAAGATGTAGATCGGAGTCTCGATCCGGCGCTTGAGTGCCTGAACGAAGCTTGCCGCATCATAGCCATCGACCACGCGATGATCGCATGAGATCGACAGGTTCATCATCTTTCGGATAACGACCGCGCCATCGACCACCATCGGGCGTTCGACGATCTTGTTCGGGCCGATGATCGCGACCTCGGGCCGGTTGATCACCGGCGTCGTCGCGATGCCGCCAAGCGGGCCCAATGACGTCAACGTCAGCGTGGAACCCGAAAGCTCCTCGCTCTTCGCCTTGCCGCTGCGGGCCGCATCGGCCAGCCGTGCGATCTCGCTCGCCATGTCCCAGACGCTTAACGATTCCGCGCCGCGCAGAACCGGCACCATCAGGCCAGCATCGGTCTGCGTCGCGATGCCGAGGTGCACCGCGCCAAAGCGGGTGACGACATTGGCCTCGTCGTCATAGCGGGCATTGAGCATCGGATAATCGCGCAGCGTCTTGCAGATTGCCGCGATCAGGATCGGCAGTGCGGTCAGCTTGGGGCGATCGCCACGGCCCGCGTTCATCTCTGCGCGCATATCCTCCATCTTCGTCACGTCGATTTCCTCGACATAGGTGAAGTGCGGGATGTTGCGCTTCGATTCGGCCATGTTCTGCGCGATGCGCTTGCGCATGCCGATGACGCGGATTTCCTCGTCCGCCGCACGGCCAGGACCGGCGCGGGTGCCGCCATAGTTGAGATAGGCGTCAAGATCGGCATGGCGGATGCGCGTGCCCTCCGACGGACGTACCTTCGCCAGATCGATGCCGAGGTCGCGCGCGCGCTGGCGCACTACGGGCGATGCCAAAACCTTGGCGGACGCATCAGCCTCGATCACTGCTGGCGCAGACGCTGCCTTGGGCGCTGCCGGAGCGGGCGCAGGGGCAACGATGGGCGCGGGCGCCGATGCAGCTTCCTCGACCGGGGGCAGCTTGGGCGTTTCCGCTTCGATCGTTTCGGGTTCAGGAGCGGTTTCGGTTACCGGTTCGCCCCCGGCATCGCTGCCTTCGCCCTCGATCTCGATTTCGACCAGCATCGATCCGATGGCGATCACATCGCCCTCGGCACCCGCCACCTTGATGACCGTGCCGGAGACCGGTGATTCCATCTCGACGGTGGCCTTGTCGGTCATCATGTCCGCGATGCGGCCGTCTTCCTCGATCCGGTCACCGATCTTGACATGCCAGGCCACGATTTCCGCCTCGGCAATGCCTTCGCCGATATCGGGCAGGTTGAAGGTAAAAGTTGCCATGGCGGGTCAGTCCTTCATGATCTTGGCAATGGCGCGACCGATGCGGATCGGGCCGGGGAAATACGCCCATTCCAGGCTGTGCGGATAGGGTGTGTCAAAGCCGGTGACGCGCTCGACCGGCGCTTCGAGGTGATAGAAGCAGCGCTCCTGTACCAATGCCGACAATTCCGCGCCAAAACCGCTGGTGCGGGTCGCCTCGTGGACGATCAGACAGCGTCCGGTCTTCTTCACCGACGTCTCGATCGTCTCGATGTCGAGCGGCAGCAGGGTGCGCAGATCGATCACCTCGGCATCGACGCCGTTTGCTTCGACCACCGCCTGCGCGACATGCACCATCGTGCCATAGGCCAGGATGGTCAGCGCCTCGCCTGACCGGACGATGTTCGCCTTGCCCAGCGGGATCCGGTAGTGTCCGGTCGGGACCTGTGATGCCGCGTGCTTCGACCAGGGTTCGACCGGGCGATCATAATAGCCGGTGAACGGGCCGTTGTAGATACGCTTGGGCTCGAAGAAGATGACGGGGTCATTGTCTTCGATCGCCGAAATCAGCAGTCCCTTGGCATCATAAGGCGTCGACGGGATCACCGTCTTGAGGCCCGCGACATGCGTGAACAGGCTTTCGGGGCTCTGGCTGTGCGTCTGGCCGCCAAAGATGCCGCCGCCAAAGGGCGAGCGCACGGTGATCGGCGCGATGAATTCGCCCGCCGAGCGGTAACGCAGCCGCGCGGCTTCCGAGATCAGCTGGTCGATGCCGGGGTAGATATAATCGGCGAACTGGATTTCAGGGACGGGACGCAGGCCATAGGCCCCCATCCCCACCGCGACGCCGACGATGCCGCATTCGCTGATCGGCGTGTCGAACACGCGGGTCTTGCCGAACTTGGCCTGCAACCCTGCGGTACAGCGGAACACGCCGCCGAAATAGCCGACGTCCTCGCCCATCACCACGACATCGGGGTCGCGCTCCATCATGACATGCATGGCGCTGTTGATCGCCTCGATCATGTTCATGGTCTTGATCGCCGCATCTTCGCCAGCAGCATCGGTCATTGCGCCTTCGGGCATCACTTCGGCCATTTTGCGGCCCTTTCTTCCAGCGCCTGCGCCATCTGCTCCTGCAGATGCCAGGGCAGTTCCTCGAACACATCCTCGAACATCGTCTCGAACGGCTGGTGCATGCCGTGGCCGAGCACGCCGTTCTTTTCGGCCTGCTTGGTCGCGGCCTTGACCATCTCGGCGAGCTCCAGATCCATCGCCGCGTGGCGTTCCTCGTCCCAGATGCCCAGGCCAATGACGTGGCTCTTCAGGCGGTGGATCGGGTCACCCAGCGGCCACTCGGCGCTTTCCTGCGCGCTGCGATAGGCGGATGGGTCGTCGGAAGTACTGTGCCCTTCGGCGCGATAGGTGAAGTGCTCGATCAGCGTCGGGCCCTTGTTCGACCGTGCACGTTCGGCGGCCCAGCGGGTGGCCGCATAGACCGCCAGCGCATCATTGCCATCGACGCGCAGCCCGGCGATGCCATAGCCGATCGCGCGCGCGGCAAAGGTCGTGCGCTCGGCGCCTGCGAACCCTGAGAAGCTGGAAATCGCCCACTGGTTGTTGACGACATTGAGGATCGTTGGCGCGTTGTAGACAGAGGCAAAGGTCATCGCGCTGTGGAAGTCGCCTTCCGCCGTCGAGCCTTCGCCGCACCAGCAGCTGGCGATCCGGGTATCGCCCTTGATCGCGCTCGCCATCGCCCAGCCCACCGCCTGCGGATATTGAGTCGCAAGGTTGCCCGAGATGGTGAAGAAGCTCAGTTCCGGCACCGAATACATGATCGGCAGCTGGCGGCCCTTCAGCTTGTCGCTGCGATTCGAATAGATCTGGTTGATCATTTCGGTCAGCGCATAGCCGCGCCACATCAAAATGCCCTGCTGGCGATAGCTGGGGAACACCATGTCATCGCCCTGCATCGCGGCGGCAGCGGCGACCGACGTTGCCTCCTCGCCGGTGCACTTCATGTAGAAGCTGGTCTTGCCCTGGCGCTGCGCCCGGTACAGCCGCTCGTCGAAGGCGCGGGTCAGCGCCATGGTACGCAGCATCCTGAGCAGGGTTTCGTCCGGCAGGCGCGGGTCCCAGGCCCCGACGGCCTTGTGGTCATCGTCGAGAACGCGCACCAGCCCGAAGCTCAGATTGCGCATGTCATGCGGGGAAGCCGCCTCGTCGGGGCGTGCCATGCTGCCAGCAGCAGGAACGATAACATCGCTGAAATCGACGGGATCGCCGGGGCGCGAGCGCGGTTCGGGAACGTGCAGCGCAAGCGGCGGCAGGTTCGATCTCATAGGACCATCGGCCATCAAAAATCCTCTCGGGTCTGTGCACCGTCAGCCGGAAGAGGCTCTTGATGGCCTTTCGACTAATTGCACCGTCGAGACATATTATTTCAAGATTCGCGATAGGTCAATAGTGCTGCCCTTCACACGGCAACAGGGACCGCGATATGGGCCTGTGGAGCATAATCGCGCACCTCGAAATCCTCGATGCGGTAATCAAAGATGCTGTCCGGTCGGCGGACGAGGTCAAGCTTTGGCGCCCCATGCGGCATGCGTGCCAGCTGCGCCTCGACCAGTTCGCTGTGGTTGAGATACAGGTGCACATCGCCGCCGTTCCAGATCAGCTCGCCCGGCTCCAGGTCGCACTGCTGCGCCAGCATGCGGATGATGAGCGCGGCTGAAAAGATGTTGAACGGCACGCCCAGCGCCAGATCGCACGAGCGCTGGTACAGCAGACCGGTGAGCTTCCCGTTGGCCACGAAGAACTGGTAGGTCTTGTGGCACGGCGGCAGCGCCATCTGGTCAAGCTCGGCGACATTCCAGCCTTCGAAGATATGGCGGCGCGATCCGGGGTTGTGCCGCAGGCTCTCGACCAGTTCGGCGATCTGATTGATCCCTTGCGCGCGCTGGCGGAAGAGCCCCTCGCCCACCGGCTCATAGACCGGCCAATTGACCCATTGCTTGCCATAGACCGGGCCGAGATCGCCCCAGCGCGCGGCGAAAGCGGCATCGGCAATGATGCGCGCCTCGAACGCGTCGCGGTCGATCGTCTCGCCTGTTGCCCTGCGGTAGCTGTCGAGTGGCCAGTCGGTCCAGATGTGCACGCCCTGCGCCACCAAAGGCCGGATATTGGTTTCGCCGGTAAGGAACCAAAGCATCTCGCGCGCTGCGGCCTTCCAGTACACCCGCTTGGTGGTGAGCAAGGGGATCGCATTGTCGGACAGATCGAACCGCATGGTCGCACCGAACAGCGAGCGCGTGCCGACGCCGGTGCGATCGGAACGTTCATGCCCCGTCGTCCAGATCTGTTGCATCAGATCAAGATACTGCCATTCGAAATGGCGCGATTGCGCCTGGTCTGCGGCGCGACTCTGCAATGCGATGTCCATGGCGCGGGGTCTAGCATGGCGCTTTTGCCCATGCCATCGCATCCCCGGAGAAAAGGCAAAATGGTCGCTTGCAAGCCAGCCACAGCGTGGCTATAGGCACGCCCCTGCCTCCCAGGCGCCGCAAGGCACCATGAAGTCTGGGTCGGGGAGTAGCTCAGCCTGGTAGAGCACTGTCTTCGGGAGGCAGGGGCCGGAGGTTCGAATCCTCTCTCCCCGACCATTTATTCCGCGCGCCTCTTCGTGAAGGCAGCGGCATAAACAACCAGCCAAACCCAAGGGTTCGCTGCCCTTGTCCTCACACGCGACAACAACTGCGTTCTGCAAGTCCGGGCCCCGTGGCGGCTACGGCCGTGTCCAGCGTCTTCGAGAATCGTTGCAGTTCCACGCAGCACCCAGCCACCGCCCGCAATCTTATCGCTAAAACCGATTAGAAAGACCATGTTTGATCGTTTCAATCTGTCATGGACCATACCTATGTTAGCGTCATCCTAGACGTTTGACGGAGATGCAATATGGACATGAAGACAAGCACGGCCAGCGGCGGCTGCCCGTTCTCGGCACAGGATGGCGGGGTTCGCTCGCTGCTGGGACGCACCAACCGCGACTGGTGGCCTGACGGATTGCAACTCGACATCCTGACGCAGAACGGCACCTCGCCCGACCCCATGGGGCCGGATTACGATTATGCGGAAAGCTTCAAGCAGCTCGACTATACAGCGCTGAAGGCAGACCTCACCGCGCTGATGACCGACTCGCAGCCCTGGTGGCCGGCCGACTATGGTCATTATGGCCCGTTCTTCATCCGCATGGCCTGGCACTCGGCTGGCACCTATCGCACCGCCGATGGGCGCGGCGGATCGAGCAGCGGTCAGCAGCGCTTTGCCCCGCTCAACAGCTGGCCCGACAACGGCAACCTGGACAAGGCGCGCCGCCTGTTGTGGCCGATCAAGCAGAAGTACGGCAAGCACATCAGCTGGGCCGACCTGTTCATCCTCACCGGCAATGTCGCGATCGAATCGATGGGCGGCCCGGTGTTCGGCTTCGGCGGCGGACGCAAGGACGTGTTCGAGCCCGAGCGCGACGTCTATTGGGGCACCGAGGAGGCCTGGGTCGATACGGGTGCTGAAACCCGCATCCAGCCCGACAAGGGTTGGGAGCTCGAAAGCCCGCTCGCCGCGATCCAGATGGGGCTGATCTACGTCAACCCTGAAGGCCCGGGCGGCGTGCCCGATCCGCTGCAGTCCGCGCGCGACATGCGCCTGACGTTCGAGCGCATGGCGATGAACGACGAGGAAACCGTCGCGCTCACCGCCGGCGGCCATGCCTTCGGCAAGGCGCATGGTGCAGTGCCCGCCGATCAGCTGAGCGGCGCGCCCGAATCCGAAGCGATGCAGCTGATGGGCTTTGGCTGGGCGACCGATGCCGAGCAGATCGAGCGTGGTCACATCACGACCTCGGGCATCGAAGGCGCATGGACACCCAACCCCATACAATGGGGCGGCGACTATTTCCGGCTGCTGTTCAAGTACGATTACGAGCTCGTCCGCAGCCCGGCGGGCGCGCACCAGTGGCAGCCGATCAATCCGGACCCGGAAGACATGGCACCCGACGCGCGCGATCCTTCGAAGAAGGTGCCCACGATGATGACCACCGCCGACATGGCGCTGAAGATGGACCCGGCCTATCGCAAGATTTCCGAACGCTTCCGCGACGATCAGGCGGCGCTCGACGACGCCTTTGCCCGCGCCTGGTTCAAGCTGACCCATCGCGACATGGGGCCCAAAGTCCGGTATCTCGGCCCCGAAGTGCCAGCCGAAGACCTGATCTGGCAGGACCCGGTTCCCGCCGGCACCATGCCTTCGGACGCGGCGGTCGAAGCCTTCAAACTGGCGATCCTGGCGAGCGGCGTGCCGATGGCAGCGCTGATCAAGGCGGCCTGGGCGTCTGCGTCGACCTATCGCCGCAGCGACCATCGCGGCGGTGCCAACGGCGCGCGCGTCCGTCTGGCCCCGCAAAAGGACTGGGCGGTCAACGATCCGGCAGAGCTGGCAATGGTGCTGGCCAAGATCGAGCAGTTGCGGGGCGGACTATCGGTGGCCGATGCCATCGTGCTGGCAGGCAGCGCCGCGGTCGAGAAGGCGGCGCGGGATGCGGGCTTCGATGTCTCGGTACCGTTCCTCGGCGGTCGCGGCGATGCAAGCGCCGAGCAGACCGATGCCGAAAGCTTCGAGCCGCTCGAACCGCGCGCCGATGCCTTCCGTAACTACCTTGCCACCCGGCAGACGGTGAAGACCGAGGAGATCATGCTCGACCGCGCGCATCTGCTCGGCCTGTCGATCCCGCAAATGGCGGTGCTGGTGGCGGGGCTGCGCGTGCTGGGGGCCAATGCCGGCAACAGCAGCAAGGGCGTGCTCACCGATCGTCCAGGCCTGCTGACCAACGACTTCTTCGTCAACCTGCTCGACATGCGCACGGCCTGGAAGACCGTCGACGAGAGCGGCGACGAGGACTTCATCGGCTGGGACCGCGCCAGCGGCGAAACCCGCTGGCACGCGACGCGCACCGACCTGGTCTTCGGCTCCAACTCGCAACTGCGCGCGGTGTCCGAAGTTTATGCCGAACGCGGCAACGAGCTGAAATTCGTGCAGGACTTCATCGCCGCCTGGCTGAAGGTAATGAACGCCGACCGGTTCGATGTGAAGTGAGCTGATAGTGAGCTAAGCGAAAGAAGAAGGCCCGGGCAGCGATGTCCGGGGCTTTTCTGTGGCAGGGCCATTGGCCACAGTATGAAAGACGTGAAATCTAATTGCCAGTTATCTGCCGCAAAATGTGCTCATGTTCACGCAGCGCTAGAATTTTGCGTTGTCGCCGATATCGCAGCCATAATCCAAGGCAGACCGACGGTAGGATCGCAAAAGCCACCACCAACACCAGCTCAGGCAGTTGGGACACAACCAACCTCCCCAAGCTCAGCTGCCAGAGAAAATAGACTGCCATTAGCAGCAACGCTGCCAAAGCGAATGTGAAGCAAATCCGCTCGAGGGCAGTGCTTGGTACAATGGGGCGCTGGAAAGCCATAAGAGTTGAAATTATCAATTCTGCAGGGTCTGTAAACAGCGCTGCCGCTCATATCCCGGTGCAATTTCCGTTACCAGTGCAGCAATGGACCACCACCTCAGCTCAGCCTGAGCCTGTCCAAGGCCCCGCAAGACGGCCTGCGTGGGCGCGGGTCCTTCGACTTCGCGGGCTAAAGCCCGCGGCTCAGGATGAGCGGACGTGGTTGGGAATCACTCCGGCGCTTCCGACTTCACCAGCGATTGCCCGCTCTTGGTCGGGATCGACCAGATCACGACGTTCGCGATCATCACCACCGCGAGCACCAGCATCAGCGCGGGCTGCTTGCGCTGGCCGCGGCGGAAAAGCGCGATCGCGCCGAAGACGAGCGCGATGGAGGTCAGCATGGCGATGGAGAGGACGAAGCTGGTCATGCCCAAGCCCTCTGTCAGTCCAGACCCGGCACCGTCAAGGCGGCATCGCGCAGGCCGCGCCAGACGCGCGAGGCCTGGACGGTTTCGGGGACGTCATGCACGCGCACGATCTGTGCGCCGCTACCGATGGCGCTCATCGCCAGCGCGACCGACCCGCCGAGCCGTACATCGACCGGGGCTTCGTTGGAAAGCGCACCGATCATCCGCTTGCGGCTCGCGCCGAACAGGATCGGCTGGCCGAGCGCGTGGAACAAAGGCAGCGCGTTGATCAGCGCCAGATTGTCGGCGAGCGATTTACCGAAGCCGATACCCGGATCGACGATCACCTTTTCGCGCGCCACGCCTGCGGCAACCACGGCGGCAATGCGCGCCTCAAGCCAGTCGAACACGTCGGTGACGACATGGCCATAGCCGCCCCCGGCATGCGGGTTGGCGCCTTGCGACGGCGCGTGCATCAGCACCACCGGGCAGCCTGACCGCACCACGACATCGAGCGCTTGGGCATCATAGAGCAGCGCCGAGACATCGTTGACGACATGCGCGCCGGCCTCCAGCGCCGCCTCCATGACGGCGGCCTTGCGGGTATCGACCGAGAGGATCGCACCGCTATGCGCCAGCGCCTGGATCGCGGGCACGACGCGCGCGATCTCATCGCCCTCCCACACCACTGGCGCGTCGGGCCGAGTGGATTCGCCGCCGATATCGATCAGCGATGCGCCCGCAGTCAGCATGGCGAAACCGGCGTCGCGCACGCCCGCCGGATCATCGGTAAACCGTCCGCCATCGGAAAAGCTGTCCGGCGTGACGTTCAATATTCCCATGACCTGCGGCTGATCGAAGCGCAGCACGCGCTCGCCCAGCGTCAGCGGGGCATGCATCCGCGAGAGGTTGGCTAACTGGGCTTGCGCGCGAGTGGCCTGATCGGTGCTCAGCGCGTTCAATGCCTCGACAAAGCGATCGACGGGCACGATCTGCCGCGCGACCAGCCTGCCGGCGTCATAGCTTTCCAGCGCGAGCAGATGGCACCAGACCAGGCTGTGCCCCAGCCGGATCGTCGCGCCGTCATAGGTCTGCGGGCTTTCCGCGAGACCCACGGGCCGCACATAGACGCGCGCGTTGCTCATCACGGTTCGGTGGCGAGCAGATAGGTCTGGCGCAGACTATCCAGCGGCTTCAAGCCGTCATCGGTCTCGAGATGCCACCAGGTCCAGCCGTTGCACGAAGGCGCATTCTGCAGCAGCGCGCCGACCTTGTGGATCGATCCGGTGTGCGCGTCGGAAAGCAAGGAGCCATCGGCGCGGATCGTGGCGCGGTGCTTGCGCGCCTTGTCGTACACCACGGTGCCGACCGCTATATAGCCGGTCTCGACCAAGGTGCCGAACGCAACGCGCGGCTGGCTCTTAGGCGACTGCATGGTCTTCAAGCCCGATTCATCGAGCGGAAGTGTAGCGGCGATGCGCTCTTCGGCGACTTCGCAATAAATGGGATCACGCTCGCAGCCGATCCAGTCGCGGCCCAGACGCTTGGCGACCGCGCCGGTGGTGCCGGTGCCGAAGAACGGGTCGAGCACGACATCGCCCGGGTTGGTGCAGGCGAGCAGGATGCGATAAAGCAGCGCCTCGGGCTTCTGCGTCGGGTGTGCCTTGGTGCCGCCGCGCTTCAGCCGCTCCTGGCCGCCGCAGATCGGCAGCACCCAGTCGGAGCGCATCTGCAGCTCGTCGTTCAGCGTCTTCATCGCGCGATAGTTGAACGTGTATTTCGACTTCTCGTCGCGCGAGGCCCAGATCAGCGTCTCGTGCGCATTGGTGAAGCGCGTGCCGCGGAAATTGGGCATCGGGTTGGCCTTGCGCCAGACGATGTCGTTGAGGATCCAGAAGCCCAGATCCTGCAGCGTCGCGCCGCAGCGGAAGATGTTGTGATAGCTGCCGATCACCCACATTGAACCATCGGGCTTGAGGATGCGGCGTGCCTCGGTCATCCATTCGCGGGTGAAGCGGTCATAGACGGCGAAGGTATCGAACTTATCCCAGTCGTTGTCGACTGCATCAACGCGGCCGCCCTCGGGACGGAACAGGTCGCCGCCCAGCTGCAGGTTATAGGGCGGGTCGGCGAAGATCATGTCGACCGATGCGGTCGGCAGTCGGCGCATCTCCTCGATGCAGTCGCCGCGCAAAATCTGGTTAAGCGGCAGGTCCGCCTTGGCCACCGCCTTGGCGCGCGAAGGCACCTTCACGGCTTTTGCCATCGGCCTTACCCGTTCGCTGATCTGAACCATATTCACCCCCGCTAACCCTTGGAACTGGGCCCTGCATGAGTCCTTGGCGACCATCGGTCAAGGCCAAAACCCTAGGGATTCCGCGTGTTGAAATGGTTAACGCGAGCACGAATCGGCGGAACACAATGAGTCCAAATCCACATGTTGAGTCTCGTTAACGCAACGAGACTCAACCACTGGTGGTGTGGCACGCAGGACTCGCCTGCAAAAAAACTTTGGTTAACGCGATGCCGCTCGGGCCACAGGAGCAAAACTGTGGCGATGGAGCGGTGTCGGACCATGCGTGCGCAGTGCCGCGAGGTGTTCGGCGGTGCCATAGCCCATGTTTCGCTCCCAGCCGTAATGCGGATGCTCCTGCGCCGCTGCGCGCATGATCCGGTCCCGCTCCTGCTTGGCGAGAATGGACGCGGCAGAGATGCAGGGGTGCAGCGCGTCACCCTTGATGATCGCCTGCGCACGGTACCGCCAGCGGGGCAGCCGGTTGCCATCGACCAGCACCTCGTCCGGTTCGGTTGCCAGCGCCTCCACGGCGCGGGTCATCGCCAGCAGTGTCGCCTGCAGGATGTTGATCGTGTCGATCTCCTCGGCGCTCGCCATGCCAAGGCCAAAGCGGCAGCGGGCCAGGATTTCCGCTTCCAGCCGTTCACGCCGGGCAAAGCTTAATGTCTTGCTGTCGGCCAGCCCGGCGATGCCTTCCGGGCACAGGATGACGGCGGCGGCCACGACCGGCCCGGCCAAAGGCCCCCTGCCCGCTTCGTCGACGCCGGCGATGAGGAGCGAGTGATTGGGCGATACGGGGGAACTAGTTGTGTTCATCAAGCGTCTGTGGCCCAAGGCCTTTGCGTCCGCAAGGCCTGCCCCCGATGATCGAACTCTACTCGAATCGTTTGCAATCTGTCAGTGGATAGCGATGATCGTCCCCATGATGAACGGAGTGAACCTGATGCACCGATTGACCCTCAGCGCGGCGCTGCCGCTGGCCCTGATCGCGTGCACCAGCAGCGGTGAAGCCGTGGCGGGCAACGAGGAAACCGAGGCCGTTGCCGCGATCTCGCCGGTCGACACGCTCCCCTTCCAGACCACCGTCGTATCGAAGTTCGATGAACCCTGGGCGATGACCTTCCTGCCCGATGGCCGCGCTCTGGTGACCGAGCGCAAGGGCAAGCTCAAGCTTGTCACCCTGAGCGCGGATGGCAAGGCAGCGATGGTCGATGTGACCGGCACGCCCGAGGTTGCCTATGGCGGCCAGGGCGGTCTGGGCGACGTCGTGCTGTCGCCCGATTTCGTCAATGACGGCTATGTCTATCTGAGCTTTGCCGAGGCGGGCGAAGGCGACACCAGCGGCGCTGCCGTCGCGCGGGCCAAGCTGGTCACCGCCAATGATGGCGCAGCCAGCCTCAATGACATGCAGGTGATCTGGAGACAGGAACCCAAGGTCAGCGGCAAGGGCCATTATGGCCATCGCATCGCCTTTGGTCCCGATGGCATGATGTACATCTCTTCGGGCGAACGGCAGAAGTTCGATCCGGCGCAGGATCTCGAGCAGAATCTGGGCAAGGTCGTGCGGCTCACGCCGACCGGCGGAATCCCGTCTGACAATCCCATGTACGATCAGGGTCGCATCAAGGCGCAGATCTGGTCCTATGGCCACCGCAACCCACTGGGCCTTGCCTTCGACAGCGCAGGCAACCTGTGGAACAGCGAGATGGGCCCCAAGGGCGGCGACGAACTCAACCTCGTCAAGCGCGGTGCCAACTATGGCTATCCCAAAGTTTCGAACGGCGATCACTATGATGGCCGCGACATCCCCGATCATTCGCCCGAAGACGGGTTCGTGCCGCCCAAGGTGTTCTGGACCCCGGTGATTTCGCCGGGCAGCCTGATGATCTACAACGGCGACCTGTTCCCCGCCTGGAAGAACAGCGCCTTTATCGGAGCGCTCAGCGGACAGGCACTGGTGCGGGTCAAGCTCGATGGGGAAAACGCCGCCAAGGCCGACAACTGGAGCATGGAAGGGCGCATCCGCGAGGTCGAACAGGGTCCCGATGGCGCGATCTGGCTGCTGGAAGACGGCGCGCGCGGGTCGCAGGGCCGCCTGCTCAAGCTGACACCGGCGAAGTAATCGGTCTTCGCCCGCGTCGTAAGTGGCGCAAAAGACATTTCAATTCGCAACCCATTGCGATATCCCTCGCGACAAACAACAATTCGGGAGACGATGCATGGCGACCACGACAGACGCACCGCTGAAGGCGGACCAGCTGAACGACATTCTCGAAAGGCAGAAATCGGCCTTTCTGGCAGAACTGCCAGTGCCGATGGCAGTCCGCAAGGACCGCATTCGTCGGCTGATGAAGCTGGTGCACGACAACGCTGATGCGCTGGTCGCGGCGATGAGCGAAGACTTCGGTCATCGCAGCGCAGAACAGTCGAAAATGACCGATATCGTCGGCGTGCTGAACACCGCGCGCCATACGCTCAAGCACATGGATGGCTGGGCGAAGGCGGAAAAGCGTCCGGTGCAGTTCCCGCTGGGCCTTTTGGGCGCCCGCGCGCGCGTCGAATACCAGCCCTTGGGCGTCGTCGGCATCATCGCCCCGTGGAATTTCCCAATTCAGCTGTGCCTCACCCCCGCCATCGGCGCGCTGGCCGCCGGCAACCGGGTGATGATCAAGAACAGCGAATATACCGAAAACACATCGCAGCTGCTTGCCAGGCTCGGCCCGCAATATTTCGATGCCAGCGAGGTCGCCTTCTTCACCGGCGGGCCTGAAGTCGGCCAGGCGTTTTCCGAACTGCCGTTCAACCATCTGCTGTTCACCGGCGCGACCAGCGTGGGCCATCACATCATGCGCGCTGCAGCCAAGAACCTGGTTCCGGTCACGCTCGAGCTTGGCGGCAAATCGCCTGCCATCGTCGGACGCGGCGCAGACAAGGCCAAGGCCGCGCAGCGCATTACCATGGGCAAGATGATGAACGCCGGGCAGATCTGCATCGCACCCGACTATCTCTACGTCCCTCGCGAGGACGAGAGCGAGATCATCGACAACATCAAGCAGTCCGCAGCGACGCTCTATCCCACGCTGCTGGGCAACGACGACTATACCGCGGTGGTCAACGAACGGCACCACCAGCGGCTGAGCAGCTATCTCGACGACGCCCGCGAAAAGGGCGCCGAAGTGATCGAGGTCAACCCGGCGGGCGAAGACTTCCAATCGGCCAACAGCCGCAAGATGCCGCTCCACATCCTGCGCAACGTCACCGATGACATGAAGGTGATGCAGGACGAGATTTTCGGCCCGATCCTGCCGGTGAAGACCTATTCGACCGTCGATGAGGCGATCGATTACGTCAACGGCCGCGACCGCCCGCTGGCGCTCTATTATTTCGGCGAGGATAGCATCGAGGCGAAAAAGGTCACCGACCGTACGGTTTCCGGCGGCGTGACGCTCAACGACACGATTTTTCATGTCGCGATGGAAGACCTGCCCTTCGGCGGTGTCGGCCCATCGGGCATGGGGGCGTATCACGGGGTCGATGGCTTCCGCACCTTCAGCCACGCCAAGGGCATCTACAGCCAGCCGCGCATCGATGTCGCCAAGCTGGCCGGGTTCCTGCCGCCTTATGGCGAGGCCACGCACAAGACGATTGCCCGCGACATGAAGCTGTAACTGAAGGGGGCGGGTCAGCCACTTTTGCGCCTTGCAGGATATGATCAAGGCGCTATAGGCTGCCGCTCATTGGCGGGCGTGGTGGAATGGTAGACGCGCCGGACTCAAAATCCGGTTCCGCAAGGAGTGTGGGTTCGAGTCCCACCGCCCGCACCAATAATCCCTGACAGCGCTGCAACCCTTCCGCTTTTGCCGCGTCCGCTGGCAAAGGACTTTGCGCGCTGCCAGTTTGCGATTAGGGCCGCAGCCAGTCTCTTCTGGTCTGGATCTGCATCATGACACACCCGGTATCGCCGCTCGCTCGCCCCTTCCCCGATCTTCCCGCCATCTCAGGCGTCACGCCGCGCGTCGCACGGGCGCGGTACAAGGACTGGGACCGGTGTGACCTGAGTTTTGTAGAACTGGCCCCCGGCACCGCTGTTGCTGGCGTCACCACGACTAGCAAATGCCCATCGCCAGAAGTCGAATGGTGCCGCAGCGCGCTCCACCAGGAGCGTGCACGCGCGCTTGTCGTCAGCGCAGGCAATGCGAACGCCTTTACCGGCGGACGTGGCCGGGCTGCGGTCGAAATGGTGGTGAACACGGTCTCCACGCAGCTGAATTGCTCCGTCGACGAGGTGTTCGTTTCTGCCACTGGCGTGATCGGCGTGCCGTTGCCTCAGGACAAGGCGCGCACAGGGCTTGAGGCGGCGTTCATCGCAGAGCCGTGCAGCTGGCGCGACCTCACCGATGCGATCGGCACCACCGATACCTTCGCCAAGGCGGCGACGACCAGCGCGATGATCGGCGATTGCCGGGTCGAACTGGTCGGCGTGATCAAGGGTTCGGGCATGATCGCGCCAGACATGGCGACGATGCTGGGCTATATCTTCACCGACGCCGCCATCGCCCCCGCGTTGTTGCAGCAGATGCTCAGCGCAGCCAATCGCCAGAGCTTCGGCTGCATCACCGTCGATAGCGATACGTCGACCAGCGACACGGTGCTCGCCTTTGCCACCGGTCAGGCGCAGCACGCCTTGCTGGAAACGATGGGCAGCCCCGGTGCGGATGCCTTTGCCGCCGCGCTTGCCGATCTGTGCCGTCAGCTCGCCCATCTGGTCGTGCGCGACGGCGAAGGCGCGAGCAAGTTCATCGAGATCCGCGTTACCGGCGCAGTATCCGACGAGAGCGCGCATCGCATCGCGCTTTCGATCGCCAACTCGCCGCTGGTGAAAACTGCGATTGCGGGCGAAGACGCCAACTGGGGCCGGGTCGTGATGGCCGTCGGCAAGGCAGGCGAACCTGCCGAACGCGACCTGCTTTCGATCCGCTTCGGCGGCGTCGAGGTGGCAGCCCAGGGCGTGGTGATCGAGGGCTATGACGAAGCGCCGGTGACAGCGCATCTCAAGGGCAGCGAAATACTGGTCGAGGCCGATATCGGGCTGGGCAGCGGACGCGCCACGGTGTGGACCTGCGATCTCACCCATGGCTATATCTCGATCAACGCCGATTACCGGAGTTGAGCGCAGTGCTGACCATCTGGGGCCGGCTCAATTCGCACAACGTCAAAAAGGTCGTTTGGGCTGCCGAAGAAATGGGGCTGGCCTATGTCCGCAACGATGTGGGCGGCACGTTCGGCATGGATGCGGCCTATCTGGCGCTCAACCCCAATGCGCTGATCCCGACGATCGAGGATGACGGGCTGGTCTTGTGGGAATCGAACGCAATCCTGCGCTATCTGGCGGCGCGCTATGCCCCACATCTGTGGCCCGATGACCTCAGGCAACGCGCGGCGGCGGACAAATGGATGGACTGGCAGTTCGCCTTTGCCGATGCGCAGCGCGATGTCTTCCTGATGATGGTGCGCAAGCCGGAGCACCTTCACGATCCGGCAGTGATCGCGCGCGGGGCGGAAGCAACAGGCCGGATGATGGCCATGCTCGAGGCCCTGCTGGCGCAGCAGCCGTGGATTACCGGCGACAGCTTTGGTATAGCCGATATACCGATGGGAACCTACGCCCACACCTGGTTCACGCTCGACATGCCGCGTCCGGACATGCCGCATGTGCGCCGCTGGTATGAAGGCTTGCAAACCCGCCCCGGATACAAGGCCAATGTCATGATAAAGCTGACCTGATGCACACGCTCCACACCCCGGTATCGGACCTGATCCGAACCGTTGCGCGCGAGGTGGTGCTGCACCATTACCAGCAGCTGGCAGCCGATCAGATTGACGAAAAGACCCCCGGCGATCTGGTGACCATCGCCGACAAGGAAAGCGAGCGGCGACTGAGCGCCGGGCTAGCGCTGATCCTGCCAGATGCCAGCATTGTGGGTGAAGAGGCTGTTGAGGCGGACCCGGCGTTGATCGAGCGCGTCAACGACAGCGTGGCTTGGATCATCGACCCGATCGACGGAACGCACAATTATGCGCATGGGCATCCGCCCTTCGGTATCATCATCGCCTTGGTGGAGGCAGGCGAGACTGTCGCCGGCTGGCTTTACGATCCACTGGCAGACCGCATGTGCCATGCGGTGCGGGATGGCGGCGCATTCATCAACGATGCGCCCGTGATGGCACGCGAAAGCGGCAACGCCCTGCCTGTGGCAGCCATCTCGACGCTGTTCATCCCCGAACCGCGCCGCACCGCGCTATCAGACGCGATGCGTGGCAAGTTCACGATGGTCGACATTCCGCGGTGCGCGGCAGAACAATACCCGCGGCTGGTGCTGGGGCAGAACGATATGACGTTGTTCGAACGCACATTGCCCTGGGACCATGCCGCAGGCGTGCTGTTCATCCAGGAAGCGGGCGGCAAGGCTGCGCGCCTTGATGGATCGCCCTATCGCCCCGGCGACCAGCGCAAGGGCATGCTCGCCGCCGCCAGCCCAGCGATGTGGGACACAGCAGCGGCGATCATCGTCTGACGACTTACGCGGGAAGCGCGGCTTCCAGCCAGCTCTTCAGCGCGCTCTTGGGGGCAGCACCCACCTTGGTCTCGACGATCTGGCCCTTGTCGAACAGGATCATCGTGGGAATGCCGCGCACGCCGTACTTGGCGGGGGCATCGGGATTGTCGTCGATGTTGATCTTGGCGATGGTGACCTTGCCGGCCAGTTCATCGCTGATCTCTTCGAGAGCCGGGCCGATCATCTTGCATGGGCCGCACCATTCCGCCCAGAAATCGACCAAGACGGGCTTGTCCGAGTTCAGGACATCGGCAGCGAAGCTTGCATCGCTGATTGCAGTGGTTGCCATTGTAAAAAACTCCTCGTTCGTGACTTGACCCTGCATGTAAGCGTTGGGACGATCTCGCTCAAGCTGCGATGCCCCAACTATTCATATGCCGGGGTTCAATCCAGCTTCGTGGCTGACAGCAATGCGTCCGGCAGCCAGAAAAGTTGCGGGATCGCGGTATACAGCAGTCCAGCCTGCACGGCACGCCCCGGGAAGATCAATTGGAGCGCGGCGACATAGGCCGCCATCTGCCGAACATGCGCGACCGGCAGTTGCTCCATGGAACGCGGCGGGCGGCGGCCGGTCTTGAAGTCGACCACCAGCACGCGGTCGTCCTCCACCAGCAGCCTGTCTACCGTGCCTGAGACGACGTTCGGACCGACGACGGCGGCAATCGGCGCCTCGGCAAGTGCATCGGCGCGGAACACATCCGCCCAGTCTGGATGATCGATCACGGTGCAGACCGGGTCGATGATCGCATCTGCGTCAGCCCGATCGGTGATCCCGTGCTGGCGCGACAGCCACCGCCGCGCGGCCTCGTGGCGATCCTCGCGTGGAAGCGCGGGCAGCCGCTCAAACAGGCTGTGCATGATCAGGCCGCGTTCGGCGGCGCGCGCCATTTCCAGCCCGGCGATCGGCGGGCTGGCGACGTCATCCTTGCCCAATGACGATGGCGCGAGCGGCGTGGGCGGACGCTGCTCGGGCGCAGCAGGTGTCAGCGCCCAGTCCGGGATCGCGGCCAGCGGTGGGACACTATCCGCCACAGGTTCATCGGCCCTCGGGACCGGGACTGCCCCCTTGCCGAAGCGGCGGCATGGCCCCTCGCCATCGTCGATCCAGTCGCAGCCCAGATCGGCAAAGCTGCGCTCGATCGCGGCGTACCAGCTTTCGGCGGGCGGCTCCTTGGCCCGTTTGCCCAGCGTGCCGCCGATATATAATCTCTCGGCTGCGCGGGTCATCGCAACATAGAGCAGCCGCCAATGCTCCTCCATATCGGCCTCGCGCGCCGCATCATGCGCCTGCGCCAACGGACCGATGCGATCGGCCTTGCGCAGCGAGTAAACCGGCAGAGTGACCGCCACATCGGCCCCAATGATTTCAACCGGCCAGTCGAAGCTGGAATCCACCTTGCGCGTCGGATCGACACACGCATCGGCCAGGATCACAATCGGCGCCTGCAGCCCCTTGGACCCATGCACCGTCATCACGCGGACCATATCGGCCTGCCCGGCCAGCTCGCGCTTGATTTCCTCGTCGCCAGCATCGAACCAGTGCAGGAACGCCTGCAACCCGCCATCATGGCTCGCGGCAAATTTCTGCGAGAGGCTCAGCAGTTCGGCGATCGGGTCGAGCGCCTCCGCGCCCAATCGCGCGACCAGCCGCGCGCGGCCCTGCATCGGTCCGGTGAGCACCTGCTCCAGAAAATCGTACGCGGTGCCATAGTCCGCCATGCCGAGCAGCGCGTACAGCGGATCGAGCCTAGCACGCAGCGCCGTGTCGCTCTGTGCCTGGTCGCGCAGATGCGGCCACAGCGCCCGTTTTTCCGGACGATATCCGTGTTGCAACAGCTCTTCCTGCGTCCAGCCGCCCAGCGGCGAGACCAGCAAGGCGGCGCAGGTGAGGTCATCCAGCGGCTGAAGCGCAAAGCGGATGGCGGCGATCAGATCCTGCACCGCAAGCGGTTGGCCCAGCCGCAAGCGGTCGATGCCTGCTACCGGGACGCCCGAGGCATAGAGGCGCGCCACGATGAGCGAGGCCAGGTCACCCCGTCGCCGCAATAGCACCATGATATCGCCCGCCCCGGCCCAGCCCGCGCTGCCATCCGACCGGCGGTCCAGCCATAACCGGTGCGGCGATTCCGGATCGAGCCAGCCTGCGATCCGCTCTGCCAGCCGTTCGGCGAACAGCCGGTCGGCGCCCGACAGCCATTCCTCGGCGTCTTCCCCCTCGCCGCCGTCGTCCTGATCCTCCAGCCCCTCGCCGATCGGACGCCACAGCTCGACGCAGCCGGGTCCCTTTCGCCCCTCGTGCCGCGGCAACACGTCGTCGAGAATACCCAGGCTGGAGGGGCCCAGCTGATCCAGCACTGCATCGACCATGTCGAGCACCGGCTGCGTCGACCGAAAGCTGCGATCGAGGCTGAGGTCAAGAAACGCCTGGCCCGCATCCATCGCCTGCTGGCCGATGCGAATGCGCGCGGCGGCATAATATTGCGGGCTGGTCCCCTGAAAACCGAAGATCGCCTGCTTGAAATCCCCGACGGTAAACAGCGTGCGGTAGCGATCCGCCTTGCTGCCCTGACCGGTGAAATAATCGTCGATGAGGCCGCGCACGATCGACCACTGGCTGGGGTTGGTGTCCTGCGCTTCGTCAACCAGCACATGGTCGAAGCGCTGGTCGAGCTTGAACGCGATCCATTGCGCCATCGTCCGCCCGGAGAGGAGCTGCGCGGCAGCGCGGATCAAATCGTCGAAATCGAGCAGACCTGCCTGCCGCTTGGCCTCGGCAAACCGCCAGGCGAAATCGCGCCCAACTTCGAGCGCGCGGGCATATTCGCAGGAAAAGGCGACCAGCGCGATGTGGTCGCGCAGCGATTGCAGATCGCTGTACAGGCTTTCGGCCTTCTGCGCATAATCCGGGTCGATCTTGGCGGAAAAGCTTTCCCATTTGCGCGGATCGCCATCCGCCTTGGCGACCGCCAGCCAGACGAGGTCGAGATGCGACAGTCGCCCGGCATCGTCCATGTCGAGCCATGCCTGGATTTTCCCGGCGACCTCGAGGCCCGTCTTGGTGTTCCAGCGCGTATTGCTTTCCTGCAGCGCTTCCAGATTGGCGGTGTCGAACAGCGCATCGCTGCACAGCGCGGCCAGGACGCTGCCGTCCTCGTCGCGCTTCAGGCCCAATGCGGCGTTGATATAGGGGCGGATATCACCGACCAGTGCATCCATCGCATCGGGCCGGGCGGCGCAGCGCATCAGAAAGGCCTCGGTCGGTTCTGCGCCCAGTCTCAGGCTCATCGCCTCCAGGTTGTCCGAAAGCCGCATGTCGCCGCGCCGCGCGGCATCGACCAGCATCGCACCCAGCGTATCGCGCGCCAGTTGCACCCGGTCGCGGTCCTCGATCGGCCGAAAGCCGGGGGCGAGACCTGCTTCTTCAGGAAAGCTCGCCAGCAGCGACTGGCAGAAGCTGTGGATCGTCTGGATCCGCAGCCCGCCCTGCGGCGCATCGAGCACGCGGGCGAACAGGCGGCGCGCGCGTATCAGCGTCTGCTCGTCCACCGGCGCACCGATATTGGCAAGATCGGCCCCCAGCGCCGTATCGCTCATCCGCACCCAGGCTGCGAGCTGCGCATTGATGCGGTTGGCCATCTCGCTCGCGCCCGCCTTGGTGAAGGTGAGGCACAGGATCGCATCGGGGTTCACCCCTGGCTCGAGCAGTAGACGGAACACGCGCGCGGTGAGCACCTGCGTCTTGCCGGTGCCCGCCGACGCACTGAGCCACACCTGTTCGGCGGGCGAGACCGCACGGGCCTGATCACCGTGCAGCGGATGAAGGCTAGGGGCGCCGCTACTCATCGTCCACCTGCCTGGCGGCCATACCATTCGGCGAGCCGCATCAGCTGGTCATATTCGGTATAGGTCGCCTGATCGGGAACCAGCTTGGCCTCGAACGGCGCATCGCCGAGGATCCACGTCTCCAGCGCCTCGCGCAGGTAGCGCTCGCTGGTGGGCAGCATCGTATCTGCCGTCAACTCGCTGCCTCTGCGCCCCACAGGGCTTTCGGCATAGCCAAAATCACCCGACTTGCTGCGCGTCAGCGACCAGTATTCAAAGCCGCCCGCCGTGCCGGTGATGGGGGGACGCGTGCCTTCGGCGACAAAGCCGCCGCGTTCGGCCATCATGCCTAGCAGCCCGAGTTGCAGCGCAAAGCCCGCCTCGACCTGGCGCGCAGATGGCGGCTTTCCGGTCTTGTAGTCGACGATCACCAGACTGCCATCGGGCATACGGTCGATCCGGTCTGCCTTGCCGCGAATTTCCACGCCATCGAGGATGAATGTCCCGCTGCGCTCGGCATCGATCATCGTGCGGCCGCTTGCCGCCAGCGCCAGCGTCTGCTCGGCGATCCAGTCGAGCGCGGCAACCAGCCGCGGCCGCCACAGCGCCTTGATCAGCGGATGGACGTTGGCGGCCTTCAGGAAACGCTCGGCGCGCGGAACCAGCATGGCGGCGTCCAGCCCATCATCGCGGTGCCACAGCTCCAAGATTTCGTGCACCAGGGTCCCGCGCCACGCTGCGCTGGGTTCGGCATCCACCGGATCAAGCGACGGCAAGGCGAGAATGCGCCGCGCATAAAAGGCAAAGGGATCGGCGCGCAGCCGGTCGAGTTCGGTCACCGACAACCGAGCGGCACGCTGCGCCCGGCTGGGGCGCGGCGCAGGACGATCGATCTTGATCGGCGTCAGGCGGCGATCCAGCCTGCGCGCGAGCGCCAGCGTCTCGTGATCCTCCATGTGCCGGTCGGGCGCCACCGCCTGCAGGCGCAACAAAAAGCGCGACGCGACGGTCGGCGCGCTGCCATCGCGCCGTGCACGGGTGAGTACGACTTCGCTCGAGGCGAGCGCACCGGCGAGATCCTGCGCGGCGAGGCCGACACGCATTTCCAGCGGCGGCAGGCCCAAAGCATTGCGCACCATCGGCGCGAGCCATGGGTCGGGCGAAGGAATCTGCGGCCAGACGCCTTCGTTCAACCCGGCGCAGATCACCAGGTCTGCGCTCTGCAGCCTTGCCTCGAGCAACCCATAGATCGCGACGCGCGGATGCTTGCCATAAGGCGGGCGGACCGCTTTCTCGCTCATCAGCCGCGACAGGATGCTGACCGCTTGCGACGGGGTTACCAAAGGATCATGGGCCTGCGACCGCGCCAGCAGCTGCTGCACCAGATCGGACGCGCAACGCCCGGCAAGACCCGTCCACACCGCCTGATCGCTCAAACCGTCGGCAGCGGCAGCGATCGCGGTCATCGTCACCGACAGCGGCTGCGGTTCGCGCGGCCACTCAGCGATCGGGGCCAGAAGCGCCTTCGCATCGGTCCACCATTCTTTCAGCGGGCGATTGCCAATCGCAGCGTCGATACCTGTCAGCCCGGGCGCCGGGCGCGGGCCGCGCAGGCGTCGGTCCAGATCACGTACCTCATCCAACCAGCGCAAGCGCCCCTCGCCCGCCTGCGCGAGCGGATGCTTGAACAGGTCAAGCAACGGTACCGGCGCGAAATCATCGGCAAGGCATTGCGCGACCGCCAGCAGGAAGCGGCCTGGCGGTGTCACCGGCAGCGGGTCGCCCGCGCTGTCATCGGCCTCGATATCCCAGCGGCGCAGATGCGCCACGACCCGCGAGGCCAGGGTGCGGTCGGGCGTGACGATCGCGACGCGGCGCGCCGGAACGTCGAGCGCCTGCCGCACCAGCAGCGCGATCGCCTGCGCCTCTTCATCGGGGTTTTCTGCCTCAATGATACGGATGCCCTTGGTCCGCCGGTCCGCTGCCTCTAGCGTCACCCAGCGATCGCTGAGTCGGGCGGGCAGGAATATGCTGCGCAGCAATCGCGCGCGATCGGCCGCGAGGCCGGTCTTGGGTTCCGCCTGCCAGGGCTGCACCTCGGCGCGGTTGACGCTCATTGCATGCAGCAGCTGCTTCAGGTGAAACTGCGGATGGGTGATCGCCGGTCGTTCTGTCGGGGGAGAACCGGGCTCTGCAGGTGCGGTCACCGGCGAACCGATCGCTTCCCACAGTGCTTCGTCCATCTCGAGGTCGAGCCCCGGCAGCACCACCATGCCCTGCGGCAGCGTGGATATGCTGCGCAACAATCGCGCGATGGCCGGTGCCGCCGTCGTGATTCCCGCCGCGATGACAGGCGTGGCCGGCGGATGATCGCGCCACCTCTGCGCCGTCTTGTCGAGCAATCTGTTGCGCCGGTCTGCGGGATCAATCCGGCCTGCCTCCGCCAGCTCCGCCGCCCATGCACGACCGACCCGCATGAACAGATCGCGTGCAGCGACCCAGTGTTCGGCAAGGTCTGCCTCGACGTCGATCTCGTCGAGCTGGTCGAGCGACTTTTCCTCGATCTGCAATTGGTCGAGCACGCGCGCATAATCGCACGCCAGCCGCAAAGCCTCGGCAGGATCGTCCGCGCCTGCCCGTCCTGCCCCTTCCCGCGCGATGATCGCGGCCAACCGGAAGCGGCGCTGCAGCGGATCGATCGCGGGGGGTATCTGTTCGCCTTCGCCCAGCGGATCGAGCAGCGCGCCGAGGCTCTCGTCGAGGTCGATATCGCCGATCAGCGCCATGCGTGGCAGCAGCAGGCCGTCGGTCGCGTGGCGCACCAATGCCTCGGTGATCGCACGGCCCGCGCGGTGGTTGGGGATCAGCAGCGTGACGCGCGCCAGCCCCATCTTGTCGTCGCCAAAGCGGCGCAGCAGCCCGCTCGCCAGAACGTCCGCAAACCCGCGCTGCGCCCCAATGGCATAGACCGCCGGCTGGCGATGGTCAGGCATTCAGCAGCGCCTCTGCCGTCGGTGCGATCGCGGCGGGCGTGCCGACATCGAACCACTGGCCCAGATGCGCGATACCATACAGCCGGTCTGATTCGATGGCGCGATTCCACAGCACATTGGTCGAAAACGCACCCGTCGGCGGATCGATCAGCAAGCGGCGCGAGAGGAGCTGGATGCCGGTATAGATATAGGGCGCGACATGCCCCTGGCGGCGCCGGATGATCCGGCCCATCTGGTCGAGATGGAAGTCGCCAACGCCCTGGTAATTGCCCGCCCGGCTGTGCGGAACCACCAGCAGCAGTGCGTCCATGCGGCTGTCGTCCCAGGCAGTGCGCAGTTCGTCAAAACACGATCGTGCGCTTTCCAGCCATATATTATCGCTGTTCAGACAGAAGAACGGGTCTTCATCGATCAACGGCAGCGCTTTGACCAATCCGCCGCCGGTTTCCAGCAGCAGGTCACGCTCGTCGGAGATCAACACCTCGAACGGATAATCGCGCGCCTTGAGATGCGCTTCCAGCGCGTCGGCCAGATAGTGCACGTTGACGATGACTCGCTGCATCCCGGCATCGCCCAGGTGATCCATCACATGATCGATCAAGGGCTTGCCGCCGACGCGCACCAGCGGCTTGGGCGTGGTGACGGTGAGCGGGCGCATGCGCTTGCCCAGCCCTGCAGCCATCACCATGGCCGTGCGCGCAAAAGCGGGACTGGCCCTCACAGCGCGAACTCGCCGCCCAGCGTACCCGCAGGATCGCGCAGCTCGGCGGGTATGTTGGCATCGAACCAGGCTGCCACCGGGGCGAGCGCCGGATGCGCCAGATCGCGCTCCAGCGCGCCCCACACGCGCGGGATCATCAGCGGATAGCGCGGCTTGCCGTCGCGCTTCCATAGCCGCACGAAAATCCCGACAATCTTGGCATTCCGCTGCGCGCCCAGCACGTGATAGGCGGTGTCGAAATCATAGGCCGGACGGGCAAGATCGCGATAATGCGCGATCATCTCAGCTTCCAGCGCAGGCGAGACATCGCGCCGGGCATCCTGCAGCAGCGAGACGAGATCATATGCCGGATCGCCGACCAGCGCGTCCTGAAAGTCGAGCAGTCCCTGCCCGCCATCGGCCAGCAACATGATGTTTTCCGCATGATAATCGCGCAGAACTGTCACCGCAGGCGCAGTGGCATCCATGCCATCGAGCACGGCATCCCATGCCCGGGCATATCCCGCCAAATCGACATCAAGACCCCGCGCGGGGCAGTACCATTCGGCCAGAAGCCCAGCCTCTCGCTGGTAGACGGCGCGGTCGTAAGGCGCGACATCCGCAGGGGAACTGGCATGCAGTTGCACCAGAGTTTCGATCGCCTGCGCATAGATCGCGTGTTCCGCTTGCGCATCACCGGCGTCCACCGTCTCACGCATCCGCACATCGCCAAAGTCTTCGAGCAGCACCAGGCCTTGCGCGGCATCGGCCGCCAGGATGGCAGGAGCGCGCAGCCCCTGCCCCGTCAGATAGCGCGCAACATCGATGAACGGCTGCGGGTCTTCCTCCGGCGGCGGCGCGTCCATCAGGATCGCGCGGCGGTCGCCCTCGACGATGCGGAAATAGCGCCGGAACGAGGCATCGCCCGGAATGGGCAGCACCTCTGCCGCGCCCCAGCCATGCGCATCTGCAAAACCACGGACTACCGAATCACGTTCGCTCAAAACTGGCCACCTGCAATCTGCTGCCACCGCGCCTGCCAGTTCTCGCCAGGCTGCGCGATCAGGAGCCGCTCGCTAGCATCGGTCCCTTCAATCCGCAATTGCAGCGTGTCAGGCCCAGCCAAGCCGCCGACGCGCTCGGGCCATTCGGCGATCAGCAGCGCGGGATCGCCGGCATCGAGCCCCAGTTCGTCCAGTTCCATCGCACCGTCGAGCCGGTAAAAATCGGCGTGAATGACCGGAATACGCACCTCGGGCGGGTCGTAAGGCAGGATCAGCGAAAAGGTGGGGCTGGGAACTTCGCCGGCAAAGCCCAGCGCCTTGAGGATCGCGCGCGCCAGCGTCGATTTGCCCGCGCCCAGATCACCCGAGAGCGCAATGGTTTCGCCGGGCCGAGCCGCCGTGGCCAAGGCGGCGCCCAGTTGCTCCATGGCGTCCAGCGAGGCGATCAGCAACGTCATGGCATCAGGATGGTGACAATGGTGCCGGCGCCCGGTTCGCTCATCAGCTCCATGCGGCCGCCGTGCGCCTCGACCAGGTTCTTGGCCAATGGCAGGCCCAGGCCCGAACGCTTGGGCAACGGCTTGCCTCCCGCCTCATCGGCCTGCAGCACGCCATCGAGCGCGCGTGCCTGCGCCCGCGCATCAAGCCCCGGGCCGTTGTCCGACACCACGATGCGCAGCTTGCTGCGGAACCGGTCCGCCAGTAGCAGCACGCGCCCGCCTTCCTGCGTGTAACGCAGCGCGTTGTCGACCACGGCAGCAATCGCCTGGCCAAAGCGCGCGCGATCGACCTCGGCGCTGCCCGGATCGCCCTTGATGTCGAGTTCCAGCGCGATGTTGCGCCCGCCCGCCAGCCCCGCCGCACCCTTGGCGACATCAACCAGCAGCGCACCGATGTCGGTCGGCTCCAGCTTCAACGGCAGCGTGCCCGCCTGGCTCTGGCTGAGATCAAGCACCATGTTGATCTGCGCCGACAGGCGTTCGACCGAATCGATGATTGCCCTGGCGTAATCCTGCCCCTGTTCGGACAGCGGCCCGGCCACGCCACTGGCCAGCAGTTCGGCAAAGCCGCCAATCGAGGTCAGGGGCGTGCGGAATTCATAGCTCATATTGGCCAGGAATCGCGTCTTGATCGCATCCGCTTCGACCAGAGCCTCGTTACGTTCGCGCAGCGCATCTTCCATCCGCTTGGCGTCGGACACGTCAATCATCGTGAACAATGCGCTCGAATCGGGCAGCGGAATGCCGACGAAATCGAACACCCGGCCATCCTTCATCACCAGCTGCCCCGCGCGCTGCGCCCGGTCCAGCGTCGCGGCACGGATCACCTCGCGCAGCGCAGAAATCTGCGCAGGCCGCTTGAGCCGAGGCGCGATGGCTTTCAGCAGTTCGTCGGCGCGCGGGTGCTTGGCAAGTTCGACCTCGTCCACTTCCCACACGGCGCCAAAGCGCGTGTTCCACAGGTGCAGGCGGCCGTCCGATGTAAACACCGCCAGCGCCTCATAGAGGTTGTTGAACGTGGCGGTGCGCACCCGCAACAGCGTGTCGCGCGCGCTCGCCAGCTGCACCTGCTCGGTGCGATCCTCGAAGATCAGCAGCAGGCCGTTGTCGGGCGTCGGTTGGGCGATGGCGCGCAGATGCGTGCCATCGGCGATCAGCCACACCTCTTCGGACGGACTGGCGGCATGGAACCACTCGCGCTTTTCGTCGCGCCAGGCGGGGAAATCGCGGACCTCCGGGACGCGCCCAGCCTCGCGCATCCGGTCGATCAGCCGCTCGAATTCGAGTCCATCCTGCAGCCATTGCGGCTTGAGCGAGAACATGCGGACAAAGGGCTGGTTGACGAAGATCAGGCGCCGCTGCGAATCGAACTGCGCCACGCCCGCCGACAGATTGTCGAGCATGTCGCGCTGCGCATCGCGGAAACGATCGGTCGCCTGCCGCGCCTGGATCAGCTCGTGGACATCAATGGCATAGCCTGCCACGCCCCTGCCCTTCACGGGCAGATCGACGATTTCCATGGCCCGGCGGGTGCCCGCGATCGTGGTGGTCACGGTACGGCGCGAGGCGGCATTGGCCTCCATCGTCCTGGCCGCGACCGCAACGGGAGTCAGGCCGTCAATCGTTTCCACCAGCTCCTGCCCGGCCTGCACCACTTCGGCGGCGTTGGTGGCCCCCACCGCCTGGACATAGGCGCTGTTGACCAGCAGCAGCGACAGATCCTCGCGCCGGAACCACATCGGAATGGGTGCCGCTTCGATCAGGCCCGACAGCGCATCGAAGGCGCGCTTTGCTTCGGCCTCAGCGTCTGCCAGAGCGGCCATCCGCGTTTCGCTCTCGGTTGCGTCATACAGCCACAACAGCACCGCGCCCGGCGCGATCGTCTGCGGATCGGCAAGCCGACCCTCGATGCGCAGCCGCCGGTTCGATCCGGAAGCAGTGACCGCGGTGGAAAACGGTGCCCCGCTTTTCTGCGCGGTCGTGATCTGCGCGCCCAGAGCATCGAGTGCCTCGCGCGACAGACCCCGGTTTTGCTGCGAAAGCTCGGCCAGATAGGGCGGCAGCTTTTCAAGCCCCAGCCAGCGCGCGACCCGCTCTGGCCCCTCGATACGCGAATCGGACCGAACGATCAGCGGAATGGCGGGGCCAGAATCGATCAACCGGGTCAGACGGCGCAGCTGTCGCCGCACGGTGCTGGCCGACCTGCGCATCTGCAGGCCGGTCACCAATGCCCATATTGCGCCACCGGTCCACAGCGCCAGAACGATGGCGACAGCAAACAGCCCGCCGTTGCCGTTCAACATGGCCGAATCGCCGCAAATTGGTTGTTATGGATCACCCGCGTCATCGCTGATCGCCGTAGCCCAAATTCACGCGCACGCAAAACCGACGCTGCACAAAATCCTTCCCCTTGCAGGGAAGGAAAAGGCCTCGTCTATTGTTCCCAGAACCATGGCTTCAGTTTTGCGCTGCCCGTCACCGTCTCGTTCATTGTTGGCACATCATAAAGGCGCCCGTTGAGCATCACATGGGTGATCTTGTCGGACTGGCGGATGTCGGCCACCGGATCGCCATCGATGATCACCATGTCGGCCAGCTTGCCGGGCTCGATCGACCCGATATCCTTGTCGAAGCCCAGCGAGCGCGCGCCGCTGATCGTCGCGGTGCGCAGCGCCTCCAGCGGCGTCATGCCGCCCTTGACGAAGCTCCACAGCTCCCAGTGCGAGGCGAGCCCTTCTTCCTGGCCGTGCGCGCCGATGCCTACGGGAACACCGCGCCTGGCGAGTTCCATCGCCTCGCGCGCAGACGCGGTATCGGCATAATCGTCTTCCGGACCAATCTCGCGGCGCACGGTGGTCGCTTCCAGCCGGCGCCGGGGCACGTGCTTGCTGAGGATCGGGTGCTGCCAGACATCGGTGTGGCTGCGCCAGTACGGGTCTGCCCCCATGCCGCCGAAGGTGACGACCAGGGTCGGCGTGTAGCCGACCTTGCTCTGCGCGAAGAAGCTGCGGACATCCTCGTACAGCCGCTCCTGCGGGATGTTGTGCTCCAAAGTCGTGTTGCCATCGGCAATGATGGTGATGTCCTGACCGAACAGCGACCCCCCCTCGGCGACACTCGCCAGCCCGTCGGCTTGCGCTGCCGCCACGACCTGCTGGCGCTGGTCGCGGCGCGGCTGGTTATAGTTCTTCACACTGTGTGCGCCCTGCATCTTCAGCCGCGTGGTGTGCGCGCGCGCATCGGCGAGGCTGTCGATCTCGGCAAACACCCCTGCCGCCTTGGCGCCATAGACCACCTCGCCAGTCGAAAAGATGCGCGGGGCCAGATATTTGCCCGCCCGCTGGTAGCTGGCGGCGGGGAATATCTCGCTCGCCGAGTTGCTGGGGTCGTGGATCGTGGTCACCCCCAGCGCAAGATGCGAGACAGCATGCCAGTTCTGCTGCGGAATGATGTCGTCCTGCCCCTGGGGGCCGTGGGCATGCGCGTCGATCAGCCCGGGGATGATCGTCTTGCCCGCGACGTCGACCGTTCGAGCCCCCGCTGGCACGGCAACGTTCGCGCCGACCGCGACGATGCGGTTGTCGCGCACCACGATGGTCCCGCGTTCGATGATGCCGCCGGCGTCATCCGCCATCGTCACGATACGCGCGTTGGTGAATGCGACCGTGCCCGATGGCTTGTCGGCAGGCGCGGTGACGGTGATCGCCACGCCGGTCCTGGGGGGTGCAAATTTCTTGTCGGCCTTGGCGACCGGCCCCGAAGCAATGGCACTACCCGCGTCGGCGGAATAGACCACCGGCCCCAGCGACCAGTTGAGCATCCGGCCGCCATGGCTCCACTGCAGGAAGGTCGCCCCGCCTTCGCTCACCTGCACCGCAGGCAGCGCACCGCCGCCCCGCCCTGCGCCAAGATCGACCGCGCCTGCCATGAACGGCATGACGAAGGCCGCATAATTCTGACGGAATGCGAGCATGCGGCCGTCAGGAGACAAGGCATAGCCGCTGACCATCTCGCCGCTGGCATGCGTGCGTTCTGCCTCACCATTCAGATCGGTGCTGACCAGCGCTAGCTTGCCGTCGGTTCCCCTGCTGAAATACACCCGGTCTCCGGTCGCGCCGAAATGCGGTTCGCCGCCATCGGGCGTGATCCGCCGCGTCTGGCCGCTGGCGATATCCAGAAGATAGATGCCTGGCTGCACGCCCCAGGCATCGGAGGTGAGCCCACCGCCGCCGCCCGCTTCGTACACGACCGAGCGGCCATCGGGCGAAAATTGCGGGCGTCGGAAATGGCCGGGCGTCTTGCTGATCGTCCGTGCCTCGCCGCCGCCAGCGCCCACGATGCGCAGCTCGCCCAGCCTGGCATCGTCCCAGCTGACATAGACGATCTGGCTGCCATCGCGCGACCAGGCGGGGAACAGCTCGAAATCACTGCCGCCATTGGTGACCAGAGGCTGCGCCGTGCCGCCGCTGGCGGGCTGCTGGTGCAGCTTGCCCAACGCCTCGAACACCATGCGGCTGCCATCGGGCGACGCGCTGGCAAAGCGCGGCATCGTCACCGCGACCGTTTCAGGCGCGACCGGCTTTTGCGGACGGATGGGGTCGATGACGCTCCGGGTATCGTTGACGCTGAACGGGATGATGGCTTCTGCACCGCTGGCAACATCGACCGATCGGATCTTGCCGCCTGCCCAGAAGATCACGCGGGCGCTGTCCGCGGTCCAGCCCATGTTGGGATAGACGCCGTGCACCGCCCAGGTTTCCTGCACGTCGCGGTCCATCGCGTCGTAGATCTTGCGCTCTTCGCCAGTCTTCAGATCGCGGATGTAAAGCTTGGTCTTGGCGCGCTCCCGCCGCACGAAGGCCAGATAGCGGCCATCGGGCGATGGCTGGGGACGCGCCGCGCCGCCCGGACCGCCGGTCACGCGCTCGACTTCGCCGGTGCCCATGTCATAGCGGTCGATGACGAACAGCTGGCCGTTGCTGTCCTGCGCATATTCGAAGATCGGCCCGGCGGTTGCATCCTTGCTGTAGTAAATGCCGCTGCCATCAGGCGCGAACACCGGCTCGCCCAGTTCCTTCTGATGCGCCTCGCTGGGTCGCTTGACCAGCGGTACACCATTGCCGCCGCTGACATGGTAGAGCCACAGTTCTCCGGTGCCCAGCGAACGCCCGGTGGTGAAGTGCTTGCGCGCGACGATATACTGGCCATCCGGGCTCCAGCTGGGGTTGTTGAGCAGACGGAACGTCTCTTTGGTCAGCTGCCGCTTGTCCGATCCATCGGCGTTCATGATCCAGATATTGTCGCCGCCACCGCGATCCGAGGTGAACGCGATGCGGCTGCCATCGGGCGAAAAGCGCGGGTGCTGTTCGTACGCCAGACCCTCGGCAATCCGCGTCGCAGCGCCTCCGCTGACCGGCATGGTATAGATATCACCCAGCAGGTCGAAGACGATACGGCTGCCATCGGGGCTGACATCCAGGTTCATCCAGGTGCCCTCGTCGACCTTGATCGGGATGGCACGCGTCTTCATCGGCGGGGCGTTGATGTCCCAGCTCGCAGGCTTGTCTTGTGCCAGCGCAGGCATGGAGAGCGCCAACGCCGCCATGGCGACGGAAAAGTGCAGTGCTTTCATGGTGATGTTCCCCGGAGTCTCTTATCGTATACTCCTAGGCTAACCCGGCGCAGCGCGAGCGCAACGATAAAAAGCCCGCCCCGCGATGAGCGGAGCGGGCCTTGTCAGCTTAAGCCTCCCTGCCGAAGCCGGGACCGGCAGGATCAGTAGCGGTATTCGTCCTTCTTGAACGGACCGGTCACCGACACGTCGATATATTCGGCCTGTTCCTTGGTCAGCTCGGTCAGCTTGACGCCCAGCTTTTCGAGATGGAGGCGTGCCACCTTCTCGTCGAGATGCTTGGGCAGAACGTAGACCTGGTTCTCGTACTTGTTGGCGCCCTTGAACAGTTCGATCTGCGCCAGCACCTGGTTGGTGAAGCTGGCCGACATCACGAAGCTGGGGTGGCCGGTGGCGTTGCCCAGATTGAGCAGGCGGCCCTTCGACAGCAGGATGATCCGCTTGCCACCGGGGAATTCGACCATGTCGACCTGCGGTTTGATCTCGGTCCACTTCATGTTCTCAAGCGCACCGACCTGGATCTCGTTGTCGAAGTGACCGATGTTGCCGACGATCGCCATGTCCTTCATCGCACGCATGTGCTCGAGGGTGATGACGTCCTTGTTGCCGGTGGTGGTGACGAAGATGTCGGCGGTCGCAACCACGTCTTCCAGCGTCTGCACGGCAAAGCCGTCCATCGCCGCCTGGAGCGCGCAGATCGGGTCGATTTCGGTCACGATCACGCGGGCGCCAGCGCCCTGCAGCGATGCTGCCGAACCCTTGCCGACATCACCATAGCCGCACACGACGGCGACCTTGCCGGCCATCATCACGTCAGTACCGCGACGGATGCCATCGACTAAAGATTCCTTGCAGCCGTACTTGTTGTCGAACTTCGACTTGGTGACGCTGTCATTCACGTTGATCGCGGGGAACGGCAGCTTGCCCTTCTTGGCGAGGTCGTACAGGCGGTGAACGCCGGTGGTGGTTTCTTCCGACACGCCCTTGATCGCCTGCACCGTCTTGGTGAGGTAACCCGGCGTCGCAGCGAGGCGACGCTTCAGCGTCTTGACGAAAAACTCTTCTTCCTCGTTCGAAGGCGTGAACAGCTCTTCGCCCGCTTCGACGCGCGCGCCCCACAACGCGTACATGGTAGCATCGCCGCCATCGTCGAGGATCAGGTTGCAGGTGTTGCCGTCTTCAGCACCCCAATCGAAGATGCGATCGACATAGTCCCAATACTCTTCAAGGCTCTCGCCCTTGATCGCGAACACAGGGATGCCCTGCGCCGCGATGGCGGCGGCGGCATGGTCCTGGGTCGAATAGATGTTGCAGGTCGCCCAGCGCACTTCGGCGCCCAGAGCCACCAGAGTCTCGATGAGAACGGCGGTCTGGATCGTCATGTGCAGCGAGCCGGTGATCTTGGCACCCTTGAGCGGCTGTTCGCTGCGATATTCTTCGCGGATCGACATCAGGCCGGGCATCTCGGTTTCTGCAATGGTGATTTCCTTGCGGCCGAAATCGGCAAGCGAAAGGTCGGCGACCACGTAATCGGTCTGGTCGAGGGTCGGGGCACTGGCCACGCAATATCTCCTGAATGTCCATCCATCTGGCCAACAGGGCCATAGGAAACTGCGGCTCCTTTAGCCAAAAACCGTCTTTCAGGCAAATATAAAGAAAGCTTTATATGTTCTTCGCCATGGCAGACGCTGCCCGTGGCCTCCCTGACTGGCATGCCCCCTTGCAATGGCAGCCCGCTGCGACAACATGCAGCCCAGTTGTCAAACCAGCAGGAGATACGGACATGATCAAAGTCGGCGATACCATCCCCAACACCAAATTCGTGCGCGCGACCGCAGAAGGGCCCCAGCAGGTCGAAGCCAAGGATTATTTCGCCGGCAAGACCGTCGCGCTGTTCTCCGTGCCCGGTGCATTCACGCCGACCTGCTCGGCCCGCCACCTCCCGGGCTTCGTTGAGAAGGCCGGCGCGCTGAAGGAAAAGGGCGTGGATGAAATCGCCTGCACGGCCGTCAACGATGCATTCGTGATGGGCGCATGGGGCAAGTCGGCCAACGCCGACGCCATCACCATGCTGGCAGACGGCAATGCCGATTTTGCCGAAGCGCTGGGCCTGACCATGGATGGCACTGGCTTTGGCATGGGCAAGCGCGGGCAGCGCTTTGCGATGGTCGTGAAGGATGGCGTGGTCGACAAGCTGTTTGTCGAAGAGCCGGGCGACTTCAAGGTCAGCAGCGCAGACTACATGCTCGACCAGCTTTGATCGAAGGAACCAAAGCCCTCCCCTGATCGGGGGAGGGCTTTGAACTTCAATAGCCCATCAGGCTCATGACTTCCTCGCGCGAGCGGTGGTCGTCAAGGAAACAGCCGAGCAGACGGCTGGTGATCATGCTAACGCCAGGCGTACGCACGCCGCGCGCCGTCATGCAGCTATGGCTTGCCTCGATCACGACCGCCACGCCATGCGGCTGCAGATGTTCCCAGATGCACGCTGCCACTTCCGCAGTCAGACGTTCCTGCACCTGAAGACGGCGCGAAAACCCGTGGAGCACGCGCGCCAGCTTGGAGATGCCGACAACCCGATCGCGCGGCATATAGGCGATCGATGCCTTGCCGATGATAGGTGCCATATGGTGTTCGCAATGCGACTGGAACGGGATGTCCTTGAGCAGCACCAGCTCGTCATAGCCGCCAACCTCTTCAAAGGTGCGGCTGAGATGCACGCTGGGGTCGTCATCATAGCCCGAGCAATATTCCTTCCACGCGCGCGCGACGCGCAGCGGCGTGTCGCGCAGACCCTCGCGCTCGGGGTCATCGCCCGTCCAGCGCAGCAATGTCACGATCGCTTGCTGAACCTCGTGGGGAACAGGGATCTTGCCCTTCTGTGACAAATCGTTGTCATCGTCGGCTTCGTGATACAGCATCAGGCAATCCCCCATTTATTTCTGACCGGCTGGTCAAATAGGAACCGCCCGCCACGTCTACAACCTTAGGTCGGGAGCCCGAGCACTTGCGTCAACCGTTAGCGCATCGGTCAATTGCGTTTGTGCTGCATTCCGTAACGGAACAATCCCCGGAATTGCGGGTTTCGAGAGCGTAGTTGCAAAAAATAAACATATATTAGTTGTTAATTGCAACTTTTTTCGCTGGACGCCTTCCCTCCTTTCCCCCATTTTATTGCGGTGCAATATCAATCTCCGGAGTTATCTATGCGCGTCCCCCCCAGATGCGCGCTTATCGCAGCAACCTTGGCGTTGCTGGTCAGCGCCTGCAGTTCAGAGCCGCCGCCCCCACCACCACCGCCTGCCGCTACGGTTGCAAAGCCGCTACAACGGACAGTCGTGGATTGGGATGAATATATCGGCCGCTTCACGGCAGACGAGGATGTCCAGCTGGTTGCCCGTGTTTCCGGGCCGATTTCGCGCGTCGCCTTCCGGGACGGCCGCGATGTCGGCAAAGGCGAATTGCTGTTCGTGATCGATCAGCGACCATTTCGCGCTGCCTTGGCCGAAGCCGACGCCAGCGTCGCCAGTGCTCGCGCTTCCCTCGCCAATGCGCAAGCACAGGCCACGCGCGGCCGCGAGCTGGTCGATTTTGATGCGATCAGCAAGGAAGAGGCCGATACTCTGGCGGCCAATCTGCGCACTGCACGGGCCTCCCTGGCTGCAGCACAGGCGCGCCGACAGTCAGCACAGCTAGACCTGTCTTTTACCGAGGTTCGCGCGCCCATTTCGGGTCGCGTATCGAACCGGATGGTCGATGTCGGCGATTTCGTGACGGCAGGCCAGACCGAATTGACCCGGATTGTCCGCATCAACCCCATCCGTTTCAGCTTCGACGGCGCAGAGGCGTTTTACCTGAAATACATCCGCCAGGATGCCGGCGGCGAACGCAAAAGCTCGCGCTACGCCGCCAATCCGGTCGAGATACAGCTCGCCGACGAACCGAATTTCCGTTGGCGTGGCCGGATGGAGTTCCTGAACAACGGCATCAGCCCCGAGACGGGCACGATCACCGCTTATGCCATGGTCGACAACCCCAACGGTTTTCTGGTTCCCGGCATGTTCGGTCGAGCGCGGCTGCTGGGGTCAGGCACCTACAAGGCCATGCTGGTTCCCGACGAGGCGATCATGACCGATCAGACCCGCAAGCTCGTCTTCGTGCTGGGCAAGGATAACAAGGTCGCGCCACGTCCCGTGCAGACCGGTCCGATGGTCGAAGGGCTGCGCGTGATCCGTGAGGGCATTGCGCCTACCGAGCAGATCGTGATCGACGGACTGGCACGGATGCAGCCGGGCATGGTGGTGACGCCACGCAAGGGGCAGATCAAGGCTCGCGCCAAGGATGACGCGCCGATTTCCCAGCCCATCACGGCCCCGGCTCCGGCCCAGGCGACGGCGAGATAATCCCATGCGCATTGCCCATTTCTGCATCGACCGCCCGATCTTCGCGGCGGTCCTCTCGATCCTGATCGTCATCTTCGGCGTGGTGGCCTATCCCACCTTGCCGGTATCGCAATATCCCGAGATCGCCCCGCCAACCGTGGTGGTCAGTGCCAGCTTCCCGGGAGCCAGCGCCGAGACGATCTCCGATGTCGTCGCCGCGCCGCTAGAGGAATCGATCAACGGCGTCGAAGACATGCTGTACATGTCGTCCTCCTCAACCGGAGACGGCAATCTGGCCCTCACCGTTACGTTTGCCCAGGGCACCGATGTCGATCAGGCGCAGGTGCTGGTGCAGAACCGGGTGAGCAGCGCCGAGCCACGGCTGCCGGCAGAGGTCCGCCAGATCGGCGTCACGGTGCGCAAGAACTCGCCTGACCTGCTGCTGGTTGCGAACTTCTTTTCACCCGATGGGTCGCTTACCCAGTCCTATATTTCAAACTACGCCACACTGCAGGTCATCGACCGGATTTCGCGGATCGAGGGCATCGGCGCGGCGCGTCTGTTCGGCGGACGCGATTATAACATGCGCGTCTGGATAGATCCCGATCTCGCCGCCGCGCGCAACCTGACCGTCGATGAAATCGTCGGCAAGATTCGTGCGCAGAACGCGCAGGTCTCTGCCGGATCGATCGGCCAGCCGCCGTTCAATACCGGCGGCACGGCATTCCAGCTGGGTGTCCAGACGCAGGGCCGGCTGAGCACGCCGGAGGAATTCGGCCAGATTGTCGTCAAGCGCGATGGCCTTGCGCTGACCCGCCTTGCCGATGTCGCTCGCATCGAACTTGGCGCGCAGGACTATAGCATCAACGCGTTTTCCAGCGGTCGCCCGACCGTCGCGCTGGCAATATCGCAGCTTCCTGGATCGAACGCGCTAACGGTTGCCAAGGCTGTCGAGGACGAACTCAAGCGCGCGTCCAATGATTTCCCGCCCGGCATGGCCTATTCCATTCCCTATAACCCCACGACCTATGTCGAGGCTTCGATCGCCGCGGTGCAGGATACGCTGATAGAAGCGATCATCCTCGTCGCCATCGTCGTCCTGCTGTTCCTGCAAAGCTGGCGCGCAGCGATCATCCCGATCATCGCGATCCCGATCGCGCTGGCAGGTGCCATCGCCGTGCTTGCCGCGCTCGGGTTCTCGCTCAACAGCCTGTCGTTGTTCGGCATGGTGCTCGCCATCGGCATCGTCGTCGATGACGCCATTGTCGTGGTCGAAAATGTCGAGCGGTTGATGGAAGAAGAGGGGCTTAGCCCGTTCGATGCCGCACACAAGACGATGGATGAGGTCTCCGGTGCGTTGATCGCCATCGCGCTGGTGCTGTGCGGCGTGTTCATTCCCACCGCGTTCATCCCGGGAATCTCGGGGGCCTTCTACCAGCAGTTCGCCGTGACGATCGCCGGGGCGACGGCGTTTTCCGCTTTCGTTTCGCTCACCCTGTCGCCTGCGCTTGCCGCGCTGCTGCTGCGTCCGCGCACGCACAGCGAGCAAGCGGCTCCGGCGGGATGGCGCGGCTGGGGCCAGCGCTTTGCCGGTGGCTTCAATCGCGGCTTTGCCAGGCTCTCGGAACGCTATGGCCGCCTCACCGCGCGCACCATTCGCAGCCTGATGTTCATGGGCATTGCCTATCTCATCCTGATCGCCATTGCCGGCTGGCGCTTCACCGCGACTCCTGCAGGCTTCATCCCTGCGCAGGACCAGGGCTACCTGATCGGGGTTGTCCAGATGCCGCCGGGCGCTTCGCTGCAGCGCACCACTGCGGCGCTGGAAGAGGCACAGGCCATCGCGCTCAAGAATGGCTCGGTGGTCAATACCATAGCCTTTGCCGGGTTTGATGGCGCGACCTTCACCAATGCGCCCAACGCCGCCGCGATCTTCATTTCGCTGAAGGAGGCGGGAACCCGTGCGTCGGCCGATGACGTCGCCAACGAGCTGCGCGGCGCGATGTCGGGCATCACGGCTGGCAGCATTCTGGTCATCGCCCCTCCCCCCGTGGCAGGACTTGGCACCGGCGGCGGTTTCAAGATGATCATCGAGGATCGTGGCAACGCCGGACTTCAGGCGCTTGAGGGAGCCGCATTCGCGATGATGGGCGCGGCCAACCAGACCGAGGGAATTGCCGGCGCCTTCACCACGTTCAACACCCGCACCCCGCGACTGTTCGCAGATATCGACCGTGCACGGGCTGAGCAACTGGGTGTGCCGGTGGAGAACATCTTCTCGACGCTCGGCACCTATCTGGGATCGAGCTACATCAACGATTTCAATTTCCTGGGCCGCACATTCCGCGTGACCGCACAGGCAGATGCTCCCTATCGCGATGATGTCGCCGATATCGGTCGCCTGCGCACCCGATCATCCAGCGGACAGATGGTGCCACTCGATGCGGTCATGAGCCTGCGCAACGATTCAGGTGCCTATCGCGTGGTTCGCTACAACCTGTACCGATCCGCCGAGCTGCAGGGCGATACGCTGCCCGGCTATTCGAGCGGCCAATCGCTCGACGCGATGGAGCAACTGGCGCTCAAGGTGCTGCCGCAGGGGTTTGACTATGAGTGGACCGAACTTGCCTTTCAGCAGCGCGCAGCCGGCGATACCGGAACATTGGTCTTCCTGCTCGGCGTGGTCTTCGTCTTCCTGCTGCTCGCCGCCCAATATGAAAGCCTGGTATTGCCGCTGGCGGTGATCCTGATCGTGCCGATGTGTCTTCTGGCGGCTATCCTGGGCGTCAACCTGATGGGGCGGGACAACAACATCCTCACCCAGATCGGCCTGGTGGTGCTGATCGGCCTGGCAGCCAAGAACGCGATCCTGATCGTGGAGTTTGCCAAGCATAACGAGGACCACGGCCAATCTGTGCTGGAGGCTGCCCGTCACGCCGCTGCGCAGCGCCTGCGCCCGATCCTGATGACGTCGCTGGCGTTCATCCTGGGCGTGCTGCCGCTGGTAATCTCTGGCGGTCCGGGGTCGGAAATGCGCCAGGCTCTGGGCATTGCGGTGTTCTTCGGCATGATTGGCGTGACCATCTTCGGCCTGCTGTTCACGCCCGCATTCTACGTGATGGTGCGCACCTTGGAGGAACGGATCAGGGCATGGTCGGCCCGCCGCAAGCAGAGCAACACCATCCCCAACGAACCGGACCAGCCCGTGCTGGAGGGCAATCAGCCATGATCAAGACACGAAACCTGCTCACCTGCGTTGCGATGGGCGCAGCACTCTCTGCCTGCACCGTCGGCCCGGATTTCGGGCGTCCGGCCACGCCCGGTGGAACGGCGCAGCCGTTCGTCGAGGGTGCGGATCCGCGCTTTGCCCAGACCCCGCTTCCCGAAGGCTGGTGGCGCCTGTTCGAGGACCCGGCGCTCGATGCGCTGGTGACTCGCGCACTGGAGCGCAATACGAGCGTCCGCGAGGCCAGCGCCAATCTGCGGCGCGCCCGCGCCCTGGTACGCGAAGCGCGCGCGGGCCAGCTCCCCAGCCTGAACGGCAGCGCTTCGGCCAATACCAATCAGGTGGGCACGGGGGCCAATGCCGGCGTGGGCTTTGCCCCGCCCGAGCCGCTGACGTTCGATTTCTATCAGCTGGGCACGGACGCGTCTTACGAAATCGACCTGTTCGGCGGCATCCGTCGATCGGTCGAAGCCTCGCGCGGCGATGCGCTGGCAGCGCAGGCAGAGCTGGATGCAGCGCGGGTCAGCGTTGCAGCAGAGGTGGCGCGCACTTACGCGCTGGCGTGCTCGAGCCGCCTGCAGGCCAATATCGCCCGCGACTCCCTGGCGGCCCAGCTGCGCACGCTTGACCTGACGCAACGCCTGTCGGCTGCCGGACGCGGGCAGCGGCGCGATGTCGCCAATGCCGAGCTGCTCGTCGCACAGGCCCAGGCCCAGATCCCGCAATTCGAAGCAGAGCAGCGGGCGGCCCTGTTTGCGTTGGCCACCCTGACCGGTGACCCGCCGGGCAACCTGGACGCCGCAGCGGCGGCCTGCGCCAGCCCGCCACGCACGCCAGCTGCAATCCCGGTCGGCGATGGCGCAGCGCTGCTTGCCCGTCGCCCCGATGTCCGCGCAGCCGAGGCCCGCCTTGCGGCGGATACCGCGCGCGTAGGTGTGGCAACCGCTGCGCTCTATCCCTCGATCCGTCTTGCCGGATCGCTCTCCATAGGGGGGACGTCCCCAGGTGCGCTGACGGAATCGAACAACCTGGGCTTTTCGCTCGGCCCGCTGATTTCCTGGTCGATCCCGATCGACGGCGCGGCCCGTGCGCGTGTCAACGCGGCATCGGCGCAGGCCGACGCCAGACTGGCCGCGTTCGACGGCGCCGTGCTGACGGCGCTGCAGGAGACCGAACAGGCGCTGGCCCGGCTGAAAGGCGCGCTGGAGCAGGAGGCTGCCCTGCAGGACGCCGCCAAGGCAGCGGACGAAGTAGCGCGGATCACCCGCATCCGCTTCCGCGCGGGCCGCGACAACGCGCTGCAATTGCTGGAGGTCGAACGCAACCTGCTGGCCGCACGCGCTGCCAGCGGAGCGGCCGCTGCGGCTCGCGCCGAAGCAGAGGTCTCGCTGTTCCGGGCGCTCGGCGGGGGGTGGGAAAATGCGCCGGCGGTGCAGGAGGTCAGTGCGACAAAGCGCGATTAATCGCGCAATCGCTCGATCGCCTGTGCCAGCGCGACGTACAGCTTGCCCGTCTCCGACGACAGCAACGTCACGCCCATCACCCCGCCATCGCGGGTGGAAAGGACCGTGCGCAGCATGCTTTCGAAATCGTGGATGTAGCGGTTGACCAGTTCGTAGAACACCGGATCGTTCTCATAGGTCGCCGCGATTTCCTTCGCTTCGCCATTGTCGATCAGACGCACGGCGCGCCGGGTAAAGACGCCGCGGTCGCCGCGCAGATAGGCGGACCAGGCGGTGTCGCTGACATCGGTCGACAGGATCTTGTCGACATCGATCGACGTGGAGTTGAGCGATTCCGTGAGCAGCGCCAACCGCCGCGCGAAATCGTTATCGGTGCGCTCTTCGGCCAGTTCGCGCGCTTCGGACACGCGCCGTTCGAGATGGCTTGCCAGATCGTCGACCCGGGCCAGCTGATCCTTGAGGTGAAGGCTGGCATCGCTGGTTGCGCCCACCGCGCGGTTGATGGCGGATTCCAGCTTGCCGACCAGTTCTTCGGCCTTGCCGCGCAGCACCTTCTCCAGCGCAGCTCCGGTGTCCTTGCCCAGCTTGTCGGTCGCACCAACAATCGCACGCTCCATGGCGCGCCGCGCCTCATCAGCTGCTGCATGGGCTTCGCGCTGCACGTCGCGCATTGTTTCGACCAGCCGCACCGCAGAATGGGCATTGATCTGATCGATCTCGTCACGCGCCAGGCGCATCGCGTTGACCAATTTGCCGATTTCGTCGGCGCGCTCGCTCCAATGGCTTTCACTCGCTTCCGCCAGCCGCCCGATTTCGCCGGTCTGCTGTGCGATGCGCTGTTCGAAATTGCCCAGCACAGATCCAAGCCGGATCATCTGGCCATCCACTTCGGCCACGCCTTCATGCAGGACACCCACACGCTGCCGACTGGACTCGGTGGTGCGGTCCAGTTCGACAAGCGCCTGAGGGATGGTATCGCCCAGTTGGCGCTGGATGGCATCGAGCAGCTCGCGCAATCGTTGCGACTTGGCATCGAAAATCTCGGCATGGCCGCTGCCTGCCGCCAGCTTTGAGGACAGCGACGCCACGTTGCCGTCGAGCGCCGAGAGCGCAAACGCAAGCTGGGCAAGCGATTCGCTGCTTTGCCGATCCATCGCTTCCAGACGTTGTTCGGCCTGCGTGATCTGGGCATCGGCGGCACGGATGATCTGGCGGATAACCGCATCGCTCTCGCCCGTCGAAGTCGCCAGCGCGTTCAGCGTCAGCCCCAGGTCATCCGTCGCGGTCCGCATATCCTTGCGGCTGGAGGCCGCCTGTTCGCCAATCTTTTCAGCCATGCTGGCAAGCGATTGCTCCAGATCGGCAATGAGCGCTCTGAGCTGTTCGGCCTGTCGTTCCGACGTCTGGTCGAGGTTCTTGAGCGTATTGGCAAGACGGCTGGCAACCGTCTCGATCGCCTGATCCATTGCCTGGCTCGCTTCGGCCACCTGCCGCGACAGCGCGCCACCGCTCGTTTCGACCGATTGCGCCAGCCGCACCGTCGCCGCATCCGATTCCTGCACCAGTGTACCAATCTGCGCGCTGGCGGCCTGACCGAAGGCGTTCAGCTTCTCGAAGGCGGAGACCATGCTTTCGACCTGGAGCTGCGCCGTGCGCCCCGCATTGCCGATCTGGTTGGTCACGTCCTTGGCGGAATTGGCGATCACCGGAAGGTGGTTGCGCAATTTGTCCATATTGCCGGATGCCGCTTCGCTGACCTCACCGATCGCGCGCATGCCGGTATCGCTCGCCTGGATCATGGCGCGCAACTCCTCGGCAAAGCCGCGCAGCCTGTCGCTGGACACCCGCCCCAGCGATTCCAGCTCAAGGCTTTGATTGGCCAGAAATTCGCGCGCGAGTGAGAGCTCTGCATTCACATGCGCCAGCCGGGTCTCCAACGCCGCGCTTTCCGTGCGCAAAGACCCCGCTACGCCGGCAAAGCGCCGCGCCTCGCTGGTGCTGTTGCGCTGAAAGACAAGGTAGAGCGCCGCGATCAGCACCATCGGCACCGCCCATTGCGAAACCGATAGCACCAGCAGCGCAGGGGTCGCGGCGGTGGGCAGCGTGCCAACCAATGCCCAGACATACGCGCCGGTCCAGGCGAGGCCCAGGCCCATCGCGGTCCAGCCAGCGGGACCGATCGCAGCTTGCGCCCTGGGCAGGTCTTCCTCGTCCATCCAGCGCATCTCCGAATCATCCGCGTCCGATGCGTCGCTCCGCAGCGGCAAGGCAGGCGCCGCCATGTCCGGAACCGGCTCATTTGCCGTCGGATTTTCGTCGCTGCGCCCATGCCGCAGATCTATGATCTTTTTCCCCTCGCCCATGGCATCATGCTTAACAGATTTTCACCCGCCAGAAACCGAAAGTTAAGGCGGCTCGTCTAATCGAGTCGGTCATGGCCTATGAATCCGGAGCATTGAATGCGGCGCTGGCCGCCGCTGTCGGCAGCGACCCAGATCTGGTCGCCGAACTGCGGGGAGCCTTTGTCGAAAGCGCGGCCCGACAGATCGACCTGCTGGGGCGGTCGCGATGCGATGCCAACTGGCACTTTGCGGCGCTGCGGCTCAAGAGCCTGGCTGCCAGCTTCAGCGTTCAGGGAATCGTGGATCTCGCCGATCGCGCGCTGGAAGGCGCGCCTGGCGACCCGGTGGTGCTGCGCGACCTCGCCGCGGCGATGCGTGACTTTGGCGATAGCTCCACCGCTCAAGTGTAAACGCGCCTAACTTCCCGCCTGCAATCGTCCTGCCGGTTGGCAGAGCACCTGCCACCCGATAAGAGGGCCGCTCCCGACCAACCGGAGCAGACCCTCAAACGTGCGTGCCGCCCTGATATCGCTGATCGAAACACTGCCCGGCGGCACCGGCCTGCGTGGCGCTTTGCCGCTGGCCCATGGCCAGCTGGCGATGCTGCACATCGACCTTGCGGTGCAGGCAGGCGCCGGCGAAATCCTGTGCCTTGTCGGCGCCGTCGATGATCGCGTGCGGCAGATCGAGACCTATGCTGCCCGGCGCGGTGTCATCTTCCATCTGGCCCGCTCGATCGCCGACATCAGCGTCCGCCTGGCCAGCGAGGACGAACTGCTGATCATCGCCGACGGGCTCTATGTCGCCCCCGGTGACATGGCGCGGATGGCGCGCGAGACGGGCACCTTCGTTGCCAGCTTCGCGCCCGGGGATGGCGCACGCGTGCTGATAGAGCGGTTCGAACGGATCGACATCAACCATGTCTGGGCGGGCCTCGCCTGCATCCGCGCGCGCGACGTCGTCGATGCCCGCGACCTGCCCGAGGACTGGAGCATCCAGTCTGCGTTGTTGAGGCTGGCGATACAGAAGGGCTATCGGCGCGAGGTGCTGCCCTTTGCCCTGGCAGAGGCGGGCCGCATCGCGATGGTCCGCGAAGGGCACGAGGTGAACATCCTGGCGCTTCAGGAGCTTGCCGGGTCCTCGGGGACCCTGGGCGGGAAGCTGGTGCAAACGGCACCCGTGCGCAGCCTGGCATTGCGAGCCTGGTCGGCAAGGTGGAGCGGTCCGGCCCTGCGGATATCGGCGGTCGCGCTGCCGGTTCTGGGAATCGGAGCTGCCATTGGTGGCTGGAGCATGGCGGCGCTCGCAATGCTGATCGCTGGCCGCGGTGCAGGCCATGGCGCCAACCGGCTGTTCGGTCGATTTGCCGGGATGCTGACCAGCGAGATGGAGCAGGCCGCGCGCGATATTGCCTTTGCCGCCGCGTTCATCGTCATCACCGTTCTGGGCGTGGCGGCATCTGACCGGCTTGCCGGGCTTTTTGCCGCACTGATCCTGCCGGGTCTGGCCATCGTGCTCGGACGCGTGAACGGCCCCCTGCCCAGGGTCTGGCGCAGACTGGCCGGTTCCCCCAGCATGGTCGCCGCGGCCGCCTTGCTGGCGATCCCCTTTGGCCTATTGATGCCGGTATTGATGCTGTGGAACCTCGCGCTCGTGGCGCTGTTGCTGTGGCAAACGCGCCCGTCCCCGCTTGCGGCAGACTAGCGCGCCACCCATATCTGCATCCGGGCGTCGCGAGCTTGAACTAACAGCATTTTAACCAGCAATTGGTAGGCAAAGGCGATGAATACCGACATGGCCCTCGCACGCCCGATGTTACGGGACGCTGGCGCGTTGCTGCGCCATGCCGATGCGCAGGCTCGGCAGGCGCTGGCGGTGCCGGCGTTGGTCCGCCAACGGTTGTCGCCCGATTCGGCGCAGACGCTGCGCGAAGACGATCTGAGCCTTGCTGGCGGGTTCGTCGATTCCATCGCAAGACGATTGGCCGAAGCTTTGGGGGCTGCAGATGCTGCCGCCATCGCACGCCATGCCGTGCTCGCGTGCCCGCCAGCCACGCGCCTGCTCTACGCGCGCGCGATCGAGGCCCGGTTGTGTCACCAGTCCGGGCTGATCGGATTGCCGACGGCCGAACTGCCCCCACGCGTTGAAGCCCTAGTCGGCGATGCGCAGGACGAACTGGCAGAAAGCGCCATGGCGCTGATCATCGCGCAAAGCCGATTCGTCAGCCGGGCGCAGGGCTTTGCCATAGATATCGACGAACTGCCGCCAGAGATTCTGCATGCGCTGGTACGGCTGGCAGTGGCCTGGCTGCAGGATAACGATGCGAGCGATCCGATGGCCTTGCGCAACGCCGCCGATGTGCTGCTGGCGCAGTTCGATGAACGGCGCGGTCGCCCGCACCGGCTGATGCGGTTCTGCCATCTGTTCGAATTGCCGCGCGCCGGTGACGATTGGGCGTTGGCCGACAACGGCCCCTCGCTGGCGATCGCCATGCTGGAGCGATCGAGCGGCGTCGCTGGCGACCTGTTGCTAGACATGCTGCGCGATCCGGATCTGACCCGGCTTGCGGTGGTGCTGCGCGCCTGCGCGATTGAAGTGAATGTCGCTGCACGCTTGCTTCAGGACTTTGCGGTGCTTGCCTCGCTGCGGGTCGATGATCTGCCCTCTGCCGCCGCATTGCGCGCCATTGCTTCCGATGATGCCATGCGGATCGTCGCGGGCTGGCGCAACATGGACCCGGTCCAGACCGCTGGCCCTGCCTGGTGAACGCGCATCCTCTCAACAGCGAACACGCAATGACGCAGGTCAGCCTCGGCAAGGAAACCCTGGCCCGTGTTGACCGCGATGGACGGCTGCTGTTGGCTGGCGAACGGCTGTCCGCCTTGCATGCCAGCCTGGGGGGTGAGCCGGGCGGCATTCTGGCTGTGCCCGCGCTGCTGGATTTCGTCCGTCATGGCCAACGCCTCGGCATGCGGTTGTCGCGGCCCGTGATAGTGGCAGGTGCCGACACGCTGATCGACCTGTGGTGCGAGTGCACACCTGGGCCCGAGAGCGCGGATATCGCAATCACCTCGTGGCGCGAGCAACCGCTGCCGACCGCACCGCTGCCCGCGACTGCCTTGACTCTGCCGCCGCTCGACCCTGACGCGATCGCAATCCGCATCGACGCCGCCGAGCGGATATTGGCAGTGCAAACGCAAATGCCTCTGGGCCTGCAAGTCCAGACAGAACGGTGGACGCTGCAACCAATCTCGAGTGTCGTTACCGGTTCCGATGGCGCCCCTGTCGCAAGGGCAGCGCAGGCCGATGGACGTCGCGTCCGTCTGCCTGGCGATGACCGCCTGTGGCTGGCCAGCCTCCAGCCCGATCATGCGGGTGGTCATGCGCGGCTGGTTCTGACACCGGCACCGGCTGAGATCGAACCCGAGGCGCCCCCGCCCCCACCGCCGCTTTTCGATGGCGAACGATTGACGCGCATGTTCGGCAGCCAGATCGGGCCGGCGCTGCGTCAGCCGATCGGGCGGATCATCGCCAATGCCGAAACCATCGGCGGACGGCTGGAAGGCCCGTTGCGCGCCGATTATGCCAACTACGCCAGCGATATAGCATCTGCCGGACGCCATCTGCTCGCACTGGTCGATGATCTGGCGGATCTGGAAGCGATCGAGGCAACCGGTTTCAGCGCGGCGCGCGAACACGTCGACCTGGCGGATCTCGCTCGCCGCGCCGCAGGGTTGCTCGCGCTGAAGGCCGCCGACCGCTCGATCCGCATCGACAAGCCCGCCGAAGATGACAGCGCACCGGCATTGGGCGAGTTTCGCCGGGTTCTGCAGGTCCTGTTGAACCTCGTCGCCAATGCGATCAACTATGCGCCAGACGGTTCGATGATCTGGTTGCGGCTGGATGACGGGCCAGACTGGGCAAGCGTTACAGTCGCCGATCAGGGCCCGGGCCTGAGCGATGAGGACAAGCAGCGTCTGTTCAACAAATGGGAACGGCTCGGCCGGAGCGGCGATGGCGGCAGCGGGCTGGGGCTTTATATTTCGCGCCGACTGGCACTGGCCATGAACGGCGACCTGACAGTGGAAAGCGCGCCGGGTCAGGGCGCGCGTTTCACCTTGATCTTGCCGAAGGAATAGCCCCCTCCTACTAAACCGAGGGGAGTTAAACGGTTATTGGGGAAGCACGGGCGACTGCGCGCACCGCTTGCGGTTGCCCGCCGTGCACGCTGCGACATCGGCCTCCCATTGCGCATGGATGGCGTCGTACAGCTTCTTGACCTCGGCATATTCAGCCTCGGCCCGCGCACGCGATTCCACGGTATTCTCGTACAGCTTCATCTGGCTTTCGTAGCTGGACCGGCGCGCCTCGTAATTGGCCAGGTTGGCTACGTTCTGGGCGACCTGCGCGCTCGACATCTGGGCCTGTGCCGCGTTTGCTGCTTCGCGTTCAGCCTGTTCTTCGGCGGTGCTGGGATTTTGCGTAACCGGTGAAGGCTCCATCGAACCGCTATCCGCCGCTTGAGCCTCTGGCGTGGCGGCCTGCTGTGCTACTGCCGGCACCGTCAATGCCCCCGCGGCCAGAATGGTGGCCAATGTGGCGGCACGGAAAGAACGGGTTTTCATGATCTGTTTCCCTCAAAACAAAGTTGATCTCGATTAACATGCATACGTAGAGGTCGCAAAGCGGTTCCATTGCGCGGCAGGTGTGCCCTTGCAGTGCAGCTTCGCGCGCACCATGTTCCAGCCCTCGCAGCGATCCCGCCGGGCTGGCCACAAACACTGGCTTGCCAGCAGAACATCATTAGAACATAAGGCCGTCCATGCTCACCCACATCTCTGTGCGCGGCGCGCGCGAACATAACCTCAAGGGCGTGGACATCGATCTGCCCCGCGATCAGCTGATCGTCATCACCGGACTTTCCGGCAGCGGCAAATCCAGCCTGGCGTTCGACACGATCTATGCGGAAGGCCAGCGGCGCTACGTCGAATCGCTCTCGGCTTATGCGCGCCAGTTCCTCGAGATGATGCAGAAGCCCGATGTCGAGCATATCGACGGCCTCAGCCCTGCGATCAGCATCGAGCAGAAGACGACCAGCCGCAACCCGCGCTCGACCGTGGCGACCGTCACCGAGATCTACGATTACATGCGCCTCCTCTGGGCGCGCGTGGGCGTGCCCTATTCGCCCGCCACCGGCCTGCCCATCACCGCGCAAACGGTCAGCATGATGGTCGACCGGATCATGGCCTTGCCCGAAGGCACGCGCTTCTATCTGCTTGCGCCGGTGGTGCGTGGCCGCAAGGGCGAGTATCGCAAGGAACTAGCCGAATGGCAGAAGGCGGGCTTCACCCGCGTCCGTATCGACGGCGAAATGTACGAAATCGACGCGGCACCGACGCTCGACAAGAAGTACAAGCATGACATCGAGGTCGTCGTCGACCGCATGGCGGTGCGCGAAGGCATCGAGACGCGGCTCGCCGACAGTTTCGAGACCGCGCTGAAGCTGGCCGATGGACTGGCATTCGTCGATCTGGCGGACGGCACGGTTGCGGCCTTGGGTGAGCCAGTGCCTGCAGCGCCATCCGAAATTCCGGTGGTCGAAGCGGAAAAGCCGAAGAAGGGCATGAAGAATGCCGGCATTCCCGACAACCGCATCATCTTTTCCGAACGCTTCGCCTGCCCCGTCTCCGGCTTCACGATCGAGGCGATCGAACCGCGGCTCTTTTCGTTCAACGCCCCGCAAGGCGCATGCCCGGCATGCGATGGCCTGGGCGAGAAGATGTATTTCGACCCGCAGCTGGTGGTCCCCAACGAGGAACTCAGCCTCAAGAAGGGTGCCGTGGTGCCCTGGGCCAAATCGAACCCGCCTTCACCCTATTACATGCAGGTGCTCAGCAGCCTGGGGCGCGAGTTTGGCTTTTCGCTCGAGACTCCGTGGCAGGATCTGCCGGGCGAAGTTCGGCTGATCATCCTGCATGGCACCGGCGGAAAGCCTGTGACCTTGCGGTTCCAGGACGGTCGCAAGTCGTACGAGGTCAAGAAGGCGTTCGAGGGCGTGATCGGCAATCTCAACCGACGCCTGCTGCAGACCGACAGCGCGTGGATGCGCGAGGAGCTGAGCAAGTATCAGACCGCTCAGCCCTGCGAAGTGTGCGATGGCGCGCGTCTCAAGCCCGAGGCACGATCGGTCAAGATTGCAGGCGAGGATATCTCGATCTCCACCCGCCGCTCGGTCGCCGACGCGCTGCACTTCTTCGAAACCTTGAACGACAAGCTCGGCGCGCAGCAGCAGCAGATCGCCAAGGCGATCCTCAAGGAGATCATCGAGCGGCTGGGCTTCCTCAACAATGTCGGGCTCGATTACCTCAACCTCGATCGCACCTCGGGCACGCTCTCCGGCGGGGAATCGCAGCGCATCCGGCTCGCCAGCCAGATCGGCAGCGGACTTTCGGGCGTGCTGTACGTGCTCGACGAGCCCAGCATCGGCCTGCACCAGAAGGACAACGACCGGTTGCTGGTCACGCTCAAGCGGCTGCGCGACCTGGGCAATACGGTGATCGTCGTCGAGCATGACGAGGATGCGATCCGCACCGCCGACTATATCGTCGATCTGGGGCCAGGCGCGGGCGTGCATGGCGGCGAGATCGTGGCGCAGGGCACGCTGGAGGAGCTGCTGAAATCAAAGGACTCGCTGACCGCGCAGTATCTGACCGGCGAACGGCGGATCGAGGTTCCGGCCAAGCGTCGCAAGGGCAATGGCAAGAAGCTGACGGTCCATAACGCGCGGGCCAACAATCTGAACGGCGTCACCGCGTCGATCCCGCTCGGCACCTTCACCTGCATCACCGGCGTATCCGGATCGGGCAAGTCGAGCTTCACCATCGATACGCTCTATGCCGGCGCGGCGCGCACGCTCAACGGCGCGCGGATCATCGCCGGACCGCACGACAAGATCACCGGGCTGGAGCATTGCGACAAGGTCATCGATATCGACCAGTCGCCGATCGGCCGCACCCCGCGGTCGAACCCCGCAACCTATACCGGCGCGTTCACCAATATCCGCGACTGGTTTGCCGGCCTGCCCGAAAGCCTTGCGCGCGGCTACAAGCCGGGCCGGTTCAGCTTCAACGTCAAGGGTGGCCGCTGCGAGAAATGCCAGGGTGACGGCGTCATCAAGATCGAGATGCACTTCCTGCCCGATGTCTATGTCACCTGCGAGGAATGCAACGGCAAGCGCTATAACCGCGAGACGCTGGAGGTGAAGTTCAAGGGCTACTCGATCGCCGACGTGCTCGACATGACCGTCGAGGACGCGGTCGAGTTCTTCAAGGCGGTGCCGCCGATCCGCGACCGCATGGCGATGCTGTGGGAAGTCGGGCTGGGCTATGTCAAGGTCGGCCAGCAGGCCACAACCCTATCGGGCGGCGAGGCGCAACGCGTCAAGCTGGCCAAGGAACTCAGCCGCCGATCGACCGGGCAGACGCTCTACATCCTCGATGAACCGACCACCGGATTGCATTTCGAGGATGTCCGCAAGCTGCTCGAAGTCCTCCACCGGCTGGTCGATCAGGGCAACAGCGTCGTCGTGATCGAGCACAATCTGGACGTGATCAAGACAGCGGACTGGATCATCGACATGGGCCCGGAAGGTGGCGTCAAGGGTGGCGAAGTCGTCGCAGAGGGCACACCCGAGCAGGTGGCCAAGGTCAAGGCGAGCTACACCGGCCATTATCTCGCGCCTTTGCTCAAGCGATAGACGCCATGCGCAGGCCGGCCCGAGCAGGGCCTGCTTGCGTGTCGCCAAAAGATATTACATTTGTTACAGTGGTTTAGGCAATGCCTCTGAACAACTGAAGGCGAACTTCGGCACCTTTGTCATCCTCGTGCCAGCTATTGTCTTGTTTACGTGGATCAATATTGCGATTTTGTCGTTCGGTTTGAGCGGTGTCTCCGGCATGAAGCAGGCACCGGCGGGGGCGTTTGCCCGATAGACAAAACCAATCGTTCTGGACGTTGCCTTTCGAATGGGCTTATCGGCCCAAGGACCTAATTGGTGCGGCAGCGACCTTGGATTAACGGGCAGGCAGAGAATATGGCGTCATCTTCCGAACATCACATCATGGGAGCGCGTGAGGCGATCCGCTGGATGCTCAGCCTGCTGAGCGGTGAGCGCAGCTTCATCACCTTGGCGTTGATCTACGGCGTGGCGGTTTCGGTGCTGTCGCTGGCGACACCCATTTCGGTCCAGATGCTGATCAACTCGGTCGCCAACACCGCGCTGGTGACACCCCTGGTCACACTGGCGGGGACGCTGCTGGGCCTGTTGCTGATCGCGGTACTGCTTTCGGCTCTTCGCATCTACACGATGGAGCTGTTCGCCCGCCGGTTCTATGCCCGTCAGGTAGCAGAGATCACGCTGCGTTCCATCCACGCTCGCAACCCGTTTTTCGAGGACAGCAAGCGGCAGGACCTGTTCAACCGCTATTTCGACGTCAATACCGTGCAGAAAGCGGTGCCGAGCCTGTTGATTGGCGGCTTTACCATCATCCTGCAGTCCGCGGTCGGCTTTGCCGTCACGGCGTTTTACCACCCGTTCTTCCTGGCCTTCAACCTGATCGTCATCGGCATCGCGATGCTGATCCTGCTGGTCTGGACGCGCGGCGCGATCCGCTCGGGCATCGCGCTGAGCCATGCCAAATACGCCACCGCAGGCTGGCTGGAAAACGTCGGTGCTTCGAACGGATTCTACAAGTCGGGTCGGCACGTCGATTATGCGCTGGATCGTTCCGAAGACGTCAGCGCCGCCTATGTCAGCGCCAAGTCCAAGCATTTCCGGTACACCATGTCGCAGACCGTAGCTTTTCTGCTGCTTTATGCGTTCGCCAGTGCCGGCCTTCTGGCGCTGGGCGGCTGGCTGGTCATCCGTGGCGAGCTGTCGATCGGGCAGCTGGTAGCCGCCGAGCTGATCCTTTCGGCGGCGTTCTTCGGCCTGGGCCAGATGGGCGCGTATCTCGATACGACCTACGACCTGATCGCCGCCGCCGAAGAAATCGGCATGCTCTACCATATCGAGCAGGAGGAAGAGGCCCGCGAGGGGCAGGACGCGATCAGCGGCAGCGACCTTGTGCTGCGCCGGGTCAGCCACGCGCCGACCGCTCAGAACATCACGCTGGATATCGCGATTCCCGCCGGCAGCCAGCTGATCGCGCAGGCGCAGAACCACGACGTCCAACGATTGTTCACCCATGCAATGAAGCGGTACATCACCCCTCAAACCGGGGTCGTGACCCTGGGTGGCCAGGACATTGCGATGGTGGACATGTTCCGCCTGCGCAGCGAGATCATCGTCCTCGACCGGCCCACCATCGTCCAGGCCAGCATCCGCGACTATCTGAGGCTCGCAGGGCCGGAAACGACATCGGCCGATGCGCTGCGCGCGCTGGCCATGGTCCGGCTGGAAGATCGCGTGATGCGCCTGCCCGATGGCCTGGACACGCAGCTCTCCATGAGCGGCTGGCCCCTGTCCTACGCTGAGTCGCTGCGGCTCAAGCTCGCCGGTGCCATGCTCAAATGCCCGCGTCTGCTGATCATGACCGGGCTGTTCGACATGATCGACGGAGCGATCCTTTCCGACGTCCGCAAGGTGATGAGCGAACAGGGATCGACCGTGATCCAGTTCAGCTATCGTCCGGATGCCCCTTCGGACTGCCGCTATCTGTGGCTGGGTTGCGATGGCCAGCGCATCATCGACGATCCCGACGAGTTCCTGCACGTCACCCGCAGCCAGGCAGAGGAGGCACGTCATGACAACGCGTGATCGCGCCCTCGTCCGCTTCCGCACGCTGGCCAAGCAGCGCACGCCGCGCCCGCTGCGCGCCATTGCCGTCATGGTGGTGCTGACCCTGATCGCGGCGACCCTGTTCATGTTCTATGTGCCCTGGGTCCAGACCGCCTATGGCGCCGGCCAAGTGATCGCGCTCAACCCGCAGGACCGGTTGCAGAACGTGACCGCTCTGGTGTCGGGACGCATCGAGCGCTGGTATGTGCAGGATGGTTCGGTGGTGAAGGAGGGCGATCCGATCGTCCAGATTTCCGATAACGACCCCATGCTGCTGCAGCGCCTGCGGGTCGAACGCAGCCTGGCCGAAGCAAAGGCCGCTGCTGCTGCCAGCGCTCTCAGCACCGCCCGGCTCGATGTCGGACGCACCGGCACGCTGTTCAGCGAGGGGCTGGCATCGCGGCGCGAGAACGAGCTGGCGCGGATCAAGGTGGCGGAGATGGAAGCGACGCTGGCCGAAGCCCGCGCCGCCATCACGCAGATTGACATCAATCTTGCGCGCCAGTCGCTGCAGCTTGTCCGCGCGCCGCGCAACGGCGTCATCCAGCGGATCAACGGCGGCGATCGTGCCACCATGGTATCGCAGGGCGAGGTGCTGGCCACCTTCGCCCCGACCGAAGCGCAACGCGTGGTGGAAATCTATGTCGACGGTCGCGATGCCCCGCTGATCCGGCGTGGACAGCCGGTCCGGCTGGAATTCGAAGGCTGGCCCGCGATCCAGTTTTCGGGCTGGCCCTCGGTGGCGCGCGGACTGTTCGACGGACAGGTGCAGCAGGTCGATCTTGCCGCCTCGCCCAACGGCCTGTTCCGCGTGCTGGTGCAGGAAGCCAGGGGCAAGGCGCGATGGCCGCGCGAACCCTATGTCCGGCTGGGCGCGAACGTGCGCGGCTGGGTGGCCATGGAGCAGGTCTCGGTCGGCTTCGAACTGTGGCGTCAGCTCAACGACTTCCCGCTGCAGAACCCGGCTCTGATCAACGAGAGCCAGGCGGGAACCGGCAATGCTTCGGGCGCATCATCGGGCGGGCAGAAGGGCATGTCGTCCAGCAGCGGGTCGGAGAAGAAGTGATGCGCAAGGCATTACTGCTGGCAGGGCTGGCGGCATCGACGCTGGCGGCTCTGGCCGCGCCTGCCGGTGCCCAGTCCCTGCCCGCACCGCTCACGGTCCCCGATCAGGTACGTTCGGCGCAAGGGCTGCAGCTGTCCGAAGTGCTGGAATCGTCGCGGCGGTTTGCACCTGCGATCCTCGAGGCGCTGGCCATGGCCCGCGCCGCCGATGGCCGGGTGCTGGCAAGCGAGGGCGCCTTTGACCTGCTGTTCACCGGCGAAGGGTTTTCGCGGGTCGCGGGCTTCTATGATGGCACCTATCTTCAGGGAAAGGCGATCCAGCCGCTGACCAACAATGGCGGCCAGCTGGAAGCAAGTTATCGCGTCTCGCGCGGAGATTTCCCGACTTACGAAGATTACAGCTTCACCGATCGGCTGGGCGAACTGAAGGTCCGCGGTGTATTCGCGCTGCTGCGGGATCGGTACATCGATGACCGTCGTTTTGGCCAGCAGAGCGCGCTGATCGAACGTGACATGGCCGGTCTCGATGCGCTCATCATCGCCATTGGCGTCCAGCAGCGCGCGATCCAGGCCTATGGCCAATGGGTCGCTGCCGGGCAGCAGGTGCAGGTCTACCGTTCACTCGTGGGTCTGGCGCAGGATCGGCAGCAGGGTATCCGCCGCCAGGTCCAGCTGGGCGCGCGCGCGGCCATTCTGCTCACTGAAAACGAGCAGAACCTGTTGCGCCGCCAGTCGCTGCTGGTGGCCGCAGAACGCGATCTGGCCAATGCAGCGCAGCGCCTGTCGCTGTTCTGGCGCGACGATGATGGCAGGCCGCGTGTGGCAACGCCCGCTCAGCTGCCCAGTGCGCTGCCGATGATCTCTGCCGCGCGTGAAACCGATCCGGCGGCCATCCTGGCAAGGCGACCCGATATCAAGTTGATTGAGCAGCGGCTGGAGCTCGGCGAAACCCGGCTGGAACTGGAACGCAACCGCCTGCTGCCTTCGCTGCGGCTGTTTGCCGAAGCGGGCAAGGATTTCGGCGAGGAGGGCCTGGGCGGGCGCTCGCGCGATCCGTTCGAAGCGATCGTCGGCTTTACCTTCTCGATGCCGTTGCAGAACCGGGCCGCCAAGGGTCAGGTTGCAGCAACCGAGGCCAATATCAACGCCCTGGAATGGCGGCGTCGGCAGAGCGAGGAACAGATCATCGCCGAGGTGGAGCAGCTTTCCACCAACCTGACTGCCGCCGAACGGTTGGCCGTGTTGGCGCGCGACGAAGAGGTCCAGGCCGAAAAGCTGGCAGCCGGCGAACGGAGGCTGTTCCAGGCTGGCGCCAGCGACTTCTTCCTCGTCAATCTGCGCGAGGACGCCGCCGCCAATGCTGCCATTCGGCGACTGGATGCAGAGTTCCGGCTGGCGCAGGCCCGTGCCGACCTTGTGGCCGTGGCTGCTGATCTGGATGCGTTGAGGCTGAGCGCCGACTTCGGCCAGGTCCCGGCGCCCTGATGGCGCTCCATTGCGCATAACATCTTCGGAACCCGCGCCCAATCGTCGCGGCACGGCTGTCTGTCGCTGGCGCGCTGGTCGCGAGCTGTCATTGCCTGCCGGCTGGAGATAGTCGGGTGACGCACCGGAGGCTAAGCTGCGACCTCGGCGGACCGATGCGTCACCCTATCCGCAGCTTTGGGGTGTCCATTCAAGCCACGGCATCTCTCAAGCAGTTTTGGCAAGAGCGGTTCGGGGAGGGACCGGCTCATCTGCTTGGTATGAAAAGAATATGCCACAATGTATCATTGTTTCCATTTGAAAGACTCGCCCCTTGCCGATAGTAAACGCCTATCAAGCCAATGGAGCCGCCATGCCCAGCCTACGCCAATTGCAATATCTGGTGGCGCTGGACGACCACCGCCATTTCGGCCGCGCCGCCTTCGCCGTGCACGTTTCGCAGCCAACGCTCAGCCAGCAATTGCGAACACTGGAGGCCAGGCTGGGAGCATCGCTGATCGATCGCAGCAGCAACGATGTGCAACTGACACCCCTGGGCCGTGATATTGCAGCGCGCGCGCGGGGCATTTTGGTGCAGGTGCGCGATCTGTCCGATCTTGCCCGGCGCGCGGGCAAGGGCATCGGCGGCACCCTGCGCTTTGGCGTCACGCCGACATTGGGTCCCTATCTGATGCCAGCGATCGTCGCCGGACTGCACAAGCAGCAACCCGATCTGCGCCTGCATATTCGCGAAGGCATTCCCGACGATCAGGTGCGCCAGCTGATGCGCGGCGAGCTGGACATGATGCTCTGTCCCCTGCCCGTGGATGCATCGGGCATTGTCATCGAGCCGCTGTTCAGCGAGCGGATGTTCATCATCGCGCCGCCTGATCATCCGCTGGCGGGACAAAGGAACATCCCCGCCGATGCACTGAAGGGCGAAGGGTTTCTGACACTGGATCGGCGGCACCATTTCCATCGCCAGACTCGCGATATCTGCGAACAGGTCGGTGCCCACATCATGCACGACTATGAAGGCACCAGCCTGGACAGCATCCGGCAGATGGTGGGGTCAGGTATCGGCCTGGCACTCCTGCCCGAACGCTATATGGCGGCCGAGACGCAGAGCGCAGAAGTGGTGGCGACGCTCGATATCGCCGGATGGAACGCGAAACGATCGATTGCAGCGCTGTGGCGCAGCGGTGCCGCGTTCAGCGACGGCTTTCATGCCATTGCAGAATTCATCCGGAACTATATCAACGAGCCAGCCTGACGGATCAGGCTAGGCCGAAGCCGGGACCATCCGGCCCATCTGCCACATCAGGTTGTAGATCAGGCAGCGCGCATCCTCGCCCAGCATTTCGCGGGTCTGGCGGTCGAAAGACGCCCGGTTGCCGCGCATGGCGCTGCGCATCATGCCGACGAACAGCACCTCATCGGGCGACAGGCGGCCGCAGCAAGGGCGCGAGACGCTGAACGGATCAGGCCAGGCCTGGCCCATGGCCTCCAGCACCAGCGAAAGCTGGTTCGACAGCGCGATGCTGCCAAGTCGGGCCGCGACATGCGGTGCCGGGTCAGCGCCGGATTTGTGCGCGAACACGGCAATGCGCAGAGCCACGACCAGCCTGGCCTCCATCAAGCTGGCCGACCCCAGGTCGACGGGCCGATCCAGCATGTCTTGCCACCAAATGCCCATGTTCTCTCCTTCCAATGCAGGTTCATCGCCACCCAACCGAATGACCGATTGCAGCTTATTGCGATCAACTCGCATTATCAAGATATTTCACACAGGCGTATTTTTGCCGTTGCGGGCATTGAACTCCCCCCTGATCTCCCCTATATCGTCGGTGTCGGATCGCTCCCCCCCTTTCGCGGTCCGGCAGGTGCACTTGTGCACCTCCTCCCTGAACCTTGGCCGCCTCGTGATCCGTCACGAGGCGGTTTTTTGTTGGGAACGGCAAGTGAGGCTATTCTGCCGCAATGGCCAGATCGACGCTGCTGCCTCCATGCAGGAGGTCATCCGCCAGCGCCTGAACAAGCTCTGCCAGCATACTGCGCACCCGCTCCATGCCATCGCCCGGATTGCGCATCTGCGCATCGAGGTACACGCTGCGATCAACTTCGACCTGCAGGGCATGAATGCTGCGCGCCGGCCTGCCGTGCCGGTCGAGAACATAGCCGCCGGCATAGGGATGGTTGAGCGCGACCTGAAAGCCCGAGCGTGCCACCGTGCGTATCGCCAGATCGCACACGCGCGCTCCTGCCGACCTGCCGTACCGATCGCCGATCACAATCTGCGGTGAGGGCGAGATATCTTCCTGCCTGACCGGCGGCATCGAATGCAGATCGATCAGCAACGCGCAGCCGAATCGGGCCTGAAGCGCGCCAAGCGTCCTGGCGAGCGCCTGGTGATAGGGGGCGTGCATTTTCGCGATCCTGGCCGCCACCTCTGCGTGAGGCAACGGACGCCGCCAAAGCTCGCCATGATCCGCCAATCGGCGAGGCACCAGGCCCAGCCCACCGCGGACCTTGGCGCTGGGCTGGGCAAAGGCGGAGCGCGGGGCATCGCTGATCATATGCGGGTCGACTTCGCTCGGCGCGCGATTGAGGTCGATCCATGCCCGCGCCGCATGGGCCACCAGCGTCACGCAGCCCATGGCCTCAAGCTGCGGCAACAGCATGTCGGCGTGGCGATCTTCCAAACGTTCCAAAATATGCGGCGCAACCCGCAGATTCTGCAAAATTTCGTCGGGATAATCGCGGCCAGCATGCGGAACTGCCACCACCACGGGCAGGCGCGCTGTCAGAAGCCCTTCCAGGCTGAACAGCCGTGCACTGGCATTATCGTCTGCGAAGGAATTCTCCATGGCCCACGGACATGCGCCAAAGGCAGGGCCGTGTCAAAGCCGCTGCCATGCGAGGCAAGGTCATCCCAGACGGTTCACACCTCACCTTCAGTGTGTCCTGCTATTGGGCAGGCCGGAAAAGGGTTAGTCGAAATGCTGGAAAATCTTAACCGGCTTGGGCATAAACAGGGAAACGGCATCGGGTGGAGGGATTGGTCTATGTTGCGCATATTGCTGGCGGAAGATGATGCGGCGATGCGAACCTATCTGCAACGCGCGCTCGAAAAGGCCGATTACGCCGTAACCTCGGTCGACCGCGGCACTGCTGCGCTGCCCTTATTGCAGGAGGAGCATTTCGATCTGTTGCTGACGGATATCGTAATGCCCGAGATGGACGGAATCGAGCTGGCGCAGCATTGTGCCAAGGTTTCCCCATCGACCAAGGTCATGTTCATCACGGGATTTGCGGCGGTCACGCTGAAAGCCGAACAGGCCGCACCCAGCGCGCGCGTGCTTTCCAAGCCGTTTCACCTCAAGGATCTGGTGCTCGAAGTCGATCGCGTATTCGCGCGCGGCACCTTCGCCCAGAGCCTTTGAGCAGCGCCTTTCAGCAGATAAACCTGACGCGGCTTCATTTACTGCTTGCACGACGCGCAGGCTCTTTGTAATGGACCGCCCTTGCCGCAGCCTTCGGGCCCGGCAGCAAGGCTAAAGAGTGGGCGTATAGCTCAGTGGTAGAGCACTGTGTTGACATCGCAGGGGTCGGAAGTTCAATCCTTCCTACGCCCACCAGCCTTCCCCCTTTTCCTGAGATCAGCAATCCGTAACGGCAGCGTCCGGGGTGAAAATTTCCGGTAGATTCGTCGCAGAATCTCTGGTCTTAATCGCGCGATGAATCTCGCCGAAACCCTTGCTTCGTTCGTCCCTGCCGACACTGGCTGGACCGTTTCCATCCCCAGCAGCTGGATGCAGGGGCGTACCGCCTATGGCGGGCTGTCGTCGGCCATGGCGCACCACGCCGCGCGGCTGGCGGTGCCGGATGCGCCGCCGCTACGGTCTGCTCAGGTGGCCTTTGTCGGGCCTCTGGCTGGTGAAGTGACAATCTCGTGCGAACTGCTTCGCCGGGGCCGCAACACGGCCTTTGTCGAGGTGAAGATTCGCAGCGAGGAAGGCCTGGGTTTCATCGGCACCTTCATCTTCATGAGCAAGCGCGAGAGCCGAATCGAGTTTGAAGGCGTGCACCGTCCCGATGTGTCACCCCCGCCCGCGGAAGGCGCAACGCGCAGCGGTCCGCCCGAATTCTTTACCTCGCAGATGGAATATCCCGAAAAGCGGCTGGAACTGGGCATGAACACGCCCAGGCTCGCCAACTGGCACCGCTTTGCCGCGCGCGACGGGCTTGATCCGATGACCGAGCTGATGTGCATCGGCGATGGCCTGCCCCCCTCTGCCATGGGACTGATGGACGCTGCCGGACCGATCAGCAGCATGAACTGGCAGGTCAACATGCTCACCGACGCGCCGGAGACCGACAATGGCTGGTGGCTTCTCGAATCGGTGACCCACCATGCACACCATGGTGCATCGAGCCAGTACATGACCGTGTGGAACAGCCGACTGGAGCCGGTGATGGCCGCGATGCAGAGCGTCGCGCTGTTCGTCTGACCCCTTTGCCAATCACAAAAGACAATCAGGAGAGCACCCCATGAAGACCCGGATCACCGAACTGTTTGGCATCGAACACCCGATCATTCAGGGCGGAATGCATTATGTCGGCTTTGCCGAGCTGGCCGCAGCGGTATCGAACGCCGGGGGCCTGGGCATCATCACCGGACTGACGCAGAAGACACCTGCGGACCTCGATGCCGAGATCAAGAAGTGCAAGGCGCTGACCGACAAGCCGTTCGGCGTCAACCTCACCTTCCTGCCGGTGCTGACAGCGCCCGATTATCCCGGCTATGTCCGTGCGATCATCGAAAATGGCGTCACTGCCGTGGAAACCGCCGGGAACAATCCGCAATCCGTGCTGCCCTATCTCAAGGAAGCCGGCGTCAAGGTGATCCACAAGTGCACCAGCGTGCGCCATGCGCTGAAGGCACAGGCAATCGGCTGTGATGCGGTGTCGGTCGACGGATTCGAGTGCGGCGGACATCCTGGCGAAGACGATGTGCCCAACATGATCCTGCTGCCGCGCGCCGCAGATGAGCTGGACATTCCCTTCGTCGCTTCGGGCGGACAGGCCGATGCGCGCTCGCTGGTCGCCTCGCTCGCCATGGGGGCAGACGGGATCAACATGGGCACCCGCTTCATTGCCACCCAGGAAGCCCCAGTGCACGAAAATGTGAAGCAGGCGATCGTGGCAGCGTCCGAACTCGACACCCGGCTGGTGATGCGCCCGCTGCGCAACACCGAGCGCGTGATGACCAACGAGGCTGTCGAACGGCTGCTGCTGATCGAGCGTGAAAAGGGCAAGGATCTGCAATTCACCGACATCATCGAGCAGGTAGCCGGTGTCTATCCGCGCATCATGATGGAAGGCGACATGGATGCAGGCGCGTGGAGCTGCGGCATGGTCGCCGGACTGATCCACGACATTCCGACCTGCAAGGAGTTGATCGACCGGATCATGCGCGAGGCAGAGGCCATCATTCGCGGCCGTCTGGAAGGTTTCCTCGCGGCCTGAGCGTTCTGCCCCCTCCTGCTGGCCTGACCGGCGGGAGGGGCAGCCCGGACAGCCCGCTCACCCCTTTTTGCAGGGATATTTCTTCTTCATCAGATTATAGACCGCCACGCGAAACGGCTGCTTCTGGGCAGCGGGGCTGAGGCTGGTGAGATAATCGCGAAGCTCGTCGCCGGTCATCTTGGGCCGGTTATCGGCCGGTGGGCAGCTGTGTTGCGCGCCGCCCGCCTTTTTCTGCTTCGTGATATCGGCGATATACAGGTCGCGTACCCGCTGTGTTTCAGTACGCAACGCGCGAACATCGCTGGACAGGATCGCGGCAGGGCCAAGGCTCTCTGCCTTTTTCGCAGCTTGCAGAAACTGCGCCACCGTCATTTCGGATGCCGTAGCGGTCAGCATGACCGTCGCCATGCCCAACACTATCAGCCTTGTTCCAATCCTCATGCCCGTCCCTCCCGAAGGCGTGTCTATGTCCGCCTAGCATTGCCAGATGAATGCCCGATGACTTCACTTTACCTCCCGCTGGCAAGGGTAGCGCAATGTCATCACCAGCGCGAACGCGGTGTCCAGCGGCATGCTGCGATGGGCCTGCGGAAACGCGCGGAGATCATCGCTGATATCCGCCAGCGAGAGCTGCGCCTGGCCCGGTGGTGGTGGGCAGCTGGCAGCTGGCTCGCCGCGCAGCGCCGCCTCAGCCAGGCTGCTGCGATAGGCCATGGCCGCCTGCTGGATGGCACTGCGAATGGCATCTGCCTGCGCCGTCGAGCCAGCGGTCTCATGACCTGACAAAAGCAGCGCGTCAGCCTGAGCCAGGAATTCGGCCACCGTGTGTGGTGTGGTTTGAAATGCAAACGGCGCTGCGGCCTGTGTGGCCAGCAGCGCCGGAAGCATTCTCGTGAGACCGATCATTCAGGTCCGGAGGGTTATGCGCCCTGCGGCTTGGGATCGTGGAACGGACCCTTGCGCTTGCCTGCGCGCGGGATGACCGCACCGATGCCAGGAGCGATATCGGGCTTGATCGACTTGCCATCGGGGCGATCAAGCTTGCCGGTTTCGATCAGTTCCTGGATCTCGTCACCGCTCAGCGTCTCGTACTCGAGCAGAGCAAGTGCCAGGGTGTGCAACTGATCGACATGCTCGGACAGGACATGCTTGGCCCGATCATAGCCCTGGTCCACCACGCGGCGGATTTCGCTGTCGATCTTGCGCGCGGTCTCGTCCGACATCATCAGGCGCTGGCTCTGGCCATAGCCCAGATAGCCTTCCGACTGCTCTTCATACTGCAGCGGGCCAAGCTCGTCGGACATGCCCCATTTGGTGACCATGTCGCGCGCCAGCTTGGTGGCATATTGGATGTCACCGCTCGCGCCCGAAGACACCTTGTCATAGCCGAAGATCACCTCTTCGGCGACGCGGCCACCCATCGAGACTGCCAAGTTGGCGTACATCTTGTCGCGGTGATAGCTGTAGACGTCGCGCTCGGGCAGACGCATCACCATGCCAAGGGCACGACCGCGCGGGATGATCGTCGCCTTGTGGATCGGATCGGATGCAGGCTCATGCACCGCAACGATGGCGTGGCCGGCCTCGTGATAGGCGGTCATGCGCTTTTCGTCTTCGGTCATCACCATCGACCGGCGCTCGGCGCCCATCATGACCTTGTCCTTGGCGGCTTCGAACTCGCTCATCGCGACCAGACGCTTGCCACGCCGTGCGGCGAGCAGAGCAGCTTCATTGACGAGATTGGCCAGGTCCGCACCCGAGAAACCGGGGGTTCCGCGTGCGATCGTGCGGGCGTTGACGTCGGGCGCCAGCGGCACCTTCTTCATGTGCACCTGCAGGATCTTCTCGCGGCCCTCGATATCGGGAACCGGCACCACGACCTGGCGATCGAAACGGCCCGGACGCAGCAGCGCAGGATCGAGCACATCGGGACGGTTGGTCGCCGCGATGATGATGATGCCTTCGTTGGCCTCGAACCCGTCCATTTCGACCAGAAGCTGGTTCAGCGTCTGTTCGCGCTCATCGTTCGAGTTGCCAAGGCCACTGCCGCGATGACGACCGACCGCATCGATTTCGTCGATGAAGACGATGCACGGTGCATTCTTCTTGGCCTGTTCGAACATGTCGCGCACGCGGCTTGCGCCGACGCCGACGAACATTTCGACAAAGTCCGAGCCCGAGATGGTGAAGAACGGGACGCCTGCCTCACCCGCAATCGCGCGAGCGAGCAAGGTCTTGCCGGTACCGGGCGAGCCGACCAGCAGCGCGCCCTTGGGAATCTGTCCGCCAAGGCGGGCAAACTTGCTGGGATCGCGAAGGAATTCGACAATTTCCTGGAGCTCTTCGCGCGCTTCGTCGATGCCGGCAACGTCCTGGAACGTCACCTTGCCCGACTTTTCGGTGAGCAGCTTGGCCTTCGACTTGCCGAAGCCCATCGCGCCGCTGGCGCCGCCGCCCTTCTGCACCTGGCGCAACACGAAGAACGCGATGGCGATGATCAGGATGAAAGGAAGCGACTGGAACAGGATCGCGACCAGCAGGCTGGGCTGTTCGATCGCCTTGCCGCTATAATCGACGCCCTTTTCCTCGAGCAGCGGAATCAGCGATGGGTCATTCTCGACGCGTACGGCGGAAAACTGCTCATCGTTGACATAGGTGCCGGTGACACGGTCAGACGAAATCACCACATTCTTCACCTGTCCGTCGGACACGCGGTCGCGGAAGGTGGAGTAGCTGATGGAGCTGCCACGATCGGCAGATCCGCGCGTATCAATAAGCGAAACCACAACGAGCAGGCCGATGATGACACCTGCCCAGATGAGCATGTTCTTCATCCAGCCGTTCTGGTTCGAGCCGGGATCCTGATCGTCGTTCATCACAAAGCCTTTGAAGCGGTAAACCATCTTCAAGATAGGCTGCTATTCCTGAATGACAATATAATCTGCCCGGCATTCGTCTTTCGGGGAAATTAATCGGCTGTGTGGCGCAGGGATCAGCGCCGTTGCACGCCCCCGCGCTTTGGCGCGGCTGTGAATTGCCAGGCCAGACCCTCGCGCACGGGTCGGCATAGCACGTCGCCGATCATCGTTTGTTCGCCACTGTGAAGCGCCGCGATCAATCGGTCGGCTTGCGGTCCCCGCGGGACGATTCCTGGCTGAACACGCTCCAGACAGCGCTGCACCAACCGACGCAAAAGGCCGGGCGGATAGGACGTCAGGATCAGCAGAACCCCGTCATCATCCGCGATGATCGAGGTTTGTGCCTCGCGGTCGGCCATCCAGTCCAGCGCCTCGGCAGCGTCAGCCAGCGCGTCGGCAGATCGCACCGCCATCAGCGGGTCAATCGCATCGAAGCTAGCCAGGGCTGCGCGCATCCGCACCCGGTCGAACTCCATATTATCGTTGCTGGGATCAGACACGAACCTCAGTCTGGTCCGCTCGCAATAGGTGATCAGCTCAGCCTTGCGACATCCCAGCAACGGACGAATGATCCGGCCATTGCGCGACCGCACGCCGGAAAGCCCATCCACCCCGCTTCCCCGCGCCAGTCGCATCAGCATCGTCTCCAGCTGGTCATCGGCATGATGCGCGGTCACGATGAAGTCAGCGCCACAGTCGTTCGCATGCTGATTGAGCAACGCGTAGCGCGCCGCGCGCGCGGCCGATTGCAGACTGCCGGTGATCGGAACAGGCGGGCGCAAAGTTGCGTGGGCCACCCCTGCCGCGGCGCAATACGCGTTGACCATGGCAGCTTCGTCTGCGCTCTCAGGGCGCAGGCCATGGTCGACGGTGGTCGCATAGAGCGAACCGGCCCAGCAGCTCCGCGCGATATCCAGCATTGCCATGCTGTCGGGACCACCCGACACGGCCAGCACAAGGGCGGCATCGCGCGAGCCGGTCAACCCGGCCAGCGCATCCCCCACCCGTGTCAGCAGCTCGTCATTTGCATCCGGCATTGCGACGCCCGGCAGCCAGCCGGTCGGATAGGCGCCCGGTCGCAACATCGGGATACACTTCCGCCAATTCGGCAAATGCGACGCAGGCCTTGGCTTTCTCGTTCAGCTTGATCAACGCATCACCTAGAAAATAAAGGCTTTCTGGTGCGCGTTCCCCCTTGGGTTCCTTTTCGTAATTTTCGGCGAACATCTTTGCTGCGGCGCTGGGCTTGCCATCGTCCAGATAGGCGCGGCCCAGCAGATTGCGGGTATAGCTAGTCCGCTTGTGCTTGGGGTGCTTTTCCAGCGCGAACCGAAGCTGCGCCTGCGCCTCGGGCAGGAACTTGGCCTCCCAAAGACGATAGCCATAGAGATAGGCGTCCTCACCCGCATCGGCGGTCTGCGGCTTTTCGATCCTCGAAACCGCAGCCACCCGCTCCGCACTGGGCGCGGCAGCAGCGGCTGATGTGGCACCCGTTGCCGCCGGGCGTGCAGCCGACGTTCCCGCTCCTGCCGCGCCTGCTGGTACGGTTCCTGCCGCGGCTGCGGGCGCCGAGGCTGCCGCAGCAGCAGCTGCCTGCTTGGCCTGATCTTCCAGCAGCACCATCCGCTTTTCAAGCTGACCGATCTTGAAGCCGTTCTCTTCGGTCTGCGCCGTCAGCCGGGTAATCTGCGTTTCCAGCGTATCCACTCGCTGCAGCAGATCGGTCAGCGGAGCGCTGGCACTGACGCCCGTCGTCGAAGGACCGGCAGCAGGCGCGGAGATTTCAGGCTCGAAGAACCTGTCGGATGCGCCGGGGAACACCTTGCGCTGCACCGCGCGCATTTCGGATTCCAGCTTCTTCACGCGCGGTTCCAGCGGAGCAGACTGCGCGGCAGCAGGGCTGGCCGACGCGACGAACGCGGCAATCAGAGTGCTTGCCAATAACCGCGCGGACAGGCTGGTCCGGCGGGGAAAGGCCGGGGATGGGCGGGCAATCGGCATGTCAGGCTCCAGCTCAGTAAATTGGTACTTCACAACGAATCTATACGGGCCCCGCAGCGTTCGTCAAAGCCGGGCGCAAATAAAGTGGATGTCATGACGTCACTGAACGGCGGCTGACAGATCAAAATGCAGGGTTTGGCTTCAGCCGCTGACCCGGTCGCCTGTTTCGGCGGCGCTTTGCGCAGCAACCGGGGGACGATCCATCAGCGCGGTGGCTGTGACAGGAACGTCCTTGACCGCAACCTCTGCCGTTCCCAGCGGAGGAACGTTGCGGCCACCGACGGTGATTTCAAAGGCATCGGGACGGCCAGTCCAAACCTTTGGTTCAACCGCGTCGGCAGGAACCGTATACTGCTCTCCCAGCGCCATCTGCTTCTGCATCAGCTGCTTGCCTTCGCCATCGTAGAACTTGATCCAGATGTTGTCTTCCGTGGCAGTGAAAACCACCTCGGCCGTGGGGCTGACAGCCGGCGCTGCGGTCTGGCGCCGGGAGGGCTTTGCAGCCGGAGCTGCGGCATCGCTCGAGGCCGCGTCCGCAGCCTGCGCCAGTTCCTCGACATTGGCACCGGGGAAGAAAAACGTGCGCCACACGCCGAATCCGGCAACGAGGATCACCATCCCGACGGCGGCTGCAATCAGCGCCAGCCGAGCGGACGGCACCTTGCTGGGTTCATCCAGATCGAATTGCGTGGCATCGCGCATCGGCACGGCGGCGGCTCCACCCAGCGCTTCTCGAATGCTCTGCGCGATCTCGTCTTCGGGCAGTTCGACGGCCCTGGCATAGGCCTTGCCAAAGCCAATCGCATATGTGCGTCCCGGCAGGCTGCTGAACAGTCCAGCCTCCATCGCCTCCAGATGTCGCAGGGGAATGCGCGTACGCGATCCAATGTCGTCCAGAGTGAGGCTCTGCGCACGGCGTGCCTCGGCAAGCCGCTCCCCGACCGGCGGTGGCGGGAACAGGTTTCCGGTCGTCGCACCATCGTTCGATGGCTCAGCCATTGCTTCATCTGACGTGTTTGCCACGTATGCGCTCCCGATCCGGGTTTGCCCGGTTATACTGTTGCCCCTGCACTGGGAGAAACATGAACAAGGCGGAAAGTCAACGTTATAGGCCGATATTAACCATCACTCACATGCCAATAGATGTAAAATGGCGGTAATTTTCGCAAAGTCGCAAAGGTTTGCAGGTCAGCCCAGCTCCACACCCTGCTCGGTCGCCCAGTCGAGCAACGTTGCGCGCATGTCGGCAGGCGGGTGAGCCAGCATGTCTTCCAGCTTCGCCCGCGCCGCTTCCAGATCGAGCGAGCGCACCATGGCCTTGATCGGGCCGACCGCCGCGGGCGTGATCGACAGTCGGCGAATGCCGATGGCCAGCAATGCCAGGGCTTCGAGCTGGCGGCCGCCCATCTCTCCGCACACGGTGAGATCGATGTGATAGGGCTCGACCGATTTCACCACCCGGCGGATGAAGCGCAAGATGGCCGGCGAGATCCAGTCATACCGCTGCGCCAGCTTGGGATGTGCCCGGTCTGCAGCGAGCAGGAACTGGGTAAGATCGTTGGTGCCGATCGAGAGGAAGTCGATATTGGGACCCAGGATGTCGAGCGTTTCCGCCAGGGCCGGCACCTCGAGCATCGCGCCGTAGCGGATGCGGTCGGGCAGCATCTTCTTGCGGCCTTTCAGGAACACCAGCTGGTCTTCGAACACCTGCCGCGCGGCATCGAACTCCCAGGGCTCTGCGATCATCGGGAACATGACATTGAGCGTCCGCCCCGCCGCCGCCTCGATCAATGCGCGCGCCTGCACCTTGAGCAAACCGTCGCGCTCCAGCGCAACACGCACTGCGCGCCAGCCCATGGCGGGATTTTCCTCGCCCGGACCATCCTCGCGCAGATAGGGCAGTGACTTGTCGCCGCCGATATCGACGGTTCTGAAGATGACCGGCTTCTCGCCCGCCGCATCGAGTACATCACGGTAAAGCCGCAACTGGCGCTCGCGCTGCGGCAGCGTGGCCGAGACGAGGAACTGGAACTCGGTACGGAACAGCCCGACGCCGTCGGCCCCGGTGACCGCCAGATGGGCGATATCATCGCGAAGGCCGGCGTTGATCATCAGATCGATCCGCTGGCCATCCTTGCTGCGCGGCTCGACATCGCGCAGCGCAGCATAGGCGGCCTGTTTTTCGCGGCTGCGCAGGAATTTCGCCTCAAACGCCTCGATTACCTGCGGCGCGGGGCGGATGAGGACGGAATTCTCATTGGTGTCGATCAGCAGATGATCGTCCTGACGCACCTGGTGCAGGATGTCGCGCATCCGCCCCATCACCGGGATGCCCATGGCGCGCGCGACGATGGTGACGTGCGCGGTCAGCGATCCTTCCTCCAGGATCACGCCCTTCAGCCGCCGGCGATCATATTCGAGCAGCTCGGCCGGGCCAAGATTGCGCGCGATCAGAATCGTGTCCTGCCGCAGTCCCATCTGCGCCGCCGTACCGATCTGGCCGGAGACCATGCGCAGCAAGCGGTTGGACAGATCCTCCAGGTCATGCATCCGGTCGGCCAGCAGCGGATCGTCGATCTTGCGCATCCGCATCCGCGTGCGCTGCTGCACCCGCTCGATCGCCGCTTCTGCGGTCAGACCGCTGTCGATCGCCTCGTTGATTCGCCGTGACCAGCCTTCGTCATAGGCGAACATCTTGTAGGTCTCGAGCACCTCGTCATGCTCTCCGCCGGTGCCGAATTCGGCCTGGCTTGCCATCTTGTCGATCTGCTCGCGCATCTTGATGAAGGCGGAATAGACACGCTGGCGCTCCACCTCGACATCTTCGGCGACGACATGCTCGATGGTGATGCGCGGCTGGTGGAACACCGCCTTGCCGCTGGCGAGGCCCGCCACCAGCGTAAAGCCGATCTCGCGCTGCGAATGGGTCAATTCCATGCCGCCATCCTGGGCACCCTGGGTATCGACCAGCCCGGCATTGGCGATAAGCTCGGACAGCACCATCGCCACCGTCTGCATCGCCTCGATCTCGACCTCCAGATAGCGGCGCGGCTCGACATGCTGAATACACAACACGCCCACCGCGCGCTCCATGCGGACGATGGGCACGCCGGCAAAGCTGTGGAATTTTTCCTCGCCGGTTTCCGGGCGATACTGGAAATCGGGATGCGCGGTCGCCTCGGCGAGGTTCAGCGTCTCGACATTCTTGGCGATTGTGCCGGTCAACCCCTGCCCCAGCGCGAGCTTGGTGACGTGCACCGCCTCCTGATTCAACCCGCGCGTCGCGAACAACTCGAGCACGCCTTCGCGCAGCAGATAGATCGAGCACACCTCGCTGTTCAACGAATCCCCGATGATATCGACCACCTGGTTGAGCTTGGCCTGCGCATGGGTACGCGCGGCCATGACATCGTGCAGACGGGTAAGAATGTTACGGGCGGCGAGCGTGGCGTTGATCTGGGCTTCTGACATGAGCCAGGGTCTAGCACGCACAGTCGCCATGCGCCATCGGGGCTTCAATCCGATCTGGTGGGATCGAAAAGACAGATGGACCTTCGCGCCGGTCAGGTGTATCATATAACTAACACACTGATTCTTGCGAGGTGAGATGAACTGCGATCGCCCAGGCTGGTCAAGCCGGACAATGACCATAGCATTGCTGACATCGGGGTTGATGCTGACGTGCCTACCCGCATCAGCCCAAGCTTATCAGCCAAGCTTTCGGCCGAGTGAACTCAAGGGGTCCGTCACCGGACTACCGAATGAGGTTCTGGTGCTGGGTACACCTCACTTGTCCGAATTGCCCGATACGTTCTCGGCTGATGTGCTCGCCCCATTGCTCGACCGGTTGGCTGCATGGCGCCCGACCGCAATCGCGACCGAGGATCTGTCCGGGCTGCAATGCGACACCCTGCGCCGCTATCCATTTCGTTATGCTGAAACGGTGAAAATATATTGCTTTGACCCAATGCCAGCGGAGCAGGCCATCGGATTGACCGTGCCCGAAGCCAATGCCGAGGCGGAACGACTGTTGCACCAATGGCCAGCCAACCCTTTGCCTGCACAGCGTCGCGAACTTGCGGCTGTATTTCTGGCGGCAGGAGAGCCCGGATCCGCACTGGTCCAATGGCTCAGGCTATCGGAAGACCAGCGCATGGTCGGCGATGGTCTGAACCAAGACCTCGTGACTACGCTTGAACGGGCCCGCGCCCGTCGCAACGAAACCACCATGATTGCAGCAGCCCTTGCTGCGCAGCTGGGCCTCGAGCGACTGTGGAGCGTCGATGATCATTCTGCCGACACGCCCGATAGGACCGAAGCAGCTGAGGCCCAAGCCAGTTCCGATGCCATAGCCAAGGCTTGGGACAACCCGGCAACCCATGCGCGCATTGCGCAGACCGCAACGCTGAATACGCAGCTTGATCAGCCAGACGGACTGCTGAACCTTTATCGCGCTTACAACGAGCCCGATGCGCCGATGCTGGTTTATCGATCTGACTTTGGCGCCGCCGTGGCGGAACCGTCGCCCCAGGGCTTTGGCAGGCAGTATGTGGGATACTGGGAAACGCGCAACCTGCGCATGGTTGCCAACATGCGTGATGTCATCGGCCGCAACCCGGGAACTCGGCTGCTGACGATCGTAGGGGCATCACACAAGGGCTATTATGAAGCCTATCTGCATCAAATGCATGACGTGCGGCTGGCCGATACCATGATGGTGCTGCGCTAGGCCGTGCAGCTTTATCTCCCGTCACCCGGCGCGCGATCTGACCCCTCGTCAGACGCGCCGGGCTGGGATTGGCGGACGGATTGCATCCGGTCCGCTAGATCAGCCGATCAATGCAGGCTGATTTCCTCCTTGATGCGCAGTTTCTGCTTCTTCAGCTTGGCGATCAGCGCGGTGTCGGGCGCGGGTCGGCTCTCTTCGTCGTGGATCATCCGCTCGATACCGGCATGCTTGGCCTTGAGGGCTTGGGTATGACTGTCATGCAGCATGTATGTCTCCTTCGACTCGTTGCCTTCTCATCTTGGGATCGTGATCTAAACATAATCTTTCTAACCTGTCTCTCGGCTTTATGCACAGGTGCGCTTGCATTGCGGCGAAACATTCCATAACCGCGATAACCGGCAGGCATTGGGCCTGCGCTATGGTGAATTCGCTGGCTTTGCAGCCGCGAGCCGTGGTGGAGAAAGGTGTCGCGCGTGACAGAGGAAGAAGTCCGGCAAAAGCTGGCCTCATTGCGCATCGAGCATCGCGATCTTGACCATGCGATCCTGGCGCTGAGCAATGGCGGCACGGCAGACATGCTCCAGCTCGCCCGGCTGAAAAAGCGCAAGCTGATGCTGCGCGACCAGATTGCGATGCTGGAAGACTATCTGATCCCCGATATCATCGCCTGAGCCACGCTACTGCCAGCCTTCATATCTGCCACGGCAAGTGTTCCGAGTTGACACAAAGCCCCGGTTTTGCGGCTTAACCATAGCTTTGGCCTGTGCAGTCGTGCGCCAGTTTGGCAAGGATGGGGAATGGAAAGCAACCAATCCCCATTTACTGCGAAACTGGTCGAGTCGTTGTATGTCGAAGCCATGGTCCTGGCCGACGAGGCCCGGGCCTTTTTCGAGCTGGGTCCGGATGAACAAGGCCTCAGCCCGTCCGACGAAATCCGCATAGACATGTCGTGCGAGTCGCTGCGCGTGACCACCCGGTTGATGCACTCGATCGCCTGGTTGCTGAACCAGAAGGCCTTTTTCGCCGGCGAACTTTCCGAACACCAGTTGCGCAGCCGCAGCCGATCGCTGGGCAAGTGCAGCACCAGTGACGCGTTCATCGTCGCCCGCCTTCCCGCCGAAGCCCAACGGCTGGTGCAGGAAACCCAGCACCTGCTGGAACGGCTGGTCCGGCTCGAGCGATCGCTCGAGGCGGAACGGCTGGGCTTTGCCGAGGCTCAGGCGATGCACCCGATGGTCCACCAGATGCAGGCGCGTCTGGCGAACGAACTGGCCTGACTCAACTGCCCCGTACGCGGATCGCATTTGCGCGATTGCTTTCTGACTCTCGTTGTTTAATCATTCGATTAAACAAAAGCCGGACATGATCCGGCGGAGAGGGCAGATATGCAGATGTTCCCGACCCGGGCGGAGGATATCGATCGCGACTGGCTGCAAGCCCGGCTGGACCAGGCGGGTGTGCTCGATGGCGCACTGATTACCGGGTACACTACCACAGCCATAGGCACTGGCCAGGTCGGCGACACGGTTCGCATTGCGCTGGAGTACGACCGCCCCTCCCCGACCGCGCCCGCATCCATCGCCGCCAAGCTGCCGTCGCGCGATGCCACCAGCCGGGCCACCGCTGCCCATTTCAGGCTGTATCTGCGCGAGGTGAACTTCTACGCCCGAGTCGCACCGCTCATCCCCTCACGCGTGCCTCGCATGTATGCCGCACTGATCGACGATGCCGGATGCGATTTTGCCTTGCTGTTCGAGGATGTCGGACCCGCCCAGGTCGGCAATCAACTGGCATCATGTTCACTGATGCAGGCGCGCGCAGCGGTTTGCGAGGCGGCGTTGCTGCACGCCTCGACCGATGGCTTGCCGGTGCTGGACGAGGACTGGCTGCAGGGCGATCCCGATGCGCGCGATTGGATCATCCAGGCCTATCCCGGAGCACAAGCGGCTTTTGCCGAACGATTTGCGGGGCAGATCGAGCCTGAATATCTCGAGATCTGCGAGCAGCTGGCGGCCCATTGCGCAACATGGTTCCATTTCACCCCGGCGACCCGCTGCATCACCCATGGCGACTTCAGGCTCGATAACATCCTGTTCGACATCCGGGGCGGCGCAGAACCGTTGGCACTGGTCGATTGGCAAACCTGCGTCACCGGCGGCGGCACCAGCGATCTGGGCTATTTCCTGGGCACCGGCATCGGCACCGATCTGCGCCGCGCCCATGAGGATGAACTGATCGACCTGTATTGCGCGGAAATGACCCGGCTGGGCGTTCCGCGTACGCGTGAGACGATCTGGGAAGATTACCGCATTGGAGCGCTCAGCGGGCTTTCCACCGCGGTTTTCAGCGCTGCGTTTGTCGAGCGCACCGAGCGCGGCGATGCCAATTTCCTGTCGATGGCGCGGGGCGCGTGCAGCCTGGCACTCGACCATGGCAGCATCGGGGCCCTGCTGAATTGGGCCAACAATCATTTGGAAACAACGCTATGCTGACCAAAGGTGATGACTTTCCTCTGCATCAGACTCCCGAGCCGATTGCTTATTCGGGGACCGACCGGAATTTCTACGATCGCTATTTCTTCAACGGGTATAATCCCGATGGTTCAGGGTTTTTCGCTCTAGCCTTTGGTGTTTACCCGCATCTCGACATAGCCGATGCAAGCTTTTGCTGTATTCGCAATGGTATACAGCACAATCTTCATGCTTCGCGTGAGCTGGGAATGGAGCGGATGGACCTCGCGGTCGGGCCGATCCGTATCGAGGTGATCGAACCGCTCAAGGCGCTGCGCATTGTCGTCGAGGGTGAAGGCCTGGCCGCAGATCTGCTGTTCACCGGGCGCGCCTTCCCGATCGAGGAACCGCGTTTCGTGTTCCGCAACGGCCCGCGCACGTTCATGGACTATACGCGGATGACGCAGAACGGCCATTACAGCGGCTGGATCGAGGTCGATGGCGTTCGCACGCAGGTCGCCGACGGGTGCGCGGGCACCCGCGACCGGAGCTGGGGCGTCCGGCCCGTCGGCGCGAGCGATGCGCAACCGCATTCGGGTAGCCGCGCCCCCTGCTTCTTCTGGCAATGGACCCCGGTCAACCTGGGCGAGCGCAGCCTGTTCTTCCACCTCAATGCGCACCGCAGCGGCAGGGCCTGGAACACGCGAGCGGTGATCGCGCCCGATCATGCCGGGCATGACGGGTTTTTCGAGACGCCCGATGCCACGATGGTGACCCGGCATCACGCGGGGACCCGCTGGCCCGCCGGGGGCGATCTGTTGATCGAAACCGATGCAGGCCCGCTCACAGTGACCTTCGAGCCGCTGCAACGTTTCCAGATGCGCGGCCTGGGCTATACCTGCCCACGCTGGGGGCACGGCCTGCATCATGGCGAACTGGCGGTCGAGCGCGAGGATTTCGATCTCGCTGCCCTCGATCCGCTGGCCCCGGACATGGGCAACCTGCACGTCCAGATCCTGTGCCGGGTCACCACCAGCGCCGGCGAGACCGGGCTGGGCACGTTCGAGCAGCTCGTGCTCGGCCCCTATGACCCCTGGGGGCTGACCGGCTATGGCGATACGCCGGTCAGCGAGTAGCGATCACTTGCGATAGACGCGCACGTTCTTGCCGCGATGATGCACGACCGGGCGGTGATGCGTGGCACTCTCGGTCACCACAACGGTTTCCTCGCAATTGCAGCTGCCCGGCGTGATCGTGACCGTGGTCACGATCGGCGGCGGATAGTAATAATAATAGCCCGGAGGGGGCGGCGGATAGCCACCTGGCTGGCGCGGCGCGACACCCTGTTGCGCGAGCACCCGCTTGCAGCGTTCGCGGTCTTCGGCCTTGTCGATCACCATGCCGGCGAGCGCGCCGACGCCCGCGCCAATCAGCGTGCCCCCGGTGCGGTTGCCGCGCCCTGCGATGCGGTTGCCGGCAAGACCACCGGCAGCCGCGCCGATGGCCGCGCCGCCCAGGCCATTGTCGCGGCGACAAGCCTCCAGGAAGGCGGGATCGTAATCGCGATCATAGGCTCCAGGAGGTGACGGAGGCGCATACCCGCGATGACCGACGGGCGGCGGCGGAGCGTAGCTGGTGCCGTAGCTTCCCGCTCTTTCCTGCGCGAGCAGACGCTTGCAGCGCTCGCGGTCCTCAGCCTTGTCGATCACCATGCCGGCGACGGCGCCGACGCCAGCGCCAATCAGCGTGCCGCCGGTGCGGTTGCCGCGCCCTGCGATGCGATTGCCGGCAAGACCACCGGCAGCTGCGCCGATGGCCGCACCACCCAGGCCGCTGTCGCGACGACAGGCCTCCAGGAACGCCGGATCATAGCTGCTGTCATAGGCTGCGGGCGGCGGCGGCATGCTACGGTCAAAGGTTGCGCCGGGGGCATCCGCCGGCCCCTGGACCCAGTGCGTGCCCTGCATCACGTTGTCGCTGCCCAGCAACAGGCTCTCGTCATAGTTATACGGGTCGTAATCGGGCGAATAGGTCTGGGTAACGACCGTGCTGGTCCCTGCCTGTGCGGCCTGCCAGTTGACGCCCTGCACCGCGTCGTACACCTGGCCGCTGCGATCGGTCAGCACCGCATCGTCGTAATAGCGCGACCAGCCGAAACCCTGTGCCGGACGCGGCAGGCCGTAGCCCTGCCAGTTGGCGATGTAATAGCTCGGTGCAATCCATACGCGCGGCAGAATGAAGCCTCGGAAGGGCCGCACATAGGCCGGGGCACCAGCGGGGAAGCGCGCGCCATAGCTGCGCTGCACCACAGGTCCGCGGTTAAGCGCGCTGCTGGTCTTGAGCGCGATCCATCCGTGTGCGGCGTGGCGTACGCCCGATTCGGCGGCTTGGGCTGGCACGGTCGTGCCCACCAGAGCAAGGACGCTGGCGGTTATCGCAGCGTGACGCAGTGAAGCAAAAGCGCGGCTCTTCATGGTTAACTCCCCTTGGGCAATCCGGCGCGCCGCGCGGGCAGAAGGGCGTATGTCCCTCCGTCCCATCCGGCGTGGTTAAGCGATTGTTACCATTTGTGGGAAGTTCGCACCATCGGACCGATGTAAAACCGGGTGCATCGCGATGCGGTGTTTCAATATGGGGCAGAGCCGGACGAGAGGTTAATTCGTTGAATCAGATACGCCCGGCGAGCGTCCTGGCCAGCCGCTCGATTCCGGCCCGGTCTTCCTGTTCGAAGCGCGCCAGATCAGGGCTATCGAGGTCGATGACATGCGTCACACGACCTTCATGGATCACCGGCACCACCAGTTCGGACTGGCTGGCGGCATCGCACGCGATATGGCCCGGAAAGGCATGGACATCGGCCACGAGCTGAGTCTCCCCGCTCGCCGCCGCCGTGCCGCACACGCCGCTGCCCAGCGCGATGCGGATACACGCGGGCTTGCCGACAAACGGGCCGAGGACCAGTTCACCATCGACCATGCGATAAAATCCCGCCCAGTTTAGATCGGGCAGGAACTGCCAGAGCAGGGCAGCGACATTGGCCATGTTGGCGATGCCGTCGCTTTCGCCGTCCACCAGCGCAAGGGCTGCGGAATGCAGATCGTCATAGAGCTGAGGCTTCGGGATATTCTGATCAATTTCAAACGAATACATGGTATAGCTTCCAGATCATGCAAAATCAGTCGAACGCGACGCGGCCCCGGTTTTTCTTCACCGTCGACCGGTTCTTCTTGCCCGCCAGCCGCTCTGTCTTGCCCACGCGGTTGAGCCGTGACCGGGCCCGCGTGACGGGAAGGTCATAGGCCTGCGCCAGCAAGGCCGAAACGCGTTCGCGCGCGAGCTTGCGGTTGGCTTCCTGGGTGCGGTGATTGCGCGCCAGGATGACCAGCTCGCCATCCTGGTTGATCTTGCTACCCGCCAGTGATTTCAATCGGTTATAGACGAGAGGTGGCAAACCCAGAGCATAAATGTTCACATGCAGCTGGACCGCAGTCGCCACCTTGTTGACGTTCTGCCCGCCCGGACCCGATGCGGTGATGAACCGTTCGGAGACGATGGCATGATCGGGGATCGCAATGTCAGACATCGGCCAGCCCCTCGTCCACCAGCGGCTCAGCCATGCCAAACCCCAGATCGAGAAAGCGTTTGGGCATCGGCGCGGTGGCGACGATCGGCGGCTTGGCCCCGCGCGGCAGGATCAGCCCCGCGGCGTGCAGCATCAACCCCGATGGATAAGGCGTCCCGTAAAACGGATCGCCCACCAGTGGCCTGCCCAGGCCGTGCAGCGCGTGCACGCGGATCTGGTGCGTACGCCCGGTTTCGGGGCGAAACTCGACCAAGGTCCGCCCACCTGCTGTTGTAACGCGCTTCCAGTGCGTAACCGCGCGCTTGCCCGATGCGTCGGGAACGATCCGCCACCCCTGCTCTGCGGTGCTGGTCTTGCCCAGAGCGATGTCGATGGTGCCATGATCATCGGGCAGATCGCCTTCGACAATGCCCAGATAGGTCTTTTCGACCTCGCCACTTTCAAACGCCGCGCCGAACCGCTTCGCCGCCTTGGCATGGCGCGCGAGCAGCAGGCAGCCCGATGTGTCCTGATCGAGCCGGTGGACCGCCAGCGGCATTTTGTGAAAACCGAAGCGCAGTTGCGGCAGATAGTCGTCCAGGCTGCGGCCACCCTTGCGAGGCTGGGTCACCGGCAGGCCCGCAGGCTTGTCGATGACGATCGCTTCGCCATCAATGAAAGGCAACGTGCCTGCGACGCAAAATGCGGGAATGGGGGCACTCATCGCGGTCAGCCGGCCTCCGCCATCGCGAAGCTTTGCGCGAACAGCTCTATCGCGCGCAACCGGTCTGCCTGGTGATAGGCGTTGCAAGAGATCATCACCTCATCCGCCTCGAACACATCGGCCAGGGCGAGCACCTTGTCGCGCACCACCGCTGCCGTACCAAACGCCGCGATGCGGGCCTGGGCACCGACGATCATCGCCTCGCGCTCGGTAAAGCCCATGTCGCGGCTTTCTTCGGGCGACAGCGCAGGCTGCTGTCCGCCGCCGAGCAACCGCGCGATGTTGAGGAAATAGTTCTTGCGCAACAGCTCTGCCTTTTCGGGGTCGTCACAGGCAAAAGCGGTGGTGGCCAGCATGACATAAGGTTCGGCCAGCTGGGCGCTGGGCCGGAAATTGCGCCGATACAGGTCCGTGAGGCTGGTATCGGCATGCGGATTGATGAACAGGGCCAGCGCATAGGGCAGACCCAGCTGCCCCGCAAGCATCGCGCTGTCCGGACTGGTGCCCAGGATCCAGACAGGCACGTCGCCTTCCGGCTCGGGGCTCAGCCGCGGGTCGGTCAGGCTTCCGTCAATATAGCCGACAAGCTCCGCCACCTGCTGCGGAAACTCGCGAAATGATGGCGGGTGCGGTGCGGAGAGGGCTGCGGCGACGCGCATCTCGCCGCCCGGAGCGCGGCCAACGCCGAGGTCAATACGGCCGGGATACAGGTTGCTCAACACCGCAAACTGCTCGGCCACCTTGTACGCGCTGTAATGGGGTAGCATGACGCCACCCGAACCCAGCCGGATGGCCTTTGTCTGCGCGCCGATCGCGGCGATGAGGATCTCCGGAGCGCTGCCGCACAGAAAGCGGCTGGCATGATGTTCGGACAGCCACAGCCGGTGATAGCCCAGCCGGTCTGCCAGTTGAGCGGTCTCCAGCGAAGCAGCCAGCGCGGCGCTGGCAGGAATGTCGGCAAAGCGGACGGACTGGTCGAGAAGGGAAAAACGCAGCATGCCTTAAGGATAGGCCTTTTGGGACGGGTCACAAGCCCAAGCCGTGAACCGCCCCCGAAAAGCGTTGTGCCTTAGTCCTCCTGCACATTCTCCCGCTGCACACCCGAGCGCCTCAGCCCCTCGGATGTATTGCGCGATTGTGGCCGCTCGATGCGCGGCGCACGGTCGGGCCGTGGAGTACGCTCGGTCCGCGGCGGCCGCTCCGCCCGAGGGGGCGCAACGACGTTGGGCTGCGGCTGAGCGCCGGGCCGTCGCATGTCAGGGCGGGCGCGGCCTTCACCCCTCGCTTCGGGACCCCGCCTGACGGGCTGCTGCTGTGGTGGCTGACCAGCCTGGCCCTGCTGCCGTTGCTGCCAGCGCTCGAGCTGCCGCTGCCGGTCTTCAGGGGTCAGCCCACCCATGCGTTCGCGCTCACCACGCCGGGTGCGCGGAAACTCGGGATTATCGCTGCGCTGCTCGCGCCGCCAATCACGCCGATCGTCGAGCGTTTCGCGCCTGTCATCGCGGCGCACATCCCGCCGGTCGTCGCGCCGCCCTTGGCGGAAATCCTGCCGGTTTGCTCTGCGCTGCTGCTGGTACTGCCAGCGCTGCTGCGCCCAATACCGTCGATGCCGGTCCTGCATCGCAAAGCGCGCGCCGCCGGGGCGATCGAAGATGTACGTGCCATAGCCGGGATAATAGAAATTATCCCAATAGCCGCCGCCATAGCCGATCTGGCCAAAGCCATAGCCCGCGTCGCAACCGTACCAGCTGTCCCATGCCGAAAAGCCATCGCAATAGGGATCATATCCCCCCGCATAGCCGCTGCCCACGCCAACAGAGACACCGCCATAACCGCCATAATCACCATAAGCACATGCGGACAGGGACATGGCGCCCAAAGCCAGGGCGGCGATACGGGTAGCACGCTGGCGCGCGTTGGCGAAAAATGGAATTCGGGTCAAATTTGTATCCCCTGGTTGCCGCAAGCCGGGCGCGGCAGGCCAACGGAGCGACGCCCCGATGGTTTGTTCATATAAACCACAAGTTGAATTAACGATGAATGAGACTCACGCTGCGATCTGCGCTTGCTAACATTGATGTCAGTTGATATTTAATGGATCGGTTAAATCAGTGCAGAGGATTCTCCATGGCTACCGTGATTGCTCCCCCGCGCGAGATGTTTCCCGATCACACGATCCAGCGTGACAGCGGCAATCCGCATTGGACGCGGATGCCCGGGCCCAACTCGCTCGACCATATTCCGGGAGAAGACGGTCTGCCGGTCGTCGGCGTCACATTCAAGATGCTCGCCGACCCCGAAAAGTTCGGCAACGAGATGCGCGCCAAATACGGTCCGGTCTATCGCACCAATGCTTTCGGTCGAAAGCAGGTCGCGCTGTTCGGGGCAGAGGCCAATGAACTGGTGCTGTTTGATCGCGACAAGGTGTTTTCGTCCGAACAAGGCTGGGGCCCGGTGCTCAACCTGCTGTTCCCGCGCGGACTGATGCTGATGGACTTCGACCATCACCGCGCCGATCGGCGCGCGCTGTCGATCGCCTTCAAGCCCGCACCGATGCGGCATTATGCCGAAAAGCTGAACGAGGGAATCTCCACCCGGGTCCGCAGCTGGGCCGACAAGGACATCCAGTTTTACACGGAAATCAAGAAGTTGACGCTCGATCTTGCGGCAACATCTTTCCTGGGCATTCCCTGGGGTCCGGAGGCCGACCAGATCAACAAGGCGTTTGTCGACATGGTCCAGGCTTCGATCGGCGTGGTTCGTCGTCCGCTGCCGTTCACCAAGATGGGCCGCGGCGTGGCGGGCCGCAAATTCCTGGTCGATTACTTCACCCCAGAGGTTCAGAAACGCCGCGAACAGCAGGGACCCGACATGTTCAGCCAGTTCTGCCGCGCCACCCGCGACGATGGCAGCCTGCTCACCACCGACGAGGTGGTCGATCACATGAACTTCCTGATGATGGCGGCGCACGACACCATCACCTCGTCGGCCAGTTCCTTGATCTGGATGCTCGCCCGCCACCCCGAATGGCAGGACAAGCTGCGTGCCGAACTGCTCGAGCAGGCGCCTGCCGGTTCGCCGATGCCGTACGACTCGCTCCCCAATCTCGAGCTCACCGAAATGGCGTTCAAGGAATCACTGCGGCTGATTCCGCCGGTTCCCTCGACCCCGCGCCGCGCGCTCAAGGAGTTCGAATTCGGCGGCTATCGCATCCCTGCCGGCACTCCGGTCAGCATCAGCGCCGCCTATACCCACAAGCAGGAGGAGCACTGGCCCGAGCCGCACCGGTTCGATCCGATGCGCTTCACCGCCGAGGCGACGCGCAACCGGCACAAATACGCTTGGGTGCCCTTTGGCGGCGGCGCGCATATGTGCCTGGGGCTGCACTTTGCCTATATGCAGATCAAGGTGCTGCTCCACCACATCCTCAGCGAACACCGTATCGTTACCGAGCCTGGCTATGCCCCCGAATGGCAGGCCTGGCCGATCCCGCAGCCCAAGGACGGGCTCAAGGTGCGGTTCGAGAAGCTGTAACCCCTGGTACTCGGCGGCTCGCCGGAAAACGGGTTTTCTCGAACGTGCATCGGCGCTAGGTGGCGGCAACAGACCAGCACAGGAGACGCTTTCGATGCCGCAACTCGTCCTTATCCGCCACGGCCAGTCGCAATGGAACCTGGAGAACCGCTTCACCGGCTGGTGGGATGTCGACGTGACCGAAAAGGGCGCCGAAGAAGCGCGCGCGGCGGGACGTCTGATGCGCGACAAGGGGCTGGATTTCGACATCGCCTTCACCTCGCTGCAGACCCGCGCGATCAAGACGCTGAACCTGGCGCTCGAAGAGATGACCCGGCTGTGGCTGCCGGTGGAGAAGGACTGGCGGCTCAACGAGCGTCATTATGGCGGGCTCACCGGGCTCGACAAGGCGCAGACCGCCGCCAAGCACGGCGACGAACAGGTGCACATCTGGCGCCGCAGCTTTGACATTCCGCCGCCGCCGATGGATGCCGGATCGGAATTCGACCTGTCGCAGGACCGGCGCTACGCCGGCATCGCCATCCCCAACACCGAGAGCCTCAAGGACACGATCGCGCGCGTGCTGCCCTATTGGGAGAGCCGCATCGCGCCTGAACTCAAGGCGGGCAAGCGTGTGATCATCTCGGCGCACGGCAATTCGCTGCGCGCGCTGGTCAAGCACCTGTCGGGCATCGCCGACGATGCCATCACCTCGCTGGAAATCCCCACCGGCCAGCCGATCGTCTCCGAACTCGACGACAACCTCGCCGAAGTGGAGCGCTATTACCTCAGTGAGCGCTGAGCAGGACGATGCTCTCAGGCGGTGTGCGCGTCGTAATGGTCGATCTCGGCCAGCAGATGCGCCACCGCTTCGGGCGGCAGGAATGATCCGGTAAAGCTGTTGGCGGCCAGCGTCCGCAACTCCGCACGGCTCAGATCCAGTGCCTTGGCCACGGCCCGGTAATTCTCGTTCACATAACCGCCGAAATAGGCCGGGTCATCCGAATTGATCGTGGCCTTGATGCCCGCATCGAGCATCCGCTTCACCGGGCTCTGGCCGAGCTCGTCGATCACGCACAGCTTGAGGTTGGAGAGCGGGCAAACGGTGAGCGTCATCCCCTCGGCCGCAATCCGCGTCACGAGCCCTGCATCTTCCATCGCGCGATTGCCATGGTCGACCCGGTCGACCGCCAGCACATCAAGCGCCTCGTGCACATAGGCGGGTGGCCCCTCCTCGCCGGCATGCGCCACCAGTTTCAGCCCCAGCGAGCGCGAGCGCGCAAACACGTTCGCAAACTTCGATGGCGGATGGCCGACCTCGGACGAATCGAGACCCACGCCTGCAATCCGGTCCAGAAACGGCAGCGCCTCGTCGAGCGTCGCCTCTGCCGCCGCTTCATCGAGATGGCGCAGGAAGCACAGGATCAGCTTTGAGGTGATGCCCCATTGCTTTTCGCCATCGGCCAGCGCGTCGCCGATCCCCGTGACGACATCGGCAAACGGGACCCCGCGTTCGGTATGGCCCTGCGGGTCGAAGAAAATCTCGACATGGCGCACATGGTCGGCATGCGCGCGTTCCAGATAGGCCCAGGTCAGGTCATAGAAATCCTGCGCCTTCAGCAGCACCGCCATGCCTTGATAATAGATATCCAGAAAATCCTGCAGGTTACTGAAATTATAGGCCTGGCGAATCTCGTCAACGCTCGCGAACGGAATTTCGACACCGTTGCGCTGGGCCAGCGCGAACAGCATCTCGGGCTCCAGCGAGCCTTCGATATGCAGGTGCAGTTCGGCCTTGGGGAGCCGGTCGATATACGCGTCGCGCTGATCTGGGTTCATGCCACCGTTATGCCAACGGGGCGATGGAGGCGCAATCGCTTCCGTCAGTGTCACTCGCCCAATATGATGCTGGCGCCGGGTTTGTGCGCGCGTATTTCCTCGACCGTCAGGCCTGAAATCTCGTGCGGAAAGACCAGCCACTGTTCGGTTTCGTGCACGAAGAAATCGGGGGTCAGATCGGTCATGTTGCGCGACGGCTTGTAATAGACGGTGGCGATCCGCCAGTCGTGCGGCATGTTGTACCGGCACTTGGCCGCAAGCTCGTGGATGAAGGCGCGGATGGATCGTCCGCTGTCGAACACGTCATCGACCACCAGCAGCCGGTCTTCGGGGCACAGAGTATCGATCAGATAGCCCAGCGCATAGACGCGCACGTCCTTGCTCTGCTGGTCGATGCCGTAATAGCTGGCGGTGCGGATGGCGATATGGTCGGCCTCGATGCCATGATATTCGAGCAGCTCCTGCACCGCGATCCCCACCGGCGCACCACCCCGCCAGATGCCGACGATATGGGTGGGCTGGTAACCGCTTTCGACAACCTTCATCGCGAGGCGATAGCTGTCCTCCAGCAGGCTGTTGGCGGAAATATAGAGCTTTTCGGCGGTCATCGTGATGTGGAGCCTTGCTGGCGACGGGGATTGGGCTTTCTTGCCAGCGTGGCAGCGTCGGTCAAGCCCTGCCCGCGCGCGTAATCACCACGGCGGCGATCGCCAGCAGCAGGATCGCGCCGGCTTCGAACAGGATCTTGTCGGGCGCCATATCCTTGCCCTGAAGCACGATCAGCCGCGCCAGCGCGGTAATGGCGATGAAGATGGGGTAGACGAACGGCGATCCGCGACCGGTATAGAAGACCGCTATCATGCCGATCACTTCGGTATAGAGGAACATCAGCAGGATATCGGCGAGCGAAATCGTCCGTGCCGCCAGGATGCCCCAGACCTCGATCCCGGCCGCAGCCAACGTCATCAATGCCACCAGGATCAACAGAATATGCTCGATCAGGTGAAAGCCGCGCACGGCGAACGAATCGCCTGGCAGCGCAGCCGATGCATCGGCTGGTTGTACGGACACCTTTTCATGTGCTCCGGAACGCTCGTCCATGACCAAGCTTAACACAGCATCGCAAAAAAGGTTAGCGCCGAGTGTGCGCCGCCGGTCCGATAGCATCGGCATTGTGACACCCCAGCCATCCAACTGCCATAAATAGTATACAATCCAGTCACGAGGCCGACGTCACCCCAACCTATCCGCCGCGACAGCCAAATAACGGCAGTTTTCATGGGGTTACACCAAATGTCGAAATTCACCGGGTGCGCGCTCGTCGCGCTGCAATTCGCTACGCTGTGTCCTGCCACAGCCCATGCTGCTGACGTCATGCAGTCACCTGGAGCCGAAGATTCGGCGGATACTGCCGATGCCGCCCCGTCCGACATGATCATCGTCACCGGCACGCGCGATGCGACCCGCACCCAGTTTGACACCATGGCGCCGGTCGATGTGCTGTCGGACGATGTCGTGGACAACGTCATTTCCGAAGACCTGTCCGATACGCTCGCCAGGCTTCTGCCGTCGTTCAACGTTCAGCGACTTCCCGCAGCCGATGGCCAGGCGTTCGTCCGCCCTGCCAGCCTGCGCAGCCTGTCACCCGACCACACGTTGGTGCTGGTCAACGGCAAGCGCTATCACCGTTCGGCATTGCTCGGCGGCCGCGGCGCACAGGCGCCCGATCTCAACACCATCCCGACCATCGCGATCAAGCGGATCGAGGTGCTGCGTGATGGCGCGTCGGCACAATATGGATCGGACGCGATTGCAGGGGTGATCAACATCATCCTCGACGATGAACCCGGCATGGAAGCCTTCGGTCAGTTTTCTGAATATTACGAAGGCGATGGCGATAACTATCAGGTCGGAGTCCAGGGCGGGCTGGCGCTGGGCGATCGGGGCAGCATCGTATTCTCGGGCGAATACAGCAAGAACGCCGCGACATCGCGCACCCGTCAGCGTCCCGATGCGATCGCATTGCAGGCCGCTCGTCCCGATCTGGCGATCCCCAACCCTGTGCAGCGCTGGGGCCAGCCGGAATCGCGGATCATGCGCGGCGCGATCAACATGCGCTATGGACTGACCGACGCGCTGGAGCTCTATGCGTTCGGCACCGCTGCTGGCGGCGACGGGGTGACCGATTTCAACTGGCGCAACCCTGTCGGCACCGCGAATGTCTATGCCAACACCACCGTGTTCCCGGGCTTCAACTTCGCCAGCATCTACCCGGCAGGCTTCACCCCGCGCTTCGGCACCGAGCATGAGGATCTGCAGGCGGTTGCCGGCCTGCGCAGCGCCGACCGCGCGAGCGACTTCACCTTTGATGTCAGCGCATCGTCGGGCCGCAGCCGGATCGATTATCTGATGAGCGAATCGCTCAATGCCTCGCTGGGCCCCAACAGCCCGACCGGTTTCTATCTGGGCAGGCTGGAACAGCGCGAGTTCAACCTCAACGCCGATTTCGTCTATCGGCTGGATGTCGGTGCGTTCGAGCCGGTCAACATTGCCTTTGGCGGCGAGCGCCGCGAGGAAACCTATACCGTTGGTGCAGGCGACCCGGCATCCTATGCGGTTGGCCCAGGCGCAGTGGCAGGTCTTGCCCCCAATTCGAACGGCTTCCCGGGCTTTGCGCCCAGCCAGGCAGGCGCTTTCAGCCAGGAAAGCTATGCAGGATATCTCGATCTCGAATGGCGTCCGGTCGAGCCGCTGACGCTGGGCGTGGCGGCTCGTTACGAGGATTTCTCGAACTTCGGCGATACGTTCGACTACAAGGTTTCCGCACGCTTCGAACCGGCGCAGGGCCTTGCGATCCGCGGCGCCTATTCGACCGGCTTCCGCGCGCCGACACCGGGCCAGTCGAACACCTCGAACACCTCGCAGGGGCTCGACACCCGCACGCTGCAGATCTTTACCCGGGGGCGGCTGTCGACCAACGACCCGGTTGCCATCGCGCTGGGAGCCCAGCCGCTGCAGCCCGAACAATCCGAAACGGTCACCGCAGGCCTGACCTTCCAGTCCGGCTTCGGGCTGTCGGCAAGCATCGATGCCTATCAGATCGATGTGCGCGACCGTTTTGGCCAATCCAACGCCTTTGCCGTGCCCGCAGGCGTCCCCAACCCGCTGCAATTCACCTCGATCAGCTATTTCACCAACGACTTTGACACGCGCACGCGCGGCGTCGATGTGGTGCTGGCCTATGCAACGGCGCTGGGGGACGGCACTTTCAACGCGCGGCTGGCCTATAACTACAACCAGACCAGGGTGACCAACGGAACCAGCGTCACGATTGGCAACGATACCCAGCGCCGGCTGTTCGAGGAGCGGCTGCCGCAGCACAATGCCACCGGATCGCTGACCTATGCGATCGGCGGCTTCAACGTCACCGCCAATGGCCGCTATTATGGCGCATGGACCGACTCGAGCGGCAATGCGACGGGTGATCTCTTCCAGCGCTTCGGATCGATCGTGCTGTTCGATCTGTCGGCAGGCTATCAGTTCACCGAGAACCTCTCGGTCCGGGTTGGCGCGGAGAACATCTTCAACACCTATCCGGATGAGGCGACCAACCAGGCGGTGCGCGGGCTGATCTACTCGCGCAACGCGCCTTACGACACCGACGGCGGTCAATATTATGTTCGCCTGGGCGTGCAGTTCTGAGGCATGATCGGCGCATGACCATCAACCGCCGATCGATGATGACGGGTGCAGCGGCCTTGGCTGCTGCGCCCCTCACCTCCCCCCTTGTCCGTGCCGCATCCCCGATCGGGGCCATTGCAGCAGATGACGAGGCCTATTGGGCGCGCGTTGCCGCGCAATATGATCGCCCCGAAGGCGTAACCCAGCTGGAAAACGGCAATTGGGGAATGATGGCGCGCCCGGTGCTGGCCCAATATCAGCAAGCGGTCGGCCGGGTGAACCGCGATACCAGCTTCTATGCGCGGCGCGGCATGGGCCGCGATCTGATGGCAGCGCAGCAGCGGCTTGCCGCCGAACTTGGCGTGGACGCGAACGAGATCGTGTTCACCCGCAACGCCACCGAAGCGCTCAAGGGACTGATCGGTGGCTATAACCGGATCGGTGCGGGCACCGCCGTGCTCTGCGCCGATCTCGACTATGACAGCATGCAGGCGAGCCTCGTCAACGCCGCCCGGCTGCGCGGCGCGCGCGTGGTGCGGATCGACCTGCCCGAGCCGGCAACCCATGATGCCGTATTGGCCGCGTATGATGCGGCATTCAGCGCCCATCCCGACCTCAAGCTGGTGCTGCTCACCCATATCAGCCACCGCACCGGACTGATGCTGCCGGTGCGCGCAATTGCAGACATGGCGCGGGCACGCGGGATCGACACCATTCTCGATGCCGCGCACAGCCTGGGCCAGGTGGATTACCGGCTGCGCGATCTGGGCGCGGATTTCATCGGCTTCAACCTGCACAAATGGATCGGCGCGCCGCTGGGCGTGGGCGCGATGTACATCCGCGCGGGCCGGCTCGATGCGATCGACCCCGATCTGGCGGATGATCACGCCCGTCTCGACCGGATAAGCTCGCGGGTGCACACCGGCACGGTGGACTTTGCAGCGTTGCTCACCCTGCCCGCCGCGCTTGATTTTCAGGCGGCGATCGGCGCCGGACCGCGCGAAAACAGGCTGCGCGGGTTGCGCGACCGCTGGGTGAAGCAGGTGCGGGAACACCCCGATATCACGGTGCTGACCCCCGACGATCCCCGGATGCACGGCGCGATCACCTCGTTTCGCGTGCGCGGGTGCACGACCGATGCGGACAATCGCGCGGTGGCGCAGGCGTTGCTGGAGACCCACGGCATCTTCACCGTGCAGCGCGGCGGGGTTGCCAAGGGGTCTTGCGTGCGCGTCACCCCTGGCCTGTGCAACGCGATGGCCGATGTCGACGCGCTGGCCAAGGCGCTGCTCGAGCTTGCGCCGAAGCTGGCAAAGGGGTGAGCGGCGTCAGCCGTTGATCCACCAGCGGATGGCATAGGCGACGACACCAATCACCCCCACGGATATCAGCCAGATCGCGACCATCCAGCCCAGTTTCTGCGCCAGGGGCCGCGCATCGCCGCGATCGGGGTCGTCCGCATCGGGCAGCATCAATGGTAGCCCTCGTCGCCGACCTTGCCGCGAAACACCCAGTACGCCCAGCCGGTATAGCCGATGATCAGCGGCACGATGAAAAGGGTACCGACCAGCATGAACATCTGGCTGCTGGGGTGCGTCGCGGCATCCCAGATCGTCACTTCATCGGGCACGACGTAGGGGAACATGCTGATCCCGAGCCCGATCATGCCGAGCAGGAACAGCGCCAGCGTCAGCAGGAACGGCGCGTAGTCGCGGCGCAGCTTGAGTGCGCGGTAGAGCAGGAAGGTGATCAGCGCGACCAGCACCGGCACCTGGGCGGAGAACAGCACATTGGGGAAGGTAAACCAGCGCGCGAAATAGCCCGCGTCGAGGAACGGCGTGTACAGGCTCACCGCTCCCAGCGCGATCAGTGTCGCGGGAAACAGCTTCCAGCTCATTCGAAAGGCATGGTCCTGCACCACGCCTTCGGTCTTCATGATCAGCCAAGTCGATCCGAGCAGGCCATAGCCGATCACCGTGCCGATGCCGGTGAGCACCGAATAGGCGCTCAGCCAGTCAAGCCAGCCGCCGGCATAGGCGCGGCCTTCGACCTCTACCCCCTGCAGCAGGGCGCCCAAAGTCACGCCTTGCGCAAAGGCGGCGACGAACGAACCGGCGGTGAACGAGAAATCCCAGAACGGCTGGTGATTGGGGTCGCGCCAGCGCCCCTCGAACGCCACGCCCCGCAGCACCAGCCCCAGCAGCATCGCGATGATCGGCGGATAGATCGCGGGCAGGATGATCGCATAAGCCAGCGGAAACGCCGCAAGCAGCCCTCCCCCACCCAGCACCAGCCATGTCTCATTGCCGTCCCATACGGGGGCGACCGAGTTCATCGCCTTGTCGCGCTCTGCCCCGCGTCCCAGCGCCGGGAAGATGATACCGATGCCGAGGTCGAAGCCATCCATCACCACATAGGCGAACACGGCAAAAGCGATGATGAACGCCCAGACAACCGTCAGATCGATGCTCATGCGCCCTTCTCCAGCATGGTCGCGCTCTGCCCGCGCCGCGAGCTGTCCGCCGATGCCGGCGTGATGCCTGCGCTGCGCAGCGGGCCCGAGGCCGCTGCCTCTTCATGGCCGGTGGCCGGCTTGCTCATCAGTTTGAGGATATACAGCGTGCCCGCGCCGAACATGATGAAATAGGTAACCACGAACGCCAGCAAGGACGCGCCCACCGCTGGTGCCGCCAGCGGTGCAACGCTGTCCGCCGTCGTCAGCAGGCCATAGACCGTATAGGGCTGGCGTCCGACCTCGGTCGTCACCCAGCCCGCGATCACCGCGACAAAGCCCGATGGGCCCATCACCATGGCCGCACGGTGCAGCCACGACCAGTCATACAGCTTGCCGCGAACCCGCGCGAGCAGGCTGAACACGCCAATGCCCAGCATCGCAAAGCCGATGCCCACCATGATGCGGAACGACCAGAACACCACGCCCACCGGCGGCTGTTCGGCCTCCGGAACGGTATCGAGGCCATTCAGCGGCGCATTGAGATCATGCTTGAGGATCAGCGACGATGCCTTGGGGATTTCAATGGCATAGTCGACGCGCTTTTCCGCGCTGTTGGGGATGCCGAACAGGATCAGCGGCGCGCCATCGGGGTGACTCTGGTAATGGCCTTCCATCGCCATGACCTTGGCAGGCTGATGCTCGAGCGTGTTGAGCCCGTGCATGTCGCCGGCGAAAATCTGCAAGGGCGCGACCAGCGCCGCCATCCACATCGCCATCGAGAACATCCGCCGCGCACGATGATCGGTCTTGTTCTTGAGCAGATGGAACGCGCCGACCGCACCGACCACGAAGGCGGTGGTCAAGTATGCCGCCATCACGGTGTGGACCAGACGATAGGGGAAGCTGGGGTTGAAGATGATCGCCATCCAGCTTTCGCCGGGCACGAACTGGCCGTTGGCGGCGATCTCGTAGCCCGTCGGCGTCTGCATCCAGCTGTTGACGCTCAGGATCCAGAAGGCCGAGATGAACGTGCCCAGCGCCACCATCAGCGTCGCGGTGAAGTGCAGCTTGCGCCCCACCTTGTCCATGCCGAACAGCATCACGCCGAGGAAACCCGCCTCCAGGAAGAAAGCGGTCAGCACCTCATACGCCATCAGCGGACCGATGATCGGACCGGTCTTGTCAGAGAATACCGACCAGTTAGTGCCGAACTGATAGGACATCACGATGCCCGAGACGACACCCATGGCAAAGGCGATCGCGAAGATCTTGCGCCAGTATTTGAACAGGTCGAGATAGGTGTTGTCGTTGGTCTTGAGCCACAGACCTTCCAGTACCGCGAGATAGCTGGCCAGCCCGATCGAGAACGCCGGGAAGATGAAGTGGAAGCTCACCGTGAAGGCAAACTGGATCCGCGCCAGCAGCAGCGCGTCAAAACCGTCGAACATCGGCGCGATCTCCTGTCTCGCAAGGTCGCCCTGGACACGGCATCTCAGAACATTGCCGGCCCTGTGCGACTGTCACGCTTCTATGACAGTGCAACGATACCGGCAATGAGACACATTGTCCAAGGCCGCCCCCATGCTGGCGGCCATCCTATGCCATCAGATGCTTTCCGAAAAACGCCAGCGTCCGGTCCCATGCGAGCCTGGCCGCCGCCTCGTCGTAGCGCGGCGTCGTGTCGTTGTGGAAACCGTGACTGGTGCCGGGGTAAAAATGCGCCTCATAGGACTTGCCGTTCGCCTTGAGCGCGGCCTCGCAGGCGGGCCAGGTCGCGTTGACCCGCTCGTCATTCTCGGCGAAATGGATCAGCAGCGGTGCCCTGATCGTCGGCACCTCTTCGGGGCGCGCCTGCCGCCCGTAGAACGGGGCAGCAGCGGCGAGATCGGGATAGGCCACCGCCAGCGCATGGCACACGCCGCCGCCATAGCAGAAGCCGGTGACGCCGACCTTGCCGGTCGAGCTTTCATGGCCGCGCAGAAATTCGAACCCGGCGAAGAAATCCTCCATCAGCCTGGCCGGATCGAGCGAGGCCTGCATCGTGCGCCCCTCGTCATCTGTGCCGGGGTAGCCGCCCAGCGAGGTCAGCCCATCGGGGCCGAGCGCCAGATAGCCAGCCTTGGCGAGCCGCCGCACAACATCCTCGATATACGGGTTGAGCCCCCGATTTTCGTGCACCACCAGCACCGCCGGCAACCTGCCCTTGGCCTTGGCGGGCCAGGCCATCAGCCCGCGTACACTGCCATGGCCCTCGGGGCTGGCATACTCGACCCGTTGGGTCTTGATCGCCGCATCATCCGGCGCGACCTGCTGCGCCAGCGCGTAATCGGGGCTGAGCTGGTTGAGGATCATCAGCCCGGTGACCCCTGCAGCGGCATAGCGTCCGGCCTGCTGGATGAACTCGCGCTTGGTCAGTTTGCCGTGCACATAGCCATCGAAAATTTCGAGGATATGCGGGTGAAAATCGCTTGCGCGCATCCGGCGCGGGGCGGCTGGGTCTGTCATCGGGTCATCCTTGATGCTGCACAATAGCCCGGACAGGCTATCATTCGGCGGGCAGATCGCCAAAGCTTGCAAGCGCTGCGCGTGCGATTTGTTCCCCCCATTCCTGAACGAAATGGCCGCCATCAGGAATGACCAACGGCTCGGGGCACCCCCGGATCAGCGAGCGCAGCCGCGCCATCGGCTCGGTGCCCAGCACCGGATCGGCCGCGCCCACCGCCATGAAGCTCTCTCCGGTCCAGTCCTCGCGCCAGAATTGCGCCGCCGCCTTGCCAAGCTTGGCGCCAGCCATGTCGGGGCGCACCGGCACCAATGCGGGAAACACCTGCGCACCCGCCTTGTATTCCGGGCCGGGATAGGGCGCATCATAAGCGGCGATCTCCGCCTCGGTCAGATGCGGCGTGCCCCGCGCGATGATCCGGCCAACCGGCATATCCGGGGTGGACAGCGCATAGGCTTTCCACGCCTCGAAGCCCGGACCGGGGCTTTCCCCCTGCCCCAGCCCCGTGTTCATCACGAGGAACCTTGAGAGCCGCGCGGCGAAACCCGGATCGACGGGCAGCGTCAGCCCCAACAGCCCGCCCCAATCCTGCACGACCATCGTTATGTTGCGAAGGTCGAGCCGCTCGACCAGCCGCAACAGATGGTCACGATGGAAGTCGAAGCTGAAGTCCTCCTGCCGCACCGGCTTGTCCGATCGGCCGAAGCCGAACAGGTCGGGCGCGATCACCCGCGCGCCGCTCGCCAGAAAGACCGGGATCATCCGGCGATAGAGGAATGGCCAGCTCGGCTCGCCGTGCAGGCACAGAAACACCCGGTCGGCATTTTGCGGTCCGGCATCGATCCAGGCGGCGCGCAGTCCTTCGTAGCCGGGCAGATCCTCGGCATATTCGACCGGATAGTCGAAGTCTGGAACGGCATCGAATGCCGTATCCGGGGTCCGCAGGGCTTGGATCATCGCCGGGCTCTCCTGTGTCAGCCAGCGCATTGCGCCTGCAATCGGCGGTGCGTCTGTGAAGGGGAGTGTAGCCGCCAGAAGCGCAGATGCCAGCCTATTTGATTGACTGGACCAACCAGTCCAGCTGGTCAAAAGCTCGACAAACCGGGCTATCCACGATCGACCATGGCACACAGCATGTCCGTCACCAGACGCACGGGGGTCGCATCATGGCGGCTGCGTGCGAGCACCAGGGCGCCTTCCTGCGAGGCGATGATGGTCGCGGCCATGTCGCGCGCACGCGCCACGGCCACGCCTTCGGCCATCAGCCAGCGTGCCAGCCGCATTTCAATCCGCTGATAGGCGATCCGCACGGCCTCGCCCAATGGGCTGCTCGCCCCGCCCTGCTCCTGCCCGATGGCCGCCAGAAGGGACCCATCAAGCCAGTCGGTTCGCTGCAGCCACGCCTCGGTGACATCGGACAGGTTGCGCAAAAACCCGATGATATCGAGCCCTGTAGCAGACACCCTGTCCAGGGCGGCCATCGATGATTCCGCATTCCGGCGGATACAGGCCTCTGCCAGCTCCTGCTTGCCACCGGGAAAGTGGTGGTAGAGCGAACCCTTGGGCGTCTCGGACAAGGCCAGAATTTCGGACAGCCCGATCGCATGATAGCCGCGCTGCTGAAACAGCCGCGTCGCCACGGTGATCAGCCGCGACCGCGTCGGATGCATCTGCCCAGAGCCATCATGGCCACCTGAGGCGCCAGAAACGGGGTTTTGATCGAGAAGAAAAGCCAACATAGACCGAGCAGTCTAGCGATGGGCCTCGGACTGTCAAGCGAGCCCTGTTTTGCCGCTCTTCTTGCCCTTGCCGAGGCCCGATCCCGGCCTTTTGAAACCCGAAAATGTCAACATTTTTCGTTAACCTTTTCCTGCGGCGTCATCATCAGGCGAAACAGGTGCCCGATCGCCGTTCACTTTTGGGAAACTTGCCCTCTACATCTGGTTAATGGACCATGCGGTCCTTCACGATTTGATCGTTGTTGAGCGCGGTAGCGGCGCCCCTTCCTCGAAAGGTCATAAGATATCAAACTCAAGCAGTTGATCCGATGGCATATTTTCTGGCATTAACTATGGTTAATAATTGATAAAATCGAGCCATTTATCCGTTAATGAGGGTGAACCATCTGTTACCGGGACCAAGGCATGACGACTGTCGCCTAACCGGTCCATTAAGCGCGCTGCGGATGATCCGATCGGTCCATTAACGATTTGGTATCCGACCGGCTGGTCCAGAGGGGCATGATTTGGCGCCCAGGGAGGCCTTGCCACCCCTCGAAAAGACGCATTTAGACCTCCGACTGGGTCACTCGGAGCCGGTTTCGGCGCACGAAGTCTAGACCGAAAGGTTTGCTGCTGGACCAGCGCGTCGGCCGCTGGACCGCTCAGTCTGCGCGGCGAAACACGCTGGATCGGGCGGCACGGATGGGGGCAGATGACAAACGCCATGCCCCTCCCCTACCCTCGTCTCTGGGACAGACGGTGCGTTGCCATCATCGCGCAGTGTGTTACAAAGCTAACTCGCCTGGCCCGGGTCCAATCGCACACGCGCATCCATGGGCTGGCATGAGGGGGCTTGCGACGTGACAGTGAATGACCGCCATCTATCGCTCGATGCCATGCGCGGCTTTGCCGTCATGGGCATTTTGCTGCTCAACATCGTCGGCTTTGCGATGCCAGATGCAGCCTATGTGAATCCGGCGGCCTGGGGCGGAACGGACCCACTCAACGCCGGCGTCTGGGCGGTCAACTTCGTGCTGTTCGACGGCAAGATGCGCGGCCTGTTCAGCGTGCTGTTCGGAGCGAGCATGCTGCTGGTGATCCAGCGCGCCGAAGCGTCAGGACAGAACGCCAAGTCAGTCCACCTCAACCGCATGGCCTGGCTGTTCGTTATCGGTGCGGCGCACTTCATCCTGGTGTGGTGGGGCGATATTCTTGTCCCCTATGCCATCTGCGGCACGTTCGCCTTGTTCTTCATCAACAAGGACGTGAAGCAGCTGCTGCGCTGGGCCGTCATTCTGTATCTGTTGTATTTCCTCCTCGCGTCGCTGATCGTGGCGGGCGGCTGGTGGCAATCGATTCAGGCTGCCGCCCCTGGCGCCGATCCCGAGATGGTCCAAAGCACCGCCAAGATGCTCGCGAGCTTCGGCAAGCCCGGTACCGACCAGGTCACCGAAAGCCTCGAGCTCTATCGCGGCGGGTGGCTGCCCATCATGCACGAGCATCTGGGCATATTCGCCGAATCGCTGGTGAACACGCTGATGTTCTTCACGATCGATACGCTTGCGATGATGCTGGTGGGCATGGCGATGCTCAAGAGCGGTTTCATTCTCGGGATCTGGGCTCCGGCGATCTACGCCAAGATCGCAGTCCGTGCCTTTGCCATCGGATTGCTGCCCATGATCGGACTGGCAGCGTGGGTGATTGCCAGCGGCTTCGACACCGTCATCACCTTCGCCGCGTTCTTCTCGTTCTCCTTCCCTTTCCGCATCGTGCTGACGATCGGCTGGGCGTCGGGACTGCTCTGGCTGATCGGTCAGCACCGCGACAGCCCGCTTGTCGCGCGCGTGGCCGCCGCCGGGCGCGCTGCGTTCAGCAATTATCTGGGCACAAGCCTGCTCATGACCTTCATCTTCTATGGCTGGGGCCTCGGCCTGTTTGGAACGGTCAGCCGCGCAGGCGCCATGCTGTTTGTATTGAGCGCCTGGGCAATCATGCTGCTGTGGTCCAAGCCCTGGCTGGAGCGATACAGATTCGGCCCTGCGGAGTGGCTGTGGCGCTCGCTGGCACGACGAAGCCTGCAACCAATGCGCCGCTGATGGACCGAATTGCGATAAATTCGCAAAAAGACTGTTGCGATGCGTTCTCAATATCGCTATCTCTGCTGCAACAGGAGAGACCCATGGTTGTTTGCATCTGCAATGCGATACGCGAACAGGACTTGAAGGACGCTTTGCGCGATGGCGCAGCCCGTCCGGCAGAGGTCTACGCCCGGCTCGGTCGGCGTCCTAAGTGTGGCCAGTGCCTGTCGTTCGCGCAAAGCATTATCACGCGGGAAACTGCGAGCGCATAGCAATAGCCTACATGTTTTTCCTAAAAATTTCAATGATTTCAGGGCCGACCCCCTCTTCCATTCTGGCCACAAATCCCCTATTCTGAGCGCCTGAACGATCACGACCGCATCGCGTACATGCACGCGATGCGGCTACAGGAGCATCACCATGAAGGGCGACCCGAAGGTCATCGAATTTCTCAACGACGCGCTCAAGAACGAGCTGACGGCGATCAACCAGTATTTCCTCCACTCCAAGATGCTCGCCAACTGGGGCATCAAGAAGCTCGCGAAATACGAATATGAGGAATCGATCGACGAGATGAAGCACGCCGACAAGCTGGCGGATCGCATCCTCTTCCTCGATGGCCTGCCCAATTTTCAGCTGCTCGGCCGCCTGAAGATCGGCGAGACGGTTGAGGAAATCCTCAAGTCCGACCTCGCGCTGGAAAACGAGGCGATCCCGCTGCTCAAGGAAGGCATCGCCTATTGCGAGTCCGTCCGCGATTACGGCACCCGCGATCTGCTGGCCTATATCCTGCGCAGCGAAGAAGAGCATGTCGATACGATCGAAGCGCAGTTCGATCTCATCGCGCGCATGGGCATGGAAAACTACATCCAGCTGCAGTCGAGCGCGATCGAGGATTGATCCGAATGCGCAACACAGCGCGCCGCCCGCAAAACGGGCTGGCGCGCGGTGTTGCAACCATCCCCCACCTGGCGACCAAGCGCCGCCTGGCGGGCACAGTCTGGCTCACACCCCGATATTCTTGCGCCAGTGTCGCCGCAGCAGCTGATGCGACGGAGAGTTTACCCCCCCATAAAGAGTCGGATGGACGCTGATACCGGGTGCGTCCGCCGCGAAGCTGGGGTTCCAGCCATTCCACGTGTTGTATGTGTGGAAGAACCAATCGACGCCATTGTCTTCCAGCACCGACAGCATGTCAGCCAGCCAGCGCTCGCGCCCGGCGGCCCAGCGCACGACGCCGAATTCGCCGTTGATCAGCCGAACCTGGTGCCGCCTGGCGAAATCTAGCGCCGGCTGCATCGCTTCGACCAGCGCCGCCTTGTTCCACTGGCGCAAGGGCGAGGCTTCGAATTCCCGAATTCGGCCCGGATAGCTGGTCCCGCGTGCGATCGTGCCGATGCCCTGATGCGTGTAGCTATGCGGGGCGTAAAAGTGGAACGAGTATAGAATTGCCGGATCATCGATCAACGGCATCGACCCGTAGCGATTGGCAAAGCCCCATGGCCAGGGCATCACGGCGATCCAGATATGCGGATTGATCGCACGGATCTGCCGGATCGCCTCTGGCATCAGCTGTTCGTACCATACCGCACCATCGACATCGCGGCGCAAGGTGTAGTTGGGTTCGCCCAGAACGTCATAGGCGACGATCGCTGGATCGTTGCGCAGCTCACGCGCCATGGCATTCCAGAACTGCATCAGGCTGGCGCCGATCTCCTTGCGAAAGGAAGCGCCCGTACTGTCGTCCAGGTTGACCCTGTCACGACCGTAGATTCCTGCGGCTCCCAGGATCACGCCCACCCCCTGCCGCGCGCATTCGGCGGTGAACTGCTTGAGCATCGCCAGACCCAGCCGGTAGGGCGCAAGCGGATTGGTACGGGTCGGCTTCACCACGGTTTTGTCCGTGGTCATGTGGCTGGCGATATCGGTGGAAAAATTGATCCGCACCACATTGATGCCCCAGCTGGCGAGTTCTCGCGAGATCGCCGGCGACAGGCTGCCGGGCGAAAGCTCAAGGTTCAGCCCGCGCATTCGTGGCGGTAGAACCGGTGTGGCCGGCAACGGATCCGGGGCACGCTGCACGGCCTGCGCCACACCCTGTCCTGCTGCAACGATGGTCGCAGCCCCTGCTCCCGCAATCATCGCGCGGCGGGTAACAGGTTCTATCAGCGGTGGGGCAGGGGCGGGCTCAGGCGTTACATCGGTCATGATGGCGACGCTAAAGTGCCGAAGCTGAACCCGCAATGACCCGCCAGAAGCGCGCGTGCGATGGGGATTCCGGCTCTGATGAGCTGGATAATTTGTCGATGGACCAGCCGAAGCCAACGCGTTAACCTCCCGGTTAAACAACGGGAAGAGGACCGTCCTGCAATGAGCGACACCATCGAGATCGAGCGTGATACCAGCACCATGAGCGCGCCGTTTGTGCGGCCCGATGTGGCGATGCTGCTGGCCATGATGGCGGCTTCTGGCGCACCGCCGATGGATCAGATGCCGCTCGCCGATGCCCGCGATGCCTATCGCATGATGCGGTTTGTTGCCGATGCCGACCCGACCGAACTTGCGATCGTCCGCGATCTCACCTGCCCGGGACCGGCGGGCGATATTCCGTTGCGCTATTATGATGCGCGCGAGAGCCGCGAAGCCGGTCCGGCCATCATGTTCTTTCACGGCGGCGGCTTCGTGATCGGCGATCTGGAAACACATCACCCGTATTGCACCGAACTGGCCGCCAAGATGGACCTGCCGGTGGTTGCGGTCGATTATCGCCTGGCGCCCGAACACCCCTTCCCCGCAGCGCCGACAGATTGCGAGGCGGCTGCACGCTGGCTGGCAGAAAACGGCAAGACACTGGGGCTCGACATCACTGGGCTGGTGTTCACCGGCGACAGCGCGGGTGGCAACCTGACCATCGTGGTCAGCCAAGCCCTGATGGCCAAGCCTGCCGCCGTGCCGGTCATCGCCCAGGCTCCGCTCTACCCCGTGGTCGATTCTAGCCAGACTGGCGGATCATTCACCGAATTTGCTGAAGGCTATCTGCTGACCGCCGAGGCGATGAAATGGTTTGGCGACAGCTATGCCGCAACCCCCGGCGATCCGCGCAATGACTGCATCCACGGTGAACTCGCCACGCTGCCGCCGACGCTGCTCGTCACCGCAGGGCTGGATCCGCTGCGCGATCAGGGCCGTGATTTCGCCGCGCGGCTGATCAAGGCCGGGGTCGATGTGACCTATATGGAAATGCGGGGAACAATTCATGGATTCATCTGCCTGCGCAAGGGCGTGCCCAGCGCACAGGACGATTGCGACGCCATTTTCCGCGGCATGAAGGCCATGCTGGCACGGTGAGGCGGCTTGCGGGCCTGCTGGCGCTCGGGGCCCTGACGCTGGGCGGCCTGCTGGCCGCCCCGCTGGCGGCGCAGAGCACCCCCAAGGTCCGCAACGCCCCCGACTTCGCTGATGTCGTGAAGGAATATCGCAAGCAGCGCGTGCAGGGCACGGACGGGTGCTGCGCATTTTCCGCGCCTGTCTTCGACAAGACCGTGTCCTTCCGCGTGTTCGATACGTTCGAACCTGTATACGAGGCGCAAAACGACCGGCAGATGATCCTCGAGTTCGTTCCCCAGGGCGCAACGGTGGAAGACTGGTCGCGAATGATCACCCTGTCAGCCTTCAAGGGGGCAGGCGCCGCGCCGGTCTCCACCGCCGATATGCAGCAGCGGTTCTTCAATACCGGCAAGGGTTGCGAAGTTGCAAACCTCTCTCGGACCATTGCCAGCGGCAGGCTGGGTGATGGCACGGAGTACAATCTGTCCAGCAACGGCTGCGGATCGACGGCGGCAGGCGGCTACCCCGGCGCGCAATCGGGTCGTGGCGAACAGTTCATTGCCTTGCTGCTGCGCGACGAACAGAATATCGTTGTATTACAATATGCCGAGCGCGGTGAAGGCTTTGCCCATGACCGGCCACCCATCACCGATGACATGGTCCCTGCGATCATGAGCCGCTTTCGCTCGATCGCATTCTGTCGCGACAAGGCGGCAACTGGTGATTGCTCCATTGCCTTTGGCACGCCCTGACCGCTAAGGCGTGCAGCATGAACGAATTTGACAGTCTTCCCTATCGTCCGTGTGCGGGCATCATGCTGGTCAACAATGACGGCAAGGTGTTTGTCGGCCAGCGGCTGGATAGCAGCGCCGATGCATGGCAGATGCCGCAGGGCGGGATCGATCCGGGCGAAGAGCCGGAACAGGCCGCCTATCGCGAACTGGGCGAAGAAACCGGCATTGCCGCCACGCTGGTCGAAGTCATTGCCCGCTCCAAGCAGGAGCATCTGTACGATCTGCCATCAGACCTGATGGGGCGGATCTGGGGCGGAAAATATCGCGGGCAGCGTCAGATGTGGTTCCTGATGCGCTTCATGGGAACCGACCAGGACATCAACATCGAAACCGACCATCAGGAGTTTCGTTCGTGGCGCTGGGCCGATCCCGACAGCCTCGAGGGACTGATCGTGCCTTTCAAGCGACGACTGTATCGTGCAGTGGTGGAAGAGTTCCGCCCGCTGATCTAAGCTTTGCGCCCATTGATACGATTGGACGCGCCCGAAATGACCTTCTTCCGTGCCGTATTAGGCGCGACTGCCCTGTCGAGCGTTGGCGTACCGTCTTTGGCGGCGCAAACCCCTGCCGGGGTAAGCGAACTGGTCGATACCGCGCTGCGTGCGGGCGATGCGGCAGGGCTTGAGGCGGTTGTCCGCATTGCCAAGCAAGCCTACCCGCAATCAGCAGAAGCGATCGATGCGCAAGTCGCCGCTTTCCGCAACACCAACGCGTCCTCGCAACCTCGGCAGGCGCAGGCACAGGCCCAAACCGAGTCCCCGGTTGTCACCGCCGAGGCGAAGCCCGCAATCGCTGCTGAGGAGGCCAAGAGCGCATCGGCGGCCAAATATACCGGCGAAGGTGAACTGGGCGCCTTCACCACCACCGGCAACGCCCCCGGGATCGGTCTGGCCGCCGGGCTGAAGTTGACCGTCGAGGGCGAGGACTGGCGACTGGGGCTCCTTGGCCGGGCAGACTATCAGGAAACCAGCAACATCGTGGTGCGCGAACAATACCGTTTCAGCGCCGAACCGAACTACAAGTTCAACGAGCGCGGCTATGTCTATGGCCTGGGCCAGTTCGAACAGGACCGTTTTCAAGGATTTCACGCCCGTTACAGCGTGTCCGGTGGCGTCGGCTACAGTGTTCTGACCGGAGAGAATGCCAAGCTCAACGTCAAGGCCGGCCCGGCGGTGCGGCATACGCGGTTGGTCACGGGCATGAACGAATCCGTGGTCGCGGGGCTGGCATCGGTCGATATCAAGCTGAAGCTCACGCCGACCATTCAGCTCACCGAGGCGGCAAGCGCCTATGTCGATGAAGAGCGCAGCACGCTGTTTTCGGTCGCCGCGCTCGATTCACAACTGATCGGCAAGCTCAAGGCGCGCCTGTCGTACACGGTCCAGTATGAATCCAGTCCGGCGCTGGGCCGTGCTCCGACCGATACGACGAGCCGGCTGACGCTGGTCTACGGCTTCTAGCGCCGCTCAGCCTCCGCCATTGGCGACGATATCAACTTCGGTGCCGCCATTGGCCATCGGCTTGAGGAACAGCACATAGGCTGCATCGCCCTTGGTGCCGCCGAGCACATGGTCGGCACCGCGCAGCTGATATTCTGCCGAATAGCCGCCCCGGCGGGCCTTGGTGTAATAGAAATCGACAACGTTCTTCAGCGCGGCGGGCGTGGTGAAATTGACCACGCGGATGTTGCACTGGCCCTTGTCGACGCCAGCGGCTTCCTTGACATTGGCACGCGGGTAGACCGCGAAATCGGCGGGCATCCGGCTCGCCCAGCCCATCGCATAGTCCAGCTTGCCCTGGCAAACGCCCGTCTGCTGCGCAGCCTTGGCCCCCAATGTGCTGCCCTGATTGCAATCCTTGCACTCTTCTGCCGACACCTTGGTCGGCTCGGGCGCCTTCATCAGCCCGCGCGGTCCGATGGCCGCTGCAGCGGCCTTTTCCGTCGCTGCGAGCTGCCCCTTGGGCGCGCCTGCAGACGGGACCGAGCCATCGCTGCCCTCGGCCAGAACCGCATTGCGGTTCGATTTGTCCACAAGATCAGGATCGACCAGGATCTGGTCTTCCAGCGCACCCTTCATCGCGGGGTCAGCAGCATCGGCGAGCAGGGCTGCGTCTTCGCTTTGAGCCGCCTTGTCGTTTGCGTCCTGACAGGCTGCCAGCGCCAGCGCGGCTCCGCCCAGAACCAGCAGATTGCGCGTGATCGCGAACGAAGGTCTAGCCATGGCTCATATCCTCAATTGGTCGGCAGTCTGCCCCTCATTGGCAGAGAAGCTGTTAGCGTTACGTTAGCCATGCCTGTGTCGGCACGACACTGTCCTGCCAAAAGAGGGTTAACCGCAGGCTAATCGCGATCAACTGTGTCCCAAAACGGGATTTTCAGGCTAACCGTTTCAGAACCGGACAAATTTGCGCCGGTTTTCCTGCCACTCGGCCTTGCTCTGGCCATAGCAATCGACCGGAAAATCCTGATACGGCTCGGGCAGCCGGGTTGGCCCCTGGTTGCGCGATCCCAGCCGTTCGGCAAGCGCAATCGACGCGGCATTTTCCGGGTCGATCGTGTGGATCACATTGTCCCAGCCCAGCAGATCGAACGCATAATCGATCGTGGCCACCGCTGCCTCGAGCGCATAGCCCTTGCCGGCATGGCTGCGCATCACACCCCAGCCGACCTCGGTACCCGGCCACCCATCGGGCTGCCACGGGCCGATCCGTCCGATCCATTCGCCAGTGTCGCGCGTGACGAGCGAGAACATGGCGAAACCGCGAACGTGCCAGGCTCCTGCCATCGCGCATAGGCCGCGCCAGGCTACCGCGCGCGGCTGCACCCCGCCCAGATAGCGCATCGTCTCTTCATCTGCGGAAAATTCGGCCCAGGCTTCGAAATCCTCGGGGCCAGGCGGGCGCAGGATCAGGCGTTGGGTTACCAATATGGGTCCATTGATCATCGCGCCGCTCCCTCGCCTGTGGCCGTTCTGGCCTCAGGGGATAGCACAGGGCCGACACTTGGCAAGGCTACGCCCCCAAAGCGAAACCCCTCCCCGCCCGTCGGCGGAGAGGGGTCTCCCCGTTCACCTCGCCCTGCAAGAGGGCGTGGGCGAAAGCTCGTTAGCGGCAGCTGTAACCGTTGTTGCCGCTGCGGTCGATCGACCGGCCCAGCAACGCGCCGCCAATGCCGCCGATGATCGCGCCGACGGTGCGGTCACCGCGTCCTGCGATTTCACTGCCGGCCAGGGCACCTGCGGCACCGCCGATCAGCAGGCCGGTGGTACCATTGTCGCGACGGCAATAGGTGCGGCCGTCATTGCCGCGCCAGGACTGGCCGTTCCAGCCGCGCACGGCGCGACGATCATAGCGGTCGTCATAGCGATCATTGTAGCGGCCGCCGCGATCATATGCGCGGTCATATCCGCGATCGTTGCCATAGCCGCGGCGCTGCCAGTCGTTGTCGTAGCGACCCCTGTACTGGTGAGCGATGGGCGCCTCATGGGTCATGCCATAGGCAGCGGCGGCGCTGGGGGCGGAATGCGTCAGCGGGGCTGCCATGGCAGGCGCAGCTGAAAGGGTGGCTGCACCGGCGGCGGCAGCAGCAAGAAGGAACTTCTTCATAATCTGTCTCCCTTGAGACCGAGACAGCGCCGATTCGCCATCTGTTGTGTTCATGTATAAGGGAGCGAAACTGAACGGATTGTGGAGTGGTCGTTCATCCTGCAGCAGGGTTTGTTGAACAACCGCTACGCGACCAATATGGGCATGTAGCGGAGGCGGGCAAGACCGAAGTGCCCGCCCGCCCCCGCCGGAACCGCTTATGCCTGCGGGCAGATCAGGAACTTTTCGCCCGTGGTCTTGGCATAATAGCGCGCCACGACATCCGCCTGCAGCGCCTGCTCCAGCGACAGTTCATCGGTATAATGGCTGGCAAAGGTCGTGGTCAGCTCATCAGCCACCCGCGCGCGCAGCCGCATCGCGACATCGCCGCCCGCCTTGGCGAGGAAGTTGGGCAGCAGCCAGCCGCCAACGCCCCAGGCCATGCCATAGGCGCGGTTGAGCACGGTGGGCGAGGTATCAAGCCCGCCATACAGGTACACCTGCTTGTGCTTGACCGAACCATAGATGCTGTAGGCGCCGGGAGTCCTGGCAGCGGCAGCTTCCATGGCTGCCAGGATGTTCGACGCCAGCTCGCCGCCGCCCGTGGCATCGAACGCCAGCGTTGCGCCGGTTGCGTGAATCGCGTCGATCAGATCGGCCTTGAAGCTCTCGCTGCTCGAATCGACGACATATTTGGCGCCCATGTCCCGCAGCAGCTGCGCCTGTTCAGGCTTGCGCACGACGTTGACCAGTTCGACGCCATCGGCGGCGCAGATGCGGTTGAGCATCTGGCCCAGGTTCGAGGCAGCCGCGGTGTGGACCAGCGCAGTGTGCCCTTCCATGCGCATGGTTTCAACCATCGACAGCGCGGTCAGCGGGTTAACGAAGCACGAAGCGCCTTCGCGGGCCGTATGGCCATCCTTCAGCACCAGGCACATCATCGCAGGCGCCTTGCGGTAATGCGCGTACATGCCGCCGCCCATCACCGCGACGACCTTGCCCATCAGGCTCTGCGCATATTCACCCGATCCGGCCGCCACGACCGTACCTGCGCCCTCGTTGCCGACGGTGAGTTCCTGGCCGACACGCGCCTTCATCACGGCCATGCCCTGCGGCGAGACCGGCGCGGTGAGCTTGGTGGCGGTGCCGCTGCCTGACGATGCCGCCTTGGCCATGCTGGCCCAGCCGAACATCACGCCCTGGTCGGACGGGTTGATCGGCGTTGCCTCGACGCGAATCAGGACATCATCGTCGCCCAACTCGGGCATGGGTTTTTCAGCCAGCTCCATCGTCAGTTCGCCCTCGGCGCTGACGGTGGAGATCATCTGCAGATAGGTTGACGGAAGCGTCATAGTGGGACCTCTCTCTATTGGGGTTGTTATGCAATGCACCCCTGTGCCAAGCCTTGCACGACATTGCCACCCATGGCCCGCAGAAAGTGCCCCAAACGTGCCCCGGCTGATCCTGTTCAACAAACCTTATGGCGTCATCTGCCAGTTCAGCGGCGATGGCGCGCGGCCGACACTGGCGGATTTCGTCGATGTGCGCGGCGTCTATCCCGCCGGGCGGCTCGATTCTGACAGCGAGGGGCTGGTGCTGCTGACCGACGATGGCAGGCTTCAGGCGCGCATCGCCGACCCGAAGTTCAAGCTGCCCAAGACCTATCTCGTCCAGGTGGAAGGCGAGCCTTCTGAGGATGCTCTTGCAAAGTTGCGAAGTGGCGTTTTGCTGAAGGACGGCATTACTAGGCCGGCAGACGCACGGAAAATCGAGCCTCCCGAACTGTGGCAGCGCGACCCCCCGGTGCGGTTTCGCAAAACGGTGCCCGATGCCTGGATCAGCCTGACCTTGCGCGAAGGCCGCAACCGGCAGGTCCGGCGGATGACGGCGGCGGTGGGCCTGCCGACGCTGCGCTTGGTGCGCTGGCAGGTGGGGCCATGGTCGCTCGACGGGCTTTCACTGGGCCAATGGCGCGCGCTCGACGTGGACTGAACCCCAATCAGCCCTCGTCATCGCAGTCGTCCTCGTCACCGGCAAAGGCAATGCTGCCCATGTTCGCCAACGCGAGCAGCAGGTCGACCATGGCAGGCGTCGCGCCTTCGACTGTCATCTCGTCAGCACCACAAATGTCTGCAGCCAGATCTGCGACCTCTGCAAGACACTCAAACGTCTCGCCATCGACGAACAGCACAACGCCCTCTCCCTCCCGCACAAAGGAAAAGCGGCTGGCAGGGTTGCGGAGCACCGGCACGCCTTCGTCCAGTGCACCGCGAACATCGCCCAGCGCCAGAGGCTCTTCGGGCTTCCAGTCGATATCGGGATATTTCGGCGTACTGTTTGAGGCACCGAACCAGCGGGCAAACTGTTCGCGGTCACCCAGAGCTTCGAGAACCATTGCCTGTAACCGGTCCAGCGCCTCCGCCGTGATTTCTCCGGGATTGTCCTGAGCGGCAAGGCCCGGGTCGGCATAGCGATCATCGTCGGTCAACTGATCGAGGACATGATCACTCCAGCCGGTGACCAGTTCGGCGCGCGACGGCGCACGAAAGCCGATCGAAAGCGTCATGCAATCATCGTCGAGCGCCATGCCATCATGCGCAACGCCGGGCGGAACGTACAGGATATCGCCCGGTCCCAGGTCGTACACCGCCTTTTCCTCGAAATCGGCGAGCAGCTTCAGCTCCTGGTGCGGCCGCAGCGGGGTCGCCTCGTCGCAAATCTGCCCCACCCGCCAGCGCCGCCGCCCGCGTCCCTGGATCAGGAACACGTCATACTGGTCGAAATGCGGCCCCACCCCGCCCCCGGTGCTGGCAAAGCTGACCATCACATCATCGATCCGCCAATTGGGCACGAAGCGAAATTGCGAAAGCAGCGCGGCAACCTCGGGCACATGATGATCGACCGCCTGCACGAGCAGCGTCCATGGGCTGCCCTCCAGCACCGCAAACCGCTCGGCATCGAACGGCCCCTGTTTGAGCGCCCAGATTTCCGGGCCCGTCTGCACCACCAACCGCGATTCCACCTCGGGCTCGCAGGCAAGCCCCGCCAGCTCGTCAGGCTCGACCGGGCACTGCCAGTCATCCCACGGATTGCGAATTTGCAAAGGCGTTTGCTGCCAATGTTGGGCAAGGAATGCGGCGGGGTCGAAATGGGTGAGTTTCATGCCCCCCCCCATTTCAGCGGAGCGCCGCCGCGTCCAGCATTTTGCGCGTTACTCCTCCGGTTTGAGCCGGGAGGTATATTCAAGTTTGCCGTTGGTGGCGAACCAGACATCTCTCTTGGGCGTGACGATCGTCAGAGGAAAGGGGATCAACCGGCTCAGAAACGCGTGTATCTCGGTGGGGTGTTCATCCATTTTATGTTCGATGATGATGATGCCAAACCCCTGCTGTTGGACCTTGATAAGCCCACAACCTTCAGACAATTTTCGATGCGAGATCAGTTGGTTCTGATTGTCGAATACCCACCGATAATGCCCTCCCGCTGGAAACTGCACATTTTGTTCCTGGGGAGTCAGAATATACACAACGATACGGTCATTTTCATCTGGCGGAAGCACCACTGTATTAGGTGAAGCTTTGGCACAAATGGGAAGCATATTGTCGCTAGCATACCTCAAGGCTGCATCTCGCGCGGCGATCATTCGCAACGTCAGCGCGGATAACGGTGATCCGGCTTCGGAATTCAAGGGCCGGATGGATCGTTTGCCTGCAACGCTGTAGGATCGGATCGCGACCATCTTGCCGCCATCCTCGGCATAATAGATCGCGCGCAGCCTACCGCCCTGCTCTGGAACAACGATATAGCCACGCATGTTCGGCGGCATTTTTGACTGCATCTCAGCCATGAACATGTCGGTGCTGCGCCATGCAGCCTGATCATAAGCATAGATCAGTGCGCCTGTTTTCTCAGCCTCGCGTGTTGCAACTTCTTCTTGTTTATCGGGCTTTGCGCTTGCTGTTCCGCTCAAGACCATAGCGAGGGCGACCATAAGCACCATATGCAACAAAACACGTGGCATTCCAGGGCCTCCTAGTTCAACAAATCGTGCTTCTTCAAACAGTGCCGCAATTGGTCATAGCTCAGGCCTAGCGCCTTGGCGGTCTGGCGCTGGTTGTAGCGGTGACGTGCCAATGCTGCCTGCAGGATGCGCTTTTCGTGTGCGTCGACCGCGCCGCGCAGATCATCGACGTTATCGAAGTTCATCGTCTGGTCGAGCGTCGCGCGCACCCCGGAGTCCGCCAGCGCCGCATCGATCACGTCATCGCAGGGCGATTGCGCAGAAGCAGGGCGCTTGGAAGGCTGCGGCTTCCAGGGCGATTCGAACGGATCGAACACGATATGGTCCACCGCACGATCGGGATCGTCCCAGCGATAGACCGCGCGTTCAACGACGTTGCGCAGTTCGCGGACATTGCCCGGCCAGCTGTGGCGCTTCATCGCCTCGGTCGCCATCGCGCCGAAGCCCGGCCAATCGGGCCAGTCGAGCTCCGCCGCCATGCGCCGCCCGAAGAAATCGGCGAGCACCATCACGTCGCCCTCGCGCACGCGCAGCGGCGGCAGGGTGACCACCTCGAACGACAGGCGATCGAGCAAGTCGGCGCGGAAGCGGCCCTGCTCGACCAGTTCGGGCAGATGTTCGTTGGTGGCAGCGACGATCCGCACATCGACCTTGATCGCGCGCGAAGAGCCGATGCGGGTGATCTCGCCATATTCGACCGCGCGCAGCAGCCGTTCCTGCGCAGCGGAGCTCAAGGTTGCGAGTTCGTCGAGGAACAACGTGCCGCCATCGGCCTCCTCGAACCGGCCCTGGCGCGCGCGGGTTGCGCCGGTGAAGGCGCCTGCCTCGTGGCCGAACAGCTCGGCTTCGATCAGCGTTTCGGGGAGCGCGGCGCAGTTCAATGTGATCAGCGGACCATCCCAGCGCGAGGACAGGCGATGGAGCCGCTCGGCGATCAGTTCCTTGCCCGTGCCGCGCTCGCCGATCACCAGCACCGGTCGGTTGAGCATGGCAGCACGGCTGGCGCGTTCGACCGCATCCAGAAACGCCCCTGACTCCCCGATGAACTGACTGGCCCTCTGCATGGCCCAAGAGATAGTGCAAAATCCCAACTCATGGCAATCCTAACCAACGTCCAACGGCCTTGAATTTTGCAAAACATTGTTATTGCAGTGTTTTTCAGTTTGGCACGCACCCTGCAACGCTATTGGCAACACCGACACACAGCGGTCCATGGGAGAAAGACAGTGCGTTACGCGAACCAAACCAACGATCAGACGGCACAGGAAGACGGCGTCTTCAAGTCGACGCTGATCACCACGGTTGCTGCACTGATGCTGGTCACCACGCTGTTCCTCACCGCCTTCGCCAGCATCGAGGCCGCGGCCTCGCCTGTTCAGCACGACAGGGATGCCGGCAAAATCGTTTCCGTCCGGTACCTCGCCTGACGGATTTGGCCGGGACGCTTACCCCCCTTGCCCCGTCCCGGCCAATCTCTTTCAACTGCCATGCAAAAGGGGGTAAGGTGGATCAGGATCCGGTCCACCCGACCTTAACGAACGGAGTTTTCGCCATGGGAATTTTCTCTCGAACCCGCGACATCATTGCCGCCAATGTTACCGAGCTGCTCGACAAGGCCGAAGACCCGTCGAAGATGATCCGGATGATCATCCTCGAGATGGAAGAAACCCTGGTCGAAGTCCGCGCCTCTGCCGCGCGCACCATCGCCGACCAGAAGGAAATGAAGCGGCACGTGAACAAGCTGGAGCAGCTGCAGGCTGACTGGACCGACAAGGCAGAACTCGCCTTGTCCAAGGACCGCGAAGACCTGGCCCGCGCCGCGCTGCTGGAAAAGAAGAAGGCTGCCGATATGGCCGATCAGCTCAATGTCGAAATCAACGTGCTCGATGATGCGCTGCGCGCGTCGGAGCAGGACATTGCCAAGCTGCAGGCCAAGCTGCGCGAGGCCCGCATGCGCCAGAACAACATCATGAGCCGCCTCGAAAGCGCCGAGAACCGCGTCAAGCTGCGCACGATGTACAATGGCGACAAGGTCCGCGAAGCCTTCAGCCGCTTTGACCTGCTCGAACGCCGCGTCGACATGGCCGAAGGCCGCGCCGATGCTTTGGGCATGGCCGAGGACGAGCGCGGCGAGCGCAAGGCGCTGGGCCAGCGCAACCTTGACGACGAATTTGCCGCTCTCGCGCAGTCGGACAAGGTCGACGAAGAACTCGAGGCGATGAAACGCGCCATGAAGAAGGAGGGCTGATCCGATGGAAGAGATCCTCGTCCCCATCTTCATCGTCGGCATGCTCTTCATCGGACTGCCCTGGCTGGTGTTTCACTACATCACCAAGTGGAAGACCGCAGCGACGCTCACCAGCTCGGATGAAAACCTGCTGGAAGAGCTGCACGCGATGGCCCGTCGCCTCGACGATCGCATGGATACGGTCGAGCGGATCATCTCCGCCGACAACCCCGACTGGCGCCCGGCGCGACTGACCAGTTCGGATGACCAGGACGATTACGCCCTGGAACAGGTTGAGCGCCTGCTGAAGGAAAGGGTAAGGAAATGAGCCGCCTGGACAAATATCGCAACGACGCCCCCGCACCGCGCAAGACCAAGTTCTATCGCAACAAGCAGAACGGCAAGTTCATGGGCGTGTGCGCTGGCATCGCCGATTACACCGGGATCGATGTCGTGTGGATCCGCGTTGCCGCCATCCTGCTCACGCTGATGACCGGTTGGGCCTTGATTGGCTATCTCGGAATGGGCTTTCTGGCTGAGAAGAAGCCGGCGCACCTTTACACCGACGATCAGGACCAGAAGTTCTGGCAGGGTGTACGCCAGTCGCCGACCCGCACCGCTCGCGATGTGAAGGCCCGGTTCCGCGAGATCGACCGTCGCCTGGCTGATGTCGAACTGTTCTACACCGCCAAGAACACGCGGCTGGCCGACGAGATCGAAAGCCTGCGCTGAACGAGAACAGAAACAAGGTTTCAGGAGATTGTCATGAGCTGGGGTGGACCAGGTTTTGTTATCGCGATTGTCATGCTTTCGATGAGCGCATGGGTGTTTACCACCTGGATCCGCGCCAAGCATGGCTATCCCCTCGAAGATCAGTGGACCGGTAAAGTCATTGAACGAACAGATCCTGACGCTGATCGAAAAATATCGCTGCTCACATCAGAAAACGAGCAGTTAACCGGCAAGATCGGACGGCTGGAAGAACGGATTGCGGTGCTGGAACGCATTGCTACCGACGCCAACAGTTCGAGCAGCCGCCTGGCGGACGAAATCGAACGCCTGAGAGTACAGAAGGACCGCGCGTGATGGACAAGCTTGCATTGATTGAAGCACTGGGCCCTGCGCTGACAGCTGGCATACTGATCATCACGATCGGCGTTCTTGTGAACAACTGGCTGCGGATCAAGAACGGCTATCCGCTGGAAAACAGCTGGGGCAAGCCGGTCTATCCCAAGACCGACCAGGAATCGGTCGAGCGGATCAAGCTGCTGAGCCAGGAAAATGCTCAGCTGCGCGCCGAACTGGGATCGATCAAGGACCGTCTGGGCAATGTCGAGCGCATCGTCACTGATGACTCCCACCGCCTGACCCATGAAATCGAAGCCCTGCGCGACAAGCGCGCGAACTGACACTGACACTCTAACACCTGGGGGCATACCAATGTTCGATTTCGACGCGCTTCTGGTTCTGATCCCGCTGGCCCCGTTCATGCTCGGCGGCCTGGCGATCTGGACGAAGCATCAGCGCAAGACGCTGGAACTGCAGATCGAACTGGCCAAGGCGCAAGCGGTCGCAAGACCGCCCGTCGATGACCGGATGGAACAGCGCCTGCGCACGCTGGAACGCATCGTTACCGATGGCCGGGGCCGCGACGACCTGGCCCAGCAGATCGAGAACCTGCGGACCAAGCAATTGACCTGAGACGTTCTGAGATTTTGAGGGAAATCGCATCATGAACCCGTTTGAAATGGTAATCGGCATCGTCCTGATCGTGATGATCGGCAATGTCCTGAAGGCAAGGTACAAAGCCCAGCACGGCATTCTGGAAGACGAGCATGGCAATGAGCAGCTCGCCCGGCCTGCCGACACCGCTGAGGCTGCGCGCCTGCGCGAGGAAGTACGCGGACTGAAGGAGCGGGTGCAGGTGCTGGAGCGCGTGATTACCGATCAACGCCAGACCAGCGACCTCAGCCTTGAAATCGAGAAACTGCGCGACCGCTGACGCGGCGCATGAACCATCAACCGGGCGGCGGGGGCCGTAAAGGGTAATATCATGGAAAGCGCCTATCTCTACATGACCGTGGCAACCAGCGCCCTGCTGAGCATTGCCCTCGTCTCCTCCACCGTGCTGCGCGGCTGGCGCGAATGGCTGGCGTTCAAGCGCCACGAGATTGAATCGCACGGACCGCTGCATGACGGCGGATCGCCCTCGACCCATTCGCGGATCGAGATCGCTGACCTGAAGGAACGCATCCGCAAGCTCGAAGCGATTGCTGCCGGGGTCGAGCTTTAACAAAAGCGCGCGGCGGGGTGACTTTCCCCCGCCGCGCCCCTATCTGCGGCCCATGAGCAGCACAGCCCCCCAACTGGCCGATCTGGCCGAAGAATATGAATTCCTCGACGCCGACGATCGCTATCGGTTGATCATCGATCTGGGCAAAACGCTCGATCCGATGCCCGATGCGCTCAAGACCGACGCCACCTTGGTGCGCGGCTGCTCCGCCTCGGTCTGGGTCTATCCCACCCGCACCGACGAGGGCGATCTGCACTTCCTCGCCGACAGCAACGCCGCGATCACCAAGGGCATCATCGCGCTCGTACTGCTGAGCGTGCAGGACAAGGCGCCGGCCGACGTCGCCAGCGCGGACATCGAAGGCGCGCTGGCCCCGTTCGACCTCAAAAACCAGCTCTCGTCCAATCGCACTCAGGGCATCCCGAACATGATCGCGCTGATCAGGGAAACGGCGGGGCGGTATACGGGGTAGGTTATCGGGACTTTGCTGCAACGATCAAGGTACATCAGAGCCGGGTTATTGATTTTTGCTGCACTTTTCGTGTTGCGGGGACTGGCAGACCATCGACCTGATAAGCTGCAAACGATCGCTGTCACTGCATTTATCTTTGGTGCAGTTGTTTTGATTGGATGGCTTTATGCCACGCGGCGCGAGCGATGATGCGGTGGGCGTCCTTAGGACTTTGTAGCAACACAACATTGACGTCACCCCCGCGCATGCGGGGGTCCCGCTTTAGCGCGAACATTGGCGACCAAGCGGGATTCCCGCGTGCGCGGGAATGACGGAGTGGGCATTCGGAACGCAGGTTTGACGCCAGCCCCTGCCCGCACCATATAGCGGCGCATGACCTCACCTTTTGAAGCCCTGCCCGTCCATTTCACCCTCCCCGCCCGCGATGCGCGCGGCCGTTTCGTGCGGCTGGACAGCGTGTTGCGCGAGATTCTTGCCGCGCATGATTATCCCACCTGCATCAAGCTGGTGCTGGCCGAGGCGATCACGCTGGCCGCATTGATCGGATCGCTGATGAAGCAGGATGGCGGCCAAGTGACCATCCAGGCGCAGACCGAGGGCGGCATCATCGAGCTGCTGGTGGTCGATTATCGCGGCGGAGAGCTGCGCGGGCATGTGCGTTTCGATGCCGAACGGCTCGCCCGGCTGGGCGCCAATCCCTCGCTGTTCGCGCTGTTCGGCAAGGGCTATCTGGCGATGACCTTCGACCAGAGCTTCGGCAAGGGCCGCTATCAGGGCATCGTGCCCTTGGACGGCGATTCGCTGTCACAGGCGTGCGAGAGCTATTTCAGCCAGTCCGAGCAGGTACCGACGCTGATCCGCATCGCGATCGAGAGCGATGCCACCGGCTGCCGCAGCGCGGGCTATCTGGTGCAGCACCTGCCCGAGGGCGAGGAAGGCCGCGAGCGGCTGCACGTGCGACTTGATCATCCTGAATGGGAACATGTGTCCGTCCTGTCGAGCACGCTGAAGCACTCCGAACTGCTTGACCCCGAGCTCACCGGGCGCGACCTGCTGTGGCGGCTGTTCCACGAGGAGGACGAAGTGCGCGCTGAGGATGGCGTGGCGCTCGTCAAGGGATGCCGCTGCAACCTCGACCATATCCGCGACGTCATCGGTCGGTTTCCGCCCGAAGAGCAGGCCGAGATGGTCGGCGATACCGGCACGATCGTGGTCGATTGCGCCTTCTGCTCGCGCGCTTTTCACATCGAGCCGCCCGCCGCTGTGTGATCACGGCTGACGGCGGGCCGCAAACCCGCCATAATTGCCAAGTGATTTCGCCATCATCTTTGCATAAAGCGATAATATTGCCTGGGGCAAGAAACCTGAATCGGGTCGCACACGATTGACTGTTCCTGCTGCCCAAGACAGCAGGGGCCAACGATAAGGTTACCCGCATGATCGCATTTCCCCGTCATCTGAAATGGTTAATGCTGCCCGCCGCGGCGCTCGGCCTGGCGTCTGTGGCCGCGCCCGCCCAGGGCCCGGAGCTGGCGATGCTCAACAAGCTGCAGCCCGGCTTGTGGAACCTCAAGGAACGCGGCGGCGCCGATGCGGACAAAGTGTGCGTGCGCGACATCCGCAAGCTGCTGCAACTGCAGCACCGTGATCTGCAATGCAGCCGCTTTGTGGTTTCCGACGAGCCCGACGAGGTGACCGTGACCTATCGGTGCCCCGGCGGCGGGACGGGTCGGACCACGATCAAGTACGAAGGTCGTGGCCTGATCCAGATCGACTCGCAGGGCATTGCCCACAACTCGCCCTTCGCCTTTGCCAAGGAAGCCCGCTACGCCGGAGCCTGCGGCGGATAGTCCTTTCAGAGGTACACGGTTTCTTAACCACAACCGGGGTAGAAGGAGAACGTGCCGGATTCGGTACGCTTTCCTCCATTCAGGTCGCAAGACCTTCCTGGGCCGCCGGACCTGTCCGCGCGGCCCGATTTTTTGATTTGCGACAGATGCCGCAGCGCAATATGCGTCCTCCGCATGACCGATCCGCAGAAAACCGCTGTCGTCCTGCTTTCAGGCGGCCTTGATTCCATGGTGTCCGCCGCGCGCGCGCAGGAGGCGGGCTTCGCTGTCGCGGCGCTGACCATCGATTACAACCAGCGCCACCGGGTGGAGATCGAGGCGGCGAAGACGATCGCAGCGCATATCGGCGCAGTGCGGCACATCATCCTGCCGCTCGACCTGCGCCAGTTCGGCGGATCGGCGCTGACCGATGACATCGCCGTCCCCAAGACGGGGGTGGGCTCGGATATTCCTGTCACTTATGTGCCCGCACGCAACCTTATCTTCCTGTCACTGACATTGGGCTGGGCCGAAGCGCTGGGCGCGCGCGATATCTTCATCGGGGTCAACGCGCTCGATTACTCGGGCTATCCCGATTGCCGGCCCGAATTCATCCAGGGCTTCGAGCGACTGGCCGATCTTGCCACCAAGGCGGGCGACCAAGGCGAGCCGTTCACCATCCACGCGCCGTTGCAGTTTCTGGGCAAGGCCGAGATCGCAGCCGAAGCCGCGCGGCTGGGGCTCGATCCGGGAATGAGCTGGTCGTGCTATGACCCCACGCCCGATGGCCGCGCCTGCGGCCTTTGCGACAGCTGTCGCCTGCGCAAACAGGGCTTTGCCGATGCCGGATTGATCGATCCGACCGTTTACGCGGACTGACCGCGCAGCCGCACGTTACTCGGCGATCGAACCTTCCAGCGCCGGTTCGGCGGGTGCGGGTGGTGGAGCGGCTTGTGCAACCGGAGCTGATGCCTCGGCTTGGGCAGGCGGCGCAGCAGGGCTGGCACCGGGCACCAGTGGCACATCCGCCGGATCTGCGAGCGCCGCATCGTTGGGCAGCAGTTCCAGATTCGGCATTTCGTCGCTGATCGTGCCAACCGGCGCACTGCCTTGCGCGACGGTGGCGCCATCGGCGGCCTTCTTTTCGCAACCGGCCAGTGCCAGCCCCGCCAGCGCCATCGTCGCCCCGATCTTCACAACCCTCAGCATCATCGTCATTCCTTTTCTTCGTCAGCGCTTTGGCATGCCCCGCCAAGCGCTGCAAGAAAGGCATCGGCGTGGCGCGCCAGCGCCGCGTCCAGATCAGCCATCGACGCGGAAATTCCTAGATCTGCCAGGCTGGTCACCGGATATTCGGCAATGCCGCAGGGCACGATTCCGCCGAAGTGCGAAAGGTCGGGGTTCACGTTGACCGCAAAGCCATGCATCGTCACCCAGCGCCGCACGCGCACGCCGATCGCACCGATCTTGGCCTCCTGGCCATTCAGCGTATCGGTCCAGATGCCCACGCGGCCTTCGGCCCGCCGCGCCGACACACCCAGATCGGCGAGCGCAGCGATCACCCAACCTTCGAGCGCATGGACGAAACAGCGCACATCCTTGCCGCGCCTGCGCAGATCGAGCAGCACATAGCCGACCCTTTGGCCCGGCCCATGATAGGTATAGCGCCCACCGCGCCCGGTATCGAACACCGGGAATTGCTGGCTGAGCAATTCCGCCGGGTCGGCGCTGGTTCCGCCGGTGTAGAGGGGCGGATGTTCGAGCAGCCACAGCAGCTCGCCGGCCTCGCCGCGTTCGATCGCCTGGTTGCGCGCCTCCATCTCGGCGAGCGCGTCCGGATAGGCGGTGTGGCCGGGCGTCACGCGCCACTCGGGCGCACCTGTGCCTGCCGCTGCCGCTGTCGTTGCCAAACCACCTGCCAATGCCATCGCGCCCTGCCTTCTGCAGCGGCCGTCGCGTGCCAAATGCCTTGCGCCGTGCCGCTGTGCCGTTTAGCGCACGGCTTTAGTCGCTTTAGTCCGTGAGGCCAATCCCGCCATGACCCGCAAGCTTGATCTTTCCGCCTGCTGGAACGACGTGATGCAGCTGTTTCGCGCCAACCGCGAGCTGCTGCTCAGTGTGGCGGGCGTGTTCATCCTGCTGCCCAGCCTGGCCTTTGCGTTCTTTTCCCCGCAGCCTGCGGCGCCGGCCGATGCGACCTTCGAGGTGATCTACCAGAACCTGCAACAGTTCTATTCGGACAATATCGTCTGGATCGTGCTGATCGGGCTGCTCAACGGCTTTGCCAGCATCGTCATGCTGGTGCTGATGCTCGATCGCAGCAACCCCAATGTCTCAGAGGCCATGCGGCGTGGCCTGACGATCATCCTGCCGTATTATGCGATGGGCGTGCTGAGCGGGATTCTGACCTTTCTCGGCTCTCTCGCCTTCATCCTGCCCGGCATCTACATCTTCGTGAAGCTGATCGTCGCAGGCGCGGTCATGGTGGCCGAACGCAAGCACAGCATCAACGTCCCGCTGCGCCGGTCCTGGGCGCTGACCAAGGGTAACAGCGGCCGCATCCTGCTGTTCGTGATCGTCGTCGGCATCACGGCGTTCTTCGTCTATATCACCAGCGTTACTGTCTTTGGCCTGATCATTCGCCTCGCGCTTTCGGCAGAGATCGCCGACACGCTGACCACGCTTGTCGATGCCGTGCTGAGCATGCTGCTGACCGTGCTGATGGTCTGCGTCAATGCAGCGCTCTACCGCCAGCTTGCAGGGCCGGATGCCCAGGATGTCGCACGCGAATTCAGCTGATTGTGCGTTGCAGCGCCCGGTTTGCCTGCAAAACACAGCGACACGCTCTGGAAATATCGCTGACAGCCCCTAAGTTGCCACTATCACTGACATAAGGGGTCACAGTCATGCGCGCCAAGGTTGCTCTTCCTCTCGCCGTTCTCGCCATGACCGCAGGGTCTGCCGCGATGCTTGTACAAGCCCCTGCCCTCGCCGCGGATGCCGGCAAGGTCGCAATCGGCGGCAAGGCCCCGATGTTCACGACCACCGGCGCAAAAGCGGGCAAGGCGTACAAGCTCAGCCTGGCCAGCGAGTTGAAAAAAGGCCCGGTTGTTCTGTATTTCTTCCCCAAGGCGTTCACCAGCGGCTGCACCGCAGAGGCGCATGAATTCGCCACCCGCATGACAGAATTCAAGAAAGCCGGCGCGACCGTGATCGGCCTGTCAGCGGACGGGATCGACGAACTCAAGAAGTTCTCGACCGAAGCTTGCCAGAGCAAGTTCACCGTTGCCCAGGCCACCCCGCAGATGATCCAGGCGTACGGCGTCGGCCTGGCCGGTCGCCCGAGCATGACGGGGCGGACCAGCATGGTGGTCGCTCCCAATGGCCGCATCACCTTTGTCCATGACAACATGGACTATCGCGATCACGTCAAGCTGACGCTGGGCGCGGTGCAGTCGATGGCCAAGAAAAAGGGCTGATCTTTCCCGCGTGACCTGGCTCGCATGGCGCGCTAGCGTTGCGCCATGAGTTGGCAGGAAGAGATCGACGAGCTGCATCGGCGCCGTGCGCTGGCAGACAAAATGGGCGGAGAAGAAAAGGTCGCACGCCAGCACGCGCGCGGCAAAATGGACGCTCGCGCGCGGCTCGACGGCGTACTGGACCCCGGCAGTTTCCGCGAGATCGGCAAGATCGCAGGGCGTGGCAGCTATGACGCGCAAGGCGACCTTGTAGACCTTGCCGCCTCCAACTTCATCTTCGGACGCGGTGACATCGATGGCCGTCCGGTCGTTGCCAGCGCCGATGACTTCACTGTGCGCGGGGGCTCTGCCGATGCCGCGCTGCACCGCAAGTTCGTCCAGTGCGAAGCGATGGCGCACGAGTTGCGCCTGCCGCTGATCCGCATGATCGACGGCACCGGCGGTGGTGGTTCGGTCAAGACGCTCGAGACCATGGGCTATACCTATGTGCCGATGGTGCCCGGCTGGGACCATATCGTCACCAATCTGGAAACCGTGCCCGTCGTGGCGCTCGCATTGGGACCGACCGCAGGGCTGGGCGCGGCGCGCACCGTCGCCAGCCATTATTCGGTGATGGTCAAGGGCCTGTCGCAGCTGTTTGCAGCGGGCCCTGCGGTCGCCGCAGCGATCGGCGAGACGGTGGACAAGGAACAGCTGGGCGGCACTGAAATCCACTGCCGCAATGGCGTGGTGGACGAAGAGGTTGCGAGCGAGGCCGAAGCGTTCGCGGTCGCACGACGGTTTCTGAGCTATCTGCCTTCATCGGTCGATACGCTGGCCCTACGCACGCCCTGCACGGACCCCGTCGATCGCCGGGAAGAGGCTTTGCTCTCCGTTGTCCCCCGCGATCCGGCGCAGGTTTATGCGATGCGCCGCGTGCTGACCCAGGTGTTTGATCATGGCAGCGTCTTCGAAATGGGTCGCCGCTGGGGCCGCGCGGTCATTACCGCTTTTGCCCGGCTGGACGGCTGGCCGGTCGCGGTGCTGGCCAGCGACCCCAGCTTTCTGGGCGGCTCATGGGAGGCCAGGACCAGCGAGAAGGCCGAGCGCTTCGTCAAGCTGGCAGACCAGTTCCATCTGCCGATCGTCCATCTCGTCGACAATCCGGGCTTCATGATCGGTGCGGATGCCGAGCGCGCGGGCACGATCCGCTATGGCGTCAATGCGATGAACGCGATCTATCGCGCGCGCGTGCCGCTCGCATCGGTCATCGTCCGCCGCGCCTATGGCATTGCAGGCTCTGCGATGTCGAACGCCGAACGCTTCCAGTATCGGTTCGCCTGGCCCAGCGGTGACTGGGGCTCGCTGCCGATCGATGGCGGCGTCGAGGTCGCCTACAAATCCGAGCTGGAGGCCAGCGCGGACCCGCAAGCCCACCTCGCCGCCATCCGCGAGCGGCTGAACAAGGTGCGCAGCCCGTTCCGCAGTGCCGAGCATTTTGCGGTGGAAGACATCATCGATCCGCGCGATACGCGACCATTGCTGTGCGAATTTGCGGATCTGGCCTGGGCACGCGTGAGCGGGGCGCGGCAGAAATTAAGCGGTAATCATGCTTAAGATCGCATACGCCAGTCTTTTGAAGCACGGGTTAACGCCCTTGGTGCCATGGTGTTCGGGACCTCCTGTTTAGGACCAACATATCATGATCAACAATTCAGACCCTCCGGGCTCGCCGACGATGCGGACGGTATATATCCGGCCAAATTATCAGGTGAACGATGTCGCCCCGCGCGACACCGACCCTGCACCTGCCAAGCCAGCAAATGACGGCGTGATCAATTTGATCAATCGCCCCAATGCGACCGGCGGCGCGATGACGCAGCTCGCCAAAAGCAGCGGCGCAGCTGAGCTGCCTCAGTCGCTCGATGTCTTCGCGCGCCAGGTGGCCCGCGCCATCCTGGGCGATCCACGCGGTGCAATGCGCGCCCAGATGCCGCCCCCTGCGGAAGACGTCACCGGACTGATCGGCGTCCGCTGACGCCAGGGCTGGCTGCACCCGCTTAACCTGACCCGTCAATCACCATCACGCTGGGCCAGCAGCCCGGCGCGCTTGGCGTATCCGCCTCAGGCGTTCTTGTCAGCCCGCCTGCGGCCAAAACGCATGCCCCGTTCCAGTCGGGCGCGCAACTGGGTGTAATAGGCCTGGAGGAACGCCTGCTCATCATCGACTGGTGCCGTCCAACCGATCTTGGTGCAGATGGTGACGGCAACAGTCTTCATCGTCTCGGCATTGGCGGTTCGCAGCACCTGTTCCAGCATCTGCAGTTCATACTCGCCATACACTGACAGCTCTGCGTCGTCGAACCGGTAGCGATCAGGCGCAAGGCCTTCTGCGGCCTGCACCATGGAGCCCCCACCACCGGCTACGACGCTGCCCAGGGCTGCCCTGGGCGCTGCTACCACCCAGGTGCCGGCGATGAGGTCGCCGCAGCGAAGCCGGTCCTTGTTGAGCAGGGGAAAGACCAGAAAAACGCCGACCCAGATGATGCCAGACCACGCTGCAAACTCGCTGAGCGTGCCCTGCACCCCGCCCGATGTCATGAACATCAGCGGCAGGAACATCTCGATATCGCGCAGCAGATTGCGCGCAATGACTGCCTCTGCCGTCAGCCTCCCACCATCGCGTGATGCCACCCGGATGCCGACCGATCTCTTGCCCCAGGTCGCAGCGCGCTGGCCCAGCTCGAAGAACAGGAAATAGGCGTTGCGCGCCAGGAACGTGCCGATGATGAAAAGCACGAACAGGAAGTTCATCACGCCATCCGAAACCGAAGGCAGCCCCGCACGCGAATAGGCCCAGGCGAGCAGCAGGATGGTCAGCACGAAACCGAGGAACAAGCCAAACAAGGCAGTCAAATCGATGAACAACGCTCCGATGCGCGCACTGGCGGGGGCAACCGCGATATCCAACGCGACGCCTTCCGGCGTTACCAGCGTCCGCTGCAGCTTGGCATCGCTGCCCCGAGACCGGCCAATGCTCGCCCCTTGTACCATCAGCTGCGCCTCGGGCGGAAGGCGAAGAAATAGGTCAGCCAGGCCGCAAGCACGCCATAGCCGATCGCATAGCGCAGCGCCGTCGACTGGACGAGCTGGCGCGCGAAGCCTTCGAGCAGACCGGCGCAGATCAGCATCACGATGACACCCGCCATGACCTGCGCGGCCGTCCGCCCTGCCCCGCTCAAGGCGGTCAGATGGCTGCGCCGCCCCGGAAAGGCCAGCGCCCGCCCGATATGCAGCCCGGCGGCTCCCGCCAGCAGGATCGCCAGCAATTCGGTGGTGCCGTGGATCGACAGCCATCCGATGAACTCTGCTGTCAGCCCGCGCGAGGCGAACACCCACAGCATCGCGCCCAACCCCACCATGTTGTAAACCAGTAGCAGCAGCGTCGGCACGCCAAAGGCAAAGCCCAGCGCAAAGGCCATGATCGCAACCTGCGCATTGTTGTTGAACAGGTATGCGGCAAATACCGAAAGCCCGTCTGCCTCCTGTTTGCCGAACAGCGTGCCGAGCAACGCCTCGCGCGAGGCACCGGGCACCCGTACGTCGCTGAACTGTGCGGGCACAAGACGGAAATACCATTGCTGATCGGCATCGACCAGCCAGAAGCCCAGCAGCGCGCCGATGACCATCGCAGCCAGTGCAATCAGGATATCGCCCCAGGTTGCGCGCACCGCGCGGCTCAGCCCGCCGCCGAAAAAGCTTCGGCACCAGCCACCAAAGGTGGTGCGCGTGCCATAGACGATGAAATACGCGCGCAGTGTCAGCGATTCCAGATAGGCGATCAACCCTGCATCGAGAGAGCTTTCGCGTGCGATTGACAGGCTGGAGAGCAGGTTGCGATACAGCACCGGCAACGCCATGACGTCATCATCGGACAGGGTCTTGAGCTTGCCCTTTTCCATCGCGGTGACCATGGCGTCGATCCGCGCCCAATCGGCTTCGCGTTCCAGCCGGAACCGATCGCTGCGCAGCACGGCGTCGGCCACGGCCCGCTCGCCCTGAGGGGAAAACACCGCGCCGTTCACAGCTGCCCCCGGCGCTTGATCTTGAGATAGGCGTTCATCAGCCGCGTCCCGATTTCGTCATGCCGCCCTTCGATGACCTCGATGCCCAGATGCCGCAACCGCGTGATCACCAGCCGCCGCTGTGCCAGCAGGCTCGCCGCCGCAACGCTTTCAGCCACCTTCTCGCTGGTGTCGGGAGGTTGATCGACAATCCCCAGCAACTCCTCGTCCTCCATCGCCACGAACAGCAGCAGATGCCGGTCGATGAGCCGACCGACCGACTCGAGCATCAGCTCGGCACTCGTCGGGTCGGTGAAATCGGTGAACACGACGATCAGCGAACGCCGCTGCAGCTGTGCGGCAAGCGTCGACAGAGCGAGCGTGTAGTTGCTCTCCTCGAAACGGTAATCGATGGCAGCGGCTTCGGATTGCAGGCGAAAGAAGTTGCGGCTGCCTGAAACGAACGGTGTCGCGCGTTCAGGCCTGGCGGCGAACGAGAACAACCGCACCTGATCGCCAGCCTTCAGCGCAACATAGCTGGTCAGCAACGCCGCCGACACGGCCCGGTCGATGCGCGGAAGCCCCGCCACCGGCTCGCACATGTCCGAGCCTGAATCGAGCGCAAAGACGATCTGGTTGTTGCGCTCGGTATCATATTCGCGCGCCAGCAGCTTGGAGTGGCGCGCGGAGCTTTTCCAGTCGATCGTGCGGCGGTCGAACCCCGGCTGATACTCGACCAATGCCTCGAATTCGCTGCCTTCCCCGCGGCTCTGCCGCGCCAGAATGCCGTAGATCGCATCCTTGATGAAGACTTGCAGCGCAGGCGCGCGCACCGCAGCGATATCGGGCAGGATTGCGATGCTCTCACCACTTGCGCGTCGGTCCTGCCGCCAGCCCAGCCCCAGTGGGCCCTGCCAGCGCAGCCAGAGAGCCTCGATGACCAGCGTCCCACGCCGCACCGGATGAAGCGCGATATAGCCATGCAAAAGCCTTGCCCCGCCATCGAGTTGCAAAGTTGCAAACCCGTTTCCTCCGGGCACGATCCGGCTTTCCACCGAGACGCTCGCCTCTACATGGCGGATCTGCACCCGCGACGAGAGCGCTGCCTCCAGGCCGATCACGACATCGTGCCCCAATTCGCTACTCGCGGGCACGATCAACCGGATATCGCGTGCGCGCCCGGCGACCAGCGCGTCGAGCAGCGCCAGCAGCAGCATCGCTGCCGACCACGCCGGGCCCAGCGCCCACAGCCCGGGCGCGGCTGTTGCCAGCAGCATCGCCAGCGGCGCACCACCGGCGATCAGCACACCGGCGCGCAGCGTGGGATAGGCTCCGATCAACGCGGCGCCTCGGTCCGTTCGACCAGATCGGCGACGATCGTCTCGACCCGGCGGCCCTCGATCTCCGCGGCGGGCGACAGCAAGGTGCGGTGGCGCAGCACCGATGCCGCGAGCTGCTTGACGTCATCGGGGATCACATAGTCGCGCCCCAGCAGCGCCGCCCGCGCGCGCGCCGCATTGGCAAGCATGATCGCCGCACGCGGGCTTGCGCCACTTTCGAAGTCCGCCGTCTCGCGCGTCGCGCGCACCAGCCGAACGATATAGGCGACCACCTCGTCGACCAGCCTGACCTCTGCCACCACAGCGCGCGCCGCCGTCAGTTCGTCGGACGTCACCTGCGGCTGAATATCGAACGCCTGCGGGCGCTGCATGCCGCTGCGCTTGCCATATTCGGCGACAATGCGGGCCTCCTGCTCGGCATCGGGATAGCCAACAAGCAGCTTGAACAGAAAGCGGTCGAGCTGCGCTTCGGGCAGCGGATAGACGCCCTGCTGCTCGATCGGATTCTGCGTCGCGACCACCATGAAATGCGGCGACAGCGCATGGCGCGTGCCATCCAGCGTCACGCTACGCTCCTGCATCGCCTCGAGCAGCGCTGCCTGCGTCTTGGGCGGGGTACGGTTGATCTCGTCGGCCAATAGCAAATCTGTAAAGATCGCGCCGCGCGTCAGCGTGAACTGGCTGGTCTGGAAGTTGAACAGGTTCGACCCGACAATGTCCCCCGGCATCAGATCAGGCGTGAACTGGATGCGCCCGAAATCGAGCGAAAGGCACGCGGCAAAGCATTGCGCCATGAAGGTCTTGGCGGTACCCGGCGGGCCTTCGAGCAGCACATGGCCCGATGAGAACAAAGCGATCAGCAGTTGTTCGACAATTTCGTCCTGGCCGATGATCGCCTTGCCCATTTCGGCGCGGATGCGGTCCCCCAGCGCATTGATATCGGCCATGTTCATCCCATCCGTTCCTTTTTCCATCGATAGAGCGCGCGCGCGGCAGCCGCGATGGCGGGCCGGTCGCGCGCAGCACGCATATTGGCAATCAGCGTTTCGTAGCCCTGCCCCTGATCATCCGCCGGGACCAGAGCCAGCCGCGCATCGACCTCGTCCGGCGGCAGCGAGGGCGGCAGGCCCAGTGCGCGCGCCGCGCGGTCGCGCAGCAGATCGGCATAGGCATCCGCCGTCAGATGATCGCGCCCCAGCCGCCGCACGATCCCGGCGCTGCCGCGCACCAGGGCGGTCTTGCCGAAGCCGAAAGGGCGTTCATCGACCAAGGGCGGGCCGAAGCGGAAGAATGCCATCCATCCAAAGGCGATCGCCGCCAGCACAAGGCTGGCTACCGCGCCGACAAACGGCGGGCGAAACGCGACCGAGAGAAGATTTTCCGACGCGCCCAGCCCGTTCTGCGTCAGATCGAACACCACGCCCTGCCCGCCGCCCGACCAGGCCGCATCGATGATCTGCAACGCCTGCGCCGCCGACTTGCGGTTGGCCAGCCCCAGATTGTTCATCAGATCGGCATCGGCAACGATGACCACCGGATAGCGCCCCTGCTGCACCTCTGGCGCAGGATCGGTCGACGCACCGGGATCGAGTGAGGGATACCAGCCTCCATCCTCGATGACCGCGACGCGCGCGCCACCCGTTTGCGGATCGGCCAGCACCGTTTTCAACCCGGCACCGCTGATCGTAACGCGTGATTTCAGCGCCTGCTTGATCATCTTCGCCTTTTCCTCGGGCTTGGCTGACTGGACAAACGGAAGTGTTCCGTCCTGGTCGTCCATGCCTTCCAGCCGGGTTCTCACCGCGAGCATCTGCGACAATATCTGCGGGGCCTGCAGCGCGGTGAACGGGGATTCAAGCTGCACCCAGCCGGTCTTCAACCCCTGCGCAGGGGTCACGTGCCATTTGGGCAGGATGATGATGGTGGGGCCGGCAAAGGCGCGCTGGTTGACCAGGGCCGCCAGTTCCTTGGGGTCGGACGACAGCTGCGGCGTGACGATCAGCAGGTCCTGCTGCTGCAGCGCACCCGGCGCACGCCCGTAGCGGACGGGGGTGCCGGTTTTCTCCAGCAGGCGGCCCAGCGCCGAATAGCCGATGGCGCTCGACGATGCGCCATGCGCCTCGCCGTTGTTGCCGGGCCGCAGCGCCCCGCCCGCGCCGATCGCATAAAGCAGTGCCAGAAACGCGGCAAAGCCGATGGCGATCATCAGCAGCACGGTGCCGCGCGCGAAAGGACCGGAGCCTTCACCGCCAGCCATGTCAGCCACCGTCCAGGGCAAAGGCGCGATAGGCTTCGCGCGAACTGTCCCACGCGTTGCGGTCGAGCGGCCGGCGGGCAAAGACGCTCGCCTCGACATGGCCTGCGATCACACCGAATGCCTGTCGGGCACGTTGCGACAACGCTTCAAACGCGCCGATCTCGCGCGCGGTGGTCGAAGGCCGCAGCAGATCGGGACGCGTCGCTGCAATGTCCTCGATCGACCTGTAGAGCAGCAGATGCGCTGCTTCATCGAACCGGCCTTCGGCAGCCAGCCTGTCCGCATCTTCGAGCAGCGCCCGTGCAAGTGCCTGGTCCGGCGCCCAGTCCGGCACGGCAGCGGCGCGGCGTTCACGCCAATCGGCAATGTACGGGGCCAGGATCACCCAGAGCAGCGCCACCACGCCAATGGCCAGCGCGACGAGCAGCAGCTTGCTGAGCCACGGCCAAGCCCAGGCCAGAGCCCGTGCCAGCGGTTCGAGCGCCTCACCCAGCCAGCGGGTGACATCGCCCCACCATTCGGGTGGCGGGTCGGGAGGTTTGGCAAAGGCAGCGGAGAACTGAATATCGCCATCGCCGCGCACCTGATCAAAGGCCGCGTCAAAACCGTCGCGGCGGGGTGCAGAAAGGGCTGGGCCAGCAGTCACAGCCGGTTTGATCGCAGAACCACCGCGTCGGAGCAAGGCGATTTGCGGTCACCAAGCGCACTGGACGGCCTGTGTGCAGATGTTAGGCTGGTCCCCAAGACAAGATTCGGTCGCTTGGGACAATCAACCGGGAGTTACGATATGGCCAGCCAACCTACCGAATTCAGCATATCCAATGTGTTTTCAAACACCTTCGGCGTGATCGCGCGCAATCCCGCCCTGTTTCTAGGGCTTTCGCTGCTGATTGTCGGCCTGCCGCAACTGGGGGTCGGCATGGTCGTGCCTGCTGCACCTGCGGACCCCACCACCTTATTCTCCAACCCTGGGGGCATTATCAGCAGCATCATAGGCTATTTTGTCTTCCTGTTCCTCTCGATCATCCTCCAGGCCTCGCTAATTGTGGCATCCGCCAACGATCTTGCCGGTCGGCCAGTGAATTTCGGCGAATGCGTCGGGCGAGCAGTGTCGAAACTGCTACCGCTGATCGGGCTGGGTATCGTTGTTGCCATAGGCATCAGCCTGGGCCTTTTGCTGTTCATCATTCCGGGCATCATCCTCTACCTGATGTGGATGGTGGCCGTGCCCGCGCTGATGGTTGAAAATCTGGGCGTTTTCGAGGCACTCAGCCGCAGTTCGGCGCTGACCAAGGGATCACGGCTGAGACTGCTGGGCCTCATCGTCGTGTTCTTCGTGTTCAGCTTCATCATCGCGATACCCATCGGCGTCATCTCGATGATCAGCGCGTCACTGACGGTGGTCAGCAGCGCGCTGATCAGCACCGCAAGCGCTGCTGTCGGCTCGGCGGGGATCGCGGCCGTGTACATCGAACTGCGCGGCACCAAGGAAGGTGCGAGCAGCGAACAGCTGGCCAGCGTCTTTGCCTGACATGCGATTCGGGGCCCCGGAACCGTCCGGGGCCCGGATCACGCGATCAGACGAAAAGCCCGGCAAGGTCCTTTTTCAGGATTTTTCCGTTCGCATTGCGCGGCAGTGTTTCGGGATGGAAAACGATCTGCACCGGCACCTTGAACGCGGCGAGCCGCTCGCGCACCCACGCCTGGAGTTCGGCTTCGCTGGCGGTGGTGCCCGGTGCCAGATGGACCACCGCTGCGGGCTCCTCGCCCAGCGTCCGGTGTGGCAGCCCGATCAGCGCGGCGTCGGTGACCGCCGGGTGGTCATACAGGACGTTTTCGACCTCGGACGAATAGATATTCTCCCCGCCACGGATGATCATGTCCTTGGCGCGATCGACGATATAGCAAAAGCCCTCTTCATCGACCCGCGCCAGATCGCCCGTGCGCACCCAGCCGTCGACGAAGGTGGCGGCGGTCTCGGCGGGCTTGTTCCAATAGCCCTTCACGATCTGCGGCCCGCGCGCCCATAGCTCGCCCACCGTGCCCACCGGCATTTCGGTGACGCCATCGGCGTCCATGATCTTGAGGTCGCACACCGGCACCGCCGGGCCGCAGCTGTCGGGGCGGTTGAGATAATCCTCGGCGGTATGGCTGGTCACCGTCGCCATCGTCTCCGTCATGCCCCAGCCGTTGCCGGGCAGCGCTCCGAAGACTTCGCGGATCTTGCGGACCAGTTCGGGCGCGGACGGCGCGCCGCCGTATGAAATCGACTTGAGCGATGACAGGTCGTACTTGTCGCGATCGGGATGCTCGATCAGCTGCCATGCGATGGTCGGCACGCCACCGGTGGCAGTCACCCGCTCGCGCTCGATGATCTCCAGCGCCTTTTGCGCATCCCATTTGTGCATGAAGACCATGGTCGATCCGCCGAACATGATGCCGGTCATGCCTGCACTGCAGGCGGTGACATGGAACAGCGGAATCACGGTGAGCATCACCGCAGGCTCGGGCGCGGGCGGAGCCTCGCCCCGACGCAGCGAGGCACGGACCCCGGCATACGCGGAGGTCATGATGTTCGTCGTCATGTTGCGATGGCTGCCCAACGCGCCCTTGGGGTTGCCGGTGGTACCCGACGTATAGAAAATCGTCGCCGCGTCGTCGGGCGCAATGGCAACCACTGGCAGGTCGGTTGCCTCCAGCGCCGCATAGGCAGTCGGCGTGCCGACCACATCCTCAAGCCGCGATGCCGTCGCCGGCAGATCGCCGGTGCTGCGGCTGATCAGCATCGCCTCCAGCGCAGCCAGATCGCCGAGGTGCGGAGTGATCCGATCGAGCCGCTCGGCATCGGCGATCAGCAGCTTTGCGCCGGAATCGGCCAGGCCATAGGCCAGTTCGGCCCCAGTCCACCAGGCGTTGAGCGGCACGGCGATTGCCCCGATGCTCACGATGGCAAAGAACGCCACCGGCCATTCGGGCAGGTTACGCATGGCCAGCGCCACCCGGTCCCCCTTGCGGATCCCCACAGCCTGCAGGTGGTGCGCCAGTGTCGCCATCGCGCGGAACCAGCAATCGTAGCTGACCCGCTCATCTTCATAGACCACAAAAGTCTTGTCGCCATGCGCGCGTGCGACCTGCGCCAGCGCCGCAAGACTGGGCGGCGCATTCTTCCAGCAGCGCGTGGCAACGCCATCGATCGCGATCGTCTCGATCTCGAATGGCTGCCCCGGCGCGCACAGCATGCCTTCTATCTGCTCCAGCGACATCGCGGGCCAGCCGGCAGGGGCGCTCCAGTCAAGGGCAGCGGCTTTTGCAGCTTCGGTTTCGGGGTCGGACAAGCTCTCGGTGAGCGTCATGATGCGGCGATCCTCTCGATGCAGTTTTTATGAATTGCCCTAACCCTATGGAATTGCTCGCGTCGCGCAATGGCTGATTTTCAGGATCGTTTTGAGGGGTGAAGCGTAAGTAGGCGAAGCCTGCTTTTTAGCAGGTGTAACATATGTTAATATTCTGAATTTGCTAGATAATAAACCTCTTCAGCCCTAAAGCGGGGCTCCCGGGGACCAGACCGATAGTGATTTACGGGATATCCTGGCAGGCCTGCCGGATATCTTTTGTTGCAGGAGCCCGGCCATGTCAGACAGTTGTTTCGTCGTCCGGCTGAACAGGTATCTCGACCTTACCCCATCCGAGATGAATGCGATTGCGCATCTGGAGCGTGAACCCCGGGAATATCATTCCGGCAGCACGCTGTGGCAGGAGGGTGATGACGTCTCAGAATTGCTGATCGTGCACCACGGCTGGGCGCTGTCGGAAACGCGATTGCCGGCCGGAAAACGCCAGATCTTGCGTTTCCACTTTTCAGGCGACCTGATCGGCGCCTCAGGCATAGCCTTTCGTGATGCCGCATCCAGCATCGTTGCAGCCACCGACGTGGTTGTCTGCCGCTTTCCGCGCAGCGCTCTGGGCGACACATTCAACACCCATCCCCGGCTCGCCGCGCTGTTCTTTGCCATGAGTCAGATGGAAAGCATCGATCTTGCCGATCGGCTGCGCGCGCTCGGCCGAAGCGAGGGAAAGGCGCGCCTTGCCAACCTGTTCCTGTCGATCGCCGCCAGGATGCGTGCCGTGAGCGGCGAGAACAATCCGGTGATTCGCATTCCGCTGACGCAGAGCGATCTGGGTGATGCGGTTGGCCTCACACAGGTGCACGTCAACCGCTTGATCCGGCAGATGACCGAAGAAAAGCTGATCACGCGCAACCGCAGCACGCTGACACTGGTCGATGAACCCCGGTTGATCGAGCTGGCCCGGTTTGTGGATCGCTTCAGCGCCATCGATTCCAGCTGGTTTCCCGCCGCCAAGGCGTAACCCTATGAACGCCAGTCGCTATCGCTCGAAATTGCCTGCCAGAAAGCACCTTGATGTCTGAACTCGATTTTTTGTCGCGCGCCTTTGGCTTTGGTGCGCAGGCTGCCGATGAAGAAGGCGTTGTTGCGACGCGCGACACGCTGCAGCGTATGAACTCTGCCTTTCGTATCCTGACCGATGCCATGCCGCAGATGGTGTGGTCGACGCTGCCCGATGGCTTTCATGATTATTACAATGCCCGCTGGTACGAATTTACCGGCGTCCCGCAAGGATCGACCGATGGCGAAGGCTGGAACGGCATGTTCCATCCCGATGACCAGGAACATTCCCGCAGGGTGTGGCAGCATGCGCTCGAGACCGGCGATCAATACGAAGTCACCTATCGGCTTCGCCATCACAGCGGCGAATATCGCTGGACCCTGGGCCGGGCACTGCCGCTGAAGAACGAGCAAGGCAAGATCGTGCGCTGGATCGGCACCTGCACCGATATTCACGAATCCAAGATGATGATGGAGGAAAACGAGGTCCTGAGCCGCGAACTCAGCCACCGGATCAAGAATATCTTCGCCGTCATCAATGGGCTGATCGGCATGTCGGCCCGCCAGAACCCGCAATTGCGCCCGATGGCCGCCGAATTGCAGGATCGCATCGCAGCGCTGGGCCGGGCGCACGAGTTTGCTCGTCCGCACAGCGAACAATCCCGTCCGATTGCCGTCGCCTCGACACTCCACGGGTTGCTGGGCGAGATATTGAGCGCATACCCCGCTCTAGGCGCAGGCCGGCTGACGATGACGGGAGACAACCCCGAGATCGACGACCGCAGTGCAACACCGGTGGCCTTGGTGTTTCACGAACTTGCCACCAACTCGGCAAAATATGGCGCGCTTTCGTCTGACCTGGGCACGGTCGCCATCGAGATCGCGCAGAACGGCAATGACGTATTGATCGACTGGATCGAGCAGAAGGGTCCCGCGCTGCAAGGCGAACCCAACGAGACCGGATTTGGAACACGGCTGGTGCAGCTTGCCGTCACCCAGCAATTGGCCGGGGCTATCGAGCGGCACTGGCTTGCGGAGGGGTTGCGCGTGGATATGCGGATTTCAGCCAGTCGGCTCAAGCGAGCCGAGGGCGCTCCCGTCTGATCGAAACGGCCATTTTTGCAATCTTGTGAAGTAAGCTTTGGGGCCGCGTCAGGAAGCCAGCAGCATCAGCCCCGGCGGCGGAGTCGGCGAAGGCTTGCCCAGGCGGGCAGCCACGGCAAAGCTCACGGCCTCGACGACCTGCCGGCTATCGACCGGCTTGATCATCACGCCCAGCGCACCGGGAATGGGGATGTCGATCTGGCGCGGGTTTGCGGTCACGAAGATCACCGTGCAGCCGATTTCCTGACCCAGCCATGCTCCGATGGAGGGGCCGGTGGCACCATCGCATAGATTGATATCGACCAATGCGACGCTCGGTCCGCTTTCGGCCAGCCGGATGGCGGATTTCCAGTCATCGGCAACACCCACGACCTCATGCCCTGCGTCCTCCAGCCCAACCTGCATGTCGAGCGCTACCAGGAATTCATCTTCGACAATAAGGATACGGGCGTTCATGGCGGTAACGGTTTCACTTCTTCAGAGGGTGGCGCCCCCTTTGGGCGGCTCTCGGAACAATAAACCACCAGTTCGCTATAAAGTTTCATCGATAAGTTGATGCATGTTAATCGAACGGCTCGATTCATCCGATTGGGCCAGACACCATTTCCACCAACGTATCCAGCTGTTCGACCAGCATCATAAGGCCACGATTGCCGCACGGTTAACGTCATGATAGCGCCCCGGTATTCGCGCTTATCGCATCGATCAGCGGCAAGGCGCGCGTTTTATAAGACCGGGAAGGTTCCTTTATCATGTCGTCATTTCGCCAGACCATGCTGCTGCTGGCCAGCGCCGCCCTTGCAGCACCGCTCAGCCTTTCGCCAGCCCATGCCCAGACTGCAACCGAGGCTACATCGCAATCCGAAGATGCGCGATTGAATGCGCTGTTTGCGGCCGATGACGAAGCACAGCTGGAGCGCAACCCGCTGGGCGGGCTGTTCCGCGGCGACCTGCGCTATGCCGATCGCCTGGGTGATTATGTCACGGATGAATTCTACAATGCAGAGCGCAAGGCGGCCGAAGACAATCTGGCCGCGCTGGCGAAGATCGACCGGTCCAGGCTGACGACGACGAACCAGATCGGCTATGACATTTTCGAGCGCAACCAGCAGGATGTGATCAAGGGCCTGTCACCCGAGTATCTGCCGCTGACCGCCGTGCGCCCGATCAACCACTTTTTCGGTTTTCACACCTTCTACCCCAATTTCGCATCGGGCACCGGCACCGCGCCGTTCAAGACCGTGCTGGATTACGAGAACAATCTGAAGCGTCACAAGGAGTTCGTGATTCTGCTCGACCGGTCGATCGATCGCTTCAAGCAGGGCCAGGCGTCCGGCGTCGTGGAAACCAAGATGACGATCCGCAACGTCATCGAGCAGCTCGACACCCAGCTGGCGCAAAAGCCCGAAGATTCGCCCTATTTCGGCCCGACAAAGCAGTTCCCCGCCGAGTTCAGCGAGGCGGACAAGGCGCGCTTCACCGCCGAATATCGCAAGGTCATCACCGATGACATCTACCCCGCCTACAAGCGGCTGCGCGACTATCTGGCCGATGACTACCTGAAGGATGCCCGCGAGGGCGTGGGCCTGAAGTACATGAAGGGCGGCGACAAGCTGTACGCCTATCTGATCGAGCAGACCACCACCCTGCCGCTGACCGCGGATGAAGTGCACAACCTGGGCCTGAGCGAGGTCAAGCGCATCCTCACCGAGATGGAAGCGATCAAGACCGAAGTCGGCTACAAGGGCACGCTGGCAGAGTTCTTCAACTATCTGCGCACCGACCCCAAGTTCAAGATGCCCAGCCGCGAGGCGCTGACCCAGGGCTATTACGACATTGGCAAGAAGGTTGATGCGGTCATCGCAACCCAATTCAAGATCCTGCCCAAGACGTCGCTGGAAATCCGCCCCTATGAGGAATTCCGCGAGAAGTTCGAGGCAGGCGGCAGCTATCAGTCGGGCAATCCTGATGGCTCTCGCCCCGGTATCTTCTATTTCAATGCCTATGACCTGCCCAGCCGCACGACCCCGGGCATGACCACATTGTACCTGCACGAGGGCGCCCCCGGGCACCATTTCCAGATCAGCCTGGCGCAGGAAAACGAGGCCCTGCCCGCGTTCATGCGCTTTGGCGGCAACACCGCCTATGTCGAAGGCTGGGCGCTGTATTCCGAAAAGCTCGGCTATCCGATGGGTCTGTTCACCGACCCCTATCAGCGCTTTGGCCATCTGGATGACGAGATGCTGCGTGCGATGCGTCTGGTGGTCGACAGCGGCATCCACTCGAAGGGCTGGACCCGCGAACAGGCGATCAAGTACATGCTCGACAACTCGTCGATGGGCGAAACCGACGCCACCGCCGAAGTCGAGCGCTACATTGCCATCCCCAGCCAGGCACTGGCCTACAAGATCGGGGCGCTGACCATCCAGCGGCTGAAGGCCAAGGCGGAGAAGGAACTGGGTGCCAGGTTCGATCCGCGCGAATTCCACGACCAGGTGCTCAACACCGGCGCGCTGCCGATGAGCGTCCTGGAAGAGAAGATCAACCGGTGGATCCTGGCCAGCAAGGGCTGACCGGCTGACGGGGCCATCCGCCTTGTCCGATCAAGAAACCCCGCCCTGGCGTGCCGCGCCGGGCGGGGTTCTGGTTTGTGTGCGCGCCACCCCTCGCGCCACACGCAGCCAGATTGCGGGCATGGGCGTCGATGCAGAGGGACGGGCGGTGTTGCTGGTCCGCATCGCAGCCCCTCCATCGGATGGAGCAGCCAATGCTGCTCTGGTCGATCTGCTCGCGGCTGAACTGTCGCTGCGCAAGCGCGAGGTCACGATCCACTCTGGCGAAACCGGGCGCAACAAACAAGTGCACATTGCAGGCGAAGCCCCTGCCCTGATGGCCCGCCTGTCCGCCGTGTGCGGACACTGACAATCAGCCAATTCCCGATCACGCCCTAACCTGCATCAATAACATTTGCCTGTTTGCCGCATCTTCTGCACTCTTCGCGCCGTAGCTGACGCGAGCGATCAGACGGGGGCGGGTTTTTCAGATCATGGATGTTGAGCACGAAGGCTGGCCGCCGCGCACGGACGACCGTCCGCCCACATTATTGTCGCGCGTAGTCCGGCGCCTGCTCTTGATGCTGTATCGCAGCCGAGGCTGGAGGGCCGAGGGCACTGTTCCAGAGCCGCGCCGTTTCGTCATCATCGCCGCGCCGCACACCAGCAACTGGGACTTTCTGTATTTCCTGGGGCTGACCGGCGATCTTGGCATCAAGGCGCATTTCATGGCCAAGACGTCGCTGTTCCGCTGGCCGCTGGGGCGGTTCATGCGCGACATGGGCGGCGTTCCCGTCGAGCGCAGCTACAACCGCGGTCAGGTGCAGCAGATGGTCGAGGAATTCGCCCGCCGCGACGAGTTCATGCTGACGATCGCACCCGAAGGCACGCGCGGCAATGTCCGCCAGTGGCGCACCGGCTTTTACCAGATCGCGCTGGCCGCGCGCGTGCCGCTGGTGTGCGGGCTGATGGACTATGGACGCAAGGTCGGTGGTCTGGGCCCTGCCATCATGCCGACCGGCGATTATGCCGAGGACATGAAGGCCATCATGGAATTTTACAAGAGCGTGACCCCGCGCCACCCCGACCGCGCGGGTATCGACATCATCAAGGACAGCCGCCTGTGACCCCTGTGACCGACGCCATCCCCCTGCTGTTGCACAACCTGGCGCTGATCTTTGGCGTCATGATCGTGCTGTGGGGCGTCTCCGTGGCGATCAAGGATGTCTCGTTCATTGATGCGGTCTGGCCGATGGGCATGGTGCTGCTGGCCGCAGCGACGTTCTGGCTCAGCGGCGCTGCCTCACCCGCAGCGGTAGTGCTGCTGGCACTGACCGCGATCTGGGGCCTGCGGCTGGGGCTGCACCTGTTCATCCGCTGGCGCCGCAATGGCGAAGATCCACGCTATGCCAAGATCATTGCCTCGGCCAGGGACAAGAAGGGCTGGAGCTTTGCCAAGACGTCGCTGCTGCAGGTGTTTCTGTTGCAAGGCCCCTTGCTGTTCATGGTCTGCCTGCCTGCGCAGCTGGGGATCTGGCGGGGCGGCGAGCTGGGGGCTCTTGCCTATCTGGGCGGTATCATCGCGCTGATCGGCATCGCGTTCGAAACCATCGGCGACTGGCAGCTGGAACAGTTCCGTGGCAACCCCGCCAACAAGGGCAAGGTGCTGAACACCGGCCTTTGGCGCTACACCCGCCACCCCAATTATTTTGGCGATGCCTGCACCTGGTGGGGCATCTGGCTAGTGGCGTTCTCCACCGGATGGGATATCGGCTTTGCCAGCCTGATCGGGCCGGTGTTCCTCAACTTCACGCTGATCAAGTGGAGCGGTGCAGCGATGCTGGAGCGCGGGCTCAAGAAGACCCGCCCGGAATATGCGGACTATATCGCACGCACATCGCCCTTTTTTCCCATGCCGCCCAAACGCGGTTGAAGCCACGCAAGGATGCTTGGCTGTGGGTTGATTACCGCATCTTAAGGCCTTGGGGTTAACGCTGACAGCCTTCGACAGCTGCAGGCGATGCGAAACCATGACCAAGCCCCTTGATGATGTGACCGCGATGATCGCGCAGGCGCGCAGCCTTGGCCCGGATGAAACGCTGGCCTTGCGCCGGGTGGTCTGGCCCGATGGCCAGATCACGCCGCAGGAAGCGGGCATCCTGTTCGAACTCAACCGCACCAGCACCGCCCCCAGCGCCGAATGGGTCGACTTTTTCGTCGAGGCCATCACCGCCTATCTCGTCGAACAGGCCGAGCCCCGCGGCTATGTCAGCGAAGGCAACGCCGCCTGGCTGATGCAGGCGATCGACCATGACGGCAGGGTCGATACACTGGCCGAACTCGAGCTGCTGGTGAAAGTGATCGAGCGCGCCGAAAATGTACCCGACAGTCTCAAATTCTATGCCCTCGAGCAGATCCGCCACGCAGTCCTTCACGGCGAAGGCCCCACCCGCTGCGGTAACGGCCTGGCGCCGGGCACCATCGGTACAGCCGAAGTGCGCCTGCTGCGGCGGGTGCTCTATGCCGCGGGCGGCGCAGCGCCTGCGCACATTAACCGGGCCGAGGCCGAACTCTTGTTCGACATCAAGAACGCGACATTACACGGCCAGAATGCGCCTGAATGGCAGACGTTGTTCGTCCAGGCCTTGAGCCTGCATCTGCTCACCGACCAGCGTTTCGAGGCGCTGAGCCATCGGGACGCCGCGCGACTGCATGCCTTCATGGCGGACACCTCTTCCAGCGTCGGCCGCTTTTTCGGGCGGATGGCCAGCTCTCTCGTCGATTCGGCTCCGGCAGCGCGCACGCCCGAGCCCGAAGCAGCGTCGGAGCCTGACCTTTCGGAGCGCGAACAGGACTGGTTGCAGGCCATGGTCGATGCCGATGGCGCGCTGGATCCTTTGGAGCGCGCCCTGCTCAAGGCCCTGGCCGAAGGCTGAGCGCGGCAACCATCCGCAGCAGGGGATTGCGCTGACGCTGCTGGACTGACAGAAATAGGCGGCTAACCGGGACGAAGCAGCCTGGATGCCTCCCCTGTCATCTGGAAACGCCATGCATCATGATGCCGCGCTCGAAAAACTGACCCATGACCACGTCTTCGCCGGACAGCGCGAGGCGGAAAGCGAACGACGCACCTGGTATGTCGTCGCACTCACGGCCGTCACCATGGTCGCGGAAATCGCAGGCGGCTGGTGGACCGGATCGATGGCGCTGCTTGCCGATGGCTGGCACATGGGCAGCCATGTCGCCGCATTGGGCCTGGCCGGCTTCGCCTATCATTTCGCTCGCACCCATGCCGATGATCGCCGCTTTTCGATGGGCACCGGCAAGGTCGGATCGCTCACGGCCTTCGGCAGCGCGCTGCTGCTGGGAGTCATCGCGCTGCTGATGGCATGGGAATCGGCTGTCCGCCTCGCATCGCCTGTGACCATCGACTATTCCGCCGCGATCATCGTCACGGTCATCGGGCTGGCCGTCAACATCGCCAGCGCGTTCATGCTGGGCGGGCACGACCATCATCACCACGATCACGATGCCGCTCATGACCATCATGGCGATCATGACCATCACGATCATGGCGACCATCATCACGATCACAATCTGCGCGCAGCCTATGTGCATGTGCTGACCGACGCACTGACATCGGTGCTGGCGCTGGCCGCATTGCTGGGCGGGCTGTGGCTCGGCCTCGCATGGCTCGACCCGGTGATGGGCATTATCGGCGCGGTGGTCATCCTGTGGTGGGCGGCAGGGCTGATGCGGCAATCGGCGCGCGTCCTGCTCGACATGGAGGCCAACCCTGCCACTGCCAGTGCCATCCGCCAGCGGATCGAGGCCGATGCCGACAATCGCGTGGTCGATCTGCACCTGTGGCAGGTCGGCACCGGGCATCTGGCGCTGATCGTGTCGCTCGCCACCCACAATCCGCGCCCGCCGGGCCATTACCGCGCGCTGCTCGGCGATATCGCCAACCTGTCGCACTGCACCTTCGAGATCATTCCGTGCGACGACCGGCGCTGCGCGGCCGAAACTCCTGCGCACGCGTGACAAGCGACCTTTTCGCACGCGCCCAACGATGCTAAGCGCGCGGCCATCATGAGCCAGTACACATCCGATCTTTTGGCGCTGCTTGACGCGCGCGGTTATATTCACCAGCTGACCGATGCAGCCGCGCTCGATGCGCTGGCGGCCAAGCAGATCGTGCCGGGCTATATCGGCTTTGATCCCACCGCGCCGTCGCTGCATGTCGGTCATCTTGTGTCGATCATGATGCTGCGCCAGCTGCAGAAGGCCGGCCACAAGCCGATCGTGCTGATGGGCGGCGGTACCGGCAAGATCGGCGACCCCAGCTTCAAGGACGAAGCCCGCAAGCTCTTGACCACCGATCTGATCGCGTCGAACGTCGCGTCGATCAAGCGCGTGTTCGAACGGTTCCTGACGTTTGGCGATGGTCCGACCGATGCGATCATGCTCGACAATGCCGAATGGCTCGACAGGCTGGAATACATCCCCTTCCTGCGCGACATCGGTCAGCACTTCTCGGTGAACCGCATGCTGAGCTTCGATTCGGTCAAGCTGCGCCTGGATCGCGAGCAGTCGCTGTCGTTCCTCGAATTCAACTACATGATCCTGCAAGCCTATGACTTCCTTGAGCTGTCACGTCGGGCTGGCTGTCGTCTGCAGATGGGCGGATCGGACCAATGGGGCAATATCGTCAACGGCGTCGATCTCGCCAGGCGCGTCGATGGCACGCAGGTCTTCGGGCTGACAACGCCGCTTCTCACCAACGCTGACGGCAGCAAGATGGGCAAGACGGTGGGTGGTGCGGTCTGGCTGAATGAAGACCAGCTTACCCATCATGATTACTGGCAGTTCTGGCGCAATACGGCAGACAAGGACGTCGGCGTGCGACTGCGCCTGTTCACCGATCTTCCGCTCGACGAAATCGCCCGGCTGGAAGCGCTTGAGGGCTCGGAAATCAACGAGGCCAAGAAGATACTGGCCGACGCCGCCACGACGCTGTGCCGCGGCGCCGAAGCCGCGCAGTCTGCGGCGGAAACTGCCCGCGCAACCTTCGAGCAGGGCCAGGCCGGCGGCGATTTGCCTTCGATCCACGTGTCTGCCGATGGCATGTCCATTGTTCAGGCCACCAGCGCATTGGGCTTCACGGCATCGAACAAGGAGGCCAAGCGCAAGATCGAAGAGGGTGCCGTCAGGGTTAACGGCGAGAAAATTCTGGCCTTCGATCATATTGTCAGACCGGGTGACAAACTGAGCCTTGGACAGAAGAAGCATGGATTGGTGCTGGCGCAAGACTAGCTTGAACCATTGTCTAGGACAAAGCGTGAGGTCTCCTTGGGATTTACACTTTGTTCGTACTTTTGACCGATTGTAGCCTTCGCAATCATGCACAAACGGGTGGTCAAAATGTCCAGAGGAGCCAAACTTGCCGTCGTGGAAAAGCGCCATGCGGCGCGCCATGTGGTCAGTCACGCAACCATCGCCGAACATCGCCATGTGGGCGACATCAAGACGCATATCGTCAATATCTCTGCCAACGGCTTCATGACCGAAGGCGAGATGCCGCTGGCCAAGGGCGAGCGCATCACGGTGCGGCTGCCGGTCATCGGCAGGATCGAAGCGCACCTGATCTGGTCGCTGGGCGGACGCAGCGGGTTCCAGCTGGAACGGGTTATCCGCCTGAACGAATTCAACCAGATGGTCGAACAGCTGGGCGCGACGGCACCGCCGTTTACGCGGCGCTGACGTCGGCTAGCCGCCCCTCAGCAATTTCGCCCCGTAATCGCGTTCGAACAGATAGAGCGCCACCCGCGCAGCTTCGCCGCGTTCGCTATCCAACCCGCCGTCACGGTCCATCAGCAGCCGGGCATCATCGGATGCCGTAGGGATCAGGCGTTGCACCTGTTCAGGCGTCGCAATGCGGAATGCACCATCGCCCGATTGGCGCGTACCCAGCAGTTCACCGCCTCCGCGCAGCCGCAGATCCTCTTCGGCGATGTGAAAGCCATCCTGGCTCGACCGCATCAGCGCCAACCGCGCGCGTGCCGTCTCGCTCAATGCATTGCCCCGCAACAGCACGCACACTGACTTCTGGTCGCCCCGCCCCACGCGGCCGCGCAGCTGGTGCAGCTGGGCGAGACCAAAGCGTTCCGCCGCCTCGATGATCATCAACGTGGCATTGGGTACATCGACGCCGACTTCGATCACGGTCGTTGCAACCAGCAGAGCGGTTTTGCCGCTGGCAAAATCCGCCATCATCGCATCCTTGCGCTCTGATGGCATCTGGCCATGGACCAGCGAGACCTTGCCGGGAAAGCGCTCGCCCAATTGCGCCGCGCGCGTTTCGGCGGCGGCCAGATCGCTGGTCTCGCTGTCCATCACCAAAGGACACACCCAATAGGCCTGCCCACCACGTTCGATATGCCGCGCAAGCCCATCGACGATCTCGGACAAGCGCTCGTCGGCGATGACACGCGTCTCGATCGGCTGGCGGCCCGGCGGCAATTCGTCGAGCCGCGAGACATCCATCTCGCCATAATGGCTCAATGTCAGCGTGCGCGGGATCGGCGTTGCCGTCATCGCCAGCAGATGCGGGGTCGCCCTGCCCTTTTCCTGCAGCATCAGCCGCTGCGACACGCCGAACTTGTGCTGCTCGTCGATCACCGCCAGCGCCAGATTGCGATACTTCACCGCGTCCTGAAACAGCGCGTGCGTGCCGATGATGATCTGGATCGATCCATCGGCCAGCCCCATCATCGTCGCCTCGCGCGCGCGGCCCTTGTCGCGCCCGGTGAGCACTGCGATGCTGACCGGCAGACCCGACAGCATCCGCGAGATGGTGTCGAAATGCTGCCGCGCGAGTATCTCTGTGGGGGCCAGCAACGCCGCCTGGCCGCCGCATTCGACCGCGTTGAGCATCGCCATCACCGCAACCAAGGTCTTGCCCGCGCCAACGTCACCCTGCAGCAGCCGCAGCATCGGCACGTCCTGCGCCATGTCGCCGGTAATCTCGCCGATCGTGCGCTGCTGCGCCCCCGTCAGCGCAAAGGGCAGCCGAAGCGCATCGCGCAGATGGCCATCGCCCTGCAGCGCCAGCCCCTTGCGCTTGCGGTTGCTCTGCCGGATCAGTGCGAACGCGAGCTGGTTGGCGAAAATCTCGTCATAGGCCAGCCGTTCGCGGGGCAATTCGTCCATGCCCTGATGCGCCGATGCGAGCGCGGTGTGCCAGTCGGGCCAGTCCTGCTTGGCCTTCAGCGTCGGCTCGATCCATTCGGGCAGCGGCGGCATCAGCGACAACGCCTGCGCCGCGAGCGACGCGACGCGCTTCTGCCCCAGACCTTCAGCGAGCGGATAGACCGGCTCCGCCTCGCCGATCTGGTCGGCATCCTCCGGTGCCACGACATGATCGGGGTGGACGATCTGCCACGCCTCGCCCCAGATCTCGAGCTTGCCCGCCGCCAGCCGGGTCTCACCCAGCGGCCACAATTTGCGGGCCCAGCCCGGATTGCCGCCAAAATAGACCAGCGCGATGTGGTTGCCGATGCTGTCCTCGGCAATCACCCGCGTCGGCCCGCGTCCCGGGCTGCTGCGATAGCCGGTGGCGGTGAGCGCGATGATGATCTGCTCGCCGGTCCCGGCCTCGTCTGCGGTTGCCACCGCACGCCTGCGGATGAAGCCGGTCGGCAGATGATAGGCCATGTCCTTGACCCGCGCGATTCCCAGCCGAGCAAACGGCTTTTGCAGGCTTGCACCGACGCCTTTCAGGCTCTCGATCTCGGCGAATGCGGGGTTGAGTATCTGGGGGCGCATGGCTATCGCAAAAAATGCGGCCGCAAATCGGTCCGCTGGCTGAATTCCTGTCCTCGTCTTAGGCAGGCACGGCCTACCCCGCAAGCAAAGGAACATCTGGCATGGACCGCGAAACCCGATTGCGCCGCCTTGGCTTCCGCGCCTGGCACAGGGGCACCCGCGAGGCCGACTTCATGATCGGTGGTTTCTTCGATCGCTACGGCAACGACTGGTCGGACGAAGAGCTGACCTGGTTCGAAACGCTGATCGAGGAGCAGGACGTGGACATCATGGCCTGGGCGATCGGCACGCAGGAAGTTCCTGCACAATTTGCCGGGGTGCAGATGGACCTGATGCGCAAGCTCGACTTCATCGATATCCCGCGCTGAAACCCTGAATAAACAACCACTTCACTAATTTGCAAGGCGGCACGCGCGTGGATACCATCAGCAGGATATTGCAGGCGAAAGGCCCGCTGACGCTGGCTGGCGTGGCGCCTGGCGCGCTGCCGCTGCTGCTGGCCGATCTGGCGCGGGCTGCTGCAGCGCGCAAGCAGGCCGGGCGCGTGGTGTTCATCGCTCCCGACGATGCGCTGATGCATGCGGTGGCGGAAACCGCGCCCTTTTATGCACCGGACATCGAGGCGATCGAGTTTCCGGCATGGGATTGCCTGCCCTATGACCGTGCCTCGCCCTCGCTGGGGATCACCGCACGGCGGCTGAAGGCGCTGTGGACGCTGCAACAGCCCGCCGGTGGCCCGCAGCTTCTCGTCACCACCGCCAATGCGGTCACCCAGCGCACGCTGACCCCGTTCCGCGTGCGGCAGGTTGGGGCCGAGCTCAAGCCCGGCATGACGATCGCGCGCGAATCGCTGATCGAGAAGCTGGTGCGGCAGGGCTATGCCCGCACCGATACCGTCGCCGATTCAGGCGAGTTTGCAGTCCGCGGCAACCTCATCGATATCTTCCCCGCCGGAATGGACAGCGGGCTGAGGCTCGATTTCTTCGGCGACGAGCTCGACTCGATGCGCGCCTTCGATCCCGGCACGCAGCGCTCGACCGAGCGGGTAGAGCGGCACATCCTGCTGCCCGCCTCCGAAGTGCTGCTCGATGCCGACAGCATCAAGCGGTTCCGCAGTGCCTATCGCGAGGCCTTCGGCGCCAACGCTACATCGGATCCGCTGTACCAGGCGATCAGCGACGGGCGTCGACTGGCGGGGATGGAACACTGGCTGCCGATGATCGAGGACCGGCTGGTGCCGCTGTTCGAGCATCTCGACGATGGCGACATCGTGCTGCGTGATGCAGGCGCGGATGCCGCCGCCGATCAGCGGTTCGAGAGCATTACCGATTATCACGCCAACCGGACGCGCGGGAACGAGGACAAGACCGGCAGCTATCGCCCGCTCAAGCCTTCCGCGCTGTATCTGGTGCCCAAGGAATGGCGCGCGCAGGCGGCCGAAGCGCCGATCCACCTCGTCAGCGGTCAGGACGAGCCGGAGTCGGCGACGGTACTTGGCCTCGCCTATCGCTCCGCGCGTGATTTCGGGGCCGAACGTGCGCGCGGCGACAATGTCTACGCCGCCGCCGCCGCGCATATCGATTCCTTGCGCGCCGCCAGCAAGGGCGCGATCATTGCCAGCTATTCGGAAGGCTCGCGCAGCCGTCTGCTCGGCCTTCTCAAGGACCATGGCCTCGCGCGCATGGCATTGGCCGACAGCTGGCAGGAGGCGCTGGGCCAGGCAGCCACCGGCATGGCATCGATGGTCGTGCTGCCGCAGGACCACGGCTTTGCCACCGACCGCTATGAATTGCTCTCCGAACAGGATCTGCTGGGCGACCGGCTGGTGCGGCGGCGCAAGAAGCGCAAGTCCGCCGATGCCTTCCTTGCCGAGTTGCAGTCGCTCTCGGCGGGCGATCTGGTGGTGCATATCGACCATGGCATCGGCCGCTATGAGGGGCTGGTCTCGATCCCCGTCGGCAAAAGTCCGCATGACTGCGTATGGCTGACCTATGCCGGCGGCGACAAGCTGTACGTGCCGGTCGAGAATATCGACGTTCTCACCCGCTATGGCTCCGAAAGCGATGGCGTTGCGCTCGACAAGCTGGGCGGCGAGGCATGGCAGCGGCGGCGCGCGAAGCTCAAGGAACGCATCCAGGCGATTGCCGGCGAGCTGATGAAGACGGCGGCAGAGCGCGCCTTGCGCGTGGCCGATGTCGCCGAACTCGACACCAGCAGCTACGCCAGCTTCGCCGACCGCTTTCCGTACGAGGAAACCGAGGACCAGGAGCGCGTCATCGCCGAGGTGCTGGACGACTTGGCCTCGGGCAAGCCGATGGACCGTCTGGTGTGCGGCGATGTCGGCTTCGGCAAGACCGAGGTCGCGATGCGCGCGGCGTTCGTCGCCGCGATGGCCGGAATGCAGGTCGCGATCGTCGCGCCGACGACGCTGCTCGCGCGCCAGCACTACACCAATTTCGTCGAGCGGTTTCAGGGCTTCCCGCTGATCATCGGCCGCCTGTCGCGGCTGGTCACCGCTGGCGAAGCCAAGGCGACCCGCGAAGGCCTGACCAACGGCACCACCGACATTGTCATCGGCACGCACGCGCTGCTCGCCAAATCGGTCGAGTTCAAGCGGCTGGGGCTGGTGATCATCGACGAGGAACAAAGGTTCGGCGTGGTCCACAAGGAGCGGCTGAAGTCGCTAAAGGCCAATGTCCATGTGCTGACACTGACGGCAACCCCCATCCCGCGCACGCTGCAGATGGCGATGAGCGGCCTGCGCGAGCTTTCGGTCATCCAGACCCCGCCGGTCGACCGGCTCGCGGTGCGGACCTACGTGATGCCCTGGGACCCGGTAGTGGTGCGCGAAGCGTTGCTGCGCGAGCATTATCGCGGCGGCCAGTCGTATTTCGTCGCGCCGCGTATCAGCGATCTCGACAAGCTGGGCGAGTTCATCCGCGACGAGGTCCCCGAAATTCGGCATATCATGGCGCATGGCCAGATGGCCCCGTCCGAGGTCGAGGAGCGCATGAGCGCGTTCTACGACCGCAAATACGACGTGTTGCTGTCGACCACGATCGTCGAATCCGGACTCGACATTCCCAGCGCCAACACGTTGATCATCCACCGCGCCGACACCTTCGGCCTCGCGCAGCTCTACCAGCTGCGCGGGCGCGTGGGCCGGTCGAAGACGCGCGCCTATGCCTATATGACCACGCCCGAGAACCGGGTGCTGACCGAGACGGCGGAAAAGCGCCTCAAGGTGCTCGGCGACCTTGATACCCTGGGTGCGGGCTTCCAGCTCGCCAGCCACGATCTCGACATTCGCGGCGCGGGCAATCTGGTTGGCGACGAACAGTCGGGCCATATCCGCGAGGTCGGGTTCGAACTCTACCAGTCGATGCTCGAAGAGGCGATCCTGGAGGCAAAGGCCGGCGGCCTGTCGCTCGACCTGCCGCGCCAGAAGTTCTCGCCGCAGATCACGGTCGACGCGCCGATCCTCATACCGGAAGATTACGTCCCCGACCTCGCGGTGCGCATGGCGCTGTATCGCCGCATGAACGATCTGGCAAACAGCGCCGAGATCGAATCGTTTGCCGCAGAGATGATCGACCGGTTCGGCGCGCTGCCCGATGCGACGACCAATCTGATCAAGCTGATCGAGATCAAGCTCAACTGCATCACCGCCTGTGTTTCGAAGATCGATGTCGGCGCGCGTGGCGCGCTGGTCAGCTTCCACAACGACAGCTTCCCCGACGTGTCGGGGCTGCTCGCTTATGTGGATCGGCTCAATGGCGTCGCCAAGCTGCGTCCTGATCAGAAGCTGATGATCCAGCGCGTATGGGGAGATCCGGCATCGCGGATCAACGGATTGATCCAGCTCTCCAAGGGGCTGGCGGGGATCGTGAAGAAGAAGGCGAAGGCGGGCTAGCCCACGGCCCATGCCCGTGTCTGCTATCTCTCTCCTGACGGGGAGAGAGCATCCTTTGCAAACTGCGCGAACACATCGGCCTCCATGGCCTTGCCACGCAGGAATCCCTGGAAATAGTCGCAACCCTCTTCGCGCAGCGCCTCCAGCTGTTGCTCGCTCTCGACGCCCTCTGCGATCACCTTGAGGTTCAGCGCCTTGGCCATCGCAACGATGGACCGCACAATGATGCGGTCAGCCTCCGCGCCGCCGATGTCGCGCGTCATCGCGTGGTCGAGCTTGAGATAATCGAGCGGAAGCCGCTTGAGATAGAGCAGGCTGGAATAGCCGGTGCCGAAATCGTCCACCGCGATCCGGACGCCCGCCTCGCGGAGTGCGGAAAATCGGGCGGAAGCGCGCTTCAGGTCGGCAACCAAGGCCTGTTCGGTCATCTCCAGCGTCAGGCGCCGGGCCTGGAAGCCCGATGCAGCAATCATCGCCAGCTCGCGCCGGGCAAAGCCCCTCTCGCCAAGGTCCTCGGCGGTGACGTTGAGCGACAGCCTGAGGCCAGCCAGCGGACCAGTCCAAAACGACGCATGTTCCATCGCCCGCAAACGGATGTGACGCGACAGCGCGCGGGTAAAGTCCGCCTTGTCAGCGATGGCAAACAGAGTCCCTGCCCCGATCTCGCCATGCTGCGGATGCTGCCAGCGCGCCAATGCCTCGGCCCCGGTAATCCGCCCTGACACCACCGAGAACTGGGGTTGGAACAGCACCGTGATCTCGTTGCGTTCGATCGCCTGAACAATTTCCTGTTCCAGCCGATAGCCGCTTTGCGGCGCATGGTCCGATTGCCGGTCGGCCCAGCGCACCGGGTCCGCCGGGCTTTCACGCGCAACCGCAAGGCCTGTCGAAAGCCGGTCGAGCAGCGATACCGGGTCTTCATCGGCGCGCGCGACCGCCAGTGCAGCACGTGCCGTCAGCCTCAACCGGTGCCCGGCAGCATCGAGCGGATCTGACACAAGGCGCAGCATCCGCTCGGCCATCACCTGCCAGCCCACCCGCTCCTCGGGCATGATATGCGCGACCAGGAAATCTCCGCCTGACAGGCGAAGCGTGAGCGAGGCGCCGCCGGAAAGCCGCGCCGCCTGCCGCGTGAGCCGTTGTTCGACGGCTTCCAGCGCGGCATCCCCCACCGGAGCACCATAGGTCGCGTTGATCGCAGACATCCGCCGCAATCCGATGAGCATCGCGTGCAGCCTGCCCTCGCCCGCCGCAGCAAATGCCGCAATGCGCTGGTGCAGATCCGGCGACGGCACCGCGCCTTGCTGGATCTGATGATGGATCAAGTCCAGTTGCAACCGCAGCACGCGGTCGCCAACGGGAGAGACAAGCACATGGGTGATACCCGGCAGAACCGCCGGCAGATGTTGCAGACTATCCGGGTCACACAGCAACAGGCCCATTTCGCCCGACGCAGCGGGCCGAGGCGGCACGGCCTGTGCGCCGTCACCCCGCAAATCCAAGATGCGCAAATCGGCCTGCCCGCCTGCACCTTCCGCAAAGCCCGCATCTTTCAGGGCGGCGGCCAAGGCGGGGGCAACGACACCCGTCGTCATGCTGCACCAGGTCGGCAGCCGTTGATATCCGTCGCTGGTCAGAGACTGCCCCCAATTCCCATCATCTGCGGCCGTTCATCGCATGGCCGCTGCCCTGCACTGCCACGTCGTCGCTATCTTCAAGAATGATTGGCGCGATAGCATCCATCCGTTAAGACCCAGTGCAATATCCTGTGAGGCGCATTTTTACATGACCAATTCGGTTATCGATCGCAAAATCGCGCTGGCTGTGTCGCCGACCGAGCGGGCACGCAAGGCAGCGCGCGAAATGCTCGCGGCCTATGAATGGGCTGACATGGCAGACGCCGACATCGTCGTGGTGATGGGCGGTGACGGCTTCATGCTGCAGACGCTGCACCAGATGCTCGAACGCGGGCGGATCGTGCCCGTGTACGGACTGAACCTGGGAACGGTCGGATTTCTGATGAACCTGTGGCGCAGCGGCGACAGCATCCAGCACCGGCTGGACCGCGCGCAGTCGTTCGAAGTGTTGCCGCTGTCGATGACCGCGACGACGATGTCGGGCGAGCGCATCACCTATCCGGCGATCAACGAGGTGTCGCTGCTGCGCGAAACGCGCCAGACCGCCAAGCTGGAGGTGAGCGTCAACAACGCGGTGCGAATCAGCGAGCTCGTGTGCGATGGCGTGCTGGTTGCGACACCCGCCGGATCGACCGCATACAACCTGTCTGCCAACGGGCCGATCCTGCCGCTGGGCTGCGGCATGCTGGCGCTGACCCCGATCAGCCCGTTTCGCCCCCGCCGGTGGAAGGGCGCGCTGCTGCCCGATTCGTCGCAGATCACATTTCGGGTGCTGGAACCGGGCAAGCGCCCGGTCAGCGCGGTCGCCGACCAGCGTGAAGTCCGCGATATCCGGGATATCCAGATCGCCATCGATCCCAACCGTCGCCTGTCCTTGATGTTCGATCCGGGCCACAGCCTCGACGACCGGATTTCTGCCGAACAATTTATCGTCTGAACCTGCAACCAGACGCTTGCCAAACCAAAAAACCCGGTGCTATAGGCGCGCTTCCCGAGACGAACACCCTGTGTTCCACCGGGCAGAGCGCGTTCCCCGATAGCTCAGCGGTAGAGTAGGTGACTGTTAATCACTTGGCCGTAGGTTCGAATCCTACTCGGGGAGCCAGCTTCTTTCATCGGCAGCGACGGTCTTAACGTCTCGCTTAGCCCGTGCCCGCCCAGTGCGGCCCATCAGACTTCACCATCATCCGCCAAACCGCTGCCACAACAGCTGCGCGGCGACATACAGGATCAATGCGGCTGTTCCGGTGCGTATGATCTGCTGCGGAAGCACGCGCACGCCAGCGTGGCTGCCGATCTGCCCCCCGATCAGAACTGCCACGAACAATGGCCAATAGGCTGCGATGGCAGCGGGCGTGGCTGCAGCGTTCTGCTTCATCAGTTGCCCGGCAAGCCCGGCCAGCGAGTTGACCAAGATGAACACGCTGGCGCTCGCGGCGATCTGGCGGGCGCTCGCCCACCGCAGCAGATGCAGCACGGGGGCGAGGAAAATACCGCCGCCGATGCCGACAATCCCGCTGAAAAAGCCCACACCCATGCCGATGGGAATGCCGATCCACGCCAGCGGGTTGGGCGTACCTTCGGCCTTTGGTTCCTGCTGCACCAGCATCAGCAGCCCCGCCAGCAATAGCGCACAGCCCAGCAGCGCAACGAACAGGGGTTTGTCGACGGGCAGCTGCCCGCCCGCCCAGGCACATGGCGCAGACAGCAGAAGGATCGGCCAGAGCGGTCGCCATGGCACCTGCCCTGCCCTTGCAAAGCGGATGGTTCCGCCCGTGACCACGATCAGGTTGCACAGCAAGGCGATGGCCGGCAGCAGCCGATAATCGGTATCTGCCAGCACCAGCAGCGCGTTATAGGTCGATCCGCCACCAAAGCCGACCGAAGCATACAGCAAAGCGGTCAGCGCAAAACCCGCTGCCAGCCCCCACATGGGCTATCAGGCCGCCTTGCCGTGGCAGTGCTTGTACTTGCGGCCCGATCCGCATGGACACGGCGCATTGCGGCTGATCTCCGCGTTGAACAGATCGCCCGACGCTTCCGGCATTGGCGACTGGCGCGGCGGCAGAGTCGTCGCCACCGTGCCCAGCGTACCGCCGTCGATATCGGCACTGTTGTCCTCGCCTGTGAACGGATCGAAGTGCGTTGTCAGGAAATCGGGCAGTTCGGGCAGCGCGGGCATCTCAGGCTCGCGCAGCTCGAGATTCATGATCGTGCCGGTGACATCCTCGCGGATCACTTCGAGCATCCGTTCGAACAGCCCGAAGGCCTCGCGCTTGTACTCGTTGATCGGAGTCTTCTGCGCATAGGCGCGCAGGAACACGACCTGGCGCAGTGCATCGAGCGTCGCCAGATGCTCCTTCCAGTGATGGTCCAGGCTCTGCAGCAGCACTGATTTCTCGATCGAGCGCCACATGCCGGTCTCGATCTCGCCGGCCTTGGCTTCCACCTTGGCTTCGGCCATCTCGCGTACCCGCTGCTCGATCAGCTCGGGATCGACCGCGTCTTCCTGCAGCCAGGCATCGATATCGGGTTCGAGCCCCAGGACTTCGGACAGCTTCGCCTTGAGGCCAAGGACATTCCACTGCTCGGGATAGGTGCCCGGCGGGCAGGCTTCGCCGACGATGGCGTTGACGGTGTCGCTGCGCATGTCGGACACGACATCGTCCACCGCTTCGGCGTCCATGATCTCGGCGCGCTGCTCGTAGATCACCTTGCGCTGGTCGTTCATCACGTCATCATATTCGACGACCTGCTTGCGGATGTCATAGTTGCGCGCCTCGACCTTGCGCTGCGCGGTCTCGATCGCCTTGGACAGCCATTTCGAACCGATCGCCTCGCCATCGGCCAGGTTGTTCTTCATCATCCGCGAGAACAGCGTATCGGGTCCGAAGATGCGCAAAAGGTCGTCTTCGAGGCACAGGTAGAAGCGCGAGAGGCCGGGGTCGCCCTGACGGCCCGAACGGCCGCGCAGCTGGTTGTCGATGCGGCGGCTTTCGTGCCGCTCGGTGCCCAGCACGAACAGGCCGCCGGCTTCGAGAACCTGCGCCTTTTCGGCAGCCACTTCTGCCTTGATCCGCTCGATCGCCGCATCGCGCTCAGGCCCCTCGGGCATGTCGCGCAGTTCGTCGTCGACGCGATATTCGACATTGCCGCCCAGCTGAATGTCTGTGCCGCGGCCTGCCATGTTGGTGGCGATGGTCACCGCCCCCATGCGCCCGGCCTGCGCCACGATGCGCGCTTCCTGTTCATGGAACCGGGCATTCAGCACGCTGTGCGGTACGCCTTCCTGGTTCAGATATTCGGACAGCAATTCCGATTTCTCGATCGAGACGGTGCCGACCAGCACAGGTTGGCCGATCAGATTCTTCTCGCGGATCCCCTTGGCGATCGCTTGGAACTTGTCGGTCGTGTTCTTGTAGAACTCGTCCTCTTCATCGATGCGGCGGATGGGGTTGTTGGTCGGAATGGTGACCACGTTCATCTTGTAGATGTCGAAGAATTCTGCCGCTTCGGTCGATGCCGTGCCGGTCATGCCCGACAGCTTGGGATACATGCGGAAATAGTTCTGGAAGGTGATCGAGGCCAGCGTCTGGTTTTCCGGCTTGATCTGCACGCCTTCCTTGGCCTCGACCGCCTGGTGCAGGCCGTTCGACCAGCGACGGCCATCCATCATGCGACCGGTGAACTCGTCGATGATGACGATCTGGTCGTCCTTGACGATATAGTCGATGTCGCGCTTGAACATCACGATGGCCTTGAGCGCCTGGTCGAGATGGTGGACGATCTGGGTGTTCTCGACGTCGTAGAGGTTGCTGCCTTCCAGCAGGCCGGCCTCTTCGAGCAGGCGTTCGGCCTTTTCGGTGCCGTCCTCGGTCAGGATCACCGAGCGCGACTTTTCGTCCTTCTCGTAATCATTGTCGTCGAGATTCAGCACGATCGCGTTGACCGCGATGTACATCTCGGACTTGTCGTCGGTCGGGCCCGAGATGATCAGCGGGGTTCGGGCCTCATCGATCAGGATCGAATCGACCTCGTCGACGACGGCGAAGTTATAGGGGCGCTGCACCATCTGGTTGCGCTCGTGCTTCATGTTGTCGCGCAGGTAATCGAAGCCGAGTTCGTTGTTGGTGGCATAGGTGATATCGGCCGCATAGGCATCACGGCGTTGCGCTTCGCCCAGATTCGGCACGATCACCCCGGTGGTGAGCCCCAGGAACCGGTAGACCTGGCCCATCCACTCGGCATCGCGCGCGGCGAGATAATCGTTGACCGTGACGACGTGCACGCCCTTGCCCTCGATCGCGTTGAGATAGCAGGCAAGCGTCGCGACCAGCGTCTTGCCTTCGCCGGTGCGCATTTCGGCGATCTCGCCGCGATGGAGCACGATACCGCCCACCATCTGCACATCGAAGTGCCGCATGCCGAGCGTACGGATCGAGGCTTCGCGCACGGTCGCAAACGCTTCTGGCAGAATGTCGTCGAGCGTCTGGCCGGATGCGAGCAGGTCCCGGAACTTCTGCGTCTGGGCGCGAAGCTCATCGTCGGACATCGGCGATATCTGCGGCTCGAAGGCGTTGATCTTGTCGACGACCTTGAGCAGGCCCTTGACGTAACGATCGTTGGCGGAACCGAAAAGCGATTTGGCAATGGCGCCGAGCATGGCGGGAATTCCTTGAAATTTGGGGAGGTATGAACGCCGGGATGCAGTCTGCACCGCTATCGGCTATGCCCTGGAACAGGCGAGGAGAGGCCGCACGAGCAAATCGCGCTGCGAAGAACCAGCTTATTGCCGTGAACGGTCACCGCGATGCACGGTGACAGGCGCCGCTGCAGTCGCAGAGCTGATCGACCAATGCTGCGACGGCACCAGCGCCAGAACCGGCGGTGCCAATGCTGCAACCAGATAGATCGCAGCGCCAACCGCAACCGGGCCTTCGTCGCCTGCAATCTGCGAGTCGCGGACCACACCATTGCCCTGCGCCATCGCGGGGTTCGCGATGCGCACGCCATCCGTCACCGAAAACCCGGTGAGCAGAGCGAGCAAGGCGAGAAGCAGTTTCACGTGAGCATGATTATCCTGAAGAGCCCGGTACATAGGCACTGACGGCGCGTTCGTCCATGGTTTTGCACGACGCGGCCCGCATCCGGTCATTAATCGGATTGCGGATCAAAGGCTTGTGAATCCGCTGCGCCGAAGCTGAGATGCATTCCGGCGCGGATGTTGCCCTGCTCCATCTGCAGTTCGAGCCGCTCGCAATCGCGCTTGCGAAACTCTTCCACCACCCGGTCGGCGACGATCGGGTCGATCCCGGTGCGCAGCAAGGCGGTGTGCGCCAGCTTGACCGAGGATTCGAACAGCTCGCGCTGGGCTGCTGCGATCGGGGCATGCTTGAGCGCCAGCAGCTGCCGCCGATCGTTGGCGCGGACAAACAGTTGCGCTTCGGGAAAGGCATGCGCGATCGGCGCGATCTGGTCAGGACCGAATTCCTTGTCGTCCATGCAGAACAAAAGTGCGCCCGCAGCTTCCGCCCCCGCCCGGCGGAGCAGATCGATACGGGTGCCGTCACCATAGAACACCTTGCGACCAAATTCGCCGCTCAGCCTGATCTGGTCGGGATTGATGTCGATCAGCGTCACCGAGATGTTCGCGCCTGCGAAGATCTGCGCGACCGCCTGGCCGAAGCGGCCGTGACCGATGACGATGGCGTTGGACTGACGCGCCTGTTCAGGATCGACCATGTCCTCGGTGCCAGAGCCCCGCACCCCGCCGAACAGGCGGGTAATCAGCATCAGGAACGGCGTCGTCGCCATCGACAGCGTGACGATCGCGCCAAAGCGGCTCGCCGCCTCTGCCTCGATCAACAGTGCTGCCTGCGCTTCGGCGAACAGCACGAAGGCGAATTCACCGCCCTGGCTGAGCAACAGGCCAAGCACGAACGCGGCGCGGTTTTCCATGCCGAACGCCTTGGCGAGGCCGAAGATGATGGCGACCTTGATCACCACCAGCGCAGCCGCCATCGCCACGATGAACATCGGGTTGGCCAGGATGACGTCGATATCAAGCATCATCCCGACGCCGAGGAAGAACAGGCCGAGCAGGATCGAACGGAACGGGTCGATATCGGCTTCCAGCTCGTGCCGGAACGGCGAATCGGCGAGCATGACGCCGGCGATGAAGGCTCCCAGTGCCGCCGAAAGCCCGATCGAGTCCATCAGCGCTGCGCTGCCGAACACCGCAAACAGCCCGGCGACGATGAACAGCTCGCGTTCCGCCACCTTGCCGATCAGCTTGAGCAGCGGCGCAAGCCCGTATCGCCCCGCCACCACTAGCCCGGCAATTGCGGCGATGGCATAAAGCGCCAGCAGCCAGCCCGGCGTCTGCGGCCCGGTCTGCGGCGCGCGCGATAGTGCCGCCACAATGGTCAGCAGCGGGACGATCGACAGATCCTGGAACAGCAGGACCGAAAACGCGCGCTCCCCCGTCGGGGTGTTCAGCCTCCCCTGCGACTGCAGCAACGGCAATACCTGTGCGGTCGACGACAGACCCAGCGGCAGGCCGAGCGCCAGCGCCGCGCCCCAGGTCGATCCGGTGACGAAATAGATGAACAATGCCAGCGCGATCCCGCACAGCGCCACCTGCGCAAATCCCAGGCCAAAGATGTCGCGCTTGAGCTGCCACAGCCGCGAAGGCGCAAGCTCCAGCCCGACGAGAAACAGCAGCAGCACGATCCCGATCTCGGCAAAGCCGACGATCAGCTCGGGATCGGCCACCAGCTGCAGAACGTCCGGGCCGATGATGATGCCACCGACCAGATAGCCGAGCACCGCGCCCAGCCCCAGTTTGCGAAACAGCAGCACAAAGGCGAGCGCGGCCGCGAGCAGCACGGTACCCGACAGGAAGATATCGCCGCCATGTTCCATGATGTGATGCGTCCGATCAGGGCTGGTCGAGCGCGGCGACAATCGCGCGCCAGGGCAGCAGGATGGAACCATGCCGCGCCGGATAAGGCAAGGCGCTGGCAATGTGGTCGATGCCCGGCCAGTCACCGGGGTCGGTCCGATCGCCTGCCAGAAAGGCTGTCAGAGCGTCGCGTGCAGTAATCAGCGCGTCACGCCCCTGCCCGATCGCCCGGTCAGCCAGGATCGCCGCCGACGCCTGGCCCAGCGCGCAGGCCTGCGCCCGCACGCCGAAATGCGCGACCCGGCCTGCCTCATCAAGGCGGAGGCCAACGCGGACCACCGACCCGCAGCTTTGCGAGCGCAGCTCTGCCTGATGCGGCAGGTCGTCCGCCAGCGGCCAGTCCGCCAGCGAAACCGCCAGCGCCAGGATATGGGGGGTGTAAAGGACGTTAGCCACCAGGGTGCTGCCAGTCCTGCTCACTCATCGCCGAGCGACTGCTGATAATCGTACAGGTCGACCAAAGCGGTGCCGCTGGCATTGAGCAGCGGGAAGGTGCGGCTGTCGGTCACCCACTGCGGCTGCCCCTCGCCCGGCCAGACGATATCGTGCAGCATCGTGACCAGCAGATAGGCCAAAGTCGCCAGGATCAATCCCTTTACCGCGCCGAAACCGAAGCCGAGCACCCGATCGATCGGGCCGAGGACCGATCTGCGCGTGCGGCTGCGTAGCGAGGACGCGATCAGCTTGCCGATCAGATAGACCCCCAGATACAGCCCGACCAAAGCCAGCGCAGCAGCGCCGCTGTCATTGCCCACCGGTTCCTTGAGCAATGCGGTGACCGGGCCATGAAACAGTCGCAGCGCGAAGATGCCTGCCACCCAGGCGATCAGCGAGACTGCCGCATAGACAAAGCCGTTGAGGAAGCCCAGAATCGCCCCACCGGCCAGCAGCGTCAGAACAAGGATATCGAATGCGGTCATGTCGTCCGCTGGCTAGTTGCGACCCAGCAGTTGGTCAACGAGATTTGCCAGCCGGGTATAGGATGTCAGCCGCATTCCGCCGGTCTCGGCTTTTCCCTTGGCGGTGACGCTCGCAGGGACCAGCGCTTTTTCGAACCCCAGCTTGGCCGCCTCGCGCAGCCGCAATCCGGCATGCGCAACCGGGCGCAGCTCGCCTGACAGCGCCAGTTCGCCGAAAACGATCGTCGCGCTGCCCAGTGGCCGCTCCGACAGCGCAGAGATCAGCGCAGCCGCCACCGCCATGTCGGCGGCAGGATCGGACAGGCGATAGCCGCCTGCGACATTGAGATAGACTTCCGCGGTCGAAAAGCTCAGGCCGCAACGCGCCTCCAGCACCGCCAGCACCATGGCCAGCCTGCCTGAATCCCAGCCAACGACCGCCCGGCGAGGTGTCGCGCCGCTGGACAATCGCACGGTGAGCGCCTGGATCTCGACCAGCACCGGACGGGTGCCCTCGAGCGCGGGGAAGACCGACGTCCCCGGCATCTGCGCATCCCGGTCGCTCAGGAACAGGCTGGAAGGGTTGCCGACTTCGGACAGGCCCTCCTCTTCCATCGCGAACACGCCGATCTCGTCGGTCGCGCCGAAGCGGTTCTTGATCGACCGCAGGATGCGGTACTGGTGGCTGCGCTCGCCCTCGAAGCTCATCACCGTGTCGACCATGTGCTCGAGCACGCGCGGGCCGGCGATGCTGCCATCCTTGGTGACATGGCCGACCAGCATCACCGCGCACCCGCTTTCCTTGGCGAAGCGGATGAGCTCCTGCGCCGAGGCGCGCACCTGGCTGACGGTGCCGGGCGCGCCCTCGATCAGGTCGCTGTGCATCGTCTGGATCGAATCGATCACCAGCATCACCGGCGCGTCCATGCTGCGCAAAGTGGTCAGGATGTCGCGAACCGATGTCGCTGACGCCAGATCGATTGGCGCATCGGCGAGCCCCAGCCGAAGCGCACGCAGCCGCACCTGGTCGGCTGCTTCCTCGCCGCTGATATAAACGATCGAATGCCCTGCCTTGGCCATGTTGGCCGATGCCTGCAGCAACAGTGTCGATTTGCCGATGCCCGGATCACCGCCCATCAAGGTGGCAGACCCCGCCACCAGCCCGCCACCCAATGCGCGGTCGAATTCGGAAATGCCGGTCGAAATGCGCGGCGGCAGCTTCACCACCGCGTCGAGCCGCGCCAGTGCGATCCGCTGGCCGCCGGTCTGCAGGTCATGCCGCGCGGAAAACGCCGTCGGGGCAGACTGCTCGACCATGGTGTTCCATTCCGCACAATCGGGACACTGGCCCTGCCAGCGGTTGGAAACGCTGCCACAGGCCTGGCAGACATAGGTTTTGCGCGGTTTAGCCATGATCGCCGCATAGCCCGAACAAAACTGGAACGCAATTGTGGCTTTGCACTTGCCATCAGGCGTAACATCGATAGCGTGACGGCGAATTAACCTCGAAAGACTGAACCGAAGGTCCGCGCCGGAACATGCGTCAGAAGGAACTCCGCCTTGCCCTGGTCTGCTACGGCGGCATCAGCCTGGCGGTCTACATGCACGGCATCACCAAGGAGATCTGGCGCGCGACGCGGGCCAGCCGCAGTTTCCATGCAGGCGAACCTCCCGCGAGCGGAAGCCAGGGCGTGTATCGCGCGCTGTTCGAAACCTTTGCCGAAAAGAGCGAGGTCAAGCTGCGCCTGCTGCCCGATATCATCGCAGGCGCCAGCGCCGGCGGCATCAACGGTGTCTTCCTGGCGCAGGCACTGACCAGCGGCCAGTCGCTCGAACCGCTCACTCGGCTGTGGCTGGAATGCGCCGATATCGACCAACTGCTCGATCCCGATGCGCGGCCCTTTTCGCGCTTCACCAAATTCTGGGCGCAGCCGCTGGTGTGGCTGCTGCTGCGCCGGCCCGGTGGCGCGCTCGACCGCAGCGTCGCAGCAGAGGCGCGCAGCGAGGTACGGACCAAATTGTCGCGGCTGGTGCGCGCACGCTGGTTCGCGCCGCCGTTCAGCGGCACCGGTTTTTCCGCGCTGCTGTATGACGCCATGGAGGCCATGGCCGCTGCGCCTGCGGGGCCGCGCCTGCTGCCGCTGGGCCAGCCGCTCGACCTGTTCGTCACCGTCACCGACTTCAAGGGCCATCTCGAGCGGCTGCGGCTCAACAGCCCGGCCGAGGTGGTGGAGACCGAACACCGCCTCTCGATTGGGTTTCGCTACCTGCGCGGGCGCGATGACGCACTGGCCGATCCGGCCGAGCTGGTGTTCGCCGCGCGCGCGACCGCGAGCTTTCCCGGTGCCTTTCCGCCGTTCAACGTCGCCGAGATGGACCGGATGCTAACGCGGCGCGAAAAACTCTGGCCCGGACGCGAGGCGTTTCTGGCAAGGGTGTTTCCGCAGCAATATGCCGATGGCCAGGCCGAGCGCGCGATCCTGATCGATGGATCCGTCCTTGCCAACGCCCCCTTTGCCCAGGCGATCGACGCGCTGCGCAACCGTCCCGCGCATCGCGAGATCGACCGCCGGTTCGTCTATATCGATCCCAAGCCCGATGTCGCAGGCGGGCTCGACCAGGCGCGCGAACGCGATGCGACGGGCGAGCGGCTGCCGGGCTTTTTCTCGACGATCTTCGGTGCGATTTCGGACATTCCGCGCGAACAGCCGATCCGCGACAATCTGGAGGGGATCGAGCGACGTTCGGCGCGAGTCCGGCAGATGCGCAGCATCACCGATTCGTTGCGGACGGATGTCGAAGAGACCGTGGGCAAGCTGTTCGGCTACACTTTGTTTCTGGACAGCCCCACGCCCCGACGGCTCACCGCATGGCGCAACAAGGCGCAGGACCGCGCCGCCCATATGGCGGGCTTTGCCTATGCCTCTTATGGCCAACTGAAGCTCGCGACCATCGTCGAGGATATCGTCGACACGCTGCGCCGCGCCCATCGCGGGCCCAAGGCGCTGTATGCCGAGCGGTTGCGCGATGCCATCCGCCAGGAGCTGGCACGCACCGGGCTCGACAAGCTCTCCGCCAAGGGCGGCGGTGCCAGCGAGCAGGCGATCCTGTTCTTCCGCACGCAGGATCTGGGCTTTCGCATTCGCCGCCTGCGCTTTCTGGCACGGCGGCTGGGCGAAGATATCGCCCAATCGGGGCGAACGCCGCCCGAAGCCGTTGTGGCGATGCACGACACGCTCTACGCTTGTCTGTCGCACTATCTTGACCGCGAGACAACTGACCATCTGGGGCAGAATTTCGCCGACATCGCAGCGGGCGCCATCGATGCTCCGGGCATGGCCATCGCGGAACTGGCGAGCCGGCGCGATCTGCGCAGTGCCGATGCCATCGTCGACGAGCAGCTGGCAGCAGCCCTCGCCTTGCTGCCCAAGGCCAGCCGCCGCTCGATGCTGCTCGCGTATCTGGGATTTCCCTTTTACGATATCGCGACGTTGCCGCTGCTGCAGGGCGAAGGGCAGAACGAGTATGACCCGATCAAGGTCGACCGTATCTCGCCCGACGATTGCCAGTCGATCCGCCAGGGCGGTGCAGAAGCGACATTGAAGGGCATAGAGTTCAACAGCTTCGGCGCATTCTTCAGCCGCGCCTATCGCGAGAACGATTATCTCTGGGGCCGTCTGCACGGAGCAGAGCGGCTGATCGACATCATTGCATCGGCGATGCCGCCGGGTGCCGCCTTCCCGCCCGATGTCCTGGCCGACTTCAAACGCCGCGCGTTTCTGGCGATCTGCGATGAAGAGCAGACGACATTGACCACCGACGCAACGCTGGTCCCGCGCATCCGCGCGGAGATCGAAGCAGCATTGGGCCAATAGGCAGCGTGCCGATGCGGGCTGGCCATTTCAGCGGGGCGTCCCTAATTTGGGCAGCATGAATGCTTCCCTTGTCCGCTGGCTGTTGCTGCCGTTGCTTGTGCTGATCCAGGCCTGCAGCGGCTTTCCGTTTCTGGAGCCCGGGCTCGCCGCCTGGGATGGCCCAAAAAAGGGCACGCCGGCTTTGTGGCACGTCCAGGGGCGGCAGGGCGAAGCGTGGCTGTTTGGCGGTATTCATGCGCTGCCGCCCAACATCAAATGGATCAGCCCGAAGATGAAGCGGGCGATGGACGACAGCGACCGGCTGGTGCTTGAAGTCGTCGGGCTGGAACAGCCCGCCGAGATCACGAAAACGTTCCAGCAACTGGGCAACAGCCCCGGCCAGCCGCCGCTTGCAGACCGGCTGGCACCCGAATTGCGCGATCGGGCAGAGCAGCTGCGGGCGGCCAGTCGCCTCGCCCCTGCCCGGTTCGAGACCCTGGAGACATGGGCAGCCGCGCTTTCGCTCGCGGGGGCCGCGACCGCCAACCTTGCCATGGTGCGCGAAGCGGGTGTCGAGCGGGTACTGGCCAAGCGCTATCGCAAGCGCGACAAGCCTGTGATCGGGCTGGAAACAGCCGCCCGCCAGTTCTCCTATTTCGACGAACTGGCCGAAGAGGAACAGCGCGCGATGCTGTCCAGCGTGGTGGCCGACGCCGACAACGCGCCGCAAGCCTATCGCGACATGGTCACAGCCTGGCTCGAGGGCGATGGCGAGCGTCTGGCCGAAGCCGCCAACCGCGGACTGTTGCAGCGCAAGCCCATTCGCGAGCAGATTCTGGTGCGGCGCAACCGCGACTGGGCCAACCAGATCACCGACCTGATCGGCCTGGGCGCACGCCCGTTCATTGCCGTGGGCGCCGCGCATCTGGCGGGCGAAGACAGCGTGCAGGCGATGCTCGAAGCGCGCGGCTTCACGGTCACCCGCGTGCAATAGCCGGGAACGCTTGCTTTTGCGCAGGTCTGCGCGTATAGGCCCGCGTTCCCCGAAGCCATGGTCATCCCTGGAGGCGTGGCTGGGGAATTGAACGAACACCCAAAATCTGGAGACAGTCCATGAGCGATACGCTTACCCTGTCGGCCCAGCTGCGTGATCGGGCAGGCAAGGGAGCCTCCCGTGCACTCCGCCGCGAAGGCCGTGTACCCGCCGTTATTTACGGCGACAAGAAAGACCCTGAAGCGATCCACATCGAAGAACGTGCGCTGAACAAGCTGCTCGGCACCGGTCACTTCATGAACTCGATCGTTGAGGTCGAAATCGATGGCAAGACGGTTGTCACCCTTCCCAAGGATGTCGCCTTCCACCCGGTCAGCGATCGCCCGCTGCACGTCGATTTCCTGCGTATCACCAAGGGCGCGACCGTCGAAGTCGCCGTTCCGGTTGTCTTCACCAACGAAGAAGCCTCGCCGGGCCTGAAGCGCGGCGGCGTTCTGAACGTGGTGCGTCACGAGCTGGAACTGGTCTGCGATGCGACCAACATTCCCGACGAGATTGAAATCGACGTCACCGGCACCGAAATCGGCGATTCGATCCACATCTCGGCCGTGAAGCTGCCCAAGGGCTCGAGCTCCGCGATCACCGACCGCGATTTCACCATCGCCACGATCGTTGCTCCCTCGGCGCTCAAGTCGAGCGACGGCGAAGCTGCTGACGAAGCCGGCGAATAATCCATTCTTCTCGCCCTCTCCCCCGTGTGGGGAGAGGGTTGGGAGACGGAGTTTCCTTTCATGCAAATCTGGGTCGGCCTTGGCAATCCCGGCGCGGAATATGCGATGCACCGGCACAATGTCGGTTTCATGGCGCTGGACACGATTGCCGATGTCCACGGTTTCGAGCCCCCCAAGCGCCGCTTTCAGGGCTGGGCGCAGGAAGGGCGACTGGGCAGCGAGAAGCTGCTGCTGCTGAAACCCGCCACCTTCATGAACAAGTCCGGCCAGGCAGTGGGAGAGGCGATGCGCTTCTTCAAGCTGGAGCCCGAGGCCGTCACCCTTTTCCATGACGAACTCGACCTTGCCCCGTTCAAGGTGAAGGTCAAGCGCGGTGGTGGGACCGCCGGGCACAACGGCCTGCGTTCGACCGAACAGCATATCGGCCCCGAATTTCGCCGCGTGCGCATCGGCATCGGCCACCCCGGCAACAAGGACCGGGTCACCGGCCATGTCCTGGGCAACTATCACAAGACCGAACTTGATGACCTCACCGACATGCTGGGCGCGATGGCTGCCGAGGCGGCCTGGCTGGCGAACGATGACGACGCGCGTTTCATGAACGACGTCGCGCTGCGACTGCAGGAATGATCGCGACGGCAGAGCCGCGATCCGGTCGTTCCGGTCGCCGGTTCATTCTCGCATTCGCAGCTGTGTCGCTGATCGCCGTCGTCAGCGGCGCGGTGACGATGGCCAATATCGGCATCCCTGCCCTGCGCTGGGCGCTCAACCTCGCCGCCTGGGCCGTGGGGGCCCTGCTTGCACTGGCGATCGTGCGCGCTCGCCCGCGCGGCAAGGGCTGGACATTCATCGCCCTTGGCGGCGCTGCTGCAATCCTCGCAACGCTCGTCGGCCCCGACCAACTGGGCATCCACCGCTGGCTGACAATCGGCCCGCTGTTCATCCACGGCGCAGCCATCATGCTGCCTGCAGTCATCGTCGCCCTCGCCCGAATGGGCCACGGCAACCGTGTGGCCCAGGCGATCGCACTTGTCGTTGCGGCCGTTCTCACGGTACAGCCCGATGCGTCGCAGGCCTGGGGCTTTGCACTGGCCAGTCTCGCCTGGCTGTGGCCGGGCAAAGCGCCCAGCGCGCTGGCCCAGGGCTTCGTCATGATCGCCCTGGCGGCCATCGCCACGCTCAGTCCCGACCCCTTGGGCCCGGTGCCAGAGGTCGAGCAGATCATCATGCTGGCGCTGACGGTCCATCCCGCGCTGGCGGCGGTGGCGGTAACGGCGCTGGCCGCCCTGCCCCTTGTCGTCTGGCGATCGCGGCCCTGCGACCGCGCAGCGCTTTCGCTCGCGCTGTATAGCACTGCCATTGTGCTCGCCCCCGCCTTTGGCTGGTTTCCGGTGCCGTTGGTCGGTTCGGGCATGAGTTTCGTGCTGGGCCTGTGGCTGGGCGCTGCCCTGCTGGCGGCGCCGCATTTTGACGCCCCCGCCACGCTGCCACTGGAATTGCCGACGCGTTAGCGCTAGGGCGCAGCCAAAGTTCGCGCTGGCAGGATCAGCGCGCGCTGACGCATCTTTCAGGCTGGGATATTTATGGGTTTCAAATGCGGTATTGTCGGGCTGCCGAATGTCGGCAAGTCCACATTGTTCAACGCGCTCACCGAGACGCAGGCGGCACAGGCGGCGAACTATCCGTTCTGCACGATCGAGCCCAACGTCGGCAATGTGGCCGTTCCCGATCCGCGCCTCGACAAGCTTGCGGCCATCGCCGGCAGCCAGAAGATCATCCCGACCCAGCTCGCGTTCGTCGACATTGCCGGGCTGGTGCGTGGCGCCTCCAAGGGCGAAGGCCTCGGCAACCAGTTCCTCGGCAACATCCGCGAGGTCGATGCCATCGTCCATGTTCTGCGCTGCTTCGAGGATGACGACATTCAGCATGTCGAGAACAAGGTTGACCCGATCTCGGACGCCGAGACGGTCGAGACCGAACTGTTGCTCGCTGATCTGGAAAGCCTCGAAAAGCGGGTCCCCGGCCTCGTCAAGCGCGGCCAGCAGGGCGACAAGGAATCGAAGATTGGCGCATCGGTGCTGGGCAAGGCGCTCGAGCTGCTGCGCGAAGGCAAGCCTGCGCGTCTGACCGAGCCTGCCGACGAGGAAGAAGCACGCGTGCTGGCGCAGGCGCAGCTGCTCACCTCAAAGCCGGTGCTGTACGTCTGCAATGTCGACGAAGGCAGCGCAGCCGACGGCAACACCTTCAGCGCGCGCGTATTCGAAAAGGCCAAGGCCGAAGGCGCCGAAGCCGTTGTCGTCTCCGCCGCGATCGAGGCCGAGCTGATCACCATGGACATGGAAGGGCGGATGGAATTCCTCGCCGATCTGGGGCTGGAGGAAACCGGCCTCGCCCGCGTCATCCGCGCGGGCTACGACCTGCTGCACCTCATCACCTTCTTTACCGTCGGCCCCAAGGAAGCGCGCGCGTGGACGGTCGAGGTGGGGTCCAAGGCACCGCAGGCCGCTGGCGAGATCCACAGCGATTTCGAACGCGGCTTCATCCGCGCCGAAACCATCGCGTTCGACGACTATATTGCCCTGAACGGTGAATCCGGCGCCCGCGATGCGGGCAAATTGCGCCAGGAAGGCAAGGAATATGTCGTCCACGACGGCGACGTACTGCACTTCAAGTTCAACGTCTGACCGCTGGCGGGGCTACTGCTTGGCAGGCCGTCATCAGCCTGTCAGATAAACCGGGCAAGGCGGCTGACGCCGCTGCCGATTGAAGGACACTTGCCGATGCTTTCCCGCCGCCTGTTCATTGCCGCCGCTCCGCTCACCGTGATCGGCGCGCCGGGCATTTTGCGCGCGCAAAGCGTATTTCGGACGTTCCCGTTCGCGCTGGGCATTGCTTCGGGCGATCCTTCGCCTGACGGCTTCGTGATCTGGACGCGGCTGGCGCCCGAACCGCTGGATCCGCATGGCGGCATGCCGATGACCCCGATGGCGGTCGAATGGGAAGTCGCCAGCGATGACCGTTTTGCGACGATCGTTGGCAAGGGCGAGGTCATCGCCCGGCCCGAGACGGCGCATTCAGTGCATGTCGAGGTGTCAGCACTCCAGCCCAACCGGCCCTATTGGTATCGCTTCACCGCCGGCGGCGAGCGCAGCTTCTCAGGGAGAGCGCGAACGCTGCCGCTGGCGGGTGCCACCATGGACAAGCTGAAATTCGGCGTGGTCGGCTGCCAGAACTTCGAAGATGGCTATTTCGGCGCCTACAACCATCTGGCACGCGAAGAGCTCGATTTCGTCTTCCATTATGGCGACTATATCTACGAATATGGCGGCAGCCCGACCCGCGCCAACTATTTCAGCGGTGGTCTGCAGGTGCCGGTGCGGCTGCATGTCGGGCAGAACCTGTATGATCTGGCCGACTATCGCCAGCGTTACGCGCAGTACAAGACCGACACCGATCTGCAGCGCGCGCACGCAGCCCACAGCTTCTTTCCGACGTTCGACGATCACGAGATTGAAAATAACTGGGTCGCGGGAATCAGCGGCGGCAGGGGCGTTCCGGCAGAGGCTTTCGAACTGCGCCGCGCGGCTGCATTGCAGGCCTGGTACGAGCATATGCCCATCCGCCGCGCCAACATGCCGCGCTTCGGCACCGGCCAGTTCCACCGCACGGCGCGCTTTGGCAATCTGGCCGAGATCCAGCTGCTCGACACCCGCTCCTACCGCAGCGACCAGGCCTGCGACGATGGCTTCAAGCCATTGTGCGAGGGCGTGGGCGACAAGACCGCGCAGGTCCTGGGCGCCGAGCAGGAAGCGTGGCTGGCGAAGAACCTGTCACGCAATCAGGCGCGCTGGAACTGCCTTGGTCAGCAGATCATGATGATGAGCCTCGACCGTCGCCGCGCCGCCAACGAAGACACGCGCATCGCCAACATGGACAGCTGGGCCGCCTATGAAGTTCCGCGCCAGCGGATGCTCTCGCGCATGGCGGGCTTGGGCAACGTGATCGTGCTGACCGGAGACGAGCACCAGAACTTCGTCGGCGATCTGGTTCATAACGACAAGGTCGTTGGCACCGAGATCGTCGCAACCTCGATCAGCAGCGGCGGCGATGGATCGGACCTTCGCTATGGCAGCGAGCAGATGATGAAGAACAATCCCGAGCTCAAGTTCCTCAACGATCAGCGCGGCTATGTGGTCTGCGAGGTCACGCCGGATGCCTGGCTCAGCCATTTCCAGGTCGTCGACAAGGTGTCACTGCGCCCCAACATCATGAAGCGCCGGGCCACTGCAGAGGTTGCCCACGGCACGCCCGGTGCCCAAATGACCGGTCTTTCGGCATGATCGCCCGGCTGATTGCGGCCCTGCTGGCACTGACGATTGCCGCTCCGGCAATGGCGCAAGACGCCGAGCCCGAGGTTACGATCCTGATTTCGATCGATGGAATGCGGCCCGATTATCTGGATCGCGGTCTGACCCCCAATCTGGCCGAGTTCCGGCAGCGCGGGGTCGCAACAGCCATGCGGCCGAGCTTCCCCAGCAAGACCTTCCCCAATCATTATACCATAGTCACCGGCAAGCGGCCCGACCGCAACGGCATTGTCGGCAATTCGATGATCGCCCCGACCCGCCCCGGGCAGATGTTCAGCATGGGCGATGCCAAACAGGCGCTTGATCCGTTCTGGTGGATCGAGGCCGAGCCCGTCTGGATCACGGCGGAAAAGGCCGGCCTTCGCACCGCGACGATGTTCTGGCCGGGCAGCGAAGTGGCGCATAACGGCGTTCGTCCGAGCGACTGGATGCGGTTCGATCAGGCCATCGGCAATGCGCAGCGGGTCAACACCGTACTCGACTGGGTGCGCCGCCCGCCAGCAATCCGTCCGCGCCTCGTCACGATGTATTTCGACACCGTCGATACCGCCGGGCACCGCTTTGGCCCTGGTCGCTCGCCCGAACTGGATGCCGCCATTGCCGATGTGGACTCGCGCATCGGCGATGTCGTGCGCGGAGTGGAAGCGATGGGGGTGCGCGCCAACTTCGTCATCACCGCCGATCACGGCATGGCCGAAACCGCCGAAACCCGCGTGATCCAGCTGGAAGAACTGATCGACCGCGCCAGCTACATCCCGGTGGAAACCGGCCCCTATGCCGCCATCGAACCTGCGGCGGGCACCGATGAGCGGGTTGCCGCTGCCTTTCTGAAACCGCATCCGCATATGACCTGCCATCGCAAGGAAGCGCTGCCCCAGCACCTGCATTACGGGCAGAACCCGCGGGTCGCCGCGATCATCTGCATCGCCGAAAATGGCTGGACGATCCTCTCGGGCACCCCACCCTATCCGGTCAAGGGCGGCGCGCATGGCTATGACCCCACGCATCCAGACATGCACGCACTGTTCATGGCGTTTGGCCCTTCGATCAAGCCGACCGATCATCTGGGCGTGTTCGACAATGTCGATGTCTATCCGCTGCTTGCAGCCCTCACCGGCTTCGCTCCGTTGCCATCAGACGGCAACGCCGACACGCTCGCGCCGCTGATCGCCCGCTGATTTTGCTTGCAAAGCCAAGGTTGCGGATCAAAACTCATGTCCATGATCTATTATGAAGACCTGGAGGTCGGCTCGACCTCGAAATTCGGCCGTTATGATGTCACCCGTGATGAGGTGATCGATTTCGCCCAGAAATACGATCCTCAGCCCTTCCATCTCGATGACGAAGCCGCGGCGAAGACGCACTTCGGACGGCTCTCCGCCAGCGGCTGGCACACATGTGCGATGACGATGGCGATGCTGGTCGAGAACATGAAGACCAGCCGCCAGGCCGGTCTGGGTTCGCCCGGCATGGACAATCTGCGTTGGGTCAAGCCCGTCTACCCCGGCGACACGCTGCGCGTCGAAACCACGATCATCGAAAAGCGCCGATCGAAGAACCGCCCGGACATGGGGCTGTTCAAATCCGACCTCACGATCTTCAACCAGAATGACGAGCCGGTGATGACCATGCGCAGCAACGGCCTGATCAAGGTGCGCAACCCGGAAGCGCCGATCGAGGATTGACGCGTCTGGGCCTCAGTTGCAGGCCCAGAAGCCGTCCCGATAGACAAACGCCGGCCCGTCGGCATCGCTGACCTGCATCGTGGCGGTGCTGCCTGCGGCGTCCTTGCCTGAGGCTGACACCATGAGCGTGACACCCTGGCCTGCAAAACTGCCGCCCGTGTCCGCTACCGTGGCGGACGCGGTCACATCGATCTGCTTGCCCGCAATGGACATTATGCCCTTGCCGCCGGTCTTGCTGGCCACCAGCACCGGCAACGCACCCTGAGCCGGGCCGAACCGGCACGATCCGCTATCCAGCCCCGCCGCGTTGATCGCGCTCGACAGCAACGGTTCGAGCTTCGGCCCTTCGGCATCGACCGCCTGCACGCCGGTGATGGACGAAGACGTGGCCCCACCCGCCGATGCCGACACGCTGCCTTGCTGGGCACCGGTACCGGCGTCGAGCGTGACGAGTTCGTCATCGGCAGGCATTTCGCTGCTGCACGCGGCAAGCAGGACGAGCGGGAACAGGAGGGCGATGCGCATGGGGAAGCTCCGGGATCGGGGAATGTTGGAGGGCGTATAGCGCGGGGACAGTCGAGGTTAAAGCCTCACACCTCTCCCCTCCCGCATGCGGGAGGGGTGGCTGAGGTGCAGCCGAAGTCGGGGTGGGCCTGCGACCCGTCGTGCTCCCGGCCCACCCCGGTTCAGCAAGCTGAACCTGCCCCTCCCGCAAGCGGGAGGGGAGAAGCAATCTACTATTCCCGCAGGATTATCGTGCAGAAACTTTCCTCAGGAAAATGCCGATAAAAATACCCATTACCCATGACATCAGAAGCGGAGACGTCATCACCAACCCCGTCAACCACCAACCCCAGTCAGTTCCCTCCTGGGCAGAAGGAAGCAGGGCGAACCAGACAGAATAAGGTAGAATAGGTAACATCGACAAAGCGATGACAGCGCCGACCCGTAACCCCGTGCGTTTAAATCTATGAATCGTGAAAAAAGCGATGATCGCTGCCAAAGCGCCACATGCCAAGATTAGACCTACAGCCATCCGCTATTGATAAGCCAAAACATCGATAGCCGCAAACCGCGCGTACCAATCCAGATTGGCGTATCTTTCACATACCTCAGCACCTAGCGTGCCATAATAGGGACGCGACACTTGCAAGTTGCTTGAGACTGTCACTTCCGCCCGAACAACCGCTCGATATCGCCATGCGCCAGCTTGACCCAGGTTGGGCGGCCGTGGTTGCATTGACCAGAGTGCGGGGTGATTTCCATTTCGCGCAGCAATGCGTTCATCTCGGCGACCGAGAGCACGCGCCCTGCCCGCACCGATCCGTGGCATGCCATGGTCGAGGCGACCAGATCGAGCCGCTCCTTGAGCGACAGCGCCGCATCGAACGCGCCGAGTTCATCAGCGATGTCCTGCACCAAGCCGTGCACATCACCGCCGCCGAGCATCGCAGGCACCGCGCGGACCAGCACCGCCGCCGGGCCGAAGCGTTCGACCTCCAGCCCGAAATCGGCAAGTTCGGCGGCGCGCTCATCGATCCGGTCGCACGCGGTCTCGTCCAACTCGACCACTTCGGGCAGCAGCAGCGCCTGGCTGGCGACGCGGCCACCGCCCGCCGCCTTGCGCATCCGTTCGAGCACCAGTCGCTCGTGCGCGGCGTGCTGGTCGACGATCACCAGACCGTCCTCGGCCTCGGCGACGATATAGGTCTTGGCGATCTGCCCGCGCGCGATGCCCAAGGGATAGCGTTCCGCCATCGGCACCGGCGCATGGGAAGGCTCGGCGCGGCCCAGGGGCGCTGCCGCCATTAACGGCTGGCTGCGTTCGGCCACCCCGGCAGCGGCGAGCCAGGCAGGCGCCTCCGTCGGCGCAAGCGCCATCGGTGCGGGACTGAACATGTCGCGCTCGGGCAGCGGCGGCGGCGCGACCGGCTCGCTTTGCCAGCGCGAGAGAGCGCCTTCCGCCGGACGCTGCACCGCGCGGAAGCCGCCCTCGTCGAGCGCGCGCCTCAACCCCGAAACGATCATCCCGCGCACCATCGCGGCATCGCGGAAGCGCACTTCGGTCTTGGCCGGATGCACGTTCACATCGACATCCTGCGGCACGACATCGAGGAACAGCGCCACCACCGGATGCCGGTCGCGCGCCAGCATCTCGGCATAGGCCGCGCGCACCGCGCCCACCAGCAAGCGGTCACGGACGGGGCGCGCATTCACGAACAGGAACTGGTGGTCTGCAACGCCCCGGTTGTAGGTCGGCAGCCCCGCCACCCCGGTCAGCCGCACGCCTTCGCGCTCGAAATCGAGCAGCACGGCATTGTCGGCGAGGCCGCGCGCGGTGAGCGAGGCTATGCGCGTCAGCCGCGCCTCGCCCGCCTGCACCGAAAACACCCTGCGGCCGTCTGATTCGAGACTGAAGGCGATGTCGGGCCGCGCCATCGCCAGACGCTTCACCACATCATTGCACGCCGCATATTCGCTGCGCGCAGAACGTAAAAACTTGCGACGCGCCGGCACGCGGCCGAACAGGCTGTCCATGCGGATGCGTGTTCCGGGCGGCAGCGAGGCGGGGCCGTCTTCAACGACATCACCATGATCGACCACCCTCCGCCAGCCATCGCCGTCCGCCGTGCGGCTGGCGATCGAGAGCCGCGCGACGCTGGCGATGCTGGGCAAGGCCTCGCCGCGAAAGCCCAAAGTGGAGACCAGTTCGATCGCATCGTCGGGGAGTTTCGAGGTCGCATGGCGTTCCAACGCAAGAGCGATGTCGTCGGAGGACATGCCGCAGCCGTTGTCGATTACCTCGATCGCACCCAGCCCGCCATCCTCCAGAGAGATGGCGATCCGGTCCGCTCCGGCGTCGATTGCGTTCTCGACCAGCTCCTTCAACGCACTGGCTGGTCTTTCCACCACTTCGCCTGCTGCGATCCGGTTTATCAGGGCGTTTGGAAGCCTTCGTATTGACATGCCCCCGGTCCTAGCCCAAGCGCGGCTTGGACGCGACTCCCGAGTTCCCCGCATTTTTCATGCCTGGTATGTCCGGGTGCCCCGGGTTAGCCTCCGCCCTCAGGACTTTCGCGCAAAATCCATCCGGATCACCGCTTTGTCCGCCCTGTCTGGCTCCTGATATTTGGAAAGTCTGCATGTCGTTCATCTCCAAACTCTTCCGGTTCGGTTCGCACAATATGGCGATCGATCTGGGCACTGCGAACACGCTTGTCTATGTCCAGGATCAGGGCATCGTCTTGAACGAGCCGTCGGTGGTGGCGCTGGAGACGATCAACGGTATCAAGCGGGTCAAGGCGGTTGGCGTCGACGCCAAGATGATGATGGGCAAGACCCCCGATTCGATCGAAGCCATCCGCCCTTTGCGTGACGGTGTCATCGCCGACATCGAAGTGGCCGAGCACATGATCAAGTATTTCATCCAGAAGGTCCACGGCAAGCGGAGCATGTTCAGCTATCCCGAGATCGTGATCTGCGTTCCCTCGGGCTCCACCTCGGTCGAGCGCCGCGCGATCCGCGATGCGGCATCGAACGCCGGTGCCAGCCAGGTGATGCTGATCGTAGAGCCCATGGCCGCTGCCATCGGCGCGGACATGCCGGTCACCGAACCGATCGGATCGATGGTCGTCGATATCGGCGGCGGCACGACCGAAGTTGCGGTGCTGTCACTGCGCGGCCTGGCCTATACCACCTCGGTCCGCACCGGCGGCGACAAGATGGACGAAGCGATCGTCTCCTACGTCCGTCGTCACCACAATTTGCTGATCGGTGAAACCACCGCCGAGCGCATCAAGAAGGACTTCGGCGTCGCCGTCGCGCCGGCAGACGGCATTGGCCACACCATCCAGATCAAGGGCCGCGACCTCGTCAACGGCATCCCCAAGGAAATCTCGATCAACCAGGGCCAGATCGCCGAAGCCCTGTCCGAACCGATCAGCACGATCGTCGAGGGCGTCCGCATCGCGCTGGAAAACACCGCGCCCGAACTGGCCGCCGATATCGTCGACCAGGGCATCGTGCTCACCGGCGGCGGCGCGCTGATCCAGGGTCTGGATGCACATCTGCGCGAAGAGACCGGCCTGCCCGTTTCGGTTGCGGAAGATCCGCTGACCTGTGTTGCCATCGGCACCGGCCGCGCCATGGAAGATCCGATCTTCCGGGGCGTGCTGATGACCGCCTAAGGGCGCACACAGTATGGCGCCGCCGCGGAACCGGCGCCCCGGGTTCTCCCGCAAGGCGCAACTGCAGATCTTCACCGGCTATTTGCTGGCCTTTACGGGCGCGTTTGCCGGTCTGCTTCTGCTTGCCTTGTCCTATTTCGATCCGGCCGCCTTTTCTGCGGTGCGCAGCATGACCGCAGAGGTCACCGCGCCGCCTGCCCGGCTGCTGACCGGCATGCGGGTGGGGACGCAGAACGGCTGGCGCGAAGTCGCAGCCTATTTCGATGCGGGATCGAAGAACGCCGCGCTGCAGCGCGAGGTCGAACGCAACCGGATGCGGCTGATCGAAGCGCGCGCTCTGCGCCAGGAAAACCGCGAGTTGCGCCGCTTGCTGGGCCTGATCAAGCAGGATGGCCGCCCTGTCGCGACCGCGCGTCTGATCAACTCCTCTGCCTCCAGCAGCCGCCGCTATGCCACGCTTGATGTCGGGTCGCGCCAGGGCGTGCAGCGCGGCCAACCGGTGCGCGCCCAGCGTGGCCTGATCGGCCGGGTGCTGGAAACCGGACCCAACACCTCGCGCGTGCTTCTGCTCAGCGATGCCGAGAACGTCGTGCCGGTGCGCCGCGCGCGTGACGGTACGGTGGCGTTCTCGCAAGGGCGTGGCGATGGCCGGGTGGACATCAAGCTGATCGATATCGGCATCAATCCGTTCAAGGTGGGCGATGTGATGGTTACATCGGGCAATGGCGGCATCTATCCGCCCAACGTGCCGGTGGCGATCATCGAGAAGCTGACCAATGATGGCGCCATCGGCAAGCTGCTTGCCAACCCTGCTGGCACCGATTTCGTGATCGTGCAGGAGATGTACGAGCCCGAGCTGGCCTATCCGGAAGCCAGCGGGCTGCCGCCGGCGGATTCATCGCCCGCATCGCCGCTCTCAGCGCCACGTCAGCGTGAAACGCAGCCGCCAGCAACCGCTCCAGCCCCGACGTCGTCCGCCCCAGACCAGGCTGAAGCCTCTGTTCCCGTGCAAGGTCCGGCTGCGCGATGAACGACCTTTACCGGGCCCGGCTCAACCGCGAGCCTTCCGCCTTCCGCAAGGCCGCCGTGCCCATTGCGTCGGTAATGGCTGCATCCATGGCACCGCTGTTGCCGATTGTGGCCTCTGCTCCGGTTCTCCCGCCGTTCGGCCTGGTCGTGCTGATCTGCTGGCAGATCCTTCGGCCTGGTCTCTGGCCGGTGTGGGCTGGCGTTCCATTCGGCATGTTTGACGACATTCTCAGCGGGCAGCCGGTGGGGAGCGCAGTATTGCTGTGGTCGATCATCCTGATTGCTCTCGACCTCATCGAACAGCGATATATCTGGCGCAATTACTGGCAGGACTGGTTCATTGCCACCGTGTGCCTTATATTCGCGATTGCAGGAGGCCTTGCGATCAACAATTTTCTCGTCAATGACACCCGCATCTCGGTGCTGTTCCCCCAGATGATCCTGGCGATCTTCACCTATCCGCTGGTGCTGCGCCTGGTCGCGCGGCTCGACCATATCCGTCTCAAGCGGTGACGGCAGGCAAGCCATGAGACGACCCGGCAAGCTCATCACCCGCAATTCGCTGAACATCACGTTCAATCGCCGAACGATGCTGATCGGTGGTGCGCAGGGGCTGCTGGGCACCGTCCTGGCAGGCCGCATGGCGTATATCTCGATCGTCGAGAACGAGCGCTACAAGATGCTGTCGGAGAGCAACCGGGTCAACCTGACGCTCATTCCGCCGCGCCGGGGCTGGATCATCGACCGGCACGGCAAGCCGCTGGCGAACAACAAGGCGGACTTCCGGGTCGACCTGATCCCGCAACGGGTGCGCGATGTCGACACGACGATCAGCCAGCTGGGCACCATTCTGCGCATGACGCCCGACGAAATCGACGACCTTCGCGTCGCAATGAAGGACGCCCGGGGGTTGCAGCCCGTACCGGTGGCCGCAGGGCTGACCTGGGAGGATTTCGCGACGCTTTCGGTCCGGCTTCCCGATCTTCCGGGCGTCGCCCCGCAACGCGGCTTTTCGCGCCAGTATCCCACCGGGGCTGCGGTCGGCCATCTGCTGGGCTATGTCGGCATCGCCAATGCCGAAGAGTACGAGCAGAGCAAGAACCCGCTGCTGATCACGCCCGGTTTCAAGATCGGCAAGGACGGGCTTGAGAAATATTACGAAGAACGGCTTGAGGGCAAGCCCGGCGCGCGCAAGGTTGAGGTGACCGCGCGCGGCAAGATCGTGCGCGAACTTGGCGTGAAAGAAGACGTGCCGGGCAAGCCGCTGAAACTCACCATCGACGGCGGCTTGCAGGAATTCGTTGCTCGCCGCATGGGGCGCGAATCGGGTGCGGCGGTGGTGATCGATTGCCAGACCGGCGGCATCCTGGCGTTCTCATCGATGCCCAGCTTCGACCCGAACAGCTTTTCGGACGGCATCGGCAGACTGGAATACGCCATGATGTCGCAGGATGAGCGCGTTCCGCTGCTCAACAAGGCGACGCGCGGCCTCTATCCACCGGGATCGACGCTCAAGCCGATGGCGGCAGTCGCCTGCCTGCAAAACGGCGTGGACCCGGAAGAAACCGTCAACTGTCCCGGTGGCTATCGTCTGGGGAACCGCTTCTACCAGTGCCTGGGACGACACGGGCCGGTCAACATGACCCGCGCGATCGAAAAGAGCTGCAACACCTATTTCTACGCGCAGGCGCATCGCCTCGGCTATGACAAGATTGCCATGGTCGCGCGCGAAATGGGGCTGGGCGAGGAATTCGACCTCGCCGGGCTCAACCAGCGCTATGGCACCATTCCCGACAGCGAATGGAAGATGCGCAAGTACAAGCAGGGCTGGACCGCGTCGGATTCGTTGAATGCGGTGATCGGCCAGGGCTATGTCATCGTCAATCCACTGCAGCTGGCGGTGATGACCGCGCGGCTCGCTTCGGGCCGCAAGCTTTATCCGCACCTGATCCCCAACGACAAGATCGCCCCTACCCTGCCCTTTTCCCCCGAACATCTCGCCATCGCGCAACAGGGCATGGCGCAGGTGGTCAGCCAGGGCACCGCCGCACGCAGCAAGCTGCCGCTGGATGGCATTGCGATGGCGGGGAAGACCGGCACCGCACAGGTGCGCGGTTTCGGGTCAGGCAGCCGTGGCGGCGCTGGCGTACCATGGAAATACCGCGACCACGGCCTGTTTGTCTGCTTTGCCCCCGTCGAGCAGCCGCTCTATGCCGCTGCCGTCGTGATCGAGCATGGCCTGGGCGGGTCGCGCGCCGCAGCGCCCGTCGCCAAGGATTTCATGACCTATATGTTCGATCCGCAAAAGGCGATGGACAGCCTGCTCGCGCTGGAAGCCGGCTGGGGCGGCAACATCGCCGAACGCATGGCCAGCGAATTCGCCTCGTTCCGGGCGCGCGCCGAGGGTCTGGTGCCTGAAGCGCCGGCCGAAGGCGAAGCAGACTGACATGCTCAGCATCGTTCCCCGCCCGATTGCTGATCTGCCATGGCGCGCGATCACGCTGCTGCTGCTGATTGCAGGGCTGGGCGTGATCGTGCTGTATTCGGCGGCGGGCGGCAATGCCAGTCCATGGGCGCTCAGCCATGCGATCCGCTTTTCCGTCCTGTTCACCGTGGCGCTGGTGATGTCCCGCCTGCCCTTGTCGTGGTACCGGCATCTGGCTTTTCCGGCTTATGGGGTGGCCATCATCATGGTGCTGCTCACAGAGTTGGTAGGCCATGTTGCAGGCGGTGCGCAGAGCTGGCTCGATCTGGGCATCATCCGCCTGCAGCCCTCAGAACTCGCCAAGCCGGCGCTGGTGCTGGCACTGGCGCGATTCTACGAGCTGGTCCCGCCCAGCGAAGTGCGCAAGCTCGGTGGAATCTGGCCTCCCGTGATCATGATCCTGGTTCCGACCGGACTGGTGATCCTGCAGCCGGACCTGGGGACCGCCATCACGATCCTGGCCAGCGGCGCAGTGGCAATGTTCCTGGCGGGAACACCGATCCGGCTGTTTGCCATCGGTGGACTGGCCGGCGTGGTCAGCGTGCCGCTGCTCCTGATCTACGGGTTTGATCATTGGCGCAACCGGGCCATGACCTTCCTCGACCCGGCCTCGGATCCTCTGGGCGCTGGCTATCACATCACCCAGTCAAAAATTGCCATCGGCTCGGGCGGGATCTTCGGCAAGGGGTTTCTCAACGGCACGCAGGTGCACCTCAACTATCTTCCCGAAGGCCATACCGATTTCGTCTTCGCCCTGATTGCCGAGGAATTCGGCCTGGCAGGCGGCCTGTTCCTGATCGTCGGCTTCATCCTGCTCACCTGGTGGGGGCTGGGCGTGGCGCTGGCGGCAACGGAGCGGTTCCAGCGCATTGCGGCAGCAACCCTCGCGACCACCGTATTCATCTATGTGGCGATCAATCTGTTGATGGTCATGGGCCTTGCCCCGGTGATCGGCATCCCCCTGCCTCTGATCAGCCATGGCGGCTCATCGATGATGACCGTGATGATTTGCATGGGAATGCTGATGGCGATCGACCGCAACAACCGGCAAAGTGGCAGCAGCGCGGGCCGCGTCGTTAGCTAGGCCTGCCCCCGAGTGACGGATTGGAACGGCAGCACCTATGTTTTGTGCCGCACGGCGCAAAAAAGGTCTTTTCATCGCGCTCCAATCTTATATAGGCAGCGCTCTCCCGGCGGCGGCCGATTCGAACCGCTGCTTATGGATGGACGCATAGCTCAGTTGGTAGAGCAGCTGACTCTTAATCAGCGGGTCCTTGGTTCGAGCCCAAGTGCGTCCACCATTTTTAACATTCATAACATGGACTGAGCTATCGGTTAGCTCGGCGACATTGCCAGCGATTGGTCGAGATCGCCTCAATGCTGCCGGGCGGATGGATCGAACGGACATGGTCGGAGGTGCGCCTCCCGGGTGGCAGGCAGAGCTTTACCGCGACAACGAATTGTTCAAGCTCCAGACGATCAGCAGCGATGGAAGGTTCTTGTTTCAGGTCGTCCCGCCGCAGTTTGGCGTCAATCGTTGCCAGGTCTGCGACGCAGGGCGATGCTTGTAACTCTAAGGCCTTATCATTCAGAGCTGTCTTTCAACCGCTTGGAAACAGCTAAAGCAGCTGCTGCCACAGATGTGCTCACCACAGCAATTTTTGACTGATCGGCAAAATCAGCTGCAGAAACGACCAGTCCAATACTGCCGATGACAACATTTTCAGCGTCAAACACCGGTGCCGAAATACCCATAAGACCGGGGTCAAGCTCTCCTCGAGTCGCAAGTACGGGTTGTTTTCTCAGATCCCTGATTGCAAGTTTGAACGCTTCCCAATCTTCGCCCAGGCCGGCGTCACGAACGGCTTGCGGCTCACTGTCGTAGAATTTCCGCAGCGCCCGCGACTTAAGATGGGCCAGGATACATTTGGATGCTGCCCCGCGAGTGAGTGGCATGGGGCGCCCGCGCTCATAGCTGATCGCGAAGCTTGGTGGACGCAGAACGCATTGATCGACGCACATCACTTTCAGGCGATATATTCGGCATAACAGCCCGATCGCCTCGGCATCGACGCTTGCAGTCAGCGCTTCGAGCGTGTCGCGCGCCGCATTTCCCAGCAGATCAAAACGGCGGGTGACGCGGTCGAGTTCGATGATCGCAGGCCCGACCATGTAGCGCCCGCCCTTTTGGCTGACGAGCAGTCCTGCATCAACAAGACTTCGAACATATTGATACGCCGTGCTACCCGACAGGCCAAGCTCAAGAGCGACTGCATCGACCGTCCATTCCGGTCTTTCGACCGTGAAAAGGCCCAAAATGGACAGCACACGATCGGCGGTAGCCATTTCAGTTCACCTCACGTCACAAGCCTGCCGCCACCTCAGGCATCGACGCTTCCCTTAATGCCAGAAGAGCAAAAGGGGCAAGGCGTGAAATCACCTCGCCCCCCAGCCTTGTGCATTCCAGTTCTGAGATGGGTTGAAGGATCAAAACCTGAAGTTGCCGCGCAAGCCGAAAGTGCGCGGTGCACGAAGCAGCGCGAATGACGCTCCCAGCACCGGTTGCACGAACGACGCCGCCTTGATGGCACGGTCTTCGATATTGTCGACGAAGGCCGCCAGAGAAAAACGATCATTCGACACATGCCACGTCAGCGACGCATTCGAAACCATCGATGCCTTCTGGAACTGGCCGGCGAGATACTCTTCGCCTACCCAGTAGCCGCTCTGGATCTGAGTGCCCATTTGCGCATCAACCGATGAACCATCGCCCAATTCGAAAATATGGACGTAGTTGGCATTCAGCGTCCATTTGGGTGAGAGCGATGCAACCCGCCCTGAGCAATCCACCTGAACAGCCTGAGCGCCTGCAATTGGCGTCGTCACGCAGGCCGTGTTCGGCACGCCTGTTGCCGTGCTTTGCCTGTACGTGAAATCACTGTACTTGCTGTTCAGGTACTGCAGGTTTGCACTGAAGCGGTCACTTGCGACAGGCTGCCACAGCAGCTCAATCTCGGCACCATAGATGTCTGCCTTGCCTGCATTTTCGGTGATCAAACCAAACCCGCCTGGCAGAATGGGGCCCAGATGCGTGATCTGCTTGTCCTTGTAGACCCAGTAGAACGCTTCAAGGTTCAACTGCAATGTGTTGTCCAGAAAGCGGTTTTTCGATCCCACCGTGTAGGCAGTCAGCGTTTCAGGTTTGAACGTGTTGGGTGTCAAAGACGCGTAGAACCCGCCTGCCTTGAAGCCGGTTGCCACGTTGGCATAGAGCAACGATCGGTCGCCGGCATCATATTCCACGCCCGCCTTCCAGGTCACCTTGCTGTCCCTGACGACGCCATCCAACGCGCCAAAGCATGTGCTCGCAGCAGCATCATAGGGCGCGCATGCAAGGTTGTAGAATGCCACCGCAGGACCAGGGAACCCGGCCGGTACGGGTGGTAACGGTCCGCCATTCACGCCGCTTTGCGTTTTGCGCTCGTTGGTATAGCGGCCCCCGGCCGTCACGCGGAAAGTGTCCGTCATGCTGTACGTCAGCTGGCCGAAGGCCGCGTAACTGCGTGTCTTTAGGTCCGGGACAGTTCGGTTGAAGGCAACGCCCTGATTGGCGAACAGATCGAAATTCAGCGCCTCGTCAAAATAATAGCCCCCGACAAGCCATTTGATCGGCGAAGCGTCGGACGATCCCAGGCGCACTTCAACCGAAGTCGCCTTCGACAATTCGCTCGCCGTGATCGGGAAGCCGGCTGCATAATGCAAATAGCTGTTATCGCTGCGACGATAAGCCGGAATGACCGTCAGATCCACACCATCCAGATCATAGCTTATCGTTGCAGAAACCCCCCAGTTGTCCATGTCGACAAAACCATCATCACGCACCTTGGGCAGAAGATTGGGGTTCCCACCACGGCTGATGGCCAGGGACGCTTCAGTCAGAATGGCGTTGGTGCCGTCCCGTGTCGGCCCCAGATAAGGATCATCCGGATTGAGAAAAGGCGCAAAGACGCCGGCGGTGCCATTGCCACCCACGTGCACGTAATCGCCAGACAGCAACACCGAAAGCCGATCGGTCATGTCAAGCTGCAGCTGGGCACGGATGGATTCGCTTCGGTCATCGTTGTAGCCGTCCGACATATAGCCATCCCGGCGCACGAAAATGCCAGCGACCCGGAGCGCTGCGCCTTCTGCGAGCGGCACGTTGACGGCAGCCTCCCCTCGTACCAGATCGTAGTTGCCGACAGTGAATGCGCCTTCGGCGGACAGCGTGTCAGTGGGCTTGCGCGCAATCACGTTGATCGCGCCTGCGGTCGCGTTGCGGCCGTAGAGCGTGCCCTGCGGTCCCTTGAGAACCTCAACACGTTCGAGATCGTAGAACAGGCCGTTCGGGCCACCAGAACGGGCCAGATATACGCCATCAAGGTTGATTGCGACCGCCGGTTCGGAATAGGCGTTCCCGGCAAAGTTGCCGACGCCACGGATCGTCACCTGCGTGCCGTTGCCACCACTGCTGGAGAGCTTCAACGCCGGGATCAGCTTCGAAAGATCCTGCGGTTGTGAGATGTTGGCTGCTTGAAGCGCAGCGCCGTCAACAGCGCTGACCGCCAAAGCAGTCTTCTGCAAATTTTCGGAACGCCGCTCTGCCGTAACCACGATCTCGCTCAATCCGGCCTCTGGTTCCGCCGCATCCGCGCTGGCCGCCATCGGTGTGCCCGATGCGTCTTGTGCCTGCGCAATCGATAGCGAGGCCATGAATATCGCTATTGCAGCGCACGAGGAATTTAACCCGGTTCTGGAAATTTGAATGCTCATGATGCCTCCCCTGATAACCTTTCTGGCCCTCATTTATAATGACCATATTCCTGTATATCCGGAAATATGCAACACAAATTTGGCGTTTCGGAGAAACAGGGCGTCATTTTTGAATTTCGGCCGAGGAACGAAGAGCCTCCATACGGCGCTGGTGCACACCCAAATCCAGCTGGATGGAATGTCGGGAGATCGGCAAGGTCTTGCTGGACATGACCAGTCTGCAGCTGTGCTGGCACCAACGCATGCGCAAGCGCGCGGTGCGACGATCCCGCGCTGGTGTTACCCGTCCAGAGCGCTAGGACCGCTGCGAGCCATGGTCGCGCAGGCTTATCCTGCGCGGGTTATTCTCCACAGTGTCCGGAGGCCTTCGGTGTCCTGCAAACGCGCCGCGCGTTGCCGCAATGCCCGCAACTTGCGGATTATGGTCTCATGGCTGGTTTCGGCGATCCAGACCCTGCGCCGGTCATGCATCCGATCCTCGACGAAGCCACAAGCGCGGACAGGGACTGATCAGAACGGGTAGTGCCGTGCTCCATCCTGCACCGTAATCCAGTGATCGGTTGTCATCTCAGCGATAACCCAATCGCCATTGAAGCGTCCGATTCCGGAGTTCTTTTCCCCGCCAAACATGTTGAACGGGCTGTCGAGAACCGAGATATCGTTGACATGGGTCATGCCGGCTTCGATTCCACGTGCAAAGCGCACACCGCGAGCAACATCGCGCGTAAAAACTGCACTGGACAGGCCGAATTCCGTTTCGTTCGCCAGCCGCAACGCATCGTCTTCATTGGCTGCCCGGATGATCGGAGCGATCGGCGCAAATTGTTCGGTTTGCGCAAATGGGCTGTCGTTGGGGACGTTCACGAAGATATGTGGCGGAACCATCAAGCCGTCCGCCTCTCCTCCCAGCACCTCGGTGAAACCCGCCGCACGGGCAGCAGCGATGTTACGCAATGCTGCGGCTTTTTGCTTGCCGTTGATCAGCGGGCCAATCACCGTGTCAGGGTCGCTGGGATCGCCGGTCTTGAAGGTCTTCACATGTGCAACGAACTTTTCGACAAACGCATCGAAAATGCTGGCGTCGACGATGATCCGGTTGGTGCTCATGCAGATCTGCCCGTTATGCAGAAAGCGCCCAAAGGCCGCTGCTCCTACCGCGAGGTCAAGATCAGCATCATCTAGCACCACAAATGGAGCGTTGCCCCCCAGTTCAAGCCCGACGTGCTTGAGCCGGGTGCCCGTTGCCGCCATCTCGGCGATCCGCTTGCCGACCCGCGTCGATCCGGTGAATGAGATCAGCTTGGGAATGGGGTGAAGGGTGAACGCATCGCCAATGTCCGCCACATCGCCTACCACGACGTTGAGCAGGCCCGCTGCAAGCCCTGCTTCCTCGTAGATCTTGGCAAGCAACAGGCCGCCGGTAACAGGCGTATCCTCTGCCGGCTTGACCACGACGGCGTTGCCCAGCGCCAGTGCGGGCGCGATCGAACGGTTGGATAGAACCATCGGGAAGTTCCAAGGGCTGATGACGCCGATAACGCCGAGCGGTTCGCGATAGACAAAGCTCTGCTTGCCCGGAACGTCGATCGGCATGATCTTGCCTTCAACGCGCGAAGGAAGCGCAACAGCTTCCATTGTCCCCGCGCGCACGGCACCCCATTCGGCGGTTGCCTTGAGGAGGGTCGATCCTGTTTCGCGGACGATCCAGCCGATGATTTCGTCCTTGCGCTGATCAAGGATCGCAAGAACCCTGAGGAACAGCGCACTGCGTTCGCTGTGCAGCGACTTGCCCCAGCTTCTTTGCGCGGCAGCGGCGGCCTGGTAGGCTTCGTCCAGATCGGACTCGCTTGCGAGCGAAATCTCGCCCAGCAGGCCGCTGTCGTAAGGGTTATGGTTGGGCAGCACTTTTCCGGACCGTCCTGCGCGCCATTGCCCGGCAATAAACTGCCCATCCATGTCCTTGTACGGCAAAAATTCAGTGGTCATTGTTGGCCTTTCGAATGGGATTGGCGGGGCTAGGCGGCCGCGATGTTCTTGCCGGGGACCCAATTGCCATGCAGGCTCATTCGCATGCGCACCGGCAACTTTACCCGCGCAACCGGGCCTGCATCAACGCGCTGCGTATCCAGGATGACAAGTTCCGTCGTGTGTGTTTCGAGGTGGTTGAGGAGGGCCAGTATGTAGCCATCTCCTTCCGGTGCGTTTTCACCACGTTGCACGAACGTGGCTTCCTGGAAGCATTCTGCATCTCCGCCGCACCAGGTTTCAGCCGTGCCGGCGACAACATCGATGTGCACCAGTTGGTTGAAGAACTGCCATGGCGGCGGACCCAGGCGATCTATCGCGTACAAACTCATGTCACAGCCGAGCATCACGGCGTGACGATAAGGAAGGCCGACAACACGATCATCGCAGCGGGGAAATTCACACGGCGCATCATACAGGGTCTGCCGCGTCGCATCCCGACCGTCTGAGGCACGATCGAAGGTCCAGCGCGTGAGCTCGAAATGGAATGTGTGTGGTGCGGGAGCAGGCGCGCCGATTTTTTGGACGAACTGAAAGATATTGCCGCTGGAGCTTGGCATATCGAGATGAATCCTGTGACCATCTTCGAACGCATTCAGCACATGGGCCTGGAAGCAGGCAGGCGCCGTAAACCAGCGGATGTCGCTGCCATCGCCATCGCGGCGCATGACGCCGAATTGAAATGGCAGATCGTCCTGCCATTCGAAGTGCTGCCCGCCTGCGACCATCCTGTCGCCATCGGCGGTGATCGGCACAATCGGGAAAACGACAAAATTCGGTGTGACCGCAAAGTCATGGATCATGCTGGCATAGGGTGCTTCGATCCATATTTCCCGCCGCTTGGTGCCATCGGCAGAAAACTCGTAATAGACCACGTCACGCGACGCCAGGCCGCCTGCTTCGTACCCGAAGGCGAGCAGGCTGCCATTGCTTGGGTCGCGTTTGGGATGGGCGGTGAACGGCGTGTTGCCGATCTGGCCGTTAAAGTCCCAGTTGCCGATTGTTTCCAGGGTATCGGGGTCCATCGCGACCGGAAGACTGTCTTCCTTGAGTGCCAGCAACTTGCCGGCAAATGGCACAATGTTCGTGTTGGCGGTTCCGCCGCTCAGCCCTGCGACGGACGGATCATCGGTATAGGGATTGCGGTAATGCCCGAACAGTGATTTGCGGGCTGCGCGTTGCGCCTTGAAGCGGTCGGTTTCGACATATCGCCTCTGCATGTCGACATGGCCACCAGCAAACCGGAAGGCTGTGACCGCGCCATCACCGTTGAAGAAAATGTCGTCACCCAGCATGGGGGGATAGGCAGGATCTGGCGAAACCTGAAAGAACGTGCCGTTGAGTTCGGCGGGAATCTCGCCCTCAACCTCCAGATCGCGAATGGAGCCTTCAAATCGCGAGGGCGCATAAAGCGCCCCGACAAAGTCCGGCGTCGAAGGAAATTTGACCGTCATATACCTCTCCGATCTGCCCCGCCTTGGGAGCATGCTATTATCGCGGCTGGCATGGAAGCCGTCAGCACGCGGCAGACATAAACCGAACAATCGTCGATTGACAACATAATTCCGGATATGTAGGAATTATGTTGTGAAAATCGATGCGTTCGTCGGTTTCTGTCTGTGGAGCAAGGTATGTCTTCTGCGCCCGTTCGGTGGGGCCGCCCACTTGATACACTTGTGGCGAGCCTGCGCTATCTTGCCCTGGCCAGCCCCGATCCGCATCAGACAGCCGACTTCTACGCACGGGCCATGGGTTATCGCCTTCAACCTTGTGGTGCTGCCATCATCGCCCGTGGCCCCGAGCGTCACCTGATTTTTCTCGAGGGCCCGGCCAGATCCCTCGTCAGTGCGGGTTTCGCAGTGCCCGACAGGGACGAACTGGAGCGTCTTAAAGACAGAATTCGCAATGCGGGCGCCATGTTTCACGAGGTCGCGTCAGTATTGCTGGCCGATGCGATCGAGACGGTCGATCCCGATGGCAACCGGCTGGTGTTTGGCGTTGCGCAGGACAATCCTGACGGCGGTCCTGTCGCGGATGGCATGCCTGCTCGGTTGCAGCATGTCGTGGTTGCAAGTCGCGACCCTGAAAAGATCGTGCGTTTCTTTATCGATGCGCTCGGCTTCACCCTGTCAGACGATGTTGTTGACAGCGAAGGTGGTGTGCGAACGTCGTTCCTGCGGTGCAGCGATGAGCACCACAGCTTTGCCGTGTTCAAGGCCGCACAGGACCGGCTCGATCACCACTGCTACGAAACCACAGACTGGAACATGATCCGAGACTGGGGCGACCACATGGCGTCGGAGCATATCGCGATCCAGTGGGGGCCAGGACGGCATGGTCCCGGCAACAACCTGTTTCTGTTTGTCCATGATCCCGATGGCAACTGGGTGGAAATCTCCGCCGAGCTTGAAACCGTCGCGCATGACCGGCCGGTTGGCAAATGGCCGCACGAACAGCGCACATTGAACAGCTGGGGCCAGGGCCTGCTTCGCAGCTAAAGCACTACTATTTTTGGAGAAAAAGATGAAATTGGGAAGTGTCCGCATCGGCGGCCTGGCAAGTTATGGCATCGTCGAAGGCGAATTTCTGATCGATATCGGAGCGGTTCTGCAGGAGCGCTTCCCCGATCTGAAGGCGGTGATTGCGGCCGACGCGATGGAAGCTGTGAAGCTGGCTGCGCCACAGGCCCCTCGGATCCCGCTGCAAGACCTGACGTTTGCGCCCGTCATCGGCAATGCGGGCAAGATCTTTTGCGTTGGGCATAACTATGAAAGCCACAGGCAGGAAACTGGTCGCGCGAAGACCAGCTACCCCTCCATTTTCGTCCGTTTTGCCGATAGCCAGATGGGCCATGGTGAGCCCATCATCATGCCCAAGGTATCAACCATGCTGGACTATGAAGGCGAGCTGGCCGTTGTGATCGGGAAGGCGGGCAAGAATATAGCCCAAGCAGACGCCTTGCAGCATGTCGCCGGCTACAGTTGTTACAACGATGCATCGGTGCGCGATTGGCAGTGGCACACGACGCAATTTACCCCTGGCAAGAACTTTGCCGGTACCGGCGCTTTTGGTCCTTGGCTGGTGACGCCCGACGAAATTCCCGACCCTGCAACGCTATCAGTCACCACGCGGCTGAATGGAACCGTTGTGCAGTCTCAGCCAACGGCTGACATGATTTTTCCAATACCGCAGCTCATCGCCTATATCTCCACGTTCACGCACCTGGCTCCTGGTGATGTGATCGTCACCGGCACACCGGGGGGTGTCGGCGCAAAGCGCCAGCCACCATTGTGGCTCAAGCCGGGGGATACCGTGGAAGTCGACATTCCGGGCATTGGCCTGCTGATCAACCCGGTTCACGCCGAAGCCTAAGAAAAAGCCCATGTCCGCCGGAAGTTCAAACGACGCCTCCCAGGGGCCACTTGCCGATCACTATCCTGTCATAGTGATCGGCGGGGGACCGACCGGGCTGACGCTGGCCAATCTGCTGTCACGCTATGGCACCCGCGCGCTGCTGGTGGAGCGCAACGCAACGACAGTCCAGGAGCCACGCGCGGTCTCCATCGACGACGAATCCTTGCGGACAATGCAAGCAGCAGGCGTGATAGACACGGTGTTGACCGAAATTGTCGCCGGTTATGGATCGGAATATTATACGCCAAAAGGCCGCCTGTTCCTGAAGGTCGAGCCCAGCGAACAGCCATATGGCTACCCGCGCCGAAACGCGTTTCGCCAACCGATATTCGAAGCCCAGCTTCGCGATGCACTTGCCAATTCTGCGAGTGTCGAAACGTGGTTCGGCTGCGAACTAAGGACCTTCAAGCAGGATGAGACTGGCGTCGCTGTCGAACTGGTCGATCAAACCGGCGCACACCGATCGGTGCGGTGCGACTATCTGGTTGGCACAGATGGTGCGCGCAGCGCGGTGCGCTCCGCACTAGGGTTGAGTTTGGACGGTGAAACGTTTCAGGAAGAATGGCTGATCGTCGATCTGGATAGTTCGCCGACGCAAAGCAAGGAAACGCTTGTTTTCTGCGATGTTGCGCGCCCCTGTATCGCGCTTCCCGGGCCGAACCAGACGCGCAGGTTCGAATTCAAATTGCTACCCGGCGAAGACCCGGAAGCGATTGTTGAACCGGAATCCGTGAATGCCTTGCTGGCGGCTCATGGCGCGCATCCCAACAGTCGTGTTTGCCGCAAGACGGTTTATACCTTCCACGCAAGATTGGCGCCAAAATGGTCCGTGGGACGCGTCTTTCTGGCGGGTGACGCCTGTCACCTGACGCCGCCTTTTGCTGGGCAGGGGATGAATAGCGGTATTCGCGATGCACACAATCTGGCCTGGAAGCTTGCATCGGTAACAGCGGGGCGTTCACCTGCGCGGCTTTTGGAAAGCTATCAAAGCGAACGCCGCGAACATGTGCGCGACATGATCCAGTTGGCGCTGCGCATGGGGCGGATCATGGGGCCTCGCAACCGCGCCGTTGGGCACTTCATCCAGACAGGCTTCAGGATCATGGGGTTGTGGCCGCGATGCCGCGATTACTTCGCACAGATGAAATATAAACCCAAGCCGCGGTTCGAGGAAGGCTTCATAATTCCGGACAAGCGCGGCGCGCGCCATACTCTGGTGGGCCGCCTGCTGCCTCAACCCCTGGTTTTGCGGTCTAACGGTACACAGGCATTGCTCGATGATGTCTTGGGTGACGGGTTTTCGATCATTTTCTTTGATGAGGCGGTCAAGGCGTCCTTTGATCAACAGCGCAACCCGATATTTGCGAAACTGAACCCCAAGAGCGTGCTTGTATCATCCTCGGGTAGCGCAGTGGTTGGTGGCGGACACGACGTGATTGTCGATGCTAAAGACATTCTACTCACAGCAGCGGGCGGGGACCGCAATCGTGTCCTGTTGGTCCGTCCAGACCGGTATGTCTTGACGACATTTGTGGCTGCAGACATGGATGCCGTAGCATCGAGACTTTATACCTTGATGCTGTGACGAACCTGAACTGGCATCACTGCGCGCCAAAGGCCGAATGGCTGGCGAGGTACCGGCGTTTCCACAGCCGCTTCTAGGCGGTAGTCGATCTTGCAGGTAGGCAACATTTGACCCGAAATGCCCAGAGACCCGGCGAGAGGTCAGCCCCACGTGCAAGACCTGTGGAACTGTATCGCCGGGGTTGGCGGGAATTCGTCCCTGCGCAACGGCTCCAAGCTCGCCGCAGGAATGTGGGCCGTTCAGGCGTGCAACTTCACAGACGCTGGACGTCCGGCCTCCTGCCGCCGCGCCTCCGGTGTCCGGCGCATTGCTGGCGAGGCCTCAGGCCTGAGCGTCAGGGTCTTTGCGAAGATCAAGCACGGCGCGGATCTTGTTGGCGAGCCGTTCGCGCGTGAAAGGCTTGGCGATCATCTCGACGCCGTCGTCGAGACGACCCGCGTGGACGATCGCGTTCTGCGTATACCCGGACGTGAACAAGACCTCGAGCGCCGGCAGCTTCTGCTTGGCGCGGCGGGCCAGTTCGGGGCTCCTGAGCTCGCCCGGCATGACGACATCGGTGAACAGAAGGTCGATATGGACCCCGCTGTTGACGATGGCCAGGCCGTCGGCGGCATTGCTGGCCTCCAGGATGGTGTAGCCAAGGTCTGTGAGTAGCGCGACCGAGGTTGCCCTGACGGCGTCGTCGTCCTCCACCACCAGAATGACCTCATTGGCAGCGGCATGCGGGGTCGAACGCGTTTCGGGGACTGTAACTTCTTCCTTTTGACGGGTGCGCGGCAGATAGATTCGAACCGTCGTCCCCTCTCCTTCCTCGCTGTAGATTTTCACATGGCCGTCAGACTGTTTCACGAAGCCATAGACCATGCTCAGCCCCAGTCCGGTCCCTTTCCCCGGCGCCTTTGTCGAAAAGAACGGATCGTACACTTTCTCCAGGATGTCCTTCGGAATGCCTCCGCCGGTATCGGTGATGGCAAGCATGACATATTGTCCTGCGCTGACCTCGGAATGTTGCGCCGCATAGCTCTCATCCAGCGAGGCGTTGCCGGCTTCGATCGTCAGCTTGCCCCGGCCCTCCATCGCATCGCGTGCGTTGATCGCAAGGTTCAGGATCACATTCTCGACCTGGGTGGTATCGGCAAGACAGTTCCACAGCCCGCCGGAAATGACGGTTTCGATCTCGACAGCTTCGCCCAGTGCACGGCGCAGCATGTCGTCCATGCCGCGCAGGAGGCGGCCGATGTTGACGGGCTTGGGGCTCAGGGCCTGCTGCCTGCCGAACGCCAGCAACTGCGAGGCAAGATCTGACCCCCTGCGCACCCCTGCCAAGGCATTTTCCACGCGCCGCAGCTTGCGCTCGTCGCCCGCCAGGTCCTTCTCCAGAAGTTGAAGATTGCCGCCGATGACTTGAAGCAGATTGTTGAAATCATGGGCAATGCCCCCGGTCAGCTGGCCTACAGCCTCCATCTTCTGTGACTGTACCAGCTGCGCCTCGATCACTTTCCTTTCGCGGAGCGCCGCCTCCACGCTATCCTTCAACGTCTGGTTGAACGCCTCTCTGGCGGCTCGATCCTCCAGGTCCTGCGCGATGTTGCGAGCTTCGATGATCGTGCCGATCGTGGTGCCCTGCTCGTCCTTCATCGGCGATGCGGTAAACCCGACAGGGTAGAAACTGCCGTCCTTGTGGATGAAGATTTCTTCGCCCTGGGTCTGGTTGTTTTCCGGAAAGGCACGGTCGATCGCGCATTCATCGATCGGGAAATGCCGCCCGTCCGGATAGCTGTGGTGCACCACCTCATGCAGGGTCTTGCCCTGGGTCTCGGCGAATGTGAAACCCGTCAACTTTTCGGCAGCCGCATTCATGAAGGCGCAGTGCTGGCGTTCGTCCATCATCAGGATGGCCATGGTGGTGTTGCTGAGGATCGCGTCCAGTCTCCGGGTGCTCTCCTGCAGCGCCGCCTGGGTTTGCCGAAGCTCGCGCAGGTCCTTCACGGCGGCATAGAATACGGATCCGCTGTCGGCTTCGATCAGCTGCAGCTGTATCGCCACATCATAGCGGGAGCCGTCCTTGCGCTGATGGACGGTCTCGAAGTCGAGCTGGGGCACTTCGCCGGACACCAATGGCTGAACGAGTTGCACAAACGCCTCTTGCGATATCTCGGGCTTGATGTTCCAAGGCGTCTGGTTCCGAAGCTCTTCCATCGAAAAACCCAGGTTCTCCCGGGCACCGCGGTTCACCAGAATGAAGCGGTAATCGTCGGGTGAGAACAGATAGACTTCGCTGGCTGCGTCCTCAACAATCCGGCCAAGGCGTTCGCTTGAAATCCCGATAACGTCCTTCATGCGATGGCTTTCTTCTAAGGTTCGAAACACATTTTCTCGGCGCGCTGAAATCAGGATGCCATGGGCCACGGTAACGGTCGCGCTGCAGAGTTGGAAGACCGAACAGCCGCTGAATTCCCAGACGCTTTCGAGGCAGAGACCTGCTGCTGTTCGAACTCGACGGGTGACAAGCACCGCTCCTGACATGCGGACACACCGGATTGCAGAACAATTTGGTAAAATCGCACACGGGCTGCCGTGTTTTTTCGCGTGTTGGGGAGCGCCGGCGATGGCGGCATTCGCGCCGTAGCGCCAGTGCGGCCGATCAGGCGCTGCATGGTCAAGGCCGATGTCGCGCCATGGCGACGGATGCTGAAGACGATGGGCGATTCCAAGGCGCGGTGCAGCCCACCCGGACAGCTGAACGCTCCTGTCAGGGTGGGTCAGCGCTCGCCGCGCTGATTGTGGGCGCCATGGCTCACGTGCCGCAAGAACGGCGATGGATTTGCATCATACTGCGATGGAAGCGACGCCGTCGTGCTCGGTCGGGCTGACAGGGTCTGCGCAATCGGCCTCCCACAGCTGCTTGGCATGCTCGACATCGCTCTGGCTGACCCGGCCGATGCGGTGCGCGATGAAATCGATGCCATCGATGAGCCACAACGCCAGTTGCGGCTGAGTCAGCCGATAGAACCGACTCTGGCCAATCGACCTGATATCCACCAGTCCCATCGCCCGCAGCACCGCCAGATGCTGGGACAGGCGTGTGGGGGTGATATCGAGCGCTGCGGCCATTTCGTTGACGGTCTGGTCACCGACGCGGAGCTTCTGGATCAACCGGATGCGGTCTGGATGCGAAATCTGACGCAGCACAGTGGCAAGTTCGTTGGCGACAATCGTGCGGCTTGGCATGGGCTATTGGCCTGCATCGAGGGAAACGACGCGCAGGCCCGGGCGGGCGCTGCGCCGAACGGCGGGCTGGGCTGTGGCAATTGCGCGCCACTCCATGGGATTGCGTGGCATCCCCTGCCTGTCCCGGCATAGCTGCATGATAAACTCGTCATCGCTCACGCAGGTGACATAAGGTGCGGGCGACCCCCTGCCCTGGGTGACGATACCGCGATCCCAGACACGCGCAGCGCCCTGCAGCAGACGCTGCGCGACACGGCCCAGCCCCGCATCTGCGGCCGCCAGCGCCAGGGCCTGGACCAGCAGCGGCGCGTTGAGCGGCAGAACTGCATCGCTATCGTCTAGCACTTCGCTGGCGATGCTGCGCAGTCCCCGCTGATGCCACAGCATCGGCCAGGGGCTCCAGATGCCGGTGGTCTCTGCCAGCATGGCAAAGATCAGGCTGCGCAGATCGGGCATGACCATGATGGCATCCCAGCGTCCGGCGTGCCGCACCAGATGGCACAAGGCCTCCTCGATGGAGAGAACCTCGATTTCCTGCTCGTCGCGTGACGCTGCGCGCCCAGTCAGCAGCAGTCGGCGCACCATCGGATTGCGGCGCTGCGAATCGACCACGATGGCGACACGCCGGCGACCTTCACGCTGCGCCGCCTGCAGCATCGCCTGCATGACGACGGGGCGCGGCATGGGCGCGTCGCACGCATCATCCCTGATGCAGACCGCTGGCAACGGCGACATCAGCATCACGTCCAGCCTGCGACCTTTCAAGGGTTTGTCGGCGCCGTGATCGCACAGATAGCTCGCCACCCAATGAGCGTTCGGCAGCGCTGTCCTGGCATTGCCCTGAAGCCCCACCGGCGAGGCTGTCTGCCATGGCGCAAAGACGCAAGGCGCGGGCGCAATCGATGTGGCCCATGCAGTTGCGCGCCGCAGATCGCCGGCTGGCCGGACGGGTGTCATCTGGATGTCCATATCCAACCAACCGGCAATCTGGCCCAGCGCCTGTTGCCAGTCTTCAGGCATTGGCCTGCTTGTCTGGCCGAGCGTCAGCTTGGGACCGGCGACAATCGAAAGCGCGGGGCGATGACGGCCAGATGACCCCTGACCGGATGGACCTGCGGACATCCGGTCAGGGGTGCCGCCATGTTCAGCCTGAGGGGAATGGGTGGGGAGATCAGGCTGTTCGGGGCGTGCTTCCATGTTGGTGAACCTCGTATCGGGCGTTGACCAGGGATCGCCTAAACGGATTGCGGATTTCGCGGAAATTCAATAAAATGGACATATCGTTCGTATTTTATGAATTGCGTGAGGCAACCGCATCGATGCACCTCAACTTCAAGCACCTTCGCTACTTCCATGCCGTGGCGCATGATGGCAACCTGACCAACGCGGCGCGCAGGCTCAATGTCTCGCAATCTGCGCTCTCGACCCAGATCCGCCTGCTGGAAGAAAGCATGGGCCATCAGCTGTTTGAGCGGCGAGGACGCAGGCTGGAACTGACAGAGGCCGGCCGGGTGGCGCTCAATTATGCCGATAGCATGTTCGAGACCGCCAACGAGATGATGGCGACCTTTGCCGGCGGCAGTGGTGCAAACCGGCGGCACCTGCGCGTCGGCGCGCTTTCCACGCTGTCCCGCAACTTTCAGATGCGTTTTCTGGCCCCCATGGTCGGTCGCGACGATGTCCATCTGGTCATCCGCTCCGGCTCGCCACGCGACCTGGTCAAGGCACTGGAGGCGCACGAGCTGGACGTGTTGCTGACCAACCGCCTGCCCTTTCGCGACAGTGCCACGAACTGGGTTGCGCACCTTGTCGATCAGGCGCCGGTGAGCCTGATCGGGCCGCAGCGTGTCGATGTCACGCGGATGGCACTGCGCGACATGTTACTGACCATGCGGCTGGTGGTCCCGGCCAAGGATAGCGGCGTGCGTGCAGATTTCGACCTGATGGTCGATCGGCTGGGGATATTGCCCAACATCGTGGCGGAGGCCGACGACATGGCGATGCTGCGCCTGTTGCTGCGCGCCGGCACCGGCATCGGTGTGGTGCCGCCGATCGTGGTCCGCGACGAACTGAATGCGGGACTGCTGCACGAGATCATGGTGATCCCCGGCCTGACCGAATCCTTCTACGCGATGACCCAGTCGCGGCGCTTTCCGCATCCCCTCGTCGACCAGCTGCTGGAGATCGCCAAAATCGGCTAGTTCTGTTTTAGAGAACCTTATCTTAGTTTCATTGAATTTTCCGAAGCGAGTGCCTGGCGGTATCCGCAGCCGATCGCTTCGCCTCCGACGGGGCGGCACGGAGACGGAAATGACAATGGACATCGCGATTTGCCTCGCTCTGGCGATCACCACCTTTGCCGGCCTGGGTCTGGTGGCGCTGCTTGCTGGAGACCGTCATGCGCGCTTGACCGGAATGGCACTGGAAGCCGGCGCCCTCGCCTGCCTGGCGCTGGGCGTAGCAGCAATCGTCCGCATCGTGCAGGTCGGGCCGGTCACCACCGATCTTCTGGTCTGGCAGACCGCAGGGCTTTCCGTCCGGCTTGATGCGGTCAGCCTGCCGATCATGGTGCTGGTGGCCTTTATCGGCTGGATCGTGCTGCGCTTTGCCCGCACCTATATGGCCGAAGAGCCGCGCCGCGCCTTTTTCCAGGCCTGGCTCGCGTTCACGCTGGCAAGCGTTCTGCTGTTCGCGCTTTCGGGCAATCTGGTGCAGCTGGTGCTGGCGTGGGTCGCCACCAGCCTGTGCCTGCACCGCCTGCTGCTGTTCTATCCGCACCGCGCCGCTGCCCGGCGCGCCGCCCGCAAGAAATTCCTGACCGCGCGGGTCGCCGATGGCGCGCTGATTGGCGCTGCCGTGCTGCTGGCGACCCTGTATCGCACCGGGGACATCGGCAGCATCCTCGATGCCGCGCGATCCGGCGAAGGTGATGCCAGGGTGACCCTGGCGGTGTTCGGCCTGGCGATCGCTGCCGCCCTCAAATCAGCGCAATTCCCGCTGCATGGCTGGCTGACCGAGGTGATGGAAGCGCCGACGCCGGTCTCCGCCCTGCTCCATGCCGGGGTCATCAATGCCGGCGGCTTCCTGCTGATCCGCTTTGCCGATGTCCTGCTGCTGTCGCCTTCGGTGATGGCGGGGCTGGTGATGGTGGGCGGGTTTACCGCCGTGTTCGGCGGGCTGGTGATGCTCACCCAGCCGGCGGTCAAGACTTCGCTGGCCTGGTCCACCGTCGCGCAGATGGGCTTCATGATCATGCAATGCGGCCTGGCGCTGTTCCCGCTGGCCATGCTGCACATCATTGCCCACTCGCTGTACAAGGCGCACAGCTTCCTCGCTTCGGGCGGCGCGGTCGAGCGGATCGCGGCGTTGCGGCGGCCGGGACCGGTCGCCATTCCCGGTACGGCGGCGGTGACCAGCGCCTTTATCGCTGCCATTGCCATCTATGTCGCGATGGGCTGGGCGTTCGACTTTCAGGAAAAGTCGCCCCAATCGAACGCGCTGGGAGCCATCCTGATCTTCGGCGTCGCCTATCTGCTGGCGCAAGGGCTGGCAGGCGCGGCCCCGGTCGCGCTGATGCGCCGCATGGTCGCATATTCGCTGGTCGCGTCGCTGGGCTATTTCATGCTGCATATTCTGGCCGATCGGTTGATGTTGGGGACCCTGCCCGCCGCCCCTGCCCCCGGCCCGCTGGAATGGGTGCTGATCGTTCTGGCGGTGGTAAGCTTTGGCCTGGTTGCCTTTGCCCAGTCGATGTTCCCGCTGTGGGCCTATCACCCGGCTGCGGCGGGCCTGCGGGTCCACCTGTCCAACGGCCTGTATGCCAACGCGCTGTTCGACCGGCTGCTGAGCGGCTGGGCGCTGCGGCGCACGCTGTGACCCCCCCTGCCGACCCATGAGGAGATTGCCGTGACACACACACACCTGATCGAGCCCACCCCGGCAGGGCCGGATATCGCCGCGCTGGCCGATGCTGCCGCACGTGCCATCCCGCCTGCCTGGCCGCTGGCATCGAGCGTGGCGGTCAATCCCTATCTCGGGCAAGCCGAGCTGGATCTGGCGGCGACAGGTGCGCTGCTCGCCCGGGTCAGCGACGCTGCGGTGACGATGCCGCGCAGCTGGTATCGAGAACGGATCGCCAGCGGCGCGATCAGCGATGCCGATCTGGCAGCCGCGCTGGCGGCCAGCACCGCGACCCCGCGCCCCGCTTCGGTCGCAGAGCTGAGGCTGGCTGCACAGCGCCCGCATGTGCGTGCCGATCCGCTGCCGACGATCGCCGATCTGGCCGCCCGCGTCTCGGGAATCGATTGGCCTGCGGTCATCGCCGAACGCTTTGGCAGCTGGGCGGGCGCATGGAGCGACGAGGGTCAGGCTTTGTGGGCCGCGCCGCGCGGCAAATGCGCGTGGCGCGCCTGGCAAGCGGTGGCGACGCATGACCTGACGCCGGAAATCGTCGGCCTGAAGGGTTTTGCCGCCTTTGTCGCCGATGCCCCCGACAGCCCCCGCGATGCCATGGCTGCGAGCGCCAGTCGGCTGACGCTTCCCGCCAATGCAATGCCCACCTATTTCCACGCGCTGCTGACCAGCCTCGGCGGCTGGGCTCAGTTTGCACGCTTCCGGCTGTGGCAGGCCGAGCTGGCGGGTGAGCATGACAGCGCGCTTACTGATTTTTTGTGCATCCGGCTGATGTGGGAAGAGGCGCTGTTCACCCAGCATCGCGACAGCATCATCGACGCTTGGACACATGTGGTGGCAGCGCATGCCGCCCCGGTCGAGCCAGACGCAGATCAGATCATTGACGCCATCCTGCAGGAAGCGGCGGAACGCGCGGGCCAGCGCGATATCGGGCAGACGCTGGCAGCGAGCAGCTTGGCTGGCGATACTTCGCCTGCGCTGTTGCAGGCGGCGTTCTGCATCGACGTGCGCTCGGAGGTGTTCCGCCGCTCGCTCGAGGCGATCGATCCGGGCATCCGCACCCTTGGATTTGCCGGATTCTTCGGGCTTGGCGCATCGCACCGGCGCTTTGCGTCGGATGTCGCGGAACACCGCCTGCCGGTATTGCTGAACGCTCGGCTCACCAGCTGTTCGGGTGGTCCCGAGCACGAAGCGCAAGACCGCGCCGCACGCTATCTGTCACGCGCGCGGCGGGCGTGGGGACGGTTCAAGCTCGCAGCGGTATCGTCCTTCGCCTTTGTCGAGGCGGCAGGCCCGGTCTATTTCGGCAAGCTGCTGCGCGACGGGCTGGGCCTCAAACGCAAGCAGTTGCCGCATGATCCGATGCCGCGCCCCCATCCCGCGCTGAGCCTGGAAGACCGCATCGCTGCGGCGATCTCGATATTGCGCGCGATGTCGCTGACGCGCGATTTTGCCCCGCTGGTGCTGCTGGTCGGCCATGGTGCCAATGTCGTCAACAATCCGCATGCCAGCGGCCTGCACTGCGGGGCTTGCGGTGGATATTCGGGCGAGGTCAACGCCCGGTTGCTCGCCAGCCTGCTCAACGATCCGGCGGTGCGCGTCGGGCTCGGCGCGGCGGGTATCGTGGTGCCTGACGGAACACTGTTCCTGGCCGCATTGCACGATACCACCACCGACGCTGTGTTGATCTACGAGGGCGATCACCCCTCGCCAGCCCATGCTGCCGATCTGGTCCGCGCGCGCGCATGGCTGGCGAGCGCCGGGCTGGTGGCCCGGGGCGAACGCGCGTTGCGCCTGCCGCGTGCCGCGTCTGCCGCAAGAGTGACCCGTCGCAGCCGCGATTGGGCGGAAATTCGTCCAGAATGGGCGCTGGCAGGATGCAAGGCCTTCATCGCCGCACCACGCGCGCGCACCCGTGGCAACAGCCTGCAAGGGCGTGCCTTCCTGCACGATTATGATTGGCGGCAGGACCAGGACTTCGGCGTTCTGGAGCTGATCATGACTGCACCCGTCGTGGTCGCCAGCTGGATCAGCCTGCAATATTACGGGTCGGCGGTCGCGCCTGCAGTGTTCGGCGGCGGCAACAAGCTGATCCACAATGTCATCGGCGGCATCGGCGTCGTGGAAGGCTATGGCGGCACCATGCGGGCCGGCCTACCGCACCAGTCGGTGCATGACGGCAGCGAGCTGGTGCACGAGCCGCTGCGGCTGACCGTGTGCATCGAGGCTCCGGTGGAGGCCATGACCGCAATCCTTGAAAGGCACCCGGGAGTGCGTGCGCTGTTCGATAACCGCTGGCTTCACCTGATGGCGCTGGACGACGCGGGCCAGTTTGCCTGGCGCTATGCCGGCAATCTGCACTGGCAGCGTGTCGACAGCGATGGCCAAGTGGCGATCGAGCGCGATCTGGCCGCCTGAAACACGCGATACCGCGCGTTTCATCAAGCGCCACAGCCTGCAGCGCACGGCGCGGCGACCGCGAAGAATTGGGCGCAATCGACCCTGTGGAAAAATTTTAACCTATGTAGGTGGACCTTTTGGCGTCCTGAACCATTCAGAAGAATGTTGTGCGATGTGCTTGTCGCGCCGAGTTCAGGATTCTTGAATGTCTTTGCGTTTGCGCTCGGTGGGGTGCGTTGTTCTATGGGCTTCGGCGAGCAACCTGCCAGCAATAGCTCAGCAGATGGATCCCCAGGCCCCTGCAAGCCGTGAAGACGGAGCGGCCAGCGGGCGCTCTGATGACGCACAGGCCGATCCGATCATCACCGATGAGGAATTCGACGCCACGATCCCGGCCATAGACCCGGAAGCCCCTTTGGGCACGGTCGAGCAATGGGATGCGGAACAAGCCCAATTGGAGCGCGAGGCCGGACGGCAGCCGGGGACCGCCACCGCCACAAACGCAGACGAGACGTTGATCGCGCCGCTCGCCGACGATCCGGAAATCGCAACACCCCTGGGGCCGATCAACAGCTTCGACGTCGAGCCGTTCGATGACAGCCGTTATACCGAGGCCGATGAAGCCGCCTCGCAATCGATACGATACAGCTATCGGATCGAAGGACTGAGCGAAGCGGAGGCCCCTGCTGACGCCGAACCAGCGCCTGCCGACCCCGGATCGGTCCGGTCGCGGTTCGAGGAACTGTCAGCGCTGGACGATGGCGATGGCAAGGCCAGCAACGGCGCGATGGTTTCTGCGCGAATGCTGGAAGACCAGCAGCTGCTGGCCGATCTGCTGATCGGCGAGTGCTTTTTCGATGCGACGGTCAACGGGGCGATCGAGATGCCCGAGAGCGGCACGGGTCCGATTGTCGTCGTGCTCACCGCCTCGCCGGGGCCGTGCTATCGGCTTGGATCGATCACCTTCAATGCGCCTCCGGTCGAACCTGAAGACCTGATTTCGCGCAACTTCGTTCCCGCGACGGGCGAACCGATCGATGCCGAACGGGTTCTGGCCGCCGAGGCCAATATCAGCGTCGCCCTGCCGCAATACGGCTATCCCTTTGCCAGGGTGGGCGAGCGCGATATCCTGCTCGATCCCGAAACCCGGCGCGGCGACTATACCCTGCCCGTCATGCCCGGTGCGCGCAGCAGCTTTGGCGACATCCTGACCAGCGGCACGACGGTGTTCGAGGCCGATCACATCGCCAGGCTCGCCCGCTTCGACAAGGGTGACCTCTATGACAGCCGCCTGGTCGATGACCTGCGCAAGGCGCTGGTCGCCACCGGGCTCTATTCGCTGGTCGCGGTGCAGCCCGAACCATCGGACACCACCGCTCCCGACGGCACCCAATATGCCAACCTCGCGGTCGAACAGGCCGCTGGCCCGGCGCGCACGCTCGCTGCCAATGCGGGCTATGGCACCGGGCAAGGCATCCGCGCACAGGGCAGCTGGACCCATCGCAACCTGTTCCCGCCCGAAGGCGCGCTGATCGCGAGCGTCACTGCCGGCACGCAGGAACAGGGCGCATCCGCCACCTTCCGCCGATCGAATGCCGGACGGCGCGACCGTGCGGTGGAACTGAGCCTGTCGGCGCTGCGCAGCGACTTTGCCGCGTATGAATCATTCACCGGCAGACTGGCAGGGCGCGTTTCCTATTACAGCACCCCCATCTGGCAGAAGCGGCTGACCTACAGCTACGGCTTTGAACTTCTCGGCACCAACGAGCAGGATTTCAATTTCATTTTGGGCGAGCGCGACCGCCGCACCTATTACGTCGCAGCATTGCCCGGCCAGATCACCTGGGACCGCTCGAACGATCTGCTGGACCCGACGCGCGGCTTCCGCCTGTCGGCGCAGGTGTCGCCAGAGGCCTCGCTGGGCAGCGGGACATTGTTCTACGGGCGTGGCCTGCTGGAAGGCACCGGCTACTATCCGGTCGGCGATAGCATCGTCATCGCCGGACGCGCGCGCGTGGGATCGATCTTCGGTGCCGACCGTCCCGATATCGCGCCTTCGCGGCGCTATTACGCCGGTGGCGGCGGATCGGTGCGCGGCTTTGGCTATCAGGAGCTGGGACCCAAGGATCCCGAAAACCGCCCGATCGGCGGGCGCAGTCTGGTCGAGGCAGCCGCAGAGGTGCGCTATCGCTTCGGCAACTACGGCATCGTCGGCTTCGTCGATGCAGGACAGGTTTCGACCAGCTCGACCCCGGGCTTCAGCGACCTGCGCTATGGCGTGGGCGTGGGCGGGCGTTTCTATACCAACTTCGGCCCGATGCGGCTCGATGTTGCGACCCCCATCGCCCGGCGACCGGGTGAATCGCGCGTCGCGATCTACATCTCGATCGGACAGGCATTCTGATGGCGGACCCGATCGACATGACGCCCGAGCCGGCTGCCGAACCCCCTGTTGAGGCGACCGAGCCCCCTGCCCGGCGCACGAACTGGCTGCGCCGGATTGCCATCGGTGTCGCGGTTCTGCTGGGCGCGATCGTCGCGTTGCTGGCCATTGCATACATCTGGCTGGACAGCAGCAGCGGCAAGCGTTTCGTCGCCAAGCAGATCGCGGGCATGGAGTTCGAAAACGGCCTGAACATCGGCATCGGCTCGATCGAGGGCTCGCTCTATGGCCAGATGCGGGTGCGCGATCTGACGCTGCGCGATCCGCAGGGCGTGTTTGCGTCCTCTCCGCTGGTCGAGGTGGACTGGCGACCGTTCGCGTTCGTGAACAGCCATGTCGATATCCGCTCGCTGGTCGTCCCGCAGATGCGCCTGCGCCGCCTGCCCGCGTTCAACGAGACACCACCGACCGACGAGCCGCTGCTGCCCGATCTCGACATCGACATCGCCGACCTGCAACTGCGCCAGATCGATATCGATCAGTCGGTTACCGGCCAGCGCCATCGCGCGTCACTGGCTGGCAAGGTCCATATTGCCGACCGCACCGCCGTCGTCACTGCCCGTGCGGCAACCCAGGCCGGCAATGGTTTTGTCGGTGGCGAGACGCTGGTCGTCGATCTGCGCGCGGTACCGGAAACCAACACCCTCGATCTCGCTCTCGACCTTGACGCGCCTGCGCAGGGCCTCATCGCCGGTTTGACCGGCGTCGCCGAGCCGATGCGCGTCGATCTGCGCGGCAAGGGCGATTGGGATGCCTGGAACGGTGCATTGACCGGAACGCTGGGCGGGCAGTCTCTCGCCGATGTCGCGCTGACGGCGCGCAACGGCACGTTCACCGCGCGCGGCGACTTGCGCCCTGCCCTGTTGCTTGCCGCACAGCCCAGCGCGCTGTTCGAGCCCGAAACTGCGATCGACATCAAGACGACCGCCAACGACCGACGCTTCGATATTTCAGCGAACATCGGCAACGCCAATTTCGCGTTCGACGCCAATGGTCTGGTCGATCTGGGCGAGAGCCGGATGCGCGATCTGGCGATTGCCTTCCGGCTGTTGCAGCCCGGCACGATCGCCGAGAACCTGAGCGGTGCAGGCATCGCGGCCAATCTGACCTTGGACGGCGCGTTCTCCGCGCCGCAGATCGCCTATGAAATCACCGCAGCACGGCTGGGGTTCAACGACATGGCGGTGATAGGCCTCACCGCCAACGGCGCAGCGCGGCTCGACAAGGATGCGTGGATGATCCCGGTGAGCGCTCGCGCGCGCCGGATTGCAGGGCTCAATGCAGCGGCAGGCGGCCTGTTGCAAAACGTCCGGCTCGATGGCGACCTTGCCTATTCGAACGCCCGGCTGATGTCGGACAATATGCGGATGCGCTCCGATCGCATCGATGCGACGGCGGTCATCCTCGCTGACCTCAACACCGGCGTTTACACAGGCGCGCTCAATGGCCGCGTCAATGGCTACCGTGTCGACAGCGTCGGCATCTTCAACCTGTCGACCGATATAGACCTGGAAGCCACCGGCAATGGCGGCTTCCGTCTGGCGGGCAGCATCCGCGCCCGTTCGAGCCAGATTCTCAACGATGGGCTTCGCGAATTCCTCGGCGGCAACTCGTTGATCAATGCCAATGTCAGCTATGGCAGTGACGGCATCGGCCGGGTGACCCGCCTGACCGTGGCTGCGCCGTCTTTCCGGCTTTCGGATGGCAGCGGCTCCTATTCGACCGATGGCCAGATCCGCTTCAATGCCCGCGGCAGTTCGAACCAGTACGGACCGTTGACGGTCGCCGTCACCGGAACCGTGACCCGTCCCGTTGCCACCGTGACCGCCGCAAGGCCCGGACTGGGTGTCGGCATGTCCAACGTTGTTGCCACCCTTCGCGGCGATGGCGCCAGCTATGCCGTTACCGGCACTGGTGATACCGATTATGGCGCGTTCACTGCCGATGTGAATGTCTTTACCGGCAACGGCCCGCTGACGGTTGCCGTCAACCCCGGCACCCGGTTTGCCGATATCGGCATCACCGGCAGGATCAACCAGACGGCGGCAGGCCCGTTTGCCGGACAGCTGGTCGCCGATGGCGCGGGGGTTTCCGGCAATGTGGCGCTATCGGCATCGGGCGCATTTCAACGCGCCGTGCTTGCGATGAACGCCAATGATGCTCGTCTGCCCGGCCCTGCCGGGGTAGTCATTGGCCGGGCGATCGTCGCAGCGGACATTGTACTGACCGAACAGCCGCAGGTCGTTGCCGATATCCAGATCGCCGGCACCCGGATGGGCCAGCTGCAGATTGCTGCGGCGCGCGCCAAGGTCGATTACCGCGACGGTCAGGGCAGCGCGCGGGTGATGGCAGAAGGACGCAACAGCTTCCCGTTCCGTTTTGCCGCCAATGCCGCGCTGGCCCCCCAACTGTGGCGCGTCGCGCTGGACGGCCGCGCCAACGGCATCGATTTCAGGACGCGCAAGGCCGCGCGGATCATTCCTGAAGCGGCACAATACCGTCTGATGCCGACGACCATCGACCTGTCGCGGGGCACCATCCAGCTGGCCGGTCGCTATGGCGCGGGCATGGATATCAACGCCCGCCTGAGCGATGTCGACCTGGCGCTGATCAACCCGATCATGCCGGGCCTGGGTCTGGGCGGAACCGCGACGGGCAGTCTCGACTTCCGCCAAGCCGGTGCCGACAGCTTCCCCGAGGCGGACGCGCGGCTGGCGATCGACAATTTCACTCGCACCAGCCTGGCATCGGTCTCGCAGCCAGTGGACATGAGCGTGGTTGGGCGGTTGCAGCCCGATGGCGGCAATGCGCGCGCCATCATCCGCCGACGCGGCGCGGTGATCGGGCGTCTGCAGGTGGCGCTCAATCCACTGGCGCCCGGCGCGGGCAGCTGGACCACCCGGTTGCTGGCGGCTCCGCTCACTGGTGGCCTGCGCTATAACGGCCCCGCCGACACATTGTTCTCGCTCGCGGCGCTGCCCGACCAGAGCCTGTCCGGCGCGATCGGCGTTGCCGCTGACTTCTCGGGACGGGTGCAGCAACCTCAGCTGACCGGCATCATCCGCGCCAACAACCTGACCTATGAGAACGAGCAATACGGGACCCGGCTCACCAACATGCGGGTGCGCGGCAACTTCACCGGCGATCGGCTTCAGGTCGAACAGCTGACGGCGCGCGCAGGCAGCGGCACGATCAGCGGCGAAGGTTTTGTCTCGCTGAGCTCGGCGCAGGGCTTCCCCATCCAGCTGGCTCTGAACCTCGACAATGCGCGGCTGGCCGAGGGCAATGATCTGGCGGCGACCGCCACTGGTCAGCTCACCATCGTCAACAGCGCGAGCCAACCAGCGTTGATCTCGGGCACGATCCGCCTGCCCGAGACGCGCTATCGCATCGTGCGGCAGGGCTCGGCGCAAGTCGCCAAGCTCACCGGCGTGCGCCGCAAACCCGCGCTGGGCCGGGAACGCATCACCGGCGATCCGGAGCCGATTTCGGGCGTCCCCAGCAACTGGCGGCTTGACGTCAAGGTGGTTGCCGACAACCAGATCTACGTCTCGGGCATGGGGCTGGATTCCGAATGGGCGGCCGATATCCGTGTGGGCGGTACGACCGGCAGTCCGCAGATCACCGGCGGTATCGAACTGGTGCGCGGTACCCTGGGCTTTGCCGGACGCTCGTTCGATCTGGAAGAAGGGCGCCTGCGGTTCAACGGCGGCAGTGCCACCAACCCGGTCATCAACCTGCGCGCCAGCGGCGAGGCAGGCGACGTGACGGTCAACATCAACGTCTCCGGCACCGGGGAGAACCCGGACATCGCCTTCTCCTCCACGCCCTCGCTGCCGCAGGACGAGGTGATGGCGCGCATCCTGTTCGGCAACTCGATCGGTGAGCTCACGCCTATTCAGGCCGTGCAGCTGGCGGCGTCGCTCAATTCCCTGCGCGGCGGCAGCGGCGGTCTCAATCCGCTGGGCGTGCTGCAATCGGCATCGGGCATCGATCGGCTCAGGATCCTGGGGGCGGACGAGGATACCGGACGCGGGACATCCTTGGCCGTGGGCCAGTATATTTCGAACGATGTCTATGTCGAAATCATCACCGATACGCGCGGGTTTACCGCCACGCAGATCGAGATCAGCCTGAGCAAGGCGCTGTCGGTGCTGAGCCAGGTGGGCAGCTTTGGCGGATCGAACGTCAACGTCCAGTATCGGAAGGATTATTGATGCGCAGCGCCTTGGGCATGATGATCGGCGCATTCCTCGTACTGCTGGCGGGGTGTTCGGCAGAACCCGATTTCGACGAAAAGTTCGATCAGCGATCGCGCGAATTGAGCGAGAAGGCTCGCCAGATCGAAACCGAAGCTAATGCGCAGCTCTCCGCCGCGCGTGAGGCTGACAAAGCAGCTGCCGAGCAGGAGCAGACCGTAACGGACAACGTGAAATGACAAAGGCCGATCCACCTCCCGCACAGGCTGATGCAGAGTTGATCCAGCGCGCCACGCCCGAACTTGCGAGCCAGATGGCGCAAGATGTCCCCGGTGCGACCGCGCTTTCGCCGCTTCAGATGCCCCCCAGGGCCTGGTGGGCGATCGCCAGGCGGGTGTTCGTGATGAATGATTTCCACAACCTGGCGCTGCTGGCCGCCGGGGTTGCGTTCTTCGCGTTCCTCGCTTTCGTGCCGCTGATCGCAGTGATCGTTCTGCTCTACGGCCTGATCGCCGATCCCGCCACAGTGGCCGACAGCCTTGATCTGCTGACTGATGTCGTTCCGGGCGAAGTCCTTACGATCCTGCGCGAGCAGCTGCTCCAGATCGTGACCACCAACAAGGCGCAGCAGGGCCTGGGCCTTCTCGTTGCGCTGCTGTTTTCCACCTATGGCGCGATGCGCGCAGCGACCGCCATGATGCGCGCGCTTAACATCATCTACGAAGAGCATGAGACGCGGGGATTTTTCCGCACCACCTGGGTCGCGGTCACGATCACCCTCGGCATGGCGGGCATCGCGATCGTCGGCCTCGTGTCGATTTCGCTGTTCAGCTATGCGCGCAATTTTCTGGCTGGGTATATCGGCAATGGAGCTTTGATGCTGGCGCAGACGCTGACCTGGGTGGTCGCGGCGATGCTGGTCAGCGTCACCTTCGCGATCTTCTTTCGCTATGCGCCCGATCGTCGCGCCGCCAAATGGCGCTGGCTTTCGCTGGGTTCGGTCGCTTCGACGCTGCTATGGCTGTGCATTACCGTGGGATTCGGCTTTTACGCGTCCAACTTCGGCAATTACAATGCGACGTACGGATCGCTCGCCACCATCGTCATCTTCCAGATGTGGCTGTTCCTGTCGGCCTATTCGGTCCTGATCGGCGCGGAATTCAACGCCGAAACCGAGCGCCAGACCTTCTGCGATTCCACCGTCGGAGCCGATCGCCCGATCGGCCAGCGCGGTGCGGTGCTGGCCGACACGGTCGCGCTCGACGAGGCGTCGCGGGCCATTCTCGAAAAGCGTTCGCGCCGCCAGGCTAGCCGGTAAGCACCAGCCGACCCCTGGCGTCAGCGGGGCGACATGCCCATCATTTCTCCCAGGCGCACCGGCCTTTCCGGAGCCCAGGCCGGGTTGAGATCGATGGTTCCGGGCTTGAACAGCATGATCACCGTCGAGCCCAGCAGAAAGCGGCCCATCTCGTCGCCCTTTTTCAGCATGATTGGCTGATCCGCATAATTCCATTGCGCCAGCTTGCCGGTCCGCCGCCCGTTGACGACACCATGCCAGGTGGTGGCCATGCTGCCGACGATTGTCGCACCGACCAGTACCATCACGAACTGACCATATTCAGCGGAATCGAACACGCACACCACGCGCTCGTTGCGCGCAAACAGGTTGGTCACGCCGCGCGCGGTCACCGGATTCACCGAATACAGCGCGCCGGGAACATGGATCATGCGCAGCAGCCGGCCATCGCAGGGCATGTGGATGCGATGATAGTCCCGGGGCGAAAGGTACAGGTTGGCAAAGCTGCCATGGCGGAACTGTTCGGCCAGCGCGCCATCGCCGCCGACAAGATCGGTGATGGTGTAGCGATGTCCCTTGGCCTGGACGAGGTGATGATCGTCGATCGCGCCCAGCTGGCTGATCGCACCATCGACCGGGCTGACGAAATCCGCGTCTGCAATGGGGCGCACGCCTGCCCTGAGCGGACGCGTGAAGAACGCATTGAAGCTGGCATAGCTAGCGATGTCAGGGTTGGCTGCCTCTGTCATGTCGACCTTGTACCGGCTGGCGAACCAGCGGATGAGCTGCTGCGTCGTCGCGCCAGCTTCCGCCTGCGCCACCCTTCCGGCGAGCCGCGTCAGCAATTGCTTTGGCAGGCCGTGTTGCAACAGAATTTTCAGGCGGTCAGACATGCTATTCCTTCGGTCGTGATGGGCCGGGCTTATCAATGATCGTGCGCGAAGGCACCAAAATGTCGATCAGCCGAAGGCGATAGTGCTGCAGGCGGTCGGATCCCTCCACCGCCGCGCGCTTGCATTCGCAGCGGGCCAGCGCCACAGTGCAGCGGCATGACGCGCGACACGGATCTGGAAACGCTGCTTCTGGGGCCTGTGCTGCCAGAGCGCGACTGCGGCGGCTGCGTCGCGTGCTGTGTGACGCTTAAGGTCGACACGCCCGATTTTGCGAAGCCTGCCGGAACCCCCTGCCCGCAGCTCGGGCCGCAAGGATGCAGCATCCATGCGGTGCGGCCAACGATCTGCCGAACCTGGTTCTGCGCCTGGCGCAGGGTGGCGCAGCTGCCAGACGAGGCGCGCCCCGACAGGAGTGGCCTGCTGATCTCGATCAATTTCGAGCGCGCCCCGCGCAACTGCTTCGAAGGTGTGGCGATCAACATCCGGACCCTGCCCGGCAGCGATGCCATCGCCAGCGGCCTGGCGGCGCGCGTGCTCGATATCCTGTGCACCCAGCTGGTCGCCGTGTGGTTCAGCGATGGATCGAAACGGATGCTGATGCACCCGGAGGATGACGTCGCCCGGCTGGTCCTGTCGGGCGATCCCCCGCCCCCCGACCACGCCGAAGAGGTGGCCGCATGGCGCGAGCGCTATTCAGCCTTCCTGCCCCCGCTGTAACCTTGCACTCGCCACCATCGTATGGCTAACGGTGGACATACGATCGGCGATCGGTAAAACGGGCGCCAGGGAATGCAGGAGTGGGATGATGAGCGGGATTGACCGGAGGCTGTTCGTGGCGGGCGCAGGAGTCGCCTTGATCGGCGCGGCAGCGAAGACGAGCGGCGGACGCATCATACTGCCCTTCGGCAACGGAGAACGCCCACTGGTCACAATGCCCGGCAAGCGCGAGATGATCCTGCTCACCAGCCGCCCACCGCAGCTGGAAACGCCGTTTTCGGTGTTCAACGATGGGCTGCTGACCCCCAATGACGCGTTTTTCGTCCGCTATCACCTCTCGGGCCTGCCGACCGAGATCGACCCGCGCAGCTTCCGTCTGAGCATCGGCGGGCATGTCGACACGCCGCTCGAGCTTTCGCTCGACGCGCTGCGCCGCGATTTTCCGGTGAGCGAGGTCGTCGCGGTCAACCAGTGTTCGGGCAACAGCCGTGGCTTTGTCACGCCGCGCGTCGCCGGAGGACAGCTGGGCAACGGCGCGATGGGCAATGCGCGCTGGCAGGGCGTGGCGCTCAAGCACCTGCTCGCCAAGGCGGGGGTGCGCGCAGGTGCGGCCCAAGTCACCTTCAACGGTCTCGACAATCCACCCGCCGATGGCATCGCCGATTTCGTCAAGGCACTCGATCTCGACCATGCAAGTGATGGAGAGGTGATGGTCGCCTATGCGATGAACGGCCAAGAGCTTCCCTTCCTCAACGGCTATCCGCTGCGACTGGTGGTGCCGGGCCATTTCGGCACCTATTGGGTGAAGCACCTCAATGAAATCAACGTCGTCGACAAGGATTTCGATGGGTACTGGATGAAGACCGCCTATCGCATCCCCGATAATGACTGCAATTGCGTCGAGCCCGGCACCAAGCCGGACAAGACCCTGCCCATCGCGCGGTTCAACGTCCGCTCGTTCGTCACCAGCCACACCGATGGCGCGCAGGTTGCAGCAGGCAAGGCCACCGAACTGCGCGGCATTGCGTTTTCCGGAGGCGACCCCGTCAATCGCGTGCTGGTCTCGCCCGATGATGGCCGCAGTTGGCAGGACGCGAAGCTGGGCGAGGATCTGGGGCGCTATTCCTTCCGCGAATGGAAATTCGGCCTCACGCTCGCTGCAGGCCGTTACCCGGTGCGGGTGCGCGCCGAGACGGTGAGCGGCGAGATCCAGCCGCTCGAGGCGAGCTGGCAGCCGGCGGGCTATATGCGCAACGTGTCTGAAACAACGATGCTGGAGGCGGTGTGATGCGCAGCAAGGGATTGGTCATCGGGCTTGGCCTGCTTGCCGTGGCCGCAGGCGGCGCGGCGCTGACGGTCTATCAGCGCGGCGATGGCCCTGCCCCAATCGGCATGAGCATGGAGCCAGTGAGCTACCAGTTGCCCGAAGAGACTGTGCCAGAAGCGCTGGCCGATGCCGGAGCGGAGGCGGTGGTGAACAACTGTTCGGCTTGCCATTCGCTCGAATACATCACCACCCAGCCGCCCGGCATGGGCGAGAAATTCTGGCACGATGAGGTGACCAAGATGGTCAAGGTCTATAGCGCGCCGATCGAGCCCGATCAGGTCGAGGTCATCGCCAAGATCCTGAACGACCGCTTCGGTTAGGCAATCAGCATCACCGCCGCGAATGAAGCGATCAGGCTGACGAGCGTCGCAATCGCCACAGGGATCGCGGGACGGATGCCGGTCTGCATCAGCAGATCGAGGCGGCTGCGCATCGCGGTCGCGATCACCGCGATCAGCAGCAGGCCCTTGGAACCGCTGAGCGCAATGTCGCGCGCCGGGGCTGGAATGCTCACCAGTGAATTGAGCAGCACTACGCCGAAAAACGCGACGATGAACCATGGCAGCGCCAGCCGCTTCCACAGCGGGTCGCCCTCCGCCGAGTTCGCGCCGCCAATCACCAGCCCAGTGATGATGACCACCGGCGCCAGCATCGCCACACGCGACAGCTTGACGATCGCCGCATAGCTGCCCGCCGCTTCTGAGAACGCATAACCGCCACCGATCGCTTGCGCGACATCGTGGATCGACGCGCCGATCAGGAAGCCTGCCTGCTCGTCGGTGAGGTCGAGATATTCGGCCAATATTGGATAGAGCGACATCGCCAGCGCGCTCGCCAGCGACACGACAACCAGGGTGATCGCAAACTGCGACTGGTTGACCCGCTCGCGCCCGATGATGCCATAGAGCGCCATCGCCGCGCTCGCGCCACAGATCGCGGTCGCGCCACCGGCCAGGATGCCGGTGTAATGCGATTGCCCGACGAGCCGCGCGCCGACGATTCCCGACAGGAAGGTCACCGTCATGATCCCCGCCAGCGCGGCAAAAGGCTGAACGCCCAGCGATCCGATCTGCGCGAAGGTCACCTGCAGCCCCAGCAGCACCACGCCGAAGCGCAGGCAGGTGCGCGAGGCGAAATCGAGCCCCATATGGCTGCGCGGGTCCTTGGCGACGAAGCTCAGCGACAGCCCGATCAGGAGGCCCAGCAGGATGATCGGGAAGTTGTAATGTTCCGACAGCCAGGCCGCCGCCGCAGCGGCAATCGCGCAGATCACCAGGCCCTGGAACACCGTTTCGCGCGGCTTCGACGTATCAGGTGCTGGCTTGGGCGTGGTTTCGGCAAGGTACATCTCGCCGAAAAGGTCGCCGGCTGCGGGCAGCGAATCCCAGTCAATATCCTGCCGTTTCACGCGTCCCTCCACCCAACCAGCCCAAAAGTATGTCCTTCGGTGTCATATAACGCTTTTCTTACGCTCGCGAGCGGCTATCGTGCAAGCAAGAAGCGCGGCACAAGTGCGCACTACCGGGAGGATCGCGATGAATGAGGCACAACAGCAGGGCGTGGCGCGCGGCGCGGCGATAGCGCTGGTGGCGCTGCTGTTCCTGGGCAATGCGCTCAATTATGTCGACCGGCAGGTGCTGGCGCTGCTCAAGCCCACTTTGGAGGCCGAGTTCGGCTGGTCGGACGCGGATTATGCGCATCTCGGCTCCTCCTTCCAGATTGCCGCAGCGGGCACCTTGCTGTTCGTCGGCTGGTTCGTTGACCGGCTGGGCGTGCGCGTTGCCTATTCGATCGCGGTGATTGTGTGGAGCGCCGCCGGCATGGCGCATGCGCTGGCGCAGACGGTGCAGCAGTTCGTTGCCGCGCGGATCGTGCTGGCGGCAGGCGAATCGGTGAGCACGCCTGCCGGCCTCAAGGCTGCGGCGATGTATCTGCCGGTGAAGGAACGCAATTTCGCCATTGGCCTGATCAACACCGCGCCCAATATCGGCGCTATCATCACCCCGCTGCTGATCCCGCCGTTTGCGCTCGCCTTCGGCTGGCAGGCCGCGTTCTGGGTCACTGGGGCCCTGGGCTTTGTCTGGCTCGCGGGCTGGTGGTACGGCACCAAGAACCTGAAGCCGCTGGGCGACCTGCCCGAGCGCGCGCGCGTGCCATGGGGAACCCTGCTCTCCGACCGCAGGACCTGGACCGTGATCGGCGCGAAATTCTGCATCGATGCAGTGTGGTGGTTCGTGCTGTTCTGGATGCCCGATTTCTTCAACCGGCAGTTCGGCATGGCGCAAGGCGACCTGGGCTGGCCGATCGCGATCATCTTCACATTGGCCGCGCTGGGCGCGATCACCTCGGGCGGACTGTACCCGATCCTGCTAAGCAAAGGCATGACCGTCAACGCCGCGCGCAAGACCTCGATGCTGTTCTACGCACTCGTCGTGCTCGCGATGCCGCTGGCATTGACCACCGGCAATCCGTGGATCGCGGCGGTGCTGATCGGCCTGGGGCTGTTTGCGCATCAGGGCTTTTCGACCAACGTCTTCGGCATGACCGCCGACATCATCCCCGCCACCCGCGTCGCCAGCGTGATCGCGCTGGGCGCGGTCGCGGGCAATTTGTCGGGCACCGCGATCATCGAGTTCGCGGGCTATTCGCTGGGCAGCGGCATGGGATACGTGCCCTTGTTCGCGATCTGCGGCAGCGCGTATCTGGTCGCGCTGGCGTTCATCCAGGTGATGATCCCGAAGCTGAAGCTGGCGGCGGAGTAACGATGCATCGTGGCCGTTGGCCACTGAAGGCGAGAACAAATATTGCCGCTTGCCAAGTGTCACCCTCCGTCGGGAGGCACCCAAGGCACGCGACCGTCAGCCTTGCGACATTTGCGCGACGAGCTTGCCGTAATTGTTCAGGATCGCTTGCCAGCCATCGCGTTGCATCTCGACCGGGGCAGCATCATCTGCATCGAACGTCGTTTCAACGGTCGTCCCGCCATCTGATGGCGCGAAAGTCGTGCGTGACTTGCGCCCATCGTCCAGCCGTAACGTGAGGGACCGAGGCATATCGACCTCCTCATAGGTGCCTGTGAAGTCGAAGCCGAAACTTCCGTCCTTGGCCTCCATCCGGGCCACATGCGTTCCGCCGACACGAAGGTCGATGCTCGCCGAGGGGCACTGCCAATCGTCAGATGCGAAATTCCATCGGGTCACCGCATCCGCGTCCGTATAAAGCGCCCAGGCCCGTTCGGGTGCGACAGGGACCGTCGTAACGACACTTATCTGCTCAGCGGGCATGCGTTTTCCTCCATCGTTCAAGGCCATTTCGCCGAGCCACGATACTCGAGATGGGGCGCGAGAGGAAGGTGTCGCATCCGTGAGGAGTGCACCATCACTTCTATCATCCGCGATCCAGCCCGGCAGAGCGAGGGGAGAATTTGAGGCAAGAAAAAGGGCCCCGGACGTTGCGCCCGGAGCCCCCATATCTGCCCTGTGACCCGAAGGGCTTATGCTATCGTCGTAACCCTCAGCGCAGACGTGCGCGGAAGCTAACACCGAAATAGCGGTCCGCATCGCGCGGAATCTGCAGGCGCTGGCCGGCGCTCACGTTGAGCAGCGCGTAGGCCTTGTCGGTGATGTTCCGCGCCAGGAAGCTGATGCGGTAGTTGTCTTCTGGATCCGAGACACCGATCGAGCCGTTCCAGATGCCATAAGCCGCGATCGGGCCGGATTCGCCGAGGTCGGAGAACTGGCGGCTGACGTGGCGGAAGTCGGTGTCGAGATAGACCTTCACCGCGCCCAGATCACGCTCGTAGCTGGTGCCGATGGTCCAGGTGAACTTGGGCGCCAGCGGCAGCTGGGTGCCGTTGCGGGCATCCGGCGCGTTGGTGGCGGGGTTGGGGTTGAAGCGCTTGACCGTCGCATCGGCATAGGCGCCGCTCGCACGCAGCGTCCAGCCATCGACCGGCACCGCGAGCAGATCGATTTCGAAGCCTTCGCTCTTCACCGAACCGGCATTGGTCAGGTTTGAAACGACCGCGCCGTTCAGCAGCACGAAGTTGTTCGCCTGGAAGCCGTCATAGGTGACGGTGAACGCCGAGGCGTTGATCTGCAGGCGGTTGTCGAGGAACTGCGACTTGATGCCGATCTCGAACGCGTCAGAGGTTTCCTCGTCGATCGGGATCGCGTTGGTCGGCGCGGTGTGGTTGAAGAACACGTTGAACGCCGGGCCCTTGTAGCCGCGGGTGTAGCTTCCGTAGAGCATCACGTCTTCCGATGGCTTGAACTGCAGTGCGGCGCGACCCGAAAGGTTGCCGTTGCTGATCTGCCCGCGCGAAGTGTTGGTGCCGTTGCCGCCCGAGGCGATCGTGCCGCCAGCCGGTGCACCCGAGACGCCGGGGCCGGTAGCCGGAAGGCCCGTTGTCGCGTTGACGCCCGGCGCGCGGGTATGGACGAAATCGAGCTCATCCCAGGTGTAGCGCAGGCCGCCGATCAGCGCGAGCTGCTCGGTCAGGCGATAGGTGGCCTGGCCGAAGATCGCGTAGTTGCGCGACTTCACGTCGCTGAACGAGGTTGCAGTCGGGAACAGCGTGTTGGTGCGGTCATTCACGTTGCACGGACGGCCACCGGTGATCGGATCGATCGGCAGGGTCGATGTGGCGCAGGTGATGTTGCGGCGGGTGAAATCCTGTTCGTTGTCCGAACCCCAGATGAAACCGCCGACCTGGTAGAAAAACGGCTTGGACTGGTCCGACGCCAGACGCACTTCGAGCGAAAGCTGCTCGGTGCGGACCGCGCCATTGTCGTGCAATTCGCCGGTACCGACCAGTGCGCGCGGCAGGAAGTCACCCTCGCGGATTTCGATGTTTTCCCAGTTGCGATAGCCCGCGACGACGCTGAGCACATGGCTGGTGAACACATCGAAATCGCCCGATGCGGTCAGGCTCCACTGCTTGTCGGCGGTGCGGGTGACGAGGTTGTGGTTGACGAAACGCTGGTCGACACCGCGCGCAATGCCGCCGGGCAGGCCGAGTTCGGCGTCGAGCACCGCCCCGCGGCTGACGCCGGTGACATCGGCGCAGCAATCATCGTCGGCTTCGAAATAATCGGCGATGAAGCGGAAGCGCGAGCCGCCATTGTCATAGTCGAGAATGCCGCGTGCGCCGTAATGCTCGTAACCGTTGATCTGTTCGCGGCGACCACCGTTGATGTTGGTGATGTTGCCGTCGAAGCTGCCATAAAAGCCGGTGATGCGACCGGTCAGGCCTTCGGCCAGCGGACCGGAGATCGCGGCGCGCAGGCGATATTCGTCGCCCTCGAAGATGTCGGCGCGCGCTTCGGCTTCGAAGCTTTCGGTGCCGCCCTTGGAGATGATGTTGACAAGGCCCGCCGACGCGTTCTTGCCGAACAATGTGCCCTGGGGGCCGCGCAGCACTTCAAGACGCTCGGCATCGACCAGGTCCATGAAGGCCTGGCCCGAACGGCTGAGGACGACGCCATCAACCACGGTCGAGACGCTGGGTTCGGCTGCAACCGAGAAGGTGATGGTGCCCACGCCGCGCATGACGATAGCGCTGTTGGCGCTGGTGGTGCCCTTGCGGAAGGTGACCGAAGGAACCAGCTGGGTCAGACCTTCAAGGCTGGTGACACCCGAAGATTCGAGCCGGTCGGCGGTGATCGCGGTGATCGCGATCGGCACGTCCTGCACGTTTTCCGCGACCTTCTGTGCGGTCACGACGATTTCGGTGATGCCGCCGGTGTTTTCTTCAGCGGCTTCCTGCGCATGGGCAGGCATGGCCAGGCCGAGCGACAGTGCGGTGGCAGACAGCGCCAAAGCGCGTGCGGACGGATACTTCGTGAACTTCATTCAACCTCTCCCTGCGAGACTTAGCGGTCGTAGCGGGGGCTTGTTGCCCCTTGGTATGGTCGCCGCGATTGGCGCTTGATCTGCTATGACTGTCTCGATATGTCAAGCGGTGTCAGAAAAACGAACGACGGTTGCGACCAAATAGTCACAGTGGCGCATTCAGGTGAGGAATAACGCTTTGAAACTGCGGCTCGAAGCCGAAAATGACGGGTTCGACCTCCTTTTGGGGGAGCAGCTCGTGCTGCAGCATCGCCGGGATTGTCCTGCGGTGGTCATGGCCCGCGGCAACCCTGAAGTCGTGATGGTACGCGGCAATTTCAGCATCATGGATTCGCCCAGCGACGCGCTCGCGCCGACCAGTTGGGCGCAAACTGAGGCCGGGGTCGATCTGCTCGACGGCGACACCCCTGCCCTGCGCATCACGGTCAGCGGCCACAGGCTGACCATCTCCAGCCTGCTGCCTGGCTATGACCGGCTGACCGTGCATTTTCATGCCGTGTCCGGCGAAACCGTCTGGGGTGGCGGCGAGCAGATGAGCTATCTCGCGCTCAATGGCCGCGCCTTCCCGATCTGGACGAGCGAGCCCGGCGTCGGCCGCGACAAGTCGACCGAGCTGACCCGCATCATGGACGCCGACGGCATGGCGGGCGGCGACTATTGGAACACCAATTATCCCCAGCCGACGTTCCTGACCTCGCGCTGGCTCGCCGTGCACCTCGACGCCAGCTGCTACAGCGTGCTCGATTTCACCGATCCTGCGGCGCACCGGGTCGAGGTTTGGAGCAGCACTGCCGCGTTCGAACTGTTCGTCGATGATGGCCCGCTGCGGCTGGTCTCGCAGCTCTCGAAGCGCTTCGGCCGCCAGCCAAAACTGCCCGACTGGGCGATCGGCGGCGCGATTGTCGGGCTGAAGTCGGGTGCATCGAGTTTCGACCGGCTCGAACGGTTCATCGAGGCAGGCACCGCCGTCTCCGCCGTATGGTGCGAAGACTGGGCGGGAGTGCGCGAAACGACATTCGGTCGCCGCCTGTTCTGGGACTGGCATTCGGGCGACCGCAGCGCGGCACGCTACCCGGCATTGAAGGACCGGATTGCCGATCTGCACGCGCGCGGCATCCGCTTCATGGTGTACGCCAACCCCTATATCGCGGTCGATGGCGAACTGTACGAAGAGGGCCGCGCGGGCGGACACTTCTGTCTGCACACCGATAGCGATGATGTGCACCTCGTCGATTTCGGCGAGTTCGATTGCGGCGTCGTCGATTTCACCCGCGAAGATACCCGCGCCTGGTTTGCCGAACGCATATTGGGCCGCGAGATGCTCGATATCGGTATCGATGGCTGGATGGCAGATTTCGGCGAGTATCTGCCCACCGACCTGCGCCTGTCCGATGGATCGGACCCGATGGAGGCGCACAATCTGTGGCCGGTTCTCTGGGCCGAGGTCAACGCGCGCGCGGTCGAAAGCCGGGGCCGGACGGGCGACGCGGTGTTCTTCATGCGCGCAGGCTTCTCCGGCGTGCAGGCGCATTGTCCGTTGCTCTGGGCGGGCGACCAGTCGGTCGATTTCACCCGGCACGACGGTATCGGCACGGTGATCACCGGCGCGCTGTCGGCTGGCCTGGTCGGCAATGCCTATAGCCATTCGGACTGCGGCGGTTACACCTCGCTCCACGGCAACATCCGCACCGAAGAGCTGATGCAGCGCTGGTGCGAGCTGGCGGCGTTCGCGCCGGTCATGCGCAGCCACGAGGGCAACCGCCCCGACGACAATCTGCAGTACGACAGCACGCCCGAGCTGCTCGACTGCTTTGCGCAGTGGAGCCGGGTGCATGCGCATCTGGCGCCCTATGTGCGCCATCTTTGCCACGAGGCGCGTCAATCCGGCCTGCCCGCTCAGCGCCCGCTGTTCCTGCATTACCCGCACGATCCTGCCCTCTTTACGGTGCAGGACCAGTTTCTCTACGGTGCCGATCTGCTGGTGGCACCAGTGATCGAGCAAGGCGCGGTCGACCGGTCGGTCGTGCTTCCCGGCGCAGGCGTGTGGCGGCATGTGTGGAGCGGCGTGGACTATGCGCCGGGCCTGCACCGGATCGCCGCGCCTATAGGTCAGCCGCCAGTCTTCTATCGCCCCGACAGCGCCCATGCCGCGCTGTTCGCGGGGCTGAACGGAGTGCTGCAAGGATGAGTGAACGGGCCAACATCAAGGACGTGGCGGCCAAGGCTGGCGTGGCGGTGAAGACCGTCAGCCGCGTGCTGAACGGCCACCCCTATGTCAGCGCGCAGACCCGCGACCGGGTGGAAGAGGCGATGCGTTCGCTCGATTTCCGCCCCAGCATCGCCGCGCGCATCCTGTCGGGCGGAAAGTCGAACCAGGTCGCGCTGATCTACGACAACCACAGCCCTTATTACATGTTCCAGATCCAGACCGGCTGCTGGGATTTCTGCCGCTCCAACAACATTCGCCTGCTGGCCCAGCCGGTCGATGTTGCCGATCCGGAAGTGGGTGAACAGGTGCGCGGTCTTGTCACCGAAACGCATGTCGATGGCATCATCCTGTCGTCGCCGGTGACCGATTGCGACCCAGTGCTGCGCGCGCTGGAAGCGCTTGACGTGCCGTTCGTGCGCATATCGCCGGGCACCAATCACGCGCTGACGAGTTCGGTGTTCATGGACGACGCGCTGGCTGCCGATGACATGACGACGCACCTGATCAACGCCGGGCATCGCCGCATCGGTTTCATCAAGGGTCACCCCAATCATATGGCCTCGGACGACCGCTTGTTCGGCTATCGCCGTGCGCTCGACCGTGCCGGGCTGCCGTTTGACCCGGTGCTGGTGTGCGATGGCGAATTCGATTTCGATTCGGGCGTGCGTGGCGGGCGGATGCTGCTCGATCTGCCGCAGCGGCCCAGCGCGATCTTCGCGTCGAACGACGACATGGCCGCAGGCGTGCTCGCCGTGGCACATGATCGTGGCATGGAGGTTCCCGCCGAGCTTTCGGTTGCCGGGTTCGATGATACCACGCTCGCGCGCACCGTCTGGCCTCCGCTCACCACCATCCACCAGCCGATGGCGGAACTGGCGCGCACCGCGACCGAAATCCTGATTGCCGGTGGCGACATCGCGCATCGCCGCCTTCCCCATACCCTCATCGAACGCGCCTCCGTAGCGCCCCCACACAGGACTTTTTATGAGTGAATTGCCTTTGCCACCTGCGTTCCGTCCCCTGGGCCGCAGCGATATTGCCGTCTCCCCGATTGCCTGGGGCATGTGGCGCTTTGCCGAGAACGGCCGTACCGTGGCGCAGGCCACCGCGCTGGTCCATGCCGCGCTGGATGCAGGCATCACGTTTCTGGATACCGCTGATATCTACGGGTTCAACGGCGAAGGTGGCTTTGGCGATGCCGAGGCGTTGCTGGGTGAAGTGATCGCGGCTGATCCGGCCCTGCGCGACCGCATGGTGCTGGCCACCAAGGGCGGCATCCTGCCCCCCCTGCCCTATGACCAGGGCGCGGAATATCTGCGCAAGGCAATCGATGATTCGCTGCGCCGCCTGAAGGTGGACATGGTCGACCTGTGGCAGATCCATCGCCCCGATATTCTGGCGCACCCGCAGGAAACCGCGCGCGTGCTTGACGATGCGGTGTCGTCGGGCAAGATCCGCACCATCGGCGTGTCGAACTTCACGATGCCGCAGATTGCAGCGCTCGACCATTTCCTTGCCGAGAAGATCGTCACCACCCAGCCCGAGATCAGCCCGCTGCGGATCGACTGCTTTGAAAACGGCGAGCTCGATCAGGCCATGATGCTGGGCCTGACCCCGATGGCATGGTCGCCATTGGGCGGCGGTCGCCTGGCTGCACCGGAAAGCCCGCGCGACCAGGCCGTCGCCGCAGCACTCGACGCGGTCGCCGAAGCGCAGGGCGTCTCGCGCAGCGTTGCGGCCTATAGCTGGCTGATGGCGCACCCGGCGGGCATCGTACCCATCATCGGGTCGCAGCAGGCCGAGCGCATTGCCGAGGGCGCAAGCGCGCTCAAGGTCCGCTGGACGCGGCAGGATTGGTACGCGGTGCTGGTCGCAGCCCGCGGCGTTCCGCTGCCCTGATGCCGTGCCGGATGCTTCGACAAGCTCAGCATGAGCGGGGTTGGAGCAGCATTCCAAACCACTCCGATCAGCCTGAGCTTGTCGAAGTCCCCGCGCCAGCCCAGCCCATAGGAACAAACACATGACTCAACCTACCGACCAACAATGCGAGATTTCCTGGTTTTCGGCGCTGTGCGACGATGACTATGAATTTCTCGGCGTGCCCGACCCCTATCTGCAATCGAGCTGGGAGCATTGCCGCAACATCGTGCTGCGCGCCGAAGAGGGCGGGTTCGACAACATCCTGCTGCCTTCGGGCTATGCACTGGGGCTGGACACCACAGCGTTCGCAGCCGCCGTCGCCACACAGGTGCGCCGCATCAAGCTGCTCTGGGCGACACGCATGGGCGAGGACTGGCCGCCGCAGCTGGCGCGGCGGATCGCCACGCTCGATCGTATCCTGGGCCCCAATGCCGCAGGCACCGGCGGGCGCCTGAACGTCAACATCATCTCGTCCGACATGCCCGGCGAGAAGATCGAATCCGCACCCCGCTATACCCGTGCGACCGAGATCATGAAGATCGTGCGTACGTTGCTCAACGGCGAGGCGCTCGACTTCCAGGGTGATTTCTACAAGCTCAAGCTCGATCCGCCGCGTGTCACGACGATCTCCGGCAAGTGCCCCGCCTTCTACTTCGGCGGCCTGAGCCACGAAGCGCGCGAGTGCGCCGCCGAAGCCTGCGACGTCTATCTGATGTGGCCCGACACGATGGACAAGGTGCGCGAGAACATCGCTGATCTGACCGCACGTGCCGCCAAGTTCGGCCGCACGCTCAAGTTCGGCTATCGCGCGCATGTCATCGTCCGCGAAACCGAGGACGAAGCGCGCGCCTATGCCGACCGACTGCTGTCCAAGCTCGACGATGACGCCGGCAAGGCGATCCGCGAAAAGTCGCTCGATGCCAAGAACTACGGCGTGCAGCGCCAGCAGGAGCTGCGCGGCGCGGCCGATGGCGACGGCTTTGTCGAAGAGAATCTGTGGACTGGCATTGGTCGTGCCCGTTCGGGTTGCGGCGCGGCGATCGTCGGCACGCCCGATCAGGTGCTCGCCAAGCTGCGCGCCTATCAGGCAGAAGGCATCGACGCGTTCATCCTCTCGGGCTATCCGCACGTGCAGGAAGCCGATATGTTCGCGCGCTACGTATTGCCGCACATCCAGCACGGACCGCTCGACATCTGATGGACCAGAGGCAGCCTAACTCCGCCACCGTGTATGACGTCGCCGTGATCGGCGGCGGCGTCAACGGCACGGGCATAGCCCGCGATGCCGCCGGACGCGGCGCCAGCGTGCTGCTGCTGGAAGCGGCAGATCTCGCCAGCGGCACCTCGTCCAACTCGAGCAAGCTCATCCATGGCGGTCTGCGCTATCTGGAACATTACGAGTTCGGGCTGGTGCGCGAAGCACTGGGCGAGCGCGAAATCCTGTGGGCCATCGCGCCGCACATCATCTGGCCGATGCGTTTCGTGCTGCCTTGGGTCAAAGGCTTGCGCCCGCGCTGGCTGCTCAGGCTCGGCCTATTTCTGTACGATCATATCGGCGCGCGCAAGAAGCTGCCCGCAACCGAGACGATCCGGCTCGACGACCACCCCGCAGGCGCACCGCTCAAGGCCGAATTCGTCCATGGCTTCGTCTACTCTGACGGCTGGGTCGATGACGCACGGCTGGTGGTGCTGAACGCGCGCGATGCCGCTGATCATGGTGCGGACATCCGCACCCGCTGCCCCGTCACCCGGCTTGATCGCATGGGTGACCTGTGGCGTATCGAAACGCCCCAGGGGCCGTTCACCGCGCGCTCGGTCATCAACGCTGCGGGACCTTCGGTCCTGGGCATTCTTGGGCGCAGTGGCGAGACGCCCAAGCAATCGATCCGGCTGGTGCGCGGATCGCATATCGTGGTGCGCAAGCTGTTCGATCACCCGCACCCCTATTTCTTCCAGCTGCCCGATGGGCGCATCTTCTTTGCGATCCCCTATGAGCAGGACTTCACGCTGATCGGCACCACCGACCGCGACCATGTGGCAGGCGAGCCGATCGTCGCGAGCGACGAGGAGATCGCCTATCTGTGCGAAGGCGCGAGCCGCTTCTTCGCCAAGCCCGTCACGCCAGCAGATGTCGTGTGGACCTATTCGGGCGTGCGGCCATTGGTCGACGACGGATCGGGCAAGCCCGAGGCCGCGACGCGTGGCTATCGCTTCGACGTTACAGATGCCCAAGAGGGCGCGCCGATGCTCTCGGTCTTTGGCGGCAAGATCACGACCTTCCGCACCCTCGCGCAGGAGGCGGTCGATCGCATGGGCGAACGGATTTCGGCGCTGCATGGTGCGCACTGGACCCACACCCGGCCCCTGCCCGGCGGCGAATTCGGCGTCGAGGCGGTACCGCAACAGATCGCAGCGCTGCACGCGCGCTACCCGTTTCTGGAAGCCGGTTGGGCAGAGCGGCTCATCCGGACCTACGGGACGACCGCCGCAACATTCCTGGGCGATGCGCAGTCACTGGCCGAGTGCGGGCAGCATTTCGGCCATGGCCTGACCGAGGCCGAGGTGCGCCATCTGGTGACCCGCGAATGGGCGACCAGCGCCGAAGATGTGCTGTGGCGACGCACCAAGCTGGGGCTGCATCTTTCCCCCGAACAGACCCAGGCACTCGACCGATTTTTTACAGAGGAACTCACAGTATGACACCCCGCATCGTCGCCATTGGCGGCACCGTTTCGGTCGGCAGCACCACCGAGCTCACCTTGCGTACCGCAATGGCAAGTGCTGCCGCGCAAGGGGCAGACGTGCAGCTGTTCGACGGTGCGTATCTGGCTGCGCTGCCGCATTATCGCAGCAGCGCGCATGCGGGCGCAGAGGGCCGTGAACTGGTGGAAGCGGTACGCAGCGCCGATGGCCTGCTGCTCGCAGCGCCAGGCTATCACGGCACGATTTCGGGCCTCGTCAAGAACGCGCTCGATTATCTGGAAGACCTGTCGAAGGATGAGCGGCCCTATCTCGATGGCCGCGCGGTGGGGCTGATCGCAACCGCATATGGCGATCAGGCCACGATGAGCACGATGCAGACCTTGCGTTCGATCGTCCATGCCCTGCGCGGCTGGCCGACGCCGATGGGCGCCACGATCCGCACCTATGCGGGCCTGTACTCCCCCGATGGCGAATGCTTGGACGATCGTGCGCGCATGCAGCTCGACATGGTCGGTCAGCAGGTCGTGCAGGGCGCCATCAGCCTCAGCGCCATGGCGCGGCCCGCCGCATGAGTATCGCAGCCGCCGTCGACGCGCTCAAGCAGGGCAAGGTGATCATCATCACCGGCGACCGCTATCGCCGTGGCGACATGGACTTTGCCGTCGCCGCGCAGCACGCCACGCCCGAAGCGGTCAATTTTCTGGCGACGCACGGACGCGGCCTTGTCTGCCTCGCGATGCAACAGGACCGCGCGATCCGTCTGGGAATCGATCTGATGAACCCGGGCACCGATCGTCAGTCGGGCAGGCCCCTGGGCCGCTCGATCGAGGCCGCAGAGGGCGTTACCACCGGCATTTCCGCTGCCGACCGCGCGCAGACCGTCAAGGCTGCAGTGGCCCCCGATGCGACGGCCGACGACATCGTCTCGCCCGGCCATATCTTCCCGCTGATCTGCGCTGGCGGGGGCGTGAGCGAGCGCCCTGCGGCTGCCGAGGCTGCGGTCGAACTCACCCGCCGTGCAGGCGCAGGCGATGCCGCCGTGATCTGCGCGATCATGCGCGACGATGGCGAAATGGCGCGCCCCGCCGACATCGCCGATCTGGTCGCACGCTTCGGCCTGGCGGTGGCCGATATCGGCGACCTGCTGGAATCCGACGAGAACGACAAGGCCCCTGCGCATGGCGGATGACCAGCTGATCCTGGTGCTGGACGAGGGCACCACCTCGACCCGCGCGATGCTCTACACGCTTGCTGGCAAGTGGATCGCCACCGAGCAGCGCGATATCACGCAATATTATCCGCAGCCCGGCTGGGTCGAGCATGACGCGGCCGAGATCTGGGAGCGTACATTGGCCTGCACGCATGCGATGATCGAGCGCGCCGGCGGCGCGGAGCGGATCGCGGCGATCGGCGTCACCAACCAGCGCGAGACGGTCGTCGCCTGGGACAAGACCAGCGGCAAACCGCTTGGCCGCGCGATCGTGTGGCAGGACCGCCGCACCGACGAACAGTGCCAGTCACTGCGCGCAGCCGGCCACGAACCAACAGTTCAGTCCACCACCGGCCTGTTGCTCGACCCTTATTTTTCCGCGACCAAGATGGCGTGGATGCTGCGCAACATCGAAGGTGCTGACCAGCTTGGCGATCGGCTGGCCTTTGGTACGGTCGAAAGCTGGCTGGTGTGGAACCTCACCGGCGGGCTGCACATCTCGGACGTCTCCAACGCCAGCCGCACCAGCCTGTTTGGCCTCACCGGCAACAGCTGGGATGAAGGCCTGTGCGATCTGTTCGGCGTGCCGCGCGGCGCGCTGCCGAAGATCGTACCCAGCACCGGCGCATTCGGCACGACCAGGCCCGAGCTGTTCGGCGCGGCGATCCCGATCACCGGGCTTGCAGGCGACCAGCAATCCGCCACAATCGGCCAGGGCTGTTTTGCGCATGGCCAGACCAAGGCCACCCTGGGCACCGGCGCGTTCATCCTGGCCAACATGGGCCAGACCCCGCCCACATCCGAACACCGGCTGCTCGGCACGGTGCTGTGCGAGGTCGGCGGTGTGCGCAGCTTCGCGCTCGAAGGATCGGTGTTCGTCGCGGGCAGCCTCGTCAAATGGCTACGCGACAGCATCGGCCTGCTGGGCAATGCCGCTGAGAGCGAGGCCCTGGCTCGTTCTGTGCCCGATAGCGGCGATGTCGTCGTGGTCCCTGCCCTTTCAGGCCTGGGCGCGCCTTATTGGATGCCCGATGCGCGCGGCAGCATCAGTGGCCTGTCGTTCGCCACCACGCGCGCGCACATCGTGCGGGCATCGCTCGAATCGGTCGCCAATGTCTTCCACGATCTGGGACGGGCGTTTGCTGCCGATGGCGCGGGCTGGTCGGTGCTGCGGCTCGATGGCGGGATGAGCGCCAACGACTGGATCGCGCAGGACATTGCCGATGTCCTCGATATCCCGTGCGAGCGCCCGACCGATGTCGAAACCACGGCGCGCGGCGCGGCCATCCTGGCGGCCATCGGTGCCGGGCATTATGCCTCGCTGGAGGATGCGAAGACCATGGTATCGCCGATCCACACCTTCGAACCGCAGATGGAACCTGCCACCCGCGATCGCAGGCTGAAGCTGTGGACCACCGCGCTCAATCTCAAGCCGAGCTGAGGCAGGCCCCAGCCCGGTCTTGAAGCCCGGTCAGACCTTGGCCGATTCCAGCCTGGGGCTGAGCAGGTGCACCACCAGCAGCGCCAGCAGATAGGCGCTCGCACAGATCGCGAACAGGATTTCGTAGCTGCCGGTGCTGTCGAGGATATAGCCGGTGAACAGCGCCATGCCCATGCCGCCCAAAGCGCCAACGGTGCCGCCGATGCCGATCACGGAGCCCACCGCACCGCGCGGGAAAACGTCCGACGGCAGCGTGTAAAGGTTTGCCGAGAAAGCCTGGTGCGCCGCTGTTGCGAGGCCGATGATCAATACCGCGCCCCAGACGCTGTCGATGCTTTGCGCAAACCAGATCGGCGTGACCGCCAGCGCGCACAGCAGCATCGTCGTCTTGCGCGCGAAATTGGGGGTCTTGCCCGCCTTGATCAATCGCGACGACATCCAGCCACCGAAGATCGAACCGCCATCGGAGATCAGGTAGATCGCGGCCAGCGGCAGACCAAAGGTCTTCAAGTCCATGTCATAGCGTTCGAACAGATAGCCCGGCAGCCAGAACAGGAAGAACCACCAGATGGGATCGATCAGGAACTTGCCCAGCGCATAGGCCCAGGTCTCGCGCACCGTCAGTAGGCGGCTCCAGCCGATCTGTTCGACAGGATCTGCGGGATCCTGCTGGATCCACGCCAGTTCGGCGGCAGAGACGCTCTTGTGCTCGGACGGGTGACGATAGATGGCCCACCAGGCGACCAGCCACACCAGGCCGAAGATGCCGGTGATGTAGAAGGCCTCGCGCCAGCCGAACCACAGCACCAGCGCCGGCACCAGCAGCGGCGTGATGATCGCGCCGACATTCGCCCCGGCGTTAAAGAGGCCGATGGCGAAGGCGCGCTCGCGCTGCGGGAACCAGTCGGTCACCGCCTTGATGCCGGCGGGGAAGTTGCCGCTCTCGCCGATGCCCAAGCCAAAGCGTGCCGCTGCAAAGCTGGTCACCCCGGCCGCAAGCCCATGCGCCATATGCCCCATGGTCCAGATGACGATCGCGATCGAATAGCCCAGTCGTGCGCCCAATACGTCGACGATGCGCCCAAAGCCAATATAGCCGATGGCATAGGCAACCTGGAACCAGAAGACGATGTTGGCAAAGTCGCTTTCGGTCCAGCCGAACTCGGCGACCAGAGTGGGCTTGAGCACCCCGATCATCTGGCGGTCGATATAGTTGATCGCGGTGGCGGCGAACAGCAGGCCTACGATGACCCAGCGATAACGCCCTGCCCTGCCCGCAGCGGCATCCAGCGCCGGAGGCCGTGTCACTTGTGCGGCGGTATCAACCATTGTCCCTCTCCCAGGTGTGCGCGCGGCTGTTGCCGTTCCGCCGATTCATGAAAAACCTCAGCGCGGCTGTGCGGCAACCACGCGACAATTGACTTCGCCGCAGCCTTCGAAGATCGCACGGAACGACTGACCGGGAGCGATTTCGTGCACGCCGGTGATCGCGCCTGTGGAAACCCACAGGCCCTGCGTCACATCAAAACCGCGCTGCAGCAGATTGCCCAGCAGAAACCGCACCGCACCATAAGGGCCGTCGAGCATCGTCGCGGCGGTCGCCTTGCCCACCTCCACGCCATCGATCTCGCTGCGAACGACAATCGCGCACAGATCTGCCTCGCGCCAACCGGTGAGTGTGGCGCCGCGCACCATGCCGGCATTGTTGCCGAAATCCGAAATCGTCACGGGGGGCCCATCGATGTTGATGCCGGGATAAGGTGAACTGGCGACTTCGATACCCAGCCGGACATCGTCCAGAATGGCCCGCGTGCCATCATCGTCGGTCGGCACAACGCCTGAAAAACCGGGCGCGACGTGCAGCAGCAACTCTGCCTCGCCTGCTGCAAAACCGCCGTCGAAGACCGGCATATCGGGCACGTCGGAAGGTTGCGAATCGACAACATGGTCGGCAAAGATCGGCCCGGCCAGCCGGTTCGCGCCCAGGTCTTCATCCAGCGGCGGCATGATGCGGCCGACTTTCCAGCCGATCACGTCGCGTCCGTCGATATGGATTGCCCGATCCTGTATGGCATAGGCGGTGTCGAGCGCGCTGGGCGCCACGCCCGGATAGAGGCTCAGCGCCTGCGCGTCTCGCCGCGCGCGGACAAAGGCCTGCGCCACTGCATCCACGCTTGAATCCACCGTCAAATCCATCCCCATCCCTCAAGTCCTTCTCGTAACCGGCTGCGTAAAGGAAACCGGTGTCATTCGCAAGTGGCCGCGTTTTCGCAAGGAACCTTGCTACAGCGTCACTCCCTTTTTCCAGATGGCGATCGCGCGCTGCCCGGCGCGTTCGGCCGCCGTTTTCTGCCCGCTGGCAATCGTCAGCAAATGCGCCAGAAACGCAGCGTCGACCTCTGCCGGGTCGGATTCCAGCACGGCAGACGCGTCAAAATCGATCCAGTGCGGCTTGGCCTTGGCCAGCGCCCGATTCGAGGCAATCTTCACCGTTGGCGCAGGGAACCCGAGCGGCGTGCCGCGACCGGTCGTGAAGAGCACCAGGGTGGCACCTGCCGCGGTCAGCGCGGTGGACGACACCGCGTCATTGCCGGGCGCTTCGAGCAGCGCGAGACCCGGTTGCAGCGCCTGCGCGCCATAGCCCAGCACACTGGTGAGCAAGGCGGTACCGGCCTTCTGCACTGCGCCGGCAGACTTTTCCTCCAGTGTCGTGATGCCGCCTGCAATATTACCGGGCGAAGGGTTTTCCGACACCGGCAGGCCCTGATCCAGATAATAGCGCTTGAACCCGTTGACCAAGGCGGCGGCCTGCTCGAACGTTTCGGCATCGGCCGCGCGTTCGAGAAGTGCCTGCTCTGCACCGAAGATTTCCGGAATTTCGGTCAGGATCGGCGTGCCGCCTGCTGCGGCTAGCGCCTCGCTGAAACGGCCCAGCAAGGGGTTGGCGGTCAGGCCAGAAAAACCATCGGAGCCGCCGCATTTCAGCCCCACCACCAGCGCGCCAAGCGGCAGAGGCTCGCGTCGGCATAATGCAGCATCGGCGACCAGCGCATCGATGATCGTGGCAGCTTCGGCCATTTCGTCGCCCGCACCTTGGGTCGACAGGCATCGCACCTTCGGCTGCGCAGCAGCCGGAAGTTCTGCCACGATCCCGGCCAGCTGGTTCGATTCGCAGCCCAGCCCCAGCAACAGCACGCCCGCCGCGTTGGGATGGAGCGCCAGCCCCGCGAGCAGGGTGCGAGTAGCGGCCAGATCGTCACCCAGTTGCGAACAACCGTGCGGATGCGCAAAGGCATGCACGCCATCGATGCGCCCCTGCGCGATCAACTCCCCATGGCGAGTATTGGCGTCACGCGCGATCTGTTCAGCTGTCAGCGCGACACAACCGACGCTGGGGAGTATCCAGATCTCGTTGCGTGTCGCCGCGCGGCCATCCGCACGGCGATAGCCCTGCCAGAGCGGGCCTGCGGGCTGCTGCGCCACGCGTTCGGCGGCAGCAGGTCCCGGCGCATAGGCCAATTCGCCTGCGAGCGCAGTCTTCAGATTGTGGGTGTGCACATGATCACCCGGCGCGATGGGCATGCAGGCGCTGCCAATCGGCAAGCCATATTTCACCACCGCAGCGCCGATGGCATGGGCTGCAACCGCGAACTTGTGGCCCTGCGCAATATCGTCGGTCAGTGTCACGGTCTGCCCACCGATTTGAAGCGTCTCGCCTGCTGGCAGGTCGCGCAACGCCACGGCCACCGTGTCGGCGGCATGGACCTGCATGGCAGCGGACCTGGCGGGGGTCATGTTGGGCTCTCTCTCCTGCGCACAGCGATTCTCTGTGTCCGTTCTGTCAAGGCATAGCGCGATGGTAACCGGTGTCAACGATGGCGGGATTGCCTAAGGGCTGGAGTTGCGGCTAGGACAATTGCTGCACTGACACCGGTGTAGTTGGGCGATAGGGCAGATCAGCGCGTGAACAAGGCAAAAGAGGGCAAGCCCACGATCAATGATGTCGCGAGGATCGCCGGAGTTTCGAAGAAAACCGTGAGCCGGGTGATCAACCGTTCGCCGCTGCTCAACAGCGCAACCCGCGAAAAGGTCGAGGCCGTGATCGCGGACCTGGGCTATGTGCCCAACCCTCAGGCGCGGGCGCTGGCGCTGCGACGCAATTTCCTGATCGGGCTGATCCACGACAACCCCAATGCGCAGATGGTGCTGGGCGTTCAGGAAGGCATTCTGGCGGCGATCCGCGAAACCGAATTCGCGCTTGTCGTCCGCCCGGTCAATCGCCGGTCGCCCGACATGCTGGATGATGTGCGCACGTTCCTTGAGCAGCAACGGCTTTTCGGCGTGCTGCTTCTGCCGCCGATTTCAGAGAATGACGCGCTGGCCGAGCTTTGCGACGAACTGGGGGTGACCTATGTTCGCATGGGTTCGGTACGGCTCGACGAAGACGCGCATATGGTCGCATCGAACGATCGCGAGGCGGTGGCCAAGGCCATCGCCTATCTGATCGGTCGCGGTCACGGCCGCATCGGCTTTGTTGCAGGACCGAAAGGCTTCAGATCGGCTGCCGAACGTGCGCTGGGCTACAGCGACGCGTTGCAGACGGCGGGCATCGCCATGGACCCGGCGATCATGGCCGAGGGCAGCTACACCTTCGAGACCGGCATTGCGGCAGGCGAAAAACTGCTCGCCGCCTCCCCCCGCCCCAGCGCGATCTTTGCCAGCAACGATGAAATGGCGGCAGGCGTGCTGCACGCTGCGCGCAGCATTGGCCTTTCGGTACCGGAAGACCTGTCGATCATCGGGTTCGATGACACCGCGATTGCCGCCCACATCTGGCCGCCGATGACAACCGTGCGATGGCCGATCCAGCTGATGGCCAAGGCCGCCGCCATCAAGCTGATCGATCCCGCCGCAGCACGCACACAGCCTTCGCATTTCCTGTCCGACCTGATCGAAAGAGCCTCGGTTGCGTCAGCCTGACCTGATGGGCTCCCCGGCAAATGGGACTTGCATGCCTTTATGACACCGGTTACCAAGCAGGCTAACACTTCACCAGAGACAATCCGGAGCACAAACGCCCGGACAGGAGAGACCCGATGAAGATCGCATTGATCACCGAGAACAGCCAGGCTGCCAAGAACGCCATCATCCACGAAGCCCTGACCACTGTCGCTGAGCCATTGGGCCATGAGGTGTTCAATTACGGCATGTATACCGCCGAGGATTCCGCGTCGCTGACCTACGTGATGAACGGGCTGCTGACCGGCATCCTGCTCAATTCGGGCGCGGCCGATTTTGTCGTCACCGGTTGCGGCACCGGCATGGGATCGATGCTGGCGTGCAACGCCATGCCCGGCGTGTTCTGCGGCCTGGTCATCGACCCGACCGACGCCTTCCTGTTCGGCCAGATCAATGACGGCAACGCCATTTCGATGCCCTATGCCAAGGGCTTTGGCTGGGCCGCCGAATTGAACCTCCAGGACGTGTACAAGAAGCTGTTCGAAGGCGAGCGGGGCCTGGGCTATCCCAAGGAGCGCGCTGCGATCATGGCGACCAATCGCGGCATCCTGAAGGACCTCAAGGCGGCGACCTGCCACGACATGCTCACCGTGCTGAAGACGGTCGACCAGGACCTGCTCAAGGCTGCGGTCGCAGGCGAGCGCTTTGCCGAATATTTCTATGCCAATTGCCAGGACGAGGCGATTGCCGCCTATCTGCGCGAACTGACCGCCTGAACAGCATGACCCCGCCAGCGGGGAGAGGACGAACATGACCAACAGCTTCTTCGACCTTTCGGGCCGCGTCGCGGTGGTGACAGGGGCGAACACCGGCATCGGCCAGGGTATCGCACTGGCGCTGGCGCAGGCGGGCGCAGACATTGCCGCCGTTGGCCGGACGCCGGCGGACGATACTGCGGCCAAGGTGCGCGCGCTGGGTCGCCGGTGCGCGCTGGTCTCGGCCGACCTCGGCACCATCGCGCCGGTCGCCGATGTTGTTGCGCAGGTGCTGGAAGAGCTTGGCGGGCTGGATATTCTGGTCAACAATGCCGGTATCATCCGCCGCGCCGATGCGGTCGATTTTACCGAGGAAGACTGGGACGCGGTGATCGACACCAACCTCAAATCGGTGTTCTTCCTCAGCCAGGCGGCGGGTCGGCACATGATCGCGCAACGCGAGGCCACGGGGCGTCGCGGCAAGATCATCAACATCGCCTCGATGCTGAGCTTCCAGGGCGGTATCCGCGTGCCCAGCTATACCGCCAGCAAGAGCGGCGTTGCGGGCCTCACCAAGCTGCTGGCGTGCGAATGGGCGGCCAAGGGCGTGAACGTCAACGCGATCGCGCCCGGTTATATCGCCACCAACAACACGGCCCAGTTGCAGGCCGATGAAACCCGCAACCGTCAGATCATGGAGCGCATCCCCGAAGGCCGCTGGGGCGACCCTGCCGACATCGGCGGTGCTGCCGTATTCCTGGCGAGCAACGCCGCCGATTACGTGCAGGGCCATGTGCTCGCGGTCGATGGCGGATGGCTCGCGCGGTGATGACGTCCGACATGAAGGGTGCCGTCGTCTGCTTCGGCGAGATGCTGCTGCGGCTCGCGCCTCCAGCTGCGCGGATGATGGTGCAGGCGCAGACGCTCGACATGGTGGTGGGCGGCGCAGAGGCCAATGTCGCCGCTGCGCTGGCGTCGCTCGGCCATGATGCGCGCATGGTTACCCTGCTGCCAAGCTCGCCGCTGGGCGACAAGGCGCGGGCGGATCTGGGCGCTGCTGGCGTGGATACGCGCTTTATCGCCCGCGCACCCGGACGCATGGGGTTGTACTTCATGGAAGCTGGCGCAGGACTGCGGCCTTCGTCGATCACCTATGACCGGGCGGGCTCTGCCTTCGCGCTGTGTGAACCCGATGCTCTCGACTTGGCAGGTGCGCTGGAAGGCGCGGCATTGCTGCACATGTCGGGCATCACCCCTGCCCTCGGCCCCAAGGGCGTCACGCTGGCCGATGCCGCCATCGCGGCGGCGCAGGCGGCAGGCGTACCGATCTGTCTCGACGGCAACTATCGCGCGCAGCTGTGGGAAAGCTGGGACAGCGACCCCCGCACCATTCTGACCCGGCTGGTCGGTGCAGCCACGGTGCTGATCGGCAACCACCGCGACATCTCGCTGCTGCTGGGCAAGACCTTCTCCGGCGACGGCGCAGAGCGCCGACGCGAGGCGGTGGATGCCGCATTCGATGCCTTCCCCAATCTGCAGCTGGTCGCCTCGACTGCGCGCCATATCGTCAGCAGCGATCATCACCGGATCGCGGCGCGGGTCGATACCCGGCTGGGCAAGCACCAGACCTCGGAGATCGACGTCACCGGCATCATCGATCGCATCGGTACCGGCGATGCCTTCGCCGCAGGCGTGCTGCACCAGTATCTGCAAGGCGCAGGCGAGCAGGCGATGGCCGAATGCGGGCTGGCGCTCGCGGCGCTCAAGCATTCGCTGCCCGGCGATTTCTGCCTGATCCGGCCTGACGAACTGGCCGGATTTTCAGCCGTCGGCGGCGATGTCCGCCGCTGACGTCACCCGCCGTGGCCTGCTGGGCGCAGGCGCGGTCCTGATCGCCAGCCCGGCGCTGGCCACGGCAGGCGATCCCAGGGTCGGGCGCTACACCGGCCTTCGCGAGCATGGCGTCATCGCCTTCAAGGGTATCCGCTATGGCCGTGCGGCGCGCTTCGAGCGGGCTGTCGGTGAACCGTGGCAGGGACCGAAGCTGACCGCGCAGAGTTTTGCTCCGGTGGCACCGCAGCGCGGTAGTCAGGACTATGCCCAGTCCGAAGACTGCCTGTTCCTCAACGTCTGGACACCAGATGCGAACCCCAAGGCGGGGCGCGCGGTGATGGTATATTTTCACGGCGGGGCTTATGCCAACGGCACGGTCACCGATCCGCTCACGCACGGACATACGCTGGCCGCTGCGGGGGACGTCGTGGTCGTCACGATCAACCACCGGCTCAACGCCTTCGGCTATGCATGGCTCAAGCCCTTTGGCGCGCGCTTTGCCGATAGCGGCAACCTGGGCCAGCTCGACATCATTCTGGGGTTGCAATGGGTGCGCGACCATATCCGCGAGTTTGGCGGCGATCCGGGCCGGGTGATGGTGTTCGGCCAGTCGGGCGGCGGCGCGAAGATTGCCACGCTGATGGCGATGCCCGCCGCCAAGGGCCTGTTCCACAGTGCGGCCACGATGAGCGGGCAGCAGGTCACTGCCAGCGGCCCGATCAACGCCTGGGCCCGCACGCGCGCGCTGATGGCGGCGATGGGCTTGGCGGCAGACGATGTCGAGGGCCTGCGCACCGCGCCAAGCGAGCGCATCCTAGAGGCGCTGACCGCGACCGATCCCGTGATCGGCGGGTCGCTGTATTTCGGCCCGGTGCTCGACATGACCAACCTGTCGCGCCATCCGTTCTGGCCCGATGCCGCACCGCAATCGCTGGGCATCCCGATGATCCTGGGCAACACACGCGACGAGACGCGCTCCTTCATCGATCCGCGCGGACCAAAGCTGCGAGGGCTGAACTGGGACAATCTGGCGGCGCGGATCATGCCTGAGGTCAAGATCGATCTCGATATCGACTGGGTGGTCGCGCAATATCGCGCGCAGTACCCCGACTGGACGGCCGAGCAGATCTTCTACGCCGCGACCACGGCGGGCCGGTCGTGGCCGGGACAGGTGATCGAGGCCGATGCCCGCGCCCTTGCCGGAGCACGCGACACCTGGGTGTACCAGCTCGACCGCCCCTCGCCCATCGATCCGCTGCGCGGCGCAGCGCACACCGACGACATCCCCTATGTTTTCGGTACGCTCGACGCGCCTGGCAGCATGAGCGGCGTCGACGAAGCCGCACGGCGAACGCGCAATGTGATGATGCAGGCGTTCACCGGGCTGGCGAAGACGGGCGCACCGGGGCTGGCCGACTGGCAGGCTTATGCCCTGCCCGATCGTGCGACGCTGGTGGTTGGCGATGGCAGCGCGGCGACCATCAACGACCCGCGCGGCTTCGAGCGTCAATTGTGGGCTACGGCGCCTTACATTCAGCCTGGCAGCTGACCGGTTCCTTCACCGGATAGGCGATGATCAGGGCGAGAGGCTTGTCGCCCTTCTGCCAGATGCCGACCACCGCCCCATCATACAGATACGCGGTCATGCCGGGCTTCAGCGTCGCACGCTGGCCATCGGAGACGACCTCCCCTTCGCCATCGAGCACGTAATAGACCTCGTCGTGCGCGATCGGGTGTTCGCCGATCGCCGCGCCGATATCGAGCGTGCGGCGCCGGAATTCCATGCGCCGCGGCTGCGGCACATGGTCGCTGATCCGCCACGCGCTGCTCATGCCGATGGCGCCGTGCGGCGGCGGTTCGCGGCGCAGCGTATCCAACTCGTCGATCACCGCCATCGGCGGCGCGGCCGCGAGCAGCAGGGCGGCGAGGACGCTCAATTGCGATCCTGCCGCATCTGCCGGTCGCGCGTGGACAGCGATTCCTGCGCCCCGCCCTTCTGGCCCGGATAGCGGCCAGACTTCGGCGTCATCGTCTCAAGGTCCCACTGTGCCGCGACGAACGGCGCGGAGGTCGGGGCGATCTTCGGGTATCCGCCAACCTCGCTTTCATCATCGATGATGTCGCCGCGCCCTTCGGCGACGAAGAACAGCACGCGAATGTCATCTGCCGCGCGGTCCCAGGGACGCGCGCCGGCGGTCTGCAGCAGCGATGTTTCGACCTCGCCCGATGGCAGGATGCGATACGGTGATACATTGGCGAGCGGTGCCTGGGCGGTGACCAGCTTCGCCTGCGTTTCGCCATAGCGGCCGAACTGCGGCAGCGGGTTGCCATGGCGATCGACCGCGCGATTGTCCTGCCCGAAATAGGCAAGGTCGCCGTCGCCGCCCAGCATCAGGAACGGCAGCCCCTCGTTGGTATCATTGCCGCCGCGCATGACATTGCCGATCGCGGTGATTTCTCCGGTGACATAGTCCTGCCCCAGCCATTCGAGATTCATCAGGTTGTAGTGCACCGCGCGGTGCCCCGGATTGTAGATCAGGTTGTTGATCATGCTCACCTGCGCGCCACCCTTGACCAGCGGCGACCGCTCGACATTGTGCGCCCAGACATTGCGGTAAAACGTTATATTCGTTGCATTATCGTGGATCAGCGAGCCCTTGCTGTGTTCGCCCTTCGGGTGGCTGGAAACAGCCAGCCCCTCGGCAGCCAGGTTATCGCGGAAAACGATATCGTGGCTGGTGCCAGCGCGCCATTCGGCCACCGTCTTGCCGGTGAATCGCGGGCCGGAAGCGGACATGTTTTCGTCGACGCCCCACAGGAAGCTGCAATGCTCGACGACGATATTGCGCGCCGCGACGGTGGAAAACGAGTCGGCCTCCCAGCCGGACATGCGCGCCTGGCCATCGGCGCCGGTCATCACGCGCAGGTGCGAGACGACGACATCGTGCGTGCGCACATCGAGGCCGCCCTTGATGATGGTGATGCCCGGCGAAGGTGCGGTCTGCCCGGCGATCGTGAGAAACGGTTCGGTGATCTCCAGCGTGCTGCGGCCCATGTCGATCACGCCGCCAACTTCGAACACGACGGTGCGCTTGCCCCTGGTGCGCAGAGCTTCGGCGAGCGATCCGGGGCCATCCTTTTCAAGGGTGGTCACGCGGATGATTCGTCCGCCAGCGCCACCCTTGGTCGGATCGCCAGCGTGCGGCTCGGCCCACGCCGGAGCCAGGCTGGCCATGACAAAAGCGCCCGTAATCACGGCTTTTTGCAGTGTCTTGTGCATCGTTTCTCTCCCGTTGTCATCGTTATTGACAGAGCCGCAGCTTGAGGGCAATACATAATGACACCGGTTACCGTGATCGACTGGCAGAGCATGCCAGACGATTCGGGGAAGCGGAAAGAACAGCGATGCCTGGCTTTGCCAATGCATACGCGGTCGGGAGTCGGGGTGTCGAAGAGTGCTGGATGCAGGACGCATCTTCTCCTTTGACACCGGTAGCAATTGCCTTGAAAAAGGCGATCAGGAGGGGATTTATCATGCGCAGTCAGCATACGCAGCGTTTTTCAGGCATTTCGATTTTCAAGGCAGCACTGCTGACCGGATGCGCGCTGGGCGCCGCCGGTACCGCGCAGGCGCAAGTCGCACAGAGCGACCAGCCGACCACGGTTGAGGATGAGGTTGCCGCAGACGAAATCGTCGTCACCGGTTTCCGCCAGTCGCTCGAAGCCGCGATCAACCTCAAGCGGACATCGGTGGGCGCGATCGACGCGATCGTCGCCGAAGACATCGCCAAATTCCCCGACCAGAACCTGGCAGAATCGCTGCAGCGCATTCCTGGCATCTCGATCTCGCGAGACGCCGGTGAAGGCCGCGCGATCACCGTGCGCGGTCTCTCGAGCCAGTTCACACGCGTCCGCGTCAATGGCCTAGAAACCGTCGCCACGTCGACCGACGGCGCGTCGGCCAACCGCGACCGCGCGTTCGATTTCAACGTGTTCGCTTCCGAACTGTTCAGCTCGATCGTCGTCCACAAGACTGCCGAAGCCAGCCTGGACGAAGGTTCGCTGGGCGCGGTGGTCGATCTGAACACGGGCAACCCATTGGCCGCCAAGGCAGGCTTCACCGCCGTCGGATCGGCAGTTGCCAGCTACAACGACCTGTCCGAATATTTCGGCCCGCGCCTTGCCGGATTGCTGAGCTGGCGCAACGATGCCGGCACCTTCGGCGTGTCGCTTTCGGCGGCCTACCAGAAGACTCAGGTGCTGGAACTGGGCAACAACACCGTCCGCTGGGCACAGGCACGGTTTGACTCGGTGAACGGCACCTCCTGTTTCCAGCAGAGCGCGACCAATGCGGCAGGTCGTCCCAACAGCGGCGGCACGTATCGCCCCAGCGCCGTGTGCGATCAGGCTGCCCTTTCGTTCCACCCGCGCATTCCGCGCTATGGCGAAGTCAAGCACGACCGCGAGCGCCTGGGCATCACCGGATCGATCCAGTTCGCCCCGACCGACATGACCAAATTCTCGATCGACGGTCTGTTCTCGCGCTTCAACAGCGATCGCCGCGAACGCTGGGGAGAAGTTCTGCTGCGCTCGAACGAGCGTTCGATCGACGTGGTCAACCCGGTCTACGACGCCAACAACAACATGATTTCGGCCACGCTCAACGATGCGTGGGTGCGGACCGAGCATTACCTGCGCCAGAGCACCACCGAATTCTATCAGGTTGGCGGCAGCTGGGATCAGGACGTCACCGACAATCTGCGCTTCACGCTGCTGGGCGGCATTTCCAAGTCCAATGCCGATATCCCTGTGGAAACCACCATCGTGTTCGATGACCGTGACGCGCAGGGCTATAGCTACGACTATACCAACATGAAGGCGCCCAAGCTGACCTTCGGGACCAGCGTGACCGACCCTGCGGTGTTCCAGCTGGCCGAAATCCGCGACCGGCCTTCGGAAATCGAAAACCGCTTCAAGACGCTGCAGTTCCGCACCGAATGGGATGTTGGTGAAGGCTTCACAGTGAAGGCAGGTGCCATGTGGCGCCGGTTCAATTTTGATACCGTCGCCTTCACCCGCGACACCGCAGTGTGCGGCAATGGCGGCCTTGACCGGGTGCTGGGCACGATCACCTGCTCGCCGACCAGCCTGTTCGGCCCGACCGCCGTGTACGGCTTCCAGGCCACGCCGCAGCTGTCCGAGCTGTTCAACCTTGGCAAGGCCGGCCAGCCTTCGGGTAACACCAACGCCTGGCTGGTACCCAATCTGGCTGCGGCAGCAGATTTCACCAAATTGTACGACCGGCCGCTTAGGCTTGACGTGGGCAACAATCGCGGCGTGCAGGAAACCACCAAGGGTGGCTATCTGCAGGTCGATGCCAAGGGCGAGTTGCTGGGCCTGGAATATGCCCTCAATGCGGGCATGCGTTATGTGAAGACCGAACAGTCGTCATACGGCTTGGTCAGCGGGGTGCAGTCCACGGTCGAACGTAGCTACGACGACTGGCTGCCTTCGGCCAACCTGGCGCTGTTTCCAGTGGAAAACGTCATCGTCCGCCTGGCCGCTGCTGAGGTCATTACCCGCCCGACGCTCGGCGCGCTGACGCCGGGAGGTACGGCGGATGGCTTTAACTACCGTGTCAGCTCGGGCAACCCCTTCCTCGAGCCATTCCGCGCGACCAACTACGACATCGCGGCAGAATGGTATTTTGCACCCCAGGCGGTGTTGTCGGTCGCATGGTTCAAGAAGGATATCGCAACCTTTACCCGCAGTGCCTCCATCACCGGGCTGACCTTTGCGGAGACAGGCGCGCCCGCTTCGGCACTCAGCCCCAGTTCGCCCGCGGCGCTCAATCCCGGACAACTGCTGGAAGATCGCTGGACTCTGGCCACTACGGTCAACGGTGAAGGCGCAACTCTCAAGGGCTGGGAGTTTTCAGCCCAGATTCCTTTCACCATCTTCACCGATGGCTTCCTCGGCAATTTCGGCGTATTGGCCAACGCCACATTTATCTCTTCCAACGCCGATTATCAGCTTCAGGGCCCGATCACGGTCGCGTCACTGCCCAATGGCAACTTGGGACCTCTGAACAACGTCAACGTCACCAGTACGCTTGCCAACGTGTCCAAGCGGTCGTTCAACGGCACCTTCTATTATGACGACGGCAAGTTCTCTGCCCGCGTCATGGGCACGTATCGCAGCCGCTGGCATGAAGGCGCGAGCGGCACCGGTAACGTGCTCGAGGGCTTCGGCAGCCAGTTCAACCTCGATGCCTCGATCCGCTACAAGCTGACCGAGTGGGTCGAAGTCTCGCTGGAAGGCAACAACCTGACCGACACCTATCGCTATCGCTTCACCGATCTGGAAGCCGACCGGAACTACGAGAACAACCATTTCGGTCGCACCTTCTTCCTGGGTGCACGCTTCAAATACTGATGCCAACCGGGGCAGCGGTTCGCCGCTGTTCTCGCTGAACTGAAAAGAGGAGCCGCCATGAAGATCGACCGCCGATCCCTTATGGCGGCTCCTTTGGCTTTGGGGCTGGCAAACACCGCTTGGGCGCAGACCGCCGTGCCGCAGGTGCCGGGTGGCGCATTGCCGCCGGGACTGCCTCAGCCTGCAGAGACCATCGACCTGTGGCCCAAAGGCGCACCCGGAGCCCCTGCCCGCCCGCTCACCGAAACGGTGCAGGAGCGTTCGACCGACCGGCTGGTCACCGATCGCGCGGTTTACGGCATCAGCGTTCCGCGCCTCGCGGTTTTCCGGCCCGACCGGCCCAATGGCGCGGCGGTGCTGATCACGCCGGGCGGTGGCTATCGCTGGGTGGTGGTCGACAAGGAAGGCTATGAGATGGGCCGCTGGCTGGCGGCACGCGGCTTTACGGCCTTCGTGCTGTTCTACCGGCTGCCGGGCGAAGGCTGGGCGGCGGGGCCGGACGTGGCCCTCGCCGACGCGCAGCGCGCGATGCGGCTGATCCGCGCGCGCGCCGGCGACTTCGCCATCGACCCCGAGCGGGTGTCCGCGATGGGTTTCTCCGCAGGCGGCCATCTGTGCGCGGACCTCGCCACACGCTTTGCTGCGCCGGTCTATGCCCCTGTCGATGACCTCGACCGGCTCTCGGCCAAGCCGCACAGCGCTGCGCCGATTTATCCTGTCATCTCCATGACCGCGCCCGATGCGCATGTCGGATCGCGCGAGCTGCTGATCGGCAAGGCTGCTGCCCCCGCTCTGGAAGCCGCGCATTCGCCGCACCTCAACGTGCCCGCCGATGCGCCTGCGTTCTTCCTGCTGCATGCCGAGGATGACGACGCGGTACCGGTGAACAACGCCCTGCTGCTGCGCGCGGCGCTCAAGGCCAGGGCCATCCGTGTCGAAACGCACCTGTTCGAACATGGCGGCCACGGCTTCGGCCTGCGCAAGGCGATCGGCAAGCCGGTCGAGGTCTGGCCCGATCTGTGGCGCGCCTGGGCCCGCACCACTGGGCTGGCGCTGTGATGCGCCGCGTACCGATCTTGACCCGCCGCTCGGCGATGGCCTCGGCCTCGCTGGCGACCCTGGGTCTCACCACACAGGGGCTTGCAACATCTCTGCCCGCAAGCCTCTCCCCGGCGCCGCAGTCTTCTAAAGACACGCCCTCCCCAGGCTGGCGCCGGGGTCTCGACAACCAGCGCATCGCCGATCTGGGCAATGGTACGTTTCTCAACCCCGTACTGTCGGGCGATCGCCCCGACCCGGCCATCCTCAAGGACGGCGAGGATTACTACCTCACCTTTTCCAGCTTCGAATCCTATCCCGGCCTGCTGATGTGGCACTCGCGCGATCTGGTGAACTGGCAGCCGCGTCAGCCGGCGCTCACCCGCAACATCGGTTCGGTCTGGGCGGTCAGCCTGGAAAAGCATCAGGGGCGATACTTTCTCTACATTCCGGTCAAGGCCAGTCCTCAGAACGACATCTTCGTGATCTGGGCAGACCATATCGATGGGCCGTGGAGCGATCCCGCTCCGCTGGGCCTGCACAAGCATATCGACCCCTGCCATGCGGTGGGCGAGGATGGATCGCGCTGGCTGTTCCTGTCGGGCGGAGACCGGGTGCGGCTGTCCGATGACGGGATGCGCGTCACGAGCGAGGTCGAGCATGTCTACGATCCCTGGCGCTATCCGCAGGAGTGGGATGTCGAAGGCTTCGCGCCCGAAGGCCCGAAGATCCACCGGATTGGCGACTGGTTCTACATGCTGACCGCCGTCGGGGGGACAGCGGGGCCTCCCACGGGCCATATGGTCATCGCAGCCCGCTCGCGATCGATCCATGGCCCGTGGGAGCAGCATCCCGGCAACCCGCTGGTGCGGACCACCGACATCCGCGAAGCCTGGTGGTCGCGCGGCCATGCCAGCCTAGTCGAAGCGCCCGATGGCAGCTGGTGGAGCCTTTATCACGGCTTCGAGAATGGTTTCTGGACGCTGGGTCGCCAGTGCCTGCTCGATCCGGTCGAATGGACCCAAGACGGCTGGTTCAAGATGACTGGCGGCGATCTGTCGCGGCCATTGGCCAAGCCCGGAGGCGGCGCAATCCTGCCGCACGGAGTGGCGCTTTCGGACGATTTTGCAGCTTTGCAGATCGGGACCAAATGGTCGTTCTTCCGTCCCGATCCCGACGAGGTGAGACGTGCACGGGTCGCGAACAACACCCTGTTTCTCAAGGGCAAGGGGCTGGCCCCCTCCACCGGATCGCCGTTGCTGGTGACGGCAGGCGACACGTCTTACCGGTTCGAATGCGATATCGAACTGGCGCCCAGCGGAACGGCGGGCCTTGTGCTGTTTTATGACGACAAGCTCTATGCAGGCCTGGGTTTCGATGCAGAACGGTTCGTGACCCACCAATACGGCATCGAGCGCGCGCGCCCCGCCAACCCGCATGGCAGCCGCATGCGCATCCGCGTGACCAACCGCAAGCACATCGTCAGCTTCCACACCTCGGGCGATGGCGGCAAGACCTGGGTCAAGTTCGACCGCGGCATGGAAGTGTCAGGCTATCACCACAATGTGCGCGGCGGCTTCCTGATGCTGCGTCCGGGCCTCTATGCCGCAGGCCCAGGCGAGGCGAAATTTCGCGATTTCCGCTTCACGGCGCTCGACGACTAGCGCGATCAGGGCAGCGCGACGGTCTTCACCTCGTCGCCGGAAAAGCGCAGCGTCTGCACATATTGCCCGCGCCGAACCGATACCTGGTTGACCTGGCGCGGGTAGATATCGCGCAGAATCGTGGATTTGACCGCGACCGCCTTGGGCCTGCCCTGCACCGTTCCCGCATAATCCACCCGGACATCGCGCACGCCGACCTCGACCGACGCCACGGTCAACGGTACCGCGATGCCGTCCGCGCTCACCGAGAAGTGCGCGAGCAGATAGGTCTTCAGCTCGGCAATCGCATCGGGATCATCCAGGCTGGTCTGCGCATTGGGCGCGATTTCCGCCAGCGCTGGCTCCAGATCATGCGCCTCGAACCGGTGCGACACCGTGACCTTGCCATCGGGCAGCAGCGTGACCACGCTCATCGCGTCGTGGCCTCGGTGCGCGTGCGCCTGCGGCACCAGCGTCACCGACGCCAGTGCCGCCATCATCACCGCAAACCGCCTCATTTCGGCGCATCGATGGTGCGCAGGGAATCGGGCAGCACCTTCATGTCCGAATCCTTCATGCGGTTCTTGCCCTCTTCGGGCGTGTCGATCTTCAACGTCCTGGGGTCGATCTGGCCTGTGTAGACATTGTTTGATCGGTCGGCATCGGCGGTCTCCCACAACGGATCGACCTCGGCGCGCGTAAGCGTCTTGGGCGTGACGAACTGCCAGGTCACGTTCCTGGGATTGTAGCGCCAGATTTCCGCCGGAATGCGTGCCGTCTCGCTTGTGCCATCGGTGAAGTCCATTTTCAGGATCACAGGCATCACCAGGCCGCCGCGGTTGGCGAAACTGAAGCGGTAGAAATTGTCGGTCACCTGCCGCGCGGCTTTTTCCTCCGCTGTCAGATCTGCGTAAGCCTCGGCGGCCTTGCGCTTGTCGGCAGCGGTCGCATCAAGCGGATCGATACTGTCGTAGAAATCGCGCACTGCCGGGTCGCGCTCGATCACGGTGGGCTGGCCTGCGTTGCGCTGGGCGGTGAGCGATCCGGGTTCGCCATCGCGCAGCCTCTTGCGAGCAGCCGCCGCAGCGGTCGCATCAGCGGGCTCGAGCGTCGCACGCACCACCTTGTCGAGCGCAATGTCGACATGGTCGGTCGAATAGAACCAGCCGCGCCAGAACCAGTCGAGATCGACGCCGCTGCTCTCCTCCATCGTCCGGAAGAAATCATACGGCGTGGGGTGCTTGAAGCGCCAGCGTTCGGCATATTCGCGAAAAGCCCGGTCGAACAGCTCGCGGCCCAGGATGGTTTCGCGCAGGATGGTGAGCGCGGTGGCGGGCTTGCCATAGCCGTTCGCGCCGAACTGCAGCACCGAATCCGACTGCGTCATCAGCGGCATCTGGTTGGTCGACAGCATGTACTCGGCGATGTCCTTGGGTTCGCCGCGCCGCACGGGATAGTCCTTGTCCCACAGCTTCTCCGCCTGGAACTGGAGGAAGGTGTTCAGCCCCTCGTCCATCCACGTCCACTGGCGCTCGTCCGAATTGACGATCATCGGGAACCAGTTGTGGCCGATCTCGTGGATGACCACGCCGATCAGCCCGTATTTGGCGCGCTCGGTATAGGTGAGGTTGCCCGTCTTCTTGTCCTTCACCGGGCGCGGGCCGTTGAAGGTGATCATCGGATATTCCATGCCGCCGACAGGCCCATTGACCGACTGCGCCACCGGATAGGGGTACGGGAAGGCGAACTTGCCATAGACGTCAATGGTGTGCGCAATCGCCTTGGTCGAATAGGCATCCCACAGGGGGCGCGCTTCCTTGGGGAAGAAGCTCATCGCCATCACCAGCGGCTGATCGGCATAATCCTGTTTCACGCCCAGCGCGTCCCAGGCGAACTTGCGCGACGAGGCCCAGCCGAAATCGCGGACGTTGGTCGCAGCAAACACCCAGGTCTTCTCACCCGAAGCCTTGCCGCGCTCGGCCGCCACGGCCTCCTGCGGGGTGACGACATAGACCGGGCTGGTAGCGGTCTTGGCCTGTTCGAGCCGCTGGCGTTGCGCCGCAGTCAGCGCCTGGTCGGGGTTCTGCAACACGCCGGTGGCGGCAACGACATGATCGGCGGGCACCGTCAGCGCAACGCGATAATCGCCGAACTCCAGCGTGAACTCGCCCGATCCCAGAAACGCCTTGTTGTGCCAGCCTTCATAGTCCGAATAGACCGCGAGCCGCGGAAACCACTGCGCGCCTTCGAAGATGCAGTTGCCGTCCTCGCCCGGCTGGGTGAAGCATTCATAACCCGAACGGCCGCCGACGACCTTGTTCTCGACCATCGGGAACGACCATTCGATCGAGAAGCTGGTCTCGCCGCCATTGCCCGCGACCGCCTGGCCCAGATCGATGCGCAACAGGCTGTCGACCACGGTGAACGGCAGCGACTTGCCCGACGCGTCGCGCACGGCGGAGATCGTGAAGCCCCCTTCCCATTCGCGCATGCGCTGGATGCGGCGGACCTCGCCCAAGCTGATCTTGTCGCCCGAAACCGTCTCAGTCATCGCCGCGATCGAATCGCGCTTGTAGTCGTTCTGATCGAGCAGCAGCCACAGATAGGGCAAAGCGTCGGGCGAGTTGTTCTGATAACGCACCGTCTGCGAGCCGCTCACCGTCCGCTTGGCTTCGTCGAGGCGCGCCTGGACGTCGTAATCGACCTTCTGCTGCCAGTAGCGATAGCCCGGAGCGCCCGAGGCATTTCGGTAATCGGTGGGCGTCGGCCATTCCTCGCCCTCGAGCTGGCGGAACTTGTCCTCGTAATTGCCCTTGGTCTGTTCGACCGGACTGGCGAGCGCAGGCATGGTGATGGCGCTGACGGCGAGCGCCAGAAGAGAAGCGGAAACTCCGGAAATACGACGCAAGACGACCCCCTTTTCGGGGCATTGTTGCCCCTGAAAGATAACAGACCACTTGCATGTGATACTATCGCATGGCCGTCAATGGTCCGGCGTTATGGTTTGCGATTAATTGCAGCGCCTTAGCCTCGCGTGTGGGTCAGCTGAGCGCCAGCACGCTGGTCATCACGATCCGCACCAGCTCGGCATGGCCGCTGGCGCCGGTCTTGGCGTAGATCTTCTTCGAATAGTTGCGCGCGGTTTCCACCGTGATTCCCAGAGTCGCTGCGGCATCCGCGATGCTGGTCGCCTGCGCCAGCAACCACGCCAGCCGCGCTTCGCTGGGCAGCAGGCCGAACAGGTCGACGAGCTGCTCGCACCGATCCGCCTGGCTGCGCCTGTCGCCGCTGACATAGACGATCACCGTGGCCGAGCGGTGGCCCGAGATCGTCTCGCCCTGCAAGGGAGCGACCAGCATGTCGAGCCACGGGTCCTGGCTCAGGTTGATCGCCAGCGGCCGCATCGCCTTGCCCGCTGCGACCTGCTTGAGATAGCCGGTCAGCTGCCGGTCGATCGCGGGAGACGCGGGCTGCAACCGGTCATAACGCCCGCGCCGCAGCAGCGTGCCCCATTGGAACATCTGCTCCATGTTGTCGCTCGATTCGACGATCCGTCCCTGCGCATCGAGCGTCAGCCAGGCGATCTTGAGCCGATTGACCGCCTCTCCGGTCACCGCCGAGCGAAAGCGCTCGCGCTCCAGCGCGGCGAAATTGCGAAGGGCAATCCGAAGGTGCGGCGCCAGCCCCAGCAACAATGCCCCTGCGGCAGAGCCCAGCGAACGCCCGCCCGCGCAGACCAGCCAGCCATCCACCCCGCCGGCTTCGGTCACGCGGACGGCCCGCAGCGCGGTGATCCGATCCGCTCCCAAAGTCTCTCGCAACCGGTCGCGCTCGCGCGGATCGACCTGATCGAACAGCTCCTCCAGAGCATAGCAACGCCCTTCCCGCAGCGCGGCAGTGGCGAGCATGTTTCGCATATCGGCAATTGGCCCATCACCAGCCGCCAGCGCAGACAGCTCGACCTGGCCCTTCGGGCGGATGGCGAGCATCACGAAACCGGCTCCGGACACAGCGCGCAGACGCGTCAGAAACCCGTCCCACAGGGGTGTATCGAAAAGGCCTTCGTGCAGCGCCTGAACCAGACCGTCATCAAATCGCATAGCGGGATTATACCCTCCCATATGGGAGGTTCAAGACCCAGGTTGCTGTGCCAATGCACCATCAGCAATCATGGAGCCTGTCGCGATGACCCGCAGCCTTACCCATCTCGAGCGCCTTGAAGCCGAAGCGATCCACATCATGCGCGAAGTGGTGGCGCAGGCGGACAAGCCCGTGATGCTCTATTCGGTGGGCAAGGACAGCGCGGTGATGCTGCATCTGGCGCGCAAGGCGTTCTACCCCTCGCCGCCGCCGTTCCCGTTGCTCCATGTCGACACCACGTGGAAGTTCAAGGACATGTACGCGCTGCGCGACCGGATGGCGCGCGAGAGCGGCATGGAGCTGCTGGTCTATCAGAACCCGGAAGCGACCGAGCGCGGGATCAACCCGTTCGATCACGGCCCGTTGCACACCGACATGTGGAAGACCGAAGGGCTGAAACAGGCGCTCGACCTGCACGGCTTCGACGCAGCCTTTGGCGGCGCGCGGCGCGACGAGGAAAAGAGCCGCGCCAAGGAGCGCATCTTCTCGTTCCGCACCGCTTCGCACAGCTGGGACCCCAAGAACCAGCGCCCCGAACTGTGGAACCTTTACAACGCGCGCAAGAACAAGGGCGAGAGCATCCGCGTCTTCCCGATCAGCAACTGGACCGAGCTCGACATCTGGCAGTATATCCAGCTCAACGACGTGCCGATCGTGCCGCTGTATTTTGCCGCCGTCCGCCCGACCTTCGAATGGGAGGGCCAGATGTTCATGGCCGATGATATCGACCGACTGACCAAGGTGCTGGGCAGAACGCCCGAGATTACCGAGCGCTCGATCCGCTTTCGCACCCTGGGCTGTTTCCCGCTCACCGGCGCGGTCGAAAGCACCGCCAGCACCCTGAGCGAGGTGATCCAGGAGACCTTGCTCACCACCACATCCGAACGCCAGGGCCGCGTGATCGACAAGGATGCCGGCGGTGCGGGGATGGAAAAGAAGAAGCAGGAGGGCTATTTCTGATGGACGCCGTGTACCAGACCGAAGCCCTGATCGCCGAGGATATTGACGCGTATCTGGATGTCCACCAGCACAAGACGATGCTGCGCTTCATCACCTGCGGGTCGGTGGACGATGGCAAGTCGACGCTGATCGGGCGGCTGCTGTACGACAGCAAGATGATCTTCGAGGACCAGCTCGCCGCGCTCGAAAGCGACAGCAAGAAGGTCGGCACGCAAGGCCAGGAGATCGATTTTGCGCTGCTGGTCGATGGCCTTGCCGCCGAACGCGAACAGGGCATCACCATCGATGTCGCCTATCGCTTCTTCAACACCGAAAAGCGCAAGTTCATCGTCGCGGACTGCCCGGGGCATGAGCAATACACCCGCAACATGGTCACCGGAGCATCGACCGCAGACCTCGCCGTGATCCTGATCGATGCACGCAAGGGCGTGCTCGTCCAGACGCGGCGGCATTCGTATCTGTGCCAGCTGATCGGCATCCGCAACATCGTGCTGGCGGTGAACAAGATGGACCTGGTGGACTATGACCAGGCCCGGTTCGACGCGATCGTCGCCGAGTATCGCGCGTTCGCGCAGAGCATCGGCATCGAGAGCTTCACCGCGATGCCAATCAGCGGCTTCAAGGGCGACAACATCACCACCCGGTCGGACAACACGCCATGGTATTCGGGGCCAACGCTGATCGACCATCTCGAGACGGTCGAGGTGCTGTCCTCGCTCGATGCCGACAAACCGTTCCGGCTGCCGGTGCAATGGGTCAACCGGCCCAATCTCGATTTCCGCGGGTTTTCAGGCCTGATCTCCACCGGTTCGGTCAAGCCGGGTGACACGGTGCGCGTCCTGCCGTCGGGCAAGACCAGCACGGTCAGCCGCATCGTGACGCTGGATGGCGATCTCGACGAGGCGGTGGCGGGCCAGTCGGTCACGCTGACGCTGGCGGACGAGATCGACTGTTCGCGCGGTGACGTCATCGCGACCGCCGACAACCCTCCGCAGGCCGCTGACCAGTTCGAGGCGACAATCGTCTGGATGGACGACGATGCGATGCTGGTGGGCCGCTCCTACTGGCTCAAGCTGGGTACGCAGACGGTATCCGTGACGGTGCAGCAGCCCAAATACACGATCAACGTCAACACGCTGGAACAGCTTGCCGCCAAGACGCTGGAGTTGAACGCGATCGGCGTGGCAGAGATCGCGACCGACAAGCCTATCGTGTTCGAGCCCTATGCCCAGAACCGCGCGCTTGGCGGCTTCATCCTGATCGACAAGCTGACCAACCGCACTGTGGGTGCCGGCATGCTGCACTTCAGCCTGCGCCGCGCGCAGAATGTGCACTGGCAGGCGACCGACGTCACCCGCGAGGTGCACGCCGACCTCAAGAACCAGAAGGCCAAGGTCCTGTGGTTCACCGGGCTGTCGGGATCGGGCAAGTCGACCATTGCCAACGAGGTCGAGAAGACCCTCTCGGTGATGAACCGCCACACCTTCCTGCTCGATGGCGACAATGTCCGCCATGGCCTCAACCGCGACCTGGGCTTCACCGAGGCCGACCGGATCGAGAACATCCGCCGCGTCGGCGAGGTCGCCAAGCTGATGGCCGATGCCGGGCTGATCGTGCTCACCGCGTTCATCAGCCCGTTCCGCGCCGAACGCGACATGGTCCGCCAGATGCTGCCTGAAGGCGAATTCGTCGAGATTTTCGTCGACACCCCGCTCGAGGTCGCCGAGGCGCGCGACGTCAAGGGCCTCTACAAGAAGGCGCGTGCGGGCAATCTCAAGAACTTCACCGGCATCGACAGCCCGTATGAGCCGCCCGAAAATCCCGACATCCGCGTCAATACGGTCGAGATGACCCCGGCCGAGGCGGCCGAATTCATCATCCGCCAGCTGATGCCACTCAAATGAGCATGACCGACGCAGAACTCGCCGCGCAGCTCGCGACCGCCGCCGGGCGCATCCTGTTGCAGGTGCGCGATTGCGGGCTGATCACCGGCCAGGCGCTGGGCAAGGCGGGCGATCAGACCGCGAACCAGTTCCTGTGCCATGCGCTGCGCGAACAGCGGCCCGATGACGGCCTGTTGTCGGAGGAGGAAAAGGACAATTCCGAGCGCCTTTCGCACAGCCGCGTCTGGATCATCGATCCGGTCGATGGCACGCGCGAATATGGCGAGGCGCGCGCCGACTGGGCAGTGCATGTCGGGCTGGCGATCGAAGGCGTCGCCAGCATCGGTGCGGTGGCGCTGCCGGGCATGGATGTCGTGCTGCGCAGCGACCAGCCCCAGCCCCTGCCCCCCGGAGCGCCGATTCCGCGCATGCTGGTGAGCCGCAGCCGCCCCGCCCCCGAGGCGCTGGCGGTGGCGGAACTGCTGGGCGCAGAGCTGCTGCCGATGGGCAGCGCAGGCGCCAAGGCGATGGCGGTGGTGCGCGGCGATGCCGAAATCTACCTGCATACCGGCGGACAATATGAGTGGGACAGTTGCGCACCTGTCGCGGTTGCTGCAGCGCACGGCCTGCACGTCAGCCGGGCGGACGGGTCACCGCTCGTCTACAATCAGGCGGACACCTATATGCCCGACCTGCTGATCTGCCGCCCGGATTGGGCCGAGCGGGTGCTCGCGGCGATGCGGTCGCTGCCGGTTTGACTGTCAGGCAGGTTGCGCCTTGCCCAGCAGGTCGTAGGGATCGATCCCCCGCGCGCGCAGCCTGTCATGCGCCAGCCCGTAATAATGCGGGTTGGCGATCCTGAGCCGCTGACGCGCAGCGACAAGCGGTTCGGCCAGCAGCGCCGCGATCGACTGTTCGGCGATGCGCGGACAGGCCTTGCCCAGCCGCTTGGCCTCGCCCACGGCCTTGAACACCGGCGCATCGCTGCGGACTGACCGCGTCATGTTGAGCGCGGCCATATAGGCGATGAAGATGTTGCCCGGCGCCGGGTTCTGGCCGTAGGTGAACGCCAGCACGCATGCCTCACCCAATGAATCGCGGCCGAAGCCGGTCAATATGTGCAACAGATCGTGCGTGTCACGCAGCCGGTTGACATACCATTCGATCATGTCGCCAAAGCGCCGCCCACCCTGGAAGCGGTCATATTCCTCGACCAATCCGGCAGCCGACAGCCCTTCGCGCTCCATGAAATCGACATAGGCATGCGCGACGCTGCCCGCAGGCATTGCGCGCAGCCGGTCATGGTCGTCGAGCAGATCGGGCAGATAGGGTTCGCTGGCGCGCAGTTGCTGGCCGTAATCGCTGTACACAAAGGACCTGATTTCATCGACCAGCCCCATCCGCGGCAGACTCTGGAAGATGTGGAACACCTGCTCGGTGTCTTCCTTGTCCGCGATCAGCTTGCGGAAGTGGTGCATTGCCTTGAACGGGCGAAACTTCGGCACAGGCCGTTCAGGATGGCGGAAAACAGGCTCGGACATCGATGCACCTCATGGTCGGCAGGCCACTGACAGCCGTGTCAATAACACGCGCCATGCCCAAAGTCATGTCACCCTTGCTGCCAACACCTTAAAAATCGATGGCGATGCCCTTGAGCTCCCAGTCGCCAAAGCGCGTGGGGCCGCGCGCGGCTTCCTCCGCCTGCTCGTCATTGATCGGCTGCGGAGCAGGAACGGGCTCCGATTTGCCCCAGTGCGCGGGCGGCTTGACATGGTCCGGACGGCGCGTCGCGCGGGGGGTATCGGTCATCGGTTTTCCCTTGGCTGGCAAGGGCTGCGCGATTGAAAACGGCCCCTGCGATCCTACATTGTTGAGGGGCATATGGGGCTGGCACGCCACAATGTGAAGCGGTGCGCCAGCAACGCTTTTGAAGGACCTCGACCCAAATGAACGGAATGAAGACGACCATGCTGCTGGCGGCGCTGACCGCGCTGTTCATGGCTTTGGGCTTTACGCTGGGCGGGCCGCGCGGCGCCGTGATCGCGCTGCTATTTGCAGCAGGCATGAACCTGTTCACCTTCTGGAATGCCGACAAGATCGTGCTCAAGATGCACAACGCGGTCGAGGTGAACGCGCAGAGCCACCCCGATTTCTACAACCTGGTCGCCAGGCTGGCGCAGCGCGGCGGACTGCCGATGCCGCGCGTGTATGTGATCGATCAGGCCGCGCCCAATGCGTTCGCCACTGGCCGCAACCCTGAAAACGCTGCAGTTGCTGCCACGACCGGACTGCTCAACATGCTCAGCCGCGACGAGGTCGAAGGCGTGATGGCGCATGAACTCGCGCATGTGAAGAACCGCGACACGCTGATCATGACCATGGTCGCAACCATCGCCGGGGCGATCTCGATGCTCGCCAATTTCGGGCTGTTCTTCCGCGATGACAACCGCAACCCCTGGGCGTCGATCCTCGCCGTGATCGTCGCGCCGTTTGCAGCGATGCTCGTGCAGATGGCGATCAGCCGTACGCGCGAGTTCGGCGCGGATCGTGGCGGCGCGGAAATCAGCGGCAAGCCGCTCGCGCTCGCCTCGGCATTGGCGCGGATTTCGGGCCATGCGCAGGCAATCCGCAACCCGGTGGTCGAGCGCAATCCGGCAGCGGCACAGCTCTACATCGTGCCTTCGGGCGTGCGCGCGCTGTTCTCAACCCATCCCGACACCGGCGACCGCATCGCCACGCTGGAGGCGATCGCGCGGGAACAGGGCGCTGTTCCCCCGCCCCGCCGCAAGGGCAGCGCGCTCGATCCCCTAGGGCGTGGGTGAATCACAAAAATCCTCCCCGAGCTTGTCTCGGGGAGGGGGACCGCCGGCCGCAGGTCGGGGGTGGAGGGGAAGCGGGATGGCACGGCGTCCAATCGGTATTACGACCCCGCTGGCCCCCCCCCCCCCCCCCCCCC